>NZ_JWLK01000009.1 GCF_000814005.1 Ruegeria sp. ANG-S4 | reverse complement strand
CGTTATCTATTGGCTATGAGTCCTGACCCTAAGAGAAAAGGTACATCAGGGCTAGAAACGCGAAGAATACGATAGTCAAACCTGAGAATACCTGAAAGACGAGCTACACAAGTTCTATGAGCCACACCATGCGACGGTGCGGCATGAGGCCGACCAGCTCAAATCTCGCCTTCAGGATCATAGGCTCCTGGCGCGGTTCCGGCGAGTCTTCACAGGGAAAGGAGAGCGCGATCGGCTGGATAAGCTGGAAGCGAGTATTCAGGACGCAGAGACCCGCAAGCTTGACGCGCTGAACGCTCTGATCAAGCGCCAGAACATCGACCGTGCGAAGCTGGCAGAGAAACAAGAGCAGCGCCTTACTGCGCAGCACGAGGGCATAGAACGCGCCAAGGAGTGCAAGCGACAGCTCACCCTAGAACGCATCGAGCAGATGCGAGAGAGGCGACAGGAGCGCCAAAAGGATCGAGGGCAGGATTTTGAGCCGTGAGAAAGCAATTATCGCTGCGCGGGCAATGTAAGTGATTTTCAGAATTAAAAAAAGCTTGGAATATGAGAATGGTTGTCGAATGGTAGGCGTAGCGGTGCCCATACCGCGTTTTTGTTTTGGCTCCAGAAGGGAGGAATATTTATGGCACAAATCAACGGAATAAATATGGAGGGCGTCGACGGTGCGGCGCTTGGTGGCACGGCTGAAGAAGCCGCCAAAGTATTTCTAGAGGCCGCGGGAAAAGGCTTAGCTCAAGTCATCGCTGACGCGCTTGGGCAAGCGGCCAATGCTTCTGTAGGCGGCGGTGGTGACCCAGCTGCTTGGACAGAGCTGATTGGACCCTGCATTGTTGATATCCAATTCACCGTACCGAAGGGTACAACCCCTCGTTCCCTTAACACTATTGCGACTTCCGACTCCGACGCTCTCGGTGGCGTAAGCGGGAGTGTTTCTTGTGGCGTGAACATTAACTTTTAAGCAGGCACCAGAAATGACCTTGTCGCGTGACATCTGGCGCGTGGCAAGGTTCTGGCCTTAGGAGAGCTCATGGATATTGATTTGTCAGCCATTGCACTGGGTGCCGGTGCAAATTCGAAGGTGCTGCCAATAGATTTCATCTTTCAGACCCAGTCTTTCTGGTGTTGGGCTGCTTGTATGCAAATGGTCATGGGCACTCCAATTCAACAGTGCTCACTTGCCAATGAAGCCTTTAGCATTTCAGACGATTCCTGCTGTGAAGATGGGTCTACCGCACAATGCAATAAACCCCTCAGAGTTATACTTATTTCAAGTGAATGGGCGAAATACTCTTTTAATGCCGAGTATTTCGGCGAGCCGTTTTCAAAAGAAAAAATTAAAAGCACAATAGATTCAGGAAAGCCAATTGAGTTTGGCGTGAAGTGGCGACCAATCGGCGGTCATGCCATGCTAATAACAGGTTATACAGAGAACTCCGACGGCAGTTTTTCTCTGACCGTCCTTGACCCACTGCAAGGTGTGATTGTCGACACATACGAGAGGGTGTTGGAAGCGTTTGGAAAAGGGGAATGGAAGTGGTCATGGGTCGTATCGGAGGAGGCACTAGGAGGCGATCTGATGGCTAGCTTGGATTCTTTGTCGGATGAAGACGCGCAACGCATCGCTGAGAGGCTACCAAATCTTCTCGGCGGATTGCCACCAGAGGTCACCGAGAAGATCGCAGCGCTCGGAGCTGAACCTGTAAATATATCTGGCTACATTGAAGAAAAAGCAGCGGTGGTAGACCCAACCGGTTTGGGAGTCTCGCTTGTTGTAATGAAGCAGCGCTATGTCCCGGTTCGCCAAGGATCGGATACACTCTTTTACGTTGTAGAACCAACTGAGGACGCTCTGGGTGCGGGGCAAGTAAGCCCCTCTCTGTATCTCCCGCAGAAAAGTCACGTTGGCACGACACTAGACAAGGCGATTGCCGTCGCCGCGCGAAAATATCCTGACCACAAGCAGAGTATACTAGACTATCGGCCTTTACAGCTTGGAGCTGTGATATCCGAGCGTGATGCCGATACACGGATAACAATATTCCGTGCACCAAGAAGCATCATGGGAGATGTTGCAACTAAAGATATTTCTTTGCCAGAGCTTGGGATAATCTTAGCCGAGAACGATCCAATCGAAGGACTACCTGAATAAAACTAGGAGAACAGAAATGCCCGGAGTAATAGCAGTATACGGAACAGGGATTGACGAAGCACTTGCAGGCGGGGACATCGCCAAGCTGTTAGAGGTGACAGCGGCCGCAACATCGGAAGATGCTGATTGGCTCGGTGCTTCGCCTGATGATATTTTGCCGAAGCTAGTCGCGCTTCGAGATGCCCTGAGCAAGCGACAAGGAGAGCTGAACGCTAGCATAGTATCGCTGTCCGAGATTATCGGCTCAATTAAGCCTTGATGGTTTAGTTTTTAGAGGTGGCGGCAACCAGATTTCTGTCCAAGTCCGATGTAGAGACTCGTAGGCCAGTTTACGTGGTTTGGGAGACTACATTAGCTTGTAATCTCAAGTGTAAACATTGTGGTTCTAGGGCTGGAACCCCCAGAAAAGATGAGCTGTCTACAGAAGATGCGTTCGGTCTGATCGATGAACTCGCAGACCTAGGAACCAGAGAGATCACCCTAATTGGCGGTGAACTTTTTCTTCGAAAAGACTGGCTGAAGCTCGTAGAGAGGATATCGAGCAAAGGTATCTTGTGCACGATGCAATCAGGCGGCTTCCACCTAACACGCGAGCGCCTAAAGGATGCAAAGGAAGCGGGTCTCGCAGCAATCGGAATTTCAATTGACGGGCTGGAGAAGACACACAACAGCCTCCGCGGCGTTCGAACTTCTTTTCAACATGCTTTGAGATCGCTCGAAGCTGCGCGCGACCTTCACATCACCTCAAACGTAAACACAACGATAACATCGAAGAATATCGACGAACTTGAGCTGCTGTATGAAGTGTTGAAAGGTTTTCATGTTAGGAACTGGCAATTCCAGATCGTCGTAGCGATGGGGAATGCTGCCGACGAAGAAACGCTGTTGTTCCAACCTTATCAAATTACCAAGGTTCTTGATAGCGTAGCGCGAATACGTACTTCGGCGTCACGCGTGGGGATGTTGGTGCAAGCATCCAACGCTTTGGGGTATTTCGGTCCCTACGAGTGGCTTTGGGAAAGAGGATCGGACACTGACAGCCATTGGAGCAGTTGTGGTGCCGGGCAATCAACCATGGGGATCGAAGCAGATGGAACTATCAAGGCATGTCCATCGCTAGCGACCGAGGATTTCGGCGTCACGCCCTCAGAGTATGATACTCTTCAAGACCTTTGGATTGGTTCGGATAGAATTAGATTCAATGAAACCCGTGATCCACCATCAGGAAGCATCTGTGGTGCTTGCTACTATTGGGCAGCCTGCAAAGGAGGCTGCTCGTGGGCGACTCATTCTCTTACTGGGACGGTAGGTGAAAACCCGTACTGCCACTACCGCGCCATCTGTCTATCTGAATTGGGGTTAAAGGAGAAAATCCGTAAGGTTCGTGATGCTCCAGGCTCATCTTTTGACCGTGGAGAATTCGAGGTTGTGATAGAAGACGAAGAAGGAAAAACGCTAAAAAGCGATGATCCTCGGAAGCACAGGATAATAGAGAAGATAAGTGCAGGTCGAGAACAAGGAGCTTCGGAAGAGGCATTAAAGCTTTGTACGTCCTGTCATCAATTCGCCTGGGAATACGAGAAACAATGCCCATTTTGCAGTGGAACGAAATTCGTTTCAACGAGAGCATTAAAATCCATCAAGTCAGCTACAAAGTTTCTCTAATTCTCCTGCGCACAAGTGTCTCGAATTACAAGAGTACAAACCTTGCATGCAGAGAAGCCGGTTTGCCGGTACCAACGACATGACTGTCTAATCGAGCAATCGGGAACGTCTTCACTTCTGTAGGAACCTTCTCCGAGGGTTGCTACTCGCTCGGCCAACGAACATTGCGAATTCTGCCAATGCTGACACTTTGTTTGAACGCACGGCGCTGAAAATCGAAAGCGCTTTTCGACGCGGCCATGCTCATTAGCAGCCGCAATGAATTCGTTGGACACAGGTAAGGGTTCGGGTAGGAATGTTGAACGTCGGCCAGTCCCAACTACGGCAAAAGCGCTTGAAGCCGTAGTGCATGGCGAGCTTGGACACAATACGGCTTTCCCAGGCTTTGTAGATGTCACATCATCATACCCATAAGGCCGCCATTTCCTATTCCTGGGCCACCTAATGCATTGAGGTCAATTTCTTCTATCTTTCGGTCTTCGAGAAGATCGAGATCGGCAAGGCAAACTAGAACAGTTTTGCGTAATTCCTTCTCGATCTTAGCTCTTTGCTCGTCCGTCAGCTCGATATTCAATCGGATGACAAAGTCGTTAATGTTGTCGGACATTTTAAGCTCCTAGACCGTAAGTACAAATTTTGGTTTCAACTGCGTGATAAGCAAGACTTGTTTGACAGTTCATGGACTAGGGTAGTGGGTTGACCCAAGGACGTCCAGAGATTCTCATGATCTTGCACGGCCCTGCGCAGCGCGTCTCTACCGATTATCACTCTCAGAACTCAATTGTGCCGCAAGCATAATTTGAGCCAATATATTCGGAATATCCGGAGGATAACGTCCCACACGCCTTGCATCGAATATGCTGGGGGCGGCCAAGGTTTTTTTCGTTTCCTAGAAGGGCGTATAGCAGTTCGGCTGGACTGTGGTTTGCGTCATTGATTGCTGTGTCAATCACATCCGGCAAGCCCTTTTTGCGCCCGCACCCGGTGCAAATCTCATTTGTCGTATAGAATTCGAGGCCATTCAGAACACCAGTTGATACATTCAGCTGGGCTTCAACCTCTCTTAGTTCACTGTCAGACGTACGCCGAAAGCTTGGATTCTTTCGAACATCTGACATGGTGGGCACTTCCCGTGCGAATTCTGCCGAAGTAGTTTTCCCAATGACCGACATATCTGTACCTAAATCAACTCTACCACAAGATTACAACAACTCCCCTTGTTTTGCGATAGTTCTACTCAATAGTGCGAGGTGCTAAAACGGTCGTTTTTGGCCCCTACCCAACCCTACGATGAACCAAGCACTTGAGCGGGACAAAACCCCCTGACAAAACCTTTTGAGTTTTGGGACGTTTATGACACCATTGATCTATGATCTTCGGATATGCCCGCGTCTCTAAAGACGACCAGCTCCTCGATCAGCTCCGGCTAGGAGACGTGATCGTCGTCACCAGGTACGACCGCCTTGCACGGTCACTGCGTGACCTTCTCGACATCGTGGAGGCCATCAAGGAGCGCGGCGGCGGGTTTCGGTCTCTGGCCGAGGATATCGACACCACCACGCCCGCAGGCCGTCTGGTCTTCCACGTCTTCGCATCCATCGCTCAGTTTGAGCGTGAACGCATCTCAGAGCGGACTAGGGAGGGGCTAGAAGCTGCGAAGAAGCGCGGCAGGGTCGCGGTGGTCGCCCCCTGCCCTCTCAGCCGCTCAGCGCGACGAGGTACGCCGTATGCGCGATGATGAAGGGCGGAGGCTCTCGGAGATCGCCCAGCTTTTTCGCGTCAGCTTCAAGACTGTGAGGAGGGCGTAGTCAAGCCAGCCTCAGCGGTCCAATAGTAGGATGTTGGGGTCTTCTTTCGTATCAAGCCTTTGTCACGCATCCTCGTGACGTAGCTGCGAAGCGTGTTGTAGTTCAGCCCGTATCCCTGCTTTGAGATGATGCTGTGAATTTCACCAGTGCGCAGGCCGCGCTTCGAGTTGTTGAGAGCATCAAGTATGATCGTCTCAGAGAACAACCTGTCAGCGTTCTTGAGGTTGCGAGCCTCGCCTGTTTCGCCAGCAAAGAGCTCTGATTTTCTTCTATAAATCAGGTTGTTGATCGTACGGACTTCTGTTGGCAGCTCTTTAATATGTTCCTCTAAAGCATGCTTCTCGGACTCGAGGTGCTTGATGTACGAGTCATTTTCTGGTGTTATCGCAACATCCTTGCTTTCCTCAACAGTATTAACTTGGTCTTAGCGAGAGAGATGGCATATTGGAAGGGATCAGAACCCCCACGCCTCTCCTTAGGACGCGCACTAGGGGGATACTTTTTTCGCCAGTTGTGCTCTAGGGTCAGGACTTCGGTAACGGGGTCGCTTCAGTCAAGCGGTTTTGGGTATAACAATTGATCCGCCGGAGCGGCTGCCTTGGTATTGTTAGTGTCCGTTCCGCCTTTTCTCGCGGCTTTCGGCTGAGATCCTTCGGGTACTTGCTTCGGTTCGTGGTCAGCGCGATGGCTGCCAACATGATGCTGGTTCGATGTAATTCCGATGTGCCCATCTCATAGGCGTGCTTGGCAAAGAACAGCGACAGTCCTGACCACGGCATCATCGGAACCACGTCCCTGGGGGACCTCGAAAGCCCGCGCTCAAGCAGGCAACGGGTAAGGCAACGACAAGGTCAGGTCATTTTCGGTGCCTCATCGGGCTGGAACTCGGTGCCGTCGATCCAAATCCGATGAAGTATGACAGCGATGCGGCGTGCGAGAGCAACCATTGCGATTTTACGACCGCGGCGTTGAGCCAATTGGGCGCCCCATGTTCGCAACCAAGTCGACCGGCCACGGTTCATCATGACGGTTGCGGCTTGGCACAACGCCCGCCTCAGATTCACGTCACCAGATTTGGTGATACCGCCTGACACGTCCCGTTCACCGGACTGATTGCGTGAAGGTGTCAAACCAACCCAGGGACCAACTCTCTTTGACGACCGAAAGCGAGCCGGATCATCAACCGCAGCACGGAATGTCAGCGCTACTACTGCACCGATCCCAGGCATTGACATAAGGCGTAGGCATACTGGATCATCCCTGGCCAACTGGCGCACGCGCTTTTCGAGACCGACCAGTTCCTGTCGCAGAGATGCTCTGGCACGCAGCATTGGTGCTGTCGCGGTTTCCAGCATGGGATTTCCATCTGCCAATTCCCGAATGCGGGCCTCGAATCTGCCGCGAGAGATCGCGCCCACCTTGAGGCCAAAGTTCCGCAGCAGTCCTCTCAGCGACATTTCCAAGGCGATCATGTTTTGTTGAATGGCTTTGCGGGCACCGAGAACGGCGCGGGTTTCTTGAGCCGAGACCGATTTGCAGTGAACCGGGCGGAACCAGCCAAGGTGAAGCAGCCGAGCAATCCCCTCGGCATCGCGCCGATCCGTCTTGATCGGCATGGCCTTCAATGCGCCTTTCACTTGGCGCGTTTCCATGAGTACCGCATCAAGGCCAGCTTCGGTCAGCCCACGGTGCAGCCATTGCGACAGCGGCCCGGCCTCCAGGCCAATCGCAGCGATGCTGCCGTCAAGTTCATCAAACCAACGCGCCAGTACTTCGGGTTCACTTTCAGTCTCTGCTTCTTTGATAATCTGGCCGTGTTCGCTGATCACGCAAACAGAGGTCTTCGCAAGCGATACATCCAATCCAACAAATAATTTCATCCCGTCATCCTCCATGTGGGCTCAATACGGGAATGGCGACAGCGCGGTGCTGATCTGGCAAGTGGCAACGGTCGTGCGTGACGCAGGCCCCGTTACAGCATCTCATAGCCAATAGATAACG
>NZ_JWLK01000008.1 GCF_000814005.1 Ruegeria sp. ANG-S4 | reverse complement strand
GGAACTCGACTAAGGGGTACGGTTTCGACGGGGCGCTGCCGTCTCCAAACCGAATAGCGAGAGGTAGCGCAGGAGGGGCTGGACAAGGGGGGTCTTAGCCAGCCTCTCCACACTGACAAGAATTTAGTCACCTGCCTTATCCGCGACACTTTTTGCTGTTAAATCCAACTCAGGCACTACTGACGAGAATAGAGATTCATCAAACCTCTCGATAACTGCCCGTCTGCTTTGTGCTGGCGGGCTATTTTTTGAAAGCAAAACTCATCGCCGTGTCTCTGCCCGTCCTTCGTGCCCGTTCGAGGAGGCCAAACAATTTCTGGAGATGGATGGCCACAGTGTCGAAGCTGTCTCCGAGGCCGTCGGGTATTCAGATTCCCGAGCGTTCCGGCGCCTGTTCAAAAAGATGACCGGTCTCAGCCCTGCAGAGTATCGACGACGATTTTCCAGCAGAGGCTTTCTTTCGGCTCGCTGAGGCCTCTTTGGCAACGCCGGCTAAGGGCTCAGAGCTTCCTTTGCCCCAGTCCCTTGTCACCACAGTTAGAAAGCCAAGTCGCTGGAGAATACACGCCATGCCGGACACGGCCACCCTGGCTTTATCTGGCTAAAAATTCTCCTAACCGCTCTTTCGAAAGGTGGCTTTCGGATGTTCTCCTCCAGTTTTTAAAGATCGAGCTTTGACACACGCATGGCATTATTTGAATTTTGTCAAAACACCTATAGTTCGGCATAGGCCAAATCCTACTCCCGCAAACAGCGTCGGAAAAACCAGGCAATCAGGAAAGTCACAAGAATAACGCGGATGCGGCCTGACGGGCCGACGTCGTTTTCGGGTCGGACCGCTCCGCCGCGCCCGGCGGCGCTGAATTGCGCCAGCAATTCCAAATGCGATCAATCAAGGGCGCGGAGCCGTTTCAGCAGCGAAGAGGTGTCCCACCGACCACCACCGAGTTTTTGGACGTCTTTGTAGAATTGATCAACCAGCGCGGTCACAGGCAAACTCGCGCCGGTTTCATCGGCTGTACTCAGGCAGATACCCAAATCCTTGCGCATCCAGTCCACGGCGAAACCGTGATCAAAATGATCGTCCAGCATGGTTTCATACCGGTTGACCATCTGCCAGCTTCCCGCTGCCCCTTGACTGATCACCTCAATCACCGATCGGCCGTCTAGGCCTGCTCTTTCAGCAAAGTGCAACGCTTCGCTCAAGCCCTGAACCAGACCGGCGATTGCAATCTGGTTGCTCATTTTGGTCAATTGTCCGGCACCGGTCTCGCCAATCCGGCGGCAGATTTTCGCGTATACCTGCATGATAGGTTCGGCTCTGGTGTATACCGGTTCGTCTCCGCCACACATAATCGAAAGTGCTCCATTCTCGGCACCCGCCTGACCGCCGGAAATGGGCGCGTCGAGAAAGCTGAAACCCTGATCCTTGGCGGCCGCATAAAGCTCGCGCGTGACCTTTGCGGAGACGGTTGTATGGTCGACAAGTGTCGCCCCCTGCGACATTCCGGCGAAAGCTCCGTCCGGACCGATGCACACGCTGCGCAAGTCGTCGTCGTTGCCAACGCAGGTCATGACAAATTCTGCGCCTTCCACGGCTTCGCGTGGGCTCGTACACATCGTGCCGCCATGCTCTTCGACCCAAGCTTGGGCTTTATTGGCCGTGCGATTGTAAACCGTCACCTGGTGCCCGGCTGCCTGCAGGTGGCCCGCCATTGGATAGCCCATCACGCCGAGCCCGAGAAATGCAAGTTTTGCCATAACTGTGTCCTATTCTACAAAAGGTCTTGCGGCGTTTTGCCGGCAAAGAACGCATCCAAGTTGTCCAAGGCACGAAAACCCATTGCGTCGCGGGTCCGGCTTGTTGCGCTTCCGATATGCGGCAGCATGAAGATGTTCTCGTGCGCTGCGAACTTCGGATTGCCGCCCGGTTCGGTCTTGAAGCAGTCAAGACCAGCCGCCGCCAACTTTCCTCTCTGGATCGCACTGATCAACGCATTCTCGTCCACCAGCGCGCCACGCGCGGAATTCACCAGGATCGCGCCATCCGGTAGCTGCGCCAGCCGTTCGGCGTTCATAAGGTCCAACGTCTCGGGCGTCGCAGGACAGTGGAGCGACAAGAAGTCTGCCTCGGGTAGCAACGTTTCAAGACTGTCATGGTATTTTGCGCCCTTTTCCTGATCGGGCGAAAGACGAGAGCGGTTGAAATAATGAATTTCCATATCGAATCCGAGCGCTTTCGCTGCGAAAGCACGTCCGACACGGCCCATTCCGACGATCCCAAGCCGGGCGCCCGTAAGTTGTTTGCCAACCATGAAAGATGGGCTCCAACTGTCCCACGCTCCGGTCCGCATAAGCCGATCGCCTCTGACGGCGTGCCGCGCAGCGCCAAGCATAAGCAACATTGCCAATTCGGCGGTTGCGTCCGAAAGAACGTCGGGCGTGTTTGTTACCGCGATCCCTTTCGCGGCCAAGGCCGACAAATCGCAGTGATCTACGCCAACAGAATGGTTGGCGACAATTTTCAGGCGCGGGTCCAGCCTTGATACGACATCTGCGGTGAAGTGTTCTGAATGGCAGGGCATCATTGCATCGACCTTGCCGCTCATCGCAACGATCTCTTCCGCAGTGCATGGCGTGTCGGCTTCGTTCAAAATCACATCATAATCCCGACGCGCGCGCGCAACGGTTGCGTCGGATACCCGGCGCGGCAGCCAAAGGACTGGTTTATCACTCATTAAATCAGTCCTTTTTGACGGCGTCTTCCCACAAATTGTAGAGCGCGAGGGCGATCACGAAGATCGCGATGCACATGAATGGGAAACCGCCCCAGAATCCAGCGAAACCGGTTGAGATGCTGTGCGAAAGGCCAAGAACGAAGACCATCATCAAGCCGGTACCAATGATACCCATGAGAATGTTTGTCAGTCGAGACATTGGTTAGTCCTCCTCAGTGTTCCTGCTCGGCAAGGCTGCGTTGTATCCATGATGCCGTGCGCAACAGCCGGTCGTCTTCTTCAGCCGCGCCGATCAATTGCACCCCGATCGGCAAGTCATTCAGACCCACCAGCAAAGGCAGCGTCAGGGATGGCAAACCCGCCAGCGTCCAGGTCAGACAAAAGACGGAATCCCCGGTATGGCCCGCTGTTAGCGGGACAGCCTCACCTGTTGAAGCAGGCGCCAGGATTGCGTCAAAGTCGTTGAAGTAATCTGCAAAGAAACCTTGCGCAGATGTTTTGACCGCCAAAGCATCTTCATACTGCGCCGTACTGATTTCTGCTCCACGGTCGATTGCGGACTGCATCTCGACGCTGAGGTCGGGCCAGTTAGACTCGGCGACCGCGGCCATATTCTGGCGCATTTCGTAATCGTAGATCGTTTTGTGAACGTGAATTAGATCAGCCAATTGGGGTGAGGCAGAGAACCGTTCTATTCGCCCGCCCAGGCGATCCATCAAGGCATTGATCCCTTCCTCGGCATCCGCATCCAACCGGTCATTGAACGGAAAATCCAGCCAGGCGACGTTCGGCTCGACAGGAGCTTCAGCGCGAACGCCATCCAGCATGTTCCCTCGCGGTCTTGCAAAGCTGGCGGGGTCAGTTTGGTCATAGCTTGACAGGACATCCGTCAGTAACGCGATGTCTTCCAATGAGTTTGCAAAACCGCCGATGTGATCCAGGGATTCGGATGTACGGAACACCCCGCTGCGCGAAATCGTTCCGCGCGACGGCTTGAATCCATATACACCACAAAAGGACGCGGGTCGGATCACGGACCCGCCGGTCTGTGTGCCAACCGCAATGGGAACGTGTCTGGCCGCCACGGCGGCAGCAGAGCCGCTGGATGACCCGCCAGGCGTCCGGTCCGCATCAAGGGGATTGGTGGTGTCGGTCGGGTGCATAAACGCGAATTCGGTGGTCTTGGTTTTACCCATGATCACGGCACCAGCTTCACGCAAATGCTCGACCAGCCGGGCGTCGACATCCGGTTGGCGGCCCGCGAAGATTGGCGAACCGCGTTGTGTCAGCATGTCTTTTGTATCGATAATGTCCTTCAACCCCACGGGTACTCCGTGAAGCGCTCCGATGCCGCGGCCTGACTTGCGAATACGGTCCAGTTCGCGTGCTTGATCAAGCGCTGATGCAGCATCCAAATAGGCCCAAGCGCGCACCTTGCTGTCCGTTTCCTCGATCCTTGCCAAACAAGCTTCGACCAAGGCCTCGGATGAAATGCGCCCTTGTTTGATGGCCTCGGCGGATTGAACCGCCGAGAACAATGACAGATCGTGTTTGGTCATGGCACCCAAACCCCGAACAGGTAGTCAGGCAGCCACAACGCGATCCCGGGGAACTGATACATCAGCACCATGCACAGGATCACAATGGCCAAATAAGGCATCAGGCCCTTGAAGATCTCCATCAGCTGAATCTGGTTCTTCAACACCCCTTTCAGATAATAGGCCGACATAGCCATTGGCGGGGTCAGGAACGAGGTCTGAAGGTTCAGGGCAACCAGCATTGCGAAGAAATACGGGTTTACGCCAAAGGTCTCCAGCATCGGTAAGAAGATCGGCACGAAGATGATCAGGATCTCGGACCACTCCAGCGGCCATCCCAAAAGGAAGATGATCAGCTGGGCAAGGACCAAAAACTGCCAGGGCTGAAGGTTCATTCCGACGACCCAGTGTTCGATCACATCGTGCCCGCCAAGGTACGAAAAGATCGAGGCGAAGGTCCACGAACCGACGAACAGCCAGCACACCATCGCGGTGGCCTTGGCCGTCAGGAAAACGCTTTGTTTGACCTTGTCCCATGTGAGCGAGCGATAGAGCACGGCCAGCACCAAACCGCCAAGCGCCCCCATGGCCGCCGCCTCTGCCGGGGTTGCGAGCCCGCCAAGAATGGAGCCCAGGACCAGCAGGATCAATACGGTCAACGGCACAAACGAGACCAAAAGATCCATATAGATTTGCCGCTTGGGCGGTATGTCTTCGCCTTGGGGCTTGGGTGCAAGCGATGGGTTCAACCAGACGCGCACCATCACATAAACGATGTAGAGGCCAGCCAGCATCAGCCCCGGGAATACGGCCGCGGCGTACAATCGCAACGGAGACAGTTCGGCAATCGCGGCGTAAACGATCAGCATGATCGACGGCGGGATAAGAATCCCCAGTGTTCCGCCAGCGCAGATCACGCCTGAGGCAAAGCTGCGCTGATACCCGGCATTGGCCATCGCCGGATAGGCGAGCAGGCCCATCAGCGTAACAACCGCACCAACAATTCCTGACGCAGTTGAAAACACGGCGCATGTAAGCAGCGCGGCGATGGCCAGGGACCCCGGCAGGTTTCGTGCGGCCATGTACAGCGAAAAGAACAAGCGATCGACAATATTCGCCCTTTCAACCACGTATCCCATGAACAAGAACAACGGTATGGCGACAAGTGTGTCGTTCTCCATCACCGAGTAGGTGTTTTGGTTTAGAAGGTAGAAAATGTTGTTGTTGAAGATATCCGATATGCTTTCCGGGGCGGATTGGTAGTAGGCGTAGTAGCCAAAGCCAACACCCATCGCCAGCAGAGTGAACGCGATCGGAAAACCCAGCAGCACCAGCAGGATGAAGAGGCTGAGCATAAGGATGGCGACCTGAGGATCAGTCATCGCTGCGGCCTCCTTCTTTGGTATCTGTCGCGTGAATCCTGCCGACAGTGGATTCCATCAACATGTCTTCGGTCTCACGCACGTCATCAAGCCGATCAAGCCAAACGCCGTTTCGCATCGCCAGCCAACACCGCGCCATTTCGGCAAGTCCCTGTAACATCAACAGGAAACCGGCAACCGGTATCAGTGTTTTGAAAAAGTAAATCTGGATTCGAGCAGGGCTGTTCCAGCTGACCTCTTCATAGCGCCAACTGTCCTGGGCGATCTCCCACCCGTACCAGAACAATGCGAACATTCCCGGAAAGAAGAACAGAATATACAAGATGAAATCGACGCGTGCCTGCCAGCGTACCGAAAACAGCCGGTAGAGTACGTCGCCACGGACGTGTGCATCTTGCGCCAGAGCATAGGCGCCGGCCATCAGGAACAACGCGCCATACATCTGGACCATCATGTCGAACGCCCAGACAGTTGGCTTGTTCAGAACGTATCGAACAAACACCTCGTAGGACACCGAGAGCGTGAGAATTAGGATGCACCATCCGAAGGCTTTGCCGACCCATTGGCTTAGCCCTTCGATGGCGTGGATTGTCTTGATCAAGGTCAGTTCCTCGCCTGTTCTGCCCAGCGTTCAGGAAGCCGCGCGCATGCGCGGCCTCCCGTTTTCACAGATTGTCAGGCCTCAGCCGAAATAGTGATTGTATGCCAGCTTGTAGTCCGGCTGGTTCAGGTTGAGGTAATTCATCACTGTCTTTGCGTAGGCCATCTGGCTTTCGATCACCTTGGCAAAGAACGGATCTTCATTCGCGATCCGTTCGACGACGACATCCCAGGCATCCAGCTGTGCCTGCATCACACTGTCGGGTGTGCGATAGACGTTGACGCCCTGTTCCTCGGCCAGCGTTACCAGATCTTCCGAGTAGCGTTTGGTGTTGTTCCAGTAGAAGTTCGAGTTTTCAGCCTCGGACGCATATTTCAGAATGGCTTGCAACTCGGGCGCAAGCGCATTGAATTTATCCTTGTTGAAGGTGACTTCGAAGAACTCCTGGCTCTGGTGGAACGACGCAAGGTGATAGTGCTTGGACACGTCTTGCATGCCAAAGTCGCGGTCCGATGTCGGGTTGTTGAACTCTGCCGCATCAATCAGACCTGACTTCATGGCGGGCTGGATTTCCCCGCCGGGCAGCTGAACGACCGACATCCCCATTTCAAGCAGAACATCTGCCGCAAGGCCAACTGTGCGGTATTTCAAACCGTTCATCTGATCAGAGCTTGTGATTTGCTCTTTGAACCAACCCAGCGGCTGCGCCGGCATGGGCGAGTTGAAGAACGACACGACGTTCAGGCCCAGAATGCCCATCAGCTCGTCAAACAGTTCCTGACCGCCGCCATAGTTCACCCAACCCAGAACTTCCTGGCTGGACCAGCCAAAGCAGGGGCCAGTTCCGAACAGAGACGCGGTTTTGGATTTCGAGTACCAATAGGCCGGGACGTAGTGCGCCGCATCCAGAACACCGCGGTGAACAGCATCCTGCATCTGGCTTGTCTTCACGACCGAGTTCACAGGCAACAGTTCGATGGTCAACTTGCCGCCGGACATCTCGTTCACGCGATTCACATACGATTGCGCGTTTTCAAGAAAAATGCCGCCTCCCCAGGCGGCCTGCATCTTCATTGTTGTGCCTTCCTGCGCATGGACAGCCGGCGCAGCAAGCGCACCTGCGCCTACAACAGCAGAGCCACGCAGAAAGTTTCTGCGGTTCAAAGATTTTGTCATGTTTCCTCCCTTAACTGCGCCGTTGCCCGTATTGCTCTGACATTGGCGCCAACCCGCACTTTGGCGGACAAGCATAACGATAAGGCAGATTTCAGAATTTTCAAAATATTTTGAAAACTCCTTATGTGATGCGGCCTGAATCAACTTAAGTATATGAAATAAATAAATTTAATATTTTTCATTTTTTTGCCGTCCCGAACGAGCTAGACTCTTTCGACAAGAAACTGTGCATTGGTTGCTTGGAGAATGAGCCAACAAGACGCCGCCATACGACGGGGACGCCCGCGCCAAAAAACGAATGGAGAGGTGTCCGCTGCCTCTCCCGTATCTGCGCTTGATCGCGGTATTCGGCTTCTGATCGCTCTTGCTGATACGCGGGGTGCGGCGCTCGCCGAACTGGCCAGATCAACGGAAATTCCTGTTGCAACCGCGCACAGGCTGCTGACCACGCTTCAGCATCGCGGCATGGTCGTTCACGATGCAAGCCAAGGCAAATGGCGCATTGGACCGCAGGCCTACCGGATCGGCAGCACGTTTGAAGAAGAGGCGAACTTGCTGGAAGTTGCGCCGCCGGTAATGCGAATACTGTCCAAGGAAACCGGGGAAACCGCCAATCTGGCGATCGAAGAAGGCGGGCAACTGCTCTACCTTATTCAGGTCGAGTCTGAAAACCCGATTAGAGCCTCGATCAAGAACGGGACCGATGCCTACTTTCATACGTCCGGAGTTGGCAAAGCCATAATGGCGCATCTAGACACGGCGTCGCTGAAGCGGCTTTTGGACCCGCTGACGCTGGTAAGCCAGACGCCAAATTCGATTACTGAGAAACAACGATTGATGGCTGAACTGGACATGTCCCGCCAAAGGGGATGGGCTTTGGACGATGAAGAGCGTTCTGCGGGTATGCGATGCATAGGGGCACCCGTCTTTGACTCGTTAGAGAATGTTGTCGCAGGCGTTTCGATCTCGGGCCCAATCACACGGTTCCCTGACGACAAGCTCGAAAGTCTGGCTGCGTCAGTCGTCGCAGCTGCGAACTCTATAACAAATCGCCTTCGAAATACGCCGGCGGGAAGTTGAAGTTGAATAGTCGTTGTCGTTGACTTGTGAGTAACGAGAATGCCCGGACGGCATCACGTTTCAGGGCTGCCGTGTTTGCTTCAATGTGTTCTTATTTTTGGAGAATGGTGGCTGTGCACGCAGTCTCAAGCTATCCAGTCTCGCGCAGAATTCCCTGTTATCTGGGAATTTACAGGGAAAACTTGGGAATTTGGGCCATTTTCGATGGATTGGAGCTCGGAGTTACTAGTAAAAACAGTCGCTTGTGTGGGTTTTCCCTAGATCGGTTAACAGGGAATTTACCTCTGACGATCAGGGAATTTCTCACAACTAACAGGGAATGTGTTATGCGGAACGGGCCAAATAGCATCTGATCTGAACGTCGGAAGTCGACGTTCCTGCGAAATGCAGCGAATGTCCGCTTCGAGCCCACAGCGGAAGTCTTCGGTTTTTGCCGCCTGCGCTCTTGGCACGAAAATCGCTGCATCTGCTTGGCCCACTGCTCTGCGCAGCAGCGGAGAAAACCGCCATTCGATCAAGGTGCAGAAAGTGTTTGTACAGCAAGGATCAAGTCGCGGACAAAGCGGTCGTTGACGTATTCAAAGCGAACCGTCCCTGTCGGACAACGGGAGTCGCATTCTTGCACTCATCGGAAGGTTTGATGGATATTTGAGGCTGTCTCAAGCAGTGCATTCTCAATCGTTTCCCGTTGCCTTGGAAACCGGGTTGACGGCACAGGGATTGAGATTGCGTGCAAATCTCCGACCCAATCGGTGAATGAGAACCCGATTGCCGAAACACCGGCGGAATGCTCGTCCAGATCATAGGCAAGGCCTTGTTTGCGGACATCTTCCAATTCCGTCAGGAAATCTTCAAGACTTCTCTGAACCCCATTCCGGTCCCACTCGTTTTTGGTGAGCTTGATCGCTTCGTCGGTTGTCAGCCGCGCCAGGCACGCTTTACCATTTGCGGTGCTGGTCAGTGGAAAAACCTCGCCCACTTGTGACACGGTCGTCAATCGGTAAACACCGGGGACTTGATCGAGAAACACCATCCCGATGCCGCGCATCACGGCGAGGTCGGTCGTCTCCCCGGTCTTTTGCGTCAGTTCGGTCAACAGCAGCCGACAGTGTTCGACAATGCTGTATTGCGCGGCCCCGGCGAGCGCGCTCAATTCCGGACCCAAACGCAGGCCGCCGCCATTTGCATCGGAAATGACAAGCTTCTCTTTCGCCAGGGCACGCGTGATTCTCTGTACCGTAGAGCGGGGCAGATCGACGCGTTCGGCGATTTTCCCCAAGCTCATCCCGGATTGGTTTTCCTTGAGAACGCGTAGAATCGAAGCAGCCCTCGAAATGACCTGAATGCCACCTTTATCGCTTTTATCAATCATTTACGCTTCCCCCGCACCACTGCCTGACACCGCCAGCAGCGGGTCGCTATCCTTGCAAAGTGTATCGCAATGCGATGCAAGTCAACCGTATTGTGAGTTTATTGTTGACCGCAATACGGTGCGTGTGCATCATCATACGGGACAGGTGGGGAGGCCACCCAAACAATTCAGAACACACAACGCCGTCTTGTCGGCGAACAGAGGAGATGTGCCAAATGGTCGAAATCCGCGGCATCGAATTCCAGGCGAACACCGACAACGACATGGGGCTGGAGTTCTACAATCTGAGCCACAGATACGGGTTTCAGTGCCCCAACTGGCCCTATTTCAAGGACGTCCAGATCGACCGGAAACACTACATGGCCAAGTCGGGCGTCCTGTCGCAGACGATCACGACTACGATGCATGTGACCACCCACATCGATGCGCCAGCCCACGTTGTTCAGGGCACACCGTTCATCGACGAAGTGCCGCTGCCGCATTTCTTTGGATCGGGCCTTGTGGTTTCGGTTCCCAAACAGAAATGGGAGCAAATCACTGGCGATGATCTGGAAAAAGCCTGTGGCCACGCAATCCGCAAGGGCGATGTGCTGATCATCAACACGGGTTGGCACAAGCACTACGAAGACGGTGACTATTTTGCCTATTGTCCGGGGTTGGTCCCGTCGGCGGCAGAATGGATGATCGAGAAGGGCGTGAAAGTCGTCGGCCATGACACCCAAGCAAATGACCACCCCCTGGCGACGGCCATTGGACCGCAGCGGAACGGACCGATCATGCCGCATCTTGAACAGGAATATCTCGAGTGGTCCGGCGGCACCCCGTGGGAGGTTCACTTCCCCGAATGGGAGCCGGTACACAACATGCTGTTCTCCAAAGGTATTCTCGGCATCGAAAATGTCGGGGGCGATCTGGATGCGGTGACCGGTAAGCGCTGCACCTTCGCGTTCTTTCCATGGAACTGGGATCGCGGCGATGGCTGTATCATCCGCCTCGTCGCCATGATGGACAAGAACCAATCCTATCGCATCGAAGCAGGCGAAGATTTCTGAACACTCACGGACCGGTCGCCGGTTCGCTGGCGGCCGCCCTTTCACCCATCCCCGGCGGAGACGGATATGCATCTGAAGCGATTTCAAGACGCCCGACCCTACGAAGCACCGAACCATTTCGGATGTCACGGGCTTCGTTTGCAAGGGTTCGAGGACGGCGGGCCGACAAATCAGTGGATCGGCTTCAGCCAATTCCTTCCCGGAGGCGGCGCGGGGCCGGACTCAACCCCCTTCGAAAAGGTCTATGTTGTCCTCGATGGTGAGATGACCGTGATCATCGACGGTACAGAGACTACGCTCAGCTCGATGGACAGCTGCACAATCGCACCGGACGAGGTGCGACTGATCGAAAACCGCTCGAACCACATATGCAAAATGCTTGTGGTGATCCCTTACCCGCCAGAAAGCTGAGGACAAAAGGGTGTCTGATCCACTCAAGATGTTTGACGTAAAGGGAAACGTAGCGCTGATCACAGGGGCCTCTGGCGCTTTTGGAATGGTTGCGGCGCGGGTTCTGGCCGGAGCGGGTTGTAAGCTTGTTTTGGCCGCAGGCAATCAGGACGCTCTGGATGCGATTGCCAAAGAGTGCGAGAACCTCGGCGCAACCGTGATCGCCGTCAACACCCGTCCGACTGATGAGGCGTCGTGCAACGCGTTGGTCGATGAGGCCGTCCGCGGTTTTGGCAAGCTCGATATCCTCGTGGTTGCCTCTGGCATGAACAAGGTTGCCCCGATCAACGAGATGACGCCCGAAACCTTCGATGCGGTGATGGACGCCAATGTTAACCAAAGCTGGCTACTGGCGCGTGCAGCAGCGGCACATATGAAAGCAAGCGCTTATGGCAAGATCATCTTTGTCAGCTCGGCGCGCAGCATTTTAGGCCACCCGGCGGGGTACACAGCCTATTGCGCATCCAAGGCGGCCGTGAATGGGATCACCAAAGCGTTGGGCTGCGAACTCGGCCCAACCGGGGTGACGGTGAACGCCATTGCGCCGACGGTTTTCCGCTCTCCGCTGACCGGATGGATGTTCGAGGACACTGACGAGGCTAAAACCGTCCGCGACGGTTTCCTGACCCGTGTGCCGAAGGGGCGGCTAGGTGAGCCAGAAGACCTTGCCGGCCCCCTGCTGTTCCTCGCGTCGCGCGCGTCCGATTTCTACACCGGGCATATCCTTCATGCCGATGGCGGATATACGGCGGGTTGAGTGATGGTGCCCAAGAAACAACAAATGGCAGTTATCGGCGCGGGCCTGATGGGGCATGGCATTGCTCTAACACTGGCAAAAGCAGGGCAATATGTTTCCATCACCGATCCGGTGCAAGAAGCGCGGGACAGCCTTCCAGACCGCATTCGCACCAGCATGGCCGCAATGGGGGATGACGAGGCTACGATCACAAAGACGCTCAAGATGATCGAGATATTTGCCGCCACCGAAGGCGCAGTACGAAATGCTAGCGTAGTCTTCGAAGCTGCTCCTGAAAAACTGGATCTAAAACAGGCGATCTTTGCCGAGATCGAGGAACACGCGCCAGAAAGCTGCATCCTCGCGTCAAACACCTCGGTCATGCCGATCACCCAGATCATGTCTGGCTTGCGCCTGAAAAACCGGGCCCTTGGAACGCATTGGTGGAACCCGCCCCATATGATCCCGCTGGTTGAGGTCATCAAAACCGAGTGGACCGACGCTCAGGTCGCTCAAACGATGTTCGATCTGCTGCAGGACGCCGGAAAAACTCCTGTGATGGTCGAAAAAGACGTACCCGGTTTCATTGGCAACCGCCTTCAGCACGCGCTGTGGCGTGAGGCGGTCAGCCTTGTCGAAAACGGGATTTGTGATGCAGAGGCCGTTGATACGGTCATCAAGTCCAGCTTCGGGCGGCGGCTGGCGGTGCTCGGACCGTTAGAGAATGCCGATCTGGTTGGCACCGATTTGACGCTCGATATCCACGAGAATGTGCTGCACGATTTGGAGGCGCACAAAGGTCCCTCATCTTATCTCAGGTCGCTGGTCAACGCGGGCAAGCTGGGCATGAAATCCGGCGAAGGGTTCAGAAAATGGGCCGAGGGCGAGGCAGACCAGGTTCGCCAACGCGTCGCGAGCCATCTGAAAAATCTCGAGAAGACTTTGTAAGTTACATCAAACACTGGTGTGATGCCGGTGAAGGGAGGACGCAATGACAAAGACTTTCAAAACGGCCACAAGGCGCAGTTTTATGGCAGGGGCAACCGCCGCGATTGCGGCACCGGCCATTCTTCGGGCAACGCGCGCCTATGCCGCAAACCCGACGCTGCGGGTCGGCAATGTCAGCCCGCGCACGGGTCCCTTGGCGGGATTTGCCGAGGCTGACGAATACGTGCTTGAGGCGATCAAACAGGTCTTTTTCGCCGGGTTGGAAAACAACGGCAAAACCTGGGATGTCGAGATCATTTCAAAGGACAGCCAGTCGAATCCGAACCGCGCAGCCGAGGTTGCCGCCGATTTGATACTGGGCGACGAGGTCGATATCATCGTCGCGGCGTCAACCCCGGACACGGTGAACCCCGTGGCAGATCAGGCAGAGATCAACGAAGTGCCCTGCATCACAACCGACTGCCCGTGGCAGCCTTATTTCTTTGGTCGCAACGGCATTCCGGGGGAAGGTTTCGCGACCACCTATCACTTCTTCTGGGGTCTGGAAGATGTGATCGCGGCGTTCCTTGATATGTGGGACGAGACGGGCGTGACCAAAACGGTTGGTGGCCTGTTCCCCAACGACGCGGACGGGAACGCTTGGGGCGACCCGGAACTGGGCCTGCCAAAGCCTTTGGCCGCCGCTGGATATACACTGACCGACCCGGGCCGCTATCAGCCGCTGTCAGACGATTTTTCGAACCAGATTGCTGCGTTCAAGGCCGCCGGAAGTGAAATCGTGACGGGCAACATGATCCCACCGGATTTCGCAACATTCTGGAGCCAGGCGGCACAGCAGGGATTCAACCCCAAGGTTGTTACCATCGGTAAGGCCCTGTTGTTCCCCTCTGTCATCGACTCGCTGGGGGATCGGGGCGACGGCTTGTCGACCGAGGTTTGGTGGTCCCCACATCACCCCTTCTCGTCCTCCCTGACTGGCACCACCGCAAAGGAACTGGCCGAAGGGTACACCTCTGCATCCGGACGCCCGTGGACCCAGCCCCTTGGGTTCAAGCACGCCCTGTTCGAGGTTGTCGCTGACGTGATCAAACGCGCGGACGATCTGGAAGACCCATCCGCGATCGTTTCGGCAATCACCAGCACCAACCTCAATACGATCGTTGGTCCAGTCGATTGGAGCGTTGGTCCGATGAACAATGTTACAAAAACCCCGCTGGTCGGCGGGCAGTGGCAGAAATCCGGCGACGCCTATGAGCTTCAGATCGTGGCAAACAAAACCGCACCCGAAGTTCCGGTGACGGCAGACATGAAGCTTCTGGGCTGATCAGACAGTCGGCGCCGATCACGGCGCCGAACCTTCGCTCCGAGAGACGCATGACAACGATCCTGAATCTGCAAGACCTGAGCAAAGCCTTTGGCGCGGTGACCGTTGCCGATGCGCTCAGCTATCAGGTCCAACATGGTGAAGCACTGGGTGTGATCGGACCCAATGGCGCGGGGAAAACCTCGATGTTCAACCTGATCACCGGAACGCTCAAGCCGAATTCCGGGACCATTGAATTCGACGGGCAGAACGTCACCAAATGGAGCGCGGCACGGCGCAGCCATGCAGGCATCGCACGCTCATTTCAGGTGCCTCAGCCTTTTTCGGGGATGACCGTCTTTGAAAACGCCATGATCGCCGCCACCCAATCGGCGGGACTGCACGGGCACGAGGCGGAACGGTTCTGCCTTGAAGTGCTGGACCAGACCGAATTGCTGCCAAAGGCAAATGTTCTGGCCGGAAGCCTGACGCTGCTGGAGCGTAAACGGCTGGAACTGACCCGCGCTCTGTGTGCAAAGCCCCGATTGCTACTGCTGGATGAAATCGCCGGTGGCCTGACCGAAGCCGAATGCCAATCGCTGGTCCAGACCATCAAGGACATTCACGCCTCTGGTGTCACCATCATCTGGATCGAGCATGTGGTTCACGCGCTTGTGGCCGTTGTGGATCGATTGATCGTCATCGATTTCGGCAAAAAGATCGCCGAGGGCGATCCTCACAAGATCATGGAAAGCGCTGAAGTCAAAGAGATTTATCTGGGGATCGAAGCCGATGCCTGACCCCATCCTGCAGACCTGCGGTCTAAATTCCTTCTACGGCGACTTTCAGGCCCTCTACGACGTTGCGCTGGATGTGGGCGAGGGCGAGGTTCTGGCCATCATCGGGGCAAACGGCGCAGGGAAGACCACGCTGATGCGTTCGATCACCGGCCTTCTGATGAATGAGCCGGGGCAAATCCACTACCGCGGCCACGACATCAGCCTTCTGCGCGCGGATCAGGTTGCGGAACTGGGCTTGGCGATGGTCCCCGAAGGCCGGCAGCTGTTCCCGTCGCTGACCGTCAGGGAAAACCTGATGATCGGCGCGCAGGTCAACCGGAAGGGTCCTTGGGATCTGAAATCGGTCTACAAGCTTTTCCCAATCCTTGAAGAGCGCAAGGATCAGGCGTCAACGTCGCTGTCTGGCGGTCAACAACAGATGGTGGCAATCGGGCGCGCCCTGATGGCGAATCCCGATCTGATCCTGTTCGACGAGATCAGCCTTGGGCTGGCCCCGATCATCATCAAGGACATCTATCAGGCGCTGCCCGGTATCATCGGCGAAGGCATGAGCGCCGTGATCGTCGAGCAGGACATCACCAAGGCGCTGTCCGTTTCAAGCCGTGTCTATTGTCTGCAAGAGGGACGCGTTTCGCTGGAAAGCGCGTCTGACACCGTTTCGCGTGAGGATATTTCGCGCGCCTATTTCGGGATCGAATAACATGGAATGGCTGAACGCAATCGTGCAGGGAACACTCCTCGGCGGGCTTTATGCGCTGTTCGCCGCGGGCTTGTCACTGATCTTTGGTGTCATGCGATTGGTCAATATTGCACATGGTGATCTGATCGTGCTGGCGGCCTATCTCGGCCTTACGGTTACGACCGCGACGGGGATGCACCCATTGGTCGCGCTGGTGATCGTGGTGCCCGCGATGGCGCTGATCGGCTATGCCTTGCAGCGCGGGCTGCTGAATCAGACATTGGGTGACGACATTCTGCCTCCGCTGCTCGTGACGTTCGGCCTCAGCGTGATCATCCAAAACGGTCTGTTAGAGGCGTATTCGGCCGATCCGCAGGACCTTGACGCAGGTGCGCTGGAAACGGCCAGCCTCGCCGTCGGGGGGCTGACGTTTGGCATTCTGCCGCTCTTGACCTTCGCGATTGCTATCGCTGTGATCTGGGGCCTGCAATGGACCTTCTACCACACCGCGCTCGGGCGCGCTTTCCGCGCCGTGTCCGATAACCAGGACATCGCCCAGCTGATGGGCCTCAACCGGCGGCATATCTTTGGTCTGGCCATGGCGCTGGCGCTAGGGGTCACAGCCATCGCCGGTATCCTTTTGGGCATTCGCACAAGCTTTGACCCTGCCATCGGCGGCGCACGTCTGATCTTCGGCTTTGAGGCTGTCATTATCGGCGGCTTGGGCAACCTCTGGGGCACATTGGCCGGAGGGGTCATCCTTGGTGTCGCCCAAACTATCGGGGCCAAGATTGATCCGGGCTGGCAGTTGCTTGCCGGACATATCGCCTTTCTCGTCATTCTTGCCGTTCGACCAAACGGCCTGTTCCCGAGGGTCTCCGGATGAACCTGCAAGACTACAGCGTATCGAGATCATCAAAAGCCGCGCGGATTGCGGCCATCCTCACCGCGTTTGCTCTGCTCGTCCTGATCGCAGCGCCGTGGTGGGCCGGTCGCGCAGATATGCGGCTGATGGGCGAGTTGTTTCTGTACCTGTCGCTTGCCACGCTTTGGAATCTGATGGCGGGATATGCCGGTCTCGTGTCTGTCGGTCAGCAGGCCTACGTCGGCTTTGGCGGCTACATGCTGTTTGCGCTGACGATGTTTGGCGGGCTGCCGCCTGTAGCCGCAATTGCCGTGGCGGGTGTGCTGGGCGCGTTGATCTCGATCCCTGTTGCAGTTCTGATTTTCCGGCTGCGCGGCGCTTACTTTGCGATCGGCACATGGGTCATCGCCGAAGTGTTTCGGCTTGGCTTTGCACAGGTCTCGGCGCTCGGCGGTGGATCAGGCTCATCCCTGCCGGTGGCCATCGTGCGCTCTCTGGCCTCTGGCCGCGCAATGCGAGAGGCGCTCAGCTATTGGCTGGCCCTTGGCGCGGCGATCCTTATGGTGACCGCCGTTTATCTGTTCCTGAGGTCGCGGCAGGGCCTGGCATTAACCGCGATACGCGACAACGAATTGGCAGCGGGTAGCCTGGGCATCGATATCTGGCGCACGAAGTTTATCGTCTATGTCGTCACCTCGGCCTTCACCGCGATGATCGGCGCCCTGATATTCCTTCAAAAGCTGCGGATTTCACCGGATGCGGCGTTCAACGTCAATGACTGGACCGCGTTCGTGATCTTCATCGTCGTGATCGGAGGCATCGGCACCATCGAAGGGCCGATCATCGGCACGCTCGTCTTCTTTGCCTTGCGTGAAACGCTAGCCGATCTCGGTACAATCTACCTGATCGTTCTGGGCGTGGTTGCAATTGTCGTCATGCTCAAGGCCCCAAAAGGCATCTGGGGCCTGATCCGCAGCCGGTATGATCTGCAACTCTTCCCGCTGGGCTATCGCGTGAAGCACACTGCAAAATCCAAGGAAACCTGAACCCATGGCCGCTCAGAAAAAGACAATCATCACCTGCGCCGTAACCGGGGCGATCCACACGCCAACCATGTCGGATGCGCTTCCGTATACTTATGATGATATTGCAAAACAGGCGATCGAAGCTGCCGAGGCAGGCGCTTCGATCCTGCACCTGCATGCCCGCAACCCTGAAAACGGCGCGCCCTCAGTCGACCCAAAAGACTTCGCACCGTTCCTCCCGCGCATCAAACAGGCCACGGATGCGGTTGTGAACCTCTCGACCGGGGGATCGCTCACGCTGTCCATTCAGGACAGGATCAACCCGGCCAAGACCTTCAGCCCTGAGATGTGTTCGATGAACATGGGGTCGATGAACTTCTCGTTTCACGCATTGGCCAACCGGTATGGCGATGACGATTGGAAATTTGATTGGGAGAAGGACTATGTTGCGAATTCCGATCAGAATATCTTTCGCAATACGTTCCGGGACATTCGCGAGGCGGCGGAAACACTCGCGCCGCATGACATCAAATTCGAGCACGAGTGCTATGATGTCGGCCACTTGTATAACTTGAAATTCTGCATGGAAATTGGCCTGTTCAATGCGCCGATCTTCATTCAATTCATCTTTGGCATCCTCGGCGGCATCGGCCCCGAGGTCGACAACCTGATCTTCATGAAGCGCACCGCGGACCGGCTGTTTGGTGACGATTACCGCTGGTCCGTTCTGGGGGCCGGCGGCGCACAAATGGCCCTTGCCACCACCGCAAGCCAGATGGGCGGCAATCTGCGCGTCGGCCTTGAAGACAGCCTGTTCATCTCTCGCGGGAAACTGGCCGAAAGCAACGCTCAACAAGTCGCTAAAATTCGACGTATCGTAGAAGATCTGGGCAATCAGGTCGCAACTCCTGAAGAAGCGAGAGAAATCCTGGACTTGAAAGGGGGGGACCGCGTCGCGTTCTGAGGATAGAAGTCTGACATCAACTCCCAACGAGCAATATATTCTTGGAATTTCGAAAACCTTAAGGAGATTGAACATGCGAGTGAGTGCTTTGACATTCAGCGCGCTTCTGACAGGATTTGTGATCGTTCAAGATTATGAACCTATCGTCTCGGTTTTTACTTAGGAGACTCAATATTGACCTATCCTAAAGTAATCCAAGCGCTTCGTATTACTTCTGCCATGCTCATTGGCATAGCCGCGTTGCTCGCAATTCTGATCTGGTTGGGAGTATCGCAGTTCGGAGCGAGTGATCAGGCTGTTTCAGTCATCAAAAGCTCGTCTGCGATATATTTCCTGATTGGTTTCCTTTGCCTTTCTGTATTTCTGACGCTGATCACGCCGATTGCAATCCCAAGGCTGGTTTTTCTACTGGGGTTATTCCCGCTTTTGGTTGGCTGGCGTATCTCTGCTTTGACGGGGATGGGAACGGTTAACGTTCTGTGTGCTTGTGCGTTTGCCGGGTTCGTGGCGATGTTTATCACCTTGGTTTTGCATGGCTTGCGCACCTCAGCACCAACTGGACGACCGCAGACCAAATACTCGACTGTACAACTTGCATTCATACGGCTCTACATCGGGTTGGACCTAATCCCGCATTGCACAGAAAAGCTGTTCGCCGGTCCAACTGTACGCAGCGGAGACGTACAGTCCTTTCAGGCCCTCGGCGTGCCAGACCCACTGCAATTTGTCTTGGTGGCTGGAATGATTGAGTTCTCTGCCGCCATTGGTGTGGGACTTGGATTGTTCACGCGTCTCGCAGCAGTTTTGACCGTGGTCTATTTGATGGTCGCCACAATCATGGGGCACCATTTTTTGCTGGGGTTCATTTGGGCGTCACCCGGAGGAGGATGGGAGTACCCGGTGTTGTGGTCCGTCCTTATCCTGAGTTTCGTTTTCGGCGGAGGACGCTGGATGTCGTTGGACGAAGTGATTAGCGAACACGTCAAACTGCCTCGCTGGGTATTGGCACCGATGGGGGATACGTCTTCACATTGCCACACACGCATGGATTCCGCAGAAAGTTGATTTTAATCACGACACCGCTCACGGTCTGCGTGCCTTAAGAAATTGACTTTGCGCCAAAAAAAGATGTGGAATGCGAGGGAGTATGAACGACCGTGGTTTGCTCGTTTTTGGACATAGGAGAGCGGCATGAAGCGCATAGCTGAGGTATTTGGCGTTCTCATAGTTGGATGTGTCTTGGGTGCGCTTACCGCCAATTTTGGTCTTTTTCGCGAAGACAATCAAAAACCCGCTTCGCAACAGACAAGCGGCGACAAGGAACCAGACACAAGTTTTCCGACCAACGCAATTGTGGTGACAGCGACCGAGGTGCAGGTCACGCCTCCAAGGACACTTATCCAGTCAATTGGCACCGGCAAAGCAGCGCAACTTGTACATTTGACCGCCGATTTTTCAGGCACCGTTGAGGCGATACAGGTTCGACCCAATTCCGAGGTTGGAATAGGAGACCCAATCGTCACCTTCGAACGGCGCACCCAGCAAATCCTGCTTGAAAGTGCAAAAGCAGAGATAGAAAAACAGGAAGCCAGTTTTGATCGCTTGCAAACCCTGTTGCAGCAAAACAGCGCCGCTGTGTCCCAATCTCAAGTTGATGAAGCCCGCGCCGCACTGGCGTTGGCGAATGCGCAACTCGCCGAGGCGCAATATGAGTATGATCGTCGCGTGGTCCGGGCACCGTTTTCCGGCGAGATCAACCTGAATGATCTTACCATTGGCAGCTATATCCCACAGGGATCAGAAATTGTAACGCTGGTGGATGCCAGCACATTATTCGTAGAATTCTCGGTTTCCGAAACCGCCATCGATCAGGTGCAGACTGGCGCGCAAGTTCGGTTGACCACTCCGGCCTTGGTCGGTCGGGTGTTCGAGGGCGAGATCGTAGCTTTCGACACGTCCATAAACGAAGAGTTTCGCACCGTCCGTATTCGTGCGCAGGTGCGAAACCCCGACAACGTACTTTTGCCGGGTTTGACCTTTAGCGTTAGCCTTGCGCAGCAGCAAAAGCCACTGCCCCGCATCCCAAGCGTGTCCGTTTTATGGGATCGCAACGGGGCCTATGTTTGGCGCATCAACCCGAGCGGACAACCCGAACAGGTTGAAGTCACCTTGCGCCACCGCCTTGGAGACAGCGTCTGGGTCGAGGCTGATCTGGACGAAGGGGACAGGGTAGTCGAAGATGGGGCGTTCAAGATCAGTCAAGGGGCTTCAGTAACACTGGATATTGTGAGCCCAACAAACGGATCATCCGATGGCTGAAGGTTCGCGGGCTTCCTCCCGCTCCGAAGCCGGTTTCATTGCAACTTTCGTTGGACGGCCGGTCCTTGCAGTCGTGATAAACCTGTTGGTCATCATCGCTGGTCTTGCTGCTTTATATTCTGTCGAAATCCGTGAATTGCCCAATGTCTCGCAGCCGGTGATTTCCGTGCGTGCGACTTATCCGGGCGCGTCTGCCAACACTGTAGACGCTGAAGTCACCAGCGTTCTTGAAGACGCGCTGGCACGGTTGGAGGGGCTTGAAAATATCTCGTCCACCTCCAGTTACGGCAGCGCCAGTCTGACGTTGGAAATGAACCGCTCGATTGACATGACTGATGCCGCGAACGACGCACGTGATCTGGTGTCACAGGCACGGCGCAATCTACCGGATGATCTGGACGAACCGATCGTACAAAAGAGCGACGCCGATGCCGACCCGATCCTAAGGCTGGTGCTGAGCGGCACGCTCGATCTGGCCGATCTGGCCGCGTTGGCGGACGGTGTGGTGTCTGATCGTCTGCTGACGATCGAAGGTGTTGCAGAGGTCCAGCTTGCTGGAGATTACGACCGGGTGATGCGGGTGACGTTCTTTCCGGTGGCTTTGGCCAGCAGGGGCATTTCGCTGGCCGATATGCGAACGGCTTTGGCGAGCGCAAATCTCGACATCCCTCTTGGCACGCTGGAGACGACTAATCAGGAAATCGTGGTGCGCTCGGTCGCATCTACTACTTCGGAAGAGGCGATCTCCGCCATCCGTTTGAATCGTGAAACGGTAATCGGCGATGTCGCCTTCGTGCAGTTTACTTCGGATGATCCCTCAAACACGACGCGGATCAACGGCCAACCTGCTGTAGGTCTGAGCATCATACGGCAGTCAACTGCAAGCACTTTGTCGATCTCAAAAGCAGTTCGTCAGGCGGTTCTGGAATTGCAAGACGATCTGCCCGATGGCGCGACCCTGACTGTGGTCTCGGATGACGGAGTTTTTGTTGAACGTTCAATTGCCGGAGTGGCCATCAGCATTCTGTTGGCTGTGATTATCGTTATTTTTGTCATCTTCCTGTTCCTGCGCTCGATCCGAGCCGTTTTGGTTCCAGCCGTGTCGGTGCCCGTCGCGCTGATAGGCACGGTCGCGGCAATCTGGCTAACCGGTTTTTCCATCAATACGATCTCTCTGCTGGCCCTGGTTTTGGCGACCGGCATCGTGGTCGATGATGCCATCGTCGTTCTGGAGAACATCGTACGCCGCAGGCAAGAAGGGCTTGGGCCCTACGCTGCCGCCGCTTTGGGAACGCGCGAGGTGTTCTTTGCCGTGATTTCCACCACCGCCACCCTGGCGGCAGTGTTTATCCCGATCTCGTTCCTTCCGGGACAAGCAGGAGGTATCTTTGGCGAATTCGGTTTTGTTCTGGCGTTCTCAGTGGCACTGTCGTCCTTCGTGGCATTGACGCTTTGCCCGGCGATCTGTGCCATCGTCGATCCGGGTCGACGTGAGGCGAATGCGAAGCTCACCGCTAATGCGCAGGTTTCACCCATGTTCGGCAAGCTGATCGATAAAATCCTGCGCTTGCGTTATCTGGTACTGGTGCTAGCGCTTGGCTTCACAGCAGCTTCAATTGCGCTTTACACTGCACTGCCGCAAGAGATTACGCCGCCCGAAGATCGTGGTAGCATTTTCATCAGCCTCCGCTCTGCTTCCTCGGCCAGCCTCGAATACACCAGCGAGCAGGTGGCCGAAATCGAAGAGGTTCTTGAACCCTATATCGACTCGGGTGAGGTAGAGGCCGTCCAGGCTTTGATTGGCCGTGGCGGTGCGAATTCGGCCTTTGTCATTGTGCGTCTGGCCCTGTGGGAAGATCGTGCCCGCAGTCAACAAGAGATTGCATCAGAGCTGCAAAGTAAGCTGGGCTTGATCCCGGGCGCGGTGATCTCGCTGCGCGGATCCAACAGTCTGGGCATTCGCGGAGCGGGGCGGGGCGTGCAATTCGCGGTGGTTGGTAAGGATTATGATGTTCTGGGCGATCTGACGGCCGAGCTGATTTCTGCAATGGACGAGGATTCAGCCTTCGCGAATCCACAACTGGTCAATGAGATCAACCAGCCTCAGCTATTGCTAGAGATCAACCGCGATCTTGCAGCCAACTTAGGTATCTCACCGCGCGATGTTGTCGAAACACTCAGCACTGTGATTGACGGTGACGCAGTTGCCGAAATTTTTCTGGAAAATGAATCCATCGACATCCGGTTGGAAGCCGGCGGGCGACCGGTCAACGATCAGGGTGATCTTGAGAACGCGTTCCTGCGCACCGACAGCGGTCAGTTCGTTCCGATTTCAACGGTAGCAGAGTTTTCTGTTGCGGCTTCTGCGGCCCGTCTTAGCCGCGAGGCGCGCGAACGCGCTGTTACCGCGCAGGCCAATCTGGGTAACGGCGTCGACCTGGGTACAGCCGTCAGCCGATTACAGCAAATCGCGCCGCCAATTCTGGGTGCTGAGGGACGTTTGGTTCTGCTAGGCGAAGCCGCAACGCTGGAGACAGGTCAGAGCGCAAATCTGATCGTCTTCGCCGCCGCATTACTTGTGGTGTTCCTCGTTCTCTCGGCACAATTTGAAAGTTTTGCCAGCGCCTGCATCATCCTGATCACCGTTCCCTGTGGTCTGGGCTCTGCATTGGTGGCAATCCTGATCACAGGTGGCAGTTTGAACTATTACAGCCAGATCGGGTTGGTCATCCTGATCGGGCTGATGGCCAAGAATGGTGTGTTGATCGTCGAGTTCGCCAATCAACTCCGCTCAGCTGGCCAGTCCATTGACGACGCGATCCGAAACGCCATGCAGATCCGAATTAGACCGGTCATCATGACGCTGGCCTCGACCGTGGCGGGCAGCATTCCGTTGGTGTTGGCCTCGGGCGCGGGGGCCGAGGCACGCATGGCGGTCGGTTGGGTTGTGGTTGGTGGGCTGGGCTTTGCCGCACTGTTCACCGTGTTTCTGACACCGGCAGTCTATCGCATCATCGCTCCGCTGAGTGGCACTCCAGGAGGATCAATGGCGCGGTTGAAGAAAGAGCTGGCTCGCGATTGAGGCAACATGCACCCGTAACTCCCGAATACAGATTGAAGAGAGGCAGCTTTCACTATTCCTGTAAAAGCTCACTCGAATTGGGGCGGTTTTCTTTTAGCCGTCGCGTCACACGATTGGGAACCGGGGGTCTCGACACAGCCCTGTTGTCCGGTGACACATCCGATCACGCTGTTCACGCCCAATGCGGAAGCATGGTAATGGTACCCCAGCTCATCAGACTCGTGCCCGCGGCATTCATCTAAACCCACAGGCTCTGATCCGTCCAGATCGAGCGACTTGTAAAGACCATATCCATCTATCGTTATGCCGATTTGTGGTGCATGTCCGTCACCGTTCGCAACACCGTTCAAGCAGTCGGTGGCAAAGTGGTAGTGATAGCCAGCGAAAGGATTCACGTGCCCGCCGCAATCATCAAAGGGGGCGATGTTGTAAGCACGCAAGATATCCGAAAGAGGCGCTGGTCCTTCAAACCTCACACCGTTCATCGCCAAACCCGTACCTGGCTGATCCTTAAGCGGCGTCGGTTTTTCTGCCTTAATTGGATTGAGAGGAATGAAATAAGTCCTGATCGGAGAAAATACGGTCTGATCAAATTCGCATTGCGCGCAGTAATAATAGTACTCTTCCCACACATCCACTCGCGCCGCTCCATAGCACGCGTCGAAGGATTTCGTTACCAGAATGTCCCCGGTATCCGGATCAAACATTTGCCATTTCGGATCATCATAAAACTTGGATAGGTTCTTTATGAACTCCCCATCCGCATCATAGACCTGACCATCTTTGATCCAAATTCCAGCGACTTCTGGGCCATCGGTAATCTTGCTTGGGCACCACGGTCCCGGTTGGTAGTCAGGTGCTTGTTTTAGCACCAGCTTTACACATTTTGTCTTAGCACCACCCGAAAGCGTGCAGTCGACGACCTCGGCGCTTTGCATGATCGCTTCGCTGCTGACATTTGCCAAAAATGTCTGCATCGCGGGGGATGCGTTGTTTGGCACTTCGAGGTGGCCGTTTTCGTGAGCATAGACTGGCAAGACCCAAGTTGCAGCAACGATGGCCAAAAGTATGTGTCGAGTATTGCGCACGAAATTGGCCATTCGAGCCTCCGTAGATCAATCCGGTCCAAAAACTGCTTTCAGTACACCCCCCACTGGACAACACGTCAATCTTCATCACGATCTTCAACTACGCTTCACAGGTTGTACGGTTGTTTCACACTGGAATAACAACCATGTTGGTCTGGCATTGGACTTCAACAACAATTCTCGTCGCGATCATCGACCCTGAGATCGCCTAAACTATGTGTACCACATTCAATTCAAGCGATTGCGTGCCGAGACCCTTTCAAACGGGCAGGATTTCGCCCGCATCGCAGGACGTTGAAATATTAACATTTTTTTAATGCCGATTCTTTCTATCGGTTGTCCCGGGTGCACCCAACTTGCGCCGGCTTTCACTCGGCTGTCGCTCAGAATGAACTTTAACAATGCGCGCTGAGTGCCTCAGCGCGCGGCAAGAGAGGTGCGCTATGAAGCAGAGCTCCGCAAGAAGACAACCAAGAGACGATCGACAAGACCGCCGGTCAAACGACAACATCGAAGAGCGCGGTGATCGTCAACGTGAAGATCGAGATGGTCGAAACGAAAACCCACGTTCCGATGATGCAAGCGAGATAGTAGCGCGCGCCGTAGACGGAACCGGCAACAACGCGGCGCAAGATAACTGGGGCTCTGCAGGCCAGGACTTGCTTAGATTGGCATCAAACAGTTTTGCGGATGGTATTGGAGAGATGGATGTCAGCAGGCCAAATCCACGCGAAATTTCCAATGCGGTTGTCGCCCAGGATGGAGAGATTTCCAACAGTTTTGGTATCAGCGATATGGTGTGGGCCTGGGGTCAGTTTATTGATCATGACCTTGACCTAACCGAGGGCGGAGACACCGAATTCGCTCCGATCATCGCCCCTGTGGGTGATCCTGTTTTTGAGCCCGGCGGCATTATTTCCTTCTTCAGGGCCGATCCGGTTGAAGGCAGCGGCGAGGATTCTGAACGTGCGTATCACAACGAAATCACGGCGTTTATCGATGGTAGCATGGTCTATGGCTCAGATGAACAGACGGCAGCCGCGCTGCGTGATGGAGCCTATCTGATACTGGACGACAATGGGTTGTTAGTGCAGACCGAGGATGGTGGTGTTCTTGCGGGGGACGTGCGCGCAGCAGAGAATATCGCGCTGACGTCACTGCACACATTGTTCGCGCGCGAACACAACCGATGGGTGGATACACTCGCCGAACAACAGCCAAACCTATCCGAAGAAGAACTGTTCGACGCCGCGCGAATGAGGGTTGAAGCAGAGTTGCAGGCCATTACCTTCAATGACTTTCTGCCCATCCTTGTCGGTGAAGACGCCATTTCCGCGTATGATGGGTATGATCCGACCGTCAATCCGGGTATCGCGGTGGAATTTTCCGCTGCGGCCTATCGGTTTGGCCATTCCCTTCTGTCTTCAGATCTATTGCGTCTTAACGAAGATGGCAGCAGCACCGCGGAAGGGTCTATTGCGCTGCAGGATGCCTTCCTAAACCCGCAAGCCATTGAAGACGGTGGGGGTATTGATCCAATTCTACGCGGTTTGATGGGCAGTACGGCCCAAGAGCTCGATACTATGGTCGTTGAGGACGTGCGTTCCTTCCTGTTTGCCCCCGACGGGTCCTTCGGGTTGGATTTGGCATCGATCAACATTCAGCGCGGTCGAGACCTTGGCGTCGCCAGCTACAACGACCTGCGTGAAGCGTTCGGTTTGGAACGGGCGGAAGACTTCTCGGACGTGACATCGGATGTCGCAATAGCGGCAACGCTTTCGGACCTTTACAACAGTGTGGACGACCTAGACGCCTGGATCGGTGGGCTGGCCGAAGACCCCGCAGACGGCGGTATTCTGGGTGAAACCTTCTCGGCCGTGATAGTCGATCAGTTCCTGCGTCTGCGGGATGGCGATGCCTATTGGAGCGAAGCCGGATATCTGAGCAAAAGTGACGTCAACGCGCTTTGGGATACGACTCTGGCGGATGTGATTGCTGCCAACACGGGTGTCGAGCATCAGCAAGAGGATGTCTTCTATGCTGCCGAACGTATCGGCGGAACCGATGGGAACGATGTTCTCACGGGGACTGATGGCGGCGATCTCTTGATCGGCTTTGAAGGTGATGACGTGATCGTCGGTGGAAACGGCGATACCTTGGTTGGCGGTGGCGGAGCCGACCGGTTTGTCTTTGAAGAAGGTGGTGCATTCATCGCTGACTTTAGCCAAGCAGATGACGATATGATTCAGATTGATAGCACTGCCTCGCGTGTTTCAATCAGCTACGAAGTCGAAAACGACGAAATAACAACTCTTCTGACTATGTCATACGGTCGTAGAAGCGAAGTTGAGGACCAGGAAATCCTGATCGCCGGAGATATTGTGGAAGCGGATGATCTAGAGACACAGATCTCGATCCGCGTTGACCACAGTAGCCTAGACTTGATTGCCTAAGTGGTACCCAGTTTTCCACGCAGGCAGACCTAAGCGATCGCCCTTCTCTCCGCTGGGCGAATTCTTAGCTTCTGAATTACAGAACACCGTGCGTTCTGCCGAACCATGTTGGTTTCCGAACGCAATTGTTAGCCGTCGATCAAGACGTGATGGGTGACCTTCAGCACGAGGTTCAGCGGTCAACCGAAGCATAGTTGATGCTATGATTCCAAGCTTTCAAAAACGGCAATTGCACCATCTGATTTGTCCGTATGATGGTGGATAATTTTCCAACAACCGTCCACCTGACGGAAAATATTGGTCGCTCTGTGCGCGACCTCCACTTGCTTTCCACCCGGATAGAAGGTGCCCTTTTCCAAGCCGATTTCGTAGGCAAATTCGCCGGATGTCACAATGACCCGCTCGGTCATTTCAACGCTCCCACCTTCAAAGACATCTGCCACGTTCTTCCACGCAGTCCAAAGAGCCTTCCAGCCAACTTCCCGCCCTCCGTTCGGACGCATGGCTGTCACGTCGTCGCTGTGTAGCCAGACGTCACTCATCGGATTCGGGTCTTTATTAAACACACTATTAAGTGCTGAATAAAATGCCTCTGAGGCAGCAAGAACGGTTTCGTGTTTTTTCATGGTCTTTCAAAAACGCTGCAATCGCCGATGGAAAAGCCGCGCACGGCATGAGTCTTTTTTTGAGCTTAACATTGGCTAGGCCAAATGCGCTTTAGTCAAGACCCGTAAAAAGGAATATGACGATCTATCTAACCCCGTTGGATTTTGAACTAGGGTCAGGACCCATTGATTTCCGCTTGGCTGCGTGCTTCACGGTTTGAAAATCGAGCGGTGACCATGTCTAATCTTTTCTGGCTGACGGATGCGCAGATGGCGCGTCTTGAGCCTTTCTTCCCCAAGTCCCACGGCAAGCCACGCGTTGATGATCGTCGTGTGTCGAGTGGCATTATCTTCATTAATCGCAATGGGTTGAGATGGCGCGATGCCCCTTCGGCGTATGGCCCACACAAGACGCTCTACAACCGTTGGAAGCGGTGGAGCGACAAAGGCATCTTCGCCCGGATGATGGCCGGTCTGGCTGCCGAAGACGGCGAAGAGAAGACCGTGATGATCGATGCCACCTACCTGAAGGCCCACCGTACCGCGACCAGTTTGGGCGTCAAAAAAGGGGGCGTGGGCGCCTGATCGGGCGCACCAAGGGCGGCATGAA
>NZ_JWLK01000007.1 GCF_000814005.1 Ruegeria sp. ANG-S4 | reverse complement strand
ATTACACGCAAGTGGAAAATCCCCAAAAAATCAAAAAATCCCGAAAAAATATAAAAACTGTTAATTTTCCGTTATTTACATAGATATCAGACGGGAATTCAGAAGAAACCCCTGCAAATCGAAGGTACCAAACCTCGGAATCGCAATCGCCCGCACAATCATTGGCCAACTTTACAAAGAGTCGGCTTGCCGGCGTCGGTTCATCCCAAACGGAATCGGAAGGCGAAGAGTCAGTAAAACCAATATGGCGGCCAAATAGATGAGCGGTTCAATCTGAAATCCTTTTGCCAGCATGACGTAGTGAACTGCGCCCAGGATCGCCACTGGATAGACAAGCCTGTGCAATTTGCGCCAGCGCGGTCCTAACTTGCGAACCGACCAATTGTTCGACGTCACCGCCAGCGGCAGCATCAAAACAAATGCTGCCATACCAACGGTGATGTAGGGCCGCTTGAGGATATCAGCCCAAATTTGACTGGGAACCTGAACGTCAAGCACAAGCCAGACAAGCAAATGCAAACTGACATATGTAAATGTCAAAACACCCACGGCGCGGCGAAACTTTATCAGATTCAGGCCGACAATCCGTCGCAAAGGGGAAATCGCGAGACCCAGAACCAGAAGTTGAAGCGCCAGTTCTCCATATCTGTGCTCCAGCGCCTCAATGGGTTCGACCCCCAGCCCACCGGTAAGCCCGAGATAGAACCACCATGGCGCCGGAATTACGCCCAGAAAATAGACAAGCCAAACGGGCACCCGGCGCAGTATCTGGTTCAGAGCATGCACAACGTCAGTAGTATTTTGCCAAATCCATACCTTCGTAAAGACCGGCAACCTCTTCTTCGTAACCGTTGAACATCAATGTGGGAACACGTTTGGCAAACAGACCACCGCCGACGCGCCGCTCTGACGCTTGCGACCAACGTGGATGGTTCACCTTGGGGTTCACGTTGCTGTAAAAACCGTACTCGCTGGGAATGGACATGTTCCAACTGGTCGCCGGTTCTTGATCCGTCAGTGTGACGCGCACAATCGACTTGATCGACTTGAAGCCGTACTTCCACGGCACGACCAACCGCAGTGGCGCACCGTTTTGGTTTGGAATCGGACGGTCATAGATTCCCGTGGCCATGATGGTCAAAGGATGCATTGCCTCGTCCAACCGCAATCCTTCGCGATAAGGCCAATCCAGAACCGGGAATTGCACACCGGGCATTTCATCGGGGCGAAGCGCCGTCTGGAAGGCCACGTATTTTGCGCCCTCCTGAACACCGGCCATGTTCAGCAGATCGGCGAGCTCAAACCCGTTCCACGGAATGACCATCGACCATGCCTCGACACAGCGGAAACGGTATATGCGTTCTTCGACTGTCATCTCGGACATGATGTCCTTGAAGTCATAGTCGCCCGGACGATCGACCAGACCGTCGATCTTGATACTCCACGGCTCGGTTGTCAGCGCGCCGGCGTATTTGGCAGGATCATCCTTGCGTGTGCCAAACTCGTAGAAATTGTTGTACGAGGTGATTTCTTCCCACGTGTTTGGCTCTAGAGCCTCCTGTGCGGCACCCGGTGTCGCCATGCCCGCCAGCCCGATACCGGCCAGTCCGGCCATTACCTGCCGCCGGTTCAGGAATGCCGCCTCTGGGGTAATATCGGCATGTGTCAAAGTGTTGGTCCAGCGATGCGCCATCTGGGTCTCCGTTTTCAGTCTTTCTTGTTCCCGAGGTAGCCCGCTCTTACCACAGAGCCAAGGCAATATGCGTCACGATTGAGAGACGGGATTGTAACGAAATACCTAACGCCGGTCCTAAAATGACACAAAGCCGATCCGCTTTTGCCACCTTCGCCATAAAAACTAGCGCAAAAGGCACCGCTTCATTGCCCGGTCGGTGTCAGCAGGTTCAATACAGGTCAGCCCATTGCTCTTTTCTCAAGCCATTCCCTTGTCATTCTCGATTTTCTGGCGACTTGCCATGGTTCTTCCGGTCATGCTGATCGGTTTGACACTTTATGTTCTGATTGGATTGCTTCTGGGGTTTCTGATCGGCCTTCTGATCCCGGCACTGTCCTTCATCGTTGCGTTTCTTATTGTTGCGTCCTCGACCGTCATACCGGTTTTGCTTGGGACGCGCTTTGGCCTGCAAGCCATGGACATCCGACCCAGTAACCGCGTGCGCGGTCTTGTTCTTCCGGCCATCGTGTATGGTGCGGTTCAAGGCGTGGGCATGACCGCGATTTTTGGCCTGATGGCAGCATTTTCAGCCGCTTTGGTTTCACCTGAACTTCTAAACTTGAACCAGACAACAGAGCAGGCGCTGGGATATATGGAGACCGCCTGGGCCATTCCCGCGGCTTTGGCACTGATCGCCGTGTTTCTATCGATCTGCTCGATTCGCGCCAGCCTTCTGGTGCCCATTGCATCTGCCTCAATCGGTCGAGACCCGGATGGTCTTACCTATACCCCGTTTCGTCATTTTCGCGCGTCGTTTGGCCCTTTGTTTGCGCTGACCGTAACCAGCTATGTAGGTGCGATCATCCTGTATTCCTGTATCATCATCCTGACGATTGTCTCGGGCATGGCACAGACCTTGGTTGCCGACGTACAAGAGTTTGCGAACATGACCAAAGGCACCGCGCCGCTGCGGCCCATTTGGTCGCTTGTTATACTTTGGGTCGTCTACGCTTTGATCGGCATTTGGGCATTCAGCCTGCAATGCGCGGGCGGCGTCGTGGGCTATCTGGACCTGAAGACCAAAGCGGAGACAAAAAAGCCATTTATGCCGACCCAGCCAAAGCCGCAACAGACACCACCGCCCGTCGCGAAATCCGGCCCAAAGTTGTCGTCAGATGAATTGCGGGCGCTCCGCAAAAGCCGCCAGGCAACTGAAGCTTAGCCCAAGCCTGAATCGGGCTGTTGAAGTGCCTTTAGATGGGGGAAGAGCGCGCGGTTGAATCAAAAAGCCCGCCGAACCGGCGGGCTTTCAGTGGTCTTGTGTGTGGATCAATGAACCACGGCATCATCCGGTCTTGGGCGGTCTGATGTGCCCAGACGGTCGCCGATGATCAGGCCATCGGCACCTGCGGTGACCGGAACGGTCTCGCCGTCCTTGATCTCACCGGCCAGCAAGGCTTCGGCCAGCGGGTTCTGCAGGGCGCGCTGGATCACGCGCTTCAGCGGACGGGCTCCGAAGACTGGGTCGTAGCCTTCGTTGGCCAGCCATTCCTTGGCACCGTCGTCCAAAGCCAGCTCGATCTTGCGGGCCGCCAGACGTTTCTGCAGACGTGCCATCTGGATATCGACGATGCCATCCATATCGGCCCGCTTGAGGCGGTCAAAGATGATGGTCTCATCCAGACGGTTCAGGAATTCCGGCCGGAAATGCGCCCGGACCGCATCCATCACATCCCGTCGTGCCTGCGCGCTGTCCGCGCCTTCGGGTAACTGGCTGAGCGCCTGAGACCCGAGGTTCGACGTCAGGATGATCAGCGTCTGCTTGAAGTCCACGGTGCGGCCCTGACCATCGGTCAGAACGCCATCATCGAGAACCTGCAGCAGCACGTTGAACACATCCGGATGCGCCTTTTCGACCTCGTCAAACAGTACAACCTGATAGGGCCTGCGCCGCACGGCTTCGGTCAGCACACCGCCTTCGTCGTAACCGACATAGCCCGGAGGGGCGCCGATCAGACGGGCGACCGCGTGTTTCTCCATGAACTCGGACATATCGATGCGCACCATCGCGTTGTCGTCGTCGAACAGGAAGTTCGCCACGGCTTTGGTCAGTTCGGTTTTACCCACGCCGGTGGGCCCGAGGAAGAGGAAGCTGCCCAGCGGGCGACCTTCGTCGTTCAGGCCCGCACGCGCACGGCGCACGGCGTTGGCCACGGCAGTGACCGCCGCATCCTGACCGATGACGCGGGAATGCAGATCATCTTCCATCCGCAGCAGCTTCTCGCGCTCACCTTCCAGCATTTTCGAGGTCGGGATACCGGTCCAGCGTTCGACCACCGACGCGATCTGTTCGGGACGCACCGTTTCCTCGGCCATCATGGCGTTGCTTTCGGCGTTTTCGGCCTCGGTCAACTTTTTCTCAAGCTCGGGGATAACGCCATAGGAGAGCTCACCCGCCTTGGCGAGGTTGCCTTCGCGCTTGGCAATCTCAAGATCAGCGCGCGCCTTGTCGAGCTGTTCCTTCAGATCACGCGCACCGGCCAGCTTGTCGCGTTCAGCCTGCCATTGGGCGGTCATCTCGGCGGATTGCTCCTGCAGGTCGGCCAGATCCTTTTGCAAGGTTTCCAGACGATCTTTTGATGCCGCGTCGTCTTCGAGCTTCAGCGCCTCTTCCTCGATCTGCATCTGAAGGATCTGGCGATCCAACTGATCGAGTTCTTCGGGCTTGGAATCCACCTCCATCCGCAACCGCGACGCCGCCTCATCAACAAGGTCGATGGCTTTGTCGGGCAGGAAGCGGTCGGTGATATAGCGATGCGAGAGCGTCGCCGCCGACACGAGTGCCGAGTCGGAAATACGCACACCATGGTGCAGCTCGTACTTTTCCTTGATGCCGCGCAGGATGCTGATCGTGTCCTCGACAGTCGGCTCCGTGACCATCACCGGCTGGAAACGGCGCGCAAGGGCTGCGTCTTTTTCGACGTATTTACGATACTCATCCAGAGTGGTCGCGCCGATACAGTGCAGTTCCCCCCGGGCAAGCGCAGGCTTGATCAGGTTGGCGGCATCCATCGCGCCGTCGGATTTACCGGCACCGACCAATGTGTGCATCTCGTCAATGAACAAGATGATCTCACCGGCGGCCTCGGTTACTTCGGTCAGAACGGCCTTGAGGCGTTCTTCGAATTCACCGCGGTACTTCGCACCAGCGATCAGTGCGCCCATATCGAGCGCGAGCAGCTTTTTGTCTTTCAGCGATTCCGGCACATCACCGTTGATGATGCGCAGGGCCATGCCCTCGGCAATTGCGGTTTTACCGACGCCGGGTTCCCCGATCAGAACAGGGTTATTCTTGGTGCGACGCGACAGAACCTGCATCGAGCGGCGGATTTCCTCATCCCGTCCGATGATCGGGTCGATCTTGCCTTCGGCAGCCGCCTCGGTCAGGTCGCGCGCGTATTTCTTGAGCGCGTCATAGCCTTCTTCCGCCGAGGCGGTGTCAGCAGTGCGGCCCTTGCGAATGTCGTTGATCGCTTCGTTCAGTTTCTGCGCGGATACGGCCCCGGCTTCCAACGCCTCTTTGGCCTTGGATTTCACCATGCAGAGCGCCATCAACACGCGCTCGACCGGGACAAAGCTGTCGCCGGCTTTGGTGGCGATCTTCTCGGCCTCGTCCAGAACCTTGGCAGTCTGGCCGTCCATGTAAATCTGGCTGGCGTCGCCGCTGACCTTCGGGATTTTACCCATCGCGGCGTCCAGCGCCTCGACCACGCGGTTCGGTGCGCCGCCTGCGCGTGTGATCAGGTTGCTGGCCAGCCCCTGATCGTCATCCATCAATGCCTTGAGAATATGTGTGGGCTCCAGCCTCTGGTGCCCTTCGCGCAGCGCAATCGTCTGCGCCGCCTGCACGAATCCCCGTGCCCGTTCGGTGAACTTGTTTAAGTCCATATTATTCTCCTTCTCCAAGCGCCCCGTTTTTGATGCGCCCGCTTGGCGGCACGCGTCGGTCTGGGCCTCACATTCAATTTGGGTAATATCCGCGTGTATTCAAGGGCCTTTCCCGATGAAGTTCGGGCCGTTAAGCTGACCATGCACTGACATATCTGACCTAACGGAGAACCATGATTTTGAGCCTATGTCGCGACGTTCGCGAACTGATGCCGGGTTGAAGCATCCTTCATGTTCGCAGACCAGATGTCATCATGCATATCCCAGCAGTGGTCGCCCGTCATCGGCGATCCGAGTGTTCTGGGTTGGGTGACGGTCGCAGGTTACGGTGTCTCTGCGATCTTGTGTTTTGCGGCCTGGCGGCGAACCACGGACGGCGCTGTCCGCTTGTTTTGGCTGGTTCTTTCCATCTTCCTCGTTTGCCTGATGATCAACAAACAACTTGACCTGCAATCGGCCTTTACCGCTGCCGCGCGCTGCTTATCGCAGTTTCAGGGGTGGTACGAAAAAAGGCGCATCGTGCAAGTCAGCTTCATCCTGGCGATCATGATGTCGGGCACCATGGTCACAGCCATTGCGTTTTGGACGTTGCGGCAGCATCTCCGGCAGATCGGATTGGCGCTTATCGGGTTTGCGTTCCTGATCTGCTTCGTCCTAATTCGCGCCGCCGGATTTCATAACTTTGACGCGTTCCTGAACACCGAGATCCAATCCGTGCGCTTGAACTGGGTGCTTGAGTTGACAAGCATTGCGTTGATCGCTGCTAACGCGGTCGCGGCATTACGGCGAAGGGATCACCGCCGGGGAACTGTATAGACGGTGTATCCCCCAGTTTCTGCAACGCGGACGGCACCATACATTTGAACAAGGGATTGGGCGGCGTCCCCATCCGTCGGGCACGACACAAGGTCTGCTGCGTCATCCAGAAAATTCACCGTAAACGCCGTCTCACCCGTCAGTTGGCAATCATCGTCTGTCGAGCGATACCCACGCACAAGAAGAAGGTCGTCGTTTGTTGGTGTCGCTGAGGCCGTTGCTTCGCTGGGCGGCGTGGTCTCGCATCCCATAAGCGAAACGGTGAATCCCAAAATCAGCAAGCGTTTCATGATCTGTTCCCTCCTCTTTGGTCCGAATACTAGCACAACGTCCGCCGACAATTTCCCACAAATCCGGGCCGAGATTTGTGGACAGCGCACGCCGAACCCGTTAGGACACAGACGTTTGTCTTAAAGGAGCCCGCCCCATGTCCGATGATCGCCTGATCGTAGCTTTAGATGTTCCCAACGCGCTTCAAGGCCTCGCACTGGCCGAAAGGCTTGGCGATACCGTGTCTTTTTACAAGATCGGTCTGGGTATGCTGACGGGCGGCGGGCTGGCATTGGCCAACGAGTTGAAGCAGGATCACGGCAAGCGCATCTTCCTGGACATGAAGCTGTTCGACATCGGCAATACAGTCGAAAACGCCGTGCGTGGGCTGGCGCAATTCGATCTGGATTTCCTGACTGTGCATGGCGATCCGCATGTGGTCCAGGCGGCCAAGGAAGGCGTTGGCGGCAAGGACCTGAAAATACTTGCCGTGACCATTCTGACCTCGCTGAACCGGGATGATCTGGACGCCAGTTTGCTGAAGCAAGGCGATGTCAGGGACCTTGTGGTCGAACGGGCGGCCCGGGCATTTGAGGCTGGCGCGGACGGTGTTATCGCCAGCCCGCAGGAAGCCGCTTTGATCCGTGCCCTGCCCCAGGCCGAGGGCCGCCTGATCGTGACGCCCGGTGTGCGCCCCGCTGGGGATGATCTGGGGGATCAGAAACGGGTGGCGACACCTGCCAACGCCATCGCAGACGGGGCCGATCATATCGTTGTGGGGCGCCCGATTCATCAGGCGCAGGATCCCAGATCGGCGGCAGAGGCGATCATGGCCGAAATGAGGTCCCCGCCGGCAATGGCACCAAACAGAGGCTGAAATCAGCCCCTCAGAGGCGCGAATTAATTTGACCCGCAACGGACCCCCAACCCGCAAATCTGGTGCAAATCGACCCAATCCGCCGCGCAAATGGTTGACCTAACGTCAATTTTGACGTTTGCCGCGCCAATTTGTCCCTGTGCCTGAAAACACACATGCCAAAACCGAGTTTTGACGCAACCGCATTGCCGGTATCGCCGAAGCGATATTTGAACGACCCTGATGTTGATACACTCCCCAACGGGTCGGTTCTTCCTGAGGCCCGTTACCTTTCCCCCGCGCACAGCGGGGGCTTTCTTCTTAGCGACCCTTCGCAATTTTGGACCTTTGTTCGCCTGCTTCGGGTGTTATAAGAAAATCCCAACGTGACGCCCCGCTGCAGAGGAAGTGGATGCCCGGTCTCTGCCGAGATTGCCTGACCTCTTTGACCGAAGAACGGCGCTGTCCGTCCTGCGGCAGCCCGCGCGTGACGGTCCATCCCGAATTGTTCGACCTGAGCATTGCGCACATGGATTGCGACGCGTTTTACGCCTCGGTCGAAAAACGCGACAATCCCGATCTTGCCGACAAGCCAATAATCATTGGCGGCGGCAAACGCGGTGTCGTTTCCACTGCGTGTTACGTGGCGCGCATCAGGGGTGTTCGGTCGGCGATGCCAATGTTCAAGGCGCTTCAGCTGTGTCCGGACGCCGTCGTGATCAAGCCGCGAATGTCGGTCTATGCAGAAGCCTCGCGCGCGATCAGGGCCATGATGGATGAACTGACACCGGACGTCGAACCGTTGTCTTTGGATGAGGCCTTCATGGACCTCTCCGGCACACAACGCCTGCACGGAGCGCCGCCTGCTGTCATGCTGGCGCGGCTGGTCAAACGCATGAAAGACGAACTGGGGCTGACAGGGTCCATTGGGCTGAGCCACAACAAGTTTTTGGCGAAAGTCGCCTCGGACCTGGACAAACCGCGCGGGTTTTCAGTGATCGGCAAGGCAGAAACGTCGGTATTCCTGCACGACAAGCCTGTTCGCCTGATTTGGGGCATAGGTCCCGCCGCACAGGATTCGCTGGATCGCGCCGGAATACGCACGTTCGCTGATCTGTTGCGTTGGGACCAAGAGGCCTTGACAGCGCGGTTCGGCTCGATGGGATATCGGCTGTGGCACCTTGCACGCGGACAGGACAAACGGCGCGTCTCGGCACATGAACCTATGAAGTCCATCAGCAACGAGACAACGTTCTTCGAGGACACGGCGAGCACAGACATACTGGATGGACACATTTGGCGGCTGTCCGAAAAGGTCGCGGATCGGGCAAAGGCCAAAGGACTGGCCGGTCGGGTGGTTACGCTGAAGCTGAAACGAGCCAACCACAAGATCATCACAAGACGGGTGTCGCTGCGCGATCCGACGCAGATCGCGGACCGGATTTACCGCACGGCGCGCGGGCTATTCGATCAAGTCGGTGATCAGGGTCCATACCGTTTGCTGGGATGCGGCCTGTCAGACCTTTGCTCCGAGGATCAGGCCGATATCTCGGGTGATCTTTTGGACCCGGGTGCGGCACGAAGATCGCAGGCAGAACGGGCAACGGATAAGATCAGAAAGCGGTTCGGCACAGATGCGATCGTAAAGGGCCGCGCACTGCGATAACGCCCTACTCTGCCGCCAGTCGCGCAGGCGGTGCGCCGATTGCGGCAATTTCCGCCACGACTTTGTTCAGGATCCCGCAAAATGCCTCAAAGTTGTCGTTCGGCTGGATTCGTTCTTCATCCATGTAAAGGGACCGATCAATTTCGATTTGGATGGCGTGTTGATAGCGACCGGGCCGTCCGTATGTCTGGGTGACATATGCGCCCGCAAACGGCGCGTTTCGCGCCACGTTCAACCCTGCGCTGGCAAAAGCCGATTCAATCTGATCCACGATCACGCCCGAGGCTGACGCGCCAAACCTGTCGCCAAGAACGATCTCGGGGTGTTTTGACTGACCTCTTCCGGCGATCGAGACCGCTTCGTGCGGCATCGAATGGCAGTCGATCAGAATGGCCTGTCCAAACTTGTCGTATGACTCGGCCAGCAATGACTTCAGGCGCGTGTGGTAGGGTCGCCAGTAATTGTCGATACGCAGGCGCGCCTCATCCATCGTCAGCTTTCCGTGATAGATTGAGCGACCATTGGCGACCACCCGTGGAATGACACCCAAACCCGAAGCGACCCTGGGATTGTGCCCTTGCCGGCGTGCGCCTTGAATCAGGGCCGGATCCAGTTCCTCGGCGCTGCGGTTCAGGTCCAGATAGGCCCGCGGCATGACCGCCTTCAGAAAGGGCGCTCCGGTTTGTGCCACGCCAGCGAACAACTTATCAACAAACGCATCTTCTGAAGACCGAATCATGTTGCGGTTCAAAACCGAACGTTTCAGAAACGACTCGGGGTACGCGCGACCGCTGTGTGGGGACGCGAAAACCACGCTGGATGTGCGGTTTTCGGGCATTTCCAGATCATAGGCTGCGGTCGGCATGGGCTCTCCTTGTTCGGGTTGAACATAGACCGGAAAATAGTTCTGCCAAACCCCTTGATCCCCCCATCGACTCCTTTTATAGAGCCCGCTACCGGCGCGGAGTTCCGCGCCCCATTTCGTTATGGGGCAGGGCACGCAAAGGGACGTGGGCGGTTAGCTCAGCGGTAGAGCACTTCGTTGACATCGAAGGGGTCACAAGTTCGATCCTTGTACCGCCCACCATCGTTTCACTGTTTCGGGTATGACCCGAGGCACCCGCTAACCCAGGCGCTGGCCACGTCTTTTGATGAAGGCGCCGCAGAATGGAGACAGACCCATGAAGGTCAAGAACTCGCTCCGCTCGCTCAAGAACCGGCACCGTGACTGCCGTATTGTGCGTCGCAAAGGCCGCGTCTACGTTATCAACAAGACGCAGCGCAAGTTCAAAGCGCGTCAGGGCTGAGAACTGCACATAGCTGTTTGAAAGAACCGCGCCCGTGGGCGCGGTTTTTTTTTGGGTTGGGTTTGAAGGGCTTAGAACGTCACGCCAGCGTGGATCAGGATACCGATGACCATCAGCAAGTTCAGAATCATTGATATGCCGTTGCCCACGTAGATGGGCAGTTTTCCAACAATCATTCCGTATATGAACCACAGCATCGAAAGCGCAGCGTACAGCGACCAGGACAGCAGCGACTGCCCGGTCGCGTGTTGTGAATGGGTAAAGTAAAGCTTCACAAGCTGCGGCAGGGTCGCAAAGGGTCCCACAACACCGACAAATACCATGAACCCTTCGAACCGGGCCATCCAATGTCCCAAATTCGACTTTTCAAGTTTTTCGGCCAGTGTCTCTGCCATCTGTGGTCCTCGTTAATTGCGCCAGACCCGCCACAAAGCGGCGGTACGTCTTTCCAGCCTTCCCCAATCTATCCTTTCTGAAAAGAACCAGAAAGACCTTTGCGAACTAAGGCCATTTTGTCCCGGGCATTGATCGGTTTTTCTCGCCGTCAGCCCTGCGACCCTTTTTCCAACTAAATTTGTCGGTTTTTCTTGAATCATATGTGGAATCGTATAATTGAGAAAATCAGTCAGGTTATGACCTGCCCTGAAATCTCTAAGTTGGGACAAAAAATGTTGAAATCCTCCACTTGCATCGCCGTTGCGCTGACGGCTCTGATCGCAACCACGGCTGTTGCTGACGGCGAACTGAACCTCTATTCGTCGCGCCACTACGACACAGACGAGCGCCTGTACACGGACTTTGAAGAGGCCACAGGCATCACTATCAACCGAATTGAAGGCAAGGCGGATGAACTGATTGCGCGCCTTGAAGCCGAGGGCGCGAATTCCCCCGCGGATATCCTACTGACCGTTGACACATCGCGTCTGGAACGCGCCAAAAACGCCGGTATCTTGCAGCCTGTAGAAAGCGCTGTTCTGGAAGAGCGTGTACCGTCAAATCTGCAAGACAGCGACAATCAGTGGTTCGGTTTTTCCCAACGCGGTCGCATTATCTTTTTTGACAAAGAAAATGTCGCAAATCCCCCGGCGACCTACGCAGATCTGGCAAAACCCGAATACAAAGGCCTGATTTGCATTCGGTCCTCCAGCAACACCTACAACCAAACTTTGCTGGCTTCGATCATCACACATGAAGGCGCAGAGGCGGCCAAGACCTGGGCCGAGGGAATTGTTGCCAACATGGCTCGCGAACCACAGGGGGGGGATACTGATCAGCTGCGAGCCATCGTTTCAGGTGAATGCGATATCGCCGTATCGAACACCTATTACTTCGCCCGCGCGATCCGCAAGGATGTCAAAGGTCTGTCCGCAGAGCGCGACAAGGTCGGCTTTGTCTTTCCGAACCAGGATAGCTATGGAGCGCATATGAACCTGTCTGGTGCCGGTGTGGCCGCAAACGCGCCGAACAAGGAAAACGCCATCTTGTTTCTGGAGTACTTGGCAAGCGACAGCGCCCAACAGTATTTCTCGTCCGGTAACGATGAGTTCCCCGCCGTACCAAGTGTGGAACTTGCAGATTCGGTCAAACAACTGGGTGAATTCAAAGCCGATGATGTGAATCTGTCAGAAGTTGCCAAGAACATTCCCGAAGCGCAAAAAATCTTCAATGAAGTCGGCTGGAAGTAGCTCCACGACAACCCCAGAAAATGAGAGCGCGGTATTCTTCCGCGCTCTTTTCTATTGCGCCTGTCCATTTTTTAATAGATATTTCCCATAATTGGAAACTTTTCTCATATGTGATCTATGCTGGACACCTTTTCGGCCCGCCTTGCGCAACGCCTTTACGAACTGCGATCATCGCATGGATGGTCTTTGGACCAGCTTGCCGAGTTCAGCGGAATCAGCCGCGCGACGCTGTCCCGGATGGAGAAAGGCGAGGTCAGCCCAACTGCCGACTCTCTTGGCCGTCTGTGCGCCGTGTTTGGTTTGCCTATGTCGCGTCTGCTGATGATGGTCGAAGACACCTTTGTCCCTCGTGTCCCGTTCGAGCGACAATCGGAATGGCGTGATCCCGAGACTGGCTTTACCCGCAGATCAGTGTCCCCCCCGGCGCCTGATCTGGCTGGCGAGGTTCTGGAAGGGCACCTGCCGCCCGGAACGGTCATAACCTACGAGACGCCATTCAAACCCGGCCAGGAACATCACCTGATCATGCTGGACGGATCGCTGACACTGACGGTCGACGACACTCCGCACGATCTGACCGGCGGTGATTGCCTGCGGTATCATCTGTCCGGACCTACGCGATTTGAAACCAGCGCCACGCGTGGCGCGCGTTACCTTTTGGTGCTGATATGATCACACGCCTATCAACCTCCACTTTCGACAGCGCGGTCGAGGATTTGACCGACATTTTGCATGGTTGCGTTCACACTGGCGCAAGTATCGGGTTCATCCTGCCGTTTTCTCAGGCGGATGCTCGCAGGTTTTGGGTGACTTCAATACGCCCGGGACTGGTGACCGGTGCATTGGACTTGTTTGCAGCCTACAGCGGCGGTCGGATTTGCGGAACCGTGCAACTGATACCCGCCCGGATGCCAAACCAGCCACATCGCGCAGACGTCGCCAAGCTGCTGGTTCATCCGGACGCGCGGCGCAAAGGATTGGGTCGCGCCCTGATGGATGCCTTGCAGGCACGCGCAACAGAGTTGAACAGAACCACCCTGGTTCTGGACACGCGCAGCACAGACCCCTCGCGCATTCTGTACCAAAACCTGGGCTTTGAGATCGCCGGAGAGATTCCGAACTATTGCCGAAACCCGTTCGATGACCGTTTGGAACCGACCACCTATATGTACAAGCACTTGGGTTGAAACGGGACGCTTGGCTGCGGACGCTAGACGTCGATATCCAGCGCAAGGGCATGAATGCGCGGAACCACGTCGCCCAGCGCGGCGTGCACAGCACGGTGCCGGGCAACCCGCGACTGTCCCTGAAACGCGTCCGACCGGATGCGAACGTTAAAATGGCTTTCTCCGCCTTCGCGGAACCCTGCGTGACCTCTATGGCTTTCGCTGTCGTCCACCACCTCAAGCTCGCGCGGGGAAAATGCGGCCTGCAAGCGGCTGCGGATTTCGTCGGTCATGGTCATTTTTTTGCCCGGCGGCAAAAATTTTGCCGCTCCCCTCTTCTACTCTGTGCCCCTTACGTTAAACTGCTGCCTCCGAGTCGAAAAGACGCGTTCGCAGGAGCAGGCAAATGGAAAAGTCAGACCCGTTTGGATTCGATATGTCCGTATCCAGCGCCAAGAAAAAGAAGCCACGCGGGCGTCGGGGCATGTCTGGGGCGTCTGAAACATCGGTCCGAATCTGTGACCATCCAGGGTGCGAAGAACCCGGGAAGTTCCGCGCGCCCAAAGCGCCGGACGTTTTGGACGACTTCTATTGGTTCTGTCAAAAGCACGTGCGCGAATATAACCAGAAATGGAACTTTTTCGACGGCACGACCGAAGCAGAATTGAACGCGCAACGCTCGAAAGACAAGGTTTGGGAACGTGAAACCAAACCCATGGGCGATCCCGAAGCCCGTGCCTGGGCGCGGCTTGGCATCGAAGATCCGCATCAGGTTCTGGGCGCGAACGGCACACAAAACAAGGGGCGCACGTCCGGCGCAGGCGGCCGCCGCCTGCCACCAACCGAGCGCCGCGCCATCGAGATTCTGGACGCCAACGACAGCTGGACCAAAGCTGAGGTGCGCAAAGCGTACAAAAAACTGATCAAGGTGCTGCATCCCGATATGAACGGCGGCGACCGCTCGCAGGAAGAACAGCTGCAGGAAGTCGTCTGGGCCTGGGATCAGATCAAGGACAGCCGGAACTTCAAATAACCGGGGTCAAACACGTTGACGAATGCGCTCAGGTTGACTTGGGCGCGTTTGCGGCATGCTAGGTTGCCAGAACATCCGCCGTATCTGAATAAAAACGTTCCAGGCCTTCCAAGGTCAGGCCGGAATCCATCGGTCCGTCCGGCACTTCCAATCCAGCGGCCAGGACGATTGTGTTGATGAAGTCAAAGATACCGCAGACTTCGACGACTTCGTAAACGGCGCCTTCGCTCCACCCGGCGTCCATCGCCGCCTTTGATGTGCGCGCGATCTCGTCGCTGTTTCGTGCGCGCAGGCTCAATGCATAGGTCAGAAGCGGTTCAATCCGCTCGTTGATCTCTTCGATCGGTCCCGCGAAAACCTCAGCAAAAAGAGAGTGGTAGAATGTACAATACGGGGTGGTGTTGTGCGTTGAGATAAACGCGGCTATCGCCTCGCGTTCGCCCCGCGACAACTCTCCTTCCGAACACATAATTCCGTCCAGAAGTCGGATAAGCATCTCGGAATTGCGCGGAAACAACTTCAAAACATCTGTAAGATCGCTGCCTTGCTTCAGGCCGACGAAGTTTGTCATGTTAATTCAACCTTGTTCAAAATTGGTCTTTGCAGAAATCCACCTGACCTGTTTACTGACAGCAACCTAGTCGTCGAAATCTCAAATGTCACGAACTCCTCACGGTAGATTGGGATTCTTTTGGTTCAAGCCAGAATTGCAGGCTTTTAGCGAGATTTGTCGCGCATCCGGAGCGGTTTTCGCAGGATTTGCCAGACGGCGATCAAAAGCCGGTATGCCCTAGCGATGGCTACGCTTGGGGTCGGCAACACCATTCCTCGACAACCCGGCCCGCCTGCCAATAAGGCCAGATTCAAAGAAAAACCCGCTCAGCTTTTCAGGCGGTCGGCTTTCTCTTGCCCTTACCCGCAATATGTTGCACCACACACGAGTTCAAACCCGGGACTGCGGGCCAATTGATAAGGACAAGGCGAATGGCTGACGGATCGATCGATATCAACGCAAAACCAACCGAAGACATCTCGGTCCGTGAAGTGTTCGGAATTGACAGCGACATGGCTGTCAAAGGCTTTGCCGAGCGGAGCGATCGCGTACCGGTTATTGATCCGACCTACAAGTTTGACCCGGAAACGACGCTGGCCATTCTGGCAGGCTTTTCCCATAACCGCCGGGTGATGATCCAAGGGTATCACGGCACCGGTAAATCGACCCATATTGAACAAGTTGCCGCGCGTTTGAACTGGCCTGCCGTCCGCGTGAACCTCGACAGCCACATCAGCCGGATCGACCTGATCGGCAAGGACGCGATCAAGCTGCGCGACGGAAAACAGGTGACAGAATTTCACGAGGGCATCCTGCCTTGGGCGCTGCGCAACCCGGTCGCCATCGTGTTCGACGAATATGACGCGGGCCGCGCAGACGTTATGTTCGTGATCCAGCGTGTGCTTGAGCACGATGGCAAGCTGACCCTGCTGGACCAGAACGAAATCATCACGCCAAATCCGAACTTCCGCTTGTTCGCAACTGCAAACACCGTTGGCTTGGGCGACACGACGGGGCTCTACCACGGGACGCAGCAGATCAACCAGGCGCAAATGGACCGGTGGTCGCTGGTCTCGACGCTGAACTATCTCAGCCACGATGCTGAAACGATGATCGTCCTGTCCAAGGCGCCGCACTACAACACGGCAGAGGGTCGCAAGACAGTCAGCCAGATGGTGACCGTTGCCGACCTGACCCGGACCGCTTTCATGAATGGTGATCTGTCGACGGTTATGAGCCCCAGAACCGTTATCAACTGGGCCCAGAATGCCGAGATCTTCCGCAATGTGGGTTACGCGTTCCGCCTGAGCTTCCTGAACAAATGTGACGAGCTGGAGCGGCAGACCGTCGCCGAATTCTATCAGCGTTGCTTTGACGAGGAATTGCCGGAAAGCGCAGCCAGCGCAAGCCTGGGGTAGGTCGAAGTTCATAGGAGGTCGCTATGCTCGGGGATGTAATCTTGGCCGAGTGGATTGCCGCCGGCGTCGCAGCCATTGCGGCCGTCGCCAGCATAGCCTTCTCACTGAAGTCCGCGCGCAATGCCAAACTGTCTATTGAAACGGACAGGGTTGCCAACGAAATCTCTGACAGTGCCCTGAAATTACAGCAGCAGGCCGCGCATGGAACGCTGATCAGCGAAGTCAGGGATTGGGCAAAAGAATGCGTTTTTGCAATCTCTGAGGCGTCACATCTTGCGTCTCTTGATCCCGCCCGTGTTCCGGAGGGCGCGTTCTTTGAACGCCGTTTGAACTGCTTGCAACGCATTTCCGCACTGGTTGACATAGGGCGATGGTACTATCCCAACATCCTCACGGGTGACTACGGCGACTGGAAAGAAAAAAGCTTCAAAGGTTTCCGGCAGAAAGCGCTGGATCAGCTTGTTTACACCTATCTGGCGTTGCTTGAGTACAATTACGTCAGCCAATCCGAAAATCGCAATATCGGGAAAAAGATCGTTGCGTATCAAAGGACTTTTGTATCCGAGGTCTCAAAGAAGCTTGAAATCTAACCCCTTCAGGTTTTGATAGGCCCATACATGGAAGCCAACCCGGTTTCACATCTGTTTTCACACGGAAAGAGAAAGCCTGATCATGCATATCGGCCTAGTTGGCGGGATCGGAGTGGCGGCAACTGTCGTCTATTACCAAAGGCTTAGCGCGGCTATGGCAGCACGAGGTGCCACGTTGGAATTGACCATCGTGCACGCCGACGTGCAGGAGTTGATCCGCAATAATCTGGCAGATAACCGAGAGGCGCAGGCGGAAGTCTATGCCCGGCTGATTGATCGGCTCAAATCAGCCGGGGCAGATTGTGCCGCAATCACGTCGTTGGGTGGTCACTTCTGTTATGACCAGACGGTCGCGATTTCATCCCTGCCATTGATCTCTGCGGTCAAACCGTTGGACGCATATTTTGCAGATCAGGGATTTCAAACGGTCGGTTTGCTTGGCACGCGCGTCGTGATGCGCACGGGCCTTTACGGGCAACTGCAGCGTACCCATCCTGTTGCTTTGGTGGATGAGATCGAAGTTCTGGGGCAGACCTATCAGGACATGGCCGTGGCAGGCGAATGCTCGGACCAGCAGCGCGCAATGTTTCTGGATGCCGGTCAACGCATGGTCAAGGATCTCGGTGCCGATGCGGTTGTGCTCGCCGGAACGGATCTGAACCTAGCCTTCGATGGGCAGGAACCCGGCTATACGGTCGTTGATGCATTGGATGTGCATGTCGACGTCTTGGCAAGGCTTGCCTGCGGTGAGGCTTCGTTGCGTGACTCAGATGCGGATTTCTGATCCTCTGGTATTTTGCCAATGGGGAACTCAGGAAGACAGCTTAGATTAGCTTCGCGTCCATTGACACAAACACGACCTGAGCATCTTGCTTGACGTCCGACGCGGCCATTTTGGACTCCAAGGCCGAACGGCCTCGAATTGCGCGTCTGTCACAGAAACAGAGTTTTTCGTATATACTAATATTATACATTGCATATTTATGTTATATCCAATGCATGTCATATTTCTGGGCTTTCCTGATCTCATTTTCACTTTTACTCTTCCCGTTCAGTCCGGTGGAGGCGCTACCACAAGGCTCAAAAGACCGGGCCGAATTGTTTGCAACATGCTCGGGTCGGATGGAAGCTTTGGCCGCGCGACATCGCGGTCGGAAAGAAGATGACGCCATATTGGTTACGGACATGCAGCAGGAATTCGACCTGATGCTGCAGGCCGTTCTTCCCTGGGCGCTGTCTGACGGGGTGGACGAAATTCAGCCCGCACGTTGGCGCGTGCAGGGATGGGTCCAAGTCGCGTACTTACTGGCAGATATAGACTACAGCTTGGATGCCCAGATCACCGAAGGCGCGAAACGGCAGCTTCATCACCGAATTGCCGAGTGCCGAGCAGTTTTGTTATAGCGCGTGGTTCGGTGCGAAATCCGGGCTGGCCCTATGGTCAACGCAAGTGATTGGCTCTAGGTTGCCCCAACAGAACTAAACCGGACCTGCCGCCGATGAGCAAACCCAACGATAACCCCGCCGATCCGTTCAAGAAAGCCTTGGCAGAGGCGACAAAAGTCATGGCCGACGATCCCGAGTTATCGGTCACCTATACTGTCGATCCTTCCGGCATGTCGGGCGAGTCGATGCGTTTGCCGCAGGTCAGTCGCCGAATGACCCGCGAGGAAGTTTTGCTTGCCCGCGGGACGGCGGACGCTTTGGCGCTTCAGCGTAAATACCACGACGACGCAACCCATGCACGCTATGCACCCCCCGGCGACATGGCCCGGGATCTTTACGAGGCGATGGAAACCGCCAGATGCGAGGCTATGGGCGCTCGAGACATGCCCGGAACCGCTTCGAACATCGACGTCAAGATTGGTCACGAAGCAATTCGTCGCGGATATGATCAATGCAAACAGCCAGCGGACGCGCCCCTGCCTGTCGCCGCAGGTTATCTGATCCGCCATCTTGCGACGGGTCGGGAATTGCCACCTGCTGCTGAAAACGTCATGAACCTGTGGCGCGGCTTTATCGAGGAACAGGCGGGCGGTACGCTGGAAAACCTCGACGAGATCCTTTCGGATCAGGCCGAGTTCGCGAAATTCGCCCGTCAGATGATCAAGGACCTCGGATACGGCGATCAGTTGGGCGATGACCCCGACGAGCTTGACGACGAACAAGAAGATCAGGCCGAAGATGACGCGGACGAACAGCCCGATCCTGACAGTACCGGACAGGATGATCAGGACGAGCAGGACGCGGACGCCACGCCGGAACAAACGCAGGAAGAACAACAGGATCAGTCCCAGGCCCAGGTCTCGATGGATGAGATGGCCGATGAGGAGATGGGTGATGAGACAGAGATGCCCGAAGGCGAGGCCCCGCTGGAGCCTCCTGCCCCACCGCCGGCATCCGAGGCCGACCCGGACTACAAGGTCTATCTGAACACCTATGACGAAGAGATTGCTGCCGAGGATCTGGCGGAACCGGCGGAGCTGGAGCGGTTGCGCGCCTATCTGGATCAGCAGCTGGAGCCGCTGAAGGGCGCGGTCAGCCGATTGGCCAACAAGCTGCAGCGTCGTTTGCAGGCGCAGCAAAACCGCAGCTGGGAATTCGACCGCGAGGAAGGGATTCTTGACGCCGGTCGTCTGGCGCGCGTAGTGGCAAACCCGACCACGCCGCTTAGCTTCAAGGTCGAGAAGGACACCGAATTCCGGGACACGGTTGTGACGCTGTTGCTGGACAATTCGGGATCGATGCGCGGACGCCCGATCTCGATCGCCGCAATCTGCGCCGACGTTCTGGCGCGGACGCTGGAGCGTTGCAATGTGAAGGTCGAAATCCTGGGCTTTACCACCCGGGCGTGGAAAGGCGGACAAGCCCGCGAGGCCTGGTTGAACGATGGCAGGCCGCAGCAGCCCGGCCGCCTGAACGACTTGCGGCACATCATCTACAAGGGCGCGGACGCGCCTTGGCGGCGAGCCAGGCCCAATCTCGGTCTGATGATGAAAGAAGGGTTGCTCAAAGAGAACATCGACGGCGAAGCACTTGAGTGGGCGCATCGCCGGATGGTGGCCCGCCGCGAACAGCGCAAGATTCTGATGGTGATATCCGACGGCGCTCCGGTCGATGACTCAACCTTGAGCGTGAACCCGGCAAACTATCTGGAAAAACACCTGCGCGACGTGATCGCCATGGTCGAAAAGAGAAAGGCCGTCGAATTGCTGGCGATCGGGATCGGCCATGATGTCACCCGCTACTATGATCGTGCGGTGACAATTACGGATGTAGAACAGTTGGCTGGCGCGATGACCGAACAATTGGCGGCACTCTTCGACAGCGATCCACGGGCGCGGGCTCGCGTGATGGGGATGAAGAAAGCCAGCTAGGTTTCCTGACGCCGGCCCAATGGGACGGGTATTGAGGTCAGAATCCACATCCGAAACGCCCGAAGTCTTCTCGGCTTGTGCATGTTTCGCAAAGCTGCAGCGCTTCGGCGATGCCGAACTGCGGGGTGGTACAACAATGCTGTATCAAAGGGCTGTATCATCGGAACCTCCGGGTGACTTCCCCGAAAATGGCCGACGTAACGCCGCCCCGCTTGAAGGTGGTCCTGAGAAATACCCGAGAAACCCTTGGGATTGCTTTTGAACCTTGTGACCGGCACCAAAAGCAGGTGTATTCGGCCCATGCGCTATGAATTTGCAGATTGTGTCCTGGACGCAGACCGCCACGAATTGTTGCGCGGGGGTCAGGCCGTTCCGGTAGAGCCGCAAGTTTTTGACCTGTTGGAGTTGTTGGCGCAAAGCCCCGGCAAGCTGGTCACGCGGGACGAGGTCATTGAGCGGGTCTGGAATGGTCGATTTGTGTCGGATTCAACAATCAGCGCGCGCATTGCGGCGGCCCGCAAAGCCGTTGGTGACGATGGCAAGGCACAGCGCATCATACGGACCATCGTGCGACGTGGATTGCAATTGGCGGTCTCGGTCAGCACGGATGGCGATACGGCGATCACCGACAGCACACGCAATCAACAGTTGCGTTTTGCGCCCGGTGGTGATGGCCGGGTGGTGCCGTACACGCTGTTCGGCGACGGGCCACCCCTTCTTCGAATTGGGTCTGTTATCCATGATCTTGAGGCTGAATGGCGACTGCATTCCGAACGAACACGCCTGACGGACTTGGCGAACCGCTTTCGCCTGCTGCGCTACAACAAGGACCACAATGCCAGATCCAACGAAGACCATCAGGCCGTTTTTGACCATAGAATCAATGAAATTCTGACCGTCACCAAAGCTGCCGGATTTGATCGGTTCTCAATTCTGGGCGAGTTCAGCGGGGCGTTCCCCGCTCTGCATTTTGCCAATCAACACCCTGATCGGGTGGAAAAGCTCGTTATCGTTGGCGGCTGGGCAGAGGGAAGAGATCACCGACCGGATACCAAAGAGCCCGATTCCATCCGCACGCTGATTGCAGAAGGATGGCAAACACCTGGCGGTGGTTACGCAATCGGCTCGACGCTCAGCTATTTCCCGGATGGGCCGCTGGATGATGTGCGCAGCATGGTGACCGAGATGCAGGCGCTGTATTCGCGGGAACAGAAACTGCAATCCCGCGACATCGGTAACAGCATGTCCGCCATGCATTTGTTGTCACAAGTCAAGTGCCCGACGCTGATCCTGCACGGTCGACGCACTGCGGTGCATCCCTTGGAAGAGGCGCGCAAATTGGCCGCCGGCATTCCTGACGCCTCGCTGGTTGTTCTGGAAACCGCGAACCAGATTCCGCTTCCCGGCAACGACTCCTATCCCACCTATCTTCAGGCGATAGACAGTTTCCTGAACGCCCAAGCGTGACGCGTTGGTTCCCGTGCTGGACATTTGACAGCACAGGTCGCAATTTGCAGCGCACCAAGACATGAATGAGGCCGAGATGTTCCAGTCTTTCGAAGTCACCGCCCGCCCGGAACAGGGGCCCCCGCGGCTTGCAGCATTGCGACAGGAACTGGCGCGCGAAGGACTGGACGGGTTTTTGATCCCGCGCGCCGACGCCCATCAGGGAGAGTACGTGGCCCCAAGAGACGAAAGGTTGGCGTGGCTCACAGGTTTCACCGGGTCCGCCGGGTTTTGCGTCGCGCTGACCAATGTCGCGGGTGTCTTTATCGACGGGCGATACAGAACGCAGGTCAAGGCGCAGGTGGCGCAGGACTATACCCCGGTGCCGTGGCCCGACATCAGCCTGAGCGCCTGGTTAAAAACCCAACTGCCAAATGGCGGCAAGGTCGGCTTTGATCCGTGGCTGCATTCCGTTGGACAGATCTCGGCCGCTGAAAAAGAGTTGCACGGCAGCGGGATTCAATTGGTGCGCTGTCCCAACCTGATCGACCGAATTTGGCAGGACCAACCCGACCCGCCAGCCAACCCTGTAAAGACCCATCCAATTGAATTTGCAGGCGAAAGCGCCGATAGCAAAATCGCCAGACTTTCCGCGGCGCTGAAGAAGGCCGGGCAAATGGCCGCCGTAATAACGCTGCCCGACTCGATTATGTGGCTTTTGAACATTCGAGGGTCGGACATCGCTTACAACCCGGTCGCGCACGGGTTCGCCGTTCTCCATGCCAACGGAACCGTCGATCTGTTCATGGCGGCAGAAAAGCTGCGGGACCTGAGCCAACCGCTTGGGCCGAACGTCAATCTGTTGCCGACCGAGACCTTTCTTGACGCGGTCGAAAAGTTGGAGGGCCCGGTTCAAGTTGATCCCGGCACGGTGCCGCAAATCGTTGCGGACGCGTTGGGCGAACGAATGGTCGAAGGCGGCGATCCTTGCGCCCTGCCCAAAGCCTGCAAAAACGAAGCCGAGATCGAAGGAACCGCGCAGGCTCATTTGCGGGACGCTGCCGCGGTTGTCGAACTGCTGTGCTGGCTTGACGCGCAGACGCCCGGCAGCGTGACCGAAACTCAGGTCGTCACCCAGCTTGAAAAGTGCCGTAGCCGCAACAACGCCCTGCAAGATATCTCGTTCGACACCATAGCCGGAACCGGGTCTCATGGTGCGATCATGCACTATCGCGTGACCGAGGAAACAGATCGCAGTCTCGAACCCGGTCACCTGTTGGTTCTCGACAGCGGCGGCCAGTATCTGGACGGTACAACCGATATCACCCGCACCGTGCCAATCGGCGACGTCGATGAAGAAGAGAAAACCTGTTTCACCCGCGTCCTAAAGGGCATGATCGCGATGTCGATGCTGCGCTGGCCGGTTGGAATGGCGGGGCGCGACATCGAATGCGTCGCGCGGCTGCCTCTGTGGATGGCAGGTCAGGATTTCAACCACGGCGTCGGCCACGGCGTTGGCACCTACCTCAGCGTGCACGAAGGCCCCCAGCGGCTATCCCGTGTCAGCCACGTCCCGCTTGAGCCGGGCATGATCCTGTCCAACGAGCCGGGATATTACCGCGAAGGCGCGTTTGGCATTCGCCTGGAAAACCTGGTGGTCGTTGAAAACGCGCCCTTGCTCCCGGGTGGGGACGACGATCGCGCGATGCTGTGTTGGCGCACCCTGACCTATGTTCCGATTGATCGACGGCTGATCCTGGTGGACATGTTGACGCCCGAGGAACGCAACTGGTTAAACGCCTATCATCGCGACGTTGCGGAAAAAATCCGTCCAAGGCTGGGCCCCGACGCGCAACTGTGGTTGGATGCCGCAACTGCGCCAGTCTGACACCGGGCTGTTACATAAATTGGGCAGAGGAGTGGCCCTGACAAGACGAGGTAAGGAGCAAAAATGGCTGATCACATCACAATCCGCAAAGCGCCGGGGAAATGGAGCGTTCGGTCTGGCGGGGCGATTCTGGGTGAAACAACAAACGCTTTGGAACTGCTGGAAGGCGACCGGGCTCCTGTGATTTATTTTCCTCGGGCTGACATCGCGATGGCATTTTTGGACCGCACTGAAAAAGTCACCCATTGCCCTCACAAGGGGGATGCCGCGCATTTTTCGATCGTCAACAAATCCTCCGTTACCGAAAACGCGGTCTGGAGCTATGAAGACCCCATCCCCGCTGTTACCGAGATCAAGGAATACATGGCGTTCTACCCATCCGATTCTGTGAAAGTCGAACAAATCTGACCTAAGCGGCACCTTGGGATTGGATCAAAGCTAGGGGTTCCCACCACTCACCAATCATTGATTTCGCACAGAGCAGAGCTTTGAGGAACGGCGTTCTGTTTCTTGACGGGGGCCCGGAACGGTATACCTGCGGCGATCATGACCGGACGAGTGAGCCATGGCAAAACGTTTAGCGATCATCGCTAGCGGCATCTACAGCCCGCTAAGCAGTGCCGTAGAGTTTGCTACGCGTTCGCGACGTTTTGGATATGAGATTAAGTTCTTTGCGCCATCTGCGGCAACCGAGTTGCTGTCCTACTCAGGTTTGGCGCATCAAGTCATTCCAAAACCCAAAATCCACACCCAAACGCCCCTGCTGCCTCCGGCGAAACAGTCCGAAAAAACGGCCGAGGCGCGCCAGGCCCGGCTAAATTCTGCCATCTCCAAGCTGGGCGTGGATGACCTTGGCGCACAGCTTTTGGACTTTGAGCCTGATGCGATTTTCGTCGATTGCGAGTTGCACGCCCATATAGTCGTATCGCTTTCTTTGGGCATCCCGGTTGTCCAGTACAGCAATATGTTCCTTTCACCGCCGGGTTTGCGGGCGCCACCGCTCCATATGCGGGCTTACCCGGGTCAGGGATTACGTGGCAGCCGGGTTGCGGTTCTTCTGACCTGGGCACTTTATCTGGTGCGCAAAACGATGCGCATCCGGCGCAATCGGCGTAAGGATTTTGGGGCAGATCACCCCACTGCGTTGGCCGAACTGGCCCGGCGCTATGACGTACCCCTCGACAATCTAAAGCGCAGGGTGTGCTGGCAAATGCCATGGACCTATCGGATTCCAACGGTTTTGTTTTTACCGCAAGCGCTGGACTTGCCGACCCGTCCTTACCCGGACATGACCTATTTGGGGTCCATGATCCTCGGGGACCGCCCGCAAAGGGATCACGATGCAGCCCGTGTTGCCCGGTTTTGCATCCGGGAACCAAACCGCAAGCGTGTTTTCGTCGGTTTCGGGTCGATGATGGGACCGGACAGCCAGTTTATCACCAATCTGTTGGACGTCGCCCGTCACCACCCTGAGTGGGAGTTCCTGTTCGCGGCTGGAAAAAACTGGGACAAGGTTCAAGAAGATACACTTCCGAGCAATGTCGGAATGGTTGACTGGGCGCCTCAAACCAAAGTGTTACACCATGCCGATCTTGCCATCATGCATGGCGGAACCGGTGGCTTGACTGAAGCTGTCGAAGCTGCGACGCCAATGCTGATCGTTCCTCATGTCAATGACCAGAAAGGCGGAGCAGCCCGCGTGATTTTTCACGGGCTTGGCCAAGCCTGTCGAAAGACAGATTCAGCTCAACACATCGAAGCGAAGCTCCAGTACCTGTTGAACGATCCAGCGGTAATCAGAAACTGTCAGGCCATGCAGGCCCGATGCCAGACGAAAGCGACGGAAACGGGCATTGAACAGTACCTGAATCGTCTCACCACAGCATGAGCGGTTCCGGCGTCGACGCAGGCGTCTGGCCCGCGCGGTCTGCAGTGAGAAAGTGAAAATTTTGATCCAAGGGACGACGTCTGGCGTATCCTTCTCAATACCAACTTTTTGACCAACGCCAGTGACAGTTTCGGGTTCATCCATCAGCGCCGCCAATATTGACGCGATCAAGGACTTCGCGGCCTCGCTTCCGAAAGTGACTTCGGAAAACTTCGGCACCGTGTGGAAAGCTGTGGCGGATTTTGGTCTGTTGGGCATGATCACCCCGCAGGAGTTCGGCGGCGCCGCCGTAACAGCGCGCGAGTTTGTGCGGCACATGTCGGCATTCGGGCACGGCTGCAACGACAATGGGCTCGCCTTGGGTATCAACGCGCACATCTGGACAATCCAACATCTGCTCATTCGATTTGGAAGTCCTGAACAAAAGGACGCCTATCTGCCGGGTATGCTTGCGGGCGAGACAATTGGCGCGTTTGCTTTGACCGAACCGTCATCCGGGTCCGACGCCCTTTCGGTCAGCACAACGGCCATAGAGACGGACGAAGGGTACGTCTTGAATGGATTGAAATCGTTCATCGGCATGGCACCGGTTTGCGATCTTGCCGTTGTATTCGCAAATACAGCGCCGGACAAAGGCCGATGGGGACTTTCAGCATTTCTGGTGAATGCCGACGATGCTGGTTTCCAAAAGGTTGAGACGCAGCCCAAGATCGGGTTGACGTCGGTGCCGATGGGTCAGCTTTTGTTGAAAGACTGCTTTGTGCCTGCCGCGCGTCGGATTGGCCCTGAAGGGGTCGGATCAGCGATCATTCAGACAGTACTGAACTGGGAGCGCTGTTTTATCCTGACATCTCAGGTCGGGGCCATGACCCGCCAGCTTGAAGAATGCGCCGCGTTCACTGTCAACCGCCAGTCCTTCGGCCATAACATCGCAGAGTATCAATCTGTTTCCAATCGCCTGGCGGACATGCGTGTGCGTCTGGAAACCTGCAGGTTGATGCTGAACCATGCAGCCGAACTGTACGACACCAATCAACCGCTGACGCAATTCGCAGCAATGGTCAATCTTCATATCTCCGAGGCTTTTCTCAGCTCAAGCATGGACGCGATGCGGACATTTGGCGGTCGCGGGTATTTGCAGGGATCAGAAGCAAGCCTGGATCTGAACGACGCGATGGGCGGCGTCATCTACTCTGGGACATCAGACATCCAGCGGCAAATCATTGCAAAGATGGAAATTGGACAATTGCCGCTGGTCAAAAACGGCGAAAGGAAGAGTTCGTGAAACACATGTCGCCGAGCCTTTCCGCAATTGCGCGCACGTTGATTCCCGACCACCTCTTGGCCCTGAGGTCATGCGTTCTTTTATGGCTCTTCGTGGTCTTTTCATCAGTGGCGCAGGCCCACAGCTATAACCAAAGCTATGTCTATTTTGATGTTACCCGCGAAACGCTAAGCGGGCGCATTGAGGTAACGCTGAGCGACTTGACCAAGATCGAGCAGAACTCGGCCGAGGTCGACGCCTTGATGACCGATGATCAAGTGCGCGCCGCCGCAGACAAGTTCCATACATATTTTCAAGACCGCTTGCAGCTGTCGCACCAAGGCCAACCCTATCAGATCGAGTTCGATGATCTGACCTTTTTTGGCACCAAGGTCGGCAGGTTCGCCCAGTTTCATTTCAATGTGATCGGCGTTGAGCAGACACCAACCACCATCGACATGTCCTATGACGGGCTGTTTTCGGACATAGATCCCACGCATCGTGGCTTTGCTTTGATCGGAAGCAATACGCGCAACGGGATGGACGAGAACGAGGGTTACATCTCGTTGATTTTCAGGACCGGCGATGGTTTCAAAAGCCTGTACCTGAACGATGAACCGACCAAGGACATCGCGCGTACGTTCTTTGAGCATGGGATCTGGCACATCTGGCTGGGGTTCGACCACGTTCTGTTTCTGCTGACCCTGTTGCTGGGCGCCGTCATGCGGATCGAAAATGCGCACTGGGTCCCGTCTGAAAGCATCCGGGACAGCCTGCTTGCAACCGTCAAAATCGTGACGGTGTTTACGATCGCGCATACGATCACGCTGTGTCTTGCGACCTTCGAAGTCATCACATTGCCGATCACCCTGGTCGAGGCGGTCATCGCGATTTCGATAGCGGTCGTCGCCCTCGGCAACCTGATCCCGCGGTTTCATGCAAGCTCGTGGAAGGTCGTCTTCCTGTTCGGCATATTCCACGGCTTTGGGTTCGCCAACGTTCTCGAGCCTCTGGGCCTGGATCCGGCACGCAAGGCGCTGGGACTGGCGACATTCAATATCGGGGTCGAAGTTGGCCAGCTTGCCATCGTTTTGGTGCTTTTCCCGATCTTCTTCGCCCTGCGCAGACTGACAGCGTATCGCGTCATATTCCTTCAATACGGATCAATTGCGCTGATCGCTGTGGCGCTGTTTTGGTTTGTTGAACGGACCGTCGGCGCCTTCCCGGGGATAGGAATCGCGGCAGCAGGGGTGATCAACTGATGCTGAACGCGGTCTTCCTGGATGATCCACTTGCGCATTTCGCCGATGCAACGCCACAGGCCGATGCCATCAGCATGGTTGGTGGCGCGACCAGTTATAACGCGCTGGAACGCCATGTGAACCGGATCGCCGCGCATCTACTGTCTCAGGATGTTCAGCGCGGCGACAGGGTGATCCTGTCTGCCGCCAAATCACCGCACGTCGTTGCAGCTTTGTATGCGATCCTGCGGGTCGGTGCCGTTTACGTCCCGATCGACCCAGCAGCCCCTTCCGAACGCATGCTGGCACAGATCAAGGCTGTCGCCCCCAATTGCGTGTTGGCGGATACCGCGCGCGCGAAAATCTATGCAGACTTAGCGCCTGCGATGCGGGTTTTTGACTTTGCGGAATTACCAGATGCGAGCGGCGCGAGCTCTGCGATCCAATCACGCGCGGAGCAGCGCGACCCCGAGGACCCCGCGTACATCCTCATGACATCGGGCACCACCGGGGCGCCAAAGGGGATCGTGCACACGCACAAAAGTGGGTTGGCCTATGCCAGAATGGCGGCGAACCTGTGCGGTTTGCGCGCAACGGACCGCGTCAGCAACCACACACCCGTGCACTTCGATATGTCGATCTTCGACATTTTCAGCACGGCATTGGCAGGGGCCTGCGTGGTCATCATTCCGGAAATGCACACCAAATTGCCCGCAAGCCTGTCGCAATTGGCTGAGGAAGAACGCATTTCGGTCTGGTATTCGGTTCCGTTCGCTCTGATCCAAATGGCAGAACGTGGCGCTTTGGCCAGTCGGGACCTGTCGGCCCTGAGGGTTGTTATGTTCGCCGGGGAGAAGATGCCGCCTGCACCACTCAAGTCTTTTGCGGCACACGCGCCCAATGCGCAGTTCCTGAATGCCTATGGCCCGACCGAGACGAACCACTGCACCACGGCCAGAATGACCTATGATGATCTGGACGGGGTCAGCCCGATCCCCATTGGATATGCCGACACCGGGGTCACCGCGCGGATCGGTGAAACTCTGCCAGAGCCGGAAAGCGGCGAACTGCTCATCTCTTCGGACCAGGTCATGCGTGAGTATTGGCAGGACCCGGCCCAAACAGATCAGCGATTTTGTGTTTTGCCGGATGCAAATGGGTCGTCAAAGAGGTTCTATCGCACCGGCGACATCGTGCGCCGCGCGCCGGATGGGCAGCTGCTGTTGGTCGGGCGAGAAGATCGCCAGATCAAACTTCGCGGGTTTCGCATCGAACTGGATGAGGTTGAACTGGCGCTGACCGTCGCGACCGCTGTGACTGAAGCCGCAGTCGTGGTTTCTAATAACCAAATCCACGCTTTTGTATCAGGCGGTACGCAGCCCGATGTCGCAGAAATAAAAACTAACATCGCGGCCATTTTGCCTTGGTACGCCATACCGGAAAGCATCGAGTGGCTGGAACAAATGCCGCGCACCTCGACCGGGAAAATCGACAGGGTCACATTGCTAGGACGAGCTCATGCCAGACACGCTGCCTGAAGCGCCTGCAGGCGTGCTCAGAACCTACGTTGAGTCCACGTTTCTTGGTGGGCAGTCAGTGTCGGATACCGACGAGCTGTTGCTGAGCGGCATGATTGACTCGCTTGGCGTGATGTCCTTGGTGGCCTTTATCGAGCAGACCTTCGGCATCGAGATCCCGTTCGAGGATGTCACACTCGAGAACTTCAGCTCGATCGCGGCGATGACCGAATATGCCGGTTCCAAGCGCGCGACGTCGGGTTAGGTGGTCGAATGTATCCGTTGACCGCAAGCCAAAGCCGCTTTTGGAGGGGGCACCAACTGCACCCAACCGAGCCATTATACAACATGGCGTGGCGCTTTGACCTGCAATTCGCGGTTGATCCCGATATTTTTCAAAAGGCATTGCACGCGACTGCGCAAGAAAATGAAGTGCTACGTGCGGTGTTTGTCGATACTGACAACGGTCCTATGCAACGGGCAGCGGACAGCTCTGTTGCAGTGCAGGCTGTCGATCTCAGTAACGAAGTCGCCCCCGAGGCGGCGTTGGCACAGCTGTTGCCGGATTGGGTGCAGGCTCCTTTCGACTTGCGCACCGGTACGATGCGAAACCATTTGGTGAAATTGGCCGAGTCCCATTGGGTCTGGATTTTGTGTCAGCACCATATTGTTTGCGATGCACAATCTGGGGCCGTTCTCTTTGAGCGGGTCTCACAACGCTATCAGTCGTTTTCGGAAGGCAGCCACACCGACGCGCCACCAACGCCAAATTACTTCGAAAGTGCGCCCTTTCAGGCGACCGATGTTGAACCGCGCAAAACTACACCAAGCCTTCTTGCAACGCCGCCTTATGGCATCACCTCAAATCGGGGGCCGCGCTCCACACGCATTCAGGTGCCGTTTCCTGATCCCACCCAAAAGGCTTTTGAAGCTGCCATAACCGACCCAGCCTTACGCCTTTTCACACCCGACCTGTCAAAGATGGCAATCTACCTGGCGGCCTATTCCGCCTATTTGCATCGGGTCACGGGCGACGAACAGATCACGCTTGGCCTGCCCTCGCACAACCGTCTGTCGGAAACTGATCGCAGAACACTTGGCCTGTTCGTCGAAGTCTTGCCGTTTCAAGTTGAGGTGAACCCGGCAGACAGCCTGCTGGAATTGCATGGTAAGATAAAAAACAGTCTGGGAACATTCCTTCGGCAGGCCCGCGCCGGTGCCATCGCTGGCCAGGATGATGGTGGGATCAGTGCGGTTTGCAATTATATTCAAGCCCGGTTTGGCGACTTTGCCGGACACCCGGCATCTGTCCAATGGTTGCACAGCGGTGCCCATGACGCGGCCCATGCCATTCGCTTGCATGTAGCGGATTTTGTCGGCGAGGGGCTACCAGATTTATCGTTGGATGTGCACAACGAGATCCTTGAAAAAGTCCCCGGCGACCGGATCGCCGCGCATTTCAACGCCATATTGAACGCGGTTCTGTTGGCTCCTGAAACTCTGGTCGCTTCGGTGGAAATGACCGCCGATTCAAGTGATCGCGCCTTGCTGATCGGCCCGAAAGAACCTGATGTGCAATCCGCGACCGTTTTGGACGCGTTCTCGAAGCAGGCCGAAAAAACGCCAGACGCGGTCGCGCTGAGCGGAACTGGTCAGCCGCTCAGCTTTGCCACTGTCGATGCGCTTAGCAATCAGATTGCTGCTGGCCTTATTCGGCAAGGGATTTCAGTGGGCGCACGGGTCGCGATCCATCTCCCACGGTCTTACGACTTCGTTTTGGCCGCTCTGGCGATCATGAAGGCGGGGGCGAGCTTTGTCCCGATATCAGCCCAAACACCCTTCGCGCGCGCCCAGCGTATTGTCCAAGGCTGCAACGCCGCCGCAATCCTTGTTGGAGCGAACGACGACAAGGCGTATTCCTGTCCTAGCTTCAATATTGCAGAACTCACAAGCGATCTTGTCGCTTTGCCAACCGTCACGGGGTTTGACACGGCTTACGTGCTCTTTACTTCGGGCTCGACCGGCACGCCCAAAGGCGTCGCCGTCGCCCATCGCGATTTCGCACGCTACATCCAATGGGCGGCAGAAACATTCAGCAGAAAGCCCGCGCGTTACCCATTCTTTTCGTCGGTTTCCTTCGACCTCACGCTGACCTCCCTTTTTGTTCCCTTGATCACTGGCGGGTCTGTCACCGTCTACCCCGAACGGTCAGATCCTGATCTGGCTGTTCTCGATGTCTTTGCAGATGACAACGTCGACGTCGTCAAACTGACGCCTTCGCATCTGGCGCTGGCATGCAAACAGGGCCATCCCGTCAAGCAGATCGAAACACTGGTTTTGGGGGGCGAAAATCTGACGAGCCAGCTGTGCCGAACGGCTCAGGATGTCCTGTCCCCGAACCTGACGATCATCAACGAATATGGACCGACCGAAAGCGTTGTCGGGGCCATGCATCATGTGTTTGACCGACACGATGACGCGGGGGCATCTGTCCAGGTTGGCAAGCCCGCATCTGAGATGTCGATCAGCATCCGCGATAGTTCATTGAACTTTTGCCCTTTGGGCGTCACCGGCGAAATCGTCATTGGCGGGCGTTTGGCCCAAGGATACATAAACGCACCCGATGCCGAAGACGGGCCGTTCCTGAGCGATCCTGCGAAGGTACAAGGACGCATCTACAAAACCGGCGATCTGGGCCGCATAAATCACGATGGCAGCGTTGATTATCTGGGCCGCGCGGATCAGCAAGTCAAGCGTGGCGGCGTCCGGCTTGAGGTTGCTGAAATCGAACAAATTGCCAGAGAGCTTTCCGGCGCTGATGCTGCATATGTCGGTTTCAACACGCCTGATCAAAAGCGGCAGGCAACTAAAGAATGCCGAAAATGCGGATTGTCTGACAGCGTGCCCTCCATTCGATTTGTCGAAGATGATCTTTGCGCCATCTGTGCCGAATTTGACGGCTACAAAGACCGCGCGCAGGCGTATTTTAGACCGGAACCTGAATTGGAAACCGTCATTGCACGTGCGGCAACGGCCCGAACTGGCGAGTTCGATGCCGTTATGCTGCTGAGCGGCGGCAAGGACAGCACCTATGCAGCCTACCGACTGGCAGGTCACACTGCGCGTGTTCTCGCCGTTACGCTGGACAATGGGTATATCTCGGACGAGGCAAAAGCGAACATACAAAGGGTTACGCAAGATCTGGGCTGGCCGCATCGGTATTTGCAGACCGACAAAATGAACCAGATCTTTGTCGACAGCCTCAAGACCCATTCGAATGTCTGTCAAGGTTGCTTCAAGGCGCTTTATACGCTCGCCTTCCGGACGGCTTTGACCGAAGGCGCACCACTGGTCGTCACCGGCTTGTCCCGTGGGCAGTTCTTCGAGACCCGCCTGACGCCCGAACTGTTCCGAGATGCCGCACCGACCTGCGCCCAATTGGACGCCATGGTTTCGCAGGCCCGCCGGGCCTATCACGCCGAAAACGATGCGCTGTCTCATTTACTGGAGACACATGACCTGAGAGATGGGGCGTTTCTGGACCGGATCGAGGTGCTGGATATCTACCGCTATATCGACGTTCCCGTGTCCGAGATCTACAGCTTTCTGGACACCCAAACCGCTTGGGTCCGACCCTCGGATACGGGCAGGTCGACCAACTGCCTGATCAATGACACTGGCATTCACCTGCACAAAACCCGCGAAGGGTTTCATAACTATGCTGTTCCCTATGCCTGGGATGTTCGCATGGGGCACAAAACGCGCTCGCAAGCTCTGGATGAACTGAACGACGATATTGATGTCGGCAAAGTGAACCAGATTCTGGATGAAATCGGTTTTGACGAGCCAATTGACCGCCCCGCTTTGCTGACGGCTTACATTGCGGGTCGAAACCTTAAGGAGAGTGACATCTGGACCGAATTGCGGGCCCATTTGCCACGGGAAATGCTGCCAGACAGCGTTGTCATTCTGGATCAGATGCCGCTGACGGGAAACGGCAAGGTCGATACAAGCCAGCTGCCATCAGGCAGGAAGCGATCCACGGAACTCATCGAATTTGCTGCCCCTGAAACCCCTATGGAACTCCGGCTGGCTGAGATCGTGGGCACTGTACTAAAAACCCCCCGCGTAGGCGTGACGCATGATTTCTTCGATCTGGGCATCGACAGCCTCACCGCAATTCAAATTGCAATGAAGGCCAACGAGCGCGGGCTTGCGCTGCAACCCATTTCGCTCTTTGAACATCGCACGATCCGAAGTCTGGCAAACCATGCCGACGGGGTAATTCCGTCCAAAGAGGTGTCAGACGAGGAGCCCGCGTTGATTGATCTCGACGATGACGACCTTTCCGCGATCGCAAGGGCTTTGGACTGACATGGGACATCCGAAGGGCGTTGCCGACATTCTTCCGCTGACATCGGCGCAGAAAGGCATGCTGTTTCACGCTGTCCAGCGTAGGGGAACACCCGGCGCTTACGTGGCGGTCGTTTCGTGCGCAGTGGACGGCCCACTTGAACCCGAACGCCTGAAGGCTGCGATACAATCTGTCATCGAAGCCCGCGATGCCTTTCGCGCCGGTTTTGTCTGGGAGGGTACCAAGCAGCCCGTGCAGGTCGTCCGCGAACGGGCTGACTTGCCCTGGACAGAATTGGATTGGCGCGACGAACCGAATGTAAAGGACAAGCTGCGCGACCTGGAAAAGCAGGAACAACTGCGCCAGTTTGATCTTAAAACGCCACCGCTGATGGCGATTGCCTTGATCCAAATCTCTGATACTTCGTGGCGACTTGTTTGGACGATGCACCATCTGATCAGCGACGGTTGGTCCACCGAAGTCGCATTGAAAGACGTCTTCAATCGCTACAACAACGCGCCGCCTTTGGGCCCGTTGCCGCCGAGTTTCAAAAGCTACCTCATCTGGTTGCGAAAACAGTCACCGTTGACCGATCACGAATTCTGGACCGAACAGTTCTCCGGTCTGGATGCCCCCAGTTTGCTACCGGAACCCGGCGACACCCGGGTTGGAACCCTGCAGCAGTCGCGCTCGGATTTGCTGGGTGCGGATCTTCTGGAAAGGGTTGAACAAATCGCTGCCCGGCTGAAGATGACAACGAACACGGTGCTGTCAGCCGCGTGGGCATTGGTGTTGCGTCGCATGCTTGGGCAGGATGATGTGGTTTTTGGCACCGTGACCGCCGGCCGTCCGGCAGACATCGCCGGGATTGGGGACGCGGTCGGCGCATTCGTCAACACGCTGCCGGTTCGTCTGACAATCGATCCTGAACAACCGGTCGACGCGCTGCTGCACACCCACGCGCGATCCGAGAACGCGCGGCGAAGGCACGAGTTTGCGTCTTTGCCCGAGGTTCAGGCCTGTGCACCATTCCCGGCTGGAACACCTTTGTTCGACGCGCTGTTCGTCAACGAAGGCGTTGCAAACGTTTCACTGGAATTTGGCAACATCCGCTTGTCCGATCTCAGAACGTCCCAGTTCAGCAACTACCCGTTGGCGTTGCTGGTAACTCCGCAAGGGTCCTTTAAGGCGGAAATCTATTTCGACCCTGCCAAAATCAGCGGCGAAAAGGTCGAGACCTGCCTGGACTCCTACAAACAAGTTCTGATCAAATTGTCCGGCAATCCAGAAATTCGTATCAAGGACCTGTTTCAAAGCGCGCAGTCTTTCGCGACCACCGCGCCCGCACCGGACAACGAAACCGTCGTTCAGCGGTTTCTGCAACAGGCAGGAACAAACCCGAACGCGCCCGCGCTGTCCGATGAAAATGGAACACTCACCTACTCTGACCTGTCGTATCGCGCACGGCAGATTGCGCATGCGTTGCGGGCGAAAGGCGTCGGCCCGTCAGATATCATCCCGGTCGCACTGCCGCGGGGTGCCGACTCGGTTGCGGCTTTCTTAGGCGTCATGATGTGTGGCGCCGCTTACGTGCCGCTTGATCTGACCTATCCCGCGCAACGTATTGCGCAGATATTCGATGTGGTTTCGCCCAGGCTTTTTGTGACGCAATCCGACTGTGAAATGGATGTGTCCGAAACCGCTGCTCAAGCGGTTCTGGTGGACAACTTACAGGTTGCCATTGATCCGGCATCCGCGACCACCGGCGAACGTGCCTACGTGATGTTCACCTCTGGTTCGCAAAACCGCCCAAAAGGCGTCGAGATCACGCAGACCGGCTTGGCAGTGTCCACTGCGGCCCGTGACATTGTGCATGGTGCGCCGCCCGAGGCTTACCTTCTGCTGTCGTCGCTCGCGTTCGACAGTTCGGTTGCCGGCATTTACTGGACACTGTGCTCTGGCGGCCATTTGGTCATTGCTGCCCGCAGGGCCGAGCAAGAGCCATTGCAACTGGGCAAACTGATCCGGCAGCACCAAATCACGCACACGCTCTGTTTGCCCAGTCTGGCCCAAGCCCTATTGCTTACCGTGCCAAAGCAAGACTTGCAAAGCCTGCGCATGTTGATTGCTGCTGGCGAAGCTGTGCCGACGGAATTGATCGCTCAGTGCCAAGCCGCACTGCCGCTCTGCAGGTTGATCAACGAATACGGTCCGACAGAGGCAACTGTTTGGTGCACCTCGTTCGACGCAACTGGCTTTGACGGTTCACATGTACCAATCGGTTCCCCCATCCCAGGCACATGGGTCGGAATTGTTGATCCCGACGATTGTCAGGCCGAGCCGGGCGACGTCGGTGAAATCGTGGTCGCAGGTAAAACGGTCGCGCAAGGGTATCTTAACGACCCCAGGCAGACGGCCGAGCGGTTCTTTTCGATGGGTCCTGACGCCCTTCCGGCCTACCGCACAGGTGATCTGGGCGTTGCTGATGCCGCGGGCTGTATCACCTTTCTCGGGCGGAAGGACAAACAAGTCAAAATCCGCGGACACCGGATCGAATTGTCCGAGCTTGAAACAGTTGCAAGGTCGGTCGCAGAAAACACTCGCGTCGCGGCCCTGATAACCGAAACAGATGGAATGCGCGCCATCACGCTGGCCTTGGAGTGTCGCGATGGCGACGCGCTCTGTGAACGCGTCAGATCCGAAATCGAGGCTACTTTGCCCGCGCCGTTTCATCCTAAATCTGTCGAAGCAGTCGCGGAATTTCCGAACCTGCCAAACGGTAAGTTGGATGAACGCGCCTTGGCCACGCTGTTGGCCGAGCGCATGACATCAAAGGACAACGTACCGCTGCGGGATGATCTAGAGACCCGCATCGCAGCATTGTTTGCCGATGTGCTGAAAGTGACTTGCACCAGCCGGGATGACAACTTTTTTGAAATGGGCGGCGACAGCCTGATGACTCTCAAAACAAGCGCCCGCGCGCGCGAGGGTGGACTTCGTTTCGAACCGATGGACCTGTTCAGCTTTCCCACGGTCGGCGGGCTGGCCGACCACCTCAGAGCCTTGCAGCAAGGTGACGTGGATCAGACCCGCTGGAAAGTTTTTCGCACAGCTAACGAAAGAGGGCAGGAAACGCCTGTTGCGCTGGTTCACTGTCTGATGCCCTTTTTCAACCATGTTGCGGAACATCTTGGCCCCGATCACACTGTCGTGCATATGCCGGGGCATCGCCTACCGGGAATGCCCGTGCCTTTCGACAAGTCGCTGGAAGATCTGGCGGATGAAGCGATAGCGACGCTTAGAGATGTTGCGCCCGACCGACCCATCCTGTTGTGCGGGTTTTCTGCCGGTTGTGCGCTGGTTTTGGCGATTGCCAAGCAATTGGGTCCCGAAAACGTCGCTGGTATCGTTCTTCTCGATCCGCCCTACAAGATGATCGGCGCGGAGCCAGCATTGCAACCCCTGTACTACCGGACATACAAACGGTGGAGGTATCAGTTCCGACGGGCCAAACATCGTCGGAAAGCGCAAGTCGCAGTGCCGGAGGCCAAGGCCCAATTGGACAATCCGAACTGCACCGAGGATCAAAGGATTGATGCGGTTTCGCTGACTTACGGACTCGCGATCAACGATTACCATGTTCAGCGCGTAGACCACCCAACCCGCGTCTTTTTGACCCCGGGCAATCCGGCGATGACCAAGGGCGACGTCCTGGATACACACCTGACGAACAAACGCATTCACCAGGTAGAGACGAAACACCGCCAGCTTCTGCGCGAGACAGAGTCGCAAGCCCGCATCGCGGCTTGCATCAAAAGCTTAATTGACAAATCCGCCGAAAGTTTGGGCTGACGGTTCAGCTCGCTTCATCGATCACCTTGCGTGCCACGCGAAAACACTCCAGCGCCTGCGGAACGCCGCAATAGATGCCCACGACATGGATGATGGCGCGGATTTCCTCGGTGGTGACGCCATTGTTGATTGCGCCCCGGCAATGGATTTCCCATTCATGCATTTTGCCCAACGCGCCGATCATCGACAGGTTCATCATCGACCGCGTCTTTGGGTCGATCACATCGTCGCCCCAGCCGAAACCCCAGCACCACGCGGTCATCGCCTCTTGAAACGGGCGGGTAAACTCATCGGCGGCAGACAGGTTCTTTTCGACATAGGCCGCGCCCAGCGTCGCCTTGCGCTGTTCCAGACCTTTCAGGAACAGGTCTTCGTCAAATGCACTCATGCTGTTGTCCTTCTCGTTCCGGCATGCACGCGCAGTTATGCACCATCCACCGCCTCACGCATCCATTTTTGCAGATGCATCACAGGATGTTCCGAATTCACCCCGCCTTTGGGGTCTACGACCAGGGGCCCCGGACGATAACCGCGCGAATGCAGGCCCCGCTGTACGGATTCGACCAGCCGTATATCCTCTTCGACCGTGGTCGCCCGATCCTGCGCCGCCAGTTGCCGTATCTTGGGGTCATCCACGCCACCAACAGAATACCAGCCGCGCCAGACCACCACGTGATCGGCATCCACGGCGCGCCAGTGATAGGTGTTCAGCACGTTCCCCGGGTAGACCTGAAACGAAAACATGGGCCAGAGGAACCAGCTTGAATATTCATCGAAATGCTCGAACCCCGACTGGATGTCATAGGTCATGTTTTCAAGGCTCTGGCACTCCGTCGTGTGGCGCAGGCACATGCCCTGAGGCTGAATGTCGTAGGTTTCAGGCCGGACCACACCATTGGCAAATGTCGGGTGGTTTAGCGAACAGTGATAGCATTCCGAGTAATTCTCGACCGAGACTTTCCAGTTGCACAGCTCTGGTATCTCAACCCATTCCAACGGCTTCAGATCGGCCCAGTTCGGCACCCATTCTTCAAGTTCGGCACGGGCGTTCGGGAACCAATCGTCCATCGGCGCGGCGTCGGGATCGAGGTTGACGAAGACAAAACCCAGAAACTCTTCGGTGCGAACCTCGTTCAAACAGACCGAGGATTTGTCGAACCCCTCAACCGCCTTCAGGTTCGGCCCGGCCCGCAACTCGCCGGTCAATTCATAGGTCCAGGCGTGATAGGGGCAGACCACGACGCGTGTGGTGCCCGTACCCTCGACCAACTGGTGCGCACGGTGCTGACAGACATTGTAGAAGACGCGGATCTTGGAATCGCGGCCCCGGATCGCAAACAAATCCTGCCCGGCAACTTTGAACGCGACATAAGCGCCGGGTTCAGGCAATTCAGACGCATGGCAGCCAAACTGCCAAGTCCGCGCAAGCAACCCGTCGGTTTCCAGCCGGAACACGGCTGGGTCGGTGTAATACCGGGCTGCGAGAGATTGGATAGGTGCTGTCACGAGTCCTCCGAGTGGTAAAGGCCAAGCTGATGGCGTCGTTTGTGAAAGGTTTCGACCCGCTCGACGATCTCATTGCTGGCAACGGCGATCACGAAGGACAGCAGCGTTTCCAGCAACGCAATCGTACTGACCGAAGACGGGAAGAACTGGGGCGTATCCGCCGAAATGACAAAGCCGTGCTGGGCATTGCGCAGGACAGGGCTGGCCGGGCTGTCAGACAGGCCCACCACCGTCAGCCCCTGCTCACGCGCGACCTGAACGGCCTCGACCACTTCGTTCCGGTAGGGTTTGCACGTCATGGCGATCAGGACGTCGCGCTTGTCCGCCCAGGCCAAGTCGTCGATCGGGTTCGAGCCGGGGCGCGGGATCGCGTGGAACTGCACCATCCCGGTCGACGCCAGATAGACAAAGTTCCGCGCGTTCGAGTTGTTCACGCCAACGCCCAGCACAAAGACGTTGCGCGAATTCCAGATATCTTCGGCCGCCGCTTTCAGTTGCTCGGACGAGATATTGGCAAAGGTCTCTTCGACATTGCGCAACGCGTCCTGAACCATATCGGCATAAAGCCCGCCCATGTTACCGGACTTGCGAATATCCTGCAGCCATCGCGCACGATCCGGGAAATCGGCTTGCCCGCGTCGGATCGCCTCGCGAAACGGAATGCGGAAATCGTCATAGCCTTCGAACCCCACCTGCCGCGCCATGCGGACGATGGTGTTGGGCTTTACATTCGCGGCCTCGGCGATTTCCCGCACGGTCGAGACCCCAACGTCGCGGGGATTTTCCAGCACATAGGTGGCGGCCTTTCGGGCCTCCGGCGTCAGATCCGAAAGCTCTTCCGCCAGCCTCTCCAGAATCGTATTTGATACATTTGTCCCATTCATGATTGACGATGGTATTTTTGTTTGCTTACGGTGTCGAGACAAAATCGACTCGAAGGAACGATCCGATGGCATCTGATTTCCCGACCCAGGCACGCGTTGTAATCGTCGGCGGTGGCGTGATGGGCGTTGGCCTGGCTTATCATCTGGGGCATGAGGGCTGGGGCGAAGACACCGTTCTGCTGGAAAAGGCTGAACTGACCAGCGGCAGCACCTGGCATGCGGCGGGGCAGATCACGCATTCGACCTCCAGCTTCGGGCTGGGAAAGTGTGTCGATTATAATATCGGGCTGTATTCCGGTGTTTTGGAGGCCGAGACCGGGCAGGCCGTGACATGGCATGGCTGCGGCTCGTTCCGGCTGGCCTATACCGAGGATGAGATGGACTGGCTGCGCCACACTTTGTCGGTCGGGCGGTCGCTGGGCTTCAACATCGAACTGGTCGGGCCGGAACGTGTGGCAGAGTTGCATCCGTTCTACAATCTGGACGGTGTGCTGGGTGCATTGCACACCCCGGATGATGGCCATGTGGACCCCACAAACGTGACCATGGCGATGGCCGCGGGCGCGCGTCAGAAAGGCGTTCGGATCATCCGGCAGTGTCAGGCAACCAACATCACCCAGGCCGAGAATGGGGAGTGGATTGTCGAAACGCCCAAGGGCACGATCACCTGCGAACACGTGGTCAACGCGGGCGGCACCTATGCAAGGCAGATGGGCGAATGGTCGGGGCTGCAATTGCCGATGACGTCCATGACGCATCATTACTTCGTGACCGAACCAGTGCCGGAGTTTGAAGCGCTGGAAAAGGAACTGCCGGTGATCCGTGATGACAAGAAAGTCTCGGGCTATATCCGCATGGAACAAAAACGTGGCCTGATCGGGATTTACGAGAAAGAGAACCCCAACTCGGTCTGGCATGATCATTGCCCTTGGGACTATGAGAACTGGCTTTTCGATGCGGATTACGACCGGGTGATGCCGTGGCTTGAGGAAAGCCTGAACCGGATGCCGATCTTTGCGGAACTGGGGATTCAGCGCGAGGTACATGGCGCGATCAGCCATCCGCCGGATGGCAACCCGCTGATCGGGCCCGCGCCGGGCGTGCAGAATTATTGGTGCTGCTGCGGCACCCAGATCGGCATCGGCTGGGGGCCGGGCCTGACGCGCGAGCTGGCGCGCTGGATGGTGCACGGGGCCGCCGATATCTCGATGCGCGAGTATGATCCGCGTCGGTTTGGCAGCTATGCCACGAAGGACTGGCAAGTGATCAAGGCCGAGGAAGACTATTGCCTGCGTCACGAAATCCCTTTCCCGCATTTCAATCGGTTGGCGGGGCGTCCGATCAAGCCGTCGCCCTTGCATGATCTGCTGAAATCGAAGGGCGCAGTGCATGAAGAGGTCTACGGCTTCGAACGCCCGCGCTGGTTTGCCCGCAACGGGGTGGCGCAGCAGGATCACTATTCCTTCCGCCGGACCCAAGCGGATGACATGGTTGCGTCAGAAGTTGCGGCGGTGCGCGAGCGGGTCGGCATCATGGACGTCACCGCCTTTACCAAGGTCGAGGTGTCGGGCCCGGACGCCTACGACCTGCTCGACCGGTTGACCGCAAACCGGATGCCGCAGAAAGACGGCTCCATCACTCTGACCCACATGCTGAACCGCCGAGGTCGGATCGAGCTTGAGACAACCATCGTCCGCATGGCATCGGATCGCTATTACCTTGTTTGTGCAGCGTTCTTCGAACAACGTCTGTTGGATCATCTGGCGCAGCAACGCGATGGGGAAGATGTGGTAATCACCGCACTTTCGGCTGACAGGTCCGCCCTGTCGCTGAACGGACCGCGATCGCGTGACGTGCTGGGCGCCTGCACCGATGCTGACCTGAGCAATGCCCGGTTCCGCTGGCTTTCTGCCCAGCGGATCAAGGTCGCGGGCCACGATGTCTGGGCGTTCCGCATGTCGTACGCGGGTGAGCTGGGTTGGGAGTTGCACATGCCCAACGAGGCCTGTCTTGACGTCTACAACGCGCTCTGGACTGTGGGTGAGGCGCACGGGATCGCTGATTACGGCAGCTTCGCCATGAACGTCATGCGGATGGAGAAAGGCTTCAAAGGGGCCGGTGAATTGACCAACGAGGTCACGCTGGCCGAGGCCGATGTGTTACGCTTTGCCCGTGCCGATAAGGACTATCTGGGCAAGGATAAAACCCTGAACACAGATCTGCCTTGGATCTGCGCCTACCTGGAAATCGAACCGGATGGTGAGATCGATGGGCATGGCGGTGAGGCCGTTCTGCTGGACGGGCGTGTTGTTGGCTCGACCGCCTCCGTGGCCTATGGGCACAGTGTCGGCAAAACTCTGGCATTCGCCTATATCAAACCCGAAGCCGCCGGTGCGGGCACGCAGCTTGAGGTCATCATCCACGGCACGCCCCGCGCCGCGCGGGTCCTGTCCGAGCCTGCTTATGATCCGCAAAGCCTGTTGCCTCGCACCGATGCCGCGTTGGAGGCCGCGCAATGACACAGCCGACCACAATGCAGGCGATGGTCACGATGGGGCATGGCGATCTGGACCAGATGGTCTGGCACGAGGATTGGCCTTGCCCCACGCCCGCTTCGGGCGAGGTGCTGATCAAGGTCGGAGCGTGCGGGCTGAACAATACGGACGTGAACACACGGTCCGGCTGGTATTCGAAAACCGTGAGCGACGCGACAACCGGTGGCGCTTTTGAAGAGGTGGGCGAGGACGACCCGACATGGGGCGGTGCGCCGCTGGTCTTTCCGCGCATTCAGGGCGCAGACGTCTGTGGGCAAATAGTCGCCGTTGGCGAGGGCGTGGACCCGCGCAGGATCGGCGAGCGGGTGATCACCGATTGCTGGCTGCGCGATCCGGCCGAGCCTTTGAACAAGGACAAGACCGGCTATTTCGGGTCCGAGCGGGATGGCGGGTTTGCGCAATACGCAACCATTCCGGCTCAGAACGCGATTGCGATCGACTCGCCGCTGTCTGATGCGGAACTGGCAACCTTTTCCTGCTCTTATTCGACCGCCGAAGGGATGCTGACCCGCGCACAGGTTACCGAAGCCGACACGGTTCTGGTGCCCGGCGCATCGGGTGGCGTCGGTGGCGCGTTGGTGCAACTGGCCAAACGCCGCGGCGCGCGGGTGATTGCCTTGGCGTCGGAGGCCAAACATGGCGACGTCGCCGCGCTCGGGCCCGATCGCATCCTGCCCCGCGCCCCGGATAACTTGCGCGCAGCACTCGGCGATGAAAAGATCACTGTGGTTGCTGACGTTGTGGGTGGCCCCTACTGGCCGACGCTCATCGACATTCTGGAGCGCGGCGGGCGCTATACCTGTTCAGGCGCGATTGCCGGCCCGATGGTGGAGTTCGATCTGCGTACATTCTACCTGCGCGATCTGACCTTTACCGGTTCGACCGTGATTGACCCTCAGGTGATGCAGAACCTCGTGCGCTATATCGAGGCGGGAGAGGTCAAACCCGCGCTTGCCGCAACTTTTCCGCTCAGCGAATTGCACGCGGCGCAAACCGCCTTCATCGCCAAGAAACACACCGGCAACATCGTGGTGATCCCATGACGCTTGAGGACGTACTGGAAGCCGCGCGGCACTTGCACCAATCGCATCCCGATCTGGCGGCGTTCGCGGACTGGCCCACCGACCTGGCCGCCGCACCCCTGCCCGCGACGCCAGTCCCCGCCACGCGGCTGGTGAGCGAGTTTGACCTGACGGGCACCGAGGCCACGCAACATCTGATTTCAGCCGTAGCCGCGACAGCGGATCAGGCACATTGGAAGCTCACCTACAGTGAGGAAGAAGTCGGCGCGGATTTTCTGGCACGCTACGGGTATTATGAGTTGTTCGGCCCCAAGGGGCATTTCCACTCGAACCAACTCCGCGGCTATATCGCCTACTGGGGTGCGGGGTTGCTTTATGACTGGCACAGTCACGAGGCCGAGGAGATTTATCTCGCGCTGGCGGGTGGAGCGCGGTTCAAGAGCGAACAGGACGAGGCATTTGTCGGGCCGGGCCAGACCCGCCAGCATCACGGCAGGCAAAGTCATGCGATGATCACAAAAGACCAACCCATCCTGAGCTTTGTGCTGTGGCGCGGCGCGGGCCTCGGTGATTTGCCTCGGATGGATGCCGCATGAAAATCACCCGCATCCGTATCTACCAGACCAGGCTGCCCTATGTGGGCGGCGCTTATGTCTGGGGTGCAGGGAATGCGATTGAAACGGCCATCGCATCCGTCGTGGTCATCGATACCGATGCAGGCCTGCAAGGCTGTGGCGAGTTCACGCCCTGCGGCGAGAATTACATGGTGGCCCATTCCGAAGGCGTCTCTGCGCTGGCACGGCTGGTGGCTCCGAAGCTGCTGGGCGAAGACCCGCAGCAGGTCGGGCGGATCGAGCAGTTGATGGACCACCTTGTACAGGGCCACGGCTATGCCAAGGCCCCGTTTGATGCGGCCTGCTGGGATATTTTGGGGCAGGCTTGTGATCAGCCCGTCTGGATGCTGCTGGGTGGTAAACTGACGGACGGCGCACCGATGTACCGGGTCGCGCCGCAGAAACCAACCGATCAGACCATTGCTGAGATGAACGCCTATCGCGATCAGGGCTACCGCCAGTTCCAGATCAAGGTTGGCGGAGATTGGGCCGCAGATATCGACCGGATCCGCGCGACCGTTCCGCTGCTGAACGCGGGGGAAAAGGCAATGGCGGATGCCAACCAGGGCTGGCGCGTCGACAATGCGATCCGGGTGGCCCGCGCGACCAACGATCTGGACTTCATCCTTGAACAACCCTGCAAGACCTACGAGGAATGCCAGCAGGTGCGCCGCGTGGCGGAGCAGCCGATGAAGCTGGACGAGTGCCTGACCGGCATGCACATGGCCCACCGGATCGTGGCGGATCGCGGGGCTGAAATCTGTTGCCTGAAAATCTCGAACCTCGGCGGTCTCAGCAAGGCGAGGCGAGTGCGGGATTATCTGATCGAGAACCGCATTCCCGTGGTCAGCGAGGATACGTGGGGCGGTGAGATTGCCACCGCCACTGTCGCTCATTTTGCGGCCTCGACCCCAACTGACTACCTGCAGAACACAACCGACCTGATGAATTACAACACGCGCTCCACCGGGATCGGTGGCGCGGTCGCGCGGCAGGGCAAACTCTACGCGCCTGATACGCCCGGCATGGGGGTCGCTGCTGACTTTGAAAGCCTTGGCACCCCGATTGCAGAGTTCCGCTCATGAGACAAAAGGCTGTAGCGACCGAAATAATTGACGACGCCCGCGTACGGGTCACGCGGTTCGATTTCGCACCCGGCGCCGAGACCGGATGGCACCGCCATGCGCTGGATTACGTCATAACGGCGGTGACTGATTGCCATATGCGATTGGAACTGCCTGATGGTTCGGAAAACGAAGTTACCGTGCCTGCCGGCACCGCCTATCGCCGCGACAAAGGCGTCGAGCATAATGTGATTAACGCGGGTGACGCGCCCATGTCGTTTGTTGAGGTTGAATTGAAATGAAGATTATACGGATTTCGGTCTATCAAATCGATTTGCCGTTGGAATATCCATATTGGCTGTCCGGTGGCCGGCTGAAGTTTGAGACCCTGGACGCGACATTGGTGAAAGTCGAAACCGACGCCGGCTTGACGGGTTGGGGTGAAGGTACACCGTGGGGCCATACCTATGTTCCCGCCCACGGGCCGGGCATTCGAGTTGGCATCGAAACGATGGCACCGTTCCTTATGGGGCTTGATCCGCGCCGGGTACTGGACGTGGAACGCGCGATGGACCTTGCGCTGCCCGGGCATCTTTATGCCAAAAGCCCAATCGACATGGCGTGCTGGGACATCGCCGGTCAGGCTGCGGGCGTGCCGATTGCTGATCTGATGGGGGGCGGATCAAGGACACCGCGCCCGATTGCATCCTCGGTCGGTGCGAAAACCGTCGAAGAAACCCGGACAGTGATGGAGCGCTACCGGCAAAGAGGCTACATCGCGCATTCCGTCAAGATCGGTGGTGATGTTGAACGCGACATTGCGCGGGTTCGTGATGTCGAGAGCCTGCGGAAATCCGGTGAAATCGTCCTGTACGACGTCAACCGCGGCTGGACACGTCAGCAGGCCCTGCGGGTCATGAGCGCGTGCGAAGACATGAATGTGATCTTCGAGCAACCATGTGAAACACTGGACGATATCGCTGCGATTTCCGGTCGTCATGCATCGCCGGTTTCAGTGGACGAAAGCCTTGTGACTTTACAGGACGGCGCAAGAATAGCACGTGACGGATTGGCCGAGGTCTTTGGTATCAAGCTGAACCGCGTAGGCGGATTGACCAAAGCGGCCCGACTGCGGGACATGGCATTGGCGCATGGCATCGACATGTTTGTGATGGCAACAGGCGGTACCGTTTTGGCGGATACCGAGGCGTTGCATCTGGCCGCAACGGTTCCCGATGACAATTGCCATGCTGTTTGGGCCTGTCAGGATATGATCACCGTCGACATCGCCGGAGGTCGCGGACCACGCAATGTCGATGGGCACCTGCACCTGCCCGAGGCACCGGGGCTCGGTGTGCATCCCGACGAAGACGCGTTGGGGTATCCGGTCGGAGCGTATCAATGAAAATTACCAAGATAACCCTTTGGTCCGTGGACTTGACCAGTCATGAGACCTATCGCATGGCCGAAGGCAAAACCTGCGCAACGGTGACGTCTCAGGTCTTGTGCCTTGAAACGGATACCGGGCTCAAAGGGTGGGGCGAGGTGTGTCCCATCCCGAATTATTTGCCTGCTTATGCCGGTGGCGTGCCAGCCGCGATCACTGAAATGGGGCCGGAGATTCTGGGTATTTCTCCGTTTGGCGTCGATGCACCGATGCGCAAGCTCGACGGTTTTTTGCAGGGCCATCGCTATGCCAAGTCAATTGTCGACCTCGCGCTGTGGGACCTGTTCGGGCAGGCAACGGGCCAACCGGTTTATGCCCTGCTGGGTGGGCGCACGCGGAAAGACATGCCCCTTTATCACTCGATAACCTGCATCGCACCGGATGAGATGGCGCGGATCGCTCAGGCCGCGTATCAGACGGGCATTCGGCAGTTTCAGGTCAAATTGGGCGTCGAAGGCGACTGGCAGGCGGATGCCGAGCGCCTGATCAAGGTTCGGGAGGCCGTTGGGTCCGGACCGCTGGTATACGGCGACTGGAATTGTGGGGCGTCGCGACTGCAGGCAACTCGCACCGGGCGTGCCGTGGCCCATCTTGATGTCATGCTGGAACAGCCCTGCAAAACTCTGGAAGACTGCGCCGCCGTGCGTCAGGCCACAGGTCTGCCCATGAAAATCGACGAGAACGCCCATGACCTTGCCTCTCTCTTGCACGCGCACGAGTTGGGTTGCCTGGATGCCGTTGCTTTGAAACTGTCAAAGTTCGGCGGCTTGTCCGCGATGCGCCGGGCGCGGGATTTGACCGTACATTTGGGGGCCGAGATTTGCGCCGAATGCACGTGGGGATCAGACATCGTGACGGCAGCTTCGCTGCATTTCGCAGCCTCGACACCGCAGGGCTCGTTGCTAAACACCTGCGATCTGTCGTCCTATGTGTCACCGCGACTCTGCCCGGATGCGCCAAACCGTGAAAATGGTCGGATCGCACCACCCGAAGGTCCGGGGTTGGGCGTAACACCAGACCCAAATGTGCTTGGTTCCCCGATTTTGGAGATCGTTTGAGATGCTGAAAATCAATACTCAACCCGAATGGATCGCCCGTGCCCAACAGGTTCTACCCGCAGGCGGATTTGGCAACTTCGACCCGGGCATCATAATCGCACGCGGCGAAGGCAGCCACGTCTGGGACGAAGACGGCAAAGAATACATCGACTACCTGATCGGTTCGGGACCGATGTTGTTGGGTCACGGCCACCCAGAGGTGATGGAAGCCGTCCTGGAGCAACTACCCAAAGGAATGACGTTTTTTGCCAATAACAGCAAAGGGATCGAATTGGCCGAGGCAATCATCGAGGCCGTGCCCTGCTGCGAGCAGGTGCGGTTTGTCGCATCGGGTGGCGAGGCCGACATGTATGCGATCCGTCTGGCCCGCGCCTATACCGGGAGCGACAAAATCCTGAAGTTCGAAGGCGGTTACCACGGTATGAGCGCCGAAGCGCAGATGAGTCTGGCGCCTGCCAAGCGCGTTAACTTTCCCCAGGCTGTGCCGGACAGTGCCGGGATTCCCCAAGGCGTCGCGGATCAGATGTTGATCGCCCCGTTCAACGATCTTGAAGCCGTCTCTGCATTGCTTGCGGAAAACAAGGACGTCGCCGCCATCATCGTTGAACCTTTGCAGCGCATCATTCCTGCTGAGCCCGGCTATCTTCAGGGTCTGCGCGACCTTTGCGACCAGAACGATGTTCTGCTTATTTTCGACGAAATCGTCACCGGCTTCCGGCTGGCTTATGGTGGCGCGCAGGAGCGATATGGAGTGACGCCCGATATCTGTACGCTCGGAAAAATCATTGGCGGCGGGTTCCCGCTGGCTGCGCTGGGGGCAAGCGCCGAGATCATGCAACACTTCGATAAAGGTCAAGTCGGGGCCGACAAGTGGTTGATGCAGCTTGGCACTCTGTCAGGAAATCCCGTCGCGGCCGCCGCTGGACTGAAAACGATGGAGGTTTTGGCACGCGATGGAACCTATGATCATTTGCGGTCTATCGGTCGCACATTACAGGACCTTCAATCTCATGCCCTGAACGACGCCGGAATTGCCCACCAGATTTGCGGCGATGAAACGCTGTTCGATATCTACTTTACGGGCCAAACCTGCCGCGACTACCGAAGTGCCGCTCATGACGATCCGGCCCGAAACGCACAGTATAATTCTGTTCTTAGGGCAAACGGCATCTTCAAAGCACCAGGGAAACTCTATCCCTCGCTGGCAGTGACCGAGGAGGATCTGGAGCACACCCGCAAGGCTGTTCAATTTGCCGTGGAGGCCTTGCAAGCGGCCTAGACTGCCGCGTGATGCGAGGGCGCCACTGCACCGTTCAGGTCGAGCCCGCCGATCTGGGCCAAAAGATCGACTATCGCAGCTACGCCCTGACGGTGGCGCAGCGCAGTGAACACAAAGGGGCGACCGTTTCGCATTCGTGTTGCGTCCCTTTCCATCACCTCAAGCGACGCGCCCACATACGGGGCGAGGTCGGTTTTGTTGATGATCAGCACATCGGATTTCGTGATCGCGGGTCCGCCTTTGCGGGGTATCTCTTCCCCAGCGGCTACGTCAATCACGTAGAGTGTTACGTCCGCCAGCTCGGGGCTGAAGGTGGCTGACAGATTATCCCCACCGCTTTCGATCAGAACAACCTCGACATCCGGATGGCGCGTTTGCATCTCTGCGACCGCAGCAAGGTTTATCGAGGCATCTTCGCGGATCGCGGTGTGCGGACAACCGCCGGTCTCGACACCGATGATGCGGTCTTGCGGCAGAATCTGCTGTCGCATCAGTTCTTCGGCATCTTCGCGCGTATAGATATCGTTGGTAATCACACCCAGCGAAACCTTGTCTCGCAATGCTTCGGAAAGTGCAGCCGTCAAAGTTGTCTTACCAGCGCCGACTGGTCCGCCAATACCCACGCGCAACGGTCCGTTCATGCTGTTCATGTTCTGAATATCCTCGAATATTGTGTCTCGTGCCTCATCGAAGCTATGTCCGGCAAAAACGTCGTGGACCGCAGATCATTCAGATCGGCATTCATCGCTTCTTCTGCGACCGAAGCGCAGACAGGCGTCATCTTTCGAATAAGGCGTTGGCTTTCTGTTTGCCCCAAAGGAACCAACCGCGTTGCACAGGCAACCAGATTGCCCATGAACCCTTGCAGAAACAGCTTTGCCGTCAGCGCGACCGGCAAGTTCTGCATGCGCGCCGCCACACCGACGGCAACCGGATAAGTCAATTGGAACAAATCCAGCGACCAAACCTCTGCCGTGACATCGCAAAACGCCTGCCCCAGCAATTGTGTTTCCTTGAGACGCTCGGCAGAGGCACAGAATGCACAGGCTTGGGCGTCAATTTCCGCAACCTCGTCGCCGGTCACAGCACCGAAGGCCGCAAAAAGAAACAGGCAGTCATTCCATCCCGTGCCATATTTTACGACGTCTTCGATCCAGCCCTGAACATCGGCGGCGCTCGATACGTCGCCGCAATCAATTGCCCATTCCAGCCCGTGCGAATAGGCGAACCCGCCGATCGGATAGGCGGGAGACAACCATTGCGTCAGGGTCAGGATATCGGCGTCAGTGGGCGTGACCATGGGTCCTGCCGTGGCCATATGCGCCACCTTCCGGCGTAAAGGGCTCGACGACTTCGCGGGTCTTCGCTCCCAATTTATCCAGCATGTCGCGAATGACATGATCCACTTGGATCAACAGACGATCCTGTTCCACCTGACACGGTGTGTGCCTGTTGCCGATATGCCAGGCAATACGTGTCAGATCAGGTCCGGTAACTTCCAGCAGAGTTTCCGGCGCCGCCTGAATTTCGATAAAGCGCCCATCTTCAAGGATCAGCGCACCGCCGTGATCCAGCGACATGGTCTGGCTGAGATCAACAAGGATTTGCTCTCCGCCCTCGCACGTCAGAACCTTGCGGCGCAAAAACCTTTGGTCATACGTCAAGGACAGATGATCCGATGGCTCGACGTGAAAGTGGTCGGAATAGCGACGCGCTGCGCAAAGGGGGGCGTTCATGGGCTCACCCCCTCTGTGCACAATATCTTTTGGCTCAGAACGCCATGCTGTCGGCAAAGACGTGATGCACGATCCGCTCGCGTTTGATGCCGCGTTCCGCCAGTTCCTGATCGCTCAGTGACTGCAGGTATTGAATTTTCCGAACCCGCGACTGAGCTTCTGCCAGGCTTATCAAAGCCGAAAAAATGGATGATCCGACTGACCGAAGAAGACCAAAGACAGAAATGCCGGTCTGCGTGTGTTGAACTGAATGTGCCATAAGGACTCTCTAACCCTCGAGTTGGAATGGTCCTCCCTTGGTTTTCATATATCCTCATTTTCATCTCGTTTAGTAGTGGGCTATGGAACATGGCTGCATTGCGCTTGCTGCAATGCAGCACAACATTTGGTCAAAACAGGAAATATCGTTGCGCAATGGGCAGTTCCTCGGCGGGTTGGCAGGTCAGCAATTCGCCATCTGCGCGCACTTCGTAGGTTTCCGGGTCGACGTCGATCTGCGGTGTTGCGTCGTTCAACACCAGATCGCGCTTGCCGATGTTGCGGGTATTTTGAACGGCGACCGTTTGTTTCGCCAATCCAAGCGCATCGCCGATGCCGTCTGCCCATGCGGCCTCCGAAACAAAAGTGATCGCTGAATTCTCCACTGATCGCCCATACGCACCGAACATCGCACGGCTGTAGACCGGCTGCGGCGTCGGGATCGAGGCATTCGGATCGCCCATCTGCGCACATGCGATGGTTCCGCCCAAAAGAACCATCTCGGGCTTCACGCCAAAGAACGCCGGGTTCCACAGAACCAAATCGGCGCGCTTGCCTTCCGCGATGCTGCCGATTTCATGGCTCAGACCATGGGCAATCGCCGGGTTTATCGTGTATTTCGCAACATAGCGGCGCACCCGCAGGTTGTCGTTGTCACCGGTTTCCTCGGGCAAGCGGCCGCGCTGCTTTTTCATCTTGTCCGCTGTTTGCCACGTACGGATCAAAACCTCGCCCACGCGCCCCATCGCCTGACTGTCCGAGGCGATGATACTGAATGCGCCCATATCGTGCAGGATATCCTCAGCCGCGATGGTCTCGCGCCGAATGCGACTTTCAGCAAAGGCCACGTCTTCGGGGATGGATTTGTCGAGGTGATGACAGACCATCAACATGTCCAGATGCTCTTCGACCGTGTTCACGGTAAAGGGCCGCGTGGGGTTGGTCGAGGACGGAAGCACATGGTCTTCGCCGCAGATTTTGATGATGTCCGGGGCATGCCCACCCCCTGCGCCTTCGGTATGGAAGGCATGAATGGTCCGGCCCTTCATGGCGGATACCGTGTTCTCGACAAAGCCGCTTTCGTTCAGTGTGTCCGTGTGGATCATCACTTGGACATCCATTGCATCAGCAACGGACAGACAGCAATCAATCGCAGCGGGCGTTGTCCCCCAGTCCTCATGCAGCTTCAGGGCACAAGCCCCCGCTTTGACCTGTTCTTCCAGCGCGTCGGGCAGCGAAGCATTTCCCTTGCCTGCAAACGCCAGATTCATGGGAAACGCATCAGCGGCTTGTAACATCCGGCCAATATGCCAGGGCCCGGGCGTGCAGGTGGTGGCCAGCGTACCATGCGCGGGGCCTGTGCCGCCGCCCAGCATCGTGGTCAGCCCCGAATGCAGTGCGTCCTCTATCTGTTGCGGGCAGATGAAATGGATGTGGCTGTCAAAACCACCCGCTGTCAGAATGCGTCCTTCGCCAGCGATGGCCTCTGTTCCCGGTCCGATGATGATGTCGACGCCGGGTTGCGTATCCGGGTTTCCGGCCTTGCCGATCTTTGCAATTCGCCCGTCCTTCAGACCGACATCCGCCTTGTAAATGCCGGAGTGGTCCACAATCAGAGCATTGGTGATGACGGTATCAACGGCCCCTGCCGCCCGCGTGGCTTGCGACTGCCCCATCCCGTCGCGGATCACTTTGCCGCCACCGAATTTGACCTCTTCACCATAGAGCAGAGCATTTTCTCCGCGACCGCCCGTTGATGACGCGCCTGCGCGTTCGGCGGTCAGGTCACGCTCAACCTCGATGATCAGATCCGTGTCCGCAAGCCGCAGTTTGTCACCGATCGTGGGACCGAACATCGCGGCATAGTCAGAGCGTTTTATTTGTGCCGGCATCAGAGCGACCCCATGACTTTCTGATTGAACCCAAAGACCCGACGCGCACCACTGATCGGGATAAGGTTCACTTCGCGGGCCTGCCCGGGTTCAAAGCGAACGGCCGTTCCGGGGGCAATATCCAGTCGCATTCCGTGCGCAGCAGATCGATCAAATTCCAACGCCGGATTTGTTTCCGCAAAATGATAGTGTGAACCCACCTGCACCGGACGATCACCGGTATTGGCAACCATCAGCGTCACGATGGTTGCATCGGGGTTGAGCGTAATCTCACCCGCAGCCGGAAAGAGCTGGCCGGGGATCATTTTGGCAGCTTCGAGATCAGAACGGACGCAATCAATGCGAACGCTGCCAGCCCTAAGGCCAATGCAGCGTAATCCGCATTGTGCGCGTGTAAATGGCCGTCCTGATGCGCCATGGCCGGGCCGGACAAAACAAGGGCGGGAAACAGCATGCGGGTCATCGGAAGTCCTTTTCTCTTTTTAGCGAATTGGGTTGTGCACGGTCACAAGTTTGGTGCCATCGGGAAAAGTGGCCTCGACCTGAACCTCGTGAATCATCTCGGGAACACCTTCCATGCATTGGCTGCGCGTGATCACCTCGGCGCCCGCCTGCATCATGTCTGCGACCGAACGGCCATCACGGGCCCCCTCGACCACCGCATCGGTAATCAAAGCGATGGCCTCAGGGTGATTGAGTTTAACGCCGCGCGCCAACCGCTTGCGGGCTACCTCGGCGGCCATGGCCACCATCAGCTTATCTTTTTCGCGTGGGGTGAGGTTCATGTCAGATCATCCAGCATCGAGGGAGATTGTCGTCGTTCAACTGCCTGAGGATCGGCATCAGGGTCTTGCGCAATTCAAAACTGCTTTCTGCCAGGATCCGAATGACCAGCAGATCGCTGCGGATCAGGCTCACGCCCGCACTTTCGGGCAGCAGTCCGCGCACCACTTCCAATTGCCCCTCGGCGGTCGATGACGCAAAAACAATCAAGGCCATTGCACCGGCACCATCGGCGATATTGGGTTTCGAAAGGTGGGCTTGCAAATCGCCGTCGAATTGCAGCGCATCGGCAAACAAAGCCTTGCCGCTCCGCCGTAGTTCGATCCGATCACACAGGCGGATGTCCGTCAGAACCTCGCCCATGGCCCTGCGACCATAAACCAAAGGCTCGACCAACAAGACGGACGCATTTGCGTCCATTTCTATCAGCAGTCGACGATCAAGGGCGCTCCCGTTGTATAGAATAGTCTCTTGCGGCAGCCAGTTCAGCCGGGCACCAGCATCAACCGTCACGTGGTTCACGACCTTACCGGGAGGTCCATTAGGTGCACGGTAAACACGTTCGCAAGCTTGTGTGGTCAGCGTCAACATCGTGTCGGCATCAGCACGTCCATGAAACCTGAACGAGTCACCGCCCGTTATCCCGCCCGCCGTATTCAGCAGAACCGCGTCCAACGCAGTGCCGTCTGTTCGCGGGAATAGGCACTTGTATGATCCGGACTGACGAAAGGCGTCCAGTACCGACTTTGGCCCCAGTTTTTTGGCGCTCAGCCGAATCGCTCCGTTTGCGCGCGGCAGCATCGTATCTGGAGTGCTGGATATGGAGGCATGTTGATTGATGGCGCACCTGCGGGTTCGGAAACTGTGCCACTTGTTTCACCGCTCAGGCGTCGGAACTCTATTCTGCAACGCCGCATTTGGACGGTTTTCCCAAGTGCGCGGTGAATTTTTAATCACAATCGGCAGCAGCGGCTCAAAATTTAATCACTGAGGGCCAAATTCATAGGGTCCCCGGCTCCCTAATTTGCCAAATTCTCTGCGATGCAGAAACCGTATGGGTGCCCGCCGCGGAGACGACCTCGGGGGTGTGTGACGGCTGCGCGAATTGGACCTCGAACACAACCGCCACACGGATCGCAACAATAGTTGCGGGGATCAGGTAGAAGAAGAGCACGCTTTTGCGCAAGCCCTCTCCTTTGGCCCCGCCAGGAGGATTACATGAAATCTCTCAAGTCTACACTCGCCGGATCGGCGGTATTTGCTGCCATGGCCACAGCCGCGCTGGCGGACGAAGACACCATCAAGATCGGTGTCCTGCACTCGCTGTCGGGCACCATGGCGATCTCGGAAACCACGCTCAAAGATACCATGCTGATGCTGATTGATCAGCAAAACGAAAAGGGCGGTGTATTGGGCAAACAGCTTGAGGCGGTTGTGGTCGACCCTGCCTCCGACTGGCCCCTGTTCGCCGAGAAGGCGCGTGAACTGCTGACAGTACACGATGTCGACGTGATTTTCGGCAACTGGACTTCCGTGAGCCGCAAATCGGTCCTGCCGGTGATCGAAGAATTGAACGGTCTGTTGTTCTATCCGGTGCAATACGAGGGCGAGGAATCCTCGAAGAACGTGTTTTACACCGGTGCGGCCCCGAACCAGCAAGCTATCCCAGCGACGGATTATTTCCTGGACGAGCTGGGGGTCGAAAAATTCGCTCTGCTCGGCACGGATTACGTCTACCCGAGGACCACCAACAACATCCTGGAAAGCTATCTGAAGCAGAAGGGTATCTCGGATGAGGACATATTCGTTAACTACACGCCTTTTGGCCATTCGGACTGGTCCAAGATCGTGGCTGACGTCGTTGCGTTGGGGGCAGACGGCAAGAAAGTCGGCGTGATCTCGACGATCAATGGCGACGCAAACATCGGGTTTTACAAGGAACTGGCTGCGGCTGGCGTGTCTGCCGATGACATTCCCGTTGTTGCCTTCTCGGTCGGTGAGGAAGAGCTTTCGGGTCTGGATACGACCAACCTTGTCGGTCACTTGGCTGCATGGAATTACTTCCAGTCCGCGGATACAGACGTGAACGCAGACTTCGTCGATACCTGGAAAGCCACAATGGGCGATGAGCGCGTGACCAATGACCCGATGGAGGCGCATTACATCGGTTTCAACATGTGGGTGAACGCCGCAACCGAGGCCGGTTCTACCGAGGTCGACGCTGTACGTGCGGCGATGTACGGGCAGGAATTCCCGAACCTGACGGGCGGCACCGCCGTCATGCTGCCGAACCACCACTTGGCAAAGCCGGTCCTGATTGGCGAAATCCAGGAGGACGGCCAATTTGACATCATCAGCGAAACCGATGTCGTACCGGGTGATGCCTGGACCGACTTCCTGCCGGAATCGGCGGTTCTGAAGTCGGATTGGAAAGAACTGGGTTGCGGGATGTACAACACCGAGACCGAGACCTGCGTTCAGACCCTGTCGAACTACTAAACAGCACGCAAGGCGGGCCTCGTCGCTCGCCTTGCCCACACGACACTTGGGCTTCACCACATGTTACGACACTTTCTTGCGGGCCTGGCTTTCCTGTGCGCCTGCGTGACTGCAGATGCGCAGAATCCGGGGCTGCAGACCATCCTGCAAGAGCATCAGGAGATCATCGCCAAAAGCTCGCGCAAGACAATCAAGCCGGCGATTGATGCAATTGCGTCCAGCGGGTTGCCGCAGGCACAGGAAATGCTTGAGACATGGGCCGCGAAGGACATGTGGATGCGCAAGTCCGACGGTCTGTTTTTTGCGGGTAAGAAAGGTGAAGGACGGACATACGAGTTAACGGATTTCGACACCGGCGATGTTGTCGGCACTTTTGAGAAATCCGAGTTGAAGCAGCTGAAGCCCAACAGCGGCATCCGCGCAATGATCGGGACCGCTCTGGTTCAGTTTCAACTGACTGACCCCGATCGCGCAAAGCGATTGGCGGCATTGCAATCCATCCAGCGCGACCCCGAAGGTGTTCTGCTCGAACCGTTGCGCGCCTCGATCAAAGACGAGCCCGACGCAGGTTTGAAGGCTCAAAAGCAGCGGATCGAACGATTGCTGACAATCGGCTATGACGAGAGCACAGCAGCCCGTGTAAGCGCGATCGAGGAAATCTCCGGCGACCTGAGCGTGGATGTCCGCGCCGCGTTGAACCCTTTGGTCGTGACTGCGCGAAAGGCCGCCGCGGTGCTGCCGACGGATGCGAACATCGCGGTCATTCTGGAACCCGGCTCCGAAATGCTGACGCGCGACCAAGCCTATGATCTGCTGGTTGCCAGCGATTTGGCAGCACCGCGCGTATCTGCCGGTGACATCCGCGCGGCACTGGCCGCAAACATAGAAGGTGGCCGGGTGGCCGGCATTCCGGTCGCGCAGTTGAACGATGACGCGACCCGCGCCCGGGCCTATGCAGCGCTGGCCGAGGCTGGCGTCGTGCCGGCTTTGGTGACAGACATTGAAATCAATGCCGCGCTCGACACCCATGTGTTCTTTGAAACCTATGCCGAACCATCGCCCGAAGTCACAGCCGCAGCGGCACGAGCATTGGAACAGATTGAGTTGAAAGTCGGCTTGAACCAGACGCTAGATTTGACGCTCGACGCCATATCGCTGGGTTCGATCTATTTTCTGGCCGCCATCGGCCTCGCCATAACCTTTGGAGTGATGGGCGTCATCAATATGGCCCACGGCGAGTTCATCATGATGGGCGCTTATACTGGCTATGTCGTCCAACAATTCATCCCCGACCATACGCTTTCCATCATCGTCGCGATCCCGATGGCATTTGCGGTGACATTCGCCATGGGCGTCGCGATGGAGCGGCTGGTGATCCGTTGGCTATACGCCCGCCCGCTTGAGACCTTGTTGGCGACGTTTGGGATCTCCATAGCCCTTCAGCAACTGGCTAAGAACATATTCGGCACGCAGGCCCGACCGCTGACCGCGCCGGGGTGGCTGGACGGGGCGTGGGTGCTGAACGACGTCGTCTCGATCAGCTATATCCGCATCGCGATCTTCGTGTTGGCGATGATTTTTCTGGGGCTGTTTCTCTACATCATGAAACGCACACGGCTGGGGCTTGAGATGCGCGCGGTGACGCAGAACCCGCGCATGGCGGGATCCATGGGGATCAATCCGGGGCGGGTCAATATGCTGACCTTTGGCCTGGGGTCCGGGATTGCGGGCATCGCCGGGGTGGCTATTGGGCTGTTCGCCAAAGTCACTTCGGACCTGGGCAGCGATTACATCGTGCAGAGTTTCATGACCGTTGTGGTCGGCGGCGTCGGCAATATCTGGGGCGCGCTGGCAGGTGCCGGGATGATCGGCTTCCTGCAAAAGGGGATCGAGTGGATGAACCCGTCGAACACCCTCGCCGCGCAGACCTACATGATCATCTTCATCATCATTTTCATCCAGTTCCGGCCAAGGGGCATTATCGCCCTCAAAGGTCGTGCGGCGGGGGATTGAGCCATGGAACGCAGCTTTGTCGCCAAGAACCCGTCGGTGCTGGTTTTTCTGACAATCCTGTCGCTGTTCACAATTGCGGTCACGGTCCTGTCGGAAGGGTTCGGGATCGGTGTGATTTCGACCAGTTTCGTGAAGACCTTGGGCAAGACTCTGTGCCTGTGTCTGATCGCGGTGGCCATGGACCTTGTCTGGGGTTTCACCGGCATCCTGTCCCTGGGTCATTTCGCTTTCTTCGGGCTGGGCGGGTATATGATCGGGATGTGGCTGATGTACGAGCGGACCCGCCTGATCGTGGTCGAGTCGCTGTCGCAGGGTGAAATCCCTCCGACACCTTCCGAGGTTGTCGACGCGGTCGGGACACAAATTTTCGGGGTTGTCGGATCGTCTGATTTCCCATTGGTCTGGGCCTTTTCGGACAGCCTGATCCTCCAACTGATACTTGTGGTTCTTGTTCCGGGGCTGCTGGCCCTGGTTTTCGGGTGGCTCGCATTCCGCAGCCGGGTGACCGGCGTGTATCTCTCGATCCTGACCCAAGCGATGACACTGGCGCTGGCACTTTACCTGTTCCAGAACGACAGCGGGCTGCGGGGTAACAACGGCTTGTCCGGCCTGCAAAACCTGCCCGGCGTGACGGCATCGCAGGATATTGTGTCCATCTGGTTTCTATGGGCTTCGGCCCTGGCCCTGGGATTGGGGTACATGCTGGCTGCGTGGATCGTTTCAGGCAAGTTCGGTTCCATCATCCGCGGCATCCGCGACAACGAGGCGCGCGTTCGGTTCCTCGGATACTCGGTCGAGGTCTACAAGCTTGCGGTTTTCACGCTGACCGCGTGCATCGCTGCCATCGCCGGTGCGCTCTATTACCCGCAGGCGGGGATCATCAACCCCGAGGAGATGGCACCCATTGCCTCGATTTACCTCGCCGTCTGGGTCGCCATCGGCGGGCGGGGCCGGCTTTATGGTGCGGTGATCGGCGCCGCTTTTGTCAGCCTTCTCAGCACTTGGTTCACCGGCGGACAGGCACCGGATATCCCTCTGGGTTTCTACACGATCAAATGGGTGGATTGGTGGCAGGTCCTGCTGGGCGTTTCTTTCGTGTTGGTCACATTGTTCGCCCCGCAAGGCATCGGCGGGTTGTTCGACTTGTGGACCAATCGCCGTCACCCCGACCGGCATGGTGCCAATCTGGGCCCCGATGACGGATCACTGCGCGAGAAGGAGGCAACCGAATGAGCACCTTGCTTGAAGTAAGTGGCGTCTCCGTGTCGTTTGACGGGTTTCGCGCGATCAACAACTTGTCCTTTCAGATCGGACAGGCGGAACTGCGCGCCGTAATCGGACCGAATGGCGCAGGAAAAACCACCTTCATGGATATCGTCACCGGCAAGACCCGACCGGACGAAGGCCGCGTTATCTGGGGCGAAAAATCCGTGTCCCTGTTGCGCATGAGCGAAGCGAAAATCGCTCAGGCCGGGATCGGCCGGAAGTTTCAGAAACCCACGGTTTTCGAGGATCAGACGGTACAAGAGAACTTGCTGATGGCACTGAAGAACAAGCGTGGCTGGCTCGGCGTTCTTCTCTACCGCCCCTCGGCATCTGATCTTGCAAGGGTTGAAGAACTTGCCGCGGAAATTGGATTGCGGGATGAACTGACCCGCAAGTCCGGTGAGTTGAGCCACGGACAAAAGCAATGGCTGGAAATCGGTATGCTTCTGGCGCAAGAGCCGCGATTGCTGCTGGTTGACGAACCTGCAGCAGGCATGACCCCGCAGGAACGTGAGCACACCACAGACCTGCTTGTTCAAGCGGCCAAGACGCGCGCTGTGGTCGTGGTGGAACATGACATGGAATTCGTGCGTCGCCTAAATTGCAAGGTCACGGTTCTGCACGAGGGCGCAGTTCTGGCTGAGGGGTCGCTTGATCATGTGACATCCAATCAAGACGTCATCGACGTTTATCTGGGGCGCTGAGCGATGTTGAAACTGAACGATCTGACGCTTCACTACGGCCATTCGCAAATCCTGTACGGCATCTCAATGGAGGCAGCACAAGGTCAGATCACCTGTGTGATGGGGACAAACGGTGTTGGCAAAACAAGCCTGATCAAGGCCATTTCCGGGACACACCCCCGGTCAGGTGGCACGCTCAGCTTGAACGGCGAAAATCTGGGTATTCTTCCTGCTCACAAGATGGCGTGGAAGGGGGTCGCATATGTGCCTCAGGGGCGCGAGATTTTCCCGTTGCTGACGGTCCGCGAAAACCTTGAGTCGGGGTTTGCCTGTTTGCCCGCCGACAAACACTTCGTCCCCGACGAGATTTTCGAACTGTTTCCGGTTCTCAAAAAGATGCAGAATCGCCGCGGCGGCGATCTGTCAGGCGGACAACAACAGCAATTGGCCATCGCGCGGGCTCTGATCGCAAAACCGCGCCTTCTGTTACTGGATGAGCCCACGGAAGGCATTCAGCCCAATATCATACAGCAGATCGGCGAAGTTATCCGACATCTTCGAACGAAAGGCGAAATGGCAATTGTGCTGGTCGAACAGTATTTTGAATTCGCCTACGAACTGGCCGATCAGTTTGTCGTGCTGCGGAGGGGCGAAATCCTGATGCAGGGGACCAAAGCGCAACTGACAAAAGATCAGGTCCTTCAAGGCGTCACTGTTTGAGCAGCGGCTTGATTGGCCGCAGGGTGAAAGCGCAAGTTATTGCGCATCAAGCAGGTTCAGGACCGGCATTTCCCGGGACACTTCGAATGTGCGTTCGTCTGTGCTGGTCGCCATTTTGACGGTTAGCCGTTGCGCCATCTCAAAGCGTTCAAAGTACGGGAATTCCATCACCGTTGCCGCGTTGATGTCGTCACACTGCACCACGTAATCCGCTTGAAACTCTGTATGCGACTCTTCCGCAGTATCGGTCTGCGGGCGAAGCCCCTCGCCCACCAAGGCAACGTTTGCAGAGACGGCAGCGCACCCTGCCTCGGTTGGCAATGCAAACAGCTCAAGCGGCTTTGACAGGTCCGAAACGGCTGCCGCGACCCGTTCCCGATCCGCATCAGTTTCTGCAGCCTCCTCAAAGCCGACGACATCTGCGCCTGGAACCTGCAACATCAACGTGAACGCGCCCTCGGAGATGATGATGGAAAGATGACCGGTTCCGTGAATGTGCGAACCTGACGGCAGCGCCTCCTGCGCCAACAAGGCCGCAGGCAGGAAAGTTAGGGCAATCACAGCACTCTTCATACACGCACCAGAACTCAAACACATCCTGCTTAAGTCTAGTGCATTTATGAATCCACGCAATGCAGTTCACTGTGGGGCCAACCCCCTAAATATGGGGGTATTGCGATTTCCCGACAATAAAACTCAGGTTGACTTAGTTTACAAATTCACTCAGATATCTTTTGTCCGTGGCCGCGACTGCGCGGTCCCGATTCCGGTTCCAACAGGAAAGTTCAAAACTCATGACAAGATTCTTTGCAGCGACCAGCGCACTTACCTTGTGCATCGCAAGCGCCGCAGTCGCCGACGCCCCAGCCAAGGCAGATGTTCTCGCAAACTATGCCAATATTGCCGAAGCCAAATACGATGACAGCCTGATCGCAGCGAAAAAGCTGCAGGCCGCTGTCAATGCGCTCATCGAAAATCCTTCGGATGCAACTCTGAATTCCGCCCGCGCCGCCTGGCTTGCGGCGCGCGTGCCTTATCAGCAGACCGAAGTGTATCGCTTTGGCAATGCCATCGTCGACGACTGGGAAGGCAAAGTGAACGCATGGCCACTGGATGAAGGTTTGATTGACTACGTTGACGCGTCATACGGCGGACCCAGCGACGAAAACGAATTCGCCGTATTGAACGTAATCGCGAACCCAAGTTTCGAGCTGTCCGGCGAAGCCGTGGACGCGAGCGAAATCACCCCCGAACTGCTCGCGGAAACCCTGCACGAGGCAGACGGGATCGAGGCAAATGTCGCCACCGGTTACCATGCCATCGAATTTCTGCTTTGGGGTCAGGACCTCAACGGCCACGGCACTGGGGCAGGCAATCGCCCGTGGAGTGACTATGCACAGGGCGACGACTGCACCGGAGGCAACTGTGACCGCCGCGCCCAATACCTGAGCGCTGCGACCGACCTGCTGGTCAGCGATCTGGAATGGATGGCGGCCCAATGGCAGGACGGCGGTGCTGCGCGGGCGGCACTGGCCGAGAACGAGGCAGCCGGTATTAGCGCCATCCTGACTGGCATGGGGTCTTTGTCCTACGGTGAAACCGCGGGTGAGCGCATGCGTTTGGGCGTTATGCTGAATGACCCCGAAGAAGAACATTCCTGCTTCGCTGACAACACGCACAACGACCACTATTACAACGGCGTTGGCATCCAGAATGTCTATCTGGGCACCTACACCCGGATTGACGGAACCCCGATCAGCGGTGCTTCGTTGTCCGATCTGGTGATTGCAAGCGATCCCGCTCTGGACACCGAAATGAAGATGAAACTGGCGAACACGATGCTGGCGCTGGGCCTGATGAAATCCACAGCCGAGGCGGGTTTCGCGTACGACCAGATGCTTGAACGCGGTAACGCCGGTGGCGAGGCCCTGATTATGGGCGGCGTGAACGGGCTGGTTGATCAGACAAAAACGATCGAACGCATCGTCACGGCCTTGGAACTTGATCAGATCGAGTTCGAGGGTTCGGACAGCCTCGATAACCCCGACGCAGTTTTCCAATAAAAGAGCAGCAAGGGCGAAGGCGTTCCGGAAGGGCGCTTTCGCCGGTCCTTCACGAAAGATTTGCCTCTTCCATCTGGACCTGAAAGTAATAACCTACTATTTGCGTAGGAAATAGCCGAGCAGCCTGAGTCGCCATGATCGTTTGCCACTGTACCAACATCTCTGACCACGACATCCGCGCCGCAATTGACTGGATGCGGACGTCCGACCCACAGACGATAATCACACCGGGAAAGATCTATCACGCCCTAGGCAAGGCCGCTGACTGCGGCGGGTGCATGCCGCTTTTTCTAGACACAATGCGCTCAGACGATAATCTGGAAGTCCCCATGCAGCTTCGGACATTGCGGTCCGAGGCAACACAGGAGAAGTCAAATGAAGGGCGATCCCAAGGTCATAGAATACCTCAACAAATCTCTGCGGCATGAACTGACGGCGGTCAGCCAGTATTGGCTACATTACCGCCTGCAGGAAGATTGGGGTCTTGGCCACATGGCTAAGAAAAGCCGCGAGGAATCCATCGAAGAGATGGAACATGCGGACAAACTGATCGAGCGGATCATATTCCTTGAGGGGCACCCCAACCTGCAAAAGCTGGACCCTCTGCGGATCGGCCAAACCCCCAAGGAAACACTGGAATGCGATCTGGCGGCCGAAATAGACGCGCGGGCTTTGTACAAGGAAGCTAGAGAATACTGCCGGGAAGCAGGAGACTATGTATCGATGTCTTTGTTCGAACAACTGATGTCGGACGAAGAAAGCCATATCGACTTCCTCGAAACGCAGCTTGATCTGTATGAAAGGATTGGCGAAGCCAACTATGTTCAGCTTAACGCCTCGAAAATGGACGAAGAAGAATAGCGTTCGTTTACTTGCGGTGGCTGCGTTTGCGGCCACCCCGTCCCTTGCTCAAGAGCTTGGTGACCCCCACCTGAATACCCTTCCCCGCACCGAAGAAGAACGCACCCGGATCGAGGCTGTTATCGCCGCGCCGCAAGATTTCTCTGCGGCTCAACGGTTTGAACATCTCAGCGCAGGCGCCGCGACCGTGAGGGTGCGAAACGATGCCGATGCGTTCTCGCAACCTTCGGCCAATATCACTTTCGTGCAGGAGCTGGACTTCAAGGTCGGCAATGGGCTGTTCAAGAAAATCTGGGTTTCATCGCCATCTTCCACTCTGGCGTCAGACGGGCTTGGCCCTTTGTACAACGCCCGATCCTGTCAGCGGTGCCACATCAAGGACGGGCGCGGGCATACACCCAACGGCCCGGATGACACCGCTGTTTCAATGTTCCTGCGCGTCTCAGTCCCCGGTCTGCCCGAGGATGCACCAGCAGGCATAGCCGACTATATCGCAACCCGCCCGGACCCGAACTACGGTGGACAGCTGCAGGATTTTGCACTTGCAGGCCATCCGGCTGAGTATCGTTTGGACATTACCTATCAGGAAGTTCCGGTCGCATTGTCCGAAGGCGAGACCGTGTCCCTGCGACGCCCAACTTATGAGGCGGCGGACTTGGGTTACGGCCCGCTGCACCCGCAGGCCATGCTGAGCCCGCGTGTTGCGCCACCGATGATTGGTCTCGGGCTACTGGAGTCCATTCCGGTCGAGGACCTTCTGGCCAACGCGGACCCCGACGATTTGGACGGCGACGGAATATCGGGCCGCGCCAACATCGTGTGGTCCGAGGAGTTCGACCAACCCATGATGGGGCGTTTTGGCCACAAGGCCGGGATGCCAACGGTTATGGAGCAATCAGCAGCAGCATTCTCGGGCGATATCGGAATATCGACGCCTCTGTTTCCAGCCCCCCAGGGTGACTGCACGCCAGCCCAGACAAACTGCATCGCAGCACCGCATGGTGACACCGATATTCGCGGGGCAGAGATTGACGCTGTCGGTATGGACCTTGTCGCCTTTTACAGCCGCAACTTGGGCGTTCCCGCGCGTCGTGACGTGGACGATCCGCAAGTCCTGCGCGGGAAAGAAGTGTTTCATAACGTCGGATGCGCGTCGTGTCATACACCGGCTCATGTGACCCACCGAATGCCGGACAGACCCGAGCACAGTTTTCAGTTGATTTGGCCGTACACAGACCTGTTGCTGCATGACATGGGTGAAGGCCTTGCCGACAATCGCCCCGAAGCGCGTGCGACGGGGCGGGAATGGCGCACGCCGCCGCTTTGGGGAATTGGTCTGACAGAACGCGTTTCAGGTCACACGCAATTTTTGCATGATGGACGCGCCCGATCCTTGATCGAAGCCATTCTTTGGCATGGGGGCGAAGCACAAGCTGCCCGCGACGCCGTCGTGTCCATGTCCAAAGCCCACCGCGATGCCCTGATCCGATTTCTGGAGAGCCTCTGATCCATGCGTAAACTAGTCCTGCTTGCTGCGCTCGCGCTTCCACTGACAGCCTTTGCACAAGATCGCGAACCAATCCTTTTGGACATAGCACAGTCGCATATCCTACCGTCTTATGCGCGGCTGGCCGATACGGCACAGGTGCTCAGCGAAACGGCAAAGGCCGATTGTGCACCGAATTCCGATGCCCTACGCGCGGCGTATGCGGATGCGTTCGACAGCTGGATATCCGTCAGCCACATGCGGTTCGGCCCTTCAGAAGTCGATGACCGCGCCTTTTCGCTGGCATTCTGGCCCGACACCAAAGGGTTCACACCCAGAGCCCTGTCCCGCCTGATTGACGATAATGACAACGCCGTTCAGACAGCCGCGGAGTTTGCTGAAACGTCGGTAGCCGGTCGTGGTTTCTTTGCGCTGGAACAAATGCTCTACGATCCAGCTTTTGCCGATCAGGGCAGCGCTGAGTACCGATGCGATCTGATCCGCGCGATCGCCGCGGATATCGCCGCCAATGCCACCGCAATCGACACTGATTGGCAGACCTACGCGCAATCTCTGACCCGGACCGGAGAAAACAGCCGCTATCGCAACGACGATGAAGCCATGCAGGAGATGTTCAAGGCCCTGTCCACTGGTCTGGAATTCACTGCGGACACGCGGCTCGGACGTCCGTTAGGCAGCTTTGAACGACCACGCCCCAAAAGGGCCGAGGCCCGCCGATCCGCCCGATCCCTGCGCCATGTCGAACTGTCGCTGATTGCCCTGCAAGACTTGGCTTTGCGGCTGTCTGCCGATCACCCTGACGTTACCGAGGACTTTCAGGCGGCATTTGACCGCGCCATCCAACGTGCACAATCGCTGGGCGACCCGAATTTTGCGGGCGTATCCACTCCCGAAGGGCGATTCCGGGTTGAGGCATTACAGCAAACCGTCTCGGACATCCGCCGAATTGCCAATACCCAGTTGGGTCCCGCGCTGGGTATCGGCGCGGGTTTCAACTCATTGGACGGGGATTGAAGCGATGACCAGCCGCCGCCGTTTCCTGCAGGGGCTTGCCGCAGCCAGTCTAGGCCCAATGCCAGGTTGGTCTGCTGTAGGGGCACCCGATTTTCTAGCCGCGGCCTTGTTTCCAGACGGGTCCTATCGGCTTGCGGGATTGACCGCGTCGGGCGCGGTTGTCTTCACGCTGCCCTTGCCGGGAAGAGGCCACGCCGCTGCAGCCCACCCGCAATATGCCCAGGCGGTCGCTTTTGCGCGACGCCCCGGAACGTTCGCGCTGGTCATTGACTGTACATCAGGTTCAGAAGTCGCGCGCCTTTCGGCCCCGCCGGGGCATCACTTTTACGGTCATGGGACGTTCTCGACCGATGGCCGATTGTTGTTCACAACAGAAAACCGGTTTGAACAGGGCGATGGAATGATCGGGGTCTGGGATGTCGGCAATGGATACGCCCGACTGGGCTCCTTCAGCTCGGGCGGAATAGGCCCGCACGACATCGTTCTGATGCCAGATGGCGCTTCGATCGCCATCGCCAATGGTGGCATCGAGACCCATCCGGATACCGGCCGGACAAAACTGAACCTGCCGACGATGCGCCCAAATCTGACCTATTGCGATCTGAATGGATCGGTCATTGAACAGGTCGAGCTTCCGCATCGGCTGCGAAAGAACTCGATCCGACATCTGGCGGTGCGCGATGACGGCCTCGTTGCATTTGCGATGCAGTGGCAAGGCGACTTGTCCGAACACCCTCCGCTGCTGGGCCTGCATCAGCGTGGCGGAACACCCGTTCTGCTGGCAGCCGGAGACAGTGACCAGAGCACCTTGCAGGGCTATGCCGGCAGCGTAGCCTTTTCATCGAACAACCAAACCGTCGCGATCACTTGCCCGCGCGGAAATTCATTGCACGGGTTTGACGTGGAAAGCGGTTCATTCAAAGCTGCCTATGCTTTGGAGGACGTCTGCGGATTGGGCGCAGGGCCAGACGGTTTGGTCTATACGACCGGGACTGGCCAGGTCGGACGACTGTCCGAAACGCGGACCGAACGGATGGCTTTGTCCGAATGCCAATGGGACAATCATCTGGTACCGGTGCAGACCGGAATTTAGTTCCTGAATTTGGCGGCCCATAGATTACACTTGGACGAATCAAGCTGCTGCCGTATTGGCGGGCGCAAATCCGGCACCCCACAGCGAAGGACGAACCTGATTGAAACACACGCCCGACGCACCGCATTCCATCTACGGGGTTGAAAAATGGGGCAAGGGCCTCATTGAGGTGACGGATCAGGGCGAGATCGGTTTGCGCAACCCGCTGGAACCCGACGCCGCGGCGATCAGCCTTCCCAGCATCCTGCGCGACCTGGACGAACGCGGCATCAAGGCACCGATGCTTTTGCGGATCAGTTCCTACCTTGAAAACGAGATCGCCCACATCAACGAAAGCTTTGCCGACGCGATTGCCCGAACCAACTATCAGGGCAGCTATCGTGGCGTCTTTCCCATCAAGGTGAATCAGCAGGCGCAGGTGGTCGACCGGATTGTCGAGTTCGGAAAGAAATACAGTTACGGGCTCGAAGCCGGGTCAAAACCTGAACTGGTTGTTGCCTTGGCACATCGACTTGCGCCCGAGGCGCTGATCGTCTGCAACGGGGTAAAGGATACCGAATTCATCCAGTTGGCGATCCTAAGCCGCAAGATCGGATTCAATACCGTGATCGTGCTGGAAAGCCCGAAAGAGGCGGACACCGTGATCGAGGTCTATGACGAGTTGGGCATCGAACCGCTAATTGGTGTGCGGGTCAAACTGACCAACCAGATCAGCGGCAAGTGGGAAGAAAGCTCGGGCGACCGGTCTGCCTTTGGCATGAACACCGATCAGCTGGTCACCACGGTGGACAAGCTGAAAGCTGCGGGTTTGCTGCATTGCCTCAAGCTGCAGCATTCGCATCTAGGCAGCCAAGTGCAGGACGTCAACGACGTGCGCCGCGCCGTGGGTGAGGCATGCCGGTACTACACCGAACTGACGCGCGAAGGCGTGCCGCTCACCCATCTGGACCTCGGCGGTGGCATGGGTGTGGATTATACGGGCGAGAAGAAGGCTGCCGAGAACTCGATCAACTATACGGTCGAGGAATACTGCGCCAATGTGGTCGAAACGGTTGCTTATGCGATGGATGAGGCCGAGGTCGCCCATCCCACTCTGGTCACCGAAAGCGGTCGCGCTGTTGTCGCAACCTCGTCCTTGCTGGTGTTCAATGTTCTGGAAAGCACGCTCTATGACGCGCCGAACGGACCCGAAGTTGAACCAGACGATCACCACATGGTCTCGGACCTTGCGGCGGTGCATGGCTATCTCAGCAAGGTTCGCCTGCAGGAATGCTGGAACGACGCCACGTTCTATCGCAACGAGCTACGCGCCCTCTTTCGCCGCGGCTATGTCGATCTGCGCCAGATGGCGCGGGCCGAACGTATCTACCTATCGCTCATGGCCCGCCTGAAGGCGCTGGCCGCCAGTGATGATCTGGAAACGGATGTGGACGATCAGCTTGAGAAAGTGGCCGATATCTATCACTGCAACTTCTCGCTGTTCCAATCCCTGCCGGATGTCTGGGCGATCGACCAGTTGCACCCGATCGTTCCGCTGCAGGGGTTGAACCAGACCCCGGACCGCCGCGCGGTCCTGTCCGACATCACCTGCGACAGCGACGGCAAGATCGACCGTTTCATTCTGGCCGATGGCGTCTCGCCCAGCCTGCCGGTACATTCCCTGCCCGAAGACGATGAATACTACATGGGCGTCTTCTTTGTCGGCGCCTATCAGGAAACCCTTGGTGATCTGCACAACCTTTTTGGTGACACCAACGTCGTCACCATCGACCTGCGCGCCGATGGCGGTTTTGACCTGCTACATGAACAAGAGGGCGACACGATCAGCCAGGTGTTGTCTTACGTAGAATTCGACCCGCAAGACTGCGTCGCCGCCTTCCGCAAAATGGTGGACGAGGCCATCTCGACCGGTACTCTGCAAGCCAAGGACCGCAAAACCCTGATGAGCGCCTATCGCGACTCGATCAACGGCTACACCTATTACGAATAACCCCCTGAGAGGAGACGACCCCATGGGCAAAACACTGGTTGTCGGCGCAGGCGGCGTATCCCACGCCGCTGTGCACAAGATGGCGATGAATTCGGACATCTTCACCGAAATCACTCTGGCTAGTCGTACCAAATCGAAATGCGACGCCATCGCCAAAGCAGTGAAGGAACGTGTGGGCGTCGATATCGCCACGGCGGAACTGGATGCTTACAAGGTCGAAGACACGGTGAAGCTGATCCGCGAAACCGGCGCCGAAATCCTCGTGAACCTCGCCCTGCCCTATCAGGATCTGGTGCTGATGGACGCCTGCCTTGAAGCAGGATGCCATTATCTGGACACCGCCAATTATGAGCCCGAAGATGAGGCCAAATTCGAATACCACTGGCAATGGGCGTATCAAGACCGGTTCAAAGAGGCTGGCCTGACCGCCATCCTCGGCTCGGGCTTCGATCCGGGCGTGACCAGCGTATTTGCCAAATGGCTCAAGAAACACAAGCTGGACACGATCCGCCAGATCGACGTGCTGGACGCCAATGGCGGCAGCAACGATCAGGAGTTCGCCACCAACTTCAACCCGGAAATCAACCTGCGCGAAGTGCTGGCCGAAGTGCGCCACTGGGAAAACGGCGCGTGGCAGCACAGCCCCGCAATGACCCACAAGGTCGAGTTCGACTTCCCTGCCATCGGCCCAAAGAACATGTACCTGATGTATCACGAGGAACTGGAGTCGCTCAGCACCCACTTCCCCGAGATCGAGCGCGCCCGCTTCTGGATGACCTTCGGCGACGCCTATATCACCCACGCCAAGGTACTGGAAAACGTTGGCATGACCCGAATCGATCCGGTGATGCATGACGGCAAGGAAATCATCCCGATCCAGTTCCTGAAAACCCTTCTGCCCGATCCCGGTGATCTGGGCGCAGAAACCAAAGGCAAGGCGTGCATCGGCGATATCGCCACGGGTCAGGCCAAGGACAGCTCGGGTGAGAAAACCTTCTACATCTACAACATCTGCGACCACGAAGAATGCTATGCCGAAGTCGGCAGTCAGGCCGTCAGTTACACCACCGGCGTCCCCGCCATGATCGGCGCGGCCCAAGTGCTGAAGGGCAATTGGCGCGACCCGGGGGTGTGGAACATGGAACAGCTCGACCCGGATGACTTCATGGACATGCTGAACACCCACGGCCTGCCGTGGCAGGTCCACGAACTCGACGGCCCAGTCAAGTTCTGACTTCATCTTTTTCCAAATACTCCGGGGGTCCGGGGGCAGCGCCCCCGGCCTCTCCACCCAACGGAGACACCAGACATGTCCGACATGATGACCACACAGGCCGGAGACGCTGGAGCTTTGCGCAGTTTCGACCTCAGCCGTGTGCCCAGCCCCTGCTTCGTGGTTGACGAAAAGGCTGTCGAGCGCAACCTGACGATCTTATCGGATATCGGCAACCGATCCGGTGCGCACATCCTCAGCGCGCTCAAGGCGTTTTCGATGTTTTCCCTGGCGCCATTGGTGCGCCAGCATCTCGGCGGTACCTGCGCCAGCGGCGTCTACGAGGCCCGACTTGGCCGCGAAGAATACGGCGGTGAGGTCGCGACCTTCTGCGCTGGCTACAAGGATGCAGATATCGACGAAATCCTGTCGCTATCTGACCACATCATCTTCAACTCTCGGGCACAAAAAGATCGGTTTCAGACCAAGGCCCAGACCGCCAAGGTTCAGGTCGGCCTGCGCATCAACCCGGAACACTCGGAGGGTGAAATCCCCAAATACGATCCCTGCGCGCCGTGTTCGCGTTTGGGCACACCGATCAGCCAGTTGACCGAAACGGCGTTGGCCGGCGTGGACGGCCTGCATATGCACACGCTCTGCGAACAGGGGTTCGAACCGTTGCTGCGCACGTGGCAGGCGGTTAAGCCAAAGCTTGCGCCTTTCATGGGCCAGCTCAAATGGCTCAACTTCGGCGGTGGCCATCACATTACGCGTGGCGATTATGACCGCGCCGGACTGGTGGCCTTTATCAAAGACATCCGTGCGACGTACGGAATCGATGTCTATCTCGAACCCGGTGAGGCCGTGGCACTGGACGCTGGTATTCTGGTGGGCGAAATCCTCGACCTGCCCACCAATGGCATGAATCTGGCTATCACCGATATCTCCGCCACATGCCACATGCCCGATGTGATCGAAGCCCCCTATCGCCCCGCCCTGATGGACGAGGCCAAGGCAGGGCACACTTATCGTCTGGGCGGGCCGTCCTGCCTGGCAGGTGATGTGATCGGCGATTACACATGGGAAGAACCGCTGGAAATCGGCCAACGTTTCGCCTTTCTCGATCAGGCGCATTACTCGATGGTCAAAACCAACACCTTCAACGGGGTGCCTCTCCCCGCGATCGCCCTGTGGAACAGCGAAACGGACGCGCTGAAGATCATCAAGCAGTTCGGTTATGACGATTTTAAGGACCGCCTTTCATGAGTGTTTTTCTCGATAGCGAACTTACCGCGTCCGAACGGACCGAGGACGCCCGGTTCCGCGTGATCCCGGTTCCGCTGGAGCGCACTGTGTCCTACGGATCAGGCACCGCCAAAGGCCCCGATGCGATCATCGAAGCCAGCAATGAACTTGAACGTATCACCGGCCACGCAGAGCCATGCGTCGAAGGGATCTTTACCGAGTCTCCGTTGGATTGCGACGGCCCGCAGCCCGAGGTGATGGAGCGCCTTGCCCAACGCACCGAGGCTGCGGTTCAAACGGGCAAAGTACCTGTCACGCTGGGCGGTGAGCATTCGCTCAGCTTCGGCGCGGTGATGGGCGTGGCACGTGCGCTCAAGCAACCTATCGGCGTCGTCCAGATCGACGCACATGCCGACCTGCGCGACGCGTACCAGGGCAAGAAACACAGTCATGCCTCGGTCATGCATCTGCTCGCAGAAGAAGGCATCAGGCTCGCTCAATTCGGCGTCCGTGCCTTTTCGACCGAAGAAGCGCAGAGCCGTCTTAGAAATCACGTCTTCCATGTGGATGCCGAGGAGTTGGTCACGGGCAACATCCATTCCGTCGATTTGCCGGGCGATTTCCCCGAACTGGTCTATGTCAGCTTTGACGTCGACGGGCTCGACCCGTCGCTCATGCCCGCAACCGGCACACCGGTGCCGGGGGGCCTGGGCTACTATCAGGCCCTGCATCTGGTCGAACATGCCTTGAAAGGCCGCAAATGCGTCGGCTTTGACGTGGTCGAACTTGCCCCAGACGGCAATGCGGCGTGGGATTTCACGGCCGCCCAGATCGTCTATCGCCTGATGGCGGCGTGTTAGAGATTGGCAAACGCGCTCAGCTCGGCTTGATACCCTTACCTCACCGGATCTGGAGTAGGTCGCTTCCTTAACAGGGGCCGCCCTGCCATCAAAAGGAACACCACGGACAGGGCAACGCCAAGGCCGGATGGCAGGTATAGAACCGGCCAAAGCTTAGGATCTGCGATCACGACAGGCGAAACCATTCCGCGAAACCCTTCCAGAAGGACGAGAATGGTAAAGGCCACAAAGATCTGTGGCCAAAGCCCGAACCGCGAAAAGCTGCCAAGCATCAGGGCCGAATATCCAACCAGCGCAACGGCGATGTTGATGGCGATCCATGAGAACCGTTGATGCAACTCTTCGACCAATTGACCTTCGGTGTGCCAATCCAGTTCGGCCACTGAATCGCGATCCTTGAACAGCTCGGATGTTGGAATCGCTTCCAGACTGCGCCTGTTTTGTTCTGAACTTTCCGCCATCGTCGAGATGTCATAGGTCGCATCCTGAAACAGCGTCGATGACAAGCGGTTGCCATTGCGATCAAGTCGCAGCGCGATCCCGTCAACCATCACCAGATTGACCCCGCCGCCGGAATTCACAAGATACGCCGTGGCGCTTGAATAGCTGACGGGGTTTTCCCGGTCTCGCCCATCGGACACAAATACCTCGTGCAAAGTGCCATCCAGATCCACGCGTCCGATGTAAACCGTCACACCGGGCGTCGGGTGCATAAACTCGCCTTCGTTGAGCAATTGCGCCGTCACATCACCTGCGACCTCGGCCTGACGCCGTTCCAATTGATCCAACGAGGCAGGCCGCAGAAAGACGCTGATCACCGCCATCATCAGGCCGGTGCACAAACCAAAGGCAAACACGGCGCGCGCCAGCCGCCAGGGGCTGGATCCGGTTGCCAGCATCACGGTCAGCTCGCTTTCCCGGCTTAACCGATTGGTGGCATAAACAGCGGCAGCAAAAACCGCCATCGGCATCACCGTTCGGATAAGCGTCGGCAAAGTCAGCGCCGTAAACTCAAGAAACACCAAAGCGGACTGTCCGCCGCTAATGACACGGTCGAACAGACTGACCGAACGCGTGATCCAGAAAACGCCCACCAGTACCAGGGTAAAGAACCCAAACAGCACCAATAACTGTCGCAGGAAATACCCATCGAATCGCGACATGTTACCTCTTGAATGAAAGACTGCGGACGTGCCGGGACTTTATGCCATTGGTCGGGCGGTGGAAACCACCATCAGCACATCAACGTCCGGACAACTGACCTCAGACCGGGGTGTATTGATTAAATCTTAAGGGATGGCAGGGGCAGCAGGGTTCGAACCCGCGACCTACGGTTTTGGAGACCGTCGCTCTACCAACTGAGCTATACCCCTACGGTGCGCCCCCAGATATTCCAGCCGCGCAGCGGACTCAAGAGGGTTTTTTCCTAAATCACACATGCGCGGATCAATGACAAAATCATTGCGCCTGACGTCAGGTTCAGTAAGACATGCCTCGCCCGGGACAAAGGACCACGCCGTGAGCTTCCGCAAGAAAATCGCCGACAGCGAAACCATTCTGAACTGGGTCGCACGCAGAATTGCGACATATATCCGGATGGTTCATCGCAATACGCGCTGGGAACGGATCGGGTATGAAGAACTGGACCAACTGGTCGAACAGGACGAACCTGTGATCGTCGTTCTTTGGCACCAACGTCTGGCGCAGTCCCCGTATTTCTTCCCGCTGGACAAGGGGCGTATCTGTTCGATCACGTCGTCCGCCCGCGCCGGCAGCATGGTTGGCCGTGTGCAAAGCCTGTTCGGAATGGATACGATTGCCATGGCCAGCAAAAAGCGTCATGTGGCGCTGTCCCGCGAAGTTCTGGGAAAAATGAAACAGGGAATATCCATTGGCATTGCTGCCGACGGCCCGCGCGGGCCCGAGCGCGTATCGTCGAACGTGCCTCTGATCTGGGCGCGCACATCCGGCAAGCGCGTTTTCGGGATCACCTTTTCCGCCCGTCATGGTCGCGAAGCTGGCACCTGGGATCGCCTTTTGATGCCCCGTCCATGGCGGAATGAGGGCGTTTTTCTGTGCCGTGAGTGGACCGAAAAGGTCCCACGCAAGGCGAGTGAAGATCAAATCGAAACCCTGCGGTTAAGCCTTGAACAACACATGAACCAGATCACCGCCGAGGCTGATGAGATGGTTGGCCGGGCACCGTGGACGCCCAATAATTAGTATTCAGAAGACGGCCGAAAACCCCGCCGTATAAACGGCGGAGTTTAGTCTATGTGACACCTTTTGAGTGATCAGTCGGCGCCAAAGGCTCCGACATGGGACACGCCGCCAGAACCAGTCGCCTGGAATGTGCCGCCGACCTCTTCGGCGTTGCGGCCGTAAAAGATACCATCCGCCGTACCGCTTGTGCCCGTGCCTGCAATATTGGCGCGAAAGGTATTGCCGGAAACGTTACCCGACCCGGAAAAATCCAACTCGGGCGCATTTACAACTGTTCCATCAGACAACCGACTTGCGATTGTATCAGAACTTCTGATCGTCGCGTTTCGGAAGTTGGTTGTTACCTCAATTTCCGAAGCTGTGACATAACCGTTGCCATCGGCAAGAAGCGCAATACCCGTGCTGACGCCTTCGTAAGTCGCATTCCGGCCCGTCGGGACATCACTGGAATCAGTGCGGTACCCATAAGAACCAGCACCCACAACGGCGACCGGTCTGTTACGATCCTCAAGCCAGACGCCAAAGGTCTGATGCTCGAACCTCGTTTGGGATGGATCAATGAGCACCGCGCCATCATTCAGATCCGCCGAGTCGAATGCCAAAAGAACACCGCTGGAACTGCGCACAAGCGAATCGCCAGAACGGGAATCCAATGAAACACCTGACGCGGGCGCCCTGAAGCTGGCCGCAACAATATCACCGTCTTCAGTCGTCATTCTCAGTGTCGATGTTTGCCTTGTGGCAATGTTCGACACGGTTGTACCGGCCACCTCGGCGGTAATTGCCTGCCCATCCAGTTCGAGCGTTCCGTTCTGCGGCAGCGTAATCTCGCTGGTCGCGTTGCTTCCCCCGTCTGATGACCCACTGCTACTTGAACTACATGCGCTTAATGAAAATCCGGCAACCAATGCAATTGCACAAAAACCAAAATTAGTCGTCATATCCCCTCCAATTTGGTTTGAAATTCCGCACTAGGTTAATATTCCATTAAGCGGGTACAAGTTAATTTTTAAATACAATCTTCGCGTGTCGGTTTGGCCACAGCCGTTACACGAGAGGGGTGCGCTCTGTTCAAAACCAGGAGCACGCCTTAGAAGCAGTATTGGTTGACCTGTTAAGTTGGGTGCTCGTGAATTGCGCAAAAGATTTTTTCTGATCGTCTGCTGGATACTACTGGCCTTTCCTTTCAACAGTGGATTGGCTCAAGATGGTATTGATGTCAGATCGGAAACACTCTCCAAGGAATCGCAAATCGAAGTCGTATTCCTGAGTGGGCTGCGTGACCTGGAGCAGGGAAACTCCGACGCCGCGATCGAGAAGTTCTCGTCAATCCTGGCGATAAATCCGAATTTGGTCCGGGTCCGGCTTGAGCTTGGCTTTGCATACTATCTTGCGCGACAGTGGAACCGCGCCAGAAACGAGTTCTTTACGGCCTTGTCCGGTGACTTGCCCGAACCGGTTCGCATCAAGGTTCTGGGGCTGATCCGCGATATCGACGCGCGACGCGGCTTCGATTGGGACCTCAGCATCGGCATAACCAATGCCGGCGATCAGAGAGACTATGATACAGACGAAATATTACTGGATTTCTCGGGGCTTACCCTTCCGTTCAGGCTGAATCGTGAGACATCGAATGAGATCGGCTTGCGCGCCACTGGATCTGCGAATTTTCGCAGACCGTTGAACTGGCAGATTCTCGGTGCCGACACATCTGCCTTTGCCTCAGCTACGTTCGACGTAACCGAAGCGCCAACCTCGCAGTACGACGATTACGTTTTTGGAACGCGTTTCGGGTTGCGGACATTCACGCAGAACACAACGGCTTCCTTTGGTCCCCTCATCTCGACCCGCCTGCTGGGTGGAAACGTTTACGAAAACCGGATCGCCCTACAGGCTGCCGTGGAACGTCGCAATCAATCGGGCGGATCGGTTTTTGCAATTCTAAGTGTCGCGCGTTTGCACAACCCGACCTCCAACCGATTGGACGGGCACGAATTCGACGCTGAAATTGGTGTGCGGCGCTCGCTGGGCGGCAAAGGGGTGATTGGCGCAAGTTACTTCCACGAAGACAAGTCCACCGACGACACATTCGAGAACTTCACCCGCCATCGTTTTACAATCTTTGGGCAAGTGGATACCCGCGGAGGCTTTACCTTTCGGCCCTCAATTTTTGCCGAGCACCGGAAATTCAAAACGCCCAGCAGCCTATTTACGGGAAATCCGGACGAGGACTCATGGGGTGGGTCGCTCAGAGTCGAAAAAAACGACCTATTCTTTGGAAACGGCTTTTCGCCGTTTCTGCTTTTGTCATACCGGCGGACGAAGTCGGGTATCGAGGCGTTCAGCTACACCGAGTCGGGCTTTGAAATTGGGATCGAGAGGCGTTTCTGATCCAATAGCATTTGGACTTCGCTGGCCCAATACGGCGACAGATGCCTCGCCAGCCGCAGATACCGTGCCGAAGGCCGATGCGTATTAACCACGCCCGAACGACCCACCCTCTCACTCATTTCAGGCACAAAAAAGGGCGTCCCTTGGGACGCCCTTTCTGATTGATCATTCGCTTACGCGACTTACTCGATGATCTTCGACACAACGCCCGCGCCGACGGTGCGGCCGCCTTCGCGGATGGCGAAGCGCAGGCCGTCTTCCATCGCGATGGGCGCGATCAGTTCGACGGTGAAGCCGACGTTGTCGCCGGGCATGACCATCTCGGTGCCAGCCGCCAGAGTCACGGTGCCGGTCACGTCAGTTGTACGGAAGTAGAACTGCGGGCGGTAGTTCGCGAAGAACGGGGTGTGACGACCGCCTTCTTCCTTGGTCAGGATGTAGGCTTCGGCTTCGAACTTGGTGTGCGGGGTCACCGAGCCGGGCTTACACAGAACCTGGCCACGCTCAACACCGTCACGGTCGATACCGCGCAGCAGGGCGCCGATGTTGTCGCCGGCTTCACCGCGGTCCAGCAGCTTGCGGAACATCTCAACACCGGTACAGGTGGTTTTCTGAGTGTCGCGGATGCCGACGATTTCAATCTCGTCGCCAACATTGATCACGCCACGCTCGACACGACCGGTCACAACCGTACCGCGGCCCGAGATCGAGAACACGTCTTCGACCGGCATCAGGAACGGCTTGTCAACTTCACGCTCAGGGGTGTCGATATACTCATCAACAGCCGCCATCAGTTCCTTGATCTTCTCTTCGCCGATTTCCGGGTTGTTGCCTTCCATCGCGGCCAGAGCCGAGCCTGCGATGATCGGAACATCGTCGCCGGGATAGTCGTAGCTGGACAGCAGCTCGCGCACTTCCATCTCAACCAGTTCCAACAGCTCTTCGTCGTCGACCTGGTCAACCTTGTTCATGAACACGACCATCTTCGGGATGCCAACCTGGCGGCCCAGCAGGATGTGCTCGCGGGTCTGAGGCATCGGGCCGTCAGCAGCGTTCACAACCAGGATCGCGCCGTCCATCTGGGCGGCACCGGTGATCATGTTCTTGACGTAGTCGGCGTGGCCGGGGCAGTCGACATGCGCATAGTGGCGGTTGTCGGTCTCGTATTCCACGTGGGCGGTCGAGATGGTGATGCCGCGCGCTTTCTCTTCCGGCGCACCGTCAATCTGATCATACGCTTTGAAGTCACCAAAATACTTGGTGATCGCTGCCGTCAGCGTCGTCTTGCCGTGGTCAACGTGGCCAATCGTGCCAATGTTGACATGCGGTTTTGTACGCTCAAACTTTTCCTTTGCCATTCCTCAGGCGCCCTTTTGCGATTTGGGGGACCCTTGGTCCCGTGGTTACATCTGCGCGCGCGAGATATTTGGTTCAAAGGCGAAAATCAAGCACATCCTGCGGCAAAGGTGGTTACGACGCCGGATTTTGCGTGACGGCGCCGGATTCGAGCGGCTGGTTCAGGTCCGGGCGGCGATCAAACCAGCCATTGTCCTTGTGTTCTTCGGCCAACCACTCTTCGATCTCATCTGCGACTTTCAAAGCAAGTCCGTTCAACTGCTCTTCTTTGGTCCTGACACGGCCAGATCCGATAAGAGCGGTTTCTTTGGTGGTATCTTCCAAAACAGTAAACTGTTTTTGCTTGGCCAAAAATTCCTTCGTGTCATAGTCATAAACGTTCACAAGAACGATCGCAGCGCTTCTTGGATTGTAAACAACGATACCCGGCGGACCCAGCATATAGCCTTCAAGGCTTATACCAATAATGTAACGCTGTGATCCCTCATATCTTCCCAAACGAATATCAATGGCCTTCTCTAAAGCGTCGGTCCATTCCTGCGATGTAGCGTCACGCGAAATTGGACCTTTTTTGGCCTTGTCTGCGAAGGAAACGATCTTAACGAGGCGAAACTCGCCCAACTCCTCCGGTTCCTCATACAGCTGCGTTTGCGTACACGCGCCCAACAGGGCCAGTCCGGTGATCAGGGTCAGAATGCGCAACATATGTCTCGTCTCGATAGGCCGTTTTTCTTTGACTTAGCGCACCCATGCCGCTTGTGCCAAGCCGCATCGGCAGAAATCCACTTTCAGCGGGTCGCGATCACGAGAATTTATAATCGCGCGGGAAGCCATAGGGTGGTTTTTTCCCGACACTGGCGCGTTTTGACAGCCACTGGGACATATCCGCCTCGTGTCGCGTCTTGTCACCGCCCATCGACCATTTCAGGCCCTCTTCCCAGTTGAATGTGGTGATATCCGACAACCCGCCATCCAGTTCGAGTGTTCCCTGTCGACCGCGGGCCATATTGTATTTTTGCAGCCGCACACCCTTGCCGCGGTTCATCTCGGGCAGTTCCTCGGTCGGGAAGACCAGGAACTTGCCGTTCTGCGACACCACGGCGACGTGATCACCATCAACCGGTTTGCAGATCATCGCGGTCTCGTCACCTTTGACGTTCAACACCTGTTTACCGTTGCGGGTCTGTGCCAGCACCTCATCCTCGGGCACCATAAAGCCGTTGCCCGCGTCTGAGGCCACCAGCAGTTTGCGCCCCGGCGTATGGATCAGGATATCGATGATCTGCGCCTCGTTCGGCAGGTCCACCATCAGGCGCAGCGGCTCGCCCATGCCCCGCCCGCCGGGCAGGTTGGCGGCGCTGACAGTGTAGAACCGCCCGTTTGATGCAAAAACCAGAAGGCGGTCGGTCGTCTCGGCGTGAAAGATGAACCGGGGGCCGTCACCATCCTTGAACTTCAACTCGCGGGTCAGATCGATATGACCGGTCATGGCACGAATCCAGCCCATCTGAGAGCAGACAACCGTGATCGGTTCCTTGTCGATCATCGCCTCAAGCGGCACCTCTTCGACCTCGCATGCGACGGCAAATCGCGTGCGGCGCGCGCCACCCTCGTAGTCTTTGCCAAAGGTCTTCTTGGTTTCCCTCAACTGCTCGGCGATCTTGGCCCATTGCAGGGCCGGGTCGGCCAGCAGGTCTTCGAGGTTGGCGCGTTCCAGCATCAAGTCATCGCGTTCGCGCACCAACTCCATCTCTTCCAGACGGCGCAAGCTGCGCAGGCGCATGTTGAGGATGGCGTCGACTTGAACCTCGGACAGTTCACCCTCGCCCGGTTTGGGCGTGATGTAGTCGGATTCATCCGCGGCGCGGATGTGGTCAACACCCCAATCCTCGCGAATCAGCGCGGCTTTGGGATCGTCGTCGTAGCGGATGATGTCGATCACGCGATCGAGGTTCAGGAAGGCGACGATAAAGCCCTCCAACACCTCCAGCCGGTGATCGATCTTTGCCATGCGGTGGCGCGAACGGCGCAGCAGCACCTCTTGCCGGTGATCAAGGAACGCGCGCAGCACTTCCTTCATCGAGCAGACTTTGGGCGTCACCCCGTCGATCAGCACGTTCATGTTCAGGCTGAACCGCACCTCAAGGTCCGAGTTGCGGTAGAGCATCCCCATCAGCACCTCGGGGTCCACGTTCTTGGAACGCGGTTCGAGGATCAGGCGGATGTCATCCGCGGATTCGTCGCGCACATCGGCGAGGATCGGGATTTTCTTGGTCTGGATCAGTTCGGCGATCTTTTCGATCAGCTTGGATTTCTGAACCTGATAGGGGATCTCGGTGACAACGATCTGCCATTGGCCGCGGCCCAGATCCTCCACCTCATACTTGCAGCGCAGGCGGAACGAGCCGCGCCCGGTGCGATAAGCCTGTGCGATATTCTCCGGCGGCTCAACAATCACGCCGCCGGTCGGGAAATCCGGGCCGGGCACGTAGTTCAACAGCGTGTCATCCCGTGCATCCGGCGTCTTGATCAGATGCAGGCAGGCGTCACACAGCTCGGCGATGTTATGCGGCGGAATATTCGTCGCCATGCCCACCGCGATCCCGCTGGCACCGTTCGCCAGCAGATTCGGGAATTGCGCGGGCAGCACGACGGGCTCGGTCAGCGTGCCGTCATAGTTGTCGCGGAAATCAACGGCGTCTTCGTTCAGACCCTCGAGCAGCGCCTCGGCCACGATGGTCATCCGCGCCTCGGTATATCGCGAGGCCGCCGGGTTATCGCCGTCGATATTGCCGAAATTCCCCTGTCCGTCGACCAGCGGGTAACGCACGTTGAAGTCCTGCGCCAGTCGCGCCATCGCATCGTAAATCGCAGCGTCGCCGTGCGGGTGATAGTTACCCATCACATCGCCGGAAATCTTGGCGGACTTGCGGAACCCACCCGTCGCGCTGAGTCGCAGCTCGCGCATTGCGTAGAGGATTCGCCGATGAACCGGCTTCAGCCCGTCGCGCGCATCCGGCAAGGCGCGGTGCATGATGGTGGACAGCGCATAGGTCAGATAGCGCTCGCCAATCGCGCGGCGCAGTGGTTCTGCTACCTCTCCCCCGCCTTCAGGGGTCTCCATATTGGGGTCGTCGATCGTGTCGTTCATATATGATGTGATACGACGCAAGAGCGCGCGGGTAAAGCAATCGGGGCATATTTTGCTGGGGACAAGTCGCGCTTTTTGCAACAGGGGGAGGCAAGTATCGGATTTCCCCCATTTTTCGACTCCTCGCCCAAAATATGCTAGGGTTTCTACAATTGAATTGCTGCCAGATTTAGTTGTTACGATTGACCCGGGGGAAGCGCCATGACGCGCCTTATTGTTATTACATTCGCTGCACTTGGATGGACTTTTTACGTAATGAGCGGAGGGCCGGATTTTGAACCGCGTGGCGAACGCGGGTCTCAGCCCGAGCTTATCGCGTCAATTTCCGAAACCGAACCACAAGCAACCGAGGCCGACAGGGCGCAAGATCTTGTGACCAACGTGGCTTTGCGCGCCGTACCCGTCCGCGCTACGCCGGAACCGGCACCCACGCCGCAGGAGGTGGTCGTTTTGGTTGAGGAGCCTGAGACAAATTCTCTGTCCGGGTTTTCCACCTTCGCCGATCAGGGGGCCAATTTGACCCTTGCGTCCCTTGAGGAAGGCGCTGCCGGTTTGCGTCAGGTCGAAACCGCGACCCAAACCGACGCGACCCCAACATCCACGGTGCCCGAAGTGGAAAAAGACATTCGGGAGATTTCGGGCACGCGCGTGAATATGCGTGATGGCCCAGGCACGATCTATCCGATCATCGGAAAGGTCACCCTTGGTCAAAAGGTTGAAGTCCTCAGCGAGTCGGGCACCGGCTGGTTGCGCCTTCGCGTGTTGCCTGCGCAACAGATTGGATGGGTTTCCGCATCGCTGGTCCGTAAATCCTCGTTCTAACACAGCTGCATCATTGCCCTGACCGGACACGCGCCCTAGCAATGGGCTGGGGACAGATTCGGAAGCGCAATGCAGAAAACGATTCTCATTACCGGCTGCTCGTCCGGAATTGGTCTGGATGCGGCACACGGGATGCGTGCACGCGGTTGGCGTGTCTTTGCGTCGTGTCGTCAGCAACGCGATTGCGACCGCCTTCGCGCGCAGGGGTTCGAAAGCCCTTTGATCGACTATACCGACGCGAACACAATATCGTCCGGCCTCGCCCAGGTCCTTGAGGCCACGGGCGGCACCTTGACGGCGCTGTTCAACAACGGCGCACATGGCCTGCCGGGCGCGGTAGAAGATGTGCCCACAGATGGTTTGCGCCAAATCTTCGAAGCCAATTTTTTTGGCTGGCACGAGCTGACGCGGCAAGTGATTCCCGTAATGCGGGAGCAAGGGCATGGTCGGATCGTTCAGAACTCGTCGGTTCTTGGGCTGGTGGCTTTTCCGTGGCGGGGCGCCTACGTCGCCACGAAATACGCGATCGAAGGCCTGACGGATACTTTGCGCCTGGAATTGCGGGGAACCGGGATCAAAGTTATCCTGATTGAACCCGGCCCAATTACCAGCAAAATCCGCGAAAACTCGATCCCCATGTTCGAGCGATTCATTGATTGGGAAAACTCGGCCCTTCGACAGAAATATGAAGAATCGCTGCTCAAACGTCTGTACGAGTCGTCGGGTTCTGATCGGTTCGAGCTTCCGGCCTCTGCGGTGACTGAGAAACTTGCCCACGCTGTCAGCGCAAAGCGGCCGCAGGCACGGTACTATGTAACGACACCGACCTACATCGCCGGATACCTGCGCCGCATTCTGCCAACGCGGTCGATCGACCGAATCCTCAGTGGCATATGACGCAAAAAAACCGTTCGCTTTTGCTGTCTTTGAGGCTAGATGAGAGCCAGCGAAACAAAACACGGACGGTGTAGACATGGACCTGTTGATGGTCGTCCTGTTGTTGGCCATGGCGGCGGTCGTCGTAGTGCTTGCAATCGGCATCTCCAACTTCGGCAAAGCGGGCACGGATGCCGCAATGAAAAGCAACAAGATGATGCGTTTGCGCATCCTGTTTCAGTTCATTGCCGTGGTGCTGATCGTGATTTACGTCTGGTTGCGTGGGCAAGGGGCTTCTTAAATGGTCGTTCTGAACAAAATCTACACACGTACGGGCGATGACGGCAAAACGGCGCTGGGTAACGGCGAACGTGTCGCCAAGTATTCCGGGCGCGTGACGGCCTACGGCACAGTGGACGAGCTGAACGCATTTGTTGGTGTCGCCCGCACCCAGGCGCAAGGAGAGGTCGAGGTCGCGCTGTCCCGCATCCAGAACGATCTGTTCGACCTTGGCGCTGATTTCTGCCGCCCCGACATGGACAAAGACGCCGAGGCGGATTACCCGCCGCTTCGCATCGTAACCTCACAGATCGACCGGCTTGAGGCCGAGATCGATGCGATGAACGACACGCTTGAGCCACTGCGCAGCTTTATCCTGCCGGGCGGTTCGCCGTTGGCGGCACAGCTTCATGTCTGCCGCACCGTTTCGCGCCGAGCCGAGCGTTTGGCCGTCGAATTGACGAATATGGAACCGGTGAACGAAGTGGCGGTCAAATACCTCAACCGTCTGAGCGACTGGTTCTTTGTTGCGGCGCGGTGCGCCAACAACAACGGACGCGACGACGTGCTTTGGGTTCCCGGCGCAAACCGTTGAACCTGCCGGGTTTGACTAATTTTCCGACTGTCGCAACGTCGAAAAAAGCGAAACGCGACGTCTCAACGACATGACGTGACGATTTTGCCCTGTTGTGGTCGGGATTGAGTCGTTATTCAGACGTCCGAGAGCATTGGTGGAGTCGCTTTGCGGCTTACCGTTTTTTTGAGGAGAAAGCGCCAAAATGAAGGTACTCGTGCCTGTAAAGCGCGTGATTGACTACAATGTGAAGGTTCGCGTCAAAGCGGATGGTAGCGGTGTTGATCTCGCCAATGTGAAAATGTCGATGAACCCGTTTGATGAGATTGCAGTAGAAGAGGCGATCCGTCTGAAAGAAGCGGGCAAGGCTGACGAAGTCGTTGCGGTTTCGGTTGGCGTCAAGCAGGCGCAGGAAACGCTGCGCACCGCGCTGGCCATGGGTGCCGATCGAGCAATTCTGGTTGTTGCAGCCGACGACGTGCACACCGATATCGAGCCTCTGGCCGTTGCCAAAATCCTTGCCAAAGTGGTCGAGGAAGAGCAACCGGGTCTGGTTCTGGCGGGCAAGCAGGCGATCGACAACGACATGAACGCCACCGGTCAGATGTTGTCGGCCCTGCTGGGTTGGTCGCAAGGCACCTTCGCGTCCGAAGTCGACATCGAAGGCGACAGCGCCAAGATCACCCGCGAGGTGGATGGCGGCCTGCAGACCATCAGCGTCAAGATGCCGACCATCGTGACCGTTGACCTGCGCCTGAACGAGCCGCGCTATGCGTCGCTGCCCAACATCATGAAGGCGAAGAAAAAGCCGCTGGACGAGAAAACCGCCGCCGATTACGGCGTCGACGTCACTCCGCGTCTGGAAGTCGTCAAAACCGAAGAACCGCCGGCACGCGCCGCCGGTATCGTCGTGGGCTCGGTCGACGAGCTGGTCGAGAAACTCAAAGAAGCGGGGGCTGTGTAATGGCTGTTCTTCTTCTGGCTGAAGTCAACAATGGTGAGCTGTCGCTGGACGCTACCGCCAAGGCCGTCAATGCCGCAAAGGCACTGGGTGACGTGACCGTTCTGGCCGCGGGTGGCTCTGCCGCCGCTGCGGGTGAGGCTGCCTCGAAGATCGAGGGCGTGTCGAAAGTTCTGGTCGCCGAAGACGAGTCGCTGGGCCATCGCCTCGCGGAATCAACCGCAGCGCTGATCGTGTCGCTGGCCGATGGCTACGAGCATATCGTTGCCCCTGCCACAACCGACGCCAAGAACGTGATGCCGCGCGTTGCCGCGCTGCTGGACGTGATGGTGATCTCGGACGCGTCCGGCGTGGTGGACGGCTCGACCTTCGAGCGTCCGATCTATGCAGGCAACGCAATCCAGACCGTGAAATCGAACGACGCCAAAAAGGTTGTCACCCTGCGGACCGCAAGCTTTGATGCCGCTGGCGAAGGTGGCTCGGCCCCGGTTGAGACGATCTCGGTTCCGGCTTCGGAAGGCCTGTCTGCGTGGGTCGAGGACAAAGTCGCCGAAAGTGATCGTCCGGAACTGACGTCGGCAGGCGTCGTTGTATCGGGCGGTCGCGGCGTTGGCTCGGAAGAAGACTTTGCGCTGATCGAGAAACTGGCAGACAAGCTGGGTGCCGCAGTTGGCGCGTCGCGCGCGGCGGTCGACTCGGGCTATGCGCCGAACGACTGGCAGGTGGGTCAGACCGGCAAGGTTGTCGCCCCCGATCTTTATGTTGCTGTCGGAATCTCGGGTGCGATTCAGCACCTTGCCGGTATGAAAGATTCGAAGGTCATCGTCGCGATCAACAAGGACGAAGAGGCGCCGATCTTCCAGGTTGCCGATTTCGGGCTGGTTGCTGACCTGTTCCAGGCCGTGCCGGACCTAACCGAAAAGCTCGGCTGAGTGCAGAGTTAGCGAAAATCAGAGGCCTGCCTACCGGCGGGCCTTTTTCATGACCGCAAGTTTTGGATCGCTTGCGACAATGCGTCCGCGATCTTTTGGTGCGTTGCGGGGCCAAGCATAAACTCGGCCCTGGGCTGTTGCAGGGTTCCAAAGAGCAAATCTTCCAACTCGTCTGAGTCACCGGCAACACGCACCGTCAGTGTTATTGCGTCGGCGCAAAACGGGCGCAATGCGTCCAACATTTCCGCCCGCACGTGCTCGTGTTCAATGGGTCCTTCGCTCAGGCTTCCGTTTTGTACGTCAAGCCACAGCAAAACGGTCTGTGACGAAACGGATTGTAGAAAGCCCCTTAGTCTCGCGACCCAGTTTCGACGCAATTCATCAACGACTTCCGCATGGCGATCGCCCGAAATACTGTACAGGCGGTTCATCAAATGCCGGACGAAATGAATGTCCGTAAAGTCCGCCTCGGGGAAAAGCGTGATCAGATCCTGCGTGGGGGCGACAAACCGGTCGTTGCGGCGCGCATGAACTCGGTAGAAACGATTGTTCTGTCCGGCAAGCCCGGGCAACTGCAACACGCAGATCTCGGCCCTGTCGGCCAATTCCCGAAGGCCATCATCGGAATGGACGGCGTCAACGCCGCAAAACAGGCTGCCAAAGTTCAGACACCGGCGTTGCATCAGCCGTTCTAGCCGAGCGGGAAAGGGGTCTTCGACAAAGCGCCCAAAAGTTTCCTGGCCGCCAATGCACGCCACAAAAGGCTTATCCAGTGACCGCTGAGGTCCGCGAAACCACAGATTGGATTGACCATAGCGGCAAAACGACTCGACAGCGTTTTCCGCTGCCATCGGTTGATAGCTCATCACTCACACTCACATTTTTCACCCAATTGCCATCTTGCGACCCTAGAACTTACGAAATCCCTAATGTGCGCATTTGAAGCGAATTTGACCGGGTCGATGCTCTTGCCGCCGGACCGGAACTGCCGATAATGTCGCCATAATCAGCAGCAAGGGCACCTGAATATGGATGTGAAATCTGTCGGAGTTATCGGGGCGGGTCAGATGGGCAACGGGATCGCTCATGTCATGGCTCTGGCGGACTATGACGTTCTGCTAACGGACGTAAGCCAGGACGCCCTCAACAATGCGCTGACAACGATTGAAGCAAACCTGGCGCGCCAGGCTGCGCGGGGAAAGATCGCGGATGATGCGGTTAAGGCTGCGCTGAGTCGGATCAAAACGACGTTGAACCTGCCGGATCTGGGTCAAACCGATTTGGTCATCGAAGCCGCGACAGAGCGCGAGACCGTCAAGCAGGCGATTTTCGAAGATCTGCAGCCGCATCTGTTGCCCCATACGATTTTGACTTCGAACACCTCGTCTATTTCCATCACGCGCCTTGCAAGTCGAACGGACCGCCCCGAGCGCTTCATGGGGTTTCATTTCATGAACCCGGTTCCGGTGATGCAACTGGTCGAATTGATTCGTGGCATCGCAACAGACGAAGCCACATTCAAATCCTGCAAAGCTGTGGTGGACCGGCTTGGCAAAACAGCCGCAAGCGCAGAGGACTTTCCGGCCTTCATCGTGAACCGAATTCTCATGCCTATGATCAATGAGGCCGTCTACACGTTGTACGAAGGTGTCGGAAACGTCCAATCCATTGATCAGTCCATGAAATTGGGGGCCAACCACCCTATGGGGCCGCTGGAGCTGGCGGACTTTATCGGACTGGACACCTGCCTTGCGATCATGAACGTTCTGCATGACGGGCTGGCCGACACCAAATATCGCCCGTGTCCCTTGCTGACAAAATACGTCGAGGCGGGTTGGCTGGGTCGTAAGACGGAACGCGGATTCTATGACTATCGGGGCGAGGTTCCCGTTCCAACGCGTTAGATAAACAGGGGGCCAGCCCCCTCGCCCGGATATAATCCGGGCTCACCCCCGGGATATTTTTGGCCAGATGAAGAGGCGGATCAGGGTTTTGGCGGTTGGCCGAGTCCCATAGTGTGTTCTCTGAGCCATGCCATGAACCCGCGCGGGTCCCGCTCGAGCAGGGCCATGTCATCAGCAGAAACCGGTTCACCAATCACCGGCGATTGCGGTCTGTTGCAAGACCGCACGATTTCATGCAGCAGCAAACCTTGACGCAGAATTGGCGAGAGGCGGTTGGCAATCTGATACCAACGCGAGTTGCTTCCGGGGAAGAATATCGGAACCACCTGAGCGCCAGAGCGGCGGATCATTTTTGCGGTGAAGACGTTCCATTCCCGTTCCTGGGCCGGGCCGAACCAGTCATCCGACGACATTACCACCCCTGATGGGAACAAGGCGACCACGCCACCTTCTTTCAGGTGATCCATGGATTTCCCCCGCATTTCCAGCATCTTGGCTTGCGCCTCGGGGTCATGGGGGAAAGGGACAGGGATCATGAAGGACGTCGCGGCCTCGTCCAGACCGGTCAGGACCGAGCGTGTCAGAATGCGGTAATCACTGCGAACGCGCCCGATCAGTTCGGCCAGGATCATGCCGTCGACCATACCGTGGGGGTGGTTGGCGACCACAACCACCGGACCTTCCTTGGGTATCCTGGCAATTTGCTCGGCCGGGGTCGTCAGGGTGATGCCCATGATTTTGAGCGCCCCGCCCCAGAATTTTTGTCCGCGATACAGTTCGTTTTGCTTTTCGAACTTGTTGACCATGCGAAGAATGGTCAGCTTGCCTGTCAGCCATTCGATCGCGCGGATTGCATTTGCAGTCCACACGTCGTCAAACGAGTTTGCGTAGGTCAGGGTTCTGCGGTCGTAGATTTCACCTTGATCGGTGCTGTCGCCTACAATCGGGCCTGTCTTGGTATCGTGCGTGGTTTCCGCCAATTCCTGGTCTTCCCGTCCTTCGTATCGTGGCAGTGTTGGGCTTAGTAACCTTCTCCGAACTTGTCGTTCACCAGAGTTTCCAAAGCATCCGCCAACGCCTCAGCATCCGGGCCGGACGTCTCGACGTCAATAGTGGTTCCGCGCGACGCTGCCAACATCAAAAGGCCCATAATGCTGTCGCCTGATGCAGAAAGGCCCTCACGTGAAACTTCTACATGCGCATCGAATCCCTCGACCACTTCGACCAGCTTGGCCGAGGCGCGGGCATGCAGGCCCTTTTCATTGATTATTTTCAAGCTCTTGTTGGCCATATTCAAATATTCCAGTTTCAATCCAATGTCACATTTTGCGCATTGATGTATTTTCGTCCAGCCTCAAGCGCGAGGCGTACGGCTTCGGGCACCGGCAGGTGGCGGCTTTTGGCCAGTTTGATCAACATCGGAAGGTTTGCGCCGTATAGGATTCGCCGGTCCTGTGGCGCACAGGCCCGCAGACTCAGGTTGGATGGGCTGCCGCCAAACAAATCCGTCACAACGACAACCCCGTCGCCGACATCGACGTCATCAGCCGCGCGACAAATCTCGGCCTGCTTTTCTTCGCGGTTATGGTCCGCCTCGATCGGAACGGCGACCAGTCCCGGCTGTTTACCCACCACATGCTGTGTGGCGGACAGGTATTCCTGTGCCAGCCCCCCATGTGCAACGATAACGATCCCGATCAATCCGGCCTCACATTCAACGCGCGTCGTTCCATTTCGCGGTGCCTAATTGCCACCTGCTGCCCCCCTTCTGCAAGGGCCTTTGCGACGGCTTCTGCGACCGCAACCGACCTGTGTTGCCCCCCGGTGCAGCCAAAGGCGACCGAAAGGTGCGCTTTCCCTTCGGCCTGGAACGCGGGCAACAGTTCTGTCAGCAGGTCGACGACCCGGTCAAAGAAGGCGGTATAGTTCATGTCAGACTGAACATAGGACGCGACATCGGGGTTTCGACCATCCGCCTCGCGCAGTTCCGGACGCCAGTAGGGATTGGCCAAAAACCTGCAATCAAAAACCATGTCCAGCCCGCGCGGCATGCCACGTTTATACGAAAACGACTCGACGGATACAGCCAGATGCCGGCCTCCCTTTGGGGCGAACCAGCGCTCCACTTCGTCGCGCAATTGGTGGATGTTCAACGCGCTGGTGTCGATCAGCGTATCGGCAATTTCGCGGATCGGTTGCAGTTGGTCCTTTTCGCGTCGAATTCCGGTCGCGGGACTGGCGTCTGCAGCCACGGGGTGCCGTCGGCGCGTTTCCGAGAACCGGCGCAACAGGATTTCATCGTTGCAGTCCAGATAGAGGATCGACAGGTCCACGTGTTCCATCCGGTTCAATTTGGCCGCCAGTTCAATGAACCCCATTGTCGAGAAGTCGCGGTTTCGCGCGTCGATACCCAGCGCCATCGGCTGTGACGGATCGGGGCTATCGAGAAGCCGCATCAGCAACCCCATGGGAAGGTTGTCGATGGCTTCAAAGCCCAGATCCTCAAGCACATGGATTGCAGTGGAACGGCCGGCACCGGATGGGCCCGTTACCAGAACAATGCGTTGTTGCGCAGTCAATCGCTCGGCCATTCAGGATCCACGCGTCCCATTTTCAAAAGTTGTATCAGTCCTGCCGCCAAGTTGGGCAGGCCATGGCCGCGAAGCAAGGGAACAGTTTGCCTCAGGACCTGAATATTTGCGGGCTCAGGCAGGCGCTTCGTCTCGCTCTGGCCCAAATCCACCACCAGCGTCACCGGGCTCGGACCGGCGGGTATTGCCCGGAGCAACCCTATCCCACGTGCCTCAACCAGACCGCGAATGGATGGCGGCGCATCTGCGATGACCTGACCGTCCTGCATTTTCAGCGTGACCTGGTCGTCCGACACCAGTTCCGCCCCAAGCGCCATCATCTGAAGCGCCACGGCCGATTTACCAATCCCAGATGGACCAAAAAGCAGCACGCCCTTCCCATCCACGGCAACACACGTCGCGTGGACACAGGCATCATCCTGTCCCGCTGTATCTGGCAGGGATTTTATGTCCATTTGTCTAGATCGGAAGCCCAACGACAAACCGTGCGCCCAGCGGGTCCGAGGTGATGTCGGCTTCGGTCGGGCGGATGTTTTCCGCCCAGATCACGCCGCCATGTGCTTCGACAATCTGTTTCGAGATCGCAAGACCGAGACCGGAGTTATTGCCAAAATGCTCTTCGGGGCGTTGTGAATAAAACCGTTTGAAGACCTTGGTCAAAGCCTGATCCGGAATGCCGGGGCCGGTGTCTTCGACCACGACCAAAACCCGATTGTCGCGTTGGCGCACCCAAACGCGGATGGCATCGCTTTCCTCGCAGAAGGAAATCGCATTCGTGATCAGGTTCACGAAGACCTGTGCCAACCGCGCCTCAAGACCGTTTACGACGATCGGGCCTTTTGGCAGATCAGTGATATAGTCGATCCCCTTCGACCGCGCATCTTCTCCAAGAAACTGGCCGATATTGTTCAACAGATTCAGCAGGTCAAACGGTTGTTCCTGCTCCTTGACCAGTTCAGCGTCCAACCGGGACGCGTTGGAAATGTCGCTGACCAGACGGTCCAACCGGCGCACATCATGCTCTATGACGCCCAGTAGTTTTTCCCGTTGATCGTCCCGCTTGACCATGCGCAACGTACCTACGGCAGACTGCAGGCTGGCCAGGGGGTTTTTGATCTCATGCGCAACGTCCGCAGCAAATTGCTCGTTCGCGTCAATACGGTTGTACAACGCCGTCACCATCCCCCGTAACGCGCTGCTAAGACGCCCGATTTCGTCGGGACGTGCGCTTAGATCAGGAATGCGAATCCGACCGGGATTAACCCCGGCGCCTCGGTCTTTGCCCATTTCCGCCGCTGCGGCCAGATCAGCCAGTGGATTGGCGATGGTCGAAGCAAGGACGAGGCTGAGGCCAACGGAAACCAAAAGGGCCACGACGAACATTTGCAAGATGCGTTCTTGTTCCTGCCGCGCGAGCGCATCAACCTCGCCAGCCGGACCGGCCATGGCGACTGCACCGACGGGTTCGTCATCCAGAATAATCGGTGCCGCGGCCACAATCACGGTAGCGCCTGTATCGTCCTGAACGGCCTGTACGGTCAGGCCACCGCCCAGCGCCTGCGGCACCATATCCTGAACACGTTGCGCCAAGGTCGGCGCGGCGTCCGTCGCGGTTCCGCTGAAGATCGATGACACACCGTTCCACACGGCGGTCAAGGCATCGCTGATCAGCGTTCCGCCGTTTTGAATATCGCTGTCAGACCGAAGCAAGCTTGGCAATTCCGAGGCAGGCGAAGCCCCACGCGTCCAGCCAATCAGTGTACCGGACCCGTCATAGACGAACACTTCACCACCTTCCGGCAAAGTCAGGCCGGACAACGTATCCCGCACGTCCAAACCGCCCGCACTGCCGACACCCGGTTGGCGCAACTGCGTTTCAAAGACGTTGCTGACCAGTTGCGCATCGCCGATCAAATTTCTGGCTGTTTGTTGCACGCGTTCCTTACGCGTATCGTCCAGATACAAAAGCCCGGCAACCAGCAGGACCAAAGCAATCACATTGAAGGTGATAATCCTGCGTGCCAGTGGCGAGCCGCGCAGCGAAAACAAGCTGCGCCGCGATCGCTTTGCGTGCAGTTCGGCAGAATCCGGGTCTTGGGGAATAACCCAATCATCCCCCAGTACCACGTCACCGTCGCGTAAATTGGTGTCCTGTTCGGTATCTCGCACGAGACCCCTATTACCACTTAATGGCAGTCGCGCCTATTCTTCGTTGTACCGATAACCGATACCATAAAGAGTTTCGATGGCCGAAAACTCGGGGTCTGCGGCCCGCATCTTCTTGCGCAGGCGTTTGATGTGGCTGTCGATTGTCCGATCATCCACATAGACCTGATCGTCATAAGCGACGTCCATCAGCTGATCACGGCTTTTGACAAACCCCGGTCGTTGCGCCAAAGCCTGCAACAGCAGGAATTCCGTGACGGTCAGCGAGACATCATTGCCTTTCCAGGTGACGGCATGGCGCAGCGGGTCCATGCGCAGTTCGCCACGTTCCATTACCTTGGCGTCACCGGCGTTGACATTCGAAGCGTCACCCTCGGTGGCTTCCTGACGGCGCAGCAAAGCGCGGATGCGTTCGACCAGCAGTCGCTGCGAAAAGGGCTTTTTGACATAGTCATCCGCGCCCATGCGAAGGCCCAGGACCTCGTCGATTTCATCGTCTTTGGACGTCAAAAAGATGACCGGCATCTGGGTTTTCTGCCGCAGGCGCTGCAGCAAATCCATGCCATCCATCCGCGGCATCTTGATATCCAGAACGGCCATGTCGGGTAGTTTCTTGTTGAACGCGTCAAGCGCGGCCTGCCCATCGTTGTAAGTTTCAACCTCAAAGCCCTCGGCTTCGAGCGTCATGGATACTGACGTAAGGATGTTTCTATCGTCATCCACAAGTGCAATCTTCGACATCGGGTTCACCCCTATTCCTGCTCACATACGCAATAATACGCTTTTTTATGAGGTATTGTTGGCGGTTTTAAGGCGCCGAATCAATCCGTAACTGCGAATCGTGCCTTTCTTGCGGCAGCTATGCGGCAAAAATGCCTTGCGGCCCGCAAAAAGCTGCCCGGATTTCCGCCGTTAAAAAACTGGTGGCGCTAAACTTTAGCTTGGTTGCGCTAACTGCGCCAAACCGTCCTGTTCATGCCCCAAATGACCGTGATAAGAGGCCGTGTCCGCCGGAATTCCCCGGCACGAATGCCCCAAGAGCGCACCCCGGCCCAACCGCCGACGCGCCGCCACAGGAGAAGACAAACATGACATCTGGACGGGTTAACCCGCAATTCCGCCTCGAAGATCAGGGCATCGAGGGTCTGGGCAATGTCTATTACAACTACATGGAACCGGCGCTGATTGAAGAGGCGCTGAAGCGCGGTGAAGGTACTCTTGGCAACGGCGGCGCATTTCTGGTCACCACCGGCAAATTCACTGGCCGATCCCCCAAGGACAAACATGTCGTAAAGACCGACAGTGTTGCCGAGAATATCTGGTGGGAAAACAATGCCGCGATGAGCCCCGAAGGGTTCGAAGCGCTTTATCAAGACATGCTTGCGCACATGAAGGGCCGCGACTATTTCGTTCAGGACCTCGTCGGCGGCGCCGATCCGACCTATTCCATCAATGTGCGCATGGTGACCGAACTGGCCTGGCACAACCTGTTCATCCGCCATCTGCTGCGCCGTCCGGACCGCGAAGATCTGGATGAGTTCACCGCAGACTTCACAATCATCAACTGCCCAAGCTTCAAAGCCGATCCGGCCAAACATGGCTGCCGCAGCGAAACAGTGATCGCGCTGAACTTTGACCGCAAGCTTATCCTGATCGGCGGCACCGAATATGCGGGTGAAAACAAGAAATCCGTGTTTACGTTGCTGAACTATATGCTGCCCGAAAAAGGCGTCATGCCGATGCATTGCTCGGCCAATCACGCGGTCGGCAATCCCGTCGACACGGCCGTGTTTTTCGGTTTGTCCGGCACCGGCAAGACCACATTGTCAGCCGACCCCGCGCGGGTTCTGATCGGCGATGACGAACATGGCTGGTCTGATCGCGGCACCTTTAACTTTGAAGGTGGCTGTTATGCCAAGACCATAAATCTAAACGCCGAAGCCGAGCCCGAGATTTATGCCACCACTTCGAAATTCGGCACTGTAATCGAGAACATGGTTTTCGACCCCGAAACCAAGGAACTGGATTTCGACGATGACTCGCTCACCGCGAACATGCGCTGTGCCTATCCGCTCGAATACATTTCGAATGCATCCAGCACGGCGCTTGGTGGCCATCCCAAGAACATCATAATGCTGACCTGCGACGCGTTCGGTGTGCTGCCTCCGATTGCCCGGTTGACCCCGGCGCAGGCGATGTATCACTTCCTGTCCGGCTTCACGTCCAAAGTCGCCGGAACAGAACGCGGCGTGACCGAGCCGCAACCGACTTTCTCAACCTGCTTTGGTGCCCCGTTTATGCCGCGCCGCCCCGAGGCCTACGGCAATCTGCTGCGTGACAAGATCGCCCAGCACGGCGCGACCTGCTGGTTGGTCAACACAGGCTGGACCGGTGGCGCATACGGCGTAGGCAGCCGGATGCCGATCAAGGCAACGCGCGCGTTGCTGACCGCAGCACTTGAGGGGTCTCTGGCGGATGCTGAATTCCGCAAGGACGCGAATTTCGGGTTTGATGTTCCGGTTTCCGTGCCCGGCGTGCCCGAAGTTCTGCTGGACCCGCGACGCACCTGGGACGATCAGGCAGCGTTCGACAAGCAGGCCGAGAAACTGGTTCAAATGTTCTCCGAGAACTTCGAGCAATATTTGCCGTTCATCGACGAGGATATCAAAGCCGTCGCAATCGGGTGATGGAATCCATCACCGTCCGAGACAAATTCAACGACCAGCGCGGGCCCGCTGGTCGTCTTTTTTTGGCCAGGTCGGGGATGTCACGGGCGTTAGACCAGCACGTTAAGGTCGAAACCCAAACGCGTGCGGACATACGCGTTGCTGAAAAGCGCGATTTGAGGTATTCCGTCCACGTCGAAAGACAAAAAATACCCGGCGCTGACGCGCCGGGCTTCAACTAAAATACCTTTGGGCAGCTCGGGCAAATTCACTCAATTGCATTCCGTCGGGCTACCTAATTGATAAGGAAGAGTACTAAGAGGGGAACCGGTGTCAATATGATACTTGGAGACTGCCAATTTAGGCCGTCTTCAGGTGGGCCGATTAACAGCACAAGGCACCAACTAAGATGGGTAAGTAATGACTGAAATTTCGAAACTGACCGAATTGCGTAAGCTCATGCAAAGCATGGAACGTACGTTGGGACTTGAAGAACTCTCTCCGGTTGAGCGCGATATTTACTACGCTGCCGAGGAGCTTTCCAAAACCGGTCGGGAAGTTCGTACATTCGGGTTGATCGAACATACGCTGGTATCCAGCGTATCGCGCCCGACCTTTTTTCGCGCGCTGAAGTCTTTGGTGCAAAAGGGCTACATGTCGCAAAGCGGTAGCGCAAATCGGGGGCGATACATCGTACATGCCCCCAAGTAGCGCGTATTTGGCATAACAGCGCCGTGCAGTTGAAGGGTTGGGCCTTAGACACGGTACTGGCGTCGTCTGCCTATTTCGCGGCTTCGATTTTGACGTTCGAAGTGCTGATGCCATTGCAGAACGTGTTCTTCCCGGAATACCCCAGCCATGCGAGCCTGTTGTTTCTGCCGCATGGCGTACGGGTCTTGGCCGCTTGGCTGTTGGGATGGCGCGCAATTTTTGCACTGTTGCCGGGTGTGTTCCTGGTTTTCGCCATGGTCGGCGGCTGGGACGTTTTCCTGCCAAATCGGCTGCTGGCGATTGGTATTGCCGTGACAACGGTCCCTGCTGTGCTTTACGCCTGTAAATGGGCAGGTTGGGACCTGTTCCCAAGTCCGGATCGCAAACCATGCTGGTTGTGTATCATGGTGGTCGGGATTGTGACCTCATTCCTGGTCTCGGCCCTGACCAACATGGCGTTTGGCAGTTCCATGGCCGAGTACATTGCTTTTCTGATCGGTGATATTTCCGGTCTGTTTTTCCTGATGCTGGGCCTCTATCTCACCTTCCGGTTCATTGACAGGCGCAGTTGATCAATCAGCCGACAAGCCCGCGCCGCAACAGGTTGAGCCCTGCGACCAGCAAAACCAGCAGTGTCAGCCTGCGAAACGCGGCCTGATCAATGCGATCCTGCAAGCGCAACCCGCACCACATCCCTGCCATCGCGGGCAGGACCAAAGTGGCCGAAAAGACGGCAGACTGCCCCCAGAGAATCCCTGATCCAACATGCGCAATAACCAGCGCCACGGACCCAAGCCCGTAAATCACACCTTGAACGCGCATCTGATCCTTCTTTGGTGTGTTCAGCGCCGTCAGATAGGCTACGGTTGGCGGCCCCCATACTCCGGATATCCCGCCGATGACGCCTGCAATGGCGCCAGCAGTAGCCTCGACCCGGGCAGAGGGTTTGTTCAGAACCAGCTTTAGTCCCAACAATTGGATCAATGCGAAAAAAGATACCGGTATCCCGATGATCAGCAGGAAGCTGGATGCAGACAGAAAGCTCACCAACTGCGCGCTTGTTAACAGACACAACAATCCAGTCAGCAGAAATACCCGGAACTTGCGAATTGATCCAAACGCCGCAGACGCGCCTTCTTGAAAAGCTTGTTGCGCGTTTGTCGCCAGCGTTGGCAAAATCAAACCAGCCAGTGCCAAGCTTGGCGGCAAAAACACACTCAGTCCAGAAATTATGACCATCGGCAGCGCGAAGCCGACCATCCCTTTGATCCACCCGGCGACAAAGGCGACTGCCAGAGCAAAAACAAATTCTGTTGGAGACATAAGAGAAAACAGTGACATGCCCCTTCATAGCACTCCGTGAATTCTCTGCACCGCCAAAATCGTCACGTAATTTTTGAACTTTTTCCTTGAGTCTTGCGCATTTTTGTTGCGCTGCACTTGCAGCGTGCTATGACCAGACGACCCTAAGAAGGACATGATTCATGGCCCATGACGGACAAGATATGACCAGCGCGACGCAAACTGCAGTTCTGCCCGACCTTCTGGCGCTGACGCAAAAGGCCGTTCCCGCGGTTGAGGCTGTTTATGACCGTGCGTGCGCCTCGGTGCGTTCGATGGTGACGAGCGACGGACGTATCTCGGGTGCATTGATCGAGGAACACCAGACCGCCGCGCATGGTCTTGCCTGGCTGGCCACCTATCACCAGTCGCTAAAGCAAATGCAGCGATGGGCCGAGGCTTTGTCGTCGGACGGCAAGTTCGGCGAGATGGAACAGCTTTTGCTTCAGATCGCCTTTGGCGAGTACCTGCACCAGGTCGCCGGTGGAATTCCAATGAACCAGGGCGAAGTTGTCCGGCTGCAGGATCTGGGCCTGGGATGGGATGCATTGTCTGGCTTCGAATGCTCCGAAGTACAGACGCTGATGGCACAGGGCAATTCTCAGGCTGCGCGCACCCGGTTGGTTGAACTGATGCAGGATCAGGCGGGCTCGACGATGTATGGCGCATCCGGATTGGATGAAGAGCTGGAAATGATCCGCGAGCAGTTCCGGCGTTATGCGCAGGAAAAGGTGGAGCCAAACGCGCATGATTGGCACCTCAAGGACGAGTTGATCCCGATCGAGATCATTGAGGAACTCGCCGAAATGGGTGTGTTTGGATTGACCATCCCGGAAGAGTTCGGTGGCTTCGGCTTGTCAAAAGCGTCGATGTGCGTTGTCTCTGAGGAGCTTTCGCGCGGGTACATCGGTGTCGGATCGCTGGGCACGCGGTCAGAGATTGCGGCCGAGTTGATACTTGCGGGCGGCACAGATGAGCAAAAGGCAAACTGGTTGCCAAAACTCGCCAGCGCCGAAATATTGCCAACCGCTGTGTTCACCGAGCCAAATACCGGGTCGGACCTTGGCAGCCTTCGTACCCGCGCCGTTAAGGACGAAAACGGCGACTATCAGATTACCGGCAACAAGACATGGATCACCCATGCGGCGCGCACCCATGTGATGACGCTGCTGGCCCGCACCAATCCTGACACAACCGATCATCGCGGTCTGTCGATGTTTTTGGCCGAAAAGACACCTGGGACGGATGACGCCCCCTTCCCTACCCCGGGCATGACCGGTGGCGAGATTGAGGTTTTGGGCTATCGCGGAATGAAGGAATACGAGCTTGGTTTTGACGGTTTCCACGTCAAGGCCGAGAACCTTCTGGGCGGTGAAGAGGGCAAAGGCTTCAAACAGCTGATGGAAACCTTCGAATCCGCCCGCATTCAAACTGCCGCGCGGGCCATCGGTGTCGCGCAAAGCGCCTTGGATATCGCGATGCAGTACGCGCAGGACCGCAAACAGTTCGGCAAGTCGTTGATCCACTTCCCGCGTGTTTCGGGCAAGCTGGCGATGATGGCGGTTGAGATCATGATCGCACGCCAGTTGACCTATTTCTCGGCCTGGGAAAAGGATCACGGACACCGCTGCGACCTTGAGGCCGGGATGGCCAAGTTGCTGGGCGCACGGGTCGCATGGGCGGCGGCGGACAACGGTCTGCAGATTCATGGCGGCAACGGATTTGCGCTGGAATACAAAATCAGCCGCGTCCTGTGCGACGCACGTATTTTGAACATCTTCGAAGGGGCCGCTGAAATTCAGGCACAGGTCATCGCGCGACGACTGCTTGGATGACCATTTAGGCAGGCCCGTTTCCCCAACTGACCCGGCCACTGCGCCGGGTCTTTTTCTTCTCGGGGTAACCGACCGTTGAATCCGGCGCTGACTGTCCCTTATTCAGTCAGGTTTCGCTGATCACGCAAACTTCCCCTTTGATCCGGTCGCAATCACCGTTAGACGACAACTCGGACCCGAGCAGTTGGCACCAAACACATGATCAGACGATTCCTTGCACTTTGGGCGACCCTGGCCGCCCTCATTCTTGTCGGATGTAGCACCGCGCCGCCGACGGCAGGTCAGGGCGATATCGACGCTTTGGCCCACGCGATCCAGGCACTCGACCCGGGTGTCGACGCGGCCGAGGCACAACGCGCGGCAACCATCGCCTATTCCTATTCGCAACAGTTGACGCGGGACTGGAACGTCACAGACCCCGCGATTATCCACAATGCAAAGGTCATCAATGGGCTCCGGGAATACGGGCTGTGCAATGACTGGGCCGAGGCGATGACCAAGCGCCTGCAGCAGGAGGGATTCCGCACGCTGGATTTGCATTGGGCGACGTCTCCACCCACAGCGTTCCGGATCATCCACCATTCCGCCGTGATCAGTGCCAAGGGAGATTCGATGTATGATGGCATCATTCTCGACCCGTGGCGCAACAGCGGCGCACTGTTCTGGGCACCGGTCCGCGCGGATACGCGATACAATTGGCGGCCAAGGCTTGAAGTTCGGGAAGAACTGATAAGCGGCGAGAACCCCTATTGAAACTGTTTTGTCCGCCTCCGCGTTGCGGTAAGACGCGCACATGATGCGTTTGATCCTGACCTTGCCCCTGTTGGCCCTGTTTCAATGCAATAAAGACGAAACTGTCGCGGCCTACGGGGCAGCCGACCAAACGTGGTCCCTTCAGGAAATCGACGGTCAACCCTATGAGGCCAGTGCCCTCTTGCGCTTCCCCGAAGAGGGCAAAATTGCCGGGAACGCCCCGTGTAACACCTTTCAGGGCACGCTCAGCGCGCCTTATCCGTGGTTTGGCATTGACGATCTGACAGCCACCCGCGCAGCCTGTGCCGGATTGGAAGCCGAGGGCTTTTTCTTCGCGGCCCTGATGACCATGACACAGTCCGAAGTCTCGGGAAGTGTTCTGATCCTGCGAAACGATGACGGGCACGAGATGGTGTTCACAGCCGTCGAATGAACTTTTCGACAAATCGGGCCCGAGCTTCGGGCAGCGGGCTGTGACCCAGCGATGGCGCCAGACGGTGCTCAAGAAAATAGCCGGTTGTTTGCAGGCCCTGCGCGATCTCTTCGTCCGGCGCGGCCCCTTCGCCGCGCAAACATGGGGGCAACGGCAGCAATTTGTCCGCCCATTCCCCGGCACCTTCGGCGCTGACGGCGCGCCCTGTCTTGGGTGAGACATAAACCAGCCCGGACTGCGCTCCTGTTACTGCGCAGACCGTAAGATCAAGACCAAATCCCAATTCTTCCAACAGGGCCAATTCCCAACGCAAATACGCCAGGGGCCAAATCTCGTCCTGGCCAAGCAAGTCCATCAGTTGCTCGGTCTGTTTGTAGATCGCCGGATGGGGTTCGCGTTCCGGTAAACAGAAGGACAACAAGGCGACAACCGCGTTCAGCCCGGCCAGCGCCAATCGCCCCGAAAACGCGGCCGCCGCGCGCGAGCGGAGTGGTTCCACTTGAAAGCTGCCCAGATGTTCTTCGAGCCGGGCACGCCAATGCACATCCACCTGCGCACCCGGTTGCAGGGTCGGGGCGATCTTGCGGCTGGCCCCACCGCGTACGACACCGGCATGACGCCCGTGGCCTTCGGTAAAGACCTCGACAATAGCGGCGGTTTCGCCATGTCTGCGTGACGTCAGTAGAATACCGTGATCGCGCCAGTCCAAGGTTGGCTCCGTCAATTCAACAGGTCAGTGCGCAGAAAATCCCAAGCCCGTTACGTGCGCAAGGTGTAAACCGGCCTATCCTGCCAGATACAACCTCGAACACGCTCGGCACCAATTTCGTTTTTGATACGGCAACCTTTGTGAAGCGCGGTAAAGTTTGCATTGCGTGTGAACGGTGCGCGCATTAATGTTCGCTTTATGTTCCAAAAGCAGGATTGAAGTTATGTCTCTTAATTATGTCATGATCGGCTCGAACGATGTGATTAACGCACGGACCTACTATGATGCGGTCGTGCCGCGCATTGGCGGTAAAGTTGTCGCCGAATACATGCCCCACGCCGTATGTTACGAGTTGCGCGACGGCGGTTGCATGTGGGTCGCAACACCCTTCAATCAAGAGACTGCGACGGTCGGAAACGGAAACATGGTCGGTTTGTTGTGCCAAAGCGAGGCCGAAGTTCGAGAGGCGCACGAAACGGCGCTTGCCAATGGTGGAACCAACGAAGGTGATCCCGGCACCCGCCCGCAGTACGGCCCGAATTTCTATGGTGCTTATGCACGCGATCCAGATGGCAACAAAATGAGTTTCGTTTATTTCAGCGACAAAGACTGACAACCGAACTTGGTTGTTAGTCTGGCTGTGATCGGGCTGGTCAGTTGGTTTAGTCCAGCCCTACTTCGCCCAGCAAATGCCGCCCCTGCCGGTCCTCGACTTCAATCACCCAAAGGTCTGGGTCAAAGCTGCGTTGGCGGGTAATAGCGGCATCGACGTAAGACTCAGCACCGGCACACAGCTCCACCCACTTTCGCTCTCCGCTCATCAGGTCGAAACTGCGCTGAAACGCAACCGCATGACCATCCAGTGTATTCAGTTTGACCAACACCGCGCCGGCTGTGTCATCACCATGGGCCACGACAAACGCTGGGATTTCCTGAAACCGCAGCCGCGCCAGGTAGGCATGCACCCAGAATTCGGCTGTAAGGCGAGTCATGCGTTGCCGTCTTTGAAATCCAGCCCCATTTCCGAGTAGCGCTCGGATTCTTCCAGCCAGTTGGGCCGGACCTTCACCTGCAGGAACAGGTGGATCTTGCGGTCGAGGAACTCTTCCAGTTCGGCCCGCGCCGCCTGACTGACGGCTTTGATGGTCTCACCCTTCTTGCCCAGAACGATACCCTTGTGGCCGTCGCGCATAACATAGATGACCTGATCGATCTTGGCAGAGCCGTCCTTGCGCTCCTCCCAGTTCTCGGTCTCGACGGTCAGTTGATAGGGCAGTTCCTGATGCAGGCGCAGGGTCAGTTTCTCGCGCGTCATTTCCGCTGCGATCATGCGAAGCGGCAGATCAGCGATCTGGTCTTCGGGGTAGAGCCAGGGGCCTTCGGGCAGGTTCGAGGCCAGCCAGTGACGCAGGTCGTCAACGCCGTGGCCTTTTTCAGCCGAGATCATGAAGGTCTCGGCGAAGGGATAGCGCGCGTTCAGATCACTGGTCAGCGCCAGCAGTTTCTCGGACGGAACCTTGTCGATCTTGTTGATGGCCAGCGCGATGGTGCGGCCCTGCCCGATCTCTTCCAGTCCTTCAAGGATGCGTTCGACCCCTTCGGTGATGCCGCGATGCGCCTCGACCAACAGGACCACGATATCCGCGTCGGCCGCCCCGCCCCACGCAGCGGCGACCATCGCACGGTCGAGGCGACGGCGGGGTTTGAACAGACCCGGCGTGTCTACAAAGACCAGCTGCGCATCGCCTTCCATCGCCACGCCACGGATGCGGGCGCGGGTGGTCTGGACCTTATGCGTCACAATCGAGACCTTGGCCCCGACCATGCGGTTCAGAAGGGTGGATTTGCCTGCGTTGGGCTCTCCGATCAGGGCGATAAATCCGGCGCGTGTGGTCATGTATCCTGCGATCCTGTTTGCAAGTGCGCACCCCTATAGCAGAATGGCAGAACGGACCAGAGGGATTTGTCGCATTGCTGCCATGCGCAACGGATGCCAATCATATCCCCAGCGCCCAGCCAATCACAGCCCGGTTTGCTTCCCATCATCAAGGGGTCTGACATGAATCGTCGCGAGTTTCTTTTGGGCAGCACCGCCACTGCCGGAGCGTTGGGTTTGGGCGGCATGGAACTTGTTGCCGGGGCGCAGGAATTGACCATTCAACCGGCAAGCTTTGCCCTGCGCGATCAGGTGACAAACGGCATGGTCAGCTTGTCACCGGACGCGCCACCGCCAGTTTTGTATGGCAGGCAGGGTGAGGTAATGCGGCTGCCGGTACGCAACACCCTGGCCGACTATACGGCCATGCACTGGCACGGATTGCGCATCCCGAACGACATGGACGGCGTCCCATATCTGACGCAAATGCCCATCGGCGAAGGCGAGGTCTATGACTACGCGTTCACCCCGCCTGATGCGGGTACCTATTGGTATCATCCCCACTGTATGACGATGGAACAGATGGCCCATGGCCTGACAGGTGTCATGGTGATTGCCGAACCTGAGGACCCCGGGTTCGACAGTGAGCAAGTGATCAATCTGCGCGACTTTCGGCTGGATGAGAATGGCGCCTTTCTGCCTGCTTACACGCCGCGCGGCGCGGCGCGTGCCGGAACGTTCGGAAATGTACATACCGCGAACTGGCTAAAAACACCTGTCTACGACCACGGCGCGGGTCATTTGGTCAGGCTGCGCGTCGTGAATACGGATACAACACGCATATACCGCCTGCATCTGATGGGTGGTGATGCGAAAATCATCGCTTGGGATGGCCACCCTGTCGAAGTTGAGGTGCCAATTCCAACAGCTGATGCGCCTTTGCTGGTCGGCCCCGGGCAACGTGTTGATTTCGCGGTGGCCATGCCGGACCAAGAAGGTGGCCGCGTCGATCTTATGGCCAAGCTGCCCGGTCGACCAGCGCAACCGATGGCGACGTTGCGTGCCGTCGGCGCATCCGTATCGCGTGACCTGCGCGAGCTTGGGCCATTGCCAGCGAACCCTGCAGCAATGCCCGACTTGGCCAATGCAGACCTGCACGAGTTCGTCTTTGGTTGGACCCCGGAAGGCGGTCAGCCGGACAACGGGTTCTGCGGCTCGCTGGGCTATAACTTCTGGTCCATCAATCGCATCCCGTGGCCCGGCGATGCCGCGGCCGATGTTGGCCCACTCGCAACACTTGAACGCGGCAAGAGCTATGTTCTGCGGCTGCGCAATGAATCTCCCAACTTGCACCCGATCCACCTGCACGGGCTGGTCTTCACACCCATCAAGTCGAACCTTCGAAAACTTCCGCCACTGCTTACGGACACGATGCTGCTGCTGAAGGGCGAGGTCGCGGAAATCGCCCTGGTGGCGGACAATCCGGGTGACTGGGCGTTCCATTGCCACGTGATTGAACATCAGAAAACCGGTCTGACCGGCTTTATCCGGGTGGTCTAACCTTGGATATGACTTGGCGTCTTTAGGGCCAGAACATGATTTGGATAGGATTGTTCCCCGATACGGAAATCCGTTGTACCAACCTGCAAGAATCCCTTGGACAGGTAGAAGTCGATCGCGGGTTGGTTCTCGGAATTGGTGGTTAGCCAGATCGAGTTTCGGTTGTTGGCCTGTGCATGGTCGATCGCGCAATCCAACAACGCTGATCCGATACCCTTTCCGTGATGCCTGGGCTGCACGTAAATGGTCGCAATCTCAAGGTCAGAAAGCCCTTCGACCGGTGCAACGCGTTCTTTAGCGACGCGAATATAACCGTCGATCCCATCGCGGTTTTCCGAAACCACCAGAAGGTCATTCCCTTCCTTAAGCAGCCTTTCGAACCGGTCTGTGGTGAATTCGGATAGAGCATATTGGGCAAAAAACGAACTCACGCCATAGCGCAGGTAAGTGCCGATCCAAACCTCGATCGATAGCGCCGCAAGGCTGGCTGCGTCCACCTGATGTGCGGGTCTGATCTTCACGCCGAAGGATCAGCGAAGCGGCTCATCCCAACCGCTCCAACATCGCTTTTGCCGCGGCCTGCTCGGCCTGCCGTTTTGACCCGGCAGTGGCTTGTGCCTCGGTTCCGTCCTGAAGGCGGGCGGCGATGGTAAACACGGGCGCGTGGTCGGGGCCGCTTCTTTTGATTTCGACATAGGACGGGGGCTTTTGCCCCCTTGCCTGCGCCCACTCTTGCAGTGAGGTTTTGGCATCCCGCGCGTCCGCCTGGACATTGTGAACGCGATCACCCCACAATCGCAATATGACATCACGCGCTGCCTCGAACCCTGCATCACGGTAAACGGCGGCGATCACCGCCTCCATCGCATCACCCAGAAGGGCCTGTTTGCGGCGCCCCCCGGACAACATCTCGGACCGTCCCAGCTTGAGCACTGCACCCAAATCTATCTGTCGGGCCACGTCCGCGCAGGTTTCCTTGCGCACCAAAGCGTTGAAACGCGGCGCCAGTTGCCCCTCTGATGCGTTTTTGTCCGCTTCCAATAGCGCGGAGGCCATAACAAGGCCCAGCACACGGTCGCCCAGAAACTCCAACCTTTGATTGTCAGGGCGGGTCGGCGACGAAACGGAACCGTGTGTCAAGGCACGCACCAACAGCTCTGGGGTCTCAAACGCGTACCCAAGCCGTTTCTGGAACGCCTTTATCTCGGCTGAAAGCTTCAATTCACCGCCTTAAAGAACCGATCGCCGCGCCAGGTCCAGAAGAACAGCATCGAGCGACCCGCAGACGAGAACATAATCCGATCTGCACGCCCAATCAGGTTTTCGTAGGGCACGTAGCCGACCCCACCGACGGATTGCGGCAGGCGGCTGTCTGCCGAATTGTCGCGATTGTCGCCCATAAAGAAGTAGTGACCTTCCGGGACAACATAGACGCCTGTGTTGTCGGACCCTTGATTGCCGATATTCAGCACTTCGTAGGAAACACCATTGGGCAGGGTCTCGATAAATCGCGATTTCTCGCAGGTGCCGCCAAACCCGACAGGGCCATTTTCGCACCGAGGCCGCAGCCCCTGTGGGCCTTGAGGTTCCGCAACCTCTGTGAACACGCCGTCAGGTTCCTGCGACAGGGCAGTCCCGTTCAGAATTATCGTTCCGTCCCGAACCTGAATGCGGTCGCCGGGCAGCCCGATAAGACGTTTGATATAGTCCCTGCCTGTAACCGGGTGGCGGAAGACGATTACATCGCCGCGTTCGGGGTCGCCGCCCCAGAAGCGGGTATTTCCGTCACCTTGCATCCAGCCACAGATGTCCTCGGCATCAATATTCAGACCCACGCTGGGGATGATCAGGCTGGGACAGGACGCATATGAATAGCCGTATGACATCTTGTTCACGAACAGGAAATCGCCAATCAGCAGCGTTGGTTTCATCGATCCGGACGGAATCCAGAAAGGCTGAAAGAACAGCGTGCGGAAAACGCCCGCGATCAGCAGTGCATAGACGATGGTCTTGATCGTCTCCCAGACACCGCTTCCTGATTTGGCTTCCTCGGCCATACTGCTCTCTCCGGTCCTTCCATTCGTTGGGGTGCTACATGCGGGGCCGGTGGGGGCAAGTCAAGGCTGCTCAGGCGCTTCTTGAAGCGGGCGCGCCTCGATCATCACAATGGCCTGCGCCCATGGGTGATCGTCGGTCAGTGTAACGTGGATGATCGCCTTGTAACCGGGGGGCGTCATCTTTGCCAGACGGTCGGCCGCCCAGCCCGTTACGTGCATTACCGGCTGACCCGAACGCAAGTTGGTCACCGACATGTCCTTCCACGCGATCCCCATGCGAAGACCGGTGCCCAAGGCCTTGGAACATGCCTCTTTCGCGGCCCAGCGCTTGGCGTAAGTACCGGCTGTGTCTGCGCGGTACTCTGCTTTGCGTTGCTCAATCTCGGTGAAAACCCGGTTTCGAAAACGATCTCCGAACCGATCCAGCGTGCGCTGAATGCGTTCGATGTTTGCAAGATCCGTTCCGATTCCAAGGATCACGCTAGACCTCCAACACCACTGTGCCCAGTTTCTGACCGGCCTCGACCATCTGATGCGCGGCGACGGCATCGGCAAGCGTTCCGGCAGGAACCACCGCGTGTTTCAACGCGCCCTGCTCCAGCCATGTCCCCAGTTGAGCTTCACCAAGCCGACGCTCAGCCGCATCCAGCATGTAAACGATAAGCATGTGCAGACGGATGTTCTTGAACATGAATCCATAGAAATCCAATTCCGGCCGCATTTGCGAAGCAGAGGCATAGCTGGCGATTGTGCCGCCGGGCCGTATCAGCGACAGTGATGTGCTTTGGTTGGCGGCAAAATCAACTTCGACGATGCGGTCGACCCCCGCGCCCCGGGTCAGGTCCATTACAGCCTCGGTAACGTTCTGCGTGCGATAGTTGATCCACTCTGCCGCACCGGAATGCGCCGCTTTGTCCTCAGAGCTGACGGTCGTAATGACACGCGCGCCACCCAAGGCTGCCATTTGACACGCGTAACGCCCCACCGTGCCCGCACCGCCCGTGACCAAGACCGTCTGATCGGAAATCGGACCATCGCGGTACAGCGCGTACCAAGCCGTCATAGCCGGAATGCCAAAACAGGCGCCTTCGGTGAAACTGGTCGTGTTGTGCAAGAAAACGGCTTGCTCGGACGGCAAAGAAACGTATTCGGCTGCTGTCCCAAATGCGCGTTGCCATTGGCCGTTCCAGATCCAGACCCGTTCGCCGACCCGTGCCGGGTCAACGCCTTCGCCCACCGCCTCGATCACCCCTGCTCCGTCGGAATGCGGGGTAATGACCGGGAATTGCATTGCTGCACCGGGGCGTGCACCCGCCCGCAATTTGACGTCAGAAGGATTGATACCCGAGGCACAGACGCGCACCAAAACCTCGCCTGCGGCGGGCGTCGGCGTAGGCAGGTCGACCAGCTCAAGGACATCCGCCGCTGCGCCGAAACCGCGATAGGTGATTGCTTTCATGACGTTCCCTCGTTTGTTATTGGTCGGTCAGGGCAGGCATTTCCAAATCGAAAACCAGAATCCCCTCTGCGCCACCCTCACACATCGCCACGAGCCGCGCTCCCAGCTTGCGGTGCGTTTCGTCATTGGCGTACCGTTTCAAGTCGGCAGCATCGGCGAAGTCCAACGAAAACCCATAAGGGTAGTCGGATGACTTCGCTTCGAAGTCACGGTTGGGGCCATGCACAAAGCCCCCGCAACCCTGCAGACGATCCGCAACGCGACCCAATCCCCTCATAACGGCGTCGAGTTCCGAAGGGTCGAAATCGGACGTCAGGCGCAGCATCACGCAGTGTCTGATCATCGCTGCCCCTCGGCCTTCATGACAAGCGCACCGTCAGGATTTTATAACTGGCGACGCCAAAAAACCCTGCAAATGCAAAGTCAAACCAGCGGCGGGCGCGGCGGTAGGCGTTGACCATCCGCGCTGAGGAAAAGAGGAAAGCGTAGCCTATGAAAATCAACAATGAACCCGCGTAAAGCAGCGCAAAATAGCTCAGCAGCATTCTCAGGCTGGCATCATTTGGGGCCACGATGGCATAGATCGACCCCCAGCTTAGGATCGCTTTGGGGTTGGTCAGGTGAATAGCCGCGCCTTTGGCAAATATCGTTGCCAAAGAACCGCGGACCGGATTTCCCAACGCAACCTCGTCCGACGTCAGCGCACGGCGCAAGGCATTCAGGGCAAGCCAACTCAGGTAAGCCACGCCGACATAGCGGATCACTTCGAACACCCAGACATTGGCCAACATGATTGCCGATAATCCCAATGCCGCCGCTATGCCCCAGGCGGCAGAGCCGGCGCAGATGCCTAGCGCAAACGCCAGACCCGCCGTGCGCCCCTCGTTCATGGCGGTGCCCGCTATTCCCATGGTCGCCGGTCCGGGCGAACCGCCGGCCATCAACCAGGCGAGCCAGATTGCAACGAAACCTGCCGTGATCATGTTGGTGCGTCCCCCGTCCGTCTGTCCTGTTGGGAATAACATGTCATACACGTAAAGAGATCAAGGGCCTGCGGGCGGCAGACCCTTTTTCATCTGGCAAAGGCAGACCTGATCAAGCCCAGACCCGCAATGGCGAACAGACCCGCGACAACCCCATCGATCCTTCGTCTTAGCCTACGGTAGCCGGCCATCATTCCACTGACCGAAAACAGAAGCGAATAAAGCGCGTTGTTGATGAATCCCGCGATCACACATACCAGCGTCGCTGCGGCGACAGCCAGGATACCGTCATTCGGGCCCAAACCAACAGACAGCGCCGCCATCCAGGCAATGACCGATTTCGGATTGGACAAATTCAGAATCAGACCACGCCAAAACCACCTGCCCTTGTCGGGTGTCGCGACTTTGCCCGCATCCGAGCGCAACGCAGAGCGCCCGGATTGCCAAGCCAGCCACAAAAGATAGAGCCCGCCCAACACCTTCAAGACCATCAAGACGTAAAGCGAGCCTTGCAGGACCGCGCCCATCCCGCTGGCGGCGACCAGCCCCCAGAACACCAAACCGCAAGATAGACCTGCACCGTAGATCAGGCTTGTCTTGCGCCCATAGCTCATCGCCACGGCAGCGTTTGAGATATTGGCAGGGCCCGGCGAAACGGCAACGACAAAAAAGGCAAGCGCCGAAACCGCAAGAGACGCAAGGTCGATCACGCCCGCGCCTCGTCCATCAGGCGGCGCATTTCCTTGATCGCGGGGTCCAGTCCCAGAAAAATGGACTCGCCAATCAAGAAGTGACCGATATTGAGTTCTTTGACTTCGGGAAATGCCGCGACGGGTTGCACGGTGTCATAGGTCAGTCCATGGCCCGCGTGCACCTCAAGACCCAACGAATGGGCAAAGCTGGACATCGCGCGAAGGGACTCCAACTCCTGCGCGGCCTCCTCTGTCCGGCCTTCAGCACAGGCATCGCAATACGCGCCAGTGTGTAACTCGATCACTTCGGCCCCGATGCGATGCGCTGCTTCGATCTGACGCTGATCGGCAGCAATGAAGATCGAGACCCGGCACCCGACATCCCGAAGCGGTGCGATGAAATGGGCCAGCTTGTTCTCTTCGCGTGCCACTTCAAGCCCGCCTTCCGTGGTGCGCTCCTCTCGCTTTTCCGGGACAATACACACAGCATGCGGCTTGTGACGCAGCGCAATTTTCTGCATTTCATCAGTTGCTGCCATCTCGAAGTTCAGCGGGACTGAAAGCACCTCCATCAGCCCGTCAATGTCTGCGTCCGAGATGTGCCGGCGATCTTCGCGCAGATGCGCCGTGATCCCGTCCGCGCCAGCCTCTTCCGCCAGTTTGGCGGCCCTTAGGGGGTCCGGATACGCCCCGCCGCGCGCATTGCGCACTGTGGCGACGTGGTCAATATTCACACCCAGACGCAGATAATTGTCAGACATCCTTCGAATCCTTCATAAGCTCGTGGGCAGAGCCTAGTTCGTTTACCCGCGGAACGGCAGTCTCTGCCTGCGCCAATTGCTTGATTTCTTCGAATTTCGCTTTGATCTTTGTCCGGCGGCGTTTTTGGTAGGTTCGGATCACGGGCAAGCTGAGATACGCGCATATGATACCGGCTACGATCCCCGGGATGATCCCGCCGATCAGATAGGGAAAGAACACCTCATCATAAAACACACCGAGGCCGCGCCAGTCAGCAACGCGGTCGGTGAACATGGCTATGAAGTTGTTTTTGAGATCACCGATTGCGTCGGCAAACTTGCCCATCAGTCCGTGGGTGTCACCCTCGTCAAACTTGGTGCCCAGCAAGAAATGCCCGGCCTGCAAGCAGATCACACCAATTGGCACGTAGGTCAGCGGATTCCCAAAGAATGTCCCGCTGAGCGCGGCCAGAATGTTCCCGTTGAGCAAACGGGCCAACACGGCAGCGACGACAAAATGCAAACCGTAAAACGGTGTGAACGCGGCAAAGACCCCCGCGCCAATCCCGCGCGCAATCCGTTCCGGAGTATCAGGAAGGCGACGAACACGATGTTTGACGTAGTGGAAAGCCCGGGTCCATCCGCCGCGGGGATAGACCAACTCTGATGCGATCTGGACAGGCGAGCGTCGATCTCGGCGCTTGAAAACCACTCCTGATCACCCCTTCTCAGCTTGCCGCGACCGTCGTTTTGGCCCGATCCCGATACCTTTCGACCGCGGCGACATCGCTTTCGGCCTCAAGCATCAGCATCAACGAATGCAATTGTTCAAGGTCGCGCAGCTCGACGCTGATCTGCAAGCGGTAAAAATCGGGTTTACGGTCGATAAATACCAGGTTCGAGATATTGGCCTTTTTCTCACCGATCAATGTGCAAATACGTCCCAGAACACCTGCGTCATTTCCGATGGTGAGGTCCAGCGTCGCGCCATAAACAGCGGGATGCGTTCCCGAGTGCCAGTGCAGATCAACCCAGCGTTCGGGTTCGTTTTCAAACTCGGATAGACGGTCGCAATCAATTGCGTGTACTACGACACCCTTGCCGCGATAGGTAATGCCGACGATGCGCTCTCCGGGCAGGGGCTGACAACACGGGGCGCGGTCGAACTTCTGTCCGGGCTCAAGGCCAATCACGGCACGTCGCATCGGAATGGCGTCGCCTTCGTCCTTGGCCAACTCGGGGTAAACGGCCTCGACGACGTCATGGGCGGTAAGTTCCGCGCTCCCCAAACGGGCCAGTAACTCGTGACGGTCTTTCAGGCGAAGGTGTTTGGCGGCCGTATCCAACGCCTTGTCGGTGGCCTTGCGGCCGATATTCTCGAACCCTGCGCGGGCCAGTTCCTTGCCCAGTTTGATAAACCGTTCGCGGTCGACTTCACGCAGAGCCCGACGGATTGCCGTGCGCGCTTTGCCGGTAACTGCAATCTCCAGCCAGGTCACCTGCGGTGTTTGGCCATCAGCCGTGATGACGTCAACCGACTGCCCGTTTTTCAGCCGCGTCCACAAAGGCACGCGGATGCCATCGACCTTGGCACCGACACAGGCGTGACCGATACGGGTGTGAATGGCATAGGCAAAGTCAATCGGCGTCGCCCCGCGCGGCAGTTTCACCACGTCTCCCTTGGGGGTGAAACAGAACACCTGATCCGAATACATCTCAAGCTTGACGGCTTCGAGAAAATCCTCGTGATCGTCTTCGCTGTCGAATTGTTCTGTGAGGTTGGAAATCCACTTGGCCGGATCAACCGCAAACGGGTTTTCCGAGCGCACGCCGTCACGATAGGACCAATGCGCCGCAACGCCGGTTTCGGCCACATCATGCATCTGGCGGGTGCGAATCTGAACCTCGACCCGTTTACCGTCACGCCCCGACACAGTGGTGTGGATCGAGCGGTAGCCGTTCGATTTTGGCTGACTGATGTAATCCTTGAACCGCCCGGGAACCGCGCGCCAACGCTGGTGGATCGCGCCGAGGGTGCGATAGCAGTCTTCCTCGGTCTGGGTGATGATGCGGAAACCGTAGATATCGGACAGGCGCGAGAAGCCCTGATCCTTTTCCTGCATCTTGCGCCAGATCGAATAGGGTTTCTTGGCGCGGCCAAATACCTCGGCTTCGATCCCGGCCTTCTCCAACTCGTGCCGCATGTCGCCGGTGATGCGGTGGATCACGTCACCGGTTTCGCGCTGTAGCGTGATAAAGCGCCGGATGATCGATTGGCGGCCTTCGGGGTTCAGCACGCGGAAGGCGAGGTCCTCAAGCTCCTCGCGCATCCATTGCATCCCCATGCGGCCCGCAAGCGGCGCATAGATGTCCATCGTCTCGCGCGCTTTCTGCACCTGCTTTTCAGGGCGCATCGCCTTGATGGTGCGCATGTTGTGCAGACGGTCGGCCAGCTTGACTAGAATGACCCGCAGGTCCTTGGACATCGCCATGAACAGCTTGCGGAAGTTTTCGGCCTGCTTGGTCTCGCGGCTGGACAGCTGCAGATTCGTCAGCTTGGTGACACCATCGACCAGCTTGGCGACCTCATCCCCGAACAGCTCGGACACGCGTCCGTAATTGGCCTTGGTGTCCTCGATCGTGTCGTGCAGCAGGGCGGTGATGATTGTTGCATCATCCAGACGCTGTTCGGTCAGGATGGCGGCTACGGCAACGGGGTGCGAGAAATAGGGCTCGCCAGAATGGCGGAACTGCCCTTCGTGCATCTGCTGGCCAAATTCATAGGCCCGCTCGATACGTTCGGCGTTTGTCTTGGGATTGTAATTGCGGACCAGCGCAATCAGGTCTTCAGCTGAAATCATCCGGTCCGCACCTTTGTCGCTGGGGTTACCCCTGGCCCTGAGCCTCCATCAGAGCGCGCAGGAGCTTTTCTTCCGACATATCGTCATCCGCGGGTTTGTCGGATTCAGCACCCATCAGCAGCGCCATCTGATCTTCTTCCGGCTCATCAACCTCGATCTGGGTCTGGTTGGCCTCGATCAGGCGTTCGCGCAGCTCATCGGCGCTTTGGGTTTCGTCGGCGATTTCGCGCAGCGAGACAACGGGGTTCTTATCGTTGTCGCGGTCAACGGTGATCGGGCCACCGGCAGAAATCTCGCGCGCCCGGTGGGCGGCAAGCATAACCAGTTCGAACCGGTTCGGGACCTTGTCTACACAATCTTCGACCGTAACGCGGGCCATAGGGCGCTCTCCGTAAATGAATCCGTGGCAGGAAGGGGTTTATCTAAGCGCGAATCCCCGCCTTGACAAGCAGGAAATGCCGCAAATGCGAGGATCACAGCGGTGTGACAGCGGCAACATCCGCAGGCGGCAAAGCGGCAACCATCTGACGCGCCGTCAGCCCCAGCACCGGATGACTCCAATCCGGCGCAACATCCGCCATCGGAACCAGGACAAAGGCGCGATCCTGTAGCCGGGGATGGGGCAGGATCAACTGCTCGGGCGCGGATTTGACCTGATCCTCGGGCGCAAGGGTCAGCCAGCGTTGATGTTCGAGCTCATCGGGCAGCACAAGATCGCCCCAACAGACCAGATCAAGGTCAAGCGTGCGCATCCCCCAGCGTTGTTCGCGGGCGCGGCCAAAGTCATGTTCGATGCGGTGCAGCAGGTCCAGAAGCTGCCCCGGATCGAGATCGGTTTCGATCAAAACCGCAGCATTCACATAGTCAGGCCCGGCGCCTGCTGGAAAGCAGGGTGTGGCAAAAAACCGGCTTGCGGCACGAATCACCAGCCCGGCCTCAACCATTGCGGATAGCGACTGCTCAAGTGTCACCCTGGGTCCATGACCTCTCAGACTGAGATTTCCACCCAGCGCAATGACGGCTTCCGACAAGGATTTGTCCACTTCAGACCCCATATTCTGTTCAGAGAATGCTTGCGATATAGGCTAAAAAGCCTATTTTAAGGATACCATTGCACTGACCAATTTCTTTTCACTCACGGAGCTCACGGTGCGGTGGATTATACCGGAAGGACCATTTTATGTTTTACAAGGACGAACGGCTAGCGCTGTTCATCGACGGCTCGAATCTTTATGCCGCCGCAAAAGCACTGGGGTTTGACATCGACTACAAGTTGCTGCGCCAGGAATTCATGCGCAGAGGCAAACTGCTTAGAGCTTTCTACTACACAGCGCTACTGGAAAATGACGAGTATTCTCCGATCCGGCCCTTGGTGGACTGGCTGCACTACAACGGCTTCACCATGGTTACCAAACCGGCAAAAGAATACACCGACAGCATGGGGCGTCGGAAAGTCAAAGGAAATATGGATATCGAACTGACGGTCGATGCCATGGAACTGGCACCGCGTGTCGATCATATCGTGCTGTTTTCGGGCGATGGGGATTTCCGCCCGCTGATAGCCAGTCTGCAACGGCAAGGCGTGCGCGTGTCGGTCGTGTCGACCATCCGCAGCCAACCGCCGATGATTTCGGACGAACTGCGCCGCCAGGCAGACAACTTTATCGAGTTGGAGGATTTGCGCGACGTGATCGGCCGCCCTCCGCGTGAAATGCCAGCCGAAACCCGCAGCGTCATGGCTGCCGGCGGCAAGTAAGGTCCAAAAATTGTCTAAGTGGCGGTCAGATTCCGGGGAGAATCTGGCCGCCTTGCTTTAACGATAGATGCGTTCTCAAATGCCGATCGAATAGCAGCCGTCTGTATCAGCTAAATGACACATCCGGGATCACTGGACCCTCAGCCGCAAAAGCCTTACCTGTCCCTATCAAGGAGACAGCCATGACCAAGCCGCCACTGACATTGTATCTGGCCGCACCGCGCGGCTTCTGCGCCGGTGTCGACCGCGCCATCAAAATTGTCGAGATGGCGCTGCAGAAATGGGGTGCCCCGGTCTATGTCCGGCACGAAATCGTTCACAATAGATTTGTTGTGGATGGTCTGAGGGCAAAAGGCGCCGTGTTCGTCGAAGAACTGGACGAATGCCCGGATGACCGTCCGGTGATTTTTTCGGCCCATGGTGTGCCCAAGTCGGTCCCGGCCGCAGCAGAAAAGCGTGAGATGATATTCGTCGACGCGACCTGCCCATTGGTGTCGAAAGTACACATCGAGGCACAACGCCATTTCGATGCCGGACTGCAAATGATCATGATCGGCCACAAGGGTCATCCCGAAACCGTTGGCACCATGGGCCAGCTGCCCGATGGCGGGGTGCTGCTGGTCGAAACGGTCGAGGATGTGGCCAGCGTCGCGGTCCGCGATCCCGAGAAGCTGGCATTTGTCACCCAAACCACCCTGTCGGTCGATGACACCAAGGATATCATCACCGCGCTCGAGGCGCGGTTTCCGGCCATCGTCGGGCCACACAAGGAAGACATCTGTTATGCCACCACCAACCGGCAGGAAGCGGTGAAGGCGGTTGCGCCAAAATCCGACGCGCTTTTGGTGGTAGGTGCGCCGAACTCGTCGAACTCGCGCCGACTGGTCGAGGTCGCTGCGCGCGCCGGGTGCAGCTACGCGCAACTGGTGCAACGCGCGACCGACATTGACTGGCGCGCGCTTGAGGGGATTTCAAGTATTGCCATTACCGCCGGGGCCTCGGCCCCCGAGGTGCTGGTCAACGAGGTGATTGACGCCTTCCGGGATCATTATGACGTCACCGTCGAACTGGTCGAAACCGCCGTTGAGAATGTCGAGTTCAAAGTTCCCCGCGTGCTGCGGGTGCCCGCATGATAGGTATCCCCCGCGCGCCGCTCTTGCTGGGGCTGGCGGGACTGATCCCGTTTGTCTGGGGCGCACTGACCTATCTGAGCGGTGATCTGAACGACTGGGGCCGTCAGGAACTGGGGTCGCGCTTTGTGGGGCCTTACGTGCAACTCTTCTATGGCTCGGTGATCCTGAGCTTCATGTCGGGCGTGCTGTGGGGGTTTTCCACCAAAACCTCGGGCAGCAAGGCGGCGACCTGTTATACCTTGTCGGTCCTGCCCGCGCTTTGGGCTTTTTTTATGACCGGCGGCGGCCCGGTCAGTGCCGGTACGAACCTGATGTATGGGTTCGCGGGGTTGCTTTTGCTCGACGCTTTGTTCTCATACTGGCGGCTGACCCCGGTCTGGTGGATGCGGTTGCGCATCCTGCTGACCGCCATCGTTCTGATCTGTCTTGCCATAGGGGTAAATCTGTGAGTGATAAGCGGACCATCAACGCCTATACCAACCGGGTTTCCGATTACCTGAGCATGCCGCTGCCCGCCGAACAGATCGAGGCACGACAGGCCTTTGCGGATGCCGTGGGCAAAGGGGGATATGTGCTGGATCTCGGCTCTGGCCCCGGATCGGACAGCGCGTTTCTGATGCGGCAAGGGCTGAAAGTGCGGGCGCTGGATGCCACGCCCGCCTTTGTCGAGCATGCAAAAAACAATGGTGTCGATGCCCATCTGGGGACGTTTGATGACGTCACCGAGGTGGACGAGTATGACGGCGTTTATGCAAGCTTTTCACTGCTGCACGCCCCCCGCGCCGATTTCCCGCGTCATCTGGCCGCGATCCATGCTGCGTTGAAGCCCGGAGGCCGGTTGTCTCTGGGGATGAAGCTGGGCACCGGCGAACATCGCGACCATCTGGATCGCTATTACACCTATTACTCGCGGACCGAGATCGAAGAGGCCCTGACCGATGCGGGGTTCACGGTTGATGGTGCGGTGACAGGGATGGGAAAGGGTTTGGCCGGGTCCTATGACGGGTTCATCGTGGTGTCGGCCCATGCCTGAACTGTTTGCCTATACGGACGGGGCCTGTTCCGGCAATCCCGGCCCCGGAGGCTGGGGTGTGCTGTTGCGTGCGATGGACGGCGAAACCGTCCTGAAAGAGCGCGAACTGAACGGCGGAGAGGCTGAAACCACCAACAACCGGATGGAACTGCTGGCCGCGATCAGCGCGTTGGAGACGCTTGAGAGGGCCTCGGACATCACCATCGTCACAGACAGCGCTTATGTGAAAAACGGCGTCACCGGCTGGATTTTCGGCTGGAAGCGGAACGGCTGGAAAACCTCGAACAAGAAACCGGTCAAGAATGTTGATCTGTGGCAGCGGCTGGACGCGGCGCAAGAGCGTCACACCGTGACCTGGGAATGGGTCAAGGGCCATGCGGGACATCCCGAGAACGAGCGCGCCGATGAACTGGCGCGTGCGGGCATGGCCCCGTTCAAACCCAATAAGGCGCAGGCGTGAGCGGGCTTGCCCTGCTGGATTACGCCTCGGTCCTTGTTTTTGCGCTGACCGGAGCCTTGGTGGCCAGTCGGGCGCAGCTGGATCTGGTAGGCTTTGCCTTCATCGCCTGCCTGACAGCTGTGGGCGGCGGTACGGTGCGTGACCTGCTGCTGGATCGGCACCCCGTTTTCTGGGTCGATCAACCCACTTACATTATGATTGCGTGCGCCGCTGCCGTGATCGTTTTCTTTACCGCCCATCTGATGGAAAGCCGGTACAACTGGCTGATCTGGCTGGACAGCTTTGCCCTGTCCATCGCCGCTGCAGCCGGAACCGGTGCGGCCATGTCGATGGGACAATCCGGCGTCATCACTGTTTTGATGGGCGTGACCACGGGGTGTCTGGGTGGATTGATGCGCGACGTGGTCTGCAACGAGGTCCCGTTGGTACTAAAACAGGGCGAGCTTTATGTGTCCTGCGCTTTCACTGGCGCTCTGACCGCCGTATTTGCCACACGCTTGGGCCTCGACGTACTGCCCGCGCTCGCGCTTTGCGCATTTGTTTGCTGGGTGCTGCGGGCCGGCTCGCTGCTTTTGGGTTGGAAACTGCCGGTCTACAAGGCACGCCCGCCGCGCCGGTAGACGCAAAACCCAATCGTTGATATCACATGAGATCAACAAATTGCGAGGTGTCCGATGAACCACCGCATTCCTTTCCTTGTTTTTGGCCTGTCCCTTCTGACCGCCTGTGCCGAGCAGTACACGCCGGTGACCTTCGTTGCCGACGGTGACCAGATCATCGCAAGTGGCACGATAGACGAAACGACGCTGCAGTCGTTTCTGGAGGTCACATCTGAAAACCCGGACGCCAAGACCCTTGTTCTGCAGAATATCGACGGGTCGGTTGATGACGATGCAAATGTCGTTTTCAGCCGTGTTGTGCGTGTGAAAGGGTTTGATACGGTTGTACCTTCGGATGGTTTGGTGGCCTCTGGCGGGACCGATCTTTTCCTTGCCGGAAACCAGCGTGTACTTGGCCCCGGTGCCTGCGTCGGAGTCCACAGCTGGAGCGGGTCAGGGATTGTCGCGACCGATTTGGCCGAAACGGATCCCGAGCATGGCCGGTACCTTGATTATTTCCGGGATATCGGTGTCGAGGATGACTTTTACTGGTTCACGATTGCTGCGGCGCCGGCGGACGGTATGCACTGGATGACGGCGGCCGAAGCCGATCAGTTCGACCTGACCACGCGCGGTGCTCCGCAGCTTGGATCTGCCGCCGCATGTGACGCGCGATAGACTTCAACGGCGGATGTAGGTCTGCCAGAGCCAGATTATCAACAACGCACCAAGCACCGCGCCGACAAATCCCGAAAGCCAACCCATAACCGCAAGCAAAGTGCGCAGGACCAGACCCCCAACCAAGGCACCAATGATGCCAATCAACATGGTTGTGGGAATGTCCGCCTCGATCCTCATAAGGCGCGTGGCAAGAAAGCCGGCTGCTGCGCCGATGATGATCAGGGCAACCACGGACATCCTATTTCCTCCAATGCGTGGGCACGATGATCAGTGCGCCGATGGATGACAGCACCGCGTCCAGACCGGGCGGACCAAAGCTGATGCCGAACATGATGCGGATGAAGTAGAACAGGAACGCGCCGCCCACGCAGATGATGATCGATTGCAGGTAGCCATTGTGGGTAAAGCCGGTCTTTTCCGACAGATAGCCCACTATCCCGGCAATCACGACGGTGCCCATGAGGACCAAGAACATCTGCGGCTACTCCGATGACAGGCGGGTGCCGACCGGGATGGGCCAGCCCCGCAGAAATGTTTCCTTATCCTGCGCGCCTTTGCCCGCCCTTTGCAAGCGCAGCAGTTCAACGGCCCCCACGCCACACGCAACGTTGAACTGGTCGTCCAGAACCTCGCCCGGTATGCCCTGCCCTTCGGCCAGTCGCGAGGCAAGCAGCTTGATCCGGTCGCCCGCAGCTTCGGTCCATGCGCCGGGAAACGGGGACAGGCCGCGGATTTGCCTGTCGACTTCGGCGGCGGGGGAGGACCAGTCGATCCGCGCCTCGGATTTGTCGATCTTGGCGGCATAGGTCACGCCGATGTCGGGCTGAGGCTCGGGGGTCAGATCGGGCAGCTTGGCAAGCGCCTCAACAATCAGCGCCGCACCCATGTCCGACAGGCGGTCGTGCAGGTCTGCGGTGGTCTCCTCGGGGCCGATATCGGTTGTTTCACGCAGCAGGACGGGGCCGGTGTCCAACCCGGCCTCCATCTGCATGATACAGATGCCGGTTTGCGCATCGCCTGCCATGATCGCGCGGTGGATCGGCGCGGCCCCGCGCCAGCGTGGCAAAAGGCTGGCGTGGATGTTCAGGCAGCCATGGATCGGCGCGTCCAGTATGGGTTGCGGCAGGATCAGGCCGTAGGCGACAACCACGGCCACATCGGCCTTTAGCGCCGCAAATCGCGCCTGCTCATCCGGGGATTTGAGCGATGTGGGATGGCGCACCTCAAGCCCCAGCGCCTCGGCACGGGCATGGACCGGGGTTGGGCGGTCTTTCTTGCCGCGACCGGCGGGGCGCGGCGGTTGGCAGTAGACAGCCGCGATCTCGTGCCCGGCCTTGACGAGTGCGTCCAGAACAGGGACCGAGAAATCAGGCGTTCCCATGAAGATGATGCGCATTGTCGGCTCCGGGGGGATGGGGCGAGTGCCGGGCTGAAGCCCGGTCTACGCGTTTTTTTTGGCTTTGCGCAACAGCATGTCGCGTTTGACCTTGCTGAGCCGGTCGAAATACATCCGCCCGTTCAGGTGGTCGATTTGGTGCTGCACGCTGGTGGCCTCGATCCCCACAAAATCGCGGCGATCGATCTGGCCCTGTTCATTGAGAAACTTCACGGTGACCGCGCGGGGCCGTTTCACCTTGGCCGAGACGCCGGGCAGGTTCGGGCTGGCCTCATCATGTTCACGCAATTCGACCGAACTGTGCAGAATCTCGGGGTTGGCCAGCCGCACTGCTCTGCCCCGCTGGGTCGAGCCATCGACAACGGCCAGCCGCAACATCACCCCGATCTGGGGCGCGGCGAGGCCGACGCCCGGCATCGCCTCCATCGTGTCGATCATGTCGTTCCAGATCGCGCGAATCTCATCGGTGATTTCGGGGACCTTCTCGGCCTTGGTTCGCAGGCGCTTGTCGGGCCAGGGCAGGCAGGTGCGGACGCTCATGCGCGGGCTTTCTCGCGCTTGAGTTTCTGCATCTTGCGCGTGATCATCTGGCGCTTGAGCGGCTTGAGGTAGTCGATAAAGAGCTTGCCGTTCAGGTGATCGATCTCGTGCTGAACGCAGGTGGCCCAAAGGTCGTCAAAGGTTTCCTGCTGCAGATTGCCGTCGCGGTCCATCCATGTCACATCCACGACCTTGGGGCGGGTCACTTCGGCATATTGCTCGGGGATCGACAGGCAGCCTTCCTCGTAGACATTGGTCTCGTCCGAGGCGGCGATGACCTCGGGGTTGAACATCACCAAGGGGCGCGGGGCCGCGCCTTCTTCCTTGATGCAATCCAACACGATCAGCCGGTCGAGCACGCCGATCTGCGGTGCGGCAAGTCCAATGCCGGGCGCGTCATACATCGTCTCCAGCATGTCATCGGCCAGTTTGCGCAGGTCATCGGTGATGTCGGCCACCGGCGCGCAGACCTTTTTCAGGCGGGGATCGGGATGGATCAGGATATTGCGTTTCATGGGGCTGATTTAGGCCATCAGGCCCGTCACCGCAACGGCCCCCTTGCACATGGTGGAATTGTGGTTAGCTTTCGCCGCGACAGATGGAGATGACATGACTTTCAACAACCCGATCGACCGCCGTGGCACCCAGAGTTCAAAGTGGGACAAGATGGAGCAGCTGTATGGCGTCTCGCCCAAAGACGGGCTGGCCATGTGGACCGCGGACTCCGATTTTTCCACGGCACCCTGCGTGATCGACGCGGTGCGTCAGGCTGCTGATCATGGTGTTTTCGGGTATTCCTGGATGCATCCGGAATATCTGAATGCGATCCAGTGGTGGATGAAGACGCGCCACGACTGGGAGATCGATTCGGATTGGATTCTGACGTCGCAGGGATTGGGCAACGCGATCGCACTCTGTCTCGATGTCTGGAGCGAACCCGGCGATGGGGTCGTGATTTTTCCGCCCGTTTACCACGAATTCGCCAACAAGGTGAACAAGGCGGGCCGGCGTGTTGTCGAATGCCCGCTCGTGCGCGAAGGCAACAGCTATGCGCTGGATCTGGACGATGCGCAATCGCGGCTGGATGGCTCTGAAAAAGTTCTGCTTTGGTGTTCGCCACAGAACCCGTCGGGCCGGGTCTGGACTGCGGATGAATTGCGCGCAGTTGCAGATTTTGCCCGGCGCAATGGCTTGATCCTGGTCGCGGATGAGATCCATCACGATCTCGTCTATCCCGGCAACACCTTCGTGCCGATGGATGTGGCCGCCCCGGACGCCCGCCCATGGACCGTTACGTTGACCGCCGCGTCCAAGACGTTCAACATTGCGGGCCAACGCACGGGCAACATGATCATCCCGGATACAAAGCTGCGGGCAGACATGCGGCAACGGCAGATTTCGCTGGACTACGACCCAAGCGCCTTGGGCGTGGCGATGATCACCGCGGCATACTCACCGGAAGGCGCGAAATGGGTTGATGAACAAATCGCCCATCTGGATGCCAACCGAAAACTGTTCGACGCAGCCATTGCTGACATTCCGGGGCTCTGGTCAATGCCGCTGCAGGCAACGTATCTTGCCTGGGTCGATTTCTCGGGCACCGGAATGGACCACGCCGAATTCGTGAAACGCCTGCGCGATGATGCGCGGATTGCAACCTCTTCCGGGCCCGGCTTCGGTTCCGGCGGCGAGACGTTCGAGCGGTTCAATCTGGCAACGCAGCACGCAAGGGTCGAAGAGGCGTGCAAACGGTTGAAGGCCGCGTTTGGCGATTTGCAGTGAACGGCTGACCCGGCGGTCGGCCTGCTGGATCAGCCCTAATCCTTGAAGCCCAGCAACGCGATGGGCGCATCCGGTGCGCGATAGAAATCGAGCGGCGCCTTGTCCGTCGCAACGGTGTTGCGTTTGAACTCGTACTGCATTTCGCCGCCATCTTCCTGCGCTGCAACGATCAGGCATTGATAGAGATGGTTCGCGCCGTCGAAGATATCGACAAGCCCGCGCAGACGGGGCGTTTCGGCGGCTTCTACAGCAAACCCATCACGCCACAATCTGAGTATTTTGAAGCTATTGTCGCCCAACTCGACACGCAGACGGCTGGACTTCTTTAGGGAAGCGATTCGCGCGGCATCCAACTCTGCGCGTATTTCCCTTGAAACATAGGTACTCATCCAACGAACTCCCCCGGGCTGCTTCTTATTTTGAACCTTTAATCGTAAAATTCCAGTGAACCGTGTCACACTGCCTCACATCAAATGTGGGTTTGGTGCGTTCAGGTCGGATGGACCTGTGCATCGGCGCAGGGAATATGCGCGTGCGACGGCATAGGAAGACATAGCATTCAAGCCTATCTTTGCCCCAGCGATGACGGGGAGAACGGCATGGGACTACTTGTAGACGGTGAATGGCACGACACTTGGTATGACACCAAATCCACGGGCGGCGCATTCAAACGCTCGGCGGCGCAGTTTCGCAACTGGCTAACTGCGGACGGCAGTGCCGGACCATCTGGACAAGCAGGGTTCAATGCCGAAAGCGGGCGCTATCATCTCTATGTCAGCCACGCCTGTCCCTGGGCGCACCGCACATTGGTTTTTCGCGAACTGAAAGGGTTGAGCGATCATATATCGGTATCTGTCGTGCATCCCGACATGCTGGATCAAGGCTGGACCTTTGAAGCGGATGACCACGGCGCAACCGGTGATACGATCTATGGTCTGGAGTTTGCGCATCAGATCTACACCAAGGCTGATCCAACCTATTCGGGTCGCGTGACTGTCCCAATCCTGTGGGACAAGGAACGGGAAACGATCGTGTCGAACGAAAGCTCTGAAATCATCCGCATGTTCAATTCGGCGTTCGACGGGATAACCGGAAACACGGGCGATTATTGGCCCGAAGCACTGCGTGATGACATCGAAGCGGTCAACACCCGCATTTATTCGGACGTGAACAATGGCGTCTACAAATCCGGTTTTGCCACCACGCAAGAGGCGTATGATGCGGCGGTAAACCCCTTGTTTGACACGTTGGATTGGCTTGAGGAGCGTCTTTCAAGCAACCGCTACCTGATGGGTGACCGGTTAACCGAGGCTGACTGGCGGCTTTTCACGACCCTGATCCGATTTGATCCGGTCTATCACCTGCATTTCAAGTGCAACCGACGGCGTTTGATCGATTACCCGAACCTCTGGGCTTACACCCGCGAACTGTACCAATGGCCCGGTGTCGCGGGGACCGTGAACCTGAACCACATCGTGCGCCACTATCATTACAGCCACGACAGCATTAATCCCAACCGGATCATCCCGACAAATCCCGTGCTGGATTATCTTGAACCGCACGGACGCGGTCAGCGACCAGCTGCATAGTGTTCAACCATCGCCGCCAGATCTTCTGGCGGCGTACCGCTTTGCACATAGGCGCAGGCATTGGGACTGTGGGCAAAGATGGATCCATCCGAGAAAAACGTGGTGTTGGTGACAAAGATCACCCGCGCCTCGGGCCTGCGATAGCTGGCAAAATCCGCAACAGCCAACGCACTGCCGGTTTCCAAGACCAGATCCAGCACAATGATGTCAAAGGCCGTGCCGTAAAGCGCAAGGATAGCAGCCTCCTGCCCGGCAACCAGAGTGACCTCGGTGCCTTGCCTTTCCAGATGCCTTCGCCATACCCGACCGAGGTCGGGATTACTCTCAACAATCAGAACTTTCATTTGCAACAACCTCGGCACTTGGTATGGTGAGTGGTGCCGATCCCCGTGCTCCGTGATCCCGTGATTTCCTTAACAAAGTGTTAACGCCCACCCCGCCGACGCCCGATCGCGCGGATTTGCTTGTGTAACCGGCATAAATCCGCTTGAACCGGGCCAAGAATGGCGAATCCGGCTGAGGGGCCAATGGCTGATCCTACCAAAAACCTGAATCCACGTGCTGCGCGTGACCACGGGGGTGGACTGGATTGCGCCGTCAGGTCTTACGGCGGGAATCGCGCTGACTGGATTGATCTTTCAACGGGCATCAATCCTCACGCCTTCAAGGTGTCGGGCCTGCAAAGTGCAGACTGGTGCGACCTGCCTGACCACGGCGCATTCGGGCGTTTGTCGGATGCGGCGCGGCGGTTCTGGAATGTGCCCGATGGGGCCGCGATCTTGCCCGCGCCCGGCGCATCGGCGGTGATCGCGCGCCTGCCCGCGCTGGCAGCGACAGGCCGGGTTCAGATCACCACGCCCACCTATAACGAACACGCCGCTGCCTTTGCCGCGCAGGGTTGGCGGGTGCAGGAAACCGGCCCGGCCGAGGCGCGGGTGATCGTGCACCCCAATAATCCCGATGGACGTCTGTGGGGCGAAGCCGATGTCGATGCCCCGCTGACCGTAATTGACGAGAGCTTTTGTGACGTGGTGCCCGAAGCCTCGCTGATCCATCTGGCCGCGCGGCCCGGTGTGATCGTGCTGAAAAGCTTTGGCAAGTTCTGGGGGCTGGCCGGTCTGCGGCTGGGTTTCGCCATCGGTGAGCCGGACCTGATTGCGCGGCTGAACGATCTGACAGGGCCCTGGGCGGTTTCCGGCCCTGCCCTTCGGATCGGCACGCAAGCGTTGCAGGATACGGATTGGGCGGTGGCAACCCGTAGCCGTCTGGCAGACGAGGCCGCGCGGCTGGACCAGCTTGTCACGGCCAAGGGCGCGCGGCTGGTCGGTGGGACCAGCCTATTCCGGCTCTATGAGGTTGATGACGCGGCTGCGTGGCAGGCCCGGCTGGGCCGCGCGCATATCTGGAGCCGTATCTTCCCCTATTCCCGAACCTATCTGCGCCTCGGGATCCCTCCGGCGGACGGTTGGGCGCGGTTGGAGGCGGCGCTGTGAGCACAGCGTTTGTTCTGGTCTGCGCGCTTTGTCTGGACGCTGCGTTGGGTGAGCCTGACTGGTTGTGGTCCCGGATACGCCACCCGGCGGTGATGATCGGCACTGTCATCGCGTGGCTCGACAAGCGCCTGAACCACGGGCAGCAGCGACGGATCAAGGGGATTGGTGTTGTACTGCTGCTGGTTCTGGCGGCTTACCTGCTGGGCCGAGGGTTATCCTTGCTGGGTCCGGTGGCCGAGATCGTGATCTGCGCGATCCTGCTGGCGCAGAGGTCACTGGTCGATCATGTGCGGGCCGTTGGCGATGGCCTGAATGCCTCGCTGAGCGAGGGGCGGGCGCAGGTTGCGATGATCGTCTCGCGCGATACGCGCGACATGACAGAGGCGCAGGTTGCACGCTCTGCCATCGAAAGCGCCGCTGAAAACCTCAGCGACGGGGTGATTGCCCCGGCCTTCTGGTTCCTGGTCGCGGGTTTGCCGGGGTTGCTGATCTACAAGGCGGTCAACACCGCCGACAGCATGATCGGCTATCGCAACGATAAATACCGTGCCTTTGGCTGGGCCGCCGCGCGGCTGGACGATGTGCTGAACCTGATCCCCGCCCGCCTGACCTTTGTGATGATCGTGGCGCTGTCCGGCCAATGGGCCCGCTGGGGTGAGATGGTGCGGGATGCAAGCCGCCATATCTCACCCAACGCGGGCTGGCCCGAAGCGGCAATGGCGCGCGCGCTGAACGTCGCCCTGGCCGGGCCGCGCAGCTATGACGGACAGATGCGGGACCTCGCCTGGGTCAACGGCGATGCGCCGCGCGACATCGGCGCGGCGGAGGTTTTCCGCGCATGCGACATGCTGTGGCGCATCTGGGGGCTTGCGCTTGGGCTGGTCTCGGTGTGGGTTGGGCTGAACTTTATCTTCTGACGGACCTGTTTCATGCGTTTCTTCTCTGCCCTTGTGGCTGCCACCCTGCTGACCTCACCCGCCTTGGCCCAATGTGGCGGCGGGTTCAACGATTTCGTCAACGGCCTGAAATCCGAAGCGGCACAGCGCGGGTTTGACAGCACAACGGTGAACGGGTTTTTCAATGGCGTGCAGCAGGACGGTGCGGTGCTGAGGGCCGACCGGGCGCAGGGCGTGTTTCAGAAACCCTTCATCGATTTCTCGCGCCGCCTGATCTCGCAAAACCGGATCGACCGGGGCAAGGCGATGTCGGTCCAGTATGACGCGGTCTTTGATCGGATCGAGCGGGAATACGGTGTTTCGCGCGGGGTGCTGCTGGCCTTCTGGGCCTTTGAGACCGATTATGGCGCGGTTCAGGGCGACTTTAACACCCGCAACGCATTGGTCACGCTGGCCCATGATTGCCGTCGGCCCGAGCTGTTCCGGCCGCAGATCTTCGCGGCAATCGAGCTGTACCGCCAGGGCAATTTCGATCCCGCCCGCACCACGGGCGCGTGGGCCGGAGAGATCGGCATGGTGCAGATGCTGCCGCAGGACATTCTGGACAACGGCGTGGACGGCGATGGCAATGGTCAGGTGTCACTGAAAACCTCTGCACCTGACGCGCTGATGTCGGGGGCCAAGATGCTGTCGCATCTGGGCTGGCAACCGGGTCAGCCGTGGCTGCAGGAGGTGACGGTACCCGCGCAGATGGACTGGTCCCTGTCCGGTCCCGGCAAACCGCGCCCTGTTTCCGACTGGCAGGCGATGGGGGTTCAGGCCCGCAGCGGGTCGCTGGCCAACCTTCCTGCCTCTCTGATCCTGCCGCAAGGGCACAAAGGGCCCGCCTTTCTGGCTTATCCGAATTTCGACGTTTATTTCGAATGGAACCAGAGCTTTGTTTATGTCCTGACCGCCGCTTATTTCGGCACCCGGCTAGAGGGTGGGCAGATTTACAACGCGGGCAATCCGGCACCGGGGCTGAACGGGGCGCAGATGAAGCAGTTGCAGACCAAACTGCAGGCGCGTGGTCATGACGTGGGCAAGATCGACGGTATTCTGGGGGCCGGAACGCGGGCGGCAGTGCAGGCCGAACAAGCGCGGCTGGGCATGCCTGCGGATGCGTGGCCGACGGTGGAGTTGTTAGGGCGGTTGTAACGCTATGTCTGGTTAGAGTCGATGTTTAATGATGGCGCTGATCTCTCGAAAGACTGCATCGACGACGCGCGAACTAGGCATAGAAATTCCATTTTTTTGAAACCGCTTGCCGTCTCCACGCTTTGCTGAGAATACGCACCCGTGCGCGCAGATCTTTCAACTAAGTCAGCTGCTCGGCAGCAAAAAGATCTTGGCGTTGATGAACAAACCTAGCGGAGCCCCACTATGACTTTCGAGTATTATCGCCATGCCCTTCCAGATTGTAGAAACGTACATGATTCGCGCCTATTGATCGCCAAGGAAGGAGCACTCGAAGTTCGCTATGCGCCTTTCGATCATGTAAACCACGATGCCAAACTCGTAATCCTCGGCATAACTCCAGGTGAACAACAGGCTGACGCTGCAATTCTCGAAGTAGGTCGTGCTTTGCGCTCGGGTGAGAGCGATGCCGTTGCACTCTCTCGCGCCAAAGCGCACGCTTCCTTTGCCGGCCCCATGCGCACTAACCTCGTGGCTATGCTAGATGCGATCGGATTGAACAAAGCGTTCGGAATTGCTTCTTGCGCATCGCTCTGGGGCGCAAACGTTGATCTTGTGCACTTCGCCTCAGCATTGCGATATCCAGTGTTCAAAGACGGAAAGAACTATACCGGCTCATCTCCAAAGATGACTACCTCTACACTCCTACGCCAACAGTTGCTAAGCTACACGACCCCAGAACTCGCATCGATTCCTAATGCTCTAATCCTGCCGCTTGGTCCGTCTGTGATAGAAGCGTGTCGTTATCTCGTACGGGAGGACCAGCTGGACCCTCTTCGCATTATCGAAGGCGTGCCGCACCCATCCGGCGCTAACGGTGAGCGCATTTCATTTTTTCTGGGGCGGAAAGAAAGAAATGCGCTCTCAAGGCAAACTGATCCAGTCAAGATCGAGGCTGGACGCGAGGCTGCACTCCAAACCGTCGCGAAGTGGCGCGCAATGGTGTAGCCTTGCGCTATTCCAAATTTGGTTTCGTGGCAGAGCCTGATTAAGAGCTAGGGTAGCGGCAAACGGAGAGTTTCCCGTCAATTAGGCCGCTTATTTTTGGTCCGCACAACCGACATTGGTCCAAAGACATCAAAGTCCGCGTTGCGGTCGTCGGAATAAGTGATTGAGGGCTTGTGTCCGCCTCACTCCGGCCGCACCGGATAGCGGTGCCCGTTTTCATCGATCAGGATCAATCGCTCGCCGCTGCGGACGTACAGGTCACATCGGCCGAAGCCGTTGCGATAGGCGATGCAGACGCTGCCGTCTTCGGCGATCGTGTAGGTGCCGAAGGCGGATTCTCCGCTGGCGTAGGTGTAGGAATAGGCACCTCCGGCTGAGTATCTGGACTGGCCATCGTCGTAGAAGGTCAGCGTTTGACCCGCCAGCGCGTCAAGTTCTTGCGGGCTGAGGGGGACGTCTCCGGGTTTTGTGGCCCAGTCGGTGGCCAAGGCGGGGGTTGCAACGAAGCTCAGGATCAGGACGGTATATCTCATCCGGGCAGTGTATCCCGGCATCGCAAAAGGTGGCATAACGATCCGGTGAGGGATCAGGCGACCATCTGCTCGGCCTTTTTGAGGTCGACCGAGACCAGTTGGCTGACGCCCTGTTCCTGCATGGTCACGCCAAACAGCCGGTCCATCCGCGCCATCGTCACCGCGTGGTGGGTGATGATCAGGAACCGCGTATCGGTCTGGCGGCACATCTCGTCCAGCAGGTCGCAGAACCGGGTGACGTTGGCGTCGTCGAGCGGCGCATCAACCTCGTCCAGCACACAGATCGGGGCCGGGTTGGCGAGGAAGACCCCAAAGATCAGCGCGGTTGCGGTCAGGGTCTGTTCGCCGCCCGACAGCAGGCTGAGGGTCGAAAGTTTCTTGCCCGGCGGTTGGCACATGATCTCAAGCCCCGCGTCCAGCGGATCGTCGCTTTCGACCATGACGAGATTAGCCTCACCGCCGCCAAACAGATGCTTGAACAACATGGCGAAGTTTGAATTCACCTGTTCAAACGCGGTCAGCAAGCGCTCGCGCCCTTCACGGTTGAGGCTGGCGATACCGCTGCGCAGGGCCTTGATCGCCTCTTCCAGATCGGACTTTTCGCTGTTCAGCGTGTCGAACTCGTCCTGAACCTCTTTGCTGTCTTCTTCGGCACGCAGGTTCACCGCACCCATGGCGTCGCGTTGGCGTTTGTGGCGGTTAACCTCAGCCTCCAGCGCGTCCGCTTGCGGCATCTGGTCGGGGTCGGTGTCCAACTGGTTCAGCAGTTGGTTCGGGGTCAGCTGCTGGTCTTCGGCAATCCGTTCGGCCGCGGCGACCACGCTTTCCTTGGCCGCGTCACAGCGCGCCTCAGCCGCTGCGCGGCTTTCGCGGGCTTCCGAGGCCAGACGTTCCGCCTCGCGTTCGGCCATCACGCATTCGCGCTGTTGCGTTTCAGCTTGCGCCAATGTGTCAGCGGCTTCGGCGCGGCGGGCTTCGGCGGTTTCGATCAGTTCGTTTAGTTCCTCGCGGGCCTCGGCGATTTCGCCGGGGGCGGCCATCGCCTCGGTCAACTCCTCCTCGGAGCTTTCCTTGCGTTCGGCCAGTTCGGAAATCCGTTTTTCCGCCGTCTCGAGCCGGTGCCGCCAGCCGCTGAGGTCTTTCGCGACCTCCTGGCCGCGGCGGGTGCGGGCCTCGCCCTCGCGGCGTAACTCGTCATGGGTCGAGCGGTGCGTCAGCATGGTGATACGGGCCGCCTCGACGGTCTGCTTGATGTCCTCGACCTGTGCGCGGGCGCTGTCGAGATCACCGAGGTCGGTCAGGGCCCCTTCGGCCTCGCGCAGTTGAGCGCGGGCGGACATCGCGTCTTCCTTGTGGCGGTCCACGGCCAGCGACAGGGTTTCCAGCTTGCCCTGTGCCAGATTGCGGTCTGCCTCGGCCCGGCTGAGCTGACGTGCGGTTTCAGCCATGCGCTGATCAGCGGCGCGACGGGCCTCACGCGCGCGGCGGTCAGCCTCGGTCACGTCAGAGAGTTGCTTCGAGAGCGTCTCATGCGCGGCACGGGCACCCTCGGCCTGCGCCTCGGTGCGGGCGAGTTCCTGCTTGAGGGCTTCCAGCTTGTTCAGTTGCTCCAACCGCAGGGCCGCAGCGCTTGGGGCATCCTCGGCCCAAGCGCGGAATCCGTCCCAGCGCCACAGATCACCCGAGCGCGACACTAGGCGCTGACCGGGTTTCAGTGCAGCCTGCAGGCGCGCACCCTGATCCGCATCCACGAGGCCGATTTGCGCGATCCGTCGGCTGAGCCGATCGGGACCGGAGACATGCAACGCCAGCGGCTCGGCACCGTCGGGCAGCGGCTGATCGCTGTCATAACCCGCGACCTGCACCCAACCGGAGGGGCCGTCGCCTTCGACCAACGGCGCACGCAGGTCATCGGCCAGCGCCGCGCCCAGCGCCTTTTCATAGCCCGAGGCAACGCGGAGCAAGTCCAGAACCTGCCCGCCCTCAGCGGTGTCGCGTTCGACCAGTTTGGCCAAAGCGGTGGTTTCTGCACGGATTGCGCCCAGTTCGCCTTCGGCCTCTGACCGCTGTGCGCGGGCTTCGGCTTCGCGCGCCTGCGTTTCGGTGCGCAGCTCATCTGCCGCGGCCAAAGCGTCCTCGGCGGCCTCGGCGGCTTCGCGGGCCTCTTCCTCGCCCACCTGCGCTGCCTCGAACGCCTCGCTTGCGCGGGTCAGTGCGGATTTGGCTTCTTCCACGGCGGCGCGGGCTTTTTCTTCTTCGCTTTCGGACCGGGCCAGCGTCTTGCGGCTGTCTTCGACCAGCCGCTGAGCGGATTGGTGACGCGCCACCAGCCGGGCCATGTCCTCGGTATCCTGCGCCAGACGATCCTCGCGCTGTTGCAGGACCGCAGCAGCCTCACGGGCGATCTCGGCGGCCTCGGCGAGCTTTTCATCATAGCCCTCGGCGGCCTTGGCAAGTTCGCGGGCTTCCCATTCCAACCGTTCGATCATCTCACCGGCATCACGGTTCAGACCGGATTCGCGTTCGATATCATTGCCAAGCTGCTGGATGCGACCGGTCAGTGTCTCGATCGTCTGCCGCGCGCGGGCTTCCTGATCGGAGAGTTGATCGCGCTGCACCAACTGGCGTTGCAGAACGGCGGCGGCGATGGCCTCTTCTTCGCGCAGCGGTGGCAGGGTCTCTTCGATCTCGGCACGCTTGGACGCGGCGTCGCGGGCCTCGGCCTCGGCGCGGGAGGCTTCGGTGATGCGAGTGCGCAGTTTTTCCTCGGCCTGCTGGCGGGCCAAATCGGCCTCTTTCCAGCGACGGTAAAGCAACATGCCCTCGGCCTGACGCAGCTGCTCGCCGATCTCGCGATAGCGTGCCGCCTGACGGGCCTGACGGGCGAGTTGCGCCAGTTGCCCACCCAGTTGCTCCAGCACGTCATCGACGCGAGTCAGGTTGGCTTCGGTGCCTTTCAGCTTCAACTCGGCCTCGTGCCGCCGTTGGTAAAGGCCGGAGATCCCGGCGGCTTCTTCCAGAATGCGGCGGCGGGCGCGGGGTTTGGCGTTAATCAGTTCGGCAATGCGGTTCTGCCCCACCAGCGCGGGCGAATGCGCCCCGGTCGAGGCATCGGCGAACAGCATCTGCACATCGCGGGCGCGGACATCCTTGCCGTTGGTCTTGTAGGCACTGCCCACATCGCGGGTGATGCGGCGGATAATCTCAAGCTGGTCGCTGTCATTGAAGCCGGACGGGGCGAGGCGTTCCGAGTTGTCCAGCGTCAGGACAACCTCGGCAAAGTTGCGGGCCGGGCGTGTGGCGGCCCCGGCAAAGATCACATCCTCCATCGCGCCGCCGCGCATCGATTTGGGACGGTTTTCGCCCATCACCCAGCGCAACGCTTCCAGCAGGTTGGACTTGCCGCAGCCATTGGGACCAACAACTCCGGTCAGCCCGTCCGCGATGATCAGATCGGTCGGGTCCACGAAGCTTTTGAAGCCGGTCAGTTTGAGTTTGCTAAAGCGCAAGGGCTGCTCTTGGTATGATTCCTATGGTTAGGAAGTCTGCGCAACGTATGGGGGAGGTGTCAACGTGCTTGCGCAGGATATGGGATATTGAGCCGAGTTATCCACAATATCTTGGCTGAATTGGGCGTGAACCTGTGACCCTCAGTAGGGCGTACACTCAAAAACCTGATAGCCGTAGCCGCCGGAATAGCCGTAGTTAACACATTCATAAGAGCGGCTGAGAAGCGCGCCGAAAATCAGTTTCTCGCCCAATTCACGGTCACAGCCCAGCACACCCACGGTAACCGCCGCGTCACCCAGCACGTCGAGGAGCGGGCACCCCGAGACCTGCTCCATCGCCAGCGCGGCCCGATCACGGATCGGCCCCAGTCGTGGGGCGTATTGCGGGTTGACCCGCACCGCTTCCGCCAGTTGGTTGCGCACCCGGACATCAAAGATGCTGCCGTTCACCGCGATACGCGTCGCAGGTTGGTCGCGGAAATAGGTCGATCCGCCCGAACAGGCAGCAAGGAACAGAAAGGCGAGCAAACGGAACATGTCGCCGTTCTTGCGGCAATATGGTTAACGAAACCTTTTCCGCTTCAGGCGCGCAACACCTCTCCCAGTCGGCGGATGCCTTCGCGGATCGTGGCCTCGTCCGAGTTGGAAAAGCTCAGCCGGATGGTATTGGCCCCGGTGTCATCCGGGTAAAACGCCTGACCGGGCACAAAGGCCAGATTGACCGCTTCCAGCGACCGCTGCAGCAAGTCAGCCCCGTTCACGTCTTTGGGCAGGGTGACCCAGACGAACATGCCGCCTTCGGGCCGGGTCCAAACAACGCCAGCGGGCATGTGCTGCGCAAGCGCGTCCAGCATCGCGTCGCGACGGGCGGCATAGGTGCGGCGCAACTTTGGGACATGGGTTTCGAACAGGTCCCGCGCCACTTGGTTTACGGCCATCTGATTGATGGTTGAGGAATGCAGGTCCGCAGCCTGTTTCATCAGCACCAGTTGCGCAATCACCGGCTTGGACGCGACAACCCAGCCAAGGCGCAATCCCGGCGACAGGGTTTTTGAAAAACTGCCGCAATAGATCGTCCGGCAATTCTCGATGGGTCCCCGGCGTGCCTGTTCCAACGCAAGGATCGGCGGGATCGGATCGCCGTCATAGCGCAGCGCCTGATAAGCCCCGTCCTCGATGATGGCGCAGTCCAGTTCGTCGGCCAGATCCAGCAGCGCCTCTCTGCCCCGCAGGTCCACGGTTTCACCCGTCGGGTTGGCAAAATCGGCCGATAGATAGGCGAACTTGATCGGGCTGCCCTCTGCCGCGGCTCGATACTCAGCCGCCCGGCGATTGCCGTTGATGCTGAGGCGGTCAAAGCGCGGCTCGTAGGCGTCGAACGCGTTGAGCGCACCCAGATAGGTCGGCCAACCGACCAGTGCCGTATCACCCGGTGACAGAAAAAGCTTGCCCAGATAGTCCAGCGCCTGCTGTGAACCCGAAGTGATCAGGATGTTGTCGACACCGCAGTCGACGCCGATCCCGCGCATGTAATCGACGAGCCATTCGCGTAGCGGCGCGTAGCCTTCGCTGTTGGAATATTGCAGCGCCTGCGCTTGTTGATCTGGGGCAAGCGCCTGCTGGAATGCCTCGGCAAACGCCTTGGCCGGGAACAGGTTGGGGTTGGGAATACCGCCCGCGAATGAGATAATGCCCGGCTGGCCAAGCAGTTTCAGCAATTCGCGGATTTCAGATGCCTTCATCCGGGATGCACGGGTGGCGTATAGCTGATCCATTGGTTTCGAGGCCTCCTCTGCCCAGCGCGCAGCCTAGTCAGAGCGCCAACTATGTCAATATATCTGACCTAATGTTTCAAAGATCGTGAGGCGGGCATTCTTGAACGTGCCGGACATACGTGGTCATATGATTTGACCAATTTATCTGGCGAAGATGCGATGCCCTTTCAAAAAGTTCAGACCGAAAAGCTGTCTCTGACGGTGGTTCGGCAGATCGAGTTGCTGATCCTGCGTGGTATTCTGCGCCCCGGCGAGCGTCTGCCTTCGGAACGGGAACTGGCCGAACGGATGGGGGTGTCGCGCCCGTCTTTGCGCGAAGCGATCTCGGACCTTCAGGAACAGGGGCTGCTGACTGCCAAGGCGGGATCGGGTATTTACGTGGCCGAGGTTCTGGGCTCGGCCTTTTCGCCCGCATTGATCCGGTTGTTCGGCAATCATGAGGAGGCGGTGTTCGACTACTTGTCGTTCCGCCGGGATATGGAGGGGCTGGCCGCGGAGCGCGCCGCCCGGACGGGTTCGGACAGCGATTTGAAAGTTGTGCAGACCATTCTGGATAAGATGGAAACCGCCCATGCACGCAACGACACCGAGGAAGAGGCGCATCTGGACGCGCAGTTCCACATGGCAATCATAGAGGCCAGCCATAACGTCGTGATGCTGCACATGATGCGGTCGATGTTCGATTTATTGCGGCAGGGCGTGTTCTATAACCGCCAGATCATGTTCGATCAGCGGACAACCCGTGATGCCATTCTGGATCAACACCGTGCCATCTACACCGCCCTGCAGGACCGCGATCCCGGCGGCGCGCGAAGGGCGATCGAAAAGCATTTGGACTTCGTCGAAATCTGTATGGCTGAAAAGCAAAAAGCCCGGCACAACGAAGAGATCGCGCAACAAAGGTTGAAGCATGAGACGGGTGAGGTCTGATGTTCATCGGTCACCTGCCCGGAGCCTATTTGATCTTCCGGGCAACGGTGCCCAATCTCGGCAAGCTTGCCTTCACCGCTGCAATGATCGGGGCCGTTGCCCCTGATATCGACATCCTGTGGTTTTACCTTGTCGATGATCGCGGGCACCATCATCATTCCTACCTCACCCACCGCCCGATCATCTGGATGGGGTTTCTGCTTACCGGTCTTGTGATCCGGCAATGGCTTCAACGCGCCGGGACGTTTCTGACCTTCTTTGGTGCGGGCGGGTTGGTTCACCTGCTGTTGGATTCGATCGCTGGCGAGGTCGCCTGGTTCTGGCCCCTGTCCGACGCGACCTATCCGTTTGTTACCGTGCAGGCGACGCATTCGCATTGGATCCTGTCATTTCTTAACCATTGGACCTTCAAGGTTGAAATCCTGATCACGATGGTTGCCCTGATCGTGCTGGTTGTGAGCTGGCGCAGATCAAAGGAAAAGGCGTAGCACAGGAACCAAAAAACCCGAGCGCCTTGCGGCCCTCGGGTTTTTCTCAATCCCATGATCCGGTCGATCAGTGCAGCTTTTCACCAACATCCGCGATGGATGCGTCGATCAGCTTGTTTGCCTGAGCGGCGGTCATCTGCTTGGCCAGCACGGCGTTTGCCGCGGAAACAGCAACGGTGATGGCCTGATCGCGCACCTCTTTCACAGCCGAGGCTTCGGCCGATGCGATCTGATCCTGCGCAGCGGCCAGACGGCGTGCGATGGATTTCTCAAGATCAGCCTTGGCCTGCTCGGCGGCCAATGCGGCGTCTTCCTTGGCAGCGGCCACGATGGCGTCTGCCTGACCCTGAACCTCGCGATGCTTGCGCTCGTACGAGGCCAGCAGGCTGCGCGCCTCTTCATGCAGGGCACGGGCTTCGTCCAGTTCGGCCTGAATGCCTTCGGCGCGGTTGTCCAGCGCACCGCCAATCATGCCGGGGACCTTGAAGTAGAACAGGACCGCGATGAACACGATGAAGCCCAGGAAGACCACAAAGTCCGTATTGGCCAGCGAGAAGAACGGGCCTTTGGCTGCCAATGCCGGGCTGGCTGCGCCGAAGGTCAGGATAAGGGCAAGAATGTTCCGCATGTCACTTATCCTTTCATTTGCGCGTCAACGGCACCGTCGATGGCTTTGGCATCCGCCTCGCCGCCCAGTGCAGTGACCAGTTCAGCCGCCGTATCCTTGGCAACCACTTGTATACTTTCCAGCGCACCGGCTCGGATGTCGGCAATCGCCTTTTCCGATTCAGCCGCTTTTGCAGCGATTTCCGCATCTGCCTTGGCAATCGCCTCATCCAGACCAGACTGGATTTCGGCGCGGGCTTCGGCAGCGATACGCTGTGCCTCAGACCGGGCATCGGCCAGCGCCTTGTTATAGGCCTCTTCAGCCTCGACCGCCTTGGCCTTCAGATCTTCGGCCGCAGCCAGGTCATTTGTAATGGTCCCCTGACGTTCAGCCAGGATCGCCGCAATGCGCGGCAGGGCCACGCGGGACAGGACCAGAAAGATGACGACAAGCGTAATGACCAGCCAGAAAATCTGGTTGGGGAACCAATCGAAGCAGAGCTGCGGCATCCCGATGGCAGAGCCACCAGCGTCGACGCATGTGCCGGCTACCTCTTCTGTAAGGGGTTCAGTCGCCATGATATCCTCCGTCGGAACGTTGTCTTTACAACAGGTGGGCCGCTATGGCTTGGACCCACCTGCGCGTAAGGATCAGGTTCCGCAGATTATACGGCGAACATCAGCAGCAACGAGACCAGGAATGCGAAGATCCCCAGGGCTTCTGCGAACGCGATACCGATGAACAGGGTTGCGGTCTGCGAAGCAGCCGCCGAAGGGTTGCGCAGGGCGCCGGCCAGGAAGTTGCCTGCAACGTTGCCCACCCCGATTGCGGCTGCGCCGGAACCGATTGCTGCCAGGCCTGCGCCGATGTGTGCGAGATCGCCTTCCATGATGTATCTCCTTACGAATTGGAAGTTTCGATGTTGGGGGTTCGGACCTTAGTGCGACGGATGCAGCGCATCCTTCAGATAAACACAGGTCAGAATGGTGAAAACGTAGGCCTGAATGAAGGACACGAGGACCTCGAGGCCATACATTGCGGTGATCGCCAGAACCGACACGGGCGAGATCGCGGCAATCGCGGCAAAGCCCGCAAACACCTTGATCACGGCGTGGCCTGCCATGACGTTACCAGCAAGACGAATGGAGTGGCTGACCGGGCGCACGAAGTACGAGATCAGCTCGATGATCGCCAGAACGGGGCGCAGGGCCATCGGCGCGCTGGAAACCCAGAACAGGCCCAGAAACGCGGTGCCGTTCTTGACAAAGCCCAGAACGGTCACGGTCAGGAACACGGCCAGCGCCAGCGGAATGGTCACGGCGAAATGCGATGTCGTGGTGAACGACATCGGGATCATGCCAAGGAAGTTTGCGCAGACGATGAACATGAACAGGGTCATGACATAGGGGAAGAACTTGACGCCTTCCTTGCCGCAGATGTCTTCCAGCATCTTGTAGATGAAGCCATAGGCCAGTTCGGCCACCGACTGCATCCGGGTCGGGACAATCGCGCGTTTCGAGGTGCTGAGCACCAGCAGGGCAAACACCGCCGCAATCGCCAGGAACAACCACAGGGTCACGTTTGTGGGCGTGTACCACGCAATCGCACCGTCACCGAACAACGGCTTTACGATGAACTGATCCATCGGATGGAAAACCAGGCTGCTGCCTTCTGCTGCGGTGGTCTCGGTCGCCACGTTCAGTCCCTTTCGTCCTTCTCGGCAGCCGTCGCCGCCGCTTGTTTCTCTTGGACCTCTTTGGCGCTGCGGAGCATAACCTTCACTCCGGCGACGAGGCCCAGCAATGTGAACAGCACCAGAAAGATCGGGATTGTCCCGAGCAGGCTGTCCAGCCCGTATCCGATGCCAAATCCGATCCCAAGACCGGATACCATTTCGATGACCATCCTCCAGGCAAGTTCGCCCCCGGACACGTCAGTATCTGCACGCGGTTTCGGCGTATTCGCCTTTTTCGCCGCCTCGATCTTGGCCTCAAGCTGCGCCATACGCTGCTTTTGGTCATCATCGGTCACGGGCGTTTTCCTCGCACAGTCTTGAGGCTAGGTGCTAAGCGGCATGGGGCACAGAGTCAACGGCGTTGAGAGCCCGAATTGACGCATCCTATAGCGTTGTTTTAAAACGATATAATTCACCGTTGCGCCCTAACCATTTGACCCTGTTTGGCCTTGGGGCGCGAATTTCGCCGGAAAACCCATATTCAACCTTTTGGTTGATCTTTGTCCCCACTGCCCTGCAGCAGGCGTCTGACAATGCGCCCGTCGATCAGCAACAGACCAACGAAGATCGCGGCCATGCCCAGCAGATGCTCGGGCAGCAGCGCTTCACCCAGAACCCAGGTGCCAAGTACCAGCGCCGAGATGGGCGCGATCAGTGTCGCGGTTGACATGTTGGTCGGTCCAGCCTTGGGCAACAGCCAGTAGAAGACGATGAATGCGGCCGAGGTCAGGACGAAACCGATCACCATCAGGGACAGCCATGTCTCGGCCCGCGTGACTACCGGCAACCCCTCGCGCCAGAGCGCGAGCGGTGCGATGGACAGCGTTGCGCCGGTCAGCGCCAGCGCGACCAAAACCACGGGCTGCATGTCCCGAAACGCGCGGGCGATGTTCAGCGAAAAGGCATAACAGACAGGCGCGCAGAGGATCAGCAGGATCGCCCAGAACTCCGAGGTCGCACCGGCTTGCAAGACCGGCAGCGACAGAATGACGATGCCCATAAAGCCGCAAATCACACCCAGCGATTTCAGCAGCGTCGCCCGTTCGCTGCCCGGCCAGAAATGCGAGACCAGTACGGCAAAGGCCGGGGTGGTTGCATTGACGATACCAGCAACGCCCGAGGCGACATGTTGCTGGCCCAACGCATAAAACGCAAACGGCCCGGCATAACTGAGCGCACCGAAACCCAGCAGGCCAATAGCGCGGGCAAAGCTCAGACGGATGGGCAAACGTGCGCCGATGACATAGACCCAGCAGCCCAATGCGCCGAAGCCGACCCGCCCCATCGAAACCGAAAGTGGCCCCAATTCGCGCAGCAGGATGACGTTGAACATGAAGGACATGCCCCAACCGATCCCGAGGATGCCGATCACCAGCCAGTATTTGAGAGCCATCGCCTGCCCCTTCGCACGGTTTGCGCGCACATTCATCTTCTGGCGGAAATTGTCAAACCGCTTCCTGCGCTTTAGGAAAGACCCATGTCACAGGATCTCGACACCGTGTTTGCAGCCCTCGCAGACCCCACCCGCCGCACCATCCTTGCGATGCTGCTGGAGGATGACATGGCGGTGACGGATGTGGCTGAACCGTTCGAGATGTCGCTGGCCGCAATCTCGAAACATCTGGCTATCCTGACCAGAGCCGGGTTGATCAGTCAGGAAAAACGCGGGCGGGTAAAATGGTGCAAGCTTGAACCTGACGCGTTACGGGCCGCGTCGGTCTGGATGCAGGGGTTCGGGCAGTTCGAGCCGGTCAATCTCGACGCGTTCGAGCGGTTTCTGCAAGTCGAACTGCCCCCGGCGGACGAGGCCTGACATTACCTGACCACAAAGACCGATACTTTGGCGTGCTTGGCCAGATAACCGGCATGGCTGGAAAAGATATAGTCGGTGATCCGGGGCGCGTGGGTCCCCACCACGATCAGATCGGCACCAATGTCTTCGGCGGCGCGGGTCAAGTCTCGGTCAACCTCGGGCGCGACATCGACCGAGTGAATGTTCAGGGTGGTGACTTCCGTCCCGCTCTGACTGGCAAGCCGGTCCACAAGAGCCTGCAACTCGGACGAAACCGCCCCACCTGATTGCGTTACGTCACCCGGTTGGCCACTGGTCACGCTGACAACTGTGATTTTCGCGTTTTGCCAACCGGCAATCTGGCCCGCAACATCCAGGGCCTTCTGGATTTCAGGCGACATATGCAGGTCGACAGGGACCATAATGTGATTGAACATGGAATATCCTCCTGCTTGGGAAGATAGCGCAATTTGTGCGATTGTTCCTTGATTTGCCTCATGACCGCCATTGATACGGCACCATCCTTGGTCCGCAGGTCATTTGGCCAGCGGCCCGGACGTGGCAGATGCGTTTTCTTCACTTTTCAAAAGCAGCACCAGAGCAACCGCCGTTAGCACCACACCGACAAAGACTATTGCGGGTGGAATTGGTCGGCCGAGTGCTATTTCCCACAGAATGACCCAGCTGGGGATCAGGTAAGTATAGGCCATGACCTTGGCCGACGGCAGGCGCAGGGCTGCGAACTGAACCAGTACGAAACTGGCGGCCGTCGCAAACACCGCCAGATACAAGAGGGTGATCCAAACGATCGGTTCCAGATTGGCCCAATCCGTCGATTGAATATCGGACCAACCGAAGCCCAACAGAATGATGCATCCAGCCACCAGAGTTCCAAAGGTAAACACAACGGCGGGCTCGCCGCGATTCAACTTGCGAACCATCGGTGTGTAGATTGCATGGGCAAGGCATCCCCAGAAAAAGATGGTCTCGCCACGACCTATTTCGAAGGCGCGGAACGCCTGCCAATCCGCCCGAAAAATCACCCACAAAGCACCTGTGGCGCCGACTGCGAGCGCCAGCGCCATCCGCGCGGTCGTGATCTGACGCAGCAAAACCCACCCGGCCAAGGCAGACATGACAGGTGTCAGGGTAAACACCGCCGACGTGCTGACCGGTTCGGCGGTTTTCAAGCCGTAGAACATCAGGACGAAATAGCTTGAGAACAAACCGCCCAGCACGGCGTATCGCCACGGGGCCTGTGCAGCGCTGCGGGGCAGACCGGTTGTCGCCAAGGCCGCGACACCGATAATGAACGCTGCAATCAAAAACCGGCCCGCCGTGATCGCCATGGGCGCGATCTGGTTCGCGACAATTGAACCCAACGAAAAGCTTCCGGCCACCAAGACCGAAAATGTGATCATCGCGAGGTGACCCCGCGCCTCGGGTGTCACGTAAGCCAGCCTTTGGATTGCTCTTTGAGGAAGGTCAAAAACGCCTGCACTTTCGTAGTCCTGTGCAAATCCACGTGGGTTACCAGCCACAGCTTGCCGGACCACTCGGGCAGAGGTTCCATGACTTCCACCAGATCCGGATCGCGGGAGGCCTCCCACCGTGCCATGAAACCGATCCCGGCACCGGCCAGAACGGCTTCTCGCATGCAGAAGTTGTTGGTGCAGCGAAACGCGATTGCCGCATCCGGCACATTTGCACGCAACCAACGCGAAAATGGTGCTCTGCTGTTTTCGTCGTCGGTACTGACAAACAGATGATCGGCAAAATCCTCTAAACGCGCCGGTTGGCCACGACGCGCGATATAGGCATTGCTCGCGAACAAACCGACTTCCTGAGGGATAAAGGGCTGAACGACGTTGTCAGGCTGGTCAGGCGCGGCACCGGCCCTTATGGCCACATGCGCTTCGCCGTATTCCAGACGGAACAACCTGTCGCCTGTCAGGTACCGCACGATCAGACCCGGATGCATCGACTGGAATTCCGACAGAGCCGGCACAACCAGCGGCGCCAAAGACGCAAGCGAGGTTACGACCAACTCGCCCGAGACATCGTCACCACGTCCTTTCATGCGGCCAACCAGCTGGTTGAACTGATCCTCGGTCGCCTGCGCAACGCGCAACAGATCTTCTCCGGCGTCCGTGGCGGTATAGCCGCGGGCGTGCCGTTGAAACAGTTTAACGCCCAAGCGCGCTTCGATCGCATCAATGTGCCGGATGACTGTCGCGTGATGCACTCCCAAAATCTCGGCCGCACCGCTGACGGTGCCCATCCGCGCCACCTGATACGCGGTTCTGACTTCGTCCCAATTTTCCATGCTTTCGCGCCCAATGTGCAAATTCTAACAATGCCTGTTGGTATATCCGAGTTTTGTTCGCCAGCGCAACGCTCATATTAGGCGGAGAAACACTTCCAGACCAAAGGAACACGGACATGACCAAGACCATCCTGCACATCGACGCATCGGCCCGCCGCACCGGTTCAGCAACCCGCGAATTGTCTGACCGCGTCGTCAAACATCTGGGCGCGTCGCGCATCATCCGCCGCGACCTCGCTTCGCCCCTGCCGCTGTTGACCGAAGATTGGATCGCCGCGAACTTCACCCCGGCTGATCAGCGCGATGCGGTTCAACGCGACCAGTTGGCCCTGTCAGATGAGCTTGTACAAGAATTGCAGCAAGCCGATACGGTCGTCATAGGACTGCCGATTTACAACTTCTCGGTACCAGCCGCTTTCAAGGCATGGATCGACCTTGTTGCCCGCGCCGGATTGACCTTTTCTTACTCCGAAAACGGGCCCAAGGGTCTGCTGGAAGGCAAGCGGGCTGTTTTGGCCATCGCGTCAGGTGGCACCGCCGTAGGGTCCGAGATCGACTTTGCCACCGATTACGCCAAGCATGTACTGGGTTTCATCGGCATTCAGGATGTGGACATCGTTGCCGCCGACCAGATGGCGCTGGATGCCGAAGGCGCTCTGAACAAAGCACAAAAAGCAGTTTTGGAATTGGCTGCCTGATTGACGCGCCCCCCTCGAACGTTCAGTCTGCCCACGAAATGGCTTGGGCGGGCTGGACGTTTTCAATGAAAAAAATTGGTATCTTGGGTGGTGTTGGCTGGGCGTCGACGGTCGATTACTATCGGGCAATCGCAGAAGGCGCAGGCCGCTATTTCGCGGCGAGGGGACATGGCTCACCCCTGCCGATTCCGCCTATGACCATTGAATCAGTCACGCAGGCCAAAACCCGCGCCCTGCGCGGCACCGCAGGGGACGAGGAAAGTTGGGCCGCGTTCGATGCCGTGTTCCGAGAGGCTTTGCTGACACTGGAACGCGCGGGCTGCGACTTTGGCATCATCGCATCAAACACGCCCCATGCCCGCCTGCATGCGATCCGCGAAGGGGTTTCCATGCCCATTCTCAGCATTTTCGACGCCACGGCAGAGGCAACCGCTTCAACCGGTGCATCAAAGGCGCTGGTGCTTGGCACCGCAGTTACAATGCAGGCCAGCAATTATGCCGACCGGCTGGCCGCCGAGGGCATCACCGCAAATACACGTCTGCCCGCGCCCGAGATTGCCGAGATGCAGGCGATGATCGACAGCGACTTTTATGGCGGCGCGTCTGAAACCGCCCACACCCGCCTGCTGGCCTTTTGCAACCGTCACGCCACGCCGGGCACCGCGATCCTGTTGGCCTGCACCGAGCTTCCGCTGGCCTTTCCCGACCATCTGGATGACCCGGTATTCGAAGCCGATGGGCATCTATTCATCAACCCCTCTGCCGCGCATGTCGCTGCGGCGCTTAACGAGGCGCTTGAGTGGTGATCAGGGCAGCCAGGTCACTTCGCACCCGATCCGATCAAGGAAGGCCAACAGATCGGCGCGTGCCACCGCCACGGTACGATCATTGACCAACGGGTGCATATAGATCACGTCTGCTTGCTGCGCGGCTGCGTCCATGACAAAGGTGACATCATTCTGCACCCCGTTGATCATCGCCAGCGGGCTCACCGCACCGGGGCGAATCCCGAGGGTCTGGAACAACCGATCCGCCGAGCCGAAGGACAGGTTGCCGATCCCGAGATCCGCGCCCAGCGCCTTGAGGTCGATCTCACGGCTTTGTTCCAACGTCACCAGAAAGTTGCGCTTTTTCTTGTTGCGCAGATAGAGGTTCTTGAGCCGCAGGGCATTCTCACCCGGGACCATGAACTGGCCTTCGACCCCTTTTGCATCCTCGACCGTGCGCAGCGGGACGTGGCTGTGCACCCGATAGGACAGCCCCCAGTCATCCAACTGCGCCAATAGCGCATCGGAGCTGAGCGGCAGCGTATCCTGAAATACCGATGATGCGTCCATGGGGGGCCCTCCTGTCTGTGGCGCTCATCGCGCAACACGCATGCAAATTCAAGCCGCGACAGTCCGCAAAACACGTGATAACGAGCAGCCATGAAAATCAAACGCAACACTCCGAACCAATTGATCCTGTCCAGCACGCCCTGGTTTATTGGCATCTCGTTGATCTTTTTCACTCTTGCCTTCGTTGCCGCAGGAATGTTCCTGATAATGCTGGGCGGATGGGCGATCCTGTTCGGGCTGATTTTCGGCCTTGGCGGCGGTGTTATGGGAGTCAGCGCATTTAACGACTTTGTCGAACGCGTGCAGGTCATACTGGACCGCAACAAGAACAGTATCCTGATCCGCAGGAAGTCGGTCTTTAGCTATGACGTCGTCGAGCATAGACTAACGAACCTGTCCCATGCGGAGGTGGAGACCACGTATTCGCGAAGCAAGAAAGGCCCATCGACCCTTTATCGCCCTGTTCTTATCCTGAAAGAGGGTATGAGCGCGGGACGACATCCGATTGTCGAGGCGTTTTCCAGCGGATCGGGCGCACATCGTCTGGTCGACGCGGTCAATGACTGGCTTCCGGCACGTAAGGTTGACTCTGCCAGCCAATCGGCCTAAAGCCCCATCCAAACATCCGGAAGCATCTGTTCTTCCGGTCCCTTGAGTCGTTCAGGGATCGCCCCCCACCAGCGAGTTTCGCCCGTGGGGGCAATGCCATTTGGCATGACCCCCACGTCCAATTCAGTGGGAGGGGGCGTTTGTGCAATGAACCGACGCTTCCTATCTAGGAGGCGCCACCAGATAACCGGCGAAGGAGGCCGAAGGCATGTTTGAAAATCTATCCGAACGCCTCTCTGGCGTCTTTGACCGGCTGACCAAACAAGGCGCGCTGTCCGAGGAAGACGTCAAGACCGCCCTGCGTGAGGTTCGGGTTGCCCTGCTCGAGGCCGACGTCTCGCTGCCGGTTGCCCGCGAGTTCGTCAAAAAGGTACAGGATCAGGCCACAGGTCAGGCCGTCACCAAGTCGGTTACGCCGGGCCAGCAGGTCGTCAAGATCGTGCATGACGCGCTGGTCGATGTACTGCGCGGCGAGGAAGACCCCGGTGCGCTCAAGATCGACAACCCACCTGCCCCGATCCTGATGGTCGGTCTGCAAGGCTCGGGTAAGACGACCACAACCGGTAAGCTGGCGAAACGCCTGAAAGAGAAAGAGGGCAAGAAGGTCCTGATGGCCTCGCTGGACGTATACCGCCCAGCGGCGATGGATCAGTTGGCCGTTCTTGGCACGCAGGTTGGTGTCGATACCTTGCCGATCGTGCCCGGCCAGAAGCCCGTCGATATCGCCAAGCGCGCAAAGCAACAGGCAACGCTGGGCGGCTACGACGTCTATATGCTCGACACCGCAGGCCGTCTGCACATCGACGAAGTCCTGATGGACGAGGTCGAGCAGGTTCGCAACGCGGTCGACCCGCGCGAAACCTTGCTGGTGGTCGACGGCCTGACCGGTCAGGTCGCCGTTGAGGTGGCCGAGGAGTTCGACGCGAAGGTCGGTATCTCGGGCGTGGTCTTGACCCGGATGGACGGTGATGGGCGCGGCGGTGCGGCGCTTTCGATGCGCGCGGTCACCGGCAAGCCGATCCGCTTTGTCGGTCTGGGCGAAAAGATGGACGCGCTCGAAACCTTCGAGCCTGACCGGATTGCGGGACGTATTCTGGGCATGGGCGACATCGTGGCCCTGGTCGAAAAGGCCCAGGAAACGATGGAGATGGAACAGACCGAGCGCATGATGAAGCGCATGGTCAAAGGTCAGTTCAACATGAACGACCTGAAACTTCAGCTGGAGCAGATGATCCAGATGGGCGGCATGCAGGGCATGATGGGCATGATGCCCGGCATGGGCAAGATGGCCAAGCAGATGGATCAGGCGGGTCTGGACGACAAGATTCTGCGCCAGCAGATTGCCCTGATCCAGTCGATGACCAAACGCGAACGCGCCAACCCTCAGTTGTTGCAGGCGAGCCGTAAGAAACGGATTGCAGCCGGTTCCGGGATGGAGGTCAGCGACCTCAATAAGCTGCTCAAGATGCACCGGCAGATGTCGGACATGATGAAAAAGATGGGCAAGATGGGCAAAGGCAAGATGCTGAAACAGGCCATGAAGGGCATGTTCGGCAAAGGCGGAGCCTCGCCCGAGGAAATGGCCGCAAGCATGGACCCCAAGGCGCTGGAACAGGCGGCGAAGGCGATGGGCGGCAAGATGCCCGGCGGCCTGTCCGGCATGGGCGGCGGCATGGCGCTGCCCCCGGGGCTGAGCGGGTTCGGGAAGAAGAAGTAACTTGGCCTTTGTCCCCTGCATATCCTTGCGCGCATGCGCCAAACCGGAGGTTTTGCAATGACCTTCCGGTTTGAAGTTGCGCCGAATACGCAAGGGGTAGAACTGGCGGCTCGGGTAGCTGGTACCATCCCAACGCTCGAAACCGAGCGTCTGGTTCTGCGAGCGCCTCAATTGTCGGATTTCGACACCTACGCCCAGATCGTGGCCAGCCCGCGTGCCCGGTATCTGTCCGTCATGTCGCGCGAAGATGCGTGGTACGATTTCGCCCAGATGGTTGCCATCTGGTCGCTGCGGGGCCACGGCCTTTGGTCGGTTGAGGCGAAGGCAGGTGGTCACCTGCTGGGCTTTGTTGTTCTGGGGTTCGAGCCGGAAGACCCTGAGCCTGAGCTTGGCTTTATCTTCACGGAAGACGGCGAAGGCCACGGCTATGCGTTCGAGGCGGCCAGCGCGGCGCGTGATTTTGCGTTCGATCAGCTTGGCTGGAAAACGCTTGCAAGTTTCGTGGTCAAAGGGAACACCCGCTCAGAACGGCTGGCGCAACGTCTTGGCGCAACTGTTGAACGTGAAATACCCGAGGATGACGGCACCACCCTGGTTTACCGCCACATGCCCGCTGGGGCGGAGGGCCGCGCATGACCCTGCACAGCATTCCTACCCTTGAAACCGAACGCCTGATACTGCGCGCGCCGTCCGAGGCTGATCTGGACGCGGATACCGCATTCTTCGCCAGCGAGGCCTCAAAATTCGTCGGCGGACCTTTGCGCCGGGATGAAGTGTGGCGCGTGATCGCGTCTATCCTGGGTCATTGGTCGATGCGCGGCTATGGGTTCTGGAGCGCTGCGGAAAAAGACACCGGAACCTATGTCGGACGGATCGGGCTGTGGTTCCCCGAGGGATGGCCCGAGCCCGAGGTCGGCTGGACGCTGATGAACGATGCCACCGGCAAAGGCTACGCGACCGAGGCCGCGCTGGCCGCGCGTGCGCATGCGTATGATGTGTTGGGGTGGGAGACCGCGATCTCTCTGATCGACGTGGACAACACCGCAAGCAAGGCCGTGGCCAAGCGTTTGGGTGCGCAGTTCGAATACCATTATGAGCACCCCAAGTTTGGTAAATCGGAAATCTGGCGGCATCCGGCACCGTCCGAGTTGGTGAATGGCGGGATGGAGGCGTACGCATGACCTCTTTCACCATCCCAACGGTCGAAACCGAGCGCCTGATCCTGCGCGCGCCGCATCTGGATGATCTGCCCGCGATGACCGCGTTCTTTGCGACCGAACGCAGCCATATGGTTGGCGGGCCAAGAGACGATTTTGAGTCTTGGAGGTCCTTGACGGGACGGATTGGTCAGTGGGCTCTTCACGGCTATGGCGTCTGGCACATTACTGAACGGTCCAACGGGCAGTTTGCCGGATGGGCAGGCATGATGAATGCGCCGGGTTGGGCAGAGCCCGAACTTGGTTGGGTTGTGATGGAAGAATTCGAAGGTAAAGGAATTGCCTTCGAAGCAACGCAGGCCGCACGCGACTTTGCCGCGCGGCATCAAGGTCTGAACGGGGTGATCTCGTACATCGCCCATGCCAATGGCCGATCGCGCGCGTTGGCTGAGCGGCTTGGTGCGACGCTGGAGATTGAAAGAGCCGAACTTCTGGGTAAGCACGCTCAGATCTGGCGTCACCCGCATATCGACATCTCTGACACCGCTTTGACCGCTGAGAGGATCGGCCAATGACCAACCCCGTGACACAGGCCGCAGCGCTGTTGAAAGATCACCGCGAAAGCATCGACCGGCTGGACGCGATCCTTGTCTATACGCTGGGCGAGCGGTTCAAACACACGCAGGCCGTTGGCAAGCTCAAGGCGCAACACGACCTTCCCCCGTCCGATCCCTCGCGCGAAGCTGCGCAGATCGCACGGTTAGAAGACCTGGCGGAAAAGGCCGATCTGGACCCCGATTTCGCCAAGGCTTTTCTGAATTTCATCATTCAGGAAGTCATCCGACACCATAAGAAACACCAATCGTAGGCCTGGCGTCAGCCCGGCATCCAAAAAAGACACGCCTTCGGCGTGATGCCATTCAAAGGAGATACCACCATGGCAATGAAAATTCGTCTCGCCCGCGGCGGCTCGAAAAAACGTCCCTTCTATCGCATCGTAGCGGCGGACAGCCGCATGCCTCGCGATGGCCGTTTCATCGAGAAACTGGGCACCTATAACCCGCTGCTGCCGAAAGACAGCGAGGAGCGCGTGAAAATGAACATGGAGCGCATCCAGTACTGGCTGGATCAGGGCGCACAGCCCACCGACCGGATCGCGCGTATGCTGGAAGCTGCCGGTGCGCGTGACAAGGCCGAGCGTAACAACCCGCAGAAGGGGACTCCGGGCAAGAAGGCTCAGGAACGCGCGGAAGAGAAGGCGTCCAAGGCTGCCGAGGCAACCGAGGCGGCTGAGGCTCCGGCTGAAGAAGAAGCTGTAGCAGCTGAAGAATAAGCAGGCCAGCGCGTGCAGGATCAGGCCTTCAGTGACGATTTTCGCACGCAGTTCGATCTGTTGATGCGGCTCCGGCGCGACGTGCGCCGGTTCCGCACCGACGCCGTGGACGAGGCAGTGCTGACGCGCTGCCTCGACGCGTTTCGGCTGGCCCCTTCGGTGGGGCTGAGCGAACCCTGGCGCGTGATCCGTGTCGAAAGCGCGGCTGCGCGCGACGCGGCGCTGAAGAATTTCCAGGCCGCCAACACCAAGGCGCTGGACGGCTATTCCGGCGAAAAAGCGCAACTTTACAGCCAATTGAAACTGTCCGGCATGCAGGAGGCCCCGGTGCAACTGGCCGTGTTCTGCGACGATGCCACCCACAAGGGCCAAGGTCTGGGCGCGGGCACCATGCCCGAGATGCGGCGGTATTCCGTTGTCTCTGCCATCACCTTGTTCTGGCTCGCGCTGCGCTCGGAAGGGTTGGGGCTGGGCTGGGTGTCGATCCTTGATCCCGACCGAATGGCGCGCGATCTGAAGGTGCCCGATAACTGGCGGCTGATCGGCTATTTCTGCGTGGGCTGGCCCGAGGCCTTGTCGGATACCCCGGAACTGGAACAGGTCGGCTGGGAAAACCGCGCCGACACTTTGCCCATCGAGATACGGTAGGACCATGTTCGGACTGTTACGGCTTCCCATCCTGCTGATGATCGCCTTTATTGTGGGCGTATTCTTCGAACGCTCGAACCAGCGCGAGGCCTGCGCAGAGATCGGGCAGTGGCGGGACGGGCTATGTGTAACGGATGGGCCAAATGAGTGATCTGATCTGCGTCGGCAGCATTGCGGGATCCTATGGCGTGCGGGGCGAGGTGCGGCTGAAAAGCTATTGCGCCGTGCCCGAAAATATCGAGGCTTATTCTCCCCTGACCGATGAGGCGGGCGCGGAGCGGTATCCGCTGGTTCTGACACGGACGATCAAGAACGGGTTTGCGGCGCGTTTGGGCGGCGTGGAAACCAAGGAAGAAGCGGACGCCTTGAAAGGCCTGCGCCTGTTTGCGCGGCGGGATCAGCTGCCGTCGCTTCCCGACGACGAATTTTACCACACCGATCTGATCGGGCTGGAGGTTTATGACACCGGCGGCACGCTTCTGGGTCAGGTCAAATCGGTGCAGAACCACGGCGCAGCGGATTTGCTGGAGTTGCACGGGCCGGGCCTGAAATCCACCGTTCTGCTGCCCTTCACGCTTGAGGTTGTGCCAACGGTTGATCTGGAAAAGGGCCGCATCATCGCCGATCCGCCCGATGGGCTGCTGTGATGCGAAAAGTGTTGCTGCATCTGGGTCTGCACAAGACCGGAACGACAGCCGCACAATCCTTTCTGTTCGAAAACCGTCGGATGATCTGGCCACATCACGCGCTGGTTCCACCGTTTCGTACCCGTAAGCTGGGCTTGTCGGACGCGGCTACGCGATACTCTGCCTACGGAACACAGAACGCCCTGACCGATTTCACCAATAGAACGCGAGATCTGTTGGCCACTCTCGATTTCGGCGAGAAACGGGGGCTTATCCTGAGCGAAGAGAATTTTTCGGGTCTGAGACCCAGTCGCAATGTCGCCATCGGCTATGAGGCCGCACCAGAACTGGCGTCCTGCCTCATCGGACTTGTACGCGACCGGTTCGCCGGTGAAGAAGTGGATATCACGCTGTATTATTCCCTCAGGCAACGCACGGAATGGTTGCGCAGCCTTTGGGCCCATGATCTTCAGCGCACCCGGCTGCTGCTGGATTTCGATGCGTTTCAAACCCGGATGGCGGCTGTCCCCTCGCCCGAAGACGCCGTCTCGGCGATCCGCGACCGGCTTCCAAACGTCAAAATTCAATCTGAATGGCTGCACGATTTGCAGCGACACCGGCTTGGTCCCGGTGCGCCATTTGCGGCTTTTCTGAACCTGCCCGAAGATCAGGCCGGCGAACTGGTCGAGCCTGCGCGCAAAAATCCGGCTTTGCCCGAAGATGTATTGGACGAAATGCTGAAGTTGAACCGGTCTGATCTGGACGAGCCTGATCTGATCCGGCAAAAGCAGGGTCTTGCCCAAAACGATCAGAAGGACGGGATCGGCATCACATGACGGACCAACCCGGAAAATCACACGGTCGAAAGGCCATTCGTCCGACGCTGAAACCGCGAGAACTCATGACCCCGACACCTGATCTGCACGGTGTCTGGAAGACCAAAGTCATCACGCTGTTTCCGTCGGCCTTTCCGGGTGTGCTGGGCGAAAGCCTGACAGGCAAAGCCCTGCAAGACGGGCTATGGCAACTGGAAACCGTTGATCTGCGGCAATTCGGTATCGGCAAGCATCGCAATGTCGACGACACGCCGGCAGGGGGCGGGGCGGGCATGGTATTGCGGGCGGACGTTCTGGGCGACGCCATTGAACACACGATGGCGGACATGCGAGGAAACTGGCCGCTGATCTACCTGAGCCCACGCGGTCGCCGCATGGATCAGCGGATGATGCAGAATCTGGCGCGGTGTGATGGCATGACCCTGCTCTGCGGCCGGTTTGAAGGCGTGGACGAGCGGGTTCTTGAACACTACGGGGTCCAAGAGGTCAGCCTTGGGGATTTCGTCATGACCGGCGGCGAGATTGCAGCCCAAGCGCTGATCGATGCGACGGTGCGGTTGCTTCCGGGCGTTCTGGGCAATCAGGCGTCAGCCGAAGAAGAGAGCTTTTCCACGGGCCTGCTGGAACATCCGCAATACACGCGACCCGCAGATTGGAACGGGCGAACAATTCCCGAAGTCCTGATGTCAGGTCATCATGGGCGCATCGCACAATGGCGGCATAAAATGTCCGAGAAAATCACGCGCGAACGCCGGCCTGACTTGTGGGAACAGTATGTAGACGCTAGCAAAAAAGCCTCCGACTAGACCGCGCAGTGTGGCGCGCAGGTCGCATGCGCTGCCTTTCGCGCCACACCGCTTGTGGCTGTTTCAGCATCAAATTACTCATCTGATGGATGTTGCCGAAAAAGCAATTTCAGATCGAAGAATAACAGGCTGCAAAATGAAAAAACTCGCACCCCTCGCCATGCTGGCCCTTTCGGCCTGCGCCGCTAAACCTCTGGAAATGTCGGTACCGACCCAAGCAGGTCACAATCTGCACTCGGCCAAGGTTGCCGTAAACTCGTGCATCACCGAAGCGGATATTGGCGGCAACAGCGCCGTGATTGGCGGTTATGCGACCAATATCCTTTTGTTCAGCCCCCTCATCGGTACGTTGGTCACGGTTCCAATTCAGGACGAGCTTCGGGCGCAGGGCGAAATTGATCAGGTTGATCGCTGCATGACCAGACTTGGATTTGAACGCCGCAATCTGTCAGATGGCGAACAGATCTGGCTGAACGACTCTCACGGCGAAGAGCGCGTCAGGCGCCTTGATCACCTTGTTGGCGGTGGCACGGTCGAAACCTACCGCGCACCAAGAACCTAAGACGCCCCTGCCTTCCACCGCGCCCAGATCTCGGGCGAGCCGTTGAAAGTGTTGATGTCCACTTTGCCTTGCACGCCCGGCACCAAACCGGTGCCGGTGTACTGCCAAAACCGCCAGATCGTTTTCGGGTACACATCGCGTGGATGGCCCGCAACGGACCTTAGCCAGAACTCTGTCTTTGGAAGCCGTCCGATTTCGGTGTCTTCAAAAAAATCTACGGTCGTGTAGACGATGGGGCGGCGGCCATAGTGTCCCTCAAGGATGCTCAGGAAACGTTGCGCTTCGGCGCGGATCGTTCGCCCGTCGGGACGCAGAGTGCAGGTTTTGGAATGGGGCGTCCACTCCATGTCCAGAACATGGGGCAGGTCAGCCCCTTTCGGAACATTCTCGATAAACCAGCGCGCCTGTTCTGCTGCGGGGCGGCAGAAATAGTAATAGTGATACGCGCCCCACGGCACGCCAGCGTCCTGCGCGCCACGGCGGTGGGTCTGAAACAACGGATCGGAAAAGTCGCCGCCCTCGGTTGCCTTGATAAACGCGAAGCTGACACCGGACGCCTTGGCCGTGCGCCAGTCAATCGGCCCTTGCCAGCGCGACACATCCAGCCCATGCACCGGATAGTGCCCGGGGTGCCGCCCTTCCCACGGGTGGGGATCGGCGTCTCCGAAGTCGGGATAGATGACGGATGGCGCTGTCGCATCGGCAAAAGCCATCGGCTCGACCGTTTGAGGTTGTGGCCCGCGACGTCCGCAGGACACCAGCGCAATAACCATTAGGGCCAGAAATACCGCTTTCCGCATTATATGTTCCTGTAACTGAAATCTGCTCTTTTAATTGACCTCAGAATGCCCGAACGACGGCGCAAGGCAAAGTGGGATTTTCAAAACGGCAAAAACCCACCGTCCTGCCCGTAGAATCTGGCGATAAAGACTTGATCCTCACCCACAAAGCCCTTAAACGACCGCAATCCGGGGCCGCTTTGCGCGACTCCGGTGGTTTGGTTTGCATTCTGACGTGACGCCCGGCTTTCTTCAGCCACGGCGCGACAGGGCAGACCTGACATAAGGAACATTCGATCTGACCTCTGGCGGGCTGTACGCAGGACCCGGTGAAGACCAAGAGCTCTCAGGCCGTGCCCAAACTTCGTGGACCAACCACGAGCAGATAGGAGTAACTGCGATGGACCTGATCGCACAGCTTGAGGCGGAACAGATTGCCGCCCTGGGGAAAGACATCCCCGATTTCAAAGCCGGTGACACCGTGCGTGTCGGCTACAAGGTGACCGAAGGGTCGCGCACCCGTGTGCAGAACTACGAAGGCGTCTGCATCGCGCGCAAGAACGGCGACGGCATCGCCGGTTCGTTCACCGTTCGCAAGATTTCGTTTGGTGAAGGCGTGGAGCGTGTGTTCCCGCTGTATTCGACCAACATCGACAGCATCACCGTTGTCCGCCGTGGCCGCGTCCGTCGCGCCAAACTGTACTATCTGCGCACCCGCCGCGGTAAATCCGCACGTATCGCAGAAGTCACCAACTACAAGCCCAAGGCTGGCGCCGAGGCGTAAGGAGCGGAAAGATGAAAAAAGACATCCATCCCGATTATCACGTCATCAACGTCAAAATGACCGATGGCACCGTGGTTCAGATGAAATCCACCTGGGGCGCCGAGGGCGACCAGCTGGCATTGGAAATCGACCCCTCCTCGCACCCTGCGTGGACCGGTGGCGGCACCCGTCTGATGGACGCCGGTGGCCGTGTGTCGAAGTTCAAGAAAAAATACGAAGGTCTGGGCTTCTAAGCACCGTCCCTGTGAATTGCGAAAGCCGCTCGTTTAGGGCGGCTTTTTGCTTTTGGACCAAAGCCTCAGGAATACATGCTGTCGCGGCTGCTATTCCAGGATCAACCATCGATTGCCCTTGAGCTTGTCCAGGTCGATGAGATGGTATCCATCCTGCACGTGGTGCGCGTCTGCAAGAGCGCCAAAGCTCGGGTCGACCGGTGTGAGCCTCAGGTCAGGCTGTGCGCGAACACGAATTTGGCCGGACACCGGCTCGATCCGGTAGTCCGTTTCCGACGGACCCAAAGGCGTTGCCCGCGCAGAGATCGAGATCAGCACACGGCCAGAACGCGCCAGCGGCTTGTCATCAAGGCTTTGGACAGCCACCGCAGCCATCGGCGTTGCGACGTCGAAGGTTACATCGGTCGTCGCGACCGGACCGTCTTGAAGATTCCCCGCAGCGATCTGGCTGGTTGCCGTGTTCACCACAAACAGCCCTCGGCCGAAATCTCGAAAGAACTCCGCTGTATCCGAAGTAACGACTTCTGCGTTCTGGGTAAGATAAGAGCGGTTCAGATCCAGCGATTCAGCCATTAACGCCGCCGGGTCCGTGGGTATGAGCCACGGCAGTTCCGGCGTCTCGGGCATGCAGGTGACCAATCGGCTTTGTTCGACGATCGTGCGAATCCCGACCGAAGTTTCTGGCGAAACTACCTGCCCGAAAAAGACGTCTGAATCCGGGCACAGGGCAAAGGTCCTTGCAGCGGGTCGAACATGTCCCCGACGGTACAACAGGGCTGCGGCAGGCATCATCCAGATCATTGCAGGGTCGCCTGCGATGCTCCAGTTTTCAGGCACCACCGGATCATTCAGTGGTTGTTGCGAATACCCGTAGACCATCAAAGCATCCCAGCCCTGATGCGCAGCGGTTGCCGCGATACGAAGCGGTGCCAGAAACCGATCTTCGGCAAGAAAAACATCCAGATTCCATTCGGTCTCGCTGAATGGCATGTCGGCAATCTGGGCAATGGCTATCCAGTCCAGAAAGCCGGGCCGCTCTCGCGGATCGAACCGGACCTCATCCTCCCAGCCATAGCTATGCGCATCGGCAATGGAACCCAGCGTTTGCGATGGCAGGCCTGCAACAGACATTCCACCCCACAGGCTGGTCGTCGAAATCAATCCCGAAAACCCTGTTGCCAGCACCGCCTCGCGCATACGCTCGTTGAAACGTTTTTCGAGCTCGGTCAGGAAAACCTTGGGCAAACCGTGTTCCCACGAGCGCCAGACGACATCCGGGTCAATCCCGTGCTCGTTCGCAAATTCGGCGGCCAAGTCCATGTATTGCGCGGAATGCGCAGGTACATCCTTGTCCGGCAACAGCCTGTTGCCGAAGTGATGCGTCAGGTCGTTTTCGTTGGTCAACTGGACCGCTATGACCGCCGGATCCTGGGCGTAGCTCAGCCCGGTCAGCGGGTTTTCATGTGCCAGATAAGCACTCTGGAACTCTCGCATAAGACGCTCGATGCTGTCCGACACGTAGTTGTATCCGCGCCCGTCGATTGACGCCGCCCCGTCCGCGATCTCATTGAAGTGGTCGACACCGTCGGCGGCGGTGAACCTTCGGCCAACGTGCAGATCCAGCCAAATATAAATACCTTCCGCCTTCAGGGCAGCGACCCATTGATCCAATTTGGACATCCAGTCGGGATTGAGTTGCGTTGTGCTATTCGACTGATCTCCGAAGACGTTTGGTTGAACCCAGTCTGAATCGTGGTGATGAATGCGCACCAGATTGAAACCCAGTTGGGCCAACCGTTTGGCGTGGGCCTGGATATTGTCACGCTCGGTAAAATAGATCGCATATGCCTGAAGGTTTGCGCCCCAGAACCGTGCAGGCGAGCCGTCCTGAAAGACAAGTTCACTGCCGCGCACTTCGACACTGCCCAAAACGCCAGCCGGTACATGGTTCAAGCCGCTCAGGTCGGGAACGACCGTGTTCAGCGTGATTTTCCCCAAAGGCCAATCTTCTGATGCCAGAGCAGGCGCAGCTGCAAAAATCCCGTTGCTGATGGAAAGGCCAAAACAGATCGGCAAGGTCAGAATAACGGCTCTTATAAACCTCACATCACACCTCCGCTCCCGTGCCAGGAAGGGTTTTCAGCCTCTCTGATGGCCTCAGTTCCGCGTGAATTTTGCCGCCTCGTGCAGTGGCGGAACTGGCCCGCGAAGCAGGAAAATCGACAGCACCATCGCCGCCAAAGCTGCCAGCGCTGCAACCAGCATTGCGCTGTCAAAGGCGTTGTCCTGCAAATCGCGCAGAGCCTGAGCCAGCGCGGCACCGGATTGCGGATCCAGTCCCGCGATCATTTGCTGGATCTGACTGGGCGTCCCATGCGTGAGCGCGTGGGCCAGATCCTCGCGTTGCGTCGACCCGGCAGGCAGGGCGGCGATCACCTCGGACAGACCGGACCGCATTGTTCTTGCCTCAGCCACACCGCCGACTACGGCACCAATGGTTGCCCCAAAATACAAGAACGCGTTGATAACGCCTGACCCTTGCCCCATGTGCTCTTCCGGCAAAAGCCGCAGCCCCAGCCGGGGCAGCAGCGAGAATCCGATGCCCAGACCGATGCCTACAATGATCAGTTTCCACCAAATCTCGGCATAGCTGGTAGTGCTAGTGGTGGTCGTCAGCAGCAGCAAGCCAACGCCCATCAGGCCCATGCCGAACAACACCGGCCACCTGAAGCTGTAGGGCGCAAGAAACCGTGGCGCCGTGACAGAGACCACAAACATGCTGACACTCAACGGCATGATCGCGGCACCGGCGACAACGGAGGAGTAACCGAATGCATCTGGCGACTGAACGAATGTGTTGAAATAGACAAAGAAGCAAAACAGCGTAAAGCCCGTAAAGAACATTCCTGCCGCGGCCATGAAATACCGCGGGTGGCGGAAATAGCGCAGTTCGATCAAGGGATCATCGCTGCGACGCGAGGTGATCACCAATGCAACGGCTGCAACCGCCGAGATACCCAGTGGTACAAGCGTCAACGCGCTGCTCCACCCGTGGCTTTCGCCGTTGCTGAGTGCAAATGACAATGGCCCGAGAAGAAGAACCAAGGCAATTGCGCCGGGAAGGTCAAATTCGGCACCACTCTGACGGGTATCCGGCACATAGCCGTGCTTGTGCACGCGCAATCCGATTGCGAACGCGGCAACAAGCAAAGCAAGGTCGGTTGCGAATACTCCGCGCCAGCTCAGGTAATGCGCGAACGAGCCGCCGACGATGGGACCGACACCGATCGCAAGCCCGACGATGGCGCCCCAAGCCCCGGTAACGCTGGCTCGCTTTTCCTCCGGCGTAGCAGCTGTCAGCAAAGACAGAGAGGTCCCAAACAGTGCCGCAGCCCCCGCACCCTGCGCGCCCCGACCGACCAAAAGCATGGTCGTGTCCTGCGAAACCAGAACCGAGGCCGAGCCGATGGCGAATACGATCATGCCTGCGAAGAATACGCCCATCTTGCCGGTGAGATCGCCAAGACGGCTGACGATCGTGACCAGTGCCGCGCTGACAACCGTATAGATTGCCATCACCCACTGCAGTCCCGATGGTGTCAGATCGAACTCGGCCTTGAGGTTTGGCAAGATCGTGGCCACGGCCGTCGTGTTAAACCCAACCACCATCATGCAGATTGCGGTCATGGCCAGCACCACTCTGGCCCCTTTCATGTCGGATGCACTCGCGGCGCTTGTTGTTGACATCACCTTATCCTTAGGACGTTTTCACGCGACTTTCGCCGAACGGAGTCGGGCATCTCTTTCCGACGCAAAATCTGTTTTGTCTGTAAACTATAGACACTAAACCAGATTCTGTCGCTGCCAACCGTTCTTGCTCGGTTAAAACAACGCGAGTGTTCCTTCATATCCAGAAGGTCAGTGCCACAGGAAGAACTGCAATCGTCGCCAATGTGGATACCAGTATGAACCCGGCAACGTCTGGTCCGTACTCGGGCACATGCTGATCAATGAACAAATATGTGGCGACGGACGATGGCATCAGACAGCACAGGATCAACGCTCCGCGTTCCGAGCCTGTAAACCCGAACAACCACACCAACGCACTGGCGATGGCGACCGCCATCAGCAGATGCAACACCGTTAGCAGTACGGCCCGACCGAGGCTGCTGATGCGCAGGGTGGCAAGGGTATGACCCAAAGTCAGCAGCATCAGCGGTATCGAGAGGCCACCAAGGATGTTGAATGACTTGGCAATCGGTTGCGGCAAGCTCTGCCCGGTTGCCATCAGGATCAGCGACAGAACGACCGCGTAAATGATTGGCGATGTTGCCAGCTTTCTGACCGAGAACTCGCCAGCGGGTATCCACATGCCCAGCGTAAAGATGCTGACGAGGACAACCACGACAAAGGCCATCGTATAAGCCATCCCGGCGTCGCCCAGCGCAAGCAATGTAATCGGCAGGCCGATATTGCCCACGTTGCCATGCATAAGCGGCGTCAGGAACGCGCGCACCGGCAGGCGCATCACCTTCAGCGCCGCGAATCCCAAAATTCCGAATCCCGCGACGGCCATCGCTGCAGCGGCCATCATGTCCAGAAATGTTCCCACTGCCAGGTTTGTAGTGGACAAATGTGAAATAATGAGCGTGGGGTACCCGACCTTTGAAACGATGCCCCCAATCACCTTGTTGTCGAAGGGTGCCTTGATCAACGCAAGGCAGTATCCGACGCCTGCGCAGATCAGAACCGGCAGTACCACGTTCAGAACATTGAGAAACAGGTGATCCAAACCGAACCCTCCGCACAACTGTGGCCACACTGGGGGCTTGGAATAGCTTTGGCAACTGCGCCGCCGCTAACGGGCCCGCAATACGGGATTGCCGGTCACATGACGGATATTGGCGCAAAGCCGGGTTCAGAGTTCTTCCCTTCCCGCGCGACACAACATATAGTAGGCGACAACAACGTGTGGGCAAACACGGCGGGACGTGGGAATACAGGCATGGCACATATCATCGTAGTGGGGAACGAAAAAGGCGGCGCAGGCAAATCGACCGTTTCGATGCATGTTGCCACCGCGCTGGCGCGCTTGGGCCATAAAGTCAGCACGCTTGATCTGGACCTGCGTCAACGCAGTCTGGGCCGATACTTCGAAAACCGTGGCAACTTCCTGAATGGGTCGGAAGTGACCCTGCCCAGTCCGCGCCACCACGACCTGCCCGAGATTGACGCCAGCAAATTGGGTCCGGGCGAGAATATCTATGATCACCGCCTGTCTGCAGCGGTCTCCGAACTGGAAAGCGACAGCGACTTTATCCTGATCGACTGCCCTGGCTCGCACACCCGGCTCAGCCAGGTTGCGCATTCGCTGGCGGATACGCTGATCACCCCGCTGAATGATAGTTTTATCGATTTCGATCTGTTGGCGCGGATCGATTCGAAGGGCGAGAAGATCCTTGGGCCGTCGGTCTATTCCGAGATGGTGTGGAACGCGCGTCAATTGCGGGCACAAGCTGGGCTGAAACCGATTGATTGGGTGGTCGTGCGCAACCGGGTCGGGACGCAGCGCATGGTCAACAAGGAAAAGATGCAGCGCGCGATTGAAATGCTGTCGCAACGCATCGGATTTCGCGTCGCATCCGGCTTTTCCGAGCGGGTGATCTTCCGCGAATTGTTCCCACGCGGTCTGACTTTGCTGGATCTAAAGGATATCGGGGTCAAGCAACTGAACATCTCGAACATCGCTGCGCGTCAGGAATTGCGCGATATGATGAAAGAGTTGAACCTGCCGGGTGTTGAGATCGACTTCTGATCCGGTCGAACGCCGGAACATCGCCGCATTTGCCTGTGATGCATCCAATCCAACCACCTTGAACCCTTGCTGTTGGCCCGTCTGCCTTCGGTTCCTGATACCTGACAATTGATCCCCCGCCTTGCATCCAACAGAATGAGCCACAGCAAACAGGTCTCAGAGGTGGAGGAAAATTGATGGACGGTATCGTTGACACCGCGACCGGGTACTACGACGAAGCTGCTTGCGATCTGGAAGAATTCCGCAGCCTGATTAGCCAGGTGATTTCACCGGCCTCGGTTCCATATGCGGCAGAGATCAAGAAAAATGTCCCGATCTACGAGACCCCGCGCGTATTACCCCTGCTGAACGATCCCGATAACCGCCCCAAGGTCTTAAGCGAATGGGCACAGGTCCTGAGATCGGGCCCCGGCGTGATCGCAATTCGCGGTGCATATTCGGATAAGGCCGTTCTTGATCAAGCAACTGCAATCTACGAGGAGATTATCGCCGCAGAAAAACAGGCCGCCAAGGCTGGTGCCGACCATTTTGCCGCATCGGGTGCCAATGATCGGATCTGGAATTCTCTGCAAAAGCTGTGCGAAGCGGACCCAGAGGTTTTTGTTCGCTACTTCGCGAATGTGCCGATCGCAGCTGCTTGCGAGGCATGGCTTGGACCGAATTACCAAATGACGGCGCAGGTGAACCTTGTTCACCCTGGCGGGGCCGCGCAACAGGCCCATCGGGACTACCATCTTGGTTTTCAGACGGCAGATATCAGTGCGCGCTACCCGGCACATGTTCACGACCTTTCACCAGCCCTGACTTTGCAAGGTGCGATTGCGCATTGCGATATGCCGGTCGACAGCGGCCCGACAAAACTGCTGCCGTTTTCTCAGGCCTACAGACCGGGATATGCGGCGTGGCGGCGTGACGATTTCCGAGAGCTGTTTGAAGAACGGTGCGTCCAGATTGCTCTTGGAAAAGGAGACGTCGTCTTTTTCAACCCGGCGCTGTTTCACGCGGCGGGTGCGAACACGACCAAAGATATCCATCGCATGGCAAACCTGTTGCAGGTATCTTCGGCCTTTGGATGCGCCATGGAGAACATCGACAGACTGGCAATGTGCAAGCTTGTCTATCCCCACATCGTCCGTGCCAAGGCCGAAAACGCACTAAGTGCCGGTGAAATTTCAGCCGCCATCGCAGCAACGGCCGAAGGCTATTCCTTCCCGACCAACCTTGATCGTGACCCCCCGACCAATGGATTGGCCCCGGAAACCCAAAACGCCTACTTGCATCGCGCACTGGCGGAAAACACCGAGGCAACCCAGGTTTTTCAGGATCTGGACGAAATGAAAGCGCGGCAATCGGCTTGAGAGGCTTCGCGCCACCTCAGCCCAGCTTTGACTGCGGGCGAACGGGTCAACCTCCGCCGGCGGGCTTGCCGTTGGCGTACAGGGTAAACAGTTCCTTTGGCTCTGCCACACCGCGCAGCATGTATCGCCCCACTGACACAAGATCGTGCGCGCAGGGCTGGGCTGCGCGGGCCACATCGTCTGACAGCAATATGCGCTGATCCAAGGAACGGTGCATCCCAGCAATCCGGGCGGCCTGATTTACGGCTGGACCAATAACCGTAAAATCCAGACGGCTTTCGGCGCCGATATTGCCATAAAGGATTTCTCCGGCATGCAGGGCGAGGGTGTAGTTCGTGACACGTTGCCCTTTCGCAGCCCGATGATCGTTCAGCGTGGCCATCTTGTTTTGCAACTCTGCTACCGCGTTCAGAGCAGCACGGGCATCCGCGTCAATCTCGCCCACGTCGAAAATCGCCATCAACCCGTCACCCATGAATTTCAGGATGCTGCCATCGAATTTGTGAACGACATCCACCGCGACCGCCAGATAGTCGTTCAACATGTCGATGATCTCATTGCCCGGCAATTCTTCGGACAGGCCGGTGAATCCTTCCAGATCAAAGTTCCAGATCACCGCGTCGATCTGCTGCAACGACCCGCGGCGGATTTCTCCGGACAAAACCCGTTGACCCGCGTCACGCCCCAGATAAACCCGCATCAGGTCCCGCGCGACGGTTGCGCTGGACGCTGATTTCAATGCAAGCCCGAGGTGCGGCAGGGCCATCTTTATCAGCGACATGTCATCTTCGCCAAAACCGTCCATGCTGTCCGTCGTCCAGGACAACAACACACCATTGATTGGTTGGTGTGCCTCGTAACGCTCCTGCCCGGCGTGCGTGTCAAAACTCACCCCGGTCGCGTAATATTCGGTCGCACCGATTTCACGCAGATCGTTGAGCAGCGGGAAGCGGCTGGCCGTATTCTGATCGACCATCCGTTCCCGGATCTCGTCAAGGCCTTCGTTCAAAATCGCGTAAAGCGGGCTTTGCCGCCATTGCTCGCTTGGGGTCTCGGTATAGTCAAAGGTTTCAAATTCACCACCGCGCCCGGTGTACCAACTGTAGCCGGTTCCGCCGTAGGCTGGATGCAAGGCAGGATGCGCAGCATGAAAGCGCATCAGCGGGACATCTAGGTCCAGCAGCTTGTGACAATAACCATCCAGCAGTTCCTGTTCGCTCGCGCCTTCCAGACCGCGCGTCACCAGCCACTCGACAAGCTCATACGATTTCGCCGCGTTGGGGTCCGTGGCCATTGCGTCAATTCCCTGTACCGTTCAACGAACCATCTGGGGCTTCTTGTGGGCAAATACCAGTGGTCAATCCATGCCCGCCAACCTTCGAAGCATCATCCGTAGCAAGGCAACCTCGCCCGACGTGAATTGAGCCGCCAGTTTCGCGTCATAGCTTTGTGCGATTTCGCGCAATTCACGATAGGAAGAGTGACCCGCCTGCGTCAGAGAAAGCCGTTCGACGCGTCGATCCTCTTCGTCGCGAATACGTTTCAGAAACCGCCGCTGCTCCAGCTTTGCGACGGCACGGCTGATTTTCGTTTTGTGAATCTTGGCACGTTGGCCAATATCCTTGGCGGTCATCTCGCCGTAATTTCCGAGATGAAACAGCACACGCCACTCGGTGCGCAGCATCCCATACCGATTCTTGTAGACCTGTTGAAACTCTAACGAACTTTCTTCGGCTGCCTGATTCAAAAGAAACGGCAGGAAATTCCGCAGATCAAATTCATCTTTTTCATCGTTTTCAGGGTTTGTCATCCTTGTTAGTTACAAAAACAACTATTATCCGACAAGTGGAAAGAAAGGACTGCGCCATGAATCGCCCGACCGATCCGCATCACTTGACCCAGGCCGCAACGCCTGTGGGAACCCATTCCGGTTACATGCCCGGCTTTGGCAACGACTTCGAAACCGAAGCCCTGCCCGATGCCCTGCCACAGGGGATGAACAGCCCCCAGAAATGCAACTATGGCCTTTACGGCGAGCAGCTGAGCGGTACGGCGTTTACCGCCAACCCGCCCGAACGGACATGGTGCTATCGCATCCGGCCTTCCGTCAAACACTCGCACCGGTACGAGAAAATCAATGTGCCGTATTGGAAATCGGCCCCGTGCGTCGATCCCGACGTCATCTCGCTGGGTCAGTATCGCTGGAGCCCGGTGCCGCATTCGGATGAGGGCCTTACATGGCTGACTGGTATGCGAACAATGACCACCGCCGGGGACGTCAACACGCAAGTCGGTATGGCCAGTCATATCTATCTGGTGACTGAGACAATGGAGAATGATTACTTCTTCTCTGCCGACTCTGAACTGCTAGTGGTGCCTCAGGAAGGTCGTCTTCGGTTTGCGACGGAACTGGGGATCATTGACCTTGAGCCCAAGGAGATCGCCATTCTGCCACGCGGTCTGCTTTATCGCGTCGAGGTTCTGGAAGGGCCGGCACGGGGCTTTGTTTGCGAAAACTATGGCCAGAAATTCGAACTGCCAGGCCGCGGTCCGATTGGCGCGAATTGCATGGCCAACCCGCGCGACTTCAAGGCACCCGTCGCGGCGTTTGAGGATCGCGAAGTATCTTCGACGGTCACAATCAAATGGTGCGGGCAGTTCCACAAGACGCAAATCGGTCAAAGCCCGCTGGATGTTGTCGCGTGGCACGGAAATTACGCGCCCTACAAATATGACCTCAGAAACTACTGCCCGGTCGGGGCTATCCTGTTCGACCATCCCGACCCGTCAATCTTCACCGTTCTGACAGCACCCTCGGGCCAGCCGGGCACGGCCAATATCGATTTTGTGCTGTTCCGCGAACGCTGGATGGTGATGGAAGACACGTTCCGCCCGCCCTGGTATCACAAGAACATCATGTCCGAGATGATGGGCAATATTTATGGTCAATATGATGCGAAACCTCAGGGCTTTGTCCCCGGCGGCATGAGCCTGCACAACATGATGATCCCGCACGGGCCCGACAAGGAAGCGTTCGAGAAAGCGTCGAATTCGAACCTTGGCCCGGACAAGTTGGACAATACCATGTCGTTCATGTTCGAAACCCGGTTCCCGCAGCACCTGACCGCGTTCGCCGCAAACGAGGCTCCGCTGCAGGACGACTACATCGACTGCTGGACGGATATCGAAAAGAAATTCGACGGGACACCGGGCAAGAAATGAGCTTTGAGACCTGGATAACCTATGTGGCGACGGTGCTTCTGCTGATGAGCACGCCCGGACCCAGCCAGTTGCTGATGTTGTCAAACTCTGCAACCAACGGGCTGCTGCGCGGGATGTTCACGGCGGCGGGTGACCTGACCGCCAATTTCCTGCAAATGCTGGCCGCCGGGCTGGGGCTTGCGGCAATCCTCGCCGCATCGGGGACCGCCCTGACCGTGATCAAGTGGCTCGGCGTTGCCTATCTGGTGTTTCTGGGTCTCAAGCAAATTCTGAAAGCGCGTGCCTCTGCCTCTGAAACAGCGCCGCGCGCCAGCCGCAAGACCCTGTGGATGCAGGGTTTCGTCACTTCCGCCGCGAATCCCAAAGCGGTGGTGTTTTTCGCGGCGCTTTTCCCGCTGTTCATCGATGGTGCGCTGCCGTTCTGGCCGCAATTCGCCGCGCTCTCTGCCACCTATCTGATCATCGACGGGCTGTTTCTGACCGCTTACGGCGGCAGCGCCAGCTGGCTGGCGCGGCGCCTGCAAGGTCCGGCAAAGCTCTGGCTCGACCGGATCGGGGGCAGCTTCATGATCTTGGCGGCGGTGCTGCTTGGGTTCAAATCCCTGCGGACCGCCTCGTAACTGAACGAATGACATAAGGACATCATATGCCTTTGATGAAATCATGGGTCGCATCGGCCAATTCCGCCGACCACCCGTTTCCGCTGAACAACCTGCCCTATGGTGTGTTCTCGACCGAGGGAACCGATCCCCGCTGCGGCGTGGCGATCGGCGACATGATCCTCGATGTCACCGCCGCCGAGGCGGACGGGTTGATCGCGCTGTCGGACGAGCCGCTGTTTGACCTGCCGTTCTGGAACCCGCTGATGGAAGAAGGCCCCGCCGTCTGGGCGGCGCTGCGCGACCGGCTGACGGCGCTTCTGGCCGAAGGGTCTGACGCGCAGCATAAGGTCGAAGGGATTCTCGTCCCGCAAGAGGCCGCAGAGATGCACATGCCGTTTGCCGTCAGCGAATACACCGATTTCTATGCGGGCAAGAACCACGCCTTCAACGTGGGCACCATGTTCCGTGGCCCGGAAAATGCGTTGCCGCCGAACTGGTTGCACATTCCCATCGGGTACAATGGCCGTGCCTCGTCCGTGGTGGTCTCGGGCACCGACATTCGCCGTCCGTGGGGTCAGTTGAAATCCCCCGATCAGGAGGTGCCAGCCTTTTTGCCCAGCCGCCGCTTTGACATCGAGCTTGAGATGGGCGCGATTGTCGGCACCGCCTCGGACGGTCCGATCTCGGTTCAGGAAGCGGATGACAACATCTTTGGCTATGTCCTGCTGAACGACTGGTCGGCGCGGGATATTCAGGCGTGGGAATACCAGCCACTTGGCCCGTTTCAGGCTAAGGCGACCGCGACATCGATCAGCCCGTGGATCGTGACCAAGGCTGCGCTGGAACCGTTCCGCTGCGACACGCCTGCACGCGAATTCGAACTGCTGGATCACCTGAAGGATTGCGGCCCGATGCTGTATGACATCGACCTGTCGGTGACGATGGCCCCCGAGGGTCAGATCCCAACGCGCATCGCCAGCACCAACTACAACCAGATGTATTATTCAGCGGCGCAGCAACTGGCGCATCACACCACGTCAGGCTGCCCGATGAATACCGGCGATCTGCTGGGGTCCGGCACGATCTCCGGCCCGACAAAACCGGAGCGTGGTTCGCTGCTTGAACTGAGCTGGGGCGGCAAGGAGCCGCTGACGCTGGACACGGGTGAAACCCGCAGCTTTATAGAGGACGGTGACACCCTGACCCTGACCGGTGCCGCCAAGGGCGATGGTTATACCATCGGCTTCGGCGATTGCACGGGCACTGTTCTTCCCGCTCTTGAAAACCCCTACGCACGATAAGGAACTCAAAGAAAATGGCTAAGGCTTTTGCGTCCCAGGGGGACATGTCAGAAAAGAAGATTTCGTTCACCGAGGTGGGCGAAGGGCTGTATGCATTCACTGCCGAAGGTGATCCGAATTCAGGCGTCATCATCGGTGATGACAGCGTGATGATTGTCGAGGCGCAGGCCACCCCGCGTCTGGCCAACAAGGTGATCGAATGCGTCCGCTCGGTGACGGACAAACCGATCACGCATGTCGCGCTGACGCACTATCACGCGGTGCGCGTGTTGGGCGCCAGCGCCTTTGGGGCACAGCAAATCCTGATGTCCGACATGGCGCGCGCCATGGTTGTCGAACGTGGGAAAGAGGACTGGGACAGCGAATTCCAACGCTTCCCCCGCCTATTCGAAGGGCATGAGAGCATCCCTGGTCTGACATGGCCCACGACGACCTTCAGCGACACGATGACCGTTTATCTCGGCAATCGCCGGGTTGACCTGATGCATCTGGGCCGCGCCCACACCGCTGGCGATATCGTGATCCATGTGCCGGATCAGAACGTGATGTTTACCGGCGATATCGTCGAGTACCACTCGGCCTGCTATTGCGGCGACGGTCATTTCAGTGACTGGGGTGATACGCTGGATCAGATCAAGTGGTTTGATGTCGACGCCATCGCGCCGGGCCGGGGTGATGCGCTGGTTGGCAAGGATATGGTCAACGCCGCGATCGAAAACACCCGCGACTTTGTGTCCAGCACCTATCGCCCGGCGGCAAAGGTCGCCGCGCGTGGCGGCAGCCTGAAAGAAGCATGGGACGCCGTGCGTGCCGAATGTGATCCGAAATTCGCAGACTATGCGATTTATGAACACTGCCTGCCCTTCAACGTGGCGCGCGCCTATGACGAAGCACGCGGTATCGACACGCCCCGAATCTGGACCGCCCAACGCGATCTGGAGATGTGGGAGGCCCTGCAGGGCTGAGACGCGCCCGCCCAAATTTGATCCAGATCGTATCGGTTCGTGACAGACAGTGAGAGAATAGCCAGGAACATCTGGCGACTGACGCCAGAGACCGTCTGCTACGCGCCTGCGCGCCAGAGAAGGGGAGAGAGCCTGTGAACAAGATCTTCGAAGTTCCGCTATACGCCTATCAATCCAACCCGGACCAATCCGCTCCGGCTCCGGTGCGTCACAAGGTTATCGTTGTTGGCGCGGGGCCGGTCGGACTGGCCGCAGCCATTGATCTCGCCCAACAAGGCGTCGAGGTTGTGGTGCTGGACGACAACGACAAGGTCAGTTTCGGCAGTCGCGCAATTTGCTTTGCCAAACGCCCGCTTGAGATTTTGGATCGTCTCGGCTGCGGACAGCCGATGGTCGACAAGGGCGTTCTTTGGAACAAGGGAAAAGTATTTTTTGATGACCGAAAGGTCTATGAATTCGACTTGCAACCCGAGGCGGGCGATCAACGCCCGGCCTTTATCAACCTGCAGCAATACTATCTGGAAGAGTACCTGGTCGACCGAATCCGCGACTTGCAGGCAGAAGGCGCGCCCATCGAAATCCGGGGGCGCAACAAGGTCGAAGCCGTCGGCACCCATCCCGATCACGTCCGGCTTGAAGTGGAAACGCCAGAGGGCTCGTACATTGTCGAGGCGGATTGGGTCATCGCGTGCGATGGCGCAAATTCCCCGATGCGAACCATGATGGGCAAGGATTTTGTCGGACGTGTGTTCGAAGACAATTTCCTGATCGCCGATGTTCGAATGGAGGCTGATTTCCCGACCGAAAGATGGTTCTGGTTCGATCCACCATTCAACAAAGGCCAGTCCGCGCTGCTGCACAAGCAGCCCGACGGCGTTTGGCGCATCGACCTGCAATTGGGTTGGGACATCGACAAGGAACGTGAAAAGCGCCCCGAAAACGTGATCCCGCGCCTCAAGGCGATGCTGGGCGACGACGTCAAGTTTGAACTGGAATGGGTCAGCATTTACACCTTCCAATGCCGCCGGATGGAGCAGTTCCGACATGGTCGCGTTATCTTTGCCGGTGACAGCGCTCATCAGGTCAGCCCCTTCGGTGCGCGCGGGGCAAATTCCGGTCTGCAGGACACGGACAACCTGTGTTGGAAACTCAAGATGGTGCTCGACGGAACCGCACCCGAGTCCTTGCTGGACAGTTATGACGTCGAGCGCATCCATGGCGCCGACGAGAATATCCTGAACTCGACACGGTCCACGGATTTCATCACACCCAAATCGGAAATGTCCTGCATTATGCGTGACGCTGTACTGGACCTGAGCGAGCACTATGATTTCGCGCGTCCAATGGTCAATTCCGGTCGCCTCAGCACACCCTGCACCTATGACGGATCACCCTTGAACTCGGCAGATGGTCTGAATGGCCCTGCCACGACCAGACCGGGCTCAGCCTGCCCCGATGCCCCGCTGGGTGATGGCTACCTGCTACCAAAACTGGCTGATCGGTTCACCCTGCTGACAATCGACACTGATGCACCAGACCAGATGGACGTGGACGGTGTTCAGGTCACGCGGCTTGCATTGTCGGTCAAGGACGACCCGTCACTGGCATTGAAACGCCGCTATCTCGGCGATGCCACCAGCGCGGTCTACCTGATCCGCCCCGATCAGCACGTCGCCGCCCGCCGCGATACCTTTGAGGAAAACGCGTTCCGGCAGGCTGTCCGTCGCGCCACAGGTAAGGAGTAAGCATAATGGCCGACCTGATCCTTTCCCCCAATTTTGACCACGCTGACGACTTTTACGCCGATCTTCTTGACGCGCATGAAGGGTTGGAGAAACAGGCCAGCGATGCGCTGAACGCACGTCTGATTCTGGTTCTGGCCAACCATATCGGCGACAACGGAGTTCTGAGACAGGCATTGCACGCCGCTGCGCTAGAGCAAGAGTGACCCTGTAATGTCCGATGTTGTCCTCTACGACTATTGGCGGTCGTCCGCCAGTTACCGCCTGCGCATCGCCCTGAATCTTGCGGGCATCGACTATCGCGCGGTTACTGTCGATCTTGTGAAAGGGGCACAGAGAGAACCCGATCATCTGGCTCGAAATCCGCAGGGGTTGGTGCCAGTCCTCGAAATCGACGGGTTGCGACTGACGCAATCCCTGGCCATTCTTGATTATCTGGACCATACGCGGAACCTGAACCTGCTGCCGCAGACGGCCGCAGAACGGGCAGCCGTGCAGGCGCTTGCACACAGCATTGCGGTGGACGTACATCCGGTCTGCAACCTGTCCGTCGCGCGCCACGCAACGGTCCTGAGCGATGGGAAAGGTGACATGCCGGGCGATTGGATGCGCCATTTCATTCGACCCGGCCTTTTGGCGTTTGAAGCGCTTCTTGGCCGGTTTGATCAAGCACCCTATTCCGTCGGGGCGTCGCCAGGATTGGCGGACATATGTCTGATCCCGCAAATGTACAATGCCCGGCGCTGGCAGGTGGATTTATCTGAAATGCCCCGAATTCTGTCGGTCGAGGCCGCGTGCGCGGATCACCCTGCGTTTGCCGCAGCGCACCCGCAGTCCCACGCCCCCGGTTAACCCCGCGCACAGTTCATGTTTGCAGACACAGAAGTGACACAGCGCCACTTGGCTTTGTAGGCTCACCCGACAAAGACAGGAGCCCGATATGCCCCAGATCACCGGTTATCACGCGCATGTTTACTTTGACGCCGACACCCAGGACACAGCGCAGAAGGTCTGCGAAGAGGCGGCGCGCTTGTTTCCCGTTCAGATGGGCCGGATGCACGCGCGCAACGTCGGTCCGCATCCGCGGTGGAGCTGTCAGCTTGGGTTTGCCCCTGAGGTCTTTGATCAGGTCATTCCGTGGTTGATGCTGAACCGCGATGGGCTGACCGTGTTTACCCACCCGGAGACAGGCGACCATCTGGCGGATCATCGGGATCACGCCCTTTGGATGGGGGAACTGCTCGCGCTTGATCTGTCGATCTTTGACAAGATGGGCGCTTAACTCAGTTCGCGCGCCCGATCCCGCAATTTGAACTTTTGGATTTTGCCGGTAGATGTTTTCGGCAGCGCCCCAAACACAACCGTTTTCGGAGCTTTGAAGTGGGCCATGTTGTCCCGGCAAAACGCGATGATCTCGGTTTCGGTGGCTTGCCCATCGGGCTTCAGTTCAACAAAAGCACATGGGGTTTCGCCCCACTTTTCATCTGGACGCGCGACAACGGCGGCTTCCATCACGGCGGGGTGTTTGTACAAGATATCTTCGACTTCAACGGACGAGATGTTTTCACCGCCCGAAATGATGATGTCCTTGGATCGATCCTTAAGTGCGATATAGCCATCGGGATGCATCACACCCAGATCGCCTGACGCAAACCAACCGCCTTTGAATGCGGTGTCGGTGGCATCGGCGTTCTTGAGGTAGCCCTTCATGACCACATTGCCCTGCATAAAGATCTCGCCCATCGTTTCGCCGTCGGCGGGAACTGGTTCCAGTGTCTCAGGGTTCGCAACCATCAGGCCCGACAGCGCAGTGTATCGCACACCCTGACGCACTTTGAGGGCGGCGCGATCCTCTGCCACCCTATCATTCCATTCGTTTTTCCACGCGCAAACCACAGATGGTCCGTATGTCTCGGTCAGGCCATAGACGTGTGTAACCTCGATGCCCATCGCCTCCATCTTTTCGATCACGGCCGCCGGTGGCGGGGCGCCAGCGGTCATGACCTTGATCTCGTGGTCGAAATCCTTGAGGTCATCCGGCGCATTGGCCAGCATGTTCAGAACAATGGGCGCACCGCAGAAATGGGTGACTTTCTCATCCCGGAAGGCGGCATAGATCGGCTCTGCCCGCACCGCACGCAGACAGACCGATACGCCGGCATTTGCGGCCATTGCCCAGGGGAAACACCAGCCGTTGCAATGGAACATCGGCAAAGTCCAAAGGTAGACCGCGTGTTTCGGCATGTTCCAATCCAGCAGATCCGACTGGGCGTTCAACGTGGCCCCCCGGTGATGATAAACGACCCCCTTGGGATTGCCGGTCGTGCCGGATGTATAGTTCAGGGTGATCGCATCCCATTCGTCCGCCGGTAACGACCACGCGAAATTGGGGTCGCCGTCCTCCAACAGCGCATCATAGGTCAGATCACCCAGTTTTTCGCCGCCTTCAAAGCTGGGGTCATCAATGTCGATGACCAACAGGTCGTGGTCCACTTGTTTCAGGGCTTCCTTGGCCACACCCGAAAACTCAGGATCGACCAACAGAACCTTGGATTCAGCATGGTTTAGAATGAACGCGATGATCGGTGCATCCAACCGCGTGTTGATCGCGTTCAGCACGGCCCCGACCATGGGTACGCCGAAATGTGCCTCGTACAGTTCGGGAATATTGGCGGCGATGATCGACACGGTATCGCCTGAACCGATGCCGTGAGAAGACAGGGCGCTGGCCAGACGTCGGCAACGTGCGTAGGTTTCCCCCCAGCAGTAACGCCGATCCCCATAGACCACCGAAGGGTAGTTGGGATACACCTGAGCCGTGCGTTCGATGAAGCTGAGCGGCGACAGCGGAGCATAGTTTGCGGCGTTTTTGTCCAAATGACGCGTATAGATACCGGATGCTGTCATTTGCGGATCCTCCCAAATCTCAATTGGCGCGACTTGACCACAAAGTTGGGCGTCTGACAAACCCGTAGAAATACGGCGCACCAGGGTTCTGGCAATAATCTATCATGCAATCTGGCCCTATTGTCGCCATGCCTTTCGCGGTGATCTGAGCTATCGCAATTTCATGCTATCGTGGGACTTATCCCATACCCGGAACATCGCATCTGACTGAAAGGACATGTCATGGACGGCACGTTCAACGAAAACGATCTTTCCCGCGTGGTCGAGGCTGACCGCGCCCATATCTGGCACCACTTGCTGCAGCATAAACCCTTTGAAACCAATGATCCGCGTATCATTGTCGAAGGCAAAGGCATGCGTGTCTGGGATCAGAATGGCAAAGAGCATCTGGATGCCGTATCCGGCGGCGTGTGGACGGTGAACGTCGGCTATGGCCGCGAATCGATCTGTAAGGCGGTCTACGACCAGCTGATGAAACTGTGCTATTTCGCCAATTCTGCCGGTTCCATCCCGGGCTCGATCTTTGCCGAGAAGCTGATCAGCAAAATGCCGGGTATGAGCCGCGTGTATTACACAAACTCGGGGTCCGAGGCGAATGAAAAGGCGTTCAAGATGGTTCGCCAGATCGCGCACAAGAAATACGGCGGCAAGAAAACCAAGATCCTGTATCGCGATCGTGATTATCATGGCTCGACCCTGGCGGCGATGTCCGCAGGTGGTCAGGACGAACGCAACGCCCAATACGGCCCCTTCGCACCAGACTTCGTACGCGTGCCGCATTGCATGGAATACCGCAAGCACGAGCTGAACGGCGCGCCAGAAGAGAATTTCGGCGAATGGGCCGCGGATCAGATCGAAGAGGTGATCCTGCGCGAAGGCCCCGACACCGTTGGTGCCCTGTGCCTTGAGCCTGTGACCGCAGGCGGTGGCGTGATTGAAGCACCCGAAGGTTACTGGCAGCGCGTGCAGGAGATTTGCACAAAGTACGATATCCTGTTGCACATCGACGAAGTTGTTTGCGGTGTGGGCCGGACAGGCACATGGTTTGGCTATCAGCAATACGGCGTGAAGCCCGATTTCGTGACCATGGCCAAGGGTGTGGCCTCGGGCTATGCGGCGATTGCCTGCATGGTAACAACCGAAGAGGTCTTTGAGATGTTCAAGGACGACGCTTCGGACCCGATGAACTATTTCCGCGATATCTCGACCTTCGGCGGTTGCACCGCCGGGCCAGCGGCGGCGATTGAGAACATGCGCATCATCGAAGATGAGAACCTATTGGGCAATTGCGTCACGATGGGCGAGCGGATGATGGGCAACCTTCAGGCATTGATGGAAAAGCACAAGGTTGTCGGTGACGTGCGCGGCAAGGGTCTTTTCCTGGGTGCTGAATTGGTCGCAGACCGCGAAACACGCGAGCCGGTGGAAGAAAAGCTGGCTCAGGCCGTGGTGGCCGACTGCATGGCGCAAGGTGTGATCATTGGTGTGACCAACCGATCAGTCCCGGGCCGCAACAACACGTTGTGCTTCTCGCCGGCACTGATTGCAGCGGCAGACGATATTGATCAGATCACTGATGCGGTTGACGGTGCGCTGGGTCGCGTCTTTGGCTAAGCCCTTCGCTTAGCCACAGTCCCAAATTAAAGAACCCCGGGCAACGCCCGGGGTTTTCTGTTTCTGCGATCAGCTGCGGCCTTTCCAGGGAACCAGGATATTCTCGGCCTTTCGCATCAGAATATCGATGCCGTAGCCGATAATTCCAATCAGCACGATCCCCATGATCACGATGTCGGTCAGCTGGAACTTGGATGCGGCGATGATCATCATACCGGCCCCCTTTTGGGCGGCGACAAGTTCTGCCGCAACAACCGTACCCCAGCAAACACCCATCGCAACCCGGGCACCCGTGAATATCTCGGGCAGCGAGTTCGGGACAATCACATGACGCATGATCTGCCACTTCGAAGCCCCCAACGAGTATGCCGCGTGAATTTTCGAAATATTCACACCTGATACGCCCGCTCGGGCCGCAATCGTCATAATCCACAGCGCCGCCAGGAACAGCAGAACGATCTTGCCAGTCTCCCAAATGCCGAACCAGATGATCACAAGCGGGATCAGCGCCAGCGGTGGAACCGGCCGCATGAATTCGACGATCGGATCAAACCAACCGCGGAACCATCCCGACAATCCCATCGCATATCCCAGCGGAATGCCGACAATCGCACCCGCGACAAACCCGGCAATGACACGCAGCAGAGACCAACCAAGGTGCTGCCAGAGCGAAAAGTTCTGATAGCCCTCGCTTGCGATTTCAAAGAACCGCGCCACAACCGTTTCCGGCGCAGGCAACCAGATGGGGTTCATTTGCAGGCCTTGCTTGGGCGTAAAGCTGATTGCGCCCTTTCCGGTCAGCGAAACCGATCCGTCGCCCGTGTCCACTGTGTCATCCGGACCGATGGCTGTGCCGTTGATCGCGATGATCTTGGCGCCATCCGACCGGGTGACCTCGTCATTTTTGTCGAACAAAATAGTAGAGGACCGACCAGCCGGCGCAGCAAAGGCGACGTCTTTGGCAAATCCCGTGCCGGGTTCAACCTCGAAACTCTCCGCTTCCTCGCCAAATGCCGGAACGCGTACAAACACAGTCGCATCGTCCGTGCTGCCATCCGGGTGTTCCAGCGTATAGGTAAACTGGGTTTCGCCCACAAATGGCCCAGGAACGTGGATTGGCATGATCTTGGACCCGGTGAACGCGCCCCAGATCAAAAAGATCACCACGACAGATATGATTGAGGCCGCCCGGTCCGCGCGCACTGCGCTTTCATCCCCGAACGTCACCGTTTTCAGACTGGTGAAATCCTGACGCGACTGCAGTCCCCGACGCATGGCGTAAACGATGAAGAAAGCACCGCCAAAAAGACCCAGATAGAAAAGAAGAACAATCATGCGACCTGCTCCGTCCGACCCATGATTTCCTCTTCCATCTCCCAGATCATCGACAGGATTTCGTCGCGTTTTTCTGCAAAGCCCTCGGACTTTTTCACGTCGCGCAAATCGGCGTTTACGCCGCGCTCGGCGAAGGGAAGATTGTATTCACGGTGGATGCGCCCCGGGCGCGGTGCCATGACGATCAGACGTTCGCCCAGCAAAAGGGCTTCTTCAACCGAGTGGGTGATCAGAATGATGGTCTTGCCCGTCTCTTTCCAAAGTTTCAGCACAAGCCCCTGCATTTTTTCCCGCGTCAGCGCATCCAAAGCACCCAAAGGTTCGTCCATAAGGATAACGTCCGGTTCGTTGGCCAGGCATCGCGCCAGCGCGACGCGCTGCTGCATACCGCCGGACAGTTCGTAAACCGCCTTTTCCTTGAAGTCCTGTAGGCCGACGACCTCCAGCAAGTGATCCGAGATCTTTTCCCGCTCTGCTTTGGGCATGCCTTTCATGCGTGGGCCGAATTCCACATTGTCCCGCACGTTCATCCATTCGAACAACGCACCTTTTTGAAACACCATGCCGCGTTCCGCATCGGGGCCTTCGACGATGTGGCCGTTCAACTCCACCTTGCCCGATGTTGGTGCCAGAAACCCTGCGAGGATATTCAGCAAGGTTGTCTTGCCGCATCCAGACGGGCCAAGAACCGACATAAGCTCGCCTTCTTTCAAACTCAGCGATACGTCCTTGAGCGCCTGCACCGAAGACCCATTGGGCAGGTCAAAGCGCATGGACAAATCAACAATGTCCAGTTCGGGCATTCTGCTTCCTTCCTGTTTTTATAAATGGGCCGGCCCGGAATCCGAGCCGGCCTACCACGTTGTCTTGCCAGTGAATTAGTTGGTTGCAGCCGACTGCGCAGCGGTCAGCGGACCTGCGTTCACCGCACCATCATACGAATCCAATGCGGATTCGATGCTGCCGGCATCCACAAACACGTTGGCGACACCCTTCATAAAGCTCTGCGCGCCGCCGCCGAGCCACTTGTCAGACAGTTGCTCGTCAACGGACGGGAAGGTGAATGTGGCGATCGTGGCCTCAGCATCAGCAGGGTCCATACCCGCGTCCTTGGCGATGACCGGCAACATTTCGTCCTTGCTGTCACCAGCATTCCACTGGGCGTTTGCATCTGCGGTCACTTTCAGGAACTTCGACAGCAGTTCGGGTTCTTCCTCGATAAAGCTGGACGGCGCACTGGTGACGTCAAACACCAGGATACCAAGCTCTTCCTTCTCGGCACCGGTCAGCAGGATGTTTCCGTGTTCGACCATGCGGCGCAGCGCGCCACCCCAACCGCAAACCATATCCAGGTTCCCTTGCGCGAAGGCAGCAGCACCATCAGCTGGTGCCATGTCAACGATTTCCATTGAACCGACATCAACGCCGAAATGCGACATCTGCGACAGGAAGCCATAATGCGCGGCAGTACCGATCGGAACGCCAACCTTCTTGCCGTTCAGTTCGCCCGCGCTGTCCTTGTCAATCTCCAACGCTTCGGCGACGACGCAGTTGTCGTTGTCAGAATAGCTGACGGCCACGTCGACAATCTGGATGTCCTGACCCGCCGATGTGGTCACCACAAACGGTGGCACACCCTGGCTTACGGCGATCTGTACGTCACCCGAGGCCATTGCTGCCGACATCGCAGTACCGGTATCGAAGGAAACCCAGTTGATCTTGACGCCAAGCTCTTCTTCATAGGTTCCATTTGCCTTGGCATATTGGAACGGCATCGGCCATTCCAGGAAATACGCGACGGTGATCTCGTCCAGCGCCGCAGCCTGCGATGCAGTCAGGGCGGCGATGCCGGCAAATGCCGATGACAACAGTTTTTTCTTGATCATTTTGATTACTCTCTCCGTGCTGGTCTGGCTTCGGTTCGATTATTGCGAGATTTCGAACTCGGCCGTAGTGACGAAATCATAATCTGCGGCAGAGTAAAGGGTGAAACAAAAAATTGATTGCGAAAAAACCGAAACTTTGCTTCGCTTTTCTAGAAAGAGCGTCTGTGCCGAGGTTCCAAATGCCCGAAAAGTCACTCAGCCTCAGATGGTTGGAAATTTTCCAGCTGATTTCCAAGCTTGGTTCGATTCAGAAGGTGTCTGCCGAAACCGGCCTATCCATCAGCACAGTGTCCAATCATTTACGCAGTTTGGAAAAAGCTCTGGGCGTTGATCTCGTCGATCATAGTCACAGACCGATGGGCCTGACGCCCGCCGGGATCGTCTATGCACGGCACGTTTACGAAGGGATGACGGCGCTAAAGCGGGGCGAGGCGGAAATCCGGTCCGGCAGTTGGCAGCATGCCACGGATCTGAGGCTGGCGCTGATCGATGATTTCGACAATCAAATTGCCCCCGAGATGTTCAGTTCGCTGTCTGCCGCACTGCCGCGATGCAATTTCCGGCACTTCGCGCGACCAAGCCACGAGATCATCGAAAAGTTGCAAGCACAAAAGCTGGACGCCGGGATTGCGACCAGACCGGCAGAAAACGTCGAAGGACTGCTTGAATACCCGCTTATGCGTGATCCCTTCATCCTTGTTCTACCGCCCAGTTACGCGGGCAACATGCAGGATCTGATCCGTTCAAAGCACAAGCTGCCCTTCCTTCGCTATTCAAGGGATCATACAATTGGCAAGCTGATTGAGATGCAACTCAACCGCAGCAAGATCAGCTTACCGAACAAGTTTGAATTAGAGTGCAATCAATCCATAATCGGCCTGGTCGCAGACGGCTGCGGCTGGACCGTTACAACGGCGGCCAGCTACTACCGCGCGCAGCGGTACCACGAGTCCACCAAGGTCCTGCCATTTCCAGGCAAGAGCTTTGCCCGCACGGTGTCGCTCTTTACCAGTAATGTACATCCCGTTGCGACATCAAAGCTGATCCACGAGACCATGCAGGAACTGATGACTCTTCATTTCGTCGAGCCGATGACGTCGAGATTCGACTGGCTCGAATCCAAATTTCGCACCGTCGCGTATCCGAACTAGAACCGAACGATTTGACGGTACTATCCGCGCTATTCTTGTGACTTTCCTGATTGCCTGGTCTTTTGGATTTTGGTTGCGGGGGGATGATTTGAACCTCTGACCTTCAGGTTATGAGCCTGCCGAGGTTTGCTCGTTAAGCAAACAGTCCGGTTGACTGTTTGTAGATTTGACGGGCTGATTTGGGTTTTTGTGATTTTGGTTGCGGG
>NZ_JWLK01000006.1 GCF_000814005.1 Ruegeria sp. ANG-S4 | reverse complement strand
TCGTGACCAACGCGCAGGCGCTGTCGGACCAGCTGATCAAGGGCGGTCTGGACACGGTGACCCACGGCACCGACACCCATGTCGTGCTGGTCGACCTGCGCCCCAAGGGCGTCAAGGGCAACGCCACCGAAAAGGCTTTGGGCCGGGCGCATATCACCTGCAACAAGAACGGCGTGCCGTTTGATCCGGAAAAACCGACCATCACCAGCGGCATCCGCCTGGGCAGCCCCGCCGGCACCACCCGCGGCTTTGGCGAGACCGAATTCCGCCAGATCGCCGATTGGATCATCGAGGTCGTCGACGGCCTCGCCGCCAATGGCGAAGACGCAAACACCTCCGTCGAGGCCAAGGTCAAAGCCCAGGTCGCAGACCTCTGCGCAAAATTCCCAATCTATCCGAAATTGTAGGGCAGACCGGATCAGATACAGAAGACGGCGCCATAGCGGGCGCCGTTTTTCATTGGCAACCAGTTGGGATCAGATAAACCCACGCCAACGCAATACGATCAAAGCCAACGCTGACAGAGCCAGAAACCCAAGTGCCAGCGATCCCAGAAAACTCAGGAACCACCCCCACCTGCGGTCGGCCAGATTGATTGCCGTCAGATGGGCTTGTACCTCTTCTGATGCTTTCTCGAGCATCGGCGTATCAAGAACCAAACGCAGTTTGGGGTGTTCAGCCATTTTTTCGGCCTTCGCCAAAAGCAATGCCTGTTTGTAAATCCGGCGCGGCAAGCGGCGTCTGGCGCGCTTGACCGACTCGGACAGGGTCTTGTCGCGCAATCCGAGTTTTTTGCGCAGCAGCAGGATCGTCTCGGCAATCCGGGTCTGAATATCGATTTCCTGCGACATGGGCGCCTCCTGAACGGGCAATGTACCGCTGTACGAAACCAGCGACAATGGGGCTGGTCGTTTCTGCTGACGGGGGCTATCACGGCAATATGCTGAATACGATCCTTCACGGCGATCCGACTGACAAACCGCCCCTGCTGATTGCCCACGGTCTTTATGGCTCGGGGCGAAACTGGGGTGTAATCGCTCGCAGGCTTTCTGATGAACGGCAAGTCATCGCCGTGGACATGCGCAATCATGCCTACAGCTTTTGGGATCCGCGCCACGACTACCATAGCTTGGCGCAGGATCTGGCCGAGGTGATTGATGCCTTTGGCGGCCAAGCCGATGTCGTTGGACATTCAATGGGCGGCAAAGCCTCGATGATGCTGGCACTGGAACACGGCCAGACGGTCAGAAAGCTCGTCGTGGCAGATATCGCGCCGGTCGCGTATTCCCATAGCCAGATCCAGTTTATCGAAGCGATGCGGGCCGTGGACATGGACCGGGTCAGTCGCCGTTCCGATGCCGAACAGCAATTGGCCGATCTGGGTGTCGAAAAGTCATTGCAGAGCTTTTTCACACAATCACTGGACGTCAAGGAAAGGCGTTGGTTGCTGAACTTGGACGTTCTGGCCGCTGAAATGCCAAACATTATGGGCTTCCCTGAGATCAATTCATCATGGGGCGGCAAAGCGCTTTTCTTGTCCGGGGGCGCATCGGATTATGTGCTTCCGGAATACCGAGACAGAATTCGTGCGCTGTTTCCAAATGCAAGATTTGCAAAGATCAACGGTGCCGGACATTGGCTGCACGCGGAAAAACCGCGTGAATTCGAGGGCGCTGTTCGGGTCTTTCTGAACGCTTAGCCAGAAGCAGTGACCGCACCACCACCATTGACCCAATCGGACAGACCACCAAGGTTATAAACCTGCTGGTACCCCATGTCCTTCAGCAATTTCCCTGCCAAAGCTGCCCGCCCACCGGACGCACAATGCAATACGATCGGTCGATCAAATTGAAGCTCCGGGTCGTGCGAGGGCAAGTCCGGGTCAGCACGAAACTCGAGCATGCCGCGCGAAATATGGTGGGACCCAACAGCGCGCCCGGATTTCTCCAGTTCTGACGCATCGCGGATGTCGAGCAGCAAGGCACCCTGCTCGATCAGTTCTTTGGCACGGGATGTATCAATGCGTGGGACGACCTGATTTGCCGCCTCCATCATGTCTTTCACACTCAAAGGCATTGGGCAGGCTCCTGAACACGGTTGTCAGGATGCTAACACGATGCGATTGCAAGATGTACCCAATGCGTCAGTGTTCGCGAAACGCCCGCGACATGCTGTCCGTCACAGGCTTGGCGATGTAGGCCGCAAAGGTCCGCTCTTCGGTCTGGATCATGATCTCGGCCGGCATTCCAGGTGTGGGAACGAACCCGCGGACCCGGTCCATCTCGGTCGCGGTCAAAGATATGCGAGCCAGATATACCTCTTGCGGGACGCCAGCTGCGTCTTCAAGCAACGAGTCGGCTGAAACGTAGAACACCTCGCCATTCAGCACTGGCGTGGTGCGCTGGTTCAGCGCAACCAGCCTTACGGTGGCGATTTGGCCGGTAACAACGCTGTCGATCTCGGTCCGCGGAATCTGTGCTTCGATAATGAGTGGCGCATCTGCCGGCAAAATCTCGGCAATCGGCTCGCCGGTTTCGATCACGCCGCCCGGTGTGTGATGGTGTAGACGCACAACCGTCCCTGTGACCGGCGCGCGCACAACTGCGCGATCAAGAACGCTGCGCGCCTGACGGGCTTTTTCGCGAACACTCTCCAGATCGGCTTCGATCACGCCCAATTCGTCCAGGGCCGCCTCGCGATAGGCGGACCGGGTGCGTGATATCTGTTCCTCGTATTTCAGAAGCATCTGGTTCACTTCGGCTGTTTCCGCCTGCAAGCGCGCAAGCTGGCCTTCGGCTTCGGCCTGAACCCTGCGGATCGTGTTCAGATCACCCTTGCGCACCAATCCCTTTTCGAAAAGCGCGGCCTTGGTGTCATACTCTTCCTGCAGAATTTCCGAGCGGCGTCTCATGCTGGTCAGTTGCGCCTCAAACCCCGAGGCGCGGATGCGCAGGGCTTCCATGTTTCGGGCAAGCAAGGCGATGTCATTCAGGAGTGTCTTGCGCGAGACATCGAAACTCAGCTTTTGACTGTCCAGTATGGTCATGACTTCGACATCATCCGATGCGTCCAGAAGCCCCTGGGAAAAGACCAGACGTTCCTGTTCGCTGTGTTCCGCAAGCAGGCGTTCGGTCATGGCCTGCAAGCGAATTTTCCGGATGAACAGTTCACGTTCATTGGCCTCTGCCGATGTTTGGTCAAGCGTCATCAAAACCTGGCCCGCCTGAACCGATTCACCTTCGGATACAAGGATGTCTTCGATAATGCCGCCTTCGAGGTGTTGAACAATCTTGTTCCGGCCCGTTGCCACAAAACTGCCTTGGGCGATCACCGCCGCCGCCAATGGGGCGCGGAAAGACCACAAGCCAAAGCCGCCAAAGCAGACCACCAGCATCACCAGGCCCAGAACAATCTGCTTGTTGATCGAACGCGGAACTTCAGAGTACCAAACGGTCGGCTCCTCGACCTTTACCAACTCGTTCATTGTTTATCCCCCCCGCCCTGCAATTCGGGCTTTGGACGTGGTCCATTGAGTTGCTCAAGAACCTGCTCACGCTGCCCGAACAACGCCACGCGGCCGTCCGTCAGCAGCATGATTTTGTCCACGACATTCAGAAGCGTTGGCTTCTGCGTAATAACCACGACCGTGATCTTGTTTTCCTTGGCCTGTGCAATCGCGCGCGCCAGTGCCTTGTCGCCTGCGACGTCTAGATTGGAATTCGGCTCGTCCAGAACGACCATCCGCGGGTTGCCGAAGAACGCGCGAGCCAAAGCAATCCGTTGCTTTTGCCCGCCAGACAACGGCGCGCCGTCCGCTGCGACAACCGTCTCATACCCTTGTGGGAGCGTGGCAATCATGTTGTGCACATCCGCCAGAACGGCTGCATCATGGATTTGTTCGTCTGTCGCGTCCGAGCGCATCCGGCCGATATTGTCCTTGATTGTTCCGGGAAACAGCTGCACGTCCTGCGGCAAGTACCCGATGCTTTCGCCAAATTGGCGCGGATCCCAGTTGCGGATATCCATCAGGTCCAGCCGGACGCTGCCCGAAGTCGGCAGGATCGAACCGACGAGCGTCTTGCCCAAAGTCGTCTTGCCTGCACCAGAGTTGCCAATGATGGCCAGCGTTTCACCCGGGTTCAACGAAAACGAGATGCCGTTCAGGACAACGCGCTTTGTGCCGCCCGGAACATAAAGCAGGCGTTCAACATCCAGCCGACCCTCGGGGCGGGGTAAGCGCAGCTTCTCGAATTGCAGGGCCGAGTTCGATAGCAGATGCTGGATACGCCCGAACGCACCGCGCGTCAGAAGAAACGTGTTCCAGCCTTCGATTGATCCCTCGATCGGGGCAAATGCACGACCGGCAATGATTGACGCGGCAATAACCATACCGCCAGTGATCTCACCCTGCAGGGCCAGGTACGCGCCCCAACCCAGGATACCGATCTGGGTCAGCAAGCGCACGGCACGGGAAATGGCCGCAAAAACCACATTCCGGTCCTGCGCCTTGACCTGCCACGTCAAGGATTGCGCTGTATCCCGACCCCAGATACGCACCGCTTCGGGGATCATGGCTAACGCATTGATGATCTGGCTGTTGCGCGACATCGAATCCAGATGCTGATTGGCCAGCGACTGCGCCATGTTTGCTTTGGCGAAAGGCTTGGCCGTCATTTTCTGGTTGATCAGCGCGATGGTCATCAACAACAGCGCCGTGACGACAACGATCATGCCAAGCTGCGGGTGCACCAGAAAAATCATCAGAATGAACAATGGCGCGAAGGGCACATCCAGAAACGAAATAAGCGTTCCCGAAACAAGAAAGCCCCGAACTTGCTGCAGATCGCCAAGCGTCTGGTATTCCCGCCCATTGCCGTGCAGCGATGCATGGGCCGCAGCACTCAGAACCGGGGCTCCGAGACGCGCAGCGACTTCGACGGCAGTGCGCATCAGCATGAACCGCCGGACTGCATCAAACGCAGCTTGAAAAACGACTGCGCCCGCGACAATCGCCGTCAGCATTATCAGCGTATCCAGCGAGCGGCTGGTCAGAACCCGGTCACTGATCTGGAACAGATAGATCGGGATCGCAAGGATCAACACGTTGGTTGCGCACGTCAAAAGCAGTACGAAAGCCAGATTTCGCCAGATCGCCTTCAGCGAGGTTCGCAGCGTTCTTTGAAAGTCTTCGGGTGGCGTGCGTTTGTGGAAGGTTTGGGGTGGCCCTTTGCCATCTCCTCCGCCCGAGGTGGAGCGGATAAGCGGCTCGTTTGCCTTGCCTTCGATCGTTGTGCCTATGCGGTCTCCGCCGCCGGACGGCGCAGAGGGGGTCATGCGCGCGGTTGATGGCTTGGCGGGGTCACGATCAGGCTCTTCGGCGTCGGCCACCCCAGTGTCGCCTCCCGCATGGTCTTTGTCTTGCGCGGGCCGCGACGATGCGCGCTGACGGGGAGAGCCGGCGCGCGGTTGTTCAGATCTGTGAGGTTCCGGCTCTGACGGCTGATTAACGAACCTTGCTTGCATCTGCTCGGGCGCCTCAGTGTCGGGCGTCGCCTTAAGCGCACCGTTCAGAACAGCCTGCACGCCATCTGGGGCATCGGCCGCGGGACGTTGCGCGGGGTCCGGCACTCGCATCTCCTTGGTCAGGCGCAGCCGGGAAAATGAATGGGCTGCGTCGGCCTGCGACGACCCTGAAACCAATTCGCTGGGCTTCAGGGCCAAGGGTCCGCCGCCACCATGCCGGTCTAATGGACTGGCAAAACGTGTGCGGCGCGACGAAAAAACGATCGACATAAATTAACCTTCGATTCACTCGTAACTTACAGGGAAATCAGGCCAGCATGGTTTGCAGGCCGTCGTCGGCGGTTGCCATTTCACCGGGCGTCAGATCGGCACCTTTCGGCCCGATGCCGGTTTCATCACCGGGCAAGGACATGTCTTCCATGATCAGCGCAATCGCCTCATTCGCGATCTCTTCGATCTCATCATTGGTTGGCACATCGATCAGGCTCGCCTGGTGCAGCAACAGCTCGGAAAATTCGCCATTGGCACCCATAACGGTCGAGTCGACCCCGGCCTTGGTAATGTTCGCCGCGTTCAGCATCGCATTGCTGCCCGCTGTAACTTCGGTCACGGCGCCGTCCGGGCCTTTCAGATGCACGTCATCCTGATCCGCCAGTACCGTGGCCTGCTGGATCATGTTGACCTGCAAAAGATCGCCTTCGATGTTCAGAACACGCAACTGTTCCATTCCGGCAAAAGTCGGATCGTTGAGCAGCGCCTCTTCAAGGGCGTCCATGTTCGCTTCGGTCATATCCAGCGCAGCTGACATGGTTTCATGCATCTGCTCGTGAACGTCCTGACCGATCGTGTTGACCGAGGCCTGATTCATCATCAGGTTCTCGTCTGTACCGGCCTCGACATCCGCCAGTCCACCGGTGACGACATCGTCATCCATCAGGACCAGTGTTTGCATCAGCATATCGACCGAGATCATGTCACCGCCGATCATCACGAGGTCATAGTACGACCCCAACTGGATGATGTTGGTCACGTTGACCATTTCGTTGTCGCCCAGCGCATAAAGCGTCGAGGTCGCCGAAATCTCGGTTTCTATGTGGTCGATATCGGTTGCGTCGATCACTTGTTCGACGAAATTCGCCACCACCAGATCACCGTAGATCCAGTCGACGTTTATCAGCGCGGGCTGGTCTTCCCCACTCGCTTCCTGATCCACCCAGTGCGCCGCGTTTTCTTCAATGGCCATGTTCGAAGTCTGCACAACCTTGGTGCCGGATTCATGGCCGGGCGCGCCTTCGTCCATGTCGGACACAACCGCGACCTGGCTTACCATCGTCAGGCTGACCGACTTGCCGCCCACCGCGATATAAGGCGCATCCACCCACGCAACCGTTGCGTTTACCTGATTAATCGCGAGGTTGCCGCCCGTTATGACGGAGTGGCCGTCTCCGAACTCGAACTCGTCATCCTGATCCCATTCGGCTGGCAAGGGATCGGGTGAAGCGTCTTCCTCTTCTTCTTCGGGTTTGTGATGTTCGGGCAGAAGATCCTCCCATTCCGGAGCCTCTTCGACGTGTTCCCCGTTCACGATGATGCCCAGCGCATCCGCGCCCTGGAATTGATGGACAACCACACCTTCGACGTCCGTGACGAACGGCGTCAGCATTTCCTCGGCCAACGCCTCGACGTAATCCACCGATTTATAGTCGGAAATCGCAAGGGATGGAGCCGATATCACATGCAGTGATGCGGCCAGGTCCGCGGCTGCCTCGGCTTGCGCCATCAATTCTGCAGTGTCGCGGAAATCGCCCTGACCCACGACATCATTGTCGATCAGCTTCAACGTCTGGAAGGTGTAGGTCACCGCCGATCCGATCAGCTCGGTCACGATTTCCGGCTTTTCAAGGATCAAATTGAATTGGAACTCGATCCCACCGAACGGTTCGGCCTCGGAAAACACAGAAAGCTGTATAAATGGCTGACCGATGTTGATGACCGTTTCATCGACCGGACCGCCAAAATAGGGCGGAGGTGTTGGATCGTCGGGTGGCGTCATGAATTTGTAGGGAAGCGGCTTGTAAACGCCGGGATCCAGATCAAGCTTGGCTTTGACCCGAATTGTGAACGGGTCTTCCAGCTCTTCCAGTTCAACCTTGCGCCGATGCGCCGTGAATTCTTCGTATTGATCCCTCAGACGGGCTTGCTCAATCGTAAGATCAAAGGTTCCAATAAAGTGTGCAATCTTTTCGGTAACACTGTCGAACGACATGTCGATGATCCTTAACTACCGCACCGACAGAAAATTTCCGGTTTGGTTTTTGCTGGGCCGAGGCCGCACTGGGCGGCCTTGGCAATTTCGTTAAAGCGGGGGCCGAAAATGCGGCCCCCGAAACGCGTGTCTTATACGTCGTTGTCGTCGCTGGCGTAGCTCGATGTCATCGAACCACCGACCATGGTCGTATCGACCGAGTTACCAAGCACGTTGGCACCCATGACGATCGACTGGTTGAACGCGGACGTGTCGACAACGGCTGCTGCAGACGCGTAGGACTCACCGTTGACGATACCGTCGCCACCGTTGTTCGAGCCCCAGGTGCCGCCCATGCCGCCAGCACCGCCAGCACCGGAGTTTGCGCCGGATGCTTCACCGCCGGTGTTGGTCGCACCTGTGGTCGCACCACCGGTCGAGCTGCCCATGACGTCACCGCTGGTTCCGCCATTGGCCGCTGCGGCGCCACCTGCACCACCTGCGCCAGAGTATGCGGTTCCGGATCCAGAGCCGGTTCCGGTCGAGGTCGCATCGTTGTCAGACATGGCGTCACCACCATATCCTGCAATCGCCTCGGCCAGGCTTTCCGCATAACCGTCGTTGGCCGCATCAGACCATGAGTCTGCGTCGCCGCCGTTACCAGCTTCGTTGGATGCGTCTGCAGAACCTGCACCGCTTCCTGCCGAGTTGGCGTTCGGGTTGGCTGTTCCGCCGTCACCACCAGTACCTTCGGCGGTCGACGTTCCGGAACCATCGGCGTCAGACGAACCGTGAGTATTGTTGGTTCCGCCGGCTCCACCGGACCCATCCGGCGCCTGCCAGTTCGAGGTCATTCCGTCGATGTCGCCAGGTGTCTGGGCGATTACCGGTCCAGCTGCGGTCTGATCACCGACGCCATTTGCGTCTGCGTCCGCGTCAGCCTGACCACCGCCTTGGCCACCGTCACCGGAACCACCAGAGCCGTTGCCACCGTCACCGGCTCCACCGGGTCCGTTGCCACCGTCACCAGATCCACCGGTTCCGTTGCCGCCGTCGCCGGCACCACCAGGTCCGTTGCCGCCGTCACCAGATCCACCGGATCCGTTGCCACCGTCACCGGCACCACCAGGTCCGTTCGCGTCGCCGGCCGATCCGCCGCCGCCAGTTGTCGGGTCAGGATCAGCTGCGTTCAGGCCGAGACCAAGCAGTTGCGCCTGGGCTGTTGCAGCTTGGGCGTTCTCAAGCGTACCTGATGTTCCGCCACCACCGTTGCCGCCGTCACCCGAACCACCAGGTCCGTTGCCGCCGTTACCGGTTCCACCGTTGCCGTTTCCGCCGTCACCCGAACCGCCAGGTCCGTTGCCGCCGTTACCGGTTCCGCCGTTGCCGTTGCCGCCATCGCCCTGGCCGCCATCACCTTGGCCACCATTGCCATTGCCGCCGGATCCGTCGTTGGCACCCAGCGCACCCGCGCCTGCCAGACCAAGACCGATGTTGCCACCTGCGGACGAGTCGTTCGCCTCGTTGGTGCCTTCGCTTGTGTTGTCGGCGTTTCCGCTTGTCTGCGCGTTGCCGTTTCCGCCATCCGCGTTTCCGTTGGAAGCGTCAGTTCCGGCAAGTCCCAGACCCGCTGCCAGCGAACCAGAGGCGTTGTCACCACCGCCAGCATCGCTTTGTGCGTTCGATCCGGACAGACCAAGACCCAGGCCAAGGCCGATCGATCCAGCGTTGCCGCCTTCACCACCAGTTGACTCAGAGTTTGCGCCTGCGACGCCGAGGTTAACCGCACCGGAGTCGTTGTCAGCGTTTCCGCCGTTTCCACCCGTGCTGTCGCCGTCTGCGTGTGCACCGGACAGTCCCAATCCAACGCTGGTATTGTTCGCGCTGCCCGAGGCCGCTCCGTTTCCACCCGAAGCCGTACCATCCGCGTGGCCGGAATGTCCGCCAAGCGCGAATGAGTGGCTTCCGCTGGTGTTACCAGCTGCGTCGCCACCATAGCTGGTGCCGCCACCGCCGGAGTCACCACCGTCGGCATTTACGTCAATACCGTCTTCAGCATGCGCATTGCCGCCGTGGGCGTCGCCGTCCTGATGGAACTCACCTTCATTGTGAACGGTCGCCGAACCAAGATGGTCGTTGTCTTCCAGCGATGCCATCTGATGGTTGATCGCCGAGAAGTCGTTGCCGGGTCCGTCCAGCGAAATATCAAGGTTCAGGTCATCGCCGGGATCATAATCAATGTCATTCCCAGCCGTGATGACATCACCGTTGACGTCACCGTTATTGTCGATATCCACGTCGACCTTGTCATCGTCGCGCGGAATCCATTCGCCACCACCAAAGTCGATGTCGACGGTTGCGGTGTTGGTATTGCTGTCGTTACCACCGTTGGTTTGCGAGTTGCTGTCGTTACCGCCGTTGGTGTTGCTGTCATTACCACCGTTGGTGTTGCTGTCGTTGCCACCGTTGGTGTTGCTGTCGTTGCCACCGTTGGTGTTGCTGTCGTTGCCACCATTGGTGTTGCTGTCGTCGCCTTGCTGCTGCTGTTGCTGCTGCTGTTGCTGTTGTGCGTTCAGGTCGTCGACTAGCGCCATTTCTTCTTCGACGCTGGGCTCGTCTACAACCGGATCCTGGTCAACTTCACGACCGTCATCACCGGGAGACAAAGGAGCAATTCTACGATCCATAGACATAATAATTTCCACTCATCTTAGAGCACCAGACCGCCATTCATCTACAAAGCAGTTATTGGTGCGGTTGAAACAGAATTCTCCACAACAAGCTCGAAACCACTCGCTTGTGCGGCAGTACTTTTCATGATCGGTCTGTCACCCCCTTTCTCGGCCAAGCCGACGGCGTGTCCGCCTGAGAATCGCGAAAATGCGCGGAATGCAGACACGTCAGGAATTAAGGTGCTCCGTAAAATGAAGCCCGATCATGGTCGCAGCGAGGTCAGAAAATGGATAGCTGGCCGAAAGCATTAATTTGGGCAACATTATGACAAAAAAAGAGTTTTTTCTTGCGCCCGTGTTTTCAGCACATTTTGGTCGCGGCAGCACTAAAATTAGGCGACAAGAAATAAAGTTTTTTCTTTTCTTGCACTTACAGGCCCCGATGCGTTCAACACCTGATCAAAAGTTCTACATCGAATTGGTGGGAGGCCGATCATTCTATTGCTGAAATATGAACTTTAAGCTATCATCGAGTTTAGTTTTGAATGTTTACGTTATCGTTTTGCGCCACCAAAAGTAGCACCAAATCCTACTTAATTTGAGAGGCGGCGCAGGTATTAGTGAGGGTAGATCAATGAGCTTCTCATTGAGTAATGGTATTGATGAACAATTGAATTACTCCGAAGAATTGTCGATCATCTTTATTGGAAAAGAACTATTTTATTCGAACCAAACCCTGCGCAGCGTGCAAAATGAATTCGGCGTCGAAGCGATGCGCTTTGATGCATTGGACACGCTGCTGTCAGGCGAGGCCGACACCAATGCATCCGGGCAAATCGTCGTCGTCGATCAGATGATGCTTGAGGATTTGCTGAACCGTCCCGAAGACTATTTGCAAGTGGCGGCGTCCGGGTGCCTTGCGTTTGCGTATCGCAAGGAAAGCTCTGCCCGGTTTCTGTTTGAACACTGGGATCGCGCCCGGTTCGGGGACATAGGGTATCTGCCAATGAACGTGGCGCCTGATGTTTGGCGGTCCATCCTGCGGTTGCTGATGCATGAAGAACTGCATTTGCCCTGCTTTTTGGCCGATTGCCTTCCTGCCGCTTCGAATGCACCGGAAAGGCCATCGCCTCAACCAAAGCCGACCCCGGCCCGACTTTCCCAAAAGATGCCGCTTTATTCCAAGTTGACGAAACGCGAAAAGCAGGTCCTGCGGTTGGTGTCGCAAGGCGAAAGCAACAAGACCATCGCGTCAAAACTGGGCATCACCGAGCACACGGTCAAGCTGCATATGCACAACGTTTCGGGAAAAATAGGCGTCAGAAATCGAACGGCGGCAGCACATTTCTATTTTGAGGTCGCGCCCAACGATACGCGCGGCCCCAGCCTTGACTGAACCGTTCGAGTCCCGATTTGACCGCTTGATCCTGTTGGTCGGGCGTCTGAATTACATGTGGACCAACACCGAAAGCCTGTTGATCCATCTGATCGCAGGCTTGACGGGTGCCAACAAGGATGTAGCGGTCATCATCTTCCTGACGCTCAATACCACGCGCGCGCGGATCGATCTTGTCGAGCGGCTGGCCAAGATGGATGGTCGTGCGCCCGAAATCCGCGATCCGATCCTCGAGCATACGCAACGCTTGTCGCGTCTGTCGTCTGTTAGGAACAAGTACAATCACTGCATTTATTCATTCGATCCGGAAAGCGGCAATCCAAAGACAATCCTGATGCGCATCGCAGACCGCAAAACGGGTATCAAGTTGGGCCGAGAAGACACGGTGGATGATCAGGCCATGCACGAGATCGAAGATGTGGTCAAACAGCTCTCTGACGCCAATCGTGACATCTGGCAACTGATCCGGCAGTTGAACTTTCCAGTCTGAGAGTTCGTTGAATTTCAGGATGGTACCCGCGGCCGGACTCGAACCGGCACGGCCTTTCGGCCCAGAGATTTTAAGTCTCTTGTGTCTACCATTCCACCACGCGGGCAATCCCTGCAAAAAGGATCGTGTAATTTGCGGCAGGTTTACAGCCTGGGAATCCGATTGAAAAGACGCTCATTTATTCATTTACACGAGCATGCTGAACCAGGGCCTTGCCGTCAGCGACCCAATGCGGCCTCCAACCGCGCTGAACTGCAAAAACAGCGTTTGGCATATTCGATTTTGCGTATGGAATCGGCATTTAGACCAACGGCCTTTCCACAGTCTTCGCGCGCAGCGCCTGCCATCTGGAATGCCGGACCGTTCTGTCCCGAGTTGGTCAAGACCTGATATTGGGATGCAGCGACTTGCAACCGGTCGGTCAGATCGGACTGAAGTTCGTCACCGGCTGCGTTTTCTGCAATCGGGATATCGCGATAGCTGCGGCACGCGCCCAGGATTTCCGCCAAACCGACAGTCACGCGTCGGTTGCGCCGATCGGCGGTCGTTACAGCAATCAGCAGGTCGTTTTTGCCACGGCTGGAAATCTGGCCAATCTCGTCAACCGGCACACCCGCTGCAATAAGGGCACGCGCGACCGTGTTCGCCCGGCGCTGTCCCAGGTTCTGGTTGTAACCCGACGATCCAACGGCGTCCGTATATCCCACGACGACCGTGGGCTTATAGCTGCGAACCGCCTTAAGACGCTCGGCAATCTCCGCGACTTGCTGCTGCCCCTGAGCATCCAACTGGTCGGAGTCAAAGTTGAAGTTGACCGTGCCAAAGGTCTCTGCCTGCGCCGACAGGGGGAAAAGGATGACACAGAGGAACAGAACCAACCGAAAGAAATTCATGCTCTGCAACTCCGGGCGATAGGACAAGGTAAGACAATCAAACAATGTCAGGCTTGCCGTTCCAAGGCAAGTCAAGCGCCTCGCGCTTGACGTGTCGCCGGAAACCTGCCGAAATGGCACTAAATAAAAAATTCGAATACAATAAACCAGCGGCTTGAGGGATATAATGCGGAAGATTTTACTCGGCTCGGCGATGTATTGCGCGGCTCTTACCGCCCAGACAAGCATCGCAGATGCGCTTTCGCTGGAAGACGCCATCATTTTTGTGCTGGAAACAAACCCCGAAATCACCGCCGCTGAATCCAATAAACAGGCGATCGAGTTCGAACTTCAGCAGGCCCGAAGTTTTTGGTCCCCGCAGGTAGAGGTCGATGCATTTGCCGGCAGCAGCATCAACGACGGAACGACGACGCCTGACCTGTCTTCGGCGCAGGACTGGATCGGTGGCTACGAAGTGGGTTTGCGCATATCTCAGCTATTGTTTGACGGTCAGGAGACCCGGTCCGAAATCGAACGCCAGGCCTACAGGATCGACGCCGCCGCGCTGCGGGTCCTTGAAAGGTCCGAAGTTCTGTCGCTGGAAGCCATTCGCCTTTACGCAGACGTGTTGAGGGTGAGATCGCTTGTGGGTCTGGCCCGGGCAAACCGAGACTATCACGTGCAGGTGTTGGAACGGATTCAGCGGGCTTATGACAGCGGTGTTGTCGGAATCGGCGATCTTCAACAAGCTGAAGAGCGATTGATCCTTGCCGAAGATACAATCATCTCATTCGAACTGGACCTGGAGGACGTTCAGAACCTGTTTCTTGCGGTAGTCGGGGTCGAGGCCAAGGGTCTGTCCACCGTTCCGGACATTCGCGGTGCCCTGCCGGCCAACCTTGATGCTGCCTTGGAAACCGCACGACGCTCGAACCCGACCATCCGGTTCTTGCAGGCCGATGTCGGATCAGCCGAAGCACAATCACGCCGAACCAACGCAAATGCGTATCCCAAGCTGTTCCTAGAAGCTGATGGACGGTTGGGCGAAGATGTCGGCGGGTATGAGGGCGATGTCGCGGATGCGCGGATCGGTCTTGTTCTTAGGTATCAGTTTCAGGGAACGTCCAAACGCGCGGCGCGTCAGGAAGAAGTTCGCCGTGTCAGCGAAAGCCGCGCGCGGCTATTGGCGCAAACGCGGCGTGTCGAAAACGAGGTTCGGCAAAGCTATGCCGTTTACCGCTCGGCACAAAGGCGAACACAGAAAATCACCGCACAGGTCAATATCGCGCAAAAGCTGCGTGAGACTTACGAAGAAGAATTCACGGTAGGCCAAAGATCCTTGTTGGACGTTCTGAACACCCAAAACGCGCTGTTTCAGGCTCAGGCCAATCTTGTTAACGCGAAATCAGCCGAGAACTATGTGCGCTACCGCATTTTGGCGTCGGTCGGCGTGTTGCTGAAGTCCATGGGCATCACACCGCCCGAGGACTCGAACGTTTATGCACGGGACGAGTTGAATGTGACGCCGCGCAGCCAAACCGGGGGCGAGCAGCGGCTGGACGCGCGGGCCTTCAAGGACTGGCGAAAGTCGCTTGACTGAGCGCGTCGGGGAACGCCCGAATACGGAGAGAACGCAATAGCAACCAAGGATCAACGGAACCGACCCCCATCAGCGCGTGTCAGCATCGCGCCGCGAGTCGTGTCTGGCGGCCCCAAGGACACGGCAGCACCGGATTGGTCATTTCAGAACCGCCCGTTTGATCCGCTTGCCAGTTCGATTTCCGAATGTTTGCGCCTTCGGGGTCGGGATGTCGGTGTCGATAGCCTGTTGTCGGGGCACGCATTGGACGGCGAGGGTCGCCTGAGCCCCCGCGAAGGCGTCAAGGCGCTCGAGTCCCTCGGGTTTCGCGCCCATTTGACGCGCCGGGACCTCGGCGACCTGCCCGCGTCGGTTCTGCCTGCCGTTTTGTTCCTGAAGTCCCGAGATGCCTGCGTGCTGGTGTCGCTGGACGAGGAAAAAGCAACGGTTATCTGGCCTGCCCGGTCTGACGACGCGTTGGAGCTTGCTTCGTCCGAGCTTCAGGACAGTTACGCCGGTCACGCTTTGCTGCTTCAAACCAAAAAAACAACGGACCAAACCGGAGACTCTCAGGATACACCGCGCCATTGGTATTGGAGCATCGTGAACCGGTTTTGGCCGGACTACATGCAAGTCATTTTTGCGTCTGCCATGATCAATGTGCTGGCGCTTGCGACGCCATTATTTACCATGAATGTCTATGACCGCGTCTTTCCAAATGCCGCGCTGATCACGTTGTGGTCTTTGGTCGCTGGCGTCGGCCTGGCGCTGTTGATTGATGCGGTTCTCAAATGGGTCCGCGCCAGAGTTGTCGACAAAGTGGCCCGGCGCGTCGATCTGGCCGTATCCTCCGAGCTTTTTCGCCACATCGCGGACCTACGGTTGGATGGACAGATACAAACGTCGGGCGGTCTTATCAACAACCTCAAGGACTACGAACAGGTTCGGGATTTCTTCTCGTCCCAGACGCTCGCCTCGTTGACCGATCTGGTGTTCGCCGTCCTGTTCATTGCGGTTATCGCCTATATCGGTGGTCCGCTCGCCTATCCGCCCGCGCTGGCACTCAGCTTCGTTTTGATCATGGGCCTGTTGATCCTTGTCCCCTTGCGCCGCGCTTCGAACGCGGACCGGCAGATGAGCGGCGTAAAAAACGCGGTTGCTGTCGAAGCTGTAACGGACCTCGAGACCCTTAAGGCCGTTGCCGGTCAGGGGCGGATGCAGGCGCGATGGGAAAAGATGGTGTCAGAGTCTGCAGGCACACAGGAACGCAGCCGCAGATTGGCGACTTTCGCCACGACCCTGACCGCCTTCGCCCAGCAGGTTTCGTCCATAGGGATCATCGTTATCGGCGTGTATCTGGCACTTGAAGGCAATCTGACGATGGGTGCCGTCATCGCCGCGATGATCCTGTCTGGCAGGGCAATGGCCCCAACCGCCGCGCTGTCCGGTTTGTTCGTGCGCGCAAGCTTTGCCTTTTCAACGCTGCGCGGTTTGAACGCGTTGATGTCACAGCCGTCTGACACCGAAGCCGCCGACACATCGCTAAACGCCCCAACGGAAGAAGGCGCTTTTGAGTTGCGGGATGTTTCGCTGCAATACGCTGGCGCAAAGGTTCCATCGCTAAAAGGTGTCTCGTTGACGACCCAAGCGATGGAGCGTGTGGGAATTGTCGGGCCGGTCGGCGCTGGAAAAACCAGCCTTGTGCGCGTTTTGTCCGGCCTTTATGCGCCAGCCGAAGGCATGGTTCTTCTTGATGGGTTGAACATGTCCCAGATCGCCCCTGCCCGCTTGCGCAAGGACGTTCAGCTTGTCCCGCAAGAGGCGGTTTTGTTTTCCGGGACGCTTGCCGAGAATGTCGCCTTTGGCGTGCCACAAGCCACGAACGCAGACGTTCTGCGCGTCGCCCGCCTGACAGGCGTGGACCGGATCGCCGCCGCACATCCGCAAGGATTTGCAATGGCGATCACAGAACGCGGCCGCAACCTGTCGGGCGGTCAACGGCAATTGGTCGCTTTGGCCCGCGCGCTTTTGCCCAGACCGCGCGTTTTGCTATTGGATGAACCTACATCTTCGATGGACACACAGACCGAGAAATTGTTTGTCGAAAATCTGGCCCGTGTTCTGGCGCATTGGCCGATGACCCTGATCGTTTCGACCCATCGCAGCAGCCTGTTGGCGCTGGTGGATCGTCTTGTCGTTCTGGACCAGGGCCAGATTGTCGGAGATGGACCCAAGGCCGATGTCCTTCAAAAACTCGCCGATGCCGGAACCAAGCCATGAGCGACCGGGATTGGGAGTTGATTGATTTTGCACAGGGGCGAGACGCCTCAGGTCTTCGACGTTCGTCCAGTTGGTTGTGGGCGGTGCTTCTGGCGCTGATTTTGATCGTGGGTTGCGCAATCGCTTGGGCATCCTTGGCCCGGATCGAAGAATTGGCCCGCGCAACGGGACGCGTTGTCCCGTCCGGGCAAGCCCGCGTGGTCGAAAGCCTGGAAGGTGGCATCGTGCGCAACATTCTGGTTCGCGAAGGCGACGAGGTGCAATCAGGCGAAATTCTTGTCCGGCTGGATGATACAGGCTCATCTGCCAGCTTGGGCGAGTTGCGGGCACAGCAAATGGCCCTGCGCGCCCGTGCCCTGCGGTTGGAAGCCGAATTGGGCGGCGCGGATGCGCCGGATTTCTCAAACGCCGGGATTGATCCGGATGGTTCTCTGGCGGTCCGGGAGATCGCGTTGTTCGACAGTCGCACGGCATCATATCTGGGTCAGAGCGCGGTGTTGGAGGCGCAGGTTCAGCAGCGCGTTCAGGAAATCGCCGAACTGGGTGCAGCGCTCGAGCGCGTGTCTGAAAACATTGCCTTGCTGGATGAGGAAATCCAGATCAAGACCGACAGTGGCATCGTACCCCGCGCGCAGTTACTGCCGGTAGAGCGTGAACGCACCGCGCGCCGACAGGAACGCGACGCGCTGAGCAGCCAGCGCGAACAGGCGCGGGCCGCTTTGTCCGAGGCCAACGCCCGCGTGACCGAAGCAGAATTGCAGCGCCGTGCCGAGATCAACATCGAACGCTCGGATACGTTGAACCAGCTCAGCGTAATCGAGGAAAGCATCAAGAGCGCAACGGATGTCGTGAACCGTGCAGCGTTGCGTGCGCCGGTGGATGGCATCGTGTCATCTCTGAACGTGCATACGATAGGTGCGGTGATTGCGCCCGGCGAAGAAGTTCTGCGCATCGTTCCCGCTGACGACAACCTGATGGTGGAAGCGCGCGCCAGACCCGAGGACGTAGCCTTTATCCGACCCGGCCTTCCGGCCAATGTCAAACTGACGTCGTTTGACTTCACCGTTTACGGCGCGCTGGACGCCGAGGTCGTTCGCGTCGGTGCTGACGCCGAACAGGATGAAGCGACAGGCGAGGTTTATTTCCCCATCATCGTCGAAACCCATAGCAACGCCTTGGAAAAAGGTGATCTTCGACTGGAAATTCGCCCCGGCATGGTGGCATCCGTCGATATCCTGACCGGAGAACGCACGGTTCTGGATTACATCCTCAAGCCGTTTCGCAAGGCGCGTTTTGAGGCATTGCGAGAGCGGTGAACTGGCTCAGATCACCGCCGTTTGCTGCGCCCCGCTGGCATCGTTGAAGATCACCTCGACCTGAGGCGGTACGCCGCCGCCAGTGACGTTGACGGTCGCGACCTGCGATCCGCTGACCTCCAACGCCCCGGAACCCGCGTTGAAACTGACTTCGGTGGCCAGATCGGCGGGATCGACGCTGACCAATGCTGTTAGGTCGATCTGATCTCCGCCTGCAGGGCCTTCGTAGTCGGTAATGACATCGGACACGGTCAGATCGGTCATTACAAATATGTCCGAACCGCCACCGCCTTGCAGCGTGTCCGCGCCATCACCACCGGTGATTGTGTCGTCGCCGGTGCTGCCAATGGCCCAGTCATCGCCAGAGCCAAGGTTTATTGAATAACCGTCCGCACCAGCGGAAAGATCGATGAAATCATCGCCGCCCAGCAAATCGAACCCTTCGATTTCCGCGTACGGAGATGTCAGAGACAACACCACTCCATCATTGCCCGACGTGCCTTTGGCAATATCATTCCCACCGACCGCGCCGGTTACATCGTCCAACAAGTCATATGTGCCTCCGCCCGGATCCGTCACCGGTGTTCCCGTACTTTCCATTTGGAGCGTGTCGATATCCAGGTTGGCTTGCGTTGACGTGCTCGCCGGACCTGGGCCGCTGTCCACCACATCATAGGTCAAAACAGGCGTGCCGACATAGGCGTCCGGTACCGTGATCTGGACCCCGGTCGCTTGGACATCAATGGTGACATCCGGGTCAGAGGTTGCAACATTCGCAACGCTCAACGGTTGGTCTGCGTCGGTCGCATTGGCCAGCAAAGTCGCAAAATCGATGAATAGGACCGGGTCCGTTGACGTCACGCTAACCGGTCCGGAAACATCCGGTTGATCGTTGATTGCGATGCTGAATGCCTCGTCCGGCGCGGTGCCGTGGTTGGTCGATACCGAAACCGCCCCTTCGACCGTACCGGCGAACGTACTTGGCAACGTGATTGAAAGCGCAGCGACAAGCAGCGCAAAATCGGCGGGTGATGTCGCGCCGCGGGTCAGCGTCAGTGTTTGCCGATCCGTTGAAAGGGTTCCGGCAGATACCGTTGTGCCCGCTGGCAAAGGCGCAGTGAACTGAACAGTGACCTCCTCCAAAGTCTCGGACGGGGCCGCCTGGCTGTCCGTGACCATTGCGTCGATACCAAAATCAACCTGCATTGGCGTTCCGGTTTGTGGCGCTGACAGTGGCATGGGGTCGATGGTGACCGTCAAGTCCAATTCACCATCTATCTCGATTGTAAAGGTGCCGGTTTCATCCCCACCTTCGTTGGTTGTGACCCGAAGTGAGCCGTCCAACGGTGTGCCGTTGGTGGCGAAATCGGCGGGGAAATTGACTTGCAACTGATTGAAATCAGCAAGGGTTCCCGCGAAGATCAGATCGCCTGTAACGGCCACGGGCGCCGCAGCGCCGATCTGATAGGTTGTCCCGGCGGGGACTCCAACAATCGTGTAAGTGACCGAATCCACAATTTCGGACCCGTCTGTGTCGGTGACCGTGATATCAAAATCCGGCGCGGGCGAATAACTGACCACATCATCCGTTTCGGTCAGCACAACATCCGGATCATTCACCGTGACAACCAAATCCGGTGCGGGCGTTATGGTCAGATCAATTTGCGCTGGTGGCGAGGTTTCGCTGTCCGAGAACCCACCGCCGACGGCTGTGTCGGTCGTGACTGAGACGATATCCAAGGTGATATCGCCCGCAAAATCAGCCGGCGGTTCAAATGTCACCGTTCCATCAGGCTGAAACGAAGTGCTTCCTGGAATTGACGCACCGGCCCCGCTTGGCAGGGTTACGACGCCGCCAACCGGAACCTGCTCGACACCATCCAGGAAAATCCGACCGCCCGGTGGCACCGTGATCTGGAATTCCATGTCTTCGTGGGGATCAGGCGTCGTACCTGAGATCGACAGCAAATATGTGGTGCCGTCATCCTCCTGCCCGGTCGCGGGAATGACAATGGCATTCACGGTCGGACCGTCGGCATCCGGTCTGACCACCACAAGGAAATCGGACGAACCGCTGGCACTGTCCGAATTCGCGAGTTCCAGAGTGTTCACCGTCAGCGTCAGCGGAATCTGCGCCGGAAGTGTCGGGTCCAGCGCGTCCGGCGTGCGGGCATGCTCATCGCGCAGAACAATCTGAATTTGCTCAAACGCGGCAGGGGTCATCGTGAACGTGCCATCGCCATTATCAATGAACCCTGTGGCAGGACCTGTAACCAGCAGGTAGTCAGGCACATTCTCCAGAACGATCGTGACCTCTTCGGACCCGTCCTGATCTGGTGAGTTCGCGTCGATGACATCACCCAGAGTGAACGGAATATCTTCGACAATCGTGATCACCGGAACCGGGCCGCTTTCGTCCACGAACGGCTGGCCCGTGTCCGGATCAACAACCGTTTCATCGAAGTCGAAGACCGGGACATCGGCAACCGGGATAATGTCCAGTGTCCGCGTAACCGTGCTGGACCGTGTCGATCCATCAATGTCTTCGCTGGTTGCGGTGATCCGATACTCCAACGGTCCGCTGTAGTGTTCATTTGCCGTGATCTGAACACTTGCCAAGTCGGCAGGACTTACCGTGTAAGCTATGAAACCACCTGCAACAGGCGTTCCGGCAATTGGATTGCCGCTGCCATCCAAAAGCTGACCTCCGTTGGCACCGTCTATCTCAATCACGATATCGCCCGTGGGACGTTCGCCGGGGTCAATCCCGCGAATTTCGATGTCCGGCGAAAATGGCGTATCCTCCAATACCGAACTGCCGCCCGTGGTTACGATTTCGGGACCGTCGACGACGGGATTTATGACAATGTTGAAGGTGCTCGTGGCGCTGTCGGATGTGCCGCAGGTGAAGTTGTTCAGCAGCATCTCGTATTCGAGCTGATTGAGGTTGTCGTATGGGTCGTCAGGACCAAAGGTCTCATCAGTCGGGAAGGGGTTTACCGGGCTCGATTCATGCTCGGGCGGGGTGAACAAAATGGATCCCGCCGTTTGCGTTGGATCAGCCGGATCGACGCCCAGCGCGTCGATGTCAATCGCATAAAGCCCTGTCACCGGGTCGAACAGGACCGCGCCCGGTGGATCACTGCTGAGCGTCGCGCCCGGAGGCAGATCAATTCCCAGGCCAAAATCGCCGACCACGCCATTTGGCAGGTTCGCGAGATCATCGATGCTGTCGTAAAATGGTGGATTTGGTGTGATCCGCAGTTTGAAGGCGATCTCGGTATCCTCGTCGCCGCTGCCGACCAGTTCCAGCACCGGTAGCGGCAATTCCTGCTCGGGCTCGCAATCATCCCCACCACCGCCATCGGGATCAGGCACCACGACGATCGTGAAATCCTCGGACACGACCGCGCCACCTGGAACCGCGTTGATTGCGGCAATTGCGGCCTCGGGCGACAGCCCCGACAAGTCAGGCAGGTTTGCGTCATTCTCGACCACGATCGCGTTGAACGTCAAATCGTAATAGGTCGGCTCGGCCACATCGACGGGAACAAATTCCAGGTTTGGCAATTGGGTCTCGGTTACCAGATAGCTGGTTCCGGTTGTGTCCAAAGGTGTCGCGTTGGTGAACGCGGTCGCCGGGTCGACGCCGGTGATGATGTAATAAATCGTTTCCGAGCCATCGAAATCCGCCGCCGGATCGCCTTCGGGCACAAGGATTTCCGTCATCACCCCTGTCAACGGCGTGACCGCCCTACTGAATGTCACATCCTCGACCGGTGAAAACAGCCCAGTTTCGATGCTGAGGGTCCTCAGCCTTTTGTCCAAAAGGAACGGGCCGTCATCGAACCCGGCATAGCCAAAAATTCGATCTGAATTCGGAATGCCGTCGACGACGTCACCGGGTCTGAAGCTTCCGTCTATGGTCGATGGATCAAATGGGTATCCGGTTTCGTCTTGAACCGTGATGACCGGATCATCGGCGACGCCGGTGACCGTCAGCGTCGCGGTCCCAGTCGCGACCAGCGTCTGCGTCGGGTCAATCGTTTCAAAGTATTCCAGCGATACGTCGAAGACAAAATCTTCATTGCTGTCTTGTCCGGGTAACACCCACAGGTTGGAGGCCTGCGCAACCGTCAGGTTCAAAGACCCCACGCCCCTGATAAAGAGCGGCGTCAACTCGACCGACGATGGATCGCTGGGTGGGCCGTCAAAAAACTGCGGCACGCGCCCGCCTGAATCGGGGATAATGTTGCTGATTATGACGATGTCCAGAATGGCCTCGGGCGATTCCGGCGAATTCGTCGGGTTGTCGATCAGGTTTCCGTCGATCGGGAAGAAAACCGCCCTGTCTTCGCGGGTTTCATAGCTTTCGCTCGGATCGCCGCCGTCAACCACAGGATCAATCGTCAATTGCTCGGGAAGCGTTGTAACACGGGTCCCGCCGCCGTCTGCTTCGGTCGTCACAACCTCGACGTTCACTGCGACCGTTCCCGCGAAATGCAAAGGTATGCCGCGCGCTTCCGCTTCCAGCCAGCCGCCGTTCTCAAGGCTCCAGGTGTTGAATCCGGGCGGCGTGTTCACCTCGGTCAGCAGCGCCGGAATTTTTGGCCCGCCCGGATTTGCCGGATCAGGGACGAAGATCTGAATACCATCGGGCACTTCACGCAACACGACAGCGGTTACCTGTTCACTGCCGTCCTGATCCTGAATGATGGGTTCAAAGGGAATTTGCCAGACACCGCCAGCAGCATCAATGACGCCCTCGTTGCCTTCGGGCAGTGTTAGGATGACGGCGAAGTTGTTCACCGGATCAACATCGACATCAAATGTCGCGTCCGAGACCTGATCATCCGTCGTGGCGGTGTTGTCGTCCTGCGTGGTCAGCGTGATGGTCAGATCATCGCCGAAGAAATCCCCAACCGAGGTGAACGGATCACCATTGTCCCGATCCACATCATAGTCTTCATACAAAGACGGGCGAAGTTGGATAGACGCTTCAAAACTCGTGACATCAGGCACAAAGGTAATCGTAAGCTCACCCGTCGCGGCGTCGTAGGTCGCGCTCTGGATTTTGTCCAGCTCGGCCTGCGTCAGAGGCGCAGTCCCGTCAGAGGTAAACAAAGCGGAAGGTTGGACCGCCGTTCCGCTCAGAAAGTCGGCAATCCAGTCCGACGGCACGTTCTCGACCACCAGCGTGCTCAGCTCTTCGGACCCGTCCAGATCGGGCGTGGACGCGTCGAGGCCAACAAAAAGCTCGACCTGCCCCGGACCGGACCCGTCACCCGTGCTTTCAAGCAAGGTCAGGATTTCCGCACCGCTGACGGAACCGTCCTCAACACTGGCAGACACAGCGGTGGGGCTGCCCGCGGCAACCTCGGTCGCCATCAGTACGAAAACAGACGCTGTCAGGTCAGCCTCGGCCCTTGGGTTGACCGTCTGGGTAATCTGGAAAACGCCAGTGTTGAAGTTGTCGCTCAGGTCGTCCTCGACATCGCCCGTGGTCGTTTCGTTCCAGGCTAGCGTGCCATCAAGGGTCAGGATTCCACTGAAATGCTGGGGAACAGTGGTTTGCAGCGATTCCAGCGCAGAAGAAAACTCGGCGTTGGTCGTACCGGGCGTGGGTTCGATCGAATAGGTCACGCTGTCCGCGGTTGAACCGGTCTGGGTTATGGTCGCAAAACCGCGTAGCGCACTGTCACTGACACGCAGCCCCAGTTGGTTTGGGTCCGAAGGATCGAACACATCGCTGGCAGTGGCCACCGAAATGGTTAGTTCGAGACTGGTTATGGTTTCCGAACCGTCTGTGTCGTCCAAAGCGGTTCCCGTCAGATCGACATCAATACGGCGCACGTTGTTGCGGTTTTCGTTGACCGTTGTGTCAGCTGGCGTCGTATTTAGATCGTCAACAATGGCGTCAACATCGACGTCAACGCTATCGGTCGCTGTCTGGGTATCAGTGGGAAGTGTCGCAGCCTGATCGACTGATGTCACAGTCGCCGTCAACTCATCGCCGACAATCGTGGCAACATCCCGGTCATCATTCAGCAAGGGTGCCATCCGCAGGGCACCGTCAAAATCGGTGACGCCCGGCGCCAAGGTTATGGTCAGCGTCGTTCCGGCAAGCGTGGCAGAGGTGATCTGCGCGGCCCCTTGTTCGAACAGGGCCAGATCGACGGCGCCACCGATATCAGGAACCCAACCTGCCGGGATGTTCTCGATCACGATTTCGGTCAGCGCCTCGGACCCGTCCCGATCCGGGGTCTCAGCATCGATCAGCAGAAGGAACGTCGTGTCTTCGTCAACGATGAAATTGTCGAGGCCGCGCTCGTCCACATTCGGCGTGCTGTCATCGACGGACAGAACGATGGTCGGCTCGGCCACCGGGGTGACATTCAATTGGAAGCTTTCCGTGGCAACCGTGGGGTCGCCTTCATCCGTGTCCACCGTAATGGTTATGTCGATGACACCGGAATAATGTGTAGGCAGGCTCGCAACGGCGAGAGCCCCTACCTCGGCCTGGGTTCCGGTCCATTGCGTGTTCGCGGCATTCAACACCGTTCCATCGCTAAGGATCGTGTCTCCGGCAGGCAGATTGGCGAAATCCAGAGTGATTGACGTGATGGACTCGGAACCGTCGATGTCGGTGATATCGACATCAAGATTCAAGGGGATGGGCGTGCCCAGATCCTCGATCACAGTGATATCCTGCGACGTTATTTCAACGTCTTGTTCTGATGACACTGTAATCGAGAACACGCCGGTTTCGACCCCGTCGTCCGGGCCCGTATCCGTTTCACCGGCCAGCAATGCCTCGTCGGTGGTAAAGGTCGCGCTACCCGTGATCGGGGTCGTGGTCGAAAAATCGTCCGGCAGGCGAATAATCACGTTCTCGTAGTCCGCCAGCGACGACAAAGTCAGGTTGAAAACCGGTCCTGTCGGAACGGCTTGGAACGTCACGCCCCCATTCGTGGAATATTGCGTACCGGGCGGCAGGCCGTTTACGACCAGATCGACCGATGCAATCGTTTCCGAGCCATCCGCGTCGGTGGCTTGTCCGGTCACAGCATCAGCAATCCGCACATCCAGCGGGGCTTGGCTGGTGGTATCTTCGTCCGTATCGCCAGGCGCGTCATTTTCAGCAATGGCAATCACACCGGGTCCGCTTAGGTCAAGGTCACCTTCCGCATCCAGAGTGATGGTCAAAAAGCCATCATCGACACCGTTTTCGTCTGTTGTGGCGACTATCTGGGCCTCAAGCACCGATGCCGGGTTTTCGGTCGAGAAATCTGCCGGAAGCTCGATGACCAGGTTTTCGTAGGCCGCAAGGTCGCCCACAAAATTCAGCGTCGCAGTCGCCGGACCAAAACTGGCCCCGCCGTCCGTCGACACGCGCGTTCCGGGCGGCAACGTATTGAATACAACGGCGACCTGATCGACGCTTTCCGACATGTCGAGATCCGTCGCACGCGGCAAAATGAAATCTGACGGGGTAATGAGGACAACCGAGTCGGTCTCGGCCAGCGCAACTGTTGCGTCATCTACGACGACATCTCCCTCGAAATTGACAGTCACGGGTATCGTCCCGGTCGAAGGCCCTTCGTTGGTGACAACGTTCAAGGTCGCCGACAAATCCACCATGGGGTTTTCGGTCGAATAGTCGGTTGGGAAGACCAGCCTGACGTCACGCGGATCAGTGCCGGTGCCTGTGAATTCAAAGAGAAAGTCAACTGTGCCGTCGGGGTTTGTGCTGAAAGCGCCAACAGGGGTTCCCGAACCATCCACGGCCAGCGTTCCCGCCGGCAAACCGTCCAGATCGAATGTCAGAGACTCGATCGTCTCGCCAGCCGGGACCTGAACGTCGATGAAAGCAGATAGCAGAACTTCGACCGGCGCGTCGGTTTCGTCGACAATGACCTCTCCGTCAATCACGACGTCCGTAACCGGTTCAACCACGATGACCTGAGGGACCGCCGATTGGCCTTCGGGCGTCGTGACTGTAATCACGTTGAGGATGGTGCCGTTATAGTCGCCTGGCAAGTCCAACCGCAGAGCCTCGGCCTCCGCTACCGATCCGGTCCAGACGCCGGTTGCGTCGTCATAGGTGCCTGCGGAAAACACTGTCCCTGTCGGGATACCGGTGAACAGGATCTCGACATCGGCCGAGAAAAAGGAACCGGGTGTCTCGGTCTCGGACCCGTCGATGTCCAGCACTTCGATCTCAATCTCCAGATCGACCGTGACACCGGCCGAGCTGTCGGGAACGCCGCCATCTTCTTGGGCTTCAATCAGAATAGGTGCGGTGAGTTCGATATCGGGCTCAAAGTCGATTTCGACCACACGGGTTGCCGTCGCGGTTCCGTCGACGGGCGTGTCGGTTGTGGGGTCCTGATCCTCGTCCGTTTGCACGTCCAGTTGGAACGTCAGGGGCAGCGCGGTGTTGCCATTGGTGAGATCAGCCCGGTTTGCCGTGGAAAAATCGCGCGGAAGCGTCAGTTCAAACGCATCATAAGCGGCTAAAATGTCAGCCGTCGCGGCAGAGGTCATCGACAGCGTCAGCGTGGCCGCCCCGGTTGTGGGGTCGTCAACCAGAGTTGCGGTGGCACCTGCTGGCACTGTGATCAACAGTGACGCAAGGGTCGAACCGGCGGGCAGGCCATCGATGGTAAGCGTCAAGGTCTCAAGCGACTCTGAACCGTCCTGATCCGTTACCACAGGCATTAACAAGTCGGACGGTGCGATCAGTGTCGGTGAATCTGTTTCGTCCGGCACCGTGTCGGGCATGGTGTCGTCTATGAACACATCCCCTTCGGTCTCAATCACGACATCGATTGTTTCTGAAACAGGCGCTGTCAGGACGCCATTCTGGCGCGTCACGACGGTCAGATCGGCCTGAAGCGTGGTCGGCGGGTTCTCGGTCGAATAATCGGTCGGAAATTCTAACGTGACGCCAGCTGGATCGTAAGGCGACGTGTCAACATCATAGCTGAGCGACAAGTTGATTGTACCGCCTGCCCCCGGATCGCTGGTACCAATAACGTTGCCGTCTTCGTCCAGAATGCGCGTACCGACCGGCACGCCATCCAGCGTGAACTGAAACTGTGCAAGCGTTTCGTTCGGGTCGCTGATCCGGATTTCGATGAAATCTGACAGAACGACTTGTAGCGGCGCGTCGGTTTCCTGTGTCAGGATATCACCAATAATCTCGACGTCAGATGTTGGTGTAACCACGATCAACTGATCGACCGTTTCGCTTCCTTCGCGTGTTGTGACCGTGATGGTAGCGTCGATTTCTCCGGCATAATCGCCCGGCAGCGACAAAATCAGCGCCTCGGCCTCGGGTACCGTGCCGGTCCAAGTTGCGCCGGCCAAAGTCCCGCCATTGACGCTTGTTCCGGGTGGAAGCGTGCCAAACTCCACCGTGACCAGACCCCGGAAAACCAAATCGGTCGGATCTTCGGTCTCGGATCCGTCGATGTCGTCGATGGTGATCTCGATGCCCATATCGACATCCACCCCAACGGAGGAATCCGGGACACCGCCATCTTCCTCCACTTCGATCCGGTCCGGTGCTGTCAGGTCGATGTCTTCCTCAAAACCGATGTCGACGACACGCGTTACGGTGACCGTGCCGTCATTCGGTAGATCATCGGCGGCAGAAACATCTTCGTCGGTCTGGATGTTCAGCGTCAGGCTGATAGGCAGTTGCGTTCCGGATGTCAGGTCCGATCGGTTGTCAGTAGAAAAGTCTGCCGGAACGGTGATCTCGAGGCTCTCGTAGGCGGTCTGAATATCCGCAACCTGTGCCGCATCCATCGAAACGGTCAAAGTCACCGATCCATCAACCGCCGTGGCGACCGAAGCAAACGCCCCGACAGGCACAACCAATCCAAGACTTGCCAGAGTTGAACCGCCGGGCAAGCCCGTCACGACCAATTCCAGCGTTTCGTACCCTTCGGAGCCGTCTATGTCAGTGACTTGCGGTTCCAACAACTCGGACGGCCGGAACGTAATCGGATCGTCGGTTTCATCCGGGACCGTATCGGGCAGCGTGTCGTCTATGATCGCGTCGCCTTCGGCGAAAACGTCAATATCAAAATCCAGCTGAGCAGAACCTTGGTAGTTGGTCTCGAATGAAACGGAGGCCTGCAATGGGCCGGGCGGGGCATCGTTGCGGCTCTCGGTTGAGAAATCCGTCGGGAACGTCAGCGTAAGTGCATTAAACTCTGATTCAGAACCGGTGAACGACAGGGACGCCACACCTCCGGCAGCCGTTATCTGCCCGAAGTTTGATGTCGTACCCAGAGGCAATCCATCAATCGTTAAAGTGACTTGCGTAACCGCCTCGCCCAGATCCGCCTGATCCAGATTGAACTGAACAAAAGAAGCGGGCCGGAAATCAAGCGGAGCATCCGTTTCATTCGCCACCGGCGGACCGGACAACGTGATCGAGTTATTGCCTGGCCCCGGCGCCCCATCATCGTCAAAGGCCTCGCCCGCAAAGAACTCCTGCTGTCGCTGCAGTTCCGGCGGGTAGTCCGTCGGCGGCAAGAGGGGGTTGTATTCCAACCCTTCCAGTGGATCGCCAACGCGAACCGGTTCCTGCTCGCCTGTTCCGGGCCGGGCCGTGCCAAGGTCCAAAAGCTGACCTAAAGTCAGGCGCGGGGCATCGCCCAGTGTGTCATAATCGCCCAGTGTTTCTATGGCGTTTCGAAGATTTATCGCCGAAACGGGAAAGCCATCGGCCAAGATGACAAAGTTGTTTTCGGCGCCAGCAAGCAGGACAACGACCCGCCCATCGGGGTCAATCAGAAACAAATCGTTGTCGACAATCAGAAACCTGTCTGCTGAAAACCCATCGGGAAGCTCGACTGCCTTCAAGCCATCCGCGTCGACAACCAATTGAAACTGCTCCGGGAATTCCCCTAGTGCGGCCACCAATTGAGCAACGGTGGTTTCATCGGGAAACTGATGAACTTGATCAACCGTGTCGCGTGCCAAAGCCGAAGCCTCTTGTCGATTAGAGTTAAAATTATGTTAATTTATCATCTAAAATGAATGCGCCCAAGCAAGTTAATTTGCGGGTTCCGTAGGGTCAGGTTTGAGCATCGAATCCACCAGTCCGCCACGCAGAAAAATCAATCCTGAACTGTCGTGTTGAATTTCGGATGTCGCGGCGTATTTGATTTGCCTGCACCTAATGTGATCGAATTCGCAACCACCGCCCCTTCCCCGCCGTTTCCGGCTGCGGTAGACAGGTGTAAGCCGACGAACCGGCCGCCAGAAGCCGGTTTCCGGAAGCAAGAGATTTGGAGCGGTCCATGATGTTACGAAGCCTCGTTCTTGCAACACTTTGTGCCGGGATTTTACCGTCGGTTACGCTTGGGCAATCTGCAGACACGTCATCGTCGGGATTGCTTGTCGAATTGAATGCCATCCAGGATGTCGACGGGGCCTGTCGCCTTACGTTTCTGATCCAGAACCAGACGGGCACATCCATTGACAGCGCCATCTTCGAGACCGTCATTTTTGACGCCGAGGGCAGTTTGGTCAGCCTGTCACTCTTTGACTTTCGCGATCTTCCGGCGGACAGGCCCAGAGTGCGCCAGTTTGATCTTTCCGGCAGACAATGCGCCTCGGTCGGGCGCGCGTTAATCAACGGCGCAAACACATGCACGGTCGATGGTTCAGACAGTGATCTGTGCAACAAGGCCCTGACGCTCAGCAGCCGGGTCAGAATGGAGCTTTTGGGATGAACCCTTTGACAGCCCTTCGGGAAATTCTGGCGCTCGGCGGACCGGTGGTGGCGATTTTGATCGTTATGTCGGTTCTGACCCTAGCCGTGACCCTCTACAAACTTTGGCAATTCGCAGCCTGCGGCGTCGGGCGCCACCGCGTCCTGTCCGAGGCGCTGGCCGCCTGGGACGCAGGCGACCGAAGTGCGGCCCGTATGCGGCTGAACCAAAGTAGCAGCTACCTCGCGCCGATCGTGGGTGCTGCGATGGACGCGTCGGATGTTCCGGGCGTGGACGACCGTTTGGATGCCGAAGCGGGATTGGCACTCGCCGGTTTGGAACGCGGCTTTCGCTTGTTGGACACTGTGGCTCAGCTTGCACCGCTGTTGGGCTTGTTCGGAACGGTCCTTGGGATGATCAACGCCTTTCAAAGTCTTCAATCCGCCGGATCATCCGTCGACCCGTCACTTTTGGCAGGCGGGATTTGGGTTGCTTTGGTCACCACAGCAGTCGGTTTGGCCGTTGCCATGCCGACGTCGATGGTATTGTCGTGGCTTGAAAGCCGAACGGCCCGTGAACGTGTTTTTGCCGATAAGGCGCTTCGGACCGTTCTGGTGCCTGGTCAGGCCATTCCGGCCACCGATGCAGCCAGCAGTCTTGCGGCCACGCCCGAGCATGCGTAACCCGGCACCCTTCGTGCGCCGACCCATGTCGATGACACCACTCATCGACGTGATCTTTTTGCTGCTCCTCTTTTTCATGCTGTCTTCGACGTTTTCAAGGTTCGGGGAAATTGAGTTGACGCAGGCATCCGCCGGAGCCGCGGAAACCACCGAACCGTCAGAACGTTTCTTCGTTCAGCTGGGTGCCGAAAGGTTGTCATTGAACGGCGTGCCGCTGGCTCTGGACGAATTGGCAACTGAACTCCAGGCCGGCCAGGTACTCGTCAGTCTTGATCCGGACACTACGGCACAGCGCCTTGTGGACCTGCTGGTTGTTTTGCGCGGGCAAGATGATCTGGCGGTCACCGTTTTGGAGTGACGCTATGATCCGATACGCCCGCCCCCGCCACAAGCGAGACTCGACCATACCCTTGATCAACGTCGTGTTCCTGATGCTGATCTTTTTCCTGATCGCAGGCACAATCGCAACGCCGTTGGATCCAGATCTTGAACTTGTGGATACTCGGGAGTTAGAGGGGCGCGACCCGCCTGATACTCTGGTTCTGCGTCGCGATGGAACGCTCCGTTTTCAAGGGTCGCCGATTGATCCCGAGACCTACATGGCCCGTCATGCCACGGAACCGGTACGAATTGTCCCGGATCGCGACGCCTTGGGTCCCCGCTTGATCGAAGTCACTGCACAGCTGCGCGCGTTTGGTGCGCAATCCGTGCTTCTTGTGACGCGGCAGGCGCTGGAATGATCCGCAAATCCGCATTTGTCGCGGTTTTGGCCATTTTATTGTCCGTGGGTGCGCATCTTTTTGGGCTCATGTTCAGCACTGCAGATCTGCCAAGACAATCTTCGGAACAACGGCGTTCCAATTCGGTTGAGCTGACGACCACGTTCGAGGATTTCGCCGATCCTGCGCCTCAACCGGTCGAACCGGAACCAGAGATTGAACCGGAACCGCCCGTCGAACCCCCACCCGAGCCTGAAAGCGCCGAAGTTCCGACCAGCGACGCGAAAGTAGCCTCACCTGATCCTCAGCAGGTCTTTGCCCCGGACACCGGCGCTTCGGCAATCATACGACCAAACACGCCAGAACCCGATGTGACAGAAACTGTTGAGCCGTCCGAGGACTCAACGCCGTCAAACGCCGAGGCACCACAGACGGTAGAGCCAGTTCAGCCTGCGACAGAAACAGCCGAAAGCGCAGAACCCGTCGAAGCGCCAAGCCCTGAGCCGCCGCTTTCCCCTGCGCCGACCGAGGAAGCAACCACGGCGGCCGAGGAGTCGGATCTGGCCGTCACCGCGTCAATTCGGCCCCGTCTGCCAGAAGAAAGACCGCTCCAACCGCAAGACAATGCCGAAGAGGAATTCGATGAGTTCGCGATTTTTCGCAACCCGCAGCGAACCGTCGTTTCACCTCTGGCGCAGTACCGGCAGGACGGAACCGACGCTTTCAGTTCCAGAAACCGCGCGTCCCGGTCTGGCGGGCGCGGACCCGGCAACGCCGACGAGACCAATTATGCTGGCGAGGTTTTGGTTCATTTGAATCGCGCGCCGCTTGTTTACGTGGCATCCAAAGGTTTTGCGCAGGTCTTCTTTGAAATAAATCCTGACGGCTCTTTGGCATGGGTCGATGTCGTCGACAGTTCAGGCTCGCCAGACATTGACCGCGCGGCGAAGGACCAGGTTCGAAGTGCCGCCCCCTTCCCGCGCCCGCCGGGAGGGGTCAGTCGCAAGCTGTCGTTCTTTTACCAGATCAACTGATCCGCCCGGATTTCCCAAGCAAAATCTGGATCGTCAGTCTTGTTCGGTTTGGGACCGTTTGTTGATGCTGGGTTGACCGGCCAAACTGACCAAAGCAAAGAATGCTCTGCGTCGTGCAAATGGTACGACGCGCCGAACTCGTACCCCCTCAAAGAAAATCGTCAGACATCCCCAGACGCGCCGCACCTGTTGGTTAGACCGAATACATGGTTGAATTGTGACAGTTTGATTAAGTGTTGAGCCCTTTGGCAAAAAGCGATCAGCCACTGATTTTGTTGGTTCGCGTATTTTGGAGGGATGCGGTGGGGCGGCACGTCGTACTCATAACCCCCTCTAAAGCCAGTTTAAAAACCAGTACATACTAAAATCTGGACATGCCGCCCGCACACTCACATTGGCATTGTGGCGAAATTGTGTCCACGATTCTCTTGGAAACTCACTGTTTTCGGGCGTGAAACCATAACCGAAATGCAACAAAAACTGCGTCTCTAGGGGATTCCCCTAATACCGCGCGATCCGAAACCGAGATATCGTCATTCGCAAGGACAATAAGCTCAACGCGAATATCGCGCAGTGAACCCGGACCCCAATAGGCTTTTACCCCCTCAGCCTGTGTGGTCCGGGTTTAGTCTTTTTGGGTTCCGAGACAATTGATCGTTGATTGGAGAGCGAAGAAGCGCAAGGACCCGGCGAATGACTGGACTTGTTTTGAAGCCGGAGCCGACCCAATCCGCGGCCGCAATCCCAAGCGCATGCAAATCAACTTAAAGCGAACCGCTTGAGACTACCCTCGCAACCCGGCGTTCAATAGCGAGCGTCGACAGATACCTGTAGTCGTGGCATTGCTGGTTTCGTCTCGCTTACAGGATCATCAATGCGCGCCTTTGAAATCCTCTGGATAGTCTTGTTTCGGTTCAGACCATTGTCCAGGCTCTGGGCCGTTTGTCTGATCCTCGTAAACCTTGCATCGCTCCTGTTCCTCGACAGCTACTACGCTTGGTACAATCTCATTGCGGTTGGAGTTGGCGTTTCCCTGATGATCGTCATCTACCTACGGCTCGGGTTTGTGAGGTTGCTTGGGATTGGCCATGCTTTATGGATCCCCATGATCGGTATCTTTCTTGCCGACATGCCGGACCGGTCAGCAGAACCGGCCCTGTATGTTTGGCTTGTTCTTTTGATCGCGTTCAACACCGCTTCACTGGTGATCGACGCTGTTGATGTCGCGCGCTTTGCCCTGGGCGAGCGTGCGCCGCACTATTCATGGGAACCGCGCGACCCCGCCCTGTGAAGCTTTGGATCGGTTTTCGATTGGAAAGGTGAATGTGCTGAATCAAGTAAGGCGGTGGCTACCCTGTCGCGGGATAAACCCAGACTTGCAAAGTCAGATGCAGAACGCTCAAAAAAGCAGGGAAAACGGCCAAGTCTTGCACTTATCGCTTTGAACTTTTCAAGCGCGACCTTAACAAAGACAGATAGGTATTTTGTTCCGACGGTAAGCCGTATTGCGCATGCGAACTACGCGCTGGCCATTTTTTGCGAGTTTGAAGTGAGTGATATTGTCCGAAGTGATAGCCTGAACGGGCCTTCTCAGCCGATCGCCGAACTGCTGCGCCCAAAATTTCTGACCAATTCATTCGGGGTCGTCGTGGCAGCCGAGTTACCGCAACTCGGGTTGTCGCGAGTAAGCCGGTTTGTTGATGAGGCTGAGGCTGATTTTCGGGAACGCGTGCATCTGGAATTGGTTAGGGCTCACTACAACTGGTCCGGCCCATTCTACGAGTTGCTCGACACATCGACGCTGACGGCGTGCAGAACCGCGATTGTGGCTGCGCTTACGACGCGCAACCCAGATCAGGACAAGAAAATCCACGACAGCGGAGAGTTCTATTTCTTGTCCGATTGAGGTTTCCGAAAGCAGTAAGGTGCGACGCGCCCCACTCGTACCCCCTCTTTGAAATCGCAAATCCCATCAAGGCGCGCCGCCCTGCATTGGTACATGTGTTAATTGTTCCAATTACGACTGTTAGATGAAATATGCGCCCGTCGCGTGACATTCAAAAAACGCAATTCGTTCTTCAATTACTGACAGAAGGTTTCGTGGGGCGACATGCCGTACTAGGTAACCCCCTCAAATCCAGTCGAAAAAACCAGAACGTGCTAAAATCAAGACATGTCGCCCGCAAACACAAGATCGCATTGCGGCAAAATTGTGTCTACGATTCATTGTGAAACTTACAGTTCCCACACTGGAAACAAACCGTTTCGACTTAATTTGAGGCATTACGGGAATCCCCCAATACCGAAAGGGCGTCCAATTGCGTAGCCTGGGAACAGAAATACCACTCACCCCCTCGAATCAAAGACAGGGGCTGGTTTCTACCCCCTCAACCAGCCCCTACTTTTTTCCCCGTCCATTTAAGCCACTGTCGCAAGAACGAAACCAGGACAGCTTGATGCGCCAAAAGCGGGCAAGCAGCTGTTCAAAGGCGTCGCATCGCCATCATCGCAGCGAACCGTGCCCGAGTAGATAATTGAAAGCCCCGAATTCTGCGAAACCTTATATTGCAAGATGGCAGCGACCACGCGGCGTGAACCTGACAAGGCCGCTTGAAGGGTCGCAGATTTGCTTAGTTGCATCGCTTTCGACATAATGTGATCCGGCAAGGTGCCCCTTTTTGGGCCCGTGCACAGGATCGTTTTGCGGCAACCACGGCTGAAAACGCGCCTGTTCACGCTGCCAAATACAAACGACGTGAGTTTACAAGTGTTGGAGGAAATAATGAGAAACGTCGCATTTTTGATCGCAACTTTCACGGCTGCATTTTTTGCAACATCTGCCTTGGCAGAAAAGAAACCGAAGGGTGCAAAGCCCACGGATCCTCAGCAAATCGCCAGCCTTTATGCCGGTAAGACAAGCCATTGGAACAATGGTGGATTTGCATATTGGGGTCCCGGTGGCGAATACCAAGGTCTTAACAAAACCGGCGACGCTATCGGTGTAGGAAAGTGGTACGTGACCAATCGTGGCAAGCTGTGTCACGAAAGCAAGTGGTATTGGGAAGAAGGCGGCGTCGCCAAAAGCGATGACGGAACCTGGTGCTGGGATTTTGTAACCGCACCGGATGGCGTGGTCTGGGAACGTTTCCAGGAAGACAAAAAGAACTGGTATCGTCACAGCGCAGAGAAACAGCGCAACGGGAATACTCAGAAGAAAAAATTGGCCTCAATGAGGGCAAAATTTGGAATATAGGCTCTGGAGTTGCGCAAGAAGATAAGCGCACATTAATGATCTCTCCCGATGGTCGAGGCAAAAATGCCCCACGGCTGCGGGTGATAGGAAAACGGGGCGCGCCTATTTTAGGCGCGCCCCATTAACAGGGAGAAAAAATTTCGCGTTCTCAAACACACCAACGCAACATACCAATGTGGTCAGAATGATCGATTCCGAGCGGGCGGTCAGTAACCCAATTCACGCAAGAACTTTTGATTTGGATTCTTACCCGCAAAAGGTTTGGATAAAGCCGGAGGATCACGATGAAAAACCCGGAAAGCTTTGAAAAATTCTACTTTGCCAAAGTTGGTATGGGCGAAGCCTGCGGTTGCGCTGAAAGGGTCATTGATGTGTACGAATTCAACCGACAAGGCGGAAAACAGGCGAAAGAGCCGATAAAAAAGGGACGTCGAAAACGGCGGTCCTTACGATCCTGGGCCGTGAAGTACGGATTGCTCAGCCGCAAGCGCGGGACATAGACCTCAATGCAAGCTCAACAAGACTTCGATGTCTCTTTGACTGAGGCGTTTCAGCAGCGACTTCTCCTCAGCCAAAAGGCCAGAATCGCCATCTATGTATTTGGTCAAAAACAAAGCGATTTCGCTGGTGGGTCGATAGTATAAATCTGGCTCGGTCCGGCTCAGGTCCTCGACAAGCTTTCTAAGCAACCGCTTTTGTTTTTCCGAGTCCAAGTCCTTGCGTTTATCTTCCAACATCCGCCCAAAGCCCTTTTGTTTCCCACCAAAAACCTAGGACGTCGGGCACGTTTTCCAACGGATTGTTGTCGTTTGGGCGGAAAGCCCCATGCAATTTGACGCCAATTCCTTGTCGCGCACGGCGTCGTTTGCTTCGCCCACCATGAATTGGAGCATTCCCTTCCCCGCTCAATGGCGACACGGCTTTGGCACCGACATCATTTTTGAAGCATCAAGGCTCGGGCCAAATCCTGAGTGCCAAGCTCCTAGACAATCTCTTTCCTACCGAGAATTGGATGGTAGCTGGTCAGTACAGACGTTCTTTCTGCACAATCTCCGCTAGCTTCAAGAGGCCTTTAGGTAACCGAACATCCATAACAAAAAGCCCGAGTTCCATTCACATGAAACGGAAAGACCTTTGAAAATAATCATTCTGGTGCCCCCAAACGAACAAACTTCGAACCAGATTTTGGAGGAACTGGCGGACTGGTCAAAAGTAATAAATCAGATGGCCAGCACCCCCTAGAGTCAGTGTTAATTGGTTGACCTTGTGCAGTTGTCACTTGTCACAAGGAAAGGATAGTGACTCCGTGCATGCCTGACTACATGTCAGCCCATTTGACTATGACTTTGCCCTTTCTCTTGGGTATGTCCTTTCGGTCGACAAGTTTGCGAGACAGGTCAAAGTCTTCGTTAATACGAACCACTAACAATTTGCTGAAGTTCCCATCCATGTTGACGACGACCTCGTCTCTATTCTTGAATGGTGTAATCGTCTTTACCTCAACGAAATCATTGCCCATGCGCCCGTCTGATCCCTGTGCGTAGTTCCTATGAAGCTCAAGACCGTAAGTGATGGCGCCATAAAGTTCACCGATGTCACCGTAGACCTGAAGATGGCTGCCTGTGGTATCGTAATACGCGGCAGCAGCGTCCAACAGTTGCTCGAAAATAGGCACAAGTGAGAGCCGGGCGTTCGGATACCTTGCTCGCCACTCTTTGCACTGAATCTGCCAGTTGATCTCATCCCAGCTAATCCACTCACCGTCGCCGAGCCAAATTGCGTTGTGAGGACCAAGTTCATTTGGTGTAGTCAAATTGTAGCTTCCGTTCGATCAAGAATTCATTGGCGGCAATGCCTTGATTTTGCTTGGCAATCGCAAGAAAAGGCAATCTTATCAAGCGATTTTTCCGGCAAAGACTGTTGCAGCGAGAATTTGGCATATCCCTGTATCTGACTCTTCACTCGATGATAGCATGCTGTGATTAATTCTGCTCTCTCAATGAGACAAATTGTTCGATACGAAAAAAGTCGTATCGGACGTCTTCCATGTGTTGAACGCATGCGTAATGGTTGCAACCAACCATGAGGTGATTAAATGAAGAACGAAACAACTATTGGTATCGTAGTGGCACTAGGATTGATTTTAGCTATTCCGACGATGGCACAGGCATACATATCTTCTGACGGGGTTCAATACACCGCCACTAGGAATGAGCACGGTGCCGTTCTTAACGGCGAAAACGGCGACTTGATATATTTGGGAAAACGCTGTGATGCGGTTGATCCAGATGCTGGCAAGGGATCCTGGAGCTGGGCAAATGGCGGGTTTTGCGTGAACCTTCCGGCAAGAAAAATTTGCTTTGCACGTCAAGAAGTTCCAGTTGAACTAGAGGGCCCCAACGACTGTTTGATGTGACCAGGTAGGCTTGGCAGCTGCTCGGAAAACTTCCACTACCGCCGATAACATTACACCAGTTAAGGTGGGGTGTCCTTTGGCTACCTCTCTCTAAGCTCACAAAAAATACAAAGGTTTGAAATGACCGACCTGTTTGACAACGCCGTCGCCTCAATCCGCATGGGTGTCGAGGATTTTCAGCGGCAAGACCCGGAGCGAGATGTTTCTGCTGTTAGAAATGTGTACGCCGGCGTGCTTCTCCTAGCAAAAGAGGCTCTCATTCGAGCGGTTCCAGATGCAGATCCAGATTTAGTCATCGCGGCAAGGCTGAAGCCAGTGCCTGACGAAGAAGGAGGCCTAAAACTTGAACAGACAAGCAAGGCAACTGTAGACTTTGGCCAGCTTGGTGAGAGGGCCAAAGACTTCGGAGTTCCTCTGGATCCTAGTGCCCTAAAAACCCTGAACCGAATTCGCAACGACATGGAGCACCGCTGCTCGACAGAATCTGTCGGCGCAATCAGGGAAGCGATCAGCATGGCTTTTCCTGTTGCGGCAGGGCTCTTCAAGCATATTGAAGAGGATCCCATAGTCCATCTTGGTGAAGCATGGGCCGAGATGCTGAATACGAAGAAACTCTACGATATTGAACTGGCGGCCGCGCGGGAGACGCTTAAGGACGTCAAATGGATTTCTCCCTCGATTGACGGTTCCAGTTTTCGCTGCCCTGACTGTAGATCCGACTTGATCGAGCAAATCGAATCCGAGAACGAGGTGCAGGAACACGTCGAATTGAAGTGTCGGTCTTGTGGTACTATGCCGGAATTGGGTGTGACCATAGAAAACGCACTCGAAGATCTCTTTGGGGCCGACAGCTACATACGGGCGCGGGATAGTGCAGAAGATGGGCCGTTGTATTCTTGCCCGGCATGCAGTCGCCACACCATAATTGAGACGGAGCTCACATGTGCCGCATGTGGGGAAACCATCGACTTTGACCATGAGTGCATCCGGTGCTCGAACGGTATTAGCATCCAGGACTATCTTGACGGCCTGGATGGCGGTCTCTGCTCCTATTGCACATATGTGAGTGAAAAAGCGCTAAGGGAGTAAACTTATGTTCAGCACTAAGCGTATGCGGCTTCTATTTAAAAACGTTATCCAAGATCACACGGGCGAGCTGGGGTTGACGGTTTAGAAGTAGGCCCATCGAGAAAGCTAAGCAGCGCCTTCAGCGTGGACGTCAGTGGTTTGATGGCCTAAACGTGGCGAGTAGACTGAATATCGTACGGCTTGCTTTCAGGTATATCAATGGAGTGACCAGTTGCCCGCCTCGGTCGGTAGGTGGGTGCGAAAAACTGTGTTTATCAGCAGTTTTTCTCCAATTTCAATTGCGGAAAAAAACGATAGAGCCAACGAAATGTACTTTTTCCCGGAACCTCAAGACGCCTTCAAAATTGTTGGTCGTAACTACGCATCTCATATCTTGGGGGGTAAATCGGGCAATGAAACCGCCTACAGAGCCCTCCAGAGGGCTCTTCTAAAAAACACACCGGTTGTTAAGATGAAGAATAGTGAAGGTGGGCGTGCTGCCTTGAAGGCATTCGCTGAGCTAGTCAAAAGACTGAATATCAAAGAGGCGGATCTAGAATGGTATCGCACAGCCACTCTTGAGGATGTCGAGACCCGCTGGTCACTTTTTCTTTTTATGTGGAAGCTGAAGAAGACTATTCCGCAAACGGTTCACTTTGCAAACAGGCTCGCCAAGAATTCGATTATGTGTCGCCACCTTTGGGATAGTGGGGATCGCGCAGCTGCGATTCAGATGGTGTCTCATCTACCTTGGGCACACATGAACACAATGCAATGGTATCTGTCTGTTCTCCGGACGAATGAAAGAGATCTCCCTGAAGAGTGGCACTTGCCGGCTCAGGTTATGAGCTTGTTTGCCATCACGCAGATGGCGGTTCTTGAGGGTTTGGAGCTCGGATCTCCGGCAGATCGCTCATGGAACGTTTATGAATTGATGGCTGCCAGACATCCAGATACTGGTCAACTTGCAGCTATTTGTTACTTCCTGGAGCGAACGAAAGCAGCCACCAGCATTGAGACAAATGTTGAGTTCGATAGAGCGGCGTTCGGGTGTATTCAAAACCCAGAAACCTGGCATCGTGAAATAAAGGCATACCGGGCAGGGAAAAGCATTCCATCTCACCAGACATGCCTAAACATCAACTCAAACATGATCGTCCACATGTCAAAGAGATCGGCCGAAGAACTATATTACCTCGCCAGCGCTGCGTGCTTCTGTCAAAAGGCATTTGATCGCTTGCAAAAAACTCGTGACCTTACGCTCGAACCGATCTCTCTTTTTGACGATTTTCAGGAGTTTCGCGGAATGTCTAAAGAGGCATTGTGGGAGACTTCAAGCACTAAGAACTCACTTGATCCCGCTATGACGCCTTAGTCGTCTTCGTAAGCACTCTCCCAGTCGTGCGGTCGCTCATCATGGCCGCGGTCGCTCCAGTATGTGTCGTTGTTCGAGTTCATCTGATCCGAGTGATTGTCATTCTCGTCCTGGCTGTGGTCGTTTCCGTTGTAGCGTCCCATGTGCTTTCCTTTCGTTGCTTGGGTATCTACAACATAGGTAACGGGAGAATTCCGCGGCAGTGGGGAATTGGGGACAAAAACTCACCTCAAGAAATCACTTCAAGGCGGAATCTCAGATCAGGAACAGGACTAGAACGTGACCCTCACGCACCGCTTACGAACCTGAAGCGCTTGAATAGCTTAGCAAAAGAAGCAAGTCGGATCTGTCACAATTTTTTTGCAAGAGGCGAAGCACGAACGATGCGTTGGTCCCTGAACCAAAATAATCAAATCACGTCGAAGATCGCTTGCTTGTGAAATTCCTAAAAACCGTTTAAAAACAATGTGCAGTATCCAAGATACTTTAGGCGCTAAGCGAGATAAAGTCTAAAACCGACTATATCGAGTGTGATCCAGGAATTCATCTCACTCCACAGTTAATAGCTCGACCAACTCATCTAACTCCGTTTTCGCTTTCTTCCACAAAGGCTGATGCGTTTCGATTAGCTTCCAAAATTCGGCACTATGATCGTGGTGTTTTAGATGAGCCAGTTCATGCAGAATGACATACTCAATACAATCTCGCGGAGCCTTGATCAGATGGGGGTTCAGGATCAATTGCCCTTCGGGTGAACAACTGCCCCATTGCTTGACCATATCCATCAAACGGAATGCTGGGATGTCTTCGACCCATGGCAGTCGTTCAGACGCTTCCGCAACTTTCTTAGCAAAATAGTCCCGTGCTTTCACCCGATACCATGCACGTACACGCCCCTTTAAGTCATCAGCTTCATCGGACCTAGTTTCGACTTCCAGCCTATTTCCTCGAAGGCGAACACCTTGGGGTTTCTGATCCGTTCGGACTACCTTCAGCACGTAGCGCCGCCCCAGATACATAATCTGCTCACCAGAGACGTATTCCCGGGGCCGTACATGCGCGAAACGCGTCAATGCCTCCCCGACATGCCCCGCTACCCACCTGGCCCGTTTCTGGACCGCAGTATGTATTGCAGACAGATCAAAATCAGGCGGGGCATCAACGACGACCGAACCATCAGGTTCGACATGGATCGCAATCCGTACATGGCGCTTTGGATCGGGTTTGATGGTGTAGGGGATGACCTGATCACCATAGATGATCTTGTGCGTGGCCATTAGTAACCACCCTTGGCCGCACCAGCACGAACAATGCCAATCACCCGTTCGATTAATCCATTCGCGTTATCTAGAGCACCGAAGAAGTTGAAGTAGCGCGGCAACATGGATTTGCGGATTTCAGCTTCGATACTGGCGGGATTGATAGAATGGGACTGTACAGCATTGTTGACCGCATCATCGATCCAAAGGGCTTCTGTGACCAAATCATCTTCTGATTTATCGTGGGCCTTTTCTCCCAATTGATCGAGGAAGGCACCGTAGTACGCCTGCGCACGTGGACGATCAGTGAACCTATCAGGTACGCCAGGGGTGGCCCGCGCATCCAGCATCTCTTCGAGGTCCTTGAAAAGGGTGTATTGCTTGTTTGGGTGATCAAAATAGGCTTCAGCATTCGCGATAGCCTCTTTCAACATCTCCGAGAAAACCTTCTGGGCATGAGGGTCATCGATCAGTTCTTGTTCAATGGTCTTTCGCAAACGGGTTTTGATGACATCCGCCTCTGAACGAGTTTTCTCATCGGACCACTCTTCAGGGTTATCACTGCCCAAAGTGTCCACGAGGATCACGCCCTTAGGGTCGGTAATATCCTGCCCCACTACCTGCTTGTCCACAAGTTTGCGGATCTGTTTTTCATAAACGGTGAAGTCCACAGTCTCCTGCGCATCTTGTTTGGCTTGGGCACGGAGATGGGTGAAAAACTTCAGGTCGCCTTTGTATTTCTGAATGGTTGACTCATCGAATGCGCCATCTTCAAAGAAGGCACGGGATGACAGTGCGAGTTTCAAACACATTCCGAATTGGGTCAGTGCGTCGTAAAAATCCTCCCTGATCTTCTGGTGATCATCTACGCTGGCACCACTGTCGTCGGTCCTAAATGAGGGGATCAGCACCTGACGGTATTGTTCCATGTCAGCCTTGTTTTTCACATCAGCAAAGATGGCCCAAAGCGCATCATGCAATGACGGCAGTCTTTTGTACTCGGTCGAGACATTTGTAATGGTTCCAGCAAGATCATCGATGTCAAACCCAGCTTGCGTCTGTGCCGCGAGGTCTTGGTAGTCTTGAATTGATGTATCAAGTTCAGCAAGAATACCACGATAGTCCACCAGCACGCCATGCTGTTTGGCTTCATGCAGCCTGTTCACCCGTGCAATTGCTTGTAGCAGGTTGTGGCTCTTAAGATGCTTGTCGATGTAGAGCACGGCATTGCGCGGCTCATCAAATCCAGTGAGCAGTTTATCCACGACAATCAGGATGTCGGGATCGCCATCCGTGGCGAAGCCTTCAATAACGCGAGCCAGATAGGCTTCTTCGTCGCTGCCGACGTTTTCCTTCCACCATGCCTGCACTTCAGGCAGCTTACTCTCATCGGTGCTCTCATGTCCCTCACGGGTGTCCGAAGCCGAGATGACAATCGCGCTTGTGACCATACCCGTGGCATCAAGGGCCTCTTTGTATCGGATCGCTGATAGTTTGCTGTCGGTCGCCAATTGCCCCTTCAGGCCCAAGTCCAGCGATTTGAAGTTGGTATTGAAATGCTCGGCGATATCCCATGCGATAAGATCAATCCGATTGGCAGCGCCGTAAATCTGTCCTCGTGTCGAGTACTTCTTTTTGAGATCGGCCTTCTGCCTTTCACTGAGACCTGCCGTGATTTTGTCAAACCAGGCATCGATAGCCTTGTCGTTGACATCGACGACCGGTTTGCGTTCTTCGTAAACAAGCGGCGTAACAGCGCCATCTTCAACAGCCCGCTGCATGGTATACGCATGCAGGATCGGGCCGAACTTGTTTCGGGTTTTATCGTCTTTCAGAAGCGGTGTGCCAGTGAACGCTATGAACGCAGCATTAGGTAAAGCCTTGCGCATCCGTTCGTGATTCTCGCCTCCTTGGGAACGGTGTCCTTCGTCCACCAGAACCAACAGCTTGTCGGACGGGTTGTAGCACTCTGGCATCCTGGTGGCCGAGTTGAACTTCTGTAGCAGTGTAAAGGTGATGCGATCATTGCCCTGACCAATCCGCAGCGCCAGATCACGACCTGATTGGACCTTAGCTTTCTCACCATCCTTCTTTGTCGCAACAGCCGATCCAAAAGCTCCGCCTGTCAGGAATGTCCCTGCCAACTGCTTTTCAAGATCGACACGGTCGGTGACGATGATAATGCGAAAGTTTGCAAGGGCCGGATCAAGCAGTAGCGCTTTTGTCAGCAATACCATCAGGTTTGACTTCCCGGAACCAGTGGTATGCCAGATCACGCCTCCCTCACGGCTACCATCGGCTTTTTGTTTCGAGACCTGGTCAACGATGGACTTCGTACCTTGCACCTGTTGATAGCGCGCTATGATCTTACCGATCTTCTGATCGAAGAAAATGAACCGATGCACCATGTCGAGCAGCCGGTCAGGTCGAAGTATTCCGATAATTACCCTGTCTTGCTCTGTGAGCGCCACAGGGCCTTTGTGCAGAGACTCGTAGCCCTTGCACTCGTAATGTGCCCTATCGGCGAACAGGGCGCCTTTCTGGGCCTTTGTGAGGGGTGTGTTTCGGATCGCGGTCATCTCCGCGTCTGACAGGACTTCCTCTCGCCAGATTGACCAAAACTTCTTGGGTGTATTGGTCGTGGCATAGCGCCCATCACTGGCCGAGATCGACAAAAGCACTTGGGAATAGGCATAGAGGTCTTGGATACCATCGCCCATCTGGTTGCGGAGGTTTTGGCTGATGCCTTCGTCAACCATAGCCTTGTCCTTGGTCGAGGATACCGGGCGTTTGGCCTCAATGACCGTCAGCGGAATGCCATTCACAAAACCAACAATATCGGGTCGGTACATTCCCTTGCTGGCCGGACGTTCAACCGACATTTCCTCAGTCACATGAAACGCATTGGCATCTACGTTCGACCAGTCGATCAGCGGCACAGTGACCGATGTCTTCTGACCATCCACAAACTCGGTGACGGTCACCCCTTTGGTTAGTTTGACATAGAGCGCGCGGTTGGCGGCCAGCAGGCCCTCACTCAGGCCGGTTGATGAAACCTCACGGATGACCGCATCGATCCCTGCGGGTGACAGAGCATGTTCCCTCCCTTTGAAGTGGAAGCGATGTTTCTCCAGCCATTCCCGCAAAACAGGTAACAGCAAAACAGCTCGCTCAGATCCACGCAGGGCCAGAGCTTCGGACGGGCCTAGATACCGCCAACCCATCACCATCATCACATGCAATGCAGGCAGTTTGGCAGCGGCTTCTTCGCGGGTATCGGGAACTTCAATCATCGGCTTTTGCCACTCACACAATCAAATAAGTTTTCAACACGTCAAAGTGCACCCATCGGCCTGTGCATTGACAAGCCAGTCAAACAATACATATAGAGGTAGTGAGTTCGCTGCCTATCGGCATTGAATCAATCGAGGTTTCGGTCGCTGAGCCAGCGTAGCAAATCAGCGACCATATCACACTCCCAACGCAGTTCGACATTCTTCCAACGCCCATGCTGGAGACTGTCTAATCTTACCAATACTGTTGTCTGCAAAGTAGCAGGTCATGAAATTTGCCGCCAATTGCCCATCACGGCGTGCGTGAAATCTCAACACCACCACAAAGTCCCCGCAAGCAACAGCAACCGAACGTGTCGAATCATAGGTTTTAGTCCGTCGGATCCAACCCTTGTACCAGTCAGCATTTGCATCGTTGATAGTGTGTAGAATCCAATCCATTCTCTGCGAACGGTCAGCCGAAAACTGATCCTTCACGCCATTGCGTTGAGTAGACTCAAAGAACGCGTGTCCAAAATCGGCTTCTTTAAAGTGTACTCGAATACCGTGATGCGTTGTCACTTCGGCGTGTACAAAATTAGCGTTGAAATGCGCGCGGTAAGCCGCTTCGTCAGGCAAGTTCAAAAATGGAGGTAGTGTCATTACCAACCGCCACGAAGGTTGATTTTAAACACGTTAAACTTACGCTCGTTTTGCCATGTTGGTGCGATTTGACGACCTAGGCGTTCTTCGATTTTATGCACGACCGCTTCCTTTGCGGACCCTACACGCAGTGTTCTATTCAGACGACTGCCCGCCGCTCCTAGCAACAAATCAGCCAGTTGAATGAGTACCACCTCACGTGATGGTAATGCTTGAACGCACTCGACCTCTGCATCGAGGTTCGCATTGCTCAACACCTTGCGAAGCTTGCCGAACCGTTGCGGGTCCCGGTTTGATTTCATGTCGCAGAAAATGCGGTAGGTGTTGTTGTGCAAAATCCAGTGATGCAGCACCTGATAGTAGAATTTGTAAAACCCAAGCTCATGATCATCTTCATGATGGGCCATGTTCACATTTGCATGGTTTACTGCGATGCATCGAAAGCGCATTGCGTCTCCGAAACCAAAGAACATGTCCACAAGATCTAAATAGAAGTCTATCTTTGATGGGGACACTTTGGTCCATTTGATCTCCCCCCATACACTATGCTTTTCTCGCAACTCTGCGATACGTTCTTTAGCTTGGGCCCGCAGATCAGACGGCAACCAAAGGCTCCCAATCATCAGATAGTCAGCATTGGGGTTTTGGGATGTCAACAGATCGGGAAATGCTTCATCACAGTAGACATCAAACTTCATGGCAGCCCTCCACAACAACCCTCCGTTTGCCGGTGAGCAGTTGCTGCATCAGGGCTTTCTTCTCGGTGCGGAGTTTGGTGATTTGGTTTTCGATGTTGACCACGTCACTGTCACAAATGGAAAGGGTTTCAGCGATCTTTCTTTGCTCGGTCAACATAGGCAATTTGAGTTTAACCGAACGAATGTCTTTGCCAATGATTTGTGGCTGTGCTGAACCAGATATTATGTCATCAAAGCCTCTTTTTTGTAGCGCAAAGAAAAGAAACTCATCATCCACACGAGTGGCGTCGACATCATCGAGAGACATCGCATTTCCTGTAATGTATGTGCTTGGAGGCGTCCGGCTTACGGTTCCGCAGGTTGCACCCCGACATGTGACAACTGTGGTGGGGTGTTCGTGATTGAATTCAGAGTAGAAGCCAATAAACCCATTGGCACCAAATACGGGATAGCCGCTATCAGTCATATCGTTTTTGCCAATAGTCGGCCACTGTTTCGGAGCGCAAACATCCCCTAACCTAACCTCTTTCCACTCTTCTGCTTCGAACTCTGGGAACCGGCGTTTGCCTGTTAGGAGTTGCTGCATGAGGGCGCGTTTGGAGGTGCGGGCGGCCTCTAGCTGGGCCTCGGCCACCTCAACCGCCCGATCCCATGTGGACAGGATTTCCGCGATTTTGCGTTGCTCGGTGATGGGGGGGAAGTTGAAAGTTAAAGATTCTATCTCCGCACCGCTAACATTTGGCTGCGCTCCACCAATTGCCTCGATGCTTACCAGGTATTGAAAACGTTCAGTGGATATAAGATGCCATACAAAGTCTGAGCAGAGAAGATTTTCGTCTTTTATCTGAAAGCGGCCAACTCGCTGGTTTAGGTACGCGTTAGGCGTTGAATTAGACGCAAAGAATCTACCAGTCTTGCCGGTTGTCGCCCCAGACATAGCGATAAGAATATCGCCATCTTCGAGAAGAAACCGCTCTAATTTAATGTCTTCCTCGTAGCAGGGCGCTCCATCTAGTTCGACTATTTCTCCCTGTATGTTTGAAATACGAACAATTGGAATACCAAGCTCGCCAAACTCGCTACTCTTAAAGGCAAAACCACCTTGCAGATTGATACTGCGACCCAGTGCTTTTGTTGTCCACCCCTTAGGCACCATAACCCAACTCCTTGAGATAAGCCGCCATGCGGGTTTCCAGATCGGCCATCTCTAATGCCAGTTCCTGACGCTCAGCTCGTACCGCCATCAGATCGATCTCGGCCTCTTCCTCGAACGTGTCCACATAACGAGGAATGTTGAGGTTAAAGTCGTTTTCCGCGATCTCCTCCGCCGACGCCACATAGGCGTATTTGTCCACTGTTTCACGGGCGGTAACGGTGGCGGTGATCTTACTCAGGTGATCCTCGGTCAGGGCGTTCTGGTTTGTGCCTGCCTCGAACTCGCGTGAGGCATCGATGAATAGCACCGTGTTGTCACTCTTGGCCTTGTTGAACATCAAGATCGCGGCGGGGATACCGGTTCCAAAGAAGAGCTTTTCCGGCAGGCCAATGACAGCGTCGAGCAGATTTTCCTCGATCAGTTTTTGCCTAATCTTGCCCTCGGACGAGCCACGAAACAAAACGCCGTGGGGCACCACCACGGCCATGCGACCGGTGCGTGGTTTCAGGGTTTCGATCATGTGCAGGATAAAGGCGTAATCGCCCTTTGTCTTGGGCGGGATACCGCGGCGGAATCGCGAGAACTTGTCCGTCTCAGCCGCTTCTATACCCCATTTGTCCAGACTGAACGGTGGGTTAGCGACCACCACATCAAAGTGACGCAGCATATCGTCAGAGGTGCGCAGTTTGGGGTTGCGGATGGTGTCGCCCCATTCGATCTGGTGGTTGGTTTCGCCATGCAGGAAAAGGTTCATTTTTGCCAGGGCCCATGTGGAGCCAATCGCCTCTTGCCCATAGAGCGCGTATTGCTTGGTGCCAGTGGCCTCGCGCACCTGGCGGCCACATTTCATCAAGAGCGATGCAGAGCCACAGGTGGGGTCGCAGATGTCATCCCCTTGCTGGGGATGCACCAGACGGGCCATGAGGTCCGAGACCTCGGCAGGAGTGTAGAATTCCCCAGCTTTTTTCCCAGCGGACGCGGCGAACCGTGAAATCAGATATTCATAGGCCCCGCCGATGATGTCCAGATTGCCCACACGGGATGGACGCAGGTCGAGTGCAGGTTTGGCGAAGTCTTCCATCAGGTGGCGGAGGATGTCGTTCTTCTGTTCCTCATCACCCAGTTTGTTGGAGTTGAAGCTGATGTCCTGAAACACGTCGCGCAGCTTGTCGCCATTGGCTTCTTCGACAGCATGCAATGCCTTGTCGATACGTTCGCCATTCCCAGCCTCGTGTCTGCGGGCATGAATGGCATCAAAGGACGCATCCATGGGCAGTTTGAAGCTTTCCTGCTCCATCATAGCCGCAACTAATTCGGTGTTGTCTGGGTACTGCGCCTCATAACCTGCTTTGTGGTCCTTCCACACGTCAGAGACATATTTCAAAAACAGCATGGTGAGGACGTAATCTTTGTAGATTGACGGATCGACCACTCCACGGAAGGTATCACACGCGCCCCATGCGGCCTTGTTGATTTCGGATTGGGTTACTTGGTTCATTCAAAACTGCCACAGAGCCAAAACAGGCTAGGTGCCTCTCTACTCAAATTGTTGGTTTACCGGGACCATGAGTTAATTCTCAAAAGGATTCAATTGGCTGTTTGCAAATGGCGGCTAGCGGAAAAGGCTGGTGACGAGTTACTAGTTCTACTAGCCCCGGGTTGTAGTGCCGCAATCCTAGTAATAACAACGCTTTGTCAGTATGAAGAGGCGCAGAATGAGCAGACGACACCCCATTTGGTATGGCATAGGCATTACTATAATCCCCTTGGTCGTTCTGATTTTCGGGTACTTAAATATCCACCCAGAAATCTATCGAGGAATCCCACAAGGATTTGGATCAGAGCGAGACTCCTCGCGATCTGGTATCGCGTGGGATGATGATGAAAAGGAAGATCCGCCCTTGGAGTATGTGTCTGATTCTTTTGAGGGATTGTACATTTCAACCGAACGGGCGTCCGTGACTAGCTTTTGGAGCCTTTGGAACGCGCCAAGGTCAGAAATCGAGTATGAATGGCGATACCGAGTTAAGAACCTGACTGATGATGACCTACGTATTTCCGTCGAATATGAACTCGTTGGAAGACATGATCGGGTTTTTGCTACGTCTGACGGCTACGAAGATGCCGAACCCGGCGAAACGGTGGAAATCACCGGCAAGGGCCGTATCGACTATTTCGACGCCAAACAGGTTTTGGGCTCAAGTTGGGGAATTCGTCGAAGGCCAGTTCCTGGATCGTAGCACCAAGAGACTACAACGAGCACAGGGTTTGCCGCAAAACAAGGACTCAGGCACAGTGTCCGCACGGGGGGTAACCGGGTAGGATTGTGCCCGCGGACACATCTAAGTGTGGCATGAGAGGCACTTCACAACTGTCACATCTTGAGCTATGCCTAAGGTATGACTTGCAACGTACACCAATTGAGCACCCGAATAACTCGCTGACTCAGTGAGCCTTTGGGAGTGCCATGGTGGGCCAGGAGTCTTATAAGCTCTTTACGCCAGATTAGCGTCGACGGTGAGGGATCATGCCCCTCCACTCCTACCATTTAGGAGGAGTCCGTCATGTCGGATAGCAATATCGGCGTCGTCGATTATGACGACATCAAGAATTCAGTTGAGAAAGAGTTGGGTTACACGCCCGACGGCTGGGCAGGTCAGGTCACGGATCTTTTCCAGAAGATCAAGGAGCACTGCGACAAGCAGGAGATCGAGTATGCGGGCAGCAGCCTCTATACGCCAGCCGAGGAACGCGGGTACGACATTGACGGGTCAGAACCTGATATTCTCGCCATCCGTCAAACCATTCAGGGGTTGAACGCGCCCATTCAGCGCATTGAGCGACAGATGCTCGAAGGCAAACTGATCGCTGACAATGGTCCGGCGTTGGCATGGTGCGTCAGTAATGTGCTGATTTCGCAGGTCGGTGCGAATACAAAACTGGAGCGGGAACAGCAGGGCGGCAAGATTGATGCATTGGCAGCGATGATAGATGCTGCTGGGATGATTGTTATGCGGCGTCCGCGCGTTGTTGATTTGGCTGCGATGATTGGGTGACTTATGGCACAGCTAAGAGCAGCGCGAGAGAGGCTAATTTCAGCCGAAACCCGGCTATCCCACCCGGAAAAACCAAACCACCTTTCTGCAGACGCTTTAGAGCGCGAGCAGCTATATTTGGGTGACAAATGGCGTTCTGTGCGCCGCGCGGTTCTGAATCAGTTGGGACCATCGCCAAAAGAACGTTCCTGCAATATCTGCGGCGCTATGGGCGCCAATCAGTTGGACCACCTTTACGGCCATATTGACGCGGTGGCTGACGAGTTGGAATTTTGCTTGGTGTTGGGTGCTGCGCCGCATTGGCGTGACCGGTTTTACACTGGCCCGTTCATCCTGCTTTGCCACCACTGTCACTCCCGTAAGACGATGCACGAACAGCGCGGAACATTGGTTGATTGGGTTCAGGCGAATTGGGACGTTTTGAAACAGCTCAGGCCGACCGCCTAACAAAACCCAGGTTCTCTCAAGTCTCTGATAACAAAATAAAACCTTTAAAAATTTCGTTAGGCGCACATACGTCTACACGCTAAAGTTGTAGGCACTTAAAAGTCTGTCTGACGGGTAGCTGGTGGGTCCCATATTTTGGGACGGTGTCAAGACATCGCCACCCACTCCTTAGAGCCCACCGGCTGGTTTACCGGCTTTTAGGTATCCGCAGTGCCGACGCTAGAGGCCCAGCGGACTTTAGTAGCGGGTTGAAGGTTGGCGTGTTCTTACGAACCCACGCAATTTATTGGCCCCGCGTTTCAGTTTCTCGCGCCAAGTGGCGCAGGCAACGGAGGTAGAAAGTGTTTGTTCGTAACGTCCCTACGGCCAAGGTAATGTCGCCAGATTTTACATTTACGTTGTCCTGAAAGGTGGGTTCCGCACTGGTAAAAGCCGCCACGACCTTTGTCGTCGGTTTGAAAGGCCCGGTGCTGAAATCCGAAACACTGGACGACGCGCTTGACCGCCTTGAGGACGCCCACGTAACCGTTGACCTGATTGACCACTATTTGGCCGGAACTGCCGCAGAAATTGCGCAGTTGAGGGCCGCGCTTAGCGTTTTGAAGGGGGCCGAGGAAGTTACAACGAACGGCGCATTGGTAGAAGCCGCAGTTAGTGCCTAAACGTATCTTGAGGCCCTACACGCCGCCGACCCCGACCTTGAACCCCTGGACGAACTGGACGCCGCCAAAAACCTTCTGAACAAAACCCTTGTAGAACTGGTTGCGCAGCGGGACGCCGTTACGCGCAAGCGCAAAGACCTTGACGCCAAGTGCCGGCAGCTAACGCTTATGGCTGCTACGCACAAAGACCTTGGCGTTAAAAACGCGCAAGGCACGACACCCACAATTTGGGTTATAACCAACCGCTTTGAACTGCCCGCCGATATAGCGGCAGACGCAGAGGCCATTGGTTCGTCGCGTGAGGCCACTGAATACGTGAAAGAGCTTGCGTTACAGGAGCTTAAGAACGCTTCGACCGCGGCCAAATTTAAGACCCAACGGTCGCAGGCCAGCGCGGCAAAAAGCCGTAAGGCCAGCGCCGACCGGGCGAAATCAAAAATGCGGAGGGCTTGGGAATGAATAAACCGGTAAACGACGCCGCGACCAAATTTGCCGAAAACGTCCGCAAGATTCACAAGCCTCCCCCGGCCACCCCCGCCGCACCGACCATTGAAACCGTTGGCAAGGCGATTGGGGCGGCGTTGCGCGAAGAACGCGCGGACGTAGACAAGGCTTTGGGTTCAGTTGAGAAGAACCTACGGCAAGAGCTTGAAGGCCAACGCGCCGAAATTGAAAAGCAAATTGCTGCGCTGGACGACAACCGTTTAGCCAAGGGGGCAACCACAGACCTCGCCAGAGGCCACCTAAAGGCCATCATATCGCACTGCGAAAGCATTATGCTGCGCAAGTCGGCAGTGGTCGCCGGTTCGCCGCCCAAAGGTATGGGGGTCGTGTTCTGTGAGTAACCGAATTCTTGTACACGAACTGCGGCATATTTGCGGTGCGGCCATAGCGTTCCCGGCTTTGGGCTTGCCCGAATATATGTACAACGCCAGCGAGGTTTACATTGAAGCCAAGACCCAGGAGGGGTCCGCTTTGGTGGTTTTGCCGGACGCAGAAAACGTGCGCAAGGTATTCCGAAAAAACGAAGAGGTTATGGCCTTGTGCGCTTTGGCCCCGTTAGCGCGAGTTGGGGTTGATAAGGCCCCTGAAATTATCCGACGCGGGAACACCGACGAAATTGTAGAGGCCGGGGGGTTACCTCTATTTCCGCAAAGGCATTGCGTTTGTGTCATTGCCGTTGGTTGGTGGTTCGATGACTTTAAACGCTGTGAAGTTTGACCTTGGAAGCAACTGAAGGCGAACCCCAGACAGGCACGTCGATCTGCGTGGATGACCTGCGAAACGGCGATTTCCTGTTGCACAGCCCGATCAACAATGGCTTGCTGAAAACTGCCAAAATTCAACACTTTGGTTCGTTTCGTGGCAGGAAATCACAAGCGAGCGAACACCGGCCCGACTATGTGCCGAAAGAAGGAGAACCGGACATGAAAAAACTACTTATCCGCGCATTGGTTGGTTTTTTAGGACTGTCGGCCTCAGCTTTGCTTGGGACAAGTGCGATGGCGCAGGGTTGGCAGTACGGCGAAATCGTCGACCCATTCACTGACGAGGTCATGAAATTTGCTGGAATTACATCCAAAGAGCAGCCAAGTCCAAATTCAGAACAACCGCAGGGCCTAATTGTCGCCTGCGACAGTGACGGTACATTTGCAGTCGTTGCAACGACTGGATTTCTTGGCAACGTAATAGAAGTTCCTACCCGTTGGCGGTTTCTAAGCGAGTATTATGGGAACGCTCCAGCTCAGAGCGGCATATTGCTTCCTACGCAAGATCAGGAGGGAGTACACTTCGAAATTTCTGACCCAGAGTTTTTTACGCAATTGAGGCAGATGGATACGTTGGTCATTGAATTCACGATGGCCGACGATAAGACGCGATTACTCACAATAGAGAACTTGCCGATTAAGTCGCCTTCCGTAAGCAGGGTGATGAAACACTGCGAAATTGAATAACCGGCGCACTCTAGGGTTGCTGGACCTAAGATAAGGAGCGAGACGATGAGCATAGCAAGCAAGTTTTGGGGCTTGGCTGGTCTCGGTGTTGTTGGGTTCGTGGGCTATGGAGCGTTCCAGTATTTCACTGATCCCAAAGCGCCTCACAACCTGACGTGTAAGCAGCTTTGGTATGAAGCACTGCAAGACGCGGGCAATTCGGACAAGGTTATTTGGGGTAACGTGACCGTTTGGGAAAAACTGACCGACACCCGCTATCGAATTCTCATCCGGTTGGAAGACAAAGTTGGCATGGCGGTGGACCCCGGCGTTTGCCTTTATGACAGCAATACCGACGAGGTGTGGATGGTTCCACTCACCTGACCTTACCTACAATAGTTGACCAGCGAACCCCGCCCAGCGCGGGGTTTTGTTTGCACCTTGACCAGAGAAAATGCGCCGGTATTGTAAGATCGCAGGACGATGTTGGGTGTTTAGGCGACTACTTGACTAAATGTAGCAGAACATCTATTAGTCTGCGAAACGCAATATTCCGTGTGACGGTTTGAATCGCTCCCCCCGGTGGGAGCTTTTTTCGTTTCTGGGTCTGCGTTTTAATCACACAACCAAAATGAGGTTCCGCGTGGATCCAATCTTATTGATTGTGATCGGCGCTGGAGCACGTTTGCTGGTCGGTATCGCTTTGGTCGAATACCGCCGCTTTCGTGACTCCTCGCGTCGTCGCTAACCCCTGATCTGAGTTGACGCCTTAGCCCAAGGCCAACTCTCGTACCTTTTGTGAAAGGCGATTCAGGGCGCGGGAGAGGTGTGTCTTGTGGGAACCTCAATTTATTGGATTGATAGAGCGTCCTGCTCAAGTAACCTTCTTTGCATCATTGGATATTTTCTTCGCGCTTTTTTCTGACACGTCCATCTTGGTCCCGTCTGGACCAACCGACAATGAAACGCCGTAGCCCATTAGCATTCTAAGGGCTTCTGTTGGACCGCTAGCCTGTTCTTGTGCATTCGGCCGCTCAAACAGTCCGTTGGTTACACCTTGTATCCAGGCTTCTGGAACGTCAGCATCGTGTTCGTGTTTTACTTCCAAAATCGTTTCGATGACCCAGCCAGCGCGCACCAAATCTGCATTAAATTGTTCAATATCTCTGTTGGCTTGCTGAATGGCATTGTAATAACCCCGCAACCAATTCGCAGCGTAAATCAACGCTCCAATTGCTACCAGTGAAGCAAGACTTGATCTAGCGATCAAATACCAGTTCGTGGCAAACATCGATGAATCCAATACCAGATTCCAATCATTTTCCTGCGCTTTCTCTGGAGAAATTTCATTCAGGAAGGCGATCATACCCTTTGCATCAACGGAGTTCATGTCCAATTGAGAAATACTTGTGAATGCTAACAAACCGGCAAAGACAGCAAGAACCAAACTTGCTGCAAATACCCCCCAACTTGCCCGAGCCGCCGCTGGAGCAGTGAGGGTTTTCCGAAGATCATTCGTCGCACCGCTGGAAAGACTTTGGAGCATATTTCGGCGTTCAGAACGATATGACTCTAGCTTAAGTTGCTCTCTTTCCCTTTCGATTTCTGCCAGCGCTTCCGCAAGTTTTTCAGAACGCTTTTTTTCCGCCTCTTCAAACTCTGCCTGCGCCTCAATTCGGCGCTGCTCAGCGTCGACTACTGATTTGTTGAGCGAGGCCAGCATCTGCTTATGTGCAGCGCCGAAACCCAAGATTTGCTGTCGCAAGGTGTCGTTGTCTTCGCCGGTGCTTTCAGCACCCCCAGGAACGTCTAGTGCGCCTAGGATAGCGTGAACGGCAGCGACGATATCTTTGTCATCTTCCCAACTACTGACATCACGTCCGTAGCTAACGGTAAATTCGTCGTATTTCGCGGAAGGACCGGAACTCGGTGTTCGGCTAAAACTTACGGAAACGCTCTGATCTCCGCCAAGGTTCGTGCTGAGGACACCTAGTTGAAACGCGTATCTTCCAATCAACTCCGTTTCGTCGCCAACGTCTTGCAATCGGGTGTTCAGCCCCTGAACCAAAGAAACGTTGCAGTTCACTTTTTCTTCAGGAAACAACTCCTTGATGGACTGTAAAGTTGTTACGAGCACTTGGTCGTCGATTTTGTGAACCTGAATAACGAAATTTGCGGCCATAAACCATCTCACTTAAATTCATCGTGTGGTTGTTTCAGTAGTAGCTTCGGCCGTTCGGGACTTCCAGTGCCAGCAGATCAGCAATTGAGATAATGCGCTCGCTCTAAAATGAGTGATACCGCTTGAGATGCATTAACTTGTGTATTCGGGCATAGCTTGAGATTCGCCGATAGCAAAAGAAGCTGGACGCATTTGAAAGCGGCCCCTCTGCGGCCCCCGGCTCGTCCCAGCTATTATAGCCGACACCCGCCAACTGAATTAACGGTTCTTTAACAATAGGTTAGATGGTGCCCCCACACGGACTCGAACCGCGGACCTACTGATTACAAATCAGTTGCTCTACCAGCTGAGCTATAGGGGCACAGGCAGTCGCTTACTGGTTCGGAACTCGGACTGCAAGCCTGAAAATTCATGGTGATACCGTGTGACCGCAATTTCCCTGTCCAATCCAGACAGTGGATCGCGTTGCGCATGATTTGACTGTGTCTGCCGCAGGCTGTAACCCCGGCTAAAGGCACAAGAACGCGAAGGCAAATCAGATCATGCAGGTCGTCATCCATGCCGGTGTTGCTTTTACGGATGAAGACCGGATTTTTGGTCTTTTGAGAGACAATGCGGAGGCGATGAGTAACCATAGCGTTGCCTTCTGGGGCGCCCGCGTGTTCCGGCGACAGTTCCGGACAGCGCTGAATGAGCGGGACCATGGTTCAAATCGCGAAATCTTGCGCAGCAGTTTCATGGATCTTGTTCCCAACGACAAAACCGTGACCCGCACGATCCTGACAAACCCTGGATATTTGGGCCCCATCCAGACCTCTATCATGGACGGTCAATTCTACCCGTTGGCGGGCGAGCGTGTCGCGTTCATGGAGGACGCTTTTGAAGGAATGCCAATCGAGCTGTTCCTTGGTCTGCGCAATCCGGGCAGTTTCATTCCAATGGCCGTCATGGCGCAGACCGATGCTGATCGACAACGCGTTCTGGCCGAAACTGATCTGAGCTGTCTCAGTTGGCTCACGTTGATCGACAATATCCGCGATCTGGCTCCGGATGTGCGCATCACGCTGTGGCGCAATGAGGACTCTCCGCTGATCTGGGGTGATATTGCACGCGCTATGGCCGCGCTGCCGGACAATACGCCGCTGAACGGTGAGTATGCTTTGCTTTCCTCTTTGGTTTCCGAGGCGGGCCGCGCAGAGATAGAGGCATTGACCGCAGAACGACCGGTGCCTATCGATGCCGACACCCGGTTGGAACTCAGCCGGATTTTTGAAACCTATGCTCTTCCAGAGGCGATCGAAGAAGAATTGGACCTGCCCGGGTGGAATGACGACATTATCGCGGCATTCAACGAGCTTTACGAACAGGACATGGATGTCCTGCAAACCATGTCAGACGTTCGGTTTCTAAAACCATAAAGCGGGGGCAGAAATACTCTGGGCCTTTAAACGCAGGCGTAGTTTTGCAATTTTCTGTGCGCCATCGAAGATTTTTTGGATAAAAACGCTCGGGTTTCGGACCAATCGTTAGACCGGATGACTTTTGTACCGCGCGCAGATCGGGCCCGCCTGACCTGCGCGTGCAACCGCCCCGTATTTCGTGTGCCGAATTCGCCGGACAGCGGCATCGGCATTATGCCGATCGCGCGAATGTACGCCCTGGGTTCACACAACGCGCGCAGGCAAGAGAGTTTAAGGAGCGAACACGTCGATCGACGGCCAGCGCCAAATCTCTCAGGCGGTCACATCCCCAAGGCTTCTTTATACATCTCAAGTACGGCCTCTTCCTCTGCGATGTCATCCTTGTCGCGCTTGCGGATGGCAATCAGCTTTGTGAGCACCCGAACGTCGTAGCCCCGAGCCTTGGCTTCGGCTTTCACCTCTTTGATCTGTTCGCCGATATCTTTCTTCTCGGCCTCCAGCCGCTCGATGCGTTCCACGAACTGGCGCAACTCACCGGCTGTGACTTTGTAATTCTCGGATTGCGTTTCTTGATCCAACGGCTCGTCCTCTGGTGTCTTGTTCAAGCGTATTGCTAAGATATTTTTGGTCACCTGCAAGCAGTTTCATACTGGCCGTTTTTGAGCCGCACAATGAACCTGCGACTGACTGGTCTTGTTGCCGATCCTTGAGAGATCGATTGGCCGCAGTCGAAGGTCTGCTTGGGGTTAAGTTTCATTCTATTGACTGCATGCGTATTTTGTTGACCATCCCGCGTATCAACGAACCGCCTGGAAAAAGCGGGGCTGAACCCATTTGGTTCGGTATCAGGCAGCAGCTTGAATTTTGATGATGGCTTCCTTCTGCGTGAGTCGCAAAACCGCGCCGCGATGCGGGCACGGGTCCGATATAACTCGCGCGCAGTCAGCGCAAGCAAGCAATCCTGTTGCCGGGCTTGTGCCCTGACCTGCAATCCGCTAATCGCGGTCCAACCTTTTTTGGCATCCGAGAGGGACCATGTTCGACATCATTGTCTGGGGCGGGGCCGCCCTGTCGCTTGCTGGGCTCGTCGGGCTTGTCTGGTGCATTCTTCGCGTAATGAAGGCGCGCAAAGCCGGGTTGTCCGACGATGAACTGCGGACCGCAGTTCAGGGCGTCCTGCCCTGGAACATGGCGTCGTTGTTTCTGTCTGTCATAGGTTTGATGCTGGTCATCCTGGGTATTTCCTTTGGATGACCAACGTCTTCACACGGGCATGTTGTCGAACTGAGCTTCGATCGCGTCCTCGCACAAGGCGGCGTCCAACCGACGAAGCCGCGAAGGAATCTGAACGCCGCTGGCGCGCATACTTTCAATAACCTGGCTGAGGCTGGGTTGAAGTGCCAAGCGCGTATCCAGACAGGCACCATTCAGCTTTTGTTCAAGCTTTTCCGCCTCGAAATAGAGATCTTGAGCTGTCATCTGCGTCCTCCCACTTGGTGTTACACTGCCAGATATAGGTAACGAGATTAAGACCATCATGCGGATACATGAATGTCGCGACATTTTATGGCTGGGGCGGCGTAATTTCGCCAAAGCCTTGCGCTTTGGTTAATCGTTACGCAAGAATTGTTGCAAATGCCATGACCTAAATCAATTCGCAGATTGGAAAACGGCTCACATTCCATTACTGAAATATGAAATCGGCCGGGCGGAGGACACGATGACCCCCAAAGTGACAGCTTTCTTTGACGAGCAAACATTCACAGTGTCTTACGTCGCGCAGGAGCCGGAAGGTACTGCCTGTGCGATCATCGACAGCGTGTTGGACTTTGATCACGCGTCAGGGCGTACGGGAACCCAGGCCGCGGACCGTGTCATCGCGCATGTGAAAGACCACGACCTGACCGTGCAGTGGATATTGGAAAGCCACGTTCACGCCGACCACCTTTCGGCAGCCCCTTACCTTCAGCAGGAACTGGGGGGCAAAATCGGAATTGGCGCAAACATCGTCCTGGTCCAGGACACCTTCGGCAAAGTCTTCAATGAAGGTACCGAGTTTCAGCGCGATGGCAGCCAATTCGATGCGCTGTTTTCCGAAGGCGACAGCTTTCACATCGGGCAAATGCGTGGGGACGTCCTGCACACGCCCGGACATACCCCGGCCTGCCTGACCTATGTGATCGGGGACGCAGCTTTTGTTGGCGACACGCTGTTTATGCCCGACTTTGGAACCGCCCGCTGCGACTTTCCGGGCGGCTCTTCGGCCACGCTGTTTGAGTCGATACAAAAGATTCTGGCCCTGCCCGACGAAACGCGGATTTACGTTGGGCACGACTATAAGGCCCCTGGACGGGACGAATACGCGTGGGAGACGACAGTGGGCGAACAGAAGGCCCTCAACATCCACATCGGGCAAGGCCGCAGTATCGAAGAATTTGTAGAGATGCGAGACGCGCGTGATGCGACGCTGGCCATGCCGCGCCTGATCTTGCCATCGCTGCAGGTAAACATGCGGGCAGGACAAATGCCGCCTGCTGATGAGCAGGGCGACGTCATGCTGAAAATCCCAGTGAACAAACTGTAGAACGTACGGCGACCAAAGGACATTAACATGCAAGTGGAATGGGTTTGGGGCTTGATTGGCGGCCTTATGATCGGCTGTGGGGCCGCAGTATTCTTGTTGGGCAATGGCCGCATAATGGGGGCCAGCGGCATTCTGGGCGGGTTGTTCAGCCCCGCCCCGCGCGACGTTCAGTTTGAGCGCCTTGTTTTCATCTGTGGCCTGATCGGAACGCCGATGTTGCTGCGTCCTCTCATCGCACCCGAGACGCAGACGCATCTGACCGGCAGTGTCGCCATCGGGATTGTTGCGGGATTGTTGGTCGGCGTTGGAACGCGTATCGCCAATGGGTGCACGTCTGGGCACGGTGTCTGCGGAATCTCTCGCTTCTCGCGGCGTGGAATTGTCGCCACCTTGGTGTTCATTTCGAGCGGCGCCGTCACAATGACACTGTTGCGGCATGTCTGGAGCGTGATTTGATGCGCGGCGTGATTGCATTTGTTGCCGGGGCGCTGTTTGGCACAGGCCTTTTGATCTCGGGCATGACAGACACACTAAAAGTACAAGGTTGGCTGGATGTCTTTGGCAACTGGGACCCCACGCTTGCCTTTGTGATGGGCGGCGCAATTCTGCCCATGCTGCTGGCCTGGCGATTGACACGTAACCGAAGGCCAATCGCCGGCGGGCAATTCCCCGCCCCGGTCGCATCCGGGATTGACCGGCGGCTTGTCGTTGGCTCGGGGCTCTTTGGCGTAGGTTGGGCATTGGCAGGATTGTGCCCCGGTCCGGCACTGGCCTCACTCAGCTATGGCGGGTTGAACGGGTTTGTCTTTCTGATCGCGATGGTGGCCGGCATGGTGGCCGCGCCAACACTGGGGGCGCAACTGGACAGAGTGGCCAATGCGCCCTAATCAATTGCCATGGAGATTCGCCCGATCACACCCCGCTATGCCGTCTCACCGCAGATCACAGTTGAGGACGTGCCAGCCATCGCCGAGGCAGGTTTCGTCAAGGTAATCTGCAACCGACCCAACGCCGAGGTCCCCTTCGACATGCAATCCGACGCCATTGGCGACGCGGTTCGGGCCGCGGGGATGGAATACGAGGTTTTGGAACTTACGCATCAAACGATGACGCCAGAGAACGTGGCCCGCCAAAAGGATTTGGCCGAGAGCTGCTCGGGGCCTGTCCTGGCCTACTGCGCCTCGGGGACGCGATGTTCGGTTGTTTGGGCTTTGGGGCAGTGCGACCAAATGAGCGCCGAAGAGATATTGGATGCGACTGGCAGGGCCGGATACGCGCTGGATGGCTTGCGCCCAACGCTGGAACAGCTTAGCGGCACGCCAGAGTAATTCTCAGGTTTATTGTGCAGGGTCAAAGCAATATCCGATGGGCGACGGGCCAAGCTCCCAAATCTGCACGGGCGAATGCTGGGCCATCTCGGGATCGAAGCCTTCGAAATCAGGCGAAATTGGAATCGTCTGTACGATCCTTTAACCCGGCCAGTTCGGAAATTTCCGCAACCATTTTGTCCGAATTCACGTAGTTTACCGCGCTTTGGTCTAAAGGCACAATTTCCGACGGTTCCTGCGGGGTGGGTTCATCGGGCGGGATGATATCGACCTCCAAATCTGCCGGATGGGCTCGGGTCTCGTTTTCTTTGAACTCGTGACGGCTTGCGTCAGTCAACTCGGGCAGTGACATCTGTTCATTGATCCGAACCGCCCGCATTCCGCCGCATTGGCCAAGCCGCCCAACCGCTGTGCGTGTACCGTCGATTGTGGTGATTTCAGTCCTGTCCAGACGGGCACCCGTCAACGGAAGCACGTCGCCCACCTGCAACTCGGACAGCTTGGCAAGTGGCAGCGACATCCGGCAGGTTACGCTGTGCAATTCCGCGCGTATTGCGCCCGCCGCTTGATCCAGATTGGGTCCTTTCATGGCCGTATCATCGGCAAGGGCGCTTTCGGCTTCAGGCGAGTTTGGGAGCAGAGCGCAAATCTGCCCCTGCCGCGCACCCCCAGCGATTTCGACCGTCAAGTCGAACACCGTATAATTATCTTCTGTCAGGGCCAGACCAACGCTGCGCCGATCGGGAACCCGTGACGCAAAGGCCAGTCCGGACAAGCTGACCGGATCTTGCGGACCATCGACCAGAGTTTGTGCCCGGTTCAGCATGTCCTCGATCAACGGAAGGCTCATGGCGGCATCCGTGTCGGTCAGCTGCCTTGGGTTCGGCGGCGCTGCCGCGACCTGACCAATGGTCTGCATTTGGACGATGGCGGAAACACAGCCCGGATCCAGGCAGATTGCCGCTGTCCCGGACTCTGAAGCGAACACCAGCAACAGCCAGTCATCGCTGATCACTTTGTCAAGGTCAGTTGGCGCGCGCAGCGTTTGTTTTGCGCCGATCACGGCCAGAGGCAGGTTCAGGCATTCATCTGCAGCCCGCGCCAAAGCCAGACGAAACGCGCGCAGCACCGAACGACCGTTGGATACGGCCATGTCTTGTCCGGCTGAGAGTTTGCGCGCCAAGGCCGAATTGACCTGCTGATTCATGGCATCAAGCCGCCGTTTTTTTCCGTTGAACAAAGATGTAGCCCGGCGACAGTTACGATTTTCTTTATGGCCGTGCTATTGGGCCGCCTGGCGGTAAGCCAAGGGTAGACTGAGGCGGAAGCCTGCACCGCCCTGCCCTGGCAAGTAGGTGATGTCGCCACCCAGGCGCTGCATGATTTCACGGCAGATCGCCAGCCCCAGACCAGCCCCGCCCGCCTTGTCCGAGCCTACTCGGGCGAACTTCTCGAACACCATGGATTGCGCCTCGGGCGGGATACCGCTCCCGTTGTCGACAAAGTCTATGACGACCTGCCCCCCCACATCATGGGTCGAGATGGTCAACACGGGCTCAAGCGCGTCGCAATACTTCTGTGCATTGGAGATAAGATTGATAAAGACCTGCCCAAGCCGATCCAAATCCGTGTGCAGCTGAATCCGTTCGGAGGGGCGAACCCGCCTTACAATCAAGCTGCCGTCTCCCCCAGCCAGGGCGCTGGATACCGCGCGATCAAGAACCGATTTAAGGCTGCCATCGCCCACATTCAAACTGACCTGCCCGCTTTCCAGAACGCTCAGGTCCAGTAGGTCGTCAAGCACACGCGTAAGACGCAGCGCCTCGTCGTGGATGATCGCGGCATAGCGGATCTGGTCGTCCGCGCTCAGGTCGTCTGCATCACGCATAATCTCGGAAAAGGCCCGGATTGACGTCATGGGCGTGCGCAATTCGTGGCTCACCTGGCTTAGGAAATCGTCCTTTTGTGCCGAGACTTGCGTCAATTTCGTGTTCGCCTCGCGCAACTTGCGTGCGGTGCGCGTCAATTCCGCCGACTTTTCCTCCAATTGGCTGGAATATTCCAGCAACTGAGCGGATTCATCAGCCACCGCCAGCAGGTCTTCGACCGATACGGACGATCCGCCTACGATCTGGCCGATCATCGCATGGGCTGTGGCTGCACCAACCGAACCGCTGAGTTCGCGTTCCAGCCGCTGCAAGAAACCGGGCGTCGGTTCCGGCAATCGCCCCGGTCGACCGTTTTGGCGTTCGGCTTCGGCCTGAAAGAATTCCTGCGCAGGCACGGTGCCCAAAATACGCTGCGTCATGATCATCAGGTCTTCGCTTTGCGCAACGGAGCCCGTCCATCCTTGCGGCGCTACCGAATGATCAAAGACGTTAACGAACTGGGCGCCCTGCAATCGCTCCAGCGGGCTTGGAAAGCTCAGCAGCGATGCAACGCAAAACCCGATCGTATTCAGTGACAGCGACCACATCACGCTGTGCACCATCGGATCGATTCCTTCGATGCCGAACAGCGCTTGCGGTCGGAGGAAACCCCAGCCGAAGGGGCCGTTTTCAATCACTGAAACGGGTATGAGACCACCGCCCATGCCGGGCAGCAAAAGGGTGTAGATCCACAATCCAAAGCCGATGCTCAAACCAACCAATGCGCCCGTGCGCGTGGCACCGCGCCAGAATAGTCCGCCGACCAGCGCAGGTAAAATCTGGGAAATTCCGGCAAAGGCTACCAAACCGATTGATGCCAGTGCCGCGCCGCCGCCAGACATTCGATAATAGAAATAGCCCAACGCCATAATCGCCGCGATCGATACCCGCCGCGCCATCAGAACGATGGTCCGAACATCGCCGGATACCGAGGCCGAGCCTTCCTGTGCGCTCAGCCAGATCGGCATGACCACATGGTTTGACACCATCGTCGACAGGGCCATTGCTGTCACGATTACCATCGACGTGGCCGACGAAAAGCCACCGATGAAAGACAGCATGGCCAACCAATCGTTGCCTTGTGACAGTGGAACGGTCAGCACAAACAAGTCGGGGTTCGCCCCCGCGGGCATAAGGTCCAGACCGACAACTGCGATCGGAACCACAAACAGGCTCATCAACAACAGGTACAAAGGGAACGCCCAGGCCGCAGTCCGCAGATGACTTTCATCGTCGTTTTCCACGACCATGACCTGAAACATGCGCGGCAAGCAGATGAAGGCAGCTGCGGACAGAAACGTGAAAGTTGTCCACCGACTTGCGTCAATGTTCCACTGCCCGATTGGTGAACTGTCAATCCGGTCCATCATCTGTTCGATCCCGCCGGCGATGGTCCAGACCACAAAGATGCCAACAGCCAATAGCGCAACAAGTTTTACAACCGCCTCCAGCGCAATGGCGGTCACGACACCGTGGTGTCTTTCATTCGCATCAAGGTTTCGGGTTCCGAACAGGATCGCGAATAACGCCAACCCGGTTGCCACCCAGAAAACACTGGAGCCTTCGCGGTAAAGCCCGGTGGGGTCTGCTTCGGCAAAGATCGAAAAGGACAGAGTAATTGATTGTAATTGCAGCGCAATATACGGAGTGCCACCAACCACGGCCAGGATCGTGACACAGATAGCCAAAGTGTTGGACTTACCATAGCGTGAGGAAATCAGGTCAGCGATTGACGTCACGCGCTGGCTGCGTCCAACCCGGACCAGCTTGCGCAGCCCCCACCACCAACCGACCATAACCAGCGTAGGTCCCAGATATATTGTTACAAACTCCAGCCCTGACCGCGCCGCATTGCCGACCGCACCGTAAAAGGTCCAAGCCGTACAATAGATGGACAGCGAAAGCGTATAGATAAGCGGAGATCGCAACCATCTACCCCGCCCCGCCGCTGCCAGCCGGTCTGCTGCAAAAGCGACACCAAACAACAGCACCACGTAGCCCAGACAGACGAGTATCAGGACATTCAGCGTTGCCATTTGCCCGCCTCCGGCTCATCCTTTTCCCGCGCGCTCAGACGCCTCGCGGCAAAGCCGAACAACAAGCTGATCAAGATCAGGATGCCCCAGCAGGCAAAAATGTAGACGATTGCGGCCGACATTGGCACCGCACCCGCGCCGCCGCTTTCGTCGGGCCAAAGCAGTGGCAAAGCGATCATCGCAGCCCCGAGCAAGGGCAGCAGGCGTGCCGCGTCCATAAGCCTGCGCCGGCGATAGCTTTGCCTTTCAAGAAAAAGCGACGGTCGACGTCGCTCATCCTGATCGGGCGCGGTCATAACCGTGTTGCCTGAGCGTGCAAGTCACGCACGGCGGTCAGCACCTCGGTATTGGAAAACGGCTTGGTCATAAACCTGCTGACACCGGCATTCTCGGCCATTTCCCTGTCGCGGGATTGCCCGCGTGCCGTAAGCATGAGAATAGGCAGGGCTTGCATACTCTTTAACTCACGCAAATCGCGAAGGATGTCCATTCCGCTTTTGCCCGGCAACATGACGTCCAGAATAACCAGATCGGGCTGTGCGGCGACGATCACCTGAACGGCATCGGCCCCATCAGCATGCGTTTCAACCTGCCACCCCTCACGGGTCAGCAGAAATCGGATCGCCTCGGTAATGTTGGGCTCATCCTCGATCAGCAGAACCTTTCGGCTCATATTTTCAGTTCCTCCCCATGACAGGTCACGCAATCGCCCACCCGCCGAGGGCAGATTAAGCGCTGTGTCGGGGACCTGTCAAAAACCTTCGCTCAGGATTGATGGCTCGCGGCGGGCGGTGCAGTCGGATTTCGGGCAAATACGACAATTCGTACCAACTTGAGTGACGGTTTCCTGAGGTTCGGAAACCTCATCAACTGGCAGTACCAGCATCACAGATCGATAAGTGGGTTCTGCGTCAAACCCTTTGGTGGGCTGCGGCCAAGCGATTGCGTAACAGTCAAACTCGGCCGGCGTGCGCCCAAGCTGAACAACCCGTCTTCGGATCGGCACCAGAGGGCGGTTCAATGCTGTGAAGATGGGCCAATGCGGACAGGTTTCTCCGTGGCGTGGCAAGGCGAAACCGGCGACTGGCTTATAGAACAAGACCCCGCCGGAGGCATCACATGTGACGATCCCGGCTGGTCTGGCCAACACACCTTCTGGCAGGGTGGCGAGGCGGCGCAGCATGGTCGGCAGATCGACGGAAAACCTGTTCGCCAGTTCCAGTGGGTCTGGTCGTGTTTCACCAATTGCCAGCGTCAACTCGTGCATCGGCACAACCTGTGCGTCAGCGGCGTAATCCCTGAGCAGGTCTTCAGCCACCGAACGTGCCGCTGCAGCCAAAGGGGCGAGTTGGGGGCTTTCGCCACCTTCGGTTCCCTCAAGCTCGGGAAAGTGAAAGCCTTTTTCGGCAAAAAACGCCTCGACCGCGTCCAAGGGGGTACCGCGCAGGTCACCTTGCCCCTCATTGTCGTCAAGGTAGGCAACCAGAGCTTTCGAACTTTCGGCAAGGCGCTCGGCATCCTGATGAATGTTGCGATGAAACCGGTCACGCCACTCGGCCTCAATCTCACCAGGTTCAGCCAGAATTGCAGCCGTCGACCGGATTGCAGCAGCGGTAGACAGGACTTCATGCATAGACGCCGCAAGATGCGGGTCATTTGTCAGGCGGTCTGAAAGCGTTTCAACCGTTCGTTCCAAGGACACGACGCGGCGATGCATGTGCGCCAATACGCCTGACCAGCCTGGAAACCGGCTTGCAAATTCTTCCAGCCCGTCAAGTTCCGCCTGCTGGCCAACAGCATCTGCGGCAGCCTCGCGCAAGGCCGAGATCAAAGTTTCTTCGATACCTTGTGTCAAAAGCGAGGGCTCAACCGACAAAGCTCCGGCAATATCCACCAAAAGCTTGCCGCCGATCCGGCGACGATTGTGCTCAATCAGGTTCAGGTAAGACGCTGATATACCCACCTGGCGCGCCAGTTCGGCCTGCCGCAGCCCGCAGATCTGCCGTCTTTCCCGTATTCGGCTACCTGTCAGCGTGTCTCTCATCGCTACCGGACCTCTGGTCGCTATGTCTGGCTTTTCAGAATTCCATTGTGATTTTTAACTATTGCACATGAGTTTTCAAAGCCAATTTACAACGTTAACAAGCGAGGGCCGGGAAATTCAGCCCTTTTCCCTGCGCCCCCTTCTCTTTCCCTAAAATACGCGTCACCATACGTATATGAGCGATCCAGCCTTTGAATACGCACCAATCGGTCTGGTCGAGTTGGAAAATCGGATAATCCGCCGCTGTAACCTGCAGTTTGCACGCACTTTCGGTGGAGATGAAGCCGAGTACCGCAATATGCCGCTGTTGCACCTGTACCCCTCCGTCGCCGATTGGGAGCGGATCGGTGCGCGCAGCTTACAAGTGATGCGAGATACCGGGTATTACACCGACGAAAGAGTGATGCGGCGGCGCAGCGGTGATTTGTTCTGGTGCCGGGCGCGCGGCCGATCGCTGACCCCGGACGACCCGTTCCGGCACGGAATCTGGAGCTTTTCTGACATTTCGGAAGAACGCCCCTTGGTAGAACTGACAACCCGCGAACGAGAAGTCGCGATTTTGTCGTGCCGGGGCCTGTCCGCCAAGGAAATCGGCGCCGATCTTGGGCTGAGCTACCGGACAATCGAGGCCTACCGCGCCCGTTTACTGGAAAAGTTCGGGGCCCGAAAACTGCCCGAGTTGGTGGCCAAGCTGTCGGGAATGCCACTGTGAGGAAAACAAAGCTTATCAGCGCTGCAGAAACCTGTGCTTTTCACCGCCAGACTGCGCTTTTCATGGCCGTGCGCATGGCTTATAACGCTGCCTAATCAGATCAAAGCCCGCGGGGAACAGACGGGCCAAAGGGGAACCTTCGAGGACACTCATGACAGATACCAAACACGAAGCGGATGTCGCGTTCATCAAGGCACTGGCCGAACTGCTGCGCGAAAATGATTTGACCGAGTTGCAGGTCAAACGTGAATACGGCGAGGAGGACAGCCTGAATGTGCGCGTCAGCCGTGCGACACAAGCCGTTGCCGCTCCGGTTCAAGTGGCGGCACCGGTAGCTGCCGCCGCCGCGCCCGCTCCAGCACCGACCCCTGCGCCTGCGGCAGCCGAGGCCCCGGCGTCAACGGATGATCCGGCAAGCCATCCGGGTGCCGTGACCTCGCCCATGGTCGGAACCGTCTATCTGCAGCCCGAACCGGGCGCGCCCTCTTTCATCAGCGTTGGCGCCTCGGTTTCCGAAGGCGACACCCTGTTGATCGTCGAAGCGATGAAAACGATGAACCACATTCACGCGCCCAAATCGGGCTCGATCAAGCGCATCCTCGTGGGTGATGGCGACGCCGTGGAATTCGGCACCCCTCTGGTGATCATCGAGTAAGGCGGGACCATGTTCGACAAGATCCTGATTGCCAACCGAGGCGAGATCGCCCTGCGCGTGATCCGCGCTGCGCGCGAGATGGGGATTAAGACGGTTGCCGTGCATTCGACCGCCGACAGCGATGCGATGCATGTGCGCATGGCAGACGAATCGGTTTGCATTGGTCCACCGCCCAGCCCGCAAAGCTATCTGTCCATGCCCGCCATCATCTCGGCCTGCGAAATTACCGGGGCGCAAGCGATCCACCCGGGCTATGGCTTTCTGTCCGAGAACGCCGAGTTCGTGCAGATCGTCGAAGACCACGGGATAACATTCATCGGCCCCACCGCCGAGCATATTCGGGTCATGGGCGACAAGATCACCGCCAAAGACACGATGAAGGAACTGGGCGTGCCTTGCGTTCCGGGGTCTGACGGCGGCGTTCCCGATCTGGCAACCGCCAAGAAAATCGGTGAGGAATTCGGATACCCCGTGATTATCAAAGCCACCGCTGGCGGTGGCGGGCGCGGCATGAAAGTAGCGATGAACGCCGATGAAATGGAAAGCGCGTTCATGACCGCTCGGGCCGAAGGCAAGGCCGCCTTTGGCAATGACGAAGTCTATATCGAAAAATACCTGACCACGCCCCGCCATATTGAAATCCAGGTCTTTGGCGATGGCAAAGGAAAAGCGGTTCATCTGGGCGAGCGGGATTGCTCGCTGCAACGACGTCATCAGAAGGTTTTTGAAGAAGCCCCCGGCCCCAGCATCACCCCGGAAGAACGGGCGAAGATCGGCAAGGTCTGTGCCGATGCGGTTGCAAAAATCAACTATATCGGCGCGGGCACGATCGAATTCCTGTACGAAAATGGCGAGTTCTACTTCATTGAAATGAATACCCGTCTGCAGGTTGAGCATCCTGTGACCGAGGGCATATTCGGCGTCGATCTGGTGCGCGAACAGATCCGAGTGGCTGCTGGTGAGCCCATGTCGTTTGGTCAGGATGATCTTGAGATCAATGGACACGCAATCGAAGTTCGGATCAATGCCGAGAAACTACCGAACTTCTCACCCTGCCCGGGCAAGATCACCGCATACCACGCACCCGGTGGGCTGGGCGTCCGAATGGATTCGGCGCTTTATGACGGGTATTCGATCCCGCCCTACTACGACTCGCTGATTGCAAAGCTGATTGTACAGGGGCGTGACCGGGACGAGGCGCTGGCCCGCCTTGAACGCGCCTTGGGCGAGTTGATCGTGGATGGTATCGACACCACTGTTCCCCTTTTCCACGCGTTGTTGCAGGAACCCGACTTGCACAGCGGTGACTACAACATCCATTGGTTGGAGCGTTGGCTTGCGGAGAACATGGCGCAATAAGATCTCGGGACCGGTTCATTCGGTCCCGGTTCATCTGACATGAGCCTTTCGCCAGAACTGCTGTTGCACGGGTATTCCATCGGCATTTTTCCGATGGCCGAACATCGCGACGACCCGGACTTGTTCTGGGTCGATCCCAAGTTTCGCGGAGTGTTCCCGTTGGACGGATTTCATATCTCGCGAAGTCTTTCCCGCCGTATCCGCAGTTGCGAATTCACGATCACAATCAATCAGGATTTTGATGGTGTCGTGGATGGCTGCGCCGACCGCGCCGATACGTGGATCAATCTGGAACTTCGCAAGCTGTATCAAACGCTGTTCAAAACCGGTCAGGCTCATTCGCTTGAAGTCTGGGACGCCGACGCTCTGGTCGGTGGTGTCTACGGTGTCGCCCTCGGCGCGGCGTTCTTCGGCGAGAGCATGTTTTCCCGTCGCACAGACGCTTCAAAAATAGCTTTGGCTTATCTGGTGGACCGATTGCGAAGAACAGGTTTTACGCTGTTTGACACGCAATTCCTAACCGCGCATCTCGCTTCGCTTGGGGCAATCGAAATCCCGCGTGCCGTCTACCATTCCGAACTGAAACAAGCCCTTGATCTGAGCGCCGACTTCACGGCTGACCTGCGCCAGAGCCCTCAGGGCGTGATACAGCGGATCACCCAGACATCGTAACGGGCATGATCCAGCGCGTTCAAAGCTGGCGATGTTGCTATCATCCAACCGTCAAAGAGCTGTTCGGACTTGCCCTGCTCCCAGACCGTCAGATAGGCGAAGGCATCACCGGTCGGGTTGTCCACCGGATACCGGCAGTCCCCCAGCGCCACATCCAGTCCAAAAACGGTCGCTGTTTCACCAGACTGCACCTGAACGTCAACGGACTGCCCGCTCACCTTATCCAAACCGCGCAGCATTGCACCGGGTCCGGATTCGACCTTTTGCTGAGCGGATGCACCGGTTGCTGCCAGTGACAGGGCAAACAACGCACACCGGATCATTCGCTGCCATCTCCGGCCACGAACTTCACCAGAAGCGAAATCAGGCTCACCGCACCCTGCGTATCCTCAATCTCATCACCGGCTTCAAAATAGAACGGTGAACCGCCAGGCATCACCTCGACAAAATTGCCGCCCAGCAGACCTTCGGAAGAGATGACTACGGCACTGTCGTCCGGGATAAGGATGCCATCGGCCACGGAAAAACTGGTATCCGCGCGATAGGTGTCCGGGTTCAACTCCACTTGGGTTACAGTGCCGATCTTTACACCGGCCAGCCGAACGTCCGTGCCAACGCCGACGCCTTCCAAAGACCGGAACGATGCGCCCAGTTGATAACCGGCGTGGCTTTGGGACAAGCCCGTGGATTGGCTGGCATAGACACCAAACGCCACGGCACAGGCCAGAACGGCCCCGCCAACCAGGACTTCGGTCGTATTGTAGCTCGACATATTCGCCTCGTTTATTCCGGGCTCCAGGCCTCGTAATCCTTGCGTTCAACCGGGTTTGGTCGGCGCAGCGAACCGGCGGGCGCATAGGCCAATGCCGTTCCGGTAAGGTTTTCCTGATGCGGTTTTTCCCAGGATTTATGCGGCAGCGGCTTATCGGTCGGAGGTTCGTCCCACGTGCGATGCAACCACCCGTGCCAGTCAGGGTCGATGCGGCTGGCTTCGGCCTCACCGTTGAAGATCACCCAGCGCTTGCTGTCATCGGCATTGCGATAGAAGACATTGCCTTCATCATCCTCACCAACCTTGACGCCTTTGCGCGCGGTGTAAATCTGGGTGTTCAGGGTTGCCCCGTTCCACCACGTTACGGCCCGCAATAGAGTGTTCAGGATGCCCATCGGTCGCCTCCGACAATTCCGTTCCTGCAGATATGAACCAAAGGTGGGCTAAGGTCCAGTGCATGGCAAGGTATCAGGTTTTTTCCGGCAATGCTGCGGTGACTTCAATCTCGATCAGGTCTTGCGGCGTGATCAGCTTGCTTTCAATCACGGTTGCAGCTGGCGGATTGGCACCAAAGGCTTCTTTCAGCAACGGCCAGCACAGTTCAAACTCGGACATATCCGGCAAATAATAGTTCACCCGGACCACATCCGCAAAACTCGCACCAGCCTCTTCCAGGGCCTTTCCGATTGCGTCCAACGCGGATTTGCATTGGCCCACGAAATCGTCGGGAACGTCATCGCCTTGCGCGCAGGTTCCGGCGACAAAAACAAAACCATTTGCCACCACAGCGCGGCAATACCCAACCTTCTCTTCGTATTCGCCGCCGGAATGAATTCTTCTAATCATTTGATCTTCCTCAATGAAAAACGACGCGGGTTTCGCCGCGCCGTCAAACTCAAATTCTTTATCTTGTTAGCCTGCCGAGGCGGACTCGGCCGCATCCGCATAGATTATGAGCGGCTGTTTGTCAGACGAAACAGCCTCTTCATTCACGACCACTTCGGTAACGTTCTTCATACCCGGTAGCTCGAACATCGTGTCGAGCAGAATATCTTCGAGGATCGAACGCAAGCCGCGCGCACCGGTTTTCCGTTCGATGGCCTTCTTGGCAATCGCCTTCAAGGCATCGTCGGTGAAAGCCAGTTCGGCATCTTCCAACTCGAACAGGCGCTGGTACTGCTTGACCAGAGCGTTCTTTGGTTTGGTCAGAATCGTGACCAGCGCGTCCTCGTCCAGATCTTCCAGCGTCGCCAGAACCGGCAAACGACCGACAAATTCCGGGATCAGGCCGAATTTAAGCAGATCTTCCGGCTCCAGGTCCTTAAAGATCTCGCCGACGCCGCGATCGTCATTGTCGCGCACATCTGCACCAAAGCCCATCGCCGAACCTTTGCCGCGCTGTGCAATGATCTTATCCAGACCGGCAAACGCGCCGCCGCAAATGAACAGGATATTTGTCGTATCCACCTGCAGAAATTCCTGCTGCGGATGCTTGCGGCCACCTTGCGGCGGAACGCTGGCAACTGTGCCTTCCATCAGCTTCAGCAATGCCTGTTGAACACCCTCACCCGATACATCGCGGGTGATCGAAGGGTTCTCGGACTTACGGGTAATCTTGTCGACCTCGTCGATATAGACGATGCCGCGCTGTGCACGTTCGACATTGTATTCGCTGGCCTGCAACAGCTTGAGAATGATGTTCTCAACATCCTCACCCACGTAACCAGCCTCGGTCAGCGTGGTTGCATCCGCCATCGTGAAGGGCACGTCAAGGATACGCGCCAGCGTCTGTGCCAACAGGGTCTTACCGCAGCCCGTCGGACCAATCAGCAAAATGTTGGATTTGGCCAGTTCAATATCACTGCCCGCTTTCTGGGCGTGGTTCAGGCGCTTGTAGTGATTGTGGACCGCAACCGACAGCACGCGCTTTGCTGTGGCCTGACCGATGACATAGTCATCCAGAACTTCGCATATGTCTTTGGGCGTCGGAACACCGTCCGAGGACTTCAGCCCGCTGGCTTTAGTCTCTTCCCGGATGATGTCCATGCACAACTCGACGCACTCATCGCAGATGAATACGGTCGGCCCCGCGATCAGTTTGCGGACTTCATGCTGGCTTTTGCCGCAGAAGCTGCAATAGAGCGTGTTTTTGCCATCACCGCCTGAATTCGTCGCCATGTTGTACCTTTCTGGCTCCGTCCCTGCGGCCCGATTTGGGCCGCGCTTTTCGCCTGTTGCTGCAGCTTAGGCCAGCGCCGTGGCGGCTACAATGTCAAAATCACACCCCGCGCACGATGCACGGGGTTTTGAAATCAAGACGCATCGTCATCCATTTTGGCGCGGTTTTCGACGATTTCGTCGATGTGACCCCACTCCTTCGCCTCTTCCGGGCTCATGAAGTTGTCGCGGTCCAGCGCTTTTTCAACCGCCTTTTTGGTCTGCCCCGTATGACGCACATAGATGTCATACAGGCGATCTTTCAGCTTTTGCGTCTCGGCGGCATGGATCATGATATCGCTCGCCTGACCCTGATACCCGCCGCTGGGCTGGTGAACCATGATCCGGCTGTTGGGCAGCGAGAATCGCATTCCGGTTTCGCCACCGGCCAACAGAACCGACCCCATCGAAGCCGCCTGACCGATCACCAATGTTGAACATTTCGGCTTGATGTACTGCATTGTGTCGTAAATCGACAATCCGCTGGTCACAACGCCGCCCGGAGAGTTGATGTAAATCGAAATCTCCTTGTTCGGGTTTTCTGCCTCAAGATGCAGCAGCTGCGCAACGACCAGATGGCTCATACCGTCGTGAATCGGGCCATTGATGAAAATGATCCGCTCTTTCAGAAGGCGCGAGAAAATGTCATACGCGCGCTCCCCCCGGCTGGTCTGTTCGACGACCATGGGGACGAGCGTATTCATATAGGTTTCAACTGGATCGAACATGCGGAACCTGCCTGATTTGCTGAGGATTGGGACAATACCCGAAGAGAAGTTACCTGAGTCTTAGTGCTGCTGCCGGGGGGGTGCAAGGGGGGCTGAAATGACCATCAGACCTGCGATATCGGAAAACAAGCACCAAAACCCGATTGCAATTCCGCCCGTTCCAATCCATCAAAACCCGCGAAAAGTCTGCTTCAGACTGCACATTTTTTAGTCAAAGACGGAAATTCCTGAATTTTCCCCTCAAATTCTCACGGTATTTTGATCCATACATATGAAAATACATGATTGAATCATGTGGACATTATAACATCACCACCACTCTAGCATGCCTCCTCGACACGTCGGGTGAGCACACAAGGAACCACAGGTATGGGACTCCCACAGTTTTCGAAGGAAATGGAAACTCAGGATTTAAATCACATGGTCGCGAACGCGACGCGTGCATCCAACTTTCTGAAAGCGATCAGTCACGAAGGCCGCCTGATGATCCTTTGCCATCTTGTATCCGGCGAGAAATCGGTAACCGAGTTGGAAGAACTGCTGTCCGCACGGCAAGCCGCTGTGTCGCAGCAGTTGTCGCGGTTGCGACTGGAAGGCCTCGTTACGCCGCGCCGCGAGGGCAAGGCGATCTACTACCGGTTGGCCGATGACCGACCGCGCAGAATGCTTGAGGTCGTCTACGAACTGTTCTGCACAAAATCCGAAACCTGAACCGCGGTTCCGCCTTGGGTCGTGAGGCAAACAAAACCTGTGGCTCTGCCCTTTGAAAGCTGCTAGTCCATGCGGGACAAGCACTTATGGAGTTACTGATGATCCGCGCAATTCTGATTGGCCTGGCCCTGTTTACACTGACCGCTTGCGAAACGGCAAAAGGCGCCGGAAAAGACATTGAAAAGGCCGGAGACGCCATTCAGGACGCGGCGACGGACGTTCAGGAAAACATCTGACAGGCGGCGAACCCCGCACCTTTTCCAATTGCTCAAAATCGGGCCGGACGGCGCAAGGCCTAACCCAAAGCGGCGGTGCGCTGAAGGTCCGCTTGGCCCAGACCGACCCCGTGCCGGGGAACGCCGATTTCCGGCGCGGTTGGGTCCGGACCCTTGCCGCGGGCGGCGTCTCGACCGCCCGGCCCTTCTCCCTCCCTGAGGAGACGTCTATTCCGTTTTCATGAGAAGCGTTCCGGCCCGCCCGCGCTACCTATTACGCGCTGCCGCAGTCTTGGATCAACGGCAGTCTACCCCCTACTTGCGGACAGGCCGGAAACGCTTCAGTTCACCTGACGTTCCAGAACGGTGCTGTAGGTCGTTCCGTTCCTCAGGCTACGAAAATCGGCATAAATCTTGCCATCCTGGTAATGCGCATCAATCAGCGCGTTGGCCCCGATCACCAGCGGAGAGGTCTCGACCAACCCGATCTTGCCGGACCCATCCAGACTGATCGTTCCGGTGACCTCGTATTCCTGCCACTCATCGATATCGTCGCCACGCCACTTGCTTGGCCCCCAGAACACATTGTCCTGCTGCTGCTGGATGTCGATCACCCATTCCGCCTGATTAAACCGCGGCTGATCGCCCTTGTAGTAATGGCTGGGCTGAACAGTGGTGTAACTGCCCGTCCAGATACCGCGCAGGTCCGGCGTCGTGTCGGCCATCGCGACGGTTCCAAGGGTCAGGCTGGTGGCCAGAGCGGCTGCTCCGGCAGTCATGAATCTGGTCATCGGCTCTCTCCGTTTCGTTGGCCCCGATTGGCCTTGTGAAACAGATTGGGCGCGTGCGGGCCGGTTACAACTTACCTGAGGGAAACTTCATAAAGACTTTAGAATGGCGTTAGGCCGGGCCCCCGCAGGCTTGACTCGATGCTGCGCTGCAGCGGAAGCTGGGTCTTATTTGCTGACAGGAGATTTCATGATGTTTGGCCCCTTTTCCGTTTGGTCGCCCGAGTTCCGCTTTCCGCTCAGCGGCGATGTACAGCAGGACATTGACCCCATTCTGGCCGGCACGATCAAGGGCATTCCCGCCATCGAAACCCGTGTGCAGCGCGAGGTGGCAAGCTATGGCACGCAACTGGGCAAGGTGCTGGAGGCGCTGCAGGCCCTGTCCAAGGCAACCGGGGTCGAGTTGACCGAGATCGACACGCTGGTGCACGGGGTTGAGACCGTGAAGACCGAGTGCAAAGAGGCCCTGCGCGACAATGCCGAGGATGCGTTGCGCAGGTTGAAACAGGCCGATCCGGCGGCGTTTGCCGCCGTGCTCGCCGAGGCCAAACCCTAGCGCACCAAGGGCGGGCCCCAGCCTGCCGCGCCACGTTGTTGTCGGTGAGACACTGATATGTGCCACCCATCGGACATTGGGTGAGTGCCCTCACCAACCCCCGCAGGGCGGGCGTCAGCCCGCCACCCGAGTGTTCACATGATGGGTTAAAAACCCATCCTACGTAGGGTGGGTTTCCAACCCACCATCCCACCCATCCGATCCATGCGCGTTGGGTTTGGTCGAGCGATTGGCGGGCTGAAGCCCGCCCTACGGTGTTTGGTGAATGGTCGTTTTCTTGGAAGAAGGTCAAACGGCGCCGCCCCGGGGCGCAAATGCGCTTGCATCGTTTGATGAGCAGAACGGAGGGCCGCGACCGACCTGAGGGGGTGAGGCCCGTCTTGGAAACGGTCCAGTGGATCGTTTCAGGGCCGAACGGGCGGAGCCCCGGGGCGCAAATGCGCTTGCAACGGTTGATCAGCAGAACGGAGGGCCGCGACCGACCCGAGGGGTGGTGCAAACGCGCCGCCCCATGGGGGCGGGTCGGCGCGGCCCGGCGGTGCCGCCGGGCGGGACGGACCAAGTGACAAAAAAACTGACCTAAATAGCAATGCCTCAGACTACGAGATCTCCACTTCGTCAAACCCAAATTTATCTTTGGACACAGTCAGTTTTAGAACTTCAACTCGCGAATTCACGATTTCCTGAACGGTTCGAACAGTTTCTTCTTCTGCCCGCAAGCCGACGATAACACTCTGTAATTCTAGCGAAGGCACGTAATGGTATTTTGGGTCATCATATGAAGAATCAAATAATCGCCACTCTTTTTCGTATGACCAGTGCTTGCTTTTGCGCAGATAGACCGCCTCCATAACCTTTTCAGGAGTCATTGAATCCTCAAGTTTACCAGCAAATTTGTTTGCAAAGCGCATTAGATCAAGCGTACTTAACACTGGTCTAACATCTTGATACTTAACTTTAAATGGCGCGATATCGTTTACATAGTCTACTAATTCTGAGCTTAGCCGATATACTAGGCAAACTCCCTTGTGATCGTTCGCATAGTGAGCCCACATTGGAATATTCTGTTTCTCTTCGGAGAAACAAGCGAGGCGACCGAAACGGCCTTGATCTTGGATTATTTTTTGGCCGGTAACGATTTCAGCCTTAGCCAGCAAGACACTGGGGCGAAGCCTTTTTGAATATCGGCGATATTCAGCACGGGAAAGAGGTCTCTTAGCTATTCTCTCCACCCGTTTGCGCGAAATAGACGGCTTTCGCCCGTGTATTTTCTTTAAGAGTTTGTACACATCTTTGAGGTCGGAGGGTTCGTAACTAGGCCTAAAATCAAAAGGATCGTTTAAATTACCAACGGAGCTAAGAAATACTTTTCCCTGTAGAGCTTTTTCAATTTCATCTTCAAAGTAGGAAGTTCCATTTGGTCTATATCGGTAGAGCCATTCCGGATGTGGTTCCAACACTTAAATCGCTCCTTGTCTTCGCATAATAAAGTCGAGCGCGAATACTCTAAATTTTCTTCAGTATTTTTTATCAATTTAGGCGCTGCGCAATATACAGGCCATTGAGCAATTTCGATGTACATCAAAGAAGGACAGCCTTTAGCTATCCATTTTCAACGCAGAGATAAACGCCTCCTGCGGGATATCGACCTTCCCGAACTGGCGCATCTTCTTTTTCCCCGCCTTCTGCTTGTCCAGCAGTTTGCGTTTCCGCGTGGCATCTCCGCCATAACACTTCGCGGTCACGTCCTTGCGCAGGGCCGAGAGGGTCTCGCGGGCGATGACCTTGCCTCCGATGGCGGCCTGGATCGGGATTTTGAACATGTGGCGCGGGATCAGGTCCTTGAGTTTTTCGCACATCGCCCGGCCACGCATCTCGGCCCGGTCGCGGTGAACCATGGTTGACAGCGCGTCCACCGGCTCATCATTCACAAGGATCGACATCTTGACCAGAGCGTCCTCGCGATACCCGGTCATCTGGTAGTCGAACGAGGCATAGCCCTTGGTCACCGATTTCAGGCGGTCGTAGAAGTCGAAGACAACCTCGTTCAGCGGCAGGTCATAGACGACCATGGCGCGGCTGCCCGCATAGGTCAGGTCCATCTGGATGCCGCGGCGGTCCTGACACAGTTTCAGCACGTCGCCGAGGTATTCGTCTGGCACCAGAATGGTCGCCTTGATGCGCGGCTCCTCAAGGTGGTCGACCTTGCTGAGGTCCGGCATGTCGGCGGGGTTGTGCAGCTCGATCATTTCGCCGTCTTTCATGAAGACGTGGTAGATCACCGACGGCGCGGTGGTGATGAGCTCGATATCATATTCGCGTTCGATCCGGTCGCGGATGACCTCAAGGTGCAAAAGCCCGAGGAAGCCGCAGCGGAAGCCAAAGCCCAGCGCGGCGGAGGTTTCCATTTCGAACGAGAACGAGGCGTCGTTCAGGGCCAGCTTCTCGATCGCGTCGCGCAGGTCTTCGAATTCGGCCGAGTCCACCGGGAAGAGGCCGCAGAACACCACCGGCTGCGCGGGTTTGAAGCCCGGCAAGGCCTCCTCGGCGCCGTTGCGGTCATTGGTGATGGTGTCGCCCACGCGGGTGTCGCGGACCTGTTTTATCGAGGCGGTGAGAAAGCCGATCTCACCGGGGCCGAGGCTGTCGACCATCTCCATCTCAGGCCGGAAAACGCCAACGCGGTCGACATGGTGCAGGGTGCCGTTCGACATGAACTTGACCCGCATCCCCTTTTTCAGCGTGCCGTCCATGATGCGGACCAGAACGATGACGCCGAGATAGGCGTCGTACCACGAATCCACCAGCATCGCCTTGAGCGGCGCGTCGAGATTGCCCTGCGGTGCAGGCAGGTGTTTGACGATGGCCTCGAGCGTCTCATGGATGCCCTGCCCGGTTTTGGCGGAAACCTGAATGGCATCGGTTGCGTCGATGCCGATCACATCCTCGATCTGTTCGGCCACGCGGTCACAGTCAGAGGCGGGCAGGTCGATCTTGTTCAGCACCGGTACGATCTCATGATCGGCGTCGATGGCTTGGTACACGTTCGCCAGCGTCTGCGCCTCAACCCCTTGGGTCGAGTCGACAACCAGCAGCGAGCCCTCAACCGCGCGCATGGATCGCGAGACCTCATAGGCAAAGTCCACGTGACCGGGAGTATCGATCAGGTTCAGCACGTATTGCTCGCCATCTTCGGCGGTATAGTCGATGCGAACCGTGTTGGCCTTGATGGTGATGCCCCGCTCCCGCTCGATATCCATGCTGTCGAGCAGCTGTTCCTTCATGTCGCGATCCTGCACCGTTCCGGTCTCTTGGATGAGCCGGTCAGCCAGGGTGGATTTACCATGGTCGATATGCGCGACGATGGAGAAATTGCGGATATGAGCGAGGTCTGTCATGGGTTGGGGATATGTAGAGGAATCGTGGGTTGGTCAAGCGGGGAGAGTTTTCGTTGCAGCTTAATTTTGAGCGCGAAGCCAAGTTAATCCATTCTCTAAGAACCGAGCAAAACAAGGTAGCGACAGCACGCGTTTTTTTACGATCATTATTTCTTGTTGCAACTGATCATAATTCACTGAGCGAGGACAAAATTTTAAGTGCTTTTAGATTTGCAATTAACGTGAGCGCGGAAGGTGGGCCAAGTTTCCGAACTGCCGAAATGAGCTGGGGGTATAACGCGGACGATTGGGAAATTTCCTTCGCTGGCCATAGCCGAGAGATTGAATTTCGTGCCGTGCACAGCGCTGAAACACAAATATATGAATGCGTTTGGGTTAAGAACCTCGACTTGGAGGACGGCGACAAAGACATATTTATTGATCTTCGAGATGGGCAGCTTGTGCCAAACAATTCGGTGGACGAAGGTAACTTACTGACTGACTTGGAGTTCCTTAGTACACATCAAAATGCGGAGAACCTTCGCAGACGACCGCTTTGGGCAAAACTGCCAGAACACATTGATCTAGAGGTAAGTAGCTTGCTCAGCTTCTTTACCTCCGATCCGAGGAAATGGGAGTTTTGGAATGAATGGTACCAAGGCTATTTAACTGGTGATCCGGTCGAAGAGGTACTTGAGTACCATGTTTCCCAAATACCGGAAGCAATCTGGGACGAAGGAGCAGAAGCCATAGCTCGCGAAATCGAACAAATACGCAAGCGATTGGCGGTAGAGAGAGCACTATCAGACCTAAAAAGTGGTCTAATTGTTCAAGCCACTGCCCGCTACGGCATCGGAGGGAACAACCCTCCTGAGCGCATCGAAGATGAACGTTTGTCGGGCGCGATCACATTGATTTGGGAAGCTGAACAAGAGCTCTCAAGCGCTTTGGAAGAGGAGAAACCAGCTCGCGAGCGGATTGAAGCAGTTCTCAAAAAGCTAATGGCTGGATGTTTGGTGCTCACAAAATGGTTAGGACGCAAGGCCGATCTTGCAGTGGATACGGCTATCGCAACTGCGATTAAGCAAGGTGGGCTGTTGGTGGGCGGTTACTATGCACTCGACAAGCTAATCAAAGCCATCGAAGACTGGTTGCCTTACCTGCCCTGACCAGTGCCGGGCTGAAGCCCGGCCTACGGGGTGCGGAGGACGGCGGGAGTGATGAGGCGTGCTGTCACTTTTGCGCTCTGCGCGATTGATCGCGTGTCTGCTCAAGCTGGAACGGTATCCGCGCTCCCCATCCCGCAGCCAAGCGTTGCAAAAAGGGCCGCCCGCGTCGCTTTTTTTCGGCCAGCATTTACGTGATTTTGGCAATTGGATAGGATGCTGGCACCGACTGATCCAGATAGAAATCAGAGAGCAGATATCCGTTGGCTGACTACTCCATCTTTGTATTGGGCGAAAGCCAGCTGACCATTTCGGTCGCGCAAGGGTTGGATGGCCTCAATCAGGGTACGGGTATCCATCTGATTGGCGAGACGATCACGATCGACTCCCGCACCGCGACCGAAGTGTTCATTACCGATGCGGGCAGCGACACCAGTTTTGCGGATAATGATGGCAATCAGCTTCTGGACGGCGACCAGACGATTGACGGAACCCTTTTCACCGACGGGACAACGGTTGAGGCCGAATATGGCATCACCCTGACGGACGGGACCAATACGTGGCAGGCGGTTGCGTTCAACGTCAATAACTCTTCACCGGCTTACGCAACCGTCGAAGGCATCGCTTTTATCGGTGGTCCCGGCGGCTTTCCACCTTCGGGCGTGCCGCTGACCGTTGTCAGCACGCAGGAGGGGCCGAGTTTTGAATCCTCAGATTATGCAAGCCCGATCTGCTTTTGCCGTGGAACGCTTGTTGAAACCGCCAAAGGTCAAGTTCCGATCGAAACACTGCAAGCGGGTGACGAGATATGGACCAAGGATGACGGCTATTTGCCTGTCAGATGGGTCGGATCGCAGGACGTCATCGCCAGCGCTTCGTTCAAACCGGTTGAGCTGCCCCAAGGCAGGCTTGGCGGGACGCAAAAGCTGAGCGTCTCCCAACAGCACAAGATATTGGTTTCCCATCCGGCCGCAGAACTTCTGTTTGGTGCCAAAGAGGTGTTTGTTCCCGCAATCAGTTTTGTGGATGCCGGGCTTGCCAAACTGTCTGATGTGAAATCCGCGCAGTATTATCATGTCCTGTTGGACCAGCACAGCATCATACGGGCCAACGGCATCGAGTCGGAAAGCATGTTCCTTCAAAATCAAAGACCTGAGGGCAACCCGGACGCGCTGTTCTTTCCGGATGTGCACCGCTTTGCAGACCGACCGATGATGGTTGCAAGATTGACCCTCAAGCGACGGGAAGCCGTAACACTTTTACTTGAAATCTTGCGTATTGATCCGGATTCCACTTTGATTCATACTCTGCCGCAGACCGAGAGGGGCGCAAGATCCCTCCGGGCAGGCAAAACGAGGCATTAGCATGAAACAGTTCCTCTTAATCGCATTTTGCGCCACGTCGATGGCTGCGATTTCGTCGGCGCAGGTTGAGGCCGCGCAGATCAAACGGGCATGTCTGGCGTCGGACCGATCCGCCGCCACGCGGGATCGCTGCACCTGCATTCAGCGCGTTGCCAATCAGGCGTTGACCCGCAGCGATCAGAAAACCGTTGCCAAATGGTTCACCGATCCGCATCAGGCGCAAGAATTGAAGATGTCAAAGACCGAACGTGATGACGCGCTCTGGGATCGGTATCAGAACTTTGGTCAGATGGCGCAGGCAATCTGCAGCTAACCCTTCGGACAGTCCTTGACCTGCCTCATGCCGCGCCTCAGAAAAGGCGCAGCGAAAGGTGTGCATGATGGTTATGAAAGGGCTGACCCTGCGCGGGCTCGAAGTGTTCGAGGCGCTGGCGCGAACGGGATCGGTGGCGCAAGCTGCCGAAGTCACGGGGCTGAGTCAGCCCTCTGTCTCGCAGCAGTTGCGCAACCTGGAAAACGCCTTGGGTACAGAGCTGGTGGATCACGGCCGCCGCCCAATGCGGCTGACTCAGGCCGGTCGCAGCTTTCTGGCCCGGACCGAAGCCGTTCTGGCCGAACTGCAGATGGCCCAGAGCGAACTGACCGTAATGGACCTGGGGCACCTGACGACGCTGTCGATCGGTTTGATCGACGACTTCGACAATGACCTGACGCCACGCCTTGCGACGTTGCTGGCCGACAGCCTGACGCGGTCAAAGTTCAAGCTGATCACGCTGCCCAGTCTGGACCTGTTCGAGGAACTGGAGGCGCAGCGCCTGCATATGGCGGTATCGGCCCATTCCGGCGAGGTGCTGGAGGGCGTGGTCGAGTATCCGCTGGTGCAGGATCCGTTCATCCTTGTCGCGCCCAAAGGGGCCGAGCAACCGATGCAGGACCTGCCGTTTCTGCGCTATGCGCGCGAGCAACTGATCAGCCGTCAGATCGAAAGCCACCTCGCCCGACAGCAGATCGAGTTCGAGGAACGGTTCGAGATCGGCTCTCACCTCGCGCTGATGGCAATGGTGGCGCGGGGGCTGGGCTGGGCGATCACCACGCCGCTGGGCTTTATGCGTGCCGCGCGGTTCCATGACGGGCTGGAGGCGCACCCTGCCCCGTTCGGAGAGTTTGCCCGCACCATCTCACTGTTGACCCGCACCGACTGGTCGGATCAGGTGCCGCAGGAGGTGGCGGACATGATCCGGCGGCTGATGCAGAGCCAGATCGTCGACCCCGCGATCGGGCAACTGCCGTGGTTGAGCGGGCAGTTGAAGGTGATGGGGTGAAGGAAAGTAAACAGCTAGGCACTTGTATTTGAGTTATGCGTGGTCCGCCCTGCGAACCAAGAAATCCTTCAATGCAGGTTTTTCTCGTCTGGAATAAAGGCTGTTTTCACCTGCTGAATTCAGCTTCTACTAACGCCTCATATGCGTCCAGTTCAGCCTCTTTGACGACGTCGCGATCAGCCAGCACTTCCAGAGCCATAAGTGCGACATCGGGGCTTTGAAACACTGCGTCCGCCAGGATCGCAAGATGTTTCAAGCTTTCCGTCGGTGAGTCCTCCAGTGCGAAGAACCGTTTTAAGAACACGGCGTCGCCATCAATGGCTTGGTTGCGCATAGCGCGCATCTTCAGGCGGGATGAGGCACGGGTCTTGACCGTCAGTGACTTCAGAAAAAGAAACTTATGGAAGTGAAAGCCCTGAGCAGACAACTCGCTCATTTGTGAGTCAAGCAGAGGCTGACCTTTGTAAAGCGGCACCATTGCGATTTCGGATACCACTGCGACCGCATTCTTGAGTTTTTCGCGCGCATTCCTGAAGACATCCAGTTCCCCGCCTTGCACATCAATCTTCAGCAGATCGAACTCTGGCAGCTCTTTCAGGTCGTCTAGTCGATGGGTGGTAATTGGCACTACTTCTTCGACCTGCATTTGTCTGGGCCACCTTCCCATGACTTTGATGAATTCGGGGTTGGGCTCGTATAGCGAAGTGAATCCGCTTCCCTTGCAAACATGAAGGCGCTCACTGCCTCCTTTGCCGATCGCGTAGGGAAGGTAAGTTTCATTTTCTCCTCGCTCTTCCGAGAGCCGTGCAAATGCGTCTTGCTGTGGTTCGAACCCCCAGACCTCGCAAATGCGGTTCTTCAGAAGGGTTGAATATGGGGTAGCGCCAAGGGGATTGGCCCCAACATCCACGACCCGCGTCAATCTTTCCGGTGACAGAGTTTCGTGCAGGAACATCGCGCGCTCGTCAGTCATTTTTTGTCACTAACCTTTGAGTTATTCAGGTGGCTAAACGTGCCTGTGATCATATGTTTAGATCATTTGGATTGAAGTGCTACCGTTACTCATTGGGCGTTGAGATATATGCGCGCCGATGACAGCCTCGTGCGTGCATCAGGATTTATATCATTCCCTCAAATGACCATTCAGGATCGGACTATCACTCTGCACACTAAATGCGAGTATGCGCGTATGCACAAGGGTTCGCACCAAGACGGCGGATGGTTTGGCCGCTGTCGCTGATTGCAATGCGGCCTGCGGAAGTTGAACAAACGGGGGTTTTGGGCTCAAGCGAGCGATTGCCCTCGATTGATTGCGAAAGGCAAAATTACGACTGAGCCCGCACATGCCCCTCTAGCCCGGCGACCGCCGCTTCAATCAAATCCAGCGCGCCGCCGAAGTCGCGGGTGTAGTATGGGTCGGGAACGTGGTCGGCACCGGCGTCGGGGGCGAAATCGGTCAGCAGGCGCACCGGGGTGTCGTTGCCGTCAGGACGCAGGTTTTCGATATTGGCGATGTTGTTTGCATCCATGCCGATGATCAGGTCGAAGCGGTGGAAGTCTTCGGCTACGAATTGCCGCGCGCGCAGGTCGCTGAGCTCGATATCGCGGGCGCGGGCGGCTTTTTGCATCGGCTCATAAGGCGGATTGCCTATGTGCCAGTCCGAGGTTCCGGCGCTGTCGGTGGACAAGTGCGGCGCACGGGCGCGAAACACACCCTCTGCAGCAGGCGAACGGCAGATATTGCCCAAACAGACAAAGAGGATACGCTGTGTCATGACACAACCTGTACTGCATGGAGTGGACATGGGAAAGATCGTCATTCTGACCGGCGCCGGAATTTCTGCTGAAAGCGGTCTCGGCACCTTTCGGGATGAGGGCGGTCTGTGGGCGCAACACCGGATCGAAGATGTGGCGACACCCGAAGGTTTCGCCCGCAACCCGGCGCTGGTGCATCGCTTTTACAATGCGCGACGCGTCCAGGCGGCGGGCGCGGACGCCAATGCGGCACACCGGGCGCTGGCCCGCCTGCAACGCGAATGGCCCGACGATGTCATCCTCGTGACCCAAAACGTTGACTCGCTGCACGAGGCCGGCGGCGCGCGCGACGTCATTCACATGCACGGAACACTGGCCGGTGCGCTATGCAGCACTTGCCAACATCGTTGGGTTTCAGAACCTGAAATGACACCTGCTGACACCTGCCCGGCCTGCGGACAAAGATCCGTTCGGCCGGATGTCGTGTGGTTCGGCGAAATGCCTTATTTCATGGATGAAATCTATGATCATTTGGCCAATGCGCAGATCTTTGCTGCAATCGGAACATCCGGCCAGGTCTATCCGGCGGCCGCTTTTGTGCACGAAGCGACAGCCGCCGACGCGGAAACCGTGGAGTTGAATCTCGAGCCGTCCGAAGGTGTCTCGTATTTCGACAGGAAGATCCTCGGCCCGGCAACGCAAACCGTTCCGCTTTGGGTGGATGAGCTGCTTAACCGGGCACGCCGGCAGAACTGAAAGACAAAACGGAACGTTTTGGGCTAAGCTGGCCTGACGACAATACCGAGAGTGAAAGATGACAGATCAGGACCCCAAGACCGGCGAGATTATGGATGACGGCAGCATGCAGGGGCGCGATGCGCTCGGTGCGCAATTGGCCGACCTTTGGTGGACCTTCCTGATCCGAGGGATATTGGCTGCATGCGTCGGCGTCGCGGCCCTGTTCTGGCCAAGTGGAAGCATAGCTGTTCTGCTGCGGCTGGTTGGGCTGCTGCTGATTGTGGACGGTGGCCTTACACTGCTGGGTTTTGGCCGACGGGGGCTGGTGGGCGGCGTCGGGATCGGGGCGATCCTGATCGGTCTAATACTATTGATCTGGCCCGAAGGTACGGCCAAGTTGGCGTTCTTTCTGTTGGGCGTGTGGGCCTTTATCATCGGCATCGGTTCGCTGGCCACATGGCGGCAGATGCCCGAGCGGGACACGCAGCGAAATGCGATGCGCAATTCCGGCTTCGTCGCGCTGGCAATCGGATTGGTGCTGCTGTTTTCGCCCGGCATCGGGCTTTTTGCCCTTGGTTGGATCATCGCCTTTTCTGCTCTGGCGATGGCCGTGGTCATGTTCTGGCTGACGTCTCGCTTCAAAAAAGCGGGTGACAAGGTCGGGATGAAAACAATCAATCGCTGACCTTGTGAGATGCGGCTCAGACCGGGGCACCCCGGTCTGTCGCATGGATGACGGCCGCAAAGCGGCCCGAAGACAGGCGAGCGTCAGTGCGAGTGCGCGCCGCCCTTGCGGTCCAGATCGACCGGCACTTCAATCTCGACCTCACCGGCCTGTTCGAAAATAAGGGTCACAGGGATCTTCTGATCTTGCTCGAAAGGCTGATTCAACCCCATGAACATCACGTGATCGCCACCCCGTTCCAGCGTGTAGGTGGCCCCCGCCGGGATCACGAAACCTTCTTCGACGTGGATCATCTTGGCGACGCCGTTGTCGTCCACCTCGTGCGTGTGCAACTCAACCCGACCGGCCACGTCCGAAGTCGCCCCGATCAGGCGGTCATCCGAGTCGCCAGAGTTGACGATCATCATGAATGCTGCGCCGGCTTTGGCATGCTTTCCCGTTGATCGAGCGTAAGCATCATCCACTTTGATCGCACTATCGGCGAATGCGGTTGTCGCAAATGCGGCAAGAGCCAGCGAGGGCAAAAGTTTGAATTTGAAGGTCATTGGAACCTCATCTGTATTTCAGGCGTTTGATTTTGGATGCAGAAATGACAGAAGTTGAGGTGGTGCCCTTGCCGGGCTTGGTGGAACAGGCGCGGCGACCAAACTGTCGCGAACCCGTTCTGGTCCAATTAGCAGGTTGGCGGCCTCAGGTGGTACATCTACCTGAGCGCCCAGTATCGCACCCAGCAACGACAGCGCGTAGTCAGGGCAGTAATGCGGCGGGCGTGTCGGTTGCCCTTGATCGTCGACATAGACAACAACGGGTCCGGCACCGGTACAAAGAACCATCTGCCCGGCGGCACGATCCATGCCGCGCGTTGCTGCAATGCTCTGCCCTGTCAGCCCCAGCAAGGCCGACAGCGCCAAAGCCACCGTTATGCGCAGAAAACCCGTCATATCGACGCCTGATATAGCGTGAGTAAAAACCTGCCTTCAAGCGCGAAAGGGCTTGCCGCGACGACCCGTCAGCTATCCAGCCCCGGTCGCTTGACCACATCGACAGTCAGGCTGTTGTGGCGCCGGTTGACCCGACGTTGCATCCGCGTGCAAGTGTTGAATGTTCTGCCCAGAAAACTCGGAACGCGCAAAATGAAATCAAATACCTTCAAGGGCATCGAAAAGTCCCCCCATTGGAATAAGCGGCAGCTTAACTCACATTCACTGATCCTTATGTGAACAACTTCACACAATGGGTTGGATTGTCCCGAATACAGAAACAACGCAGGTCCACGCGAAAAAGCCCCGCATCATCGATACAGGGCTTCAGCAATTCGAGTTAAGTGGAAAGACTTAGGCCGAGGCTTGCGCCTTGGCGATTTCTTTCTTCACTTTCAGTGCGTTGGCCGACAGCTCTTCGTCTTTTGCTTTGGCCAGGAATGCGTCCAGACCGCCGCGATGATCCACCGAGCGCAGCGCAGCGGCCGAAATCCGCAGCTTGACACCACGGCCCAGCGTTTCTGATTGCAGGGTGACGTCGTTCAGGTTGGGCAGAAAACGACGACGAGTTCTGTTTTTGGCGTGGCTGACATTGTTGCCAGTCATCGGGCCTTTTCCGGTCAGTTCGCAACGGCGCGACATGGTTTCTTCCTTTGTTTCTGGAGGCCAGGTACAGGACCCTCGGCCAAATCACAAGGGGCGCAACCCGAAGTCGCGCCCGAAAACTGGTTGGATGCGTTTAGTGGGAATCGGCACAAGGGTCAAGACAGGCTGCGCGAATTCTTTGACACTGCCGTCCACTGGGACAGGACCCCCCGTGGCCATGCTCTCGTCATCAGTATCTGGGGGCACACGATACGGCAGTTCAGCCCGTCAAGACAAACTCGCCAGCATCTGTTCGGCAGCCAGAGTTGGGCTCAAACGCCCCTTGGAAACTTCATCGTTCAGACGCGCCATTTCGGCCCTAGCCGACGCGGTATCCAGACGCGCAAGAAGCGTATGCCGGACTTCCTGATCGAACCAAAAGCGCGCCTGCGCCGCGCGGTTTGCCGCCCACTGGCCGGTCTCGCGCCGCCACCCCGACAAGGACTGCATCTCGTTCCATGCCTGGTCCAAACCTTGTTCTTCAACGGCGGAGACAGTCATTGCCTTGGGAAAACCCTCGGGGTCTTGGGGACGTTTGCGCAGCAATCTCAGCGCACCGGCGTAGTCGGCGCAGGTTCGGGTTGCGGTGGATTTCAGGTCTCCATCCGCCTTATTGACCAATATGATATCAGCCATTTCCATGATGCCGCGTTTGACCCCCTGCAACTCGTCACCACCCGCAGGCGCGAGCAACAACAGGAACAGATCCGACATCTCAGAAACCATCGTTTCCGACTGACCCACCCCGACAGTCTCGATCAGCACGACGTCAAACCCCGCCGCTTCGCACAGAGCGATTGCCTCGCGCGTGCGGCGCGCCACACCACCAAGGTGGCTTTGGCTGGGCGACGGACGAATAAAGGCGTTTTTTTCGCGGCTTAGTCGCTCCATCCGGGTTTTATCGCCCAGGATCGATCCCCCGGACCGGGCTGAACTTGGGTCGACGGCCAGAACCGCGACGCGCTGCCCTTTCCCGGTCAACATCATGCCAAAGCTCTCGATGAAGGTGGACTTTCCAACACCGGGTGTGCCCGACAGACCAATTCGCAGCGATTGCCGCCCGGCGCCCGACAGATGATCCAGCAACTCAGCCGCTTGTGCCCGGTGATCGTCGCGCCCGCTTTCGACAAGCGTAATGGCGCGGGCCAAGGCGCGGCGCTCACCGTTCAGTACATTGTCACCCAGCTCGGCGATATTCATGCGCAGCCCCTTCACCCGTTTTTTTGCCTAAATGAAGGCGCATTGCGGGTTTTGTCCAGTACCAAGCACGGAAACACAAGCCGCAACGCGCTTGAACTGGACCTTGTCCCAACGTTGACGGATAAAGCCGACATGACGCGCCTGCCAATCGACGATGCGATACCAGACCTGCTGACCGCCCTCAAAGGGTCGGGCCGTGCTGTCTTGCAGGCCTCTCCGGGCGCAGGCAAGACGACACGCGTACCCTTGGCGCTGCTGGATGCAGGGTTGAACGATGGCAAGATCATCATGCTGGAACCGCGTCGGTTGGCAGCGCGGGCCGCGGCCGAGCGCATGGCTGACACACTCGGGCAACGCGTCGGAGAAACCGTCGGCTACCGCATACGCGGCGATTCCAAGGTTTCTGGGTCCACAAGGATCGAGGTGGTGACCGAGGGAATTCTGACACGGATGTTGCAATCCGATCCCGATCTTCCCGGAATTGGCGCCGTCATTTTCGACGAGTTTCACGAACGGTCCTTGAATGCGGATTTCGGACTAGCCTTGTGTCTGGAAGTTACCGAAGCGCTCCGCGAGGATCTGGTGTTGCTGGCGATGTCAGCGACATTGGATGCCGAACCGGTCGGACGCCTGATGAACGCGCCCTTGGTAACATCTGAGGGTCGCAGCTATGCGGTCGAAACGCGCTGGCTTGACCGCCCCTTGGGCGCGAATGCACGCCGCCTGGATGCTCTGGTTGATCTGGTTGTCCACGCCGAACGCGAAACGCGTGACATCGGTGGCGGTATTCTGGTTTTCCTGCCGGGCGAAGGCGAGATACGGCGCGCCGAGTCCGCCTTGTCAGGTCGCGTCCCGCCCGACTGCGCACTGCGTCCACTATTCGGCGCTATGCCCTTTGCCGCACAAAGAAAAGCGATTGCCTCGATGGACAAGGGGCGAAAGATTGTTTTGGCCACGTCGATTGCCGAGACGTCATTGACCATTCCCGACATTCGGGTCGTGGTGGATATGGGACAAGCGCGACGGGCGCGTTTTGATCCGGGGTCCGGCATGTCGCGCCTTGTCACAGAACGTGTGACCCGCGCCGAGGCCGTTCAGCGCGCAGGACGCGCGGGCCGGGTGGCTGAAGGCGTTTGTTTTCGGCTGTGGACCAAGGGCGAAGAAGGCGCATTGGCGGCCTTTCCACCCGCTGAAATAGAAGCGGCTGATCTGACCGGTTTGGCACTTGAGCTGGCGCTTTGGGGGGCTGATCCGGGTGATCTGGCCTTTCTGACCCCGCCGCCCGCGGGTTCTCTGGCAGAGGCGCGCGCGTTGCTGACGATGTTGGGAGCGCTGGACACCAATGCACGGATCACTGATCACGGAAAGGCATTGGCTGCGTTGCCGCTTCACCCGCGCCTCGGCCATATGTTGCTGGTGTCAGGCGCACAGGCCGCACCCTTGGCAGCTTTGCTGGCCGAGCGCGATCCCTTGAAAAACGCGCCGGTCGATCTGTCACTACGCCTCGAAGCAATCCGGGATCGGCAAGCCTATCAACGCAGACGCCCCTGGACGGCGAACACGGCGACGCTTGACAGGATCGCTGCCGAGGCAAAACGGCTGCGACCGAAGGCCGGCGGAGCGGATAAAGCACTATCAACCGCAGCTATGGCAGCTTTGGCTTATCCTGACCGAATTGGGCAACGTCGCAAAGGTGATGTTCCCCGGTATCTGCTTTCGGGTGGCAAAGGCGCGGTCTTGGATGCGGGCGATCCGCTTGCGACGGCACCATTCTTGGTAGCATTGGACACCGACGGGAACCCCCGCGAGGCCCGCGTCCGGCTGGCCGCGCAAATCTCCGAGGGTGAAATCCGGGATCTTTTTTCCGATCAGATATCATGGGTGGAAAGCTGCGTTTGGTCCAAACGCGATCGTCGGGTCATCGCCCGTCGGCAGGAGCGTTTTGGCGCGATCACGTTGGACGATCGCATCTGGAAGGACGTTCCGCCCGACGCTGCGGCCCGCGCTATGCTGGACGGCGTGCGGGACCTTGGGCTGAGGTTGGAGGGCGCCGCGGCGCGGCTTGCAGCCCGCGTGGAATTGGTGCGTGCGGGCGGTGCGAACCTTCCCGACTTTTCCGTTGCGGGCCTTATGAATGACCTCGATCAGTGGCTCTTGCCCATGCTGCAAGGGGTCCGAAGCGCCGAAGACTGGAGGCGTTTTGATCCATTACCGGCACTGAAAGCCCGACTGGACTGGGCCCAGACACAAGACCTGGACCGCCGTGCCCCGGGATCATTCCTGACCCCGCTTGGCAGAAAGATTCCGATTGACTACAGCGGCTCCGCTCCGGAAATCTCGGTCCGCTTGCAAGAAGTCTTTGGCGTCACGACACATCCCACCATTGGCAAAGAACCGTTAAAGATCACACTTCTGTCACCGGCCCAAAGGCCGATCCAGATCACGCGCGATTTGCCGGGGTTCTGGGCGGGGTCTTATGCGGACGTCCGCAAGGATATGCGCGCGCAATACCCCAAGCACCCGTGGCCCGAGGACCCGACGCAGGCAGACCCCACCTTGCGCGCCAAACGGCGCAATCCAGACCAATAGCATTGAGAATTGGACACAACGTACCTATTTACCCGTGATCCGGGGGAACTGTGCCCTTTTGAGGCTGGCATGCGATGTCAAAATGGCTGCGTAACATATGGGAAGATATCCCGGGGCCTCTGTCCCCGCGCCACCGGCATGTGCAGTGCGCCGCCCTGTGTACGCGCATCAACAACGGGCAACCCGAGGTCCTGCTGATTACAAGCCGAAACACGGGGCGCTGGATTATTCCCAAAGGTTGGCCGATCGACGGGTTGGACGGTGCGGGCACTGCCCGACAGGAAGCCTGGGAAGAGGCCGGTGTTCGGGCCATGTCGGTTGATCCGGACCCCATCGGACGCTTTACTTACGACAAGGTTCTGAAAGACGGCTCTGCACAACCGGTTCTGACCTGGATTTATCACCTTGAGGTGAAGGACTTGGCCGAGGACTATCCCGAGGTTGGGCAACGCAATCGGGTCTGGTTGTCCCCGGCCATCGCAGCTGAGCGTGTACAAGAGCACGAGTTGCGTGACTTGTTGCAAAAAATGTAACGCGTATTGCGGTGAAAACTCGGCACGCACCACCCGCCGACTGTCCGGTTTCAGACGGGCTTGCAAATTTCTCAGTTTCTTTCTGTTGCTAGGCTCTGATTTGATCCGGGCGCAAAGTCGTTTTATTGCCTTCGTGAATCAGACCAGCAACACGTGTGCATAACGGCGTCGCGACACCAGTTTCAGCCCCAAGGCGGATGATTTCGCCTTGCAGGCTGTCGATTTCGGTGGGGCGGCCTGCCATCACGTCATAGGCCATCGAGGTGCGTGCGCTGGGATCGATGGTCAGCATTTTTGCGGCGATGCGGGTGAACAGCGGTGTGGGCAGGCGCAGGATATGCGGTGTAATCCACACGGGCAGCGGGGTGGTTGAGGCTGCGGGAATATCGGCAGCCTTGAGCACGGCCAAAGCCTCGGCCATCTGATCGGCCATCAGGCGACGCCAGCCGCGGTCGCGCAGTTGCGCGTGCAGGGTCAGGCCGGAGAGCGCGTTCAGTGCGTTGTTGAGGTTTACCACCAGCTTGCCCCATTGGACCGTCTCGATCTCTGCGCTTTCCTGCACCGGCAGATCGGCTGAGGTGAGTTGTTCGGCCAGAGCTCCGGGGCCCGTTTCAATGATGATCTCGCCCGAGGTGGCGCGGTGGTATGTGGCCTGCCCCACCGGGACCACGTTGAAAGGGACCATGCCCGCGCGAACATCGCGGTTTGGCAGCGCGGCGCGCAGGGTCTGCGCATTGTTGAGCCCGTTTTGCCACGACAGAACAGGGACTTGGGGCGACGCGTGATCGACGATCAGCTTGGCCATCTGAGCCGTTGCGCCGGATTTCACCGTGACGATGATCAGGTCGGCGTCGGCAAGGCAACCTGGGTCTTCGCTCAGGATAAGGTGATCCGCGGGGATCGTTTTGCGCAGACCGGTGAAATCGGTGACCGTCAAACCTTGCGTAAGGATCGGGTCGAGGATGCGGGCACGGCCCAGCAGCGTCACGCGATGGCCCGCTGCCGCCAGCAATGCGCCACAATAGCAGCCGATGCTGCCTGCGCCCGCGATGACGATCTTCATTGTGCTCCCTCCGTTATCCGAAGGATCACCGGGTTCAGCGCATGAGACCAGCGTGACGTGAGGTCAGACGCGGGCGCGCCGTGGGCTGGTGCGCTCCAGCTCTTCCGAGATCGGGATGAATTCCTGGTCGTCGCCGGGCGGCAGATGGAAGGCCCCGTTGGCCCAATCGGCGGTTTTCCATTCGCGGGTGGCGGTTTCGATCTTCTCTTTCGAGGAGGACACGAAATTCCACCAGATATAGCGATCTTCGTTCAACGTCGCGCCGCCCAGCAGCATCAGGCGCGCGCCAAGCGGTCCGGCCTTGACCGAGAGGTGGTCGCCTGGGCGGAACACCATCATGCGGCCAGCCTCAAAGCTGTCTCCCGCGATCTCGACCGAGCCTTCGGTGACATAGACGCCGCGATCCTCGTGATTGTCGGGCAGCGGGAAAGACGCGCCCGGATCGAGTTGAACGTCGAGATAGAAGGTCTCGGACAGCATGGTGACCGGGCTGGTTTCGCCATAGGCCGAGCCGAGGATCAGGCGGGCGCTGACGCCAGCGTCCTGAATATGCGGCAGCGCGCCCTGTTTGTGATGTTCGAAATCGGGGGCCATGTCCTCGTGCGCTTCGGGCAACGCGATCCAGGTCTGGATGCCAAACAGCTTGTTCCGCATGGCGCGGGTTTCGTCGCTGGTACGCTCGGAATGGGTGACACCGCGCCCGGCGACCATCCAGTTGACCTCACCCGGATAGATCATCTGGTGGGTGCCGAGGCTGTCGCGGTGTTCAAACTCACCCTCATAGAGATAGGTCACGGTGCCAAGGCCGATATGCGGATGGGGGCGCACGTCGATGCCGCCTTCGGTGATGAATTCGGCCGGTCCCATCTGGTCGAAAAAGATAAACGGGCCAACCAGTTGCCGCTTGACCGAGGGCAACGCGCGGCGCACCTCGAAGCCACCGAGATCGCGGGCGCGAGGAATGATCAACGTGTCCAATGCCGGATTCTGTGACTGGCATTCGGGATTGTGGGTCGGGTTCCAACTCATTCCGGCTCTCCTGCAACACGGGCTATCACGTTCATATTTGCAGAATGTAGGGCAGTTTGGCGCAGATCAATTCGCATTGGCGCACATATTTGGTGCGGAACGCGCCGCTGCGTTCAGGATGCGGCCCGTGGCCAAAGCTGCGGGAAGAACGCGCCATCAATCCGGTCGCCCTCGCCATAGCCTGCGGCTTCGAACTGGGCGCGTTCATCCTTGGCCCAATCGCCGCGATAACGGATCACGCCATCCGGTGCCGTCATCCTGAGCGTGAAACGGCGCACTGTTTCGGTGGGCGTGACCGAGGACAGACCCCCATGCAGGGTGCGCATGTCGAAGAAGATGCAATCGCCCGGCTCCATATCCCATTGCAGCAGGTCATAAGCTGCCGGGTCGGCATTGATGTCGGGGGGCGGATGATAGGTCAGGCCCGCGACCTGCGCCGGTTCATAGCTGGGATGCCCATCGGCAAACCGCACGCGCATGAACAGCTTGTTCCACAGGTGAGACCCCTTGACGAAGGCGATGCCGTTTTCCTTGCTGACGGGTTCGAGCGGCAGCCAGAGCACGCACATCGTGCCTTCAAAATCGAAATAGGACAGGTCCTGATGGAAGGGCGGGCGCGAGGTTGATCCGGCCTCGCGCAGGAACCAGTTATCCATCACCAGGTTGATCGAAGGCGCGCCCAGAAGCTGCGCAGCCAGCGGTGCGCAGGGAGAGTTGAAGACGAAATCCCTAAATTGCGGAATTTTGTTCCAGGCCCAGAAATCTTCGAAATACGCAGGCGCCTGCGGGTCTTTGGTGTGCCGCGTCAGGTTATCGGTCGGGGTGGCGAGGTCTGCGTCGATGCCGTCGCGCAATTCGGCCAGCCAGTGATCGGTGAACTTGGCGCGCAGGACAACGGCCCCGTCGCGCTGAAAGGCGGCGATTTCTTTGGGACTTATGCGATCCGTAGGGGTCATGTCATTGGCCTTTAATGGCTGAAGGCAAGCTGCGTTCAGGATTGCAGCCGCCCCGGCCTGCGTCAAAGTAAATCACATTTCACAACCGAACCTCGGAATGCGCGGCAATCGTGCTATATTTTATCAACAGATGAGGTCGCTGAAAAAAGAGGGTTGCATGACCGGTTCATTACTCACGCGTCGTTCTTTGATCGCCGCGGGCGGGGCTGTTCTGGCTTCGGGGCTGATTGTTCCAGCGCGGGCCAGCGGAGTGGCGCCAACCCCGTCCATGCGGGGCGGGTCGAACAACTATCGCCCCGGTGCGCCAATTGTTGACCGCATCGGCGGTGGCGGGTTCTGGATGACCGGCACGGTACGCCGCGCGGGCGATGGTGCCCCCCTGCCCAGTCAGCGCATCCAGATCTGGGCGCATACCACCGAAGGGCATGAACGCGACGAACGCAGCCATGGCGCCACGCTGACGGATGCCAACGGAGAATTCCGGTTGGAGATGCCGCAGATCGTACCTGCATTCGGTCAGCCGCACGGGCATCTGGCCTATGACAGCGGCGAGTTCGAGACCGTGTTCCTGCGCCCCGTGATGTCGAGCGCGCGGGACAAGACGCTTGCCGCGCATTTCGTGTTGCAACCTGCCTGATAGGTGCCGACACGCGTTGCGATCTGGGCGGCTTTGATCGCCACCCTTCTGGTGCCGATCATCGCGGCGGCCTTCAGCCCCTATTTGGCGTGGCGTGAGCCGATTTATATCCTTGCAGGATTTGCGGGCATCATCGGGATGTGCCTGCTGCTGATGCAGCCCGTTCTGGCGGGGCGCTGGTTGCCGGGGCTGTCGCCCGTGACCAGCCGCCTTTGGCACAGATGGTGCGGTCTGGCCCTTGTCGCTGCTATCGTGATCCATGTTGGCGGGTTGTGGATCACAAGCCCGCCAGATGTTGTGGATGCCCTGCTGTTTGTGTCAGCCACACCGTTTTCCGCCTGGGGTGTCATCGCCATGTGGACCGGGTTCGGCGCAGCGGCGTTGGGGATTTTTCGTCAGCGCCTGAACCTGCGGTTCAGGGTCTGGCGGCTGGGTCATGCGTCATTTGCCACCGTGACCATTCTGGGCAGTGTCATTCACGCGCTGCTGATCGAAGGTACGATGGAGGTGATGACCAAGTTCGCCCTGTGCGTTCTGGTGGTGCTGGTGAGCGTCGGCACGCTCACCAAATTGCGGGTATGGGAGGTTCGGCGTCGTTGAAGCGCGGGGCACTTCAGACCCCGAGGCACCAACGCATGACCGCCTTTTGGGCATGCAGGCGGTTTTCGGCCTCATCAAAGATCACCGAATTGGGGCCATCCATGACCTCGGACGTGGCCTCTTCCTCGCGATGGGCGGGCAGGCAGTGCATGAACAGCGCGTCGGGTTTGGCATGTGACATCAGGTCGGCATTGACCTGATAGGGGCGCAGGAGGTTGTGGCGACGCTCTTTTGCGGATTGGGAATCATGCATCGAAACCCATGTGTCCGCGACCACGAGGTCGGCCCCTTCGACCGCCTTGTAGGCATCCCGTTCGACCACGATCTTCGAGCCTTTCTGGCGGGCAAAGCCCATGAACTCTTCCTCCGGGTCAAACTGGGCGGGGCCGGTGAAGGTCAGATCAAAGCCGAACTGACCCGCGGCATGCAGGAACGAGGCGCAGACATTGTTGCCGTCGCCCGTCCAGACCACCTTTTTGCCCGCGATCGGGCCGCGATGTTCCTCAAAGGTCAGCACGTCAGCCATGATCTGGCAGGGATGGGTGCGGTCGGTCAGGCCGTTGATCACGGGCACGTCCGAGTATTGGGCCATCTCGGTCAGAATGGTCTCATCAAAGGTGCGGATCATGATCATGTCGACATAGCGCGACAGGACGCGGGCGGTGTCGGCGATGGTTTCGCCGTGACCCAGTTGCATGTCCTTGCCGGACAGCACCATGGTCTGCCCCCCCATCTGGCGCACGCCCACGTCAAAGGACACGCGGGTACGGGTCGAGGGTTTTTCGAAGATCAGCGCAACCATGCGGCCCGCAAGCGGCTGTTCGTCGTCCGGGGCCGCTTTTGGGCGGCCGAGACGCGCCTGCTTCATGGCACCCGCCTGATCGATCATGGCCCGCAACGCCGTGGCGTCGGTTTTGTGGATATCGAGGAAGTGGTTCATATCATGTCGCTTTTGGCTAATGGCGCGTGGGGGCTGGCCCCCACACCCCCAGAGTATTTTGGAAAAGATGAAGGTCAGGCGGTGGCCAGAGTGGCCTCGACCTGCTTGGCGGTTTTCTCGAGGCGGATCAGCGCCTGGGCGATGTCATCTTCGGTCAGGGTGAGCGGCGGCAGCAGGCGGATCGCATTGTCGGCGGCCGGGATGGTGATGACCTCGTTGTCATAACCGGCGTTGACCACATCGATATTGGCGGGCTTGCATTTTAGGCCGAGCATCAGGCCGGATCCGCGCACCTCTTCGAACACGTCGGGATGTTCCGCGACCAGACCTTCGAGTTTCTGACGCAGCATCCCGGCCTTGCGGTTCACACCTTCGAGGAACGCGGGTGTTGCGACGTGATCCATCACCGCGCACCCCACGGCGCAGCCCAGCGGGTTGCCGCCATAGGTCGAGCCATGGGTGCCCGCGGTCATGCCGCTGGCCGCCTCTTCGGTGGCCAGCACGGCGCCGAGGGGGAACCCGCCGCCGATGCCCTTGGCGATCATCATGATATCGGGGGTGATGCCCGCCCATTCATGCGCAAAAAGCTTGCCGGTGCGCCCGACGCCGCACTGAACCTCGTCGAGGATCAGCAATAGGCCGTTATCGTCACAGATCTGGCGCAGGGCTTTGAGTTCGGCATCCGGCACCGGGCGAATACCGCCTTCGCCCTGAATCGGTTCGATCATGATCGCCGCGGTGTTTTCGGTGATGGCGTTGGTCACGCCGTCAAGGTCACCAAAGGTGACGTGCACAAAGCCGGGCAGCAGCGGGCCAAAGCCTTTGGTCATCTTCTCGGACCCGGCAGCGGCGATGCCTGCCGACGACCGCCCGTGGAAAGAGCCGCTGAACGTGATGATCTCGACCTTTTCGGGATGTCCTTTCTCGTAGAAGTACTTGCGCGCCATTTTCACGGCCAGTTCGCAGGATTCCGTGCCGGAGTTGGTAAAGAACACCGTGTCGGCAAAGCTGTGTTCGACCAGCTTGTCGGCCAGCGCCTGCTGCTGCGGGATGTGATAGAGGTTCGAGACATGCCACAGAGCGTGCGCCTGTTCCGTCAGGGCGTTGACCAGCGCCGGGTGCGCGTGGCCTAGCACGTTCACCGCGATACCCGCGCCGAGGTCGAGAAAACGTCGGCCATCCGCCTCGGTAAGCCAGGCGCATTCGCCCTTCACGAAAGTCAGGGGCGCGCGGTTGTAGGTCGGCAGAACGGACGGGATCATCGGATCATCCTTTTCAGGTAGTTGGAGCCCAAGTGAGTGATACACCGGGGCCGGGTTCGTCAACATCTTTGGTGGGGATTGCGCAGATTTCAAAGGCGCAAAGGATCAAAAGGCCGGTTACGCGGTCAGGCGTCGGCGTCGGAGGCGCAGGATATCGGCGGTTTTGATCATGCCGGGGCGTATAGCGGGATGTGGTCCACCTGAAAACCCCGTTTTTGCGAATATGTCAAAATTCAAGCCGGGGCCGGGATTTTGCTGCTTGCCATTTGCCCGGGGCTGGCGCACGGGTGAGCCATGACCCCGACGCGTCAGAACCCAGCCCTTGCGGCCCTGCTGATCCTTGCCGCAAGCGCCTTGCTGGCGGGCACGACGTTGCTGGCCAAGGCGTTGGGGACGGATGTTCTGGGCCCCGCCTTGCATCCGATGCAGATCAGCCACGGGCGATTTCTGTTTGCCTTTCTGGTGATCGTCACGGCGGTGGGCACTCTTCGTCCGCGCCTGAGCCGCCCGCATTGGGGTCTGCATGTCGGTCGCACGAGTTTCGGCTGGCTTGGCGTTACGCTTATGTTTGCGGCGGTTGCCTTTATACCGATCGCGGATGCCACGGCGATCTCGTTCCTGAATCCGGTCTTTGCGATGGTGCTGGCGATCCCACTTCTAAAGGAAGGCGTGGGCCCGTGGCGCTGGCTGGCCGCCATTGTTGCGCTGGTTGGTGCGCTGGTTCTGCTGCGTCCGACCCCGGCGAGTTTTCAGCCCGCCGCCTTGCTGGCCCTGACGGCGGCGGCGATCATCGGGATGGAGCTGATTTTCATCAAGAAACTGTCGGGTCGCGAGATTCCAATTCAGATTCTGCTGATCAACAATGCGATGGGGCTGACCATCGCCTCGGTCGCGGTGAGCTTTGTGTTCGAGATCCCAACGCCGCAGCAATGGGCGGCGCTTGCCGGGATCGGTGTGCTGATGGCGTGTGCGCAGGCCTGTTTCGTCAACGGGATGGCGCGGGCAGATGCGTCCTTTGTCGCTCCGATCAGCTATGCCACGCTGGTCTTTGCGGGCTTTTACGATTTCGCGGTGTTTGGCGTGATCCCGGACACGATCAGCATCGTGGGGTCCGCCATCATCCTGACCGGAGGTCTGATCCTGGTCTGGCGCGAGGCGCGGCAGCGTCAGGCCTTGAGCCGATAGCCCGTGCGCAGCATCTGCCAGGTCAGCGCCCCCACCAACAGAGTTGAGACTGTGCAAATCACCATGCCCAGCCACGGTGAACTGTCCGAGACGCCGATCATGCCATAGCGCAGGCCGTCGATCAGGTAGAAGACCGGATTCACATGGATCAGGCGGTTCAGCACCGGCGGCAGGGCCTGGACCGAGTAGAACGTGCCCGACAGGAAGGCCAAGGGCGTGACGATGAAATTGGTGATCGCCGCCATCTGATCGAATTTGTTGGCAAAGATCCCGGCGAAGAGGCCCAGCGCGCCCATGAAGGCACCGCCCAGAACCACAAAAATCAGGGCGATCAGGGGGTATTCCGGGACGATCCCCAGAACCAGCACCAATGCAAGTGCCACGACGAAGGCAATCATGATGCCTCGGGCGATCCCGCCGGCCAGATAGCCCAGCATGATCTCGAGCGGGGACAGGGGCGGCATCAGCGTATCGACGATGTTGCCCTGCACTTTGGCGATCACCATCGAGGAGGAGGTGTTGGCAAAGGCGTTCTGGATCACGGTCATCATCATGATACCGGGCGCCAGAAAGGTCAGGAACGAGACACCCATCACATTCGACCGGCTGGGTCCGATGGCAATGTTGAAGATCAGAAGAAACAGGCCCGCCGTGACCAGCGGGGCCACAAGGGTTTGCGTCCAGACCGCCATGAAGCGCAGCGTTTCGCGCTGTGCCAGCGTATAGAGGCCCATCCAATTCACCGCCCCAAAGCGGCGCGCGTCGTGATCCATGAGATTCTGCATGACCTGCCCTATAACTGATTCGAAGACCGCTTGTAACTCGGCCCACAGTGATTAGAATAGGGGGCTGAAACGAATTCCCAAGGCGGCCCGAATCCGGGGCCGCTTTCCGCTTTTGAAAGGCAAATGATGTCCTGGACTGACGAGCGTGTTGAGCTGCTGAAAAAGATGTGGGGCGAGGGCCAGTCGGCCAGCCAGATCGCCAAGGAACTGGGCGGTGTGACCCGCAACGCGGTGATCGGCAAGGTCCATCGTCTGGGCCTGTCGAACCGCGCCACCGGGGCCGCGCCCGCCAAGTCAGAGCCCAAGGAAAAGCCTGCACCCGCGCCCAAGGCAGAGGCCAAGCCCAAACCCGCGCCCAAGACCGAACCGGCACGCCCGACCCCGGCGCCCGATGCCAAGCCTGCCACCCCGGCCCGCCGCCAGATCATCCCGGCCGGTCAGCCCTTGCCGCCACAGCCTTCGGCCAACGAGATCAGCCCCGAGGCCCTGGCCAAGGTCAACGAGGTTGAGAAGAAGGCCAAGAAACTGACGCTGATGGAACTGACCGAGAAAACCTGCAAATGGCCCGTGGGCGACCCCGCGACCGAAGATTTCTGGTTCTGCGGCCTGCCTGTCGAGCCCGGCAAGCCCTATTGCGAGGCGCATGTGGGCGTGGCGTTCCAGCCGATGAGCTCACGCAGAGATCGTCGGCGGTAAGGCATTCCGAAAAGCACCAGATTTATGACGGTGCGCCATTTTCTAATTTGAGATTTTCGGCCGACCATTCAGCACAGCGCAGATGGTCGGTCGCTGAGTATTTTAGACCAAAGAGATTACGTTATCCGACCGCCACTCAAGTACAAGGCTTTGTTCTGTGCCTACGCAGCGCTGATCTTCGCTGCCTACATGCAGCCCATAGATCCGTATCTGTTCGACGCCGGCACGGACAAACACGCCATTCTTTTTCTCATTCAAGGCTTGCTTTTGTGCGTGTGGCTCATCCCCGCTATACCCGCATTCCTTGGCATTCTTGCCCTGCTTGGAATTTGTCCGATCCCGCGACTGCTTGCCAGAATTCTTGCGGGTGCTTCGGTCGTTCTGGGATTATTTCTGACAGTGTTATCCGGCGTCTTCGGACCGTTTACTGACACGCAGGCCTTTCACGGTGTCAGCTTGACCATTGCCATCGCCTCCAGCTTTCTGATCTGGTCTGGCCGCGATGGGAAACCACGACCGTCTTGGGCGGCAATGGCCGGAATATCGGTTGCGACCGTAGCAGCGCTTTGATCCCTTTTGACCGTTCCGGTGGTTCTGATCCAGTCGCGCTTGATTGCAGACGGGTCGCCCTACTGCATCGCCGAACACGCAGAAAACTCACCCGTCAAAGCCCTTCACGAACTACGTGGATTCGCGTTTTACACGACAAAAACCGGCTACAAAACAACGTCTGCATGGTACTTTCACGGATTGCTGGTGGTCGATCATCCTGAAGAACAACGCATCTATAACTGGTCGCCCCGACGATGGCGGTTTGATCGCATTGCCGAGCCCGACAGACTAATCAAGTCTGTCAGGAACGTGTGCACTCCGGACTAGGTTTACTGCGCCGGATGAGACGGCAAATCCGGCATCGGCACCCAATCGGGCAGATCCTCGGGCGAGACTGAAACGTGCAGCCGTTCTGACCTGTCCAGCCCCACACTCCGGTGCTTGCGCAACAGGAAAATCTTGCCCCAACCGCGCCAGGTACCCACGGATTGGGCGTGCGAGTCCGTAGGGTAGCGGTCACGCCATTTATCCGGCAATGGCAGACCGTGCTGTTCGGCCTTGTCCAGCATCCAAATCAACGAGATGTTGCTGAGGGGGCGGGCCTCTTCAAACCCGTTCAATTGTCCGCCGACATCCCCATGTGTTCCGCGAAACCAAACCTGCTCTACATGCCCCTCGAACTCGGGCGTGCAGGTCCACAGAATGGGTTCGAAAACCTCGCGCGTTTCGTCCAGCGCCAAGGCGTGATAGCCGTGGCGGATCGCCGGGCCAAGCTTGTGGTTGTGGAAGGCGTGACGCTCTTCGGCCCATCGCCAGAGCAGCGGCAGGCGCAGGCCCAGTGCCTTGACCGTGTCCCAGACACCCACCATCTCGATCGCGACATCCTCGTGGCAGAACATGCGGCTGAATTCCACGGCGGCTTCGCCTTGGGAATTGCATTCATAGTGACGATAGGCTTGCTTTATATTGCGCTCGGTCGCGTGCTCGGCCTGCAGCAGACCAACTTGGTCGATGACACCCGCCAGGCTGCGCACACCATATGCCCCGCGCGAATAGCCAATGAAGAAAATCCTGTCTCCGGGTTTGTATCGAGACGCTAGATACCCATAGGCACGCCGAATTTGCCGGTTGATCCCCCGCCCCATCATCACATCCAGCGAGGACTTCCAACTGTCCCACTGCACACCTGCTTCATAAAAGACCGAGACTTTGCTTCCCATTTCGCAGCACAGGCGAAGGGTCTGGCCTGCATGCGTTTCCCGGCCCGGTTCCAGCGTGGACATTGTGCCGTCAAGAATGATGACGTGACTGATCGGTTCGCGGCGGGGCGCCTCGGCAGAATGTTCGGATCTGAACGGCCGTCCGAGCCATCCCAGAACCTTTCTGCTTAGACGTGACAGAACCATATCTCGGCGCTTTCCAAATTCTGGGATGCGCATGACGTCACCGCCCGCCGCACCCCGCATTGACAGAGCGCCAGTCCAACCGCTTGTGCCGCAACCGACACCTTAACCATGCTGCCCACTGCTTCTCGGTCATTGGCGGTTGGCAAAACCAGCGCAGGGGTAAAGTCAATCATGGGTGTCTCAACCGCTGGGGGCAAGGCAAAATCCGGGCACGTTGCTGTGATCCGTTGCCCTCGCGCATCAAGACTAATGTCAGCAACGAAACAATAACGCGCGCCATGGCTGCTTTGTGCCTATTAGGCCCATCGGTCCATACCCAATTGATACTGCATTGGAAATCATAGCCCTTGCGGAACGAGATCGGTCATTCAGGTTCGCCGCAAGGGGACATCACCAATTTGGCAACAGGTCCGGGCATTCAACCCCATCGCGTCTGTGTCCAAACCGGAACTCGGCTTTTTGAGGTCGGTGGTATCATTGGCCTTAAAGCAACAAGGGGACACGTTGGCAGTGTTTCATTTTCACTGTGTACCAGGCCCGGTGCCCGCCGGAGCGACGCGCCGGTTCCAAACGCGCCAGAGCCTGCACACCCGGCGGCGGGTTGCGTGCGCGCGGCCCCTTCCCCTTCCTGCACGCATTCGTTATTGCAGGCGCTGACCCGAGAGTGATGACGCAGGACGCACCCCATGGCGATGGAAAAGACATTCAACGCAGCCGAGGCCGAGGCCCGTATTTACGAGGCCTGGGAACAGGCCGGAGCCTTCAAGGCAGGCGCGAACAAATCGCGCGACGAGAGCTTTACCGTCATGATCCCGCCCCCCAATGTGACAGGGGCGCTGCATGTGGGGCATGCGTTCAACAACACCTTGCAGGACATTCTGATCCGCTGGCACCGGATGCGGGGGTTCGACACCCTTTGGCAACCCGGTCAGGACCACGCGGGCATCGCCACCCAGATGCAGGTGGAAAAGATGCTGATGCTGACGCAGCAACCGGGCCGGCGTGAGCTGGGGCGCGAGAAATTCCTTGAGAAGGTCTGGGAGTGGAAGGGTGAATACGGCGGCACCATCATCGAGCAGCTGAAACGGCTGGGCGCGTCCTGCGACTGGTCGCGCAACGCCTTCACCATGGCCGGGGCAAAGGGCGACCCGCGCACCGGGCACGAAAATTCTGCGAATTTTCACGACGCGGTGATCAAGGTTTTCGTCGACATGTACGAAAAGGGCCTGATCTATCGCGGCAAGCGGTTGGTCAACTGGGACCCGCATTTCGAGACCGCGATCTCGGATCTGGAGGTCGAGAATATTGAGGTCGCCGGGCATATGTGGCACTTCAAGTACCCTTTGGCGGGCGGTGAGACATATGAGTATTTGGAAAAAGATGAAGATGGGAATGTGATCTTCCGCGAAGAGCGGGATTACATCTCCATCGCCACCACGCGCCCCGAAACCATGCTGGGTGACGGTGCGGTTGCAGTTCATCCATCGGATGAACGATATGCGCCAATCGTCGGGAAGCTCTGTGAAATTCCGGTTGGTCCGAAAGAGCATCGCCGTCAGATTCCGATCATCACAGATGAATATCCTGACCCCGATTTCGGCTCGGGCGCGGTGAAGATCACCGGCGCGCATGACTTTAACGACAATATGGTGGCCAAGCGTGGCGGCATTCCGATGTACCGCCTGATGGATACCAAGGGAGCGATGCGGGCCGATGGCGCTCCGTATGCCGAAGCGGCGGGTCTGGCGCAGGAATATGCCCGCGGCAAAGAGTTTACCGAGAACGAGATTGACGCGATCAACCTTGTTCCCGATCACCTGCGGGGGCTCGATCGGTTCGAGGCGCGTGAGCTAATCGTTAAGCAGATCACCGAAGAGGGTTTAGCGGTGATGACCGATGCTGACGACCCAGACACATCTCTTCCACGTGTTTCAATACCGGAGCGCAAAAAGAAGGAAGAACTGGGTGTTTGGGAGGACCCGGACGGAAGATACTATGTTTTTGCGTCGGTATCGGACGCCATACAGGCCGCCCAAACTCACTATGAAGGTTCATTGGTCAAGTTTGACGAGGAACTTTCGGGCGAAGATGGTTTCTACGACCCGTTAAGCAAGAAAGACATTGTGGCACTCCGCAAGGCATATCCGAAAGTCGAAAACAAGCCGATCATGCAGCCGTTCGGCGACCGCTCGAAAGTGGTGATCGAGCCGATGTTCACCGACCAGTGGTTTGTCGACGCCGAAAAGGTCGTCGGCCCCGCGCTGGACGCGGTCAAGGACGGCACGGTCAAGATCATCCCCGAGTCGGGCGAGAAGACCTACTACCACTGGCTGGAAAACATCGAGCCCTGGTGCATCTCGCGCCAGTTGTGGTGGGGGCATCAGATACCGGTTTGGTATGGGCCCAAGAAGGATGCTTCGAATTCTCTTGGCGTTGACTATACTTCCGGCGAACTAGTTCCATTCTGTGGCGCTACTTTCGATGATGCGGCAAGCGCCGCTCGGGAATACTATGGTGTTTCGAGCGTGCGTGAGTTCTTCGAAGACCAGACGACCTCACTTGATCCGTCTGAAGTGCACCCAAACGTCCAAAGCAACGCTTGGCAAGATGAAGCTTTTGCAACGGCTGTAGAAGGTGGTCGCGATTTCGTTTTGCTCAAAAGAGACCCCGACGTCCTCGACACCTGGTTCTCCTCCGGTCTCTGGCCCATCGGCACGCTCGGCTGGCCCGAACAGACCGAGGAGCTAAAGCGCTACTTCCCGACGGATGTCCTCGTCACCGGCTTCGACATCCTGTTCTTCTGGGTCGCCCGGATGATGATGATGCAACTGGCCGTGGTGAACGAGGTTCCGTTCCACACCGTCTACCTGCACCAACTCGTCCGCGACGAGAAGGGCAAGAAGATGTCCAAGACCACCGGCAACGTCATCGACCCGCTTGAAATCGTGGACGAGTTCGGTGCGGATGCGCTGCGCTTTACCAACGCCTCGATGGCGGCGATTGGCGGCGTTCTGAAACTGTCGCGTGAGCGTATCACCGGCTATCGCAACTTCGGCACCAAGCTGTGGAACGCCGTCCGCTTTGCCGAGATGAACGAGGTCTTCACCGACACCGTGCCGCGACTGGACGTGGCCGACCTGAAACCCAAAGCCGCCGTGAACCGCTGGATCATCGGCGAAACCGCGCGCGTGCGGGAAGAGGTCGACGCGGCGCTGGAAAGCTATCGCTTCAACGACGCGGCCAACGGGCTTTATGCCTTTGTCTGGGGCAAGGTCTGCGACTGGTACGTGGAACTGTCGAAACCCCTGCTGCAAGGCGACGACGCCGAGGCTCAGGCCGAAACCCGCGCCACAATGCGCTGGGTTCTGGATCAGTGCATGATCCTGCTGCACCCGATCATGCCTTTCATCACCGAGGAGCTCTGGGGGCTGACCGGCGCCCGCGCCAAGATGCTCGTACACGCCGACTGGCCAACCTACGCCGCCGCCGACCTGATCGACGCGGAGGCTGATCGTGAGATGAATTGGGTGATCTCGGTCATCGAAAACACCCGCTCGGCACGCCAACAAATGCGCGTTCCTGCTGGTCTATACGTCCCGATGCTGGTCACTGAAATCGACGCGCACGGACAGGCGGCGTGGGATCGCAACGAAGCGCTGATCAAACGCCTGGCGCGGATCGACAGCCTGACCAAGGCGGACGAACTGCCCAAAGGCACTATCTCGATCGCCGCCCCCGGCGCATCCTTTGGCCTGCCGCTCGCCGATATCATCGACATCGGCGCCGAAAAGGACCGGCTCGAGAAAGCCAAGGGCAAACTGGCCAAGGAACTCGGCGGTCTGCGTGGGCGTCTAAACAACCCCAAATTCGTGGCCTCCGCCCCGGAAGAAGTAGTTGAAGAGGCCAAAGCCAACCTCGCCGCCCGCGAAGAAGAAGAGGCGAAACTGAACGAGGCGCTTGCCCGTCTCGCAGAAATCGCTTGATCTTCATCTTTTCACAAATACTCAAATCCAAACCCCTCCGCTAAACCAGGCCGAGGGGTTTTTTCTTTATCCTCATGGCTTTCCCCTTGTTCCCGCCACCCTGCGCTTGCTAGCACTCCGGCACAGTAATACTTCCGAGGCCCCGATGGCGCGACCTTTCCCTCCGATGCAAACCGTCTCGACCGGGCTGGTCGTGGCGATTGTCGGGTTCTTCAGCTCGTTCCCGATCGTCCTGCAGGGGCTGAGCGCGATGGGGGCGTCGCGGGCCGAGGCCGCTTCGGGTCTGATGAGCGCCGCCATCGCCATGGGCCTTGCCGCCATCGTCCTGAGCCTGTGGTACAAAGTGCCGATCAGTGTTGCCTGGTCGACGCCGGGCGCTGCCTTGCTGGCCGTATCCGCCGCGCCGGTCGAGGGGTTTTCGGGCGCGATTGGCGCATTCCTCTGCGCCGGGGCACTGACCGTTCTTGCAGGGCTGTGGAAACCGCTCGGGCGCTTGGCGGCGGCAATCCCCACGACGCTGGCGCAGGCGATGCTGGCAGGCGTTTTGCTGCCGCTCTGCCTCCTGCCCTTCAAGGCGGCGATCGAGATCCCGGGACAGGCGCTGCCGGTGATCGCGACATGGTTCATCGCAGGCCGCATCAACCGGCTTTTTGCCGTTCCGGCGGCTGTGATCGCAGCAGCTATTGTCGTCACGCTGAGCGCCGGAAGGGCGCAGGTGATGCCGGAACACCTGATCGCCGCCCCGGTCTGGACCACGCCCACATTCTCGGTCGCGTCCGCAATCGGGATCGGCGTGCCGTTGTTCATCGTCACGATGGCCACACAGAACATCCCCGGCGTCGCGGTCATGCGCAGTTTTGGCTATACGCCGGCTCCCGGACGGCTGTTTTCGGCCGTGGGCGGCGCAAGCCTGCTGTCCGCCCCGTTCGGCGCACCCGCCACCTGTCTGGCCGCGATCACCGCCGCGATGTGTTCGAACGAAGACAGCCATCCCGACCCGGCGCAGCGCTATTGGTCCGCCATCATGGGCGGCGTGTTCTATTGCCTCTTTGGTGTGTTCGCGGTGGCCATCACAGGTTTTGCCGCCCATGCTGACCCCCTGCTGATGGGGACGCTGGCCGGGGTTGCCCTGATCGGCGTTATGGCCAATTCCATGCACGCCGCGCTGGACGTGGCGGCGGAGCGCGAGGCGGCGATCCTGACGCTGGCGATCACCGCGTCGGGCATCACCGTTTTCGGGCTGGGGGCTGCGGTCTGGGGTCTGCTGGCCGGTGGCATTGCGCTTCTGGTGGCAAAGCGGATGCGCTAGACGCTTTCGCAAACCCGCAGCGGGCGGTATGATCCGCGCATGTTCGGATCGCTTGGAAAACTGGTGGAGCGCCAGATCAGGAAGGCACAGGCCGAAGGTCAGCTTGAGGGCCTTGAGGGTGAAGGTGCGCCCCTGCCCGACCGCTCGGGCGAGGCGCAAAGTGATCCCGCCATCGCCGCCGGTCACCGGATCATGGCGCAGGCCGGGGTTCTGCCCGAGGAATTTGACATCAAGAAAGAGCTGGACGCGGCCCGCAAAGGCTATGCCGCGCTGACCGATCCCGAGGCCCGCAAGGCGGCAATGGCGCGGATCGCCGACCTTGAGATGCGCTATAACATGGCGCGCGATGCGCGGCGGGCCTTTCTGCGCTAGGGCGGTTTGCGCGCTTACTTGAACTCGGGCTTGCGGCCCTGCATTTGGGCCATCACAACCTCCATCTGATCCGGTTTGCCGATCAGGTCCACCTGCTCGGAGGATTCAGCCAGCAAGACGTCGGCGCGGTCACGCGATTCGGCCACCTCGATCAGCCGCTTGGCAGCACGGATGGCGGACGGGCTTTTCCCGGCGATATCCTCGGCCAATGCAAGCGCTTCGGTCAGCGGATCATCCGAGAGTTTTGTGACCAGACCCCAATCTGCGGCTTGCGGTGCGCCGATGGGACGGGCGGTATAGGTCAAAAAGCGCAGCACGTCCGAGCGCACGAGGTTCGGCAGCAGGACCATGCCGCCCATATCGGGAATGATGCCCCATTTCATCTCCATCACCGCCAGTTTGGCCTCGGGTTGCGCGATGCGGATATCCGCCCCCAGCGCGATCTGAAGCCCGCCGCCGTAAGCCACACCCTGAATGGCACAGATCACCGGGACCGGGACGCGCCGCCAAATCATGGCAAGCTCCTGCATCTCGTTGGCGTCCTCATAGCTGCGCGTCATCAGCCACTCGGTCGGGTCGGTGTGCGCCATACTGGCAAAACTGGCCATGTCCAGCCCGGCGCAAAAGCTTTTGCCCTCACCCGACATCACCACCGCGCGGATGTCAGCGGCGGCGACCTCTTGCCCCGCGGACAGGATCGCCTTGATCATCGCATCGTCCAGCGCGTTCATCTTGTCGCCGCGGGTCAGCGTGACATGGGCGATGTGGTCTTTGTACTCGATAGAAACGCGTGACATGGGGCCTCCGGTTCGTGACTTCTGTTGCGATCATGCCAGCTTGGGGTCAGCAGCGCCATCACGACGTCAGGGCAGATCAGCCGCAGGCATCCGTCCGAACCACGGAGAATCGAGGGTCATCACATAGAACTGATCCCCGATACGCTGACCAGCCGTGGAGATCCCCAGCCGTCCATCGGGGTCCTGTAATGTACGCAGGATCGTTCCATCGCCATCGAACTGCACCATCATGCCGCGATGAATCGGCGCGGGTCGCACCATTGGACCCAGCCGCCAGATCACCTTGCGCAGGAACGGATAGGGCAGCAGTTTTTCCGAAGGCACGCGCGGGCTGGCAAAGGCCATCCAATAGGTGCCGTCTGCTTGCGCCTTGATGTTGTCGGGATAGCCCGGCAGGTTATCCAGAAGAACCTCTTGCGTTCCGGCCTTGGGGCCGGTCAGCCACAGCTTGTGTACCCGTGCCCGTCCGGTTTCGGCGATCAAAAGGAAGTCTTCTTCCGGTGAAAGCGCAATGCCGTTGGTATAGACAAAGCCATCGGCGATCTTCTCGGCCCCACCATCGGGCGAATACCGGGCGACGTAGCCGGTTGGGGATTGCTCCCAGATTGCAAGGACCGACGTGGGTTTGGTGCCCCCCATCGTCTTGGGGTCAAAGCGATCGGTGGAATTTGAGAAATAGACCGTTCCATCCCGCGCCACGTCGAGATTATTCGCATAGATCACGGGCACGCCGTCGATTTCCGAAACCAACGTTTCCAGCGTTCCCGGCCCGGTCCAGCGCATCAGCCCCCGAAAGCTGTCCGCGATGTAAAGCGCGCCATCTGGTCCGGCGCGCAGGCCGAGCGGGCGGCCCTGCAAGCGGTCGACCTCGACCGGCTGATCCCCGTCGATGCGGTAGAGAATACCCGAGAGACTGGTGGTGTAGACGCTGCCATCCGGCAGCACCGCAACATCCTCGGGCCCAATCTCTGCGTCCGGGAGGGTGATCAGCTGAAGCGCGTCAAGGTGCCGATTTTCGGCAAAATCGCCGGTGAAGCCCGGCGGGTCCGGCATCCGGTGTGCAACCGGGTCAACCGGGACCGGCCAGAAGACCAGATAGGCAAGTCCGATAACGACAAGTCCCAGTAGATAACGCATGATACCTCCGACCCGCTTCTTGCAGGCACCCTGACCGTGATTGCGCGCTGGTGCAAGGCTTGCCCCCTTCGGGACGTTGGGTTTATCTGCGGCCATGACTGGACCTCGCTATACCCCGCTGACGCAATCGCTGCCTGCAACCGTGCCTTTTGTCGGCCCCGAAACGCAGGAGCGCCAGCGCGGTGCGCCGTTTGACGCGCGGATCGGCGCAAATGAGAGCGTTTTCGGGCCATCCCCGCGTGCGGTCGAGGCCTTGCAGCAGGCGGCGCGTGATATCTGGATGTATGGCGACCCCGAGAACTACGATCTGCGCCACGCGCTGGCGGCCCATCACGGAGTTGCGCCCGAGAATATCGTTGTGGGCGAAGGCATTGACGGGCTGCTGGGGTATCTGGTGCGGCTTATGGTTGCGCCGGGCGATGCGGTCGTGACCTCGGACGGGGCCTATCCCACCTTCAACTACCATGTGGCCGGGTTCGGCGGTGTTTTGCACAAGGTGCCCTATCGCGATGATCACGAGGACCCGGTGGCCTTGTTCGCCAAAGCGGCGGAAGTGGATGCGAAGCTGGTTTATCTCGCCAACCCGGACAATCCGATGGGCAGTTGGCATTCAGGCGCTGAGATCGTGACCGCGATGGAGGCCTTGCCGGATGGTTGCTTGCTGGTTCTGGACGAGGCCTATGTGGAATGCGCGCCCGAAGGCACCGCCACGCCAGTGTCGGTGGATGACCCGCGGGTGATCCGGATGCGGACCTTTTCGAAAGTCTATGGCATGGCGGGCGCGCGCGTGGGCTATGCGCTGGGCGCGGTGGAGTTGATTGCGGCGTTCAACAAGGTGCGCAACCATTTCGGCATGAACCGGGCGGCACAGGCCGGGGCATTGGCAGCGCTGCAGGATCAGGCTTGGCTGGCCGAGGTACAGGCCAAGATCGCGGCGTCGCGCGATCAGATCGCGCAGATCGCACGGGACAACGGATTGGAGCCGCTGCCATCAGCCACGAATTTCGTTGCCATTGATTGCGGGCGCGACGGGGTGTTTGCGAAATCCGTTCTGGACTCGCTGGTTGAACAAGGCGTTTTTGTTCGGATGCCATTTGCGGCACCACAGAACCGGTGCATTCGGGTGAGTTGCGGGGGCGAGGCGGAAATGGCGGCTTTTGCATCCGCTTTGCCCCGGGCTTTGGTCCGGGCTCGGGCGGTTTAAGGGGGGCTGTCTGCCCCCCATCGCGCTTGGGCGCGATTCCCCCCGAAGATATTTTTAGCCAGATGAAGGGCGGATCAGGGCGATTTGGCCAAGGTTGCGGCTGCGGCCTCGAGCGCACCTTGACCGCGCGGGATGTCGAGCGCGGCCATGGCGGTTTCGATGCCGCCGAGCATCGCCATGATCATCTGCGCGTTCAAATGGCCCATGTGGCCCAAGCGGAAGCAGCCATCCCAGTCTTCCATACCCAGACCGATGCCAAGCGTCAGGCCGAGCGTGTTCTCGGTGTAATTGCGCAGGGGTGTCCCGCGCCCTTCCGTCAAGCGCAGTGCGGTGACGGCGTGGCTGCGGTGAGCCGGATCGGCGACGTTGAACTCAAGCGCGCCGCCTTGGGTCCAGACCTCGCACGCGGCCCAGATGGCGCAGGCGAGACGTTCGTGCCGCGCCCAGACCGCTTCGATCCCCTCGGCGTGGATCAGATCAAGCGCGGTGCGCAGGCCGTAGAGGTGGTGGGTTGGCGCGGTGCCGTTGAAATGCTGGTAGAACAGCTCGGGATTGGCGCGCGGCTGCCAGTCCCAATATTGCGAGACCCTTGGCATGGCAGCGCGTTTGACCTGCGCCTTTTCGTTGAAGAAGACAAAGCCCATGCCGGCAGGGGTCATCAGCCCTTTCTGGCAGGCGGTCACGGTAACATCGACGCCCCAGGCATCCATCTCGAACCGGTCGCAGCCCAGCGAAGCGATGCAATCGGCCATCAGCAGCGCCGGGTGGTTCAGGTCGTCAAGCAGCGCGCGCAAACCGGAGATGTCATTTCGGATTGAGCTTGAGGTATCGACATGGACCGCAAGTACGCCTTTGATCTTGTGATCCGTGTCGGCGCGCAGCACATCGGCGATCTTGTCGAAATCCCAGGCCGCGGATGTGCCGAAGTCGATCAGCTGTGCCTGTGCGCCGATCCCCTCGGCCATCTCGGCCCAGCCGTGGGTGAAGCGACCCGAGGCGGGAGCCAGCACGGTTTCGCCGGGGGCGATCACGTTCGACAGGGCAGCCTCCCACGTGCCGTGGCCGTTGGCGATGTAGATGGCAACGTTATGCTCGGTCCGAGCGACGCGGCGCAGGTCTTGCAGCAGCGCGGGCATCATATCGACCAGTTCGCCATCGTAGATGTTGGGCGACGGGCGGTGCATCGCCTGCAGCACCGCATCGGGCATGACCGAAGGGCCCGGAATGGCCAGATACTCGCGACCTTGCGCGAGGGAAAGCTGGTTTGTCATGAGATCAACCTGTTTAAATTGCCGCCTACCCTAGCGAGAGGGCGCGGAGCGTCAATCCGTCAAGTTGGCCGCCTCGCGCGCAAGGGACTCGATCCCGGCCCAATCGCCGCTTTGCACCATCGCCTTGGGGGCAACCCAGCTGCCGCCTGCGCAAATCACGTTGGACAGCGACAGGTAATCACGCGCATTCGATGGTGAGACACCGCCGGTGGGGCAAAAGCTGATCTGCGGCAGAGGTGCGCCGATTGCTTTCAGGGACGGCGCACCGCCGGAGGCTTCGGCGGGGAAGAATTTCAGCATGTCATAGCCTTTTTCCAGCAGCGCCATCGCTTCGGTCGCGGTGGCCGCTCCGGGCAGAAGCGGCAGGCCTTCGGCTTCGCAAGCTGCGATCAGGGTATCGGTTGCGCCGGGAGATACGCCAAATTGTGCGCCTGCTTCCTTGGCGGCGCGGACATCTTCCGGGGTGATCAGCGTGCCTGCACCGACCACACCGCCGGGGACCTCGGACATCGCACGGATCACGTCCAGAGCTGCGGGGGTGCGCAGTGTCACCTCGAGCGCGGGCAGACCACCAGCGACCAGCGCCTGAGCCAGCGGTCGGGCGTGGGCCACGTCATCGACCACCAGGACCGGCACAATCGGGGCCAGCGCGCAAATCTCGCGGGTGCGTTGGGTTTTGGACATTTCGTTAAGCTCCGAAAATGCTGGCGCCGGTATCGGCAGAGCCGACGGTCTGGCGGAAGGTGCCGAAGAGGTCGCGACCAACCCCGTGCTGGTTTGCCGTAATGTCTGCGGTGGCCGGGGCGCGGTCAAGGACACCGGGGGTCAGGATTTCCAGATCCCCTTTCACCGCGTCGACCCGCAAAAGATCGCCGTCCTGCAGATAAGCGATCGCACCCCCGTCCAGCGCCTCGGGGCAGACATGGATGGCGGCGGGGACTTTGCCGGAGGCACCGGACATTCGGCCATCGGTGACCAGCGCCACCTTTTGACCACGGCCCTGCAGGATCGACAGGATCGGCGTCAGGGAATGCAGTTCGGGCATGCCGTTGGCTTTCGGCCCCTGAAAGCGGACCACGACGATGACGTCATCCGTGAACTCTCCGGCCTTGAAGGCGGCTTTTACGTCGTCCTGATCGTGGAACACGCGCACGGGCGCTTCGACCACCTGATGTTCCGGGGCGACAGCCGAAACTTTCATAACGCCGGTGCCCAGATTGCCGGTCAGGCGCGACAGGCCGCCGGTGGGCTGGAACGGGTCTTTGGCCGAGCGAACGATCTTTTCGTTCAGGCTGTGACCCGCGCCATCTTCCCAGACCAGTTCCCCGTCCTTCAGCTTGGGTTCCTTGGTGTAATTATGCAGACCTTGGCCCGCGACAGTCAGCGTGTCGGGGTGCAACAGCCCGTCGTCCAGCAGGGTGCTGATGCAATAGCCCAAGCCACCCGCCGCGTGGAAATGGTTCACGTCGGCCAGACCGTTGGGATAGACCCGCGCGACCAGAGGCACCACGGCGGAGATTTCCGAAAAATCCTCCCAATCCAGTACGATACCACCCGCGCGCGCCATCGCGATCAGGTGAATCAGCAGATTGGTGGAGCCTCCGGTCGCCATCAGGCCGACGATGCCGTTGACGAAGGCGCGTTCGTCGAGGATCTGGCAGACCGGGGTGTAGTGATTGCCCAGCGCGCTGAGCGACAGGGCGCGGCGCGCGCCTTCTTCGGTCAGGGCATCGCGCAGGGGCGTGTTGGGGTTGATAAAGCTGGCGCCCGGCAGGTGCAGACCCATGAACTCCATCAACATCTGGTTGGTGTTGGCGGTGCCGTAGAAGGTGCAGGTGCCGGGGCCGTGATAGGCGGCCATCTCGGCCTTCATCAGTTCGTCGCGGCCCACTTCACCGGCGGCGAATTTCTGGCGCACCTTGGCTTTTTCGTCGTTGGGCAAGCCGCTGGTCATCGGACCTGCTGGCAGGAAAACGGCTGGCAGATGTCCGAACGCCTGCGCACCGATCACAAGACCGGGCACGATTTTGTCGCAAACGCCAAGGAAGACAGCCGCATCAAATGTGTTGTGGCTAAGCGCCACACCGGTCGCCAATGCAATCACATCGCGCGAGAACAGCGACAGTTCCATCCCTGCCTCGCCTTGGGTGACGCCGTCGCACATGGCAGGCACGCCGCCTGCCACCTGCGCGGTGCCACCCGCCGAGCGGATCGCCTGACGGATCAGTTCGGGATACCGCTCGAACGGCTGATGCGCCGAAAGCATGTCGTTATAGGCGGTAACAATGCCGAGATTCCCGGCTGTTCCTTTCACCATGGATTGCTGATCCTCACCCGCCCCGGCATAGGCGTGCGCCTGACCGCTGCAGGACAGATGCGCACGGGCGGGGCCCTTGGATTTGGCCTGCTCCATCCGTTCCAGATGAGGGCCGCGCAGATCGGCGCTGCGGTCAATGATGCGTTGGGTGACTTCGGCGATGACGTTGTGAACCATTCTAACCCCCAATCTGACGCCAGCGGCGTCCGTCGCGGTGCATGAGCATCAATGCTTCTTCGGGTCCCGAACTGCCCTGATCGTATTTCGCAGGTTTATCGCCGCGCTCTTCCCAGCCGTGAATGATGGGATCGACCCAGGCCCAGGCGGCCTCGGCCTCGTCGCCGCGCATGAACAGCGTCTGATCGCCCCGGATCACATCCATGATCAGGCGTTCATAGGCATCCGGAGATTTCGCATTATCGCCCAAGGCATCCGCAAAGCTCATATCCAGCGCCACATCGGACAGGCGGAACCCGCCCTGCCCCGGCTCCTTGATCGTTGTGCGCAGGGTGATGCCCTCGTCCGGTTGCAAGCGGATCACCAGCACATTGCCGTGCAGCGGCCCGACATTCGGGAAAATCGTATGCGGCGGGTCGCGGAAGAACACGGCAATCTCGGACTCGCGCCCACGCAGCCGCTTGCCGGTGCGCAGGTAAAACGGAACACCGGCCCAACGCCAGTTGCCGATATGAGCCTTAAGGGCAATGTAGCTTTCGGTTCGACTGCCAGGATCACCAACATGGTCGAGATAGCCGTCATCGCCCTTCTCGGTGCGATACTGACCGCGCGCGATATCCTTGGGCTCGACCGGTTCCAGAGCTTCGATCACTTTGACCTTTTCATCCCGAACCGAGTTGGGTGAAAACTTGGACGGAGGCTCCATAGCCGTCAGGCACATCAGTTGTACAAGGTGGTTCTGGATCATGTCCCGCATCGCACCTGATTGGTCGTAGTAGGCACCGCGCCCTTCCACGCCGACCGTTTCGGCCACGGTGATCTGTACATGATCTATATGGGTGGCGTTCCACAGCGGTTCAAACAACGAATTGGCAAACCGCAGCGCCATCAGGTTCTGAACGGTTTCTTTGCCCAGGTAATGATCGATGCGGTAAATCTGATGCTCTTGAAAGCAGGCACGCAAACCTTCGTTTAGTGCCTTCGCCGAAGCAAGATCATGCCCGAACGGTTTTTCAACAACGATCCGGCTGTCCGACGTTGCAAGCCCTGCATCATAAAGGCGTTGGGCAATGCCGGAAAAGAGGCCCGGTCCAACCGACAGATAGAACGCGCGAATAACGTCCGACCGCAGCGCTTTGGCCAGGTCCGACCACCCGGCATCGCCAAGTGCGTCGACCGGTACATAATCCACTTTGCTTAGAAAGCGGTCCAGCGTGTCCTTTTCGTAGCTGGGCGCAAATTCCTTTATCGAGTTGCGCACCACGGCGCGAAAACCGTCGCTGTCCATATCCGAACGCGCCGTTCCAATTATCCGCGCCTCTTCCGGCATCTGACCGACTTCGAACCGATGATACAGGCCCGGCAGGATTTTGCGTTGGGCCAGATCACCTGTTGCGCCGAACAGCACAAGGTCGAACGGGTCCACCGGTATTACGCGTGAAACCATTTGTGGCTCCTTACCAAGTGCGCGGTCACTGGCTTGGTTGCGCGTTCAATTCGAGAATAGTCTGAACCGGACGGATCAAGCGGAGTCGCGCTTACTGTTATCGCTAACATTTGCCGCCTGAATAGAAAGCCAGCGCAGAAAAATCAAGCTGAGAATCTCGAAAACGCCGAAATTCGACCTCAGTTTTGATTGCGCAACCACTCCATGACCGAAGGTCGCACGGATTGTTCGCCTCTATGGCGTGCATCGGCAATGATCTTGCGCACGTCCTGAAGATTGGAACGCAGCAGCAGGCTTTTGACAGGTCCCACGGATGCCGGGCGCATAGACAGTGTCCGGATACCCATTGCGGCAAGGCACAGCGCTTCGACCGGGCGGCCCGCGTCCTCGCCGCAGAAACTGACCGGCGTATCTGACACTTCGCACCGTTCAACAATTCGTTCAATGAAACTCAGGAAGCTGACATTCAGTGTGTCGTAGCGGCGGCGAACAAGCTCGTTTTCGCGGTCGGCAGCAAAAAAGAACTGTTTAAGATCGTTGCCCCCGATCGAGATGAAGTCCACTTCGTCAAAGAATTTTTGCGGGGCGAAGGCCAGCGAAGGCGTTTCAAGCATCGCGCCAACTTCCAACGTTTCTGGCAGAACATGGCCCAGACGTTTTTCGCGCTCGATGGTCTTGTTTACCTCCCATCGGGCCTCTCGAAATTCATCCGCTTGCGCCACGAAAGGGAACATGACAGTCAGCGGACGTCCATTGGCTGCGCGGATCAAAGCCTGCAATTGCATGCGCATGACACCGCGTTTGTCGAGACCGACGCGGATCGCTCGCCAACCCAAGGCGGGATTGGGCTCGGCGACGTGCTTCATATAGGGCAGCACTTTGTCCGAGCCGATGTCCAACGTGCGAAACACGACACGCTTTTCGCCCGCTGCGTCCAGAACACGCTGATATTGCGTCACTAGTTCCTGCCGCTTGGGCATTTTGTTACGAACCAGAAACTGTAGTTCGGTACGGAATAGGCCAACGCCTTCGGCACCGGAGTTTTCCAGCGACGGCAAGTCAGCCATCAGCCCGGCATTCATCACCAGATTGATCCGCGCCCCATCCTGCGTCACCGTTGGCGTTTCGCGGATCGAGGCGTAGCGCTCTTGTGCCTTGGCCTGCATGGCGATCTTGTCACGAAAGGCCGAAACAACGCTGTCTTCGGGCCGCAGATGAACGACGCCATTATCGCCATCCACAAGGATATGGTCCCCGTTCAGGGCTTCGGTTGTAATCCGGCCGACATGCACCACCAACGGAATTGCCAAGGCGCGCGCCACAATAGTTGCGTGACTGCCGACCGACCCTTCCTCAAGCACGATCCCTTTCAGGGACCGACCGTATTCAAGAAGATCACCGGGGCCGATATTCCGGGCAATCAGGATTGGATCTGGCGGCAAGTCTGCCGCACCATTGCCACCCTGCCCCGTCAAAATGCGCAGCAAACGGTTGCTGAGATCGTCCAAATCGGCAAGACGCTCGCGCAGATATGGGTCCGAGACCTGGCTCATACGCGCCCGCGCCTGCGATTGTTCCTTTTCAACCGCCGCTTCGGCACTGAGGCCAAGCGCAATGTCTTCTTCCATCCGGCGCATCCAGCCCTTGGAATTGGCGAACATCCGATAGGCTTCCAGAACCTGAAGCTGCTCTTTGTCTCCGCCCTGCGAAATCTCAAGCATCTTGTCGACGCCAACTCGCAATTCCTCGACGGCTTCGGTCAGACGCTCACGTTCGCGGTGCGGATCGTCAGCAATCGGGTTCGTTACGACGACGCGGGGTTCGTGCAGCCAGACATGTCCCTCGGCGGACCCTTCCTGTGCCGGACCGCCACGCAGCAAAACCGACTGCTGGTGCAAGGGTGACAGTGCCGCGCCCTCGCCCACGAAAGCGCCCAGTTCGGCCATTTCGGCCAGCACCATTGCGACCACTTCCAGCGCATAAACTTCGTCGGCTGAAAATTCGCGCGCCTCGCGGGACTGAACGACCAAAACGCCAAGTTTTTGGCCGAGCCGTTGCACAGGCACGCCAAGAAATGAAGAAAACCGTTCCTCTCCGGTTTCCGGCATGTACCGGAACCCCTTGGCCGACGGGGCATCAGCGGCATTCACGACTTTGCCGCTTTCGGCGACGCGTCCCACAAGGCCTTCGCCCAAACGCATGCGGGTTTTGTGAACCGCCTCAGGCGACAAACCTTCGGTTGCGCAAAGCTCCAGCGTGTCTTCATCGCGAAACAGATAGATCGAGCAAACTTCGCTGCGGATGCTGTCCGCAATCAGATGCGTTATCCGGTCAAGGCGTTCCTGACCGGCGGCTTCGCTCGCCATTTCTTCGCGCAGCCGACCAAGCAGCTTGCGGGATTCTGTTTCGGTGCCGTCCGCCATGGCCCACCCACGTTACGGTTTCAGACGGGCAAATTGGCTGAAATGATCAGGCCGCCTTGTCCAGTTCAAAGGCATCATGCAGTGCCTGAACAGCAAGTTCCATGTATTTCCTGTCGACAAGGACGGAAATTTTTATCTCAGAGGTTGTAATGACCTTGATGTTGATCCCCTCATCCGAGAGCACCTTGAACATCTTGGCCGCCACACCCGACTGCGAACGCATGCCTATACCTACGACCGAGACCTTGCAGACGTCTTCGTCCGCGACAAGTTCAGCATAGTTCAACTCGCCCGCGTTCTTGATACCCAACAATGCCTTTTCCGCGCGCGCGACCTGGTCGGTCGGGCACGAAAACGTCATGTCGGTGCGCCCCTCGTCCGAGATGTTCTGAACAATCATGTCAACGTTCACGCCTTCGTCGCTGAGCGCCGTGAATATCGTCGACGCAATTCCGGGGCGGTCGGCCACAGAAACGACGGTCATCTTCGCTTCGTCGCGGGAATAGGCCACACCGGCCACAACATTGGATTCCATAATATCCTCCTCGTCGCAGACCAGTGTACCGGCCTCGTCGGACTGTTCTTCAAAACTGGAAAGGACCCGCAGTTTCACCTTGTAGCGCATCGCGAGTTCGACCGATCTGGTCTGCAGAACCTTGGCACCCAATGAAGCCAGTTCAAGCATCTCTTCGAACGCGATCCGGTCCAGCTTGCGGGCCTTTTCGCAAATACGCGGGTCAGTCGTGTAGACACCGTCGACATCTGTATAGATATCGCATCGTTCCGCACCAAAAGCAGCCGCAAACGCGACTGCGGTGGTGTCCGACCCGCCGCGCCCAAGGGTTGTGATACGACCCTCAGGGCTCAGACCCTGAAATCCGGCCACAACGGCCACCCGCATGCCCTCGTCAAACTTCTGGCTGATGTTCTCGGTCGGAATATCCTCGATCCGGGCCTGGCTGTGGGCGCTGTTTGTCAGCAGGGGCACCTGCCACCCTTGCCAACTGCGCGCAGGCACATCCATTTCCTGAAGCGTCAGCGCCATAAGACCGGCGGTCACGTTTTCACCCGACGACACCACGGCATCATATTCGCGCGCGTCGAAAAGCGGGGATGTTTCGTTCACCCAACCGACCAGTTCGTTCGTCTTGCCCGACATCGCCGAAACGATCACGATAACATCGTATCCTTTGGCCACTTCGACGCCAACGCGTTTTGCCGCGCGGCGGATTCGGTCAAGATTGGCAACCGACGTGCCGCCGAATTTCATTACAAGTACTGGCATGGGGGCTGATGTCTCCGCGCCTCAGAAGTCAGGTTTCGAGCGTCTTATGCGAGGGGGACCACAAGGGCAAGTGGGCAAGACCGACGCGATGCGCGGCTTTACAAGCAGACCCGCTTGTGTATGCGTGTTTGTAACCGCTTAGTTCAAGAGGATTTCCATGTTGCGTTTTGCTTTGGCCCTGGGCCTGCTTTCCTCACCAGCCATGGCGCAAGTCGCCACCCAATCGGGCACCGACGGTCAGAATGCTCTGGGCACGGTTCCCTGTGCAGCGGCCGCTGGAGCACCGCTGCAAAGCTGTAACGCGGAACTGCGCCGCCGTGACGACGGAACGGCAACCTTGGCGGTTCTGCTGCCGACCGGAGACGTGCGCAACATCTATTTCACCAACGGAATTCCGGATTCCAGCAGTTCGGCGTCGAAATTGTCCTACGAAACCCTCGGGGACATGATGGTCATCTACGTCGAACCCGGCGAAGTGTTTGAGATTCCGAAAGCGGCGTTGAACACTCAGTAAGCGTGCTCGCGGCCATCCCAGGTTTCAAAACACCCCGTTGTGTCCAGCGACAACGCGTCAAAACGCGCCAGTAGTCCTTCGGCGGCCTTATCGACTGTGATCTCGGCGGTGTTGCCGCCCATGTCAGTCTGAACCCAACCCGGGTGATAGATGCCGACCGGCACACCATCAGCTTTCAAATCCGCGGCCAGATTTCGCCCCAAATTCAACGCCGCAGCTTTTGACGCCCGATAAATGTAACTGCCACCCGGCGCGCGCGTATGTGACGCCATCTGCGACGACAAAATCGCAACCTTTCCCTTTGACTGCAACAGGTTGGGCAGCAACGCCTGTACGGTCAGGAACACGCCGGTCACGTTGGTTGCAAAGCTTTGCGCCCACATTTCAACCGGATAACCTTGGATATTCTGACCCTTATCCAGATACACACCCGCGTTGCAGATCAGCAAGTCGATGGGTCTGTCTGACAAGCTGCTGGCCACCGCAGCATGTTGTTTCGGGTCCGTGACATCCAGTGCCAGCCCTGTACTGGCATCCCTGGCCGTGCCAGTCACCGAGTGCCCCTGATCCCGATAAAGATCGGACAACGCCTTTCCGATGCCCCGATTGGCACCGGTAATCACGATATGCATAGGTCAATTAGTCTTTCTGCTGGGAACAAACGGCAGTGGGGCAACTGGAACACCGTCTTCGATCAACGAGCGGGCCTCTTCCGGTTTAGCCTCTCCATAGATTGGGCGTTCTGGTGCGTCGCCCAAATGCATCTTGCGCGCCTCGTTGGCAAAGGCCTTGCCAACGTAATCCGAGTTCTCCTCGACCTTGCGGCGCAACTCCGACAACACCTTCTCGATGTCCGGCGTCGCCGAGGACACATCAATCTGCCCGCTTTCCGAGGTGTTTTCGGGTGCATTGGTTTGCCGCGCGGAACGAACGCGAGGCGTCATAACCGCCTTTTCAACATGGGTGCATCCGCACACTGTGCAGACAATCATTCCTGCCGCAGCAAGTTTGTCGTAAGCTTCGGCCGACTGAAACCAACTGTCAAAGCTATGGCCTTCGCGGCATTTAAGTGCGTATTGAATCATAACCCGTCCAAATTGCCGGTTGCTGAATAGATACCGAGCAACCGGGCAAATTCAAGTCCTTCCAGTGGTCGTTCAATTAAGTTTCGGCCCGAACCCTTGCAACAACGCCGCGAGCTCGGGAAATGGCACGCGATGGGACGCTTTCTTGGGCGAAAACCACTTGCGTTTTCTCTCGTCCGATTCCGGATATCGGGTGGACACCCGCTGCACGTAAAGGGGGAAGACCTCGACCATAACCATTGCGGCGCCTTTGCCAGAACGATTTTTTACGTAAGTAAACTGCCCGATGGGTCTGCGTTCACAAAGTCCAACGACGCCTGCCTCTTCCCACGCCTCGCGGCTGGCGGATTGGCTTGGGGTCAGCCCCTCGTTCAACCACCCTTTTGGTATGATCCAGCGCCGCGACCTGCGCGTTGTAATCAACAGAATTCGCGGTTTTCCCTTTTCGATGCGGTAGCACAAAGCTGCTGATTGCGACAAAACCGGCAGCGTATCTGCATGCGGAAACGTCAACACTGTCAGCTTGGAACTCATCGCTTTGCTGTCACCTCCCGAGATGAAAAACCAGCTTATCTTGCGATCAGTAGAGCATTCGACACAATATATGTAAAGTGATCCAGCGTCGAACCGGTAAAAGTTCCCTAGTGCCCCATTCGATGCGACAGACGCTCAACAAGTTCCGAATGGGGGATATCGGCGTCGATCGCCAATCTGCGCAGACCAAAATGTACCAGCGCGATCTGTTGGTAATATCTGGAGTAAACGTAGTTCGTACCGCCGCCTGCCAGTGCACCCAGAACCGGTACGGACTGGGCCGCCAGTTTCTGACCCAAGACGACAGACAGGCGCGGCGCAACCGCCGCAATCAACCGCTGCATTGTCGGTCCGGTCAACGTCAGACGCACCGAAAAAAAGCCCAGATCGGCGCCGTCATCTTCGGACAGCGGTCCAGCCGCCGACAAAACGCGAACCGAATCGAACATCACGTTCTGCGCCGCAGGATCAAACCCCTGACGTGCAGCTGCGCCCTGAATCGCGCGCAGCAACATCGCGGTGGTTGCGGGCAGTTCGACCAAGGACGACGTGACACCGCCCAATCCGCCAGCTGCACCCATAGCCGTTGTAACCGCCGTGTTGACCCAGGGGCTTTGATCCGGAACAGCACGGCGCGAACCTTGCGCGGCATACATCGCCAACCACAACGCCTGCTCCGTCGCGCCTGTCAGTCCCGTTCGGACCGGTTCAGGCAATTGTTCCAGCAAGGATTCGGCGGATCCGCCCAAACGATTCAACAGCTTTACGCCGGCACCACCCGCCGACTTGTAATGCCGCGCCAGCCGGTCAAGTTCGGCGTTGGCATCCACTTTTTCAATCAGAACAACGTCCTGCATATATGCCCTCCTGCCCAAAAGACATTGGCATCACTATGGCAGTTTTCAATGGGTCAGCGCACCCAACGCTTAACAGGGCCCGCAACGCCCAGCCATGACCCGGGCGAGAGTTCCAGCCCCAGAACGCGTTCCGGATTGGTCGGAGGCGGCATCTCAACCCCGGCCAAAGGTTTAAAGCCAAAGCGCGCATAGTAAGGCGCATCGCCCACCAGCATGACGCGATTCCAACCCAATACGCGGCCTGCGTCCACGCCTTGATGGATCAAATAGCCGCCCAAACCTTCGCCCTGATGCGTTGGATGAACGGCGACCGGACCAAGCAACAGCGCTTCTTGGTCATAGATCATGACGGGCCAGAAACGAATAGCGCCCGCCAGAATGCCCTGACCATCACGTGCGACTAATGAAAGCCCTGCAATGGGATCGATGTCGTCGCGCAATCGGTATGATGACAAAGCCTCGCGCCCCGGTGCAAAGCACAGGTCGTACAGCGCCTCAACTTCCCACCAATCCTCGGATTCTTCTGGCCTGATCTCGAACTGCTGCACCCGGGCCCTCTTTTTCCCTGCTGGAAATCGCCCTAGCACTTCGCTACGCCTTGAGCAAACGCTTGGAGTTCAGATGTTCTACCGCCCCGAAGACGGCCACGGTCTGCCGCACAACCCGTTCAATGCCATCATCACGCCCCGCCCTATTGGCTGGATCTCATCTCGTGATGCGAACGGGGTCAACAATCTGGCCCCATATTCCTTTTTCAACGGGGTCGCCTACACGCCGCCGCAAGTGATGTTCGCCTCAACCGGGATGAAACACGACCAAAACGGCACCAAGGACAGTTTGGCCAACATCGAAGCGACCGGTGTTTTTTGCGTGAACATCGTGGGCTACATGCATCGGGATGCCATGAATGCCAGTTCCGCTGGATTGGACAAACATATCGACGAGTTCGAACATGCCGGGCTGACGCCAAAAGAATGCGAGACGGTACCCTGTGCACGCATAGACGGCGCGCCGGCGGCTTTGGAGTGTAAATTGACGCAAATCGTGACCCTGCCCGGCGCCGCTAACCGTGTTGTGTTCGGAGAGGTCACCGGTGTGCATCTGCATGACGATCACATCCGAAATGGCAAATTCGACGTCACCTCGTTCCAACCCCTGGCGCGGTTAGGGTATCGGGACTATGCGGTCGTGACAGAACTTTTCTCGCTAAATCGTCCCGACGACTGAGCCTTGGGGGGCGCTGCCCCCGCCGCCGCAAGCGGCGACTCCCCCGGGATACTTCCAGCCAGATGAAGCAGGGGATCCAGTCTTCATCTGGCCCCAAATATCCCGGAGCGCGAGGCAGAGCCTCGCATACTTTCAGTGCCCGCCAAGAATGCCGGTTCGAACTGAATAATCTACCGCCAGGCCATAATCGGGGTCATCGTCGCTGTCGACCATCAGGTGGCCGGCCTTGTTCAGCAACCTGTGGCAATCGCGGCTAAGGTGCCGCAGCATGACGCGCTTACCCGCCGACTGGTACTTTGCGGCGACGTTTTCGATCGCCTGCAGCGCAGACTGGTCCACCACCCTGCTGTCTGCAAAATCCACGATCACAGTTTCCGGATCGTTTGGAACATCAAACAGTTCCACAAATCCTTCAGACGAGCCAAAGAACAGCGGGCCTTTAATCTCATAGACTTTCGCGCCCTCTTCCGTCACCGACTCGCGTGTTTCTGCGTGGATTCGTTTGGCGTTGTTCCAAGCGTATGCCAGCGCCGAAACGATCACGCCAACGACCACCGCGACAGCCAAATCTTCCATCACGGTCACGACCGTCACAAGGACAATGACGAACGCGTCCATCAGGGGCACTTTCCGCATGATGTTGAACGAGTTCCAGGCGAAGGTGCCGATCACCACCATAAACATCACACCGACCAATGCGGCCAGCGGGATCTGTTCAATCAGCGGTGCCGCGAAGAGGATGAAGACCAGCAGGAACAACGCTGCGGCAATGCCCGCAACGCGCGTGCGGCCACCGGATTTGACGTTGATCATCGACTGGCCGATCATCGCACAGCCGCCCATGCCACCGAAGAATCCGGTAACGACATTGGCCGTGCCCTGCGCGATACACTCCTGCGAGGCTCCGCCACGCTTGCCGGTGATTTCGCCAACAAGGTTCAAGGTCAGCAAAGACTCGATCAAACCAATTGCAGCCAGAATGACAGCGTATGGAAGGATGATGTTGAAGGTTTCCCAATTCAATGGAACCGTCGGGATATGGAATTTAGGCAAACCGCCCTCGATCGAGGCAAGATCGCCGACGCGGGGAACTTCCAAACCAAATGCAATGACCAAGCCTGCCACGACCATGATTCCCGCCAATGGCGCAGGAATGATGCGGGTGATGCGCGGCATGACCCAAATCACCGCCATCGTCAGCGCGACCAGACCCAGCATGGTGTATAGCTGCATGCCTGACAGCCATTCGCCGCCGCCCACGCCATGGCCTGTGTTTTCCATCGTTCCGGGGACTTTGAACTGACCCAGCTGCGCCAGAAAGATCACAATTGCCAGCCCGTTTACAAAGCCCAGCATCACGGGATGCGGTACAAGGCGGATAAACCGCCCCCAGTGCATTACACCGGCAATGACCTGCAGGATGCCCATCAGCACCACTGTCGCAAACAGATATTGGACCCCATGCTGGGAGACCAATGACACCATCACAACTGCCAAGGCCCCGGTTGCGCCGGATATCATACCCGGCCGCCCGCCGATCAGTGCGGTTATTAGCCCGACCAGAAACGCAGCATAGAGACCGACCAGAGGGTGCACATCGGCCACGAAGGCAAAGGCGACAGCTTCCGGCACAAGCGCAAGAGCGACTGTCAGACCTGACAGCAACTCGATCCGGATGCGGGACACGGTGAACCCTTCGTCGGGCATCCAACGCAGATCGGGTATGGCTAGGCGATTGGCAAAGCTTGCCAGCAAGGCTCGGTTCATCGGACGGTCCTGTGGGTCATCATGTTCGCGCGAAAGGGGCCTTCTAGCTGCCAAAAGGCGCTAGAGATACCGCGCTGGCCGGGACCCTGCCATGCACCACGCGCATAACGGCCAACACGATCACACAAACGGTTGAACGCACTTGCCAAATCCGCCGCGCCCCCGCACAAATCCCAGAGTAGAAACCTGACGTGGAGAACCGAAGTGACCCAAACGAAAATCGCCGTCATCGGAGGATCGGGTATTTACGAGATCGACGGCTTGGAAAATGCGGAATGGGTCACTGTCGAATCTCCTTGGGGCACGCCGTCAGACCAAATCCTGACCGGGTCCCTGAATGGCGTCGAGATGGCGTTCCTGCCACGGCACGGGCGGGGCCACGTGCACGCACCGACAGACGTGCCGTACCCGGCCAATATTGACGCACTGAAACGGCTGGGCGTGACCGACGTAATCTCCATCTCGGCCTGCGGGTCATTTCGTGAACACATGGCGCCCGGTGACTTTGTGATCGTCGACCAATTCATTGACCGCACATTTGCCCGCCAAAAGAGCTTTTTTGGCAGCGGCTGCGTCGCTCATGTGAGCGTTGCCCACCCGACCTGCCCGCGCCTGTCTGATGCATGCGAGGCCGCAGGAAAAGCGGCAGGTATCACCATTCATCGTGGCGGGACCTATTTGGCAATGGAGGGCCCACAGTTTTCATCGCTGGCGGAGTCCAAAATGTACCGCGAGCAGTGGGGTTGTGACGTAATTGGAATGACAAACATGCCCGAAGCGAAACTCGCGCGCGAGGCCGAGCTTTGTTACGCGTCGGTCGCGATGGTGACGGATTATGACAGTTGGCACCCTGACCATGGCGAAGTCGACGTGACCGCCATCATCGCCACGCTGACCGGCAACGCGGACAAAGGCCGTGCGCTTGTCAAAGGGCTCCCCGCGCTGCTGGGACCAGAACGTGCGCCTTGCCCTTACGGTTGTGACCGCGCATTGGAATACGCGATCCTGACAGCGCCTGAGAAACGCGATCCGGCCTTGCTGGCCAAGCTTGACGCCGTCGCCGGACGGATCCTCTGACCGCGGGCCGTTCTACGTTCCCGACAGGGACTTTTGGACGTCATCCCAAAGACCATGAGACCAAAGGTCATTGTGGGTGCCGTCCGGTATGACGAATAGCTGTGTGCTGTCGCCGGACATTTCCGCCAGCGCCTTACCGTGATGCACCGGGACAGTTTCATCCTCGGTCCCGTGGAAAATCAGGGTCGGGACGGTTATGCGCTCGATCAGGTCGCGGGTGGCGAATTGATCCTTCATCAAGGCTGAAACAGGCAACCACGGATATCGCTCGGCCGCGACGTCGACGGTGGCCGTAAATGGTGCCTCAAGCACCAACAGCTGTGCGTTTGGGCGCTGTGCCGCAACAGCGGCGGCAATTGCCGTGCCGAGACTCTGACCATGCAGGACGACTTCTGTGCCTTCGCCTTGCAGCTTGTCGAACAGCTGAACGCCGTCCGAGATCAGGGCTATCTCCGATGGCTCTCCTTCGCTGCCGGGGTACCCGCGATAACTGGCAGCCAATAGTCCGTAACCGGAATTCAGAATCTCGCGCATGCGATCTGCGCGGTCACCCAGATTGCCTGTCTGACCGTGAAAGAACAAAACTGTCGGGGCACCTTCAGCTGCCGGAGGCGCGGACCATGCGGTCAACGTGATACCGTCCGCCATCGGCAATGCGATCACGTCCAGATCGGCAAGACCGACCTGGGCCGGCTGTGGCAATTCACCTTCCGGTTTGAACAAGAGCGATCGCTGGTTGAAGTACATGTAGCCGACAGCGCCCGCATAGATTACGGCCACAACCAGCGCCATCAGGACCAATATCCCTTTCAGCCGGGTCGTTTTTGACCGGGATGTGTTCATGATCGGGGCTGTGTTCATTTCATGTGTCTGTGTCATCGGACCCTCCGACCGTCTGGCTTTGATAATAAGAGTGGGGACACCGCAATGGGATTCAATGCTTAACCAGCAAGCTTAATCGAATCTTAAACCTGCTACCGAAAGGCGAAAGCTACGGAACAATTCGAGCATGCGCAGCTAATCCCAACCCCGCCGAGCCGTCGCGGGGGTTGACGAGGACCGCGCAAGCAGGCTTGCTGCGCCAAAGTCTATCGCAGGAATCCCATGTCTTTTGATCTTTGGCTCGCCTTTGTGGCCGCTTCAACCGCCCTTTTACTGATCCCCGGCCCAACCGTTCTTTTGGTGCTAAGCTATGCGCTGTCCAAAGGGCGCAGCGTGGCTGTTGCCTCGGCCACTGGCGTTGCCGTGGGTGATCTGATCGCAATGACAGCTTCCCTTTTGGGACTTGGCGCGTTGGTTCTGGCCTCGGCAACACTCTTCACCGTGCTGAAGTGGGTTGGAGCGGTCTATCTAGTCTGGCTGGGCATCAAGCTGCTGCGCAGCGCGCCGTCAGAGGGCTTGCAAGCCGTTGAAACCGAAAAAAACGTCACCGGACGCAGCGTTTTTGGTCATGCGGCTGCGGTTACAGCGCTGAACCCAAAGTCGATTGCCTTTTTCATCGCTTTTGTTCCGCAATTTCTGCGCCCTGCCGACCCGCTGGGCCCGCAATTCATCATACTGATCGCGACATTTGTTGGATTGGCCTGGCTGAACGCCCTGGCTTACGCATTGTTGGCCGACCGCCTGCGCCAGATGGTTGGTCGTCCGGGTATAATCACCGGAATGACCCGTTTTGGCGGCCTGACGTTGATTGGCATGGGGGTGGCGACTGCGGTATTGCGACGCCCGACCTAAATCTGTCAGTTGTCGGCATTCTCTTTCATGAACCCGCGAATGAAACGCCGGATTTCGCGGGCTGCTGAGGTGTCCAATTCCTTGCACAACTCAACGAACGCATCCCGTTCGTCTTTGTCCAGACGCAACACCAACTGACTGTTTTTCTTGGTAGAACCCTTACCGTCTTTCTTCGCCACGCGCTCAGTCCCATTCAAGTCTTGATTCTTTTTGCGATGCAATGTATATACATAGCATAGAATTTGTCGTTATCGGGCACCTAACAATAAAAAAAGGAAATTAGCAATGAACCTTCATACTGCTCAGGCATTTCTTTTGCGAGATCAACGCAATTGGCGGAAACCGCACCTTTCTTGGCTGCCTGCCGCGCTTTATCGGTATCACAGCCTTCCAAACGCGATCAAAGCCCGCAGCAAGTAGGTCGGGCTGCAAACTTATCTTGCATGCCCGGACCCGATAGGCCACACAACCCCGCGTGTTGTGACGCAAAAGGGGTGGCCAATGTCCAGAAGCAAAACGGTCAAGGATTACATACGGACCATCGTCGACTTCCCGCATGAAGGGATCATGTTTCGCGATGTAACGACCCTGTTCGCCGACCCGCGCGGTTTTCGCATGGCTATTGACCAGATGCTTCACCCATATGCAGGTGAGCGCATAGACAAGGTCGTGGGCCTTGAGGCGCGCGGCTTCATTCTTGGTGGCGCCATTGCACATCAGTTGAGCGTCGGTTTTGTTCCAATTCGCAAGAAGGGCAAATTGCCCGGCACAACAATCAGCCAGGACTACAAACTGGAATATGGCGAAGCGATTGTCGAAATTCACGACGATGCGATCCAACCGGGTGAGAAGATACTGGTCGTCGATGACTTGTTGGCAACAGGCGGAACCGCTGCGGCCGGAATCCAATTGATCGAACGGCTGGGCGGCGAGATCATTTCCTGTGCCTTCATTATCGACTTGCCCGAACTTGGCGGTCGCACGGTTTTGGAGAACATGGGCATGGACGTCCATGTCTTGTGCGAATTTGAAGGTCTGTGACCTACGCCAATCACAAATTTTTGATTGGAAATACATAAAGCGCGCAGCTTAGCGCTTTGGCCTCTCCTTTCAACTGTGACGGGACCGTAATCGCGGTGATCTTATTGCGACAATGGCCCGTATCCGCAGTGATGCCACTTACGGCATTTCAAGCAATGGAGTTCATACCATGTTTCGCAATATCGCTGTTGCCAGTGTCGCAAGTGTTTTGTTCTCGACTTCTGCCATGGCGGACGGCCACGGCAAGGACATCGTTGACACCGCTGTTGGTGCAGGCAGTTTCGGAACGCTCGTCGCAGCCGTTCAGGCCGCTGAGTTGGTCGATACACTGAAGGGCGAAGGCCCGTTCACGGTTTTTGCACCGACGGATGAAGCGTTTGCCGCGCTGCCCGAGGGCACGGTGGAAACGCTGTTGAAGCCTGAAAACAAGGACCAATTGGTCGCTATCCTCACCTATCACGTTGTTCCGGGCAAAGTCATGTCGGGCGACCTGTCTGACGACATGACAGCGGCAACCGTTCAGGGCGGCGACATCACAATCGATTTGGACAATGGCGTGATGATCAATGACGCGAACGTTGTTCAAGCTGACATTGAGACGTCCAACGGCGTTATCCATGTGATCGACAAGGTGATCCTGCCGGCATCGTAAACCCATATGCATCGCGGCCCGGTCCTTTTGGGCCGCGATCAACTCCTTAAGACAGCGCCCGGATTCATGATCCCTTTTGGGTCCAATGACGCTTTGATCGCCTTCATCGCGTTCAGTTTCGCAGGGTCGCCAAAGCGCTTGAGATCATCGACTTTAAGTCGGCCCACACCGTGTTCCGCACTGACCGACCCGTCAAATGAATGCACCAACTCGTGAACGGCTGATTTGACCGCACTGCGCAAGTCATCAAAATCCGATCGATTGCGGCCTTCGGGCGGAAACACGTTGTAGTGAAGGTTGCCGTCTCCGACATGTCCAAAACAATTGATGCGTAGTGGACCCAGCGCCGAAATCACGTCCTGCCCGCGCCGGATAAATTCAGGTATCGCCGAGATCGGGACCGAGATGTCGTGGCTTGAAACCGACCCGATCAACCGGTTTGCCTCGGGAATGTTCTCGCGCACAGCCCACAGTTCATGCCGTTGAGCCTCAGTCTGGGCGATCACACCATCGCTCACCAGCCCGTCTGCCTCAGCCGCGACAAACAACGTTTCCAGCATTTCGGACGGGTTTTGCCCCGATATCAAACCCACCTCGATCAACACGCACCATTCAGGATGCGAATTGAACGGCTGCCGCACATCCGGCAACACCTCCGACAGGAATTGCAGCCCCTGCCGGTGGATCAGTTCAAACGAGCTGACGAGGTCTCCGAACTGATCCCGCGCCAAGGACAGCAGGTGAATTGCAGCATCAGGCGACGCGACCTGAAGCATCGAGGTTCCGACAGCCGCAGGCTTTGGAAATAACTTTAGAGTTGCCGCGGTAATGACACCAAGCGTCCCTTCCGCGCCTATCAGCAAATTGCGAAGATCATAACCGGTGTTGTCCTTGCGCAACCGGCGAAGACCATTCCAGATTTCTCCACTGGGCAGCACCGCCTCTAGACCAAGACACAAATCTCGCGCGTTGCCATACCGCAGAACATTCACCCCGCCGGCATTGGTCGCCAGATTGCCACCAATACGGCACGATCCCTGCGCGGCCAAGGACAGCGGAAATAGCCGGTCTGCGTCCTCCGCCGCAGATTGAAGGTCGGCCAAAACCACGCCAGCCTCTGCAATCAACAGGTTTTCTGTCGGATACACGGCGCGAATGGCCGTCAGTTTTTCCGTTGAAATCAACAGCGGAGCCGGGCCATCGGGCATGATTTGCCCACCAACCAACCCGGTACCACCACCGTAAGGGACCACGGCGACACGCGATTCTGCGGCCAGCCGCACCAGGGTCGATACCTCATCGACACTACGCGGCAACGCAAGCAGGCCAGCGTGCCCGGTAAATCGACCACGCGGCTCCTCCAGGTATCTTGGTGCCAAAGGTCGCAGAACATCCTCGCCCAAGTGGGCGCGTATTTTACTGCCAAACGTCGGATCAGCGGGATTTAGGCTCATACGTCTTCCATGCCCAACCCGCGCAGCCGCAGCAAGCCCTATTCCAGATCAATCAGGTATTGCGGCTCCAGCACAACCACGGTTGGCCTGTCGGGCAGGTCACGCAGGGATACGACAATCTCCGAGACGCCGTCTCGGACAACCGGGAACTCGCCACGGATATCCACCAGAAACCGATCCAATGAAAAACTCGAAAACCAGTGCATCGGAATGATGACCGAACTTTTCAGGCGCTTGAGAACCGAGATCATCTCGGGCAGCGGCATTGTCGTGCCGCCATCCACCGCGGCCATCACAACATCCAACCGCCCCAGGGCCGCGAATTGTTCATCCGACGGGACATGATGCAGGTGGCCCAGATGTCCGATGCACAGGCCCTCGACCTCAAATACAAAAATGGAGTTCCCGCGTTCCTCGACGCCGCCATATGCGGATCGGATATCCGTCGAGACATTGCGCACCAGCATCTCACCCAGATCAAGGTAGTGATCGATCCCCTGCCCGAACTCACCCCATCCTGGCAGAACATATGGAATCGCAGGGTCAGGATGCGCGGTCCAATGCGTGCTGTGCGCGTGGTTCATCGTCACCACATCCGGGATCAGATCGGCCCCGCCGATAAACCCGGTGAAATCCGTGACCGCATTCAACCCGCCTTGGGTCTGGATCAAAAACGATGCATGCGCGACATAGCTGATCCGCACCGAGAATTCGGGAACTGGGTCTTGCCAGGCCGCCTTGTGCAGATATTCGATACCGGGTGCGGCGTCCGCAATGGCGATGCAATGGCTCGGCCGCCGCTCCTGCGCCGCGGCCCCGCCCGAGATCATCATCAATACCGCAACCAACCAGCGCATGACCGAAGTGTAGCGCAAGCCGAGGCCAAGTCATCCCCCTTGTTCATCTGGCCAAAAATATCCCGGGGGAGACGCGGCTTGCCGCGGCGGGGGCAGCGCCCCCTAGCTTGCGTCGGTCCTGCCCCGACGATCGGACCGCAAACTGGCATACAGGACATGGGTCCGCCAGCGCCCGTTAATTTGCAGATACGACTGCGCCACGCCTTCGTACTTGAACCCCGTGCTTTCCAGCAGCCCGCGCGACGGTTTGTTTTCCGGCAAACAGGCCGCCTCGATCCGGCTCAGATCCAACCGGGTAAAGGCATGATGCACCACCGCGCCAATCGCTTCGCGCATGTATCCTTGGCGGGCAAACGATTGCCCGGTCCAATACCCAAGGGTCCCCGCCTGCGCAGGTCCGCGGCGTACATTGTCGAGTGTGATCGCCCCCAGCAACACATCATCCGCGCGGCGAAACAGAAACAGCGGAATTGCCGTGCCGCTCGCGACCGATCTCTGCGCCCAGTAGACGCGGTTGGTGAAAGACTTTCGGCTGAGGTGGTCCTTGGCCCACACCGGTTCCCACGGCACCAAGAATTCTTTTGATGCGCGCCGCAGCGCGGCCCAGGTGTTGAAATCGGAATGCACGGGCGGACGCAGGCTCAGGCGCTCGGTCTCAAGTTTCAGCTTGCGTCGGCCCAGTAGCATCACGCCGCACGCCTTTCCTGCAGGTCCATCAGCGTTGGTGCGCCCGAGATCGGGCCATAGAGCGCCAGCGCCGCCGGGGCCGCCACGGCCACGTCTTCGGCAAAGGCGCGGACATCCTTGGTGCTGACCGCATCAATTTTGGCGACCGTATCCTCAAGCGATGGCACACGGCCCCAGATCTGCACCAGCCGCGCCAGTCGTTCCGCACGGTTTGAGGGGCTTTCAAGCCCCATCAGCATCCCGGCTTTCATCTGCGCACGGGCGCGGGCGACCTCTTCGGGGGTCATATCTTCGGCGGCGCGCTTCATCTCGTCGATGGTGATGGTCGCCAGTTCGGCCACCTGATCGGCAGAGGTCCCTGCATAGATCGTGGTTGTCCCGGTATCCGCATAAGCCCCGGTCTGCGCAAAGATCGTGTAGCACAGCCCGCGCGTTTCCCGCACTTCCTGAAACAGGCGCGATGACATCCCGCCGCCCAAAGCGGTCGAGTATATCTGCGCCGTATAGATCGCATCATCGCGATAGCCCGGACTTTCCAGCGCCAGCGCAAAATGGGCCTGTTCCAGCTCTTTTTCCTGCCGCGCTTCGCCGCCGGTGAACCGGGCTGCCTCAGGAGTATGGCCCTTGCAGGGTTGCAGGTGGCCAAATATCTCTTCGGCCATTTTCATCAATGCGTCGTGATCCACGGCTCCGGCAGCCGACAGGATCATCTGCTCCGGGCCGTAATGTTCGGACACAAAGCCCGACAGGTCCTCGCGCGAGAACGCACTGACGCGCTCGGACGGCCCCAGAATGGTGCGGCCCAGCGGTTGGTTGTGATAGCTCTGCTCTTGCAGCCAGTCAAAGATCACATCATCCGGCGTGTCATAAGCCTGACCGATCTCCTGCAGGATCACGCCACGCTCGACCTCGATCTCGCGCGGGTCAAACACCGGGTTCAGAACGATGTCGCCGATCACATCCATCGCCAGCGCCACGTCATCCTTCAGAACGCGCGCATAGTAGGCCGTGACCTCGCGCGAGGTGTAGGCGTTGATATAGCCGCCCACATCCTCGATTGCTTCGGCAATTTGCAGCGCGGATCGGCGCTGGGTTCCCTTGAACGCCATATGCTCAAGGAAATGCGCGATACCGTTCTGTTCGATCCGTTCATGCCGCCCGCCGGCGGTTACCCAGATGCCGATGGCGGCGGATTGCAGCCCCGGCATATTTTCACTGACGATACGAAATCCGTTCTTCAGCTGGTCTTGTCTGACTGTCACTCAGCGATGTGCCTTCTGATATGATCCTCGATGGCACCCAGATCATTGGCGATGCGGGTCACCCGTTCCGGACGTTCATACAGATCAGACATGCGAGAGGGAAGAGGCGGATGAATATCGCTCGCCTTCTCAACCGCTGCCGGGAATTTCGCCGGATGCGCGGTGGCCAGCGTGATCATCGGAACGTCGGCGGTGCGGTGATCTTCGGCAACCTTTATGCCGACTGCCGTATGCGGACAGACCAGTTCGGCGCTGTGGGCCAGCGTGGCTTTGATGGTCTGAAGCGTTTCGTCCTCGGACACGCGGCCCGAGTCGAAATTCTCGCGCAGCGCCTGCATGGCCCCTTGGCTGACTTTGAAACCGCCGTTTTTCAGCTCATCCATTAGCTGCGCAACGGCACCGCCATCCTCGCCGTAGGCATAATACAGCGCCCGTTCAAAGTTCGAACTGACCTGAATATCCATCGACGGGCTGATCGAGGGGATGGTCTCGCCCTTGAAATACCCCTCACCCGACAGGCAACGATGCAGAATGTCATTCTGGTTCGTCGCTACCACCAGCCGGTCAATCGGCAGGCCCATGCGTTTTGCGATAAAGCCCGCGAAGATATCGCCAAAGTTGCCGGTCGGCACGGTAAAGCTGATCTTTCGATACGGCGCACCAAGGCTGACCGCAGCAGAGAAGTAATAAACCACCTGCGCCAGAACCCGTGCGAAGTTGATCGAGTTCACCCCGGCCAGTTTCACGCCATCGCGGAAGTCGAAATCGTTGAACATATCTTTCACGGCGGCCTGGCAATCGTCAAAATCACCGTCCACGGCCAAGGCATGCACATTGCTGTCCGCCGGGGTCGTCATCTGACGGCGCTGTACTTCGGACACGCGGCCATGGGGATATAGGATAAACACATCCACCGCATCGAGCCCCCGAAAGGCCTCGATCGCGGCTGATCCGGTGTCACCGCTGGTCGCGCCGACAATCGTCACCCGATCACCGCGCCGCTTCAGTGCCACCTGAAACAGCTGACCGATCAGCTGCATCGCGAAATCCTTGAACGCAAGCGTTGGCCCGTGGAACAGTTCCAGCAGGAAGTGGTTTTCGTTGAGTTGCTTCAGTGGGGCGCGGGCATCGTGACCAAAGCCCTCATAGGCGCGGGCAATGATCGCCCTGAACTCATCCGCGTCAAACGACCCGCTGACATACGGCCACATGACGCGGAAAGCGATCTCTTCATAGGACAAGCCAGCCAGTGCCGCGATCTGATCCTGCGTCATCACCGGGATCTCGGCAGGCAGGTACAATCCACCGTCACGGGCCAGACCCGTCAGCATCGCGTCTTCAAAACTCAGTTCCGGCGCTTGGCCACGGGTTGAGATGTATTTCATTGCTCGTCACTCTCAGAAGAGGCGCGGCTGCGCCACAGGAAATACCCGGTCATCGCGGCCCAGACCAAAGCAAGGCCAAACCAGGTGATTGCATATTGCAGGTGATCGTTTGGAATGCCCGCCGTATCGACAGGCAATGGCGTCACGCCGGGATCGGTCGGTGATCTGGCGATTAGTAGCACGGGTTCAGACTCCAGCGCCGCTGCCAGATTGGGCACGTCACGCGCGAACCAGATGTTGGCGTCAAGATCCGGCTCGGGCGTGTATCTGTCGATCTCATCCGGCCAGTGGAGGTTGCCGTAAATCTCCATCTGGCCGGTCTGACGCGGTGTGTCCTTTGCGGTCACCGGAACAAATCCGCGATCCACCAGAATGGTCCGATCATCGGTGCGGAAGGGCTGGATGATGCGATACCCCGCCCCAACCTGCTTGACCGAGACCAGAACGTGGATTTCCCCCGGCTGCATGTCGCCTGAAACAGTGACCGGCAGGTATTTGTCCGCATCCTCAGCGACCTGCATAGGCAGCGCGACGGGCGCGGCCGAGATTCGGCTTTCAATTTCGGCCAGGACCCCCTGCTTCCAAGCCAGTCGCTGCACCTGCCAAACGCCCAGCGACACCAGAACGCCCAGACCGGCAAGTCCGAATATCAGCAGAAACAGAGTGCGGCGCATGACAGGATTATCGCTCGTTGCAGGAACCGGCGTCTTGTTAAGGGTGGCCCATACCGAAATGCAACCACGCAATTGTATGGGGCGCAATCCTGCGCCCCCGGGAAAGAGAAAAAGCCGCCCTTGGGCGGCTTTTGCAATTGGATCATGCGATCCGCTCTACATCAGCGGGGCCTGACCCCAGATGTAGACGGCAAAGAACAGGAACAGCCAGACAACGTCCACGAAGTGCCAGTACCAGGCCGCGGCCTCAAAGCCGACGTGTTTCTCGGGCGTGAAGTCGCCCTTCAACGCACGGATCAAACAGACCGACAGAAAGATCGTCCCGATGATCACGTGGAAACCGTGGAAGCCGGTCGCCATGAAAAAGTTCGAATAGAACTGATCGCCACCAAACTGCCAGTCTTCGTGAGCCAGAAGTTCATAGTATTCGAAGGCCTGCAGCGCAGTGAAGGCAACGCCAAGCACGATACCGATGGCCAGGCCATTGATCAGGGCATTGCGATCATTGTCATGCACAAGCGCGTGGTGCGCCCATGTGATCGCGCAGCCAGACAGCAGCAGGACCAGAGTGTTGATCAGCGGCAGGTGGAACGGGTCGACCGCATGGATATCGGGCTGGATGTATTCGGTGCCGGCATAGTCGTACATCGGATACATGCGATGTTTGAAGAACGACCAGAACCAGGCAAAGAAGAACATCACCTCGGACATCACAAACAGGATGAAGCCGTAGCGCAGACCAATGCGAACAACCGGCGTGTGGTCGCCTTGCCGGCTTTCGACCACAACCTCGGTCCACCAGGCGAACATGGTGTAAAGGACGGCGACCAGACCGGCCCAGAACATCCACGGGGTGATCCCGTGCATCCAAAGAACCGCTCCGAACAGCATCACAAAGCCACCGACCGCGCCGATCAATGGCCAGATCGACGGTGCCAGAATGTGATAATCGTGGTTTTTAGCGTGTGCCATCAGCGTCCCTCACCTACAGGCGTTAGTTCGTATTTGTATCTGCCTGCGCGTCAAGAGCGGCATAGCCCTCGGGCAGGTCAATTTCGTAGAATGTATACGACAGCGTTATCGTATGCACATATTTGGCTTCCAGGTCGTCAACCATTTCAGGGTCGACGAAGAAAGTCACAGGCATCTCAACCCGTTCGCCGGGTTGCAGGACCTGTTCTTCAAAGCAGAAACAGGCGATTTTCTGGAAGTATCCACCTGCCGAATAAGGCGCGACATTATAGGATGCCTGCCCGGCGATGGGGCGGTCGGTCGGGTTATAGGCCTCGTAGAAGGCAAGCCCGGTTTCACCTATGCGCACTTCCATCTCGCGCTCGACCGGTTTGAACTCCCAGGCCATTCCCTTGGCCTTGGACGCATCAAAGCGAACCGTCACGGTGCGATCCAGAATATCTTTGGGTGCCTCTTCGCTGACACCGGTGGTGCCGCCAAAGCCGGTTACGCGGCAGAACCAGTCATAAAACGGAACCGCAGCCCATGCCAGGCTGCCCATCAGCAGAACGACACCAACTGTTTGCGCAACCGTCTTCTGAGGACCCGACAACGCCATCAGTTCTGAACCTCCTGGTTGGCCATTCCAAAATCCGTTCCCGATACCTTTACGACCGTGAGGCCAAAAATAATAACGATGAAGGCCGCAAGCGTAAGGCCAACGCCGAGGTTCCGGCTAAACCGACGCTGATGCAGTTCGTGGCTTTTGCGCAAACTCATGACCATCCTCCCAAACCATAAGGTTTCAGCAGAGCTTCGGCCAGAATCGCGCCGAAGTGAAGGAACAGGTAGAGCAACGAAAGCTTGAAGAAAGATCGTTCGACCTTGAAGTTGTCCGCCTCCGCATCAACCTCGGTCCGGCGCGAGATTTGCCACGCGCCACGCAGGAACAGGACATTCATAACAACAGCAACCGTCAGGTAAATCGGACCGCCGATACCTGAAAACGCGGTGCCGATCGCCAGCAAAGCCAGCAGCACGGTATAAACCAGGATGTGCTTGCGGGTTGCGCGACGCCCGTGAGTCACCGTCAGCATCGGTACACCGGCATCGTCGTAGTCCGAGCGCATGAAAAGCGCCAGCGCCCAGAAATGCGGCGGTGTCCACATGAAAGTCAAAGCGAACATCAACCATGGCTCCAACGTCATGGAGCCCGTTGCCGCGACCCAGCCGATTACAGGTGGGAACGCTCCAGCCGCGCCGCCGATCACGATGTTTTGCGGCGTCGATCGCTTGAGCCACATCGTGTAGATCACGACGTAGAAAAAGATGGTAAAGGCCAGAAAGGCACCCGCGAACCAGTTTGTCGCCAGCCCCAGCATGATCACCGAAAGACCGGACAGCGTCAGGCCGATCGCCAGCGCCTCGCCTTCGTCAACCTTGCCGGATGGGATCGAACGGCCCTTGGTTCGTTTCATCACCCTGTCGATATCCGCGTCCCACCACATGTTCAAAGCGCCCGATGCGCCGCCACCGATGGCGATAAACAGAATCGCGCAAAAGCCGACAAACGGATGAACCGGAACCGGAGCGGCCAGCAAACCAACCAGAGCAGTGAAAACGACAAGCGACATCACCCGCGGCTTCAGCAGGGCGAAGTAATCGCCAAAGCTGGCCTCGTCCGCGCGGAGGTGCGCGGAGACGTTGCTGGCATTGATGCTTGCGTCGCTCATTTCCGGTCCTTCTTGGGCGAAAGCTGCGCGGTCACCACGCAGCCAACAGTCTCAAAACGCGTCGTCCGCCTTAGTTCGCGGCGACCTGATAAGCTGCAAGCTGGCCTGCATACTCTTCCAGCGCGCCTTGCAACCACTGCTCATACGCCTCTTCGCTGACCACTTTCACCGTGATCGGCATATAGGCGTGATCCTTGCCACACAGTTCCGAGCACTGGCCGAAATAGACGCCTTCCTTGTCTGCCTGGAACCAAAGCTCGGCCAGACGACCCGGAACGCCATCCTGCTTCACGCCGAAGGACGGGATGGTCCACGAATGGATCACGTCGGATGCGGTGACCTGCATGACGATGATCTTGCCCACCGGCACGACCACGGCGGTATCCGTTGCCAGCAGCCATTCGTCCGAGCTGTAACCGGCATCGGCCAGCTTTGCCCGCATCGCATCGTCCAGAACGAAAGGTGTGACGTCGGCGTCGGCCGGGCGTGCGCCTTCGTCCAGGGTTGCGGGGTGGCCCAGAAGATAGCTGTCAAATGCGAAATCGTGATCGACATATTCGTAGGTCCAATACCACTGGTTGCCGACCACTTTGATGACAACATCGCCTTCAGGAATTTCTTGCTGTTTGAACAAAACCGGCAGCGAGAACGCTCCGATGAACACCAGAATGACGATCGGGATTATGGTCCACGCAATCTCGACCGGGGTATAGTGCGAGAACCGCGCCGGAGTTGGATTGGCACGTTGGTTGTAGCGAACGATGCAGTAGACCAGCAGGCCGGCCACAAACAGACAGATCACGGTGATGATCACCAGAATCATGTTATCCAGCCGCTGAATGCCGTCCGCAAGTTCGGTTACGGCTGGTTGAAAGCCCACACCTCCGGGAACCGGCTTGCCAATAATCTCAAGCTCCTGAGCCACGGCGGGAAGGCTGGAGAGGGCCGTTACAAGCCCGGAAAGCATCAAAGCATTCTTCATGTTCTGTCCTGATCGTTTGATCTTTGCTTCTCTCGCGAAGAAGGTGTGAATCGGTCGCACCTCTCCCGTTGTCTTTGGCCGCGTTAAAAACCATATTCCGTCGGGTAGATAAAGCAAAATGCTTGCGTCAAACAGACGCTATTTTTGATCTGGATCAAACCCGAAAGGTTCCAAGTGATGTCCAACGACCCGTTTCGCCCGTTTGAAAGCGCCCTTCCACAGGACGAGGCGCTTGCGGTTCTGCAATCCGCAACCGCCGGTGCCGAAGACGGAGAGCTGTTCGTAGAACGGCGCAAGTCCGAGTCGCTGGTGTTTGATGACGGCCGTCTGCGCACGGCCTCATACGACGCGTCCGAAGGGTTTGGTCTGCGCGCGGTTCAGGGCGAAGTGGCCGGTTATGCCCACTCGACCGATGTGTCTATTCCTGCCCTGAAACGGGCGGCTGAGACAGCGCGTCTTGCCGTGGGTCAAGGCGGCGGTACGTTGGCAGAGCCGCCGCGGGCCACCAATACGCGTCTCTATACGGACGAAGACCCTATCGAAACCGCTGGTTTTCCTGTGAAGATCGAAACCTTGCGCGAAATCGACGCCTTCTCACGAGAGTTGGATCCCCGCGTGGTACAGGTCAGCGCAACCATCGCTGCTGCAGTGCAGGAGGTTGAAATCCTGCGTCCCGACGGCGTTCTGGTTCGCGACGTGCGGCCAATGACACGTTTGAATGTCTCGGTCATTGTTGAACAGAACGGGCGGCGTGAAAGCGGATCGGCCGGCGGGGGTGGTCGCGTTGGCTTGAACGGTTTGATCGATCCGGCAGACTGGCAGGCAAAGGCGCGCGAGGCTTTGCGGATTGCTTTGGTCAACCTGGACGCCGTACCCGCCCCTGCCGGTGTCATGGAAGTTGCCCTTGGTCCTGGCTGGCCTGGAATTCTGCTGCACGAAGCTATCGGCCACGGGCTTGAGGGTGATTTCAACCGCAAGGGCAGTTCTGCATTCGCCGGGCTGATGGGGCAGCAGATTGCCTCAAAGGGTGTGACCGTTGTGGATGACGGCACTATCGCTGACCGGCGCGGCTCGATCACCGTCGATGACGAAGGCACGCCAAGTTCGCGCACCGTATTGATCGAGGATGGGGTTTTGACGGGTTACATGCAGGACCGCCAGAACGCCCGCCTGATGGGGGTTTCACCCACCGGGAACGGGCGCCGGCAGAGCTATGCCCACAAACCGATGCCCAGAATGACCAACACCATTATGTTGGGAGGCGAAGCAGATCCGGCAGCGCTGGTTGCCGACATCAAAGACGGCATCTGGGCCGTCGGTTTCGGCGGCGGGCAGGTCGACATTACAAACGGTAAGTTCGTCTTTTCCTGCACCGAGGCCTATCGGGTAGAAAACGGCAAGATCGGCGCGCCGGTCAAAGGTGCAACACTGATCGGTGACGGCCCGTCTGCTTTGAAACGTATCCGCGGTTTGGGCAACGACATGGCGCTGGACCCCGGAATGGGAACCTGCGGCAAAGACGGGCAATGGGTGCCGGTCGGCGTGGGTCAACCGACAGTCTTGATGGATGGTCTTACGGTCGGCGGGTCCGCCGCCTGAGTCGGATTCATATTCGCACATAGGGGCGCAGGGTTAACGCAGCGCCCCTTGTCGCGTTTCAAGAAGGGATGTTTGGAAAATCGCACAACAATGGCTTGATTGCAGTTTATGTAACAATTTCAAAGTCTTAAATTGCCCATTCGGGCGACACCCAAACCAATTTCCATCAAATTATGTAAGATTCACAAGCTGTTAACCCGCTCGCCTGTAAACCAGTTCTGCAATCAGGCGGAGCATCGGATGACTGAAGAGCAGCTTTCTTCCATTCACCCCCCACTCCCACCCACCACGGAAGAGGACCGGTTTTCCTGGCTCCGTCTGTTGCGCTCGCGCAAGGTTGGTCCGGCGACGTTTCGCAGACTGATGCGCGAACATGGCTCGGCGCAGAACGCGCTGGCCGCGCTGCCTGAAATGGCACGCGCAGCCGGGATTGAAGGCTATGAAATCTGCCCACCCGGTGTGATTGAGGCGGAACTCAGGGCCGCAAAAGCCGCAAAAGCGCGGCTTTTGTGCCTTGGGGCCGCCGATTTCCCGGAATCGCTGGTTGATCTGCAGGACGCCCCTCCGTTGTTGTGGGCCATCGGGGATGTTTCTTTGTTGAAACGACCTGCCGTCGCTTTGGTCGGCGCCCGAAACTGCTCATCCCTGGGTTCCCGCATGGCGCGCGGTCTGGCGGCCGAGTTGGGGCAGAGCGGGCATGTCATCGTCTCGGGCATGGCGCGCGGCATCGACACCTCGGCACACCTGGCTGCGCTTGAGACCGGCACCATAGCCGTCATGGCCGGCGGCGTGGACGTGATCTATCCCGCAGAAAACACGGACTTGGCCCACGAGATTGCCGCAAAAGGGGTGCGTTTGTCCGAACAGCCAATGGGCGTGACGCCACAGGCACGGCATTTTCCCCGAAGAAATCGCATAATTTCAGGCCTCGCGCGGGCCGTGGTCGTTGTCGAAGCCGCGGCGAAGTCCGGCAGTCTTATTACAGCGCGAGATGCGCTGGATCAGGGGCGCGAGGTTTTGGCCGTTCCCGGCCACCCCTTTGACGCCCGCGCCGCAGGTTGCAATTGGTTGATTCGGGACGGCGCGACGCTGGTCCGCTCGGCAACGGATGTTATTGAAGCGTTGCCGTCGCAAGAGCGATCTTTGCCCCAACCTGTGCATCAGGAAACCGCGCCCAACCGACCTCGGGTTCTTGACCTGCATGCACAAATACTGGACCGGCTTGGGCCGTCACCGATCGCAGAAGATCAGTTGCTGCGCGATATTTCGGCGACGGCAGGGGAACTGGGACCGGCCTTGGTCGACCTGGAACTGGACGGACGAATCCAGCGCCAGCCCGGCGGACTTTTGTCGTTGGCGAGTTGACGGGATCGCCACCACCGTCAAGTGGTGTCGCGCTCGACAGCCCTCATAAGACACTAGATTTATTGTATTTTTCGCAATGCAAAAGGAACGCATTGACAATCCGGCATCGGCCCACACATTTTGCATCACCATTGAAGGCGCTATTCCCGTCGAGCGAGGTTTCCCCCTAAATGCCTGTAGTTGTTGTAGAATCTCCGGCCAAAGCAAAAACAATCAATAAATACCTCGGCCCCGACTACACGGTTTTGGCGTCGTATGGGCATGTTCGCGACTTGCCGCCCAAGGACGGATCGGTCGATCCCGACCACGAATTCGCGATGACGTGGGAGGTCGGCAATGACAGCCGGAAACATGTCAAAGCCATCGCCGACGCGCTCAAGGAAGACAACGCCCTGATCCTGGCCACTGACCCTGATCGCGAGGGCGAAGCGATCAGCTGGCACCTGCAAGAGGCATTGACCAAGCGCCGCTCGATCAAAAAGGACACGCCGGTCAGCCGCGTGACCTTTAATGCGATCACCAAGGATGCTGTAACCGAAGCAATGCAAAGCCCGCGCGAAGTCGACATGCCGCTGGTCGAGGCCTACCTGGCCCGCCGCGCGCTGGACTATCTTGTGGGTTTCAACCTTTCGCCGGTGCTGTGGCGCAAGCTGCCGGGGGCAAAATCCGCCGGACGCGTGCAATCCGTCTGCCTGCGCCTGATCGTCGAACGCGAGATGGAGATCGAGGCGTTCAAGCCAGTTGAATACTGGTCGGTACGGGCCCTTTTCGAAACCCCGCGCGGCCAGACCTACGAGGCCCGTTTGGTAACACTTGCGGGCAAGAAGCTGGACAAGCACGATCTGGCCAACGCCACACAGGCGGAATTGGCGGTTCAGGCAATCACCAGCCGCGCCCTCAGCGTGACCTCGGTCGAAGCCAAGCCCGCCGCCCGCAACCCCAGTGCGCCGTTCATGACCTCGACCTTGCAGCAAGAGGCCAGCCGCAAGTTCGGCATGGGCGCGCGCCATGCGATGCAGGTGGCGCAACGTCTGTATGAAGCCGGGTACATTACATATATGCGGACCGATGGCATCGACATGGCTCCGGAAGCTGTCGCTGCAACGCGCGACGCGATTGCCGACCGTTATGGGGCCGACTACGTGCCGGACAGCCCGCGCATGTACAAAAACAAGGCCAAGAACGCTCAGGAGGCGCACGAATGTATCCGCCCCACGGATATGTCACGCGATGCCAAGGCGTTGAAAGTCACTGATGAGGATCAGCGCAAGCTTTATGACCTGATCTGGAAACGGACAATCGCCTGTCAGATGGCAGCCGCAAGGCTGGAGCGTACAACGGTCGACATTGGCAGTTCGGATGGTCAGGTCGGCCTTCGCGCAACCGGGCAAGTGGTGCTGTTTGACGGTTTCATGCGTGTCTATGAAGAAGGGCGCGACGACGTGGCGGACGACGACGAGAAGCGTCTGCCACAGATCATGCAGGGCGACCCAGCCCCGTTCGCCAAAACCTCACTTCGCGATCAATACGCAAAGGCGACAGGCGACGATAAAGCCGCCATTCTCTCCGACAACGAGGCTGTTCTGGCCCTGCAGCATCATACCCAACCGCCGCCGCGTTATACCGAGGCCACGCTGGTCAAGCGGATGGAAGAGTTGGGAATCGGGCGCCCGTCGACATATGCCTCGATCGTGACGACGATTCAGGATCGGGAATATGTGCGAAAGGACAAGAACAGGTTGATTCCGGAAGAGAAGGGTCGAATCGTTACGATCTTTCTGCTGAATTTTTTCCGCCAATATGTCGGTTACGAATTCACGGCAAATCTGGAAGAACAGCTTGACGACGTCAGTGCGGGCGACCGCGATTATAAGGATCTGTTGGGCAAGTTCTGGCGCGATTTCTCGGCGGCGATTGGCGAAACGTCCGACCTGCGCATCTCTGAGGTATTGGACAAACTCGATGAGGCGCTTGCCCCGCAGCTTTACCCGCCACGAGAGGATGGATCCGATCCGCGCATATGCCCCAAATGCGGCGTCGGCAGGTTGCATCTGAAAACGTCGCGGACGGGCGGCTTCGTCGGATGCGGCAACTATCCCGAATGCACCTATACGCGGCCCATCGCCGGTGAAGGTGCCGAAGGTGAAGAACGCCTGCTGGGAGAAGATGCAGGTGACGAGATCTGGCTCAAGGCAGGTCGCTTTGGCCCTTACGTCCAACGCGGTGAGCCGACACCGGAAAACAAAAAACCACCTCGGGCATCCCTGCCACGAGGCTGGAACAAAGACGATATGGATCTGGATAAGGCGCTGACTTTGCTGTCATTGCCGAGGCAGATCGGCGAGCACCCAGACGGCGGCATGATCAGTTCGAATTTTGGACGGTTTGGCCCCTACATCATGCATCAACTGCCGGACGATGCGAAACCGATCTATGCAAACCTCAAAGATCCCAACGATGTTTTCGAGATCGGTATGAACCGGGCCGTCGAGCTGTTGGCCGAAAAGCGTGCGAACCCGGGTCGCGGACAAAGAGCGGCCGCAAAACCGCTCAAAGAACTTGGCGAACACCCGGACGGTGGTGCAATTCAGGTGCTGGATGGCCGCTACGGACCCTATGTGAAATGGGAAAAGGTCAATGCGACCCTGCCCAAGGATATCAAACCCGAGGACGTGACTTTGGAAATGGCGGTGGAACTTGCCAATGAAAAGGCCGCCAAGAAGGGTGGTCGGAAAAAGGCGGCTCCCAAAAAGAAGGCGGCGGCGAAAAAAGCCCCGAAGAAAGCAGCAGGATAGGTAGAAATACCAACACCCCCTTGGTTTCATTGACTTCCCAAAGACGTGGCGGCAATAACCTGCGCAATCACGCATATCATTGGGGAGGTTTCCATGAAGAAAATCTATGCCAATGCCACCGAAGCGCTTGATGGGGTGCTGACGGATGGCATGATGATCGCGGCAGGTGGTTTCGGCCTGTGCGGTATCCCGGAACTGCTGCTTGAAGCGATCAAGGACTCGGGCGCGCAGGACCTGACGTTTGCCTCGAACAACGCCGGTGTCGATGATTTTGGCATCGGCATTCTTTTGCAGACGAAGCAGGTCAAGAAAATGATCAGCTCTTACGTCGGCGAGAACGCAGAATTCATGCGTCAGTATCTGGCCGGTGAGCTTGAGCTGGAGTTCAATCCGCAAGGCACTTTGGCCGAGCGTATGCGCGCAGGCGGCGCAGGTATCCCAGGTTTCTATACCAAAACCGGCGTGGGCACGGTCATCGCGGAAGGAAAAGAGCACAAGGATTTCGACGGCGAAACCTACATCATGGAAGAGGGCATCTTTGCCGATCTGGCCATCGTGAAAGCCTGGAAGGCTGACGACACCGGAAACCTGATCTTCCGAAAAACCGCCCGGAACTTCAACGTTCCCGCGGCGACATGCGGTAAAATCTGTATCGCCGAAGTCGAGGAAATTGTGCCGCGCGGATCGCTTGATCCGGACGCAATCCACCTGCCCGGCATTTATGTGCACCGCATCATTCAGGGCGAGCACGAAAAACGAATTGAACAACGCACCACCCGTCAGAAGGAGGAAGAATAATGCCCTGGGACCGCAATCAGATGGCTGCGCGCGCGGCGCAAGAGCTGGAAGACGGCATGTATGTGAACCTTGGCATCGGGATTCCGACGCTGGTGGCAAACTACGTGGGTGACAAGGACATTACCCTGCAGTCAGAGAATGGCATGCTGGGCATGGGCCCCTTCCCTTTTGAAGGCGAAGAAGATCCCGATCTGATCAATGCCGGCAAGCAAACGATCACGGAACTTTCGCGAACTGCCTATTTCGACAGCGCCACATCCTTCGCCATGATTCGCGGCGGCAAAATCGCCGCTGCTGTCCTTGGCGCAATGGAAGTTGACGAAGAGGGTGATCTGGCCAACTGGATGATTCCCGGCGTGCTGGTCAAGGGCATGGGTGGCGCGATGGACCTTGTTGCCGGTGTGGGCCGCGTGATCGTGGTAATGGATCACACCAACAAACACGGCAAATCCAAGCTGCTGAAGAAATGCACGCTGCCGCTGACCGGAAAAAAGGTGGTGAATCGCATCATCACGAACCTTGGGGTTTTGGATGTGGTCGACGGTGGCCTGAAGATCATCGAAATCGCAGAAGGCGTGACCGAGGACCAAATTCGCGAAGCGACAGAGGCGAATATCGTTAACTAAAAATAGACAGGCCCGCTGAAACGCGGGCCTGTTCTAATTCATCCCTTGAAAGACGCATCCGTCCGATAGGAACTCGGGCGGTGATGTGCACAACGCGCTGGCCACCTGAAACGCGGCCAGCACCTTCGGAACATAGTCGCGCGTTTCTGCGTATGGGGGCACGCCGCTGTGTTTGCGGACCGCCCCTTCACCGGCATTGTACCCGGCGAGGACCAGTATCGGGTCGTTCCCGAACTCCTCCATCAACCAGTCCAGATATTTCACGCCACCGGAAATGTTCTGATCCGGTTTCAAGCTGTCCTGCACGCCAAAGCGGGCAGCCGTCGCCGGCATCAACTGCATCAGACCTTGCGCACCGGCAGAACTGACTGCATCCGCCCGCCCGGCAGACTCGACAGATATAACCGCCAGAACAAGCGCCGGAGAAACATCCGTACCAACTGTCGAGCGCAGGATGTCCACGCCACGTTGCCGGGCGATATTCTGCAGCGTCTGCAATCTGGGCGCCGCTACGCCAACTTGGGATGCGGCTTGAACAGCCTGTCGCAATCGTCCCGAACTTGCCTGCGCCATCTCGGGCGAGACCCGATTCCAGAATGCCTTGTAGGACCCAACGGGTTTGGTCGCCCCTTCGACACGCGGAACAACTGACTCCGGCGGCGCGGCGCGGGCTATGATTTCGGGTACATCTATATCCGCGCCCGTACTAGGTGCCGAGGGCGCGTTCGCGTGCTGCTCGGGCGTAATTTGAATGGTGACACGCGAGCGTGCCCCAGGTTCGGGTGCCTTGATGCGCTTATATACACCGCGCGGCAATTGCTCGGTCGCCAGTACTGGGACCGCACAAGTTAACAAAAACGCCGAAACACCGGCGCAGGTTACTGCTTTCCGGACATTCATTTTGCCTGCCTCAGTTCTTCTTTTGGTTCATTCTGAACACCGAATTCACCCGCAACACCAGAAAAACAAAGCGAAATGGGGCAATTTCGCCTCATTTGCCGTAAATTTGCATCGCTTACGGTGGGGCAACGGAAAAAGATCATGCAAATTTTCCTTTTTAAACAATGCGTTGGAAAAAATACGAAGAAAAAGTTAAGCTTTAAGCAAAAAAAACTGCGTTTGGCCCAATTCCTGCCATGCACCACAGGCAAACATATCCCCATGCCGAGACGATCGGGAGCGGACTGAGAGAGAAAGCTCTGAAAGACGCCGAGGTTAGAGTACTTATTGATCCTTTAGGAGGGACGTAACATGATCAAGTTCTTCAAGAACTTCCGCAAAGACGAAGACGGCGCCGTAACTGTAGACTGGGTCGTTCTGACCGCAGCCGTGGTTGCGCTGGCCGCAATTGCTTACAATCAGGTTCGCCAAGGCGCCAGCGATCTGGCCGGTGACGTGAACACCGCGCTGCAAGGCGCAACCGTCGGTACGATCGACTTGGGCAACACGCCCGCATCCGATTAAGTTTCGGGCTTAAGCCAGCTTTAATGGGGGCCATGTCTTTAGCTGTAAAGGCATGGCCCTTGTTTTTTCCAAATATCAGATCCGGTGACGTACCATGTTAATCAGGTTACAAGAGATTTGGCGCGATGAAGGTGGCGCGGTCACTGTTGACTGGGTCGTCCTGACGGCAGGTGTCGTTGGGTTGGGTGCATTGATGTACTTCTACCTTGAGGAGCCAATCCAGAACATTGACGAATCCACAGGCCAAGCCTTGGCAGGCGTCGAAGTGCAAGAGATCAGTTTCGACTGATCTGCAAAAATCCGGGCGAACGCAAATCAGTCCGACCGGACAATAGCTATTTCATGAGAATCCGTTGAAAGCATCAGAATAAGTTCTGACATTGTCCCATTTTTCGACACAATTCATATTTATCCTGGAAACTGAAGCAGGCCTGTGTGCCGTGCGCCTATCGGAAGAAAGTGTAACGAGGGAATAATGCGAGCTGTTTTTGGACTTGTGCTGATCATCGGGGTGGCTCTGGCCGGCGGCGCCGTCTACATGGCGCGCGAGTATATCACGGACAACAATGCGAAACTGAGCAAAGAACGCCAATTGCGCGAGGAAGCCTTGGCGAAAGCACGGGCGGAGTTTGTTCCCACAGTCGGTGTTCTCGTGTCGAACCGCGCCCTGAGATATGGCGAAGAGTTGAAACCCGAGGACGTGCAAATCGTCCAATGGCCTGAAAACGCCATTCCAGAGGGTACGTTCAAGGAAATGGAAGTTCTTTTCCCGGAAACCGGTGACAATGAACGGTACGTCTTGCGGGCAATGGAAAAGGACGAAGCTTTGATGGCCGTCAAACTCACCAATCCTGGCGAGCCGGCCGGTCTTACGTCTCAACTTGAAAAGGGAATGCGTGCTTTTGCCATCAGCGTTGACGTGGCATCCGGAGTTTCCGGCTTCCTGCGTCCCGGCGACATTGTTGATGTCTATTGGACCGGTTCGCTGCGTGGCACCGGGGACGGACGAGGCGAGATTACCAGGCTGATCGAGACCACGATCGAGCTCATTGCCGTGGACCAGACCTCCGGGTCGGACGTGACCGGCACAAATATCGCGCGCACCGTGACTGTGATGGCAACTCCGGAACAGGTTGCGGTTTTGGCTCAGGGTCAAAACACCGGGCGGTTGTCACTGGCGCTTGTCGGCGCAAAGGACGAAGCGGTTGCAAGCGTTGTCGAAGTGGATCAACGCAAGCTGTTGAATATTCAGGAAACTGCACCAGCTCCGGTCGTCGAGGAAGAGGAAGTCTGCACGATTCGAACCCGTCGCGGCGGCGAAACGGTCCAGACAGTTATTCCCTGCACAAACTGACTTTAATTCAGGCTGTTACCAGCTTCGGGCCGCGCGGATTGCGCGGCCCGTTTTGCTTTGATGTTGCGCATTGTCCACATAAGGAAAATTCCAGAAACCATTGATTATTGCAATAAATCCGGATTTGGCGCAGGGTTCTGAAGCATAGGGCATAAGACCCAAAAAAATCGAGTGGTGATCGGAGAGGCAGGTCACATGACAATACGTTCCTGGATCAGCGCAACCCTGCTGGGGTTGACGCTTTTTGTGGGTCCAATCGGCGACGCCGCTTGGGCTGAAAATCTTCGCGTGGTCAAAAAGGGGACAGCGGAAACGCTGGATGTCCCCATAAATCGCGCAATCGTTGTGGAAAGCGAACAACCGTTCGCGGACATCAGCATCGCCAACGCGGGCATTGCGGACATCTCGACACTGTCGGACCGCACGATCTATATCCTTGGCCGTGCGCCGGGTTTGACGACCCTGACGATGTTCGACGGTGCAGGCAATCTGATAACCAACGTTCGGGTCCGGGTCGCACCGGATGTTTCCGAGTTTAAAGAGCGTTTGCGTCAGATTTTGCCGAACGAACAGATCGAAGTTCGCACTGCAAACGACGGCATTGTTCTGTCGGGCACAGTATCCAGCAGCGCGCGTCTTGCCCGTGCTCTGGAATTGGCAGAACGCTATGCGCCCGAGCGGGTCTCGAACCTGATGAGCGTGGGCGGTGTGCAGCAGGTCATGTTGAAAGTGCGCTTCGCTGAGATGAACCGCACCGTGGCCAAGAACCTTTCAGCCTCTCTTGGCTTTGGCGGCGGCGACGTGACCGCTGGCTTCGGTTCTCTGAACACGCAAGGCGCATTGAACAACGCGCTGGCGGACAACATCCCGTTCGCGCAGACGAACACAGGTGCAATCCTCTTTGGATTTGGCGCTGGCTCCACTCAGGTACGGCTGCTGATTGAAGCCTTGGAATCCAAGGGCTTAGCACGCAGTCTGGCTGAACCGAACCTGTCAGCCCTGTCCGGACAAGAAGCGGAATTCCTGGCCGGTGGCCAGGTGCCCATTCCGGTGCCTCAGGATGAAGGCGTAATCGCAATCGAATACCGCAGCTTCGGTGTGCAGCTTCTGTTCACACCGCGGGTTGTCGATGGCGATCTCATCAACCTGGAAATGGCGGCTTCGGTCTCAAGCATCGACCAATCGCAGAGCTTCACCATTCAAGGTGACGCAGTGCCCAGCTTCGTTGTTCGTGACACGAAGACATCGGTCGAACTCCGCGACGGAGAGAGCTTTGCGATTGCAGGCTTGATTCAAGATGACTTTGCAGACCTGAACAATCAGGTTCCATGGCTCGGCGACGTGCCGGTCCTGGGGGCTCTGTTCAGAAGCGCGCAATACCAGCGTCAGCAAAGCGAATTGGTCATCATCGTGACCGTGCATCTTGTGTCGCCGACACGTGGCGAGGCCCTGGCCCTGCCCACGGACCGGGTCAAACCCCCAAGCGAGTTTGACTTGTTCGTCAACGGCAAGGTGGCTCGCACTGAACGGGTCGGCAGCGGCGCAGCTTCGGAAGTGGCCAGACAAGACTTTGGCAACTCCTACGGCTATGTCCTGGATTGATGGAGAGGATGGAACCAATGTATAAGTTGTTTATAACACTGGGTCTTTCAGTCGCTGTCGCGGGTTGCACGCGCGAGGCCGGTTACGAAATCGACCAGGGCGCATTCGGGAATGCGACGCTGAACAACATCCAGGTCCTGAACGGCGAATTGAGCTACGGCCAGATCCTGGCCCAGCGATTCGCAGCCGAGGTCCCGAGCCAAATCAACTTTGCCTTTGACAGTGCACAGTTGGATGAGTCGGCGCAAAGGATCCTGTTGCAGCAGGCCGCCTGGATCAAACAGTTCCCCGAAGCCCGTTTCCGCGTCTACGGACATACGGATGCTGTTGGTTCGCAAGCCTACAACAATGCTCTGGGCCTGCGTCGCGCAAATGCAGCAGTGGCCTTCCTGACACGCCAGGGCATCTCTCGCTCAAGGCTGGAAGCGGTTGTTTCTTTTGGGAAAACACGGCCGTTGATCGCCACCCAGCAGCGTGATCGCCGCAATCGCCGTACCGTGACCGAAGTATCCGGCTTTGTTGACAATCACCGCAACATTCTGGACGGCAAGTATGCCGAGGTTGTCTATCGCGAGTATGTCGAAAGCGCTACTCGAGCGAGCTATATCCAGCGCGAAGACGCCAGCGCGTCTGACGAATAACTCGGAACAATAAGCAGAATTCGGGCGGCATCGTCGCCCGTTTCCCTACAATTGGTTCTTTTGCGCCCAATTCTTGCCCAACTTCCAAGCGACGTTGCGAACAATTGGGTGACCTGCGGCCAGAATTGACCGCACAGGGCGACAGCAAATCAGAACAGCTCCTTTCACGTTCGTACGGTTTGTTCAGCCCTCTCGACGAGGATTGAGTAAATGACGAGCGCAACGCCGCAAGACGAAAACACCGCCATCCTGGCCTGCACCATCAGCCGGGATGTCCAGAACTTCGACCTGTTGATCGAAGATATGGAAGCTGCCCTGGGCGAGCGTTGGGGAGATCTTGGATTTGCCGAGGCGCTTGCTTTCTTCAGCCAGCCCGAGGCAGATTCTCTGCAATTCGTGGCACTTGCGCTGGATGGAGAGGACGAAGACAACCTGACCTTGATGGGCGAGATCATCACGCAGGCCAAGGAAAAGGGCATCAAGGTCGTTCTGATCGCAGAAGATGTAACGCCTGCTTCGCTGCATCAACTGCTGCGCAAAGGTGCCGACGAGTTTGTCCCCTACCCGCTGCCGGAAAACGAATTGCAGGAAGCCATCGATCGCATGAATAAGCCTGAGCCTGTTGCGGTTCCGCAGGCAGCGGTTTCGATGTCTCAGGGCGAATCAAAGGAAGGTGCCTTGTTCGTTGTCCACGGTCTGGCGGGTGGCGTAGGCGCAACAACCTTGGCTGTTAACCTTGCCTGGGAACTTGCGACGGTCTCGGACAAAGACGCGCCCAAAGTCTGCATCATTGATCTGGACATGCAGTATGGCACTGTCTCGACCTATCTTGACCTGCCGCGCCACGAAGCGGTTTTCGAGATGCTGTCAGACACCGCTTCGATGGATGAGGAATCTTTCGGCCAGGCACTGCAAACCTTCGACGAAAAGCTGCAGGTTCTGACCGCGCCTTCCGATATGGTCCCACTGGACATCATCACACCCGAAGACATCCAAAAGGTAATCGATACAGCCCGAAGCCAATTTGACTATGTCGTCGTCGACATGCCGAAAACGCTGGTGCATTGGTCGGAAACCGTACTTCAAGCCGCTCATGTCTATTTTGCGATGTTGGAATTGGACATGCGCTCGGCCCAGAACGCACTTCGTATGAAGCGGGCGTTGCAGGCCGAGGAACTGCCTTTCAACAAGTTGCGCTTCGCAATGAACCGCGCGCCGAAGTTCACCGATCTCAATGGCAAAAGCCGGGTCAAACGTATGGGCGAAAGCCTGGGCATCTCAATTGACCTGCACCTGCCCGATGGTGGCAAGCAAGTCATGCAAAGCGGCGATCACGGTCTGCCGCTGGCCAATTCCGCGGCCAAGAATCCGCTGCGTCGCGAAATCGCAAAGCTGGCGCAATCGCTGCATAGCCTGGGCAGCAACAGCGCCGAGGCTGCGTAACACGAGGGAGAGCTGCCGTGTTTTCACGATACAAAAAAGAACCTGCTCAGCCAGTAAAGTCCGAGGCTCCGAAGGCCGCGCCAACCTCGGCACCTGAGCCGGCTGCCTCGACCACTGCGGTGGCACGCAAGCCGTTGAACAAAAAAGCTGCCGAAGTCGTAGGCAACGACCGGGATCGCAAACGCAAGGAGCGTTTGGGCGAGATCAAGCAGGAATTGCATCGCGAACTGCTGGAAAACCTGAACCTTGCAGCCTTGGAAAACGCCGCCGAGACTGAATTGCGGACTGAAATCAGCGCGATCTCGGGCGAAATTCTGGAATCGCGGAACATAGTTCTGAACCGGGAAGACCGCACGCAGTTGAACAAGGAGCTGTATGACGAAGTCACCGGGTTGGGTCCGCTGGAGACCCTGCTTCAAGACGATTCCGTGAACGATATTCTGGTAAACGGTCCCCAGCAGATTTTTGTTGAACGCGCCGGTAAACTGGAGCTCAGCGATATTACGTTCAAAGACGAAAAACACCTTATGCGGATCATCGACAAGATCGTGTCCGCCGTGGGTCGTCGCGTCGATGAATCAAACCCTTATGTTGACGCCCGTCTGGCTGACGGCTCGCGTTTCAACGCAATGGTTCCGCCGATCGCGGTGGATGGTTCGCTTGTTTCCATTCGTAAGTTCAAAAAAGACAAGCTGGGTATTGATGATCTGGTCAATTTCGGCGCGTTTACCGAAGAAATGGCCGCCTATCTTCAAGCCGCCGTGTCGACCCGGCTGAATATCATCGTTTCGGGCGGTACCGGTTCTGGTAAAACAACTACGCTGAACGCCTTGTCCAGCTTCATCGACGACGCCGAGCGCATCCTGACGATCGAGGATACGGCGGAACTTCAGCTGCAACAGACCCATGTGGGACGGATGGAAAGCCGCCCGCCCAACGTGGAAGGCAAAGGTGAAGTCAGCCCGCGCGACTGTCTGAAAAACGCCCTGCGTATGCGCCCCGACCGCATCATCGTGGGCGAGACGCGTGGCGCCGAAGTGATCGACATGCTGCAGGCCATGAACACCGGCCACGATGGCTCGATGACCACAATCCACGCCAACTCGGCCCGTGACGGGATTTCGCGTCTGGAAAACATGATCGCGATGGCCGGGATCGAGATGCCGATCAAGGCGGTTCGCAGCCAGATCTCGAGCGCTGTGAACCTGATTGTGCAGGCAAGCCGTCTGCAAGATGGTTCACGCCGCATGACCTCGATCACCGAGATTACCGGGATGGAAGGCGATGTCATCTCAATGCAAGAAATCTTTAAGTTTCAGCGTGTTGGCCTGACACCGGACAACAAGATCATCGGTCATTTCACCGCGACGGGCGTGCGCAGCCACTTCTCGGAACGGTTCCGTCTGTGGGGCTTTGATTTGCCAGCTTCGATCTACGATCCAACGACGATGTAGGAGACTATTGTTATGACATTGCCGGTCGAGGCACTTATCTACGTCGTTATCTTTGTTGCGGTTCTACTGCTTGTAGAGGGCATCTATCTGGTCGCTTTCGGTAAATCGATCAGTCTGAACAGTCGCGTTAACCGCCGTTTGGATATGATCGACAAGGGCGTCGGTCGGGAAGAGGTTCTGGAACAGCTGCGCAAGGAAATGCAGCAGCATATGAAAACCCAGAGCATACCGCTCTACTCGCTGCTTGCAGACAAGGCACAGAAAGCGGCGATAGCCTTCAGTCCTAAGCAATTGATCATGATCATGATCCTTGTGTCTGGCCTTGCCTTCATGGCGCTCAGCGTTGCGACAGCCACCGACACGGTGTTGCGGGCGGCGCTGTCCGGGGCGATTGGCATCGGCGCCGTGTACGCATGGGTCAACAACAAGGCCAAGAAACGAATGGGCTTGATCGAAGAGCAGTTGCCGGACGCCGTTGAACTGATGGTTCGGTCCCTGCGCGTGGGTAACCCGTTCGTATCTTCGGTCCAAATCGTGGCCTCCGAAGTCGAAGATCCGTTGGCAACTGAATTTGGCGTGATCTCGGACGAGGTCGCTTATGGCCGCGATGTGGGCGAAGCCCTAAAGGACATGGCCGAGCGTTTGGACATGCAGGACTTGCGCTTCCTCGCGGTCGCCGTGTCGATCCAGCAGCAATCAGGCGGTAACCTCGCCGAGATTTTGGCCGGGTTGGCCAAGGTTATCCGCGCGCGGTTCCGCCTGTTCCGCCGTGTCAAAGCCATTACGGCTGAGGCCCAGTGGTCCGGTAAGTTCTTGTCGGGCTTCCCATTGGCCTGCTTGGTTTTCATTCTGGTCAAAGACCCGAATTACTACGAAGACGTCATGAATGAACCGTATTTCATTCCGGCCTGTTTCTTTGTTGGGATCATGCTGACTCTGAACATTATCGTCATGAAAATCCTGACAAATATCAAAGTCTGAGGGTGCTGCCATGGAATTTCTGTCTTCAATCAACACCTTCCTGACCGAGAATCTCGGCGAATTCGGCCCATTGATCGTGGTTGGTGTGCTTGGGTTGTTCATGATCCTCGTTACGGTTCCGCTGATGCTGAATCAGCCCGAGGACCCGCTGAAGAAACTGCAACGGTCAACAACCGCGCCGAAGAAAGGCAAGAAAGAAAAGAAAGAACGCCTGCGCCAGGCCGGTCAAAACGAGCAACTGGAAAAGTTTGCAACGTTCCTGGAGCCGAAAGACAAGGAAGAATACTCCGCGGTTCAGCTCAAGCTTCGACAAGCGGGGTATCAATCCAAGGACGCAGTTCGCTTCTTTCACTTTTCGCAATTTGCTTTGGGCATCATCGGTCTTTTGATTGGCGTATTGCTTGTCACGGTGTTTGCCGGCGAACAGGAGTTTGACGGGACGCAAATCGGAATTCGCCTGTTGGTACCGGGGGCCATCGGGTACTTTATCCCGAAATACTGGATCACGCGCCGCGTCGCCGAACGTCAAGAAGCAATCACGGCAGGGTTCCCGGACACGCTCGACCTGATGCTGGTTTGCGTCGAAGCGGGTCAGTCCCTTGACCAAGCTATCGTTCGGGTGGCGTCCGAGATGAAAGCATCCTATCCCGACATCGCAACCGAGTTCGAGGTTGTGGCTTATGAGATGAAAGCGGGTAAGGAAAAGGATTCGGTCCTGCGCGACTTTGCAACACGGTGCGGCGTGCAGGATGTCAGCGCCTTTGTGACGGTGATGATTCAGTCGGCAACTTTCGGCACATCCATTGCCGAAGCATTGCGGGTTTACGCCGGTGAGATGCGGGACAAGCGTGTCATGCGGGCGGAAGAGGCCGCGAATAAGTTGCCAACCAAAATGACACTTGCGACAATGATGCTGACGGTTCCCCCGCTTCTGCTGATCCTAGTCGGTCCTTCGGCCAAAGGCATCATGGACTTCGGTAGCGGTGCCGGCCCGGGAGTTGGCGGATAAACACATGAAGTCAGCAGGTCGCGCCCTGCGCAAAATTCTCAAAGCCACCACGGTTCTTGCCCTGGTGGCTTCTTGCACGGAACCGAGCTTGCCGGAGAACCCGTTCGCTCCGGGCGTCGATCTGGACAATCCAAATGTCGACCAAGTGACGGTCGGCAACAGGCTTATGACCGCCGGAGAATACGAACTTGCGCTCGAGGCGTTTACCCGGGCCGCGTTGGAACAGGGTATGACCCCGCAAATCCTGACGTCGCTTGGAACCGCAAACCTGGGTTTGCGACGCATCGGGCAGGCCGAACCCCTTCTGCGCCGCGCCGTTGAAGACGATCCAGAATGGCCTGTGGCGTGGAACAACCTTGGTGTCTTTCTGGTGGAAACCGGCCAGTATTCCGAAGCTGCGCAGGTGTTTCGGCGGGCTTACGCATTGGACAATGGCGAAAGTGACGCAATCCGCGACAATCTGCGGTTAGCACTCGCAAAAATGGAAAATCCTGTTAATAATACGCCACAAGAACAAGAATTTGAGCTGGAACGGCGTGGTGACGGCGAATACGTGCTGCGCAAAAACCAGTAACAGAGGTTAAGAGCAGTAAAGGACGCAAAAATGCGCCACCCCTTCTTGATTCCGACTGTCGTTGCGTGTGGGGTTATCCTGTCCGCTTGCGCAAAAGAAACCGAGGAAGAAAAGGTTGAACGCACCTTTCAGGAAGTCAACGTCATCGACGAAACGAACCTGAACGAAGTGCTTTTGACCGCCGCAGACCCGAATGAGGCGGTGACTTATTTCCACGGCGCAGTCCAGAAAAACCCCGATCGCATCGACTTGCAACGGGGTCTTGCCATCAGCCTGACCCGCGCAAAGCGCAATACCGAGGCCTCGGCCGCTTGGAAACGCGTCACGGAAATGAGTGGCACCAACAACGCCGATAAGGTCGAATACGCCGACGCACTGGTGCGCAGTGGCGATTGGACCAAAGCCAAGGCGACGCTGGACAAAATCCCGCCAACTTACGAAACATTCAAGCGCTACAGGCTGGAAGCCCTGGTCGCCGACTCCAGACAGGATTGGAAGCGAGCGGACCATTTCTATGAAACTGCTGTCGGCCTGACAACGCGGCCCGCTGGTGTCATGAATAACTGGGGTTATTCCAAGATGACACGTGGCCAATACGCCGAGGCCGAGCGCCTGTTCACCGAGGCGATCCGTCAGGACAAGACCCTGTTCACCGCAAAGAACAATCTGGTTCTGGTCCGCAGCGCGCAGGGCAATTACGGTATGCCGGTTATCCCAATGAACCAGGTCGAGCGCGCCCAACTGTTGAACACGATGGGAATTTCCGCCGTCAAGCAGGGCGATCTCAACACGGCAAAGAACCTGTTCCGCGAGGCCATCGCGACGCATCCACGGCATTACGACGAAGCTGTTCGGTCATTGCGCGCGCTTGAGGAAGCCTGATTCATGACAATCCCCGCAGCGGCGGCCGCGTGGTTTTTGCCATTCGTGCTGCCGATCTGCCTGTACGTCGCGTTCACAGATATGCGCGAGATGCGGATCAAAAACCATGCGGTCAAGGCATTGCTGCTGGTTTTTGTCGTGGTCGGCCTGTTTGTGCTGCCGCCCTGGAGCGGCCCGTGGGCACCGGGCAGTTTTGGACCGGTGTCATTCGCTTTGCCGACTTACGCATGGCATCTGCTGCATGTGCCCGTGGTTTTGCTTGTGGGGATCATTTTGAACGCTGCCGGGGCCATGGGGGCTGGCGATGCCAAGTTCTGCGCTGCCGCTTCACCGTTCATTTGGACCGGAGATTTCCTGGCCGTCATGATGATATTGATGGCCTCAACACTGGGCTCGGTCGCTGCTCATCGTCTGGCCAAGCATACGGCCTTGCGCCAGATTGCCCCGCATTGGAAAAGCTGGGACCGCGGCAAAAAGTTCCCGATGGGGTTAACTCTTGCCGGGTGCCTTAGCATGTATCTGATTTTGGGCATTATTTACGGCTCGTAAACAATCATCTGTGCGCCACGCCTGTGCCTTGGTGCTGCCACAAAGGCGGGCCAAATTTTGGGCAAGAAGCCCGACTTTGGGCATTTGGCGTGATATGTGGATAGACGAGCAACGCTCATGAATATGCAAAACAGTTCCGTTATTGCCCCCCCTGCCCCCAAGGGTCTGGCTGAAATGCGGCTTCCGCTGGTGATGATGCGGGACATTCTTTTAAAAACGATCTTCCGCAAGAACGTTGATATCGTGTCAGAAATCGCCGAGGCGGTTTGCCTGCCCGGCTCAGTGACGCAGGAACTGGTCGACATGGCGCGCGAGCAAAAACTGCTTGAGGCGACAGGTACGCTGAACGCCAACAGCGGCAATGAAATGGGATACCAGCTGACCGACGCCGGGAAAGCCCGTGCGTTGGATGCGCTCAGCCAGTCCGAGTATTTCGGGGCCATGCCCGTCCCGCTTGAAGTCTATCGAGAACAGGTCAAACGTCAGTCAATCCGCAATATTCAGGTCACGCGTGATCAATTGGTCGGCGCGATGGGGCATCTGGTTCTTCCAGACAGCCTTCTGGATCATCTGGGTCCCGCGGTCAGCGCGGGTCGTTCAATCCTGATGTATGGCCCTCCGGGGAATGGTAAGTCTTCGATCTCGAACGGAATTCGTGATGCGCTGGGTGACAACGTCTATGTGCCGCGCGCGATTGAATATGCCGGTCAGGTGATCACCGTCTACGACCCGATCGTTCACACCGCGATCGAGCAGGAAGCCGACGACCCAAACAGCCTGCGGCGGCGCAAGCGGTTCGACACGCGGTATGTGCAGTGCGAGCGCCCAACCGTGGTAACCGGTGGTGAATTGTCGTTGAGCATGTTGGACTTGGTCTACAATCCTACCGCACGGACGTATCAGGCGCCGCTGCAGCTGAAATCAACCGGCGGCATCTTTATCGTGGACGACCTTGGTCGTCAGCAAGAGCCGCCGCAGGCACTCATCAACCGCTGGATTGTTCCGCTGGAAGAAAGCAAGGACATTCTCGGTCTGCAGTCCGGCGAGAAGTTCGAAGTTCCTTTCGATACACTGGTCATCTTCTCGACCAACTTCCATCCGAACGAAATCTTTGACCAAGCGGCCCTGCGCCGGATCTTCTTCAAGATCAAGATCGACGGCCCGAACCAAGAGAACTTCTTGAAAATCTTCGCCATGGTGGCCCGCAAACGCGGCATGCCGCTGGACGAGTCCGCGTTGGTGCACCTGTTGAAGGTCAAATATCCGACCATCAACAATATTTACGCGAACTATCAGCCGATCTTCCTGATCGACCAGATGATTTCAATTTGCGAGTTTGAGGGTATCCCCTATCAGATGAGCCCCGATTTGATTGATCGCGCCTGGGCCAACATGTTCGTCAAAGACGAAAAAATCGTAAAATAACGCCATGCCATTCCGGCCTTGAGACGGGTAATCTGCGTTCATGACGCAGATTCCCGACCGGATCGTCGATTGGTTTAGCACCAAAGACTGGTCCATCCATCCGCATCAGCAGGAAATGTTCGACCGGGCAATTGACCCGGCGACGGTGCTGATCGCGCCGACCGGTGGTGGCAAGACCATGGCGGGTTTTCTCCCGTCTTTGGCCGAACTGGCAGGTGGCACACATTCTGGCCTTCACACAATTTATGTCTCACCGCTCAAGGCCCTGGCGGCTGACATCCGGCGCAATCTGCGCATCCCGGTGGACGAAATCGGCCTGCCAATTCGGATTGAGGACAGAACAGGCGACACCTCGGCCACACAAAAGAAACGCCAGCGTGCGGACCCCCCGCATATTCTGCTGACCACGCCCGAAAGCCTTGCTTTGTTGACCTCATACGAGGACGCGCAGCACATGTTTCAGGGTGTCGAGCGCGTCATCGTTGATGAAATTCATGCGCTTGCAGAAAGCAAACGCGGAGATCAATTGATGCTTGCGTTGGCACGGCTGCAAAGTCTGCGTCCGACATTGCGCCGGGTTGGCCTGTCTGCAACTGTCGAGGACCCCGAAGCCATCGCCCGGTTGCTGGCCCGGCACCCGGACCCTTGTCGCGTCATTCAGGCAGATCCCGGTCCTGACCCTGATATCCGGATGCTCGAAACAGAGGAAATGCCGCCGTGGTCCGGTGGCGGCGCAGCCTATGCGATCCCCGCAGTTCTGGAACAGATCAGACGGCACAAAACCACGCTGATATTTCACAACACCCGTGCCCAGGCCGAGATTTTCTTTCACAATCTCTGGCTTGCCAATGAAGACGCTCTGCCTATCGGGATCCACCACGGCAGTTTGGACAGGCAACAGAGAGAGCGGGTTGAGGCCGCAATGGTGCGCGGTGACCTGCGGGCCATCGTCTGCACCGGCAGTCTTGATCTGGGCATCGACTGGGGCGATGTCGATCTGGTGATCCAGATCGGGGCCCCAAAGAACGTAAAGCGGTTGGTTCAGCGGATTGGCCGCGCGAACCATAAGTACAATGCACCGTCAAAGGCCCTGCTGGTACCTGCCAATCGGTTCGAAGTGGTCGAATGCGTGGCGGCCCTTGAAGCTGCAAAAGCGCATGAGTTGGACGGTGATCCCCGCGGCCCCGGTCCGCGCGACGTGCTATGCCAGCATATCCTGATCGCGGCTGCTGCCGGCCCGTTTAACGCGGATACACTGTTTGCAGAACTTGCCTCAGCCGGACCCTACGCAGGGCTCAGACGCTCTGAATTTGATGCTTGTTTGGAGTTTTGTGCAACCGGTGGGTACGCTTTGCGTGCCTATGACCGGTGGCAGCGCCTACAAAAACGCCCGGATGGGAACTGGCAACTGCGCGACCCGCGCGCGGCGCAACGCATTCGCATGAATTTGGGCACGATACAGGACACCGATACACTAAAGGTCCGACTGAAACGCAATCGCGGGGGAAAGCCGCTGGGTGAGGTTGAAGAGGCGTTTGCCGCCTCATTGACACCCGGCGATACCTTTTTGATTGGCGGCCAGATCGTCCGATACGAGGGGCTGCGCGAAATGGTGGTCGAGGTCAGCCGCCGCGCCGACCGCAAGCCCAAGATCGCAACATTTTCGGGCACGAAATTTGCCACTTCAACGCAACTTAGCGACCGTATCCTGCGTATGTTTGCCCAACCGGATTGGTCCCAACTTCCGCGTCACACAGCCGAGTGGTTGGCGTTGCAACGCAGCATTTCCCGCCTGCCGCGCCGCGATCGCCTGCTGGTCGAAAGCTTTCCCAGCGACGGGCGCGAGCATCTTTGCGTGTATGGCTTTGCCGGTCGCAATGCACAGCAAACGCTTGGTTTGTTGTTGACGAAACGCATGGAAGAAACCGGGCTGGCCCCTTTGGGGTTTGTCGCCACCGATTATGCCACACTGATTTGGGGCTTGGATGCCGTTACAGACCCCCGCCCGCTGTTTGAACCCAAGGCGCTGCGGGAGGGTTTGGAAACATGGTTAGCTGGCAATGCGGTAATGAAACGCACATTTCGCGCCTCGGCCACAATCGCCGGGTTGATCGAACGGAACACTGGCGGGCAGCGCAAAAGCGGACGGCAAGCGACATTCTCGTCCGATATTTTGTACGATACGCTTTTGAAGTACGACCCGGACCATTTATTGATGCAGATAACGCGCGAAGAAGCGATGCGCGGGCTGGTCGACTTCGGACGGATTGAGGAAATGCTTGCGCGGATCGAGGGGCGGATTGATCTACTTCGCCTGGATCGACTTTCTCCCCTTTCGGCACCGTTGTTTCTTGAAGTCGGGAAAGTACCCGTCAAAGGAGCCGCCGAGGAACGTCTGTTGGCCGAAGAAAGTGCGCGCCTTCTGCAAGAGGCTGGATTGGTTCCTGATTGAGCCCTTGCAAAGCGGTCGGGAACGCGCGAAGAACAGACCATGAACGCTTGCGATTTTGAATTCAGTGGGCAAAGGTTGTCGGCCTTTGGCACCGGCGCGCTTTGGTGGCCGGACCAGCGCTTGTTATGTGTTTCAGATTTGCATCTGGGCAAGTCCGAGCGGATTGCGCGGCGCAGTGGTCAGGTTCTGCCCCCATATGACAGCCGCGAGACGCTGACGCGGTTGGCAACTGATCTGGACGTCAGCGCAGCAACGACCGTTGTGTGCCTTGGGGATAGTTTTGACGATCTCGATGCATCACAAGCGCTGACACCAGATGACCGGATGCAAATCACGGTGCTGCAAGCGGGGCGTCGCTGGATCTGGATCGAGGGCAACCATGACCCCGGCCCGGTTGATCTGGGCGGCGCGCATTTGGCAGAGTGGACCTGTGGCCCGCTGACCTTTCGCCATATCGCACAGCCGGACGGCTGCGGGGAAATCTCGGGCCACTATCACCCCAAAGCCAAGGTGCAAACGCGGGGGCGTTCGATCACCCGTTCCGCATTTCTGGTGGATCGCAAGCGCCTTATACTGCCCGCCTATGGCACCTATACCGGAGGTCTTTTCAGCTCGGAAGACGCGCTTGCCACGCTGATGGAGCCTAACGCCAGAGCCATTCTTACGGGTGCGCAGCCACGCGTTCTGCCAATGCCGCGATGAGTTGTTGCTAAACGACGCCCGCCTCTTCCAGCCCGGGATGGTACTTTCGGCTGACGGGGACTTCATCACCGTTGCATAGCAGCAGAAAGGTCTTGCCCTTTTGCCGTTTAACCTCGGCAATGGCCGCCCGTGTCACCCAATGTGATCGGTGTGCGCAGTGACCGGGTTCAGGTTCCATCTCGGCAATTGCGTCAGTGAACCTTGATCGGATTGTAAACGTGCCTTGGGAAGTCACAACGTCAACATGGTGATTTCTGACTGTCAGGCGGTAGACTTGACCGCTGAACCCCTCGGGCAAACGTTGGTAAAGCCTCGGGTGCGGCTGAGGGGGCTCAACAGCTTCAAACTCCCGATGTCGGATCAACAACAGACCGGTTGCAAAGAGCGCTCCGTAAGGAAGAACTGTCGAGAGGCTTGGCGCATCCTGCCCGCCGAAAGAAAACACCAACCAAGCAAACACCCACAAGGCAGGCGCAAACAGAGTTAGAATCACAATGGCGAATACGGCATCCCGAATGATCACCCCACGTTGATGCAAACGCATATGAACCAACCGTCCCGCTGCCCAGGTTACTGCAAGCGCGAGGGCCATGACACCGGTCCAGAAAACAAGCCGTTGCGGAAAAGACAGCGCCATGTCCCGAAAAGGGGCAAATGAAAACGCCAAAAGTGGAATGAAAACGAGACCCGCAACCACGCGTTGTGGGCTGCACAGGGCAAGAACACGCTCCGCCACGGACTTAAAACTTGTTACCACACGCCTTCCCGAATTCAGCCTGATCAGTTTCGGCCTGCCTCTTTCGACCTAACCATTTGGGAATTAATGCTTATCACTCGTTTGTGGTCAGTCAAAGCCTCAATTGCGCGAACTCATAGAAGTGTGAACACAACAAAAAGGGGCTGAAAAGCGCGCTCGCCTTTCAGCCCCTTTCAAATTTTCCGATACTAAGAACGCACCGTCGAACTAGGCAGTGAGGCCTTCCGGCTCGGGCAGGCCATTGGCGCGGCAACACGCGGTCAGAGTATTGGCCAGCAGGCAGGCAATCGTCATCGGACCGACACCGCCAGGCACCGGGGTGATGGCACCTGCACGCTCAGCCGCGCTGGCATAATCAACGTCGCCGACCAGCTTGTTCTTACCGTCGCGCTCAATCCGGTTGATGCCTACATCGATCACGGTGGCGCCTTCCTTGATCCAGTCACCCGGCACCATCTCGGGGCGACCAACAGCCGCCACAACAATATCCGCGCGCCGTACCACGTCGGGCAGGTCCTTTGTGCGCGAATGCGCGATTGTCACGGTGCAGCTGTCACCCAGCAGAAGTTGCGCCATCGGCTTGCCGACAATGTTCGAGCGGCCAATGACCACCGCGTCCATTCCCGACAATGACCCATGATGGTCGCGCAGCATCATCAGGCAGCCCAGCGGTGTGCACGGAACCATCGACTTTTGCCCTGTACCCAGCAGGCCGACATTGGAAATATGAAAGCCGTCAACATCCTTTGCCGGATCGATCGAGTTGATCACCAGATCTTCGTTCAGGTGTTTGGGCAGAGGCAGCTGGACCAGAATGCCGTGAACGGCTGGATCGTTGTTCAGCTTGTCGATCAACGCCAGCAGGTCTTCTTCCGAGGTTTCGGCGTCCAGCTTGTGCTCATAAGAGTTCATGCCGACCTCGACGGTCTGCTTGCCTTTCGAGCGTACGTAAACCTGGCTTGCCGGGTCTTCACCCACCAAAACCACGGCAAGGCCGGGAGTTATCCCGCTCTCTTCTTTCAGTTTGGCGACCTGATCGGCCACCTGCGCGCGCACTTTTGCGGCAAAAGCCTTACCGTCAATAACCTGGGCTACCATTCTTCGATCCCTTCTTTCAAAAACGGATCGGGCGTACAGGCCGCCCGGTCAGTCAGTCACTCGGTGCCGAGCACACGTTCTTCGCGCGCGATCGACCAATCTATCAAGATGCGCCAGAGGCTTTCGGCAAGATCGGGGTCCATCCCAAGCTCGTCAGACCGCTTTCGCACGCGCTGCACCACCTCTTCGACGCGATCCGGGATACGGGCGGGAAGCCCCTCGCCGGGTTTCAGCTCGGACGCGCGGTCAATGTAGCCTGCGCGCGTCACCAACAACTCGATCAATTGGCGGTCCAGCTGGTCGATCTGAGGCCGCAATTCCTGCATCGAATGACAGTCTTGCGGCGGTATCAGAGTGGGCATTTCAATCTCCTCACGGCCCGGGGGATGCCCCCGGACCACGAGATGTATCATTCGGGCGCTTAGAACAAGCCCTCGATCTGGCCTTCGTCGTTGAGGCGAATCGTCTCAGCCGCCGGTTTGCGGGGCAGACCCGGCATGGTCATGATCTCACCGCAGACAACCACGATGAAACCGGCACCGGCGGACAGGCGAACCTCACGCACAGGAACCGAGTGGCCGGTGGGTGCGCCGCGCAGGGTCGGATCGGTCGAGAACGAGTACTGGGTCTTCGCCATGCAGACCGGCAGGTTGCCGTAACCGGCATCTTCCCACTCGCGCAGTTGGTTGCGGATCTTGTTGTCGGCCAGAACCTCGTCGGCGCGATAAATGCGCTTGGCGATGGTTTCGATCTTTTCGAACAGCGGCATTTCATCGGGGTAGATCGGCGAGAAGTTCGCAGTGCCGCCCTCGACGATTTCAACCACTTTCTCGGCCAACGGGGCAGAGCCGTCCGAACCCAGTTCCCAATGCCGCGACAGGATCGCTTCGACGCCATGATCGGCGCAGTAGTTCTTGACCGCCTCAACTTCGTCGTCAGTGTCGGTGACGAAGTGGTTGATGGCAACCACAACGGGAACGCCAAAGGATTTCACGTTTTCGATGTGACGCCCGAGGTTTGCGCAGCCCGACTGAACCGCATCGACGTTTTCCGCACCCAGATCGGCCTTGGCCACACCACCGTTCATCTTCATCGCGCGGACCGTGGCGACCAGAACAACCGCCGACGGGGCAATGCCCGCCTTACGGCATTTGATGTTCATGAACTTTTCAGCGCCCAAGTCGGCGCCGAAACCGGCTTCGGTAACAACATAGTCGGCCACCTTCAGCGCGGTTTTGGTTGCGATGACCGAGTTACAGCCATGTGCGATGTTCGCGAACGGACCGCCGTGAACGAAGGCCGGGTTGTTTTCCAGCGTCTGCACAAGGTTCGGCTGCATGGCGTCTTTCAGCAGAACGGTCATGGCGCCTTCGGCCTTGATGTCGCGGCAATAAACCGGGGTCTTGTCGCGACGGTAAGCCACGATGATGTCGCCCAGGCGCTTTTCAAGGTCTTTCAGGTCGTTGGCCAGACACAGGATCGCCATCACCTCGGACGCGACGGTGATGTCAAAGCCTGCTTCACGCGGGAAACCGTTCGATACGCCACCCAGAGACGCCGTGATCTGACGCAGCGCACGGTCGTTCATGTCAACAACGCGACGCCATGCAACGCGGCGGGTGTCGATCTCGGCCTCGTTGCCCCAGTAGATATGGTTGTCGATCATCGCGGACAGCAGCGAGTGCGCGCTGGTGATGGCGTGGAAGTCACCGGTGAAGTGCAGGTTCATTTCCTCCATCGGAACAACCTGCGCGTAACCGCCACCCGCAGCGCCGCCCTTCATCCCGAAGTTCGGGCCAAGCGAGGCTTCGCGAATGCAGATCATCGCGTTCTTGCCGATGGCGTTCAGACCGTCACCCAGACCAACGGTGGTGGTGGTCTTGCCTTCGCCCGCCGGGGTGGGGTTGATCGCGGTCACAAGGATCAGCTTGCCATCTTCACGGTCCTGCACCGAGTTGATGAAATTCTGGCTGACCTTCGCCTTGTCGTGGCCATAGGGCAGTAGATCGTCGCTCGAGATGCCAATCTTTGCGCCGATTTCCTGAATCGGCTTCTTATTCGCCTCGCGCGCGATTTCGATGTCGGATTTGTAGCTCATTGGCCGGGTCCCTGATTGAATGCCGTGCAAAACCGACGCATGGGCGTCGGCGCTGGACAACCCATACAATTGTACACACTCGCAATAGATATGAATTCCGACATAATCAGGCCGCGAAACGGCGTTGCCGGTTTTCGCCTGCCTACAATCGGAAACTCAGGCCCTTAACGGCGTCCAGCCGCGCTGATCTGGCACGTATAGGGCCATTCGGTCACCCAGTGACACCGAACCGGGCCGTTCGACCCAAGCCGTCACGCCGCGTCGCCCTGTTGCTGCCGGTTTGAATGCCGCACCGTGGCCGGGGATGTCGGCCTCGATCTCGCGCCCGGGCAGGACGCAGGGGCGGTTTTCCATGTCGATGGTCAGTGTCAGACCGTCGGCAATTTGCAGCCGGGAGGATGGCGGGACATGGGTGAAATCGGGAATTCCCTTAAGGACAATGCTGGCCCCTAGAAAGGCGGGATCCAAGCTCTCCGAGCCAAGTTCGGACGCGATGATGCTCATCTCCTCGGCGGACAAAATCGACAACTGGCGCACGTTGCGGATTTCCGTGCCAACCGGATAAAGGTTTTTGACCCTGACGCAGGATGCCCGATTCACACCTTCATGACGCGCCCCACTGTCGCCAGAAAAATCCAGGGCAAGCGAGTCGACGCTCTGGGCCCGCAATGACTGGCCAAAGGGTACATGACCCAACCAGACGACTTCGGCCACAAATTCCGTCTCACGCAGGACTGGCATTAGCTTACCTTTCGATCACACAACACTTGCCCGAAGCTAAGGCTTACGCGCACCAAATGAAAAGACCCGGGACAGCGCCCGGGTCTTGAAAATTATGTTGTGGGTTCGGGCTCCATCCCGCCCTCGGGTGGCGACTTTTTCGCCTTGGTTTTGGGAATGGCCGTGACACTTGGTGCGTTGCCCTCATCCGGGCTGTCGCCTTCGTCATCGTCCGCCGTGGGCGGCTCACCATTCATGACGCGCTTGATTTCGTCCCCCGTCAGGGTTTCGTATTCCAGCAAGCCCTGCGCCAGACGCTCCCATTCTTCGTTCTTCTCGGTCAGAATGCCATGCGCGCGCTCATATCCCTGCTGGATCAGGCGCTTGACCTCTTCCTCGATCAGCTCCTTGGTATGAGCGGACACCGAAAAGCCGGCTGTATTGCCCTGATAGCCCTCATGCGCTTCGGCGTAGTCGATGTTGCCAACCTTGTCCGACATGCCCCAGCGCATCACCATCGCGCGCGCCAGTTGGCTGGCTTGCATGATGTCGCCTGCCGGGCCGTTCGAGACATGATCTTCACCGTACCGAATGACTTCTGCCGCTTTGCCCGCCATTGTCATGGCCAGCTTCTGCTCACATTCATCGCGGTGATAATTCAACTGATCCATTTCCGGCAGGCTGACAACCATGCCCAGCGCGCCACCGCGCGGAATAATCGTTGCCTTGTAGACCGGATCGCAAAGCGGAAGCGTCATACCGACAACCGCGTGGCCAGCTTCGTGGTACGCAGTTTTTTCCTTTTGATCCTGAGTCAGCACCATCGAGCGGCGCTCGGCCCCCATCATCACCTTGTCCTTGGCGTTCTCGAAATCTTCCATGGTGACAAAGCGACGGCCTACACGAGCCGCCATCAGTGCGGCTTCATTCACGAGGTTGGCCAGATCGGCACCCGAGAAGCCGGGCGTGCCACGCGCGATGATACGCAGATCGACATCGGGGCCCAGTGGCGTTTTGCGCGCATGTACGCCCAAGATCTTCTCACGACCTTTGATGTCGGGGTTGCCGACCGTCACATTGCGGTCGAACCGGCCCGGACGCAGCAGCGCGGGGTCCAGAACATCCTTGCGGTTGGTGGCCGCCAGAATGATCACGCCTTCATTGGCCTCGAACCCGTCCATCTCGACCAGCAACTGGTTGAGCGTCTGTTCGCGTTCATCGTTCCCTCCGCCGTAACCAGCGCCACGATGGCGGCCCACGGCGTCGATCTCGTCGATGAACACGATACAGGGGGCGTTCTTTTTGGCCTGTTCGAACATGTCACGTACGCGGGAGGCACCGACACCTACGAACATCTCGACAAAATCCGAGCCCGAAATGGTGAAGAACGGCACGCCCGCCTCGCCCGCAATCGCGCGGGCCAGCAGCGTCTTACCGGTCCCCGGAGGGCCAACCAGCAGCGCGCCTTTCGGGATCTTGCCACCTAGGCGGCTGAATTTCTGCGGGTTGCGCAGGAATTCCACGATCTCTTCCAGTTCTTCCTTGGCCTCATCAATGCCGGCCACGTCGTCAAAGGTCACGCGACCATGCTTTTCGGTCAACATTTTGGCCTTGGATTTGCCAAAGCCCATCGCACCACCTTTGCCGCCACCTTGCATTCGGTTCATGAAATAGACCCAGACGCCAATCAACAGCAGGAAGGGCAGCAGCGTGATCAGGAACGACTGGAACCCGGATTGCTGTTGTTTTTCGGCCCGAACGGGGATGTTCTTGTCAATCAACAGCTTTGTCACCTCGGCATCGCCGGGCTTGATGGTGACATAGTCGCGGTTGTCATTCGTGCGATAGCGAATCTGTTCGCCATCCAGCGTCACATTGGTGACATCTCCGGCGTCTACAGCGCTGACGAATTCGGAATAGGTTCTTTCATTATTCTGAAGCGTTCCGCCCGATCCACTGAACAGATTGAACAGTGCAAGGATCAACAGGAACAAAACGACCCAGAAGGCGATGTTACGAGCGTTGCCCAAGGAAATTCTCCCAAACGGTTTCGGCAGGTGGGGGTCTGCCGGGGTTGCTCTTTAAAATAGAGATGATTGAAGCATGTTCAATGCGATAAAATTGACGCGAAGAACTCTGGCCGTTTGTCGGACAGTTTTACGTGCCATTCACCCGGCAGTCCGGCCAAAGGAGCCGCCAACAGCGTCTCCCCGGACCAGACGGCTGGTGAGGACAATAGGACCTTGCGAGGCTTTCCCAAATCTCGCCAGTCCGAAAGTTGCGAAATCCCGCTTTCGCCCAACGCGCGGACTTCGACGTTCGGGCGTACTGGACCGGTGACGATCCAGCGGTCATCCCAAGCCTCTGCCACACCCGTCACCAACTCGCCAACCGGCTTTAGCTCTCTGCAAATCCACGTCTTTTCCCTGTCCGGGACCAGCAAACAGCCGCCAATGGGCAAGGTTTGCCCTGCGCTCAAGGCCTGTTGTGCGCGATCAATGGTGCTTTGCCGTGGCGGGTAGTCGCGCCCCGCAATCCAAGTCACTGCGGCAATGATGATCCGGCGCCGGATTTCCTCTGGCAATCCAACAAAGCCTTTACGATCAACTGTCAGATCGCCGCCATCCACGCGAATTATTTGACGGGCGGAGTCTTGCGCGTACTGCGCCAGCGCCTCTCGGGCCCGTTCCAGATTTTCTGCGACATCGGTCAGTGTTTGTGCCGTAATCCCAAGGGGATCAAGCTGCTCAAGCGCCTTTCGCGCCTTGATCCTGTCAAACCTGATGTCCCGATTCGATGGATCTTCAATCCACTTGACGCCGATGTCGGTCAGATTATTCCGCAACTCGGCGCGGGTGACCGACAACATCGGGCGCAACAAGCTGACATTGCCCTGCGAACGGACGTGAACCATGCCCGACAGGCCTGAAACCCCAGAAGACCGGGCCAGCCGCATCAGAACCGTTTCCGCCTGATCGTCTGCGGTGTGCCCCAAAACGATGGATCCAAGCCCAAGTGCTTCGGCCCATTGTGTCAAAAGACGATACCGCGCGCGGCGTGCCTGATCCTGCAGATTTCCTAGGCCGTCCCAACCTTGCCAACGCAAAGTCTCGTGCGGGAGAGCCAATTCCTGCGCCTGCGTGGCAACGGCTTTGGCTTCGTCCGCCGCCTCGTCACGCAGCCCATGATCGACGGTGGCGACGAAAAGTGCGATCCCTTCCCGACGCGCGATGTCCGCCATCAGATGCATCAGGGCCGTCGAATCGCTGCCACCCGACACGGCCACACCCAAGCGCGGTGGCAGAGTTTCGGGCAGATGTGCCCGAACCGTGTCGCGCAACATTTCGAAGCCGGTGGTCAAGAACAGCCCAGTGTCGCCATTTCCTGTGTAGCAGATGCGGCAGGACCCGAGGCTGGAAATCGCACTCCGACTTCACCCAGCGTGATGCAGGCCTGGTCGGTTTGGCCCAGTCGACCCAGTGCTGATCCCAACTCGAACAAGGCCTCCGGCGCCATCGGACCTTCCGAGTCGCCGGTAAAACTGGCCAGAAAGGCGCGCGCCGCTTCTCGGGTGTCACCCAGGCCCTCCAAGGCCTGGCCACGTCGCAGGTTTGCTTGGGGCGCAAGTGGGCTGCCGGGATAAGACTGATCGAACTGAGTGAAAAGGTCGGCCGCGGATTGGAAGTTTCCATCCGCAAGTGCCTGTGCGGCGGTGTCGAAATCCGCCTGCTCACCTACCGCAAGTTCGATTTGACCGGTGTTTTCCGGAGTGGCCGGTGTGATCACCGCACCGCCGCCAGCTACCGCGGTTTCACCGCCCAACGTGCTTGTCGGTTCACCCGAGATTTCGCAGCCTGTCTCCAGCTCGCACAGCCGGAATTCCATGTCACCAATACGGTTCGTTCCGTCGGTGACAACGTTCTGCACCCGCTGGTTCAACTGCTCGGTCTGGCGGGTCAGACGCTGCAATTCGGCCTCGATCGCGTCCACACGCTCAAGTACGGAACTGCCGGACAGATTCGTTGTTGGCGTGCCGGTCGTCGAGAATTCGCGTTTCAAACGCTGAATTTCGACGTGAAGCACCGTCAACTCCTGACGAATGTCAGCCAGAGTCTGTTGATCCTGCGCTTTCGCCATACCTGCCGCGGACAATGCCGCTGCCAGAACCCATCCTGCAAGTCTCATAGCCCTACCCCAAGGTTGAACCGGTAAGCACCGTCACCGCACGGCGGTTTTTGGAATAACATTCCTCGGTGCTGCATATCTCGATTGGACGTTCTTTCCCGTAGCTGACCGTTTGCAGACGGTTGCCCGCGACGCCGCGCGAAATCAAGTATTCACGGGCCGCGTTTGCCCGGCGTGCGCCAAGGGCGAGGTTGTATTCGCGCGTGCCCTGTTCATCTGCATGACCTTCAATTGTGGCCATGAAATCTGTGTTGGCCAGCAGCCATTCTGCCTGACCTTGCAAAACAGTCTGTGCCGCAGGTGTCAACGTGGATTGGTCCACCTCGAACAACACCCGGTCCCCGACTGTCTGCTGAAAATAGGCAGGCGAGCGTGGATCACTTGGTGAGCCCGGAACAAGCGCTCCGGTGCCGCCCGGACCACCTCCGCCCAAAGCGGAAGGATCGTTGTTGGTACAGGCGGCCATAAGGGCCAATGCGCCCAGCGCCGCCGCTTTGCTCAGAAGGTTCATGTCAGTGCCTCGTGTTCCGTTTGTTTATTGTCAACTGTCTAACACAGCGCAGGTTTGTTGTGAACGCCGCCCACATCGGGCTTTGATCAATTCTGCAAAGGTCCCCAGGACGGATCGCTGCCGCCGTCCGGCGTACGCACAGGGCGCAGGTTACGACCCGAAATGTCCACAGAATAGAGCGCCGACCGTCCGCTGGCACCCTGCGTTTCGCGGGTGAACATGATGACGCGCCCGTTGGGCGACCAGGTCGGGCCTTCGTCCAGGAACGAGGCCGTGAGAAGCCGTTCTTCACTGCCGTCGGTGCGCATGACCCCGATATGAAACCGGCCCTTGTTTTGCTTCGTGAATGCGATCAGGTCCCCGCGCGGGGACCAGACCGGCGTGCCATATCGCCCCTGACCAAAGCTGATCCGGGTCGGCTCGCCACCATTGGCGGGCATAATGTAAAGCTGCGGCGTTCCGGAACGGTCGCTTTCGAAGACGATCCGCGATCCGTCCGGCGCATAACTGGGTGCGGTTTCAATCGCGGGGGTGTTGGTCAGACGTACGCTCTGGCCCGAGGCCAGATCCATCTTCCACAGATCCGTATTGCCGCCCTGCGTCAGCGAATAAACGATTGACCGACCATCGGGCGAAAAGCGCGGCGAAAAGCTCATGGTGCCTTCCTGCGTCGGCAGCTCCTGCCGTTTCACGCGACCGACGTCCAGCACGTAAATGCGAGGCTGCCCGGTTTCGTAACTGGTATAAAGCAACTGATCGCCCGCCGGAGAGAACCGCGGGGCCAGCACAATGGCCGCACTATCCGTCAGATACTGCACATTTGCACCGTCATAATCCATGATCGCCAGTCTCTTGCGCCGCTGATCTTTGGGCCCGCTTTCGGAAACAAACGCCACACGGCTGTCAAAATAGCCGCCCTCACCCGTAATTCGGCTATAGACCTGATCCGCCACTTTATGCGCCATCCGCCGCCAGCCTTCGGTGGTTCCGGCGAATTGCAGACCGTTCCCCAGCTCCTGACCCGAGAACACATCCCAAACCCTGAAGCGTACCGTCAGCCGGTTCCCCGATACGTTGACCGCACCCGTCACCAGAGCCTCTGCATTGATCGCCTTCCAGTCCGCGAACTGAACCGGGGCGTCAAAACTGCTGACCCGACTGATGAAGGCATCCGAGGAGATTTCTCGGAACAGCCCGGTGCCCGTCAGATCGGCCGCAACGACCCGCGAGATATCCTGTGCGTATTGTGTTGCAGCAGGCCCATCCGGCACAAAACTTGGAACAGCAAAAGGTAAGGGTTCGATGATCCCTTGATCCAGTTCCAAACGCAGAGGTCCGCTTTGCGCATATACCGGCGCAGACATAAGCGTCAGGCCGACAAACAGGCTGGTCAGAAGTTTCATCATTTGATCCGCATCCTCTCGGGATTGAATGTAATCTCAATATCCTGCCATTGCGCGTATTTGTCAGCAGGCAGGTCGTATCCTTTCGCACCACAGCGCAAAATTGCGCGCCGTGCGGCTTCGTAGGCTTGTTTTGCAGCGCCGGACGAACCGCCCGAACTGTCCAGCATCCGCAGACTGCCGCCAACAACTTTGCCGTCCGGGGTCAACGAAAACCCGACCACGACCACGACGTTCAGCGCGTCAGTTGAAAGCGAACCCACGTTCCAGCATTGCGATACGGCCAGACGCATCGCGTCCTTCTCTCCGCTGGTGAGCGGTGGGCCAGTGGGTTCACTGCCGCTGCCCAAGGCTTCGGCCAGCGCGTCGTTGATTGCTGCCTGATCGCTCTGCTCAGGTTCGGCGGGTTCTGGTTCGGGGGTTTCGGCGACTTCGGGTTCGGACGGTGGCGTCGGGCGGTTCGGCCTGACACGCGGTCTCGGAGAGGTTTTGGGCGCGGGGTCATCCGCCTCCTCGGCCTCGGTCACAATTTCCGGCGCTGCTTCTTCCGGCGCAGTCTGATCCTGCTGCTCTTGTTGAATCTCAGCCCCTTCATCCAGCGAGACAGGCGGTGTCTCGATGTCATCCGGTTTGGCCTCGGGCGGAGGCGGGGCAATCGGTTCAGGTGCGACACGTTCGGCAGGGCTGGGTTGCGTGTCCGGACCCGGAGGAACAGGTAACGCGGCAAATTCAGTGTCGGGTTGATCCAGCGTCGGCGGCTCTTCAACCACTTCGGGGTCCGCAGGCAGTTCGACGATTTCAGGTTCGGGTTCGGGTTCCGGTTCGGTTGGCGGCGTTGGTTCCGGCTGCGGCGGCTCTTCTACCACCGGTTCCGGAATGTGGACCTCTTCCACCGGCGCATCGGGTTGTTGCAAATCGCCGGGTGTTTCGGGAATGTCGGGCGCATCACGCTGTGCGGTCATTGCGGCAAACTGCTCGGCCGTGATAACAGACACGTCTTGAACGGTCATCGGCAACGGCTCGGACCGGAACGTGCCGCCAAACAAGGCCCAGCTAATCAGGCTGACATGAGCAATCGCCGAAATCTTGGTGCCGGTATCCACCGCGCAACCCCACCTTTACCCATCGTCCAACGTTGGCCCGCCGGTATCTGTCACCAAGCCGACATTGGAAAATCCACCTGCGTTCAATGCGCCCATGACCTCCATCACCTGCGCGTATGGGATGGACCCATCAGCGCGCAGGAACACTCGGTCGCTGCTGCGTTCCGCCGCAATCGCCCGCAACTTGCCAATCAACTCTTCCCGGAGCACATCCGTGGTCTGGATCTGAACCTGTCCATCCGCCGTCAGGGTCACCGTCAACGGTTCTTCGTTGTCCCCGGGCAGAGCACTGGCGGCGGTCTTCGGCAGGTCCACCGGAACACCGACGGTCAAAAGCGGCGCTGCCACCATGAAGATAATCAGCAGCACCAGCATCACGTCGACAAACGGCGTCACGTTGATCTCGGACATCGGTTGGGCCCGCCCGCGCCGCCGCCCGCGTCTGCGACCATTGCCACCCGAGCTTTGCTGAACCGCCGCGCCCATTTTCAGCTGTCCAACTGACGCGACAGAATGGTGGCGAACTCGTCGGCAAAGGCTTCGTAGCCTCCAACGATCCGATCACTGTCTGCACTGAGTTTGTTGTAGAAGATCACCGCCGGGATCGCGGCCAGCAGGCCCAGACCTGTGGCAAGCAGCGCCTCGGCGATGCCCGGTGCCACCACCGCAAGGTTGGTGTTTTGCTGCTCGGCAATCTCGATAAAGGCATTCATGATGCCCCAAACCGTGCCGAACAAACCAATGAACGGCGCCGTGGAACCCACGGTCGCCAGAATTGGCAGGCCCTTTTGCAAGGTTTCGGCCTCTTTCGCGATGGCCACATCCATAGATCGGTCGATCCGGGCCGTAGCACCCGCGATCAAGCCCCCGTCATTTCGATGCGATCGCCGCCATTCAATCATTCCGGCGGCAAATATCTTCTCGGAACTGCCATCCGGCTGCGTGCCGATGCGCTCGAACAGCTCGTCCAGAGGGTTGCCGGACCAGAAGGACTCATCGAAAACCTGCGCCTCGCGTCGGGCGGCACGGTAATTTATCAGCTTCTGGATAATGATCCCCCAGGACCAGACGGATGCAACGATCAGCATCAGCATCACAAGTTTGACGATAAAAGTCGCACGGGCAAACAGCCCCCACATGGAGAAATCGATCTCCTGCGCCAGCGCCAGCGTTTCAGCTTCCATGAACCTGCTCTTTGTTTTGCCTGACGGCCGTTTGCTTGGCCTTGTTTTGCCAGACGCTAACGCAGTTGGGCATGAAAAGCCAACATAACCACCCGCGTCGGGCAATTTGTTACATCAATGCGCGAATCTCTGCCGGAAGACGGATCGGTTTGCCGTCTTTGTTGATGCAAACAGCGGTCACTGTGGCACGGAACAGGTCTGTGTCGCCACGCCGAACCACCTGCGCCATGGTCAGACGAACACCGGACAGGGACACCACGCTGGTTTCAATTTCCAACTCGTCATCGAACTTGGCCGGCGCAAGAAAATCTGCCTCAACGCGACGAACGACCCACACAATCCCCTCTTCTCGCATCGCATTCTGATCGTTGCCCAGGTTCCGAACATAATCCGAACGGGCCCGCTCGATGAATTTCAGGTAATTGGCATGATAAACGACGCCGCCCATGTCGGTGTCTTCATAATAGACGCGGACCCGAAAGGTATGGATCATTGCGGCAGCTCCAGCCGGGCAAACAAACGAAGGGCGTGGGAAGGATCTTGCGCAGTGCCCGGCAGAACCGGATCATATGCCGCGCGGATCAGGGCGGCAATCTCGGGACGCAAAATCGTGGTCTCACCTGCAACCGCCAGTGGGGATTGTGCGCGAAAGGCGCTGTCCGACCACAATATGATCGTCTGAACAACCTGACTCAGCGCCAGCGTTTCGGCGGGCACCTCCGACAGTTCCCGGTCCATCTTCAGAAAAACAAAGGCCGCGCGGATCGATCCATCCTCTTCAAACCGGAAGATCCGGTATTGATTGGCATCCGCCGCCACTAGCCGCTCGACCAGAGGTCCCAGATCGGGGATCAGACGGTCAAGGTCTGGCACTTCCAGCAACTCTTGCCAATCCAGGAAAAAGAAAACCATGCAGTTGGCACCCAGTTCGGGGTCCGTTTCCGCCATTTTGTGACCCGCCAAAGCCACCACAGCTTCGAAAGCGCCTTTTACGGTTCGCAGAGTCTCGTCCTCGACCCCGAAAACGATCGGTACAATCGGTCGGCCCCAACGGGCAAATAAAAACTCACCGCTTTCGCGCGTAAACAGCGCCTCGATCTTCTCGGGTGTCACGCCTGGCCCTTCATCTTTTCGAAAATACTCTCGCCGAAGGCATAAAATCTATGGCGCGTCGCATCAACCAAACAGATCGCTTTGACCTTTTGGCGCAGCCATACCCAGATGTGTCCACGCCTTCTGCGCCAGCATACGGCCCCGGGGCGTTCGCTGGATGAGCCCCTGTTGCAGCAGATACGGCTCAATCACTTCCTCAAGCGAGTCGCGACTTTCCGACAGTGCCGCCGACAATGTCTCAATTCCGACCGGTCCACCTGCATAGTTTTCCGCAATCAGCTTCAGATAACGGCGGTCTGCGCCATCAAGGCCCAAATTGTCCACACCCAACCGCGTCAGGGCCCCATCCGCCAAATCCCGCGTGATCCGACCGTCGCCCTCAACTATGGCAAAGTCCACAACGCGCCGCAGCAAGCGCCCCGCAATTCGCGGTGTCCCGCGAGACCGACGCGCGATCTCGCGCGCGCCATCATTGTCCGCGGGCGCTCCCAGTTTGCGGGCGTTCCGGGTAACGATCTCGTGCAACTCATCCACCGTGTAGAACTGCAAACGCGTCGGGATACCGAAACGATCCCGCAGGGGCGTGGTCAGCAGCCCCATGCGAGTCGTGGCCCCAACCAAAGTGAAGGGCTGCAATTCGATCCGCACCGTTCGCGCAGCAGGGCCTTCACCGATTACCAGATCGAGCTCGAAATCTTCCATCGCCGGGTAAAGCACCTCTTCAACCGCAGGGTTCAGGCGATGGATTTCGTCGATGAACAACACGTCGCGCGATTCCAGATTTGTCAGGATTGCCGCCAGATCACCGGCTTTGGCCAGAACCGGACCCGAGGTCATGCGAAAATTAACTCCCAGTTCACGCGCCATGATCTGAGCCAACGTGGTTTTCCCAAGCCCCGGCGGGCCGTGGAACAGCGTATGATCCATCGCTTCGCCGCGCTGTCGCGCGGACTGAATGAAAATGCGCAGGTTGGCCCGCGCCTCGGCCTGACCGATAAACTCGTCCAGCCCCTGCGGGCGCAAAGCGCGGTCATTGTCCTCGGGCAGAGGCTCGGGGCGCAGGGCGGGGTCGGCATCAACCATTCATTCGACCTTTCACTCAGCTCTTGGGGGCCAATAATTTCAGCGCCGCCCTGATCAGTTCCGCCTCATCAGCCTCGGGTAGTCCCGCGGACGCTTCGGCCACCGCCGAAGCTGCCTCTGACGGACCATAGCCCAGGTTCGACAAAGCCGACAGCGCACCCGCAGACGCGGCGGCTGACCCGGGAACAGGTCGCGGCGCGGGCGCAGGCGTCGAAGTTGGTTCACTCAGTTCGACCACGTCCAGCGCAGGCCCCTCCATTGCTTCGGTCACTTTGCCGCCCATCGCCATCACGCCGGGGGCTTTGTCTTTGAGGTCCAGAACAATTCGTTGCGCCGTTTTTGGCCCGACGCCTTTGGCGGCTTTTACCGCCCCCCAGTCACCCAACGCGATTGCCCGGCTGACACCGTCCGGCCCCAATGCGCTCAGGATCGCAAGCGAGACCTTGGCACCGACCCCCTGTACCGAGCACAACAACCGGTGCCACTCTTTTTCGATAAGCGACAGGAACCCGTAGAGCTGCATGAGATCTTCGCGCACGACCATATCGGTATAGATCGAAACAGCCTCACCTACTCCGGGCAACGCGGCCATGGTCCGATCCGAGCAATACACGATATATCCGACCCCGCGCACATCGATCAAAACGTGATCCGCGGCACGATAGTCCAGCCGCCCGGTCAGTTTTCCGATCATGCCCGCACCTCTTTCACGGCAACCTGAGTGGCCTTCCCGTAATACGAATGACAAATTGCGATCGCCAGCGCATCAGCGGCGTCCGCGCCTTTGGGTTGGCAACCCGGCAGTTGCAGTTTCACCATGTGAAGAACCTGCTCTTTCTCGGCATGCCCGACGCCGACAACGGTTTTCTTGACCCGGTTCGGCGCGTATTCCCCAACCGGCAATCCGGCCTGCGCCAAAGTCAGCAGCGCCACACCCCGGGCCTGGCCCAGTTTCAACGTCCCGGCCCCGTCCTTGTTTACGAATGTCTGCTCAATTGCAGCCTGATCCGGTCGGTGTTCGGCTATGACTTCGACGATTTGATTGTGCAGCGACAACAGGCGTTCGCCTAAATCGTCTCCGTCGGACTTGCACAAACCGTTGGCCACATGGCTCATACGGCTGCCTCGTGATTCGATGACGCCCCATCCCAGGGTCCTAAGACCAGGATCAATGCCCAGAATTCGCATGTTTTGCCTCGGCCTGCTCGGGTTTTTGTGACCTTTTTACCCGATTAGCACGAAGCGTGAACATTTTCCAAGGAAATTGAGTTTGCGCTCAAAACCGACGCGACTATCCCACCCGCGACACCAAAGGCAATTTGCGACAGCAAATGGCCTGAAATCGACCCGAAAATTAAGGCGAATTCACCATAAATTTAAGGGATTTAAACGCCGATTGAGCATTGCAAAAATTGCATAGGACACATGCAATTTCTGCGCTTGAACACCAACGTACACATCACTAACTGCCGATCAGATCGCTTGATCGACTGTTAACACAAACCAGAAGGAAACAGGATATGGCTGCACTGGATAACACCCGCATCGCCACTGGCTCATTCGGCCTCGTCGGCCGTATCGGCGCATATTTCACCTCGGTCGCACACATGGTTGTCGACTGGAATAACGCCCGCGTAACACGCAACGCGCTGAACGGTTTGACCGATCGCGAACTGAGCGACATCGGCATGTGCCGCGGCGACATCGACATGGTCGCAGAGGGCCGCCGCTAAGGCTCAACACTCAGACACGAGTTTTCCTAGTGGGAAACAAACGACACCGCTTGCTTGACGCAAGCGGTGTTTTTTTGTCGTCCGGTCAGGCGATCGGAAAGATCAGTACCAAACCTTGGCGATCTGAGCAGACAGGAACTGGGATACCGGGTCCGACTGCATGATCCAGGCGCCCGCGACTTCCACCTCGGTGCCTTCGCGCAAGGCCTCGACGCGCGCGTCGTAGGCAGTTTCACCCAGGTTGAACAGCAACAGCGCCTTGAAACCAAAGAACGCGACCAGACAGACCAAGAGAACCTTGGCTGGGATCGCCGATCTGACACGCTGCGGCTTCATGACCACCAACCCATCCGGGCGCATGGTCGCGCGATAGCCGCGACTTAGTTTTTCATGTTTTTTGTTCAGGCGCGAAACGCGCTGACCAAACTCCAGTTGTTTTTCCATCATGGCAGCCTCCGAAAACCGCCCCCCGATTCATCCATTACGGTAGAAACAGAATGCGACGAATCCGTGGCGTGAATCCACAAAACTCCTGTAAATGGTCTAAGTTTTGCCCTGTTTCGTTAAGATTAGCGTTGTCCATTCACCAATCGCATCCCGAAAATGCAGATTGAACTCGTTTCGGGAATAAACGGACAGCACATCGTCAGCCTGTTCGTTCAATATCCCCGAGAGAATCGCTTGGCCGCCGGGCCGCAAGCTGGCTGAAATCTCGGGCGCAAGCGCAATCAATGGTCCCTTCAGGATATTGGCGAAGATCAGATCATATGGTGAATGCGCCTGCAAATCCGGGTGATCGAAACCTGCCGCCTCGACACATTGCACTGCCCCTGACATGCCGTTTGCCTTAAGGTTGGCTTCGGCCACATCGACCGCGACCTGATCGATATCACTGGCGATGATGTCGCCATCCCAGACCCGCGCCGCAGCCATCGCCAAAACCGCCGTACCACATCCGATATCCGCGACTTTCGCGGCTTCGAACCCTTCGTCAATCAATCGGTCCAGAGCCTTCAAACAGCCAAGCGTGGTACCGTGATGTCCGGTGCCAAAAGCCATCGCTGCCTCGATCAGCAAGGGAATGCGACCTTCAGGCAATTTGTCCGCATCGTGGCTGCCATAAACAAAGAAGCGTCCCGCCTCGACGGGAGCCAGTTCGCGGCGCACATGGGCGACCCAATCGGTTTCCGGAAGCTCGGAGACGACAAAAGGTTTTGCTTCGAACGCCGCAGCCAGAACCGCCAAAGCCGTCTCGTCCGGCGTGTCGGTGAAATAGCCGCCGACCTCCCAAAGGCCCGATCCGTCTTCAACCTCGAACACCCCGACGCCGGTCGGTTCAGGGTTCAGACGCTCCATCGCTTCGCCCAAGCCTTCGGCGGCCTTCTTTCCGTTCAGCGTTGTAAGCGCGGTAAATGTGGGCATTGCGGCCTCCTGTCTCGATTGGCACTGCGCCTAGGGCCGGACGATGGCGAGGTCAAGCGCCGCCTACTCGGCCGGGGCCGGCGCATACTTGGACAGGATGGTTTCGTTGCCGGGTTCCGGGTGGCGCGGGATCAACAAAGAAAGGCCAAGCGAGACAAGGGCCATTGCCGCCGCCAATCCGAACACCGCGCCAGGAGAGATGACCCAGAGCAATCCCAGCAACGCGGGCAGGAACACCGCCGCGATATGGTTGATGGTAAAGGCGACTGCGGCTGTCGGCGCGATATCAGCCGGATCAGCGATTTTCTGGAAATAGGTTTTCAAGGCCAGCGCCAACGCAAACAACACATGGTCGATCACATAGAGGATCGCCGCCAGCAAAACGCCCCATCCGAACCAGTAAATTCCGCCATACGCCGCAAATACGATGGCCAGGCCGGTGTATTCGAAAATCAGCGTCCGGCGCTCGCCAAACACGGACACCGCTTTACCAAGCATCGGCGCGGCAGCCATGTTGATCACAAGGTTGATCAGGTAAAGGCTGGTCAGTTCGTGTACCGCAAAGCCGAATTTCTCGACCATCATGAACCCGGCAAAGACAACAAAGATCTGCCGGCGTGCACCTGCCATGAATTGCAGCGCATAGTACAACCAGTACCGGCGGCGCAGGATCAGTTTCTTGGTCTGCGGTGTCGGAGAGTCGAATTGCGGATAAGCGACCAAACAGAACAGTGCAAGCAGGGCCGTGACGCCGCCCACAGCCATGAAAACTGTATTGTAAGACAGGTCGAACCGGTCCCAAGTCAGCACGATAAGCCCGTAAACCACGGCCGTCGCCGCCGAGCCCATCGCGACCAACCACCCCAGAACCTGCGGGGCCCGATCCTTGGGCAACCATTGCAATTGCAGGGATTGGTTCACTGTTTCGTAGTAGTGGAATCCGATCGAGCTGAACAATGTGACGAACAGCAACCCGCCGAGGCTGGGAAACCAAGCCGTTACAGCCGTTGCGACGCCCAGCATGATAAGCGAAATCATTGCCAGAACCTGCTCGCGGACAAAAATGATCACGGCGATCACGCCCACAGCCAAAAAGCCGGGTATCTCACGCACCGTGTGCAACAGACCGATATCCGCGCCGTCAAAATTCGCCACCTCGATCACGAAGTTGTTCAGCAACGCGCTCCATCCGTTGAACGCAATCGGCATCGTCAGGGCCATCACGAACAAAAGCGCGATGGGCCGACGCCAGAATGGCAGGCTTTTGGCCTCGGACAGCGGCATGGGTTTCAGCATGAGACCCCTCTACGCCGATTTTCTGAATTTGGCGATAGGCAAGATTGCCCCGCACAGTGGCTCTGCGTGGATGCAGAGGTCAGTAAAAGCTTTGGGGGTCGATGTCGACGGTCAGGCGTATATCCCCTTTCAGGCGCAAGGGGGCAATCCATCGGGCAATTGCATCCTGAATCGGCGCGCCTTTGGGCGCCTTGACCAAAAGACGGATACGGTGTCGCCCCCTGATCCGGGCGATCGGAGCAGGGGCAGGCCCAAACACCTGCGCGCCCACATCGCGCAGGGGTGCATCGTTGCGAGCCATCGCATTGCCGATGTCAAAAACCGGACCAACGTCCGGCCCGGACAGCACGATACCCGCCATGCGCCCATAGGGCGGCACGCCGGCGGCCTGCCGACCGGCTGCTTCAGTCTTCCAGAATTCTTCTTCATCGCCGGACAAAATCGCCCGGATCACCGGGTGTTCCGGCTGAAATGTCTGTAACAGGGCTTGGCCGGGTTTGTCCGCGCGACCTGCCCGCCCTGCAACTTGCCGCATCAGTTGAAACGTTCGTTCCGCCGCGCGCAAATCAGCGCCGTGCAATGACAGGTCCGCATCAATAACACCAACTAATGTAAGCTTGGGAAAATTGTGCCCCTTTGCAACCAGCTGCGTTCCGATGACGATATCCGCATCGCCTTCTGCGATCTCTTCGATCTTGGCCTTCAGCGCCCGTGCCGAACCGAACAGATCGGAACTGAGCATGGCGATCTTGGCTTCGGGAAAGGTCGCTTCGGCCTCTTCGGCCAAGCGTTCGATGCCTGGCCCGACCGGGGCCAGCTTGCCTTCGACACCGCAGGATGGGCAGGCGTCTGGCATCGGTTTGGTTTCGCCGCATTGGTGGCACATCAAGCGTTTCAGGAACCTGTGTTCGACCATTCTGGCATCGCAATGGTCGCATGCGATCTGGTGGCCACAGGCCCGGCACAGAGTCACCGGCGCGTAGCCCCGGCGGTTGATGAACAGCAGCGACTGTTCTCCCTTCTCGATCCGCTGCCGCACCGCTTGCCGCAAAGACGGAGAAATCCAGGTGCCCGGCTGCATCTGTTCGGCCCGCATGTCGATGGACCTCATCTCGGGCAGAATGGCCGCGCCGAAGCGGGCGGTCAGGTCCAGCCGCTCGTATTTCCCGGCCTCGGCATTGGCCCAGCTTTCCAGTGACGGTGTTGCACTTGCCAAAATCACCCGCGCGCCACAGATGGCCGAGCGTAGAACGGCCATATCCCGTGCGCTGTAGTGCACGCCGTCCTCCTGCTTGTACGACGTGTCGTGTTCCTCATCGACCACAACCAATCCCAGATCGCGGAAGGGCAGGAACAACGCCGACCGTGCACCCACCACCAATTGTGCATCTCCCTGCCCGACCATCCGCCAGACCCGGCGGCGTTCGGTCATGGTCGCGCCCGAATGCCACTCTGCCGGACGTGCGCCAAAACGTTCCTCAACCCGGGTCAGAAACTCAGCGGTCAGTGCGATCTCGGGCAACAAGACCAGCGCCTGCCGCCCCATGCGCAAGGTTTCGGCGACGGCTTCCAAATAGACCTCGGTTTTGCCCGAACCGGTGACGCCCTTCAGCAGCGTGGTGCCGTAATCTCCGGTCCGCTGTCCAGCCTGCAACCGCTTGACAGCGGTCGCCTGATCTTCCGTCAGGGTCTTTCCAGGCAAATCGGGGTCAAGATGCGGGTATGGCAGATCCCGTGGGCTGTCCTCTTCCCGCACGGCACCCAACTTGACCAAGCCCTTGACGACCGATGAGGTCACTCCCGCTTGCTCTGCCAGCTCTTTTAAGGTGAAGGCCAGACCGCCATAGTCCCGCAACACCTCCAGTACGCGTGTCCGAGCGTCCGTCATCCGATCGGGTTGCGTGCCCCCCAGCCGATAGATCTTGCGCATCGATGGCGGATCGCCCAAACCCGGCGCGCGCGTTGCCAATCGCAACATCGCCGGCATGGGCGTCAGGGTATAGTCGGCAACTTTGCTCAGAAACAAGGACATCTCTTCGCGCATTGGCGCGACCTCGAGCACCCGTATCACCGAGCGTGCCTTGCTCAGATCAAAGCCGCCTTGCCCCGCCCCCCAAACCACGCCCAATACCTTACGCGGCCCCAATGGTACCTCGACAAAAGCCCCCTGAAAGCATCCGCCTTCGGGCGCTTTGTAGTCCAACGTCCGGTCCAGCGGCTGGGTTGTGAGCACCGCAACCAGCTCTCCTTGGTCGAAAAAAACGTTAGCGCTCACAGCATATCCTTGGCAGGGGGTTTCAGCATGGGTCTCTTTGAGGTAAAGCCATCAGCGACCAAGGCCAACCCATCAAAGGACTGCCCCCATGAAATTCTTCGTAGACACTGCCGAGATCGACGCCATCGCCGAACTGAATGATCTGGGCATGGTGGACGGCGTGACCACCAACCCTTCGCTGATCCTGAAATCAGGCCGCGACATTCTGGAAGTCACCAAAGAGATCTGCGATCTGGTTGATGGCCCCGTCTCTGCCGAAGTTGTCGCCACCGAAGCCGATGACATGATCGCCGAAGGCCGCAAGCTTGCCAAGATCGCCCCTAACATCGCAGTCAAAGTGCCACTGACCTGGGCGGGTTTGAAGACCTGCAAAACGCTTTCTGACGAAGGCCAGATGGTTAATGTGACGCTTTGCTTCTCGACCAATCAGGCGATTTTGGCAGCCAAAGCCGGCGCAACCTTTATCTCACCCTTCATCGGACGTCTGGACGACATCAATATGGATGGCATGGACCTGATCGCTGACATTCGACAGGTCTATGACAATTATGGGTTCGAGACTGAGATCCTTGCGGCCTCTATCCGCACCGTGAACCACGTGACCGACAGCGCCCGCATCGGTGCCGACGTGATCACTGCGCCTCCGGGCGTGATCAAGAAACTGGCAGATCATCCGTTGACCGACAAAGGCCTCGACGCCTTCCTGTCCGATTGGGCAAAAACGGGTCAGAAAATCCTCTGATCCCGGCGCCTTCGCGCGGTGCCGCAAGGTACCGCGCCCTGCCCAACTGCCACGCTTGATCTGTGATCGGGCTGTTGCAGGCGGGCGCCTCTTGGCCACAACGCAAATCAAATCCACCTTTGCGTGCATTTTTCCCAAGGCAATTTCGGCGAGGCATGCTATACAGCGCCAAAATAAAAATGACCGGACGGGATATGAGCAGTAATCCGAAACTCAAGGACAATCTCCGCGCCGCGATTCTGGCTGAACCAGACGCCGTGCTGGACGACAAGGATCTGATGCAGGCGCTTGTCGCCGCTAATGAACAGGCACGCGGCGACAACGTTATCGACCTGCGCGGCATCGCCATGCAGCGGCTCGAAGCCCGGCTGGACCGGTTGGAAGATACACACCGCTCGGTCATCGCGGCTGCGTACGAAAACCTGGCGGGCACCAATCAGGTTCACCGCGCCATCCTGCGCCTGTTGGAACCAGTCGAGTTCGAGGATTTTCTGCGCGCTCTGGGAAACGACGTCGCCGAGATTCTGCGTGTCGATCACATAACGCTGGTTCTCGAGTCGACCGTTACCCAAGACGATCCCTCGGTTAACGACCTTGGCGGGGTGCTGACGATTGCCGTGCCCGGATTTGTCGACGACTATTTCACACGTGACCGAAACGCCTCTTCCCGCGAGGTTATTCTGCGCGAGATCAAACAACCCTGCCCTAAGATCTATGGCAGGAAAGCCGCTCAACTCCGGTCCGAGGCGTGTTTGAAACTGGATCTGGGCGAAGGCCGTTTGCCCGGAATGATCGTAATGGCCGCAAGCGATCCGCGGCACTTCACGCCACAATTGGGGACGGATCTTCTGACGTTCTTTGCAGGGGTGTTCGAACGCTCGATGCGCCACTGGCTGTCGTGAGCCTGATATCCCCGGCCTGCCGCGATGCCTTACAGCATTGGCTGGACGGTCTGGGGGCTTTGGCCGGGCGGTCCGAGAACACCCAATCTGCCTATCGCGGCGATGTGACCGAATTTCTTTCGTTCATGACCCTGCATCACAGCGCCTGTCAGGGTCTGGCCGCGCTGGAACGTATATCGGTATCTGACATGCGGGCCTGGATGGCGGATCAGCGTGGCAGCGGTGTTGGCGCCAGATCGCTGGCGCGCAAACTGTCAGCGGTCAAAAGCTTCTATCGGTGGCTGGCGGAACGCGAGGGATTCGAACCTACCGCTGTCCTGTCCACGCGCGCGCCCAAGTTCACAAAGAAATTGCCGCGCCCTTTGGCCGAAGACGCTGCACGCGCAATGATTGAAACGGTCGAAATTCAATCGACCTCAGACTGGGTTTCTGCGCGTGACGTGGCAGTTGTGACATTACTTTATGGGTGCGGGCTTCGCATTTCCGAGGCGTTATCGCTGACCGGCGCGGATGCGCCGTTGCCGGATACGCTGCGTATTCTTGGCAAAGGCGGGAAGGAGCGCGTCGTTCCGGTGATCCCAGCCGCCCGCAGCGCAGTTAACCGCTATGTCAGCCTGTGTCCGCACCCGCAGTCCCCGGCCGCGCCGCTGTTTCGTGGGGTGCGTGGCGGCGCATTGAACCCCAGCGCCATTCAGGGCGTCATGGCCAAAGCGCGCATGCAACTCGGCCTGCCATCAACGGCAACGCCGCATGCAATGCGGCACAGCTTTGCCACGCATCTGCTGTCTGCAGGCGGCGACCTGAGGGCGATTCAGGAGTTGCTTGGCCACGCGTCGCTTTCCACGACACAGACATACACCGCAGTCGATACTGCCCGTCTGATGGAGGTCTACAACCGCGCCCATCCCAAAGCCTGAGCACGCAACAGATGCTGAATTTTTGTCAGCAGCTTTTTGCTTTGCATCTTCGGTCGCGTTCGTACATGACACCCGTATGACACTCAGATTCAAAGCTCTTCTCGTTCATCTCTTTACCGCAACCGGTGCCGTTTTTGCCATGTTGGCCATGCTGGCCGCCGTCGAAGAGAAGTGGAGCCTGATGTATCTGTGGCTGGTGGTTTCCTTTATCGTTGACGGGATAGACGGCCCTCTGGCCCGGCATTATCACGTCAAGAAGAACGCACCCGAGTTTGACGGTGTTTTGCTGGACCTGATCATCGACTATTTGACCTATGTGTTCATTCCGGCCTTTGCGCTGTTCAAGTCCGGCCTGATGGATGGATGGACCGGCTGGTTCGCGATCATCGTGATCACCTTCGCCAGTGCCATGTATTTCGCCGATACCCGAATGAAGACCAAGGACAACTCGTTTTCCGGGTTTCCCGGGTGTTGGAATATGTTTGTGATCGTGATCTTCGCGCTGGAACCGAATTTCTGGGTGATCCTGCTGCTTGTCACCTTGCTGTCCATCGCCATGTTCCTGCCCCTGAAATTCATCCATCCGGTCAGGACCGAACGCTGGCGCTCGGTGTCTTTGCCGATGGCGTTTGCCTGGACGTTTTTTGCAGGATGGGCAGCCTGGGTCGATTTTCATCCCGAAAGCTGGGCACATTGGGGCTTGGTCGTGACAAGCCTTTACCTGACCTTTGCCGGCATTGCGCAACAGGCCATACCGGCGCGCGCGGCCCGCGCCCGGCTTTGAGGCTCAAAGAACCTCCTGAACCTCGAATTCGGTCCCGTTATGGGTGAACACATCACCTTCTTGCAGCCCTGCCATAGCCAAGTAAATCGGGCTTTGCGTTGAAATACCCATATAGGTTTTACCTTCAACCTCGAACCTTGTGGTCGAAACGCAGACCACAAAGCGCCGGTTGTTGAACTTGATTACGGCCCCCGGGCGAACGGTGTCGGTCAAGCTGAAATCAGTGTTCTCGATGACGTCGATCTTGGCGTGGTGCGCGTGAACCGGCGCGTCAAAGGCTGCCGCAAGATCAGCATTCTCGCGTGATGCTGCTATGTCATCCTTGTCATGACCTTCACGGTCATCCAACTGAGAATCCTTCAGAAACGCGTCGTAATGGGCCTGTGCGGTCGCCAGTTCCTGTTCTTCAAGCGACATCAGGCGGTCGACGATGTCCTTCTTCCGAGCAGCGAGATCGGTCATGCGTTGCGTCCTTCAAATTCGATGTTCCATATAGGTTGGGGTCGGATTCATGGGATTGCAACCGGTAAGTTCGCATCAGATCAAAAGGCTGGCGGCACCTTCATGCCGCAACAGTGCGACCTTTGTCTCGATTCCCCCATCCCCCGAAAATCCACCCAAGCCCGTGGCGGACAGAACGCGGTGGCAGGGGATGATCACTGGAATAGGATTGGCACCGCACGCTTGCCCAACAGGTTGGGCCGGCTGTCCCAGTTCCTTGGCGATGTCCCCATAAGTGCGGGTATCGCCAAATGGGATCGCGAACATCAGATCACAGACACGTTGCTGAAATTCTGAACCGGAAACGCGATAGGGCAGATCAAACCGCTCTAACCGCCCCTGATCATAAGCTTCCAACTGAGCGGCAGCTTCTTTCAGCAACGGCGTTTCGTGACCAGAATCCGGCCCGTTCCAAACAAGTCGGGTTATGGCGCCGTCGGTTTCTTCGACCCCAAGGCGGCCAAATTGAGTATCAACGCTGATCATAGGCATGCGCGCACCGTTTCAGATCGCTTGGGACGGGGCAAGCATAGAAAGAAACACCCCGGCGTTTGACCGAGGTGTTCAAAACGATTAGCCCAGCGCCTCGTTACAGCGGCCGCAAACGCCCGGATGTGCATGAAGGCCGACATCGGGCAGGATCTTCCAGCAGCGCTGGCATTTCGCACCCTGGGCCTTTTCGAACACGACGCCCACGCCGTCGATTTCAGGCACGCGGAAGGCTTCGGCCGGGGCCGGGTCGCCAGTTACATTCAGGCCCGATGTGATGCACATGTCATCCACGTCGAAGGTCGCCAGCAGGTCGCGGGTCTCCCCATCGTCAACATGCACGGTCGGCGCAGCTTCGAGGCTGGAGCCGATCACCTTATCCTGACGCTGCACTTCAAGTGCCGCAGTCACGACACGGCGGACGCGGCGAACCTTGGCCATGTTGGCCTCCAGTTCGGCATCGCGCCAGTCGGCTGGCGTGTCTGGGAAGTCCACCAGATGCACCGAACTGTCATCGCCCGGGAAGCGTTCCAGCCAGACCTCCTCCATGGTGAACACCAAAATCGGGGCCAGCCAAGTTGTCAGACGATGGAACAGGATATCCAGCACCGTGCGCGCCGAGCGACGACGCAATGTGTCGCCATCGCAATACAGCGCATCTTTGCGGACGTCGAAATAGAAAGACGATAGATCAACGGTTGCGAAGGTAAAGACCGCGCTGAATACGCCCTGAAAATCGAAGGCGGCATAGCCGTTGCGCACCTGTTCATCCAGATCGGCCAGTCGGCTCAGCACCCAACGCTCCAGCCTTGGCATATCCTCGGGCGCGACGCGATCGGCTTCGGTGAAATCCGCCAGCGAGCCCAGCATGAACCGCATCGTGTTGCGCAAGCGGCGATAGCTGTCTGCAGTGCCTTTCAGGATTTCCGGCCCGATCCGCTGGTCGGCGGTATAATCAGTCTGCGCCACCCACAGCCGCAGGATATCGGCGCCGTATTGTTTGACGACCTCCTCGGGCACGATGGTGTTGCCCAGCGATTTGGACATCTTGTTGCCCTTGGCGTCCAGCGTGAAGCCGTGTGTCACTACGTTGCGATACGGCGCACGACCCTTGGTACCGCAGGCCTGCAGCATTGACGAGTGGAACCAACCGCGGTGCTGGTCGGTGCCCTCCATATACACATCGGCGATGCCGTCCTCGGTCCCATCCTCACGATCGCGCAAAACAAAGGCGTGGGTCGAGCCCGAGTCGAACCACACGTCCAACACGTCAAAGACCTGATCGTAGTCATCCGGGTTGGCGATGCCGTCCAGCACCTGTTCCTTGAACCCGTCGGTGTACCAGATATCCGCGCCGTCCTTTTCGAACGCCGCTTTGATCCGCGCATTCACCTCTTCATCGCGCAGCAGGTAATCTGCGTCGGGTGGCAGAGCGCCCTTCTTGGTGAAGCAGGTCAGAGGCACGCCCCAGGCGCGCTGGCGCGACAGAACCCAGTCCGGGCGGGCCTCGATCATCGAATACAGGCGGTTGCGACCGGTCTGCGGCGTCCACTTCACCAGTTCGTCGATGGAGCGCAGGGCACGTTCGCGGATGGTGTCCCCCATCTCACCCATGCCGTCCTCCAGCTTGCGATCCACGGATGCAAACCACTGCGGCGTGTTGCGGTAGATGATCGGCGCTTTCGAACGCCACGAATGCGGATAGCTGTGCTTGATCTTGCCCCGCGCCAGCAACCCGCCAACTTCGGCCAGCTTGTCGATGATCGCCTTGTTGGCATCCCCTTCGCCCCCTTTGCGGGACAGGATGTATTTGCCGCCAAAGAACGGCAGATCGGCGCGGAACGAACCGTCATCCATCACGTTATAGGTGATGACTTGCTCCAACATGCCCAGATCGCGGTAAAGCTCGAATTCTTCCATCCCGTGCGACGGCGCACAATGGACGAAGCCTGTGCCCTCGGTATCGGTTACGAAATCGGCGGCGCGGAAATCGCGGATATCGTCCCATTCGCCATTGCCGCCCTCGGCACCAGCCAGCGGGTGGAGTAGACCTATGCCAGCTAGATCAGGTGTGGGAACATCGGCGAGCCGTTTCCAGTTATCATCAATGAGTCTCGCCTTACCAAATACATCTCCAGCAAGATTGTCTGCAACAATGAATTTGTCGCCGACCTTTGCCCAGCATTCCTCTGGCGTTCCTGTAACTTCGTACAGACCGTAGGAAATGTCTTTTCCAAACACCACAGCCTTGTTGGATGGCATGGTCCAAGGCGTCGTAGTCCAGATGAGAATATTGGCGCCCAACAAGTCTTCTCTGACTGGTTGAGGTGTCCATGAGTAATGCCGACCCGAAGCCCCCTCTTGTGGGAAAAGACTGCTGTTTTCGCTTTGCTTAGCTTGGACCACCCTAAACTTCACCCAGATGGTGAAGCTTTCCTTGTCGTGATACTCGACCTCGGCCTCGGCCAACGCGGTTTTCTCGATGGGTGACCACATCACAGGTTTCGAGCCCTGATAAAGCGTGCCATTCATCAGGAACTTCATGAACTCATCCGCGATCACAGCCTCGGCGTGATAGTCCATGGTGATGTAGGGATCGGCCCAGTTGCCGGTGATGCCCAGACGCTTGAACTCTTCCCGCTGGATGTCGATCCAGCCCTCGGCGAATTTGCGGCATTCCTGACGGAAGTCGACGATATTCACCTCGTCCTTGTTCTTGCCCTTCTTGCGGTACTGCTCTTCGATTTTCCATTCGATCGGCAGGCCGTGGCAATCCCAGCCGGGCACATAGCGCGAGTCGAATCCCATCATCTGATGGGACCGTACGATCATGTCCTTGATGGTCTTGTTCAGCGCGTGGCCGATATGCAGGTGCCCGTTGGCATAGGGCGGGCCGTCATGCAGCGTGAAAGGCTTGCGCCCCTGCTTCTCGCGCAAGCGGTCATAGACGCCGATTTTCTCCCAGCGTTCCAGCCATGCGGGCTCGCGTTTGGGCAATCCGGCGCGCATTGGAAAGTCGGTTTTGGGCAGGTTCAGCGTGTCTTTATAGTCAGGTGTCTGGATCGTATCGGCGCACATTGGGGGCGTCCCTTGGATGATCTGGTCTTACTTGGAGCGAAGCGGTCGGTGCGAAGCCTCAAGCACCTTTGCCCGGCGTCTCACGAGGGTCAGAGCGCCGGGGATATAATTCGAATAATGATGGCCAAGCGGGCAAACATGGGCGCGCTTATAGGACGCCCGCGCCTAATGGTCCAGAGGTTCCGCCGCTTGCGGCGAATGGCGCAGCTTGGCCCAGCGGTTCAACCACGCCAGACCGGCCAGCGCGAGCCCCAAAGCCAACAGCGAGAACACCCGGATCAGGCCGCCCAGCCCGGCGATGTCGATCAGAAAAACCTTCGCCACCGCCAAGCCGATCACGGCCAGCCCCACCTTGCGCATCAAATCGGAGCTACGCGCCAGCGATTGATAGAACAGCGCTGCGCCGATCAACAGCAGTGTCAGGGTATAGGTATAAAGCTCGGGCTGCGTTACGCCGTTGCTTTCGTACATACCCGCAGCGCCCTGCCAGACATGCCGGATCGCCAATCCCAGCCAGACCGCAGACAAAATCCCCGCAAGCCCGAAGCTCAATTGCTTCAGACGTGCGGGCATGGAATGGATGCGCCAGGCCGAGAACGCCATCGCAATCGCCGGGAACAGGTATGCAACAGCAAGGGTATTCAAGACAGGCGGGCCCAAAACCGGGTCTGCATTTGCAACAAACAAAGGATTCGCGTCGCTCAGAGCCTGCGCCAACCGAAAAGTAGCGTGACCGGCAAAGAAAAGCGCCAGAAGATAGCGCGCGTAGGTCAACTTGCCGCCCAGTTCAAACCTCTGAACCTGCGCGTAGGCCAGCAGCAGCCAGATGACCGAAAGCAGGCCGAGGCCCCAATGGCTGTCCTCTGCTCCGCCCTCGCCAAATCCCTCAAGCCAGCGCAGCAAAAGCAGCGATAGCAGAATTCCGACCGTGGCCCACGCGGCGCTCTCCAATAGCAATGATGCCACAGGCCGTTCGAGCGGTTTCAACAACACCCAGGCGACTATGAACCCGATCGCCGACCCGCCATAGGCCAGTATCACCTCGGCAATGGGGGCGGTATCAGCCCATTCAAGACCAGGGTTCAGGACAAGACGAACAGTAACCGAGAATACGCCGACCCAGATAAACCAACTCATCGGCGGCAAAGTGAACTTACGATCCAGCGCCGCTGCGACCACGACCGCCGCCACCAGCGCAATCGTCAGAGCAGCCGAACTCAGGACAATGACACAGGCAAACGTCAGGCAAGACAGTGCCGATAGCGTGGCCAAAGCAGGCCGCAGCCGGTCTTCCCCATCTATGCGGGCAAAACGCTGGGCCAAACCGACCATCAGAACGGCCAGGGCCCCGGCGTGCAGGGCCCACGGGTAGGCCCCGATCACGTCAGCGGGGCGCCAACCGATCTCGATTGCGATGGCAAGAACAGGGGCAAAAACCGCGGCTGCAGCGGCCCACACCACGCCGAGACGACCGCCAGAAAACGCCCTGTAGGCAGAACAAACCGTTATCAAAGCAGCCAAACCAACGAGCAGTGTGATTACCCATGGATAGTCGGCCTCGGGAGTCTCAGAGTATGTGTCGGCAAATCTGCGGAACGCTGCGCCGTCATCTAACCCATGCGCAAGCACGAACCAGATCAACCCAATTGCCGGCAGCAACGTGGCGTCCTGCAACGCTTCCGCCTTCTGCGCCCAAAGAATCAACGCCAGTGTCAGCCCCGAAAGCAAGACAACGCCCAGCCAAAACTCACCTACGGAATCCGCCCAGTGCAGCGATACGATCCCGGATGTGACAGCGACCGAGCCGAAACCCAAGAAAACGGGAAAGCTCGGCCATGGGGTTCCGGCGTTACGGCGGACCACCTCGATAACCATTGGACCCGAGTGATCCGGCCAAAGTCGACGCACCGGGATAGCAATTGCGATCAACGCCAGCGCGGTGACAAAGGTCAGGTAAGCCGGTTCCGTCATTGAGGACGATAAAACCAGCAGCAACGCTGCCACGTAGCCGCCAACTAGGGTCAAAACGGACACCCATGCCCATCGCCGCACGGTATCTACACCAAACCCCAGCACCGCCAAGACGAAGAAGTAACCAAACAGCCAAGTTGGGTCATCCGACGATCCTCCGACCAAAAACGGGGCGGCGTACGCGCCGATAAGGCTGACAGCCGCCAGCAGGGGCCCGTGGAACCAACCCAATACCAACCCCAGCAACGCGACAAAAATCATGCCTGCCAGCGCGCCCTCCGGGCCGATCAGGTCATACAGCTGGCGTGCTGCAAGAATGGCACCAAACAGAGTCACGAGCCCGGCACCGGATAACACCGACGGAATGTACGCGGTGGCCGTTGCTTCGTCATCTCCAAAGCGGCGACGGACGACTTCACCTGCAAAGATCAGAAGCCCGCCGAAAACCAACGCGGCAATGACCCGTGCAGAGGGCGGCAGCAAACCGTTTTCAACCCCGTATTGAACCAGAAAAATCCCGGCCAGAGCCAACGACACAGCCGAAACCGCGTAGAACCAGTTCTCGCGCAGCCACGCGCTGAACACAGCAATCCAGTCGCTTTTGATCTTTTGTTCGCTTTGCGAAACAGGCGGTTGCGGGACGTCACTCGGCTCGACTTGCGCCGGTTTCTCTGCTTGTTTCTTTGCCGCCCATGGCCCGGGCTTGGCTGGTCGGGCTTGTTTGGCTTCGGGGCTCTCAGGCGGTGCGGTTTCGGCACCATGCAGTTCGACCAAGCGCTGTTCCAGTTGCTCAATGCGGCGACGCATTCGCGAGAAACCGATGAACAAGACAACAATCGAAATCGGAATGGCCAGAACGATCAGGCCCACAAGGGCAAACAACGTTTCCAAGCGGCACCTCCGATCTGTTCGTGGCAAGTCTATCCCCGCACTGCCGTGGCGAACAGTCTGGAATTTCAGATGATTTGACGACGCGACGAACACCGTCCCGTCAAAGCAGCGCTATTTCCGGGCGGGCAAGCATCAGCCAGAGGATCGCAAGAACGGCACCAAAGGCAGGAATGCCGCACACGAACCAAATTCTGAATAGCCGGTCATATTCCGGTGGCAACGCGGTGCCGCTTTGGGCCGCCCGCTTCGCGAGGTCGCGCAGCTTGATCTGGATCCAGACAACGGGCAACCAGAACAACCCCGTCAGAGCATAAAGAAGCAGCGACAGAACGATCCAGCCTTCGCTGATGTCCCAACCTAAGTTACGGACCAGCATCACTCCGGTGATTGGTTGCGCGACAACAGCCGTTGCCGTGAACAGAAGATCGGCCACAACCACGATCCCTGCAGTATGTGCAACAAGTTTCGCATCGCCAGTGCGATGAGCCATCAACATGAAAAACGCAATCCCGGCGCCGGTGCCCAGCAAGACGCACGCACCAATGACATGCAACCAGCGCAGGATCAGGTCCGGATCCATCACCGGCTGTCCAACATGGCGCGGGCTGTCAGCGACAACATCAGAACCGGGATGATCTTTACCAACGGCCCCAACGGGTCAGCCCAAAGCGCAGGTGTTACGATCGTGGCGGAAAGAAGGTAGAACACGGCAACCGCGACTTGCGCCAGACAGGCGTGCGCCACCCAAGGCCGCCATAGAACAGCCAAACCCAAAGCTATGTCGACGAACGACCAGAAAACAACGCTAAGCTTTGCGATCCAGACAGACCAGCCAACCCGCGTCAGAACGTCCGCAGCCAAAGCGAGATTGAGCAAGCCCAACACGCCCGACACCACCCAAAACAGACTGAGTGACGCAATCACGATCGGCATCAGAAGGCCGATACGAGCGGTCATTCGATTCTCGCGCGCGCAGACCAGATTTTCGTAGATTGCGTTCAGTGGCGCCAATGATCGCCCGCTCACCTTCCGGTACCGAGCAGGGTCACCGACAACGCCCTGCGCCATCACGGACATCGCCGTGGTGCGCAGCGGCGACCGCCAGCCGAGATGGCCCAACAGGTCCGCCCCGGCTGCAACTGCCTTGATCAGCCATGAAGGAGCGGCAATCACGGCGCGTGCGGCAGGAAACCCAAGCCAATGGCGCGTGGCTGAAACAACTTGTTCCAGTTGATGCGGTGTATCCTCAACCAGATCGTAACTCCCGTGGGGAAGTTCGTCGCGAACGGCATCTTTGATGGCGCGGCAGACATCATCCAAACCAACGCATTGGACCGGCGCTGTCGGGTAGGCCAGCGGTTGGATCAGAGGCACCGCCGCCAACATCCGCAGCAACGCCGTGCCACCATAATCGCTTTGCCCAATCACAAGCCCCGGTTTGATTATCCACAAACGGGCATTATTGGTCTGCAAGGCTGCATCGCCAGCCGCCTTTGTTCGCATGAATGCAGTGGATGCGTTGGCGACGGCGCCGATGGCCGAAATCTGAACGATCGACACATCCAGCTGGGCTGCCGCTTGGGCCAATGCCGCGATTGACCGGTGGTGGACGGCCTCAAGATCGTCCTCCGGCCCGTCTTGCAAAGCACCTGCGCAATTCACCACGACGTCGACCGACGCCAAAATCTCTGTCCAGTCCTCGGCACTGCACATGTGGCGCAAATCCCCTTGGATCAGACCGATTCCGGGCAGAACCCTTTGGCCGGTGCGGAGATCGCGAACCATGCCCGTCACCTTGTAATTTTCGTCGCGCAATGAGCGGACGACAGCGGCACCGATAAAGCCATAAGCGCCTAAAACCAGAATGTTTTTCGCTGGTTCTTTGGATTTTTCCATGCCCCGGCACTCCTGTTTCTGCCAGCCTAGCGGGTCAGGCAACTGATGCCAGCGACGCACGGCTCAGTGCGACAACAAGACCGTCTATTCAGGATTTGGAAAACAATCCGCTGAGCGCGCGCTTGATCATGCCTCTGGTCGAGGGCCTGTGGCGATCCGAGAAGGGCAAGGGCCGGCAAACTTCCATCGCGGCGACGCCCACACGGGCGCTCAGCGCACCGTTCACCAGCCCCTCGCCAAAGCGCCGGGATAGCTTGCTGAGAACTGATCCGCCCAAAACCGGCTCTAACAGGTCATCCCCGACGGCGACCGCTCCGGTCGCCAACAGATGGACAAAAACCGCGCGGGTCAAACGCCAGCTGCCCAGAAACCCTGCGCGGCCACCATAGATCTCTGCGACCCTACGGATCATGCGAAGCGAGGCTGCCAAGGCGGTGACCACATCAGCAAGAGCCAGCGGCACCAGCGCCGTGACCATCGCAACCTGCCGTGCGGCGGCCTCAACTTCGCGGCTGGCTGCTGCATCCAGCGGTGCCAGAATCTCATCCTCGGCCAAGGTCAGTAGCGTGGCGGCGTCGAATTGGTCGTCGATCCGCTCTCGCGTGCGCTCCCGTCCCCAGCGCGTTTCCTCGCGCCCCTTGTAGAACGTGATCAGCCGGTTCGCTACAGACCGCGCCTGCGCTAAATCATCCTCAGTCAGGGCTGTATCAGCGGCCCGGCGCAATCCATCTACGCGAGAAAGCCGCGCGATGGCCGCCAATTCCCTTACAGCTATAATCAACGCGACCAGAACCAGAGCCGCAAAAAGACCCGTGACAACCCACCCCAAAACCGGCGCGCGGGCGACCAATGACGTCGCAAAATCCCAGGCCGCAACCGAAACGACCGCTCCGATCGCAGCGAGGGCCAATCCCCAAAACCATCGCGAAAGCGCCGAAGGCTTTCGGGCAGCGAATTGCGCGGCGGCCTGCATCGCCTGCCCCTGCGGCTGCGAGATGTCAGGCACGGGCGGAGCTTCGGCCACGTCTGCCACTGGCTCATCTGCATCAAGGTCTATCAGAACCGGGCCTTTAGCCATACTATGCCCCTTTGCTTTGCCATGTGTATTTGACGTCCGGCAGTTTTTCATCGTTTTCGGCCCCGTCGCTGCGGGCGGCCTCGGTAAAACCGTTGCGTTCATAAAATGCGCAGGCACGCGTGTTGGCTTGAAACGTGAACAACGACAGTTCGGATTGCGACGATTTCGCGTTGTCCAGCAAGCATTTACCGATACCCTGCCCGCGCGACCTCGCGTCAAGGTACAGCGAGTGAATCTCGGCCCCGTTCCGCGCCAGAAACCCCACAACGCCAGCCTCTGTCTCGGCTACGGTCACCCAGTTTCTGTCGATCATTTGCCCGCAAAACGCGATGGTTTCCGCGCGGGAATACAATTCGGGCATCCAATCATTCTCACGAGCAAAGCCGTGCAGGATTTCCCCGGTCGATCCGGCATCAGTGCTGCGTGCGGGGCGAAGCATAACGGTCAAAGGCGATCTCCGATCAGGAACTGCGTGGCGCGGTCCAGCCTGATATGAGGTGGCCCATCACCGGGCCGTAAGGACAGTTGGGATGGCGCAAAGCTCATGAAGCCATAGTCCGCATCCAACCAGATTTTTGCGCCGTCCCGCGCCGGTCCCAGCACATGCGAGGGATCTTCAGGCAATTCGCCCGGATAGAATGCCGCTTTCTTACCACCGTCCAGCAACGTACCGCGAACACAGGGCAATTCCGAACCGTTGTGACTGCGCATTTCTTCGGTTGTAGCCCGCAATGATGCCAGAGACAAAGCAGCGGTTTCGGCACCGGCGAAATTCGCACGATCACGTGCATCACGCGTCAGGGCCTCCATAATTGCGGTCAGCCGCGGGTGTTGCAGGTGGTGAAGATGGTCGGCTTTGGTGGCCGCAAACAGAATGCGCTCAACCCGTTTGCCCAATAGCAACCGGCTGAGCCAGGCATTCCGACCGGGTCTGAAGGCCGACAAAATATCCGCCATGGCACGGCGCATATCCTCGACCGCTTGCGGGCCTTTGTGGATCGCACCCAATGCATCGACCAATACGACTTGTCGGTCGATGCGGGCAAAGTGATCACGAAAGAACGGTTTCACGACTTGCGTTTTGTATGCTTCGAACCGCCGTTCCATTTCGCGCTGTAACGATCGCCTGCGCGAGGGACCAACAATGGGCAGCGGCGCGAAGGTCAAGACAGGCGACCCGGCCAGATCGCCCGGCAGCAGGAACCGCCCCGGCGCGCAATCATAAAAACCGGCGTCCCGCGCATCCGTCAGGTACGCGGTGAACTTTCGCGCCAAATCCTGCGCGATGGGTTCCTCATGATTTGCGCCAGGATCGGCTGACTTGGCTGCATCCAGAAAAGCCGATGCTTCGGCACGGTTTGCGATGCGGGACAGAGTTTCCAGAGACCAGTCTTCGTATGACTTTTCCAGCAATGCCAAATCCAGAAGCCATTCGCCGGGGTAGTCCACAATATCCAGATGTATTTTTTTCGGCCCCTGCAACCCTGACAGCAACCCCGCCGGTTGGACCTTGAGCGACAAACGCAATTCGGACACCGCGCGCGTGCTGTCCGGCCAATGAGGCGATGCGCCGGTCAAATCGGAAAGATGGGATTCGTAGTCGAACCGGGGCACGGTATCGTCTGGCTGCGGTTGCAGGTAGGCGGCGGTGATCCGCCCCTCTTGCTGGGCGGCAAGACCTGTCATGCGGCCCCGGTCCAACAGGTTCGCCACCAGCGACGTGATGAACACAGTCTTGCCCGACCGCGCCAGCCCGGTAACGCCCAGGCGAATGACCGGCTCGAAAAACGTCTCGGACACGCTGTCACCGATGGATTCGACACCGCGCACCAGACTGTCTGCCACAGAAGAGATGACCAATCCGTCGCCCCGCTTTTATCGTTTCGCTCAAGATAGGTAGCGGTTCGCAGACATGCCAGATCAATTTACCCCCCTTGCCCGTTCGGACACCGCACGATACCAGCGGGCCCATGCCCAGATACGCCTTGAAAGTCGAATACCAGGGAGAACCGTTTGCCGGATGGCAGCGGCAGAAAGACCTGCCGTCGGTTCAGGGTGCGATTGAAGAGGCCCTGTCGCAAGTCCAACCCGGGCAGCATACGATTGCCGCCGCCGGACGCACGGATGCGGGTGTGCACGCGCTGGGTCAGGTCGCCCATTGCGACATGGAGCGCGAATGGGATCCGTTCCGGCTGTCCGAAGCGTTGAACTATCATCTCAAACCTCGGCCTGTCGCCATATTGCAGGCCGCGCGGGTTGAGGATGACTGGCACGCGCGGTTCTCGGCGATTGAGCGGCAATATCTGTTTCGCATTCTCATGCGGCGCGCGCCGGCGACCCATGATCAGGGGCAAGTCTGGCGCATCAATCACCAACTGGATGTGGATGCCATGCAGACCGGGGCGAACATGTTGATCGGGCGGCATGATTTCACAACGTTCCGTTCGTCCATCTGTCAGGCGGCAAGCCCTGTGAAAACGCTGGACGAGCTGCGGATCGAACAGGTTCAGGGCTTCTCAGGCCCCGAAGTGCATTTTCATGTGCGTGCCCGATCCTTCCTGCACAATCAGGTGCGCAGCTTTGTCGGCACATTGGAACGCGTTGGTGCCGGTGCGTGGGAACCCGAAGATGTGCGAACTGCGCTAGAAGCGATGGACCGATCAGCGTGTGGCCCCGTTTGCCCGCCGCAAGGGTTGTATCTGGCGCGCGTTGGCTATCCTGATCCGGTCTTTTGACCGGATCAGAGAGTGCGCAACAAAAGACCGCTGGCAACCACAGCGATCAGCAGCCCGGCAATCAACTCGATCGTCGGTGCCAAGATGGCGGCGAACCGCGTAGCTGATGTCGAAGCAAGCAAACCGCCGCGTAACCCAAATGACGTCCATCCGACCAAAGTCGTCACGGTTGCCGTACCCAACGCCATCGCAAAGGCCCCGGCAATACCAATCATCGCGATGCCCATCTGCCACGTCAGGATCACGACAAACAGCGCACCGGTGCAGGGTCTGGCTGCAATGCCCGCAATCAGGATCAGGGCCTCGCGCAAGCTGCCGACGTTGGCGACTTCTTCCGCGGTTGGGCCATGCTTATGGCCGCATTCTGAACATGTGCCGTCGTCGTGTTTGTGGCTGTGGCCATGTCCGGCATGATCGTGGTGTTCGTGTGTATGGTCATGATCCGCTGCTTGGGAACGGCTGCGCCGGGCAAAGCCGCGGACAGCCCGAAAGACCAGCCACAAACCAATCGCTGCAATCGCGCCATAACTGACCGGTGCCATGACCTGCTCGGTCGCGCCGACCAGGCTTTGTCGCGACATCTGGAACACGAAGATACCGGTGTAGACTAAAACGACGGCCGTCACAGCCTGACCGAGACTGGACAGAACGCTGATTGCCGACAGACGCAGAAAGGCCACCTGCCGACCCAGCCCGTACCCACCAATCAGAACCTTTCCGTGACCTGGTCCAATGGCATGAAAAAAGCCATAAGCGAAACATACGGTTAGCAAAGTCGCAACCGCCTGAGGCTGCTCTGCTCGGGTTGCTCGCAACGCCCTTGCGATCTGGTTCTGGAATTCTCTCTGCTCACCCGCTGCCCAAGCTGCGAGATGGTCGAACCCGCCACTGCCCCATAGCCAAAGCAACAAACCAAAGGCCAGAGCGACCGGAACAATCAGGTACCGGGACATGAAACAAGAATCTCAGTTGCAAAACTCTCACCGACCAAAGGAATATCGTTTTCCTCAAGGTCGTAATTTGCATCCAGTGTCAGCAAAAACGCCCGCATCTGTGCCAACTGCCCGTCTATGTCCGGGTCGATGCGTTCGACCGCGCAAATGGCCGGTCCAGACACGGTAACGGGCCGGGTCACTTCGTAGGCCGTATAATAGGTCTCGTCATACGCCTTGGCGGACAAAGCGGTGGCCGAAACAGGCCCGCCTTCGACCTCACGCAGATGAGTCGTCACGATGCGCCCATCCTCGGTCAGGGCCGTTGCTTGCATCGGCCCGGACAAGGGAACGGGTTTTCCGCCAGAATGGACAACAAGATCCCCATTGTAGCCTTCCATCCATTGCGCATCAAAGCCGGCCAGATGTGTCTGCTCGGCCTTGGTCAAGACGCCATCCCCATCCTGATCCAGGTTCATGTCTTCGAGTTGGAACAGCGAATAAAGCTCGTCATAGGCCCAAGTGACGCGCACGTGGGTCAGGTTGCCGGTCTCATCCACGATGAATTCGAGCCCCGTATCGATAAAGACATGAGGGTGCGTCAGTCCCGGGATCGGCAGACAGCAAGTCAGAAATGTCAGCAACCAGCGCATGATGCGAAGATAGGTCGCCTGCCAATCAACAGCAACGACATTCCGTTCACAGGCGCAGGAACCGGCCCATCCGGTCATTTCGGCGGAAATAGAACCAGTGTTTGCAACGCGGTTCCAACCGGCCCTTCAGTGTCGTAGAGAACGGATTGTGACATTCCGATTCCGTTTGGCTGCCAGTGCGAGATCGAATTCGATGCGAACCAACCCGGCAGGGGCTCACGGTGGATTTGTACGGTGAGGTCGGTGTTCATAAACCCCATCTCGGTCGTGGGCGCGTTCCAAGAAATACCGTTGCCGCAATCGGCCAATGGACACAGCGCCTGGATTGGGGAAGGCGTCTCTCCGTCCAGAATGTCAGGTGTGTTCATCCAGACGATCTTGGGGCCTGCCCCCTGGTTTCCGCCTTCGGGGTATTTCACATCCGCATAATGGGCAAAACCGGGAAGGCCGTGGCGAATCTCTCCGATCGGGAATGGGCCGTCGACCACATCTTTGAATTTCACAGGCTCTGTCGGCGCGTCTGGGACAGGCCCAAGGTTCCGGCGAACCATGTGCATCGTCGAGGCTGTGGCGCACAACGTGCCCTCGATGTCATGCACGGTGACGCGGGTTGTCGCCAGGGTCTTGGTGTGCCGCGTGGTTTCCGCCGCAACGCGCAAACCAGCCATTGGCAGCGGTCGCAGCAAGTCTACCGTCAGTCGCGTCAACATTTTGTCTGGTCCGACCTCACCTTCCGCCGCGCGTACGATCAGACCGCTGACGGGGCCGGCATGACAGTGTTCCGCAGACCAAGGACCGCGCGCAGGATCATTCCCGACGAAGGACCCATCTTCGGTCCCATGAAAAAACGCCGGTTTCGTTTCAGTGCTGTGCATAGGGAGTTTTTCAGACCTTTTCCTGCGTGTGTTTTCTAAGTTCGGCCCGTGCAACCTGCCGCCGATGCACCGCATCCGGGCCATCCGCCAATCGAAGCGTCCGAACATGTGTCCAGGCCGAGGCCAGCGGCGTATCCTGGCTGATCCCCTGTGCGCCGAACATCTGCACGGCTTCGTCGATCACTTTCAGAGCGACCCGGGGGGCAACGACCTTGATCTGGCTGATCCAGGGGGCCGCAGCGCGCGCGTCGCCCTGATCCATGTACCAAGCTGCCTTGAGGCACAGCAGGCGCGCCATTTCGATCTCCATCCGGCATTCGGCAATGATGTCGTAATTGGCCCCAAGCTGTGCCAGTTTCTTGCCGAATGCTTCGCGTTGCAGAGATCGCTTGCACATCTGTTCCAACGCGGCCTCAGCTTGCCCTATCGCGCGCATGCAGTGGTGAATGCGACCCGGCCCAAGGCGGCCCTGCGCGATCTCAAAACCGCGCCCTTCACCCAGCAAGATGTTCTCGGCGGGCACGCGCACGTCGGTGAACCTGATATGCATGTGGCCGTGGGGCGCATCGTCATGTCCGTAAACCTCCATGGGGCGCAAGACTTCGATCCCCGGTGTATCCGCCGCAACAACGATCATTGATTGGCGTTGATGCTTTGGCCGATCCTCCCCGGCGGTTTTCACCATTACGATATAGACCTTGCACCGGGGGTCCCCTGCCCCGGATGACCACCACTTTTCGCCATTCAGCACGTATTCCTCGCCATCGCGCACGCAGGACATCGAAATGTTTGTCGCATCAGACGAGGCCACGTCAGGTTCGGTCATCAGATAAGCTGATCGTATCTCGCCGCTGAGCAATGGTTTGAGCCAGGTTTCCTTCATGGCCTCGGTTCCGTAGCGTTCAAAGACCTCCATGTTGCCGGTATCGGGGGCAGAGCAGTTGAACACCTCGGCGCCCAAGGGCGTCTTGCCCATTTCCTCAGCGAAATAGGCGTATTCGACAGTGGTCAAACCAAACCCTTTGTCACTGTCGGTCAACCAGAAATTCCATAACCCCGCGGCCTTGGCCTTGGCCTTCAAGCCTTCGAGTATCTCTGACTGCCGCTGCGTGTATTGCCAGCGGTCGCCCTTGCCGATTTCGGCTTGATATTCCTCTTCCAACGGCATGACGTCATCCCGGATCATTTCGGCGACACGGTTCAAAAGATCGCGGTTTTCGTCGCGCAATCCGAAAGACATGGTCATGATTTCCCTCCTCTGGCCCGGAAACCGGGCTTTACCTCGGGTCCGAGAATGACTTAGCTGCCGACAGGATGTCTACCCGCGTGACGGGACGTCAATCGCAACCAGATCAGAGGTAAGCACATGGCACTTTTGATTGAGACGGGCCTGACGGGCTGGATCAGCGATCTTGAAATCGCACAGGAAATTCGGAAACGCATTCCAGATGCGGATGTTCGCACGCCGGACACCATCGGGGAGGCCTCGGACATCACAATGCTGGCTTTGGTTGGATTGCAGGCCGACCATCCCAGCCGCCTGCCCAACTTGAAACTGGTTCAAAAACTGGGGGCCGGGGTGGAAACCATTGTAGGCAATCCCAACCTGCCCGACCATGTGCGCATCACGCGGCTTAAACCGGATGCCCCTGCGCAGGGAATCGCGGAATGGTTCTTGGCCTATATCCTGCGCCAACATCGCCACATCGGATTCTACGAAGACGCACAAAAGCGGGCAGAATGGTCGCCAAAGGCGCCGGGTAGTACGCCGGATACGGTGGTTGGGGTGCTCGGGCTGGGCCACATTGGCGCCCGAACAGCGAACATGTTGCGCGCCGTGGGGTTTCAGGTGATGGGATGGAGCCGTTCGCCCAAGTCCCTTGACGGGGTGAACTGCGTTCATGGTGACGATGCTCTGCCGGGATTGCTGTCACAATGCGATCATGTCTGTGCAATCCTGCCATCCACCCCGCAAACCGTTGGGCTTTTTGGGGAAAGGGCGTTGTCCATGATGAAACCCGGCAGCCAATTGCTGAATGCCGGCCGTGGAGATTTGATCGACGAGATCGCCCTGATTTCCGCGCTGGATCGGGGCGTTCCAGGTCACGCGGTTCTCGACGTGACCAGTCAAGAGCCACTGCCCGCCTCAAGCCCATTGTGGACCCACCCGAGCGTAACCATTACGCCGCATATTTCGGGCTGGCACCTTGGTGACGCGCTTTCCGACGTCGCCGAGAATTTTCAGCGGCTCAGTAGCGGCGCACCCCTGTTGCACGAAGTTGACCGGGCACGCGGTTACTGAAGTCCAAAGTCAGGAGGCCAGCAACCAGTTGCCTTCAGCGTCGCGGCATCTGCGGGTCCGGGCCTGACGCGTCTGGTCAGCGCCTGCGGGACGGACAAAGTGCTGCAGGTCCACGCAGTTGTCACGAACACCCAGAACCCGGATCGTTCCTTTCGAGCCCGTATTGTCGTTGATCCACTCACGCTCCTGCCCGGCGCTGGGCGTGCCGCTGGCAAACATTGCGTTTGCGGTTGCGTTCAGCACCTCAAAATCCTCGGGCGTCAATCCAAGTTCCGAGATGATCCTCGAAAGCGGCTTAGCCCCGACAACACCGCCATTGGTCAAAGCGGCAACGGTAACCAATGCGGACAAAATCCAAGCCTTCATAGCGGCCTCGCACAGCTGAAATAGATTTGCGTTCAACCCTATACATGCAGGCGGATGACGCCAAGCCCTGCTGGTTTATCTTCAAAATATTCCGAACAATCCTATCGCAACGCCGCTGCTAGGCCAGCGTGCGCGTTCATCACATATTGCCCTGGCAACCAACCCGAGGTTTTTGATGGCAAATCCGAAATACTATGCGCCAACCGGCGGGCACCCGGATCAGGATCAGCTTTTGACCGACCGCGCCATGTTTACTGACGCCTATGCGGTCATTCCCAAGGGAACGATGCGTGACATCGTCACCAGTGCGCTGCCCTTTTGGGACGGCACACGCCTATGGGTGCTGTCCCGCCCGTTGAGCGGATTTGCCGAGACGTTCTCGCAATACATCATGGAAGTTCAGCCCGGTGGCGGCAGCGATCATCCCGAGACGGACGCACAAGCGCAGGCAGTGCTTTTTGTCGTCGAAGGAGAGGTTGCACTGACCTTGGACGGCGATACACACCAGCTTGCGACCGGCGGTTACGCCTATATCCCGCCCGGTTCGGATTGGACATTGCGCAATCGTGGTGAAACAATCGCCCGCTTTCATTGGGTGCGCAAAGCCTACGAGGCCGTACCGGGCCTGTCCGCTCCGGACCCGATCATCACAAACGAACGCGATGTCGCACCCAACGAGATGCCGGGAACACAGGGGCGCTGGTCCACAACCCGGTTTGCCGATCCTGAGGATCTGCGCCACGACATGCATGTCAACATCGTCAATTTCGAACCCGGCGGCGTGATTCCCTTTGCAGAAACCCATGTTATGGAACACGGGCTTTACGTGCTGGAGGGCAAGGCAGTCTATCGACTGAATCAGGATTGGGTCGAGGTCGAGGCCGGAGACTACATGTGGCTGCGCGCCTTTTGTCCTCAGGCGTGTTATGCGGGCGGTCCGGGGCGCTTTCGGTATCTGCTTTATAAGGACGTGAACCGCCATATGCCGCTCAACCTGTCACGTCGGTAAGTTCGTTTGCCGTAGAGGGGTTCACAGAATCGCCGGAATCTGTTGAAATACGAAAGAAATTTCAGCACTGGAGACTTTCGATGTTTTTGCGCGGAACGATTCTGGCCATTGCGGCCGCAGTTGGCCTTACAGCCCTTGACGCAATGCCTGTTGCAGCCAAGGAAGAAACCAGATCGGTATTTGTGATGAGCCGGACGTGGGCGGTGACTCAGGTTTCCGAGGAACCGGTCATTTACCGAGCGACGCGCGACAACAATAATCTCAACCCGTTTGGTCCGCCGCCGCGGTTGCGCACCATTCAGGCGATTGCTGCAATCCAGCAGGCGACCGGGTGCAAGGTAATTGTTCCCAGCATGTATCAGAACATTTCGGGTCAGTTCTTTTCGCAGGTCAGCTGCGGCTGATATTGGTACAATACTTTCATTGAGATCGCCTGATCTGCCTGCCATAGCTTGCGCATGAAACTCGCGATCAACGGATTCGGCCGCATCGGCCGTACGATCTTGCGGCAGGTGCTGAACCAGCCGCAAGATGCAGATATCGAGCTTGTTCTGATCAACGATATCGCGCCGCTTGAGACGTGCGCCTATCTTTTCAAATACGATAGCACATTTGGCCCCTATCCCGGCACTGTCGAGGCTCAGGGCAATGCGCTTTGGGTGGACGGGCAGGAAATCCCTGTAACGCATAGCGAAGATTTGACCAGCGTGGATCTAAGCCGTGTTGACGTTTTGCTGGATTGCACAGGCGTTGCCAGAACGTCCGATGTTGCCAGACGCGGGCTGACTGCCGGCGCCGGCAAGGTGTTGATCTCGGGCCCCTCACCCGCCGCGGAACTCACGGTGGTTCTGGGCGCGAACGAGGATCAACTGGGCACGGCGCGGATCGTTTCCAACGCCTCGTGCACCACCAACGGTTTGGCGCCGCTTGTCCGGTTGCTGGATGACATAGGCGGCATCGTCGCCGGGCACATGACCACGATCCATTGCTATACCAACAGTCAACCGATGGTCGACGCGCCGCGCGGCGATCTTGCGCGGTCGCGCGGCGGCGCGCAGTCGATGGTGCCCACAACCTCTAGCGCGACACACCTGATCGACGTCGTGCTGCCTCATCTGAGCGGCCGCATCTCAGGGGCTGCTGTGCGCGTTCCGACGGCGAGCGTCTCGGCGGTGGATCTGATCGTGACTTTGGAGCGGTCAATGGATCTTGCCGCGCTTGAGAAATCGTTGCGGCGGGCCGTCGGCGAGTCCGCCGTGTTGGGGTGGACCGACATGCCACTGGTGTCTTCGGACCTGAGAGCACGGCCAGAATCCCTGATCATCGCGGGTCCGGAAACCCGCGCGGTCGGCGACCATCAGTTTCGCGTCTTTGGCTGGTACGACAACGAGTGGGGCTTTTCGGCACGCATGTTGGACGTCGCTAGACTGATGGCAAAAAACGCCTATTAACGAAACGCCATTGGCGCTGCGGTTGGCGTTGAAGATCCAAAGGAAGACAGGCTGTTTACGGCGCTAAGCACACGGAAACGCGTCTTTCCTGTCGTTTTCAGCTTTTGGCTTCGACCACTTGATACGGGGCGTCGAACCAGAACTCTTGCAGGTTGCTGCCACTGCCGATCCGATCGACGACGGCAAACAAGCCCGGTGCATGAAGCGGGGTCAGCACACCGTGCCACGTCCCTCGATGATAATTCACGGCCTGTCCGGGCTGGGTGATGAACGCCTTGGGTTCGCCCGGCTGCCCGCCCTCATCCGGAGCGACGACGACCAGAAAGGGCTGGTGCGTCATTGAAATGAATGCCTGGCTGCCATCTGGGTGCCGCTCGACCATATCCAGCCTGTAGGGCAATGATCTCGGATTGGCGCTAAAGATGCTGATCCCGGCGCGGCCATTAGAAAAGTCCAGCAATGCACGGTCGTGGTATCGTCCGCACTGGCCTTGATTGATGATCTTGTCGGGATCACCCGACGCATCGAGAAGGTCGCCGAACGGCGCAAAGGCTGCGGCGGTGATCGGTTTGGCCACGATCTGAATGCTCATGACGGCAGCACATCCCGCAGACGAAACTCGGCAATGCGTTCAACCTGACGGCAGGCTTCTGCAAATTCGGTCGGGCGGTCCTGGTCAATGCGGCGTTGAAACGCCTCGAGGATCGAAGCCTTGTTATGGTCGCGCACGGCAATGATGAACGGAAACCCGAACTTATCCGTGTACTGCGCATTCAAAGTGGTGAACGCGGCCTTCTCCTGATCCGTTAACGCGTCCAGCCCGGCCGACGCCTGTTCCGACGTGCTCTCTTCGGTCAGCCGTTTGGCCTGCGCCAGCTTTCCGGCAAGATCGGGGTGAGCGGTCAGGACACCCATTCGCTCGGCCTCGGTCGCGGACCGGAACATGCGGGAGAGTGCATTGTGCAGGCCGCCAGCAGTGTCATGGGCCGGGCCGAGTTCCAGATCGTACGCACGTTCGGCGATCCAGGCGGAGTGTTCGAAAATACCCCCAAACGCGTCAATAAATGCCGCCTTGTTCATTTGTGATGGTTTCGGAGACAGGCGTGGCGGATGAACTGCCGCCCAATGTCGCGCAATTTGTTGACGTGTTGCAAACCACGCGTCCGAGAAACCCTGCGCATAATCCAGAAACCGCTTCAGTGCCATCACGCGCCCCGGTCGCCCTATCAGACGGCAGTGCAATCCGATCGATAGCATCTTGGGCTGTCCTGCCTCACCTTCCTCGTAGAGCGCGTCGAAGCTGTCTTTGAGGTACGAGAAAAACTGATCGCCCGAATTGAAACCCTGCGGCGTCGCAAAGCGCATGTCGTTGCAGTCCAGTGTATAGGGTATGATCAATTGATCATGCCCATCGACGTTTACCCAGTACGGCAAATCATCGGCATAGGTATCGGCAACATAGTCAAAGCCGCCTTCTTCGGCCACCAGACGCACGGTGTTTTCAGAGCACCGACCAGTGTACCAGCCGACGGGGCGTTCCCCGACAACCTCGGTGTGCAACCGGATCGCCTCGGCTATCTGGGCGCGTTCTTCTTCCTCTGGCATGTCCTTGTGTTCGACCCATTTCAGGCCATGGCTGGCAATCTCCCATCCCGCTGATTTCATGGCCGCAACCTGATCCGGCGACCGGGCCAGCGCTGTCGCAACGCCGTAGACAGTGACCGGCAAGTCCTTCATCAGGCGGTGCAAACGCCAGAACCCGGCGCGTGCACCGTATTCATAAATCGATTCCATGTTCCAATGACGCCGACCGGGCCATTGGGCCGCACCGACGATTTCAGATAAAAACGCCTCGGACGCTTCATCACCGTGTAATACGCAATTCTCACCACCTTCTTCATAGTTCAGCACGATCTGAACCGCGATTCTGGCACCGTCCGGCCATTGCGCGTCCGGAAGGGTCGCGCCGTATCCGATCATGTCGCGTGGGTATCGAGGGGGCTGCATTCTGAGTTCCGCCTGGCTTTATGTCTGATCGCTTTGCTTTATCGCACAATGACCGATTGAATTATCAAATCAATCAAAACGCTGTTTCCGTTTCTTTCGGCATTCCCAAAAGCTCGGGTTTCAAACCAAACTGTGTCAATCACTACCTGTTTGCGCAGGACCGCATGTCGTGGGACGCTGACGACGCGATGAGATTTAGGAGGTTTCGGTGGCTGGATATCTGACGACGCACGTACTGGACACGGCACGTGGCTGCCCGGCCCAAGGGCTGAAGATTGTGCTTTATCGGGTGGCCGACAATTCCCGTCACAAACTGGCCGAAGTGGTCACTAATGCCGATGGCCGCACCGACAGCCCGATCCTGCCGCAAAGCGATTTTAGAACAGGGACTTATGAGTTGGTTTTCTGTGCCGGAGATTATCTGCGCGAAACCAACCAGGCAAACGAGGACCCGCTGTTTCTGGATGAGGTTCCAATCCGCTTTGGCATGTCCGATGCCGAGGCGCATTACCACGTACCACTTCTGCTGTCGCCTTTCGGGTATTCCACCTATCGAGGAAGCTAGCGGCGGCAGGTTTCAGGCGGCTTCCTCGGCGCTGCGAACGACCTTGCCAATTCGTTCAATCATAAAGTCCATGAACAGTCGCGCTTTGGGATCCTGGTGGCGGCGGTGGGTATACAGGCAGGCCATTTGCACCGGCGTCGGCGGGGTCTGCTGCGCGACCGCAACCAAACGCCCCGTTTTCAGGTAATCGGCAACTTCGAACTTAGGCTTCATGGCGATGCCCTGCCCGGAAAGCGCCCAATCCGTCAGCACGTCGCCGTCATCACACTCAAAGCGCCCGGTCACGGCAAACCGCTTTGAGCCTTCCGGCGTCTCAAGCGACCACTGAAACTCGGTTGCTCCGGGGAACCGCAGGTTCAGGCATTCGTGCTTGTCCGCAATCAGGTCGTTGCCCGTTAGCGGCATACCGCGCCGGTCCACGTATTCGGGTGCGGCACACAGGACGCGCTGGCAATCGGCAATCTTTCTGATGCGCAGCGTGCTATCTTCGGGCTGGCCAATGAAGAAAGCCAGATCCAACCCTTCTGTGGTCAGATCAACGGATCGGTCGGTCAACCGCAGCCGTACGTCGATCTCGGGGTATTGCGACAAAAAATCAGGCACATGAGGGGCAAGGAGCCGACGCCCGACCCCAAGAGGCGCCGCCACAAACAGCGAGCCTCGGGGCGCTTCAGTCAAATGTGTGACCTGTGCTTCGGCCTCGTCCACCGCGTCCAAAACCGAAACTGCACCAGGGTAGAAGGCCTTGCCCTGCTCGGTCGGCGACAGGTTACGGGTCGTGCGCTGAAACAGGCGAACACCCAGGTGATCCTCAAGCTGCGATATCCGGGCCGAAGTGACTGCTGGCGAAATGCGCAGGTCCCGCCCTGCAGCGGACATACTGCCCAAATCATAGACACGAACAAAGGTACGGATATTGTCGAGATAGGACATCTTATCGTTTTTTTTGATACAGTTTGACAATATACGGGAATACCGAAGAAAAGCCCGTTTGCCTAGTGTGGCGGCAACTTACCGGAGAGCTTTCGCATGTACGACTTCGCCGTGTTCTGGGATTGGATGGCTTTTGCCGTGCGCTGGCTGCACGTCATCACTGCTATCGCCTGGATCGGTTCATCTTTTTACTTCATCGCATTGGACCTTGGTCTGAACCGCGACATTCCGGGCCCGGCCGATGGCGAGGAATGGCAGGTCCATGGCGGCGGGTTCTACCACATTCAGAAATACCTGGTTGCCCCTGAACGGATGCCGGAACACCTGACCTGGTTCAAATGGGAAAGCTATGCGACCTGGCTGAGTGGGGCGGCGCTGTTGATGATCGTCTATTGGGTCGGCGGAGAACTTTATCTGATCGATGCCCAAAAGGCGGATCTGGCGCTTTGGCAAGGCATTCTGATCTCAGCCGCGTCGCTGACAGTCGGGTGGTTGGTTTACGACTATCTTTGCAAATCGGGGCTGGGCGAACGCCCGACCTTGTTGATGGTGTTGCTGTTTGCACTGCTGGTCGCGATGGGCTGGGGTTACAACCAGATTTTCACGGGCCGTGCGATGATGCTGCATCTGGGGGCCTTCACGGCCACCATAATGACGGCGAACGTGTTTTTCATCATCATGCCGAACCAGCGGATTGTTGTGGACGATCTCAAGAACGGGCGCACTCCGGACCCGAAATACGGCAAAATCGCCAAGCTGCGTTCGACCCACAACAACTATCTGACCTTGCCGGTCGTGTTCCTGATGTTGTCGAACCATTACCCTTTGGCTTTCGCAACCGAATACAACTGGATTATCGCAGCGCTTGTGTTCCTGATGGGCGTTACCATTCGGCACTACTTTAACACGCGACATGCGCGCGCGGGCGATCCGACATGGACATGGCTTGTCACCGCTTTGCTGTTCATTGCGATCATGTGGCTGTCGACCGCGCCGATGTACCAACCAGTCGAAGAGGCCGAGGCCCAACCGCTGACGCCTTACGAACAGCGCTATGCCGCCGCGGACGGCTTTGCCGAGGCGCATGAGATCGTGCTGGGACGCTGCTCGATGTGCCACGCGCGCGAGCCCGTTTGGGAGGGTATTTTGTGGGCCCCTAAAGGTGTGCTTTTGGAAACCGAAGGCGACATCGCCCGCAACGCGCAACAGATTTACCTTCAGTCGGGCGTCTCACATGCGATGCCGCCTGCCAACGTAACTTACATGGAGCCCGAGGATCGCCAAGCGATCATCCGTTGGTTTCAAAACGCAGGTCTTTAGGCTTGGTCTAACCGACCACACCGGGTCGCAAAACAGGGGTAGAATGGATTAAATCCTTCCCCTGATGGCCAACAGATGCTCTAAGATGAATTCAACATGTTGCGATTATCGTTTTTTCGCGGCGATAACGATTTCAGCTTGGGGCAGTTGAGACATATGGTGACACGGGGCAGACCGCAGCGCGTTCTGAGAGGTTGGGCTTTCGCTGCGCTGGCGACCGTCTCCCCCACACTTGCTTCTGCCCTTGAAATCAGCCTGTCCGCCCCTGGCGCACCCGAAGATGTGGTCGAGCGGCTGGAGGAAACCTCTTCCGTCTTTACCGCTGAATCCCGCGGGTTGGACACCCCGCTGGAAGTCCTGTCTGCTGCACTGTCGGATTACAGAACGATTGTGCAGATCATGTATGACGAGGGGTACTTCGCACCCGTCGTCAGCATCAAGCTGGACGGTCAGGAGGCGGCCGATATCAACTCGCTTGAAGCGCCGCCGCAGTTCAAACGCGCCGTTATTCAGGTGAACCCCGGTCCGGTTTATTCTTTCGGAACGGCGATTGTTGAGCCGCTGTCGCCCGGCACCGAATTGCCCGAGGAATACGCAACCGGAAAACGCGCCACAACCGGGGCAATTCAACAAGCAGCCTCTGCCGGTATTCAGGGTTGGCGGGATGCGGGTCATGCCAAGGCGGAAGTCGAGGATCAGAAGGTCATTGCCCGCCACAAACAAGCGCGGCTGGATTCGGAAATTGACCTTGCCCCGGGTCCGCGCCTGACTTTCGGGAAGCTGTTCATTAGCGGTGACACCAAAGTGCGTCGCCGGTCGATTGAGAAAATCGCGGGCTTTCCCACGGGCGAGGTTTACTCGCCAGCGGAAATCCAAAAAGTGGGCACGCGGTTAAGACGGACCGGTACGTTCAGTACCGTGTCGATCAAAGAGCGCGAAAACCCCAACCCCGACGGAACACTTGATTTTGACGCGACTTTCGAGGACTTGCCGCCGCGTCGGATCACCTTCGGGGCCGAAATTGCCTCGCGCGATGGCGTGGACCTGACGGCGACATGGACGCACCGCAATGTGTTCCGGCGGGCCGAGAGGCTGCGGTTTGAACTCGCCCTTCGCAATATCGGCGGGGCCGAAGATCTTGATGGGCGTATTGGGTTACGGCTTGATCAACCAGACCGCCTTGGTCCGGATGACAACACGTTCTGGAGCGCTTTGCTGGAGAGGCGCAACACCGAAAACTACAATGTGACCATCGCTTCGCTGGCCTACGGTGCGCGCCGCACATTCTCGGACAGGCTCTATGCCGAAGCCTCGGCAGGTTTCCAATGGTCTGATGCGGACGATGCCTACGGGGACGGACGAAAGTTCCGCTACTTCATTCTCCCGTTCAGATCAGAATGGGACGAGCGTGACAGCAAGGTAAGCGCCACGCGCGGTTTCTATCTGGATTCGCAGGCCATGCCTTTTGCCGGATTTTCAGGAACCGACTCGGGCCTGCGGGTGTTTGTTGATGGCCGCGCCTATACAAGTCTTGGAACCGGCGGGCGATTGGTTCTGGCCGGTCGTGTCCAGCTAGGGTCGGTTCTTGGCCCATCGCCGTCCGGTGTGACGCCGGACTTTTTGTTCTTTTCCGGTGGCGCAGGAACCGTTCGCGGCCAACCTTTCGAAAGCCTGGGCATTCCCGTCGGTGACGAAGTGGCGGGCGGTCGATCCTTCCTTGGCTTTTCCGGCGAGATACGCGGAAAGGTGACCGAGGCGATATCCCTTGTTGGGTTTTACGACTACGGCGCGGTCGACGAATCCTCGTTTGTAAGTACGAACGCCGAATTTCATTCTGGCGCAGGCATTGGCATCCGGTATGATTTGGGTGGTTTTGGCCCGCTGCGGTTTGACCTTGCCCTGCCGGTTCAGGGTGACACGGGCGACGGATTGCAATTCTATTTGGGGATCGGACAAGCCTTTTGATGCGCCGCGCTGCATATCCTCTTCTTCTTGGCGCGTCGATGCTTGTCGCGTCAGTGCCAGCCTTGGCACAGGATGAAGACGGCGGCAGCATGATCGAACGTTTCCTGCAGGATACGCTGTCCGGCGACGATCAGAACGTGCGCGTCGTCGGTTTGGAAGGTGCGCTCAGCTCGCGTGCGACGATACAGGAAATCACGGTTGCGGATGATGAAGGCGTCTGGTTGACGATCAAGGGGGCCGAGCTGGATTGGAACCGGTTGGGCCTTTTGCGTGGGCGGTTTTCGGTGAACGCCCTTGTCGCGCAAGAGATCGACATTGCCCGCGCACCCGGAACAACGACAAAAGAGGCACCGCCACCCTCGGCCGAAACGCAGCCGTTCCAATTGCCGGAATTGCCGGTGTCCATCGAAATCGGTGAGCTTCGCATTGACGATCTGTCGCTGGGTGAGCCGTTGATCGGCGTCGCGGCCGATCTGACGGTGAAAGGCAACCTGTCCCTCGCAGATGGGACGCTTGATACCACTTTGAACATTGATCGTCTGGACAGAGCCGGAGACACGATTGATCTGACTGCGGGCTTCCAGAACTCGAGCCGCGAAATCAATCTGGATCTGACCGTGGCCGAGGCATCTGGCGGGCTCATTTCAACCGCCTTGAAAATCCCGGATAGTCCTCCGATTGGGTTGACGGCCAAAGGGTCCGGGCCGATCACGGATTTCACCGCCGATATTGGCCTGAGCAGCGATGACCAGTTGCGCGTCACAGGTCAGGTTCGGTTGCGTGCCGCCCCGACAGCGGCAGCCAGCGCGGATGATGGCATTGCGTTCACGGCAGATTTGGGCGGCGATTTGACACCGTTCCTTGCCGAAGAAATGGACACCTTCTTTGGCACCGACACAAAGCTCTTCGTCGACGGGCGAACCCATTCGGATGGGGCGTTGGACATCTCGGATATCGAGATCACCTCTCAGGCGTTAATGCTGGAGAGCCAGATCAGCCTTGCGGCAGGCGGTGCGCTGCAACTGGTGGCGGTGCAAGGTCGTATCACACCGCCAGACGGTGACCGGGTCGTTCTGCCCATCAGCGGCGGCGAAACTGCGATTGGGGCGGCCCAGCTGTCGGCCCTGTATGACGTCAAGAACGGCAATCTTTGGGATCTGAGCATCACGGCCAATGACGTTGAAGCTGCTCAGATCGATTTGGAACGGGCGCAGTTCGCCGGGCAAGGAACACTGGATCAAAGCGGCGCATTTACAATCGATGGCGATCTTCAGGCCGCCCTTGACGGCATAGATATGTCGGACCCGGCTCTCAACGCCGCTGTCGGTGACCGCATCACCCTGGACGGCCAATTCGATTATGGCAACGACCAGACTGTGAAGCTGACAGGGTTTGAGATCATTGGCAGCGACTATTCATTTGAGGCCGACGCGGTAATCAGCGGACTGGAAACCGGTTTGCAGGTCGACGGAACAGCGGCGCTGATTGCCGACGACCTGTCGCGATTCTCCGAAGTTGCCAAGCTTGATCTCGGCGGAAACGCATCCATCCGCGTTGAGGGGAGTGGTTCGCCACTGGAGCGCAGCTTTGACGGTAAAGTGATGCTCATCGGGCGGGATCTGGTCACCGGCAGAGACGATATTGACCCCGTGATCGCCGGTGAAACCGATATCGTGCTGGACGGTAAGCGGGACTCGGACGGGATAACCGTGAGGGCGTTTTCGATCTCATCCGCGGCATTGGACGCGCAAGCCGACGGCGTCGTCACCACACCCGGCGGCAATCTGACTATTGACGGGCAAGCCAATGTGAACGCCAGCGATCTTTCAGTTTTCTCCGGTCTCGCCAAACGAGACCTGAGCGGATCGCTACAGGCACAGGTGGATGGCACCGGGACGGTGCAGACGTTGGAATTCGACGGAACGGCCAGCGTGATTGCCAACAACATCCAGACCGGGATGGCTGATATTGACCCGCTTTTGACAGGGCGAACAACGGTTGAGTTCGACGGCGCACGTTCCGGCGATCAGATCGTCGTTCGCGAGGCCACCGTGAACGGTACGGCGCTGACCGCCGAGGTCGCGGCCACGGTCGATGACCCGACCGGCGATCTTGCGGTCGATGGACAAGCAAAGCTGAATGTGCCCGACCTGTCTTTGTTCTCGGGCCTCGCCAATCGCGATCTTACTGGCTCGGTCCGCGCCGAGGTCGAAGGCAGCGGGCAGCAGGCAGATCGGACTTTCGATGTTCAGGGCCTGGTCACTGCCAATGACATCTCGACCGGGATCGCGATCGTTGACGAGTTGATACAAGGCCGAACGACACTGAACGTGGATGCGGTGAACAATGATCAGGGGCTGGACATCCGCACATTCAGCCTGAACGGAACCGCGCTAACGGCCGACGCCTCCGGCAAACTGGACCGTACGCAAGGGGGCCTGAATTTCTCGGCCGCTCTGGACGATGTCGGGCGCTTGTCCCAGACTCTCAGCGGTCCGTTGACATTGGATGGAAACGTTGCACCGACGGGGTCCGGCCTTGAAGGCGATGTCAGGCTGCAAGGACCAGACAGCTCTTACGCGAACCTGAGCGGCACGGTGACAACCGATGGCGCCGCGGACGTGGATTTCGAGGCGCGTCTCAACAAGGTGGAACGGTTTGCCCCCGAGTTTCCCGGCACCATCGCGGCCAATGGCAAGGCCAGTCGGAACAATGGCGTCTGGACGATTGATGCCAAGGCCGAGGGGCCTGCCCAACTGAACACCAATGTCGCGGGAACATTCGACGAAGCCAGCGGAAACGCCGATCTGACCATGAAGGGCGGCATCAACATCGGCATCGCGAACAGATTCATTTCTCCCAATACCATCGAAGGGACCGCCCAATACGATCTTGCCCTGAAGGGTGCGCCTTCGCTGGGTGCGCTCAGCGGGACAATCACAACCTCCGGCACCGCAATGGCATTGCCATCCGTAGGGCAAACGATCACAGGTATCGGCGGGACAATCACCCTGGCCCAAAGCCGTGCAACGATTGCAATGCAAGGCGGCGTGCGCGCTGGCGGCGGTTTTACCGTGAATGGCCCTGTCGGCCTGACACCGCCCTTCAATGCGCAAATCACGACATCGATCAACAATCTGGTGCTGACCGATGACCTGCTTTACGAAACCATTCTGAACGGCCAGATCGCCATGAGCGGTGCGCTGGCCGGCAACAGTTCGATCGCCGGTCAGATCAACTTTGGCGAAACCAACATCAACCTTGCCGCAGCCGCCGGAGCGGTTGGTGCAGCACCAATCCCACCGATCACGCATGTGAACGAAAGCAACGCCAGCTTTGTCACCCGCGAGCGTGCTCAGTTGGTGGAAAAGGAAGAGGGCACAAAAAGCAACTCGCGCATCGCCCTCGATATCGGTTTGTTGGCTCCGAAGGCGGTCTTTGTTCGGGGACGCGGTGTGAATGCGGAATTGGGCGGACGCATCCAGATCGGTGGCACAACAACCGCCGTCGTCCCATCCGGCCAGATCGAGTTGATCCGGGGTCACATCGACATTCTGGGCCGTCGCCTTGCGCTGACCAAAGGCCTCGTGACGCTGCAAGGTGACCTGACGCCATATATCGAGTTCGAATCCTCCAGCAGCACATCGGACGGAACTGCCACGATTGAAATCGCCGGGCCCTTGGATTCGCCGCAGGTCGACGTGTTCTCGGACCCCGAGCGCCCCACTGAAGAGGCGTTGGCGATGCTGCTGTTCGGCAACCGTTTCTCGGAGCTTTCGCCCTTCGTCATCGCGCAGATGGCAGCCTCGCTGGCGCAACTCAGCGGTGCGGGTGGAGACGCGACCAAGGGCGTGCGGGATGCCACCGGTGTGGATACGATTGACATTGGCGCAACGGAAGGCGGCGCTGGCCGTTTGGGTGCCGGCGCGTATCTGAGCGATAATCTCTATACCGACTTCACCGTTAATACCGAGGGCGATACCGAGGTGAACCTGAACCTCGACGTCACCGACAGTTTCACCGTTCGGGGCACGGTAGACGGGCGTGGAGAAACAGGGTTGGGTATCTTTTTCGAACGCGACTACTAGCGCCTTACTTCCGCCGAATACCGATTTGCTGCCCCACCTGAGGCGCAGGCTCCAGCACGGCGTGATCCCGAACCATCTGTGCCAGCCGCGCTGTTGCCCAATCGGGATAGGGTTCTGCCCGCCCCGTCGTATGGCTGACATTCATGAACAGCGCTTCCTGCGTGGCGCAGAGTTGATGATCCGATGCTGATTTCATCTGCGCAAAATAGTGGCCTCGTTTCTGATCGGCATCCAACATGCGAAAATGGAAACAGAAGGTATCGTCTGCCTTCACCTCGCGCAGGAAATTCAGATGTGATTGCAGGATGTAAGGCCCCTGCCCCAGTGCCTGAACCTGTAGCTCGCCCAGGCCCAGTTGATCCACCAGCACGCGCTCGAACGCGAGATCGAATGCGACGCCATAATAGCCCACGTTCATATGGCCGTTGTAATCGATCCATTCTGGCAAAACCCGGATTCCGTCAACTTCAATCGGGGCTGCATAAGGTCCGTCATGACCGCCAAGAGGAGAAGACTGCATTATGCCGCGCCCCTATCATCGAAAATCGCAACAGCCCGGACGAACCCCGCGGATGCGCCTTTGATCTTGAACGGGAAGCACGAAATCTCGAACCCTGTCGGGGGCAGGTCTTCGAGATTGGTCAGCTTCTCGATATGGCAATACCCAACCTCCATCGAGGCACGGTGGCCTTCCCAGATGATCGTCGGATCCTGTTTGCGGGCGTATTCCTGCGCCGTCAGCGGGAAAGGCGCATCCCAACTCCAGGCATCTGTGCCGGTCACGCGCACGCCCCTTTCGGTCAGATACAAGGTCGCCTCGCGCCCGACCCCGCACCCCTTGAGCAGATAATCTGGCTGGCCGTAACGCGTTCCGGCAGAGGTATTCACGACCACGATATCCAACGGTTGCAGGTCATGACCGATCCGGGCCAACTCGGCCTCGATATCTGCGGCTGTTGCGACGTATCCATCGTCAAAATGCCGAAAATCCAGCTTTACGCCGGGATTCATGCACCATTCCAGCGGCACTTCATCGATGGTAATCGCGCGCTCGCCGTTGTTCATCGTCGAATGGTGGTGATACGGCGCGTCGAGATGGGTGCCGTTATGGGTCGCGATCTGCAATCGCTCGATGGCCCAGCCTTCACCGCCGGGCAGGTCTTCTTTCTTCAGCCCCGGAAAGAAGGCCATAACCTGTTCGGCCGTCTGGTCATGGGTCATGTACTCGATCTCGGGCAACATGATCGGCGGGTCCGATACGATACCGGCTTCGAGCGGAACAGACAGATCGACAAAACGGCGCGGCATAAACCTCTCCCGGATTGGTTGCCGCGTCAGGGTTGGCCGCAGGCGACCCACTGTCAAGAGATGAAAAAGGCGGCCAGTGGGGCCGCCTTTGTGGGTTTACTCCGCCGCGATAGCGTCTTCGATCTTTTCGACGCGTATGGCCGAGAACTTGAACTCGGGGATTTTGCCATAGGGGTCGATGGCCGAATTGGTCAGGATGTTCGCCGCAGCCTCGACGTAGGCAAACGGGATGAAGACCATATCCTCGGCAATCGCCCGATCGGCGCGCACCATGATGTCGATCGAGCCGCGACGGGTGGTCAGACGGATCGTCTCGCCCGGCTCAATTCCCATGAGTTTAAGCGTACGCGGGTTCATGGAACAGTTCGCCTCTGGCTCTACCGCGTCCAGAACCTTGGCGCGGCGGGTCATTGATCCGGTGTGCCAGTGCTCCAACTGACGGCCCGTGGTGGCAATCATCGGATATTCTTCATCCGGGGCTTCATCCGGCGGGATAATGCTGGCTGGCGTGAACCGCGCCCGACCATCCGTGCGCGGGAAGCCATCCCCGAACACGATGGATTGACCGGGATCTGTTTCACTGAGCGATGGGTAGGTTATCGACTCGGTTTCAAGCCGATCCCAAGTGATGTTGTCCAGCGACTCCATGGTCAACTTCATCTCGGCAAAGACCTGAGACACGTCGGTGTATTCCCAGTTCAGCCCGATGCGCTGCGCCAGATCGACCGTGATCGCCCAATCTTCACGCGCCTCGCCCGGAGGGGTCACAGCAGGACGCACACGCTGAACCTGACGGTTGGTGTTCGACACCGTGCCGTTCTTTTCGTACAGCGCCGAGGCGGGCAGGATGATGTCGGCATAGTTCGCCGTTTCGGTCAGGAAAATGTCCTGCACGATCATCAGGTCCAGCTTGGCCAGCGCCTCGCGCGCGTGGCCCACATCCGGGTCCGACATGGCCGGGTTTTCACCCAGAATATACATCCCTTTGATATTACGCGCATAAATCTGATCGATGATTTCGGTAACGGTCAGGCCTTTCTCGTTCGAGAAGTCGTCGGACCCCCAAACCTCGGTGAACTGCGCCCGGATATTGTCATCCGTAACCGTCTTGTAGTCCGGCAGGAACATCGGGATCAGGCCCGCATCGGATGCACCCTGAACGTTGTTCTGGCCGCGCAGCGGGTGCAGACCTGCGCCCGGTTTACCGACATTGCCAGTCATCAGGGCCAGCGAGATCAGGCAGCGTGAGTTGTCGGTGCCGTGGATGTGCTGGCTGATACCCATGCCCCAGAAAATCAGACCGGCCTCGGCCCGCGCAAAGATGCGGGCCACGCGACGCAATTGATCTGGCTCGATGCCGCAGATCGGGGCCATCGCCTCGGGCGTGAACTGACGCAAATGCTCTTTCTCGGCCTCCCAGTTCTCGGTCCAGCGGTGGATGTATTGGCTGTCATAGAGTTCTTCCTCGACGATCACGTTCATGATCGCGTTGAGCATCGAGACATCGGCACCCGGACGGAATTGCAGCATCTCGGTTGCGAACTTGCGCATCCCGACACCGCGCGGGTCCATGACGATCAGCTTGCCGCCGCGTTTGGTAAACTGCTTGAAATAGGTCGCCGCGACCGGATGGTTTTCAATCGGGTTCGCCCCGATGATGATCGCCACATCCGCGTTTTCGATCTCGTTGAAGGTCGCAGTCACAGCGCCCGAACCGACATTCTCGATCAACGCGGCCACCGACGACGCGTGGCACAGACGGGTGCAGTGATCGACGTTGTTGTGGCGGAAGCCCTGACGGATGAACTTCTGGAACAGGTAGGCTTCTTCGTTGGTACACTTGGCCGAGCCAAAGCCCGCCACGCTGCGCGGGTCTTCGTCGCGCAAGGCCATTAGCTTGGTGGCGGCCAGATCCATCGCCTCGTCCCAGCTCGCTTCGCGGAAATGGGTCGACAGGTTGCCCGGATCGACGTTCAGGCCCTTCTCAGGCGCATCTTCGCGCCGGATGAGGGGCTTGGTCAGGCGGTGCGGGTGGTGGATGTAGTCGAAACCAAAGCGGCCTTTGACGCACAGGCGGCCTTCATTGGCGGGGCCATTGATGCCTTCGACATACTTAACCTTGCCGTCCTTGACCTTCAGCGAGACCTTGCAGCCCACGCCGCAGAACGGGCAGACGCTTTCGGTCTCGGAATCGTAGTCCTTGCTGTCACCCACCTGCTGATCATCCAGCACGGTGGCGGGCATCAGCGCGCCAGTCGGGCAGGCCTGAACGCATTCGCCACAAGCCACACAGGTCGAATCCCCCATCGGGTCATTTTGGTCGAACACCACTTGAGCCGTATTACCACGGCCCGCCATGCCGATCACATCATTGACCTGCACGTCTCGGCAGGCCCGAACGCAGAGGTTGCAGTTGATGCAGGCATCCAGATTGACCCGCATCGCGATGTGGCTGTCATCCAGCAGAGGAATTTTCTCGGGCTCTTTCGCCGGGAAGCGGCTTTCGCTGACTTCGTTCAGCTTGGCCATGTCCCAAAAGTGGCTCGAGGCATCATGCGGCTGCTCGGGCTGGTCGGCCACCAGCAGTTCCATGACCATCGCACGCGATTTCTCGGCGCGGCCGGTGTCTGTTTTGACAACCATCCCCTCGGCTGCTGGACGGATGCACGAGGCGACCAGAGTGCGTTCGCCTTCCACCTCGACCATACAGGCGCGGCAGTTGCCGTCGGGTTTGTAGCCGGGCGCCGGTTTGTGGCACAGGTGCGGGATCACCAGTCCACGGCCATTGGCCGCTTCCCAGATCGTGGTGCCCTCGGGCACGGTGACGTCATCGCCGTTCAGGTTGAAGGTGACGGTCTTGGTTGGGCTTGCGTCAAGCATGGCTCAGTCTCCCTCAGATTTCGTCAGCGAAGTGTTTGATGACCAGGCGGATCGGGTTCGGGGCCGCCTGCCCCAGACCGCAGATCGAGGCGTCGCCCATGACCTGACACAGATCTTCCAGTAGATCGGTGTCCCACTTGTCGGCTTGCATCAGTTTCACTGCCTTTTCGCAGCCTGCGCGGCAGGGCGTACACTGGCCGCAGCTTTCGTCTTCGAAGAAGCGCAGCATGTTCAGCGCCGCGTCGCGGGCGGTGTCCTGATCGGACAGAACCACCACGGCGGCAGAGCCGATAAAGGTGCCATGTGGTTGCAGCGTGTCGAAATCCAGCGGGATATCGTCCATCGACGCAGGCAGCAGACCCGAGGACGGCCCACCCGGCTGATACGCCTTGAAGGTCTGCCCTTCGACCATACCACCGGCAGCTTCGATCACGTCCAGAATGGTCGAACCCGCAGGCAGCAGGTAAACACCCGGCTTCGCTACGCGACCCGAGACCGAATAGCTGCGCAGGCCCTTGCGACCGTTCTTTTCGGTGCTGTTGAGGCACTCGGGCCCTTCGCGGCAGACTTTCGCAACCCAATAGAGGGTTTCGACATTGTGCACCAAGGTCGGACGGTTAAAGACCCCAACCTGCGCCACGAACGGAGGACGGTGGCGCGGCAAGCCCTTTTTGCCCTCAATCGACTCGATCATCGCGGATTCTTCACCGCAAATGTAAGCGCCAGCACCCCGGCGCAGATCAATATAGCCCTTCTCGACAATTCCGGCCTGTTCCAGCGCGGCAATCTCGCGGCGCAGGATTTCCAGCACCGCCGGATATTCGTCACGCATGTAGATAAAGCAGGTCTCTGCCTCGACCGCCCATGCGGCGATCAACATGCCTTCGAGGAAAACATGCGGCGTGCGTTCCAGATAGTAGCGATCCTTGAACGTCCCCGGCTCGCCTTCGTCCCCGTTCACGGCCAGATAGCGCGGGCCTTCGTTCATGCGAACAAAGCCCCATTTCTTGCCGGACGGGAAGCCAGCGCCGCCCAGACCGCGCAGGCCCGAGGACAGGACATCTTCCTGCACCTTTTCCCAATCGCCGCCCTCACGCAGCTCTTTCAGCTTGGCGTAACCGCCGTTCGCTTCGTATGTGGCGAAGGTCTCGTAATCAGGCAGATGCGCGTGGGTGTCATTCGCCTCGATTGCGGCCTGCACCTTTTCTGGTGTCGCATGGTCGATGTGGTTGTGACCGATCTCCAGCACCGGGGCGGTGTCACAGCGGCCCATACAAGGCGCTCGCACAACACGAACTTCGGATGCATCCAGACCGTCTTCCAACGCCTTTTTCAGCAGCTGGGCACCAGCCATCTCACAGGACAGGGAATCGCAGACACGGATGGTCAGCGCGGGCGGGGGCGTTTCGTCCTCTTTCACCACGTCGAAATGAGCATAGAAAGTCGCGGTCTCGTAAATCTCGGCCTGACCAACCCGCATCTCAACCGCCAAGGCGGCGATATGGTCGGCGCTGATATGGCCGTGTTCATCCTGAATCAGGTGCAGAAATTCGATCAGCAGGTCGCGGCGGCGTGGGCGATCGCCCAGCAGGCGTGCGATTTCGGCCTGCGCCTCATCCGTGAATTGACGGCCTTTGGGCGTGTGCCGCCCCTTGCCTTTACCTGACTTCCAGACGCCCTTGGGTGCGCCTGATGGCTTGGTATCTAATGGTGCCATGATGCCCTCCGATTGAGGCCCCGTGTCTCATCAGACTAGCATATCGTCAAATCGCATATCGAAATGGCACGATAACGACAGCTTATCACCGCAAAGACGTCACCACAGCCCGCAAAGCCTCGACGGTTGGCAATTCGGGATCCCGTGTCAAAGTCGCCAGACAAATCGGTTTGCTGACAACCGGATCGACCAAGGGCAGGACCTTTGTCCCCTTCAGATCTCCCAAGGCGCGAACCAAAACGCGGGGGACGACGGTCGCCGCCAATCCTTCGCGTGCCATGACCATCGAGGCCGTAAAACCGCTGGTTTCCGCGACAATATCCGGGTGCAGACCCTGTTCCGCGAAAATGCGATCCAGAATGCGCCGGTTCTGCATCTGCGGCTCCAGCAGGCTCAACGGGAATTCAGCCACGCGCGCCCAAGGGATCGGGCCGGTTTCGTCGACCATGTGAGACGGCACCAAAAGCACATAGGTTTCTTCGTACAGGGCCTGAACCCGTCGAAGATCGGTGCCGATGCTGTCACCATAGGTGATGCCCGCGTCCAGGCTTCCTTCGTCCAGACGGTGCTGAATCGCTGTGGCGGACATGGTTTCGATGCGCGTTACGATCCGGGGATGCGCCGCGCGCAGTCGTTTGGTCAGACGCCCGGTGAAAGCAATCGCGGTCGGGATCACGCCGAGGATCAGCGTGCCCGTGATCTCACCCTTTGAGGCAAGCACCTGTTGTTCCAGCGCCTTGGTTTCATCAAGAATGCGCCGCGCCCGCTGGACGATCAACTCACCTTCGTCGGTCAGACCCTGAAACCGGTTGGCCCGGCGGACGATGGACACGCCCAGCCGATCTTCAAGGTTGCGGATGCGCATCGAAAACGCGGGCTGAGATATCCCGCACTCTTCCGCCGCCTTGGCGAAGTGGCGATGCCGCGCCAACGCGCTGAGCAATTGCAGGTCGCGGATTTCGATCATTCGAGGTTTTCTCTGATGGCAGGTCGAACGCTACACTAGCGGTTTTTAGGGGTCTTGGGAAAGTGGGCACTGGCGAATGGATTCAGCCCATTATGGCCAGTTAACACATATCGACGGGCAAGCACGACCCAAGGTCCTCCCCCCTTCTTGCTCTGCGGCTTCATCTGATACACTCTTGTGCAAGGATGGGGGATACCAGTTTCACTGCTGGGTGTGTTGGTAATCAAACCAAGGATGCGCCGAGTTCTGAGAGGAGGCTGTCATGACATCCAAAACCGCAGGTTCCAAATCGCCGGACAACCTGACGCCGCGACAACCGATGCCAGAGATCAGGACGGTGACCGCCGATGATATCACGGCCTCGCTAAAGGCCGGCTTTTCCGATTTTTTGGCACGCCCTTTCATGAGCGGTTTCTTCGGCCTGTTCTATGCGCTTTTTGGGATTCTTATGGTCTGGGTCCTGGTCTGGCTGGGCAAGATCTGGATGATCATTCCCGCAATTGTCGGCTTTCCACTGGTTGCGCCGTTTGCCGCTGCCGGGCTTTATGAAATGTCCCGGCGATTGCAAAACGGTGAACCGTTCGGATGGTCCGAGATCCTTACCGTGATGGCAAATCAACGTAAGCGCGAGATGGGTTGGATGGCGTTCGTCACCCTGTTCATTTTCTGGGTTTGGATTTATCAGGTACGTCTGTGGCTGGCGATTATCTTGCAAAACGCCTCGTTTTCGGACTTCGACGGTTTTTTGCACACGGTATTCTTTACGCCGCAAGGCTGGACATTCCTCGCTGTTGGCACCTGTGTGGGTGCGTTCCTGTCGATTGTCCTGTTTTCGGTCACGGTCGTTGCCATGCCGATGCTGCTCGACCGGGAAACCGATTTTGTTTCCGCGATGCTGACGTCTGTTCGTGTTGTTACGGAAAACCCGGTGGTCATGCTGACTTGGGCGATGATCATATCGGCAACCATGCTGTTGTCGCTGGTTCCGGCCTTTTTAGGTCTGATCTTTACCTTGCCGATCCTCGGTCACACCACATGGCACCTGTATCAGCGCGCTGTATCGCCAGCCGAGGCGGACGTGTCCTCGGGGCTATCGAACTGAGCCACCGTCGCAGGCAGAAGAGTACCTGACAGGCACGCTGAGACGCCGTCCTGTGATCAGGTATTGAACAGGAAGTGCATCACGTCACCGTCTTTGACGATGTAGCCCTTGCCCTCGGCCCGCATCTTGCCCGCCTCTTTCGCGCTCTGCTCGCCGTTGGCGGCGATGTAGTCGTCATAGGCGATGGTTTCGGCACGGATGAAGCCCTTTTCAAAGTCCCCGTGGATCACGCCCGCGGCCTGAGGCGCAGCGGTTCCGGTGCGGATCGTCCAGGCGCGGGCTTCTTTTGGGCCGACGGTGAAATAGGTTTCCAGCTTCAGCAGGTCATAACCTGCGCGGATCAAACGGTCGAGGCCGGGTTCTTCGAGGCCCATTTCCTCGAGAAACATCTGCGCCTCGTCGTCTTCAAGCAGGCTGATCTCTTCCTCGATCTTGGCACTGATGATGACATGCGCATTGCCCTGCGCCGCGGCCATTTCAGCGACTTTGGCAGAATAATCGTTGCCCTCGGCGGCTTCTTCCTCGGAGACATTGCAGACATAAAGCACCGGCTTGGTGGTCAGCAGTTGCAGCATCTTCCACGCTTTGGAGTCTTCGTCCGAGACCTCAACCAGACGGGCGGGTTTGCCGTTTTCCAGCATCTCTTGCGCAGCGGCCAGCAGACGGTCCTGCTGCTGCGCCTCCTTGTCGTTGCCCTTCAGCTTGCGCACCAGATTGGCGCGGCGCTTTTCGATGCTTTCCAGATCGGCCAGCATCAGTTCTGTCTCGATCGTGTCAGCATCGGCGACCGGATCGACGCGGCCGTCCACATGGGTCACGTCGCCATCTTCGAAACAGCGCAGGACATGCGCAATCGCATCGGTTTCGCGAATGTTGGCCAGAAACTGGTTACCCAAGCCCTCGCCCTTTGACGCCCCCTTCACCAGCCCGGCGATATCTACGAAGGTCATGCGGGTCGGAATGATCTGCTTGGACGATGCTATCGCGGCCAGCTTATCGAGGCGATCATCCGGAACGGCCACATCCCCGACATTCGGCTCAATCGTGCAGAACGGGAAATTTGCCGCCTGCGCGGCTGCGGTTTTGGTCAGCGCATTGAACAGGGTCGACTTGCCCACATTCGGCAGACCCACAATTCCCATTCTAAAGCCCATGACGGCCTCCTGCATAGCATTTGCGGGCCGCTTCTATGCAGGTCCGATGGGATGCGCAAGCCGGAGCGTCAAAAGGCAGGGCAGTCAGATTTGCAACAGCGCCTCGCCGTACGGCGGCAACGTTCTTGCCTGGCGCGATTCCCATGCATTAAGATTCTCAGCTAGAACGTTGCAAATAAACACATAGTAAATAGTGGATATGAAGTACCTTTCAGCCCTTCTGGCGCTTTTTGTGACCTGTCACCCGGCACATGCACAATCGCTGATTTTCGGCGCAGGATTTTCCGACTTTTCAGACCCGTTTGCCGATGACGAGGCTGTTGTTTCTTTTGAGTACCACCACCGCCCGTTCTATCAGACCGAACGCCTTTCTGCGGCGTGGGGCGGTGCCCTGACTGTTGACGCCGCGGCGGATGTCCATATCGGAATTGGCCTGATCGGCGTCTATTCCTTTTCGGATCGGTGGTTCGTTGAAGGAAGCATCATGCCCGGATATTTCTCCGAAGGCGATCAATTGAACGACCTTGGCGGTGATTTTCAAATCCGCAGCCTCTTGGGCGTCGGGTACAAGCTGAACAACGGAAACAAATTGTCACTGGCAATTACGCACAAATCCAACGCCAGCACGCAGAACTTCAACCCCGGTGTGAACTCGGGTTTGATCAGGTACCACTTGGCCTTCTGACGCGGTCCCGCCGAACCGGGATTGATTTTCCGCAAAACTTTCTGCACATCAGGTCGAAACCTGAACGCAAGGACCGCAGATGACCCGTATCGACGCCAAATTCGCCGACCTCAAAGCTCAGGGCAAGAAGGCCTTCGTTGCCTATATCATGGCCGGAGACCCTGACTATGAGACGTCGCTTGAGGTGGTCAAAGGATTACCGGGTGCCGGCGTCGACGTGATTGAACTGGGGTTACCCTTTACTGATCCCATGGCGGATGGACCTACCATTCAGGCGGCGGGGCAACGGGCGCTGGATGGCGGAATGACCTTGCAGCGCACCCTCGATTTGGCGCGTGCATTCCGAGAAACCGACGATACCACGCCGATTGTCCTGATGGGATATTACAACCCGATTTACAGCCGAGGCGTAGACGCCTTTCTGAAGGATGCAAAAGAGGCCGGCATCGACGGGTTGATCGTTGTGGACCTGCCCCCGGAAGAGGATGCCGAACTCTGCCTGCCCGCGCAGGCGGCCGGGTTGAACTTCATCCGACTGGCGACGCCCACCACCGACGATACACGATTGCCGCGCGTGCTGCAGAACACGTCGGGTTTCGTTTACTACGTTTCGATCACGGGGATCACTGGTGCTGCCGAAGCACAAGCCACCGATGTCGGACCCGAAGTGTCGCGCATCAAGGCCGCCACCGAGCTGCCGGTCATTGTCGGATTTGGCATCAACACACCGGAAAAGTCGCGCGCCATCGCAAGCGTTGCGGACGGGGCCGTTGTCGGCTCGGCCATTGTCAGCCAAATCGCAGCTGGCAAGCCGGTTTCCGACGTCCTGGACTTTGTTCGAACGCTTTCGGACGGCGCCCATAGCGTCTAACCTCTGGTCCAACACGGCAGCAGCTTTCGCGCAGCGGCGAAAGCGCGCACTGGTTTCCAGCAAGCTTTGCGCCCCGCGCGAAACGTTGCGGGTTGTGATCGGAATTGATAAGAAAAACAAACAGTTCTCGCAGAGGTCTCCGTCATGCCCGTCATAACCAATATCGAAGACCTCAAGCGGATATACGAGCGTCGTGTCCCCCGCATGTTCTTCGATTATACGGAAAGCGGCAGTTGGACCGAACAGACTTTTCGGGACAACTCCCGAGACTTCGAAGACATCCGCCTGCGCCAGCGCGTTGCGGTTGACATGGCCGGGCGCTCGACCGCGTCGCAAATGATCGGCCATGACGTTGCGATGCCCGTCGCATTGGCCCCGGTTGGCCTGACCGGCATGCAGCATGCGGATGGAGAGATCAAGGCCGCCAAGGCCGCAGAAGCGTTTGGCGTGCCATTCACGCTTTCGACCATGTCCATCAACTCGATCGAAGACGTGGCCGAGGCGACGACCCGCCCATTCTGGTTTCAGCTTTATACGATGAAAGACGAAGACTATGTGTCCCGTTTGATCCAACGGGCAAAGGATGCAGGATGTTCGGCGCTGGTCATCACGTTGGACCTGCAGATCCTTGGACAGCGCCACAAAGACCTCAAGAACGGACTGTCCGCGCCGCCAAAGCTGACCCCGAAGACGATTGCCAACCTTATGACCAAATGGGCCTGGGGCATCGAAATGCTGGGCGCGAAACGCCGCGAATTTGGCAATATCGTCGGTCACGTCAACGCGATAACCGATACAAGATCGCTGGGCACCTGGACCGCGGAACAGTTCGACCCCAGCCTTGATTGGACGAAAGTCGAAAAACTGATGGAGCAATGGGGCGGCAAGGTAATCCTGAAAGGAATTCTCGACGCGGAAGATGCCAAAATGGCTGCCAAACTCGGTGCAGACGCCATTGTGGTTTCGAACCATGGCGGTCGGCAACTGGACGGCGCGCTGAGTTCCATTCGGGTATTGCCCGAGATCATGGATGCGGTCGGCAGCGACATCGAGGTCCATCTGGATAGCGGTATCCGCTCTGGTCAGGACGTGTTGAAGGCGCTTGCTCTGGGTGCAAAGGGGACGTTTGTTGGCCGTGCCTATATCTACGGGTTGGGGGCCATGGGCCAAAGCGGCGTGACGAAAGCCCTCGAGGTCATTCAAAAGGAACTCGACACCACAATGGCATTGTGCGGCGAGCGACACGTAAACGACCTGGGGCACCACAACCTCTTGATACCTCAAGACTTTGGCGGTCGCTGGCAGCCTTGACACCGTCTGATGGGGGCTCTGCCCCCGTCGCCGCAAGCGGCGCCTCCCCCGGGATATTTGAGGCCAGATGAAGAGCGGATCCCCAGCTTCATCTGGCTGGAAATATCCCGGAGCGCGAGGCAGAGCCTCGCATAATGCAAAACGGGCCAAAAACCCCTTTCCAAACGCAATGAATCAAGCTAAGGACGCGGCTTCACGCGGGTATACAGCCTTGGAGGATACCCGCCCTAACATTGGAGATATATCATGGCTGGTGAGATTCCTGATCTCGTAGCTCTGGAACGGACGGGGACAGGCAAGGGCGCCGCTCGTCAGGCACGCCGCGACGGCATGGTTCCGGGCATTGTATTTGGTGGCGACAAAGATCCGTTGCCGATCCAGATCCCGTTCAACGTTTTGTTCAAGCGTCTGAAAGCAGGCCGGTTCAAGTCGACCCTGTGGAACCTGAAGGTTGAAGGCCACGAAGACGTCCGCGTCATCTGCCGCGACGTTCAGCGTGATGTCGTCAAAGACCTGCCGACCCACTTGGACCTGATGCGCCTGCGCAGGACAACCAAAATCGCGCTGTTCATCCCGGTCGAATTCGTCAACGAAGACGAAGCCCCCGGCATCAAGAAGGGCGGCGTTCTGACCGTAGTGCGCCCCGAAGTTGAGTTGATGTGCACCGCAGGCGAAATCCCCGAGAAGATCACCGTCGATCTGACCGGAATGGAGATCAACGACGTTGCCACGATCTCGGCAGTTGATCTGCCCGCCGGGACCAAGCCGACCATCGACCGCGATTTCGTGATCGCCAACGTTTCGGCACCAACCGGTCTGTCGACCAGCGACGACGAAGAGGGCGAAGAAGAAGTCGCCGCAGACGAAGTCGAAGTGGTCGGCAAAGAAGAAGAAACAGAAGAATAAAGCCAGATCATTTCTGGAGCGTTGAAACGGGCTTCCATTGGAGGCCCGTTTTCTTTTCGGTTGGGTGGGGTGGAATCTGACAACCGATCCATGCCATCAACCAAGGGCAAGGTCTGCGCGAAAACCGAAAGGCACCGAAATGAAGCTGTTTGTCGGATTGGGAAACCCCGGATCAAAATACGCCCGGAACCGGCACAATATCGGGTTCATGGCGCTTGAACGGATTGCGGACGATCATGGCTTTGGCCCTTGGAAATCAAAGTTCCAGGCTGAAGTTTCAGAAGGACGCCTTGGATCGGAAAAGGTGTTGCTGGTGAAACCACAGACCTTCATGAACCGATCCGGGCAATCCGTTGGCGAAGCGATGCGATTCTACAAACTGGAATCGACAGATGTGATCGTGTTCCACGATGAACTCGACCTGGCCCCGGGCAAAGTGCGCGTCAAGGCGGGCGGAGGCCACGCTGGTCACAATGGCCTGCGCTCCGTTCACGAACACATCAGTCCAGCCTACGACCGGGTTCGCTTGGGCATCGGCCATCCGGGACGCAAAGAGATGGTATCGCCCTATGTGTTGAGCGACTTTGCCAAAAGCGACGCGGACTGGCTGGAAGACGTGCTGCGCGGCGTCTCGGACGGGGCGGAATACCTGGCCGCCGATGAGGGTGGTAAATTCATGAACGCCGTCGCGCTTCGCACCGCACCCGCCCGATCATCAAAGTCTGCGAAAGTGGCTGAACCGGAACCAAAAGAAGCCCGCACGCCCGAGCCTGTTCAGGACGACCGCAGCCCCATGCAAAAGCTGTTGGACAAATTCCGCTAGCAGGTTCGGTTTGCCCCCACGTTCAGATTGCGAAATGCGCAGAGTACCGGTTCTATGGTTCCCAAAAGAGGGAGGAGCAGCATGAGAACCACATTCAAATGGCTGTTGCGAATCGTGCTGGCTTTGGCCTTGGCAGCCATTGTCGTCGGGATTTGGAAACGAGAAGAGATTCAGCGCCTTATGGCTGTGAACTCTCTGTTCGCCGAGGACAAGATCGTTCACAATTTCTCGCACATGGACGACGCCTTTTTGTCCGTGAACCTCCCGCGCGGCGCTGGTCCGACCTGGGAATTGCCGTACGGCCCCGGCTTTGACCTGCCGGACGGAACCGACCAGTGGATCGAGGACCGCGCGGTAACGTCGCTGTTGGTCATGCAGAACGGCCAGATCCGGTTCGAGGAATACTATCTGGATACCGGCCCGGATGACCGTCGGATTTCGTGGTCGGTGGCCAAAAGCTATTTGTCCGCCCTGTTCGGCATTTTGATGGATGAGGGCGCAATCGGATCGCTTGACGATCCCGTTACAAAATATGCGCCGGAGCTTTCTGGCAGCGCCTATGACGGGGCATCGATCCGGAACGTGCTGAACATGGCCAGCGGTGTCAGCTTCAACGAGGATTATTTTGACTACAATTCCGATATCAACCGCATGGGCCGCGTTGTTGCGTTGGGCGGGGAATTGGACGCGTTTGCGGCCTCGATAACCGATACGTTCGAGACGCCCGGGAAAAGCTGGCAATACGTATCGATCGATACCCATGTAATCGGAATGGTGATCCGTGGCGCCACTGGCAAGAGTGTCTCTGAGTTATTGACGGAGCGGATCATCCAACCCTTGGGTTTGGAATATGACGGGTACTACATCGCGGACGGGGCTGGTGTTGCGTTCGTTCTGGGCGGGTTGAATTTCACCACGCGGGACTTTGCAAGGTTCGGGCAGATGATCCTGCAAAACGGCGCTGTCGATGGTGCGCAAATCGTGCCCGCCGCGTGGATTGCCGAGTCCACTTGGCCCAGCGCCCCGACCGAGCCGGGGAAAATCGGCTATGGGTATCAATGGTGGATCCCCGTGAATGCGCATGAGGGCGAGTTTCTGGCGCGTGGGGTCTACGGGCAGTATATTTATTTTGATCAGCCGCGCGGTGTTCTGATCGTGACCACAGGCGCGGATCGCAATTTTCGCGATCCGGGCATCAACGACCTGAACATAGAAATGTTCCGCAATATCGCGCAAAGCCTGTAAGGTGGCAGCATGCAGAAACAAGACAGCATCAACGTTCTGGGCGGTGTATTGGCCCCCTGCTCTCGGGACCCGCTAACCGGGTTCTTTCGCGACGGCGCGTGCAATACCTGCCCCGAGGATCAGGGTAGCCATACAGTGTGCGCAGTGATGACGGCCGAGTTTCTGGCGTTTTCCAAATACGTGGGCAATGACCTCAGCACCCCTAGGCCCGAATTCGATTTTCCGGGCCTCAAACCGGGTGACAGTTGGTGTCTGTGTGCCGCGCGGTTCCTTCAGGCGCATGACGAAGGCTGCGCACCCAAGGTGCACCTTGAGGCGACCCATCAGCGGGCGCTGGATGTCGTCTCTCTCGAAGTGCTGAGGACGCATAACGCGGATAGCTGAACCCGTTCAGATCGCGATTGCTTTGTACCCGCGCGACGTCCGTGATGGCGGACCGGCAGGAAAACTGTGCTGAGCCTGAAGCGCCCACCCCGATTTTGCAAGCAGCGTGCCAACTTCTTCCGGCCGATAGGTGCGATGGCGCCATTGGAACCAGATTATCGCGTTGCACCAATGCGGTTTGCTGACAACCAGCCACAATGCCGAACCGGGCGCAGCCAAATCGCGCATGCGCTGCAGCGCAACCAGCGGATCCGGGCAGTGCTCAAGAAAATGAGCTGCCAGAATGCAGTCAAAGGGAGACGCCGCTGCTTCGAAATCCTCCAAACGTGACTGCCTTGCCTCAGCTTCTATCCCACGCCGGGCCAATGCGTTTTGGGCCCGTTGAAGCATTTTGGCTGATGGCTCCAGTAAGGTTACGGCTCCTTCAGATTGCAGCGCCGCCCGGGCCTCGGCAAACGCGCCGGTTCCGGCCCCAACATCAAGGGCATTCTGGCCGTAGTTTGCCGAAGGGTCCGCCGACAGAAACCCGAGATAGGCGTCAAAGTACCCGAGCAGGCGCATTTTATCCGACCAACCGGGCGCGGCTGCATCGTATTTCTGCTCAAGTCGTTCTGATGTGACCAGATGGCTCGGGTTGCGCATAGGGCGCAACCTGACACAATTCGAACTGACCGCCTAGCCCCGGCTCAGTCTGCCGTGCGGCCTTCGGTATCGGACATGTCAAAGCCCAGATATTTGGCAACTGTCTGCACATCCTTGTCACCCCGCCCGCACATGTTCATGCAGATCAGATGATCCTCAGGCAGATCGGGCGCAATCTTCATGACGTGCGCCAAGGCATGGCAGGGCTCGAGCGCGGGGATAATACCTTCGGTCGCGCAGCACAGTTGGAAGGCATCCAACGCCTCTTTGTCGGTGATCGAGACGTATTGCGCACGACCGACATCGTTCAGCCACGAATGCTCGGGGCCGATGCCGGGATAGTCCAGACCGGCAGAGATCGAGTAGCCTTCGAGAATCTGACCGTCATCGTCCTGTAGCAGGTAGGTCCGGTTGCCGTGCAGCACGCCAGGGCGACCGCCGGTCAATGAGGCGCAATGCTCCATCTTCTCGTTCACACCCTTGCCGCCGGCCTCAACACCGATGATGTTGACCTCTTTGTCGTCAAGGAACGGGTAGAACAGGCCCATCGCGTTGGACCCGCCGCCAATGGCGGCAATGATCGTGTCGGGCAAACGGCCCTCGGCCTTGTGCATCTGTTCCTTGGCTTCTTTGCCGATGATCGACTGAAAGTCACGGACCATCGCCGGATACGGGTGCGGACCAGCGACAGTACCAATGCAGTAGAACGTGTCGCGTACATTGGTCACCCAATCGCGCAGCGCATCGTTCATGGCATCTTTCAGCGTGCCACGACCCGAAGTCACCGGAATCACTTCGGCCCCCAACAGGCGCATCCGGAACACGTTCGGCGCTTGCCGCTGTACGTCATGCGCCCCCATGTAGACCACGCATTTCAGCCCGAACTTGGCACATACGGTGGCTGTGGCCACGCCGTGCTGCCCTGCCCCAGTCTCGGCAATAATGCGCGTCTTGCCCATGCGGCGGGCCAGAATAATCTGACCCAGCACATTGTTGATTTTGTGCGCACCGGTATGGTTCAGCTCATCGCGCTTTAGATAGATCTTCGCGCCACCCAAGTGTTCGGTCAAACGTTCCGCATAATACAAGGGCGATGGACGGCCCACATAGTTCGCCCAAAGATCGTCCATCTCGGCCCAGAATGTCGGATCGTCTTTCGCCTTCTCGTATTCCTCTTCCAGCGACAGGATCAAAGGCATCAGCGTTTCGCTGACGAACCGTCCGCCAAAGATGCCGAAGCGGCCCTGTTCATCCGGGCCGGACATGAAGGAATTGAAAAGATCGTTGGCCATGGGTGTCTCCCTCATCGTACCTGTTGTTCATATGTGGTGGTGGCGGGATTTGCCATGGCAAAACGCACTAATTCGATGACTGGTATTGTTGCTTCCACACGCGCAGAGCCTGATCCTGACTCGGCACCGCAATGCAGGGAAAGTGGTGAAACTCATGCGAAATCGCAAGCCGGTCCGAGACCTCCAACACCCGCCGATGCGGGCCGGATTGGGCAAATGTCAACATTGCCTCAATGTCCTGCCAGACGCTGAGCGAAAAGTAGATACCGTTGTGCGGAAAGACCCCTGCATACAGGCACAATGGATCACCCTGAGCTTGTTTGAGCGCCTGTCCCGCACGCCAAAAGAACTCGGGTGCGTTGTACCAGTGCCTTAGTGAAACCCCGCCGATTGCTGCCAGCATGTTTCGTCCCTCCCACACGCGTATACGGGAGAGGAACGGATTCAGATCAATGAGCGGCCTGAATGAAGTCCCGGATTTTTTGCGCGTCCTTTTTGCCTGGTGCGCTTTCGACGCCAGACGCCACGTCGACCTGATTGGCACCGGTCATCTTGATCGCCTCGGCAACGTTTTCCGGGTTCAGGCCGCCGGACAGCATCCAAGGCGTGCGCCAGTATTTTCGCTCCGCCAATAGGCGCCAGTCGAACGGCAGACCATTTCCGCCCGGAAGTTCCGAGTTTTTGGGCGGCTTTGCATCGATCAACAACTGGTCAGCGGCGTCGGCGTATAGATCGATTGCGGCGAGGTCCTCGGCATCGGCAATGCCAATCGCCTTGATAACCGGCAATCCGTATCTCTGCTTGACCTCCAGCACACGTTCAGGCGTTTCCGCCCCGTGAAGCTGAAGCATATCCAAGGGTGCGCCCGCAACGATGTCATCAATCTGGGCATCTGTGAAATTCACGGTCAACGCAACTTTGGCCACACCCGCAGGGACGTCCTGCGCCAGAGCGGCGGCTTTTTCAATCGATGCAAAACGCGGTGATTTCGGAAAGAAGTTAAAGCCGAGATAGCGCGCACCCGCGTCAACTGCAGCGCGCACATGCTCAGGCGCGGTCAAACCGCAGATTTTGACAGAGATATCAGACATGAGGTTGGCTCAGCTTGCCTCGTCCAGAATGGCGAGAACATCGTCCTGCCCCTCGTTCTGCTTTTTCTTGAGCTTTTTGACTTCGCGTTCAAGCTTGCGCACTTCGCTTGTCTTGGCCGTTGCGTCGCGACGGTGCTTGTGTTCGCGCAACCATTCCCACAGGAAACCGATGATCAGGCCAGCCACAACGCCACCAAGGACAACGACGAACAAGGGCAGCGAGGTGGAAAAGTTGAATCCCAGCAGCTCGGACAGGGTATCGGGCACCAGCTTCAGTTCAACGATCTCACGATTCGCAAGCGAGATAGAAACCAGCACGATCCCAAGGATCGCAAGAAAGGCATAGCGAATGTAGCGCATCATGAAGTCAGGCTTTACCGTTCAAACGGTCCCTTAGCAACTTGCCCGTTTTGAAAAACGGAACGCATTTTTCTTCAACCTGTACAGTTTCTCCGGTTCTGGGATTGCGGCCAACGCGTGCATCGCGTTTCTTAACCGAAAATGCGCCAAAACCCCGCAGTTCGACCCGGTCACCACGCGACATCGCGTCAGTCACTTCCTCGAACACGGTGTTTACGATCCGTTCGACGTCACGCTGGTAGAGATGCGGGTTTTCGTCGGCGATTTTCTGAATCAATTCTGAACGGATCATGCGTGTTACCCTCCCAGGCGACTGGTTTACCATGTCTATTGTTCTGGACAGTATAAGAAAAAACCGGGTTCGGGGGAACGTAAACTCTGTGCGTTGTTTCCTTATTTTCCGGTAATCTCACGCGATTTTTTGCCTGCGGGTCCGATTTTCACACGTATTGAGCGAACCAGAGCCAAATTAACCCGGAAAATCGGAAGATGTTGATTCGCAACAAAAACAGCCCCGCGCGATCGCGCGGGGCTGAAAAACTTGCTTAGGCCGTTGTCCTGCGCTTAGTCGCCGGATTTCAGCGCTGCACCCAGGATGTCGCCCAACGATGCGCCCGAGTCGGAAGAACCGTACTGTTCCACGGCCTCTTTCTCTTCAGCGATCTCGCGTGCCTTGATCGACAGGCCCAGACGGCGGGTCTTGCTGTCGACGTTGGTAACGCGAACGTCGACCTTGTCACCGACCGAGAAACGCTCGGGGCGCTGTTCGGCACGGTCACGGCTCAGGTCCGAACGACGGATGAACGACTTCATGCCTTCGTATTCAACCTCGATGCCGCCATCTTCGATCGCGGTCACTTCGACGGTGATGACCGAGCCTCGCTTCACGCCGCCCACGGCTTCGGCGAACTTGTCACCGCCCAGGGCTTTGATCGACAGCGAGATACGCTCTTTCTCGACGTCCACTTCCGAGACAACGGCCGAAACCATGTCGCCTTTGCGGTAGTTCTGGATCGCATCCTCGCCACGCTCGTCCCACGACAGGTCCGACAGGTGAACCATGCCGTCGATGTCGCCTTCGAGGCCAATGAACAGACCGAATTCGGTGATGTTCTTGACTTCGCCTTCGACCTCGGTGCCCTCGGGGTGCGTTTCTGCGAACACTTCCCATGGGTTGCGCTGAGTCTGCTTCAGGCCCAGAGACACGCGACGCTTGGCGCCGTCGATTTCCAGAACCATGACGTCGACTTCCTGGCTGGTCGAAACGATCTTGCCGGGGTGGACGTTTTTCTTGGTCCAGGACATCTCGGACACGTGCACCAGACCTTCGACACCGGCTTCCAGCTCGACGAACGCGCCGTAGTCGGTGATGTTGGTGACGCGACCCTGATGGACCGAGCCCAGCGGGTATTTCGCAGCAACCAGATCCCACGGATCTTCCTGCAGCTGCTTCATGCCCAGGCTGATGCGGTGGGTCTCTTTGTTGATCTTGATGACCTGAACCTTGATGGTTTCGCCGATCGTCAGGATCTCGGACGGGTGGTTCACCCGGCGCCATGCCATGTCGGTCACATGCAGCAGGCCGTCAACGCCGCCCAGGTCAACAAATGCACCGTATTCGGTGATGTTCTTGACGACACCCTCGACGGTCTGACCTTCGGACAGGTTGCCGATGACTTCGGCACGCTGTTCGGCACGCGATTCTTCCAGGATTGCGCGACGCGACACAACGATGTTGCCACGGCGACGGTCCATTTTCAGAATCTGGAACGGCTGCTTCAGACCCATCAGCGGACCAGCGTCGCGCACGGGGCGGACGTCAACCTGAGAGCCGGGCAGGAACGCAACTGCGCCGCCCAGATCGACGGTGAAGCCACCTTTGACACGACCAAAGATTGCACCTTCGACGCGCTGGTCGTCGGCGTATGCTTTTTCCAGACGGTCCCATGCCTCTTCACGGCGGGCCATCTCGCGCGAGATGACGGCTTCGCCACGGGCGTTTTCTGCGGCGCGCAGGTAAACTTCGACCTCGTCGCCAACAGCGATTTCAGGGGCTTCGCCAGGATTTGCGAATTCTTTCAGATCAACGCGGCCTTCCATCTTGTAGCCGACGTCGATGATGGCTTGGCCGGCTTCGATCGCCAGAACCTTGCCTTTGACAACAGAACCCTCTTCGGGTGTGTCCATTTCGAAGCTTTCATTCAGGAGGGCTTCGAATTCCTCCATGGATGCGTTAGCCATGTGGCGTTGTTTTCCTTTACATAACGTTTTTACTGGCCGAGCGGTTGTCTCCGCCGGTCTTGTTTCATGATGTCGTCTGGCGTAACCCGGTGCGCATCTGACTACACAAACACAAAGGGCCGAGGTGACCCGGCCCTGCTCAGATACGTCGCCCGGACGTTGACCGCCCTTGTTCAGACAGCGCGCGTATAGGCGGATTCCCTGTCATGCGCAAGCAGAAAGCCGTTTAACTAAAGGGATTGGCAATATCCCTACCCATTTTGGCGCGCTTTTGCCTGCCAGACATGCGCGTCCTTTTGCAACATCGCGCGTTCGATTTCTTCGAGCCGCAAGATTGCGGCATCCGGGTTGCGGGGGCCGCCAGCGCGGCTCCAGACTTTCAAGGCGGATTCAGGGCTCCATGGCAGACAGGCTGAAGCCAGCCAAAGACGCAGGTCGCGCGGCAGCGCATCAAAAGCGCGCATCCTCGACCCACCTCGCCGACGCGTTTTCATTGACGTTCTCAGATTTCGTCTGATCATTTTTTCAGTCATGGCACCCCTTACTTGGCACTTGCCCTGAACTTGCCTGCCGAAACCCGCTGGCGCGGAATCTGGTTGTCGTCGGAATGCCTCATAATACGTTATCTCATAACAAATCGAGCCCAGCAGACAAGGTCTATTTGGCTGGGTTTTCCAACCACTGTCGGCGTTCAAAACCGACGCTTCCCTATCGCTAAACGGGAAATTTCACCTCAATGAGTGACACAGCCTGCGCCAGCGCATCTTCGATACTGAGGTTTGATGTATCCAGCAGAACCGCGTCATCCGCCGGCTTCATGGGCGCCGTACTGCGTTCTGCGTCGCGCATATCTCGCTCTCGAACATCGGCCAGAACCTGATCGCGCGTTGCATCGCCACCCTTGGCGGCAAGTTCCAGAAACCGGCGCTCGGCACGCACCTCAGCACTCGCGGTTACGAATAATTTGACCTCAGCTTGAGGACAAATGACGGTACCAATATCGCGCCCGTCCAGCACCGCGCCCCCTTTTCGGAGAGCGAACGCTCGTTGAAAATCAACAAGGGCGGCACGAACCTCGGGGATCACCGCAACTTTCGAGGCCGCCTGAGCGATTTCGGCTGTGCGCAGGTCGCCCTGCTGCAGCTCTTCTGCCGTCAGGGTTTGCGCCGCAGTCACTGCGGATGTCCCGTCCAGCGTGCGTCGCCCCACCGCGCGATAAAGCAGCCCGGTATCCAGATGCGAAAACCCAAAGTGCGCAGCAACCCCTTTCGAAATCGTTCCCTTGCCGGCTGCCGCAGGCCCGTCTATGGCGACGGTGAAGCTCATTTGCGAACAACCTTTGCGCCCAAAGCAGTCATCAAAGGTTCAAAAATTGGAAATGACGTGGCGATCGGCCCGCCATCATCAACTGAAACCGCCGTCTGTGCGCCCATGCCCATCACCATAAAAGACATGGCAATCCGGTGGTCCAGAAAGCTCTCGCATGTGCCGCCGCCGGGTACATTTCCAATGCCAAGCCCTGTGACCGACCACCAATCCTCGCCTTCGTCCACGGTGACGCCATTGGCCCGCAACCCACGCGCCATGGCGTCGATGCGGTCGCTTTCCTTGACCCGGAGTTCTTTCACTCCGGTCATCAGCGTCTCACCGGTCGCGTTTGCGGCCACCACAGACAGAACCGGGTATTCGTCAATCATCGAGGCCGCGCGTTCTGGCGGCACGTTTATTCCTTTCATGTCGGGCGAGTATTTCGCGCGCAGGTCGGCCACCGGCTCACCGCCCTCTTCCCGTTCGTTTTCATAGGTCAGGTCCGCGCCCATCTCACGCAACGTCGTGAACAGGCCCGCGCGAGTGGGGTTCAGCCCGATACCCGGCACCAAAACGTCCGAGCCGGGTGTGATCAACGCGGCGCAAACGGGAAAGGCAGCGCTGGAGGGGTCGCGCGGTACCGCAATGACCTGCGGCTTCAGTTCCGGGCGTCCGGTCAACGTGATGACACGTCCTTCGTCTGTGTCTTCAACTGTGATTTCGGCGCCGAATCCGGCCAGCATACGCTCTGAGTGATCGCGGGTCGCCTCTTTCTCGATCACCACGGTTTTGCCGGGTGCGTTCAGACCCGCCAGCAAAACGGCCGATTTCACCTGAGCCGATGGAACCGGGACCTCATAACGCACCGGCACCGGATTTGCCGCACCGACAATTGTCATGGGCAGCCGTCCGCCCTCTCGTCCCACGGACTGCGCGCCAAACAGCGCCAAAGGGTCGGTGACCCGCGCCATGGGACGTTTGTTCAGACTGGCATCGCCCGTGAAGGTCGCCGTGATCGGGGATGTTGCCATTGCTCCCATGATCAGCCGCACGCCGGTGCCCGAATTGCCACAATCGATCACCTGATCCGGTTCGGCAAAACCGCCGACACCGACACCATGTACTGTCCATGCACCGTCGCCGTGGTCGATAACTTCGGCCCCGAACGCACGCATAGCCTTTGCGGTGTCCAGAACGTCTTCGCCCTCCAAAAGCCCCGAGATTCGGGTCTCACCGACCGCCATTGCGCCCAAAATCAGTGACCTGTGCGAAATCGACTTGTCGCCCGGCACTTCGGCCGTCCCGGTCAGCGGGCCGCTCGGATGCGAGGTCATCGGGATGGGCGTGCCGTGTCCGGACATGGAGGCTCCTGTTGTCGCTATCAGTCTCAGGCCGATTAGCGAATTGGGGCCGATTGGTCCAGCAGCAATCAGTCTTTGCGGCGGAAGGTCAGGTAATGAGGCGTTCGGCCTTCGCGTAAGGCCTTCTGCTCATACCGGGTTGAAATCCAGTCATCCCAGGGCTCGCGCCAATCAGAGGGGTGTTCCGCCAACCACTCGAACCCTGCGCGCGGGACTTGTTCCAAAGTTTGTCGCACATAGTCTGGAATATCGGTGGCAACGCGGAATATCGAACCGGGTTTCAGCGCCTGCACCAAAGGCTCAAGATGCTCAGGGGTCACAAACCTGCGGCGATGATGCCGCGTTTTGGGCCAGGGATCGGGATAGAGCAGAAATGCGCGTGAAACACTTGCCTCGGGCAGCACGTCGAACAGGTCGCGCGCATCGCCGGGATGTACCGCAAGGTTTTCGACCCCCGCTTGTCGGATTTTACCCAACAGCATCGCGACGCCGTTGATGTAGGGTTCCGCCCCAATGATGCCGATATCGGGATTGTTCTGCGCCTGATGTACCAGATGCTCACCGCCGCCAAAGCCAACCTCTAGCCAGACAGGCTTGCCGCCGAACAAGGCGCCCAGATCCAAAGGGTTGCGTTTGGGGTTGGCGTCCCAATCAACATCACCGGGTGAAAGTGCTGCCAAATCTTCGCTCAGATAGGTCTTTTGGCTGGGCTTCAGGGCTTTGCCTTTGAAGCGGCCATAGAAGTTTCTGCGTGGACGTTGTGGGATATGTGTGCTCATACCGGTGGCCATACTGCGGCGGTCGCAGCGTGACAAGGGGCGGAGGTGGGGGCCAGCCCCCACACCCCCGGAGTATTTCGAAAAAGATGAAGAGCGGTCAGACTGCGGCTTTTAGGGCGTCAGTCAGGTCGGTACGCTCCCAGCTAAAACCGCCATCGGCATCGGGCTCACGGCCAAAATGGCCGTAGGCTGCGGTTCGCTGGTAGATCGGTTTGTTCAGTTGCAGGTGTTCACGAATGCCGCGCGGGGTCAGGTCCATGACCTCGCCGACAGCCTTTTCGATAACGGCATCAGCGATCTGACCGGTGCCATGCGTATCGGCGTAGATCGACAGCGGTTTCGACACGCCAATCGCATAGCTCAACTGGATCGTGCAGCGATCCGCCATGCCAGCCGCCACCACGTTCTTCGCCAGATACCGCGCGGCATATGCGGCAGAGCGGTCGACTTTGGTTGGGTCTTTGCCGGAAAACGCGCCGCCGCCATGCGGCGCGGCCCCGCCATAGGTGTCAACGATGATCTTGCGACCTGTAAGGCCTGCATCCCCGTCCGGCCCGCCGATCACGAATTTACCTGTCGGGTTCACGTGCCACTCGGTCTCGGCCGACAGCCAGCCTTCGGGCAGTGTTTCAGTGATATAGGGTTCGACGATCGCCCGAATATCTTCCGAACTGAGCGATTCATCCAGATGCTGGGTCGACAATACGATCGAGCTTACACCAACTGGCTTTCCGTCGCGGTAGATGACGGAAAGTTGCGACTTGGCGTCCGGACCGAGCGCAGGTTCCGAGCCGTTTTTGCGCACCTCGGCCAAACGCCGAAGAATCGCGTGCGAATACTGAATCGGGGCGGGCATCAGCGCAGGGGTTTCCGTCGTGGCATACCCGAACATGATGCCCTGATCCCCAGCACCTTCGTCCTTGTTGCCCGAAGCGTCCACGCCCTGTGCGATATGGGCTGACTGTTCGTGAAGCAGGTTTGTTACTTCGACGGTTTCGTGGTGGAACTTATCCTGTTCGTATCCGATATCTTTGATGCACGAGCGTGCGATTTCGTCGATACGCTCCATGTAATCATGCAGCTTTTGCTGATCAGACAGCCCTACTTCGCCGCCAATGACGACGCGATCCGTCGTGGCGAAGGTTTCGCAAGCGACGCGCGCTTCGGGTTCTTCGTTCAGAAAGGCGTCAAGCACGGCGTCGGAGATCCGGTCGCAAACCTTGTCAGGGTGCCCTTCGGAAACGGACTCCGAAGTAAACGTGTAGTTTTGTCGGGACATGAAAGTGCTCCATTAAGTTATCTCCGTCACGCCAGGAAGCCGTTGTGACGGGCCTGCGCGGGGATACGCCTGCACGCGCGCGGGGTCAATCCCGATTTGCCGCTCCTGTGCGAGCGTTGCGCCAAAACACTGCAAACAGAACCAAAAGCACGCCAAAAACGCCAATGTCGCCAATCCGTGAATAGAGCGTCGGCGGATGGGGTTGCGACAAATCGGCGTCGATAAACCCTGCCTCACCCAGCCCAAGTGACAGCGTCACGCGCCCCAATGGGTCGATCATTGCCGACACTCCGGTATTTGCCGATCGCATCATCGGCAGTCCCTGCTCAATCGCACGCATCTGCGCCTGCGCGAGATGTTGGTAAGGACCAGACCGTGTCCCAAACCAGGCATCGTTTGTGATTTGCAACAGAAAGTCGGCGCGCCCCGGCGCGGACAGGACATCCTGCGTAAACACCGCCTCGTAGCAAATCAGCGGCAACGCCTTTCCCAATGGGCCGGCATCCAACAGCGCGGCACCCGGCCCGGCGCTGAACCCATGGCCTGCGGTTGCGGCCATGCCATAGATCCCAAATTGCCCCATCAAGTCACCGAAAGGGACATACTCGCCGAAGGGGGCAAGGTGATGTTTGTCGTAAAGCCCCCCCTGCTGACCGTCCTCGTCCAGGTAGATCATCGAGTTGTATATGCGCGGGCCATCACCACGTTGAATGCCCAGAACCACGGGTGTCCCGTCCGCCGCGCCGATAACTGCGTCAAGATATGGCTGCGCACTGCTCAACCAGGCAGGTATTGATGTCTCCGGCCAAACGATCAGGTCCGGTCGTGGCTCGGCGGCGGTGAATTCGACCTGACGGGCAAAGAACAAAGGCGCATAGTCCGGATCCCACTTTTGGTGCTGTGGGGCATTGGGCTGAACCAAACGTACGACGTGACCCGTAAGTGTAACTTCGGGGCGCGTGACAGCGTAGACCAGTGCGAAACAAGCAAAGGCGATTGTAGCGCTGGCGGGCAAGGCAATATCGCGCAGGCTCTTGGCGGTGTTTATTGCTGCCCCCACTGGAAGGGTCGCCAGCAACGTCAATGCCCCCAACCCGTAGGGCCCAATCATGGACAGGACTTGCGCCACCGATGTATTCACCCAGACCTGCGCAACGCCCGCCCATGGAAACCCGGTCAAAACGTAACCCCGCGCAACTTCGACCAGCGCCAGGGTAAGTGCCAGGATCAATCCCTGCTGCACGGGGCGCCCACCAATCCTGCGAGTCAGCCAGAATGCCAACGCCCAAAAGATCGCAAGCCCGCCCGCCATAAAAACCAATGCGAACGGGGCCATCCAGGCGTGACGCTCCGCATCCACCAGAAATGGCTCGATGATCCAACTGAGCGCATTGGCAAAGTACGCGGTCGCAAAAACCCAACCGAGCCAGGCGGCCCTGCGGGGTGTTTCGCAAGACAGGTACAGCGGCGCAATCAAGACAAACCCGATCAGCGTCGCCCACCAATGCCCCCAAGGGGCCAGCCCAAACGCAGCTGCAACACCAAGTGCCGCAGCAAACGCAAGCCTGACCCCAAAAGACCAGCCATGGGCAGGGTTCATTGAGCGATATCCGGAAGCATCACACGCAACCGTTTGATGCGGCGCGGGTCAGCATCGACCACTTCAAATTCAGGGCCTTCGGGGTGCAGAACGACCTCTCCGCGCGCAGGCACCCTGCCAGAAAGCATGAAGACCAAACCGCCCAGAGTTTCGATCTCTTCCTCGTCCACATCTTCGTGACTGGTCAAAGAGCGACCGATTTCAGCTTCAAATTCCTCAAGTGGAACCCGTGCCTGAACAATGTAGCATCCGGGTTTTTCCTGAACCCAAAGCCGATCTTCATGCGCGTCGTGTTCGTCGGCAATCTCACCAACCACCTGTTCGATCAGGTCCTCGATCGTCAGCAAACCATCGACACCACCATATTCGTCGATCACAAGGGCCATGTGCCGCCGCTCGGTCTGCATTTTGGTCATAAGAACGCCGATCGGCATGGACGGTGGAACAAACAACAACGTACGCAGCATCGATTTCAGATCAAACACCGTTGAATTGCCATTGAACCCGTGGGTCAACGCGAAATCCTTTAGGTGCACAAAGCCGAGCGGCGTGTCCAAAGTGCCGTCATAAACGGGGATACGGGACAGGCCACTTTCGCGAAACACCTCTGCCAATTCGTCCTTGGTGGTTGTCAGCGGTACCGAGATGATCTCGGCCGTTGGTATTGCCACATCTTCGACCCGCATCCGCCGCAAGTTAATCATGCCGCGCGACTGGGGCGGGCTGACTGGCGTTCCGTTCACCGGTTCAGCCTCTTCAGTATGAGAAGAAAATGCATCGAAAAGTCGGGAAATCAGTCCGCTTTTCTCTTCGCTTTGTTCATTGCCGTTCTCTGGATGCGCGCTGTGCGCCGCCCTAGAACTGCCGTCTGTATCGCCCATTATCCTATTCCAAATGATCCGGGCTCGCGCCCTGTGTCATGTATTATATGGGTTATCTTTACCCATTTTGCCAAGTATCTCGACCTCGACGCCCTCCATCAAAGTGGCGTCCGGGTCACGAATGTGATCGTAGCCCAGCAAATGCAAAACGCCGTGAACGATCAAATGTGTGACATGATCGTCCATTTCCTTGCCCGCTTCTGACGCCTCCCGCGCGCAGGTGTCGTATGAGATTGCAATGTCGCCCAGCGCGATCTCGCCGCTGAAATCGGCCTCTGGCGGGTAAGGTTCGTGTCCGGGCTCTTCGGCGGACAACTCTGCGGATGGCCAGCTGAGCACATTTGTCGGCACCGGTTTCTCACGAAATTCCGCGTTGAGTTTTGCGATGCGCGAATCATCGCAGCCAAGGATGCTGATTTCGCAAATGCCGTGCTCTACCCCGCAATGATCCAGAACGGCCAGGATAGCAGGGCGCGCAAGGGCTTCGAGCATTTGCCAACGCGCATCTTCGATCGATATGTCCAGGTTCATACCCAAGGTCCAAAGCTGCAGCGCCGTTCGGGTTCGATGGGTTAGCTTGCGTCCCGACCGGCATCGGCCTCATACGCCTCGATAATGGCGGCGACAAGCGGATGGCGGACCACATCTTTCGAGGTGAAATAGTTGAAGCTGATATTCGGGATCATTTTCAGCAAACGTTCGGCATCCGCCAAACCCGACTGCACCCCGCGTGGCAAGTCGACTTGAGACCGGTCGCCGGTAATGACCATGCGACTGCCCTCGCCCAGACGAGTCAGGAACATCTTCATCTGCATGGTTGTCGCATTTTGCGCTTCGTCCAGAACAACGAAGGCATTTGCCAAGGTGCGACCGCGCATGAACGCCAGCGGAGCGATTTCGATTCGCTTTTCTTCGATCAGTTTTGCCAGTTGCTTCCCCGGCAGAAAGTCATTCAGCGCATCATACAGCGGCTGCATGTAAGGATCGACCTTGTCCTTCATGTCGCCGGGCAGGTACCCCAGTTTTTCGCCAGCTTCGACCGCCGGGCGGCTCAGGATAATCCGGTCCACATGGCCGCCGATGAACATCGAAACCCCAACAGCCACCGCCAGATAGGTTTTGCCGGTTCCCGCGGGACCGATTCCAAAGGCCAGTTCGTTGTTGAAAAGCGATTGAACATAGGCTTTTTGTGCATCTGTTCGGGGTTCGACCAGCTTTTTCCGGGTTTTGATTTCGACAGTGCCACCCTTGAACATCTCAAGCTGGTCACCGTCTCTTGTGCCGGTTCCGACCTCGGAGTTGCCCATGCGCAATTCACGATCTACATCCGCGGCTTCGACCTCGCGACCGCCTTCCAGACGGGTATAAAGCGCCTGCAAAACCTCGATCGCTTGTTTCTGAGCGCCTTCGTCGCCCATAACGACCAACTGGTTCCCTCGCCGAACGATCTGAACCATGAGTTTCTGTTCGATATCGGCAAGATTGCGGTCATATTCGCCGCATAGATCAATCAATAACCGGTTGTCGGGAAATTCAACAAAAGCCTCGCGCTGGGGCATGTCGTCTGGCGGTGGGGTCAGGGCACCGATGGCCAATACGTTCTCCTGTTTTGGCGTTTCATCTTGAGCGTAGACAACAACCTTGGCCGGGTGCAAGCGGCAGAATGGATTTTTCGGCATGAAATGGCAAAAGCGCCGATCAAGCCGCAATCCGGCTTCAGGCAATGTCACCACAGAAATGCGCAGACACGGCCAACGGCCCTAAAACGTATAATTCAACCCAACGCGTAAACCGCTGAAACTCGGGGTCGATTTGGTTGAAAACCCCGAACCGAAATCAACGTTTTTGGAGTCGAACTGATAGTATTCGATTTCCCCGGTGACGGACCAATTCTCGTTGAACCGGTGTTCTGCACCGAGACTTGCTGAAAAACCATTCCGATTGTCAGATTCTTCAAAATCGCTGACCGAATCCACGCTGGTTAACGAGGTGGAGGTTTTGACATCCCCCTGCACGTACCCGAGCGAGAAAAAATACAACATGCTGCGACTGCGATTCGTGATACCGTTTCGAAACCGGATCGACAGTATGTCTGAGATTTCAGATGACGCGTCGACCGTGGTGCCACCAATCTGGGTCGATGTGCTGTCCTCAAGCGCGCCGAAATCATACAGCAGTTCGAACCCATAGACATAATCGCGTCCGCCGATCGTGGGCACAGAACCGCGCCAACCGGCACGAATGCCGCCATAGCCACCACTGGGTTCCAGATCACCGATACGCAGCCTGTCCCCGGGGACGGCAAGGCCGAAGCGATCGTTCCTGCCCCATCCATATCCGCCGCTAAGGCCGAGGTAGAAGGCGCTGACGTCTGAAGAAATGGTTTCAGGCGAAAGGACATCCGGCTCTGTCACGTCGCCGATTACATCACCTGCCCCGGACGGCCCTGCAAAAAGCAAAGCCAGCGCAACAGCGGACAGAAAACCAAAACAGTTCGATCGTTGAAAACGCGCGCTGCTCACCACTCGTACCCTCCCGGCGTTTTTTGCGACCAGCTGCCCTGTAACTCAGGCCACTGAGGACGCGCACCCCGGTCAAAAAACTGGGATATGTCGGAGCATAGTTTTATTCCCTAAATCAAGGGTAAATTTCTGGTTACGATGTCACTTTGGGTGCTGAAGGCTTAGATCAGAGCAATTCGCCGGCCAACGAATTTGCGCCCGACGCCACTATGCGAACGTCGCGCAGTTCACCGACCGAGGGCGCATCGCTGGCCACGTGAACCGCGTGTAGATACTCGGATTTTCCGACCATTTGACCCGGCTGACGGCCCGGCTTTTCGAATAGTACGCTGACTTTCCGCCCAACCATCGACTCCTGAATCTCGCGTTGGTGACGCGTGATCATTCCCTGGAGACGTTGTAGGCGGTCATCCGCCTGTTCCGCGTCGACCTGTGGCCGTTCTGCCGCAGGCGTGCCAGGACGTGTCGAATATTTGAACGAGTAGGCGTAGCCGTACCGAACCTCTTCAACAAGGTCCATCGTTGCCTGAAAATCCTCTTCGGTCTCTTCCGGGAAGCCCACGATAAAGTCACCCGACATCAGAATGTCCGGGCGCGCCGCGCGAATCCGTTCGATCAGACGCAAATAGCTTTCAGCCGTGTGGCTGCGGTTCATCCGCTTGAGGATTTTGTCCGACCCGGACTGAACCGGCAGATGAAGGTAAGGCATTAGCTTGTCGCAGGTGCCATGCGCCTCAATGAGGTCATCGCTCATGTCATTCGGATGAGAGGTGGTAAAGCGGATACGCTCCAGCCCGTCGACCTTGTTCAGCTCCCAGATCAAACCTGCGAGGGTCATCTCGCCATTCGGACCTGCGCCGTGATAGGCGTTGACGTTCTGGCCCAGCAAGGTGATCTCACGCACGCCACGCTCCACAAGGTCTTGCGCCTCACGGATGATACGATCGGCAGGTCGGCTGACCTCAGCGCCGCGCGTGTAAGGCACGACGCAAAAGGCGCAGAACTTGTCACAGCCTTCCTGAACGGTCAGAAAAGCCGTCGGCCCGCGTTTTGCCTTGGGCCGGTTCTTGAGCTTTTCGAATTTGTCCTCTTCAGGAAAATCGGTATCCAGCGCCTTTTCGCCGGTGCGGGTCTTCGCCTCCATCTCGGGTAGACGGTGATAGCTTTGCGGGCCCACGACCAAATCAACGAGGGGCTGGCGACGCATGATCTCTTCACCTTCGGCCTGTGCAACACAGCCGGCGACACCGATCTTCAGGTCCGGATTGTCAGCCTTCAATCCCTTGAACCGCCCAAGTTCGGAATAGACCTTTTCAGCAGCTTTCTCGCGAATATGGCAGGTGTTCAGCAGGATCATATCCGCGTCGTCGGGCGACTTGGTCTCGACATAACCCTGCCCGCCCAGTGCCTCGGACATACGTTCGCTGTCGTAAACGTTCATCTGGCAGCCGTAGGTCTTGATATACAGCTTTTTGGGTTCGGACATGGGACAAGCCTTTGCACTCGCTGGGTCGGCGTCGTCTATACGCAACGAACGCCGCTTGCAATGGCGGCGCGTTTACCTGAATTTGGCAAAAACTTCCAGCAAGGCGGAGCCGAAACGGGCAATGCAGTTCGATTCTGTAGATCATTTTCTGAAGTCGGGTCGAGCGGTTTTGGCGCAGGGTCCAATTGCCTTGCTATTTGCGGAAGACGACGTGGAACTGGACAGCACCCTGCAGCATCATTTGAAGCTTGGGTTCAAATCCGTGATCTTTTTCATGCCGGACGACTTTGTTTTGGCCCAAGACTTGCCGGCAAACGTGCACCGGGTCACGTTGTCCTGCGCGCCGCGTCAAGTGGTGTTCGATACCATCAACAAAGTCATCAAAGCCGCCCCGGGGGTGTGGATGTATTATGGCTATAACGCCGAGTACCTGTTCTACCCATTTTGCGAAACGCGAAATACCCTGGAACTGCTGGCTTTTCATTCGGAAGAGCGGCGCGATGCAATGATGGTTCATGTCGTCGACCTTTATGCCGACGATTTGGCCCGCCACCCAAACGGTGTCGCCGTGGACCATGCCATGCTCGACCGCATTGGATACTATGCACATGCACGCCATACGGCGTCCGGGGAAGCGCTGGAAAGGCAGCTGGACATGTCGGGCGGACTGCGCTGGCGCTTTGAAGACCACATCCCCTATGCCCGACGTCGTATTGATCGAATCGCGCTGTTCAAGGCCAGAAAGGGACTGGAACTGCAACCGGACCACACGTTCAATATTGCCGAGTACAATACCTATTCCTGCCCATGGCATCACAACCTGACGGCAGCCGTCTGCTCCTTCCGCGCAGCCAAAGCGCTCAAATCAAACGCAGGATCGACCTTCGATATTCAGAGCTTTCAATGGCGAGGATCGACACCATTTGAATGGAATTCACATCAATTGATGGAATTGGGCCTGATGGAACCCGGTCAGTGGTTCTGATCCTGTCTTACCGCTGCAACAGTACCGGAAACCAATCCTCTCGCAGTCGCTGCCCCGACACCATGTCGTGACCCGGAAACGGAGGAGACGTCCGGCCCGGGCGTTCGACGTAACGGGCGTCGTCACCGACCAGGCGCAACGAAAACGCGCGGCGGCGGCTGTCCGACTGATTGCCACGCGCGCCGTGCAGCGTTCGATAATTGAAAGCGACAGCGTCCCCAGGCTCCATCTCGAATTCGACAACCCGCATTCCTTCGGCGTCGGGGTCCGGGACAGGAATGTACTGGCCCTCGTCGGGGAAAAACCCCGCTTCCGAGACCCACCGCGTGGGCAATACCTCTTTCTCCCAGCGATGTGAGCCCGCAACGCAGCGCAAGGTCGCTTGCTTGACCGGGTCCAGCGGGGACCAGAAGCTGACCGTTTGTTGCCCCTCGACAAAGTAGTAAGGCCCATCCTGATGCCACGGCGTGGCCATTGATGTACCAGGCTCTTTGACCAGAACATGATCGTGGAACATTTGTACGCGATCGGATTGCATCAGATCGGCGGCCACTTCGGCGGCAGACGACGACTCGATCACCGCACGAAACTGGGGAATCCGAGACCAATTGCAATAATCGTCAAAGAACCGCCCGGTCTCGCCCTCCTTTTTGTTTTCCGAGGCGTAAGGGCCCGGCTCTGCCATGTTCACTGCGATGCCTTCGCGCAGTTCCGAAACGTGATCGGCAAACAACCCTTTCACCAAGACGACGCCGTCGGCTTGATATGTGTCAATCATCTCTTGTGTAACTAAAGGATGGGGCATGCTGGTCTCCGCGCCGTTTCGCGACCGATCTGGTCACATTCGCACGTAGATCGCAATCCTATTCGAAATGTCACGAAATTGTGCGGCTCACGCGTCCGAATCGGGACACGCAACGGCCTCATCAAAAGACAACCAGAGGTCGCCTTTTACTATTAGGATTTCCGGCGCAGACGGATCACAACGTCAACCGATGCGATCTCGACCCCTTCGGGAGCTTCCGGGAGACGCTTGATCACCAACTGATCTGACGGTGCGTCACTCAAACGGCTTTCATCCTCCCAAAAGAAGTGGGGATGATCATGTGTGTTTGTGTCGAAATAGCTTTTGGAACCGTCAACCGTAATTTCCTGCAAAACGCCGGCATCACAAAAGGCGCGCAGCGTATTGTAGACAGTTGCAAGCGACACGGCATCGCCGTTGCTTTTGGCCGACTCAAACAGACTTTCCGCCGTGACGTGGCGATGACGACCATCGCCCACAAGCAGTTCCGCCAATGCAACGCGCTGACGCGTCGGTCGCAGTCCGGCATTCACCAGCCATTCTGTCGCTATGTTTCGGCTCTGAGGTGTCATTTGTCCGATACCCGTTTTCGCTGAGGATATATATAAGTGCTGCGGACCTGCAATTTCAAATGAAATTCATTCGCAAGGAATGTCGTAAGCACAACAAGATGAGACGTGCCGCTCTTGCAGGACCTTGCATACGGGTGCTAGACGAGGCCAGATATAACGAACGGACCCCTGGCAGGAGAGGCGGCAGAATGGCCCAATTCCCGAGCAGCTTTGACAAGGACGATCTGCTGAAATGCGCCCGTGGCGAGTTATTCGGCCCCGGCAATGCGCAGCTGCCCGCTCCGCCGATGCTGATGATGGACCGGATCACCGATATTTCCGCCGACGGTGGTGCCCATGGAAAAGGCCACGTTCTGGCCGAATTCGATATCACGCCGGATCTGTGGTTCTTTGAATGCCATTTCCCGGGCAACCCGATCATGCCCGGCTGTCTGGGTCTGGACGGGTTGTGGCAACTGACCGGTTTCAATCTGGGTTGGCGCGGCTGGCAGGGGCGCGGCATGGCTGTCGGCGTTGGCGAGGTCAAACTGACCGGGATGGTACGCCCTGATCGAAAGATGCTGACGTACAAAATTGACTTCAAGAAAGCGATACAGACCCGCCGTCTGACGATGGGTGTGGCGGATGGTATCGTCGAAGCAGACGGCGAAATGATTTACGACGTCAAAGACATGAAGGTCGTTCTGTCCGAAGCCTGAACCGGATCGGTCTGAAATAAGGAGCACGCACATGCGTCGAGTAGTTGTCACCGGTTTGGGGGTCGTGTCCTCCATCGGGAACAATGCCGAGGAGGTTCTGGCCTCTCTCAAATCCGGCAAATCCGGCATCGAAGCCAATGAGCAGATGGTTGAACACGGGTTTCGCAGCCAGATCGCCGGGTCATTAAAAATTGACGTTTCCGAACATGTGGACAAGCGCACGCTACGGTTCATGGGGCCGGGGGCGGCTTACGCCCACATCGCCATGAACCAGGCGATTGCGGACGCCGGTTTGAGCGAGGATCAGGTGGTGAACCCGCGCACGGGTCTGGTCGCCGGATCGGGCGGGCCTTCAACCAGCGCGATGCTGACCGCGCATCAAACGGTGCTCAAAACAGGTGCGACCAAACGGATCGGGCCATTTGCCGTGCCAAAGTGCATGTGCTCGACAATCTCTGCGAATTTGGCCACCGCGTTCAAAATCAAGGGTATCAACTACTCGATCACATCGGCCTGCTCGACGTCGCTGCACTGTATCGGCAACGCTGCCGAGCAAATCATGCTGGGCAAGCAGGACGTGATGTTTGCAGGTGGCGGCGAGGAGTTGGACTGGACCCTGTCCTGCCTGTTCGATGCAATGGGTGCGATGTCCTCGAAATACAATGACACACCCGACAAGGCCTCGCGCGCATTCGATGAAAACCGCGATGGATTCGTCATTTCCGGAGGCGGTGGAATCGTCGTTCTGGAAGAGCTGGAACATGCGCTGGCCCGCGGGGCCAAGATTTATGCCGAAGTGACCGGTTACGCAGCCACCTCGGATGGTCACGACATGGTGGCACCGTCAGGTGAAGGCGGTGAACGCGCGATGCGGTTGGCCCTGTCGACCGTGCCCGAAGGCCGGAAAGTCGGCTATATCAACGCGCACGGAACGTCGACCCCGGTCGGGGATGTCGGCGAGGTCGAAGCTGTCCGCCGTATCTTTGGCGAGGGCAACGTGCCCCCGATTTCATCGACCAAATCAATGACCGGACACGCGCAAGGCGCGGCAGGCGCTTTGGAGGCGATCTTCTGCCTGCTCATGCTGGACAATGATTTCATTACGCCGTCGATCAATGTCGACACACTAGCCGAAGGCATCCTGCCCGGTGAAATTGCAACGCAAGTTGTTGAAAACGCAGGCTTGGACAGTGTCATGACCAACAGCTTCGGCTTTGGCGGCACCAATGGGTCCATGGTTCTATCGAAATATAACGGGTGAACACGATGTCGGATCTTCTCAAGGGAAAACGCGGCCTGATCATGGGTGTGGCCAATGATCGGTCAATCGCGTGGGGTATTGCCAAGGCAATGCACGAGGCCGGCGCGGAACTGGCATTCACGTATCAGGGCGAGGCATTCGGAAAGCGACTGGAACCACTGGCCCAAAGCCTCGGCAGTGACTTCATGGTCGATGCGGATGTCACTGACGACGAATCGCTGGAACGCGCCTTTGATGAACTGGGCGCGAGGTGGCCCACCATCGACTTTGTAGTTCACGCCATTGCCTACTCGGACAAGTCTGAACTGACCGGCCGTTTCCTGAATACCACGCGGGCAAACTTCAAACACTCGCTCGATGTATCCGCCTATTCCTTCATCGAAGTGGCCCGCCGCGCCTATCCTTTGATGCAGGAGAATGGAGGCACCCTGCTGACGTTGACCTATCAGGGTTCGAACAAGGTTGTCCCCAACTACAACGTCATGGGCGTCGCGAAGGCCGCACTGGAGTCGGCAACCCGGTATCTTGCCAACGATCTTGGCCCCGAAGGCATCCGCGTGAACGCGATTTCTCCCGGACCAATGAAGACGTTGGCCGGCGCCGCAATTGGCGGCGCGCGAAAAACCTACAAGTTCTGCGATCAAAACGCGCCGATGCGATCAAACGCGACGCTTGAGGCGGTTGGCGGAACTGCCGTCTACCTGACATCGGATGCCGGGATGTTCACGTCGGGTGAAATCATACGCGTCGACGGCGGCTATCACATACTGGGAATGCCACAACCTGACCATATGTGACCATTTCTTTCCCTGCTGACGTCAAGATTTGACCATCTTTACCCGGCAGGGATAGCAATATGAGCAAAGTTGAACAAATCCTTGCCAGCAACGGCCGTGGTATGACCACGCGCCACAAATCTGGTCTTCGCGGTGGTCGGGCACGCATGCTGCTTGTCGCACTGGTGGCGCTTTTGACGGCGTTCCTGTTCTTCACACAGCCAGAGGTCGTTTCCGCATTCGAGTCGCTGATCCAAAGATGATCATTCCGCTAGCGGGCGCTAGTTGACCGAAACGATCTCAATATCAAATACAAGATCATGCCCGGCCAATGGATGATTGGCATCCAAGGTCACGGTCGCTTCGTCTGCGTCGACAACGGTGACCGGCAACGCCTGCCCATCCGGCGTCTGCATCTGAAGTTGCGTGCCCGGCTCAAGTGGGATGTCGTCTGGAATACCCTCGCGCGGAATTTGTTGGCGCGCGCCCGGGTTGATCGGCCCGTAGGCATCGGCGCACGGTATCTCGACCCTTTTTTTCTCGCCGACTTCCATGCCCGGCAGCGCGGCGTCTAACCCGACGATAACCTGCCCTGACCCAACGGTGAACGCCAGCGGATCACGACCATCGGAACTGTCAAAAACCTTACCATCCAACAGCGTACCAGTGTAGTGGATGCGAACGGTGTCGCCGTCTTTGATCGCGGTCATTTGTGCCTCCGGGCTAGCGCATTGAACGGCCAAGCTTAGGGCTTGGTACCGCGTTGTAAAGCCTGGGCTCTTTAACCCCCCAGACACTTGTGCCAACCTGCATCCGATTACGGGAGGAACGGATGGCCATCACCACTTGCATCTTTGACGCCTATGGCACGCTTTTCGATGTGGCCGCCGCCGCGCGACAGGCAGCAGCCGAGCCTGAATTTCAGGCTTTGCAGGACAAATGGCCCGAACTGGCTAACCATTGGCGATTGAAACAGTTGCAATACACGTGGCTGCGCGCAGTCGCGGATGCACATGCCGATTTTTGGGACGTGACGCAGGACGGGCTGGATTGGGCGCTGGAAGCGACAGGCTTGCAGGGTGATGCCAAACTCCGGCAACGTTTGCTGGATCTGTATTGGGAGTTGCAGGCCTATCCCGAAGTTCCCCAGATGCTTGCGACTCTCAAATCCGGTGGACTCCAAACTGCCATCTTGTCCAACGGCTCGCCGCCGATGCTTGATGGCGCGGTGCAGTCTGCTGGGATCGGATCGGTTCTGGATGATGTTTTGTCGGTTGAAAGCGTGGGTGTCTTCAAACCCCATGCGCGCGTTTATGATCTGGTCCAGCAACGGTTCGGGTGCGCGAAAGATGAAGTTCTGTTTGTAAGTTCGAACGGATGGGATGCCGCTGGCGCAAGCGGCTATGGATTCGTCACAGCCTGGGTCAATCGTGCGGGCGAGCCTATGGACCGATTGCCCTGGACCCCGGCGCATGTTCTGCCCGACCATAGGACAATTCCGCAACTGGCAGGTCTTTGATGGCGTTCTTCAACACTTCAGACGGGTTGCGGATTCACTTCGAAGAAACCGGTTCTGGCGCAGCGCTGCTATGTCTGGCGGGTCTGACTCGCAACAGCAAAGACTTCTCTTACTTCGCACCCCATGCCACCGACCTGCGCCTGATCACGATGGATTACCGGGGGCGCGGGCAATCGGACTATGACCCGGACTACATGAACTACAATGTGCTGCGCGAAGCGCATGATGTCGTCGAGCTGTTGGATCATTTGGAGCTTGAGAAGGTCACAATACTGGGCACCTCTCGGGGCGGGCTTATTGCAATGGCACTGGCCGCCAGCAATCCCGAGCGTCTTGCGGGTGTCGTTCTCAACGATGTTGGACCTGTTATCGAGGCTGCAGGTATCGCCAAAATCATGGACTACGTCGGAAAAAGACCGGCAGCAAAAACCTATGACGAGGCTGCCACAGCTCTCAAACAGATCATGGAACCGCAATTTCCCGGGGTTTCGTTGGATGTCTGGAGGCGTCAGGCAGAAATCCAGTTTGAGCAAACCGACGACGGCCTGAAATTGCGCTATGATGAAGCCCTGCGTAAAGCGCTGTTGGAGCAGGCAGCAAGTGGTGCGACCCCGGATTTGTGGTTGTTTTTCGAGGCGCTGCGCGACATTCCAACCGGTGTGATCCGGGGTGCGAACTCGGATGTGTTGGGGGCAGCGACAGTGGAAGAGATGCACGCACGCCATCCCGGTCTGATCTCTGCAGAGGTGCCGGACCGGGGTCATGTGCCGTTCCTGAATGAACCACAATCGCTCGATATTATTCGCAAAATACTGGATGCCGCATGAGTACCCTGGAATTGGTCGAAGCCGCCGCTGAACGGCTCAAAGGACACGCGCGAGAGACACCGATCCTGTCTTCGCCATTTCTGGACGAGCTGGCCGGTCGCCGCGTTCTGGTCAAACCCGAATGCTTGCAGCACACAGGCAGCTTCAAGTATCGCGGTGCTTGGTCGGCGATTTCCGCGCTGGACGAGTCAGTGCGTCAACGCGGAGTAATTGCCTATTCATCCGGGAACCATGCACAGGGTGTAGCTTATGCAGCGACGCAGCATGGCATCGCGTCAGTCGTCGTAATGCCAGCCGATGCACCACAGCTGAAAATCGAAAACACGCGCGCGTTGGGGGCCGAGGTCGTGCTGTACGATCGCGCCGATGAAAGCCGCGAAGAAATTGGTGAGACATTGGCGACCGAGCGCGGCCTGACCTTGATCCGCCCCTATGACGAGCCACAGGTCATCGCCGGGCAAGGCACTGTTGGGCTGGAGCTGGCCCGCCAGACCCACGACCTGGGCGTTTCAGAGGCCGATGTTCTGATTTGTTGCGGCGGCGGCGGACTGACCGCTGGCATTTCGCTCGCTCTTGAGGGTCACGCGCCGGGGCTGAGACCAAGACCATGCGAGCCTGAAGGATTTGATGACGTGAAACGGTCGCTGCTGACTGGGCAAATTCAGAACAACAATGCTGCATCGGGCAACATTTGTGACGCGATCCTGACACCGCAGCCCGGAAAAATCACCTTCCCGATCCTGAAGCGCCTTTGCGGACCCGGACTTGCAGTGACCGAGCAAGAGGCGCTTCACGCCATGGCATTGTCGTTCTTGCGCCTGAAAATCGTGCTTGAGCCGGGTGGTGCCGTGTCTCTGGCCTCGGCCCTGTTCCGAAAGGATGAGATTGAAGGAGATACGGTCATCGTGGTTGCGTCGGGCGGCAATACCGATCCGCAGGTTTTCGCGCAAGCGTTGGAATTCCTTACCTGACATCCCTATATCGACGGTGCAAAATCCGTAGGTACGTCTGGCTCACGGACAGGAATAGAAGATGAATATTGCCGAACTCAGGGATGTGCGACTGCATTACCGGATTGATGGCGACCCAGATGGTGTTCCGCTGGTGTTGGCCAATTCGCTGGGCACCGACCTGCGCCTTTGGGACCCGATCCTGCCCTACCTTCCCAAAAGTCTGCGCGTGATTCGTTATGACAAGCGCGGGCACGGGCTGTCGTCACAACCGCCCGGCCCATATACCATGGGTGCACTGGTGCGCGACGCCGAGGGGCTGCTGGACCATTTGCAGGTCAAAGACTGCGTTTTCGTCGGGCTGTCGATTGGTGGATTGATCGGACAGGGTTTGGCGGTAAAGCGAATGGACCAGGTCCGCGCTTTGGTTCTGTCAAATACGGCCGCGAAAATTGGCACGCCGAAGATCTGGCAGGAGCGGATGACCGCTGTTCAACAGGGTGGCATCGAAGCGCTGGCCGATGCCACAATGGAACGTTGGTTTTCCCGCACCTTTCAGGCCAGCCCGGAACTGACCCTTTGGCGCAACATGATGACCCGGCAGCCTGTTGACGGCTATCTGGGATGCTGCGCTGCTATTTCGGGAACGGATTTCTATACGCCAACCAGCGGGTTGCGCCTGCCGACACTGGGGATCGCGGGCAGCGAAGACGGCTCGACCCCACCCGATCTGGTCAGGGAAACGGTCGACCTTGTTCCGGGGTCTGAATTTCACTTGATCCGAAGGGCGGGCCATTTGCCCTGCGTTGAAAGGCCCTCGGAATACGCAGAGATACTTACGAATTTCCTGACCCGGATCGGTCATATTTAAAGGAGCCCTAGGTGGCAGATTTCTTATTGGTTCACGGATCGTGGCACGGTGCCTGGTGCTGGCGGGATCTGATCCCCGAATTGAGCGCGCTTGGCCACACGGCGCGCGCAATCGACCTTCCCAGCCACGGATCAGATCCTACTCCGGTGGCCGATGTAACGCTCGAAATGTGCCGGAATGCCGTTCTGAACGCTTCGACCTCTGAGACCATTGTCGTCGGGCATTCGTGGGGCGGCTTTCCGATCAGCGCGGCGGCCGACGCAAACCCGGATGCGATGCGCGGTTTGATCTATGTTTGCGCCTATGTTCCTGATGCCGGACACTCTTTGATTGAGATGCGAAAACGCGCGCCCCGGCAACTGATTGGCGACGCGCTGGAAAAGGCCGCAGACGGGTCGTCCTATAGTGTATTGCCCGACCGCGTACACGCTTTGCTCTATCATGACTGCCCGTCTGATGTCGTCACCTATGCCCTTGCCCGCCTGTGCCCGCAGGCAATCCGACCGCAAGACACCGGGTTGCCTGTCGGCGACGGTTTCGAACAAGTCCGCAAGGCTTACATCCGCACAACGGATGATCGGATCGTTCCGACAGAGTATCAATCCAAAATGAGTGAGTGCGCCGCGCCGCATCTGCGGTTTAGCATCGAAAGCTCTCACTCGCCATTCTTTGCCCAACCCCGGAAGTTGGCCAAGCTGATGGACGAAGCCGCGCAGCAAATGTGACCCCGCGTCTGTGCCAACGACGCCTCTTTTCACATGGACAGGCGGACGCTAGGGTTTCGGGCAAATCCGAACCTTTGGACCGCCATGCGTCTGCCTTTTTTGTTTGTTCTTGGAACCGTAATGATCGACGCGATGGGCATTGGCCTGGTCCTGCCGATCATGCCGCAACTGATTGTCGAGGTGCAGGGCGGCTCGCTGGCGAATGCGGCGATCTGGGGCGGTGTTCTAAGCACCGCGTTCGCAACCATGCAGTTCCTGTTCGGGCCTGTTCTTGGCAATCTGTCCGATGCCTATGGGCGGCGAACCGTGCTGCTGGTTTCGCTGTTCGTAATGGCGCTGGACTATGTGGTCATGGCGGTGGCGGGCAGCATCTGGTTGCTGCTGCTGGGTCGAATTGTCGGCGGGATCACAGCCGCAACACATTCGACTGCCGCCGCTTTTATGGCCGACGTGTCCAAACCCGAGGAAAAAGCCGCCAACTTCGGCTTGCTCGGGGCGGCGTTCGGCCTGGGATTTGTCCTTGGCCCTTTGATGGGTGGCCTGCTGGGTGAATTCGGAACGCGAGCGCCGTTCTGGGCTGCCGCGGGCCTATCCGCCATCGGTTGCTTGGTTGGCATGCTGGTCATGCCGGAGACAGTCACGGATGAAAACCGGCGCCCGTTCCGCTGGCGCCGCGCCAACCCCGTTGGATCTTTGCAGGCAATATCGGCATTGCCCGGCATTCGACCTTTGCTGGGTGTCTACTTTCTGTATTCCATTTCGATCTACGTTTACCCTGCCATCTGGTCCTATTTCACATTGGAACGCTTCGGTTGGTCGCCGCAGATGATCGGCCTGTCTCTGGCCGTTTACGGGCTGGGAATGGCCGCCGTGCAAGGCGGATTGATTCGACCGGCAACCAAATATCTGGGGGAGAGAAAGACTATCGTCTGGGGTATGGGTATCGAGATTTTCAGCTTTATGCTGCTGGCGTTTCTGACCAGCGGGACACTCGCGTTGTTGCTGATCCCAATAACGGCGCTGGGGGCCGTTGTGACCCCGGCCTTGCAGGCGATGATGTCCAAGGCAACACCGGATTCGCAACAGGGTGAATTGCAGGGCGTTTTGGCGGCACTTCATGCCCTTGCGATGATCATCTCACCTTTGGTCATGACCAGCGTCTTTGCCGAGTTCATTCGCAGCGGCGCTCCAATTTACCTGCCCGGTGCGCCCTTCCTGCTGGCGCTGATGCTCATGCTTGGGGGCTTCGTCCTGTTTCTGCGACCCAGACCTGAAACCCCGTAAACGACGAATATTTGCCGGAAACTGCCTTGCAGATCACATCTTTGCAGGTCACCGTGCCCAAAACCAAGATTGGACAGGAAAACGGTGCGCGGATGAAACTTCAAGACCTCGACGTGATTGTCACGGCTCCTCCGGCACCCGGCTGGGGTGGGCGGTACTGGATTTTGGTCAAAGTCACGACCGACACCGGAATAACCGGATGGGGTGAATGTTATGCATCATCCGTCGGACCAGAGGTCATGCGGCACGTTATCCGCGACGTATTCGAACGCCACATGGCAGGAGAAAACCCCGAAAACATCGAGCTTATGTTTCGCCGGGTATACTCAAGCGGATTCACGCAACGCCCCGACCTCACAGTCATGGGTGCGTTTTCCGGTTTGGAAATCGCCTGTTGGGATATTCTGGGCAAGCATCGCGACCGGCCCGTTTACGCACTATTGGGCGGCTGCATGAATGCGCGAATCCGGGCCTACACCTATCTGTACCCCCTGCCCCGGCACAATCCGACCGATTTCTGGACGTCACCCGAATTGGCGGCTGAATGTGCCAAAGAAATGGTAGGACTTGGCTACACGGCGGTAAAATTTGACCCGGCAGGCCCCTATACAATCAGGGGCGGGCATATGCCGGCAATGTCCGACATCTCGCTGTCGGTGGATTTCTGCAAAGCCATTCGTGAAGCTGTCGGTGACAAGGCGGACCTGCTGTTCGGGACACATGGACAGTTTAACACCGCCGGCGCCATTCGTTTGGGTCAGGCGCTCGAGCCGTACTCGCCATTGTGGTTCGAAGAACCCACCCCGCCGGACATGATCGAAGACATGGCCCGTGTAACTCGAAATGTTCGCATACCCGTCGCCACGGGTGAACGGTTGACGACCAAAGCAGAATTCGGCGCTGTGCTGCGCGCTGGAGCCGCCGAAATCCTTCAGCCCGCACTGGGCCGCGCCGGTGGGATTTGGGAGATGAAGAAAGTTGCCGCGATGGCCGAAGTTTTCAACGCGCAGATGGCGCCTCATCTTTATGCGGGTCCGATAGAATGGGCCGCCAACGTTCAACTTGCGGCATCGATCCCCAACCTGTTGCTGCTGGAGACCATCGAGACGCCGTTCCACGATCAGTTGATCAAAGGCTCCATTCGCATTCAGGATGGTTTTGTGATCCCGCCGACCGCGCCGGGACTCGGAATAGACGTCGACGAAGACCTGGCTCGCGCGCATCCCTTCACTGGAGAAGGTTTGCATCTGCAGATGCAGGAAGATCCATGCGACTATGCCAACGGAAACGCCTTTCAGGGCGGAGCACCAACAAACGAAGGGTGACAGGCGCGATTGGCGGCAGGTTGGCGAACTGTTCGCTAGTTCGACACGTAGCCCGCAATAACCTGCAAAAGTTTGAAGGCTGTGGCGGCATCGTTTTCAACCACAGCCAAGAATTCTTCTTCGCCGATGCGCAGGCAGGACAACTCCGTTTCTGCCACCATGCTCAGCGCGCGCGGTTCCTTGCGGATCAGTCCAAGCTCGCCCACAAGGGCGCCGGGCCCGACAGCAAGGATCAGTTTGTCCGGCCCGTCCGGTTGCGGCAGGTACAGCCCTGCTTCACCTGCCAGAACAACGTACGCGCCATCTGTGGGTTGATCGTCCTTCAAAAAGATAACCTGTCCGGCAGCCGCATCGAACCATCGCGCACCAAAGGCCAACAGGCGCAATTGCCGCCTGTCCAGGCCGGAAAACAGTGGCGTCTGCTCCAAGGCGCGCAGCTTGCGTGCCAGATCGGCTGAGGCTGCGCTGTCTTCTTCGACGTTGGTGGGTCCTTCGTCAGTCACAACCCGACCCTGCCGGATTTCGACATACATGTCGAACACTTCCGGGTTCTGAAACTGGTCGTTCAGGTAGATGACCGTGGTGTCTGGCAGCAACTGCCGCAGGTTCTTGTACACCGCGACTTTGGTTTCCATGTCATAGCTGGCCAGAGCGTTTTCCAAAATCAAAATGTCAGGCTTTTTGATCGTTGCCCGGGTAAAAGCCAGCGGCTCTGCAAACACGGCTGGCAGGTTCTGACCGCCCATCGCCACCGGAATGTCGTAGATCAATTCGACCACCAACGGGCGTGCCCCGTTTTCTGCCAAAACATCGACGATCAGTTTTCGAACCTCATCCGACCGGGCGCCTCCGATCTGACTGACCTTTCCGAACAGGGCGTTTTCCATCACGGTCAGGCCCGGGGCAAATTCGGCGGCATCCAATGGCACAAAGACGTCTTGCAGCCGTTCCATCAGCTTGTCTGAATGGCTGGCCCGCAATTCCAGAATGCGGTCTTTCAATTCATCGGTAAATGCGGGGCCGATCTGCTCGGCCGATATCACGAACGGCACGGCCAGCAAGTTCGCCAGCTGATCGTCGTCCAGACCCTGACCACCTTCTTTCCGGGTGCGTTCGACCAACTCAACAGCCGCCTCATAAGTCTGCGCTTGCAGACCTAATTTGCGGAACAGCGGATGATCTGTGCCATCAAGGCCGAAGATCTGGCGCAGCATGTCGATGACATCGCGGGTCAGGCCAATCAGGGTCTCGTCCAGACCCAGTTCGCGCAATTGGCTCAGGAACACTGTTTGCTGCGCCAACAACTCCTGCGTGACCGGGACGCGCGGGGTAGCAAACAAAAGGTTCTCGGCAACCGGCAGCGCAGCGTTGTATACAGCGCGGTCGAAAATCAGCGCCTGTTGATCCAGCTCGGCCCGTCTCACGGCCTGTTGGACGACTGGACGGAGCTCGACCAGCTTTTTTGCAAGCTCTGCGTGGTTCTTTGCATCAAAGACCTGCTCGGCCCCGCGCTGATACAGCGCGGTGCCCGAACCCATCCCGTCTATCAGCTTTAGCCACCACTCCCGCAAGTCGCCCTTGCTTTCAAGTCCGGCGAGTGTCGGGTCCAGCCAGTCTGCCTGAAACGGATCGCTGCTGTTTCCCGCGCGCTGCGTTTCCGCGAATTCCTCGGTTTCAGTGGGCTTTGAGACCGGCTTGTATCGCATCGGCATCATCACGTTGTCACCCAACGACCCCTGAAACATCACCGGCCGGGACGACGCGTAACCGATGCGTGCCGCAACCACGCCCTGGTGCAGCTCGGCCAGATTCTGCCCGCCAACTTCAACCCGGCCCGAGCTGGGCAGAATCTCGCGGGTCAACAGTTCGGCCACTGCGCGGCGGTCTTCCTCGGATTGGGCCGCGATGCCAATTGTGCTGCCGGTTGGAAAGGTCAGGTCCAGATCATCCAGGATTTGATTACCGTCGATGTCGCGCACAGACACCTGGTTTAATACGATGTCGCCATTCAAGTGTGGTCGCGTTTCAGGCTCGCCCTCAAACTGCGCCTCATTCGTCATTCCATCAGGGGCAAAACGATCGATTACAACGCCCCAACGCAAGGACATGTCCTGTGTTTGGTTGTAATAGGCCAGCAATTCCTTCCACGGAGAGCTCAGGTCCTTGTACGCCGCCAGCGCGGCCACCAGCGCCCCCAACGAGACTGACCCCTGCAACACCAGTAGCCCGCCCACCAGATAGAACATGAAGGGCGTAATCTGAGAAATGAAGTTGTTGATGAACTTCATGAAGAATTTCTTCTGATAGATTTCGAACCGAATGCCGAAAAGGCGACCCAATTGGTCCGAAATCATCGCCCGGCGATAGCGCCAGCCGCCATTGGCCCGCAATGTCGCTGCGCCCGCGGCGTTTTCGCCGATCTGGGCGGCCAGCACGCGCACCTCTTGGATGCGCTGTTTGTTCAGAAGATTGATTTGCCGTTGCAGTTTCGGGATCAACCAGGCCTGCAGAGGAATCAGAGCCACCGCCGCCAACCCGAACCAGACGCTTTGCAGAAAAAGGAAGGACAAAATGGTGATCATTTGACCCGCCTGTAACACCGGCTGGCTGATCGCATCCCCCATCAAGCCGCCCATCGGTTCACTTTCCGCAGTGATCATCGAGACCATTTCGCCCTGACTGACGCGCTCGAAATAAGGCTGAGGAAATCGCAAGGCGCGGCTGATCAACTGATAGCGAAAGCGACGCAGCATGCGCTCGCTCAAGACGCCCTTCATGGTGTTGATGCGCATTTTCATCAAACCATGCGCCAGAACTGCAAGCAGGAAGGCAAAGCACAGGATCATCAGGAATGTCGTTTGGGGCAGGCTGAACCCCCAAACGTTCACGATTGTGCTGGAGGCACCAATGGCGTCGTTGATGATCCGCTTCGGAAGCTCGAGTGTCAGGTAGAGCAACGGAAACAGCGTCGCCGTCACGGCCAGCAGAATCAACTGGTCGCGTCTGGAGTATTTCCAGATGAACTGAAAAATCGTCCGCTCGATAAAACTCGCCCCCGGTTACTGGTCTGCCTATCAAACCCTTGATTTCGGCACGAATACTCCTGTTTTAAAATACCGCATTCCCAACCAAAGACGCAAATAGATTTCCAATTTGCGCCAAATTCGCCTTATGTGAACTAGTTCATTTGCGCATGTCGAAATTACATCCTAGTGTTCGGATCAGGACGATATCGGGAGGGTTCATTTGCCTGCCACGCTAGGCACCGTTTTGTTGCTGCTCTGCCTGCTGCAGATCAAACACATGTTTGCCGACTTTTACTTACAGACGCCCAAGATGCTTTCGGGGCGGAGTACATATTTTCACATAGGGCGTGCTCAACATGCTGCGGTGCATGTCGTGGGTTCCGTCATCATTTTCGCACTGTTTCGCGCACCCGTAGAATTCATCCTGATCATTGCCGCACTGGAATGGATCGTTCATTTCCACATCGATTTTGCCAAGGCCCGCTATTCGGACGAAAAAGAGCTTAGGCCCGATCAGGCAGCATTCTGGCGGGCGACGGGTCTGGACCAGCTCATGCATAATCTGACCTACATTGCGATGGCATGGGCATGGGCCGCATTCGCCGCCGGATAAGCCGAAGCCCCAATTGACTCAGGCAACCTGTGCCATTCGCGCGTTTCTGTAAGCGTCCAACCAAAGACGATCCAAAGCATCGATGCTTGCTGGATCGTATTTGTGCTGTTTGTCCCAATAACGGCCCGTCGGATCAAAATAACCCAACTCGCTTTCGCGTGTCAGCGCTGGTCCCATAGATTTCGGACAGGGCATTGATGCTTCGCTCAACCGTTCCATCGACACAGGCGGAAAGACCAGTCGGCTTTCCCCGGTCGAAAGGCGCACGACACCGCATCCCTGGGCGGCCCCAAACAGGGCCAGCCGCGCTGATTTGGCTTCGAGCGAGCGCAGGGTCACATCACGTCGCAATGGATCGGCCGCGCCCGTTCCGTAAAAATGGGTTTTTCCGGACCGTGGGTAGACCATGTCGCAGCCGAAATACGCAATCACAGCAGGTTTCAGAGCGGCAAGCGCCCAATACCCCGCAGTGAATGCCATCGTTCCGCCAGCGTAGACGAATCCGCCATACTCGTTCTGCAATGGAACGTATTCGTGCGCCGTCACAAAGCATTGGTGGCTGCCGATAACGTCCGGTTTGTTGGCATCCGGAAAGTCCTCGGGGTGGATCAGGATGTCCCAATCGGGCCTGACACGCCAGGCGTTATTGATTGCAATGATGTGTGAAAACCTGCCACGCGGCCAATCCCGCGCGCTCAGCGCAGACGGCGCGCTGCCAAGGATAAGGACATGGGGCCGTTTCGGTTGCATAACAAACTGCACGCATTGTTCCGTCCGCCAATGACCTAGCCCGGCCAAAAAACGAATCCAGCAACAATTTTAGCGCAGCGATCTTAAGTCTCAGCGCCAGCCCAGTGGTGCTGAGAATAGGCAGAGAATTCTTCGACTTCCTGCGGCTTCGGTTCCACGCCGGTGAAAACATAAAGGTAATGCGGCACCATCGAGATCCGAGTTTCCATCGGCTCATTCAATTGGGCCAAATCGTAACCGATCTGCATATAGTACAGGACACGCGCGCGTGTCTCTGCCTCAATCTCAGAATAGCCATAGCGGGCAAACATAGCGTGCAACGCCTTGAGCCTCTTGGCATCCGACTGATCCAGGATCCGGCGCACCTTGCCCGATTTGCGGGCCCAGTCGCGCACCGCAAAGTCTAACGCGGTGTCAAACAAGGCCGTGTTCACAACGCAGCGGTGAACATTGCAAACCGCGGCCGTGATCGTCGGCGCTGCCGCTTCGGCCTGTCTGATCAGACCCGCCGTGTTGGTGGCCTGCCAGCGTGCCAGAAGCGCGTCCAGCAGTTCCTGTCGAGACTTGAAATACCAATAGAAGGACGACCGCGACACCGCCATCCGTTCGGCCAGATTCAGTACCTTGATCTGATCCACGCCATCCGAGATCAGCACATCCATCGCCACGTTCAGCCAGTCGTCACGTGTGACCTTTATGTTGCCGACCAACGGGGCCGCCTTGGGGTCATCGCGATGCAGGATCGGTTTCGTGTTCATTCAACTCTCCGGCGGGGCGCCACCTTCTGCTGTTCGGCGTTCGACATAGTCTTTCAACGCGCCGATCCGGTCACTGTCGCTGGGGGGCGCCTTGAACTCGCTCAGAATACCTTGCCAGACGCCGGTTGCCCGTCGGTTGGCATCTATCGCGCCGCGTTCCGACCAGGTTCCAAAATTGGCGTAATCGTGCACATGGGGTTCGTAGAACTCGGTGTTGTATCGCTCCATCGTCTGACTGGAGGCAAAAAAGTGCCCGCTGGGCTCTACTTCGCGTAGCGCAGTGTCAAAACCGATCTCGGAGGTTCCGGCCTGAGCACCCGCACAAAGTTCCGCGACCATGTTCAGAACTTCGGCGTCGCAGACCAGCTTTTCGAACGATACCGTCAGACCGCCCTCAAGCCAGCCCGCAGAGTGAATGATCACGGTGGCACCCGCCATCAGGCAGCCCCAAAGCCCGAACTGGTTTTCGTTTGCCGCCTGCACGTCATTGATATTCGACGCAGAGCCCGCCGCAGACCGCCACGGCAAACCCAGATGCCGCGCCAATTGTCCGGCTGCAAGCGAGGCTTGAAAATGCGACGGCGTCCCGAAGGCAGGCGCGCCGGATTTCATGTCCACGTTGCTGGTGAATGTGCCATAGCAAACCGGTGCGCCGGGATTGGTGAGTTGTGTCAGCGTGAGCGCGGCCAAAGCTTCGGCATGAGACAAGGTGATCGCACCGGCCACCGTGATCGGTGCCATCGCCCCCATCAGGGTGAATGGCGTGATGATGGACATCTGACCGTGACGCGCGAAGTCGATAAGGCCTTGCGCCATTGGTATGTCCAGTGTTCGCGGACTGTTGGTATTGATGATCGTATAACAATGGGGATTTGCGCGAAATTTCTCATCAGTCAGCCCGCGCGCGATGGACAACATCTGAAAGCAATCCATGACCTGCGGCGTCCCGCGCGAGAAAAAGAAGGGGAATTTATCGGTCAATTCCATCTGCGCCTGCGTCGTAAAGTAGTGACGCAAGTGGGTGGGAACATCCTGTGGCTCGACCTGCGGCGAAATCATCTGGAAAACGTCGAAGTGATGGGTCAGCTTCAGGAATTCAAGGTAATCCCGCCCCGTTGCAGGTCGGCGACCCCGCTCGAGATCGGTGGCGTTGGGCGCACCGGCCCCCGGCTGAAACACCAAAGAGCCCAATTCCAACGTGAAATCCCGATACCGGGCTCCGGCTTGGCAGGCGATGGATTTGGGGGCCGAAGCAACCGCGGCATCGACGATATCGCGTCCGATAAAAACCATCTCGCTGTTTTCATCCACCCGCGCACCGCCTTCTGCGAACAGGCGGCGGGCCTCGGGCAACAAGACTTTGACTCCCAGCTCCTCTAGCGCCCTTAGGGCGGTTTCGTGCATGTCGGCAATCTGGTCGGCGGGGAACACTTCCATCTGAGGGAACGGGTTGCGCAACTGCCGATAGTTTACCTTGCGGCCTTCGGCAGGCGCGGCTTCCGCGCCGCGCCCGCGTCGCCGCCGCCCACGCTCGGGGGGGTGCGCAGTCATCGTCAGCCCCTCATCGCCTTGCCTTGCGGGTCATACGGCGACGGCGCAATGACGCGCGCTGGTCGCTCAAGCCCCACAACATGCACCGTCAGTTCCGTTCCCGGTTCGGCCTTGTCGCGGTCGACCAACGCCATTGCCAGTGATTTGCCGGTATGGTGGCCATATCCACCCGAGGTTACAAAACCGACGCGGGCGTCTCCGGACCAAATCGGTTCATAGCCGCTTGCATCAGCGTCCAGCGCGTCGATTTCCAACGTCACCTGCAGCTGTGCCGGACCGTTTCCATCACGTTCGGCAACAGCTGCATCTTTGCCGACAAAGTCCTTGTCCCAATCGATCCAACGGTCCATGCCCGTCATGCCCGGTGTATAGAGCTGCGTAAACTCCGCAGACCAGATGCCAAAGCTCTTTTCAAGGCGGGTCGAAAGCATCGCGTTGAACCCGCATTCACGAATGCCTTCTTCAGCCCCTGCTTCCAGGAGCATTCGGCGCAGCTTGATATGATCGCCATAGCGGCAGTTGATCTCGTAGCCCTTCTCACCCGTCACTGACATGCGCGCAACGCGGGCGCGGACAAGGCCGATATCGAACTTACCGCATGCCATAAATTTCAGGTCCGAAATATCCTGTTCCGCCAGTTTTTCGACCACGGCCTGCGATTTGGGTCCGACGACAGCGAACCCGCAGTATTCTTCGCCCAGATCGCGGACGTTGACGCCGTCGATCATGTGATCGTCAAACCAGCGCATATGCCAGGCACGCAGGTAGTAGCTGCCCATGATCCACCAGGTGCCGTCGCCCCAGTTGAGGATAGTCAGGTCGCCCTTCAACCGCCCGTTTTCGCCCAGCATCGGGGCCAGTTTCGCACGCCCCGGCGCAGGCAGCTTCGAGGCCATAACCTTGTCGAGCCAGATTTCTGCGTTCGGCCCGCTGACCTCAAACCGGGAAAAGCCCGAAATATCCAGCAGGCCGACGCCTTCACGGATCACTTTGCATTCCTCGGCCACGATGTCATGCGCGTTCGAACGCTTCAGGGTCGGCGTTTCGTCAAAGCCCTTCGGCGCAAAATACAGCGGGACTTCGAGGTCCCAGCTCACGCCCCATTTGCATCCTGCTTCGGTCATTGCGTCATGCGCAGGTGCCATTTTCAGCGGACGGCCCGCCGGCAACTGCTCGTTCGGATAGGTCATCACGAAACGGCGGGAATAGAACTGACCGGTGGTTTCGCGAATGTAACGCTTGTTTTGCGCAAAATCGCCGTAGCGCGCCACGTCCATCGGCCACGCGTCTGCCTCCGGCTCGCCGTGAATCATCCATTCGGCCAGCGTCTTGCCAACACCGCCGCCCTGCAGGAAGCCCGCCATTACTGCACAGGCAGACCAATAGCCGCGCTTGCCCGGCACCGGTCCGACCAGCGGGTTGCCATCAGGAGAGAACGTAAAGGCGCCGTTCACCCATGTCTTGATTCCGACATTCTGGATCGACGGGTAGCGTTCAAAGCCCAGCGTCAATTCGTTTTCGATCCGGTCCAGCTGCTCTTGAAACAACTCTTCGCCATAGTTCCAGGGCGCACCATCCATCGCCCAGTGCTCGTGATCGACCTCGTAGATCCCGACCAGAACACCTTTCTGGTCTTGCCGCATATAGGTGAACCCTTCGAGATCCACGGTCATCGGCATCTCGAATTCCGATGCAGCCACTTCGGGCACGGTATCCGTGATCAGGTAATGGTGTTTTAGCGGCGAAACCGGCAATTCAACGCCTGCCATCCGCCCGACCTGCTTGGCCCACAGACCTGCGGCGTTGACCACGTGTTCGCAGGTAATAGTACCCTTGTCGGTGACAACCTGCCAGCCATCAGCGGTCTGAATCAGCTCTTCAACTTTGGTTTCCTCATAATACTCCGCGCCGCGTTTTCTTGCGGCCGTCGCATAGGCCTGCACGGTGCCAGTGGTGTCGATATACCCTTCCCGGTCTGCCCACATCGCACCCAGAACACCGTCGGTAGACATGATCGGGCATCGTTTCTGTGCCTCTTCCGGGGACAGCAACTCGCAATCATCAATGCCGATAGACTGGAAGATGCGGTAATTCGCCTGCAGCCATTCCCAGCGCTCGGGTGTGCCCGCCAAAGTCAGACCACCGGTTACGTGAAAGCCGATATTTTGACCCGATTCCTTCTCGATCTCGCTGAGCAAATCGATTGTGTAGGATTGCAGTGCCGCCATATTCGGATCAGCATTCAACGCATGCACGCCCCCGGCCGCGTGCCAGGATGACCCTGAGGCCAAGCGTCGACGTTCCAGCATGACCACGTCAGACCAACCGAACTTGGCCAGATGATACAGAACCGAGGCGCCAACGACGCCGCCCCCGATAACAACGACACGATAATGCGATTTCATCCTGCGCTCTCCTGAATGACTCGCGAGGGACGCTAGACGCACTGTTCAATTCTGTCTAGACATTTCTGTACAGTCCTGTTCCGGACCAATATTTTACGTGCAACCGCATTCTCAAAGACTGGCGCTTGGACGTTTAAAGACTGGCGCTTGGACGTTTTTTGATGTTCTCGAACCAAGTCAGAGTTGCGGTGTTTTCGTGAGGAATCCGCGCCTTTACAACCCGCGCAAAGTCAACAAACACAAACGCTGTTATGTCCGCCAAAGTAAACGCGCTGCCTGCCAGAAACGTGCTGTGCTGCAATCGATCCTCAAGCAAATCAAAGAACGCGTCCACGCGGTCTCTTCCTCTTTGGGCGAGTTCGGGAATTTGCGCGTAATTTGTCGGGCCGGGAATAGCACGGTCGGCAAATGCCGGGTGAGAGTTGCGCAGTGTTTCACCAATCGGTGCGCCTCCTTGGTGTTCAACTATCGCATTCCACATGTGAACCAGACCGATTTCATCCGGGGTACGTCCCAACAGTGGCCGGTCCGGAAATCTGGCTTCGAGATACGCGGCAATACCAAGATTTTCGGTCAGAACCGTTCCTTCGTCCGTCAACAGAACTGGCAGCGTTGCACGAGGATTGACCGCACGAAACGCTGCGCCCAGTTGTTCGCCTTTTGCAATCGAGACCTCTTGGGTCTCTATGTCCAAACCTTTCTCGGCGATGAACATCCTTGCCCGGCGCGGGTTTGGGGCGGTTTTGCAATCATAAAACAGCATCAACTGAAGTCCCTGCAGATTTTCACGCGGATCACGTTAGCCCGCCTCTGCGCATATTGACCAGTCGGGCCGCTGCGTTCACCAGAACGATCAACGGCGGTAGATGAAACAGCGACCTGCAACCGCATCGGGGGGCAGCGGTAATTCGGTCAGGTCCTCGAAATACATCCTGTCGCTGGAAACCATCAAACCCCCAGGTGCCAAAAGGGGTTGGATCAGCGGCGACACAAAGCGCGCAAACGCATCATTTTTTTCCCGGTTGTGACCACCCAGATCAGCATGGATCAGACTGGCCGATGCCCCGAACCTTTCAACCGCAGCCGGTAGAGTTTCGCGCACATCCCCCAAAATCACGCGATCTTCGGGTGGTGTCGAGTCGGGATGCGAGGCCACTGCCCGTTCAAAAACAAACACCGGACGTTTCTGAATATACTGGATCATATGGTGGTACGTCCGGCCGTTGCCGAGACCCAGTTCAAAAACCGGACCGGTTTGGCCTGATGTATCAGCGATGGCGAAATCCAGACAAGCGCGCTGTGATACCATACGGTCGATAAACAGATCCAAACGGCTTTGATTTTCGGACACCAGAGATTCCTTTCTTTGGATTTACCAACCCAAATGTGATGCTTACGGAACGGTTGATGTCAAAATCTCAACGCATTGTGTAGTCAAACGTCCCGTATTTTCACGTTTCCGCGACAATTCTGCCGAAGAAGGTGTTTGACTACGCCGCCCCAACCGCGCGAAACTGCGCTAAAAAAGTCAGGGAGTTCACAAATCCGATGATTTGCCACAGCCAGCCGGGTGGAAGACCCGCATGACTGCGTTACTGTCCGTGCGGGATCTCAGCATTGGCTTTGGCGCGGGTGAATCCGTTGTTCAGAAAGTCAGCTTTGATGTCGAAGCAGGACAAACGCTTGCCCTGGTGGGCGAATCCGGATCTGGCAAGACGATCTCATGTCGCGCCGCTCTTCGAATTCTACCACGCACGGCGCAGATACGCTCGGGCACGATCACGCTGAATGACTCGAAAGGTACTGCAGAGCTGACGACCATCAACGAGCGTCAGATGCGCGGCATTCGCGGCAACCGGATTTCGATGATCTTTCAAGAACCCATGCGATCACTTTCGCCGCTGCACAAAATCGGAAATCAGGTCAGCGAAGTACTTTGGCTGCACCGCGGCGCATCCGAAGCCGACGCGCGCAAGGAGGTTTTGACCCAGTTCGAGCGAGTGGGTTTTCCCGATCCCAAGCGCGCATACGACTCGTACCCGTTCGAATTGTCCGGCGGGATGCGCCAGCGGGCGATGATTGCCATGGCGATGGTTTCAAAACCAGAACTGTTGATCGCGGACGAGCCGACAACGGCGTTGGACGTGACAACGCAAGCTCAGGTTCTGGGGCTGATCAAGGAATTGCAGCGCGAGACCGGCATGGCGCTTATTCTGGTCACGCATGATCTGGGCGTTGTTGCCAACATGGCCGAGCAGGTTGTGGTCATGCACAAAGGGCGCATCATGGAAGCCGGGGCTGCTGCGCCAATCCTGACCGAACCCGCCCATCCATACACCAAGCAACTGTTTGATGCGGCACCTGCGATCCCGGACCAAGATGCCGTCGGGCTGCCCATGCCCGACGAGGATTTGATCCTTGAGATGGTCGATGTTTCAAAGACTTACACAATGCGTTCCAGCAAAGGCTGGAAGGCTGACAAGCTGATCCATGCCTGCCGCGGTGTCGAACTGAAACTGGCGCGTGGCAAGACGCTTGCAATAGTGGGCGAAAGTGGTTCGGGCAAGACCACTGCGGCGAGAATTGCCTTGGGTGCCGAATTGCCGGATCCCGGCGGGCAGGTCCTTTTCCGCTCCAGCCCCGATACCGACCCCATAACTGTTCACAAGATGTCCAAGGGTGAACGCACCGCCTTTCAGCGCAAAGCGCAGATGGTCTTTCAAGACCCCTACAGTTCGCTCAGCCCACGCATGCGTATTCAGGACGCGATGACCGAGCCGTTGGAAATCCACAAGCTTGGGTCGGTGTCCGAGCAACGCGACAAAGCCGCCGAGATGCTGAAACGTGTCGGGTTGAACACCGACATGCTGAAACGCTATCCGCATGCGTTCTCAGGTGGTCAGCGACAGCGGTTGTCGATTGCACGTGCCATGATGCTGGACCCTGCGATGATTGTCTGTGACGAGCCGACCTCGGCATTAGACGTATCCGTGCAGGAGCAAATCCTGACCCTGCTGGAACATCTTCAGGACAGCCTGAACCTTTCGTACTTGTTCATTTCGCACGACCTTGCCGTCGTGGCCCGTATTGCCGATGAGGTCGCGGTCATGCGTCAAGGTCTGGTGGTCGAGCAAGCCCCGCCTGAAACTCTGTTCTATAACCCTCGCCATCCCTACACCAAGGCGCTGATCGCGGCGCAGCCGGAACCTGATATCAATCGCCCAATCAACCTGAAACTAGTTGCTTTGGGTGCAGGTTCACCGGACAGTTGGGAAGACGCCTTTCGTTTCTCAGACTCCGTGATACCCTCACTCACAGAGATGGAGCCCGGCCATAAGGTACGTTGCCATGTTTAAGACCACTCATCGTTTCATGTTGGCCGGTTCGCTGGCACTCTTGGGATGGCTGCCCGCCATGGCCCAGTCCGTTCCAGATCTGCAGGAAGGCGCATTCTGGAAAACCGAAGTTGACAGCGGGCACTTGCCACCTGTGCAAGAGCGCATTCCTTCTGAACCCTTGGTTGTCGATCTGGCGGCAAAGGGCCGCGACCTTGGGGTGCCCGGTGGCACGATGCGAACGATGGTGACCCGATCCAAGGACATCCGGCAGATGGTTGTCTATGGCTACGCGCGCCTCGTTGGGTTCAACGAAAAATACGAAATTGTGCCCGACCTGCTGGCCTCCTACGAAAACGAGGACAACCGCAAGTTCACACTGCGCTTGCGCGATGGCCATAAGTGGTCCGACGGAACACCATTTACTTCGGAAGACTTCCGGTACTGGTGGGAGGATGTGGCGAATAACGAACTTCTCAGCCCATCCGGGCCACCAGACTTTTTGCTTGTCGAAGGCCAAGTGCCGACGGTGACTTTTCCCGATGAGAAAACCGTTATTTTTGAATGGGATGACCCGAACCCGGATTTCTTGCAATCGCTGGCGCAGGCGCGCCCGCCGTTCATCTATCGTCCATCCGCCTTTCTGAAGCAGTATCATGAGAAGTTCGCCGATGGCGAAGAACTGGCGCTTCAGGTCGAGGACGCGCGCGTAAAAAGCTGGGCCGCGCTGCACAACAAGGTCGACAACCTGTACAAGTTCGACAATCACGAATTGCCCACATTGCAACCGTGGCTGAATGCAAGCTCTGGCAAGAAGATCAGACACAATTTTGTGCGCAACCCCTACTACCACAGGATCGACACGAACGGGGTGCAGTTGCCTTACATTGATGTTGTGGAAATGGAGATTGTGGCACCGGGATTGGTCGCTGCCAAGGCCAATGCCGGCGAAACTGATCTACAAGGGCGCGGGCTTGCGTTCCGTGATGCCTCGATCCTCAAGAAGGGTGAGGCCGAGGGCGGGTATAAAACCTATCTATGGAAGACCGGTGTCGCGTCTCAGATCGCAATATATCCGAACCTGAACTACGAAGACGAAGCGTGGCGTGAGGTCTTGCGGGACGTGCGCGTTCGCCGCGCCTTGTCATTGGCCATTGACCGCAAAACGATCAATCAGGCGCTGTACTTCAAACTGGCGCAACCGGGTGCAATGTCAGTTCTGCCTGCGTCCCCGTTCTACAACGAAGAAAACGCGCAGGCCTGGGCGCAATTCGACACTGATATGGCCAACGCTCTTTTGGACGAGGCCGGATTGGATCAACGAGACGGTAACGGAATTCGGCTATTGCCCGACGGTCGCCCGATGGAGCTGGTGATTGAAACCGCCGGCGAGCGGCAAGAGGTCGAAAACGCGCTTCAGATCATCACGGATGACTGGCGCAAAATCGGGGTCAAACTGGTCATGCGACCGTTGGACCGCGACATTCTGAGGAACCGGGTATTTGCCGGCAATACCATGGCGTCGGTCTGGTTTGGCTGGGATGACGGCATCCCGCAGATGCACACGTCGCCCGCATATTTGGCCCCAACCGATCAGGTTTTCCTCGCCTGGCCGAAATGGGGGCAGCACTATCAAACAGGCGGTGATGTCGGCGAAGCGCCAGACATGCCCGAGGCTGAACGCCTTATGACACTCGCTCATGATTGGGAGGTCGCAACAAGCGACGAAGACCGCGCCGCCGCCTGGAACGAGATGCTGAAAATCCATGCTGACCAGATTTACGCCATCGGCGTCTTGAATGGCGCACCTCAACCCATTGTCGTATCAAACCGGCTGCGTAACGTTCCCGAACAGGCCATGTGGGCGTGGGAACCCGGCGCGCACTTTGGCGTCCATCGTCCCGACGAGTTCTTCTTCGCCGACTGATCCAGGAGCAGCAAAATGGTCATGCTGCGCTATGCGGTGTATCGCTTCTTCACGATGCTGCTGACACTGTTGGTGGTCTCGGTGCTGATTTTCGTGATCATCAACCTGCCGCCCGGCGATTACCTGAGCAACCAGATCGCTGAGCTTCAGGCGTCAGGTCAGTCTGCAGGTGTGGCCAAGGCCGAGTTTCTGCGCACCGAGTATTCGCTGGATCGGTCATTGCCGGAACAATACCTGATCTGGATGGGTTTCTGGCCCGGCCCGCATGGGTTCGAAGGTCTGCTGCAGGGCAACTATGGCTGGTCATTCGAGTTTGACCGCCCTGTGTCCGAAATCGTCGGTGACACGCTTTGGCTGACCGTAGTTGTTAACTTGGCGGCCATCCTGTTTGTCTATGCCGTGGCTTTGCCGCTGGGCGTCATTGCTGCCGCCCGGTCGCGCACCTGGATCGATTATACCTCGGCCTTTGTCGGGTATCTGGGCCTGGCGACCCCCAACTTTCTTTTGGCATTGATCCTGTTCTATTACGGCCATCGGTATTTCAACCTTCCCATCGGTGGCCTTATGGATCCGGTCTATGAAGGCCAGCCCATGAGTTGGGACAAGCTGAAATCCATCCTTCTTCATCTGATCGTTCCAACATTCGTGATTGGTACGTCCGGCGCGTCAGCCATGATGCAGCGCCTGCGCGCGAACATGCTGGATGAATTGGGGAAGCCCTACGTCGAGACGGCTGTGGCCAAAGGCATGGCACCGTCGCGGATGTTGACGAAATATCCTTTGCGTGTGGCATTCAATCCCTTTGTGGCAGACATCGGGAACCTGCTGCCTTCGATGGTGTCGGGTTCTGTTCTGGTGTCCGTTGTTCTTGGCCTCCAGACTATTGGCCCAACGCTTCTGACGGCGCTCAAGACACAGGATCAATTCCTGTCGGCCTTCATCCTGATGTTCGTCGCCTTGTTGACACTTATCGGCACCATGATATCCGACATCCTGCTGGTCATGCTCGATCCGCGCATTCGGTACGAGGGGCGTGAAGCATGACGCGGAAACCCGATGGTCGCTATGTCGACGACGCCCCGTTTGATCCCGAAGCCTCGATCCAGCAACTGGAGCGCGCCGATCTTGACGCCCCGAATTGGGTATTGGTCTGGCGTAAATTCAAGACGCACAAGCTGGGGCTGATCTCGGGCATCTTCCTGTTGCTGTGCTACCTGATGCTGCCCTTTGCAGGATTTATCGCGCCATATGGCCCAAACGACCGGAACGGAGAGCATCTCTATGCGCCGCCGCAATCTGTCAATTGGTTTCACGACGGTGAATTCATCGGCCCTTACATCTATCCGATAGTGGCCGAGGCCGATCTAGAGACCTTTCAGTGGAAATTCGTCCCCGATACCGAAGACCCTCGCCCGATCCGGTTCTTCTGCGAAGGCTCGGAGTATAAGCTGGCAGGGTTGATCAAATCGGACACCCACCTGTTCTGTGCACCCGAAGGCGCCACTCTGTTTCTCTGGGGATCAGACAGGCTGGGCCGCGACATTTTCAGCCGCATCCTCTATGGCGCACAATTGTCGCTGACGGTTGGTCTTATCGGCATCTCGGTGTCGTTCTTTCTGGGCATTCTGTTCGGCTCGATGGCGGGGTATTTCGGCGGGCGCATCGACTGGGTGATCAACCGGGTTATCGAAGTCCTGCGCTCGCTGCCTGAACTGCCGCTGTGGCTGGCCTTGTCCGCTGCCGTGCCTTCGAACTGGAGCCCGGTTGCCGTTTTCTTCATCATCTCGATCATTCTGGGCATCCTCGACTGGCCGGGTCTTGCACGATCCGTGCGTGCCAAATTCTTGTCCCTGCGCGAAGAGGAATATGTCCGCGCCGCTGAAATGATGGGGGCCAGCTCGGGCCGGGTGATCCGCAAACACCTGCTGCCGAATTTCATGTCCCACCTGATCGCCTCGGCCACATTGTCCATACCGGCGATGATCCTTGGGGAAACGGCGCTCAGCTTCCTTGGTCTGGGCCTGCGCGCGCCTGCCGTCAGTTGGGGTGTGATGTTGAACGACGCGCAAAATCTGGCTTCCATCGAAATCTATCCATGGACTGCGATCCCGATGCTGCCGATCATCGTCGTCGTTTTGGCGTTCAACTTCCTTGGCGATGGGCTGCGGGACAGTCTTGATCCCTATCAACAATGAGCTTGCTGGCCTCTCTTCCTGCGTCGGACACGTTCGAGACCCTTGGGACCGGGGATCGCCCCAGCGCCTTTGCGGTTTCTGAACTCGCCACGCTCAGCTTCGCGGCGGTGGGACAGGAACTGGCCCGACTTATCGCCGCTTTGGACCTGTCAAATGAACCGCAAGACGTCGTGGTAGATCATCGTCTGGCATCGCTATGGTATGGGTTTTCCTTCAAGCCCGACGGTTGGGACATGCCCAACCTGTGGGACGCAATCGCCGGAGATTACCGCGCGTCGGACGGGTGGATCAGGCTGCACACCAATTTGCCGCACCACCGCGCGGCAGCCTTGAAGGTGCTTGGAACCCACGCCGAACGCGATGCTGTTGCCCGCGCCGTTCGGGACTGGCCGATCGCTGAACTCGAGGCCGCGATTGTTGCGGAGGGCGGTGTTTCCGCCGCGATGCGCAGCCGGACCGAATGGCAGGATCACCCGCAGGGCCGTGCCGTCGCACGGGACCCTTTGATTGACTGGCAATCGCCGCGCAGCGTTTCGTTGCGGGATCGTCCGCAGGCGACTGCGCAGCGCCCCCTGGCTGGTTTGCGCGTGCTGGACCTGACCCGTGTTCTGGCCGGGCCGGTTTCGACCCGTACGCTCGCCGGGTTCGGAGCCGAGGTTTTAAGGGTGGACCCGTTGCAATGGGATGAGCCGGGCGTGATACCGGATGTTTCGCTGGGCAAGACCTGTGCCTATCTGGACCTGAAGTCAGAAGCCGGGTTCGATCAATTGCAAAACATGCTGGCTCAGGCAGATGTGTTCATCCACGGCTATCGCCCCGGTGCATTGGATGCGTTGGGTTTGACGAAAACCAAGCGCGATGAAATTGCGCCGCAACGAATAGAAGTCACGCTGGATGCATATGGTTGGCAAGGACCCTGGGCCACCAGGCGTGGCTTTGACAGTCTTGTGCAAATGAGCGCCGGAATCGCACATGCTGGCATGGAGTGGGCGAAGGCCGACAAACCAACGCCGCTGCCGGTTCAGGCACTGGATCATGCGACTGGATATCTGATGGCCGCAGCGGCCCTGTCCGCCCTGACCGAGGCCGCGCTGGGCAACACTGTGATGACAGCCCATTTGTCATTGGCCCGAACGGCGGAACTGCTGGCGAGCCTCGCAAAAACCAGTGATTTGGGCGATATAACCGCGGCCAACCGGGACGATTATTCTGCCGCCAGCGAAGCCTCTGGCTGGGGTCCGGGGCACCGTCTGAAACCGGCGTTGCAGGTCGGACAATCGGACATGCGATGGTCGCTTCCAGCATCAAAGCTTGGCACTTCAGCGCCAAACTGGCCATCGTTCCAGACATAAGACATTCACGCACCGGGCGCGACATGGTCCAAGGCGATACGCGCGGACCTTAGCGGTCGTCACCTCCCGGTCCGATATCATCCAGATAGTCTTCGTCAATCGCCGCTTGCACTGCACCGGTCACAGCCTCGCGTTGTTTGGGTGTAAGGTCCTCCGCCTCTTTGCCGTCGGCCAGGCGTACGGTGACTTCCCTATGCGCAAATCGTATACCTTCACGGGCAAACAGTTCGCGAATTTCCTGATACACCTTCTTGCGCACCAGCCATTGATCGCCCGGTTTGGTCATGAATTTGACCCGTATGATCATTGCAGAATCCTGCATTTCGATCACGCCCTGGGACTTCAACGGCTGAATGAAGTTCTCACCGATTACCGGGTCTGTCAGCAATTCCTGCCCCAGTTTCTTGATCAGTTTCCGCACCTTTTCGACGTCGGTATCATAGGTTACCCGCAGCGGCAGTTTCATGATGACCCAATCGCGCGAGTAGTTGGTCAGAACCTTGATTTCACCAAAGGGGATGGTGTTCAGCGCACCCAGATGGTGGCGCAACTGAAATGACCGGACCGATATTTTCTCGACCGTCCCCTTCACATCCCCGATATCGATATACTCGCCCTTACGGAATGCGTCGTCCATCAAAAAGAACGCGCCCGAGAAGATATCGCGAACCAGTGTCTGCGACCCAAATCCAACAGCCAGGCCCACGACACCGGCACCAGCAAACAACGGGCTGACATTGATCCCAAGCTCCATCAATACGATCAGAGCTATGGTCACCACGACAACCGCCAGAATCGCCCCGCGGAACAACGGCAACAAGGTCGCCAGGCGGCTCTGGCCGCCCTCGCCGCCTTCGTCACCCAATTCAGCTTCTCCGCCGCTGTCTTCTTCCTCCTCTGCGATTTTGCTGTCGATCCAAATGCGGAAGAAGTGAAACAGGATGTATCCGATGAACAGGATCACCATGACATCCAACGCCCGTTCGATCGGCAGGTCCTCGCTCCAGCTGGCCTGCGGGTTCCAGATGACGACCAGCGCGTAGATGCCCACGACAAAGGCCAGAATACCTGCCACGCGACGTGCCAGGTCTTCGTAAGTCAGAATGGAATGCCGACGCATTTCGGCCTCGGGCGTAACAACCACCTGCTCATCATCCGCGGGCATGTCGGGGTCTGGTGCCTGGGCATTCATCTCTTCAATCGCCCGATTACGATCAAAATAACGTTCCAGAAGGTAGTTCATCGCGCCATAGGCAACGACCACCGACATAAAGATTGCATAGCTGCTGGCCACGATCGGGATCGAGTCGTGGACTTCAAGAACAAGGTCCACGGCCAGCCTGAACCAACTGAACACCATGTAAAGGATCAGAACCGGCGCCCATGCAAATGAGATAAAGCGCAAGATCCAGGACACCTGATCCGGTGCCCGACCGCCGCGAATAGCATTGGATATGGCGCGCGCATTGAACAGGATCATCAACACATTGCCCAAGGCACCCGCCAACGTCAGGCTGCCATAGACCATGGCGTAAACATTGTAGTTCAGCCCGAAATCAGCCACCCAGGTGGAAAACAAAACAACAGAAATATCGTATGTTGCAAGCACCGATGCCCAGATATACAGCCGCTTTGCATCCCGATCCGAAAACGGGGGAAGACGGTATTGGCTGAGATAGGGCGACAAAACCATCCGCCAAAGGTCGGACACGGTGCGTGACAGGAAAAATGCGGTAAAGATCGCCGTGACCGTAAATTGGATCGAAATGTCTTCGGCTTCTCCAAAGAACAGATAGCCCACGATCAGCGCCATCAGCATGGCAAAGACCGTGGCTCCGATACCCATAATGAACCGGAAGACAAGGAAGGGCATCTTTTCGCGATACCCTTGCGGGTTATCCTTGATCCGCGCGACGACCCATCGCTTGGCGATCCGCTTGGCGTAGATTTCGATGGACAGCCAACGCCCCAACAGCAGGAATAGGATGTTCCAGCCCAAGACCTCGACATATGTCTGGATACGCCCGTCGGGGCTTGTCTGGCGCAGAATATACTGCACCTCGAACACCGAATACGGCAGTGCCTGCAGGCGCGAATTGACGGATTCCTGAAATTTCGAAAACCGCTCCTGCGCTTTCATCAATTGCGACCCTTCGCCCATTGGGTCGGTCGACGACTCCTCGGGCGTATCCGGGCCTGACGTCGTCGATACAACCTGGCCGGCGCTGTCAATGACGATGACGCTTGCTCCGGCCTCGGTGGCTGATCGGATTGCTCCGGCCAGATCACCTTCTGGCGGCGCCTCTTCTGTCGTGCCCGAAGTGTATCCGGGAATTAACGAGGTTTGCGCAGTGGCAACCGACGCCAAGGCCAGCATTGCCGCAAGCGCAGCCCAGACCACCCAGGCAAGAAGTTTAGGTTTCATCGTATCTTGCATCCGATTCAGAGTTAACGGGCAGAATACAGAAGCAGTTGAGCGGGTTCAAATCGTCCGCCCCGATATCTCAAATTCGTGTTGAACCCGTGTTCTGACCGCAATGGCCGGGATAGACGGTTCCCAAGTCATAAAAAATTGAATATGTCGCGAGGGGGACTTGTGTATGATTTGGGCTGGCTTCTGGGACTTGCGCTTTTTATGCGGAAACGGGTAATGCCCTGGGGCTTTGCAACTTTGTTGTTGCCACCGCGCAATGGCAAGCAGACTTTCAGGGCAAAAATTGCCCCTTTCGTATGGACCCGCTGTGAATGTACGATAACAGGTGCAAACGCGCGGACTTGCACGGACACTTGAAATAGGCAAAGGCATGGGCCTAGGCAACAAAAACACAAAGACCGACCGCGCGCCGCGCATTCTGTTCTACAGCCACGATACCTTCGGACTGGGGCATTTGCGCCGATCCCGCGCTCTCGCGGCCGCACTGACACAGGCTGACCCCAGCGCGTCGGCCCTGATTCTGACCGGCTCACCGGTTGCCGGGCGGTTTACATTTCCGCGACGCGTCGACCACGTTCGCCTGCCCGGGGTAACCAAACGATCAGATGGGTCATACGCATCTCAGACCATTGGCATGGGCATTGATGAGGTCACAGAGCTGCGCTCGAGCCTGATCCAGACCTCGGTCCGCCAGTTCAATCCCGATGTTTTGATTGTCGACAAGGAGCCAACAGGTTTTCGCGGCGAGCTTTTACCGACGCTGGAGTATCTGGAACACGCCGGCGATACCAAGCTGGTTCTTGGCCTGCGCGATGTTCTGGATGAGCCAGAGGTTCTGGCCGCCGAATGGGCGCGCAAAGACGCGCTGACCGCGACCGAGCGTTTCTATCACGAAATCTGGGTTTATGGTCTTCGGTCGATCTATGATCCGACGAAGGGTTTGCCGCTCAGCCCGGCTGCGCAAGGGCGCATACACTGGACGGGGTACCTTCGTCGGGATCTTGGACCGGTGGGCGAGGCCCCTGAGCAGCCCTACATTCTGATCACCCCGGGCGGCGGCGGTGATGGCAAGGCGATGGTCAACCTTGTCCTTTCCGCATACGAAAAAGATCCAACTCTCTCACCGCGTGCGATCCTTGTTTATGGTCCGTTCTTGTCGGGTGAATTGCGCGAGGACTTTGAAACCCGCGTCGCAGCACTCGACAGTCGCGTGGTGGCTGTTGGGTTTGAATCCCAGATCGAAACCTTGTTTGCCGGGGCAGCAGGCGTCGTCTGTATGGGCGGATACAACACGTTCTGCGAGGTTTTATCTTTTGACAAGCGCGCCGTCATTGTACCGCGCACCACGCCGCGGCTGGAGCAATGGATCCGAGCTGCCCGTGCGCAGGATCTGGGCTTGGTTCGAATGCTGGACGAACGGCGTGGTGGCCTGACGACCGAGGCGATGATACAGGCCATTCGCGACCTTCCGCATCAACCGCTTCCGTCCCAAGCAATCGAAAGCGGGTTGCTGGACGGTCTGGATTACGTCGCCCATCGCATAAACGACCTGCTTGGACCTGAACAAGAGCGCGCCACCGGATGAACAGAACAGACCCCAAGCTGGCGGTGCTGGTCAAAGGATGGCCGCGCCTGTCTGAGACATTCATTGCGCAGGAACTGGTGGCACTGCAGGATGCCGGTCATGAATTTGACATCTGGTCTCTTCGGCACCCGACCGACACCAAAAGGCACCCGTTGCATGACCGTTTCAAGGGACAAGTCCGGTATCTTCCGGAATACTTGCATGACGAACCCAAACGTCTGAGTGACGCCCGCCAGATCGCCACGCAGTTGCCTGGTTACCACCGCGCCTACCAGATATGGCGTCGGGACTTGCGGCGTGATCCGACCCACAACCGCATTCGCCGCTTTGGACAAGCCTGTGTTTTGGCGGCTGAGTTGCCTGCAAGCACACGTGGTCTGTACGCGCATTTCATGCACACCCCCTCGTCTGTTGCGCGTTATGCTGCCGTTATGCGTGGACTGCCGTGGAGTTTCTCGGCCCACGCCAAAGATATCTGGACGTCGCCGGAATGGGAGAAACAAGAGAAACTGAGGGAAGATACGTATGGCGCGTCCTTTGGTGCCACCTGTACCAACATCGGGGCGCAGCATTTGCGAGGCCTTGCAGATGATCCGGATCGGGTGGACTTGATTTATCATGGGTTGGACCTTTCCCGTTTTCCGGACGCGCCCGAGCGCATTCTGAGAAAACCCGAAGCGCCGTTTCACATGTTGTCTGTTGGTCGTTTGGTCGAAAAAAAGGGGTTTGACCGGCTGTTGGATGCCTTCGCCATGCTTCCGCAATCACTGGATTGGCATTGGACCCATATCGGCGGCGGAACATTGGACGGACCCTTACGGGCCAAGGCCGCAGATGCCGGATTGTCGGATCGGATCACCTGGCGGGGCGCTTGTGACCAACCCGAGGTCATCGCAATGATGCGCCAGGCGGACCTGTTCGTGTTGCCCAGCCGAATAGCCACAGACGGCGATAGAGACGGTCTGCCCAATGTGCTGATGGAAGCTGCATCCCAACGGCTGCCCATTTTGTCCACGCCCGTCTCTGCAATCCCCGAATTCATCAGCAACGGAACGCATGGTGTATTGTCCAGCGATGATCCTGCCTCGTTGGCTGCGGCCATTTCGGATTTGGCGAGCAACCCCGCCAAGGCAGATGGTATGGCATGCGCTGCCCATGACCGCCTGCTGGCCGATTTTCGCATGGATCCGGGCATCGCCCGCCTGTCTGCGCGGTTGACAGCGCTCTGCGCGGACCGCTCCTGATGGCAAGGGTCGCCTTTTACGCACCAATGAAATCGCCGGACAGCCCGAAGCCTTCGGGTGACCGCGAAATGGCGCGAAACCTTATGAAGGCGATTTCCGCGCAGGGCGATCAGGTTGATCTGGCGTCTGAGCTGCGTATTTTCGACAAAAGCGGCGATACCTCACTGCAGGACGAACTCCGGCAACAAGCGCGTATTGAAGCGGATCGGCTGATCCGGGAATTGGCACCGGATACCAACCTTTGGGTTACCTATCACAACTACTACAAAGCCCCTGATCTTGTTGGTCCTGCGGTATGTAAGGCGCGTGGCATTCCCTATGTGCAGTTGGAGAGCACCCGAGCATACAGTCGGCTGGACGGGCCCTGGGCTGGATTCGCCCAGGCGGCCCATGATGCCTGCGACGCGGCCAAAGTCGTGTTCTACCACACTGCAAACGACCTGATCACGCTGGAACGTGAGCGGTTCGGGGATCAGGCACTTGTCGAATTGCCGCCATTCCTGCCTACAGATAAGCTGCCCAAGGCAGGGTCCGCCGATGGCCCCATGCTGACGGTGGGGATGATGCGCGAAGGCGACAAATTGGCCTCTTATCGCATTCTGGCGGAATCCCTGTCGCAGCTAACCGGAGATTGGTCCCTGAACATTGCGGGTGACGGTCCCGCAAGGAACAAGGTAGAGGCCATGATGGCCCCTTTCGGTGGAAGGGTGCAGTGTCTTGGTCAATTGGATCGCCCCGCCTTGCAGCGCCTCTATGAAACCTCATCTTTGTTGATTTGGCCGGGCATGAACGAAGCCTATGGCATGGTCTACCTTGAAGCTCAGGCGGCCGGGCTGCCTGTCGCCGCACAGGACCGGCCGGGCGTTCGGGACGTTCTGATGCCATCCGACTATCCAACGGTTGAGGCTGGGCCGGAGGGGCTGGCCCGCCGCGTGCAATCGTTTTTGAATGACAACCATTTTCGCAGGGCGCAGGGCGTGCTTGCGCGCCGCTACATTGCCCGACGTCACCTGATGCCCGCTGCGACTAACCGGTTCTGGAACGCAGTCCGACCCTTGGCGGAGGTTCCGGCATGACCCGCCTAGCGCTTCTTCGCCATGGGCACACATCATGGAACCGGGCCGGAAAGATTCAGGGCCGCAGCGATATACCCCTGGATGCCGACGCGCGGTCCGAATTGGCAGGGTACTGTTTGCCGCCCGGTTGGGATCAGGCCAAACTCTGGTCCAGCCCGCTGGAACGCGCCGTGGAAACCGCACGGTTGGTTGCGGGCCAGGACCCCGTTCCATCGCCAGCCTTGATGGAAATGAACTGGGGCGCATGGGAAGGAAAGCGCGGTGCCGATCTGATCGAAACACCAGATAGCGGCTATCGTCATATCGAGGATTGGGGTTGGGATTTCCGCCCACCCAACGGAGAAAGCCCCGCCGATTTATGGACGCGGCTGCAACCGTGGTTGTCTGCGTTGCGGCACGATAACCTGGCTGTGTGTCACATTGGTATCATGCGCGTCATTCTTGCCAAAGCCTGGGGGTGGGACTTTCAAGGCCCCGCGCCGTTTAAGATCAAACGCAATCGGCTGTTCGTGCTTGATCTTGATCCGATGCGTCTACACGCGAATCCCGTGCGACTGATACCGCGCGAGGTGACCCTATGAGGGTCATGATCGTGGTGACTCATCTGCTGGGTACAGGCCATCTCAGTCGGGCACTCACGCTTGGCCGCGCGTTTACCGAGGGCGGCCATCAGGTTCTTGTCGTCTCTGGCGGCATGCCTGCCCCGCAGTTGGACGTAAAAGGCCTCACGCTGTTAGGGTTGCCGCCTTTGCGGTCAGATGGAACCAACTTCACTCGCTTGCTGGATCAGGATGGGCGCGAAGCGCGTGACGCGTATCTTGCCGAAAGGTCCAAAGAACTGACGCGGGCTGTTGGGCAATTCCTGCCCGATATCCTGATAACCGAGCTTTTCCCCTTTGGGCGCCGCATTCTGACGGCAGAATTTCAGGCAGCGCTGGAAGCTGCACATGCGCTGCCGCAAAGGCCGGTCATTCTCGCATCCGTACGTGACATTCTTGCCCCGCCATCAAAACCCGCAAAGGTCGCCTTGGCAGAGGAGATGGTCACGAAATACTATGACGGGGTTCTGGTCCATTCCGATCCGTCGGTGATTTCGCTGACGACCAGTTGGCCGGTATCACCTGCGTTGGAGGAAAGGCTGTACTATACCGGCTTCGTTGCACAGCCGGCACCCGTCCCCCATCCCCACACGCTCGGGGCCGAAGAAATTCTGGTCAGCGCCGGCGGCGGTCCGGTGGGGCAGCCGATCTTTCACGCGGCCATCGAAGCCGCCCGAAAGATGCCCAACAGGCGCTGGCGCCTTTTGGTCGGTGGCCAAAACGCATCATTGCGCATCAAGGAACTCTCAAAGCTCGCCGCTGACGCGCCGGTTGTTGTGGAACCCGTGCGACCTGATTTTCGCCAGATGCTGCCCTTTGCAGCGGCCTCGGTCAGCATGTGCGGCTACAACACCGCAATGGATCTGTTGCAAAGCGGCACGCCTGCCGTGTTGGTTCCCTTTGACGACGGGAATGAGGTAGAGCAAACCCTGCGCGCACACAGCCTTGTTCGGCATAGCGGCTTCCGAATGGTGGAAAGCGCCGGACTGACCGGAGACACCCTGAGTGATGCCCTGAACGCTGCCATCGCTGACGCGCCGCGCGCGCCTATGGTCAAAGGGATTGATGGCGCAAGAACGTCGGTCGAGATTGCCGAAACTCTGGTAGAGGCGAAAAGATGATAGCCGATTGGCACCCGTTGGAAGCCGAGCTGGAACATTGGCAGCTTGAAAGTCTCACACTGCCGATGTGGTGGCGCGACGACGATGCGGTGACTGTGACGCTTCAGTTGGACACATTGAACAAGATGGCCGAGGATTTGGGTGTCCCGGTGCATCTGGCGGTTGTTCCCCGCGATGCGGATGCCGATCTGGCAGGATTTGTTGCACAGGCCCCACAGATGATTCCGGTTGTTCACGGGTGGGCGCACAAGAACCACGCGCCGCCAACCGAGAAGAAGTCGGAATTCCGTCTGCACCGACCTCTGTCCGAGGCTGTTGAAGACGCACGCCACGGTATGGCTCGATTGCAGGATTTGTTCGGCAATCGGCTCTGCCCGATGTTTGTCCCGCCGTGGAACAGGATTGCGCAGAAAGTCGTCGAAGAACTGCCCGGAATGGGGTTTCGTATCCTTTCGACTGCGACACCGCGCAAGGCCGCTTTGGCTGCGCCGGGACTTTTGCAAGTAAATACCCATTTGGATCCTATTGATTGGAAAGGCACGCGCGGTCTGGTCGATCCGGACCTTCTGGTGGCACAGGTCGTTGACCTGCTGAAAGATCGCCGCTTGGGTCGAACGGACAATGCCGAAGCGTTTGGGATTCTCACGCACCATCTTGTTCATACGCCAGATGTCTGGACCTTCACACAAAGCCTGATCCAACGATTGCTGGATGGACCGGGGCAGGTCTGGACCGCCACCGAGACGCTGAACAACTACGGAGATCATCTATGAGCCGACTGGATTCCATGCTGCGCCGCCTGACCGCCCAGCGCGATGGGTTGAACTGGGCAGCGGCGCAAATTGCTGACATGGAAGGTGACGTTCTGGATATGGGGCTGGGCAATGGCCGAACCTATGATCACCTGCGGGAAATTCTGCCGGATCGCCGCATTTGGGTGATGGACCGGGTTCTGCAGTGCCATCCTGACAGCACCCCGCCCGCGCAGGATTTCTTGCAGGGCGAAGCTGAGCCGATGTTGCAAAAGCTGGCAGCGACCGGGCGCAGGATTGCCTTGGCCCACTACGACTTTGGTCGGGGGATCAAGTCAGAAGACGTCGATGAAGCGGCCCACCTCAGCCCTCTGATCGCGAACGTTGTGAAACCGGGCGCGTTGTTGATCTCGGGCCAGCCTTTGGTCGGATTTGATCAGATTGATGGTCCCGAAACCATCGCGCCCGATCGGTACCTGTTCTATCGCGCGTAGGAAAAACGTTCTGAAGTCAGGCGTGCCCTGCATCGAAAGGCACGCGCTCCGCTGCATCAATTTTCGATCCAAGCCAAACCGACCTAAGCGACCCGCCGCCCGCGCGACCACACGGCGTTCAATGCAGGGACCCCGGCCCGCATACGGAACCGGATCAGATCAGCGCGCGCGCCGCTGCGCAATTCACCCCGATCATCCAGACCTGCTGCCTCAGCAGGTGTTTGTGTAACGGTTTTGATTCCGCGGGCCATATCTCCCCACATCTCGCCGAGCTGTGCGGCAGACAACAGCAGCGCTGAAGGCACGTAATCGGAGGACATGATGTCAAGATGGCCAAGTTCGGCCAGTTCGCGGGCAGAGACATTGCCGGAATGCGAGCCCCCGCGGATCATGTTGGGCGCACCCATCATGACCTTGATACCGTGATCATGGCATGCCCGGGCGGCCTCGACCGTTGTCGGGAATTCGGCCAATCGGATGCCGTGAGTCGCGGATACCTGAACCTGTTCTTCGGTTGTGTCATCATGGCTGGCCAGCACGGCACCGAACCGGCGCGCCGCCTTGACGGTTTCAACCTCATGCTTGTCGCCGTTCCGGTCGCGCAAGGCTTTTAGCTGGGCGACGTGCTGCATGAACGTGTCATCGTTCATCGCATGTTTCCCCTTCAAATAGGTTTCCAGTTTCGCCATGTCACGGAACTGGCGTTGCCCGGGTGTGTGATCCATGATCGACACCAGCCCGACCCGGTCTTCGGGCCCGAATTCGTCAAGCTCATCGACCAGAGTTTCCGAGCAGACCTCAGCCCGCAAATGAAGGAAATGGCTGATCTTCAGGGCATCCTGTTCCCGCAAGTGCCAAAGCTCTTTCGAAAGGCTGCGCGCATATTTGAGGTACCGTCCCGCGCCGGATGGTATCGAACCGACCCGCATCGCGTCAAAAACCGTGGTGATCCCCGTGCTGGCCAACTCTGCATCGTGCGCAAAGATTGCAGCCGCATGGGGCCAGTCGACATTGGGGCGCGGTTGCATATGGCGTTCCAGATTGTCCGTATGCAGTTCAACCAACCCGGGGGCGACATAGTCCCCGCCACAGTCGATCGCGCCAGCGGGAACCGATGCACCCGTGTCGATGGCGACAATCGTGCCGTTCTTTGTCTTTAGGCTGCCAATGACGGTTTCGTCGGGCAACACAAGCGTGGCATTGGCAAGGATCAAGTCTTCTGTCATCTGGATTTCACGCACTTAGAGTTATGGATCGGCCACGCAGGCAGGAGGCCAATGTGACATTCACGCGATACGCGATTTATTTTGCCCCGGATCCGCAGGCTGATTGGGTCGGTTTTTCCACGCGCTGGCTGGGCTGGGACATGGAAACGGGTGATCAGGTCCCGCATCCGATCATTGATGGCGTTGACGTCGCGACCGTTTCCGAGACACCGCGCAAATACGGCCTGCATGCGACGATGAAACCCCCGTTTCGGTTGCGCGAGGGTCAATCTGTTGAAGCCCTGCAGCGCGCTTGCGAGGCGCTTGCGGCAAAGCAAGCGCCGGTCCAGTTGGATGGATTGCAGGTCGCTCGCCTCGGTCGCTTTCTGGCCCTTTGTCCAGTGGGCGGCACCGATGACCTGAACACGTTGGCCGCCGCCTGCGTCCAGGAGTTGGACGATTTTCGCGCACCTGCTGGTGAGGCGGAACTGGCGCGCCGACGGGCATCGGGATTGACGCCCCAGCAAGAGCGACATCTTGATGAATGGGGGTATCCTTACGTGCTGGATGCGTTTCGCTTTCACATCACGTTGACCGGGCGATTGGACAGATCGACGCTCAGTTTGGTTGAGACCGCGCTGGGCGTCCACCTTGTTCCATTGCTGCCTTCGCCGTTCCAGATCAGCGATCTGGCATTGGTGGGCGAACGCGAAGACGGGCGGTTTCAACTGATCCATCGCTATACCCTTTCTGGCTGAATTCGGGTCAGGATTTCGTCCACAGTTGCCGTTAACGGACCTGTGTTATCCACTTCGATGACCTGCAGCAAACCGTCGGGCAATGCGGTACGCGCGCGACCCAGCCGACGCGCTTGCTCGTCCCGGTTTTCCCGCGCACGGGCTGACAATCTTTGCCTCAGAACGTCGGCATCCGCCGTCAGTGAGATGACAATAAGATCCCCAAACACCTCTTGCGCCTGTAGTAAAACGGCGCGGGATAGGTTGACCAGAACCGCCTTGGCCTTCTGGCGCTGATCCTCAATCTCTTTCGGGATGCCGTAGGTCAATCCGTGGGCGGACCAATGAAGGGCAAAGGCACCATCTTCAGCCATTTGGGCGAATTGTTGAGACGAAACGCGGTCGAAGTCTTCACCGTCTTCCCCAGCGGGCCGGGTGATGGCCCTCCGAACGCGTTGGAAACCTGGTGCGCGCGCCGCCAAAGCCTCCATCACGCTGTCCTTGCCAACGCCCGATGGTCCGACGACCGCGATGACGGGGGCAAGGGTCATGCGGCAAGTCCCGGTGTGAACTGCGAAACGTCCACTTCCCGATCGCTGACACGCTCGCGCGCCTCGGCGTCGTGGAAAATGCCGACGATCGCTGCCCCCCTTTGCTTGGCCTCTTCTATCAGCGACAACACGGTTTCCCGGTTCCTGGCATCCAGGCTCGCCGTCGGCTCATCCAACAGCATCGCAGGGTAATGATGTACAAACCCCCGCGCGATGTTCACCCGTTGCTGCTCGCCGCCGGAAAAGGTTGTTGGGCTAAGGCTCCAAAGCCGTTCCGGAATATTGAGACGCTCAAGAATATCGGCCGCCTTGTCCATTGCAGCTTGGCGGTCGTGCCCGACCGCCAAAAGGGGTTCGGCAACAACATCCAGCGTTGGCACGCGGGGCACCACGCGCAGGAACTGGCTCACATAACCCAAGGTGTCGCGCCGCAAAGCAATGATTTCGCGCGGTTCTGCTCTTGCGACGTCGAGGTCGCCAACCACGACCTGTCCGGACGCGGCAAGGTAATTGCCGTAGATGACCCGCATCAACGTCGATTTGCCTGCACCCGAAGCACCGGTCAGGGCGACGCATTCGCCGGGAGAGACCTGCAGCGAGGCGCCATCCATCACAGGGATCACTGCGCTGCCTTGATTGTGCAGGGTAAAGCTTTTGCTCACGTTCTTCACATTGATCATCGGATCCATCCTCACACCTGCAACACGCTGGAAACCAGCAACTGCGTATAGGCGTGCTGGGGGTCGTCCAGAACCTGATCGGTAAGACCAGTCTCGACCACGTGCCCATCTTTCATCACCATCAGGCGATCTGCCAGCAAGCGAACGACGGCCAGATCGTGCGTCACGATGATGGCGCTCAATCCCATTTCGCGAACCAGACCGCGGAGCAAATCAAGCAAGCGGGCCTGAACCGAAACATCCAACCCACCGGTCGGTTCGTCCATAAAGACCAGGCGGGGACCCGTTACCAGGTTGCGCGCGATTTGCAGTCGTTGCTGCATCCCGCCAGAAAACGCCATTGGGCGATCATCGACCCGGGTCACATCAATTTCGACTCGCCCCAGCCAGTCAATCGCCTTGTCGCGTATATCGCCATAATGCCGGTCACCGACGGCCATCAGACGCTCGCCTATATTGCCTCCGGCGCTGACGGACATACGCAGACCATCTCGCGCGTGTTGATGCACAAAGGCCCAATCCGTTCGGCTCAGCATGCGGCGTTCAGGTTCCGACATGGTCACTGTATCCACCGGTCCTTCGGCACGCGTGTCAAAGATCACCTGCCCGGCGTCCGGAATGAGATGTCCTGCCATACAGTTAAGTAAAGTCGACTTTCCCGAGCCGCTCTCTCCGACAATGCCCATCACCTCGCCGGGATAGAGATCAAAACTCACATCCATGCATCCGATCCGCGCGCCATAGTGCTTGTCGATGCCTTTGACTTGCAACAGAGGGGTCATGCCGCGTTCTCCTCGGCCAGTCGGCCCACATGGCCCGCAGCACGGCGTGACCGGCAGTAATCGGTATCCGAGCAGACAAACATCCGATTGCCCGCATCATCCATGATGACTTCATCCAAGTAACTGTCTTCTGCACCGCATAGATCACAGGCATGATTGGCCTTGGACGCTTCGAACGGATAGTCTTCGAAGTCCAGCGATACGACTTTGGTATGCGGCGGCACGGCATAAATACGTTGCTCACGCCCTGCCCCGAACAATTGGATCGCATCCATCTCAAGCTTTGGATTGTCGAATTTCGGGATCGGAGACGGGTCCATAACATAACGATCCGAAACTTTGACCGGGTAGGCATAAGAGGTTGCGATCGCCCCGTGTTGGCTGATGTCCTCATACAGTTTGACATGAATCAGACCATATTCCTCAAGGCTGTGCATTTTGCGCGTTTCGGTTTCACGCGGTTCAAGAAACCTCAATGGCTCGGGGATCGGCACCTGATACACGAGGATCTGGTCGTCTCGCAGCTTGGCCTCGGGAATGCGGTGGCGGGTCTGGATGACCGTTGCCCTGTACGTTTCCTCGGTCGTTTCAACGCCCGCCGTTTTTTCAAAGAACTTGCGAATGGACACGGCATTGGTCGTGTCATCAGCGCCCTGATCAATCACCTTGAATGTATCGTCGGGTGTCAGCGTCGCGGCCGAGACCTGAACACCACCGGTGCCCCAACCGTACGGCATAGGCATCTCACGGCTGGCAAATGGCACCTGATACCCGGGAATGGCCAGCCCCTTTAGAATGGCCCGACGGATCATGCGCTTGGTTTGTTCGTCCAGATATGCGAAGTTATACTCATTCATTTGACGTATCACTTTGTTTTTTGGTGTTTTTGTGGACGTAATTGTATTAGGCTCAGTCTTTTTGGTCGTTTTGGCTTATTCCTATTGGCACAACCGTCATCGCGCGCGTCGCCGACGTGCGCTGAGGCGGGACCAGGCGAACGCGTGGAGCGCACTCGAACCGCACGATACGACCGTTCTAGGCGACAATTCGCCGGTGCACGCGCCGGGGCCGCACAGTCCGGGCGCTGAGCGACCGGGGCACTGACACGCCTCTGCGGACCGCGCGAAAGCGAACTGTTTGTATGACTACAGCGCATACGGCCGGCGCGCCTTGGACATGCAGTATCGGGCTGCCCGTCAGGTACGCTCGACACCGCAGATGCTTGTGCGATCATAGCAACCCTCGCTCGGACAGCGCAGATTCCAACGCCTGCGGCGAAGTGAAGTGAATCCCATCCATACCGGTCGCCCGGGCACCATCGACGTTTTGCGGGCTGTCGTCGATAAATACGCAATCCTCGGGCGCAATGCCCGCCCGCTCGCAGAGAAGGCGGAAAATACGCGTGTCCGGTTTCGCCATCTTTTCCTGCCCGGAAACGACCAGTGTTTCAAAGACCTCTCCGAGCCGCGGATGAACTTTCAAACCCTCCGGCCAAGTTTCGGCAGACCAGTTGGTTATGGCGTGGACGGGCGTGCCCTGCGCCTTGAGCCGGTCCAAGACCTGCCAAGTTCCGTGGATCGCGGTTTCCACCGTTTTTGGGTACAGTTCGACATAAGAGGCAAACAGCACTTGATCCCTCGGATCATGCAACTCCTGCGCCAGATCGGCGAACCGCTCTCCGTTATCGCCGCGTGCATTTCGTGCTCGAAAATCGGTGCGGTCGATAAAAGCATGCGCTGCTTGTTCCGACCCAAGCGCCTCGACCCACGCGAGGTGTGGCTGCCAATCAACCAAGACGCCGCCAATATCAAAAACAACAGCCTTCATTCCGCGGCCTCCTTTGGGGTGATCCGTTCTTCGGCCTCGCGGCGAAGTTTTCGTACAAGTTCAAGTTCCGACTGAAAGTCCACGTAATGCGGCAGCTTGATATGCTCGAGGAAACCGGTGGCCTGAATGTTGTCGGCATGGCTCAGCACAAACTCTTCGTCCTGTGCCGCGGCACCAAGATAGTCTTCACCCAGTTCCTCCCAGCGCAAGGCCCGGTCCACCAGCGCCATCGAGATAGCCTTGCGCTCGGACTGGCCAAACACCAACCCGTAGCCCCGCGTGAATTGGGGCGGTTCGGTTTTGGATCCCTGAAACTGGTTCACCGTTTCGCATTCGGTCAGTTCAATCTCTCCAAGATCAATCGCAAAGCCTAGTTCTGGGATAACCATCTCAACAGCGACCTTGCCGATCCGCAATTCGCCGACAAACGCGTGGTTGCGCGCATAGCCGCGCTGAGTCGAGTAAGCCATGCCCAGTACGAACCCTTCGTCTCCGCGTGTCAGGGATTGCAGGCGCAGCGGGCGGCTGGACGGAAACTCCAAAGGCTGGCGCGTCAGATCGCCCGGGGTATCTTCGCTGGCGGGCTCGTCCTGAATGATGTCCTCGCCTTTCAGGAATTCGGTGATATGCGGTGTCGGTTCACGGCGCGCGGCCCCTTCGGGTGCTGCGGGAACCTCGCCATCGGCGGCCAGTTTAAAGTCCAGCAAGCGGTGCGTGTAGTCGAAGGTCGGCCCCAAAACCTGCCCCCCCGGGGCATCCTTGAACGTGGCCGAAATCCGCCTGTCACAAGCCATCTCTGCCGTCTCGACCGGGTTGGTGTAGCCGAAGCGCGGCAAGGTTGTGCGGTAAGCGCGGATCAGAAAGATCGCCTCGATCAGATCTCCACGCGCCTGCTTGATTGCCAGCGCTGCGAGATCGGGATCGAACAACGACCCCTCGGCCATGACCCTGTTGACCGCAAGGCTCAGCTGTTCCCGGATCTGAGCGATGCTCAGTTCGGCCACGTCGGGCGATCCGCGGCGTTCCTCTGCAAGCCAGGCGTGGGCGTTTTCGATGGCCTTTTCGCCACCCTTTACTGCAACGTACATCGCTTAAGTTCCTGCCGTGATTTGTGTGCTTCGCGGCAGGGCCGCGACTTGTTCGCCGCACGTAAAAAAGAAATCACAGCCCAGCGGGTACAAAAGAGCGTTGCCCTGCAACGCGGCGATGTCCGGCAGCGAAAGGTGACTGGTGTCCTGGATACCCGGCCCGCGCAGCGCAGCGCCGTTCCCATGCAACACGTCACATTCCACGATAAGCGTTGCCGATCGGTCGGGATATTCAGGCGTGCCGATGCGATAGGCGCCAAGCGGCATAAGATCGTCCCATGCACCCACGGCAAAATCCGCCTGCTCTGCGGTGACGAAAGGTGCGCCGGTATGGAATGACAACCATCGTTGCACTTCGGCGTTGTTAGCGCGTCCTGCCAGGTACACCCCGGTATCCGGATCGCAGAGCGTCAGCAGTAAAGTCCCTGCCGCAACGGACAATGGCTCCGGTGGCCGCGCTCCGCGCAGAGTACGAATTTGGCCTGGTTTTGCCATCACCGTCATCGCGGCGCGAAAGGCATGGGCGGCGTCAATCGGCGCGTTTCCGAACCCGCCCGAGTATTGGACTTGTGTACTCATTTGTCTTCTCCACGTACCATTGTGAAGAATTCAACCTTGGTGGCTGCAGCCTTCGCTGCGCGAGAAAGTTTCGCGTCTTTCATCAACCGCTCCAGCGGTTCAATGACTTGGGAGCGCACGTGATCCGCACCCGACGTCTGCATCAGCGCATCGACCAGCGCCGCGACCTCGGCACCAGATTTGGAACGCCCCTGAACATAACCGTGCCCGATCGTGCCGTCCTGCAATGCCAACGTGCAGCGCGTGACCGTCATTTCGCCCAGGTTGAACGGAGCCCCTGTTCCACCGGCACGGCCACGAACCATCACGCCGCCGATCTCGGGCGCGCGCACCCAATCGAACGCGGGGGCAAGTCCTGCCTTGTCCCATACATCCGCGAGCGCCTCTTTCGGGGCCCGGGCAAGCAACCCCATCCATGCGCGCCGCGCTTTGGTTGAAAATTCTGTCTGTTCCACCATCAAAGCCTCTTGGCTAGGTTGTCTGCAAATACTATACAACTAGACAAATAATACCGACGCGCTGTTCGTGACGCAATCCGTAGCTGTGTGAAATTTTGGTAACATGAGCAAAACTCCGATTTGGAAAAGTATCGCCCTCGGCTTGACCTCGGACATCGCGGAGGGTCGGTATGGAACCGGTGATCGCCTGCCCACCGAAGCGCAGCTTGCCGCCAAGCATGGCGTCAACCGACACACTGTCCGGCGCGCTCTTGCTGACATGGCAGAGCTCGGTCTTGTTCACTCTCGTCGTGGTGCCGGGGTCTTTGTCGCTGCGCGACCGACAGACTATCCAATTGGCAAAAGAGTACGGTATCATAAGAGTATTTCCGCAAGCGGTAAGATTCCGGGGAAAACGATCCTCGCCCTGACGACACGCGCGGCAGACGATACTGAAGCCGAAGCTCTGGACCTTTGTGTCGGCGCGGACGTTCATGTGTATGACGGGCTGTCTTTGGCCGATGGGCAACCTATTGCCATGTTTCAAAGCGTGTTCCCGGCGAACCGTCTGCCCGGCATTCTGGATGCCCTGACCGAAACCGGGTCCGTGACCCGAGCGTTGCAGCATTGCGGTGTGGAGGATTATACGCGAATTTCGACCCGTTTGACGGCGCGTGCCGCGACTGCAACGCAGGCTTTGCATCTGAAGCTGACAGAAGGCGCGCCTGTTTTGCATTCGCTCGGCATCAATGCCGATCCTCAGGGAAGACCCGTCGAGTACGGGAAGACCGTTTTTGCCGGTGAACGTGTGACCCTGACGATCAGCGATGCGTAGCGGCGCAACGGCATTCCCAACCGGCACGAACCTCGATCTTAAGCTTTCATTGAATTGGGTGCATCGTTGCAAACGTGTGCCCATTAGTGTTGGACTTTCCAACACAACCCCACGCTATTCGTATTTTTCCAAAAACGCTTCGGCAGGCATGGATCGGAAATCGGGCAAGGCTGCACGCAGGCGGGCATGATCCCAATCCCACCAAGCCAGCGCAATCATGCGATCTGCGAGGGTTTCGGAAAATCTGCGTCGAAGCGGTTTGGCCGTGACACCTGCGACCACTGTGTACGGGGGCACGTCTTTGGTGACAATTGCACCGGCGGCGACAACCGCTCCATGTCCAATTGTAACCTCGGGCTTGATGATCGCAGCATGACCGATCCAGGTGTCATGCCCGATTTCAGCCAAACGGCTCGCACGGTGCGCAAACCAATCCGCGTCATCCTTGGCGTCGTCCCAATAGCTGGCAGAGCGATAGTGGAAATGATGCAACGATGCCTTGTCCATCGGGTGATCGGTTGCGCCGATTCTGGTGAAACTTGCAATGTTGGCGAATTTTCCAATTCGCGCGTTGGCAATATCGCAGGTTCGGTCGCAATAGGAATAGTCGCCAAACACCGAATTGGCGACGCGCGTTCCGGCACCAATCTCTACATAAGTCCCAAAGGTACTGTTCGAAATCTCGCAGTTGGGGTGAAAAAACGGCTTTTCTGCGCTTAGTCGGGGCATGGCTGTCCTTGGTCCTTTGGGTCGCGCTTCACGCCGATTTCGGCTCGCGCTTTTTTTCGGGCTCACCCTGGATCAAGCGCCGACGCAACCAGCCCGAAAACCAATCCATCAGCATCACCATCAGGATGATCAAGACGATGTAGTAAGCAACCTCTTCCCAATCCTTCTGGGTGATAATCGCCTGCGTCAAAAGCAAGCCGATGCCGCCTCCGGTGATCGCACCAATCACCGTTGCACTGCGTGTGTTTGATTCAAGGAAATAGAGCAGCTGACTCAGCAACACAGGTGTGACCTGCGGGATCACGCCAAAGCGGTAACGCTGCGGTGCATTGGCCCCGGTGGACTGCACGCCTTCGATCTGTTTCCGATCAACGTTCTCCAAAGCCTCCGAGAAGATTTTTCCGAACGTTCCTGTGTCGGTCACAAGGATGGCCAGTGCGCCGGTCAGTGGACCCGGCCCAAAGGCGCGGGCCAGTATGACGGTCCAGATCAGCGCGTCGACGCCGCGGACAAAGTCAAAGACCCTGCGGGTCAGGAACCGCACCGACTTCAGCGGAGTGAAATTTCGTGTCGCCAAAAAGGCCAGCGGCAGCGCGACCATGCCAGCACCAAACGTGCCAAGAAACGCCATCAGGATCGTCTCGAAGATGGCCCATGCCACGTCCTCATGGCGCCACATCTTGTTGGTCCAGAAGTCGTTCAAGATTGCGCCTGCTTCGCCGGATGCTGCAAGGCCCACAAGCTGCGGAAGGGACTTGCCATGATAGGGGCTGTCGAGCGTGAACCAGAACAGTTCCCAGCCCATGAAATACCGAAAGACCTCGGACCGGTTTCGCGTGACGGTCAGGCGGCCGGCGTCCGTCGTGATCGCAAGACGGTTTTTCGATAGGTTGATCCAATCCGGAACCTCACCTTCGGGCAATTCGGCCTGCACACCTGCCGAGCGCGTAGGCGTCGCCCGCACCGTCCCATAATCCGGAATGTCGTATTCAACCGTTTCGGGGCCAAAGCGCACGACGTGCCCCCCCTCAAGGTCAATCACCGTCGTTTCGCCCAAAGCCACCCATTCCGGTGCTTCACCTTCGGGGTAAGCGCCTTTGCGCTCGCCCTCAATCGCGACCGAAACCTTGCCGTTTCTGTTGTCCCGTTCGACATGCGTTTTATAGCTGTAACTGTCCGCAACCAGAGTTTTTCCGTTTTCCCAGTTCGCCCGCCCAGCCAAACCCGGTACGTCGAATGCAAAGAAAACATAGATCAGATAAACGATCACAACCGCAGGAAGGCCAAAATTCATTAGACGCTTCCGACTGAACAGGCGATCCGCCTCAGACTTCAGTTCGTCGACTGTCAGGTTTGTTGCGAAGGTGCTCATGCCTGCGCTCCTTTTTCGGACCCATGGGTCAGACGTTCTCGCAGCAGACCCGAAATCTGATCGACAACAACAATGGTGACGAAGAGTAAAAGGAAAATGGCCGCCGCTTCATCATAGCGCCCCTGCCCCCAGGACATGGAATTCCTCAGCTCATATCCAAGGCCACCCGCGCCTACGAAGCCCAGAATGGCCGAGGCTCGGATATTGATCTCGAACCGCAGCAGCGCATAGCTGACATAGTTTGGCCCAACCTGCGGGATTACGCCCAGATACATCCGCTGCGACCAGTTCGCCCCGACCGAGTGCAGCCCCTCGACAGGTTTTAACGAAGCGTTTTCGTTCACTTCGGAAAACAGCTTGCCCAGCGCTCCGGCGGTGTGGATGGCGATGGCGATCATTGCCGGAACCGGGCCGCCGCCCAGAACAAAGATCAAAACCAGGGCAATGACGATTTCAGGGATAGCGCGACAGATATCTGCAATCCGTCGGAACAAGGGGATGAGCGACGGCCAGAGGGCCATACCCCGAGTCGACATCAGGGCCAGAAAGGTACCTGCAATTGTGCCGATCAGTGTCGACGCGGCGGCAATATTGATTGTTTCTATCAGCGCCGGAAAGAACGTCACAAGGTTCTCGGGCATTGACCCGATCTTTTCCGACGCTTCCGATAGCACCTCGGTGGGGTAGTCAAAGATGCGGTGCCAGCCGTCAACAAAGCTGCCCGCGTTGCGGCTGTCCGCCGTTCGAAAACCGGCAACCATCAAGGCCACAAAAACGATCAGGAGGATACCACCATAGACCCGCTTGCGCTGTGTCATCGCAGTGTATTCGTCCCGGATCCGATCAGCGCTGCGGGACCCTGCCGTTAGGTCTGTCATAAATTGCTCCTGGGTGGAAAAACGGGGTCCGGCAAGCAACCGGACCCCGATCATTGGGTTCGCAGGCTTAGTTGGATTTCAGCTTGCGGGCTTCGATGATCGAAAGATAGGCGTCATGCGTGATCGGCTCGAACGCTTTGGCCTCGCCATGGGCCACACCGTAAAAGCACTCACGGTCCTTCTCGTGCAGACCAGACCACAGGGCGGTCATTTTGTCTTTGACGTCCGCTGGCAGATCAGCGCGAAGCACAACCGGACCTTCCGGGATCGGCGCAGATTTCCAGATCATGACCAGATCGTTCATGTCGATCAGGCCCGCATCAACCGCTTTGCGCAAAGCACCGGATTTGAAACCGTCTTCCCAGTCACCCAGACCGTCTGCCCAGGTTACGCCGCCGTCCACGTCGCCATTGTTGACAGCAACGATTGTCTGTTCGTGACCCCCGGTGAATTTCACCTCGCCAAAATAGTCACCCGAGTCCATGGTGGCACCGATGGCTTCGGGAATTTCGATCGAAGGGATCAGATAACCCGAGGTCGAATTCGGGTCGCCGAACCCAAAGGTTTTCCCCTTCATATCCTCAAGCGTGGCGATGCCGCTGTCTTTGCGGGCAAAACCGATGGAATGGTACCCATAGCCACCGTCCAGGTTCACCTTTACGAGAACCGGCTCAACTGCCTCGGGGTTGCTGAGATAAGTTTTTGCATAACCCGACGCGCCCAGCCACGCGATGTCTATGGTTCCACCCAGCAGGCCTTGGATCACGCCGTCATAGTCGGCAGGCGCGAACAACTTGGTTTCAACGCCAAGAACCTCTTCGGTGTATTCGCGCAAGCACTCGTTTTTGCTCATGCGGTCCTGCGCGTTTTCACCGCCCAGAATGCCAATTCGGAATTCGCTGATTTCCTGTGCCATAACAGGGGCGGCCATGGCAGTGGTCGCAACAAGGGCAGCAATCAGTTTTTTCATCTGTCTCTCTCCAGTTTAAGTGCCGGCCTTTCATCGGCCGGTCGATGAAAGGGGTAATCAGGCTCAGATGGTCGCTTCGGCTTCCATCACGGCCTTCCGGGCGGCGTCGAGCGTATCGATTTCAGTCGACGTCGCCTCTTCCGAGAAGCTGGCATCGGCGCCATAGATTTCGCGGGCGACACCCGTGGTCAGCTGTTCGGGCAGCCCGTCGAACACGATGCGCCCATCGCGCATGCCGACAACTCGGTCGCAATAGCGTCGGGCAGTGTCCAGCGTGTGTAGGTTGGCGATGACGGTGCGCCCATCCTCTTCATGGATGCGGCGCAGCGCCTGCATGACCACCTGAGCGTTCATCGGGTCCAGCGAGGCGATTGGTTCATCCGCTAAAATGATCCGCGGATCCTGCATCAAAGCGCGCGCAATGGCGACCCGCTGCTGTTGGCCCCCGGAAAGCGCTTCGGCACGCTTTGGTGCATGTTCGGCAATGCCGAGCCGATCCAGAATGTCGATGGCGCTGTGAATCTGCTCCATCGGGAACAGGTTGAACATGGTGGCCAGGGTCGAGTGGCGGTTCAATGTGCCGTGAAGAACGTTCGATACCACATCCATGCGAGGCACCAGATTGAACTGCTGAAAGATCATGGCACAGTCAGCTTGCCATGCGCGTTTGTCGCGGCCTTTCAGCTTGGTCACGTCGCGGCCTTCAAAAATGATCTGACCGTCGCTTGCGTCAGTGAGGCGATTGATCATGCGCAACAGGGTCGACTTGCCCGCGCCCGAGCGACCTATGATCCCGATCATGCAAGGTTTGTCCACGTCCAGCGTCGCTGTATCCACAGCGGTGTTTTCGCCAAAACGTTTGGTTAGTTTTTCAATGCGCAGCACGTGCAACCCCCACCAGACTTTGGCGGTCAGCTACAATCGACGATCAACGAACATGTGTCGGTTTGGTGAAAGTTTTGTAAACGCCCCAATCAGAAGCTCAGACCCTACCCTTCGGTGCGGATCGCGGATATATGCCCTTTGAACTCTACCTACTTTACGAGACTGATCATGCCCTTCGACCGCTCCATCAAGATTGCACCGTCAATCCTGTCTGCCGATTTCGCCAATTTCGGCCAGGAAATACAAGCGATCGAAGCGCAAGGCGCGGACTGGGTTCATGTTGACGTGATGGACGGGCACTTTGTGCCGAACCTCACCTTTGGCCCGCCTGCGGTCAAAGCGTTTCGTCCGCATGTTAAGACGGTCATGGATGTTCATTTGATGATCGCGCCCGTCGATCCCTACATACAGGCTTACGCGGATGCCGGGGCAGACATACTTACAGCCCATGTCGAGGCTGGGCCTCATACCCATAGAACCCTGCAAGCGATCCGGGCCGCGGGCATGAAGGCTGGCGTTGCGTTGAATCCCGGGACACCCGCCGAGTCGGTCGAGCATCTTTTGGACCTCGCCGATCTGGTTTGTGTCATGACCGTGAACCCCGGATTTGGCGGCCAGAAGTTCATCGACATGACGGACAAAGTGCGCCGACTGCGCCAAATGATCGGGGATCGCCCCGTGCACATCGAAATCGACGGCGGCGTGGACCCGCAGACCGCGCCATTGGTTGCCGCCGCCGGGGCTGACGTTTTGGTTGCGGGCTCTGCTGTGTTCAAAGGCGGTTCTGTTACCAACCCAGACATCTACGGCGAAAACATCCGCGCGGTACGTGCAGCGGCAGAAGCGGCGTAAGTCCGGGCAAAGGAACCCTAATTGATGTCTGGTTCCAAAGTATGCGGCCGCGGCTAACGAGACCGGCGGTCGTCTACGGCGCTTTGGGTCCTGAATGACAGGGAAATTTAGTATCGACTCGAAACTCGAAACCGCCGATAACGAAGATGTGAGAATTTAGCATAGCCCGACCATGGGCGCTTGCCGAATGCAGCCGGAGCCTTCGGGATCGCGGCGCACTAGACCGGGGTGTTTCAGGAGGAGGCCACCCCGGTCACCTTAAGAAAACATTCCAGCCCGATGCGCCGTGCAGCTGCAAAAGCCCAGTCCCGGGCTTGACTGACCCACGCCTTGTCGTTTCCATTGGCGGTACTAAGGTGTTCAAAGCGCGGTTTCTTGGTGATCAATGGACGGCGCACCGCCTGACCCCAAAGAAGTCAGGCGGCGAACAGTTACATCTGTCTCAGAGGCAGTCTTTCAAGGTTGCCGCGATGTTCCGAATGATCTGAGGATACAGGTTGGCACCTGGCTCAAGCTCGGCACCCAGCGGGTCGATCACGCCGGTATTCGCCTCGGTCCCATCCAAGACAGTCTTGACAATACCGGGGTTGAATTGCGGTTCAGTCAGAACGCAATCGACCCCCTCGCCACGAATGCGGTCTTGAATATCAGCTATCCGAGCCGGGCTGGGGTCTGAGGCATCACCAATCGAAATAGCACCCGATGCTGGGAATTCAAAGGCGTCCTCAAAGTACTGGTAGGCGTCGTGGAATACGATGAAGCTGCCGCCCCGGACGGGTTCCAGCGTCTCGGCGATTTCAGCCGAAAGCGCGGCCATTTCTTCACGCGCGGCAGAGGCATTGGCAAAATAGGCCCCCGCATTGTCAGGGTCGACCGATGACAGCTGTGCGGCAATCACGTTCAGCCAGATTTCAGCGTTTGCCGGTGACAACCAGGCATGGGGGTCGTGTTCGCCATGCGCGTGTCCTTCATGATCGTCATGCCCCGCGTGGTCGTCATGATCGTCATGCCCCGCGTGGTCGTCATGACCTGCATGGTCGTCATCATGGGCGTGGTCATCGTGCCCGTGATCGTCATGCGCATGGTCATCGTCTTTGGCATGATCGTGGTCATCATGCCCTGCATGTTCTTCACTTCCGTGATCGTGATCATGGTGATCGACATCGGGCTCTTGGGCGACAGGCTCGACATCCGCGCCATCGGCATCTTTGAAGAAGTGCTCATCCGCTTCGAATTCAAATGGCATGTGTTCGGTGAAGAACGCGTACTTTCCGTCTTCGGCAATGCTGACCGTGAACAGGGTTCTGTCTTGTTCCGGGCTGAAGTTTAACGCGTAGGCCACGTTGTTCGCACCTAGAACCTCACCATCGGCTTTCGCTTCAGAAGCCTCACTTTCCAACAGCTCTTCGGCGGTCTCTTCAACCGCTTCGATATCATCGGCCGAAAGAACGACCATTTTCATCGCGGGATCAGCATAATCGCCATCTACCTTTGCAAACGACCAAACGTAGTCGCCCGCTTTCAGGTCAAACAGCCCCGCCCATTCGAAGGCATGTTCGCCATGCCCATGGCCGTGGTCGTCATGTCCATGATCATCGTGATCCCCGTGGTCATGCGCCTCGAACAGGGCATTTTCACGGAAATCGAGCAGCACCGTGCCGTCCGACTCTAGCAATGTGGTGACCGTTGCGCCGTCAGAGAGCGTTTCGACGGCTCCCTCCAGCCAGGGCGTCAGGTCTTCACCGATCCAGAACAACACATCCGCCTCTTGCAGCGCCGACGCTTCGGAGGGGCGCAGGTTGTATTCATGCGGTGAAGCACCGGCCGGAATGATCAGATCCGGCGTGCCGACACCTTCCATGACACGGGCCACAAGCGAGTGCACGGGGGCGATGTCAACGGCGACATTCGGCGCGTCCGCCATGGCGGTTCCGCCCAGCAATGCAGCAGTGATCGATAGTGGGACAAGCTTTCTGGACATCAGACCCTCTGTGTGATTTTATAACAGTGCGAGCGACATACATGATATGAAATAACATGACAAGCGACACTCATCCTGCGGCCACCAGCGAGCCTGCTCCTGTGGGGTTCCGGAATCATGACCACAAAAACTGCGTTGAAACGGGGCTGGCGACAGCCGAAGCGCGGTGTAAGCAGCAGAGTTTGCGCCTGACGCCGGTTCGGCGCAAGGTGCTTGAGATCTTGCTTCAAGAACACCGTGCGCTTGGGGCTTATGCGATCCTGGACCGATTGCGGGCGGAAGGTTTCGGTTCGCAACCACCTGTGGCGTACCGCGCACTCGATTTCCTGGTCGAAAACGGGTTTGTACACAAAATTGAGCGTTTGAACGCGTTTGTCGCCTGCGCTCATCCGGGTGCCAGCCATTCCCCCGCGTTCATGATATGCCGCGTCTGCGACGCAGTCGCCGAAGCGCAATCCACGCCAGCCAAGGGTGCGCTTGGGGCCGCCGCGCGCGCCGTGGGGTTTGAGATTGAGCGAACTGTGGTCGAAGCCGAAGGTGTTTGCCCCGATTGCACCGCAAAGGCGTAAAGCATGGCGCTCGTAACCGTTGAAGACCTCGGCGTGCGATACGGTGCCAATACTGTCCTGCGCCATATCGATATGACTGTCGAACCGGGTGAGATCCTGACGATTGTCGGTCCCAACGGATCCGGCAAAACCAGTCTGCTGCGCGCCATCATAGGTGCGGTTCAACCCGCAAGCGGTCGGGTTACCTTAAAGCCGGGATTGCGGATCGGGTATGTTCCGCAAAAACTGCACATCGATCCGACACTGCCTATCTCTGTCGAACGTTTCTTGCGATTGACCCACCGCGCAACCCGGCAGAGCTGTGCGGAGGCGCTGGAGGCAGCCGGAGTGCCGGATCTGTCAAAGCGCCAGATGTCACAATTATCCGGTGGTCAGTTTCAGCGCGTTCTTTTGGCGCGGGCCTTGATCAACAAGCCCGAAATTCTGCTTCTGGACGAGGCGACGCAGGGCTTGGACCAGCCCGGCTCGGCGGCGTTTTATCGCCAAATCGAAACCGTAAGAACCGAAACCCATTGCGCGATCCTAATGATTAGCCACGAACTGCATGTTGTCATGAGCGCCTCGGACCGCGTGATCTGTTTGAACGGTCATGTCTGTTGCCAGGGCTCGCCCGCCGTTGTGGCATCGGCCCCGGAGTATCGGGCCCTGTTCGGAACCGGAACCGGAGGGGCTCTTGCACTTTACCGACATGATCATGATCACCACCATCACGACCACTCTCAAAAAGCCGCGGAATAATGTTTGACGATTTCATGACCCGGGCGACCCTTGCTGGTGTGGGTGTCGCGTTTGCCGCAGCACCCCTTGGGTGTTTCGTCGTTTGGCGGCGCATGGCCTATTTCGGGGATGCGACCGCCCACGCGGCGATCCTTGGAATTGCCCTGTCCCTTACGTTTCAGGTTTCAATCTTTGCCGGCGCGTTGGCTGTGGCCCTGATCATGGCCCTGACGGTGACGTTTTTGTCCGGGCGCGGATACGCAATGGACACGCTGTTGGGCGTTCTGGCACATTCCGCCCTCGCGTTTGGGCTTGTGGCCGTTTCGTTCCTGTCGGGTGTCCGCATTGATCTGATGGCTTATCTGTTTGGCGACATCCTGGCGGTTTCACGGTCTGATCTGTTGGTGATCTGGGGCGGGGCGGCGCTTGTCGTTGCGCTGATCACCTGGCGATGGTCCGAGTTGTTGACGGCCACGCTGAACGAAGATCTGGCCTATGCCAGCGGTTTCAACCCCAAGCGCGAGCAACTGATCCTGACGCTGGCGCTGTCCGTCACTGTCGCTGTCGCGATAAAAGTCGTTGGAGTACTATTGATTGCGGCCATGTTGATTATCCCCGCGGCCGCGGCGCGCAGCCTTGCGCGATCCCCGGAATCCATGGCGGTTATCGCTGCCCTGATCGGGGCCGTGTCCTCATTGGCCGGATTAAGGGCGGCTTATGTATTCGACACACCTGCAGGACCTTCAATTGTCTGCGTCGCAGCGATCATATTTGCCGCTTTCAGCCTGACCGGAATGCAGTCACGCAGAAAATTGCACTGACCTGCGTGATCGGGATCAACCCGGTTGGTTTGCATTGGTGACTGCGCGCGCGGTTCGCGAAAACCGCTTGGCTGACCCCTGCGAAACATGGGGGCAAACCAACCGCTAACAGGTGATGCTCAACGTGATCGGGCGGTTTTCAAGGTGGTTGACGCCCTTTTCGGGCACCACAATCGAAACCACGCCGCTTGCTTCCGAGAAGTCGCCCGTTCCCCCGATCACCGCCCAATCGATCACCTCTTGCGCATTGCCCGAACTCATCGTGTCGGTCGCGTCATTAAGTGTCGTGGTCGTTGCGACAAAGATGTTCCCGTTGGGCAGGGTGAAAGACCCGTCTACTCTGACGTAGTGACCCATATCGGATGTTCCGCCCATCACTGTCGTCACCACGTCAAACGACCCCACATAAAGGCCGGTTAAATCCTCCAGATACCAGTGCAGAATTCGCCGATCACCAACTTCGGCCTGCAAAGGATTTGCGCCGACGAACTTGATAGAGGTGTTGCTGTGCAACAGATCCGTTGTGCCGCAACCGATTAAGGCTTCTTCCGCGTACCCAGTCGATGCCAGTGCAAGCGCAGCACTGAAAGTGAGTGCAAACCGTCGACCTCTGTGCATTGCATTCCCCTTGCCTATACGAACCGATGAAGCCCGAGAGCCCAGCGAACGTGCATTTGATCCTGAGACTGAATGAAAAATGGATACCGACGAAGCGTTAAGCGCATCCCAGTTTCCCATTAATTTCTGTTAACCATGAATCGAGCGGTGGCCACTGAATCTGAGTGCCAAACGGGTTGGAAGCGGGTTTTCCCGAGCGTCTACGCGCACGGCGGATGCATCCCAGACATCGAAGGCAAGAGATGGCGACAAAAAAACCAAGTGGTCGCACCCGCCAAAAAAAAGAGCGCGCTTGTTATAAGCGCGCTCCAGGAACAGGGAGGACAGTGAAAAATCCGCGCTCGCAACACAACATGAGCGCCAACTCTTTAACTGAACCCAATATGATCGATTCGGCAGTCGCGGTCTGTAACGTGGGACACACAACCAAATCAAAAATTGGCATGCGCCTGAATCCGCGCATTTATATTGCTTTTTCTGAATTTAATGGAGCCAGTGACTTCGGGTGCTAGGCTGATCCTTAAAGTTGTATCCTTCAACGATTCGCACAGGAGATCCTGATGTCCATGCCCACAAAAAAGCTCTTGGCTGCGGCCAAGAAAATGGCAAAAAGCGTCGCTAGCGCGGCGAAGGCAGCTGGAAAAATCGAACAGGACAACAAGCAAATGGCCATGGCGCTCAAAGAGGGCGAAAAAGCTGCAAAAACTGCCGAAACCAAGCCCGATTCCGGCATTGCGGCGGCGCAAAAGGCGCTCAAAAAGCTGGATGTGCAAATCAAATCGGCAGAGCTGTCTTTGAAAATAATGAAGAAAGAGCGCAAGGTCATGGCAGAGTCGCTCAAAGAAATGCAAAAACACGCAAAATAGCATCAGGGTGAAAATCTGTGGCCGAAACCGAAGACCCGCGCTTTGTTGACTATGTCAGTGAAGCGAAATACCTGCTGACCTACGAGACCGAAGCCCTTTCACAAATCTCCAAGGCACTATTGACGTCAGAGCTTAGTATTCAGGCGCTGTCTCGTGTTTTCGTTGCATTGGAAACAGCAGCGTTGGAACATCCTGAAGTCGCGGAAGCGATCGAGGACGCCGAACTCGACCCAACCTCTTTCTCTTACATCGGTTACGACCTGAGAGATTTCCTGCAAGTTATGGTCGAGTTGGACAGCATGCTGGCAGCGGACCCGGACTATGCCCACGGACAATTCCGATACCGACCGGTTCGGTTGATGGAAGTTGGATGCGGCCCCGGTCGAAACCTGTTCATCCTGCAAAACGGCGGGCTTTTACTTTGGTCGACGATCGAGGGAATTGACGTGGTCCAGCCGTATATCGATGTGGCCCGTTCATCCTTCAATTTAGGGGACAGTGTCTGGCAGGACGATGCGCGCACGTTGGATTACAGCCCCTATGATGTTGTTTTCAGCCATCGGCCCTTTTCGGATGCCCGGGCCCAGGCGGACTATGAAAAGCGGCTTGTAAGCCAGATGAAGACGGGCGCGTATCTGGTCGCACCTTTGAACGAAACGCACGCGCAGGATTCCCGGCTGGTTTCTCTGGGCGATACCGAGGTCATTTGGAAACGGCTTTGATGCAACGCGTCTCGAACGGCCCGCTTGCCGCGCATTTGTGCCGAGGTTTTCCGAGAGACCTCTCAAGGAACCCACCTCACGAAATACGATGAACACGGCCTTGGTTTCAGCGCAAAGATATGTGCTAGATGCGATCGCGGGCGACAGTTCAATTGGTTGGGGCAACATGGCGATTTTGCTGATCCATACCGGTGGCACCATTGGTATGGTGAAAACACAGGCGGGGTTCACGCCGCACGACGGAGTTGTCGAAGACTTTGTTCAGCGGCTTTCGACGGCTTCGATTTACCCTTCTCGGATTGATGTTCATGCCCTGACACCGCTGATCGACAGTGCGAACGCATCGCCCGCCGATTGGGACAGGATCGCGGCCACAATCGAGAAGAGCCACGACCGGTATCAGGCCTTCATCGTGACGCATGGAACCGACACGCTGGCCTATACCGCCGGTGCATTGTGTTTTGCGCTCGAGGGGCTGAAAAAGCCCATCATATTGACCGGGTCCATGTTGCCATTGACCGTGGAGGGTACTGACGGCGCGCAAAACCTGGGCGATGCCCTTACCGCAGCCGAAACGGCACCACCCGGCGTCTGGGTGCAGTTCGCAGGCAAGCTGCTGCATGGCGCGCGCGTCCGCAAGTCCCACTCTCGCGCACTGGATGCCTTTGCGGCAGACCCGTGCGATATCCCCCCATGTCAACGCGGCCCAGAGTTGATACGGCGGGCAGTCGGCGCACATAAAGTCGCCGTTCTGGCAATGGCGCCGGGGGTGCCGGACGGACTTTTGGAACACGCGGCCGAAACCCTCGATGGCATGGTGCTACGATGCTACGGATCGGGAACGGCACCTGCCACTGCCGGTTTGAAACGTGCATTACGGGTTTGTTCCAATCGCCGCGTCCCGGTTGTCGCCGTCAGCCAATGCCCCGAAGGTGGCATGGCACTTGGCACATACGCAGCGGGCGCGATTCTGCGCGATAACGGAGTGGTCGACGGACGCGATATGACGGTCGAGGCCGCGTATTCAAAGCTCAACTATGTTCTTTCCTACAGCGAAGGCCACGATGCACGGGTTGGCCGACTGGCGAAATCGCTATGTGGCGAATTCACACCTGAAGAATGATCGGAGTATTGTTTTTTTCATCAAAGAGACATTGCACCAATCATATCCCCGTCGGAGACTCACGTGGGTATTGACGCGCTGTCTAAAGACGAACCAAACCCGGCGTCAGGAACTGTGAAATGTTGCCGGCGGATCGGACCCGCAAAAAACTCGTATTTCTTAGCCAGTTTTCTGATGTCGGGAAGACTTGGTAGCGGAGGAGCCTATCAAATTTCTCATGTGTTTGACCTGAAGCATACGTAACAGCGTTTTGTTACTGGGTTTTTCTGATCCATGGTTGCCGGAGCCCCAAGGAAACTTGGGTGCTGCATCATCTCCAATTGTGGGGGTGAATGTGGGGCCGGTGATGATGGTATATGCACATGAGTAAATTAACAGACCCGAAGATCAAAGCAGCCAAACCGGGCGCGAAGAAGATCAAGATGGCCGATGGGAACGGCCTGACACTGATCGTCCATCCGAAGGGAAGCAAGACGTGGGTTCTGCGCTATCGCGCACACGGTAAGGCCAAGGAAATGACGCTGGGCACGTACCCTGCGACAACCTTGAGAGACGCGCGTGAGCGCGCTCTGGAGCAGAGGAGCATCCTTGAAGACGGCAAGGACCCAGTCCGCGAGGAAGCCCGCGAAAAGGTGCGTGAGCAGTTGGTGGCCAATGATCTATTCGAGACCATTGCAAAGGCTTTCATCAGCAAGCGCACCAAGTGGAGCGACGGCCATCGCGACCGGTTCGTTCAAGCCAAACACACCTGCCTTGCCATCTTTTCGGACTTTCGACTTTGATGATTGATCGTCAAATTGACTTTGGTACTCGGTGCCGCGCTCGAGTTGTTCTTTCAAATGGGTGAGGTCTGGCCCAAGCCCTGATGCAGCTTTGCGAAGTTCTGGAGCGAGGCGAGCCTTAGCTTCGAATGTGGAGCCAAATTGACTGTTGCACTCACTACAGAGGAAGCGGGAGGTGAGGATACCTCCGAGGCTGTCTGGTATCACATGCTCAAGGCTCAGTTCCTCTGAACCTAGGCAGGCGACACACCGTGGATGCTTCCACTCAAGTCTCATTTCTGGTTTCTCAAAATTGGGTATTCGTGGTTCCAATTTGCCGCGTAGTTCCGGTTTCCTCAATGAAATAGCAATCTCGAAGGCAAGTCAGATCACCGACAGTGGCAATGGCGAACCTTGAATACCATTCATACGCGGAATATGTGGGGGTCTATATGGGGTTCTGGCCCCGGTCACCTTTGAAAGGCCCTTTGTTTTAAGGCATTTCATGCGGGATTTTGGTAGCGGAGGAGGGACTTGAACCCCCGACACGCGGATTATGATTCCGCTGCTCTAACCAACTGAGCTACTCCGCCACGAGTGAGAGGCGATGTAAGCGAGGGGGCGTGAGGGGTCAAGAGGAAAAGCACAATTTTGGAGGTCGGCTTTTAGCCGAGACTTGCGCGGCACTCCGGCACCAAGTTAATGGGGCCGTCTTTCCGATGACGATAGGGGTGAACGGACGCTGCGGATCGTGAAATTGGTATTGCCTTGTTCCCATTTCTCTTCGAAACACACGGCTTGTATCGCGCACACAATACCTGTTTAGCTCGTATCGCGCTTGCATCACCTTTGGAGAAATAAATGACGTTCGACCTATGGCTTGTCTATTTGGCCGCTGCGGTCGGATTGTCTCTGACCCCAGGTCCCAATGGGTTGTTGTCCCTGACACATGGCGCCTTTTATGGCTTTCGCCCGACTGTCTCCACCGTGTTGGGTGGCGCGCTCGGGTTCTTCCTGTTGATCGCAGTTTCGTTGGCCGGGTTTGGCACGCTCCTCGCCGCATCGGAACGCGCTTTCCTTATCGCAAAATGGATAGGTGCGGCCTATCTCATCTATCTTGGCATCCGCGTCTGGCGCTCTGCACCGCCTGATTTCGGTTCTGCGACCAGCTTGACGAAGGCGAATGATCTTGGGTCATACAAGATGTTCCAGCAGGGATTTCTGGTGGCCGTTTCCAACCCGAAAGGACTGCTATTTTTTGCCGCGTTCCTACCGCAGTTCATGGTCGCCGGGTCGCCCTTCATGCTGCAACTTGCTGTATTTGGCGGGACATTCGTCCTTGTCGAGATCGTTTACGAACTTTTGCTCGCAGGGTTCGCGCAACGCATTTCTCCTTGGCTTGCCAGAACCGGACAATGGTTCAACAGGATCACCGGTGGCGCATTTGTGGGAATCGGGGCGGCGCTCGCTTCGGCCTCGAAGTAGTACGAGGATCGTTAGAACGGGCTGCGGCTGGGTGTACTTCCCCAACCGCGCAATAGTCGGGGTATTGATCATAGGGCAGATCCCAGGCGCATTTTTTGGAGGCGCATTGGCGATGATCGGCGTGTAGCGATCGCTACAATCAACACGTCCTATGGGCCGTCACAATGGCAAGCAAACTTGTGCAATGTTATGGTCAGCCAAGTTACAGTTGGCGGCGATCAATTGACCTGCAAATACGCCGGAACCTCGCTTTGCACAGGTGAAAGTGGCAAACGAAGATCTCTGGTTTCGTAATTTCAGAATGCCGCCGGCGTAAAGACTGATGGAGGAGCAACGTGACCCAAGAAAACTCTGAGCTCGAAGTCTATGAACGCCAAGGATATGGCCGCAAAAGCGGATTTGGCGAAAGACCCGCACTTGTCGTGGTCGATTTTGTGAATGGGTTTGCCGATCCGGATCAGTTTGGTGGAGGGAACATTCAGGAAGCCATCAATAAATCGGTAAACCTTATCCGTACGGCTAGAACAGCGGAAATCCCTATCGCCTACACGCGCGTCGTATATGCAGATGACCAATCTGATACTGGTGTATTCTGCCTAAAGGCGCCAAACTTGGCAAAACTGACTGAAACGGCACATAGCAGCCAGATAGTCGATCAACTTGCGCCGCATCCGGGCGACTATATCGTAAGAAAACTTCAGCCATCAGCCTTTTTTGGAACCAACTTGTCAGCTTGGCTGATCGGGCAAAGCGTTGACACCGTCATCGTTGCAGGATGCACGACGTCGGGTTGCGTAAGGGCGACCGTAGTCGATTCAATGAGCTACAACTTTAAGACAATCGTCGCTTCTGATTGCGTCGGTGACCGGGCTTTGGCGCCTCACAAGGCAAATTTGTTCGATATGGAACAGAAGAATGCAGACCTGATGACAGAGCGCGAAATATCGGAACGCCTGTTAGGTTGAGCCACCCATGCCTGGGGATGCTGCTTGATGCGGTTTCTACTGGTCAAAGCCGCCAAACCTGCACGGTGTCAACCGACACCGGACCTTATGGAGAGTGTACGTTGTCACGCGTCCTGATCCTGTCGAGCTACGTTGCAATTGGACACGTTGGACTGTCCGCAGGCCAACCCGTGTGCCAAAAGCTGGGTGTAAATGTCACGGCTGTTCCTACCGTGGTTCTTTCAAACCACCCCGGTTGGCCTGATGTTGCACAAGCGCCGATAGAGGCCGAACAGATATTCAGAATGACAGAAGCGCTTTACGCCAACGACTGGTTGGCTGATCACTCGGCAGTTCTGGTAGGTTATATGCCGAGCGCCGCGCACGTTGACGCGGCCGTCGACCTCGTCAGCCGCGCCAAAGCGGAAGCAAACGACATACGAGTCGTCGTTGATCCCATTCTGGGCGACCACCCCGATGGCCTTTACGTTCCTGAGGATGTTGCGACAGCCGTGCGCGACAAGCTATTACCACTTGCTAATGTGACCACCCCTAACCTTTTTGAACTCGAATGGCTTTCAGGGCGGAAATGCCAGAGTCTTGATGACGCAGTACAGGCCGCAAAAACCCTGGGCGTCGACAAAGTGCACGTTACATCAGCGCCATATGGGCCGAATGAAACTGGCATACTGTCTCTGGATGGGCCAAAGGTATCACATTACCAAACGCGCCAATTTCCGGATGTTCCGCATGGTACAGGTGACGCATTCGCCGCAATGATTGCTGCAGGTTTGACAGTTGGTCAGGCGCTGGGCCATGTCTTGGCTTTGGCGCGCTCTTCGCAAGGGCGGCCCCATCTGGAAATTGTGCGAGCGACCGAGGATTGGGTATCCGCGCCGGAAGTCGCAGCATCAAAACGGGAATAAATCATGGCTTTCAACTTCATACTGATGCTGACCGAAAATGACCTTACCATTCCAGATGCGTCGGCTCGGCTGGAAGACGCACTGGAAGCCGGAGCACGCCACATTGGTTTCAAAGATGTGGGTTTGCCATTCGAGGATCTGCACGGTTTGGCGAAATCCATTCGGAATGCTGGTGGTCGCTCATACCTCGAAGTCGTCAGTCTGGATAAAGAAAGCGAAATTGCGTCGGCCCGCGCGGCGGTTGATTTGGATGTTGATTGCCTGTTAGGCGGCACGCGGGCCGCAGAGGTTACGGAAATCACCCGCGATCACCCGCTTCGTTACTTTCCATTTCCGGGTCAGATAACCGGGCATCCCAGCGTACTAGAGGGCTCGGTTGACGACATCGTTGCGTCAGCTCGAAGACTGGCCGATCTGGAGTATGTTCACGGGTTGGATTTGCTGGCCTACCGTTTTTCCGGCGACGTCCCCACGCTTATGCGGCAGGTGGCGCAAGCAGTGACCAAGCCGATAGTCGTCGCCGGCAGCATCGACAGCGAAGATCGCATACGCACGGTCGCGGAATCCGGCGCGCAGGCCTTTACAGTCGGCACCGCTGCATTCTCGGGCGCATTTAAATCAGGCGCGAGCTTCATTGACCAAATCAGATCCCTTTTGGCAATTACCGCCGATGCTCAGGCACTTTCCAGCGCCCCACGAAGACTGGCGTTGGTTGCGCATAATGACCGCAAATCCCATCTGCGCGCCTGGGTTCTAAGGCATCGGAAGGCCCTGGCCGGGCACAGTTTGATTTGCACCGGCGGGACCGGCGCCCTTGTGAAGGACACTTGCCCGGAATTGAACGTCCGGCGCTTGCAACGCGGTTCCAAGGGTGGCGACCAACAACTTGGGGCTCTTGTCGCAACGGGCGAGCTGGATGCGGTGATCTTTTTGGCTGACCCAACAGCGCCCCACGGTAGTGACGTTGACCTGCAAGCTCTTACAAGACTTGCCATAATGCACGACATTCCTATGGCGCTGAGTGGATCCGCCGCCGATTTGATTGTAGCGGCGTTCCTTCCACCTGACTGAACGTGTCAAATGTGCACTTGAGGCGTAAGGCTCGATCTGTGAGTCGGTGGCCCTCATCTGCCTGAACTCGTGCCGTCATGCCCGTTTCCCCGCCACTTGCCGCGCACTCTGACGGTTTGGCAAATCAGGCGAACGGGTAAGCTGCTTTTCCTGTTTTAATTTTACCAGTTGATTAATTAACCAACTAGTTTAATAATGATGTCATGATTGGCGATGAACAACTTGATGCTACCTTCTCCGCATTGGCCCATCCAACGAGGCGCGCGATCCTGGTGCGTTTGGCGCAAGGCTCTGCCACGGTGAATGAACTGGCAGAACCGTTCGATGCGACATTGCCCGCAATCTCAAAACACATCCGGGTGCTTGAAGCCGCCGGATTGGTCACACGTGGCAAGGAAGCCCAGTTCCGACCCTGTGCCTTGGACACAAAACCTTTGGAGGCCGTTGCAAGCTGGACCGACCAATACCGCTTTATCTGGGAGGCACGTTTCGACGCCATGGACAGACTTCTGAATGGAATGAAGGGAACGCCCAATGAATGAGGAATACAAATGGGTGAAGATCGAGCGCGAGTTTGATGCCCCGATTGAGACTATATGGGACATGTGGACTGACCCGGCTTTGTTTCGGGCATGGTACGGACCCCGCGGTATGTCCGTTCCACTGGCAGAAATGGATGTTGTTGTTGGTGGCACGCGCAAGGTCTGTATGGAAATGACCTCGGCCGAGCGCCCCATGAAAATGTGGTTCACTGGCGTTTACAAGGAAGTCACCCGGCCAAATCGCCTCGTTTATACCGAGAGTATTTGTGACGAGGATGGAACCCTTATCCCGCCACAGGCGATGGGTATGCCGGATGACTTTCCTGACATCACCGAGATCATTGTTGAACTCTCGGAAGTGAACGGGAAGACTCTGATGACCATGGTCCATATCGGCGTCGAAGATGGCACAGCCGGCGCCGGTGGCTGGAACCAGGCCTTTGACAAGCTTGGCGAGCATCTTGCTTCCCTGCACGGCGATTGACTGGCGGATCACATGCGACAGCTTGCCGTTCTGACATTCGTGACGCTCGACGGAGTGATGCAATCCCCAAGTATGCCGGAAGAAGACCCATCCGGTGGATTTCAACACGGTGGCTGGGCCGCGCCGTATTGGGACAGCGTCATGGAGCAGGTCCAGCGCCATGCCATGTCCGATCCCTATGATATGGTCTTTGGCCGCAAGACCTATGACCTCTTTGCAGGCCACTGGCCGAACGCACCAAGCTCCGCTCTTGCAGACCGCATCAATGCGGCACGAAAATTCGTTGCGACCTCGCAGCCTGACAGCTTGTACTGGCGAAACGCGCTGCCGATCAACGGTAACGTAACAGACGAAATATCGACGTTAAAGGCGCAGGATGGGCCTCTGTTGCAGGTGCACGGCAGCTCCCGCCTGATACAAGCTCTTCTTGCTCATGGTCTTATCGACGAGTTCCGCCTGTGGGTTTTTCCTGAGGTTGTAGGCGGCGGCAAACGTCTTTTTGAGAACGGCAGCCCGCCATGCCAACTGCATCTCACCAGGCTTGAGCACTGCAAAAATGGTGCAACCATGCAATTCTATCGGCCTGTAAAGTGACATTCCCAACGCAGTAGAACCTCCTTGATCGTCCAATCTTTGTCAGCGACCATTGCGTTGGATAGTCTCGATCCAAAGCGAACACGCAAGCGGCTAGTCTTGCAGATGCGGCGGCGTGCAAAAAAGAGAGCAAATCTTATCTGATCAGTGCCGTCGAACCCGCCCAAAACAGACCCATCGGATGAAACAAATTTAAAATGCCCTAACCCGGAACAGGAAATGGCGCACAGGGCCAGTTTGACTGAACGCGCTGCGACGTTTTCGGGCTGCAACTACCGCCGAAAGTGGCAGGCGAAACTCAGCCGTGCGCTTGGGGACGCGATCTAACCGCTCGCCAAAGCCTAATGTTTCCGATGGGCGCCCAGCAGACGAAAGAGGACCCTTTAAACGTGGCTTTGGAACTCTAGCTTTTTGGGCGCAACCGCCGTTTGAAAGCAGAGTATGGATTTCCGGTCTTGATTTACCGCTCTACTTGATTGAATGGACCAGCAACAGAAGGCGGCTGCGAAAATGCAGTCGATCCACAACCTTGGATCAATAAACCCTGGAGGTTAAATTGACTCGTTTTTTTGCAGCATTTTACATCGTCACCGCCCTGTTTGCCGGACCGGCAGCCGCGCATGAACGATTTGCCCTGGTGATAGGGAATGCGGGATATACCAATGTGCCAGCGCTCGACAATCCTGTGAATGATGCGCTCTTGATGAGCGACGAACTGCAAAAGGTTGGCTTTTCAGTCACGACGCTGACGGACGCGAGCCGCGCCGAGATGATGCAGGAAGTTGAGGCCTTTGCCAGTAAGGTGCGTGCGGCGGGCTCGGAAGCGCTGTCCGTGTTTTACTTCGCGGGACATGGCGTACGTAGTGATGATTTTAACTACCTTTTGCCGCTGAGTGTGGACATTCAGTCCGAAGCTGACATTGCGGGCGAAGCCGTCCCGGCTGAATGGGTTCTGGATCGCATTCACACGCCACAGGCCGTCAGCGTCATGATATTGGATGCTTGCCGCGACAATCCATTTGGCAGCCAATCAGACGTCATCGTGGATGTCGGCGACGGGCTTGCGCGCATGACCGCGCGAACGAACAACCTGATCGCCTATGCCACAGGACCCGGTGAAGTCGCACTGGACGGGACCGGAACCAACAGCCCTTACACGGCGGCGATTGCGCGTGCGATCGGCACCTCGGGGCTGTCTTTGGATCAATTGTTTGATCAGGTGCGCTCGGATGTGATCGACGAAACGGATGGCGCCCAGTCCCCTTGGGCGCGGTCGTCGTTGAACATTCGGATTGGCATGAAAGACCCAAACGCGAATTGACCGGGGGGGTCACGCCGTAAATGACACCAGCGACAAGGTAAGCTGGAAACGGATTTTCACCACAACGGTCAACGGCTTCTCAGAAATGCTGCTAATTCGGTCATCCGGGCCGTCCGCCGCAGAATCCGTTCTGTACCGGTCGTAAGGTACTTCGCTTGCGAAAGCGCCGCTTACGGCGCTATAACGCCATAAATCAACGCCCTTGAAACGGCATGCGCCCGGTTCCGGGCGTTCAACCTCTTCGCCGCATTCTTAACGTGGAGCTCCACCGTCTTGTCCGACAGTGAAAGCTTAAAGGCGATCTCTTTGTTTGTAAGTCCAGCAGCCACCCAGAGCAGACACTCCTTTTCTCGTGTAGAAAGGGGGAAGAATTGGCGCATCATGTCGCCCTCCTGCACGCGAGAGTGAAAAAGCATGGCAGCGCTTTCAACAAATGGCGTTGCGCGCGCGACAATTTCGTCCCCCTGCTGTTCACTGCAGGCCTCGAAACAAACTCCGGTCCCGCCCAGTTTCCAATTTGAAGCATCTCGAACAGGAATGGTAATTCCATAGTCCATTCCAAAATCTTTCATTGAGTTTTGAAAGAAATCGGATTTTTTCGTCTGGAACTTTTTAGCGCGTGGGTCACGCCATGAAATTGGCCGCTGATCCTCAGTTAACGCGTATTGCGCAAAGGGATCATGGTCAATGTATCCTTCATCAAGATAAAGTCTGTTGAACTCCTCGCTATGGGATGACATTGCGACAACTTCGGATGCAATTGAACGACCCACCGTCTTTGGGAAAAACCCGTAGACCGCACTTTTTGCCCCAAGCTGAGCCAGCGCATCAGAATAGTGTGACCAAGCCAAATCGACCGTCGCCGCATTCGTCAGCTTCTCCGAAAAGTCCAGAAGACGGTTTGACCGCTCTCTGTCGATAAAAGTCAATCGATTCATAAATTACTGGTTTGTTAACAAATAGTTCGCACATCATTTTCGCCGACATGATTTCGACTTGTCAATGCAGTCGCGAAGCTGGCCACCGCCAAAGACATGGACGAAGCGACGACCGGCTTCGACCAAAGCGCGCCAGATCGCGCAATCCGATTCAGAAAATGAGAGATCAAAAGCAGCGCACAAGTCTCTTTCACGAAAGTTCATGGTTGTTTTTCTTCTTAAACCCCAGAAACGCCAATCCGCGGACCGTGTCTTACGTTTTTCTTGATTTGCGGATTCGGGCCGTTTTATCGGCTTCACTTAGCTCAGACAAAGTTATGGAAAAAGTGATGGCCGGGACCGCGAGGAACAGAACGCGAGATGGGATTTCCTCACTAATTCCTGCAACTGGACAGTGTTTTTGCAGGTGCGCACGGGCAAGTGAACCCGAAAGGTCAGCGGGTCATATCCGACAGAACGCTCTTTGATTTCATCTGGCTGAAGATGAGAAATAGCGGAACGATGATCCCGATGGCGGCCACGTATTGCAAAAAGGTGAACCAAATCCCGAAGCCGGTGGTAGATCGCCGCACGTTTATAAAACCAGCGCCTACAAAAAGAACGAGAGTTGTGATCTTCAGAGTCAGCGCATTTGAGGGGCTATAGGAATTTGGGTACGCCGGATCATTCATCAAAGCGCTGAAAAGAAAGGTTCCCAAACTCAATACAACCAAGAGGAATGTCCAGTTGAGCACCAAGCCGAATCCATAGACTTCCCGTGCTTTTTTGGACTGGTTCATAAGAACAAAAATCGACCCTAAAATGAAACCGATGAATAGTACAATGCCGAGGGCTTCCATAAAACGTATACTCCTAACCAACGCTACTCGCATGGACGCGACCAAGTTCACGAAATTCTGACTCTTGCCAGATTGACATCCGGGACTTCGCGATGAAGTTGATCAAAAAGACGGAGCAAATAAATATAGGAGTTTCCCTATATTGCAGGAACTCACTTCGCGCTCGAACATAGCCGGGAACAGCCAAATTTGAAGCGAGCCAAGATTATCAAATGCTTGTTTGGCGAAGACGCATTTGCTTAGCTTGAACTGGTCATTTCTTTACGAGGATATTGTTATGCTGAATTCAAAAAGAGCGTTTTTGGGCGGGTTGGCTTTCATTGCGGCAACTGGCTCCGGGGCGTCCGCTCAAGACATTAGTCAGGGGGCGTATCAAGGCGTCACAGAATACAACACCAGTGTCGCGGTGACGATCGAAGCCAAGCGCGCGTCTATCACAGCATCAGCCAATGGTTGTTTGGGATTCGTTGAAGGGCGGCTTGCGCGCAATTCTACCGATCAACTCTTTTTGGTTGATGATCTCTACAATGAATCACAATGCGCGATAGCAATCATTCCGGAAAGCTCTACAAGCTTTCGGACAATTGAAGGACCGGAATGCAGTTACCATCACGGCGCGGGTTGCGATTTCAACGCCCTTGTTCACCTTCAGCAGTGACTAAGTTCATGATTCACATTTGGGCTGCCGGTCCATCGTTTTGGACATGCAGTTCAAATCGTTTGCGGTGGATGCGGACGTTGGTTCAAAAACCGGCATCAACCATCTTGGGTTCGCTCCGATCGCTGTACGATTGATTGACATCATCCGCTGGCTTGCCCTTCCCAGATACGTTTGGCGACATTTCCAATGCGCAATCCCCAAGGGATGTGTGGCGGCGTTGTCCTGGCAATTGGCTGCCGCGCTCCCGCGGAATTCTGCACATGCCAGACAAGTTTTGCGCCGGAATCTAACTCGGTCGCTCGGGTGATTTAGACTTTCCAGTAACAACGACGGGAACCCCACGAAAAACTGGAATGACCGATCTCAATTGGTCCGCCTTTCACATCTGGCAGGGTAGTTTTAGTGACGTGCAGTTTGACTAAAACCCATGCATCCGGTTGGCCCATTGATAGCCGACAATCAACCCTTTCATCACGGGCAGAAGCGTCAAAGCGCCAATGATCGCGATGACCGACATGCTGAGTGCCAAGACCCAGGGTTCTGGCCTCCAAGTCACCCAGGCGATGTGCAACGCGAACCCCATAAGGTGGCCGACGATCAAGATCGTAAGATAAGCCGGACCATCATCAGCCCGCTGATGGCTCAGATCCAAACCGCAATTCGGACATTCATCGTTTACCTTGATATAGCTGTGCAGCAGCCTGCCCTCCCCACACTTGGGGCATTTCAGACGCATCCCATTCATGATCGCGGGTTTGATGGGGCGTTCTTCGCTGTCGTCGTGGGCGTCAATTGCAAGTTCGGACATCTGTGATCTCCTTCGGTTGCGCCTCAGATAGTTCATCTTCAGACATAATGCAATCAATATACCATCAATATGGTCTCAGGTGCGACAATATGTTGAAATTCGCCTGTAACAAGGATAAAGGTGACAGACACAATCTTCTATATTGAATGGAATGATGCCTTGAAGTCATGGACGCCGAATCTGCGCGACGACGGGAAACCACTCTATGTCCAGATCGCGGAAGCGATCAGACATGATGTAGAGACAGGTGTGCTTGATGCAGGTGACAGGCTTCCGCCTCAACGCAGCGTCGCCAAACTTGTTGGCTTGGATTTCACAACCGTGTCACGCGGATACTCTGAAGCCGCAAAGCGAGGGTACATCGATACCTTTGTTGGGCGAGGGTCGTTTATCCGAAAGCATGAAGAAATATCAGAAAAAGCAGACCCGCGCCGCGCGCTGGAAGAAGATCCGAACATGAACATGCCCCCGGAGCCAGATGATCCGGCTCTGGTGGCCCGTATGGAACAAGGCCTCACACATGTTGCTGCGAACCTTGTTCCTTTGCTTCGCTACCAATCCATTATTGGCAGCCGGCAGGACCGGGAAACCGCGGCGCGCTGGATGAACATCAACGGTATCGACGTTACAGCGGACCAATTGGCAATCACACCTGGCGCACATGCCAGTTTGCTGTCGATCCTGACATTGCTCACTAAGCCCGGAGACACCGTGATCTGTGAGCGTGTGACCTATCCCGGTATTCGTGCCATAGGCGCTCAACTTGGCATCCGGCTAATTGGCGTGAGATCAGACGACAGCGGTATTCTTCCTGATGATCTGGATGCCGCTATCCAAGAGCACGCACCTTCCGCTCTTTATCTGAACCCGACGCTGCAAAATCCCCTGACGCTTACAATGCCGATGGAAAGACGTCAGCAGATCGCGTCCGTTTTGGACAAGTATGGTTTGCCTTTGATTGAAGACGACGCTTGTCGTTTTGTGTCGTCGGATGCTCCACCGCCTATCTCACAGAGTATCTCAGAATTGGGGTGGTACATCGCGGGCCTTTCGAAATGTCTGGGCGCTGGTTTGAGGCTGGCACTCACGGTGGTTCCGTCTGGGCTGTCGAAAACCCACTTCACGCGGGCTTTGCAGGCATCGAATGTCATGGCGTCACCGATCACAACAGCTCTGATGGCACGATGGATCGAAGATGGTACAGCTGCGGCGGTGCAAAAGTTCGTCCGCAAAGAGGCGAACCGCAGACAGAATCTTACGGCCAAGATCATGCAGGACCAAGACTTCGTCGGCAGCACCGAAGCCTTCAATATCTGGCTCAAACTGCCCGAAGGATCCAGCCGAACTGACGTGATGAGCCACATGGCCAATCGCCACATCGGGATCATGCCCAGCAATGCCTTTACGGTAACAGGCACACCTGACGAAGCCGTCAGGGTATGCCTTGGGGGGCCGATCTCATTTAATCAATTGGGTGAGGATTTGGAGACGCTCAACTATGCGATCACCCATCAAAATTGGGTTCCCTAGGCTGCCTCTCGGAGCCGAAGTTAATACTTCGTTTATGATGCGGCATCCGGTCGTGTGGGCATGGCGTCGTCCTGTGCGATGTCTCGTATCTATATCATGTGACAGCTTTGGCCGGCATCAGCCGGTAAGCTCTTAAACGCCAGCTTTTCGCAGGACGTCCGAATTGGAAAATCACTTTTCAGAAGCCCGTTCTCCGAATCAATGCTTCTCGCATGTGCTTTGTGAACGCGCGGGCTGACGGCTTTGTATGACGGCCACCGGCCAGTAAGGCGTTCACTTCGACTTCTCCGATTGTCCAATCAGGTAGCAATTGCACCAGAGTCCCCTCCTCCAACTCGTTCCTGCAACTCCAGTACGACGTGCTGACAACCCCTAAGCCGGCGACTGCTGCGGTGGTTGTGCTTTCGTTGACGGAGATCATCAGTTGGCTCTCGACTCGAATGGATTGAATTTTCCCGTCCTTCTCAAAGCTCCAGCCGGTCTTTCCGATACTCGATGGGCCGAGGATGACGTTGTGGTTGACCAAATCGGCAGGCTGCTTCGGAGTGCCGGCTTTCGTCAGATAAGAAGGGGATGCAACCACAACTCTAGGTGTCGAGCCCAGCTTACGCGCAACCATGGTCGAGTCACCCAACGGTCCAAATCGGATGGCGACGTCGATCGCTTCATCAATCAAGTCCTGCATCGAATCCGTCAGGACCAGATCAACTTTGAGTTTGGGATGTTGTGCCAAAAAGGGCGGCAAGGCCGGGATAATCTCGCGCTGTGCAAAACTTGCCGGTGCGCCGACCCGCAGACGACCGCGCAGTTCCCCAGTGCCCCGCACAAAGTGGTTGGCTTCTTCGATATCGGACAGAATCGGTTCGATGCGTGTCAGATACTCCTCGCCCGCTTCCGTCAGTCGAACGGCATGGGTGGAGCGCACAAAAAGCTGAACCCCGAGTTCTTTCTCGAGGTTGGAAATGATGCGGGAGACCGACGGCTGAGACTTGCCAGTTTCTTTACCCGCAGCGGTAAAGCTACCGGTGCGGGCAACCCGCGCGAACAAGCGGAGGGTGGAGAAGCTATCGGACATTTGATTTTCAAATAACAGTTAGACTTTTTTGCAGGCTACCGTCCAGTTTCCTTATGAGCAACATTTGAGCGCAACAACGTGCTCACCCGGAAGATCAAATCCGGAAACTGTGATCGCAAATGCTTTCTGAGAAGGAATAAGCAAGATGATAACCTCACGCATGAGCAGACGGCAGTTTCTCGGCACGTCACTTGCCGGAACGACGCTTGCATTGGCATCGCGCGCGGTTGCTGCAACCCGCATCAATGTGGGTGAAAAACAGATCTATGCCCTGTCCGACGGCTACTTCGATATGCCGGCGAACATGTTTCTGGGAACGCCTGAAAGCCTGAAAGCGCAGATCGGTGATCCCGCGCGGATCGCCGCCAACACCTACGCATATCGGGTCGGGAACCGTACCATCTTGTTCGACGCAGGCGCTGGCACCAGCGACTTCATCACCAAAGCCTTCCCGACAGTGGGCGAGCTTCCCGACGAGCTCGGTTCAGTTGGTATCTCTGCCAAAGACGTAACTGACATCGTGATCACACACATGCACCCGGATCACGTTGGTGGCCTTGCTATCGCTGATCGGATGGCGTTTCCGAACGCTCAGATCCACATCGCGGCTGATGAATGGAACTTCTGGAATGCGAGCGGTTTTGCAACCGGCGCACCGGAACCGATGCGGCCTATGGTAGAGAATGTTCAATCGCTTTCGAATGTCATCGAAAGCAATGTTTCCCTCCATAGTGGATCGGCCAACTTGGGTGACGGCGTGAGTGTCCTGCCCGCGCCAGGTCACACCCCTGGCCATACTGCTATCGTTCTTGATGGTGGTCACGAACAGTTCGTTATTGTTGGTGACCTCACGGTCCACGAAGACGTTCATTTCGCCAATCCGAACTTCGGGTGGGCCTTGGACGTGGATGGTGAGCAGGCTGTGGCGACGCGGATCTCCATGCTCGACATGATCGCCACCGAGGGTCTGACCATGGGCGCGGCACATGTCACCAAGCCCGGCCTGGGCCGTGTCGAACGCAAAGGCTCCGGGTTTCGCTTCCTTCCTCTCTAATCACATTCTCTGAAGGAACATCACATGACGACCTATTCCCAGCATACCGTCGACACTGCACCTGAAGGGTCCAAGCCCATCCTCTCAGCGATCAAACGCAAAATGGGCTTTGTTCCGAACCTGATGGCGACAATGGCGGAATCCCCTGTTCTGGTCGAAAGCTACATGACCATGATGGGTATTTTCGAGAAGACTGATCTGACGCCAACCGAACGCGAGATCATTCTGATGACCAACAATCGCCTGAACGGCTGCACCTATTGCATGGCGGCGCACACAGCCATGTCGAAGATGTCGGGAGTAGATAACAATGTCATCGAGGCGCTGCGCGCAGGCACGCCAATATCGGACCCAAAACTCGAAGCGCTGCGTAACTTCGCTGAGATCATGAACGAGACACGTGGATGGGCCAGCGATGCGCAGGTCAATGCACTGATCAAAGCCGGCTACTCAAAGCAGACCGTTCTGAACGTCATCGCCGGAACCGCCCTCAAGGTTTTGTCGAATTACACGACCCACATTGTGAACCCACCGCTCGACAAAGCTTTTGAGCCGATGGCGTGGACTCCGAAAACCGACGTGGTGGCGGAGTAGTTCAGAGTAAAACCTGCGTTCCGTAGTTTCCGACAGCCTGTAAACAGGCGAGCACGCAAACGCCGCGCTTTTGGCGCGGCGTTTTTTGTGCCGACTGAGTTCTCCGAACAAGCAAGGCACAATCCCGTTCATTCATTTTATGGATAACCGTTACACGAAATGGGCGGCTACCACCTCTTTCTCAACTGACCAATTATTGAAACAGGCGGCGGGAAAACCCCTCAGCCAGCCAGAGAACGTAACTTACGAAGTGGAACACAACATGACTCTCCAAGCCCAACTCGACGACTTCAAAGCACAGTTCAAAACAATGGCCCCTGAAGGCGCCTTTGAAGCTTTTGCCCGTTCGACCCGAGAGTTGATTGACAGCGGCCAATCTGAACGCGCCCTGAAAGCTGGTGACGCGGTGCCCGACTTCGTTCTCACGGATTCAGACCGCAACAATGTCGCGTTGAAAGATCTGCTGGCCAATGGGCCGGTCGTTCTGACCTTTTATCGCGGCGTTTGGTGCCCTTACTGCAACATCGAACTGAAAGCCCTTGAGGCCGTTGCCGAGGACATCCGCTCGCGTGGCGCAACCCTGGTCGCGATCTCGATGCAAGGCGCGGCGGACAGCCGGAAATCCCAGAAAGACAATGATCTGAGCTTCCCGATCCTCACGGATAAAAACGGCGAATTGGCTGAAAAGCTGGGTATTCGCTGGACGCTGCAAGACTACGTCATTCCGGTTCATGACGGTTTTGGAGTCCATCTGCCGCGTATCCACGGAGACGGTCAGTGGAACCTTCCGATGCCCGCACGGTACGTCGTCGATACGGATGGCAAAATCGCCTACGCGGAAGTGAATCCTGACTATACCCGCCGCCCTGAACCTGCGGACCTGTTCCCTGTTCTCGACAGCCTGGCAGCAACGGCCACGGCCTGACTTGAGAGTGCGCCTCGCATTGGGGCGCACGCCGTTCAACTCACTCCCCCCTCGAAAAACTGGCCGAAATGCCGCTGCTTGCAACTCGATTAAAACCTCGAAAGGACCAAGAAAATGAAGGGCAAACTCATCCTCCCGTATATCATGTCGAACCTGCTTTCGGGCGTTGGCTCGGCTGTCATGTTCTACCTATCAGACTTCGATCCGATCTGGATCGGCACGTTCTTTGCCACGTTCACCATGCCATTCTTTCTGATGGTTCTGGCCGGTGCACTGGGCATTTCCCGGACATCCAAGAACCTGCCTGTCATTCAAATTATCAACCTGGCCGCAGTGGTTTGGGTGATCTACCAAATCAGCGCGCGCGGCGGTTTAAACGACACCAGCGAATACGTGGCCGTGGGTCTGGCGCTCTATGGCGCAGTCACAATGCAATGGTACATCCACATCTTCTCGAACTATGGCCGCAAGCCAAGCGCCGCCATTGTTAAGGGCAAAGCGCTGCCAGAGTTACCTCTGCAGCGTTTGGACGAAACCAACACGACCTCCGCGTCCTTTGTCGGCGAAAAAACCCTGCTGGTGTTCTTTCGTGCAAACTGGTGCCCCTTTTGCATGAACCAGCTCAAAGAAGTGAAAGCGAAGGCAGACCAACTGGCCAAGCTAGGCGTGCAAGTAAAGTTCATCTCAAATCAGGGCATCGAAAACTCAAAGAAGCTCGCCAAAAACCTGGACCTGCCAGCGCACTATGAAATCCTCCAGGACAATGAGTTGGCCGCAGCCAAGGCACTGGGTATCGAAGATATGGGTGGCGCTCCATCTGGTATGCCGGGCTACCCTGCCGATACAGTCAAGGCGACTGTCATTGCGCTGGACGAAGACGGAACGGTGATCTTCGGAGACGAGACGGACAATTACCGCATCCGCCCCCATCCCGATACGTTCCTGCATGTCTTCGAACCCCGGGGCAGCGTCCGAGCGTTCTCGGCGGCATGAGAACTTCGACAGCCCGACACCAAGCACCGCGTATCTTTGCGCGGTGCTGTTCCATTCGCGCTCATAGTCACCTTTCTTTGCGATTAATCAAAACCCCACCCGCAGTTCTTGCCGCATGGGAAAAAGCTGGCCTTTGGCCAATGACCGCTTAGGCTGTTTTCCGGAAGGAAGTATTGATGGAACCAAACCTTATTCTGGCGCTAATAGGTGCGACCGCCCTCTTGGTCGCCATTCCCGGGCCGAACGTAGCATTGATTGTTGCAAACACGCTGGCGTACGGCTTCCGCTTCGGCGTGATGACTGTGCTCGGCACCACGATCGGCGTGGCATTGCAACTTGTGGTCATCGTTCTTGGTCTGGCGGCGTTGCTCCAATTTGCGGCTGCCGCGTTTCTTTGGCTGAAATGGATCGGAGTGGCCTATCTTGTCTATCTTGGCGTAAACGCGTGGCGCCGGGGCATCGTTGAGTTCGAAAACCGAGATGCCAAACTCGAACCGCTAAAAACACTCTTTTGGCAAGGACTACTTATCGCCACGATCAATCCAAAGACCTTGATATTCAACGCGGCTTTCCTGCCGCAGTTTGTGGCCGCCGGATCTGGCCTTTCTGCACTGCTTATTACCGCTGTGATTTACTTGGCAGTAGTCATGCTCGGTGATCTCGTATGGGCTGTTTTTGCGCAGACGGCGCGACCTTTATTGACGACCCTCGGACGATTGCGTCACAGGCTGACAGGCCTTCTTTTCTTGGCGTCGGGTATCGGTCTCGCCTTGGCGCGTGTTGACCGATAAACGAAAGCTCTGGACCAGAATTCAGTCGTTAAGTTGTCCACAGTGTTCTGAGTTATTTTTCTTGCAATCAGATAGATGGGCCGCTGCCAGCTTGAACCGGACAGTCAAAATTGGCTGCGCAGACTTCTATCTGCGGGACTACTCTGTTTTTCGTCCATGCACCAAAGTGTTCGCAGAAGCTTGGCGCCAAGAAATGGTAAGTCGGCGTCAACAAGTGTCACCTTTTGTGTCGTTCCGCAGACGGCCCTCTAAACCAATATCACCCGCATTTGGAATGACCGCAACTGCGGCAGGTCATGCAGCCTTCGACCATCACCATGTCGAACTGCCCGCAGGACGGGCACGCCTTGCCGCGTGGGGCGTCCATGTTCACCACCTGCGCCTGCGGGTCGGATTTCAGGCCCATGCCTTCGCCTTCAAGAAAACCGATATTGACCATGTGCTGCTCGATCACGCCGCCGATCGCGGCCAGAATGGACGGAATATACTTGCCCTTGACCCACGCGCCCCCGCGCGGGTCGAATACCGCCTTTAGCTCTTCGACCACAAAGGACACATCTCCGCCGCGCCGGAACACGGCCGAGATCATGCGGGTCAATGCCAGCGTCCAGGCATAATGCTCCATGTTCTTCGAGTTGATGAACACCTCGAACGGACGACGGCGCCCACCAATGAAGATATCGTTGATGGTCAGATAGATCGCGTGTTCGCTATCGGGCCATTTCAACTTGTAGGTTGAACCCTCCAGCGCTTGCGGGCGGTCAAGTGGCTCGGACATATAAACGACCTCGCCCCCGTCGACTTCGTGCGGCGCATCGGCGCTTTCGCCCGGTGCCTTGTCATCGCTTTCGGACACGGTCAGGACCGAACCGGTCACATCGTTGGGCCGATAGGTCGTACACCCTTTGCAGCCCTGATCCCAGGCCTGCATGTAGACATCCTTGAACGCGTCAAAGCTGATATCCTCGGGGCAGTTGATCGTCTTGGAAATCGAACTGTCGATCCATTTCTGCGCCGCCGCCTGCATCCTTACGTGATCGGACGGAGACAAGGTTTGCGCGTTAACGAAATAGTCAGGCAAGTCTTTGTCACCGAACTTGTCGCGCCACATCTGCACCGCGTAGTCTACGACCTCTTCCTCAGTCCGCGATCCATCCTTTTGCAGCACCTTGCGGGTATAGGCATAGGCAAATACCGGCTCGATCCCCGAAGACACGTTCCCGGCATAAAGCGAAATCGTACCCGTCGGCGCGATTGAGGTCAGCAAGGCATTGCGGATACCGTGTTCGCGGATCGCTTCACGCACGTCATCATCCATCTGTTGCATGGTACCGCTGGTCAGATAATTCTCGGCATCGAACAGGGGGAACGCCCCTTTCTCCTTCGCCAAGTCGACCGACGCCAGATACGCGGCGCGGGCGATGGCGTGCAACCAGCGCTCGGTTTGGCGCGCCGCCTCGTCGGAACCATAGCGCAGGCCCAACATCAGCAACGCATCGGCCAGTCCGGTGACACCCAGCCCAATCCTGCGCTTGTCCTGCGCTTCGGCTTCCTGCTCTGCCAGCGGGAACTTTGACGCGTCAACCACGTTGTCCATCATGCGCACGGCAGTCGCGACCAGCTCCTTGAGAGCCGTTTCGTCAAGATGCGCCGCCTCTTCGAACGGCTCCGCCACCAGACGGGCCAGATTGATCGAGCCAAGCAGGCACGCGCCATAAGGCGGCAGAGGCTGTTCGCCACAGGGATTGGTGGCTGCGATGGTTTCCACGTAGCTCAGGTTATTGGCCTGATTGATCCGATCGATGAAGATCACGCCCGGCTCGGCATAATCGTAGGTCGCCTGCATAATCTTGTTCCACAGATCGCGTGCCTGGACGGTGTGATAGACCTTGCCGTCAAACACCAGGTCCCACGGTCCATCTGCCTTGACGGCTTCCATAAACGGGTCAGTGACCAACACGGACATATTGAACATGCGCAAACGGGCCGGATCGGACTTCGCAGTGATGAACTGCTCGATGTCGGGGTGATCGCAGCGCATCGTTGCCATCATCGCCCCGCGGCGCGACCCGGCGGACATGATCGTCCGGCACATCGCGTCCCACACGTCCATGAAGCTCAGCGGGCCGGACGCGTCCGCAGCGACCCCTTTCACATCGGCACCGCGCGGGCGAATGGTGGAAAAGTCGTACCCGATGCCGCCACCCTGCTGCATGGTCAGCGCGGCCTCTTTCAGCATGTCAAAAATACCACCCATGCTGTCCGGGATCGTGCCCATCACGAAGCAGTTGAACAGCGTCACCTGCCGCGCGGTGCCTGCCCCGGCGGTGATACGCCCGGCGGGAAGATATTTGAAATCTTCCAACGCTTCGAAGAACTTATCTTCCCAATGCGCGGGGTCATTCTCGACCCGCGCAAGGTCACGCGCGATACGCCGCCAGCTGTCCTCGACCGTTTGGTCGATGGGCGTTCCATCCGCTTGCTTGAAGCGGTACTTCATGTCCCAGATCTGCTCGGCGATGGGGGCGGCAAAGCGGCTCATTGGTGATTCCCTGACTGAAACGAGATAGGCAGCCTACCCCAGATCACACCTAAACCACAACACCTTGATGACAAGCCTCAGAAGGCTACAATATAGGGACGAACTTCGGGACGACTCTGTGGGCAAGCTGTGGATAAGTACGTAAACCTCATCAAACTTTCGGTCGGGTCGGAAAGCGTCGATACGCTGATCGAGTGGCAAAACAGCCGACGCCCGCTGTATGAGGACGGCTGCCCGCGCCACGTCACCCGGATGTGGCCCAAGCGTGAAGCTGAGATCCTGAATGGCGGGTCGATTTATTGGGTGATCAAGGGCGTCGTTCAATGCCGTCAGCGCATCCTGCGGCTGGACGAAGTGCGTGGCGAGGACGGTATCCGCCGGTGCGCCATCGTGCTGGAGCCTCAGATACACCGCACCCAAAGCGCGCTGAAACGCCCGTTCCAGGGCTGGCGCTATCTGCAGCCCGAGGACACACCCGCCGACCTGCCCAAAGGCCGCAAACAGGACGATGCGCTGCCCGACGATCTCAACAGGGCGCTGGCGGAAATCGGTGTGCTTTAGCCCAGCCGATCCAGTAGCTCATTCAGAACCGCCTTTTCCGCCGGATCGCATTTCGCCACCCGACTGCGCCACAGCGTCGCCTGCGATTGCAGGATCAGCCCGTCTGACAAAATCTTCAAGTGGTTCGCACGCAAGGTTTCACCGGTCGAGGTGATATCGGCAATCGCCTCGGCGCTTTCATTCACCACGGTGCCTTCTGTCGCGCCCTGGCTGTCGACGAGGGTATAATCGGCAACGCCCGCATCGGTCAGGAACTCTCGCACAAGCCGGTGATACTTTGTGGCGATGCGCATACGGTGTCCATGGGTCTTGCGAAACACCGCGGCAGCGGCATCCAAATCGTCCAGCGTATCCACATCTACCCAGCAGGCTGGTGTCGCAATGATCAAATCTGCCTTGCCAAAACCCAGCGGTGCGATCGCCTCGACCTGCTGTTCCCAGCGCGGCAGTTTTTCCTGCACCAGATCGATACCGGTCACGCCCAGATGAATACGTCCCGCCGCCAGTTCGCGCGGCATCTCCCCGGCAGAAAGCAGGATCAGAGAGACCCCGTCGACATCTTCGACCTTACCCGCATATTCCCGGTCCGAGCCGCTGCGCGACAGGGTGATGCCGCGTTTTTCAAACCACGCGAAGGTCTTGTCCATCAACCGGCCCTTCGAGGGCACGCCCAGCTTCAGGCTCATTGCGTCGCCTCCTCGATTTCGAGCATCAGGTCCGGGCGGATCACACCACCAACGGCAGGTATCTCGGCCCCGTCGCCCAACTGCCGGGTCAGCGCGTCATAACGACCGCCTGTTGCGACGGGTGGCAGATCGGGCCGGCCCTCGGCATAAAAGCCAAAGACAAAACCGTCGTAATATTCCATCGACGTCCGGCCATACGCAGCTTCGAAATCCAGCGTAGCCACGTCCACGCCGCGCGCCTGAAGCGCTGCAATCCGTGCCTCAAGCCGATCCAGCGCGGGCGCGATCTGCGGAAGATCAACGGCCACGTCGCGCAACTGCTCCAACGCGAAAGGCATGGTTTCGCGCACGTTCAGCAGTGTTTCCAGCCCGACCAATTCCGTATCTGAAATTGGCGGAGCGGCCCGGTCTTCGCGCAGCGCGTCGATCCGTTCGGCTATCTCGGCCAAGCGGCGCTTGCCGATCATCGGCGCGTCTATCGCCAGCGGATCGGTTGCGTCCAACAGCGCGTCACGGCCCTCCGGCGCTGGTTTGCGCCCCGCAAACCGATCCAGCAAAACGCGGAACCGACGCGGACGCCACAGGTGCCGCATGAGCGCAGCCTTACGGCGGTCGGTTGTCTTTAACCCCGCAACAGCGGCTGTCAGAATTCCGATATCGCCCGTCGCCGCCCGCAACGGCAGGCCACGCAATTGCAGCGCAATCAGCGAAAACACCTCGGCATCCGCCCCGGCGGGATTGTCGCGATCAAAGACCTCATAGCCGACCTGAATGTAGGCATTGGGCCGATCCGGGTCCTGTTCTTGACGGCGGAAGACTTCACCGGAATATGTGTACCGCGCGGGCTCTGCCCCTTCGTGCATGTGCATCTGGACAACGGGCAGCGTGAAATCGGGGCGCAGCATCTGCTCACCACGCAAGGCGTCCGAGGTCACGTAAGCCCGCGCCCGGATGTCCTCACCATAAAGGTCTAGCAGCGTTTCTGCCGGTTGCAGCAAAGGCGTGTCGACCACCTGAGCGCCAGCGGCCTCAAACCGGACACGCATCATCGCTGCCCGCGTCTGTATCTGGGAACGGTTCGGCATGGCTCAGTCCTGAGTGTCCAGAATTTCGCGCACCTTGGCGACCAGATCACCGCGCGGCACTTCGAACTGGCTGGGGCGTTCCTTCCATTCCTCAAGCGTGGCGCTTTCGGCAATCTTTGCGCCTAGGATCAGGTCCTTGATCTGCACGATCCCTTTGGCCTTTTCATCGCCGCCCTCGATCACCGCAATCGGAGAGTTGCGTTTATCCGCGTATTTCAACTGGTTGCCGAAGTTCTTGGGGTTGCCCAGATAAACCTCGGCCCGGATGCCAGCGTTGCGCAGTTCGGCCACCATCGCCTGATAATCAGCCATCCGATCACGATCCATCACGGTTACCACCACGGGGCCTTTTGCCTTCGCACCGATCCGGCCCTTTTCACGCAGCGCGGCCAGTAAGCGGTCAACGCCGATGGAGATACCTGTCGCAGGCACTTCCTGCCCTGTGAAGCGCTTGACCAGATCGTCATAGCGGCCCCCGCCAGCGACAGAACCAAATTGGCGCTTGCGGCCTTTTTCGTCGAGGATGTCGAAGGTCAGCTCGGCCTCGTACACAGGGCCTGTATAGTAGCCGAGACCGCGCACGACCGAGGGGTCAATCTCGATCCGATCCGAACCATAGCCACCTGCCTCTAGCAGAGCACCGATTTGTTCAAGTTCGGCAATGCCATCTGCACCGATCTTGCTGTCACCCACGGCGGCGCGCAAATTGGCAAGCGTCCCTGCTGTGTCAGCGGCTTTTGAGGTCAGAAAGGCAATGACCGGCTCGGCCTGATCCTCGCTTAGACCAACACCGTCGATAAACGCGCCCGAGGCATCCAGACGACCCTTTGTCAGCAACTCTCGCACGCCAGCCTCGCCGACCTTGTCAAACTTGTCGATGGTGCGCAGAACGTTGTCGCGGGCGGTTTGGTCTTCGCCAAGCCCCATCGTTTCAAGCACACCGTTCAGAACCTTGCGGTTGTTGACCCGCACCAGATAGTCACCGCGTGGAATCCCAACGGCTTCCAGCGTATCCGACAACATCGCACAAATCTCGGCATCCGCCGCCATCGAGGCCGTGCCGACAGTATCCGCATCACATTGATAAAACTGGCGATACCGCCCCGGCCCCGGTTTCTCGTTCCGCCAGACCGGACCCATCGCATAGCGGCGATAAGGCGTGGGTAGATCATTACGGTGCTGCGCATAGACGCGGGCCAACGGCGCGGTCAGGTCATAGCGCAGGGCCATCCAATCTCCGTTGCCGCCTTCATCAAACTCCTGCCACGCAAAAACGCCCTCATTCGGGCGATCCACATCGGGCAGGAACTTGCCCAGCGCCTCAACGGTTTCGACCGCGCTGCTCTCCAATGCGTCGAACCCGTACCGATGATAAACGTCCGCAATCGCGCGCAACATCTCGGTGCGCTGCGAGACTTCCTGGCCAAAATAGTCACGGAATCCCTTTGGCGTTACGGCCTTGGGACGGGGCTGTTTCTTGGGCTTGGCCATCTGAGGCGTCCTTCGCGGGTCATCTTCCGCGCGCGGTCTATCCCATGGCCTGCCCTGGGGCAAGGCGCGCTTTCGCTGGCCATGCCATCACCGGGCCGCTATGACCAGCCTGACAGGAGTTTCCCATGCAACATCTGGAAGAACAGATCGCCCATCTGACCCGCACGGTCGAAGAGCTGAACACGGTCGTCACGCGCCAGCAAAGCGAGATCGACCGCCTGACCCGCAGGGTCGAGATGCTGCTGCAGCGCGAGGCGGAGCGGGCCCAAGAAGGATCTGGCGGGGTTGTCCTCGGCGACGAACGCCCGCCGCACTACTAGGCGGTCACAAACCCAATGATTTTTTAACAGCGTTATCGACCACCCCGCCCAGAAGAGCATCCTTGTCCGCGGCACAGCCTTCGGACAGCGCGGCGATGAAGGCTTCGCGCAGCTGGGCCTTTTCCTCGTCAGTCGTGGCGTGATCTTCGATATTGATCTGGCGATTGTAGATCGACAGGGCCGTCATCTTTTCCACAACCGTCACAACAAAGGCTTCGTCCCCGTTTGCCTCTTCAGCAATCGAAGCGCATGTATAGTGCATCACGGGCAAGGCGTCCTGCACCATTTGCTCGGCAGCCTCATCCGCAAAAGCAAAAGCCGGAACCACTAGGAGTGCGGCGCGGAAGGTCGATTTGAAAGCGTTCATTTGCATCACACTCACTTCCAGTTATGTCCGATAATGGCCCCGGCCACCCCGCCGATTGCTGCGCCTTTACCGTCGCCGACCAACGCCCCGACACCAGCACCAATCAGTGCGCCTTCGATCGTTTTCTTCTTTTTGCTGTCTGCATAGCCGGCCGTGGCAACGGCAATGGACGCGACAACCGCCAGTGAAAATGTCTTTAATCCAACGCACGAAATCGTCATGAAAGTGGCCTCCGATGACCCGATATGAAGCTTTTCCAATTTCAGCCTAGCCGCGCATCGTCAGTCTGGCAACAAACCCTTTGAGCGTCAGATTTCCTCGACCGACATCACGCCATCCAGGGACTTGATCGCGCCCTTAATCTGCGGGTTTATCGGGAATTCTTGCCCCAATTCCATCTCGACATCACCCGGCAAAGCGGGATCCAGCAGGCATAAATGTATGGGGCCTTTCGCGGCTCCTTTTGCCGCGTCCGAGGCATCCTCAAGTACTTTGGCCACCGTCGGCAGGACGTGGGACTCATCCACGAAAATACGCAGACCCGTTGCGCCCGCCTCGGTCACGACCGCATCCGCCGGCCCAACGGACCGCCCAAGCAGCTTGAGCTGATCAGCCTCCATCGTTGCTTCGGCCGTCAGAACCACTTGCGCACCCGTTTCCAGGAAATCGCGGCACTTCTCCAACGTGTCCGAGAATAACGTGACCTCATATGCGCCAGTCGGGTCCGAGAGTTGGGCAAATGCAAAGCGATTGCCGCGCGCCGATTTTCGTTCTTGCCGCCCCGCAACGACACCCGCCACCTTCGCAATCAAAGGACCGGAGCGGGCTTTTTCCGTCACCTCATCCAGTGTCAGAACCTGTTTGCGTTTGAGCGCCGGCATATAGTCGTCCAACGGATGCCCGGACAGGTAGAACCCAATGGCTTTGAACTCTTCGCTGAGCCGCTCGGCGGGCAGCCAGTCCGGCGTCGGAGACAGGCGCGGTTCGGGAAGATCGTCGCCGGCTTCACCAAACAACGACACCTGGTTCGAGTTTTTCTGATCGTGAATCGCTGCCGAATACTGCACAAGCGGGTCCAGGCTTTCGAACACGCGGCGCCGGTTTTTGTCGAGTTGATCAAACGCCCCGGCCCGCGCCAGCATTTCCAGTGGACGCTTCCCGACTTTCTTGAGGTCGACGCGGCGGGCAAAATCGAACAGGTTGACGAACGGTTTGTCCTTCCGCCCTTCAACAACAAGGTTCATCGCCTCAACGCCCACGTTTTTCAATGCGCCCAGTGCATAGACCAACTCGCCGTTCGCCACATCGAATGTCGCTTGCGATCTGTTCACGCATGGCGGGACGTAAGGCAGGTCTAGCCCCTTGCGAACCTCTTCAAAGTACACCGCCAGCTTATCGGTCAGATGGATATCGCAGTTCATCACACCAGCCATGAACTCGACTGGATGGTTCGCCTTCAGCCACCCGGTCTGATAGCTGACCACCGCATAGGCGGCGGCGTGGGATTTGTTGAAGCCATAGTTGGCGAACTTGTCCAGCAGGTTCCAGACTTCGGTCGCCTTGGTCTCATCAACGTTATTCTCGGCAGCACCTTTGAGGAATTTGGGCCGCTCCGCGTCCATCGCCTCTTGAATTTTCTTACCCATCGCGCGGCGCAGCAGGTCCGCGCCCCCAAGGCTGTAGCCCGCCATTTCCTGCGCGATCTGCATCACCTGTTCCTGATAGACGATGATGCCCTGCGTCTCGTCCAGAATATGATCGATGGACGGGTGCAGCGTGTCGCGTTCGCTCAGTTTGTTCTTGACCTCGCAAAACTTGGGGATGTTCTCCATCGGACCGGGACGGTAAAGGGCGACCAGAGCAATGATGTCTTCGATACAGTCAGGTTTCATGCGTTTGAGCGCATCCATCATGCCCGAGGATTCCACTTGGAACACCGCCACCGTTTTGGCTGCTGAGTAGAGCTTGTAGGTCGCCTCATCATCCAACGGGATGGCGTTGATCTCGTTCACCGCGCCCTCGGCTGGTTCATAGAGTTCAGTGCCATCCGGCGCGATGTGCAAATCCCTCCCAGATTTGAAGATCAAATCCATCGCGTTCTGGATCACCGTCAGGGTTTTCAACCCCAGAAAGTCGAATTTCACCAGCCCGGCCTGCTCGACCCATTTCATGTTGAACTGGGTCGCAGGCATGTCCGAGCGCGGATCCTGATAGATCGGCACCAGCGCATCGAGCGGGCGGTCGCCGATCACAACCCCGGCGGCGTGGGTCGAGGCATTGCGCAGCAGGCCTTCAACCTGCTGGCCATAGGTAAGCAGGCGATCCACCACCTCTTCGCTGCGCGCCTCTTCGCGCAGGCGTGGCTCGTCTTTCAGCGCCTTTTCGATAGAGACCGGTTTGACCCCCTCAACCGGGATCATCTTGGACAAGCGGTCCACCTGACCATAAGGCATCTGCAACACCCGCCCGATATCGCGCACGGCGGCCTTGGACAGCAACGCACCAAAGGTGATGATCTGCCCCACTTTGTCGCGACCGTATTTCTGCTGCACATAGCGGATCACCTCTTCCCGACGATCCATACAGAAGTCGATATCGAAGTCGGGCATCGAGACCCGCTCGGGGTTCAGGAACCGTTCGAACAGCAGCGAATACCGCAGCGGATCAAGGTCCGTGATTGTCAACGCATAGGCCACCAGCGAGCCCGCGCCCGAACCCCGCCCCGGCCCCACCGGAATATCCTGATCCTTTGCCCATTGGATAAAGTCCGCAACGATCAGGAAATACCCGGGGAACCCCATGCCTTCGATAATGCCCAGCTCGAAATCCAGTCGTTCCTGATACTCCTCGGGCGTTACCGCATGGGGGATCACGGCCAGACGTTTCTGCAGGCCCTCGTTGGCAATGCGACGCAGTTCAGCGACCTCGTCATCCGCAAATTTCGGCAGGATCGGATCACGGCGATAGGCCATGAAGGCGCAGCGTTTGGCAATCTCAACGGTGTTTTCAACGGCCTCGGGCAGATCGGCGAACAGCGTCACCATCTCTTGTTGCGACTTGAAATAATGCTGCGCCGTCAGCCTGCGGCGGTTCTCTTGCTGATCGACATAAGCCCCTTCGGCGATACAGATCAGCGCATCATGCGCCTCATACATATCCGAAGTCGGGAAATAGACGTCGTTGGTGGCGACCAGCGGCAGGTTCTTGGCATAGGCCATCTCGACATGACCACGCTCGGTCAGGCGTTCGGCCTCGGACTGACCGTCCTCGCCGGGGTGCCGTTGCAACTCGATGTAAAAACGATCCGGGAACATATTGGCCAACCGATCAACCAACGCCTCGGCGGCCGGACGCTGACCGGATTGCAACAACCGACCCACCGGCCCATCCGGTCCGCCAGACAGGCAGATCAGACCATCCGAACGGTCGGCCAGTTCCTCCAGAGTGACCTGCGGCAGTTGCCCGCCCTTGTCGACATACAGGCAGGAACTGATCTTCATCAGGTTCTCATAGCCGGTTTCGGACTGCGCCAGCAGCACCAATGGCGCGGGCGCTTTTGGCTTTTCACCGGGCTGCGCTTGCAGGTAGGTCAGATCGACCTGACAGCCCATGATCGGCTGCACCCCGGCATCGCTTGCCGAGACCGAAAACTCCAGAGCCGAGAACATGCTGTTGGTGTCGGTGACCGCAACGGCGGGCATCTCCATCTTCTCGCACAGGGCAGGAAGCTTTTTCAGCCGCACGGCCCCTTCCAGCAGTGAATATTCGGTGTGAACGCGAAGGTGAATGAATCGGGGGGAACTGCTCATACCCGCCAAGCTATCGCAGCCGGACGCGCGGCAAAAGCAGGAACCGAAGCTTCGGGCTGCCTAAAAGATAAGCTTTGATTATTCGGCTTTTTCAGAAGGTGCTTCGGGGATCATAAATCCCTCGGCAGAAAAAACTCTGCGTTTTCAGTATAATGCGAATTGACCGCATGTGGCGAGCATTCGCTGTCACCGCCCCATCGCATGACAAATAGGCAGTTTTTCTTGCCAGACAAGCCACGCTGTTTCTAACATCTGACGGCAAGCTACTCGCCCGCCACTCTTTCTACGTCGCATCGAAGGAGGGCACCGCAGGGCGCAACCGGGTAAGGCGACGGGTTTCTCGAATGAACATCACGTTTCTTCTGAACGGAGAGACAGTGGAGCTGGCGGACGTTGATCCGACTGCCACCCTGCTGGACTGGCTGCGCGAGGATCGCGGCCTGACCGGCACCAAAGAAGGCTGCAACGAAGGCGATTGCGGCGCCTGCACCGTCATGATCACAGATGCCGATGGCCACAAGGCGCTGAATTCCTGCATTCTGTTCCTGCCCCAGCTGCACGGCAAAGCCGTCCGCACCGTCGAAGGTGCAAGCGGCCCCAATCAGGAACCCCACCCGGTACAACAGACCATGGTCGACCTGCACGGCTCGCAATGCGGCTTTTGCACTCCCGGCTTTGTCATGTCGATGGTCGCAAGTCACGCCAATGGCGCAACCGACCATGACACCCAGCTTGCTGGCAACCTGTGCCGCTGCACCGGCTATGCCCCGATCATCCGCGCCGCCGAGGCCGCTGAACCACACCCGGTGCCGACATGGATCACCGACGACCAATCCTTCTCTTGTTCCGAAATACCTCGGGGGGAGGCCGCAGGCCGGGGGGCAGAGCCCCCTTTCCTACCTACCTCAGCCGATGAATTGGCGGCCCTTTACACCGCGCACCCCGATGCCACGCTGATCGCCGGCGCCACCGATGTCGGCCTGTGGGTCACCAAACAGTTGCGCGAATTGGACCCTGTGATTTTCCTGAACCGCTGTGACGACCTGAAAGAGATCACGATCACCGACGACGAAGTGCGCTTTGGTGCGATGGTCGACATGAACCGCATGGGCGAGGCACTTGCAGACCTGCATCCGTCATATGCCGAGATGATCCGCCGCTATGCCAGCGTTCAGGTCCGCCACGCGGCCACGGTTGGCGGGAACATCGCCAATGGCTCTCCCATCGGGGACAACCCGCCCGCCCTCATCGCACTAAATGCAACGCTGCACCTGCGCAAAGGTGACGAACGCCGACACCTGCCGCTTGAGGAATTCTTCATCGACTACGGCAAACAAGACCGTGCCCCCGGTGAATTCGTCGAAGCCGTCAGCTTCCCGCGTCAACCGGATCGGCTGAAGGTCTACAAGCTGAGCAAACGGTTCGATCAGGATATCTCCGCCGTGTGCGGTTGTTTCAACATCAGCGTTTCAGACGGCGTCGTTACCCAAGCCCGGATAGCCTTTGGCGGCCTTGCAGGCATTCCGAAAAGGGCAACCCATGTCGAGGCTGCGTTGAATGGCAAACCTTGGTCGCGCGAGACCATCAAGGGCGCACTTCCAGCCTTTGCCGACGATTATTCACCACTCACGGACATGCGTGCCTCAGCCACCTATCGGCTGGAGACCGCGAAGGCGATGCTGGAACGCTATTTCCTTGAGGATCAGGGTGAAGTGACGAACGTGCTTGAGGTATCGGCATGAGCGTGACCAAGCCCCTGCCCCACGACGCGGCCCCGCTGCATGTTTCCGGCGCGGCGCGGTATGTCGATGACATTCCAACCCCGAAAGACACACTGCATCTGGCTTTCGGTCTTAGCCCGATCGCAAAGGGAAAGATCACCGCGATGGACCTGTCTGCGGTGGAATCAGCCGAAGGTGTCGTGATGGTGATGACCGCCGACGACCTGCCCTTTGCCAATGACGTCTCACCATCGATTCATGATGAGCCGCTGCTGTCGGACGGATCGATTCACTATATCGGCCAACCGGTGTTTCTGGTGGTTGCCACGAGCCATCTGGCCGCCCGCAAAGCCGCGCGTCTGGGCAAGATCGACTATGCCGAAGAGAACCCGATCCTGACGGTCGAAGAGGCTCTGGCCGCCGACAGTCGGTTCGAGGACGGCCCGCGCATCTATGCAAAAGGCGATGCTGATGCCGCCATCGCCCACGCAGACCATGTAATCGAAGGCAGTTTCGAGCTTGGCGGGCAGGAGCATTTCTATCTCGAAGGTCAAGCCGCGCTCGCCGTGCCGAACGAAGGTGCGGACATGCTGGTCCACAGCTCGACTCAGCACCCGACCGAGATTCAGCACAAGGTGGCGGATGCTTTGGGCGTCCCCATGCACGCAGTCCGGGTCGAAACCCGCCGGATGGGCGGCGGCTTCGGCGGCAAGGAGAGCCAGGGCAACGCCTTGGCCGTGTCCTGTGCAATCGCAGCCCGCGCCACCGGGAAGGCCTGCAAGATGCGCTATGACCGCGACGATGACATGATCATCACCGGCAAGCGCCATGCCTTTCGCATCTCGTACAAGGCCGGTTTCAACACGAACGGGCATATTCAGGGCGTGTCCTTCCACCACTACGCGATCTGCGGCTGGGCGCAGGACCTGTCCCTGCCGGTGGCCGACCGCGCCATGCTGCATTCGGACAATGCCTATCTGCTGCCGAATGCCCGGATCGAAAGCCACCGGCTCAAGACCAACACCCAATCCGCCACCGCCTATCGCGGGTTCGGTGGCCCGCAAGGTATGGTCGGGATCGAACGGGTCATGGACCATGCCGCGCAAGAGTTAGGCTTGGACCCGGTCGAATTGCGCCGCCGGAACTACTATGAACCGGCGCATAAGGTGGATGAAAAGGAGCCATCCCAGAAACCCTTGGGGCATCCCGATCCGCATGAAGACCTGACCAGCCGTGGTGCGGTTGAAATGGGCAACGCCCCGGTACGCCCTCTGCCCGCAGGGGGCAATACAACCCCCTACGGCATGGAGGTCAGTGATTTCGAACTGCACGGCATGACCGATGCCTTGCTCAAATCCAGCGACTATACTGCGCGCAAATCTGCCATAGAAAAATGGAACGCCGAGAACAGTGTGATCAAAAAGGGTATCGCCTTCTCGCCCGTTAAATTCGGCATTTCCTTCACGCTGACCCACCTGAACCAGGCGGGCGCTTTGGTGCACGTTTATCAAGACGGCTCGGTCCATCTGAACCACGGCGGAACCGAGATGGGTCAGGGCCTGTTCCAGAAGGTCGCACAAGTCGCCGCGTCGCGGTTCGGCATCCCGCTTGAAATGGTGAAAATCACCGCAACGGACACCGCCAAGGTGCCCAACACCTCAGCGACAGCCGCATCTTCGGGCAGTGACCTGAACGGCATGGCCGTGAAAGCCGCTTGCGATACGATCCGCGACCGGATGGCCGATTATCTGGCCGAGCGGCATCAGGCTGATCCAGCAACGGTCACGTTTTCGGATGGGCATGTCTCGGTCGGTGCGGAACGGTATTCCTTCGCCGAGGCCGCCGCGCTGGCCTATCAGGGCCGGATCAGCTTGTCTGCGACCGGCTTCTACAAAACCCCAAAGATCGAGTGGGACCGGATCAAGGGCCGGGGTCGTCCGTTTTTCTATTTCGCCTATGGCGCGGCGATCACCGAGGTCGCGGTCGATACGCTGACCGGTGAAAACCGCATCCTGCGCACGGATATCCTGCATGATGCAGGTGCATCCCTGAACCCGGCGTTGGATATCGGACAGGTTGAGGGTGGGTACGTACAAGGCGCGGGCTGGCTGACGACCGAGGAACTGGTCTGGGACGACGCGGGCAATCTGCGCACACACGCGCCCTCGACCTACAAAATCCCTGCCTGCTCGGACCGGCCGGACATCTTCAACGTCGCGCTTTGGGACGGTGAGAACCGCGAGGACACGATCTATCGCTCGAAAGCGGTCGGCGAGCCGCCCTTCATGTTGGGTATTTCGGCTTGGCTGGCCTTGTCGAACGCGGTGGCCTCTTGCGGCGACAGCTATCCGGCCCTGAACGCGCCCGCCACTGCAGAAGAGGTCTGGCGCGGTGTCCAGCGGATGAAAGGAGGCATCTGATGGGGTTTGATCTAGAGGCTTTGAGGGAGGCGGTCGAAACCCACGGCAAAGTGGTCCGGGTGGTCATCGCAGCGATCAAGGGATCGTCCCCGCGCGAAGTTGGGGCCGCGATGCTGGTCTGGCAAGACGGTCAAAGCGGAACGATCGGTGGTGGGACGCTTGAGTATCAGGCGGCAGAGGCTGCGCGGTTGCAGACTGCATCATCCCGCCTCACGCAACACGCGCTTGGGCCCGAATTGGGCCAGTGCTGCGGCGGCGCCGTTTCATTGCTGAGCGAAGTCTATGACATCGACGCCGTAGAGGCGTTGGACGACGCCATCATTGCCCGCCCGGTTGCGGGCCAAGACATGCCCCTGATGGTCAAGCGCCTTTTGGCGGATGCGCGTGGACAGGGCATTGCGCCCGAGCCTCGGTTGGTCGAGGGCTGGATGATCGAACCTGTCCACAGGCCAACCCGCAATCTCTGGATCTGGGGTGCGGGTCATGTCGGTCGGGCTTTGGTTGATGTTCTGTCCCCGCTGCCTGATCTTTCGATCACATGGGTCGATACCGGACAGGATCGTTTTCCCAAGGCCGTACCGAACGGCGTGACAGTTGTGCCGGTCGTCAAACCCGCAGACCTGGTGCGGCATGCGCCGCACAATGCCGAGCATCTTGTGCTTACTTATTCACATTCTCTGGACCTGGAACTGTGCAACCGGCTGCTTTTGCATGATTTCCGCTTTGCGGGCCTCATCGGCTCGGCTACGAAATGGGCGCGATTCCGGTCGCGGCTGGCCGCGCTCGGGCATGCGCCCGAACGGATCGGTCGGATCACTTGCCCGATCGGCGATCCCGGCTTGGGCAAGCATCCGCAGATGATCGCCGTTGGCGTCGCCGCGCAGCTGTTGCGCCCGGCCCGGAAGACTGAGTTGAAGAAGGACCTGAGCGCGTGACCACTCCACTATTGAGCCTGCAAGGGCTGACCAAGGCCTATCCCGGCGTCGTGGCCAATGATCAGGTGTCCTTTGACATCGGCGAAGGCGAGGTTCACGCCCTGCTGGGCGAGAACGGCGCGGGGAAATCCACGCTGGTCAAAATGATTTATGGGCTGGTGAAACCCGACAGCGGCACCATGCTGCTGCGCGGCCAGGTCTTTGCGCCGCCGGAACCCCGCGCGGCACGCGCTGACGGGATCGCGATGGTGTTCCAGCATTTCTCGCTGTTCGACGCGTTGAACGTGGCCGAGAACATCGCGCTTGGGATGGAAAATCCGCCGCCTATGGGCGATCTGGCCTCTCGCATTCGGGAAGTGTCCGAAACCTATGGTCTGCCGCTCGACCCATACCGAACCGTCGGCGATCTGTCGGCGGGCGAGCGTCAACGAGTCGAAATCATCCGCTGCCTATTACAAGATCCCAAGCTGCTGATCATGGACGAGCCAACCTCGGTTCTGACTCCTCAGGAAGTTGAAATCCTGTTTGAGACTCTGAACAAGCTGCGGTCCGAGGGCACATCGATCCTGTATATCTCGCACAAGCTGGAAGAGATCCGAACGCTCTGCGACCACGCCACGATCCTGCGGTTGGGCAAGAATGTGGGCGCGTGCATTCCGGCTGAAACCTCGGCGCGGGATATGGCCGAAATGATGGTTGGATCAACGCTGCAAACGCCCGAGCGGTCGGGGCGCGAATTTGGCGATGTGGCGCTGGATGTCAGCGGCTTGTCGGTGCCCTCGCCTTCAGAATTCGGCACCGCGTTGAAAAACGTTCACATGACCGTCCGCAAGGGAGAGGTTCTGGGCATCGGCGGTGTCGCGGGAAACGGACAGGATGAGCTGCTGGGTGTCCTGTCCGGTGAAATCCCGACCGCTGCGGATGCAATCAAGTTCAACGGCCAGCCGATTGGCAAGCTGGGGCCAACCGCACGCAGAAAGCTGGGCGTGCTGACCGCGCCGGAGGAACGGCTGGGTCATGCCGCAGCGCCTGATATGAGCCTCACGGAAAACGCGCTATTGACGGGTTCGGTGCGCGAAGGGCTGGAAAGCAATGGCTTCATGAAATGGTCCGAGACTAAAAACTTTGCGGAACGGATCATCGGCGCCTTTGACGTCCGCACTCCAGGACCAGACAATGCAGCCCGGTCGCTTTCCGGCGGTAACCTGCAGAAATTCGTCATTGGCCGCGAAGTTCTGCAAAGCCCGGACGTTCTGGTTGTGAACCAGCCGACCTGGGGCGTGGATGCGGCGGCGGCGGCGGCCATTCGGCAGGCGATTTTGGATCTCGCGGCCAAGGGTACGGCAGTGGTCTGCATCTCGCAAGACCTCGACGAGTTGATGGAGATTTCGGACAGTTTTGCCGCGCTCAACGAAGGGCGGCTCAGCGCGCCGCGCGAAACCACAGGTCTGACGGTTGACGAGATTGGCCTGATGATGGGCGGCGCGCATGGCATGGAGGTGGCGCATGTGTGAACCGTGGCGTCGCCTTCGGCGAGAGTATTTACAAAAAGATGAAGACCGGCGGGGGATGAGCGGATGATTGTGTTAGAGAAGCGGCCCCAGCCGTCCAAGGCGTGGTCTTATGCAACCCCTTTGGTCGCTGTGCTGGCGACGATGGTTTTTGGCGGCGTCCTGTTTGCCATTCTCGGGAAGAACCCGGTCGAGGCCATTGGCACCATTTTCTGGGAGCCTTTGTTTGGCGAGTTCTCGTTTTACTATCGCCCGCAATTGCTGGTGAAAGGCGCCCCTTTGGTGCTGATCGCGATTGGTCTGTCTTTGGGTTTTCGCGCGGGCATCTGGAATATCGGGGCCGAGGGTCAGTATATCATGGGCGCCATTTTCGGCGCGGGCGCGGGTCTGGCCTTTTACCCCCTGGATGCGTGGTACATCTTTCCGATCATGGTGATTGCCGGTGCGTTTGGCGGGTGGCTGTGGGCGATGATCCCGGCCATTCTGAAGGTGCGCTTTGGCACCAACGAGATTCTTGTCTCGCTCATGCTGGTTTATGTGGCCGAGCAGATGTTGGCCTCGGTGTCGCTGGGTCTGCTGAAAAACCCCGAAGGATTTGGGTTTCCGGGTTCGCGCAACCTGCAGTCTTATGAGAGTGCGCACAACGCCGAACTGATCGCAGGATCGGGGATGCACTGGGGTGTGGTGGCTGCGCTGATTGCGGTGATCTTTGCCTATGTGCTGCTCAACCGCCATATGCTGGGCTTTCACATCCGCCTGACGGGTGAAGCCCCGCGCGCCGCGAAGTTCGCCGGTGTGAATCCGGCGCGGCTGATCCTGTTCTGTCTTGGCTTGTCCGGTGCGCTTGCAGGTCTGGCAGGGATGTTCGAAGTGTCTGGTCCCTCGGGCGTGGTCAGCATCGACTTTAACGTAGGCTATGGCTTTACCGCGATCATCGTGGCCTTTCTGGGTCGGTTGCATCCGGTTGGCATTTTGCTGGCAGGGTTCCTGATGGCACTGACCTATATCGGTGGCGAGATCGCGCAGTCTCAGCTGGGCCTGCCCGCCGCGGCCATTCAGGTGTTCCAGGGGATGCTGCTGTTCTTTCTTCTGGCCTTCGATCTTCTGACAAACTACCGCATCCGTGCGGCCCGTAGCGAGGTGGCGTGACCCATGGACCTTGGTGAGATTAATCCCGTACTTCTGGTCGCCTCGCTGATGGTGGCCGCGACCCCCCTGCTGCTGGCCGCGATCGGAGAGCTGGTTGTCGAAAAGGCCGGCGTTCTGAACCTTGGGGTCGAGGGCATGATGATCGTCGGCGCGATCAGCGGCTTTGCGATCTCGGTTGAAACCGGCTCGCCCTGGCTGGGCTTTATTGCGGCGGCTGTGGGTGGTGCTGTCCTGTCTTTGCTATTCGTGCTACTTACGCAGGTGGCCCTGGCCAATCAGGTGGCCAGCGGGTTGGCCCTGACCCTGTTCGGGCTTGGGTTCAGTGCCCTCATGGGGCAGAGCTATGTGGGTGTCAAACCACCAGATATGGGTGAGATTCACATCCCGGTCATCAGCGACATTCCAGTGATAGGCCCGATCCTGTTTCAGCATGACCCGATCCTTTACGTGGGCATCGCTTTGACGACCGCGGTCTGGGCGACGTTGAAATATTCGCGTGTTGGTCTGATCCTGCGCGCGGTCGGCGAAAACCACGATGCGGCACATGCGCTGGGATATAAGGTAATCAAGATCCGCATCATGGCGATCCTTTTTGGCGGGGCCTGCGCGGGCTTGGGCGGTGCCTATATCAGCCTGATCCGCGTCCCCCAATGGACCGAGGGCATGACCGCCGGGGTCGGCTGGATCGCCCTCGCCCTGGTGGTGTTTGCCAGCTGGAAGCCGTGGCGTGCCTTGCTGGGTGCCTATTTGTTTGGCGGCATCACCGTGTTGCAGCTGAATTTGCAGGCAGCGGGCGTTGCCATTCCGGTCGAGTATCTGGCAATGTCGCCCTATATCATCACGATCCTTGTGCTTGTGATCCTTTCGGCCGACAAGAGCAGCGCACCTGCCTCGCTGGGCCGAACCTTCCATGCCTCGCACTAGGGGCCAACTTTATCAACTTGGGGAGTAACATATGAAATTCACATCACTTTTGGCGAGCGCGGCTATCGCGCTGGGCCTTGCGACCGGCGCTGTTGCGCAGGACAAAACCAAGGTCGGGTTTGTTTACGTCGGTCCCGTCGGCGATGGCGGCTGGACCTATGAGCACAACAAGGGCCGTTTGGCGGTTGAAGAGCATTTTGGCGACAAGGTTGAAACCGTGTTCGTTGAATCGGTTCCCGAAGGGCCCGATGCGGAACGTGTGATGACGCAGATGGCTCTGGAAGGGGCTGACCTGATCTTCACCACCTCGTTCGGCTACATGGATCCAACCATCAACGTGGCCCAGAAATTCCCGGACGTGAAGTTCGAGCATGCAACGGGTTATAAAACGGCTGATAACGTCGCGGTCTATTCGGCACGTTTCTACGAAGGGCGCGCCGTTCAGGGGCACATCGCAGGCAATATGACCAAGTCGAACATCATCGGCTATATCGGCTCTTACCCGATCCCCGAAGTGATCCGCGGCATCAACTCGGCCTATGTCCACGCCAAGAAGGTCAATCCGGATGTCGAGTTCAAGATCGTCTGGGCCTACACTTGGTTCGACCCGGCGAAAGAGGCTGACGCGGCCACCGTTCTGATAGAACAGGGTGCGGACGTGATCCTGCAGCACACCGACTCGACCGCGCCGCAAGCGGCCGCGCAAGAGGCGGGCAACGTCGTCACCTTTGGTCAGGCGTCGGACATGAGCGAATACGCTCCGTTCCCGCGCGTTTCGTCGATTATCGATGATTGGGCACCCTATTATATTGCACGGACCCAGGCTGTCATGGATGGCTCATGGGAAAGCGCAAATACGTGGGATGGTATCCGCGAAGGAATGGTTGCCATCGGCGAAATCTCGGATGCGGTTCCGGCCGATGTCAAGGAAGAGGCTCTGGCGCTGAAGGCGGCAATGGCCGCGGGTGAATACCACCCGTTCACTGGCCCGTTGAAAAAGCAGGACGGCAGCGATTGGCTGGCCGAAGGCGAAGTGGCCGATGATGGCACTCTGGCTGGCATGAACTTCTATGTCGAAGGGCTGGAAGGCGAAATCCCGCAGTAATCAGGGCTGGAAACACCGTTCGGGGCTGGCCAATTGGTCAGCCCTTTTTTGTTGCAAGGACGCAGTCGCGGCCTTGACGAACGGGTTGACACCGGACCTGATGGAACAGCCGATCCGTCGACTTTGGAAAAATGACCAATGCAGACCGTGAAAAAAAGACCACAGCCGCTGGTGGATTCTCGGCGCGATGGGGGCCATTCTTGGTGTCATATCACTGGATGAAACCGTAGTCAGCGTCGCCTTACCCACAATCCGCAAAGAGCTTCACCTCTCGCGATTGGATGCGCATTGGGTGGTCAACATCTACCTGTTGGTACTGGCCTGCTTTGCGGCTGCGGCAGGTCGGTTGGGCGATATACTTGGCATTCGGGCCTTGCTCAGCACGGGGTTGCTGATCTTTGGGTTATCGTCGGCGTTGGGCGGTTTTGCCCAAAACGGGTTCGCACTGTTGACCGCGCGTGCGATCCAAGGGTTCGGGGCCGCGCTGATCTTTCCGCTATCGCTGGTCATTCTGGTCCAATCCTTTGACGAAAAGGAACGCGGGCTGGCGTTGGGGTTGTACGGCGGGATCGGGACCGTTTTCTTGTCCCTGGGCCCGCTGGTTGGTGGGCTGCTGACAGAATACCTGTCTTGGCGCTGGATTTTCTGGTTGAACCCGCCAATCGTGCTGGTCGTCGGCGCTGTGGCTTGGATGTTCTGGCGCGATACGCCACGGCAGATGGAACATGGGTTTGATTGGAAAGGTCTGGTGCTCTTGGTACTCGGCTTGGCCGCCTTGGTCTTTGGGATCATGGAAGGCCCCGATCGGGGTTGGGGTCAGCCCGAAGTTCTTGCGGGTTTGGTGTTCGGTGTTTTCTGCCTTGGTGCTTTCGCCGGGATCGAGCGAAGAATCCCTGCCCCTTTGATTGCAGTGTCACTCTTTGCCAACGCGAATCTGGCTGCCTCGAACATGATCCTGTTTACAGCCCAGTTTGGCAAAATCGTTCTGTTTGTTTTCGGCGCGGCCTATTTTCAGTCATCGCTTGGGTATTCTCCGCTGATTGCCGGAGCGGCCCTGTTGCCCATTGCACTTCCGCAGATTTTCATCGCACCCATCGCCGGGAGGGTTGCGGACAAGTTCGGAACACGTGTCCCGTCATTGACAGGAACCGCCTTTGGGATCATCGCCGTTTGCTTGGTGGCCTTGGGGATGTACGTGAATTTCGCCGCGCTGATCTACGCAGGTTTTGTCCTGTGGGGTGTGTGCGTACCGTTTTTGTTTGTCCCGCCCCGGCGCGCAATCATGGTTTCGGTTCCGCGGAACCTGCATGGGCAGGCCAGCGGAATCTCGATGACATTTCAGTTGTTGGGCGGCACGGTCGGAATGGCGTTGGGCAGCTCAGTCTTCGCCATCACGGCTTCATACCCTTTGGTCTTCAGCTTCGTTGCAGGCTTTGCAGCCTGCGTGTTGCTGTATTCGTTCCGCTCGCTAAGCAGTGGCAACCAAGCCTGACGCGCCCAACCGAGACCGCCTAGGTCAAGCTGATCAGTGACCGGAAAGAACCAGAGTGTTTACCGGCATCAGGATCAATCGCAAACGCAGCCCTGCGGCATGTACGACGCCAATTGTATCGACCACGTGCAGGAATGCAGCTTCCCAAAAACCAAGATCATCGTGTTCCAAGCGCTCGTGATTGTCGGTGTAGACATTTGCAAGGCAATTGCTGCCCGGCGGAATGTCATCCGCCATGCCTTTGTACAAGGGTTCCAGATAGACGAGGATCGACCCCGGGTTCGTGTTGGCCTGCACATCCCGCAATTCGTCCGACGGGCGGATTTGGCCCGACGGGATGACATCCTGAATCTCGACGACAACAACGGGAATGACCGTGAACGGCTTGGTCATGCAGCCCAGCTCGCCGATCATCCCGGGCTTGATGACCTGCGCGGACAGTTGGTTGAACGCCGCCTGAAAACGATCATGCCCCGAGTTGGAAGGCACAAGAATGCCCGCGGGCCGCAGCAGTGGGCTGACATAATCGCCCACCTGCAATCCGAACTGTTCAACCCGCCCGGAGACGCCGGCATTGATCACGGTCTTTTCCAGCTCGGTCAGGGCCGCATCCAACTGGGCGTTGGCACTGGTGAGCTGCGCAGGTATTAACTCTTCGATCTGCTGAACGACGGCGGCGCGTTGGGACTCGGCGGCGGTGACCTGCGCCTCGCGCTCGGCAACGAGATTCTCCAACCTGTCGATTTCGGCCAGGCGCACCGCGCTGGACCCTTCGTCGCGCAACGTGGTGTTGCGTTCAAGATCTTCCAGCGCCTGATCCAAAGCGGCCCTTGCTCCTGCAATCCCGGCCTCGGCTTCTGCCAAATCGGTCTGGGCTACCTTGAGCGACGCCTGAACCTGTGCGATCTGCGCGTTTGCGGCCTGAACCTGTGCGGTCTGGGTGAAGTCCTCGATCCGGAAAATCGGCTGACCCGCAACCACGTGTTCGTTGTTGCGAACATAGACTTCGGATACGCGCCCACCCAGTTGCGGCAGGATCGTCACCGTTCGGAAATAAGAGGCAGCGGTGCTGCTGGAGGGGTGGAAGTAAAACAGTGTGGTGATCACCGTAAGCGCAAGGATCGCGCAGGTCGTCAGACCCCAACGCAACTCGTACCACATGGTAAAAAGCGTGATTTCGTGCCCGATCCGTTTGCCTTGGACAAAGCGTCGAAACAGGTAGTCGGGCAGCACCGTGATCAGTGCGCAAAGCAGGGTCTCGATCATGTTTTACTGCTCCTGCGGTTCTTTTACGTCTGCAGCAGGTGCATCCGGCACAGCCGTTTCCGAGACAGGCTCTGGCACCGGGGATCGCCCAAGGGATCGGATTGCGTCCGCGATGTTCTTGAGCGGGGCCGCAAAGTCCGGAAACTGAAATCCGGCCACCAGAATGGCCGCGACCCAAAAGATCCCGTTATGGGTAAACAGCGCAAGCAACGCCAATATCCCCACCAGCTGAAACTGCGGATGGTTGTTTTCATGGGCCATTTTTTCGGGAACCGAGTGCAGCGTAAGATATCCGACCCCGACCAACAAAACGACAACAACGAAGAAGACGACCATGGCGGAAAACAGGTAATCGCTTCCGTCTGCGGCGACGACGTACCGGGGAATGTGTCCGGTGGCCATTGGATGAAGGTCTGCTGCGGTCACCTTGCCCTCCTGTTGCTTTTGTACTTCTTTGACCGGGTTGAAGGTCAAATTCAAGGCTGCTTATAGTCTGCCGACCTTCACATGAGAGAGTTCAAGAGTTTAGGGGCCAACATGCAGTTCAAAGATATTTGGCGTGCCCATCGCATAGGGATCATGGGCTTTGATTGACTTCCTCGTCATCGGCGGCGGTATCGCTGGCATCAGCGCCGCTGCCCGTCTATCCAAACATGGCTCGGTTACGGTGTTGGAGGCTGAAGACGCGTTGGGTTACCACGCCTCGGGACGTTCGGCTGCAATGTTCGAAGAAAATTACGGCCCCCCTTCGGTTGTGGCGCTGAACAAAGCGGGTGCCCGGTATTTGTTTTCCGAAAACGGTGGCTATCTCTCGCGGCGCGGTCTTATGCTGCTTGCGAGCCGAGACCAAGCAGACCAATTTGATGATGACGTCAAAGACCTGAATATGCAGGGCATCACTGTGGTGGAGGCCCGCGCCTGCGTTCCGATTATTGATCGCGGCTCCGTCGCTTTCGCAGCTGTCGGTGAAGCTGCGTTCGACATCGACACGGACCGGTTGCTTCAGGATTTTGCAAGAGTGATCCGTGCAGGCGGAGGTTCAGTTTTGACCGGTCGCAAAGTGACTGGCATCCGCAAGAACGAGCATTGGACAGTCGAAGCAGATGGTACGTTTGAAGCTCGGATAATCGTGAATGCCGCCGGGGCCTGGGTCGACGAGGTCGCCGCATTGGCGGGAATTGCCGGGATCGGCATCACCCCATGCCGCCGGTCGATGGCGCGGTTGCCAGCGCCCGGTGGTCACGATGTGACAACGTGGCCCATGTTGTTGGGCGCCGGCGACAGTTGGTACGCCAAGCCCGATGCCGGAAAGCTTTTGGTCTCACCGTCCGAGGCGGACCCTGTTACGCCGCATGACGCCTATTCGGATGACATGGTCCTTGCAGAAGGATTGGCGCGATACGAAGCGATGGTAACCGAACCTGTCATCCGTGTGGAAACCAGTTGGGCAGGCTTGCGCAGCTTCGTTTCCGATGGAACGCTTGTACTGGGGCCTGATCCGGCGGATGCCAGTTTTGTCTGGTCAGCCGGTCAGGGCGGGTACGGGTTTCAAACAGCGCCCGCCGCATCGCAACTGGTCGCGGACTTGGTTGTCGGGGCACAGCCCGATCTGGACCCGAAAGACATCGCAGCACTCAGACCGGATAGGCTACGCCGATGACGACACGCAAACTTCCATCGAACGCGAGCGTGGCGACCAAAGGACTGGGCAAAAGGTTGGTCGCACCCGCCGCAAGCAGAAATGCGGATGCATTGTGCGATCTTTTGGCGCGCTTTGCGCCAACGAAAGGACGCGCCTTGGAACTGGCCAGCGGAACCGGGCAGCACGTTGCCGCGTTTGCCCAGCGCCTGCCCGACTTGAAATGGCAGCCCAGCGAAATCGATTCGGAACGCCGGGCCAGCATAGACGCCTACGCGCAGGGCCTTGCAAATGTCTCAAACGCTGTCAATTTGAATGCCACTGTTGAGGGGTGGCACGCAGCCATTGGTGGTCAGGACCTGGTCGTTTTGATCAATCTGCTGCATCTGATCAGTTGGGGTGAAGTTCAAACGCTGGTTCGCGAAGCAGCCCAGGCGTTGCATCCCAACGGGTGCTTGATCCTCTATGGTCCTTTCATGCGCGATGGTCAGTTAACGAGCGAGGGCGATCAACGGTTTCATGACGCCCTGATCCAGCAAGATGCCGAGATCGGGTACAAGAACGACGCCGACATGTTGGACTTGCTGCACAATTCCGGGCTGGATGTCGTCGAAGCCGTGGAAATGCCCGCCAACAACTTGGCTTTTGTCGCAAAAAAGCCCGCCTAAGCGGGCTTTTCTGGGGCTTCGTGTTACCCGTCCTTGCGGATGGTTTCATTCTTGGGATCGTAAGGGCTGTCGCATGTCACGACCGCATCCCACAGCTTGTCCTGCATCTTGACCTTCAGCTTGGTGCCCTCAATGGCCAGTTCGGGCTTCACATAGCCCATGCCAATGGATTTTTCGAAGGCCACCGAGTAGCCGCCAGAGGTCAGTCGACCAACGCGTTCGCCTTCCGGCGTATACAGAGCCTCACGGCCCCAAGGGTCCGCATCGTCCGGTCCGTCGATCAGCAAGGTGCAGCACTTCACGCGCACACCGGTTTCTTCCAGCTTGGCCTTGCCGTGAAACTCCTTGGACAGATCGACAAAACGCGGCAGGTCGGCTTCCAGTGGGGTCGCGTCGCGGCCCAGTTCGGTGCCGAAGGCGCGATAGGACTTCTCCTGACGCAGCCAGTTCTGGGCGCGGGCACCGACCAGTTTCATACCATGCTTCTCACCCGCTTTTTCAAGCAGATCGAATAGGTAGTTCTGCATCTCGATCGGATGGTGCAGTTCCCAGCCCAGCTCGCCAGTATAGGCCACGCGGATCGCGTTGACCGGGCACATGCCCAGTTCGATCTGACGGGCTGACAGCCATGGGAAGCGTTTGTTGGACAGAGCGGTTTCCGGATCGGCGTCCTTGATGACCTCTTGCAGAACGTCGCGCGACTTGGGTCCGGCGATGGCGAAGACGCCCCACTGAGTGGTCACGTCCTGGATCTCGATGTAACCGAACTCCTCCATCTTGTCCTCGGCCGCTTTGCGCAGGTAATCGGCGTCGTATTCGGTCCAGGCACCAGCAGAGACGATGTAGTAGTTGTTCTCGCCATTGCGAACAATGGTGTATTCGGTGCGGGTGGTGCCGTGCGAGGTCAGCGCATAGGTCAGGTTGATACGACCGACCTTGGGCAGCTTGTTGCAGGTGAACCAATCCAGGAACTGGGTCGCACCGGGGCCTTTGACAACATGTTTGGTGAAGGCCGATGCGTCGATCAGGCCAACGCCTTCGCGGATTGCCTTGGCTTCTTCGACGGCATATTGCCACCAGCCGCCGCGGCGGAACGAACGGCTCTCTTTGTCGAAGTTGTCGGGTGCGTCCAGCGGGCCGAAATAGTTCGGACGCTCCCAGCCGTTGACCCAGCCGAACTGTGCGCCACGTGCTTTCTGACGGTCGTACGCCGGAACGGTACGCAGCGGACGGCAGGCTTCACGCTCTTCATCCGGGTGGTGCAGGATGTAGACGTGCTCATAGCACTCTTCGTTCTTGCGCGCTGCGAATTCTGTGGTCATCCAGTTGCTGCTGTAACGCTTGGGGTCCAGCGAGGCCATGTCGATCTCGGCTTCGCCATCGACCATCATCTGCGCAAGATAATAGCCGGTGCCGCCCGCAGCGGTGATGCCAAAGCTGAAACCCTCGGCCAGCCACATATTGCGCAGACCCGGAGCGGGGCCAACCAGCGGGTTGCCATCGGGCGTGTAGCAGATCGGGCCGTTGAAATCGTCTTTCAAACCGGAGTCGGCACAAGACGGTACGCGCTCGGCCATTGCCATGTACTGCTCGGCGATCCGGTCCAGATCGAGCGGGAACAGGTCGGCGCGGAAGCTGTCGGGCACACCGTATTCGAAACGTGCAGGCGCGCCGTGTTCGTAGATACCCAGAATCCAGCCACCGCGTTCTTCACGCGCATAGGATTCGTTGTCGGCGTCCCGCACCACGGGGTGCTCGGCATTGCCGGCTTCACGCCATTTGACCAGTTCCGGGTCTTTGTCCATGACGATGAAGGTATGCTCGACCGGGATGGCGGGCATCTTGATGCCCAGCATCTTGGCGGTGCGCTGCGCGTGGTTGCCCGAGGCGGTCACGACATGCTCGGCAGTGATCACCACCTGCTCATCGGACGGTACAAGGTTACCCCCCTGCTCGACCATCTTGGTGCAGGTGACCTCCCAATGTGTGCCGTTCCAGTGGAAGGCATCAGCCTGCATCTTGCGCACGATATCAACACCGCGCTGACGCGCGCCCTTGGCCATCGCCTGGGTCACATCGGCGGGGTTAATGTATCCATCCTCGGTGTGGTAAATCGCACCTTTCAGATCGCCGGTTTCGATCAGCGGCCAGCGTTCCTTGATCTGATCAGGCGTCAGCCACTCATATTTCACATCGCAGGTCTCAGCCGTGGACGCATACAGCATGTACTCATCCATCCGATCCTGCGTTTGTGCCATGCGCAGGTTGCCCACCACGGCGAAGCCCGCATTCAGCCCAGTTTCTTCCTCAAGCGTCTTGTAGAAATCGACCGAGTATTTGTGGATGTGGGTCGTCGCATAAGACATATTGAACAGCGGCAGCAGACCCGCCGCGTGCCAGGTGGAACCCGAGGTCAGCTCGTCCCGCTCGATCAGCATCACATCGTCCCAGCCCGCCTTGGCCAGATGATAGGCAATCGAGGTTCCGATGGCGCCGCCGCCAACGACCAGTGCTTTGACTTGGGTCTTCATAATCCCGTTCTCCGGATTGAATCTGTTTGGCAAGGTTTATGCCCAACCGCAGGCCATAGCGCCAAGTCCATCCGACGCAATTGCGCACAAAACCGACGCTGGCGAAAGACAATCGGGCTTTCCCCGACGGTTCGCGGCATTGGTCGCGTTGCCTTGAAAGGGCTAAGCAATTCCGCGTTAGATTATCTTACCCGGGTTCATGATGTTGTCCGGGTCCAAAGCTGACTTGATGGCAGCCATATAAGACACGGCTGACCCAAGTTCTTTGGTCAGGTAGGGGCGTTTGCCCTGTCCGATTCCGTGTTCCCCTGTGCACGTGCCATCCATAGAAATCGCCATGTCGTTCAGCCAGCCAACGAATTCACCGGCTTTGGTCATCTCGTCCGCATTTTCCATGTCGATCAACAGCAGAGTGTGAAAGTTGCCATCGCCAACGTGACCCACAATCGGGGCCAGCAACCCAAGCTCTGACGCCTTGTTCTGAGTTGCGGTTACGCATTCGGCGAGGCGCGATATCGGCACACAAACGTCGGTCGAAATCCCCCGAGCGGCAGGACGCAACTGCAGGCAGGCCCAATACATATCGTGCCGCGCCTGCCACAACTTGTTTCTGTCTTCCGTTGTGGACGTTGCGGTGAAATCCGTACCACCGAATTCCTGCGCGATCTGACCAAATGTCTCGGCCTGCTCAGCCGCGCCATTGTCCGATCCGTGAAATTCCAGCAACAAAAGCGGCGTTTCCGGCAAAGACAGCCCGGAATAAGCGTTTGCCGCACGAACAGACATTTCATCCAGCAGTTCGATACGTGCGACGGGAACGCCATATTGGATCGTCATCATGACGGCCTGACAGGCAGCGTCCACCGTCGGGAAAGAGCATCTGGCCGAGCTGATCGCCTCGGGGATGCCGTGCAATCGCAGCGTCAATTCGGTGATAATCCCCAACGTGCCCTCGGCCCCGATCAGCAAGCGTGTCAGGTCATACCCGGCCGAAGATTTCTTGGCCCTGTGCCCGGTCCGGATGATTTTCCCATCGGGCATGACCGCCTCAAGGCTGAGAACGTTGTCTTTCATTGTGCCGTATCGCACTGCGTTGGTGCCGGACGCGCGAGTTGCTGCCATGCCGCCCAATGACGCATTGGCACCCGGATCAATCGGAAAGAAGAGCCCCTGATCCCGCAGATGGGTGTTCAGATCCTCACGCGTGACGCCCGGCTGGACAACGCAATCCAGATCGCTGGCATGCACGGCAAGAACCTTATTCATCTGGCTCAGATCGACAGAAATACCACCTGCGGGCGCGTTTACATGTCCCTCCAGCGATGTCCCGGTCCCAAAGGCAATAACCGGGACCTTGTGCGCCGCACAGGCTTTTATAATCTCGGCAACATCTTCGGTTGATCGTGGGAAAACGACCGCGTCCGGGCTTTGGTTTTCGATCCAGGTGGTCGTATGGCCGTGCTGTTCGCGGATTGCAGACCCAGTCTGAAGCCGATCCCCGAAACGCTGCTTGAGAATTCCAATTACTGTTTCTATGCCAACCGTGTTGCGCGGCAATGCCATCGCCTGCACCATTCCTATTCTCCCCGTGAGCTCAGTTAGTGTTCACAGCATCGCAGGCACGACCTGATCCGGTGGGCGGTGGCCGTCCTCGAATGTCTTGATGTTGATGATGACTTTCTCGCCCATCTCGATCCGGCCTTCCAGCGTGGCCGAACCCATATGCGGCAGCAGAACCACGTTCGGCAATTGCCGCAACCGTGGATTCACATCCGTGCCATGCTCGTACACGTCAAGTCCGGCACCTGCGATCTCGTCCGCGCGGATCATGCGGGTCAGCGCGTTCTCGTCGATAACCTCACCGCGCGAGGTATTCACGATCACCGCCGAAGGTTTCATCAGCTTCAACCGCCGCGCATTCATAAGGTGAAATGTGGAAGGTGTCGATGGGCAATGGATCGTCAACACATCCATCCGCGCAACCATCTGGTCGAGACTGTCCCAATACGTGGCTTCCAGGTCGTCTTCGATCTCGGCGCGCAATCTGCGGCGGTTATGATAGTGGACCTGCATTCCGAACGCCTTGGCGCGGCGTGCAACAGCCTGCCCAATGCGGCCCATTCCAAGAATCCCCAGGCGGCGCCCCCCGATCCGTCCACCAAGCAAAGCAGTTGGTGCCCAGCCGCTCCAATCGCCTTTTTGCATCAGGTTCACACCTTCTGGAAAGCGGCGCGTGACGGCAAGGATCAACGCCATGGTCATGTCCGCGGTATCGTCAGTCAAAACACCCGGCGTATTCGAGACAAGAATGCCCCGTTGCCTTGCAGTTGAGACGTCAATGTTGTCGACCCCTGCCCCATAATTGGCAATCAGGCGCAGCTTTTCCCCGGCCTGCCCCAAAACACCGGCATCAATCGCGTCCGTGATCGTTGGAACAAGCACATCCGCTTGCTTGACGGCGGCGGTCAGTTCCTCGCGCGTCATCGGTTCATCTGTCTCGCGCAGCTTCACATCGAATAGCTCGCTCAACCGGGTTTCAACCGCCTCGGGCAACCGTCGCGTAACGACAACACTCAGACGTTCTCTTGGCACCTCAGTCCTCCTACCGCTTTGCAATCAGATGCGCGCCATGGCATCGTGGCGCAGGAACAGACGGGGCACAAGAACCCCATGAGTGTTGAAGCAACCTTTTTTCGAAGCACGACAAACAGGCATACGAGCAGGCAGGCAGTGAGTGCTATTTTTTTGGTGAAACGCCTTTGTTTGGCGGCTACGTTCGCATTTGGTGTCGCGCTGGGAACAACCGTGGCCAGCGCCCAGGATGCGCGTGGCCAAGTAACAAACCTGCCGTTGCCACGATACGTTTCAATGAAAGCCGCCGAAGGCAATGTTCGGCGCGGCCCGTCCCTGACACATCGAATCGATTGGGTGTTCAAGCGGCGCGGCATGCCCCTGCAAATCACCGCGGAATATGGAAACTGGCGTAAGGTTCAGGACCGGGACGGTGCCGGCGGATGGGTGCACTACGCCCTGCTTTCCGGTGTTCGAACCGTTTTGATCGAAACCGATCTGCTGCCGGTTTATGCCACGCCCGACCCAAATTCACAGATCAACGCACATTTCGAAACCGGCGTCGTGGCCCGGTTGGGGGCGTGCACACCCGACTGGTGCCGCGTATCCGCCGGCGGATACCGTGGGTGGACGCTCAAATCCAACCTCTGGGGCGTTGATGCGTCGGAGATTCGAGAATAGAGCCCGCAGCGCCGGTCTACGCTTCGCCGCGTTGCGCCAATTCCTTGTCCAGCAGCAAAAGGTTCCAACGGTCGTCGCTGGCCGCTCGTGCCTTATCCAGGATCGTCGAAAACAAATCCTCTTCCTCGATCTGCTCGGCCAAAAACCAGTTCAACATGTTCTGCGTACTGTATTCCTTGACCTCATGCGCAAGTTCGAACAGGGCATTGATTTGTCCCGTCACGGTTTTTTCCTGCGCCAGCGACTGCTCCAAAACATCCACGGGTGACGCGTAGTCTGTCTGCGGCTTATTGATACCTTCCAACTCGATCCGCCCGCCGCGTTTGGCAATGAAGTCGAAAATCCGCATGGCGTGCGTGCCTTCTTCGGCGGAATGCCCCCGGAACCAGCTGGCAAACCCCGGCAAGTCCTGCCCTTCAAAATAGGCCGCCATTGCGAGGTACGTGTAAGATGCGTGCAACTCGTTATTGATCTGCTTGTTCAGCGCTTCTGCGACTTTCTGATGAAGGTTCATGTGCCAATCCCTTGAGTATCGCATTCGGGTTCAATACAGGTACACGCTCAGTCAATTAAGTCAACCCGAAGCGTTAATTTTCTCATTCTTTCAATACTTTAACAGAATGCCGCGCAACTGGAAAATCCGCGAAATCTCATCTTTTACAGTGACGGTGCAATCCCACTTAAGCCAATCTCGAAAGAGTTAATGTTCTGAGTAAAATCGGCCACTGATCAAAGCCAATGAAGGGGCCAATCCGAGTGAATGGACCACAGAAGCCGGGCCTATTGTTACCTCGCGAACATTTTGCCTTGTCGGATGGTTTTTTGCTGAAAAAGCTCTTGAACCCAGAATGCAACAGTCGTAGACAGCCGCTCACCGTTGGGGTGTAGCCAAGTGGTAAGGCAGCGGTTTTTGGTACCGTGTATCGTAGGTTCGAATCCTACCACCCCAGCCAACCACTCCCCCTTCTCCAAACCATAAAAGGTGAACTTCGAATAGCCGAGCATTATCCGTGGGTTAGCGGCGCGGCGCAATCGCGCAGACCGTGGACCGTGCCGGTACACGGCCGCAAATCTCCGAAAGTCTGCGCTCGGCATTTTCGCGGTAGCAGGTGTCGGTTTGGTGGATCAGAGAGTCGCGAGAAGCGCGCGCTGGTCCTGCCAGTCTGATGGCAGGGTTCGCGACTTGCACCAGTCGGACGTAAAGCCGAGGGGCTGTTTGCCCGTCAGAACGTCGTGAATGATATCTGGTGCGAGGAAGGCAAGATCAATCATGTGCTGAACGCGTCGTTTGGAGATGCCGTCGTTTCTAGCGATATCGCCAAAGGTCTCACCCGCCTTGATCCGCTCCATCCAGTGATGTGCGAGCGCTATGTTCCGTATCAAAGCCTCGTCTTTCCCAACTGGAGTTTCGGCCAGAATAATCTTCGTCTCAACGCCACGCTTCCGTAGCTGGAAAGGCGCTTCGAGCTGGAGCGCAATTGCGTCCATTGCAGTGATGTCGATATCCAGAGCAACCGCGACGGCTTTGGAATCGAGCTTGAGCATGACTTTACCCGGCGCAATCTCGATGCATTCGACGAGCGAGAGGATGTCTTTGACATTCGGCCCTGAGGTCAGGTCCGTAAGTTTGTGGAGAACCCGGGCGATCTCACCGGCGCCGGACTGTGGGCAGAGACGCCCTGCAAATGTCGGGCTGGCAAGATGGCCGCGCGCAAGATTGCCGACCTGGGCCTCGAGATGATCCGCCGGCAGGCGCCAGCCATCAAGGTTCTCCTCCCCGCTGCGCGCGATCAACCGGTGCGAGACATAGTAGCGCAAACGGGTACCCTTTTTTGTTCGTGAATGCGAGGGCGTCAGACGGTCTCCGGTTTCATCGAAGATCTTCCCGCAGAGCAGCGACACGCGGCGCGGCGCCTTTCTCAAGCGTATTCGGGAAGCCATCCCTTGCAACCTGAGCTGAACCGCGTCCCATCGGTCGGGGGCAATGATCGCGTCATGCTGACCCTCATGCACTTGATCTTTGTGCCGGATCCGCCCCGCATAGACCGGGTTCGTCAGGATGTGATGGATATGCCCGCGGTCGAAGGCGCCGCCGCCACGGATCTCACCAGAAGACAGTGTTCTGCGCCGGGTGCGCAACCCTAGCACATCGCCCTTCTCTTTCACCACCCGGATGAAACCGTACTGCTCGTAAAGCGCGTAGAGCGTTCGGATCGTCTCGGCTTCGCGTTCGTTGACCTTCAGCGTCCTGCCATCCGGATCATACCCCATCGGCACCTGCCCGCCCATCCAAAGCCCGCGGCGTTTCGAGGCTGCTATCTTGTCCCGAATTCGTTCCGCCGTCACCTCGCGTTCGAACTGGGCGAAACTGAGCAGCATGTTCAGCGTCAGACGTCCCATGCTGGTCGCCGTGTTGAACGACTGCGTGACCGAGACGAAAGAGGCGCCGGCGGCATCCAGGATATCGACAATCTTGGCGAAGTCGGCCAGCGACCGGGTCAGGCGGTCAATCTTGTATACGACGATCTGGTCGATCTTCCCATCCCGGATATCCGCCAGTAGCTGCTGCAAGGCCGGGCGTTCCAGCGATCCTCCGGACAGCCCGCCGTCGTAGTAATGGTCTCGCACCAAAAGCCAGCCTTCATGTTTCTGACTGGCGATGTAAGCAGCACAGGCCTCCCGCTGGGCATGCAGCGAGTTGAACTCCTGTTCCAGACCATCTTCCGAGCTTTTGCGGGTGTAGATGGCGCAGCGAACCTTCTTCATCTGCCGCCCCCTGCCCTGCGGGTCAGGCCGAAGAACCGGGGACCAGACCAGGTGGTGCCAGTGATGTGCTTTGCGATGGCCGAGAGCGACGGCCAGTCTTTACCATCCATATGATATCCGCGCTCGGTCACCTCTACCTGATAAGTTCGGCCATTCCATTCTCGGACGAGGTGCGCGCCGGATCGAAGGTCGCCGCTGCTGACAGGTGCAATCCCTTTGCCTTCTGCGATCTGTCGCAGCTTGCGCCGTGTCGCCGCCGGTAGACCGCCCGAAGAGCGGCACTGCTCTTCATAAGCCACCGCCTTGCGCATGAACGCCACGGACAGGTATGGCGGCGGAGAAGACCCGAAAGCCTCTTCCCAGGCACCAATTGCCAGCGGTCGATCCGGATCCGGCTTACCGGGCATCGGTCATTTCGGCGCCTGCAATCTCGCCTGTTTGGGCGGACGTAGCCGAGATCCGGTAGCGTTTGGGCTTGCCCTCATATGGCTTCTCGCCCAGAACCTCGTAGCCCGCCTTGCGCAGACCTGTCAGCGCCGCCCGCGTCGTGTGCGCCTGCCAGCCGAGCTTGTCGCTGATCATAGCCACATCCGCCCCGGCTTTCCGGGTCAACATCTGAATGAGCTCTTCTTTCTTGGTTTTTGGCTTAGATGATTTTGCCATTTGCTCTTCTCCTTTTGGTTCACGCAGGCTGAAAGGAACCCTGCTACCGAGGAGAGCCCGGGGACCCGGGCGCAAAAGGCGCGGCGTAGTATTGGGTGCGTTGCGACATGGACAGTACCGCTCCGTTTGGCTCACAAGTCCAGTGGGAGAATGACCGCTTACCGCAGGAAAGCCGTCATCTGAGAAAAACAGTCAGATGACCGCTGCGAGCCCTAATCAGACGTTGAATTGAGAGAAATAGGAAAACTAGTTTTCGACCTTGAACAAAGGCCATTTGTCGGGGACACCCTTTAGTTGCCTTTCTCCGATTGGTTCAAACTGCAAGCCCGAACCCACGACCAGGCTTCTAACCACACCAGAAACCCATGTTTCACCTCCCGGTACGAACTCAAGAATTCGTGCGGCAATGGTAACTGCCAAACCAGAAACATCGTTATCCCGTCTTAGGCACTCACCAGTATGGATACCGGCACGTACGACCAGACCAAGGTCCGATGCCTTTGTTTTAATGTCGTTGGCACACGCAATCGCGCGGCTAGGGCCCGTGAAAGTTGCGAGTACCCCGTCACCCATGGTTTTGATCAGAGCGCCGTCGTACCGAGCAATCGCCCGAGCCGCTGCCGCTTCGTGCTCCTCAATAGTGTTTTTCCAGTTTTCGTCGCCAATGCGCGATGCTATAGCAGTTGACCCTTCGATATCGGTCATAAGAATTGTAGACAGGACACGGGTTTCCCTTGTCTCAGAGGTGGCATTACAGACGAAATCAGTGATTTGTCGAACAATACCGCTGGTATCCCCGATCCATGGAAGGTGATCTGAGTTGTCAACGAATTCAAAGCTAGCATTTCTAATATTCTCGGCGAGGTATTTACCGTCTTCTACAGAAACTGCGATATCCTTTTCAGGATGAAGGATCAGCGCAGGAGCTTCGATTGCTGGGAGGACCGACCTGTAGTCGATTTCGTAGTTCAGACGCGTGATGGCAATGGCTGAACTCGGGCTCGCCGACTGTGTAAGTAGCTTGTTGAAAAACGCCTGTTCTTCTGGTTCGTCCTTAACGGAAGGGGCCGCCCACTCTAACTCGTGACCGAGATCGCCCCAACTGGCTTCGAGTTGTTTGAGGTCATTCTCGAATTCCGCACGGCGTCGGCCTCGTGGCCAATCAGGTTTCCATGCGTCGCAGGGGCGGCTACCAATCATAACTATCGAGCTGACCATTTCCGGATAACAAGCTGCGAAGACGGCAGTCATGGCTCCCCCTTCGCTTATTCCGAAAATTGCAGCCTTGGTGCTGCCAACAGCAGACATGACTGCTCGAATGTCTTCCGCGCGTTCTTCCAGCGTCGGCGCTCCAACGTTGCGATCCGACATACCGGTACCGCGTTTATCAAAGATGATGACTCGGCATTTCTCGGCTAATCCCTCGAGAAACTTTCGGTATCCAGGGTGTTCCCAAACGATCTCGATATTATGGAGCCAACCAGAGATGTAGATAAGATCAATGGGTCCGTCTCCAATTACTTGGTAGGCAATCGCAACATCGCCAGCGCGTGTAAACTTAGTAATTGGCTTAGCAAAAGGGACCATGGAGCATTCCGCAGGTGACACAAACCTAGTATTGCTCAGTGCCGACGAATTCCAAAGTTTTTCATGATTTAGAACACGCGGAAAAGAGTTAGTTGCAGAAGGCAAGCGTTCGCAGGGAGTTCCGCTGCACCAAGAAACTGGGTTTGTTTTTCAAAATCAGAATTTCGGACATAATCGGATTGTAGTTTACAGGATGGCAAGATGGACGATCTAGACTCTCGCGCGACCCAAGTTCTCGACCTATGGTTTCCCGATACGGAGCACTGGAACAGCCCCCAAACACACATGCAGTTCTGGGACGAACGCATGCAGGGTGGCATGGACGAAATAATCTGCAGCGAGTTTGCCGAATTGACCGAGGCCGGGGCTCGCGGCGAGTTGGATGGATGGTCCGAGACTGCCAGAGGAAGGATGGCACTGATCCTGCTATTAGATCAATTTCCCCGTTCACTCTGGCGGGATACACCCGCCGCTTTTGGTCAGGACATCTTGGCATGCCGATTATGTTTGGAGGGTATAACCAACGGGCACTATGCCGCGCTGTCGACGCCATGGGAGCAGATGTTCTATGTCATCGCAATTGGCCATTGTGAAGGGCCTGACCACCATGATCGGATCGACTTGTGAATCCGTTTGGTCGATGAAATGGCATCGCTGTGGCCGAAGGCCTTGGCGCCTTTGGCCGACGGTGCGAATGGGCAGAAAAGAACTGTTCGCAAAGTAATCGAGAGGTTCGGGCGTCATCCGCACCGGAACAAGGTACTCGGTCGAACGTCTACCGTCGCGGAGGAAGTCTACATCGCCGCCGGTGATTTTCCTCACCAGCGCAAAGCTTCGGACGTGATATCGGACACCTGAAGGGACAATCGAAAGTGGTGCAGATCTAATGGCGGCTGTATTCGCGGAAAGGCATCCCAAGCAGATAGCAACGAAGGACTGCGGTTAGCGAATGCTTTATGACCTATTCTTTTGGGACCTCCGTCATTATTTCATGCCGCAACATACCAACGTGTTAGAATTCAGTGAACGTACGCAGCGATCCCAAATTGACCGATCCTGCAAGTTGCCCCCGTGTCCGTTCGCATCGTAGGCTTTGCACCGAAACAAATCGTCCCGTCATGCTGATCTGAGCAGTATTTGGAGGTAAGATGCCCAAGAACAGCAAACTCAATACTGCGTTCCTAGTCCGAAATGAAACTGACCTGAGGTCACAGTTCTCTGAAACGCATGAAATCGCTATCAAAAAATGCCTGAAACATATCGATGAGCACGCGCGGAAGTTTATTGAAAGATCTCCATTTGTTTGTATCGGTACCCAATCACCGGATGGTTCTGCGGACGTAAGTCCTAGAGGTGATCCGTGCGGGTTCGTAAAGATATTGGATGACACGACCCTCTTGATCCCCGACAGACCGGGCAACAACCGTTTGGATACACTGTCAAATATTCTGACCAATTCCAAAGTCGGCCTACTATTCTTAGTGCCCGGATTCGATGACACTATGAGGGTAAATGGTCACGCGGAACTCACGCGTGATCCTGATTTGCTTTCCATGATGGCCGTAAATGAACGAGTTCCCAAAATTGCCATCGCGGTGCATGTCGATGAAGTCTTCATTCATTGTGCGAAAGCTCTTCGCCGATCAAAACTTTGGGATGTCGATCAGCATCAGAACCGTGACGACGTACCGTCTCTAATGAAGATCATACTGGATCAAACATCTGGCGCACCGACCGATCCCGAGGAACAACTTAGGTTGGACGAAAATCTGGAGCGAGAGTATCGCCAGACAATGTACTGACCAAAGTAAGTGGTGTACCTGCTGCCACAAGCGGTTACTTGTTGGACAAAACAGAAGGTCCACCCAATCACAATGCTGTCACTCGCTTTCGGACTCACAAACAAAGCCCGACGTTATACTGACGTGACTTGTATCGAGCAGAGCCCAATAACCGCTTTCGACTAAGATACCGTCTGGAAGCATCACGAAAGTCATCACACTGGCGCCGCGCTCGCCGAAGCTCTCTGACCTGTGGCACGCAGATACGCCGTTTCGTTGGTCATTGCACTTGAGCAGCCAAGTGCGTTCGATTTCGTGGTCGTCCCAGGTAAAGACACCCTGATCACCGGTAACGCGATAAGTGTGATTAGGCCTTTCGGGGTGAGTGCAGGAAATCTCCAAAGATACCGCCGCCGTACTAACGAGCATCAGAGTGATTGCTGGAATTATGATCAGCCGCAAGTTTAACATGCGTGCATAGTGCATCGCTGTCCTTCCACGTTGCAAGATCCCTAGAACCGAAGGGACGTTGGTTGAATTGGCATTGGCCTGCGCTTTAAATGTCTGCTTAGTCCGCACAGCGGTCGCTCGCGATATTCAGGTGAACGTCAGCATCGAGCCCATTATTGACGTTCGCAGGGTAAGTTGCCTCGGTCATACAGGGCGATGAGAACGCACTCACTGCGTGAACCCACACATCACAAGTGGGGCCAAAATCAGAAGCTAGTTTTCAACATTCGCCACAGAATCTGTATCGCCGCTAGACAATCTGATTGCCAGAACACCTTCGCCAATCGGCGCACGAGTCAAGCTCTGCGCATTCGAAGGCTATGGATGAGCTTGCGATCTTCCTTTGAATAACGCTAGTAGAGGCACTCCGTTTAGATCGCACTGATTTTGTCACTCTGTAAAAATCCTTGCGAAACAAGTGTTAGAGTGGTCAGACTTACATAGTCACAAAGAGGAAAAGCCGTACCGAGACTGGTGAAATCAAAAAATGCCACAATTAAGCGTGGCCGCCCTCGCAGGTGACATGACGGTTCCCAGCTCAAAGCTGGTAGCCGGGTAACTATGGGAGGAAAGACATTGAAAAAACTAACAAATACACTTGCTGGCTCACTGATCGCATTCGCCGCTTCCTTGGGTGCTGCGCAAGCCGACAAGCTGACATTCTACTGTTCGGCGCAGGAAGACTGGTGCCAGCTGATGGCGCGCAGCTTCGAGGACGCCACCGGCATTGATGTGAACATGACTCGCAAATCCTCTGGCGAGACCTTTGCGCAAATCCGTGCGGAAAGCTCAAACCCAAAAGGAGATGTCTGGTGGGGCGGCACGGGTGACCCGCACCTTCAAGCGGCCGAAGAAGGATTAACTATGGAATATGTCTCGCCCATGCGTGACCAGTTGCATGACTGGGCGATTTCACAGGCCGAAAGTGCTGGCAACAAGACCATCGGTATCTATTCGGGTGCGTTGGGCTATGGCTACAACTCTGACCTTCTGGCGGCCAACAACCTGCCGGAACCCGCCTGCTGGAAGGACTTGCTCAAGCCGGAATATAAAGGGCACGTTCAGATGGCGAACCCGAATTCGTCCGGAACTGCCTACACAACGCTGGCGTCGATGGTGCAGATCTTTGGCGAGGACGAGGGCTTTGAGTTCATGAAAGGCCTGCACGCCAACATAAATCAGTACACCAAATCCGGATCGGCACCCATCAAGGCCGCGGGTCGTGGCGAGAACACGATCGGCATTGTCTTCATGCATGACGCGGTTAAGCAGGCGGTGTCGGGCTTCCCTGTAAAGGTTGTCGCCCCGTGCGAAGGCACTGGTTACGAGATCGGTTCGATGTCGATTATTGAAGGCGCTCGCAACGAAGAAGAAGCCAAAAAGTTTTACGACTGGGCGTTAAGTGCCGAAGCGCAGAACCTCGCACTTGAAGTCAATGCCTTTCAGGTCCCGTCCAACAAGGGTGCACAAACATCTGAAAGCGCCCCGGATATGAGCCAGATCAAACTGATCGACTACGACTTCAAGAAGTACGGCTCCTCTGACGAGCGCAAGCGTCTGCTGCAAAAGTGGGACGAAGACGTTTCGGTGCTGCCGCAGTAAGTGACTGACACTGCGAAAACCAGGACCCACCCGGTATTGATCTTCTGGATCATTGTCGGGTGGGTCGGCTACGTCCTGCTGCCATGGTACATGGTTGAGGATGGCCTTTGGTCATTTGAATGGCTCTTTAACGGCTATCCGTTTGACGAAGATTTTGCGCCCGCTCTATTTCTGATCGGGCAGGGTGAAAAGCTCTGGCTTGCACCCTTGCTGATCCCGCTGGCATTGCCAATACTGTTGCTGGGGAAACCTAAATCTGATCCGATCTATGCTAAGATCCTGATACTTGCGGGTGCACTGGGCTTTGGCTGGCTGATTGCGCAAGGCTTCGGGATCGGCATTCGCGGCTTCAACTTCGACTGGCTCAAGGCCCTGTTTGGCGAGCCAAAAATCCGACAGTTCGGAATGGGGTATGGCGCGATGCTCTGTGCGTCGGCCTTCCTGTTCCTGCTCACGCAGGGCATCGCGGCGCGCGGTGCAGTCAACGGTGACGTGTTTGTCGTAAGCGCCATCGGCGGCGTCATTACAATCGTCACCGCCTTCGTGTTCTTTCCAATTGCCAACATGCTGTTTTCGGCCTTTGTGACCGAAGACGGCGCCTATTCGGTATCTGCTTTTGCCTCGAAATTCTTTGATGACCGTCTCTGGGGATTGGGTTGTTTTTGGGGTGCGAAATGCGGCGCCGCGTGGAACTCCCTCTTTTTGGCCATTGTCGTCGGCCTGATCACCACGGTTCTGGGACTTTGTTTTGCACTTGTGGTCACCAGGTCAGGGTTGCGGTTCAAGCGTGGGATACGCGCGCTGACTGTTTTGCCAATCATCACGCCTCCCTTCGTAATCGGGCTGGCCTTGATCCTACTCTTCGGTTTATCCGGGTCGGTCACAGTCTTTTTCGCTGATCTTTTTGGCGTGCAACCGTCGCGGTGGCTCTATGGAATGCCTGGTGTCCTGATCGCCCAGACGCTGGCCTTCACTCCCATCGCATTTCTGGTGCTGATTGGTGTTGTCGAAGGCGTGTCGCCGTCGATGGAGGAAGCCGCCCAAACGCTGCGGGCCAATAGGTGGCAAACCTTCCGAACGGTGTCGCTACCCCTGATGAGACCCGGTCTGGCGAATGCCTTTCTGCTCGGCTTCATCGAAAGCATGGCCGACTTCGGCAACCCCCTTGTTCTAGGTGGTAATTTTGACGTTCTGTCGACCGAGATATTCTTTGCCATCGTCGGCGCGCAATATGATCAGGGTCGGGCCGCCGTGCTGGCTATGGTACTGCTCTTCTTCACGCTGTCTGCCTTTTACGCGCAACGCGCCTGGCTCGGTAAGAAAAGCTATACCACCGTTTCCGGCAAAGGGGACGCCGGCGTACATCCGCTTATGCCCAATGGGCTGGCAATACCCGTGCTGGCCATCGCGACCATCTGGGCACTGTTTACAGCGGTTGTGTACGGCATGATCATTTACGGCAGCGTCGTTGAGCTTTGGGGCGTCAACAACACGCTCACCTTCAAACACTATGTCACCGCCTTCTCAGTGCGCTTTGAAGAGGAAGGCATTCGCTGGACGGGTGCTGCATGGGACAGTTTCTGGACCACCATCAGTATTGCGGCCATAGCGGCTCCGCTGACGGCAGCTGTTGGACTGGTGACCGCCTACTTGCTCACGCGCCAAAATTTCGCCGGAAAGAACGCCTTCGAATTCGGAACGATGCTGTCCTTCGCAATTCCCGGTACCGTCATCGGGGTCAGCTACATCCTGGCTTTCAACGTTCCCCCGATCGAAATCACAGGCACCGGTGTGATCCTCGTGGTCAGCTTCATTTTCCGCAACATGCCCGTCGGCGTGCGTGCGGGCATTGCATCCATGTCGCAATTGGACAAGTCGCTTGATGAATCCTCGCTGACGCTGGGAGCAAACTCGTGGCAGACGTTCCGACGCGTGATCCTGCCCCTGCTCAAACCCGCCATCCTAGCGGCACTTGTCTACAGTTTTGTCCGCGCGATGACCGCGATCTCGGCAGTCATTTTTCTGGTATCGGCCGAATACGACATGGCGACCAGCTACATCATCGGGCGCGTCGAGAACAATGATTATGGCCTCGCCATCGCCTATTCCACCACGCTGATCTTCGTGATGTTGGCATCTGTCGGGCTTTTGCAATTCCTCGTGGGCCGCGTACAGATCGGACGGCGCACCCAGATCGGAGCGGAAAGAACGATATGACGGATACCAACATTGTTAGTAAAGCCGCGCCGGTTCGGTTCGAAGGAGTGTCAAAGGTATTTGGCAAAGATGTCGTGGCCGTCGACAACATCGACCTCCATGTGGAAGCAGGTAAACTGGTGACACTGCTGGGGCCATCGGGCTGCGGCAAAACAACGACGCTGCGCATGATTGCCGGTCTGGAGATGGCCAGCTCGGGCCGGATCGTGATTGGCGATCGTGACGTAACCAAGCTGCCCGCGACCGATCGCGATGTGTCTATGGTGTTTCAGTCTTACGCCCTGTTCCCACATATGAGTGTGCTGGAAAACGTGATGTACGGTTTGACATTCTCAGGCTTTGATAAGAGCGAGGCCAGATCGCGCGCGCTCAACGGGTTGGAACTGGTGGGTCTCAAAGGCTTCGACAACCGTTTGCCTAGCGAGCTGTCAGGAGGCCAGCAACAACGTGTCGCAGTCGCCCGCGCGCTGGTGCTGGAACCGCAGGTGCTCCTCTTTGACGAACCCCTGTCGAACCTTGATGCCAAACTACGCCGACAGGTGCGCGAAGACATTCGCTCCATTCAGCGGGACCTCAGACTGACGGTTGTCTATGTAACCCACGATCAGGAAGAAGCGCTTGCCGTGTCTGACGAGATCGTCGTCATGCGCAACGCCGCCGTCGCCCAAATCGGCACGCCACGGCAACTCTATGACGCACCAATCGACCGCTTCGTGGCTGACTTCATCGGTGAAGCGAACCTGATCGAGTGCAAAATCGTCGAAGTCGATGGCGATCAGGCAACAATCGACATCGAAGGACACCGCCACAGCTTGCCCTCTCGCGATTTGCCCGTGGGTCCGGCAACGCTGGCGGTGCGTCCGTCCCGCGTCCTGATCGGATACGAAACCGGCATCCCGGCAAAAGTCTCCAAGGCCACCTATGTCGGCGTGCGCATGGAATACACGCTGACCGGCGCATTCGGACAGGTGTTTGCCGTGCAGGACGACGTGGATGACCCGTTGCAACCGGGCGCTGACGTCAAAATGGCCTTTGCAGACCGGGGACCGGTTTTGCTGCCGAAGGTCTGACATTGCCGAAACTCGTTATCATTTCGCACCCGGAAGTGGTCGTGAACCCAGAGATTGCAATCACCAACTGGGAACTGAGTGAGGTGGGTCGCACCCGGGCCGAAGCATTTGCCAATGCGCCGATCATGGCCTCGGTCAGCGCCATCTGGTCCAGTACGGAACGCAAGGCAGAACAGACAGCTGCGATCCTGGCCAAACCGCACGGCCTTGAGGTGAAAGTAAACCTGGCGCTGGGCGAAAATGACCGCAGTGCTACCGGTTTCCTGCCACCGCACCAGTTCGAAGCCGCCGCCGATGCATTCTTCGCTGCACCCGACGTGAGCTTTCGCGGCTGGGAAACCGCGACAGATGCTCAGGCCCGGATTGTTGGGGCAGTCACGTCAATCATGGACGCGCACGATGGTGGTGATCTTGCCATCGTAACCCATGGAGCGGTTGGGACGCTGCTCTGGTGTCATCTCTCCGGAGTGCGGATTGATCGCCAGCGCGACCAGCCAGGGCAGGGGCATTTCTGGAGCGCTGATTTGGACACGCTGTGCTGTAACCAAGGCTGGCTGGCTATCGCCTGACGCAAATTAGACGTTCCATGCCTTCTCGCAAATTGCTTTGAGATCATCAAAGATCTTTGGCGTACCGGCAATGACGCGGCCACCATCGCGGATCATTTCATTGGCGTCCTGTTCTTCGACGACACCACCGGCCTCTGCGATCAACAGCTGACCGGCAAGACAGTCCCACGCGTTCATATGCTCTTCGACGTACCCCAACAGCCGGCCTGCCGCGACATAGGCAAGCGACAGCGCTCCGCTTGCATTGCGATGATACATGGCCCCGCGTTCGATGATGGCTGAAATGATTGGGATCACCTTTGAAGCTTCGATGCGGTTCGAATATCCGACCGAGACGGTCCCGCTTGCCATATCGACGTCTGATGCGACCTGCATTGGCTGCCCGTTGAGCGTTGCTCCCGCCCCCCGGATGGCGACATAGGTCTCAGCCACGTTCGGCTCGTGAATGACACCGATTTGTGTTTGTCCCTCTGAAACAACCGCCAGGACGATCGTCCACGCCGGAATGCCGTTTACGAAGTTCGTGGTGCCGTCAATTGGGTCGATCACCCAGTCAAACCCGCTGGACCCTGATTTCGCAGCGTGCTCCTCACCGAAGATTCCGTCATCGGGATAGGCCTCAATTATTTTTTCGCGAACATACGTCTCGACATTCCGGTCGGCTTCGCTGACCCAATCCTGAGCACCCTTTGCATCCACCACCAGAGTGTCTCTGTTGGCAAAATATCTTATAGCCAACGCGCCTGCTTCTTCAGCCACTTTAGTGGCGAACATACTTCGATCAGAGATGCTATGCACTCGACCCTCCTACCGTTAAACTCTGTTTCTGAGTTTGAAGAATAGGCAGTGCCGGGAGTCAGTACCACCAAGCAACATTAAAACCCGTTTTGTCGATTTCTTCAGATAAATATTGCGACAACCAAATGAAGCCCCAAACTAATGGTGGACAGCGGACCTATGCAAATGATGTCTCTTACGTGAAGGCCCGCTTTGAGTGCGTTGTAGTCCAAAGCCGAATAATTTCCGACGGTACAGCTTGAGCCCATAAAACTCTTGATCGACCATAAATGTAGCGACTGCTTTGTCCGCGTAGCGGACGTTCGCTGCAACTTACTTGAATGTCTACTTTGCGGACAAAGTGTGCTTTCGCTGCGCATGATCTAGCGGCGGCTTTCGGCACCTCGTGATCGCAGTAAAAAACATCAAGGCGGCAGAAACGGACTCTCGCAATGGTCGCAAATCTATCTGACTTAGGCGAAAGCCGGCGTTTGAAGTCGATGCTCGCGGCTAGTTTCTTAAATTCACAAAACCCCTCTGATTTCATGGACGGACGTGGCTTGGATATGCGTGGCGGAACTAAACAGAACTCCTCATGGTCTGGAAGGTAGTCCGATTGAAAAGGATGTTTGGCACCAGAAACCGGCCAAGCATGCAGCCATCCAAAGGTTCAAAACCTTATGGAAGCCGTAAGCTCTCCGACAACGCTGGATCCACCACCAAATGTTGATTGGTACTCACCGCTGAAGCCTATCGATCGGTTTCCATCCGCAGATGTATGTTCAAGCGTAAAGCCAAGAAACCCCGCAGTTGCATCTTCTGTAGAAGCCACGAAAGAAAAGGGCGTCGCTGCCACGATTGCGTCCACATCGTCGGATCCAGCATCGAAAGTTGCATCTACTCCAACGGCAAAGTTCAGGTAGGTGCTCGATCCATTTGCGGCCTCGTAAAGGCGCGGCAAGTTCAATTGCGCCCGCGTGTTGAAGAGCGAAACGTTCCGATCTTCGACGGTTAGGGGATACGCCGTGCCTGTTTCGGTATATTCATCAAGTTTCAGAAAAACATAGCTTACGCGCGCACTGAAGAAGGCAGGTATTGGCAAGGCGTCGATGGGTGCCGAGATTGAGAGCGACGGAGCAATGAAAGTCCCGTCAAAGTCGCCCTTCGCTTCGCCGCCATCAACGTTTCGGGTCACGTCGTTGTCGGTTACGCCAGCGAGAAGCGTCGCGTTGATGCTATATCGTCCGTAGTCTCTTTCGAGGTAAACGCCACCAAAATATGAAGTGATATCGGTATCGCCTGCGTCTTGATCGAGCGAGATCTGGCTGTCGTTATATCCGACAAGAACACCAAAATCGCTACTATCGATGAGTTCATTCGTTTCGGCACCAACTACGAAACCGTACATGCGATGGCTGAACCCAAGGTTTGAACCGTCTTCTTCAACATCGCGATCTCCGCCAAAGGCCGAAGCCCATACATATGGACCGTTATCCTGTTCGACATACCCGAAGGGACCCAGGTTTCTGCTGACCTGACCGTCCGATGACCCGGACGCATAGGGGCTGGCGGTTTCAATCGTGTTGAATACTGCGTCGGTCAGATCGCTGATGAAGGTACCTTGGGCCGCAAATCCTGTTGTATCGACCGAAACCGCCGTGAGGCCATTGTTGGCCAAAACGCCGGCCCCTCCGAAATTGACGATTTCGGGGGCGGACGCGAGGTCATTGTCGTCACCCGAAGCATCGGCAAAATTAACAACCGCGTTCATTCCGCGCGCAAAGTTCAACGTGTCGAAGTCATTCGGGTTTGTTCCGCCCATTCCATCATTACCATTACCGAAATCGACCGAACCATTCAGGACCGAGCCGGGTTCGAGCGTTAACGTGTCATTGCCGTCCCCTCCAAATACGATGGAAAAGCCTTCGCGTCCGGTGATGCGGGCCGAGTTCGTGATGGTTGCGGCGGCATTGTTATCACGATCTTCGATCTCGATACCGTATTCGAACGCATCAATTTTTCCGGTGTTCACAATGGTGATCGAACCGGCTCCGTCTACATCCACTTCGATCCCGTTATTGTCCAGCGAACGCAACGCCCCGCCGTTGGTGACCCTGGCATCACCGTCGCCGTTTAACTCGATGTCAATAGCGTCGGAATCGGCGGTAAGACGGGCAGTGTTCTCAATACTGACGTTGCCGCTTCCCTCGACATCTACTTCGACCGCATCGTCTTCGCGAGAGGTTATCTGACCAGAATTGCTAATAAAAACATCGCCATCTCCAAAGATTTCGGCGTCAATTCCCTCGTCATTTCTGGCGGTTATGGATGCAGAGTTTGTGATGCTTATGTTGCCGTTCTCGGTCACATGGGCGAAGATTCCGTCAACTTCGGCATCGATGGTGCCGGTTGCTGAAATGGTGACATCACCGTTTCCGTCTATTTCAGCGTTAATGCCATCAATGTTCTCAGCCGTGATATCACCCGACGCCTCAACCACGATGTTTCCATCGCCTGCAAAAAAGCTGCGGATGCCGTGTTCGCTAGCTTCAATATCACCGTTCATCGTGATCGAGATGTCGCCGTCACCATCAACTTCGGCTTCGATGCCGTCATCCGAATCGGCGCGGATATCACCTGTGACTTGAATGGTTATGTCACCGGAATCCTCGGCATCAGCGTCAATACCGATCGCACCCCCTGTGATATTGCCCACTACGGTGACGTCAATCACGCCACCGGGGCTGCCGGTTTCCACATCAATTGCATCGCTGTCGCGCGATTGGACGTCGCCGGTCACATTGACGGTCACATTCCCGTCCTCGGCGTCAGCAAAGATCGCATGTTCTTCGTCAGCAGAAATGTTGCCGTTGGAATTGATCGTTACGGTGCCTGTTGCATTGGCTGCGCCGTAGATCCCGTATTCTCTGCCAGTAATATCCCCGATGCTGTCGATGACGACATCTCCCGCGCCATTCACCATTGCGTTGATACCGTCGCCCGCTGCTGCACCGCTGACATCGCCGCGGTTTGTAATGGTAATGTCGCCATCATTAGTCACAAGCGCGCGGATGCCGTCCCTTGCGGACGAAATATTGCCCGACGAAGTGACGCTGATATCTCCGTCTCCGCCCCTTTGGCGGGCAAAGATGCCATCAGCGTTGTTGCCACCGGTCGTGATGTTTCCGGTCGAGCGGATCGTGATATCGCCGTCACCGTCATCTTGCCGGGCAAAGATACCACGGGCGTTGTTGCCAGAAGTCGAAAGGTTGCCCTCGGTTTCAACGGTGACATCCCCATCTCCGCCATTTTGACGCGCCAAGATGGCGTTCGCGTTGTTTCCTTCTGTCGTGATATTTCCAGTCGATTGGATCGCGATGTCGCCATCGTCATCGCTTTGCTGTCCAAGTATACCACCAGAGTTGTTCCCGGCCGTCGAGATATTGCCATTCGAGACCACCGAGACATCCCCTTCGCCGCCACTCTGAAGCGCGGTGATGCCTGTTGATCGATTTCCGGCCGTGCTGATGTCGCCTGCTGAGTTAACCGATACCGTGCCGCCTCCACCGTCCTGATTGGCGTAAATTCCGTCTGAACGGTTGCCCGATGTGCTGATACGACCATCTGAAACCACTGACACATCGCCATCACCACCTTGTTGAGTGGCGCCGATACCGACGCTTCTGCTGCGTCCAGACGTTGTGATGTTGCCTGTAGAGTTGACCGACACAGCACCATCACCCTCAAGATCGGATCGAATGCCAAAGGATCGGCGTCCGTTTGTTGCAAGGTCGCCCGTTGATGTGATCGAAACATCCCCGTCGCCGTCTGCGTCCACGACAATCCCATCCGCGCCGTTCCCGGTAGTGACAATGCCGCTTGTACCAGTCGTCCGGATGTTAAGGGTTGCGTTGCCTGTTGGTGTGCTGAAAGCCACGCCGTCTGTTCCACCGCCTGGTGCAATTCCCGCAGCTGTCACGTTATTGATATTGAGCGTTTCGAGTGTTGGCCCGTTCGCCTGTACACCCGTTGAAACATCTCCCGTACAAGTGGCGAGGTCACCCGCAACAATACAGGGACCATTTGACGGAGGAACAACCGTTTGCGCCACCGAAGGAGTTGCCACTCCAATCGAAGCGCCCAAACCTATCGCACCGGCCGCAATCGGAGCAGCGAAAGCACGCAATGCAGCAGGTTTTCTCTGATGGAATTTGCTGGTCTGTGCTTTGGAAAGTGCCGCCGCACGACGGTGCGCTTTACGGTTTAAACCGCTTACTCGAAACATCTTGTTCACCCCTTAAGGGTGGTCTGGAAACCACCGCAACTTTTTTGCGCGGAAACACCCGCGTGTCTGTTAGCAGCAAAAAAATGATGACTTTTTGATGTTCCGATTAACGATATACTAACTAATTTCTGACTGGTCTTTTGTATGATGCAATTTGATCACATGTGTGCTCTGAAAGAACCGATGAGCGGCAGCTTTGGGCCGACCCTTGTCATGTTCACGGGCAACAATGCTTGGATCCCACCAGTTAACCTATAGCGCGGCATTTGCCATTTTGGGCTCAGTGCCGTCGTTTTCTGCGGTTCGCACGTACGGCGGCTTCGGAGTCGGTGATCGTGATTGTACGTTTGACCAGCAGTTGAACTGACCACGCAACCAGAGATCGATTCATATAACTCTTGTTCAACGATGTTCGCGGTTCGTTATGGTCCGAGAAGGCAGCGTAGCGTTTTTCGCTCGGTCTACTCTCGGAAACCCTAACTGACAGCCTGTCGGTTGTCGGCTCCTCAGAGGGTTGATCAGAATTGAACCGGTTGTGCGGCTGACAAATCCCGCATGATCAGGATCATGTGTGCCAGATCAAGCGCTAGCCTTTCACCCCGCTTCGCAATGACCTGATGCGGTACGCTGGTGGCTGCGGCCAGTGACTGTGGCAAGGGGATATCGACCTGTTCCGTCAGAACCTTCACTGCCTGGGTCAGGCATAGATCGGCCCCAGCCAAGGTGCCATCTTGCAAGGTCAGCTTACCATCTTCCCGCCGGATCGGGCGGCCTTCCAATTGGAATTCTGTCAAATCAGTCCCGGCGACGGCCATTGCATCGCTGACAAGAAAAACCTGCCCGGGTCCCCGCTTGGTAGCCCACGCGGTGCGCATGGCTTCGGGATGAACATGCACCCCGTCCGCAATCAGCCCCGCCGACATCAACCCATGAGATAATGCGGCACCGACCAGTCCCGGCTCTCGGTTGCCAAGCTGGCTCATGGCGTTGAACAGATGTGTGGCGCAGCGCGCACCTGCATCGGCATAGGCCATGCAGGTCTCAAAGGATGCATCGGTGTGGCCAAGCGAGACGATGATTCCGGCCTGCGTCAGCGCCATCACTTGCTCTTGCGTCGTAGATTCGGGTGCAAGCGTGACCATCAAGGCGGGCAAATGCTCTGCCGCGGCAATCATCGCGTCCAGATCGGCTTGCTCCATCGGGCGGATCAGCGCTGCATCATGTGCCCCTTTGCGGCGCTCTGACAGATGTGGGCCTTCAAGATGCAGGCCGGCGATGCCCGGAATGCCTGCCTGAATGGCTTCGATAGATGCTCCAATCGCGGCCCGTGTCTTTTCGGCCGTGTCCGTGATCAGGGTGGGCAGGATGCGGGTCGCCCCTAACCCGCGATGCGCCTTTGCGATCCGGGTCAGTGTATCAACGGACGGGTCGTCGTTGAACATCACACCATCACCACCATTGACCTGTAGATCCACATATCCAGGACTGAGGATGCGCCCTGCGAGGTCCTCGATCCGGGCGTCCGAGGGTATCTGATCCTCGGGGACCAATGCCTCCATCACCCCGTTTTGAAACCGGGCGGCATAGCCATCGTGCAGATCACTGCCATCAAAAATCGGGCCGCCTGCGAAGGTGATCGAAGGACCGGTCATACCGTTTCCGTCACTTTCTTCAGGTGCCGGGGCATGTCCGGATCAACCCCACGCCGAGTGGCGACGCTTTCAACCATTCCGTAAAAGGACGCGATTACGGGGATCGGGTCGGTCATCCAGTGTGATGTCCTGACATGCGGCAGGACCGTCGCTTGTTTTACTCGGCTGGTGGTGGCAAAGACATCTGCCCCTTTGGCCGACAGTTCATCTGCGATCTCGGCTAGGTAGGACTCGGTCGCGTCGCCGGATGACAAGGCCAACACCGGAAAACCATGATCGACGATAGAGACAGGGCCATGCAGCACCTCGGCCGCCGAATAGCTTTCGGCGTGAATCTGGCAGGTCTCCTTGAACTTCAATGCGGCTTCGTTGGAAATGGCCAGCGACAGACCACGCCCCAAAGTGAACAGCGAACTGCCATCAACCGCATCCGCCACCGCGCTCCAATCACAGGCGATGGCTTCCGAGAGGCTGTCTGGCAAGTCATGAATTGCACGCAACAGCAAGTCGTCGCGTTTCACCTGTGCGATCAGCCACAGACCCGTGACCAGGGAGGTGACGAAAGTTTTTGTTGCGGCCACACTCAGCTCGGGGCCCGCATGGATTGGCAGCGTAGCATTAGACGCATCGGCCAGAGCCGAGGCGGTGTTGTTGGTGATCGCAACAGAATAGGCCCCGGCCGAAGTTACAGATTGCGTGAGCTGCACGATGTCCGGGCTTTGCCCAGATTGTGAGACCGAGATACAGACTGCATCCTCGCAGCGCATGTCGACGCCATAGATCGATTTGACCGACGGCCCGACCGAGGCCATTGGCAAGCCCAGCAGTAACTCAGACGCGTATTTAAGGAAGCTACAGGCATGATCCGAAGAGCCCCGCGCAACCGAGATCAGGAACCTTGGATCGCGGGCCCGGATTTCATCAGCCGTTTGCAAAACCCGGCTTGCGCCTTCGGTCAGCAGGCGATCGACTGCGTCGGGTATCTCATTAATCTCCCGCTGCATTTGAGTGGTATTGTCAGACATGGTCCCAGGCTTTCAATTAGATAGTCGCAGTTCGGCCACGAAGTCGTAAGCGTCACCGCGATAGATTGAGCGGGTCAGTTCAGCGACCCGCCCGCTTTCCAGATAAGAGGTGCGTTGAATCCGAAGACCGGCAGTGCCCTCGGCGACGTCCAGAAGCTCGGCCTCTGGCGCCTCGAGGTTGATGGCCGAAATTTTCTGGATCGCGCGCATCGGTCGAAACCCGGTTTGTTCGAGAACAGCGTAAAGCGATCCGCTCACTTCGGTCGGGTTCGGCAGAATATCCAGTGGCAGCGCCGCGCGTTCAAGTGCCATCGGTCGCCCCCCAGCCGCGCGCAAACGGTGGATGCGGGCAACCTGTTCATTGGTGGACAGGCCAAGGGCCATCATCTCTTCGGGCGAGGGTAGGAAAATGCCGCGTTCAAGCCAGGTTGAAGTGGTCTTGAGGCCGCGCCTTTCCATATCTTCGGTGAAAGAGGTCAGATGAGACAGCGATTGTTCGACCCGGGCAACGGGTTCACGCACGAAAGACCCCGATCCCTGTCGCTGTTCAACCGCGCCTTTACGCACCAGTTCCTGAATGGCCTTGCGCACGGTCACGCGCGACAAGTCGGTCAGTTCGGCTATCTCTCGTTCAGGCGGCAGCGAGCTGTTGGGGGGCAGGATTCCGTCCTCGATCCCCTTTTCCAGTCGTTGACGCAGCTGTACATAGCGCGGACCAGCGTTTTGCCCCAGCCATCCTTCGGGTCGCAGGAAATCAGCTACATTCATGTTCGATTTCCTTCTGATAGGCACGTACCAAAGCCAAAGCGCCAGATAATGGATCGCCCAAAGGCTCGACCAACGCAGCTTGCATGGTTTGAGGCAGATACGCCGCATAGTAGGGTCCGATGCCTCCGGTCAGGCAAATCGGCAGACCAGGTGCCCACCCCATCTTATGCAACATACCTGCCAGATAATCCGCGCCGTCCTGCAAAAGCTTGATCGCGAGCGCATCCTTTTTGCGGGCCAACTCTGTAACCTGCGGTGCGATTGCGCCAAATTCGGTTGGGGACATCTGCGCAGCTGCTCGAACCAGTCCGGGTGCGCCACCATGCTCAGACAGCAGATCCTGCGCCAAATGAGAAGGCGGGCTTAAGCCATCAACGTGATCCAAAGCCTTCGACAGCGCTCGTTTCCCAATCCACTGTGCTGAAGCATGATCGCCCAGAACGGGCCCCCATCCTCCGGCCAGTCCGATCACGCCAGCCCGTTGTTTGGCGATGAAAGACCCAGTCCCGCAATGTGCGACAAACCCATCATCTGGGCCGAGCGCCCCGCGCAAAGCAGCCGCGCGATCATCCTCAATGCGAATGTTATGGAACGGCAAAGCTGCTGCCAGTTTTTCCGCAATCGCATCACCTGTGATCCCGGCCAACCCCATATAGGCGGGGGCTTGTGTGAGTTCCTCAAAGGAATGACCTGATTGAGATATCAGTGCCTCTAACCCGCGCTGTAATGCGCGACAGGCGGCGTCGAAATCAGTGGATACGTTTGCCGCGCCCACCTCGACCCTATGACGCGTAACACCGTCACAAAGCGCAAGTCGACAGCGTGTCCCGCCCCCGTCTACAGCCAGAATCAGTGGTTTTGAAGATCGAGTCATATAGAGGCCTATATAATACCTATTGTCAGAATTAAAGTCCCAATTATGACCAAATACGCAATATTTGCCTATGTAAGCCCTGAAGGCGGGGTCGAAAAATAAATGGTAGACTAATGGTATCTAAAAGGTATGATCGTGGGAGCTTTTGGGGGAGAATCACGTGAACAAGCCGGTAACGGAACAACTGCATCAGGACGCGCAGGGGCTTGATACCCGGCCGCTGATCGAGGTTGCGGAACTTCTGGCGGACTCACAAGCATCAGCAGCACAGGCACCTTTGAAGGCTTTAGCCGCGATATGCGCCGGTGCGCGGGCAATGGCCAACTCGATCCGTTCGGGTGGAAAGCTGCGCTATCTGGCGGCAGGGTCATCCGGCCTGATGGCTGCTTCGGACGCGTTGGAGCTTGGCGGCACCTTCTCAATCCCGACGGAACAGATTGCTATCCACATGGCGGGCGGTTTGCCAACCACGGCTGAAATGCCGGGCGACGTGGAAGACGCGGCGGATACGCTGGAGTATGAGCTGGCTGACCTGCACGCGAATGATACTCTAATCGCGGTTTCGGCCAGCGGAACGACACCTTATACGATTGCCGCTGCCAAGATGGCACAGGCCAAAGACGTGCCTGTCATCGGGATTGCCAATAACGCGGGATCATTATTGCTTCAACTGGCGGATCATGCCGTGTTGCTGCCTACGCCGCCCGAATTGATTTCCGGCTCAACTCGAATGGGAGCGGGAACTGCGCAGAAGATTGCATTGAACATGCTGTCAACACTTATGGCTGTCGAGCTGGGGCATATCCAGGACGGCATGATGATCAATTTACGTGCGGACAATGACAAGCTGCGCGCGCGTGCCAACGGGATTGTCTGCCAGTTGACTGACGTAACTCCCGAAACCGCCGATGCAGCACTCAGGTCCACGAACGGCGCACTGAAAAGCGCGGCGCTTATTGCTGCTGGTGCCAAATCACTAGAGGCAGCTGAGGAATTGTTGACCGAGACAGCGGGCCATTTGCGCACCGCCATGAACCGATTGAAGCAAGACAACGAAACTAACAACCTGGGAGAAACCAAATGAAACGTAATGTACTAAGCCTTGCCCTGATGAGCACTGCACTTATCGCCAGTGGCGCTTATGCGCAAGATGCGACGCTGACCATCGAGAGCTGGCGCAACGATGACCTTGCCCTGTGGCAGGAAAAGATCATCCCCGCATTTGAAGCGGCCAATCCCGGTATCAAGGTCGTGTTTTCCCCGTCAGCCCCTGCGGAATACAACGCCGTCTTGAACTCTAAACTCGAAGCCGGCTCTGCCGGTGATCTGATTACCTGCCGCCCGTTTGACGCGTCACTGGCGCTATATGAGGCAGGCCATCTAACCGATCTGTCTGATCTGGAAGCAATGAGTAACTTCTCGGACGTCGCAAAATCCGCCTGGCAGACCGATGATGCCTCGGTCAGCTTCTGCGTACCAATGGCCTCGGTGATCCATGGCTTCATCTACAACAAGGACGCGTTCAACGAGCTGGGTATCGAAGTGCCCACGACCGAGGCCGAGTTCTTTGCCGCACTCGACATGATCAAGGAAGACGGCACTTACATCCCGATGGCAATGGGCACAAACGACCAGTGGGAAGCTGCAACAATGGGCTACAACAACATCGGCCCGAACTACTGGAAAGGTGAGGAAGGTCGCCTGGCACTCATAAATGGTGAACAGAAACTGACCGATCCTCAGTGGGTCGCCCCCTATGCGACGCTGGCAAAATGGGCCGGTTATCTGGGTGACGGATACGAGGCACAGACCTATCCCGACAGCCAGAACCTGTTCACGTTGGGCCGAGCGGCTGTTTATCCAGCGGGCAGCTGGGAAATCTCGGGCTTTAACACGCAGGCCGATTTCGAAATGGGTGCTTTTAAGCCACCCGTCCAGAACGCAGGCGACACTTGCTATATTTCCGATCACACCGATATTGGCATCGGCATGAACGCCGCCAGCGAAAACCAGGAGGCTGCGCGCACCTTCCTGGCCTGGGTCGCGAGCCCTGAGTTTGCGGGCATCTTCGGCAACGCTCTGCCCGGTTTCTTCCCGCTGTCCAGCACTCCGGTCGAATTGGACGACCCGCTGGCTAAGGAAATCGTTGGATGGCGTGAAGAGTGCGAAAGCACGATCCGCTCGACCTATCAGATCCTGTCACGCGGTACACCTAATCTGGAAAACGAAACCTGGGGCGCTTCTGTTGCAGCCATCAAGGGTGCCGAGGCACCTGAAGCACTTGGTCAAAAGCTGCAGGACGGCCTGGCCAGCTGGTATGCACCGCATCAGTAAAGTTTAAGCCACTCAGATCGGACGCGGCCCCGCGTCGCGTCCGGACTTAATTCCCCCGGAGAGTCTCATGCAAACCCGCCGCATACGCTGGCACATCGCTGTTTTCCTCGCCCCAGCGGTGCTGGTCTACACGGCGGTGATGATCTTCCCCTTGTTCAACACACTGCGCCTTGCGCTGTTCACTGAGGTCGATCAGACGCGCGTTTACGTGGGCCTGCAGAATTTCCGCACGCTGTTCTTCGACCCGATCTGGTCCGAACAGTTTTGGAACGCCTTGGGCAACAACTTCTGGTTCTTCCTTATACACATGCTGGTGCAGAACCCCATCGGCGTCGCCTTGGCAGCGCTTCTGTCACATCCGAGGTTGCGGTTTGCCGCGCTCTATCGGTCAGCGATTTTCATCCCGACAATCCTGAGCTTTGTAATCGTAGGCTTTGCCTGGAAGCTGATCCTGTCGCCACTGTGGGGCATCGCACCCTCGATGCTGGACGCGATTGGCCTGAAATCGTTGTTCGCGCCGTGGCTTGGCAAGGAGGAATACGCCCTGACCACACTTGCACTGGTCTCGGTCTGGCAATTCGTCGGTATTCCGATGATGCTCATATATGCCGCCCTGCTGTCGATTCCCGAGGAAATCCTTGAGGCTGGCGAGATTGACGGCATCACCGGAGCGTCGGCGTTCTGGAAGATCAAACTGCCCTTGATCCTGCCTTCGATCGGCATCATCTCGATCCTCACTTTTGTCGGTAACTTCAACGCGTTCGACCTGATCTACGTCTCGCAAGGCGCGCTTGCGGGGCCGGATTTCTCAACCGATATCCTTGGTACTTTCATGTATCGCACCTTCTTTGGCTTCCAATTGCAACTCGGTGACCCGCATATGGGATCGGCGATTGCCGGGGCGATGTTCGCCATCATCCTTGTTGGGGTCTGCATCTACCTGTTCGGCATCCAGACCCGGATGCGCCGGTATCAGCTGTGAGGGTATGACGATGAACAAAGCACGCCAAAACCCGCTGAACACAGCCGCCATGCATGGGGCGCTGATCCTCTACACACTGATCGCCCTGTTCCCGGTCTTTGTGATCATCATCAACAGTTTTAAAACCCGTCGCTCTATCTTTCGCGAGCCTCTTGCTCTGCCCGATGCCGAAAGCTTCTCGCTGATCGGTTACCAGACGGTTATGAAACAAGGGGATTTCTTCCTCTATTTCCAGAACTCGCTGATAGTTACTGTGGTATCACTGGCCTTTGTCCTGCTGTTCGGCGCCATGGCCGCCTTTGCGCTAAGCGAGTACAAGTTCAAAGGCAACACCCTGATGGGCCTATACCTAGCGCTGGGGATCATGATCCCGATCCGCATCGGTACGGTCGCGATCCTTGAGATGATGGTTGCCACCGGCTTGGTCAACACGCTTTGGGCGCTCATTTTGGTCTACACCGCGCAAGGCTTGCCTTTGGCTGTGTTCATCTTGTCCGAATTCATGCGTCAGGTTTCTGATGATCTAAAGAACGCAGGCCGCGTCGATGGGTTGTCGGAATACACGATCTTCTTCCGGTTGGTCCTGCCTCTCGTCCGCCCTGCCATGGCCACGGTCGCCGTGTTCAACATGATCCCCATCTGGAACGACCTCTGGTTCCCCTTGATCCTCGCCCCTGCTGAGGAAACCAAAACCCTGACGCTGGGTAGCCAAGTCTTCATCGGCCAGTTCGTCACCGACTGGAACGCGGTTCTGTCCGCGCTTTCCATGGCGATCCTGCCGGTGCTGGTTCTGTATGTCATCTTCTCGCGCCAATTGATCCGCGGCATCACTTCAGGAGCTGTCAAATGAACCGAGTTCTGATCGCTGGCCTTGGCAATATGGGCCTGAGCCACGCCCTGGCCCATCACCACCATCCAGACGCGCAAATCGTTGGGCTGGTGAACCGCTCTGGCCGCGTGGATCATCCCGATCTTGCTGGGTATCCCGCCTATTCTGATTTCGCGAGCGCTCTGTCAGAAACCAGCCCTGATCTGGTGATTATCGCCACATATTCCGACAGCCACGCCGATTATGCCTGCGCCGCGATGGAAGCAGGCGCGCATGTGTTCGTTGAAAAACCCCTAGCAACCACCGTAGCCGACGCCAAACGTGTTGTTGCGAAGGCTATCGAAACAAACCGCAAGCTGGTGATCGGCTACATCCTGAGGCACCACCCCTCCTGGATGCGCCTGATCTCCGAGGCGCGCGATCTCGGCGGACCGTATGTCTTCCGTCTAAACCTCAATCAACAAAGCAGCGGGGCCGAGTGGGAAACGCATAAAGCCCTGATACAGACGACCTCGCCCATCGTCGATTGCGGTGTGCATTATGTCGACGTGATGTGCCAGATCACTGACTCCGACCCAGTGCGCGTCCACGGTATGGGCCTGCGGCTGAGCGACGAGATCGCCGAAGACATGTACAATTATGGTCAGTTTCAGGTGGTCTTCGAGGATGGCTCGGTCGGCTGGTACGAGGCCGGCTGGGGTCCGATGATGTCCGAGACCGCATTCTTCGTGAAAGACATCGTCTCGCCCAAGGGCTCGGTCTCGATCACCGATGGCAACAAAGGCGCATCGGCTGATATCGACGGCCACACCAAGGTCGGTGGCCTTCTGGTCCACCGCCCCGATGGCGACCAGACAATCGACATGCCCGATGAGCCCGGCCATCAGGAACTCTGCGATGCCGAGCAAGCTTACATGCTGCGCGCCATTGCTGAAGATATCGACCTAACCCGCCACATGAACGACGCCGTGCAATCGCTGGCCATTTGTCTGGCCGCCGATGAGAGCATCCGCACCGGCCAACCCATTTCGCTGAAAGAGGCACGCACATGACCGCCCTGACGCTTACAAACGTGAACAAGTCCTTTGGAACCGTCGAGGTCCTCAAGGATATCAACATCGACGTTGAAGACGGCGAATTCGTCGTTTTTGTCGGCCCCTCGGGCTGTGGCAAGTCGACCCTTCTACGCGTGATCGCGGGGCTAGAGGACGTAACCTCGGGCGAGGTGCGCATTGGAGGAGAGCTCATGAACCTCACCCCGCCGTCGAAACGCGGCATCGCGATGGTGTTCCAGAGCTATGCGCTTTACCCTCATCTGAATGTCCGAAAAAACATGTCGCTGGCGCTGAAACAGGAAGGTCAGAGCAAGCAGGTTATTGAAGAACGGGTCGCCAAGGCCAGCAAGATGCTGAACCTTGAGCCCTATATCGACCGCTACCCGTCTGAACTGTCCGGTGGCCAGCGCCAACGCGTGGCCATCGGTCGCGCAATTGTGCGCGAACCTAAGCTGTTTCTGTTTGACGAACCTTTGTCCAATCTCGACGCCGCCCTGCGCATGAACACCCGTTTGGAAATCGCCAACCTGCACCAGCAGCTTGATGCCTCGATGATCTACGTCACCCATGACCAGACTGAAGCGATGACGCTGGCTGACAAAATCGTTGTGCTGCGCGACGGGCGCGTCGAACAGGTCGGCAGCCCGATGGAGCTTTACAACAACCCTGCCAACCAATTCGTCGCAGGTTTCCTAGGCGCGCCGTCGATGAATTTCTTCCCCTCCAGCCTGATCGGCGAGCGGGCAGACATCACTACGGGCATTCGCCCCGAAGATCTGTTTTTGGCAGATGAGGGCCCGATCACCGCAAATGTCACTCACGTCGAACATCTAGGTGGAGATACCAACGTAATCGCGATGATGCAGGATCATCAGATCACCGCGCGTCTATTCGGCCAGTACCAAGTCGATGCGGGTGAAACTGTTCGGTTTGGTTATACGCCCAATCGCACTTATCGTTTTGATCAGCATGGGACCCGCCTCTGATATACGCATTTTCGCCCCCTTAATTAATGGAGCGATATTAACAGGGTCTTTAAGTTCAAAAGGTTATGGACGTGTGTCTAAAAACTGAATTCACTATCATCGATAACCAAAACACGTTGTAGTCTACTCGAACCAATAGTTACCAGTTTACCGCAGAGCCTTGGGTCAGTCCGTGCGGTGAAATGCCCAACAGATTCCGTTGCAGTCTTTTGGCAGCGAAGACCATTTCGAGCGATTGTAATGACGCTCACAGCGAGTTGACGAAACGGACAGAATCCGGGCGTGAACTGGCCGCATAACCCGAGCATGCGGCGCGATACTTGCACTCAGCAAGTAATTGCACAACAGAACCCTCAACCCTTCTCAAACAGCTCTGTGATGACATGTATGTCGGTGCTCAATGGGTAGTCCGCATCTCGCTCATTGCTTGACGAAATCTCGCTGCGCTTGGTCCGAATGGCCGCTCACTATGCCGCATTGCCGTACTCAAGTTGATGCACGCGTAGCACAAATCTGTGCTGTTTGCGCTTGCAGCGAGAAAACCGAATTCACAGGATGGGCTGTGTGCGGTCATTCGTTAAAATTCATTTAACGCCTACTTTGCGTGCAAAGCAGACGTTCAACGTGGCCAATATCAACTAACGAAATGATTGGCTTTACTCTGGCCGATCGACGTAAACTCTGGGAGTTCTGCCACAATACTCCACAGTCGGAACTGCAGTAGTTCAAATCAGGAAGCTTGCGGTGCTAAAATATCTCCCTCTCTTTACCTTAATCATGTTGAGCGGTACGGCGACCGCAGATGACCGGCCAATCTTTGATGCTCATATTCACTACAGTCACGACGCTGTGGAGCTTGTCCCACCTGAACAAGTCGCTAAGATTCTGCGGGATGCTGGCGTGCGAAAGGCGCTTGTTTCCAGCTCTGATGACAATGGTACTCAACTGCTCTTGGACGCAGCGCCAGATATCGTTGTCCCGGCACTTCGTCCTTATCGTCGCCGCGGAGAGATCAACACTTGGATGCACGACGAAACTGTCGTCGACTATCTGGAATCAAATCTGGCGAAGAACGAATACGAAGCCATCGGCGAATTTCACGCCTATGGCAATGATATCAAAACGCCGGTCATCCAGCATATGATCGCTTTGGCAAAAGAACGGAATTTAATTCTGCATCACCACGGCGATCGCGAGGCGGTTGACCTGATCTTCGAAACATGGCCCGAAGCCCGCGTTTTGTGGGCCCATTCCGGCTTTACCGACCCTGACAGTGTGGTCGACGCCCTGGACACCCATCCTAGACTCTGGGCCGATCTAGCGTTTCGTTCAGATATGATTTCTCGGGGCCGCATCGACCCTGGGTGGAAGGCTGCGTTTGAAGCACATCCCGATCGTTTTATGGTTGGCACGGATACATTCGCCCCAGAGCGTTGGTACTATGTTGGCCCTCATGCCGATTATTCGCGTGAATGGTTAAACCAACTTCCTGATCAGATTGCAGACAACATTGCGTATGCAAACGCGGAACGTATGTTGGCATCAGAATGACTCGCTGGGCTTTTTGGTTTCTGATTTCATCAGGGCCGGTTGTTGCGTGTGAAGCGGTGGGGCAGCGCGCGGCCTCAGATGTCGAAGACGCACCTGAGGTCTATGTCTCTTCAGAAGTAGTACCACTGGCCCAACCGTTTTCCATTCTAATCGAAGTCTGCAATGAAACTCCTGTGAGTGAAATACTTGTCGATGCAATCATGCCCGCTCACCAACACGGGTTAAACTACACTCCCAAGGTAACGGCGTTAGACGAAGGAAAATTCCGTATCGATGACCTGTTGTTTCACATGCCGGGTTTGTGGGAACTGCAAGTGGACGTCGACTTCAATGGGAAATTGGTTTCCTATACGAGTGAGATTGCGCTGAGATGAGGCTTTGGGTGTCAGTCGCGTTGGTGGTCTTGGCAAGTGCCGCGAATGCAGAAGTTTTGTTGTCTGAAGACGAAATTGAGCAAACGCTGTCCTTCGGACCGTGGCCACCATCTTTGCAGCCGGATCCAAGTAACAGGGTTTCAAACGATGCCAGTGCGATTGCGCTCGGCGCGGCTTTGTTCAACGATCCGTTGTTGTCTGTCGATGGTGCATTTGCCTGCGCAAGTTGCCATGATCCAGAACAGGCATTCACTACGACAGAAGCGCGCGCGCTCGGCCGGGTTTTGCTTGATCGGAACACGCCATCTCTGAGAAACCTTGCGGGTCTTCGATGGTACGGCTGGGGCGGCAAGAGTGACAACCTCTGGGCCGCCAGTTTACACCCTATCATCGCAGACGAAGAGATGGCGCACAGTAAAGAGAGTCTGAAAGCGGCAATTTCTGATAGCCCGTATATTAATGATTTCGAAAAGACTTTTGGTGAAATCCAGAAGCAAGACCCAGAATTGGTTTTGGTCAACACAGCCAAAGCTTTATCGGCCTTCCTGGAAACTATAATCACAGAAGCAACACAATTTGACGGTTTTCGAGACGCGCTGGAACGCGGCGATTTTGTCGAAGCGGCGAACTACCCTGAAGCTGCTCAGCGAGGTCTTCAGTTGTTCTTGGGACGCGGCAATTGTGTGTTTTGCCACAACGGTCCAAGATTCTCCAACAATGAGTTCCACGACGCCGGCGTACCATATTTTCTGAACGAAGCCGAAGTAGACGAAGGGCGGTTCGGCGGATTGAACATATTACTATCAAGCGAATTTACACTGGACGGGGATTGGAGCGACGATCCAGATAAGCAAGGGGCTTGGGCAGTTCGCGGTGTGCGAAGGAGCCATTCTGACTTTGGAATGTTTCGAACACCCAGCCTTCGGGGCGTGGCCGAAACCGCGCCTTATATGCACAACGGCAACTTTATCGACTTGGAAGCGGTAATCCGACATTACAGCGAAATTGACATTGAGCGGTTGCACGCTGATGGCGAAGACATACTCGCGAAATTGAGTTTATCCGAGCAGGAGATTGCAGACTTGATTTCGTTCTTGGTGACGCTGTCTAGCAAACCTTAGACCTGTACCCGAGAGAAATTTAGGGTATTGAATTTCTCCGAAGAGTTGGAGTTAACGATGGAAGTCCGCTTTGTGCTCAGAACGGACCTTAGAGCGGGTGCAGCAAGGCGCGGCTGCGGCCTCGATGATGCTGACTTTGCGCGAAAACCAGATCATACTGCAGGCATCTGCTGGGTTGCGCAATGGATACCGCCACCCATCCCACCCAATGGGTCAACATTCAAAGCTACGATCTCCCGCCTCGGATAGCGTCGCGCAAGAGCTTCTCGCGCGATCTCGTCGGTTTCTCGGTCTCCAAATTCGGCGGCAATCACCGCCCCATTACAGACATAGTAGTTTGCATAGGAGGTTACGAATTCGATGCTTTTTACGCGGCGGATCACCGGTTCAGGAATGACCTCAACGTCCAAATCGTTTGCAACCAGCACATCAAGTGTCTCAACGGCAGCGAAATGGAACGGGTCTTCCATATCGGGGTCATCCGGTAGATTTATCAGTACACTTCCCGGACCAGTAAACCGCGCAAGACTGTCAATGTGATAATCGGTGATGTCTTCGCCCCAGACACCAGGCGACCAGATCATCCGGTCCGCGCCGTAGGCGGTCAGCAACCGGCGTTCGATCTCGTCGCGGCTTAGGCCGGGATTTCGGTTGTCGTTCACCCAGCTGCTTTCATGTGCAATCAACAGACCATGCCCGTCCTGCTCCACGCCCCCCGCTTCTCCGCATAATCCGGTTGGCAAGAGCTGCAGCCCCAGACGTTCGGCAACATGCTCAGCAATCAGGCTATCGCGTGCATTCACTTGTTTTTCCCCCCAGCCATTGAACTGGACATGGCTGATGGCAAGACCGCCAGCGCCGTCTACCACAAAGATCGGTCCTGCGTCGCGGCACCAGAGATCTTCCGTGGGGATGTCCCACAACTCTACTTTTTCCGACAGCTTTGTCTGTGCCCCTGCGTGATCCTCAGCCGCACAGAGCATCGTCACCGGCTCGAACTCGCTGATTGAATTCGCGATATCGGCAATCGTCTGCTGAGCCATATCGAGGAAGACAGGGTCAGGATGAACCCCGCGGTTTACGGGCCACTGCATGAAAGTAAGCTGGTGAGGATCTTCTTCCGGCGGTACGTAGAACCCAGCATTGGCCGTTGCCCTTTTCATCCCCAGCAAACCCATCGTTCCCAGTGCCCAGCTGCCGACCATCATACTACGCCGCTTCATAAACCCTCACAATCGTTTGAGAAATGGCGATCCTGTCTGTTTTTTGCGGGATAGTAGACATCAGCGCAAGGTCTAGCATCGCGAATACAGGGCTCACAGTTGGATTCCGCTGCTCGATGAATGAACGGCGGCTGACCGGCCAAGCTCCCGTTGGCCAAGCAATCATCGAATTAAAAAGATGCGTACGATTCCAGACCTTCACTGCGCGTGCTTGATGTGCCCCGGGATGGCTATAAGTCATACCTGAACATTGCATTGCTACAGGGTTTCTGTACGCTTGCCTAAGCTGAAAACTAGGGGTGAAAATAGCAAAATGGCTAAAGAAGTTGACGGCAAAATCAAACTAAAGCTCTTGGCCGGTCGGGCCCAGCCCAACAACGCTTTGGGAGCCTTGCTCGGCACCCATGGCATTGACGCCTCCGAGTTTTGCTTAGCGTTTAACAATCAAACTGTCCGAGAAGGTCTTGGTACACTGCTGATGACTAGTATTACTAAGTTTCAGGATCATTCCTACTCGTTTAGTTTTGAGCCGATGGACCAGACCTGAGCCTCGTTTTTTGTGTCTAGCGCGGATGGTGAATTCTAATCCGGTCGAACAGCGTCGATACGCATGAGGCGAACTTGCGCAGAACTGTTCACTATTGGCCACGCCGCAACCAGTGCTGCTATGGGTCATATTTGTAATCACCTAAAAAGCTAATCGATTCTCAACGGTTGCAGTCGAGCATCAAGCGTAAAGTTCGGCGATCGTCAGCTTGCCAACGACCAAGTTGCGGACAAGGCGTTCATCTGAGCGCTTTTGTCGGATGTCCGCTTTGGAGCGGATAGAAGACTGGGAAAAATCTGGCGGATACCGTGCAAGATCTGCTCATACCAGTAAACTGAAAGGGAACCCTCAATGGACTTGCCAATGAACCATTTCAAAGAAGCTATCCTGCAAGGCAACCAGCAACTGGGTCTGTGGAGTTCGATCCGCGACCCCGCTATGACCGAAATGCTGGCAGGGTGCGGCTATGATTGGATCGTACTCGATTGCGAGCATTCTCCGCGCGATGTTCAAGAGGTTCTGCACGGGTTGCATGCCATGTCAGCCTATCCGGTGGAACCGGTTGTACGGGTGAAAAGCCTCGACGTCGCTGAGATTAAGAAAATGCTGGATATCGGCGCGCAGACAATTCTTGTGCCATATGTGCAGAACGGAGAAGAGGCTCGGCTTGCAGCGGCGGCAGTCACCTATCCGCCCGCCGGTTTGCGCGGGGTTGCAGGGGGTACACGCGCAAACAGATTTGCCGCGATCCCCGATTACTTCACTAAAGCACGCGAAGAGATATGCCTGATTGTTCAGATTGAAACGCGAGACGCCATGAACAATCTCGAAGAGATTGCCACCATAGACGGCATTGATGCCATCTTCGTCGGCCCAGCGGATCTGGCAGCCAGCCTCGGGCACCCCGGAGACTTGAAACACCCCGATGTCAAGGAGGCGATCGTCGACACCATTCACCGCGTGCGTTCCCATGGCAAACCCGCCGGATTTCTCTCCTCGGATCCGGAACTGTTGGATCTCGTTTTCGACGCAGGCAGCGTGTTCACCGCAATCGACATCGATATGACCACACTTCGCCGCGCTGTGATAGCTCGTCTGTCCGAATATGAGGGTATGAAGTAACGTGGGCGCATTGAGTTTTCGGATCTGATACAAACAAATACTGCACGTTCGCTCATGCGGTCATTCTCTCTGGCTGTTTCGAAGAAAGCTCGTCAGTCTAATTGAAATAGAAAGACGGCTCCGGGCGCGTTGCGGACTTTGAGCAAAATCCCGTGAGTGTCTGCTGTGCGCGCGCAGCAGACTTTGAGCGTTTTTTGCCAAATGACCGGTTGGCGGACACTGCTGCCATTCACCTCCTTATGTTGAATGTCTGTTCAACGCGAAGACAGTTTGTACTGTCAAAGTCTGTTTGAACCGGCTGGAGTTAGTGGCTTTCGGCAAACAGATTTCGTTCAAATTTGCAGCCCACGCTGCTTCAAACTTTTGTTTCCAGGTTCGGATGGATCTGCACGAATTTTTCAAAGTACTCTGCAAACGTTCCGACGATCGGTGGGAGTTGTTCGTATGGGGGATAGTACAGCGTAAGCCACAACGACGTGATAGACCAGTTTGGCAATACCTGCTCGACTTGCCCGCTAACCAATCCCGTACCAGTAATGAAATCCGGTAGAACACAAATGCCGTCTCCCGCGACCGCAAGAGCGTAGAGGAAGTCTCCATTGTTGGAGATTATCTTTCCGCCAGCTTGAACTGAAACACTGCTACCTGCATGAGAGAAATCCCAAGCTTCAGGGCGGCCTTGCGCGCTATATGACATAAGAAGGTCTGGGTTCAGATCGCGCGGATGATCAGGCCGGGGTATGCGTTCAAACAGAGACGGCGCAGCAATCATATGCCGCGGAACTTCGCAGAGTTTGCGCCAAATTGTCGATTTGTCGGTGGGCGGGCCCGATACACGTACAGCGAGGTCGCAGTTTTCCTCGATCACGTCGAGCAGGGTGTCGGTGAAGTTGATCTCGACTGAAATATTCGGATAGGCAAGACGAAACCCGGAGATCACTTGCGGTAGCAACGTGACGCCCAGTGATACCGGCGCGGTCAGTCGCAGATGGCCTTTGTCAGGTTGATTGGCCCGTTGAAGACTTCGTGTGACCTCCTCAAACCCCTCCAATAGCGGTCTGTACTGCGCAAGCACAGTTGCTCCGGCGCTGGTTAGTGAAACTTGTCGTGTCGTGCGAACCAAAAGCTGTGTGCCGAGGTCTCTCTCAAGCTGCGCTATGATGCGTGTTGCTGATGCTGGTGCGATGCCCAGTTCGCGCGCGGCCAAGGAAAAGCTTTTCAGGTCTGAAACGGCGCGCAGGACGCGGATGGGCTTAAGCTCGATCATCTCAGTTTAATAATTCCGTTTTTGTCAATAATAAAGCGCTAAAGATGTCTATTCACTTTCATAATCGATACTCCATCTTTGATGCAAGTTGAACACGCGCCCGGGAGCGGAACATGATCAAAGATATCAAAGGGCTGCACCACGTCACTTCGATGGCTGCAGATGCCAGCACCAACAACGCTTTCTTCACCAACACCCTTGGCATGCGCCGAGTGAAAAAGACGGTCAATTTCGATGCGCCTAAGGTGTATCACCTCTATTACGGGGATGAGGTTGGAACACCGGGTTCGGTCATGACCTATTTTCCTTTTGGTCAGATGCCAAAAGGACACAGAGGCGCCGGCGAGGTAGGTGTGACAGAGTTTGCCATCCCCGCAGGTGGTGTCGAATTCTGGAAACAACGTCTTGCATCTGAGGGCGTGACTGGGCTGGCCGATGGCTCGGTCTTCGGAGAAAAGCGTTTGTCCTTTGACGGTCCCGATGGCGATAGCTTTGCCTTAGTCGAATCTGATGCGCGAGGCCGAACAGCCTGGACTCAGGGCGGTATTCCCGATGAGGCCGCGATTCTTGGGTTCCGAGGCGCTCGGTTCGCTCTGAAGGATGTTGATGCAACGGGTGAACTGCTGACCTTCATGGGATACCAGGAGGCTGAAACCGAAGGTGACGTCACTCGCTATGTGATCGAAGGCGGCAACGCCGCGGACACGATTGATCTGCAGCAGTTACCGCCCGGTACCCCGACCGCTGGTCAGGGCGCTGGGTCTGTTCACCATATTGCTTTTGCCGTCGAGGACCGCGCCGCGCAACTGCGTGTTCGGCGGGCTTTGCTGGATACAGGCTATCAGGTCACGCCGGTTATCGATCGTGACTATTTCTGGGCGATCTATTTCCGCACGCCAGGTGGGGTGCTGTTTGAGATCGCTACGAACGAGCCGGGTTTTGACCGAGATGAAGATACGGCCCATCTGGGTGAGGCGCTTAAGTTGCCTACCCGCTACGAGCCACATCGTAGCAAAATCGAAAGTCTCCTGCCGCCACTTGCATCATGATTTCAGAGGTTGAAATGTCCAAAGATCTCTATCAGGCGCTTGTGCATGCGCCGCAACCCGCCCGTCCGCTGGTCTTTGCCTTTCATGGCACCGGAGGGGACGAGCACCAACTTGTTGAATTGGCCGGCACTCTCGTCGCTGGCGCCGGGATCGTATCACCGCGCGGCGATGTCTTTGAAATGGGGGCCGCTCGATTCTTCCGCCGCACTGCCGAGGGCATATATGACATGGAGGACCTTGCCCGTGCGACGGACAAGATGATTGCGTTCATCGAAGCCCATCGCGCATCGCATTCCGGTCATCCGGTTTATGGCTTCGGCTACTCGAACGGGGCAAACATCCTGGCGGCAGTCTTTCTCAAACGCCCGGACCTGTTCGAGCGGGTCGGCCTTCTGCATCCGATGGTCACATGGGAACCGGACGCACATCCTAAGCTGGTGGGGCGGAAAGTTCTGGTGACCGCAGGACGACGCGACCCAATCACGCCATGGCCAATGACGGAACGCCTTATCAGTTGGCTTTCTGATCATGGTGCTGAGGTCACATCGGACGTCCATGAAGGCGGACACGAGCTGCGAAACTCTGAACTGACGGCCTTAGCCTCACACTTCAACGGAGATGTCGGCCCCGGGTGAAGGTTCACGCATCGCATTCAACGTAGATAAGACGGCGGCTTCCTTGCGCGCCCAGGACATGAACTCATGAATATGCTCTTCACGTTCCCGGCCCGGGTGGCAACATATAAAATAGCTGAACCCGGTTTCTACCACCGGACCGAATGGGCAAACAAGTCGTCCGTCCGAAAGTGCCGAATACACCAGCAGCGATCCGCAGAGCGCGACACCCGCGCCTGCGATCGCCGCGTCCACAATCTGGCCGCCCGGAGGTCTTTCAAACCGCATGGCTTTCGATGGATCGACCGCATTCGGAAGTCCGGCGTGTTGGCTCCAAAGAACCCAACTGGGAACCGACCCGTTCAGCATCGGCGTTGTATCGTACAGAACCTGCGCTGCCTTGATGTCGGTGGGGGATTTAATGTCGAACGTGTCCAGCACACCTGGGCTGGCGACCACCAGCATCAACTCGCGGTGAAGCAACTCCGTATAACGGTCGTCAGGCGGTTCGCTGGTGTATCGAACTTCGATATCGGCGGTTGCGTGGGTTTTGTGGTCCAAAGGGTTTTCGGACTCAATGTGGACCTGAACGTCTGGGTGGTTCTTGGTGAACTTGTGCAGCCTGGGCAAAAGCCACTTGCTGATCAAGGCATTGCCAGAACGGATGCGCAGCTTGGGCGTCTTCTTGGGTCGGACCTCATCGACCACCTGACGGATCTGCAAGAACGCTTCGCTAATCATTGGCTGCAAGCGCTGCCCTTCGGGTGTTAGATGGATCGCGCGAGTCTTTCGCACAAACAAAGCCACCCCAAGGTCGGCCTCCAGCGCCTTGATCTGTTGGCTAACCGCACCTGGTGTCACCGAAAGCTCATAGGCCGCTTCCTTGATCGAGCCGCGCCGCGCCGCGGCCTCAAAGGCACGCAAACTTAGCAAGGAAGGCAATCGGGACAACGGCATGGCAATACAGAAAAACAGTTTAGCCTAACTAATGCATACCCGCAGAACTTCTGCTTTGTCGAGTTCAAACCACGCCCCACATCGAAGAACAACAGAACTTGGAACTGAGTGAAATGATCAAGATCCACGAAAAAGCATCGCGCGGACGCACGCAAAACGGATGGCTGGATAGCTATCACACGTTTTCGTTCGGCCAGTTCCAAGACCCGAAGCGCATGGGGTTCGCCAATCTGCGCGTAATCAACGAAGACAGCCTGATCCCGGGTGGTGGTTTTGCTGCACATGATCATGCGGATATGGATATCATTACAATGGTTCTGGATGGGCAGCTGCGCCACGATGATGATCAGGGCAATGCCGCCAGTATACGTGCAGGCGAAGTGCAGGGAATGTCTGCAGGCACTGGCGTGCGTCATTCCGAATACAACGGGTCCACGTCGGAGCCCGCAAAATTCCTGCAGATCTGGCTGATCCCGGATCAGGTAAGTGGTGAGCCTTCATACACACAAACCTCGGTTCCGAACGAAGGGAATGTCCTGCTCGCTGGACCCGCCACATTGCACCCCTTGATCCCGTTGAGATCAAGGGCGCGATTGACGCTTCGTCGGTTCAGCGAAGGACAAGAACTTGCGCTTTCTGCAAATGGCGAAAGTGACCACTTCGTTCATCTGCTGGATGGCCTTGCCTATGCCGAGCACGAACGTCTGAGCGCGGGTGATGGTCTACAGGTTCCGCGATCCGAACAGGTCACTCTGCAATGGCACACTGACGGGGCCGCGCTGGTTTTCGATATGCCAAGCCCCGCGGCAAGGAAAGAACCTAAAACCCTCAAAACCAGATCAATCGAACCAGAATTGCAAGGAAACCCGACGTGACTTGGCAACCATATCTTATATCGCTCGCAGCGGGCCTCGGGATTGGGGTCATCTATGGCCTGATCACAGTCCGCAGTCCCGCCCCGCCAATCATCGCGCTTTTGGGCCTCTTGGGCATGCTCGCCGGAGAAGCTGCAGTGCAATGGATCCGGGGTCATTCCGACGCTGTGTCACAGGCCCTGCATCTGAAATCCTTCGCCGTCACGCAGGCGGAAGAGACGAGCCAACCAACCAAACCCGAAACCCTTTAACCCCATCCAAACTCAACAACGGAGAAGTCAAATGTCGAAACACGAAATGATCACACCTGAGAACGCGGCCCTTGTGTTGATCGACTTTCAGCCCGCGATGTTCCAGGGCGTCGAAAGCCATGATCGCCTGTCGGTGATGCACAACGTGCAGATCCTTGCCAAAAGCGCGAAACTGTTTGGTTTGCCGACCGTGATCTCAACCGTCGCGAAAGACAGCTTCTCGGGTCCGTTCATGCCTGAAGTGACCGATCTGTATCCGGATCAGGAAGTCATTGACCGGACTTCGATCAACTCTTGGGTTGATGAAAACTTCCGCAAGGCAGTTGCTGCAACCGGTCGCAAAAAGATCGTGCTGGCTGGTCTGTGGACCGAGGCCTGTGTCATGTTCCCAACGCTCGACCTGCTGCGCGAAGGCTATGAAGTCTATATCCCGGCTGATGCATGCGGGGACGTCACGCCTGAAGCCCACGAGCGTGCAATGGACCGTCTGGTTCAAGCGGGTGCGGTTCCGATGAACGCGCTACAGTTCGTCTTCGAGCTTCAGCAGGACTGGGCACGCGGCGAAACCTACGATGGCGTTATGGATATCCTTAAAACCCATACGCCATATGGTATCCAAGTGCGCTTCTCGAAGTGGGCTTTGGGTGAGCACGCCTCGGAAGCCGGTATCGCCGCAGAATAATCTCCCGCGCCACGCTCGCTCGGTCCCTTAATCCCTCCCCATGAAGCCGAGCGGGCGATTTTCCAAATCTTTCTCAATCTGTGCCCTTCCGGTGGGCACCGACAACTCTCGCTTTGCCAAAGGATGTGCGCCATGGCCGCCCCAGACAAGATACTCTTCAACGGCAAGATCACGACAATGGATCCTGACACGCCAGAAGCGACAGCTGTGGCCATTTCAGGGGATCAGATCACCGCTGTTGGAACTGACAAGGACATGTTTGGGCTTGCGGGCCACGAAACCGAAACCATTGATCTGGGCGGCCAGCGTGTGATCCCCGGTCTGATCGACAGCCATACGCACATCATCCGACAAGGCAACAACTTCGCTATGGAGCTGCGCTGGGACCACGTTCCGTCTCTTGCCGACGGTCTGCGTATGCTGAAGGCTCAGGCAGAGCGTACTCCTGCTGGCCAATGGATCCGCGTGGTTGGTGGTTGGTCCGTTGATCAATTCGCTGAAAAACGCTTGCCGACGATTGATGAGATCAATGCGGTCGCGCCGGATGTGCCTGTCTACGTGTTGCACCTCTATGATCGGGCCTGGTTGAACAAAGCCGCCCTACGCGCAATCGGCATCGACAAACATTTCTACGAACCCTTTGTCTCAGGGCGTCTAGAGCGGGACGATCAGGGCAACCCGACAGGTCTTGCAATGGCGCGCCCGAATGCGCAACCGCTTTACGCCCTTCTGGACATGGCCCCCAAGCTGGATCTCGAACAGCAGGTCACCTCGACCAAGCACTATTTCAAGGCGCTGAATGGTCTTGGATTGACCTCGGCTTTGGATTGCGCGGGTGGGTTCCTGAACTATCCCGACGACTACGGGGTCATCACCGAGTTGAACAAACGCGGCGAGCAAACCGTACGTATAGGCTATCAGCTATTTGCTCAGCGCCCGATGTTCGAACTGGACGACTTCAAACGCTGGAATGACATCGTCAAGCCAGACGAAGGAAACGACTACCTGAAATGCGTGGGCGCGGGCGAGATGCTGGTCGCATCGGCCTATGATTTCGAAGATTTCAGCTACCCGCGCCCCGATCTGCCCAAGAGGATGGAAGGAGACCTCTGGCCGGTACTCGAATTTCTATTCGAAAACCGCTGGCCGATCCGGTTCCATTGTACCTATGAGGAAAGCGCCCACCGGTTGCTGAGCCTTATTGAGGAGGTTGGCCGTGACAAAGGGCTGGAAGAGCTGAATTGGATTTTCGATCACGGCGAGACGATCTCAGAATCCACCATGGAATGGGTCGCGCGCCTGGGCGGTGGTATCAGCTATCAAAACCGCATCGCTTTTCAGACCACAGCCTATCGTGATCGCTATGGAGAAAACGCCCTGCGAGAGGTCATGCCGGTCAAGAAGATGATGGCGTCGGGTGTGCCTCTGGCTGCTGGCACGGATGCGACGCGGGTGTCGTCCTATAACCCGTGGTTGGCCATTCACTGGGCCGTTTCTGGCAAAGGTCGTGGCGGAGACATCATCTGGAGTGCGGCGAACCGTTTGGATCGGCACGACGCGCTGCGTCATTGGACCGCTGCCGGGGCTTGGTTCAGCCGGGAAGCGGGTAAGAAAGGTCAGATCAAGGCGGGGCAATGGGCGGATATCGCTGTGCTCGACCGGGATTATTTCTCGATTGCCGAGGATGAGATCACCGAGATCGAGGCCGACCTGACACTTACGGGCGGCAAGATCGTACATGCCAAGGCCCGTTTTGCGGCGCATGCACCTGCCCCACTGCCAGAGCTTCCCGATTGGTCACCCGTTCCAATTTTCGGTGCGCCCGGTGCTACGACGCAAAGCCAAGGCAGCCTTGCCGCTGAATAGCGATAAGACCTCAGGAGATTTCCCGTTTTGGACGATCAAAAGCTAAAAATCACTTACAGCGAAAGCGATACAAAAGCACGGTATGGTGCTTCGGTGTCCGGGATCGTGAGCGAGGCAGAACTGACGCTGTCAAAAGTCACGCCCAGCCTCGTTATCGCCGACCACACGTTTGTCCCGGAAGAGTTGCGTGGTCGCGGCTTGGCTCGGACCTTGGCCGCGCAACTTGTGGCGGACGCGCGCGACAGGGGTCTCCGCATTGTGCCTCTTTGCCCGTTTGTGCGGTCCTACGCCGAAAGAAATCGCGAGGAGTTGGCAGATGTCATCCAGTGGTAGCATCGCGAAACCTGCACCTGCAGCATCAAACTCGGCTTGGGCCCCGTTCAAACATCGGGCGTTTGCGCTTCTTTGGGTCGCGACCCTGATCTCCAACGTCGGCACGTGGATGCATGATGTGGGCGCTGGGTGGTTGATGACGACGCTTAACTCATCTCCGGCAGTCGTCTCACTTGTGCAGGCGGCAACAACCCTGCCAGTGTTCATCTTCGCACTATACGCTGGCACGCTGGCGGACCGATTGGACAAACGCAAGCTGTTGATCACAGTGAACGTTGTGCTTCTGGCACTGGTGTCGGTACTAACCGTGCTGGTTCAGCTTGAGCTGGTAACACCTACGCTGCTGATCCTGTTCACATTGGCCATCGGAACTGGGACGGCTTTCATGGCTCCTGCTTGGCAAGCGATCGTGCCAACTCTGGTGCCGCGTGATGCGTTGCAGCCAGCCATTGCGTTGAATTCAATGGGCATCAACATCAGCCGCGCGATCGGTCCTGCCTTGGCGGGCGTTTTGATTGCATCGGTCAGCTTGGCGGCGCCATTTGCAGTCAACGCGGTCAGCTATCTCGTGATCATTGGCGCTCTGTTGTTTTGGAAACACGAAAGTGCTGTATCGAAGACATCTCAGCCCGTTTTCAACGCAATGATGACCGGCATGCGGCACGTCGCACATAACGGCCCGCTCAAGGCAACTTTGATCCGATCCTTTGCCTTCTTCATCTTTGCCTCTGCCTATTGGGCTCTGCTGCCGTTGGTCGTCCGAACGATCGAAGGTGGCGGGGCGACGCTGTATGGATTGTTGCTGACGTTGATCGGTGCTGGGGCTGTTGTGGGCGCTTTGACCCTCCCGCAGTTCCGCGCGAAGCTTGATGCAAGCACCACAGCAGCAGGCGGAACCATCGGCACTGCCGTTGCCATGGCAATTCTCGCAACGGCGACAACCCCTCCTCTGGCCTATATCGCCGCACTGTTGGGTGGGTTTAGCTGGATTGCTGTTCTCACCACGTTCAATGTTTCGGCCCAGACCGCGCTGCCCAATTGGGTCAGGGCCCGAGGGTTGGCCGTAAATCTGATGGTCTTCTTCGGGTCAATGGCGTTTGGATCAGCGATCTGGGGTCAGGTGGCAACGGCAACATCTGTTTCGATCACCTTGCTGATCGCAGCTGGAGGCCTGATCGTCGGCTTGCTTCTAACACGCAAGTTCCAGCTTGGTCAGGGCGAAGATCTGGACCTGACGCCTTCAATGCATTGGCCTGCGCCGCAGGTTGCCTTGGAAGAGGACGACTTGGCGTCCCGCGGTCCTGTCATGGTCGAAGTTGAGTATCGCATTCGACCCGAGGACGAAGCTGCGTTCCTGTCCGCTATTAAGGAATGGTCGGGCGAGCGCTGGCGCGACGGAGCCTATGATTGGCGCGTTTTCCAAAGTGCAGAAGAGCCTGAGCTATGGGTCGAAGCGTTCATGGTTTCTTCCTGGCAGGAACATCTGGCCCAACATGAGCGCGTGTCACAACAGGATCAAGATCTTCAACGGACCGTCTCAGCCTTCGATACCCGTGAAAGCGGGCCGGTCGTTCGCCATCTGATCGCACCATGATGAGAGTGTTTGAGATGCTATCGATTTTGGTCATCACTCGACCCGTGCTTTCGGCCACACTCATTGTGGCGCTGTTCTGGGCCCACGCACCTGATCAGGCATCCGCAGGAGGTGCGGAGTTTGAAGGCCGTATCGAAGCAGTCGACCGATCGGACGTCTATAGCCGTGCTGAAGGCATTGTCGAAGAAGTTCTGGTTGAGCAAGGCGACTATGTCGAAGCGGGCACGCCATTGCTGCAGCTTCGAAACGATCTGGAGAAACTGGCGGTCGATGCCGCGAGTGCAGAGTTGGCCAAAGCCGAGGCTCTGTTGCTTCAAGCCCAAGACAAGCTGGATCGCGCAGCCCAACTCTCAACGCGTGGAGCCGCAACAGAGGTTGCCTTGTTGGACGCTGAAACCAATCTGGCTTTGGCTAAGGCCGCAAGGGCCTTGGCGGAAACCGAGTTGGAGATCGCACAAACGAACTATAACGACACGCTCATACGTGCGCCGATCTCAGGACATGTTGAAGACCCGCGTGTTGGACCGGGTTCGCTGGTTGAGTTCAATTCGGGCGACCCGCCCCTGTTTCAACTCGTAAATCTGAACAGCCTGCGCGTTGCTTTCGAGCTTCCCTATGCCCATTGGGTTTCTGGGTTGAACACGAGCAAAACGCACTCAGAGGAGCTATCAAATTCCGGCCGGTTTCGTGTTGAGACGGAGATCGGTCAGGCTCTGCAGGATGCAATTGTGCTCACCGGATCGGCGGTTTGGTTCGATGAAAACAGCGGCACAATACGTGTCTGGGCACATCTGGAAAACTCCGAACTTACATTGCGACCGGGAATGAAAGTTCGTGTCACGCCAATGATCTACCCAGTTACCGGCGCTGACCAAGACCACTCCATGGTCAGGCCATGACGACGAATTCCACTTCACAAGAATCTGTCAACATCAGGCATCACAAGGACTGTTCCAAATGATCAAATTCGAATTGAACGGCCGACCCGTAGAGGTTGATAACCCCCCTGACGAAATGTTGCTGCTGGTCCTTCGAGATACGCTCAAACTCAAAGGTACGAAATACGGATGCGGTGCTGCCATGTGTGGGGCCTGTACAGTGCATGTGGATGGTGTGGCGAGCTTCGCGTGTCAGATGTCGGTTAGCGACGTGGAGGATGCACAAGTCACGACGATCGAAGGATTGTCCGAAGACGGCTCGCATCCTGTTCAGAGGGCCTGGATCGAAGAGCAGGTTGCACAATGCGGCTATTGCCAGTCGGGTCAGATCATGCGCGCGGCGGCACTTTTGGCGGACAATCCATCTCCGACACGACAGGAAATTGTCGATGAGATGAGCGCGAATCTCTGTCGCTGCGGAACCTATAACCGAATCTTTAAAGCCATCGAACGCGCAGCCAAGGAGGTTTGAAATGACCATAACCATGAACCGCCGTGGGTTTCTACAAGGCGCTGCAGGACTGACGTTTTTCATCGGTGCGGGCGGCATCTCATCCGTCCGGTCCGAAGCAGCGGTCGGCACACTGGATGTCAATCACTGGTTGACGATCCGGGCTGATGGCACCGTTCAGATCGTCCATCCGTCCACAGAGATGGGCCAAAGCAGCTATTCTACCTTGCCGCAGATTCTGGCCGAGGAACTGGACGCTGCTTGGAATGACGTTGAGATCAAACAGCTAAACGCTGATGATCGACGCTTTGGAAACAAGCTGTTTGGCGGTGTTTTGTATACGGCGGGTAGCACCGGAACACAGTTCTATTTTGATCCGATGCGCAAGGCCGGTGCTCAGGCGCGCGACGTGTTGCTGCAAATCGCAGCGCGCGAATGGGGTGTGGACAAAGCCAGCCTTAGGACCAAACCCAGTGTTGTTTTAGGACCCGATGGCCAACAGGCTGCCTATGGTGAACTGGCAGCGTTCGGTTCAAGGGATGTGACGGTACCAGACGCTGAGACCGTGCCACTGAAAGACCCATCCGCGTTTCGGATCATCGGGCAAGATTTGCCGCGTCGCGACGTTCCGGCGAAAAGCACAGGTCAGGCCGAATATGCGATCGATGTGGATGTGCCTAATATGGCCTATGCCGCCGTTCTACGTGCACCAGTCGAGGACGAAGTTCCGCTTTCCATCGACGACGCTTCCGCACGCGAGGTACCCGGCGTCATCGATGTCGTGGCAGTACCGGACGGTGTCGCCGTCGTCGCGGAAAGCCTTTGGTCTGCCTTGGGGGCACGGGGTTTGCTTGAGGTCGAATGGTCCACCACCTCACCTTTCCGAACCTCAAACAGCGAAGAGACGCTGGCCGAATACGCCGCCGCTGTCAGCGCCACTGAAGCATCGGGGGCAACCTGGGCCGAGAAAGGCGACGCCCCAGCAGCTATTGCCAATGCTGACAGTCAGTTTTCGCAGGTCTATCTGTCGGACTATGCCTACCACGCTCAGATTGAGCCGATGGCGGCTGTTGCTGACGTTGATGCGGACGGGCAAGGTGCTGAGGTTTGGGCAGGCACGCAAACGCAGTCGTGGACCGCGCGCACCGTGTCGGAGGTGTTGGGCATCCCTGTCGAAAGCGTTCGACTGAACATGATGACAATGGGCGGAGGATTTGGTCGACGCACAGCCCTGATGCAGAACTATGTGCGCGATGCAGTGCTGTGCTCGAAAGCTATTGGACGCCCTGTCAAAGTGATCTGGCCGCGTGAAGACGACGTGAAGCAGGGGACCTTTCGCCCCGCTGCGGCACAAAAGCTTGAGGCCGGTCTGACAGCGGAAGGAAAGCTCGATGGGTGGTATCACAAGGTCGCGACACCAACGGTCATTGGTTTTTTCAACCCGCTGCGTTGGGACGCGGTGAACCCCAACGACGTGATCTCGATGCGGGGTGCAGAGAGCAAATTCTATGGGATCAAGGATTTCCGCGCCGATCACCTGATCATGGACCGGCACGCCCGCCTTGCCCCCTATCGCGGTATTGGTGCGTCCTACACGGCCTTTTCGGCAGAGTGCTTTATGGACGAACTGGCAGAGCAAGCCGGCCGGGATCCTCTGGAGTTCCGGCTAGATCTTGTTTCAGAAAACCCACGCGGGCGGCACTTGCTTGAGAAGGTGGCCGAGATGTCGGATTGGCAAAATCGCAGAAATCGAAACTTAGGGCTTTCTTTCGCTGGCTACAGCTCCTCCATGGCCGCAGGTGTAGCGGAAGTTGAAGTTGACGCGGACAGTGGAGAGATCCAGATCACCAACTTCTGGGCCGCAATCGACGCGGGACTGATCGTCACGCCAGACAACGCGCTCAATCAGATCGAAGGTGGTATCGTGTTCGGTATCTCGATGGCTCTTTCTGAAAAGATCGATATCGAAAACGGCGAAGTGGTGCAAAGCAACTTCTGGGACTACGAGATCACGCGGGCGTCGCAAATGCCGGAAATCGAGATCTACGTCGCAGAGGTCGATGCACCGCCTGTTGGTGTTGGCGAGGTTGGCACTCCGATGGTGCCCGCGGCTATTGCCAACGCGTTCTATGCCGCGCAAGGCAAGCGCCTGCGCCACATGCCGTTTACTCCGGATCGCGTCGCCGCCGCGCTGGAAACGTAGGTGCCTAAGGATGCTGCCGGTCATTTCCTTTGACCGGCGGCGCATTTGGCAAGACCCAACTACAGACAAAGGACCCAATGCATGAGTTGGAACCCCACGCATAACCCTGAGTGCCCAAATAGCTCGGCTGACAGTATTGAGACTTTGATTATTCCGCGTGCCCGTGATCTTGGTGGGTTTGAAGTCAGGCGTGCTTTGCCTGCACCCGAACGCCAGATGGTCGGACCGTTCATCTTTTTCGACCAAATGGGCCCAGCTGAGTTCATTACGGAAGGCGGTATAGACGTTCGCCCACATCCGCATATCGGTCTTGGAACAGTAACCTATTTGTATGATGGCGAGTTTGAGCATCGCGACAGCCTTGGCACTCATCAGATGATCTATCCGGGTGAAGTGAACTGGATGGTTGCAGGCAAGGGCGTAACGCATTCCGAACGCACCAGCGCGGAAACGCGGGCCAAGCGCAATAGGTTGTTCGGGATTCAGACATGGATCGCGTTGCCAAAAGACAGCGAAGACATGGCACCGGACTTTGAACACCACAAGAACGCGGCGCTACCGGAGCTTCAAGATACGGGCGTTCAAGCAAAGCTCATACTCGGATCAGCCTATGGCAAATCCAGCCCCGTGACGATGCAGTCCGAGACGTTTTACGTCGATGTCATTCTTTCGCCGGGTGCACACTTTCCATTGCCGGACGATCAGGAAGACCGTGGAATCTACGTTACTGAAGGGTCGGTTGAGATTGCTGGTGACGTCTTCGAAGCCGGGCAAATGATGGTCTTTCGACCCGGTGACAAAATAAGCGTTCGGGCTGGCGAAAAGGGTGCACGTCTCATGGCGCTGGGTGGGGCAACCCTGAGCGAGGAGCGCTACATCTGGTGGAACTTCGTTTCATCGTCCCGAGACAGGATTGAAGACGCCAAAGAGTCTTGGAAGGCGGCGGATTGGGCCGATGGCCCCTTTAAATTGCCACCGGGTGACGACGCGGAGCATATCCCGATCACGCCAGAACTTGAGCAAACCTTGCCTAGTAGTAAAGCCGAGCCTTCGGCCTGACTTTTTGACCGGGTTTGTGGGTTTTCAAGGGTGCGCAAACCCGGTCTAGAGGCCCAGAATACTTCGTGCCTGGGCAGTTGTTGCAATCGGGCGATTGTATTTGATGGTCATCTGTGTGTTTCAGTTGTTTTGGGTCAGAATTAGATGACGTGATCGACCGATTTGATGAGGTTTTGGCAGCCGATTGAGTCAAATAGCCGAGCGGACGTGTTTCAGGAACACGCCGATATCTGGGCGGAAAAGCTCAGGCCACAAAACCCGCTTTCAGCAGCAAAGAAGTGAAGCCGCGTGCCCGAGGTAAGGCCGTTGAGGCCTCCGACTACCTGAAGGCATTCGCCCATGTTAGCCGCCTGCAAATCCTGTTCTTACTTGCTGATGGAGAGAAGTCCGTCGGGGAACTGATTGATAACTTGTCCTTGAACCAGGCGGCGGTTTCCCAACATTTGGCGCGTTTGCGGCTTGAGGGGATGATTGTGGGCAGGCGCGATGGCCATCACATGTACTACAAAATCTGTGACAAGCGCGTACGCCCACTCCTTAAACTGCTGGACAGGCTTTTCTTTAGTGACGAAAAAGCCAAGTAGAAGACTACCTCGGCGACTTGCTCGGCCCAAATTGGGTCGGGCTTTTTTGCACTAGATTTGACCAAGACTGACGAAACCCCTCAGAGGGTAAACGCGATTCCGACGTTCATGTTTCCCACTTTGGTTTCTGTGATGTCAGTCACTGAAGTTCCAAATTCACAAGCCTATAACAACGCCCGAAGTCATACTGTAGCGAGGAAGAAAGATATGTCTGCTCCTGACGTAAAGAAGGTCGAAGCCGCACAAAAGAAGATGCATGCCGAGATGCAGGCGTACAAGAAGTCGCAAGATGAGCTGGAAAAAGCCAACAAGGAAATGAGTAAGTTCGAAGCTGCAATAAAAAGTGGCGACATGTCTAAATTGGGCCCGGCGACGAAGGGCTTGGCCAAAATTGGGAACAAAATATTCAATCTGCAAAAGAAAGCCGCAACACAGAAAAAGAAAATGGATGACGCTCTTAACGCGCTAACCAAGACGTTGAAAGGCAAGTAAAACTGATAGAGGCTTAGTCGAGCCACTGGTCAAGTTTGGACAGGCTAACAAGCTGAATGGTTGACTAGCCGGGTGCCGACACGCGGATACAAGCGGGTCTGATGCTTGCTTTTTGAGATGAGTTGTCGACGCACAGGGTGGCGGCCCTGGGAGGGTTGGGCCGCCATTGGTCGTAGAGGTTTAGCCGTTGCTGGGCGGAAGGACGCCCGCGTCTTGAGCAACCTGAACCTCGTCCTGGTCCAGAGTACCATCGCCGTTCGTGTCCATGACCGTGAAGGTCTCGGAATCTACAGTTGGTGCTACGGCCTGCACCTCTTCAAGAGTAAGAACGCCATCTCCGTCAGCATCCATAGACTGCGCGGCGGCCAGCATAGGCAATCCAATCGTGATGGTTGCGAGGGCAGCTACATTTTTGGGGTTCATTGCATTGGCTCCTAAACGAGTTGTGAGTGTCAGTGTCCGGACGGTCACTACAAACACCCAAATGCGGAAAAGTTCACCCGCAATGAGTGTGTCGATGGGTTTTGCGCCAATCTCTGCGTGTTCTCTGGTGTCGTGTCCGCGAACACCCGCTCGGCAAAATTCCCCCACTTTGACTAAGCGATTTGTGTCTCGG
>NZ_JWLK01000005.1 GCF_000814005.1 Ruegeria sp. ANG-S4 | reverse complement strand
GAAGCCCGGCCTACGGGGTGAGGAATGTCCAGCATAGTCCGACTATCGCGTGATGCAAGGTGTCATGCAAACACCCGATCCGCTTGTATGGGGGCTCACGTTGATGGTGATAGAGTAGAATGGGCGCATGCTTCCATCTTGACGCAGGGAACTTGATGGGCGGGAGTGCGGATTGGAGGTTGGGTATCCCCTACTTTTCTAAAATTGCCCGATTAGTTTAACTTTTTGGCGACGCGCGAAATTAGAGGCATATTGCCATATGTGGAATGCTCGGATTATTCGAAGTCTATTATATATAACGGCGCTAGTTACCACTACTGTGCCTGCGGCGTCAGAGGATTGCGAAGTCGATGTCTGGGAAGAATCTCGTTCGTCAGATACTTGCATAATCGAGTACGAGCATCTTTCAAACCAGGAAACTGAACCTTTCCTGTTCTTAGGGTACGTTATGAATAGCGAGCAGGCTCGATGGCGGCAGTTCCGGAGAGCCATTCACGAATACCCAGATGTTCTAAGCTGTTTGATCGAGGAGGAGCGGAGCAAAGAACCGCCAAACTTGCTTAAATTTGACTGGGAAAGAGTCGGATACGGTCGTGGTGCGGAAGTATGTTTATTTCGAATTTCGCGAAGCCTCTCAGACCTTGACAGAATCCAGAACTGGTTAAGCTTTCATCAATTCAAAGTATTAGGGTACCATAGGACCAGAAGTGAAGGTTTCGTGCCGTATCGAGAAAGCGAGCCCGTTGGTAAAGTTTTTGCCTATTGGACCACGTCGCAGTTGAGGGAAAGGAAACCTTCTGCACTTTGGAGTCTTCTCGGATACGACCCGCTTTTGCGCTATGAAGTTGTCATAGGTATGTCCGAAGAATTTCAGGCAGTTGGAGTCTCAATCGTGACACCTACACAGTAGGTGATTGATTAAATCACAAAGACTAAACTTGCAGCGTAAGCTGAGCACAAAATAGTACGCCACTCAAACATCCAACTCCTCAACAAACCGCGCGTTCTCCTGAATGTACTGGAACCGCAGTTCGGGTTTTTTGCCCATCAGGCGCTCGACTAGGTCGCCGGTCTCGCCGGGTTCGTCCTCGTCGATGGTGACCCGGATCAATTTCCGGGATTTGGGGTCCATCGTGGTCTCTTTCAGGTCCTTGGCGTCCATTTCGCCCAGACCCTTGAAGCGGGACACGTCGATCTTGCCCTTGCCACCCAGACCTTTCTCAAGCCATTCGTCCCGCTCTGCCTCGTCCAGGCAATAGACGCGCTTGGCGCCTTGGGTCAGGCGATAAAGGGGCGGGCAGGCCAGATACAGGTGGCCCGCGTCGATCATCGGACGCATCTGGGTGAAGAAGAACGTCATCAGCAGCGAGGCGATATGCGCCCCGTCCACATCCGCGTCGGTCATGATGATGATCTTGTCATAGCGCAGGTCGTCGACGTTGAACTTGGTGCCAAGGCCCACACCCAGCGCCTGCGTCAGGTCGTTGATTTCCGCATTCGTGCCCAGTTTCGAACTGGCCGCGCCCAGCACGTTCAGAATCTTGCCGCGCAGGGGCAGCAGCGCCTGCGTTTTACGGTCCCGACCCATTTTGGCCGATCCACCCGCCGAGTCGCCCTCGACGATAAACAATTCCGTGCCGTCCCGATTGGTCGCGGAACAATCGACCAGCTTGCCGGGCAGGCGCAGTTTCTTGGTCGCCGATTTACGGGCGGTTTCCTTTTCCTGTCGACGGCGCAGGCGTTCCTCGGCCCGCAGGATCAGGAAGTCGAGAATCGCACCGGCGGATTTCGTATCGGCGGCGAGCCAGTTGTCGAAATGGTCACGCACCGCGTTCTCGACCAGCCGCTGCGCCTCGACCGTGGCCAATCGGTCCTTGGTCTGGCCGACAAACTCCGGCTCGCGAATGAAACAACTGACCAGCGCGCAGCCGCCGGTGATCAGGTCGTCGCGGGTGATCTGGCCGGCCTTTTTGTTGTTGATCAACTCGCCATAGGCCTTGATGCCCTTGAGGATCGCAGCCCAGAACCCGGCGACATGGGTGCCGCCTTCGGGGGTGGGAACGGTGTTACAATAGGACTGGATGAACCCATCGCGCGAGGGCGTCCAGTTGATCGCCCATTCGACCTTGCCGGGGGTGCCGAATTTCTCCTGAAAATCCACGGTGCCGGCAAAGGGCTGCTCGGCATAGGTGGAGGAGCCGTTCATCGTCTCCTTCAGGTAATCCGACAGACCGCCGGGGAAGTGGAAAGTCGCCTCGGTCGGGGTTTCGCCGTCGTCGATGGCGGATTTCCAGCGAATCTCGACGCCCGAGAACAGGTAGGCCTTGGAGCGGATGGATTTGAACAGCCGCGCGGGTTTGAATTTGTGATGGCCGAAGATGTCGGCATCCGCATGAAAGGTCACAGTGGTCCCGCGCCGGTTCGGGGCAGCGCCGACTTTTTCGACCGGGCCCAGCGGAACACCGCGCGAGAAGCGCTGTTCAAACAGTTGCTTGTCACGTGCCACCTGAACCACCATCGAATCCGATAGCGCGTTGACCACAGACGCACCCACGCCGTGCAAACCGCCCGAAGTCTGATAGGCCTTGCCCGAGAACTTACCGCCTGCGTGGAGGGTGCACAGGATCACCTCAAGCGCTGATTTGTCGGGGAATTTCGGATGCGGGTCAATCGGGATGCCGCGCCCGTTGTCGCGCACGGTCAGGGCATAGTCCTCGTGCAGCTCCACCTCGATCCGGTTTGCGAAGCCTGCGACCGCCTCGTCCATTGAGTTGTCGAGGATTTCGGCGACCATGTGGTGCAACGCACGCTCATCCGTGCCACCGATATACATGCCGGGTCGCTTGCGGACCGGCTCCAGACCTTCAAGCACCTCGATCGACGAGGCGTCATAGGTTGTGGTCGCTTCTGGCGTCAACAGATCGTCGGGCATGGGTGCTGCTCTTGTTTTTGAGTTTCCGCCATTATGGCAGGTGATGTGGTCCGGGGGAAGAGGGACGCGAGGTGTTGTGTGCAGCGAAGCGACGAAAACGCCTACTTTTGGAACGATGGATTCGGGGTTCCGGCGTAGCAGTTCATGATCCAGGGGTATGTTGATGTTATATAGTACCCGTATTGCCCGTCGACGGTCATTCCGTTGCACTCATCCAGGTCGCCGTTTCCAGTGAAGGTGTAATCATCAATGTAAGTGCCATCCGGTTTGCCGCCTGGCCCGTTTGGGGGCGCGGGGCGATCTTGCGTCTTTAACTCGTACCCCGAGACTGCGGCCCGTATCTTGCCACTGTCGTCTTTGAAGATTGAGCCAAAGATCGGGAAGCCGTCCGACGCGAACCCGATCACCGGAGAGGGTTCGGTAAACTCGCGATCCACAAACAGCGCGTTGGGGTTGGAATGATAATGGTAGCGACCGTCAGGCTGGGTATGGGCGTTATGCAAGTCGACACCAAAATATTTGTCGTAAGATGGCGGATCAATCAGCCAGGGGTCGCGCGCGGTGCAGCCGGCCAGTACGTTTCCGTTCTTGTCCGCCCGTGGGCCGTTCGGGCGATAGCATCCGGCAGACAGAAGGTCGACCGGAACACCGTTGAATAAAACAGCGTTGTAAGCCCGCTGGCCCAGCGGTGTTGTTTTGGCAGCTTTCTGAGGGTTTCTTGGAACTTGAAACTCCGAGACCAATGGCTTGAAATCATTTGCAAACCGTGCCGTTGCGCCGTTGAAGTCGTGGTTCGGCGTGCCGTTGGACGCGATGGTGCATGTCTCGTCGTCGGCGACGATCTTCACCTGCGACTGGTACTTCGTCTGTTTCTGAATATCCTCAACCGTTGCTGTGTAATCGCCGATATAATCTGCGCAATCACCCGATCGGTTCTTGAAAATGGCGTTTGTGATATCGGTGCCCTGGGATTGCTGTGCCCAAGCAGGCAAAGTTACCGGAGCCGTCAGAACGGCAAGTGCTGCAAGAAATCTGATCATGCTGAAACGACGCCTTTCCATCTGAAATCTTCGGTCAGGGTAAATGAGTCTGACGAACGCGCAAGTCTGAGACATTTCTTGTCTCCCAAGCTGAATGAAACCCGGGGTGTTGGGGCTTGACGACCGCGCTTGGAAGCACCGAAATTCCCTGAAAACAACAACTGGCAAGCGAAAGACAATTCATGAGTTGGATCACAACAATCCCCTTCGACGCAGCGACCGGGCGACTCAAAAAGCTCTACGAACGTGTGACCGGACCGGGCAACAACGTCGACAACATCATGATGGCGCACAGTCTCCGGCCACACTCGATGGAAGGGCATATGGCTCTGTACAAAGCAGTGCTGCACCATTCCGGGAACAAAGTGCCCAAATGGTTCCTTGAGGTATTGGGCGTCTGGGTCAGTTCGTTGAACCGATGCTCGTATTGTGTCGAGCACCATTTCGCCGGATTGCAGCGTTTGTTGGGTGACCAAACACGTGCGAACGCGATCAGGTCCGCGATTGAGGCAGGGCGCGTGGAAGATGCCCCGCTGGATGCTGCCCAGATTGCCGCGATGGACTATGCGCAAAAGCTGACCGAAGATCCTGCGTTGCTGACAGAGGCGGATGTCGATGCGCTGCGGGATGTCGGGTGGGATGATGGGGAAATCCTCGAGATAAATCAGGTTTGCGCGTACTTTGCCTATGCAAACCGCACTGTTCTGGGGTTGGGGTGCTCAACCGCTGGGGATGTTCTGGGCCTTTCCCCGAACAATTCCGATGATGCAGGGGACTGGGGGCATCGGTAGAGGTACTTGAACCTTGGATTGGGGCCGGTTTGACACCAATCAAGGCGTATTCCCGGGTTTTGCGTTAGCCGTTTCGCCGGACAGTGAAACCAAGGATCAAATCAATGGAAACAATCGCCCGCGCCGACAACCCAAGCCCGCAGATCAAAGTCGTTCCAGTCGAAAAGCCGCAAGACAAGCTGCCCAGCCCGGAGAGGATTCGGCAGGCTTTTGAAAGCGGACAATACCCCTATGGGCGCAAGATGGCGCGACCTACCTATGAAAGCGAAAAGGCGCAATTGCAGGCCGAGTTGTTGAAAGTGCAATTGTGGGCGCAGGAAACCGGTCAGCGGTTTGTATTGTTGTTCGAAGGGCGGGATGCCGCGGGCAAAGGCGGCACCATCAAACGGTTTATGGAGCATCTCAATCCCCGTCAGGCGCGCGTTGTGGCCTTGAACAAGCCCACTTGGGAAGAAAAGGGCCAGTGGTATTACCAACGCTATGTGCAAGAGCTGCCGACGGTAGGCGAAATGGTGTTTTACGATCGGTCCTGGTACAACCGCGCAGGCGTCGAACGCGTGATGGGGTTCTGTTCGCCCAACGAGTATCTGGAATTCATGCGCCAGACGCCGGAATTGGAGCGGATGCTGGTTCGGTCGGGAATTCAGCTTTACAAATACTGGTTCTCAGTCACGCAAGAGGAACAGCAACGCCGGTTCAAAAGCCGCGAAACCGACCCTTTGAAGCAGTGGAAGCTGTCCCCGATCGACAAGGCCAGCCTGAACAAATGGGATGACTACACTGAAGCGAAAGAGGCGATGTTCTTTTACACGGACACTGCTGACGCGCCATGGACCATCGTGAAATCCAACGACAAAAAGCGCGCGCGCCTCAATTGCATGCGCCATTTCCTTTCGACTCTGGACTACCCGGGAAAGGATACTGCCATAGTTGGCGCGCCCGACCCATTGATCGTCGGTCAGGCACATCATGTGATTCATCGGTCCGAACACATTCTGGGGTCGGCGCTCCATCCAGAAGCGAAGGATCATTGAACCGATCATTGCGCTGTAAAATTTCCGGCGAGGCGGGTGCCGCGCACTTAGCCGGGCAGGGTAAATCAGGTCTCATTTTGAAATTTGTTTTATCTGCTCTTGCCGTACGCTCGGGCCGGGCATATGGCAGAGTCGATGAACAAGACGATGACATATCCCGGCCACTTCCGCGCAATTGCCGTGCTGGGCCTGCCTTTGGTTGGCGGGCATCTGGCGCAGTTTGCGATTGGCCTGACCGATACCATCATGCTGGGCTGGTACGGTGTCGAGGCGCTGGCCGCGGTCACGCTGGCCAGCAGCTATTACTTCGTCCTGTTTCTGTTTGGTGCCGGCTTTGGCTGGGCCGTCATGCCCATGGTTGCCACGGCTGCGGCGGAAGAAGATGAAACAAGCATCCGCCGTTCGACCCGCATGGGATTGTGGCTGTCGCTCATCTATGCCGCCCTTATGATGCCGCTGCTTTGGTGGTCTTATCCCGTTCTGATCGCTTTGAAACAAGAACCGGACGTGGCCGAAACAGCCTCTCAATATCTTCGGGTCGCCGGCTGGGGATTGTTCCCGGCACTGATTGTGATGGTGCTGAAATCCTACCTTGCCGCGCTTGAACGGACGCAGATCGTTTTATGGATCACCGTCGTCGCCGCTTTGGTAAACGGCCTTACGAACTATGCGCTGATCTTCGGCAACTGGGGCGCGCCCGAACTGGGTGTCATTGGCGCGGCCATTGCCTCGGTGGTCACTCAGATCGTGTCGTTGATCTTCGTGGTGATTTACGCCGTGCGCGCGCTTCCGGAACACAGCCTGTTTCAAAGGTTCTGGCGGCCGGACTGGGAGATGTTTTTCAGCGTCCTTAGGTTGGGTGTCCCCATCGGCCTGACGACATTGGCCGAGGTTAGCCTGTTTGCGATGTCCGCGATCATGATGGGCTGGCTTGGAAAGGTTCCGCTGGCGGCCCATGGGATCGCGCTGAACCTCGCTTCAGCGACCTTCATGGTGCATCTGGGCCTGTCCAACGCAGCGACGATCCGGGCCGGCAATGCGCTCGGACGTCGCGATCGGGCGCATCTGGAAAAAGGCGCGATTGCTGTGACGGCGATGTCTCTGGTCATGTCGATTCTGACAATAATTCTGTTCCTGACATGTGCCGAGCCGCTGATCTCGCTGTTTATGGAGGCGAACGACCCGCAGCGTGGTCAGATCTTGGCCATCGGCACCGGTCTGCTGGCGATGGCAGCCCTGTTCCAGCTTGTGGACGGCGCCCAAGTCATCGCGCTGGGTCTTTTGCGCGGGCTGCAAGACGCGAAGGTTCCGATGGTGATGGCCGCGCTCAGCTATTGGATCGTTGGAATCCCAACGTCTTACTACTTTGGATTCGTCTACGGAATGGAAGGCATTGGCGTCTGGCTGGGCCTGGTTCTGGGGTTGGCCTGTGCCGCGGTCCTGCTGATGGCGCGTTTCTGGATGCGGTCGGTGCGCACGGTGGGCGTTCCGGCGGAGTGACCGCGTCAATCCGCGCGTAACCGGTCGGCTTTCTTGCGCACCAGGACCGATCGCAGATCGTGCATCGCCATCAATAGCCTGTCCGTGACATCCTCAAGCTGATCCGCAGAGGCTTTGGATTGCGCCCACTGGGTCGTCAGGTTCAGGTAGTCCACGGCGCGGTGAATGTCATCTATATCCCGCTGCGCAAGCAAGGCCTTGCGATCTTCAATCCAACGGTCGATCTCGGCCTTGTCTGCTTCGGTTAGCGTGCGTTGCCCGTGGGGTTTGACCTCGCCATTTCGAATGTTGATGACAGCGATCTGGTCCATCTCAATTCGGCGGTGGCGGTTTTCGGTATCGACTTTGAAAACCACCGCGCCATTCTCGCGCACGCGAAAATAGTAGTCGGGCAATTCTGCTGACATCCGGCTTCCTCCGATCAGGTCAACGACGCGCAGAAACGTTGAATGCGCGTGCAGGCTTCGGTCAGCGCCTCGTCCGACGTGGCGTAGCTGACCCGAAAGTTCGGCGACAACCCAAACGCTGCGCCAAACACAACGGCCACGTCTGCCTCTTCCAGCAGGGCAGTGGCGAATGCCTCGTCGTTTTCAATGACTGTCCCGGCTGGGGTGGTTTTACCGATCAGCCCGGCGATGGAGGGATAAACATAGAATGCACCTTCGGGGGTGGGGCACGAGATACCGTCGATTGCGTTCAGCATCTCGACCACCAGGTCGCGCCGCCGCCGGAAGGTTTCATTGTTTGGTGCCAGAAAATCCTGAGTGCCGTTCAACGCTTCGACGGCGGCCCATTGGCTGATCGAACAGGGGTTCGATGTCGATTGCGATTGGATCTTGCGCATGGCTGAAATGATCTCGACCGGACCGGCAGCGTAGCCGATCCGCCAGCCAGTCATCGCGTATGCTTTGGAAACGCCATTGCAGGTCAGTGTACGGTCATAAAGCCCGGGCTCAACCTCGGCAGGCGTGCAGAATTCAAACCCGTCATAGGCCAAGTGCTCGTACATATCGTCGGACATTACCCAAACATGCGGATGCCGCATCAGAACATCGGTCAGTTCCTTCAGTTCCGCCCGGCTATAGCCGGCGCCGGTCGGGTTCGACGGCGAGTTGAAAATGAACCACTTGGTTTTTGGGGTAATCGCAGCCTCCAACTGATCGGCGGTCAGTTTGAAGTTGGTCTGCAACGATGTCTCGGCAATCACCGGAGTGCCACCTGCCAGCAAAACCATATCGGGGTAGCTGACCCAGTAGGGGGCCGGGATAACGACCTCATCGCCTTCGTTCATGGTGGCCATAAGCGCATTGTAAAGCGTCTGCTTTCCACCGGTTCCGACCGACATTTGCGCGGGCGAATAGTCCAGACCGTGATCGCGTTTCATCTTGGCGCAGGCGGCCTGTTTCAACTCTGGAATGCCATCCGGTGCAGTGTATTTCGTTTTGCCCGCCGCAATGGCTGCAACAGCCGCGTCTTTGATATTCTGCGGCGTGTCAAAGTCCGGCTCACCAGCACTCAGGCCTATCACATCGCGCCCAGCGGCCTTAAGTTCAGCCGCCTTTGCCGTCATTGCGATGGTGGGCGAGGGTTTTACGCGTGACAATGTCGCAGACAGGAAACTCATGGGCGGCCTCGGTTTGTATGTTCAGCTTGACTGTCATAGGGTGCGCCCGAAAGACGATCAAGCCATTGAGAGAGCGGATTTGGAGACTTTGATGAGCGACGAGAACGACTGGTTCGGACCAGATGCAGCCACCTTCGGAGACCGGCTGGCCGGTGCGCGCGAGGCTGCAGGAATGACCCAGTCCGATCTGGCGCGGCGTCTTGGCGTCAAAAAGTCCACAATTGTGGCCTGGGAAAACGATCTTTCCGAACCACGCGCAAACCGTTTGTCGATGATGGCGGGCATGGTCAACGTGTCGATCATGTGGTTGCTGACCGGAGAGGGCGAGGGAATGGACGAACCCTTTGACGGCGACGAAGAGGCACCGGAACTGGCCAGCGTCGTTGCCGAACTTCGCGCCATAAGGGGCGAGATGCGATCCTCTGCCGAACGCGCTGCACGGCTTGAGAAAAAGCTGCGCCTGATGCTGGAACAAGCGCGGTGACCGAGCCGCGCGACATACGAATTAAGCGCATGAAGATGCGCTCGATGCGCCGTGGCATCAAAGAGATGGACCTGATCCTATCAGCCTATGCCGAGCAAAATCTGGATTCCATGGATGCAGACGGGTTGGATGCGTTCGACGCGCTGCTGCATGAAAACGATCAGGACCTTTACCAATGGATCACGGGACAGGTCTCAGCACCCGCGCCCTTTGCGCAACTTGTCGCGGATATCGCGCAGACCTTTCAAAAGTAACGAAAAATACGCTTAACTGAATATTGGTGAATTCCTCTCATCCTGCCTGAAACAGGACGGCTGAATCGGAGGGTCGGATGAGTATTGAAATGCAGGTCTCTGCACCAGGCCACAAGGGATTCATGGGCAGTTATCTTGAGGCGCTCGCATTGGTCGAGCGTCTGCACCGGCTGCTTCTGGACGTCATCAAGGACGAATTCGAACGTGTCGGCGTGTTGGAGATCAACGCCGTTCAGGCCCTGCTTCTTTTCAACATCGGCGATCATGAAGTGACCGCGGGCGAGTTGAAAAGCCGGGGCTACTATCAGGGCAGCAATGTCAGCTACAACCTCAAGAAACTGGTGGAAATGGGGTATATGCACCATCAGCGTTGCGAGATTGACCGCCGTTCGGTTCGCGTTCGTCTGACAGCAAGCGGGCGGGAAATCCGAAGTATCGTTGCCGAGCTTTTTGCCCGTCACGCGGACGGTCTGCAAAGCAGGGGCGTATTGGGTCCCGAAGGGATCGAGGATATCACCAATTCTCTGCGCCGGGTCGAACGGTATTGGACGGATCAGATCAGGTACATTTACTGAAAGAACCGGACTGAAATTCGTTCCAATTCTATTGAGTGATGCATGTCGATGCAACTGTCGCTTCGATCCCGACACCACCCGACCGCGAAATGATGGTCGGGCTGCCTGGCTGGGCGGAATTGGCCGAACGGGCCAACTCCGCCGGGGCCTCTTACCAGTGACCGGTGCTTTCCATGCTGGCCCAGGGCTCAGCAGGTTCCAACGCCTCACCGTTCTGCAGCAATTCGACTGATACGTTGTCCGGCGACCGCACAAATGCCATCCGCCCATCGCGCGGTGGACGGTTGATGACGATGCCGTTGTCCTGAAGGTGTTGGCAAGTCTCGTAAATGTTGTCGACGCCATAGGCCAGATGCCCGAAGTGGCGGCTGTCGCTGGGCAGCGCGTCATCGCCATCCCAATTATACGTTAACTCAATCGGCACATCCTCTTGTCCGGGAGGTGCCAGAAAGACCAGTGTGAAACGGCCGGCCTCGCTTTCATAGCGGCGGGTCTCTTTCAATCCCAAGAGCTCATAAAACGCTATGGATTTCTCCAGATCCTTCACGCGGACCATGGTGTGAAGATATGTCAGCCCCATCGCGGCTTTCCTTATTGTGATTGCAATTGCCTGCAGCTTAGCGCGCGGTCCTCAAGTGTCGAGGGGGCAGAGCAGACACATTTCAGTATTTACGAAGATCAAGGCACATAGTGCGGTTTCAGTGGGTGTATTGTCGATATATAGTGGTATGCGACTCATTTCTGGAAAGGACCATTTCATGCCGCTGTCTTCCGACCAACTGGCCGAAATCGAAGGACAACGCGCGCAGGCGATCCCGACCCGCCGCGTCGTTGCTCAAGGTATGGAAGACCATCTGTACACCGCGCATCAGGTGCTGGATCACGGATTTGTACGTGTGATCGACTATATGGGCGACGACGCAGCGATCTGTCAGGCGGCCCGCGTATCCTATGGCAAAGGCACGAAATCTGTCCAAAACGACGAGGGCTTGATCCGTTATCTGATGCGGCATTGGCACTCGACCCCATTCGAGATGTGCGAGATCAAGCTGCACGTGAAGTTGCCGGTTTTTGTCGCCCGGCAATGGATTCGCCACCGCACGGCCAATGTGAACGAATATTCGGCGCGCTATTCCATTCTCGACCGTGAATTCTATATTCCGGCACCGGAACATGTGGCCGCGCAGTCCGAAATAAACAATCAGGGCCGCGGTGATACGTTGCAAGGGGATGAGGCCGCGCGGGTTCTGGAAATTCTCAAGGCCGACAGCACGCGCTGCTATGACAATTACGAATCCATGATTGGGCAGGATGGGCAGCAAGGGCTGGCACGGGAATTGGCGCGGATGAATCTACCGGCAAACGTCTACACGCAATGGTATTGGAAGGTTGACCTTCACAACCTGTTTCATTTCCTGCGTCTCAGGGCAGACCCGCACGCACAATACGAAATTCGGGTCTATGCCGAAGCCATGTGCAAAATCGTGGCCGATTGGGTGCCTTTCGCCTATCGCGCGTTCGAGGATTATCGCCTGGGTGCGGTCAATCTATCTGCGCAGATGGTCTCCTGCCTCCGCCGGATGCTGGCCGGGGAAGATGTCACCCAGGCAAACTCGGGCATGACCGCAAGGGAGTGGCGCGAGTTTGAGGCTGTTATCCGCGAAACCTGATCGCGCATATCATTTGTCTATACGTTTTGTCGTGAATCTGTTACAAGACACTCATGACAACGTCTTCTCTGATACGAGGTTTGGGTTTTGCTTTGCTGCTGGCGGTGCCGGCGCAAGCAAAATCCCCGATTGCCGACGTGATCTGCGAACCGACCGGAAAGCTCTACGACAAGCTGACCCGCCAATTCGGGGCAGAGCGCGCGGCGACGGGCGTGCGTGGGCCCGAACAAATCATGGAAGTTTGGACCAGCAAGTCTGGTTCATGGACGATGGTCGTAACCTACGCGACCGGAACGTCCTGCATCGTCGCGATGGGGGATGACTGGTTCAACCACGACACCACGGCCCCCGCACGAGGCTAGCAAAATATGGTTAACGGCCGGACTTGGGCCGTTAACCTTGTTTGAAATGCTCCGCCAAAGGCGGATAAGCAGTTACAATGGCTTCAAATCAGCCGCCATCTGACGACCGTCCCGTCCGTCCTGCAACTCGTACGAAACTTTCTGATTGTCTGCGAGCCCGGTCAGGCCCGAGCGTTCAACGGCTGAGATATGAACAAACACGTCCTTGCCGCCTTCATCGGGGGCGATAAACCCATAGCCTTTAGTGGTATTAAACCATTTCACGGTGCCAGTTGGCATTTCCCGTGTCTCCTTCTTCTTTCACGTTCGCCCGCAAATTGGCGGGGCTGTGGTTGGCGCGACCGCAACACATCACTGTTTCGCCCACACGAGACGGCCCGAATTGCGTGTTTCACCTTTTTCAACATTGCACGGTAAAGTAAAAAATCAAGAACAACCGGGCTAAGATGATATTTTTGCCCAATATTTAGCAACGATAGGAGTCACCGAAATATGCGCCTTTACGGGTTGAAAACCTGCGACACGTGCCGCAAGGCTTTGAAAAATCTTCCAAATGCCGAATTTGTGGACGTTCGGGCGCAGGGTGTGCCAAGCGACGTGATTGAGCAGGCATTGAACGATTTCGGCAATGCTTTGCTCAATACCCGCTCAACAACCTGGCGCGGCTTGGACGAGCAGGAGCGTGCAAGACCCGCACAGGCGCTGCTGGCAGATCATCCGACACTTATGAAACGTCCATTGATTAGCTCGGACGGTCGATTGTTCCTCGGTTGGACCGAAGAAACGCGCAAAGACCTTGGCGTTGCGTGACGGGCTGCATATGTAGGTCCGGCAAAATCGGAGAAAAGTGAATGCGCAACGCAGCCATGATACTGGGCATCATTGCCGGGTTGGTCGGAATGATAGTCGGGTTTTTCGGATATGGCTTTGTCGCGTTCATCGACCGTTTTGGCGAGATAGATGGCATCGCCGAACAGGTCTCGAACCCAGAACTTATCCAGACCGCGTCGATTCTCGCGCCGCTGCTTGCGATTGTCGGCGGTGCGATGGCACATGCGCGCGCTTTGATCGCGGGGGTGTTGCTGCTCGTTTCAGCGGCCGGGATGTACTATGCGTTTGGGTTTGGCGTCTTTACCATGTTCCCGATCGCGTTCGCCGGTGTCGCCGGCGTGCTTGGGCTCGCCGCAGGAAAACCTGACGAGCCCAAGGCGCATTTCTAGCTCATTTAACGCCCAGAATACGATCCACCGACAGCGGGCCTGCGCCATTGATCACGATGACCAGCATCAGAAATGTCCACATAGTCCGCTGATCAAGGATGTTCGGCGCGGCAGTGAAAAAGTTGCCCAACTGGGCGCCATGTCCGGCGACATCCACAATCGTCTGTACCCAGATGAAGGCGATCATTCCCAATGCGGCCACGCGTGAAAACAGGCCGATAACCAGCAGGGCAGGCAACAGAAATTCTGCCCATGTCCCGGCGAGCGCGACGACCCAGTGAAAGAAACCCAGTTGGGAGCTGTCATAGCTGACGGCCTCCATCGCCTTAGGGAAGATCTGCACATAGGCACCGTCGGACGGAAACAGAAAACCAAAGAAACCGCTGCCGATTTTGGTCGTGGCCGAGTTCCAGTAGTAAATCAGCAGCGTTGCCGCGAATACCAGCCGGGCCAGAGTCGGAGTCAGCCAACCCGAGGTCAGGTCGAGCTTTCCCAGAGTGTTGTTGTGAAAAGAGATCAGAGCGGTCATGTCTCCAGCCTTTCGATAGTCACGGAAGTTATTGCACCGCCTTGCAAAAGCAGTGCCAGGGTGTGCCCAAGGTCAAACTCGGGCATCTCGGACATCGTCGCTTCGGAAGCAGCGCCGATGGTCAGACCATTTTTTATCCTGCCGATCCAAGACGCACCGCCAGGTGGCAACAGTTGGGGTGCCGGATCGAATTCCGGGCGTGTGATCAGAACATCCTGACCACCCGTTTCGGGTTTTGGGGCGTCTGTTTGCGTATTGAATTTCCAGATCGAAAAGATCGGCCAGTCCGAGGATAAAACCTCGACTGCAGGTGCCAATGTCAGCTTGGCCTGCATCAGGTCTTCTGGCGCGATTGCCAAAGCCTCGGGATCGATCGGGTCGCTGTCGGCGGCGTGGTAGGCGCGGCGCAAAGTCAGCTCCAGACGGGCCACATCAGCCAGATACCCCAGATGAGACAGCTGTTGCATACCGGCAAGAAATTCGGGGAATTCCTCACCGTAAAACATCATCAAGGGTGAAGACGGTGGATGTTGACGCAGGAAAATACCTGCCAATCCATCCATATTCTTCTGCCCCAGCAATTTGGTGATGACCGGGAAGGCCTGATGCATTGCCTCGGTCAGGGATACGGCCACATTATTGCGGTACACGCTAAAGCGGCGACCGGCCGGGCGTTCATCCGCGTCCAGCAACCCATCCGGCACGGGTTGGCTTGCGTCCAGAAGGGCCGCATGGAACTTGGTCTGCGACACGCTCATGCCGGAACCCGGTCCAACGCCGCCAGCGCACGTTCAGCCTCGGCCCGCAATACCGGCCAATCCGGAACGTCGGTATCCCATTCGACAAGCACCGGATTGGGGCCGGATTTGTCCAGAACATAGTCCAGCAAAGCCCAAACCGGATCGACCACTTCGCGACCATGGCTGTCGATCAACAGGGGGTGGCCGTGATCGTCTTCGTCCTCGTTATGTCCGCCAAGATGGATTTCACCGACTTTCTCCAGCGGATAGGCGTCGATGTATTCTTGCGGCGAAAAGTCGAGGTTTGTCGCCGACACAAACACGTTGTTGACGTCCAGCAGCATCCCGCACCCGGTGCGTTTGGCGATTTCGCGCAGGAAATCGGGTTCGGACCATGTGCTTTCCTCAAAGGCCAGATAGCTTGACGGGTTTTCCAGCAGCATTTGGCGCCCGACAACGTCTTGAACCTGATCGATGTGGTCGCAGACCCGTGCCAGAGTCTTATCCGTATAGGGAAGGGGCAGAAGGTCGTTCAGAAAGTGACTGTCATGCGTTGACCAAGCCAAATGCTCCGAAAAGCTGGCCGGGTTCAGCCATCCGATCAAGTGTTTCAGGCGTGCGAGGTGGTCGCGGTCAAGCGGGGTTTCTCCGCCAATCGAAAGTCCAACGCCATGGACGGAAATCGGAAATATCTCGGACAGATGGCGCAGCTGGGCCAATGGCCTGCCACCGTCGCCCATATAGTTCTCAGCGTGGATTTCCAGCCAGGAAACAGGTTTTGCGTATTCAAGAATCTGGGTGAAATGCTGTGGTTTGTACCCAACACCCGGAGCGGCGGGCAAACGATTTGACCTCAGAGCGTCATCCAACATGAGCCAGTTCCTTGATCACGAAGAAAGGGGCGGGCGATGGTGCCCGCCCCTGAAAATTCGTTGGGTCGACCTTATGCCGGCAGGTCGCGATCCAGTGGCTCAAGCGAGCCTTTGCGGTTGTCCGGCAGTTCGATATCTGCACAGGTGCCTGCATCGACCAAGGTCCACGCGTTGCCCTGATAATCTACCGTTGAAGTGCCCGCGCAGGTGGTGCCGGGGCCAGCGGCACAGTCATTCTGACCCGCCAGCGAAACGCCATAGCATTTCTCTTTGGCTTGGGCAGAAGCGGTTGTTGCTGCACCCGATACGGCTGCGGCGACTGCGCTTGCGATAACCAGTGTTTTTGCGGTGTTCGACATCTCGGTAATCCCTTTTGATAACTGCGTATGTCTGCTTGTGACATTGATGAAGGTAGTGACTTAGACCCGGCAGGTGAATTCACGAGCCCGTGTCTCACAACCCCGTCAAAGACCGTCATGGCCCCTTGCAGGTTAACAAACTGTTTTTGAATTGAAAAATAGAAAATGTTTCAATCCGGCCCCTTTGCCGGGGCCGGATATCAGGCGATATGCCGCCGAATGTTACAACAGGTCAGGCGGTGTCGCTGCCTGCGACAGCTCATTTGTTACAGCCTCAAGCGATTGAACCTGCGTCTGTTTCTCGCCCAATCGGCGAACGCTGACGGTGCGATCTTCGACTTCACGGTGGCCGACCGCCAGAATGATCGGCACTTTGGCCAGCGAGTGTTCGCGGACCTTGTAGTTGATCTTTTCGTTGCGAATGTCGGCCTCAGCCTGAATGCCTGCGGCTTTGAGCGTCTTCACCACTTCGGCGACATAGCTGTCGGCTTCGGACGTGATCGAGGCAACCACGACCTGACGTGGTGCCAGCCAGAACGGCAATTTGCCTTCCCAGTTTTCGATCAGGATGCCGATGAATCGTTCCAGCGAGCCAAAGAGCGCCCGGTGCAGCATGACCGGCGCAAGCTTTTCGCCAGAGGCACTGACATAGGTCGAGCCGAACCGCTCCGGCAGGTTATAGTCAACCTGCAGGGTGCCGCACTGCCAATCGCGTCCGATGGCATCGCGTAAGACATACTCCAGCTTGGGCCCGTAGAACGCGCCTTCACCTTCGAAGATCGTGTAGTTCATCCCGGCCTGATCGAGAGCGGTCTTCAGTGCGCCTTCGGACAAGTCCCAGCTTTCATCGCTGCCGATGCGGTTGTCGGGACGGGTCGACAGTTTGACATGTACATCTTCAAAGCCGAAGTCCTTGTAGATCGACAGGATCAGGTCGTTGACCTTCAGACATTCCTCGGTCAGTTGCTCCGGCGTGCAATAGATATGCGCATCATCCTGTGTGAAGCTGCGCACGCGCAAGAGGCCGTGCAACGCGCCCGACGGCTCGTATCGGTGCACCTTGCCGAACTCGGCGATCTTCATCGGCAGCTCGCGATAGCTGCGCAGGCTGTGATTGTAGATCAGCATATGGCCGGGGCAGTTCATCGGCTTGAGCGCATAGTCCCGATCATCATGCGTCTGGGCGAGGAACATGTTTTCCATGTAATTGAACCAGTGGCCCGAGGTCTCCCACAGGCTGCGATCCATGATGTCGGGCGTGTTCACCTCGACATATCCCGCAGCCTCCTGACGGCGGCGCATGTAGGCGATCAGATTTTGGAAGACGCGCCATCCGGCCGGGTGCCAGAAAACCGATCCCGGCGCGGCCTCTTCAAAATGGAACAAGTCCATTTCGCGACCCAGCTTGCGGTGATCGCGTTTGGCGGCCTCTTCCAGCATATGCAGGTGGGCCTTGAGCTTTTCCTTGCCGGTAAACGCCACACCGTAAATACGCTGCAACATCGGGCGGTTGCTGTCACCACGCCAATACGCGCCTGCGACGGACATCAGTTTGAATGCGTCGCCGGGAAGTTGTCCGGTATTCTGCAAATGCGGGCCGCGGCAGAGATCCTGCCAGTGACCGTGCCAGTACATTCGCAGAGGTTCATCCCCCGGAATCGACTCGATCAACTCGACCTTATAAGGCTCGTTGTTGGCGTTGTAGAACTCGATCGCGCGCTTGCGTTCCCAGACCTCGGTGGTGACCGGATCACGCTTGTTGATGATCTCTTTCATCTTCTTTTCGATCAGGCCCAGATCTTCGGGCGTGAAAGGCTCATCACGGTCGAAGTCATAATACCAGCCGTATTCGATGACCGGCCCAATGGTGACCTTGGTGGAAGGCCAGATCTCCTGCACAGCGCGCGCCATCACATGCGCCAGGTCATGGCGGATGAGTTCGTTGGCCTGAACTTCGTCTTTCATGGTGTGGATTGCGATGTCGGCATCCGCCTCGATGGGCCATTGCAAGTCCCAGTGCTGGCCGTTCACAGTTGCCGAGATTGCCTTTTTGCCCAAAGATGTCGAGATGTCAGCAGCCACCTGCGCGGGCGCAACACCTGCGTCATAGGATCTTGCATTGCCATCGGGAAAAGTGAGTGAGACTGACTGTGCGTCTAAAGCCATTGTTGGCTCTCCTCGTCGGTTTGGCGCCCACTGAACGCCCGGTTGCGGGTTATGGTGTTCGGTCCATGTGGCAGTTGAGGGTGCCGGTGTCAAGTGGCACCCCGTTGGGGCCGGTCGCACGCGCGGAAATGAGTATTTGTAAAAAGATGAAGAGGAATTGCGCTTGGCGAAGCAGCGTGCATGATGCTGAAATAAATCGAGGATGTATCATGGCAGCTGCGAAATTTCTGGACACGGCCCAAGGGCGGCGCTTGGCCTATCATGCCAGTGAAGGTGTTGGTCCAACTATCGTTTTTCTGGGTGGTTTGAAGTCAGATATGGAAGGCACCAAGGCGGTGCATCTGGAGGCGTGGGCGCAGGCGCGCGGGCGCAGTTTTCTTAGGTTTGACTATTCCGGTCACGGTGAAAGCTCTGGAACTTTTGAGGAGGGATGCATCGGGGACTGGCACCAAGACAGCGTCGCGGCCGTATCCGCGCTGACCGATGGGCCGCTGATCATCGTCGGCTCGTCCATGGGCGGGTGGCAAGCGCTGTTGCTGCCCAAGGCAATGCCCGAACGAATTGTCGGCATGGTGACTATAGCTGCAGCGCCGGATTTTACGGAAGACGGTTATTGGGCAAACTTTTCGGATGAGCAGAAAGCGGCCTTGGATGCCGTTGGTTCGGTTGAGTTGCCTTCGGATTACATGGAACCGTATGTCATCACGAAACGATTGATCGAGGATGGGCGACAGAACCTGGTGCTGCGTGACGCGCTGAGCCTCTCCTTTCCGGTGCGCTTTCTTCAAGGCACCGCCGATACGGCCGTATCGACCGACACGGCGATGCGCTTGCTTGATCATGCCAGCGGCCCTGACATCCGGCTGCTGCTGGTCAAGGACGCGGATCATCGCTTTTCCGATCCACGCTGCCTGACGCTGATCGAGGATGCCATTCTAGACGTTATCGGGTCTGATTGATGAAGTGGTTTGGGTGGGTCATGCTGGGCGTGATCGGCGTTGGAGCACTCATGTTTTTCTTTGGCCCGCGCGAGCAGGTCGATTTGCAACCGACATTTGATCCGCGCAAGTTTGGCGAGGGTGTACAGGTTTATTTCGAGGCGACCGAGTCAGCCTTTGATGACATTGTCCCGGGTGTTGAAAAGCGGGTGATCTGGCAGCCGGGTTTCACCGAGCAGCGAACGAAATACGCGGTTCTTTATGTTCACGGATTCTCGGCGACGTCCGAGGAAATCCGTCCGGTCCCTGACAAGGTGGCCGAGGCGCTTGGGGCCAATCTGGTTTACACCCGCTTGCAAGGTCATGGAAGGACCGGGGCGGCCATGGCCGAAGGAACGGCTTCGGGTTGGATGCGGGACATGGCTGAAGGACTGGCGGCGGCCCGCGCGGTGGGTGATGCGGTGATTGTCATCTCGACCTCGACCGGTGGTACGCTGGCCGCCGCCGTGGCGGTCGACCCCGTGCTGAGCGAGGATGTCGCGGCAATGGCGATGGTGTCGCCGAACTTTGGCGTGAACACGCCCGGTGCCTGGGTTCCGACATTGCCCTGGGCACGAACATGGTTGCCCGTGCTGTTGGGGCAGGAGCGAACCGCGTCCTCTACAAATCCGGAGCAAGAGAAATACTGGACACTTACCTATCCCTGGGAGGCCGTCGTTCCCATGTCCGTGCTTGTTGATGTGGTTTTCGGGTTGGATTTTGCGCAGGCGCAGGTCCCGACTTTGTTCTGGTTCTCAGATCAGGATCAGGTGGTACGTCCGGACCGAACCCATGAGGTGGCCGCAAAGTGGGGTGGGCCATCCGACGTTCAACTGGTTACGATGGGGGCTGGGGATGATCCGGCTTCGCATGTGATTGCGGGGCGGTTGATGTCACCGGGTCAAACTAATGCAGCGGTCGCAGGGATTTTGGATTGGCTGGCGGAACAGGGGATAGAGTAGGGACCTGATGCGCAAACCAGCCAGCATGTGGAGCCTTGAGACGTTGGGACGTGTGCGCCTGTCCCGACACTTTTTCATGCGCGAGTTTCTATACTCTGAGATCGGGAACTTTCACGCGCTGCAGAACATCCCTGAAAATCCCGACCTTGCGATTGAGACCGGAACGGCATTCTGCAAGACCTTGCTGGACCCGCTTGAAGAGACCTTTGGGCGCATCGCGGTTCGGTCAGGCTATCGCGCGCCGTCGCTGAATAGGTTCGGGAACGAGAATAAGCTGAACTGCGCCCGAAACGACAATTGGATGGAATGCCATATCTGGGATCGGGGCGTCGACGAGGCGCGGATCGCGGGCGCTTCCATTGTCGTGCCATGGTTTGCGGATCAATATGACAAAGGCCGAGACTGGCGGGATCTGGCATGGTGGATGCACGATCATCTGGATTATTCGGAGATTTGGTTTTTTCCGAAACTCTGCGCCTTCAACCTTGTTTGGCGACCCAAGCCTGTCCGGCGGATCGACAGTTACATCGCGCCGCGCGGATGCTTGTTGCGCGCGGGGGAAGAACCTCGGGAAAGCCTAGAAGTGCGGCAGGCGCGGTACGCGGATTTTCCGGCGTTTCGAGGGATCGCCTATCCCTGAAGTTTCCCTTGCCCCACGGGTTCAAAACTCTCATCCTGAGGCAAGGAAAGACGCAAAAGACGTCAGATTTCGGAGGTTCCGCGTGATCGAGCCGCTGGTTCTGCTGCCCGGACTTATGAGCGACGCCCGTCTGTTTGGCCCACAGACCGAGCGTTTGTCGCGCAGCCGTGCTGTTATGATTGCATCAACTCTGTCGGGTGACAGGGTGGAGGAGATCGCCTCGGGGCTTTTGGACGTCGTACCGCATCGGTTTGCGCTGGTCGGGCAGGGCTTGGGCGGAATGGTCGCGCTGGAATTGATCCGGCGGGCACCAGACAGGGTGACCCGATTGTGTTTGATTTCAACCGATGGCCAGGCGGACACGCCGCACATGGCGGCCGGGCGCGAAGACCTGATCGTCGGCGCTCAAGGCGGACGTCTAGAGGATGTTATGCGCAAGGCGATCGGTTCGGATAACCTGGCCCCGGGGCCCCGGCGTATTCCGATCCTCAATGATGTCCTGAGCATGGCGCTGGATATTGGCGCGGATCATTTCGTCCGGCAGATGCGCGTTCTTCAAAAGCGTCCTGACCAACAGGGGACGCTACGCCGGATCAATGTCCCAACGCTGCTTTTGTGTGGGGCGCATGACACCCTGACACCGGTCAAGAAACACGCCTTTATGGCAGATTTAATCCCCGGTGCCAGTATGCAGGTGATCGAGGACGCGGGGCATTTGCCGACGTTGGAGACACCCGACACCGTTACCGGTGCCTTGGAGGAATGGCTTCGCATCCCGTTGCGGATTTCCTAGTCATACAGGGCGGTGCGCTGTTCTTTGCTGAGGATGACCGGAGGAACCACGGGCGTGCCTGCTTCGATGTTGAAGAACGGCGTGTCTTTCCATCGCCCGGAAAGCCGTGACTTCACGACACGGGACAGCAGTCCGGTAATTGCGTGCCGAACTCCTTGATAGGATTGTTTGCCGCCGGGGCCGGGAACAAAGCCACGAACCTTGACTGGCCCCAGTTTGTCGGGGTCGCGCAAGCGATCGGCAAGGAAGCCTACAAACGGGAATTTTGGCGTTCGCGTGGTCGTCGCGATGGGCGTATTGCAACACGTGGCATACCAGCGCGGCATTCCCTTTGGGCTGAGTTGCATCAGGCCTAACTTGTCGGCACCGCTTTCAAAAACGATATCTTCGGGCGTGGTCTGAAGAATGTCGACGGGACCCGGCGCCGGATCGGGCTGCTGAAAGTAAAGTTGGGCGGCTCGGCAATCTTTGCAAAAACACGCGACATGCGTGCCCGACTTAACACCGGAAGCTGTGATATGACCCTGAACCGCGCCGCAATGGCAGGAAAAGGCAAGATCGCATGGTTGCTGCGTCTTGCCCGACACTGTCAGGCCACCTTGTTGCTGTTGGCTGCGCGGCGGCGTGGCTTCTTGCGACTGTTTTCATTCATGAAATCAATCACAAGCGGACGGATGTTGTCACGCCAGCTGCGGCCCGCGAAAATACCGTAATGACCGGCACCCGGTTCGACATGGCTGGCTTTTTTCTCGTCAGGCAAACCGGTGCACAAATCCAATGCTGCGATACATTGACCGGGCGCAGAAATATCGTCGTTCGCCCCTTCAACGGTTTTGACGGCAACATCGGTGATCTTGCCGATGTCGACCTTGTGACCCGCCACGACAAATTCGTTCCGCGCGATCTCACGGTCTTTGAAAATGCGCTCGACGGTCGACAGGTAGAATTCCGCAGTCATGTCCATAACGGCCAGATATTCGTCGTAGAAACGGTTATGGGCATCGTGATCAGATGCCTCATCCCGAATGACACGATGGATCTGGTTCGAGAATGCCTTGCTGTGGCGGTCCGCGTTCATCGACATGAACGAGGCCAGTTGCAAAAGGCCGGGATAAACCATGCGCCCGACGCCTTTGTATTTGAAACCCACCCGTTGGATCATGGTTTCTTCCAACTGACCCATCGTGACGCGCCGGCCAAAGTCGGTGACTTCCGTTGGCGTTGCATCGGGATCAACCGGGCCACCGATCAATGTCAGGGTGCTGGGCTGTGCCTTGGGCTCGACCTCTGCCAGATAAGCTGTCGCGGCAAGCGTCAGCGGCGCTGGCTGACAGACGGCGACAACATGGGTGTCGGGGCCCAGTTCCTTCATAAAATCGACAAGGTACAGGGTATAGTCCTCGACATCGAACTTGCCCTCTGACACGGGAATGTCGCGCGCGTTATGCCAATCGGTAATGTATACCTCGCAATTGACCAAAAGGCTTTTGACAGTCGACCGCAGCAATGTCGCATAGTGGCCCGACATCGGTGCGACGAGCAGGACTTTTCGCGGCTGTTCCTCCCGCCCGTTAACCCGGAAGTGCACCAGATCGCCAAAAGGACGCTCGGTCACTGTGGTAATATCGACAAGGTGGTCTTTGCCATCTTCGCAGGTGTAGGTGCGGATGCCCCAGTCCGGCTTGACGACCATTCGTTGAAAGGTGCGTTCGGTGACTTCGCCCCACGCGGCCATCCAGTTGAACGCCGGATTTGGGATCATGGAAAATTGCGGGTACGATGCAACAGCGCTGGCGGTTGCGCCAAGCCATTGATTGGTATTCCGAATGGTTTCCATCAGGTCGTAGGTCATCATGTAGCGCATGAAATGGGCCTCCTAAGTGTCAGCCTGAGAGTTCGGACCATTCGTCGCTTTGCCCCCCGACGCCCACGACGTTATTCTGCATGGCAGCGAAGTTAGGGGGGAATTGTTAAAATGACAACTAGCGAAGGCCCGACGACCGAAATGACCGAAGAACATATTGAACGCCTTAAAGAAAATATGGAAAAGGTCGAGGCACTGTCGAAACGGCTGATCGAAGTCATGGCCGGAAAAAAGGCGCACAACCCCGCACTGGACGGTCCGAATCAAGAGCTTTTTGCAAGAGCAGCAACAGCATACTGGGCCGAAGCATGGCAGAATCCTGCCAAGTTGCTGGAACAACAGATTGAATTCTGGGGCAAATCGGTAATGAACTTTGCCGAGGCACAGCAAGCCTTTACCAAAGGCGAGGTTGATGAGGACGAGGCCGCCCCCAAAGATCGTCGTTTTTCCAACCCGATGTGGGAAACCAACCCCTATTTTCGCTTTATCCGACAGCAGTATCAGACCAACGCACAGGCAATCGAACAGGCGGTCGCCTCGGTTGATGATCTGGATCAGAAGGATTTGCAGCGCCTGAAATACTTCTCGCAGCAGATCGTGGACATGATGGCGCCGACGAATTTCCTGGCAACCAACCCGGATGCGCTGGAACGGGCGGTCGAAACCGAAGGTCAATCCCTGATACGCGGGTTGGAAAACCTCGTTTCGGATCTTGAGGCGAACGACGGCGAGTTGGTGGTGAAGCTGGCGGATGACACGGCCTTCGAGATTGGGGGCAACATCGCTACAACGCCCGGGGATGTGGTGTATCGCAACCGGATGATGGAGCTGATCCAATACAAGCCGGCGACAGAAACCGTACACGAGACGCCGATCGTTCTGTTCCCGCCTTGGATCAACAAGTTCTACATTCTGGATTTGAAAGCGCAGAACAGTCTGATCAAATGGGTGACCGAGCAGGGCTATACCTTGTTTGTCGTCAGTTGGGTGAACCCCGATCCGTCGTTCACTGACGTCGGAATGGAGGACTACATCCAAGAAGGCTTTTTGACAGCGATTGAAGAAGCCAAGAAGATTTGCAAGGTCAAGCAGATCAATGCGGTCGGATACTGCATTGCCGGAACGACGCTGAGCCTGACGTTGTCATTGCTCAAGCAGCGCGGGGACAAGTCGGTCAAGTCGGCGACGTTTTTCACGACACTGACCGACTTTGGCGAACAAGGTGAGTTCACACCCTTTCTGCAAAACGATTTCGTTGATGGGATCGAAGAACAAATCTCGAAAGAGGGTATTCTGCGCGCGTGGATTCTTGGCCGCACAATGTCCTTCCTGCGCTCTCGCGATCTGATTTATACCCCTGCGATCCGCAGTTATATGATGGGGGAAACTCCGCCCGCTTTTGACCTTTTGTACTGGAATGGGGACGGGGCCAACTTACCGGGCAAAATGGCCATCCAGTATCTGCGCGGCCTGTGTCAGGGAAACGACTTTGTTGGTGATGGCTTCGAGTTGCTGGGCCACAAACTCCGAATCAAGGATGTTGATGTCCCATTGATGGCGATCACCTGCGAGACGGATCACATCGCCCGCTGGAAAGATTGCTATCGCGGCGTTCAGCAAATGGGCGCAAAATCCAAGAGTTTTGTAGTCTCGGAATCCGGCCACATTGCCGGGATCGTCAACCCGCCCAGCAAAAAGAAATACGGACACTATACCAACCCGGATATGAAGGCAGATGCGGATGATTGGTTGAAGGGCGCGGACTTCCATGAGGGGTCATGGTGGCCGATGTGGGAGGCGTGGTTGAAAAAGCGGTCCGGCAAGCAGGTTCCGGCCCGCAGTCCCGGCGATTCGGATCATCCAAGCCTTGCGCCAGCGCCGGGAACCTATGTGCGGGTAAAAGCAAACATCTGATTTCACATTGAAACTAAAAATTTCTGCAACGCAGCAAGAAAAAACTTGAAATGCTGCGACGCAGCAATCATATTGTCCTCAAGCTGACAAAACCCGGGGTGGGCCCGGAACAGCTAAGAGGATTAGGACAATGGCAAAGACCCAAGACTTTACCGCGACCCTCAAAGACATGATGGGCGCGTTCCCGGTTGACACAACCGCACTGGAAGACGCATTCAAGTCGACCGCTTCGCTGAACGAAAAGCTGTCGGGCGTTGCTCTGGACGCAGCTGAAAAGTCGGCTGAAATCTCGAACAAATGGACCAAGGAAACCCTGGCCAAGCTGACCGAGATGTCGAAAGCAAAAGCAGAGCCTGCTGATTACGCAAAAGCCGCAACCGACTTCGCAAGCGCGTCGGCTGAAGTTGCTGCTGAAAACATGGCTGCATTCGCAGAAATCGCGAAAAAAGTTCAGACCGAAACTGTTGAGCTGCTGATGGCGGCTGGCAAAGACGCTGCTGAAGACGCAACCGCAGCTGTCAAAAAAGCCACCAACGAAGTAACCGCTGCTGCCAAGAAAGCAACGGCTGCCAAGTAAGGCAACTGGCGATCCGCGCTTATCCCTCCCAATAGGTGCATCGCTTCGGGCAGGTCGTTTGACCTGCCCTTTCTTTTTGTTCTGCACTCGCATAATCTCTGCTGCAATGCATCATCCTTGGGGAGGGTAAACGGTGTCGGAACAAGAAAAACCGCTGTTGATCAAACGGTATGCCAGCCGAAGGTTGTACAACACCGAGACCAGCGATTACGTGACACTTGAAGATATCGCCGGGTTTATCCGCGACGGGCGCGAGGTTCAGATCATCGACCTGAAAACCGGCGATGACCTGACGCGGCAGTACCTTCTTCAAATTATCGCCGAACACGAAAGCCGGGGCGAAAACGTCCTGCCGGTCAACGTGCTGAACGATCTGGTGCGCAGCTATATGGTTCCCGGCGGTGGGATGATGCCGCAGTTCCTGCAAAGCTCGTTTGAGATGCTGCGCGAAAGCCAGTCCAAGATGATGGAAAACATGAACGCCATGAACCCGATGAACAAAATGCCGGGGTTCGAAGCAATGCAGGCGCAGCAGCAGGCGTTTCTGAAGGCGATGACCGGCGGCTTGTCCGGCAATTGGTCCGGGCCGGACAAAGACGCCGAAGCCGAGGCTGAGCCCAAGGAAGACTTGGACGACATCAAGAAACAACTGGCCGAGTTGCAGCAAAAGCTGTCCAAGCTTAGCTGAGCAGACCATATGCGTCTGCTGGTGCTGATCGCTGTGTGGATGTGGTCGGGCACGGCGGTCGCGCAGGGCCGGTTTTCAACGGTTTGGGAACCTGTTTGCACGCTGGGCAGCAATTCTGCGGCGGGATGTGAGGATATCCGAGCCAGGGAAATTCTTGATGCCTCATCTGAACCCTGGCGCGCCATCGGACGTGTGAATTTCGCCGGTGCCAGCCAGCGCTCGCACTGCACTGGCGTTTTGGTTTCCGAAAGGCATGTTTTGACGGCTGCGCACTGTCTTTACAATGCAGCGCGCAAAAGGTGGATTCCTCCAACCAGCTTACGTTTTGCAGCGGGGTATCAACGGGGTGAATACGCCGCTTTTTCCCTGGTCGGCAGTTACCACGTGGCGTCGGAACAAGGGCAGGGGACAGCGTTCGACAATCGGGCCAGCAAGGATTGGGCCGTTTTGGAACTACAGCACCCGATCGGGCGCGACGTGGGATTTTTGCCAATCGCGCAGTCGGGCGATCAAACGGCGTTCGTCACCGGCTATCCGGGATTGCGTCCACACGTGCTCAGCCGAACGCCGACATGCAACATCGCGCAGATGTCGACCAGTCTGCTCAGCGCTATATGTCCGGTGATGATGGGTGACTCGGGCGCTCCGTTGTTGGTGGAGACGGACACGGGCCCTGCGGTGGCCGGCATCCTGTCGCGCATCGCGCCGACCCCCGAGGGCATCAACGCGATGTTCCTGTCCATCGACGTGTTCGAGCTTCCGGTTCCTTAGGGCTCAAGTGCCGTACACCGGCACCGGGCCGGTGACCTCGGCAACCGAAGCCAACAGAATGTCGGCGATCACATCCAACTCTTGACGCGTCAGCCTGACTGGCAGACGAACATCGCAGGCGCTCATCAACATGGAGCGCGTGTTTGGCAACTCGACCTGTTCCGGCAGGAATTGCCAGTTCCAAAACGCGCGGGCGTTATCCTCGCTTTGACCAAACACTTGAACTTTGACGCCGCGCCCCTCTGCGGCGGCGGAAAAGGCGCGGATGTCGGCGTCGTCCATATCAACCAGATTGAACTGGATTGAATCCGGCGCGCGCTGTTCGGGCGCCAGCGGGGCGGGGACGTCGATGTGGGGCGACGTGTTCAGGCGGTTCGCGACATAATCGTGATTTGCCAAACCATCGCGCACGCGTCGCGCAAGTTCGGGAATCTGTGGACGGATCACAACTGCGCTGAGGTTGTTCATGCGCAGATTGTATAGCGGAAGTTTATTCTGCCATTTGGCAAAGGCTTCCTCCAGCTCTGGTGAATTGTCACCATGCGGACCTTTGTGCTTTTTCCAGTTGTGCTCGTAGGCGCCAGACATGATGACGGCTCGTGCGACCAGATCTGCGTCATCGGTGATCAGGATGCCACCTTCGCCCGCGTTGATCATCTTGTAGGACTGGAACGAGAAACAACCGACCTTGCCGATGGTTCCGATGTTGCGACCATGCCATGTGGTGCCCAACGAGTGCGCCGCGTCCTCGATCACCGGGATACCGCGCGCATCGCACAACTCCATGATCGCATCCATATCAGAGGTGTGACCGCGCATGTGGCTAATGATAACGGCCTGCACAGTGTCCAACTTCGCTTCGAAGTCCGCTATATCAATGCGGTAGTTTTGGCCCACTTCACACAAAACCGGAATACAGTCCGCATGTACAATTGAGGACGGTACCGCGGCAAAGGTGAAACCGGGTATCAGCACGCGGGCGTCGCGCGGCAAACCAAGGGCTTTCAACGAAAGAAACAAAGCTGCCGAGCAGGACGAGACCGCCAATGCATATTTCGATCCGAGCAATTCGGCAAATTCCGCCTCCAGCAGCGCAACCGGGGCATCTTGGGGTGCGGTATAGCGAAACAGATCGCCCGATTTCATCAGGGCATCTATCGCGTCTTTGGCTGCTGCGGGGATGGGTTCGGCGTCATGAACGTTTGGAGGAAGCGTCATATTTGGTTTTCCCGAATTTTATATTTGGAATATATAAAGACAGAGATTTGACAAGCCAAGTCTTCTTTCGCCGCTTCGGCAAAAATTCACCAAACCGTCATGTGATGGAGGATCAGAGCCCGATCCGGTCGCGTAGCGCGTACCAGGTCATGGCCAGAACAAGCAGCGGGTTGCGCAATGCAGGCCCGCCGGGAAAGGGCAAGGCGGGAACACGCGCCATCGTGTCAAAGCCGTCCGCCTGTCCCTGGATGGCAAGCGCCATCAACTGTCCGGCATGTGTCGCCGTGCCAACCCCGTGACCGGAATAGCCCGAAGCCGACAGAATATTCGGGGCCAAACGCACAAGGTAAGGCATGCGCCGCATTGTAATGGCCAATGTGCCGCCCCATGCATAGTCGATCCGGACGTCGCGCAGATGGGGAAAGATCTCGGTCATCGGTTTGCGAACCTTGGCTGCGATATCGGTTGGAAACCGATAGCCATAGCTTTCGCCGCCACCAAACAGCAAGCGCCTGTCGGCGCTGAGGCGGAAGTAGTTCACCACGAATTTTGTATCAGCGACCGCTATGTCGCGGGTCAGAACGTCCTGCGCTGCAGCCCCCAAAGGTTCCGTTGCAGCAATGAAATTGTTGATTGGCATGACGCGAGATGCAACCCGGCGGTCCAAGGTTCCAAGGTATCCGTTACAGGCCAAAATAACGTGATCCGACGTGACGCTGCCATTTTCGCTGCGTATCGTGGTGCGGATACCTTCATCTATGCCCAGAACTTCGGTTTCTTCATAGAACCGCGCCCCGGCGGCAACCGCTGCACGACCTAGACCCAAAGCGTAGTTGAGCGGATGCAGGTGGCCAGCACCCATATCCATATAACCACCCTTGTACGCAGGCGAGGGGCAGATCGCGTGGCCGGCTTCTTCATCCAGCAACTCGATTTGGTCATAGCCGTATTTGTCCGAAAGATGCGCGGCATGGGCGTGAAGATCCTGCCGTTCGCCGCTGCTGAGCCCCAGTTCGGCAATCCCGGGTTTCAGGTCGCAATCAATCCCGTGTTTCGCAATCAAGGATTTGACGAGGTTTTTGGCATCTTCCGCCAGCTCCCACAGCTTGTGGGCATCGGCGTCCCCAACCAGACGCTCCAGCTCTTCCTGCCCCATGCGCTGCGCGCTGCCCAGTTGACCGCCGTTGCGACCGGATGCGCCGAACCCGATACGGTGCGCCTCCAACAGAACCACGTCAAACCCGGCCTCGGCAAGGTGCAGCGCTGCCGACAGACCGGTATAGCCGCCGCCGACGACGCAAACATCCGCTTTGATCTCGCCATGCAAGGCCGGGTAACGATCCGCCGGATGCGCGGTTGCGGCATACCAGCTTGGCGGAAACTCGGCCTTTTGGTCGTTTGAATAGAGAAGGTTCAGACCAGCCATGTTCAGACGTTCAACAGCAGATGCTCACGCTCCCACGGAGAGATGACCTGCAGGAACTCTTCATACTCCGCGCGCTTTACGATGCTGTAGACGCGCGCAAATTCCGGGCCCAGGACCTGGTGCAGCGCTTCGGCTTCGTCAAACAACTCCAAGGCTTGCCCCATTACCTGCGGAATATCGCCTTCGCCTTCATACGCGTCCCCGTAAAACTGTCGGCGGGGTCTGTCCTGATTGATCAGGCCAAGATACCCGCACGCCAGCGATAGCGCGATGCCAAGGTAAGGATTGCAATCCATCCCGGCGATGCGGTTCTCGACCCGGCGGCTTTCCGGACCAGAAAGAGGGACGCGGATACCCGTCGTGCGGTTGTCCCGCGCCCATTCCAAATTGATCGGGGCTGCGTGGTCTTTGACGTAACGCCGGTAAGAATTCACATAAGGCGCCATGACGGCCAACCCGGCTGGCAGGTGAGTCTGCAGCCCTGCAATGAAATTGTAGAACGCGTCCGTTTCACCGCCTTGGGGCCCGGAAAAGATGTTCTGGCCCGTCTCGATATCCGTGATCGAGTGGTGAATGTGCATGGCAGACCCTGGTTCTTCTTCGATCGGTTTCGCCATGAATGTCGCAAAGCAGTTGTGGCGCAATGCTGCCTCACGGATGAGGCGCTTGAAATAGAAAACCTCGTCCGCCAGTTTGACGGGATTGCCGTGGCGCAGGTTGATTTCCAGCTGTCCAGCACCGCCTTCCTGCGTAATACCGTCGATCTCAAATCCCTGAAACTCGGCAAAGTCATAGATGTCGTCGATCACCGGCCCAAACTCGTCAACCGCGGTCATGGAATAGGCCTGACGCGCAGCAGCCGGGCGGCCAGAGCGGCCCATCATTGGTTCGATGCCGCGTGCAGGATCGACGTTACGGGCGACCAGAAAGAACTCCATTTCCGGTGCGACAACCGGTTTCCAGCCCTTGTCGTGATACAGCTGGACAACCCGCTTCAACACATTCCGGGGGCTGAAAGGGATCGGGTTTCCGTCACGGTCATAGGCGTCGTGGATCACCTGAAGCGTCCAATCCCCGGTCCAGGGCGCGGCCGTTGCCGTCGACAGATCCGGCTTGAGGATCATATCCCGTTCAATGAAGCCGTCTTCGCCAGCGGCTTCGCCCCAGTCCCCGGTAATGGTTTGGTAGAAGATGCTGTCGGGCAGATGGAAATAGGATTGCTTTGCGAATTTTGAGGCCGGAACCGCCTTGCCACGGGCAATCCCGGGCAAGTCCGAGATGATGCATTCAACCTCGTCTAGGCGCTTGCCTTCGAAGTAGTCGCGTGCCGCCTCTGGCAATTTTTCTGTCCAATCGGCCATCAGCCCCTCGCTTTCTTCAGGAAATTGGCCATATACCGCCCGATTACCGCGTTGTCGTCCGGCTTGTCCGCGTTGTCGGCTGCATCTTTCAAAAGAGCGTCAGGCACCACACCCTTGCCGCGTGTGCGCATCAGGCCAGCGATGAAATCGCCGCCATATTCGGGGTGCGCCTGAACTGTCCAGATCGAGTCGCCATAAGCCAACATCGCGTTCTCGCAAAAGTCGTTGGTTCCTGTGACCTGGGCGCATTCCGGCAGCTCGACGACCTGGTCCTGATGCCAGGCGTTCAGAGTTACCGCATCACCATCCAACGCATATTCCGTTGGACCGACCGCCCAACCGCCTTTGAATTTCTCGACCTTGCCGCCAAGAGCCTGGGCGATGATCTGATGGCCAAAGCACACACCGATCAATGGTCTGCGGCTGTCCCATATCGCTCGGATCAAGTCTTCAAGTGGGGGAATCCAGGGATGGTCTTCATAAGCGCCGTGACGCGAGCCAGTGATGATCCAACCGTCAGCCTGCAAGGCGTCGCTGGGGAACTGGCCATCAACGACAAAGAAAGTATCGAACTCAAAATCGTTGCCGTCCAGCAGGGTGCGGAACATACCATCATATTCACCAAACTGGTCATAAAGCTCGTCCGGGGGGTGGCCGGTCACAAGGATGCCGATTTTCATAAGTCACCAAATTTGATCAAATTAAGTCTAACGGACTCCCAAAGCCCGGACAAGAGGGTCACACTGCACCGACATAGCTGAGCCAGTGATCCTCGGGCGCCCGGTCCGAAAAGCGGACGATTTCCTGCCGCTTGGTCAGGGCCATATTGCGGATCAGATCAGCGGGAAAAATGCGCGCGACGATCGGGTCGGTTTCGAACGCCGAAATGGCGGCGTCCCAATCCGCTGCCAGCTGCGGAAGGTCTTTAGCCTCGTAAGCGTTTCCCGTGATCGGTTCGGGCGCTGACATGTTATCCTCGATTCCGACAAAGGCGGCACCCAATATAGCTGCCAACATCAGGTAGGGGTTAATATCTCCACCGGCCACGCGATGTTCGATCCGTCGAGCTACTGGCGCGCCGCCCGGGATGCGGATCGCAGCGGTTCGGTTTTCGTATCCCCAACTCGCCCCCGTCGGGGCATGTGCATCGGGCACAAGTCGCGAAAAAGAGTTTCCGTGCGGCGCGAAGATCAGGGTGCTCCCCGGCATCGCAGCCAGACACCCGGCAACCGCCGCGCGCAGCGTATCATTCCCTTCCGGCCCGCCATCGTCAAAAACGTTTCGCCCGTCCGCATCCAGTACCGAAAAGTGCACATGCATCCCATTCCCCGCGTCCTCGGCATATGGTTTCGCCATAAAAGTGGCCGAGAACCCGTGCTTTTGCGCAATGCCACGGACCAACGCCTTGAAAAGCCACGTATCATCGGCACACCGCAGGGCGTCCTGATGATTCAGGTTGATTTCGAACTGACCGATCCCGCTTTCTGAAATGGCGGTTTGGGCGGGGATGCCCATCGCATCGCATCCGTCATATAGATCGGTGAAAAACGCATCGAACGCGTCCATTTCGGAGACGGACAAAACAGCCTCATCGCTCAATCGTCGACCGGTGCGCGGGTTCAGCGGCGGTCGTGGTTCGGCCCCTGAACTGTCCAGCAGCGTAAACTCAAGCTCGGTGGCCGCCACGACGGACCAGCCCCGTTGCGCATAACGTGACAAGACACCGGAAAGAGCATGGCGAGGATCGCCGTCGAAGGGGACACCCTGATCATCATGCAAACCCATCGGAACCAGCTCGGTCGCCGTGTCCAGCCAGGGGACGGGCACCGGTCCGCGACCGGTCGGCAACAGAACCCCATCGGCATCGCCGCTTTCGAAGACAAGCGGACTGCCGTCAATATCGGCGCCCCACAGATCGACATTCAGTGCGGAAAACGGCATTCGGATCGCGCCCGTGTCAAGCTTGGCAGCATAAGACGGCGGCACCCGCTTTCCACGCATCTGACCGTTCAGATCACAAGCGACGACGCGAATACTGTTCACATTGCTCGAGTCCACAGAACCCTCCTAAGGACATGCTGAGCTAGGTGTAATTGACCCTGTGCCCCATGTCACGAAATTTGATCAAATTATGAAGCGCTGATCCGGGACGCGCCCACTGGACAACGGGATTTCCTGCCGGACGGGATTGGCCTAGTGTTCTGGAATGTACATCTTTCTTGTCATCGTTTTTCTCGGCGCAGGGTATTTTGGGTATCGGGCCTGGTCCAAATCTCAAACCCGAACGCGCCTTCTTTCGACACCTTTGACCAACCGCGAAAGCGCGATCATTGATGCTCAGGTGCCGATTCTGCGCAAACTGCCACCTGACCTGCGCACCAAGCTGGACGGCAAGGTGAACCTGTTTCTGGATCAGGTCGAGTTCTACGGCTGCGACGGTCTGGACGTGACAGAAGAGATGCAGCTCTCAATCGCTGCTCAGGCCTGTCTGCTGATCATCAATAGCGAGCTTTGGTACGACAACCTGACCACGGTGTTGATCTACCCGAATGCGTTTAAATCCCGCCAGCAGCGGCGGTCCGGCTATGTCGTGACGGAGAAAGAAATCGTACGCACAGGCGAAAGCTGGGATCGCGGTCCGGTGATATTGTCGTGGGCGCACAGCCGACAAGGCGCATTGGATGACCACGACGGGCAGAACGTCGTGTTTCACGAGTTCGCCCACCAGATCGACGACCTTTCAGGCAGCACCAACGGCGTTCCGGTCCTGAATAAAGGTCAGAGTTTCGCTGAATGGGAAAAGGTATTTCTGACCGCTTACGATGCACATGTTCACGCGGTTGAAACCGGGCGGCATACGGTTATCGATCCTTACGGTGCAACCGGCCACGAAGAGTTTTTTGCCGTGTCGGTCGAGGTCTTCTTCGAGCGCCCGCGCGCCCTGAAACATGAAGTCCCAGAGGTTTACGACCAGCTTTCGAAGCTGTTCAGGCTGGACCCTGTCGAGTGGGCTTAACGCGCCAGGTTGAGGCGGAACCGCATCTTTGCTTTTCTTTCCGCCGGCAGGTGGCGGTTCAGGCGCTTGTTCACCATCCCAAAGCTCCAAACGATCACCAGCGTGAGCAGGATGAAGTAAAAGGCCAGTATCGGGTAGGGAACAAATGGGTTGAACGTTTTGTCGGCAAAATAGCTGGCGTAATACAGAGCATCGCCGCGTTGTTGCCATGCGGGAAAGGCCGAAAAGAAGACCAGCGTGGTCGACTGAAACACAAAGATGGCTTCGTTGGTGTAGGCCGGCCAGGCGAGGCGCAGCATCGTCGGCCACGTTATCCGCCGGAACCGGGCCCAACCGGTCATGCCATAGGCATCCGCCGCCTCAATATCGCCTTTGGGAATCGAACGCAGCGCACCGTAGAAGATTTCGCCCGAATAGGCCGATGTGTTCAGGAACAGGACAATCAAAGCGCCCAGCCAGGCCGAGGTCAGCGCGTCAAACATCGGGTACGTCTTCTTGAGCGACAGAAAGAAGAAATAAGCAAAGAAGAACTGGATAAAGAGCGGCGAGCCGCGAAAGAGGAAGATGAACCACTGCGATGGCTTCCGCAGCCATTTGTTCGGGGATGCTTTTCCAACAGCCAGCGCAGTTGCCAGAAAGAACCCGGTGATCATCGCCATGATCCCGAAATAGATATTCCAGATCATGCCCGAGCCAATCAGAGTGAAATGCTCGCAAAGGGTAAAATCGGTCTTGGGCAGCAACCGCTCGCCGATGCCTATGGACCGGAGGCCGTAGTCCTGAATGGTTTGCAAGCAGCTCATGCGGTGGTCTCCTTGCGCAGCAATTCACCGCCGGATGTTGCCTGTCCGTGTGACAGACGCCGCATCAGCTTTTCAAGTCCGATCTCGGACACGCGCGTCATGCCAAGGTAAAAAATCAGCAGGAACAGGAAGTACCACATGCGCCAGTCACCGTGGGGGTATTCCGTAAATCTGGACGTTTTGGTGCCACCCAATTCGCGGGCCCAGTAAACGATATCTTCGATGCCCAGCAGGAACAGCAATGGCGTCGCCTTGATCAGGACCATCCAGAGGTTTGAAAGGCCGGGCAGGGCATAGACCCACATTTGCGGGACCAGGATACGCCAGAAAGTCTCGCGGCGCGTCATGCCGTAGGCTTCAGCCGTCTCTAACTGAGCGTGTGGAACAGCGCGCATACCGCCAAACAGAACGTTGGCCGCGAACGCCCCGAACACGATCGAAAACGTGATAACCGCCAGAATGAAGCCATATGTCTCGTGCACCCATTCAGGTGCAGTTCCCAAAGGCAGTTTGGCGCTCTGACAGACAAGGAAGTCGTTTCCCTGCCGGATGGGCTCGCTCCAATCCGGGCACAGGACTTTGTGGCGGATCCATTCAAACCCCTGATCCAATGCGATGACGAAAAACAGAAAAAACGCGATGTCGGGAACGCCGCGAACAATTGCGATGTAGCCTTTGCCCAACCAGCTGAGCGGCGGAAAATGCGACCGCGCTGCCATTGCCCCTGCAAATCCAAAGCTAAGCGCAACCGGAGCAGTCACGGCCAACAACAGCAGAACTTTCAGAAAAGAAAGGTAGAACGACCAGTGCACGCCGGTCGTCAGGTAACAAGAGAACCAGCGGAACGTGCCGAGCGTGTCAGGATCAACGCAGTAGGAGAACATCAGGCGTCTTTCGAACGTCAGACCCGGCAAGCTGCCGGGAGGTCCGGCGCATCATGCACGCCGGACCTATTGAGCAAGCGCTTAGTTGGTTACGACGGAACCGTCGGTACCATAAGTGGCAGTGCCCTCACCAAACCACTTTTTCAGCATCTCATTCAGAGTGCCATCCGCCTTCATCGAAGTGATGGCTTCATCGAACTTGCCGCGCAGTTCGCCGTCGCTTTCGCGGACGCCCATGCCAACGCCGCCGCCCAGCGGCACGTCATCGCCTACGAATACAAGCTCGCCGCCCGATTCTTCCACGATCGGAACAAGGTAGTCTTTGTCTGCGAACACAGCATCTGCCTCACCGCTGCGAACGGCCGCGATGGTTTCTTCCGGCGTTGCGAATTCGACCAGTGTCGCGCCGCTTTCCGCGACGTACCCAGCCTGAATCGTTGCGGTTTGCGCAGCAACCACGCCGCCACTCAGGTCGGCGCCGTCAGATGCAGCGGCAAAGGCCGACGCCGCAGGCGGAACGTAGTTCTGGGTAAAGTCGATGACTTCGTCCCGTTCATCCGTGATCGACATGCCCGCGATGATGGTGTCGTAGTTGCCGGACACCAGGTTTGGAATGATCGAATCCCAGTCATTTTTGACCCATTCGCATTCCAGACCTGCGCGTTTGCACAGCTCGTCGCCAAGCTCGCGCTCGAACCCGTCAACTTCGCCTGCGTCATTGATGAAGTTGTACGGAGGGTAGGCGCCTTCCGTGCCCATGCGCACAGTGTCTGCCATTGCCATGCCGGCGGTCAGCGCCAGTGCTGCGGTGGTCAGAATCAGGTTTTTCATTGGTTACTCCCCTACTTTGATCTGTTCTGAGGTTATGCCGCCTTGGTGGCGGATAGAAAACCCTGAAGCCGCGTGGATTCAGGGGTGGTAAAGATATCTTCCGGCGTGCCTTCTTCTTCGATCAGGCCTTGGTGCAGGAACACAACGTGGCTTGAAATGTCGGCAGCCATTTTCATGTCATGAGTCACAATGATCATGGTGCGGCCTTCGGCGGCCAAATCTTTGATTACCTTGATGACTTCCTGTTCCAGCTCGGGGTCCAGAGCCGAAGTCGGCTCGTCGAACAACAACGCTTCTGGCTCCATGCAAAGGCCACGGGCGATGGCGGCACGTTGTTGCTGACCGCCCGACAACTGCGCCGGGTACACGTCGCATTTGTCGCCGATGCCGACCTTGTCCAGATATTTGCGCGCGCTGTCTTCGACCTCGGCCCGGTCGCGGCCCAAAACTGTGACCGGGGCTTCCATCACGTTTTGCAGGATGGTCATATGCGCCCACAGATTGAATTGCTGAAACACCATCGACAGGTTGGTGCGGATGCGCAGCACTTGTTTGGGATCAGCCGGGCGGCGATGATGGTGGCTGCCTGTCCAGTGCACGGGTTCGCCTTTGAACAATATCTCGCCATCCTGACTGTCTTCCAGAAGGTTGCAACAGCGCAGCAGCGTGGACTTTCCCGAACCTGATGACCCGATCAGCGAAACCACATCGCCGCGATGTGCCGTGATATCCACACCTTTGAGGACTTCGAGTTGTCCAAAACTCTTATGGAGGTTCCTGATCTCGATGACGGGAGCGGTTTCTGTCACGGGCAGTCTCGGGCTGGTTGGTGTTGGTGCGGTACTAGGGCTGAAAAAACGGACCAATGCAATGCGCAAATGACAAGATCAAGGGCTGAATCTGCCAGTTTGACCAAACGTTCTGATCAAAATTGCTAGTTTGTTGCGACAATCGCCTCAGGACTGGGCGGGTTAGGGACTGACAGATATTTTTCGGCTGGTATCTGTGTCAGGACCTTTAGGTGCAAAAGCCGCCGGTCATGGTCTGACAGATCCTTGATTGCTGATCGAACCGCATGGGCGATGCGGTCCGGGTCCCGCCCCGGTGCCGTAATATACGGCAGGGTGGGGGTCGGAGGGGTTCTGGCAACCTCGCGCAACTGTTCCCCCAGTTTTGTGTGTTCCTGCAACAACGTCCATGTCAACGCGTCCAACGAGGCAACGTCTGCCTGTCCATTGGCTACGGCGTGCGCCGAATTTGCGTGACCGCCGGTCTCCAACAGTGTTTCCGGTTTGAGGTTCTGCCCAGCCAGATGCGTGATTGGCGCGGCCCACCCGGATTGCGACAGACTTTCATTATAGCCAAAAACACCGTCAATCAGCTCGGACAGATCTCTCTGATCGGTGCGGCGGGCCACAAAAACCGAGCAGTAGTGACCGGGCGGGCAGTCCGGCAGGCCATAGTCCGGAGTACCGACAAGCTGAACCTGCCCCTGCAGTTTTGTCCGATAGGGCATGCCGCAGGTTTGGGCCAACACCAGGTCAGGATGCGTCCAGACGTCCCACATGTCGCGGTCGCGCGTCAGCCGTTCCGGACCAAAACCCAGGGCGGACCGCGTCAGGTTCCAGAAGCGATCATTGGCCTGTGCGGTGGCGGGCATGTCGTACATGCCCAATGCGGCGATCACGATTTCGCGGCCTTTTGTCGTGCCAACGCCGAATCCACATCGCTGACACCAAGCAGGCTGACGACCAGCCTGAGCAGCGAATCTTCCTCTTCGCTGCGATGGCCGTCGGCCAGCGCCACAGACCACATCGCCTGTACCACGGCGAGGCGGTCGTCATAGGCCACCGCTTCTTTGATCGCGCGGGTAAAACGCACCGTATCCGGGGCTTCGGCCTCAAGATCCTCGGCGCGGGCGCGAAGACCGGCGGCCTCGAACGGTGAAAGACCATATCGTTCGGCTGATACCCGGTCGATCCGGGCCATTTCCGTGTCGGCATAGTCATTGTCGGACCGGGCAATGCGCACCAGAAGGGCCGTAAGGGCCAGACGCGCGTCGTCATCGGCCAGCGGATCGGGCTGGGGCTGTGTCAGCCGGGACAGGAAATCACTGAACATGCGTAAGATATAGACCCGGCTTAACTGGCTTCCAAGCGCGATTGCACGCGTGCGCGCGCCGCCTGACTGTCATTGTAACTCAAGCCCATCGCGGTGCGGGCTTCCTCGACGATTTTGACCTCTCCTTCGTCGGTGTCGCCGTCAGCCAGTACAACCTCCCAAAGCGCGTCAAGTGCGGCCAGCCGTTCCTTTTCGCCTGTTGTTTCGCGGATCAGTTTACCGAACGTGTCAGTTTCGGGTGCAGCCGCATGCAGCTTTTCGCAGGTCGCGCGCACTTTCGCAGCCTCAATTGCGTTATGCTGGTAGAGGCGGGCGAGGATGCGGTCGATCAGGCTGATTTCTTCCAGTTTGTAGTCCCGGTCCGCCTGCGCCACACGAACCATCAATGCACCCAGGGCCAATTCGGCATCCGGGTCGGGCAGGTTATCGTGTTGCGGCGGGCGAAACGCCTGAAAGAACTTTTTCAACATGGGGTCAGGTTAGTCCCTATTTTATGGTCCGCCAAGCCGGGGCTACCCGTCATAGCCCTGAATGATCACAAGATCGCCGGTCGAAACGGGATCACGCAGGGCTTTGGCCTGCTGATACTGGTCGCTGTCATAACAGGCCAATGCCTGTTCGTAGCTGGGAAATTCGATAACAACGGTGCGGGCCCGCGCCTGACCTTCTTTTTCCTCGCGCGTGCCGCCGCGCACCAGAAACTTCGCCCCGTATTCGGCAAAGGGCGCGGCATTGGCGGCAATGTAGGACTTGTACGTTTCGAAGTCGTCCACATCGACATGCGCAACCCAGTATCCTTTAGGCACGATCCGTCCTCCTCCACATTTCCCCACAAGGTGCGGAGGAACTTGGCAGAATGCAATCCCCTAAAAGTGGATCAAGTGCCGCCTTGCAGGGCTTCGCGGGCCTTGTCCTGCAACCAAGCAACCATTTGCCGATAAGGAACAGGCCCATAACTGATGCGCGCCACCCCAAGACCCGCCAAAGTCGCCGTGTCAGGCGTGCCGGGCAGGGCGATGATGTTGACTGGCAGTTCCGTCGCCTCGCAAAGGCGGCCAATCATCGCTTCATCCTTAAGGCCCGGAGCAAAAAAGCCGCTTGCGCCCGCATCCGCGTAAGCTTTGGCACGGGCCATCGCGTCTTCCAGCATAGCCGTGTTATGCGTGTCCGGAGCGGCCTTCAGAAAGATGTCCGTTCTGGCGTTGATAAAGGCCGGTAACCCCGCGGCGTCGCATCCTTCGCGCATCGCGGCGACCCTAGCAGCTTGGGTCTCTATGTCGTAAAGGTCTTTGGTTCCAACGATTTGATCCTCGAAATTGAAGCCGATCACCCCAGTCTCCAAGGCGCGTCCGACATTCGCGGCAATGCCGAACGTATCTTCGGCGTATGCCCCTTCCAGATCCATTGTGACGGGGATGTCCACGGCATCGACGATGCGGCGGGCATTGTCCAGCGCCATGTCAAACGGGATGTTTTGACCGTCTGAATAACCCTGCGCCATTGCAACCGGGGCGCTGCCCGTGGCCAGTGCCTTTGCCCCCGCATCGCGTACGGCGACGGCGCTGCCCGGGTCCCAGATATTGTAGAGGATGACCGGGTCGCCCTTTTTGTGAAGGGCAGCAAAGTTCTCTGCGCGTGTGATTTGTTCGGTCATGGCCGGTCTCCTTCTGAGTCGTCGGCATTTAACCGTGTCAGAGGGCCGCCGCATACTGGTTTTTCGCAACGACCCGACAAATTGCGGTGACCTAGACCAGACGCGAAGTGTCTTTCGCTGCGCGTACGAAATCGCGGAACAAGGGGTGCGGTTCGAAGGGCTTGGATTTGAGTTCCGGATGGTATTGAACACCGATGAACCAAGGATGATCCGACCATTCGACGATTTCCGGCAACCGTCCGTCGGGTGACATGCCCGAGAAATTCAGCCCAGCCTTTTCAAGCTTGTCGCGATACTTGATGTCGACTTCATAGCGGTGGCGATGGCGCTCTTCGATCTGGGTGCCGCCGTAAACGTCGGCCACTTTGGAACCATCGCTGAGAACGGCATTGTATGCGCCCAATCGCATGGTGCCGCCCTTGTCGTCGCCAACCTTGCGTTCAACCTTGTGATTGCCCTGCACCCATTCTTTCAGGTGATAAACGACGGGCTCAAAACGCTTTTCACCCGATTCATGGTCGAATTCTTCCGATCCCGCAGCAGAGATTCCAGCGGCATTACGCGCGGCTTCGATGACGGCCATCTGCATGCCCAGACAGATACCCAAATAAGGCACTTTATGCTCGCGCGCGTATTGTGCCGCCTTGATCTTGCCTTCGGTACCACGTTCGCCAAAGCCACCGGGAACAAGGATGGCGTGGAAGCCTTCGAGATGCGGAGCGACGTCTTCGGTGTCGAACACCTCGGCATCCACCCATTCGACCTTGACCTTGACTCGGTTGGCCATGCCGCCGTGAGTCAGGGCCTCGGCAATCGATTTATAGGCGTCTTCCAACTGGGTGTATTTGCCGACAATGGCCACCTTCACCTCGCCTTCGGCGTTGTGGATGCGGTCGCTGACGTCTTCCCATTTCGCCAGATCGGGCTTGGGGGCCGGGCTGATCTGGAAGGCATCCAGAACCGCCTGATCGAGACCTTCCTTATGATACGCCAGTGGTGCGTCATAAATTGTGCTGAGGTCCTGCGCCGCGATCACGCTGTCGGGGCGGACGTTGCAGAACAGGGCCAGTTTCTCACGCTCTTTCGTCGGAATCGGGCCCTCAGAGCGGCAAACCAGAATATCGGGCGCCAGCCCGATCGAGCGCAGTTCCTTGACCGAGTGCTGTGTCGGCTTGGTTTTCAACTCCCCAGATGCCTTGATGTAGGGCAGCAGGGTGAGGTGCATAAAGATGCATTGACCGCGGGGCTTGTCCTGGCTGAACTGACGGATGGCTTCGAAAAAGGGCAGGCCTTCAATATCGCCAACGGTGCCGCCGATCTCGCACAGCATGAAATCGACCTCATCCTCGCCGATGGCGATGAAATCCTTGATCTCGTTGGTGACGTGCGGGATCACCTGAATGGTTTTGCCGAGGTAGTCGCCACGACGCTCTTTTTCCAGAACGTTCGAATAAATCCGGCCTGAGCTGACCGAGTCGGTCTTGCGTGCGGCCACGCCGGTGAAACGCTCGTAATGGCCGAGGTCCAGATCGGTTTCCGCGCCGTCATCGGTCACGAACACTTCACCATGTTCAAACGGTGACATGGTGCCCGGATCGACGTTCAAATAGGGGTCCAGCTTGCGCAGACGCACCGAATATCCACGGGCCTGCAACAGCGCACCCAATGCCGCCGAAGCCAGCCCTTTGCCCAAGGATGAAACCACACCACCAGTGATGAAAATAAAACGCGCCATGTTTTTTCGGCTGCCCCCGTGAGACGTCATTATTAGCTGCCCGGCGGTTCAAAAAACCGCTGCATCACGGGACTTCACTCATAAAGGATTCGCGCCAAAAGCGCAAGGGAACCGCAAGATGCTGTTGCAGTTCTCTTTTGGATTTCTAGGTTTTGTGGCTTAGTCGGCCTGCGGGATCAGCGGTGTGTTGCTGCCCTGCGTGGGTGGCAGCAGGTCATCTGCCGACGGAACCGCCGGGTTGCTTTCTTCCGTCGGCGCAGGTGCCGGAACGCCCAAACGGTCGATCACGGAGCTTCCCGAAGACTTTTGCGCCGCCAGAATGGTCAGCGTAATGGATGTCACGATGAAACATGCTGCAAGAATCCACGTCAGCTTGCCCAAAGCAGTCGCTGCCGCGCGACCCGTCATTGCGCCACCGCCACCGCCACCCATGCCAAGGCCACCACCTTCGGACCGCTGCATCAGAACGACGGCGATCAGGCCCAGGGCCAGAAGAAGGTGAATGATGAGAACAACGTTTTCCATGGTGGTCCTGTACAGCGTGGCGTGTATCGCGTGGTACTTATGCAAGTTTGGTTCTGGGGGCAAGTCACGAGTTGGGTTGCGCGCCGACGATGTGGTTTATCACGGCAATGGGACTGGACTCGGTCGTCTGGCCTAAGGCAGGCTGCAGGCATGCCACATGACGATCACGACCACCCCCACACCCTTTTGCCGCCCGAACCTGCGCTGCGCGTCAAAGCGCTGGAAACGATTCTGACCCGCAAGGGGCTGATCGACCCTGCGACGCTGGACGAGATCATCGACACTTACCAGAACAGGATCGGTCCGCAGAATGGCGCACGCGTCGTTGCCAGGGCGTGGAGCGATCCCGATTTCAAAGCCAAACTGCTGTCCGATGCCACGCCCGTGGTCGCCGCGCTTGGATATTACGGTCGTCAGGGTGAACACATCGTCGTTGTCGAGAACACCCCCCAACAGCACAACATGGTCGTATGCACCTTGTGCAGTTGTTACCCGTGGCCGTTGTTGGGCATCCCGCCCGGTTGGTACAAATCCGATGCCTACCGCGCCCGTGCGGTGCGCGAACCGCGCAAAGTGCTGGCGGAGTTTGGAGTGACCCTGCCGCGAGAATCATCGGTCCGCGTGTGGGATTCAACCGCCGAGATTCGCTATCTCGTGCTGCCCATGCGCCCCGAAGGCACCGAGGGTCTGGACGAAAACGCGCTGGCCGCTCTGGTCACACGCGACAGCATGATCGGCACTGGTCTGCCCAAGGGGGCCGCATGACCCGCGTTCACGACATGGGCGGTCGCTTCGGGGACGGGCCGGTTCAGCCGGGATCCGAGGATGCTCCGGTTTTCGCGGAAGACTGGCAGGCGCGTGCGCTGGCGGTGACATTGGCCGCCGGGTTTCTGGGGCAGTGGAACATCGATACATCGCGACACGCGCGCGAGCGGTTGTCTCCGAAAGATTACGCGCGGTTTTCATACTTCGAAAAATGGATATCTGCCTTGGCGGATTTGTTGGTCGAAAAAGGGATCCTGACGCAGGATGATCTGCGTGGTGTGCCTGATGATCAGAAACATCGACTGGCCGCGCAGGCCCTGAAACCCGAGAAAGTGGCCGCAGCGCTCGCAAAGGGAGGGCCCGCAGACCGCCCCTCCAACATCACGGCGCGGTTTGAGGTCGGGCAGGCGGTGCGCACGCTGCGCCCAACGGCGAACCGGCTTGTCGTGGGCGGACATACGCGGCTGCCGGATTATGCAGCCGGTGCTGTTGGGCGAGTGCTCCGGCTGCACGGGTCTCATGTCCTGCCGGATTCCAACGCGCATGGGTTGGGTGAGGCACCGGAGCCACTGTATGCGGTGGCTTTCCCGTCGTCCGAGCTTTGGGCCGATCCGGAACACCCGGACGACGAGGTCGTGCTGGACCTTTGGCAGTCATACCTGGAGCCCGTATGAACGATTGCCATTCATACGCGGCCCCCGAACCGGTTTTTGCCGAACCCTGGCACGCGCAGGTCTTTGCGGTCGCCGTGGCGCTGAATGAGGCCGGCCGGTTTGACTGGCCCGACTGGGCCACGCGCTTTTCTCAGACGCTGAAGCGGCACGGGCTGGAGCGGGATCTGGACGGAGGTGACGATTATTTCAACGCCTGGCTGGAAACGCTCGAAGGTTTTCTGGCGGAAAGCGGCGATGCGTTGCCCGCCGATCTCGAAACGACGCGCGACGCGTGGGAAGCAGCGTACCTGACAACACCGCATGGCCGACCGGTCCGTTTGCCGAAGTGAGAGAAGGGGGCTCTGCCCCCGCCGCCCGTTCCGGGCGTCTCCCCCGGGATACTTGCAGCCAGATGAAGCAGGGGATCCGCTCTTCATCTGGCTAAAAATATCCCCGCCGGAGGCATCGCGCGCAGCGCGATTGTTCCATGCGGCGAAATAGCGGTTTCCCTGCCGTCTGAGCCTCGCTATATCAGCCGGGTTTGATATTTCAGTGCAAAAGGACCGGATATGGCCAACGTGGTTGTTGTCGGCGCCCAGTGGGGTGACGAAGGAAAAGGCAAGATCGTCGACTGGCTCAGCGAGCGGGCAGATGTGATCGCGCGTTTTCAGGGCGGGCATAATGCCGGGCACACATTGGTTATTGACGGAGAGGTCTACAAGCTGCACGCGTTGCCTTCGGGTGTCGTACGTGGCGGCAAGCTGAGTGTCATTGGCAACGGCGTTGTTCTGGATCCGTGGCACCTGATCAAGGAGATTGGCACGATCCGGGCACAGGGTGTCGATATTTCTCCTGATACGTTGATGATCGCCGAGAACACCCCGTTGATCTTGCCGATTCATGGCGAACTTGATCGCGCTCGCGAAGAAGCGGCCAGCAAGGGGACCAAGATCGGGACCACCGGCCGCGGAATTGGCCCGGCATACGAAGATAAGGTCGGTCGCCGATCGGTAAGGGTCGCCGATCTTGCGGATGAAGCGACGCTGGAAGCTCGTGTAGACCGGGCGCTGCAGCACCACGATCCGCTGCGTAAGGGTCTGGGGATCGAGCCGGTGGATCGGGATGCCCTGATTGCTCAGTTGAAAGAGATCGCGCAGGAGATTCTGCCATTCGCGGCACCCGTCTGGAAAGTGCTCAAAGAAAAGCGCAAGGCTGGGAAGCGTATCCTGTTTGAAGGTGCGCAGGGCGCCCTGCTGGATATCGACTTTGGGACGTATCCATTCGTCACATCGTCGAATGTGATTGCGGGTCAGGCCGCGACGGGCGTCGGCATCGGACCGGGTTCGATCAATTTTGTACTGGGGATTGTCAAAGCCTACACGACACGCGTGGGCGAGGGGCCGTTTCCGACCGAGCTGGACGATGCGGACGGGCAGCGTCTGGGAGAGCGGGGGCACGAGTTCGGGACCACGACGGGCCGCAAGCGCCGGTGCGGCTGGTTTGACGCTTGTCTGGTGCGCCAGACCTGCGCGACCAGTGGTGTAAACGGGATTTCACTAACGAAACTGGATGTTCTCGACGGGTTCGAGACGTTGAAAATCTGCGTCGCGTATGAATTGGACGGTGAGCGCCTGGACTACTTGCCGACGGCGGCGGATCAACAGGCCCGCTGTACGCCCATCTACGAGGAAATGCCGGGCTGGAGTGAATCCACCGAAGGTGCGCGCAGCTGGGCGGATTTGCCTGCCAATGCCATCAAATACGTGCGCCGGGTGGAAGAACTGATCGAATGCCCGGTGGCCTTGCTGTCCACCAGTCCGGAGCGGGACGACACCATCCTGGTGACCGACCCGTTTGCTGATTGATGAGCAACGAGCGCAAATCCGGGCTGAGCTACAAGGCGCGCCGACGCTGGTCGCTGGTCATTCTGGTGATCGGCTTGCCATTGTATATTGTTGCGGTGGTGACGCTTGTGAACTTGCTGAACCGACCGCCAATATGGGTGGAATTGCTCATCTATGTCGGCCTGGGCATCCTGTGGGCGCTGCCGTTCAAGTTCATCTTTCGCGGCGTGGGCAAAGAAGACCCAGATCAGACTCAGGATTGACCCCGGCGCTTGTTTTGTAAGTCGCTGCCTGCCAGAATTCCCGCAAATGATTGCTGGCAGGCGGGTTTTCTATGAAAAACAGGACTTTCGTGGCGTTTTCTGTCGTTTCGGCAATGGCGGTGGCTGGGACCGCACGGGCCGAAAACTGGGAATACACCATCGCGCCGTATTTCTGGGGGCCCGAGCTCAGAACGTCCTTGGATATAGGTCCGAACCCTCCTGTCGACGGCGACACCTCGATCTTTGACATTCTGGATGGCGCGTTTCTGATTGCGGGTGAAGCGCGCAATGGGCGTTGGTCCATCGGTGGCGAGTTCAATTTCCTCAAACTCAGCGATGATGTTCGGATTGGGCCGTTCGATAGCGCGGCCAGTTGGGACCTTGAGGGAACCATGGTGACGCTGGCCGGCAGCTATGCGGTCTATCAGAACAGCAATTCGCGGCTTGAGGCACTGGGTGGGGTGCGGCATTGGGATCTGGATGTTTCGACGACTGTTGCGCGTCGTACGGCCAGTACGAACCAAAGCTGGACCGACCCGTTGGTCGGGGCGCGATTTAATCATGTAGTGAATGACCGATGGACGCTGACCGGGATGGGCAACATCGGTGGGTTTGACGTGGGGTCAAAGTTTCAGTGGGAGGCGTTGGCACAGGCAAGCTGGAAATGGACCGAAACGGTACGTGTAGCCGGTGGGTATCGTCATCTGGATGTCGAATTTCAGGAGGGGCGAGAAGTCATTGACCTGATCCTGACCGGGCCTTACGTCGCGTTGGGGTTCAATTTCTGATCAAGTTTGGATCATTACATACTGAAATTTAACTGAAGATTACCAGATCTAGGGTCAGAAAGCACAACTGGTTTTTCTGATCCCAGACAGGCTGGGCGCCATCTCAGTCCGGCCAACTGAGTACGGCGCGGGCGAACGCGTGATACTCACCGGCAATTTCTTGCACCATACTGATTGGCGTGGGCCAGGGAGGCGTCAGGGTCGCAGCAACCTGACCTGTCATCAGTTGCAGATCAGCGTCGTGTTTGCAGGCCAGATGCCGCATGCGCTGGTTCGTTGCGAGGCACACCATGTGCACCTCGCGAATGCTTCGATTGCGTGCAACGGCGATGATGCGAGACAGAAGCGCGTCGCCTATCCCTTTGTCCTGCCAGGATGCTTCGACGGTAAACGCGGCCTCTGCAATTCGGGTAGGGGGATTGCCAATCGGGCGCAGTTCGGCGACTCCGCGTAAGGCAGTGTCGGGAAATGCGCCATAAATCAATGCGGTATCGTCAAACATTGTCGCCACGTAGTTTTGGACATACGCGTCCGTGACCGTTGCGCCAAATCGCGACCGCAGCGTTTCGCGGTCCAGAGTGTTGAAATGTGCAACGATCTGGGCTTTGTCGAATATGCGTAAGCGTCGAATTGCAAGGTCATGCATTTTGATGCCTCGGCGGGAACTATGGATCAGCGGACTTCCATGAAACATAGCATGTTTCTGCGCTGCAGCATAACGGTGATGAGCCAACAGCGGCATTTTGCCGGCAGCACGTGTTTATCTGCTGACGTGTCACGCGTTTGCGCCAAAGGAAATTGGGCCAGAGATGGCTCTGACCCAAGGTATGAGGGGGAATAGTCTTTTTGGTGCTGATTAACCGGCGGCGCGTTTGTCGTCCGGACGGAAACCGATCTGATTTGAGGCGGCGAACCGGCCACCTCCGGCCTTTTCAATCTTACCGTCCCGCAACAGCTGCCCGAATGTGCGCAGGCTTTCCTCGCGGTTGAATGACTCCTGCTTGAGCGAGCGCACTTTGTTCATCAACTGCGGACGCGAGAACTGCTCCTGTCCTTCGATGAATGACAGGTATGCGGCAGCGGCCTCCAGAAGATCGGGCAGGGATTGCGCGCCTTGCTCCTGGGCGAAACGGGCAAAACCACCTTCTTCGTCTTCCGCTTCTTCCTGATCAGCGGTCACGCGGCGCGGTGTGACGGGTCCGCGATCCGATTCGTCGGTATCGACGCGCTGTTCGGCCACCAGTTTCAGGGGCGCAGTGTCCGCGTCGGGGCGAATGCTTGTGACCTGAATCTCGGGCCGGCGCGGGCTGACAACGGATTCCAGGTCACCACGATAATCCTGATCTGGAGACTCGGCCGCGTCATCGTTTGTATCCGAGCGTTCGGCTTCGGTTGCAGCGACGGCAGTGCGCAGATGCGAATATGTTTCGCGCTGGCCGGATGTTTCCGGGTCATCCATACGCTCACCAGCCGTGTCCATCAGGCGCGTGACATCGTCGTTCAGGTCGTCGGCCTCGGGCAGGGGCTGTGACGCCCGCTTTGCCAGTTCCGACTCGACCAGTGTGATCTCGTCCAACAGCTTGGCTTCTTCGGCGGCGGTAAGGACGTCGTGGTCAAATTCTGAACCACCTATTTCTTCCGCTTCCGGCTCGTCCGTCTCCTCATTAAGGATATTGACGATCTCGTCCGGTTCAGAGTCGGCCTCGGCCTTTTCCTCAATGTCCGTAAACAGAACGTCATCGGTCGAAACCTCGGCCTCTTCCGATTCTGTTTGTACTTCCGCTTCCACTTCTGCCGCGACGGGCTCTTCGACGGGTTCAGCCTGCGCTGTGTCTTCCGCCTCAATCAGGTCTTCAACGGGCTGCGGATCTTCGTCTTCGACTTGCGTCTGCAGGTCCGCCGGCGTCAGTGCGCCCGCTTCGAAAGCGGCTGAGATCGCGTCGACCTTTGGCTGGGCCGGGGCGACAAACCCACCGTTTTCGTCTTCGTCTTCACTGTAGCGTGCCGTCGCCTCGCCAGAGTGGGAAACAACGGCACGGATGCGCTGCAATTTGGCTGCGATACTGTCGGATGCGGCGGGCTCGTCGGTTTCGGAATTGGCAAAGAACTCGGCGGTGCTATCCACCTGCTCGGCAGCAGGCGCGCCAGATGCGGGCGAGGCGGGGGTCGAAACCTCGTCCGTTGCGCGTAGCAGCAAGCCAGTGTCGTTCCGGCTGGCCTCTACCCGTTGCGACTGGTCGCGTTGGGCGATGCGTGTCAGCATTTCGGCGTCTGGTTGGGGGGGTTCTGATCCGAAATACCGATCATCCGCTGCAAGATCGCGAAAGTACTCGGCAATCGCTTTCATTGTTTCAAAGGAGTCGTCGAACCCTTCCAATGTGCAGGAGAATGTACCGTAGGAAACGGTCAATACCTTGTTGTTCTGTACCATCAGACACACGTCCTCTACAAACTACCAAGTCACATTGTGGGCGCAGCCCGCCCACAATCGACTCTTAACTTTGTTCATGAGTCTATCATTTTGTGTTTTCATTATGTCCAAATCCGGGAAATATGGTCAATCTTGTGAAAATTGAGTCGATTGTACGCTCAGAGGAGCCAATCGCGCTATTTGGAGGGGGCCAGATCGGTCCTGACGACCTGAATCTGGCGTTCAACCGCGTAAATTGCGTTGTTGCGGCAGATGGTGGTGCGGCGATTCTGATCGATTCGGGACGTATTCCAGACGCCGTTATCGGTGACTTCGACTCGCTTGATCCGGTTTACCGAGACCAAATCCCCGACGCGCAGCAGTTTTTCGTGAGCGAACAGGACAGCACCGATTTCGAAAAGGCGCTGCGCCAGATCGAGGCGCCTTTGGTCCTCGGGGTCGGGTTTCTGGGCGCGCGGGTGGATCATCAACTGGCTGCGTTCAACACGCTTGTAAGATTGCAGGATCGCCCGTGCGTGCTGCTGGGCGAGGACGAGGTGATTCTTCATGCACCGCCAAAGCTCGCTCTGCCAATGGCGAAGGGGCAAACCGTGTCTCTGTTCCCGCTGCGGCGCGTGACAGGTCGCAGTCGCGGTCTCGAATGGCCGATAGATCAACTGGTGTTTGAACCGGATGGGCAAGTGGGCACTTCGAACCGGGCACTTGGCGCAATCGAGTTGCAGGTGGATGGGCCCGGTCTTTTGGTAATGCTGCCGCGTGACATGCTGGACGAGGTTATGCGGGCGTTTCTGTCGGGGCAGAGCGCGCGCTGGCCCGCTCGCGCAGAATAACGTAGAGCCCGGCCGCAATCGTGATCATGATACCAACCGCCGCCAATCCGTTCGGCAGATCGTGAAAGATCAGCCATCCGACTAGGGTAGCCACCGGTATCTCCAGGTATTGCATCGGCGCCAACGTGGCGGACGGTGCAAACCGCAGTGACCACGTCATGAACAGATGCGCGACCGTTCCCAGCGCCCCGATCGCCAGCAACAGCCAGTGCAATTCCGCTGGCGGGATGATCAGGGAGATTTCCCAAATGTCCGCATAGGTTCCGAGCACCAAAACTGGCAGCAGCGCAATCGTGGCCATAGCGCCGGAAACTGCCTGCAACGCAACCGGGTCTGTTTCCTTGGCGATTTGACGGGTCACAAGCATGAAAAGCGCAAAGACGACTGCAACGATCAGCGGCAGAAGCGCCGGGGCGCCGACTTCGGCAAAGCTGGGTTGGATGACCAGAAGCGTTCCGATGAAGCCCACGATACAAGCGATCAGTCTGCGCGCACCGACTTCTTCGCCAAGCACATAGCGCCCCAACAGCAGCATGATAAACGGCATGACAAAGGCAATCGCGACCGCATCGGCCAGCGGCAAATACTGCAACGCACTGAACATTGCCGTGATCCCGACAATATGCAGCACAGTTCGAACCAGTGTCAGCCGCAGGACCCTTCCGCGCATCCGCCAAGGTCGTCCCGTTAGGGCAATCAAGGGGATCAGGATTGCGGCCTGAACGGAAAATCGCACGAAAACCAGCAATCCAACGGGCGTGGTTTCCCCCAACAGTTTGGCCATCGCGTCGCCCATCGGGGCGAGTATGCAAAAGCCAAGCATCAACGCGATGCCAAAAACAGGGCGGTCATGAGTCATGGCGCGACGCTAACGTTTTGCTGCGACGCTGAAAAGCCGTTACCGCAACGAGTTTAATCGATGGGTTGAACCTTGGTGTAATCCGGTCCGATGCAGTGCGGCAGACCATCGTTCAGTTTCAACCAGCGCAGTTTTTCTTCATGCGCGACGTTCAGCGTTGGCTCCAGCGCCTCAGGCTCGTCCAGTGTTGCAACGTACAGGTGCAGGACGTCGGACATAACGGTTGATCGAAACGAGATGGGCGTCCCGCAATGGGGGCAAAAGCTGCGTTCGACCCCCGGCGACGAGTTAAAGGTCCTGGGCGCTTCGGCTGTCCAGCGCCATTGGCCATCCCGAATCCCAAAATAGGTGGTCATCGGGGCCGCGCATTGACGTCGACAGCTATCGCAATGGCAGTTCACGCAAGACAGAACGGGTGGGGTGACCTCGTAGCGGACCGCTCCGCATAAGCAATGTCCCTGCATGTTTTGCCCTCGCTCTATGTTCCTTTGACTTGGTCAGCAGTTTGGAACGTTCACTGCCAAGCCGCCCAATGATGTCTCTTTGTATTTTTCGTGCATGTCGTGCCCGGTTTGGCGCATCGTTTCGATTACGGCGTCCAATGGAACAAAATGTTGCCCGTCGCCGCGCAGGGCCAAAGACGCGGCCGAGACGGCCTTGATCGCGCCCAGACCGTTACGTTCGATGCACGGGACCTGAACCAGCCCGGCAACCGGATCGCATGTCATGCCCAAATGATGCTCCAGGGCGATTTCAGCGGCATTTTCGACTTGTTCGGGCGTCCCGCCCATTACAGCGCACAAGCCTGCGGCGGCCATGGCCGAAGCGCTGCCAACCTCTGCCTGACACCCGGCTTCGGCCCCCGAGATTGAGGCGTTGTATTTTACAAGTCCACCGATCGCTGCGGCTGTCAGCAGGAAATCTTCGATCCGGGATTCCGTGGCTCCGGGTACGTGATCCAGGTAATAGCGCAGCACCGCTGGCAGAACGCCCGCCGCACCGTTGGTTGGGGCAGTGACGACCTGACCTCCGGCGGCGTTCTCTTCGTTCACGGCCATCGCATAGACGCTCATCCAGTCGTTGATTGTGTGCGGCGCGTTCAGGTTCATACCTCGCTCGGCCTGCAGAGCATCATGAATACCCTTGGCCCGGCGACGCACGTGCAATCCGCCCGGCAGAATGCCGTCAGTGTTCAGCCCGCGCTCGATACAGTCGTTCATCACTTGCCAAAGGCGAGTCGTCCCCTTGGCAAAGCTGTCTGCGCATCCTCGCGCGATTTCGTTCTCGCGCTTCATCTGTGCGATGTTCTTGCCGCTGGATCGGGCCATGTCCAACATTTCAACTGCTGATTTGAAAGGGAAAGGCACAGGGGCGCCTTCCTCGGTGGCCTTGCCTTCGGCCAGTTCCTCTTCGGTCAGGACAAATCCACCACCGATGGAGTAATAAACTTGTCGCAGGATAACGTCGCCCTGCGCATCGGTCGCCATCAGGATCATACCATTGGCGTGGCCGGGCAGGTTGTTGTCGAAATCAAAGACAAGATCCGCCTTTGGATCAAAAGCAAGCGTGGGCAGGCCATCCGGCGAAACCATATGTGTTTCCGAAATGTCAGCCAATGCAGCTTCGGCCTGTTCGTGGTCGTATGTGTCCGGTACAAACCCCGCCAAACCCAGGATGGTTGCGCGATCCGTTGCGTGGCCGACACCCGTGAACGCAAGCGAACCATGCAGCGAGCCGCGAAGCCCCGAAAATTCGAACGGGGACGCCCGCATCAGGTCGAGAAACCGCGCAGCAGCCACCATCGGCCCCATCGTGTGCGATGATGACGGGCCAATGCCCACTTTGAACATATCGAAGACGGAAAGAAACATGTCAGGTCGCTGAGCCTTCTGAAGGATTGGCATAAGTCGGAGAGGTGAAGGGCGTAACACCCAACCCCTCGGCGGCGATGGCAGCCCGCGTCGAAGGACGCATCTCCAGCTGCATAAGAAGCGTCTGCAAATATGGCGTGTCTGCCAGTTGAAACCAACTGCGATCCGACCGCGCCGGATAAAGCGCCATCCAACGCATCATGCAGGCTATGTAAAAGTTCAGGACCGAAGGGTGTTCGGGGCAGAGCCAATCCGGTTTGCTTTGCGCAACCGCGTCCAGGTTTTGCAGATGTTGGCGCAGCCGAGGCCGTATACCGGCCCGCAGCGATTCAGCCTGCGCCGTCTCAATGTACTTTTCGGCATAAAACACGATCCGCAGATCGGCATGCAGGGTGTTGGACGCAAAAAACAGCCATTTCAGAAAAGCGGCCCGGTCATTGCTGTCGGGCGACGGGGCCAGTTGTCCGTGGCGGTCTGCGAGCCATAACAGAATGGCGGCTGTTTCAAAGATCGGTCCTTGATCCGTTTCCAGCACCGGGATCAGGCCATTGGGGTTCAACGCACGGTACGCGGCCTCATCCTGCTGGTGTCTGCGGCGATCGACCAGTTCACTTTGATAGGGAACGCCCATTTCCTCCAACGCCAGTCGGACGACCAGCGAGGCATTGTCGGGGGCGTAATGCAGGCGGTACGGAGTTTCCATGCGGTCTATGTAATCTGTCTGGGCGCTGTACGAATACCCGATTGCGACGTTTCCCATCGGAAACGCGCATTTCAGCGACATGTTAAAACATGCCCGGATGCAATTGTCTCTCGCAGTTGGGCAAGGCATTCCGTATACAACCGGCAAATGAACTTGGGGATGCTGCCATGACCGGGGAAATGTCGCCGATTGAAAAGGCAAAATATGTCGCTGCAAACCGCGCCGCCGATCTGGTACAGGATGGCATGCGTGTCGGATTGGGAACCGGCTCGACCGCAGCTTGGATGGTGCGCAAACTGGGCGAACGGGTAAAGTCGGACGGGCTGAAGATCAAAGGTGTCCCGACGTCGACCGCGACCGCGCAATTGGCGCGTGAGGTCGGGATCGAAGTTGTCTCGTTGGATCAGGCTGGATGGCTGGACCTGACGATCGACGGCGCCGACGAGTTCGACAGAGAGTTTAACCTGATCAAAGGCGGTGGCGCCGCCTTGCTGCAGGAGAAGATCGTCGCTACCGCGAGCGATCAGATGGTGGTGATTGCGGATGCGGGCAAAGAGGTTGAAACGCTGGGCGCGTTTCCTCTGCCAGTCGAGGTGATCCCGTTTGGCTGGCAGACCACGCGGACGTTGATCGAAGAGACGCTGGACACCATGGATGTTCTGGGCACCTCGGTGACGCTGCGCATGAATGGTGAGGCGCCTAAGGTCACGGATGAGGGCAATCACATTCTGGACCTGCACCTGAAACGCATTGGACACGCCAGGCAACTGGCGCTGGTTCTGAACCAGATACCCGGTGTTGTTGAAAACGGCTTGTTCATCGATATCTGCGACAAGGTCGTGATCGGCTATGGCGACGGTCGGGTCGAGTTGCGCGACCTGAACGAAGGCACCGTTGAAATGGGTGAAGCCAGCAGTGGTGAAAACCTGTTCTCGGACTTGGCGGAGTAACGCGCGGCTGACTTGCGACAGGCAGGATCCCGGGAATTGCGCTTTTTCCGGTTCTTGGGGTTGGCACGCAGCTTTTCTTACGTAGATATGCAGAACGTTTTCAGACTGAACGAAGGAACCCGGCATGAGCTTTGACTATGATCTTTTCGTCATCGGTGGCGGCTCGGGCGGGGTGCGCGCGGCGCGAGTAGCTGCGGGTGAAACGGGCGCCGAAGTGGCGCTGGCGGAAGAGGATCGTTATGGCGGCACCTGCGTTATCCGCGGGTGCGTGCCCAAGAAGCTGATGGTGTTTGCCAGCGAATATGCGGATATGGTCCAAGACGCCCAGGCCTATGGCTGGGATGTAAAACCCGGTGCATTCGATTGGGATGTGTTCCGGGGCAAGCTGTACGCCGAACTTGATCGGCTGGAAGGCATTTACCGCAATATTCTGAAGAACAACGGTGTCGAGACATTTGATCAACGGGCCAGACTGGTCGATGCACACACGATCGAACTTGCCGATGGGACACGCAAGACGACCAAGCACGTCCTGATTGCCACCGGTGGTCGGCCAGTCGTGCCACAGTTTCCGGGGTCGGAGCTGGCCATTACGTCGAACGAGATCTTCCATCTCGACAAACTGCCGGGCCGCATATTGATTGTTGGCGGTGGCTACATTGCGAGCGAGTTTGCGGGCATCATGAACGGCATGGGCGTCCAGACAACGCAGTTCTATCGGGGGGCGCAAATCCTGCGCGGCTTCGACGAAGAGGCGCGCGGTCTGATCTGCGAGGAAATGCGCCAGAATGGAATAGATGTACGGCTGGGCACCAATGTTCTTGAGATGACGAAAGACGGCGACCAGATCCGCGTCAAAGCGACGGACGGCACAGAGGATCGCTTTGACACCGTCATGTTTGCCACTGGCCGGACGCCAAATGCGGACGATCTGGGCCTTGATACGATCGGCGTGGAACGGGGGCGCAAGGGCGAGATCATCGTTGATGAATACAGCCAGACAGCCGTGCCTTCGATTTTTGCCATCGGCGACGTAACGGACCGGGTGAATCTTACACCCGTGGCCATCCGCGAGGGTATGGCGTTTGTTGAAACCGTTTTTAACGGTAACCCAACACCCGTCGACCACGACCTGATTCCGACCGCGATATTCACGCAGCCGGAATTTGGTACAGTTGGACTTAGCGAGGAAGAAGCGGCGGCGCAGGAACCCGTTGAGGTTTACGCAACGTCGTTCAAGCCGATGCAAAAAGCGTTTGCCGGGGGCACTCAGCGGGTGCTGATGAAATTGATCGTCAGCCAGGCAACGCGCAAGGTGTTGGGCTGTCACATCGTGGCACCGGGTGCCGGCGAGATGATCCAACTGGCAGGGATCGCCGTAAAGATGGGCGCAACCAAAGAAGATTTTGACCGCACGGTTGCGGTTCACCCTGTTATGGCAGAAGAACTGGTGACAATGCGGCAACCTGTTCGCACGGCTTGATTTGCAACCGCGCGCACACAAGTTACAAGGGACCCCGTGATCACACGGGCCTAAACGAAGGAATCGAAACATATGGCGGGCAACAGCGGTGGCCCCTGGGGGGGCGGAGGCTCTTCCGGCGGCGGAGGAAATCGGGGTAATAACGGCGACGGGCGACGCCCGCCCGAAGGCGACGGCCCGCAGATCCCCGAGATCGACGAGCTGATGAAAAAGGGTCAGGAACAGTTGCGCGTCCTTATGGGCGGTCGCGGCGGCTCGGGCCGGGGCGGCAATGGGCAAGGTTCGGGCGGTGGTGGCCCGATCTTCACCCGGGGAACGGTCGCGATTGGCGTAATTGCAGCGGTCGTTTTGTGGGGTTTCGCAAGCGTCTATACCGTCAAGCCGGAAGAACAGTCTGTCGAACTGTTTCTGGGTGAGTTTTCTGCCGTTGGCAATCCGGGCTTGAACATTGCACCATGGCCCTTTGTCACGGCTGAGGTCATTCCGGTGACCCGCGAACAAACCGAAGACATGGGCGGCGCGCGCGGCAGCGACGATGGTCTCATGCTGACCGGTGACGAGAACGTGGTCGACATCGACTATCAGGTGGTCTGGAACATCAATGATCCGGCCAAGTTTCTGTTCAACCTGCGCGACCCGCGCCAAACCATCCGCGCGGTTTCGGAATCAGCCATGCGCGAGATCATCGCGCAAAGCGAACTGGCTCCGATCCTGAACCGGGATCGCGGTATCATCGCCGAGCGTCTGCAGGAACTGATTCAGGCGACGATGGACAGTTACGACTCGGGCGTGAACATCATCCGTGTGAACTTTGACAAGGCCGACCCGCCGCAGGATGTGATCGCGGCATTCCGTGACGTTCAGGCCGCGGCGCAGGAACGTGACCGTCTGCAAAACGTGGCGGACGCCTATGCCAACCGCGTTCTGGCGGAAGCCCGTGGTGAAGCGGCGCAGGTCCTTGAAGAGGCCGAAGCCTACCGTGCCCAACAAATCAACAGCGCGATGGGTGAAGCAAGCCGCTTTAGCGCCGTTCTGGAGGAATATTCCAAGGCGCCGGATGTCACCCGCAAGCGTCTTTACCTTGAACGGATGGAACAGGTCCTTGGGGACGTGGACAAGATCATTCTGGACGAAAACTCGACCGGTTCCGGGCAGGGCGTGGTTCCCTATCTGCCGCTGAATGAACTGCGCCGCAATCAAGCCCAGGAGAGCAACTGATGCGTAAGACACCCATTATCCTCATCCTGATCTTCGGTCTCATCCTGGTTGGCTTGTCTTCGGTCTTCATCGTCGACGAACGCGAACGCGCGCTTGTTCTGCGGTTCGGACGCGTCGTGAACGTAAAAGAAGAGCCGGGTCTGGCCTTCAAGCTGCCCTTTGTTGACGAAGTGGTGCGTTATGACGACCGTATCCTTTCAATCGACGTTCAGCCGCTGGAAGTGACGCCGCTCGATGACCGCCGTTTGGTGGTTGATGCCTTTGCTCGCTATCGGATTGCTGACCTGAACCAATTCCGGCAGGCGGTTGGTGTTGGCGGTGTTCCCGTCGCCGAGGACCGTCTGGACCGTATTCTACGCGCCGAAACGCGCGAGGTTCTGGGTTCGGTTTCGTCCCGCGATATTCTGAGTTCGGACCGGGCGGCATTGATGCTGCGCATCCGCAACAGCGCGATTGCCGAAGCGCAGGCACTGGGCGTCAACGTGATCGACGTGCGATTGAAAGCCACCGATTTGCCGCAGGCAAACCTCGAAGCGACATTTGATCGGATGAAGGCCGAGCGGGAGCGCGAGGCGACCGACGAACGCGCCCGCGGTAACGAGGCGGCGCAGCGCGTGCGCGCGCAGGCTGACCGAACCGTGGTGGAACTCGTATCCGACGCGAATCGCGAAGCCGAGATCATTCGCGGTGAGGCCGACGCCGAACGCAACGCGATCTTTGCCGAAGCCTACGGCGCTGACCCGGAATTCTTTGAATTCTACCGCTCGCTTTCTGCCTATGAACAGGCGCTGGGCGGCGGCAACAGCTCGATGGTGCTGAGCCCGGACTCCGAGTTCTTCAACTATCTGAAATCGCCCACAGGGCAGGCGACCCGGTAATGGGGCTGATCCTTCTGGCCATCGGGCTGGTATTGATTGTCGAGGGGCTGGCCTATGCGCTGGCCCCTTCGCTTATAGAACGGATGCTGGAAGCGCTGCGGTCATTGCCCGTTCAGGCAAGACAGCTGGCTGGGCTGCTTTGTGTTGTCAGCGGTTTGGTCCTTGTCTGGTTGGCGTATCAGTTCGGATTCTGAGGCTGCGGTTTCACGCGCCGGTGATTTCCCCGCGATCCCGAGTTGCGGGCTTGGCCAAACTGACTACATTGGTTGCTAAGAATGGCTGAATTCAGTCAGCCGCCCAAAGAGATGTCGACAAGGAGAGCCGAGGTGCAGGCAAAAGCGCGCAGTATATCCGTCCGGCGGGACGATGTGAGTGTTATGGTACGAATGATGTGGCTGGCTTTTGTCGGGATGCTGTTTGTTCTGGCGCAGACCATAGCCGCGCATGCGCGTGGGGAAAGCCTTGCGCCCCTGGCCGAACAGATCAGCCCCGCTGTTGTCAACATTACCACGTCGACTCTTGTCGAGGGGCAGACCGGTCCGCAAGGGATTGTGCCAGAAGGTTCCCCGTTCGAGGATTTCTTTCGCGAGTTTCAGGACCGAAACGGCGATGACAACCGACCGCCCCGACGCAGCAATGCACTGGGGTCCGGGTTTGTGATCTCTGAAGATGGGTACATCGTGACCAACAACCACGTGATCGCCGAGGCCGATGAGATATTGGTCGAGTTCTTTCCGGGCGATGGCCAGCCAGTCAAAGAACTGCCGGCCAAGGTGATTGGAACTGACGAAAAAACGGACATTGCCCTTCTGAAGGTCGAGGCAACCGGGCCGCTCAAATACGTCCAGTTCGGCAACAGCGACACCGCCCGGGTTGGTGATTGGGTCATAGCCATGGGCAATCCTCTGGGGCAGGGCTTCTCGGTCTCGGCCGGGATCGTGTCCGCGCGGAACCGAGCGCTCAGCGGGTCGTATGACGATTACATCCAGACCGACGCTGCGATCAACCGGGGCAATTCCGGCGGTCCGCTGTTCAATATGAACGGCGAGGTTATCGGTGTGAATACGGCTATATTGTCGCCCAATGGTGGATCGATCGGGATCGGTTTTTCCATGGCATCCAACGTCGTCACGAAGGTCGTAGATCAATTGCGTGAGTTCGGCGAAACCCGTCGTGGCTGGTTGGGCGTGCGTATTCAGGACGTGACCGAGGACATGGCCGAGGCGATGGGGCTGGACAAGCCCGGCGGCGCGTTGGTCAGTGACGTTCCGGATGGGCCTGCAAAGGACGCCGGATTGCTGGCGGGCGACGTGATCCTGAGCTTTGATGGGGTCGAAGTTGAAGACACGCGCGGGCTGGTTCGCCAAGTCGGCGAAACCACAGTGGGCAAGTCTGTACGGGTCGTGGTTCATCGTGATGGCGGCACGCAGACCGTGTTGGTGACTCTGGGCCGCCGCGAAGATGCAGAACGCGAAGAAGAGGGTGAGGCGGAAGCTACGGACGAGGAACAGGGAGCAGAGGATACCGACATCCTTGGCCTGACCATCTCGCCCCTGACCGATGCATTGCGCAGTGAAATGGGTCTCGACGACGATGCGGAAGGTCTGGTTGTTTCAAACGTTGACGAGGCGTCCGAGGCCTATTCCAAGGGCTTGCGTGCCGGTGACCTGATTACGGAAGCAGGTCAGCAGAAGGTGACTTCAATCGAAGATCTTGAGGCCCGCATGGAAGAGGCGCGCGAGGCTGGCCGCAAGTCGCTGTTGTTGCTGGTTCGCCGCGGCGGTGAACCCCGGTTTGTTGCGCTAAGCCTGGAACAGTAGAGAGCCGATATTGCCAAAGTTTGAAAGGCCGGGGATTTCCCCGGCCTTTTCGCTTCAAAAACGGGATGAACAAAGAAAAGAGCCATATGCCGGGCTTGGCATATGGCTCGTGTACAGGGAGAGGCCAGTGGACAGATATCGGGGATGATAAGCTGACCTCCTACGGTAACAGGAATCACCTTAGGCGTTTTGCCGTGACAGGTCTGTGAACCGGGTCACAATCTGCGGCAAGAATGTGGGATCAGATCAGGTCGGACTCGGCCAGTTGCTGCAAAGCATCGAGATCGTGGATCTGCAAACCACCTCGGGACGCCTCGACCACGTTGCTGCGCTTCCAGATCGAGATGGTTTTGGAAACCGCCTCGCGCGTGGCACCAACAAATTCGGCCAGTTCGCTTTGCGACAACGTGATGCGTTGCGACGGGTCGTCCTGCTCGTTCGCCAGGTGCAGCAGTTTACGCGCCAGGCGTATCGGCATCGGCAAAAACACCTGCTCGTTCAACTGCACGCCCATCATGCGCATCCGCAGACCGGCCAGCCGGATCATATCGACCGCAAGGTCGGGGTGCTGACGAATTTGCCCCATCACATCCCTCTGCCGCACTTTCAGCACGCGCGAGGGTTCGGCTGCGGTCACGGTTGCCGTGCGCGGGCCGTCGTCGAACAGGGCAATCTCGCCAAACACTTCGCCCGGACGCAACAGATTGAGCGCAAGCTTGCGCCCGCTCATCGCCAGGAAGGATACTTCGAGCAGCCCATCGAGAATGGCAAACAGGGCGTCACCTTCGTCGCCCTGTTCAAACAGAACCTCACCCCTGTCCAAAGAAACTTCGGTCGCCTGCGCAGCAAGCATTGCCCGAAGCCGTTCCGAGGCTTCGGAAAGGAATCCGCTATTGGGAAATGCCGTCATGTGGTGCGTTATTCTCCGCTGGAGTGGGCTGAGTGGTGCCTCAATTTTTCACAGGTTGGACTGTAAGCCAAGTTTTTTTAGCCAAATCTGCAGAAACCTGTTGCCGTGCCCTTGCGTTACTGCTTGTCCGGGTCATCCATATAGCTTTGCAGCATGCTGAATTGCAGCATCAGGAACACCATCAAGGCAATTGGGAACCCAAATGTCTCGATCTTGACCCACAGATCAGTGGACATCGTGCGCCAGACAACTTCGTTTGCTAAGGCCAGAACGGCAAAACAGGCGCAAAGCCGACGGGTCAGAATCATCCAGCCCTCGTTTTGCATCGGCAGCATCTCGTCCAGCACATAGGCGAGGTATGATTTCCCCTGCAACAAACCAATACCCAGAATGGCCGAGAAGACGCCATAAACAAGGGTCGTTTTCATCTTGAAAAACCGCTCGTCGTTGAACCAGGCGGTCAGGCCCCCAAAAAAGATTACCATGAAGGCTGTAAAAATCTGCAACTTGCTGAGTTTGCCGGTCAGAAACCACAAGATTCCCATTGCTGCCAGCATAAGCGGAACAAAGATGATCGTGGCGACTATGAACCCGGAATATTCGATGCCGCCGATCAGAAAGCTGTCATCGCGCAGCCGAAGGTAGATGAAAAAGAAGGCCAGAGGCGGGCCGAGCTCGAGCACCTGTTTCAGAAACGGGTTTATGTCTTTTTTGCCTGTCATTATTCGCGTCCTGCTGCTTACCCGCCCATTTCAACGATTATGGCGCCCAATGCAATCAGCGCCATGAGTGCAATGCGCCGGGGTCCGACGGTTTCTTTCAGAACCAGCCAGCCGATCAGCGCGGCGAAAACAGTTGACGTTTCGCGCAGAACGGCGGCTTCGCCCACTTTGTCCAATCTGGTTGCCAACATGATCGATCCGAATGACAAGGGCGCGATGATACCGCCAGCAAGCCCGCGCAGCATCAGCGGGCCCAATGTGGGTCGGTGGATCATGGCGCGCCATCTCAGAAAGGCGTAGATGGGCATTGCCGCACCATCGATCATGAAGAACCAAGCCAGAAAGGTAAAAGGGTCCGCAGTCGCCCGGATTCCGTAGGCGTCATAGGTGGTATACAGCGCCACGAACAACCCGGTGGCAACCGCCAGAATAAGGGCAATGCCAAGCGTCTCTCGGTCGGTTTCCAAATACCTCAGATTGTAGGCCGCCAGTCCGAAAATACCGGCCAACAGAACGGCCACGCCAAGCCACTGTGTGCCGGAAAAGGTTTCTCCGAACAAAAGGTATGCGCCAATGACCGTGAACAGGGGCCCGGTTCCGCGCACCACAGGGTAGACCACTGTGTAAGACCCTTTTGTGTATGCCATAGCCTGAAGCGTCTTGTAGGCGATGTGGATCAGCCAGACGATGCCAAAGATCGGCCACATGTAGGACTCGGGCCAGGGTACAACGAACAAGGCAAAGGGCGCCGCCATCAGGCCATAGCTTGCATCGATCGCACCGCGCGACAGCCAGGGATCGTGACGCCCTTTTTGAAGGGCACCAAAAACCGCATGCAGAAAGGCCGCCATCAACGCCAGCCCAAGCGCGAGCCGATGGCCCGCTTCGGTACCTTCAAGTGAGATCAGCCAATCGCTCAAATCAGGGCCTTTGTTTGGTCGGACGGGAAAGGGACCGGTCGTACCCTGCATCACCGTTTTCCGAAAGCGATGAAGCAGCAATCGAAAAAACCGGGGGTTTTAGGGGGCGGACGAGGATCAGGATTGCAAACCGGTCAGGGCAGCGGCGAATTCTTCGGGGTCAAACGGGGCCAGGTCGTCAATTTGTTCACCCACACCAATGGCATGTATCGGCAATCCGAATTTGTCGGCCAAGGCAACCAGCACGCCGCCCTTTGCGGTGCCGTCAAGCTTGGTCATCACAAGGCCGGAGACGTCGGCCAGCTTGCGGAATGTCTCGACCTGGCTCAGCGCGTTTTGACCCGTTGTGGCATCCAGAACCAGAAGCGTGTTGTGCGGTGCGGTTTCGTCTTTCTTGCGAATGACGCGGACAACCTTGGCCAGTTCTTCCATCAGATCAGCCCGGTTTTGCAGACGGCCGGCGGTATCGATCATCAAAAGGTCCGCTCCGTCTTCCTGCGCTTTCGTCAGGGCATCAAAGGCGAGGCTGGCCGGGTCCGAGCCCTCTGGCGCCGTCAGAACAGGAACGCCAGCACGTTCGCCCCAGACCTGCAATTGCTCGACTGCAGCGGCCCGAAAGGTGTCGCCGGCGGCAATAACGACCTTTTTGCCAGCTGCTTTGAACTGGCTGGCGAGTTTGCCGATTGTCGTCGTTTTGCCGGACCCATTGACGCCGACGACCAAAACCACCTGAGGGCGTTTGGGATAGATGGGCAGGGGCTTGGCCACCGGCTCCATGACCCGCGCGACTTCCTGCGCCAGCAGTTGCTTGATTTCCTGGGTCGATAGTTTGCGACCAAAGCGTCCCTCTGCCATGTTGGCGGTGACGCGCAGGGCCGTATCAACGCCCATGTCCGAGGCGATCAAAAGCTCTTCAAGCTGCTCAAGCATATCGTCGTCCAACGCGCGGCGAACGACGTTACGGTTTTCGCTGCGATTAAAGAGGCGGCCCAGCATACCTTTGGGTTGCTCGGCCGTGGCCTCAACAGGTTCATGCTGCTGCGGACGGTCGGGTTGGGGGACAGGCTCTGGCTGCGGGCTGTCTTGAACGGGGCTTGGTTCAGGCGCTTGTGCAGGTGGTTGCGGTGCTTCTTCCTCACCGCCATCTTCGACAATCGCTTCAAGCCCTTGCTCAAGGCGGGACGAGGATTTGAACAACCGGTCTTTCAGCTTGGAAAAAAACGCCATCTTTGGTCTCCGCAGGTGTTGCCCTCACCTAATGCGGATTTGCAGCAGTTGCAAAGGGTCAGACAAAGGCGATCAACAATCCGGCTTGTGCGCCCCAATAAAGCACCCAGACAAGATAGGGCGTCAGCTTCTGCGCAGGGTGATCGCCGGGCAACAGAAACTTCTCGGTCGCCAGAATGAGATCTGAGGCAATGAAACCGGCCGCAGCTGGCAGGGCCCAACGCAACGTCCCGCTTTCGGGCAACGTCAGCGCTGCGATGCCCATTCCGAGGGTGATCGGGATATAGGCAAATACGGCAGGCCTCAGGTCTCCGGCACGTGGGGCGATCAACGTCGCAGCGACAATGCCCAGAATGATAAGCGACCAGAAATAACCGGGGCGATCCAGAACAAGTTCGAGGCTGCTGGCTGGTTGGCTTAAAAACAGGGCGATATAGGCGATGTGGCCTGCCGCAAATGCACCGACACCTGCCGTGAAGGCGGTATCGGTGTCGCGGGACAGCAGTGCATCTCCGACGGCGCATAGGGCGAGGGCGAGAACAAGAAGCGGGCCGCTGCCATTGATCACTGCGATCGTTGCCAGCAAGACGACCGCAGCGGTTTTCAGCATTGATCGCAAACCATTTGCAGGCCGGGATGCCATCGGCAGGTAGGTAATGGCGCATGCGGCTGCCAGCCCAAAAAGCAGATTTGTCATGTTCTTGCGTCCCGGTTTCCTGGGTAAACACTGACTTTGCCCGACGCTTTGCTCAACCGTGACGTTAAGGCAGGTATCTCGCAGCAAAGCGAATGGCATTGGTTCGGTGCATCTGACACAATCATTACATGCTGAGATCGTTCGTGATTCTACTGTCGTTGAGTGTGCAAGCCGCTGGGGCGCAGACCGCATTGTCCGGTGCCGAATTTGATGCCTATACACGCGGCAAGACCTTGTTCTATGGCTTCGGCGGCACGGTTTACGGTGCGGAACGCTATCTGCCCAACCGTCGCGTGATCTGGTCTTTCCTGGACGGCGATTGCAAAGAGGGCGTCTGGTATGAACGGGACGACCAGATTTGCTTTGTTTACGAAGACCGTTTTGATCCACAATGCTGGGTCTTTACGCAGTCCGGCTCGGGCCTGATTGCGCAGTTCGAAGGTGATCCGGAAGCGACCGAACTATACGAAGCCGACGACATCGGGGAAGAGATGGTCTGCTACGGCCCGGACGTCGGCGTCTGAATTTCAGGTCAGAACAGTGACCCCTGATCCGGCGTCGGTGGTTTGGGTTTCTTTGCCGCCGGTTTGGCTGGCGCACCGGTCGACAGGGTGCCATCCGCAAATTCGATGTCCAACGCGGGGTGCTTCGAAGCCTCTGCTTTGGTTGTGATGACATCGCCTTCGGCTCGGATCACCGCATAGCCTCGGTCCAGCGTGGCTTTGTAGCTCAGTGTTTCGCGCAGGCGATCAGTCGCGTCAACTTTCTGGCGAAGGCGGTCGAGGCGGGAAACCTGCGCTTTGTGCATTCGATCTGTCAAAGCTGCAATGGTCTGGCGCTGCAAGGCAACATCGCGCTGGATTGGCCGCACGGATAAACGGGATGACAGGTTGCGCAAGGCTTCTTGCCGGGATGAGACGACGTTCCGCAGCGTTGATGGTCGAAGATGCGCGGACAGCCTGACCACTTGCAGGCGGCGATTTTGCACGCCGCGATCAAGAGCGGGCGCAAGACGATCTGCAATAAGATCAAGCCGTTGCCGAGGGGTGTTCAACAAAGTGTCTGGCCTTGGCAGAGCGCGCGACAGATCCGTCAGGCGCTGGCTGCGGCGCTGCACGGCATCCGTGGCGGCGCGGGACAGGCGCGCGCCTTGCTCTCCGGTCCAGGCGAGCAATTCGATCCGCACCGGCACGGCAAGTTCCGCCGCAGCAGTGGGTGTTGGTGCGCGTCGATCAGAGACAAAATCAATCAGGGTTGTGTCGGTCTCGTGTCCGACGGCGGAAATCAGGGGAATTTCAGACGCGGCAGCAGCGCGGGCAACGATCTCTTCGTTGAAGCCCCACAAGTCTTCGATTGACCCACCGCCGCGCGCGACGATGATCAGATCCGGACGCGGCAAAGCGCCGCCCGGGGTCAGGGCGTTGAACCCATCAATGGCGCGGGCCACTTCGGGGGCGCAGTTGGCGCCTTGCACGGCGACTGGCCAGATCAGAACCTTGCGTGGGAAACGATCCCGCAATCGATGAAGAATGTCCCGGATCACGGCGCCGGACGGAGATGTTACGACCCCGATGATCCGAGGCAGATATGGCAGCGGCTTCTTGCGTTCCTGTGCAAAAAGCCCTTCGGCCTCCAACTGTTTCTTGCGCTTTTCCAACAGCGCCATCAGCGCGCCCTGACCAGCGACCGCAACTTCGTCGACGTTGAGATTGTATTTCGACTGTGCGCCGAATGCGGTCAGGCGGCCGGTTACGACGACTTCAAGCCCTTCCTCAGGAACGACGGAGAGCCCCGATATCTGCCCCTTCCAAGTGGTGCAGGCCAGAACGTTCCGATCGTCCTTGATGTCGTAGTACAAATGACCCGAGCGTGCCTTGAACACGCGCCCAACCTCGCCGCGCACACGGATTCGGCCAAAGGTGCCTTCAAGTGTCCGTTTCACCTCGCCCGAGATGTCCGAGACTGTGTATTCAGGGGTGTTTTGGCCGGGAACGGGATCATCAAGCAGGTCGGACATTTCAGCGCCTTGTATCAAATGCGCGCCCAGCTTAGAACGCGCGCACGGCGAGGCCAAGCAGATCGGAGAGCATTCATGAATATCCTCATTCTCGGCAGCGGTGGGCGCGAACACAGCCTCGCCTGGGCGGTGATGCAAAACCCAAAATGCGACCGCCTGATCGTCGCGCCGGGAAATGCCGGGATTGCACAGATTGCGGATTGCGCAGCGCTGGATATTGAAAATGGTGGTGCAGTCGTCGGTTTTGCTGAAGAAAATGCCATTGATTTCGTGATTGTCGGCCCCGAGGCTCCGCTGGCCGCAGGTGTTGCGGATCGCCTGCGCGAAGCGGGGGTGCTGGTTTTTGGCCCCTCGGCAGAAGCTGCGCTGCTGGAGGCGTCGAAGAGTTTTACCAAGGAAGTCTGCGATGCCGCCAACGCTCCGACGGCGGCTTATGCGCGGTTTACCGAGGCTGAACCGGCCAAGGCCTATATTCGAGAACACGGGGCACCGATTGTCGTGAAGGCTGACGGGCTTGCTGCTGGCAAAGGCGTGATCGTCGCGATGGACGAACAAACGGCGCTGGACGCCATCGATGACATGTTCGGCGGGACCTTTGGCGGCGCGGGCGCCGAGGTGGTGATCGAAGAATTCATGGAAGGCGAAGAAGCCTCGCTGTTTGTGCTTTGCGATGGGGAAGACATTCTGTCGATCGGCACCGCGCAGGACCATAAACGCGTCGGCGAGGGCGATACCGGGCTGAACACGGGCGGGATGGGCGCATATTCACCGGCGCCGGTTCTGAACGAAGAGGTCGAAGCGCGGGCAATGGAAGAGATTGTGCGCCCGACCATGGCGGAAATGCAGCGCCGGGGTACGCCGTTTCAGGGCGTGTTGTATGCCGGCTTGATGATCCAGGACGGCAAGCCCAGGTTGGTCGAGTACAACGTAAGGTTCGGCGATCCCGAGTGTCAGGTGTTGATGATGCGCCTTGGCGCACAGGTGCTGGACCTTTTGCATGCCGCCGCTGAAGGCCGGTTGCGTGACGCGCAGGTGAACTGGGCCGATGACCATGCAATGACGGTTGTGATGGCCGCGCGAGGGTATCCCGGGGCTTATGAAAAGGGAACTGTCATCAGGGGGTTGAATGACTTGTCCGAGGACAGCAGGACCATGGTGTTTCATGCGGGCACCAAGGCTGCGGATGGTCAGATCGTCGCATCCGGTGGCCGCGTTCTGAATGTGACCGCCCGCGCAGACACGTTGTCAGAAGCGCGGGACAACGCGTATTCACTGGCCGACGGCGTCGACTGGCCGGACGGATTTTTCCGCCGCGACATTGGTTGGCGCGCTTTGGGTTAAATGCCGGGCTGCGCCCGTCTCGTTTGCTGGCGGACGAGGGGCCGGCCCCTCGGGCTCCCCGGGATATTTGTGGCCAGATGAAGTGGTGGATCAGCAGGCAAGCGCGCGGTTCAGGCTGCTGGGGCCGTCAAACGGGCCGAGATCGGTTTTGGTCCAGCCAGATTGGTAGGACACGCCGAGGATGCGGGACCAGTCGCCGCTGGCGAGGATCAGTTGAGGCATGTCGCCGCAATCCCGCAGGCCGCCTGAAATGAAGTCCTCACCAATGCGATGGTTTGTGAGATTGGGGAGCGAGGCGATTGCGGTCAGCCTGCCGTGGTCAAAACGCCAGATGCGCAGCGTCTTGGCCAGGTGCGGACGGTCGACATAAGCTATTTCGACGCGCCCGTCGCGGTCCAGATCAGATGCTCCTACCGGCGCGAGCCACCGAAAGCGTGTGCCGATATGCGGCGTGGCGGCAATCTTTGTGCCGCTTGCGTCGTAGATTGCCAATTGCGCCCCGGTCCGGGTGTTGGATTCGACCACGATAACTTCATTTGCGCCGTCCAGATCAACATCGACCAGACGCGGGGCGAGGTCCTCGAACACGCGATTCTGAGGCAGCCGGATTGTCACAATGCTCTGACCAGCGCTTGATTGGCTGTTTTGCCCGGTCTTTGTGATGCTGAGCTGTAAAGCCCCGTATTCGATGTCGTCACCCAGGACGCCATGCGCATACCGGGTGGTGGGTTCGGTGAAACGCGCATGCGTGATTGTGTCAGCCAGGGCGGCGGATGCGAGCAAAGTCAGCCATCCGATCAGTAACGATCGCGCGCCGTGACCCCACCGGTGCCGCGGGCACAGGGGTGGAGGCGGCGCTTTGACGTGCATCAGATCTGTTTTTCCGGCATCTGTACGACAAGACCATCCAACGCGTCGGTGACCTTGATCTGGCAGGTCAGGCGCGAGCGGTCCGGGTCGGGCTCGTAGGCAAAGTCCAGCATGTCTTCTTCCATGTCGTCCTTGGCCGGGATTTTCTCGACCCAGTCGGGGTGGATATAGACGTGGCAGGTCGAGCAGGCGCAGGCACCGCCGCAATCGGCCTCGATGCCGGGAATGTTGTTGTCACGGGCCCCTTCCATGACGGTCAGTCCGTTGGCGACCTCGACTGTATGTTCGGTACCGCCGTGCTCGACATAGGTGATCTTTGCCATTGCGTGCGTCTTCCTTTTGCGTTTGTCGAATTCTTCCTTAGTCAAGGCATTTAGGTCTGACCAGCCTCATTTGCGACTCATCGTGGTGGCTCTGGACTTTCCCGGGCTTTGTTCTATTTTTGTTCTCATGCTTGTTGCCTCCACCCGTTCCGCAGTTCCTAACCGTGAGTGGCCGCGTCCGCCTGCCTGTCTGCCCGCAAACAGGCTGGACAATCCGCCCGAGGGCGCGCGCGTTACCGTCGCCGGGCTGGTGATTCTGCGGCAGAGGCCGGGAACGGCCAAGGGGGTCATCTTTGTTACGCTCGAAGATGAGACAGGCATCGTGAACGTGGTGGTCTGGCGTAAGATTTACGAACAGTTTCGCCGCGCGGTGATTTCGGGGCGTTTGTTGCGGGTAACGGGGCGGATGCAGCGGGCGCATTCGGTGACGCATGTCATCGCGGAAGAGATCGAAGATATCTCGGGGATGTTGGATGTGCTGGTCAGAGGGCAGTGACGCATCGCAGGCCATATGGTTGGAGCACGCAACGGCAGACCCTATGTCGGTGTGACGCGAACCATTGAAAGCCCCAAGCGCATGCCTTTTGGACACTTTATCTGGACTGATCTTTCCACGTATGACATGGCCGCCGCCCGGTCGGATTATACGGACCTGTTTGGCTGGTCGTTCGGTGGTTCCGACGACTATGACTTTGCACGCATGAACGGCCGGGATGTCGCAGCCGTGTTCCCAATGCCGCACCGATTGGCTCAAATGGACATGCCGTCTTTCTGGATGTCTTACGTGCACGTCGACGACCTGGACGGTCTGGTCGAGAAAGCAAAGCGGCACGACAACGTCATTATCGAGGTTTCGCCTCAGCCTTTCGACAGCCACTCGCGCATTGCGCTGGTGCGCGATCCGTCTGGTGCCGGGTTCACATTGTACCAAGGGCCGGAGTTGGGGGCTGACGGTTCCGGGCCCGGTCGAGTGCAGACGCGATTTCACCATTTGCCCGATATCGCTCTGATCAAGGACTTCTATGCCGACCTCTTCGGATGGGAATTTACGCCGAACGGCGCGGGTCCTTGGCCAACCTATGATGTCCTGCATCCGGACGGATCAAAGATCGCCATCATCGAGGAGGTGCCGGAGGCCGTGCGCGGAAAATTCCGCTATTGGATGCCCTGTTTTCGTGTGGATTCTGTCGAAGGGGCCGTGCGACGGATTTTGGCCCGAAAAGGGGGGCACAGTTTCGATCTTTCAGGTCGTCGCGCGTTGGTGTTCGACCGGCAGGGCGCGCATTTCATGGTCAGCGATGCAGAACTCGCGAACGCATCCCCATAAAATCAAACTATTGAGAATATCGGAACCCAAGCGTCGCAGGCGCGTCTCTGGCGTTGCGGGGGAGGAACGTGCGTTCGCAACTCAGATTGATCAGCAGAACGGTTGACGGTTCAAAGGCAGTTATATTCGCGAAGCTGCATAAATTTGTGTTAGGCTCAGGGGCATAACTGCGAAAAACCCAAGAGGTGTTTGGATGCGTCTTCTCTCACTTACCCTGCTTGCACTCGTGAATTTGCTGTCAGCAAGCGTCGTTCTTTCGCAGGAAATAGCGGATACGGTTTATTCCGGCGGTCCGATTTTGACGATCTCGGACGCAGCGCCGACTGTTGAAGCGGTGGCGGTCAAGGACGGGCGTATTCTGGCCGTGGGGACGCTGGACGATCTTATGGCGCATCAGGGCGAAGGAACACAGCAGTTTGACCTTGATGGGCGCGCCATGTTGCCTGGATTTGTTGACAGTCACGGGCACGTCGTGATGGGGGGATTGCAGGCACTGTCTGCGAATTTGCTTTCCCCGCCAGATGGTGACGTGACCGATGTCGCCAGTCTTCAGGCCACCCTGACCAAGTGGGCCGAGGAGAACTCGGAAGCTGTGGAACAGGTAAAGATGATCATAGGCTTTGGGTATGACAACGCGCAATTGGCCGAGCTTCGACATCCCAATCGTCAGGAATTGGATGCCGTGTCCAAGGATCTGCCGGTGGTGATCATTCACCAGTCAGGGCACCTTGGCGTGGCGAATTCAAAGGCGTTGGAAATCGCCGGGGTCACGGCAGAATCCGAGGCCCCGCCGGGTGGGGTGATACAACGGGATGAAAACGGCAACCCGAACGGCGTTTTGGAGGAGTATGCCTTCTTCGCCGTTCTGGTTCCCTTGCTGGGCGGTTTGGGCGATGAAGGTCTTGAGGAATTTGCCCGCGCCGGCAGTCAACTCTGGGCAAAATATGGATATACGACCGGGCAGGAAGGGCGGTCTTCCGGGCAGATTGTGGAGGCATTGAAAAAAGTTGCGGCCACGGGCGCGTTGCCAATTGACGTGGTTGCGTACCCTGATGTTTTGGAGTCGCGGAACTACATCGCGCAGAACGTTTCACTGGATTACACCGACGGCGTTCGGGTCGGCGGATGCAAGCTGACCATTGATGGCTCGCCCCAAGGGTTCACCGCGCTCAGAGATCGGCCGTATTACGATCCGGTCGGCACTTATCCGGCCGGATACGCCGGCTATGCCGCGATCACGATGGAGCAACTGCAGGACGCGGTAAATTGGTGCTACGAGAACGGGTTTCAAATTCTGGTCCATTCGAACGGCGAAGGCGCGTCGGACATGTTGATTGCCGCGCTGGAAGTCGCCCAGATGAAATACGGCGACCCCGGTAACCGGCCCGTTTTGATCCACGGCCAATTTCTGCGTGAGGATCAGGTGGCAAGTTACAAAAGATTGGGTGTGTTTCCGTCTGTTTTCCCAATGCACACATTCTATTGGGGTGACTGGCATCGGGATCACACGGTGGGTCCGGTTAATGGTGAAAACATCTCGCCCACTGGATGGATACGCGAGCGTGACATGATGTTTGGAACTCATCACGACGCGCCGGTTGCGTTTCCGAACAGCATGCGCGTGCTGGCCGCGACGGTGACTCGACGCACCCGTTCGGGTGACATTCTGGGCCCGCATCAGCGCGTTGATGTTCTGACCGCGCTCAAGGCCATGACGATCTGGCCGGCTTGGCAACATTTTGAAGAGGACAGCAAAGGATCAATCGAAGCCGGAAAACTGGCGGATTTTGTGATCCTGTCAGACGACCCAACGGCCATTGACCCTGAAACCCTTGCAGATGTTCGGGTTTTGGTGACCGTCAAAGGTGATGCCGTGGTCTATGAGGCAGATGAAAACGTCCGGGAGGGAAGTCTGCAATTCTCGCCATTTTCCACCGATCCCGTGACCGCGCATACGTTTTTACATGCGGTCTATCAGGGGATGGGGGTCGAACGGCCTTGGTTGACGACCCTGCCAACACCGCAGGAGTAGAGCGATCAGCGTGCTTGCGTATTTCAGGACTTGGGTTTGGTCTGCGGTCATGACGGACAGGCGGCTGTTCAGCTTTGGGTAAAGGTCACGTGGTCAAAGAGCCTATTGAAACTTACGTAGAAATCGGCGCTTGTGTCTCACTGGAGCTTTGAACCGCACGCTTGGACCGATGATGACCGCAACCCCAATGGATCGACCGCTTTTGGCCGCTGGCCTGATGATAAGCGCAATGGCGGTGATTGGCGTGATCGACAACTACATCGCTCCCTTGGCGCAACATATCGGCCTGTGGCAATTTCACCTGACGCGGGCGGCATTCGCTTGGCCGATGGTGGCGATTCTGCCGCTGTTCGGATTGGGCAGTTTGATCCCGGTTCGCCTTTGGGCTGTAGCGCTGCGCAGCCTGCTGGTTGCCATTTCAATGCTTTTCTACTTTTCGGCGCTGGCTATGATGCCGATTGCGCAGGCATTGGCAGGGTTGTTCACGTCGCCGATCTTTATCCTGCTGATCACGGCGGGCGTAATGCGACAACGCATTGGGATCTGGCGCATTCTGGCGGTTGCTGTTGGGTTTACGGGCATAATCCTCGTGCTGCAGCCGAACCCGTCAGAGTTTGACATGAAGGTCCTGATCCCGGTCTGTGCCGGCTTTTTCTACGCTTTGGGCGCGATTGCCACGCGAAGCCTTTGCGCAGGGGAAAGCACTGTTGCAATGCTGGCGGGTATGTGGATCACACTGGGCGCATTGGGTGGGATCGGCACAGTTTCTTTGATGATCTGGCCGATGTGGCAACCCGGAGACGAGGTTCTTTTTGTAACCCGGCCGTGGGTCTGGCCAATGTGGGATGCCTTGCCGTTGATCCTGTTGCAAGCCGTCGGTTCGGTCTGCGCGGTGTTCATGATCATCAAATCATATCAATTGGGCGAGCCGTCATATGTCTCGGTTTTCGAGTATTCGGTGATGATCTTCGGCCCGTTCTTTGCCTGGATCGTGTTCGGGCAGCCAGTGGGCGGATGGCAAATCCTGGGGATCATCTTTATCGCATCTGCGGGTGCAATTATCGCATTGCGATCACGTTAGAGCGGTTGGAAGGTTCATCGCTATGCCGGCAACTAGCGTTTGAACAACACCGACTGAGCTTGTTTGTCCCGATGATCTCCGCGCAAGTCTGCGTGCAGGGCCCGCCCGGCCTGAACTCCGGGGCGCGCGCTGACCGCTTCGAGCCAGCGGGTAAAATGGGGTTTGTCTTCCAGTACCTGCTGCTGACCTTCCCACAGGCTGGCCCAGCCCCAGATCGAGATGTCAGCAATCGAATAGAAGTCGCCCGCGACATATTCGTTTTCAGCCAACCGCCGGTCCAGAACGCCGTATAGCCGTCCCACCTCCGAGCGGTACCGGTCTTTGGGGTAGGGCAGATCCTGAGGCGGATCCAGTTGCGGCGCGTATTTCAGGAAATGATGCGCCTGACCTGCCATCGGCCCAACCCCACCCATCTGCCACATCAACCACTCTTCGACGGCGATCCGGTCCCGCTCGGTTTTGCCGTAGAAGCGCCCGGTTTTGCGGGCAAGGTACATCAGGATTGCCCCGCTTTCGAAGACAGAAACCGGCGCACCATCCGGACCGTCGGGGTCAACGATCGCCGGCATTCGGTTGTTGGGTGAGATTTTTAGGAATTCGGGATCGAACTGATCGCCTTTACCGATGTTGATCAAATGGGTTTTGTAGGGCAATTCCATCTCTTCAAGCGCGATGGAGGCCTTCCAGCCATTTGGTGTCGGCCAGAAATAGAGATCAATCATGACGGCTCCTCAGTTTGAGCAGATCATGAGGCTTTCTGTACAAACGGCAAGTGGTGTTGCGACCGGGGCAAGGCAAAAAGTCGTGACCAACGCCGGGCGGATCGCTCTGGTATGCCATTTTGCAAAGCAGGCAGCGTCAGCCGATCGTGATGGCGCAGCAATGCGTTGTAGACACGCAAAACACCCGGTCGGGTGTAACTGGACCAATGACATATCCTTCGCTGGGGATCGCCGACGGGAAACACCAAACGCGACAGATGATCGAGGGTGCGCGGGCAGTCGAGTTGAAGCGTTATTGCGTTGGAAGCATGCAGGCCTGATCCGATGCATCGATCACCGCGTTTCGGCGGGCGGATCACCCACTCGAACAGGAAATCGAAAAGATCGTTTTCGCGGCTGGTGATGTTGATGAACTCTGCCAAACGCCCGGCAGGCGTGCTCAGCGCCTGCAAGGCCCGGCTTTGATACGCAGCACCCGTCATGGAGATGATGCGGCTTAGCGCGCCGGGTCTGAGGTGATGCAAGGCTTCCAGTACCAACTCGGTTCCCATGGAGTGACCGATGAAGTGGATCGGTCGACTGGGGCGCATCCGATGCACATCATGGATCAGATCCGCAAGCGCACGTCCGGCTTCAAGGGCACGACGATGTGCCGACCACAAGGGGCCTTGCGCGTTCCAGCCAAAGGCGATGCCAAGACCTTCGTCTTCAAACCCCGAGCCGTAGCCCAATTGCTTTGGCCAACTGGGACTGTACGTGCTGTACGAGGTGCCGTGCAGCGACAGGATGTGACGATGCGGGCATGCATTGATGGCATCAGGGCGATACTTGTACCCGTGGGTCATGATGATCACAGGCCCCTGGGTTTGGTGTGCTTGTCTCAAGGCGCTGCTGGGCGGGCGGGTGCTTTGGTGCAGGGCGTATGTGTCGCCGATGGCGTTGATCCGAACAACTGGCACGATTTCTGCCTCACACAAGATATTGTGGCGCCGATCTGTCATACCGCTATGACGCTGAGGTGAAAGGAAGGTTACAGAACCGTGACACGACCCCCGGCAGGGTTGACGCGCCCGCGCGTGAGGCGTATGCGCAACATCAATACGTGGCGATTTGTAACCGGATTGCGGGCCACGCTAAACAACACCGCTAAAAGGTCAGGATGAAAGACCCCTTTCGCTTGGCCGCGTCTGGGGTTTTTTGTTTGCCTCCGATCCCGAGGCTGAAAGGAATGACATGAGCGAGAGCTGGAACAAACGCACGCAAGCGGTCCACGGCGGTATCCGTCGCAGTCAGTACAATGAGGTCAGCGAGGCGATCTATCTGACCCAGGGCTTTGTTTATGAATCCGCGGAACAGGCCGAGGCGCGTTTTCTGGAATGCGGCCCGGATGAATTCATTTACGCCCGCTACGGCAACCCCACAGTTTCGATGTTCGAACAGCGGATCGCAGCGCTGGAGGGTGCCGAGGACGCTTTTGCAACTGCCTCTGGCATGGCGGCAGTGAATGGTGCGCTGGTTTCGATGCTCAAAGCCGGCGATCACGTTGTTTCGGCCAAGGCGCTGTTCGGCTCGTGTCTGTACATTCTCGAGAACATTCTGACCCGCTATGGTGTTGATGTCACTTTTGTCGACGGCACCGATCTGGCGCAATGGGAGGCAGCCATTCGTCCCGAAACCAAGGCGGTGTTTTTCGAATCCATGTCGAACCCGACGCTGGAGGTGATTGATATATCAGCCGTTTCCAAGCTGGCGCATGCGGTTGGCGCAACGGTGATCGTCGATAACGTCTTTTCCACGCCTGTTTTTTCGCGCGCGATCGAGCAGGGCGCGGATGTTGTCGTGTACTCGGCAACCAAGCATATCGACGGTCAAGGCCGTGCTTTGGGCGGGGTGATCATCGGCACCAAGGAATTTATACGCGGTACGGTCGAGCCTTACCTTAAGCATACCGGCGGTGCGCTCAGTCCGTTTAACGCCTGGATCATGCTGAAGGGCCTTGAAACGATCGCGCTGCGGGTCAATGCGCAGGCCGAAACCGCGCAGGCTTTGTCCGAGGCGCTTGAAGGGCACGACGCGTTGGAGCGCACGCTTTATCCCGGGTTGAAAACCCACGCCCAGAACGCTTTGGTTCAGTCACAGCTTGGCGGCAAGGGCGGAACGGTTCTGTCACTGGATATCAAAGGCGGTAAGGAGGCTGCTTTTGCGTTTCTGAATGCACTTACGATCCCTGTGATTTCCAACAATTTAGGGGATGCCAAATCCATTGCGACGCACCCCGCAACAACGACGCATCAGCGCCTTAGCGACGATCAAAAAGTCGAACTGGGTATTACACCCGGCCTCATCCGCTTCTCGGTCGGTTTGGAAGATGCGTCAGACCTTCTGGCCGACATTCAGCAGGCTCTGACCGCATCGCAGAAATAGGGCAAAGACCGCCGCGCGCACCAAAACCTGCGGCGGTTTGCAAGGCGGCGCACGCGGCCTGACGCCGAAGCGACAGATTTGCGCAGATTTTTTCAATCCGGTCAGGTATCTTACGCGTATTCGAGGGGACTGGCATCAAATGCAAAACCGCTTATAGTCCGGCGGCGATACAAGGAACCCGGCGTATGAACGTACATCCACGCACATTGGACGAGACACCTGACCGTGACGAAGCTGAGGCCGCGCTTAAGGTCTTGCGAAGGTGGGCCACCACGGCGTCGGATATGGAAATCAGTCAGCTTGATCCGGCGGTTGCGCGTTTGATACCTGGCCTTGCGCCGGCCAATTACCCCGCATTGTCGCGTGAATACCCGGAAGGATTCCGGGTGGACGACGCTTACAAGTCCGATCTCCCTGATTTGCAGAACGGTCCCTCCAGCCTGATCCGCGGGGCAAAACAACAGATTCAGCATGTCGGTATTTCCAACTTTCGCCTGCCGATTCGGTTTCATCGCAAGCGGGGCGAGGACGTTGTTCTGGAAACATCGGTGACTGGTTCTGTCAGTCTTGAGGCCGAGAAGAAGGGCATCAACATGTCCCGGATCATGCGGTCTTTCTACAAACATGCGGAAAGCACCTTTAGCTTCGAGGTTATGGAAGCCGCGCTGAATGACTATATGTCGGACCTCGACAGTCTTGATGCGCGTATCCAGATGCGGTTCTCGTTTCCGGATCGGGTCGAAAGCCTGCGGTCAGGCCTGTCCGGGTATCAGTACTATGATATCGCGTTGGAATTGGTCGAGCAGGGCGGCGAACGGCTGAAGATCATGCATCTCGATTACGTCTATTCCTCAACGTGTCCGTGTTCGCTGGAACTGAGCGAGCATGCGCGTGCGTCACGCGGCCAACTTGCAACGCCGCATTCGCAGCGTTCGGTCGCGCGGCTATCGGTTGTTGTCGATTGTGATGCCGATTGCCTGTGGTTCGAGGACCTTATTGCCCTGTGCCGCCGCGCGGTGCCAACCGAAACGCAGGTTATGGTCAAGCGCGAGGACGAACAGGCCTTTGCGGAATTGAATGCAGCCAACCCGATCTTCGTTGAAGACGCCGTGCGACTGTTCTGTGCCGAGCTTCAGGCCGATCACCATGTGGGTGATTTCCGCGTGATTGCGAGTCATCAGGAAAGCCTGCACAGCCACGACGCGATTTCGATTCTGACCGAAGGTCCGACCTTTGAAACCGCCAGCGTCGACCCGCGTTTGTTCGCCACGCTTTTCCACGTTGGCTGACAGGCCAGCGGAAGCGATTGGAATCCGGCTAAATTTTCAGCGATTGGCGTAAAATTGCCGCATTGCAGCAGGAATTGCTGCAACTGCGCCAAATCTGGCGTATTACTGGGCCGAGTGCAGCCGCTGTACCACGGAAACCTGAACTTACGACCAAGACCCACGACGACATTCCAAGGTGCAGCCTGAAAGGAAGCCGGTACGTGCAAGGCCCTGGACCGCGACTTTGTGAAACCGCCCGCAGGATCGGGACGGGCAGGGTGCTTTTCTCTTTTCTCCCGCTGCATCGTTTTTACAGGAGAAACACGCAATGAACCCTATTTCACAACCGCTCGAGCTTCAGGCCGCAGCTTTCCGCGTCGCGGGATATGCTTTCGTCAGTCAAATGAAAATCATGCAGATCATGGCACGTTCTGCCATCGAATTGCCGATGGCACCGGTGCACGCGCTGCATGCCGCTGCTGCCGAGCCCGCGCCGGTCAAACCGAAACCCGTAGCGCGAAAAGCGCCTGTAAAGGCGAAACCCGCCGCACCCAAAGCCAAAACGGTGGCAGCGCCCAAACCCAAGGCTGCGCCGGCGCCTAAAGTTGCAGCAGCGCCAAAACCAAAAGCGGCCGATGCACCCAAGCCCAAAGTGGCGCCCAAGGCAAAAGCTGCGCCCAAGCCTAAGGCCGCAGTTGCGGTCGCGAAGCCAAAAGCGCCTGCGGCAAAGCCAAAAACAACTGTCGCGAAAACCACGCCGACGCGCAAAGCGGCCCCCAAACCTAAGGCGCAGGCGGCATCGCCGGCGGCCAAGGCCGTTGCTGCGGCCAAAACTGCGGCTGCCGCAAAAACAGCTGCTAAACCCGCGCAATCGCAACCGAAAACGGCGCCAAAGCCAAGCACGCAGACCGCGCAGAAAGCGGCACCTGCTAAGGCGGTTCAGCCGACTGTGGCCAAGCCAGCGGAAACAGTTCAGGCCGCGCCGGAAGTCAAGGCGCCCGCTCGTAAAACCCGTGCTCCGTCCAAACCTCCGGCAATGCCGACACAGACCGCGAAAACCGAGGACTAATCCAAGCCTGCTGCTTGACACTGCCGGGTCGCCAAGCCAACCCTGCCGGGGATGATGGACTTTCGCCCGGTCGGATATGTGATTGGCCTGCTGGTCGCCATTCTTGGGGCGACCATGCTTCTGCCTATGCTTGCGGACCTGATCGAGGGCCGGGGAGAATGGCACGTTTTCCTTGAAAGCGCAGTCATTACGATGCTCACCGGCGCTGTTTTGGCGATCAGTTGCTCCAACGGCGTGGGTGAGGGGCTGACCATTCGGCAGACCTTTCTGCTGACCACGGGCGTCTGGGTCGCGCTGCCTGTCTTTGGCGCGATCCCCTTCCTGTTCGGCGAGACCGAGTTGCGGTTTGTCGATGCGTATTTTGAGGCCATGTCGGGCCTGACAACAACTGGCTCGACCGTGATTTCCGGCCTGGATGATCTTCCGCGGGGCCTGTTGCTGTGGCGCGGCCTTCTGCAGTGGTTGGGCGGTATCGGCATCATTGTCGTCGCGATGGTGTTCCTGCCCGAACTGCGCGTGGGTGGTATGCAGATCTTCCGATCGGAAGGCTTTGAAACCATGGGGAAAATCCTGCCCCGCGCACAAGAGATTGCAGGTCAGATTTCGTTGATCTACGTGTTTCTTACCGTGGTTTGCGCGCTGGTATACGCCGGGTTGGGGATGAGTTTTTTCGATGCAGTCGTGCATTCCTTCACCACCATCTCGACCGGTGGGTTCTCAAACTATGATGCGTCGTTTGGTACGTTCTCCGGGACTGCTGAATACGCGGCATCCGTTTTCATGATCCTCGCGGCGCTGCCATTTGTGCGGTATGTACAACTGGCGAACGGTCAGAGCTTTTCTTTGCTGCACGACAGCCAAATCCGCGCCTTTCTGGCGACGATTCTGGTGTTGGTTGTGGTCATGACGGTGTTTCTGACATCCGTGTTTCCGCACCATTGGGAACAGGCGTTTCGGGAGTCATTGTTCAACATCACCTCGATCATTTCGGGCACGGGTTATGCCAGTGTCGATTATATGGGCTGGGGTGGATTTCCGATCATGGTGTTCTTTTTGATCGGGCTTATCGGGGGGTGCGCCGGATCAACCGCCTGTTCGATCAAGATCTTCCGCTATCAACTTTTGATCGCATCCATCAAGACGCAGATCAACCGGATCAGAACACCGCATGGCGTGTTTGTCCCAACCTATGACGGACGCCCGATAAGCCGCGATGTTCTGACTTCGGTCATGAGCTTTTTCATGTTCTTCGTCTTGTCCATGGGTGTTTTGTCCTGGGCGCTGGCCTTGACGGGGTTGGATTTTATCACCGCCGTGTCCGGGGCTGCGACGGCGCTGGCCAATGTGGGACCCGGGCTGGGCGATCAGATCGGTCCGGCGGGGAACTTTGCAGGGCTCAACGATACCGCCAAATGGATGCTGACGATCGGCATGTTGGTCGGGCGGTTGGAGCTGTTGGCTGTTTACGCAATCTTTACGGTCCAATTCTGGAGAGGATAATGAAAAGACCCCTTGGCGCGCAAATCTCTCACGCGCTGAAAGAGCGCGGCGTGGATGTCATATTCGGCATTCCCGGCGTGCATAACCAAGAGATGTATCGTGGCATCGAAGAGGCCGGAATCACACATGTCCTGGCCCGGAATGAGCAGGGCGCGGGATTCATGGCGGATGGCTACGCACGCGCGAGCGGCAAACCGGGTGTTGCCTATGTCATCACCGGGCCCGGGCTGTGCAACATCATGACACCCATGGGGCAGGCCTACAGCGACTCGGTTCCGATGCTTGTTTTCTCATCCTGTCTTGATGAGGCGCAGGCACAACGTGGACAACTTCATCAGATGAAGGATCAGCGCGCTGCGGCGGATTGTGTCGCGGACTGGTCCTGTCAGGCCAACACGGCGCAGGCAGCTTATGGATTGATCGAACGCGCGTTTGAAGAGTTTGAACTGTCGCGCCCCAGGACCAAGCACATTCAGGTTCCCATCGCGCAGCTTGAGGCCGAGGCCGATCCGGCACCGTTTCCGAACCAACCGGCGCTGCACAACAAGTGCCTGCCGCCGGACGTCGCCCCAATCATGTCATTGCTGAACATCGCGAAACGTCCCCTGTTCATTCTGGGTGGCGGTGCGCGATCCAATTTGTGGCGTCAAATCCTGACACAGTTGGGGGCGGCGTGTTTCACAACTTATGCCGGACGCGGTATGGCAGGTGTTGGTTATGCTCTGGATTTCGGAGCAATGCTGCCAAGGCCAAGCAGTTCGGAAATGATCGCGTCAGCCGATCTGGTAATTGCCGTCGGTACGGAATTGGCCGAGGTGGATTTGTGGCGCACGGACCTTGGGCATTCTGCAAATCTAATCCGCGTGGACCTGGACCCCGAGGTGTTGTCGGACCGCCATCGCGCCGCAGTCAAGCTGCAGGCCGATGGTGAAAGCTTTGCGCGTGCTTTGCTTGCGGCCGCCGATCAGGTCCAGCCGGCGACCGGCTGGTCACCTGAAGAGGTGGCGCAGGCCCGCGCGCGTTGGCGGGCCGAGGTTGACGCTGAGCGCCCGGGCATTGTTCCGGTCATTGACGCACTGCGTGCCGCGATGCCGGTCGACACGATGATCTACTCCGACATGACCCAGTTTGCCTATGTCGCGAAAGAGATTTGGGACATGGCGCACCCTTATCATTGGCACCATCCGACGGGCTTCGGCACTCTGGGCTACGCGATGCCCGCTGGTGTCGGTGGGGCAGTGGCGCGGCGCGGCAAGCCGACTGCTGTGATTGTGGGAGATTCCGGCTTTCAATACACGCTGCCGGAACTGGGAACCGCAGTTGAATTGCGGTTGCCGCTTCCGATTATCCTTTGGGACAACGGCAAGCTGAAAGAGATCGAGGACAGTATGGTGCGCAGCCAGATCGCGCCGAATGCAGTTGTGGCGCGTAACCCGGACTTTGGCAAACTCGCCGAGGCTTATGGGGCGCGATCAGCTGCTCCGGAAAATCTGGATGAGTTGCAAACAGCAGTTCGCGATGCATTTGATGCCCCCGCGCCGACACTGATCAGGGTGACGCCAGATATCTCAGGGTGACGCCAGGTATCGTCTGAAACAAAAAAAACGGCGCTGCTGGTGGCAGCGCCGTTCCCATTTTGGTCTGAACATCAATCCCAACAGTGAACCAAAACCGTCATGCCTGTCGCGCGGCGGCTAAGTTCATTTGGCGAGATGTCTGCCGTACCCTGACCGGGCTGTCCGGCCACGCCGGCTTTGCCAAGGATCTCTGTCAGGCGGTCTACGTTGGCCGCAAGGCTGACGCTGGCGGGTAGGCTGCGCCCCTCTGCGGGTGTTGGCAGCAGCATTCCGATCACATTGCCGCTGACATCAAACACCGGACCACCGGCGTCACCGGGTTGTGTCGATAGCGTCAGGCGCTTCACGCCGTTTTCCCCATTAAGTCCGCGAATATCCGCGACTTGCCCAAAGCTCAGGGTAGGAGCACCCAAGGCGCCCTGATAGGAAAAGCCGGAAACGGCAACATCAGACTGGATACGCGGTTGTTCCGAACTGAATTCGGCGACGCTGATGGGGCTTAGCGCTCGGGTTGGGCGCAAGACTGCGACGCCAAGATCGGTATCCGCCCAAGCCACCTGCACCTCTTGATCGCTGTCCAGTGTGATACGCGAGCAATTGTCGGCCGCCTCAGCCACCGTAAGAACTGAGCCTCCGGTGTCGGCAAAGAAACCCGAGCGGGACAGGCGCGGTTTGCGAACCTGCAAGCCGGAAATGAGGTCGATGCTTTGCTCTGCATCGGCACCCGCACCGTCGTCCAGTACCCCCTCGGTCGCTTCAAAACTCGACCGCATCGCCGCAAGAACCCGTGCCCGGCGGGCATCGTCGCCTTCGGGCCAGACCAGCGTGAAGCCTTTGATCTTTCCGTCTTTCAGTGCGGCTTGCGTAAATGATACGATACCATTTCCGTGCCCTTCGATCGTGAAGCTGTTGCCTCTCAACTCTCTTGGGCCATTCAATGGAACGATTTCGAGGGACTGCATCACATCATAAAGTGCGCGCAACGTGGCCGGAGAGCCTTCCTGACTGATGAGCAACGCTTTTGCGTCCAGATCCGTTGTGGCTTTGAAATGGGCAAACGGCGCTTCATACCGGTCAAAGGCCAAAGCTTCGAGCGGTAGGTCCACTGTTATCCCGGCGTCGGTGTCGGTGTAACGCCCCATGCCAACACTGATCAACGGCGCGTTATAGTCATCCATCAATGCCTTGCGTTGCAAGGTCGTCAAAACGCCGGTGGCTTCGTAGCCGTTGAATCGCTGCCATTCCTGCATGGACCGGCGCGTTCCTGCGCCAAAGGCGCCATCAATCGTCGAGGCGTAAAACCCTGCTGCCTGCAGGGCGGTCTGAAGGTCCTTGCGTTCTTGTGCCGTCAGCAGGCGTTCCCCGCGCAGGGCTTCGGCCCGTGTTTCCTGTGACGGCTGAAGTGTTGTGCTCGCCTGCGGTTGCTCTTGTGGTTCGACCGGGGTGGCGACGGCCGGACGGTCGAGAATGTTCACACCAACCGGCCAGAACTGCTGATTGAACGAGTTGGCGAACGCGATGTAGCTGTCCGCAGGAATCTGACGCTCGGCTCTGTAAACGCGAAGGACTTGTTCCGCATCCGAGCGCAAATAAGGTCCGATAACAATGGCATACCAGCCGCTGTTCAGGCGGAACCCGCTAACGTCCGGCAGGTTGCTGGCGTAGGCTTGCGCCCGTTCCTGCGCTTCGCGCAGTGATGGCTGCGCTTCGACCTGGACCCAAACGCCCTGATCCTGCTGTGCGCTGACTGCGCGCAAGCCAAGAAAGAAAATCAAAAGAAATACCGAAAATACACGTGTCATTGTCTGCCCGTTTCGCAGTGTTTTGTCTTTCGCGCACAATACGCGATAGGACTGGTGGAACGCCATGCCCGGATGAAGTGGATTCGACAGTGTGGCGGCACAGTGACAGCGCGTGGGCAATGGCCCGTTGACGCCCCTTTGCCCCTTGCATAGGAAGGGCGAAACCGACCGGAACCGGGCGCGATGGTGCCCAGAGGAAATGTCATGACCGAACCGTCCAGCGCACCGCGATCCTTTCAGGAAATTATTCTGCGTCTTCAGACCTATTGGGCGTCCAAGGGCTGTGCGATTCTGCAACCTTACGACATGGAAGTTGGGGCAGGGACGTTCCATCCGGCCACGACGTTGCGTGCACTGGGCTCCAAGGCGTGGGCCGCGGCTTACGTGCAACCTTCGCGCCGCCCTACGGACGGACGGTATGGTGAAAACCCAAATCGCCTGCAGCACTACTATCAGTATCAGGTTCTGATCAAGCCAAGCCCCCCGGACCTTCAAGAGCTCTACCTGGGGTCGCTTGAGGCTATCGGCATCGATATGGAGCTGCACGACATCCGATTTGTCGAAGATGACTGGGAAAGCCCGACGCTGGGCGCCTGGGGTCTGGGTTGGGAGGTCTGGTGTGACGGGATGGAAGTCAGCCAATTCACCTATTTCCAGCAGGTTGGGGGCCACGACTGCACACCGGTTTCAGGCGAGCTGACCTATGGGCTTGAACGCCTCGCGATGTATGTGCTGGGTATCGATCATGTCATGGACATGCCGTTCAACGATCCACAATCGCCCAGCCCGCTGACTTATGGCGATGTTTTCAAGCAAACCGAAGAAGAATACGCCCGTTGGAACTTTGACGTCGCGAACACCGAGGTTCTGTTGCGTCATTTCGAAGAGGCCGAGGCCGAATGCGCCGCGATTCTCGCGCAGGAGCATGACGACCCGAAGACCGGCAAGCGTATCATCATGGCGCACCCCGCATATGATCAGTGCATCAAGGCCTCGCATATCTTTAACCTGCTGGACGCACGCGGGGTTATCTCGGTGACCGAGCGCCAAGCCTATATCGGGCGTGTTCGCGCACTGGCAAAGCAATGTGCCGACGCATTTGTTCAGACCGAGGCCGCCGGGCACGCGGCCTGATGCGATCCTTAGGCCAGTCCGGGCAGCAAGACTTTCAAGCCAGCGGCAATCATACCAATTGCGATTGCCGAGAGGATCATGCCCATAAAACGGCTCATGATCACGCGGGCGTTCTCGGACAGACGTTTGGAAATGGCCGACGCGTTCCAGAACGTCACAAACAAAAGCAGAAGAACGATCAGGAAAACGCCTGCGTAAACAACCGTATCAACGGCGCTTTTGATGTGATGTGCATACAGGATCAGGGTTGTGATCGTTCCGGGCCCGACGAGGATTGGAAACGCAAGTGGGTAAAAGGCGACGGTGTCGGGTTCGGGGTAGGACTCGCGTTCGCCCTGCGTGCCGTGGTGCGACGTACTTTGGTTGCCGTTCAGCATGTTAAGGCCGATCATCAGGACAACCAGCCCACCTGCAACGCGCAAGTCATCGACACTGATGCCAAAAAGGCCCAGCGTTTGATTGCCGATCGCCGCGAATGCGCCGCCAAGGATCAGGCAATAGACCGCTGTTTTTGCAGCAACTTTCCGTTGATCCGCAGGCGACAAGCCGTCGGTGACGCTCAGGAAAACCGGCAAATTGGTGATCGGATTCATGATCGCAAACAGCGCACCGAAGAATCCTACGGCAAGGGTCGTGTCCATTCCAAAAGTCTCGTTTGGCCCTGTAATCCATTGGAACCTGTCCTATTTTCATCAATCTTGAAAGAGGCATCGTGAGCGGGAAGGAAAGACTATGACAGGAAAGCTGCTTGCGATCATTCTTTTGGTCTCGGCTTTGGCGGCCGGGATCGGCATGTATTATTTGCAGATCTACGGTTTCTACTACGAGGTTGAGCCGAATGCGGGGCAGGACGTTGTGCTGATCGAACAAGGCAGCGAAGATCCGACTCCCATCCGATACAGCGACTTTCAGGCGATAGACGCAGACAGCTCTCCGATCCGGTACCGGGCATGCTTCGCGACCGATCTACGACCTGATGACCTGCGCACGTATCTGCGGGTCGAGGATGCAGAGCCGCTGACAGCGCCGGGTTGGTTCGACTGTTTTGATGCGGCTGATCTGGCGGACGCGCTGAAATCCGGCGCGGCGCAAGCCTTCATGGGCATCAAAAACGTCCATTATGGCGTCGACCGCATTGTCGCGGTTACTCAAGACGGAAAAGGGTTTGCGTGGCACGAACTGAACAATTGCGGCGAAAAAGCCTATGACGGCACGGTGGTGGGCGAGGAGTGCCCGCCGCGACCGCAGGATTGATGCCCAGATGACGGCCGTGACAGTGCATATTCCGGACTTCTTGACCGCAACCTTGGGGTTTGCGGTTTATCTGCTGGGGGCCGAGATCAACGCGCGAGTCGCTAAACTGCGGCAGTTCAACATCCCTGAACCGGTCAGCGGTGGGTTGCTGGCGTCAATTTTCGTGCTGCTTCTGTATCTGGCGTTCGATGTCGAATTGTCGTTCGGGTTAAGTGCACGTGACTTTCTTTTGGTCGTATTCTTTGCCGGTATCGGTTTGAATGCGCGCATATCTGATTTAATCGCGGGCGGTAAGCCGCTGTTTTTGCTTTTGATCCTGACGCTTGTCACGATCGTCGCGCAAAACGTGGTTGGCGCATTTGGGGCGTCGTTGTTCGGTTATCCGGCGCAGGCCGGCGTCCTGTTTGGCTCAGCCTCGCTTATCGGGGGGCATGGGACCGCCATCGCCTGGGCTCCCGAGGTTGCAGAGGCGACCGGGTTGGAAGGCGCGACCGAGCTTGGCGTGGCCGTCGCCACTCTTGGTTTGGTGTTGGCCGCACTGATTGGCGGGCCAATTGCCCGGTATCTGGTCGAAGGTCGAAACCTCAGCCCCGCGCGACCGGATGAAGAGCATACGATTGGTGTTCCCAACGATCCGAGCGAGGCGGATTCCAAGATTGATCACCTGACGATCATGCGCGTGCTGTTGTACCTGAACCTCGCCATCATAACCGGGTATCTTCTGAGCGAAGTGATCAGTGCCGCAGGGCTAAAACTGCCCTTGTTCGTGCCCTGCCTGATCATGGGGATCATCATCGCCAATGTGCGCAGCACGCTTGCACCCAAGGCTCCGCCCGTGTCTCGGACGCCTTCTTTGGCGCTGATTTCCGAGTTTTCGCTGGGCGCGTTTCTTGCGATGTCGTTGATGAGCCTGCAGCTTTGGACGATAGCGGAACTTGGGCTTGCCATTGTCGTGATCATGACGGCGCAAACACTGTTTGCACTGGTTTTCGTGATCTGGGTGCTTTTCCCTGTCATGGGCAGCAACTACCGCGCCGCCGTGCTGGCCGCCGGCTTTGGTGGTTTTGCGCTTGGCGCGACGCCGACCGCGATTGCGAATATGACCGCCGTGACCAAGCGATATGGCCCGTCGCCTATTGCCTTTATCGTGCTGCCCCTTGTATCCGCCTTCTTTGTGGATATCGCCAATGCGATCGTCATTCAGACGATTGTCAATTTCTAAGGACTGAAAATGCCCGACCTGCTGATCGAATTGTTTTCCGAGGAAATTCCCGCGCGGATGCAAGCCCGCGCCGGTGAAGACCTGAAAAAGCGGATCACCGATGGTTTGGTCGAGGGCGGTTTGACCTATGCCTCGGCTGCTGCGTTGACGACCCCGCGCCGTCTGACGCTGGCGATTGAGGGGCTGTTGGCGGAAAGCCCCACGATCCGCGAGGAACGCAAGGGGCCCAAGGTCGGCGCGCCGGACAAGGCCATCGAAGGGTTTCTGCGCGGCGCTGGCCTGACCCGCGACCAGCTTGAGGAACGCGAGACGCCCAAGGGCGCGGTGTATTTTGCGACCATCGAAAAGCCCGGTCGCCCGGCGGCGGACATCGTGGCCGAGGTGCTTGAGGCGACGATCCGCACCTTTCCCTGGCCCAAATCGATGCGCTGGGGCAGTGGCGCGATGCGGTGGGTGCGGCCCCTGCATTCGATCCTGTGCCTGCTGAGCGACGAGGCGGGCGCCAAGGTGGTGCCGCTTGAGGTTGAAGGGATCAAATCCGGCGATACGACCGAGGGCCATCGTTTCATGGCCCCGAACCGCTTTGCCGTTACTTCGTTCGAGGATTACGCCGCCAAGCTGAAACGCGCCTTCGTGGTGCTGTCGCCCGAGGAACGGGCCGAGCATATCTGGAACGACGCCCAGAACCTCGCCTTTGCGGCGGGACTGGAGGTGGTCGACGACAAGGGCCTGCTGGCCGAGGTTGCCGGTCTGGTCGAGTGGCCTGTCGTGCTGATGGGGCAGATCGACACCGAATTCCTCGATTTGCCGCCCGAGGTTTTGCAGACCTCGATGAAAGAGCATCAGAAGTTCTTTTCGGTCCGCAATCCCAAGACGGGGCGGATTGAACGCTTCATCACCGTTGCCAACCGTGAGACGGCGGATAATGGCGCGACCATTCTGGCGGGGAACCAGAAGGTGCTGTCGGCGCGTCTGGCAGACGCGAAGTTCTTCTGGGAGAACGACCTGCGCGTCGCCAAATCGGACATCACCCAATGGACCCGCGCGTTGGAGAATGTGACCTTCCACAACAAGCTGGGCACGCAAGCCGAGCGCATCGACCGCATTGCCGCGCTGGCCCGCGAACTGGCCCCGGTGGTTGGCGCAGATGCCGATCAGGCCGAGAAAGCCGCGCGTCTGGCCAAGGCTGATCTGAGTTCCGAGATGGTCTATGAATTCCCGGAACTTCAAGGGCTTATGGGGCGGTATTACATCGAAGCGGCGGGTGAGGACGCCGCCGTGGCCGCCGTGGCGCAGGAGCATTACTCGCCGCTGGGTCCGTCAGATGACGTGCCGACTGCACCGCTGTCTGTGACCGTGGCGCTGGCGGATAAGCTGGACACGCTGACCGGGTTTTGGGCGATTGATGAGAAGCCGACCGGGTCGAAAGACCCGTTTGCGCTGCGTCGGGCGGCGTTGGGGGTTATTCGGTTGGTTTTGGAGAACCATATTTCTATTGATTTGATTGACACAGTAAATTGGAAAATTTGGAACGAGCTTTCCAGTTTCGACAATCTACACAACTCAATCGTGGCTTTGGGGCCTATTCGTGCTGGAACGGCTGAAGACGGAGAGGGATATATCGATGTTTTAGGTCGCGATTACAGACATATTCGTTCTCCTGAATCGCTGGATGAAATATCGCTAGTGGGTGAAGAAGTAGAGTTTGGCCTCTTAGATGCCGACCTCCACGGAGATAGCGGGTTTGAGACAATAGGTGTCATGGAAACCATGAGACTAGGTTTTAAGGACTTTCGTGGTGCTGCCATCGACCTCCTCTCCTTCTTCCACGACCGCCTCAAGGTCTTCCTGCGCGAAGAGGGCATTCGCCATGACATCATTGACGCCTGTATCGCGATGGACGGCAATGACGACCTCAACCTGCTGGTCAAACGCGCCCGTGCTCTGAACGCGGTGATTGCGACCGAGGATGGCGAAAACCTCGTGCAGGGGTTCAAGCGCGCCAATAATATTCTGACGCAGGCCGAGGAGAAGGACGGGGTCGAATACTCCTATGGTGCAGAGATCAAGTTTGCGGAAACGGACAGCGAAAAGGCTCTGTTCGAGGCGCTGGATGCGGCCAAGGCCCAGATTGACCCGGCGTTGGAGGCTGAGGATTTCCCGGCGGCGATGTCTGCGATGGCGGGGCTGCGCGGTCCGGTGGATGCGTTTTTCGAGGATGTGCAGGTCAACACCGACAATGACATCCTGCGCCGCAATCGCCTGAACCTGTTGAACCAGATCCGTCAGGTCTGTTCCAGCGTGGCCGATCTGAGCAGAATCGAGGGCTGAGCGCGTCGGCGCGGGTTCAGCCCTGCCCATAACGCCCTTGCGCAAGGGGCGCAGGTGCCTATGCTGCGGTGAAACCAAAAGGTGCCGCAGTGCAGAATAACCCGCATACAACGCTTATCGCAGCTGACGCCCCGGTTGCCGCCGATACCCATGGCGGCCGGGCGAAGTGCCTGCAACGACTGGTGCGACTGGACATGCCAGTCCCCCGGACGGTTGCTTTGTCCTTTGACGCGGTGCTGCAGATCGCCAAGGGCCAGATGCCCGACATGTCCGGTATCCTCGAGCAGTTTGATCCTTCGACGCTGCTATGCGTGCGGCCCAGCTCTCAGGACCCGGATTGGGGTGGTCCGGGGGCGGTCTTGAACATCGGTATGAATGATGCGCGTTATCTGGACCTGTCCGGCGAAATGGGGGCCGACGCAGCAGCGGCGCTGTACCTGCGATTTGTGCAAAGCTATGCAATGCATGTGGCGCGCCTGGACCCGGATGTGTTCGACGACATCGAGGCGGATGGCCGCGAGGGCCTGAGCCTTTCGTTGCGTGCCTACGAAGATGAAACGGATGAAGCCTTTCCGCAGGATCGCGGCGAGCAATTGATTGCCGTGCTCCGGTCCATGGCGCGGGCCTGGGATGGAACCTCGGCACGTCTTTTGCGACAGGCCAAGGGCGCACCCGCGGACGCAGGGCTTGGGCTTGTGATCCAGGAGATGGTGCCGGGCGTCGGTCAGGGCGAATGTGGTTCTGGCGTTTTGCAGTTGGTTGATCCCACCACCGGAATGCCGCAGATCACCGGACGCTACCTGAGCCAAAGTCAGGGCCGGGATGCCTTGGGTGAGGGCGTTTCGGCGCTCTATCTGGAAAAGGATCCGCGCGGCAGGTCGCTGGAGGATGTGGCCCCTGACGCATTTGCTGATCTCAAGGCGCACGCTGCCTTGATGCGCGAGCGGCTGCGCGAAGAAATGCAGGTCGAATTCGTCATCGAGAATGGACATGTGCACATTTTGGATGGCGTTCGGGTGCAGCGTGGTTCGCGCGCGGCGATGCGCATTGCGGTCAGGCTGGCCGAAGACGGGATCATACCGCATCAAGAGGCGGTCATGCGGATCGACCCGCACTCGTTAAACGAACTGCTGCACCGGCAGGTCCACCCGGATTCCAAGCGGGACGTGCTGACAACCGGGATTGCCGCAAGCCCCGGTGCCGCGACGGGACGTGTCGTCTTTACCGCCGCCGAGGCTCAGGCGAGTGCCGCGCGGGGTGAACCCTGTGTTCTGGTTCGGCGCGAGACGTCGCCCGAGGATGTGCGCGGAATGCACGCCGCCGTCGCCGTTCTGACGGAAAAAGGCGGTATGACAAGCCACGCAGCCGTGATCGGGCGCGGTCTTGGTTTGCCCTGCATCGTTGGCGCATCCGAGATGCGGTTCCAAACCAAGAAGAAGCTGTTGACTGCCCCTGATGGTCGCGTGTTCAAGACCGGCGACATTCTGACCATTGACGGGTCTTCAGGCCAGGTATTGGCGGGTCAGCCCGCGATGCTTGAGGCGGCGCTGGATGATTGTTTTCAAACGCTTATGTCGTGGGCGGATGCCGAACGGGACATCGCGATCCGCGCAAACGCCGATACGCCCGCCGACGCACAAACGGCGCGCAACTTTCAGGCGCAAGGGATCGGATTGTGCCGGACCGAGCATATGTTCTTTGATCCCGGTCGTCTGACAGTGATGCGCGAGATGATTTTTGCACAGACCCCATCGGGTCGCGCCGCTGTGCTGGAGCGTCTGTTGCCGATGCAGCGGCAGGATTTCGTACAACTCTTCCGCATCATGGAAGGGAAGCCGGTCTGTATCCGCCTGTTTGATCCGCCCTTGCACGAGTTCCTTCCGACCACACGCACCGGTCAGCGTGAATTGGCCGAAGCGCTGGACCTGCCGGTTTCCGACGTCGAACGCCGTGTCGATTCGATGAGCGAATACAACCCGATGTTGGGTCTGCGCGGCGTCCGTCTGGGCGTGACCGTGCCGGAGATTTACGACATGCAGGCCCGTGCAATCTTTGAGGCCACGCTTGAGGCCAGCAAAGACGGCGCCGCCGTTGTGCCCGAAGTGATGATCCCGCTGGTCTCGGCCAAGCGCGAGGTTGAACTGGTCAAGGCCCGCATCGATTCGGTCGCAGCCGAGGTCGCCTCGGAGCAGGGGCAGGAGATCAATTACAGGCTGGGGGTCATGGTGGAAACGCCGCGCGCCTGTATGCGGGCGGGTGAGATCGCGCCGCACTGTTCGTTTTTGAGTTTCGGGACCAATGACTTGACCCAGATGACCTATGGCCTGTCTCGGGATGATGCGGGGCGGTTCATGTCTGCCTACGTACGTTTGGGTGTTTTCAACGAAGATCCGTTTCACGTGCTTGATGCGGATGGAGTCGGAGAGTTGCTGAAACTTGGAGCCGAACGCGGGCGCGAGACCCAATCGGACGTGACGCTATCGGTCTGTGGCGAGCATGGCGGCAACCCCGAATCAATCGCCATCTGTCGGGCCCTTGGTTTCGACTATGTCTCATGTTCACCCTTCCGAGTCCCGGTCGCTCGGCTGTCTGCCGCTCAACTGGCGATTTCCTCCAAACTTGGGGGTTGACTTAGGCCCATAGCCCTAGAAATAGTGGGTTTGGGATGGATTGGTGGTCAAAGTTTTTTGACTGCCTGCGCAAGATTCCTCTTGCGTTTTCCACAAAACTGGACGTTTGCCCTCGTATCGGGTATCAGCCTCCTCGCGCCCGCCGGGGGAGGGTTTGGCGCGTTTGTGTGCCTGTGCGAGGTTATCTGATGAAACGCTACATAGTGGCTGTTGCCTTAACGGCGGCAACCGTGCTGCCGAGTCTGTCCTCTGCCGAGAGGCAGGATGTCGAAACTACGAAAAATGAACTGGTTGCCCGGAACGAATTGCCGGCACAAAGCTTTCGCGACTATCTGAAACTGTTCAAGCCGCGCAAGACGCCTGAACCGATCGAAATGTCCTACACCAAAGCCTGGCTGGACCAGCAGCCCAAGGCGACAGGGGACGAACATTTTCGCTGTCTGGCGGAAGCGTTGTACTTTGAGGCGCGCGGAGAAAGCATCCGCGGCCAGTTTGCCGTCGCCGAAGTGATCCTGAACCGGGTCAGCAGCGCGCGTTTTCCGAATTCTCTGTGTGGGGTGATCAATCAGGGCACAGGCAAAAAATACCAGTGTCAGTTCACTTACACCTGTGATGGCAAGAAAGAAGTCATCCACGAAAAACGCGCGTACGAGCGCGTGTCGAAGGTTGCCCGCGCCGCAATCGACGGTGTCGCGGATGAAATGACGGCCGGTGCGACCCACTATCACACCAAGGCGGTTCGCCCGTCCTGGTCGCGTGTCTACAAAGAAACCGCGCGTATCGGTGTTCACATTTTCTATCGCCACAACTACCGGACGGCCAGCAACTGACGGATGCCCGGATCACACGTGTGCGCCGCATTCGACGGGTAGAATGGCGTTTGTCGCGATGTTATAGGCCCATTGGACATCTACACTGGATGGACCATACACGTTGGCGAAGGGCCTGACCTATGAGTTCTGAAATCCGCCTTGCCTTTGCGCACCCGTCCGAACGCTCTGAGGCGACGGCGGCGCGTGGGCCGTTGGACCGAATTTCGCTGCGCGATCACATCGTCGATGTCGAGATCGGTGCGTTTCAAGCCGAGCGCGGCACGACGCAGCGTATCTGCTTCAACATCGTAGTCGAGGTACGCCCGCTGACCGATCCAATCGACGATGATGTGGATCGCATCCTGTCCTATGATCGTGTGACTGAAGCGATCGCTTTTGAACTGGCCGCCGAACGGTTGAACCTTTTGGAGACGCTGGCGGACCGCGTGGCCGAGCGTATCTTGCTTGAGCCGCAGGCTGTAAGAGCCTTCGTTCGCATAGAAAAACTGGATCGTGGCCCAGGCGCGTTAGGGGTCGAAATTGTACGCGGCAAAGACGCGGTCCATGCCGATGTGATGGAAGAAGAACGCCCGCATCCGCGCCTCGTGTTCCTGTCAAATGCAGCCATTGCGTCGCCCAATCTGACCGGTTGGATTGACCAGCTTGAGAATCGACAACGCCCTCTGATCCTGTGCGTGGGTGCTGCGGATATGCAGGTCTCGCAGACGGGTCATTCGATGACCCAACGTCGGATTGACCTGTTGGCGATTGAGCAAAACGCATGGGTGTTGGCGGCGCGGGATCACCGCTGCGTTGTCGTCTCGACGCGGACCGAACTGGATTGGGCGATGAAAAATGGCCAGATTTGCGTTTGGGCGCCGTCCAAGATCGTTCTGGACGCTGTGGATGGCCCGTCAGCAGCCCCGTCCGACGCGGTTGCATTGGCAGCGTGGTTCGCAGCTACATTTGAAGCCAGCGAAATGCTTGTGATTGGCGGCGAACTGCCCGATGCGCCCAAAACGCCACTGCGCGCCGTTTCGGTAGAACAGGCCAGACTGTGACCGCATACTACCGACCGCTTGTTCAGCACGGGACAAACAAACCGGCAGGGGCGGTTCCACTGGCGGGGCAGGAATTATGGTTCGCACATGTCGAAGCTCTTGAGCGCAGCGGTTCTGTTGAAATCGTTCCTGTTCAAGAGGTTCCGGAGGCATCTTTAACCAGATTGACAGCTCCGCGCGCGCCCATTGCCGGTCTGGATATGACGCAGCCGCAAATCATGGGCATCCTGAATGCAACACCTGATAGCTTTTCGGACGGTGGCGTGCACAACTCGGTCGACGCAGCACGGATTGCCGCGAAGCACATGGTCGCGCATGGGGCGACCATTCTGGATATCGGCGGGGAATCGACGCGACCCGGCGCTGCGTTTGTGCCAGCAAACGAGGAAATCGAACGGACGCAACCATTGATCCGAGCCATTCGGGCTGAAACGGATGCGCTGATCTCGATCGATACGCGAAAAGTTGCCGTTGCAAAGGTGGCGCACGAAGCCGGCGCGGGCCTGATCAATGACGTATCCGGGTTCACGTATGACGCGCAACTTGCGCCATTCTGTGCAGAAATCAAGGCGCCGGTCTGCGTGATGCACATGCAGGGCGACCCGTCGACCATGCAGGACGATCCGAAATACGACAACGTCTTACTGGACGTTTACGATTTTCTGGAAGGACAGATCGAAAAGCTGGAAGCGCTTGGTCTGCCGCGCGAATTGATCGTCGTCGACCCCGGTATCGGGTTTGGCAAGAATGAAGCGCACAACTTGGAATTGTTGAGGAATCTCAGCCTGTTTCACGGGTTGGGTTGTCCAATCTTGCTGGGGGTTTCGCGCAAGGGATTTATCGGGCAGATCGGAAAAGAGCCGCGAAAAGACGCCCGTGCGCCGGGATCCATTGCCGTTGCGCTGTCGGGTTTGTCGCAAGGCGTGCAAATCATTCGAGTGCATGACGTGGCCGAAACCGCTCAGGCCTTGCGCCTGTGGGCCGCAGTCCGGTAGTTCATTCTGGTAGAGACGAAGGAGAGCGATGAATGCGCAAGCTATTTGGAACCGACGGGGTGCGAGGGACCGCAAATACGCATCCAATGACGGCTGAAATGGCTCTGCGTATCGGTGCTGCAGTTGGGCGGTACTTCCGCCGCGACGCCTCGGGTGTTCATCGCGTCGTGATTGGCAAGGATACCCGCTTGTCCGGATACATGCTGGAAAACGCGCTCACTGCGGGTTTGACCTCGACCGGCATGAACGTGCTGTTGCTGGGGCCGGTGCCTACGCCGGCTGTTGGTCTGATGACGCAATCGATGCGTGCGGATCTGGGGGTCATGATATCGGCCAGTCATAACCCGGCTGAGGATAACGGGATCAAGTTCTTTGGGCCGGACGGGTTCAAGCTGTCCGATCACGCTGAGATCGAGATAGAGCAGTTGATTGAGCAAGGCGTCACGCCGGCACAGGCGCAGAACATTGGCCGTGCGCGTCGCGTTGATGATGCACGTTTCCGATATGGCGAGCGGGTGAAATCTTCGCTGCCGCGTCAGGTCCGGTTCGATGGTTTGAAGGTTGTGATCGACTGCGCCAATGGGGCGGCCCACCGAACGGCGCCCGAGGTCCTTTGGGAACTCGGAGCCGAGGTGATACCGGTTGGCACCGCTCCCAACGGGAAGAATATCAATCAGGATTGTGGATCGACCAAGCCGCGCGTGGCGGCGGAAACCGTTGTGGCTCATGGCGCGGATGTCGGTATCTGTCTGGACGGAGACGCGGATCGCGTCGTCGTGATTGACGAGACCGGCAAGGTGGCTGACGGCGATCAGCTGATGGCTTTGCTGGCCGGTGCTTGGTCACGAGCCGATCAGTTGAAAGGCGGCGCGCTGGTTGCGACCGTCATGTCGAACCTTGGGCTGGAACGTCATCTGACGGGGCAGGGGCTGCGCCTTGAACGCACCGCGGTTGGCGACCGTTACGTCGTCGAGCGTATGCGTGAAGGCGGCTTCAATCTGGGCGGCGAGCAGTCCGGCCATATCGTGATGAGCGATTATGCCACCACCGGCGATGGGTTAATGGCTGGCCTGCATTTCCTTGCCGAGATGGTTTTGACGGGGCAACGAGCCTCGGAACTGGCACGCCAGTTCGACACCGTTCCGCAATTGCTGAAAAACGTGCGCTACCAGGCTGGGCAAGTTCCACTGGAAGCCGAGGGCGTCAAGGCTGCAATCGTTGATGCTGAAGCCCGTCTGAGTGGGCAGGGGCGTCTGCTGATCCGAAAATCCGGGACCGAGCCGCTGATCCGGGTGATGGCGGAATGTGAGGATGATACGCTTTTGGCACAGGTTGTGGATGGTATTGTCGCCGAGGTCGAAGCCGCAGCGGGTTAGCGCCCGATCAGCATCTTGCGCAGGCTGAACCATTGGCTGATTGCCAGCCCGGTTAGGATCATCAGCAAGGCGATAAAGAACCGCAGCGGCAGAGCTTCGGACAGGATCAACGCGCCGAAAACCATCGACCAGATGGGCACCTGATAGTTCACCAGCGTCATGAAGACCGAACCCGCGCTGCGGATGATCGACACGCGCAGCAACGTGGCAAAAGCGGTCGGAATGAGGCCCAGAATGATGATGGCGAGGCCAGACCGGGTACCTTGCCATGAGGGTATGCCTTCGGTGGTCAGCATGATCGGCAGCAGGATCACCGCGCCAACAACCAGAGTCAGGGCCGACAGGGTTACGGGATCAATCGGCGGGCAGCGGCGCGTCAGGATGGATGAGATGGCATAGCACAATGCCGCGCCGATACAGGCCAGTTGCGCCAGCGGCTCGGCCCCTTGACCCAGCTGGGCAAGGCCGGGGCCGATCAGCACGAGCGCGCCGGAAAAGCCCAGTGTTACACCGACCAACCGGCGCAGGTTCATCGGCTCATCCGAGAAGAAATGCGCCAGTGGAAGCACCATCAATGGCACCGCGGCCATCGACAGGCCCGCAAAAGCCGAAGGCACGTATTGCTGACCCCAGCTCAGCAACACAAAGGGCAGGGCGGTCGACAGCACGCCGATCACCGTGATTGAGACCCAAAGCGCGCCATTGATGCTGGGTAATCTGCGCCCAGTGAGCCGCATCAAAAGCAACAACATCACCGCGCCCAAGGTTGTGCGTGCCGTTGCCACGGTGACGGGGCTGTAGCCTTCAAGCGCTATGGCAACAACCATGAACGTCGCGCCCCAGATGAGGCCGAGAGTGATTACGCCGCCCCAGTCGCGGTAGTCGGGTTGTTGAACCATTCCATCCCCTTATCGCGCGAAGCTAACAGTGTCACGCGCTGATCTTGACAGAATGTAAGTTGCGACTTACCGTAAGGCATGACTTACGAAGATGCGTTTTCTGCACTGGGCGATTCCACCCGTCGGCAGGTCTTTGAGGCCGTTTCCGATCGCCCTCGGGCGGTGGGGGAGTTGGCCGCTGGTATGCCCGTCAGCCGCCCTGCGGTTTCGCAACATCTGAAGGTTCTGTCCGATGCCGGGCTTGTGGTTTGCCGAACCGAGGGCACTCGCCGGATTTACGCCGCGCGGCCCGAGGGTTTGGCAGAGTTGCGCGCCTGGCTGGATCGGTACTGGTCAGATGTGCTGGAACGCTATGCCGCCGAAGTGAATGAGGAAAAAGAGTGATGACCGAACCAATCGTCAAAACCATTGTCGTGAACGCGGCACCGCAGCGCGCCTTTGATGTTTTTGTGAACCGCATTGCGAAATGGTGGCCGCTGGACGGACATGCCGTATCTGCCGCGCAAGGCCAGCCCGCGCTTGCTGTAGTGATCGAGCCGCGCGTTGGCGGGGCCGTGTACGAGACGATGTTCGACGGTACACGCTCAGATTGGGGCGAGGTTCTGGTTTTTGAGGAAAACAAGCGGCTGGCCTTCAGTTGGCATCCCGGCACAAACAAGGATCGACCCACACGGGTTGAGGTCGCATTCGAATCGCAGGGGGACCAGCAGACCAAGGTGACGCTGACCCATTCGGGCTGGGAGGTTTGGGCGACCGAAGCCAGCGGGAAGCGCACCGGTTATGACAGCGGCTGGGATCACGTTTTGGGTGAATGCTACGCAAGGGCCGTCATGAACTAAAAAAGGCGGCCACCGGGGCCGCCCTGTTGCTGACAGAAGTCAGGTTTAGTTCTTTTCCTTGTCGACCATTTTACCGGCCGAAATCCAGGGCATCATGGCGCGCAATTTTGCACCGGTTTCCTCGATCATATGCTCGTCGTTGGCACGGCGCGACGCTTTGATGGTCGGCTGGCCAACCGCGTTTTCCAGCATGAAGTCACGAACGAATTTGCCCTGCTGGATGTCGTCCAGAACCTCTTTCATACGCGCTTTGGTCTCGTCGTATTTCAGGATACGCGGGCCGGTGACGTACTGGCCGTACTCGGCGGTGTTCGAGATCGAGTAATCCATGTTGGCGATGCCGCCTTCATAGATCAGGTCGACGATCAGTTTCACTTCGTGCAGACACTCGAAATAGGCCATTTCGGGCGCGTAGCCAGCCTCGACCAGCGTTTCAAAGCCGCAGCGGATCAGCTCAACCAGACCGCCGCACAGAACGGCCTGTTCACCGAAGAGGTCGGTTTCGCATTCTTCGCGGAAGTTGGTCTCGATGATGCCCGAGCGACCGCCACCGATGGCCGAGCAGTAGGACAGGCCGATTTCCAGCGCTTTGCCGGTCGCGTCGTTGTCGACGGCAACCAGGCAGGGCACGCCGCCGCCTTTGGTGTATTCGCCACGCACGGTGTGACCGGGGCCTTTGGGGGCCATCATGATGACGTCGACGCCCTCTTTCGGCTCGATCAGGCCAAAGTGGACATTCAGGCCGTGGGCAAATGCGATCGCAGCACCCGGCTTGATGTTGTCATGCACATATTTCTTGTAGGTCTCGGCCTGCAGCTCGTCGGGCATGGTGAACATGATGACGTCGCACCAGGCCGCAGCTTCGGCGATGCCCATGACCTCCAGACCTTCGGCTTCGGCTTTCTTGGCCGAGGGCGAGCCTTCGCGCAGGGCGATGACCAAGTTCTTGGCGCCCGAGTCGCGCAGGTTCAACGCATGGGCGTGGCCCTGGCTGCCATAGCCGAGGATGGCCACTTTTTTGTCTTTGATCAGGTTGATGTCGCAATCGCGATCATAATAGACGCGCATGTTGCCGGTCCTTTCTGTTTCGATTGCGGTGCTTCTATCCTGCGCCTTTGGTATTGGCGAGAGGGTTGGGATTGAGTATTTGTGAAAAAGGCGAAGAATAATTCGTTGATTTTGAGGAATACGGAAAATTCATGCTTGACGATGTGGATCGGCGTATTCTGCGCCATTTTCAGGTGGAACCGAGCCTGACAACCGCCGAACTGGCCGAGCGCTGCCGGATCAGTTCCGGTGTCTGTTGGCGGCGCATTGAGAAGATGCAGGCGGCGGGCATCATCGAAGGGCAGGAGGCTGTCATCGATTGGGCCACCTTGGGATACGCGGTCGAGGTGTCCTTGCGGATCACCTTGGACAAGACGCAAGCGCGGGCGTTTGACGAGTTCACCGCTGCGGCGCGCGAGGTGGCTGAGGTGATCGAGATTCAGACCTTTCTGGGCCGGGTCGATGTACGCCTGTCGGTTCTGGCGCGTGACATGGCGCAGTATCAGCAGGTTTATCGCGACCGGATCCTGACGCTGCCACATATCGCGGACATCGAGGCGTTGATGCACATCGCGCGGGTCAAGCGGGACGAGGTTCTACCGGTATGATCGAACTGGACGAGATCGACCGGATGATCCTGCGCGCGTTGGTTCAGGATGCGACGCAAAGTGCCGGGGAGCTGGGGCGTCGCTTTGGCCTGTCACAACCCGCGACGTGGCGGCGGATACGCAGGCTGGAACAGGCCGGTGTGATCAAGGGGCGGCGGCTGCGCCTAAACGCCGGATCACTGGGTTTTGGCGTCACCGTATTTCTTGGGATAAAGCTCGCCCGCAAGGGGCAGGTGAGCCTTGAGGATTTCGAACGTGCCGTGAGCGCGATCCCTGAAGTTCAGACCGTTGAACACGTTTTGGGACTGTACGACTATCGCTTGCGGGTCGTGGCGCGCGATATATCCGATTTTGAACGGGTTTTGCGGCGGCGTATCATGACCCTGCCGGGTGCCGGTGATGTAGAGGCGAATGTTCTGCTGAGCGAGGAGCGCTTGCCCGGTCCAATCGGCTAGACTTGGGTCAGTACCGAGAGCGTATGCAATAGCCGGGGTGGTGTGTCATCCGGGCGAAGGTCATCGGCTGCCCGTCTTTCCAAGTCGTACGTTCCAGCTGAATCATGGACGCGCCGGTTGTTGTCCCCATGAATTCCGCAAGCCGACCATCGGCAGATACGGCGCAGAACGAGATTTCAGCCTCGGTAAACGGTGCCGCATTCAGCAGCCATTCATGTGGACCGCTGTTGCTCAGATCGGCATGTTCGACCTCGGGAACGGCGCAGATGTTGATCCAGCGCTCCTCCAGTTGAAACGGCCGGTTGTCGGCATAGTGCATACAGATCACATGCAGCACCCGCGCGTCCGGCTCTACGTTCAGTTGCGAAGTAAGCCATCCGGGGCTGTAGACCACTTTTCGCTCGACAAGGGCATAACGATATGCCGAGTTTTGTTTCTCGACCGCTTGGCGGGCCAAGGAGATCTCAAGCTTGGCCTGCTTTTGAGGTTCCTTGGTGACGCGTGTTCCGCTTTTGCGCTTGCGCTCGACAAAGCCTTGTTCGGCCAGTTCGCGCAATGCGCGGTTCACGGTCGCGCGGGCGCAGTTGAATTCTTCGGCCAATTGAGTTTCGGTCGGCAATAACGAACCTTGCGGCCAAATCCGCGACTCGATCCTTCGTTTGACTTCATCTCTTACAACTTGAAAACTAATCCGCTTTTGCGAAGCCACTGGCTATAATATCCTTCTTATTCAAAGCCCGGGTATCTGTTCAGAAACACATCAGGGTGTAAATAGACGGTGACGCTGATTGACGTCATTTCTTCTATTTGTTGCATGGGGAATTCGAAAACAAAACCTTGGGTTGCTCTTTCCCTTAGGTCAATTGAGCATAATTCTTTGCGCCTTTACCGCCGCTTCAAGACGGTGCAGAAACGATTCAGTCAAGGAAAGGACATGTCATGCCAGCATTGTTGAATACCGTGGATCCCGATGGTCTGGAGGAGTTTTCGGTCGTGTTCACGGACCGTTCGCTGAATCATATGTCGGCTGGCTTTCAGCGCGTCATGCGCGACATTTCGGACATGTTGCGTGATGTGTATGGCGCGGAAGGCGTTGCGGTCGTGCCCGGAGGTGGCACCTTCGGGATGGAAGCCGTGGCACGCCAGTTTGCGCGTGACGCCAAGGCAGTGGTCGTTCGGAACGGGTGGTTCTCGTACCGGTGGAGCCAGATATTCGAGACCGGAGGTCTGACGGCTGAAGCGGTTGTGCTGAAAGCGCGGCAGACGGGCAATGTCAGCCCGTCCCCGTTTGCACCCGCACCGATTGATGAGGTTATTGAGACAATACGCACCGAGCGCCCGGATATTGTCTTTGCCCCGCATGTGGAAACGTCCGCCGGAGTGATTCTGCCCGACGATTATGTGACCGCGATGGCCGATGCGGCGCATGAGGTCGGTGCGTTGATGGTTCTGGATTGCATTGCCTCGGGTTGCGCCTGGATTGACATGAGGGCGACCGGTGTCGACGTCTTGATATCAGCCCCGCAGAAAGGGTGGAGCGCGACGCCCTGCGCGGGTCTGGTGATGCTGTCAGAACGGGCCGAGGCGCGGCTGGCGGAAACAGAGTCGGACAGTTTTGCGATCGATCTGAAGAAATGGCGGCAGATCATGCAGGCCTACGAAAATGGCGGTCACGCGTATCATGCAACCATGCCGACGGATTCATTGCGGGCTTTCCGAGACACGATGATAGAGACGCGCGACTTCGGCTTTGACAAACTGCGCGATGCGCAATGGGCTTTGGGCGATGGTGTTCGGGCGATTTTGAAAGACAAGGGCGTCGTTTCGGTTGCGGCGGACGGGTTTGGCGCCCCCGGCGTGGTTGTCAGCTATACGGCGGATCCCGATGTTCAGAACGGAAAGAAATTTCTGGCCCTTGGGACCCAGATTGCGGCCGGCGTTCCGCTGCAATGCGACGAGCCGGAAGGATTCAGCACGTTCCGTCTGGGGCTTTTTGGACTGGACAAGCTTTATGATGTGGATGGCACAATCGCCCGATTGAAAAGTGTTTTGGATCAGGTGCTGTGACACAGCTGGAGTTCAGCGCACACCAAGGCCCATCTGCATCAGGGTTTTGCGCACGGGTGGCAGGGAATACAGCGCGTTAAGCCCCATCGCCCGTGCGTCGCGCAGTGGACGCGCCTCGATCATTGATGCGCGGTTCAGCAAATCGATACCTTTGACCCGCAGCGCAATATCGGTGTGCCGGGTCTTGTGGTAGGTCTCAAGCATTTGCGCGTCCCCCAAACCGTCCGGCCGTGCCTGCGACAGTTCCAGCAGGCACCGCAGATCGCTGAGTGACATGTTCAAACCTTGCGCGCCAATCGGCGGCACCACATGGGCGGCTTCGGCCATCAAGGCAATGCGTTCGCCCGACAGCCGCTCGGCGGATTGGCTGATTATCGGCCAGATCGTCCGGCGCGAGGCCAGCTTCAATGGTCCGAACAATCCGCAGGATCGCTTGGTCATTTCGGCCTCGAAGGCCGCATCATCGAGGTTTTTTAACTCAATCGCGCGTGGACCTCTTTCCATCCAGACAATTGCCGATGACGGCTGCCCCTGCCAATCGGGCAGTGGAACCAGTGTGAAAGGTCCGCCTGAACGGTGGATTTCGGTCGACACGTTCTCATGCGCGATTGGATGCGACACCGCGAAGGCAAGCGCCTTTTGACCGTACCGCGTTGTATTAACCGAGATTCCGGCGGCTTCGCGCATAGGCGATCCGCGTCCGTCGGCAGCGACCACCAATTTGCAACGCACGCGACTGCCATCGCTCAGCCCGACACGCGCCTCGCTCGTGCGGGTAAACAAGCTTTGGGTGCCGACGCCCGGACGGAAATCGACATTTGCAAGATCGGAAAGGCGGGCAACCATTTCCCGACGCAAAAACCAGTTGGACAAATTCCACCCAAAAGGCTGATCCGAGATGTCGGTGGCGTTAAAATCCCGCACAACTCTTGGTTCGGGTATGTCTCCGCCGGCATCAACGATGCGCATGATCTGAAGGGGCGCGGCTTCGGCTTCCAATCGTTCCCATAACCCGCACTGTTCCAAAAGGGCGCGTGCGGGTTGCAAAAACGCAGTGGTGCGCATGTCGGACCCTTCGACATCCCGTTGGGTCACCGGTGGCGTGGGGTCTACGCAGATCACGTCGAACCCTGCGGCGCCGAATGCAGCGGCTGCGGTCAGTCCGGCGATCCCGCCGCCGGAAACAAGGATGTCACAGCTTTCTGTCATTGCGATCAACTCCGTACCGCGCGGACTTTAGTGGTGTTTCGGTATGTTGGCCAAGTGACATCCTGTCCCGCGGTCTAGCCGCGGGAAATCAGGATAAGAATCAGGAACATGATCGGCACCATGATCAGGGCAGGGATGTAAAGGCCGGGCAGGCCAAACAGCATTATCGAGCAGCCCCAGATACTGACCAGCGCCGCCGCTGTGTAATACCAATCTTCGCCCGAGCTATTGGCCAGGTCGCGGGCCATCCAGCCAAACAGGGGTATCGCAAATAAAAGGCGCTGCCAGACTGGCAGGCGCCGAGGCATGTCGATCGCGCTCATTGGGATCTCCGTTCTGTTCGTCGCTAACTCGATATAGGAGTGATGCTGCAGCTGCAGAATGTGCGGATCGTCGCAGTGTGACAGCCTATCGCAGCCGTGCCAGAAAGCCGGTCAGGTCGTCGGTATGGTGGTGGATGTGATCGGCGTCATGTGGGTCCGGTGCCACGTGGACTGTGCGCATTCCCATTTCGTGTGGCGCAGCCAGATTTCTCGGCTCGTCCTCAAACATGGCTGCCTTCTCGGTCTGAATTCCGTCTTGCGCGAAGACAGCCTCAAAGGCCGCGCGTTCCGGCTTGGGGCGATAACCTGCATGCTCGACACCGTAGATTGCGTCAAACAGCCCGCTCAGGCCGCGTGCCGCCAGAACACGCTCGGCGTAAGGGGCGGAACCGTTGGTGTAGACGATGCGCCGACCGGGCAGGGCGCGGATGTGATCGGCCAGCGCCGCATCGGGTTCCAAATGGCTCATGTCGACCTGATGCACCGCATGCAAGTAGGGGTCGGGGTCCAGGTCATGTTCTGCCATAAGCCCGGCCAAGGTGGTGCCGTATTGCCGCCAATAGTGCGCGCGCAGACGGTCCGCTTCGGACCTTTCCACACCGATGGCGCTGACCACATAGTCCGTCATCAGCACTTCGATCTGATCGAACAGCCGCATTTGCGGCGGATAAAGCGTGTTGTCGAGATCGAACACCCATTGGGTGACGTGAGAGAAAGCCAGTTTAACCATAAGTCCGGGTTTAGGGCGCGCGATGCGGGTTTTCAATGGTCACTCTTGATCGCGCCCCGTTTCGACGGATAGACATGTCCGAACGAGGAGAAAAACATCCCATGCCCCAGTCCAAACAGTCGAACACAGACGCTTACAGCCTGATACTCGAAGCAATCGACGTCGGCGTCTACAAACCCGGTGACCGTTTGGTCGAAAGCGAACTGGCGGAACGGTTCGGCGTGTCGCGCACCCCGATCCGCGAAGCGTTGCAAAGGCTGGAAACGCAGTCTTTGTTGGAGCGGGACGGGCGGTCGTTGATCGTGGCTTCGCTGACCCACAACCAGATGTCAGAGCTTTACGTGGTTCGGCGCGAGTTGGAGGGGTTGGCGGCGCGCCTTGCGGCGCGTCACGCAACGCCCGAGGAAATCAAGGTCCTGCAAGAGATGGTCGCGGAAGACGACGCGCTGGTTGATGACCCAACAGCCCTGTCGCGGGCAAACAGACGTTTTCACGAGCAGATTCACCTGGCCTCGCACAACCGCTATCTGGTCCAGCAATTGGATCTGGTGCATCGAACAATGGCCTTGATGGCGACTACATCGCTTGCGGTTCAGGGGCGCGGAGAGATTGCGCAAAGCGAACACAAGGGGATCGTCGCGGCCATTGCGGCACGGGATGAGGACGCGGCAGACAAGGCCCTGAAGGATCACATTTCAGTCGCGTTCATGACGCGCTTGAAGCAGGACGCAGTGCAGCGCGAGAAGTAGCAGCGCTTAACCGTCCAACGCCTCTTCGCCCGCGTGACCATGTTCCGTTTTGTCCCAAAAGAACGGATCAACGACCAGTTCCCATAGTGCTTTGTACGCCGCCAGAACGCCTAGCGGGTAATACAGGACCATCGTGGCGGCCCATGGGACCAGGTACGGTCTTTTCCCGGCAATGACGCCAAGCGACCCGACCAGAAAATTCAAAACCTCGGCCGCGAGAAAGAAGTAGAGGCAAGGCAAAAGGATGTCCGCGTCAATTATGCCTTGAAGAGGGTGGGACAGACTCAGCGTCTGAAGCCAAAAAACCCAAAGAACCGGGGCCAAGAGAAATTGCCCGATGGTGCCCAAAAAGAAGGCTTGAACGCCCAGAAAACGTTTGACCCCAAGATCCCGGAGCAATCGCAGCGGTGTGCGCATGTGCACCAGATACGTCACCATGAACCCCTTGAGCCATCGCGAACGCTGCTTGACCCAAGACCACCTGCGGAAGTTTGCCTCTTCATACGTCGCGGTGTTCACGATTTCGGTGCGATAACCCGCCCGGCTGAGGCGTACGCCCAAATCGGCGTCTTCTGTCACATTGTGAGCGTCCCAGCCGCCCAGCTCCAGCAATTTGTCCCGGCGGAAAAAGAATGTGGTTCCCCCCAGCGGCACAACAAGGCCAAGGCGCGCGATTCCGGGCAAGATTACGCGAAACCATCCGCTGTATTCGATCGTGAAACAGCGCGACCGCCAGTTTGTGCGCGGGTTGTAATAGTCCAGCATGCCTTGCAGGCAGACGACTTCGTCAGGCGCATCGGTAAATCTTTGCGCTATGATTTCGAGTTGATCGGGGGCGGGCGCGTCTTCAGCGTCCCAGACGCCAACGATTTCCCCGCGACAGAAATCCAGTGCATAGTTCATCGCGCGGGGTTTTGTGGTCAGTTTTCCGCGTTCCGGAACCTCGATTGCGCGGATCCAACTTGGAAGATCCACCTTGTCCAGAGCCGCCCGGGTCACGTCGTCGCGCGCTTCAAGCACCAAAATGACGTCCAGCAACGCCTTGGGATAACTCAGGCGCCGCAATCTCGTGATCAATGCATTCGCTATTTCGCGTTCCTTGTAGAGCGGAACCATGATCGAGATGCAGGGCAATCGCGTCGGGCCGACTTGGTGTTCGCGGGGACCGGATTTCCGGCACAAAATTGATGTAGCCGCGCCAAAGACCCTAAGCGCTGTGAACATCGAAAGCGTTCCAACTGCGGCCCAGAACACTGCGTACACTGCGAGCGTTGGCGAGATGACGCATGTGGCACAAATGGCCAATACCGCCAAGGTCGCCCAAAACCGTGACCCGGTTTGCCAGTTGCGGCAACTCTGATCCGCCTCGACCCGTGTTTCCGCAGTTTTTGCCAATTGCGCCGAATGACATCTGGCGATTGCAGTGTCGATCTGCTCGGGCCCAGCCAGAACCGGTACAACCGTCAAATCGCAGTCCCGCAAGGCATCTGACACCTCGGCAAAGTCGTCCGGACGGGCGGTTGCAACCAACAACAATGGTCCCATTCTAAGCCATGGGACGACATTGTGTTTCAGCCAGAATTCAACAGGTTTCAACGCGCAGAGCTCGGGCGTTGGTGGGGCTTCTGTCAGATCAGCGATTTGCCAGCCGCTCTGCTCGGACAGCGCCGTCAATACATCCTCACGACTGGCCCAGCCCTCTCCAACCAGAATTTCGCCGAGCGGGGCGTTTTGGCGGGCCTGCATCTGCAACGCGCGCACCAGTTGGCGTCGCGAGATGATTCCCCGGTCCACGAGACAGGTGCCTAGCGGTTTGCGGGCCTGCGGGCCGGGCACCGGCTTTGCCGATTTCAATTGCTGTAAATTTAACTCAACCATACGCAAACCCTGCCAGACCAAACAGGCGGCAGGTTTGCTGAAACAGGGTTAACGGCTGGTTAATTGGCGACTATGCCAGATTAAACCTGCGCTTTTTGTTCCGCCATAGCGGCGGTGAAACGCTCAAACAGATAGAAACTGTCCTGTGGTCCAGGCGAGGCTTCGGGATGATATTGCACGGAATAAACCGGACGATCCGTCATACGGATCCCGCAATTCGATCCGTCAAACAGCGACCGATGCGTTTCCACCACGCCCTCGGGCAGTGATTGCGCATCAACAGCAAAGCCGTGATTCATAGACGTGATCTCGACCTTTCCGGTTTCCAGGTCCTTGACCGGATGGTTTGCGCCGTGATGTCCGTGGTTCATTTTCACGGTCTCGCCACCCAAAGCCAGCGCAAGCATCTGATGCCCGAGGCAAATTCCGAAGACCGGCAGGGTGGTCGTGTCCAGAACTTCCTTGATCATCGGGACGGCATATTCGCCTGTCGCCGCCGGGTCGCCTGGGCCGTTGGACAGGAAAACGCCGTCGGGGTCATGTGCCAAAACCTCGGCTGCTGTGGCGGTGGCTGGCAGCACGGTCACGTCGCATCCTGCAGACGCCAGACACCGCAAAATGTTGCGCTTGGCGCCGAAGTCGAGCGCGACAACTTTATGAACTGGCGCTTCATGCCGCTTGTAGCCATCGGGCCACGCCCACCGCATTTCATCCCAGCGGTAGCTTTGGGCGCAGGTCACGTCTTTGGCCAAGTCCATGCCCTCAAGCCCTGCAAACCCACGCGCAGCCGCGACAAGTGCCTCGATATCGAATTTGCCTTCGGGGTCATGCGCCAGCGCAACATGTGGCGCGCCCTGCTGGCGGATCGCACGGGTCAGGCGGCGCGTGTCAACGCCGCCGATCGCGATGCGACCGCGACGCGCCAGCCAGGTCTTAAGTTCCTCGGCCGAACGCCAATTCGACGGCTCGGTCGGGTCCCATTTGACCACCATGCCAGCGGCGACAGGATCACCGGTTTCGTCATCCTCGGGGTTCACGCCGACATTGCCGATATGCGGGAATGTGAAAGTCACGATCTGCCCGGCGTAGGACGGGTCTGTCATGATCTCCTGATACCCGGTCATGGCGGTGTTAAAGCACAGTTCGGCCACGGTCTGACCCGTTGCGCCGAAGCCCATACCGTAAAACAGCGTTCCGTCGGCCAGTGCCAGACATGCGGTGGGCTTGGACGGGGCGTTCTGGGCCATGGCGCGACTCTCCTGCAAGGTAAACGGACGCATACCTAAGGGGGATACACGCTCTGGTCAAGCCTGTTCAAATTTTGGGCTATTGTTAAGAATCAATGGCTTAGCTGTACTTGTGCACCATTGTGCCCGGCTTTTTGTTTCGATATGGTCAGGGTTCCTTTGCCATGGGGATGGATACAACAAATGGATATGCGATCACGGGTGAATGTCGCCCTGAAGCAAGCAATGAAAGACAAAGAGGCCGAGCGGCTTTCGACATTGCGCCTGATCAATGCCGCGATCAAGGATCGCGACATCGCAACACGTGGGACCGCAAATGACGAGGCCAAGGGTTGCGGTGACTCGGATGTCCTTGAAATTCTTGGTAAAATGACCAAGCAACGCAAGGAAAGCGCACGCGCCTATGAAGAGGGCGGCAGGCTGGATCTGGCGGAACGTGAACTGCGCGAAGTGGAAGTGATCGAGGAGTTTCTGCCAAAACAATTGGACGACGACGAAGTCGCCAAGGCGATTCAGACCGCGATAACGTCCACCGGTGCAGGCTCAATCCGCGACATGGGCAAGGTCATGGGCGAGTTGAAAACCCGCTACACCGGCCAAATGGATTTCGGCAAGGTCGGACCAATGGTCAAAGATCACCTTTGCGCGGCAACAAACGGCTGCTGATTTCAGGCTGCGGGTGCCCGCAGCCTTTGCACCAGATCATCATACAATGCCACGCGTTCCTCTTCTGACAGGAATGCGCCGATTTCGACCTGTCTGCCATCACCGGCCAGCGTGATGTAATTGGGAACCGGGCCGCCCTGAGCGTGTATCTCGGGACGCGCCCAATAACGGTTGCAAGACCATTCCAGATCGCCTTTGCGCGGGTCGTGATGGACCAGATGCGCTTGGGTGGTGCTGAGGGTCAGAACTTCGGACGCGCTGCGGGCGCGGTAATTCATCTCGAAGGCCAACCACAGTCCCAAAACCGTTACCAGCAGGAACGGCAGCAGCCCCCACAAAAGCACCGAGCCCAATACGGCAAAGAGAGGGATCAGGCCGAACAGGAACACGGCCAGAACCACCGCCATTGCCCCGCGTGGGGGTAATGAGTTGTGGGGCCAAAGGCGCAGTTCCTGATCCCCGTCGTGGGTTTGCGTCCATTCATACGGCATGGCCGATACCTAGCCCAGGTTGCTGCAAAGTCGAAGTAGCAATTTACACGACGTGACCGACCCGAGCCCAGGAAAACGCATCGTCAAGGCGGTCATCGCCCCAAAATACCTCGCCGCGAACAACGAAGCTTGGTGCGCCGAAAACGCCGAGTTCGGTGGCCGTGTCCGTTTCGGCTTCGAGTGCGCTGACCGTATCCGGGCTGCGGGCGCGCGCGAGGACAAGGCGCGGATCCTGCTGACAGCGGTGCAATGCCTCGGACAAGGCAGCGTCACTTCCGGCTTCTACGCCATCCTCGAACCAGACGCGATAGAGCGACTGAACGAAGGTTTGGCCCCATCCCTCGCTCATACCCAACAGGGCAACCTGGTTCGCAAGCGGCAGATCGGAAATCGGGTAGGGCGCGGGCAAACTGGCGTGAATGTGGTACTTGGCCGCGCGCCGTTCGATGTCGCGCCACATGTAGGCGGATTTCACCGGCTTGCCGGCAAATGGGACATTCTGCTGAACCGACATCACCGTTCGCACGTTGAAAGGACGCCAGTGAACGGTCGCGTCCCGCTCGCTGCACCAATCGTCCAGGCGCATGATCGTCAGGAAGCTATAAGTGCTGCCAATGGAGAACCAAAAGTCGATTTCTGGCATCTGTACCCTCCGGTTTGCCGGAAAAGCTGTACGAACCAGAATAGCGTATTTTTGTCGATCTGGCGACGTGCCTGCCGGGCTGGCGGGTCAGACGATGCCCTAAACGAAAAAACCCCGCCAATTCAGGCGGGGTTTTCTTTGGATTAATTTGAGATCAGTGCGCGTGGCCCTTATCCCAGTCTTCCTGCTTGGGCAGCTGCTCGAACGTATGTTCAGGCGGCGGCGAAGGCAGGGTCCATTCCAGCGTGTCCGCGTATTCGTTCCAGTAGTTGTTCTGGGTGATCTTTGCGCCGCGGAACAGCGCGTAGAACACGATGCCGAAGAACAGCAGGAACGAAGCGAAGGACACAAATGCACCAATCGAAGAGATAAAGTTCCACTGGGCGAATGCCTCGGGGTAGTCGATATAGCGGCGCGGCATGCCCTGACGACCCAGGAAGTGCTGTGGGAAGAAGGTCAGGTTGGCACCAATGAAGAACATCCAGAAGTGAACCTTACCCCAGAATTCCGAGTACTGACGACCAGTCATCTTGCCGAAATAGAAGTACACGCCGGCAAAGATCGCAAAGACCGCACCCAAGCTCATCACATAGTGGAAGTGTGCCACCACGTAGTAGGTGTCGTGATAGGCGCGGTCCACACCGGCCTGCGACAGAACCACACCGGTCACACCACCAACGGTGAACAGGAACAGGAAGCCAAAGGCGAACAGCATCGGAGTTTTGAACTCGATGGATCCGCCCCACATGGTTGCGATCCACGAGAAGACCTTAACACCGGTCGGAACCGCGATGACCATCGTGGCCAGCATGAAATAGGCCTGCTGACGCAGCGACATGCCTACGGTGTACATGTGGTGCGCCCAGACGACGAAGCCCAGAACACCGATCGCGATGATCGCCCAGACCATCGGCAGGTAGCCGAAGATCGGCTTGCGCGCGAAGGTCGCGATGACGTGACTGATGATGCCGAAACCGGGCAGGATCACGATGTACACTTCCGGGTGTCCGAAGAACCACAGAATGTGCTGATACAGGATCGGATCGCCGCCGCCAGCCGGGTCAAAGAAGGTGAAGCCAAAGTTGCGGTCCATCAGCAGCATGGTGATCGCGCCTGCCAGAACCGGCAGCGAGAGCAGAATCAGCCATGATGTGACGAAAATCGACCAACTGAACAACGGCACTTTGAACAGGGTCATGCCCGGCGCACGCATGTTCAGGAAGGTGGTGATCATGTTGATCGCGCCGAGGATCGAGGAGGCGCCCGATACGTGCACGGCGAAGATCGCAAGGTCCATGGACATGCCGCCCTCGGTCGTCGACAGCGGCGGGTACAGAACCCAGCCCACACCCGAGCCGAGCTGGTCGTTACCACCGGGGCTCAGCAGCGAGGCCACACCCAGAGAGGTGCCAGCGACGTACAGCCAGAAGGACAGGTTGTTCATCCGCGGGAACGCCATATCCGGCGCACCGATCTGCAACGGCATGAAATAGTTGCCAAAACCGCCAAACAGGGCAGGGATGACAACGAAGAACATCATTAGAACACCGTGATAGGTGATCATAACGTTCCAAAGATGTCCATTGGGGGTGCAAGGATCGGCCATGAAGCCTTCGAGGCACATGTACTGAACACCGGGGTGCATCAGTTCGAGCCGCATATAAACGGTCATCGCGACCGAGATAAACCCGGCGACAGCCGAGAAGATCAGGTACAGAATCCCGATGTCCTTGTGGTTGGTCGACATGAACCAGCGCTGGAAAAAGCTGCGCTCGTCTTCATGATCGTGACCATGAATGGCTGCGTCTGCCATTATAGGTGCCTCCTGTTGCAACTGCACCGCGCAGCCAGACCTCTCCGGCGCGCGGGATTCCTGCTGGTTTTAGAATGCGAAGGGGCGACCTTCAATGGTCGAGTTTGATATGGATCAAGATTAATTGTCGCGGGCAACCTGGGTTGCGCGCGTGTTCTTGATGCCCGACGCAGCTGATCTGGTCACTTTCAATGCAATTTCAAGGGCCGATCGTCGGCGCCGAATTCGCGGCTTGACCCGTGTCTGACCCGACAGCACAACAGGGTAAAGCGCCACCACGTCGGAGACCGAAAAATGACCGCCTATGACACCGAAAACATCTTTGCCAAGATCCTGCGCGGCGAAATTCCCGCAACCCGCGTTTACGAAGATGACGAAACGCTGGCCTTCATGGATATCATGCCGCGCACGGACGGGCACCTGCTGGTGATCCCGAAAACGCCATGCCGCAATGTGCTGGACGCAACGCCGGAACAACTGGCCTCTGTCATCGCAACGGTGCAAAAACTGGCCCGCGCCGCCAAGACGGCCTTTGACGCGGGCGGTGTCACGATCCAGCAATTCAATGAGGCCGCAGGCGGGCAGGAGGTCTTTCACCTGCATTTCCATGTTTTGCCCCGGCAAGACGGCGTTTCGATGCGTCCACCGGGACAGATGGGGGATTTTGACGAGATCGCCGCGCATGCAGAGAAAATCCGGGCCGCACTGGATTGATGTTACCGCGTTCCGGGCAGGCTTCAAAACTTCTGCTTTTGTGTTTTCGTGCCCTGAATTCAGCGCACATTAATCGTGTCGCGAAAAATCAGCGCGCCGAAATGTGAAATTGTTGCGCGCAGGGCGACAGAGTGTCATGACAAAACGGTCGAGAATTGCCGTTCCGATATGGGGTCGGAACGGCAGACTCGTAACCAATCACAAGACGGATTTCGCAGGCAAGCCTGAGATCACCGGTTAACACACCACTCACTCGTGAACGGCGATCACATACTACGTGGTCTGGTTTGGTTTGTATTGGTGCGAAGTAAAGAAACCCTGAATTTTAAACGATTTTTGATTAACGGATGAGCAACGAATTCGCCTTTGCGAAACAGAATGCACGGGACAAGCAGATTGTCGTTCCGATGAACATCAATTCCCGATTCGAGTTTTGCTCAATTTTGAACTGAATCGGCGAAAGCATCTTCAAACGTACGTTGCAAGGCCACATCAACGTCTGCCATCGTGACCGGCAATCCAAGATCAACCAGTGACGTGACGCCGTGTTCCTGAATCCCGCATGGCACGATCCCCGAAAAATGGCTCAGATCAGGTTCGACGTTGATCGAGATACCGTGAAAACTGACCCATTTTCGCAAACGTATGCCGATGGCAGCTATCTTGTCCTCGGCGGGGTTGCCCAGTGCGGTCAACGGTTTTTCGTTACGCTGAACCCAGACGCCAACACGCCCATCGCGTATCTCGCCCTTGACGTTGAATTCATCCAACGCGTCAATCACCCAGGTCTCGAGCTGTTTGACGAAGCGACGCACATCATGCCCGCGCTTTCCCACGTCCAGCATCACGTAAATCACGCGCTGACCCGGCCCATGATAGGTGTACTGCCCGCCGCGCTTGCTTTGGTAGACTGGAAATCGGTCAGGATCAGTCAGGTCCTCAATCCGCGCTGACGTGCCTGCCGTATAAAGCGGCGGATGCTCCAGCAACCAGATACACTCATCGGCCTCTCCCGCAGCTATCGCTGCCACGCGCGCCTCCATAAAGGCGACGGCGTCGTCGTAATCGGTCAGCCCGTCAGTCGTCTTCCATTCCATGACACGTCCTTAGACAGTTCAGCGGGCAGGGGAAAGGGATCAGGCGGCTTCGGCCCGGCAACGCTTGAGAACCTGCGCATAGGTCTCAGTTCCCTGCGCGCCGGTCAAAAGGTATTTGCCGCCAAACACCATCGACGGCACGCCCGAGATCCCGCGGCTTGTCCAAAACTGCTGCTTTTCTCGTACAGAGCCCACGTGACTGCCCGAGGCCAGAACCTGACGCGCAAGATCCGTATCCAGCCCTGCCGCCGTGACGGCACCGAGCAAAACATCAAGGTCCGACACGTCTTGTTGCTGCGTGAAATACGCGTCAAATAGCGCAAGTTTCAGCGGGTGCTGCCGCCCTTGGGCTTCGGCCCAGTCTAACAATTGATGCGCAGAAAAAGTATTATAAATCCGACTGTTGTCGTTGAATTTGAACGTAAATCCAAGATCGACGCCCAAAGCTGTCAACCGATCGCGAGCCTGTTGGCTGTGTTCCAGAGTGGATCCGTACTTCTCGGCAATGTGTTCACGCAGGTTTTGACCATCCGGCCCCATCGTGGGGTTCAGTTCGAATGGATGCCACCTGAGGTTCGCCAGAACATTTTCCTGCTGCAACGCAAGATCCAATTGGCGAAACCCTATGATACACCATGGGCAAACCACGTCCGAGACAACGTCGATTTGTATGATCGGGCGGGGATCTGCGGGCGACATGATCAGCTCCGGGTTTATGTGGCCAAGGGTTCTGAACGCAACATAAGAAGGATCGGCATGAATTCAAACCAATCCCGATTTTTGCCTCTTCACATCCATCTGATCAACGTCTATACGCGCCTCTACCAAGTCATTGGCAGTGCGGTCGTGGCGGAATTGGTAGACGCGCAGCGTTGAGGTCGCTGTGGGGTAACACCCGTGAGAGTTCGAGTCTCTCCGTCCGCACCAAATGATTGACTTGCAAGAGGTTGCTTCGTCGAAAGTTACGACCATTGGCGCCTTTTGAGATAGATGTACGCGTGTGTAAGGGCCTCTTTAAAAGAGGCAAAGAGCGCACGATCAAAAATCTCAGTCCGAACGAATATCAAGCGATCATCGGCAAGAAAGAGATCGTTCTTGGTCTCTCAATGCTGGGCCAAACTGTCTCATTGGCGCTGACTTCGGCCATGGGCTGATGTCGGCATCTGCGGCATCCAGTTCGGTAAAGACTGCAAGGTAAGAAACGCCGGTAAATTAATGGGTTGCAATCGGCGCGGCTTTGCGAGAAGCCGCCACCAGATAAATGCCCCAGAGTGCCCTGGGCGTTGTTCCATAAGCCACATCGGTTGGCGATGATTGAATGAACCCAAACGGCGATTGGCTCAAACTTGCATAGTCAATCCACGAGGAATCGGAGAGTTTCAAATGAGCGAAGATCGAGTCACCATAGGTCTCATCGGTGAACTTGCGACAGCAATTCCCGAGGATCAGTGCGACGTTGCCCACGAACGGTTGGAAGAGATCGATCTTAGGCTGAATTCCGAAGGCACGTTTGTGTGCCATATCCACACCGAAGTTCCGCTGATCGACAATTTCGGCATTCATTTTCTCACCAATTGGGAGGTGGAGCGCAACAGATTCCACCAAAAGGTTTCAAATCTTGGCTTTCACATCCATCCGGACAACATCCACCCTTTCGTGGATCTCTGGTATGATGGCGCCGAAAGCAACCACGAAGAGCTAACCGTCCGAAATTTCCGCGAACTCACAAAGCAGAAAGATGTCTTGGACGCATAACACTGCATTCGATTTGCAAGCTTCTGCAAGAGTGTGCCGCCCCTGGCAAACTGGGGTAGTGTAAATTATCGAGGATAATTGGGCTGCCCCGCAAACTGCTACAGACCGTTACGCTGAGTTCTTATGCAGGAACGCACCATTTTCCAAAAGTGCATTGTCAGAGTAGCGGATACGGCTCAAAGCGCTTGTCACGTCAAAGAACGCAGCGCACGCATCTGGAAAGCTTCGCGGACCATTACGCAAACACCAATTTGCTACCGGGTCAGCTCGCGCATGCCCTGCTCCAGACCAGCCAGTGTCATTGGAACCATGCGGGTTTCGAAAATTTCGCGGATCATGCCGATCGAGTGAGTGTAATCCCAGTACTTCCTTGGCACCGGGTTGATCCACAGGTTCGATGGCCATTGCTCGCGTGCACGTTGCAGCCAAACCTGGCCTGCTTCCTGGTTCCAGTGTTCATTCGCGCCGCCGGGGTAGGCGATTTCATAAGGGCTCATCGAGGCGTCGCCGACAAAGATGCATTTGTAGTCCGACCCATACGTGCGCAGAACTTCGTGTGTGGGTGTTTGCTGATCCCAGCGACGGCGGTTGTCGCGCCAAACGCCTTCATAGAGACAGTTGTGGAAATAGTAATATTCCAGATGCTTGAACTCGGACCGGGCGGCCGAGAATAACTCTTCGACCACCTTGATATGCGGGTCCATCGACCCGCCGACATCCAGAAACAGCAGTACTTTTACCGCATTGTGGCGCTCGGGCCGCGTCTTGACGTCCAGATAGCCGTGCTCTGCTGTCGCGCGGATGGTGCCGTCCAGATCCAGTTCCTCGGCAGCGCCCTCGCGCGCCCAGCGACGCAAGCGCTTAAGAGCGACCTTGATGTTGCGGGTGCCGAGTTCAACTGTGTCATCCAAGTTCTTGAATTCACGCTTGTCCCAGACTTTCACGGCCCGCCGGTGGCGACTTTCCTTTTGACCAATGCGCACGCCCTCCGGGTTGTAGCCGTATGCCCCGAACGGAGAGGTGCCGGCGGTGCCGATCCACTTGTTTCCACCCTGATGGCGGCCTTGCTGCTCTTGCAGGCGTTCACGCAGCGTCTCCATCAGCTTCTCAAACCCGCCGAGCGCCTCGATTTCAGCCTTTTCCTCGTCAGACAAGTGCTTTTCAGCCATCTTTTCCAGCCAATCCGACGGGATGTCGACAGCTTGCATGACCTGCTCGAAACTTATCTCGTTCAACCCTTCAAAGCTGGCGGCAAAGGCGCGGTCGAACTTGTCGATATTGCGTTCGTCTTTCACCATAGACACGCGGGCCAGGTAGTAGAACGCCTCGATATCATAGGTCGCCAGCCCTTTCTTCATGCCCTCCAAAAACGTCAGGTATTCCCGTAAGGACACGGGAATGCCGGTTTTTCGCAGGTTTTCGAAGAACGGCAGGAACATCTGACTAAACCACGAACCGCACAAGGATCAGAGACAGGATCAGACCGAGCAACGCAAAAGCGATGCCATACCCGGCGGCGTATTGCGCCATGTCTGCGCCGTTTCCATTACGCTTGCGCGCCTTCAAAGCCCCCAGCACGGCACCCAATAGGGCCATTCCCAAAACCACCAGCATCTGTCGTCATCCACCCGTATTGCGCGGGGCACCCTGAGCGATTTCCTGTGTCACCGAGCGTACCACCAAATCCGAGCCGAAGCCGTACCGCGCCCAACCGATACTGTCCAGTCTGGCGGTTCGTGCCTGATCGACCCGACCGGACTGACGCAACGCTTCGGATTTCAGCAGCATCAGCGTGGCCATCAGGGCGGCATTTTCGGCCCGTGTCATGACGGCGATGGCCTGGTTCAACTCGGGCAGAACCTGCGCACCGCGCCCCTGCGCAAGCTCATAAGCCGCTGTCTGGGCCGTGATGTGCGCTCTGTGTACTTCGGTTCCGGGGGTGGCCTGAAGGTATCTCAGCGCGATCTGGTATTGCTGCAACGCGCCATCCGGGTCATCGAACTGACTCATACGGCCCAACAGGTAATGTGGATAGGCGCGGCGCTGATCGGTCCAGCCCTGAGCCTGTCCGATCCTCAAAGCCTCTTGCGCGGATCGCACGCGACGGGGTGAGGGGGACCCGGGCCCAAGCGCCTTCTGAACGGCATTGATCCATTCGCGCGGCGTTTCGGATTGCGCCTGTTTGGCGATGGTTTCGCCACGCGGATTCAGTCGACGCAGGACCTTGGGCATAACTGCCGACACCTGTTCGCGCGTCATGCCATTTCGCAATTCCGGTGCGTAGGCAGCCCGCAGGATCAGCATATCGAAACCGGTCAGGATCGTATGAAAGTTGTCGTCGTTAAAGACCGAGTCGGGCAGGTGGTACAGATCGTTCAACGGACCAAGCGCCTGTGCCAATTCTTCGTGCAGGCAATCGCGCATCTCCTGCGGGCTGACGTCATACGGGATGAAGATTCCAATCCGTTCGCGCTTGCGCAGTTGGGTCCAGTTGCTTTTGGCTTTGCGCCGGTCGCGGCGATACTCCTCTAGGCTCGAGGAGTTGGGAACCACGAAACAGGCCGCTTGCGGCAGAATGCGGCGGATCTGCTTTTGGCTGACCGCTTCGATCGTGATGTTGGCCTGACCGTCGGAGATCTGCTGAATGTCGATGCCGGCCTCGCGCCGTAATCGCGACAACAAGCGATTAAGGTCGGCTTGCATCGTGGCTGGCGGCGATCCGGTCAGGCGCAGCGTTATCGGTTCTTCAAAACGCGTGAAAACCGGCAGTTCCGCGCCGCTTTCCAGCGCAAAGTGCAGCGCGATAAAGTCATCCGCGATATTGGCGTTCGACCGGGCCGGAGGAACGGGTCGCGTCGCACCAAAACTCTGGGTCGGGGGCAGGGCAGCTTCGACCATTTTCTCGCGGGTAGGCAATTCCGTCGGTGCGACCGTGTCGCACCCGGCCAAGCCCAGAGCCATCAATACCGCCGCCCACCGCTTCATGATCGCTGATACCGGATGAAAGGCGTCAATTTTCCGATGCGGTCATACAGCTTGCGGGCCGTATGGTTGAAGTCCTGCGTCAGCCAATAGACCGAAGGCGAGCCTTGTCGGTCCGCCTCATCGTAAACGGCCTGAATGAGCGCACGTCCAACGCCGGTTCCACGCGCGTCGGGTTTGGCGAACAGGTCCTGCAGATAACAGACGTTTTCCGCCTTCCACGCGTGGCGATGAAACAGAAAATGCGTCAGCCCAACAAGCTGCCCGTCCGCTTCGGCAACGAAGCACGAAAAATCCTGCGGATCGTCGCCCAGCAGTCGCGCAAAGGTCATGTCATAGATTTCGTCCGCGACCGTCGTTTCGTAGAACGCCAGATAATCGCGCCACATATCCGCCCATTCTTCGCGGTCGTCAGGTCGCAATGATCGGATCAATGGTGCGTCGGGCAATTGAGTGTCCTGTCTGCTCGGAACTTAATCCCCGACCGCGCCGGAGCTTATGCGAAACGATGCTGGCATCCGGTTTGATCTATGGCAAGAGACGATAGGCGGATCAGCACCAATTGTGGCGGGATCACCTCTTGCTGCGTGCCATGAAAGCAAGGCGTTCGAACAAATGCACGTCCTGTTCGTTCTTCAACAATGCGCCATGCAGCTTTGGCAGGGCGTTGGCCCCGTCGCGTTTCAAATCCTCGGAAGTCAGATCTTCGGCCAAAAGCAGCTTCAACCAGTCCAGAACTTCCGAGGTCGAAGGCTTTTTCTTTAGCCCCTGCGTTTCGCGGATTTCATAGAACTGGGTCAACGCTGTCGTCAGCAGGGCGTTTTTGATACCGGGGTGGTGGACCTCGACAATTCTGCGCATTGTCGCCTCGTCCGGGAACCGGATGTAGTGGAAAAAGCAACGACGCAGAAACGCGTCCGGCAGTTCTTTTTCGTTGTTCGAGGTGATTATGACGATGGGCCTGTGCTTTGCTCGGATGGTTTCCCCTGTTTCGTAGACATGGAACTCCATCTTATCGAGCTCTTGCAGCAGATCGTTGGGAAACTCGATATCTGCCTTGTCTATCTCGTCGATCAGCAGGACCACCTTTTCGTCGGCGTCAAACGCCTGCCACAGCTTGCCTTTGCGAATGTAGTTGGAAACGTCGTGCACACGCGCGTCCCCCAACTGGCTGTCGCGAAGACGGCTGACGGCATCATATTCGTACAGCCCTTGCTGAGCGCGGGTGGTGGACTTCACGTTCCACTCGATCATCTTGAGCCCAAGCGCACCGGCCACTTGTTTGGCCAGTTCGGTTTTTCCCGTACCCGGCTCACCCTTTACCAATAACGGACGTTCCAGCGTGACGGCGGCGTTCACCGCAATCGTCAGATCGTCCGTGGCGACGTATTCTGCGGTACCTTCAAATCGTGCGGTCATCGGGGCCTCATCCGGATCGTTTTTTGCGCTGCGTGACCGGGTTACAGAGCGTAGAACCGATTTACAAGCGGCCCGCGGCAACCGAACATCTGACCCCGCCGTTGACGGTGCGTTAATTTCATTGATTCGTTGTTGCAACCGCGACGTGATCGCAGTGGCCGCCTTGAAATCGCCCCGCCTGTTTCACAGAAAAACGGTGATTTGTGCACATAAGTCTCAGAATTAGACCGGCAATTATAACGGGGCGTCGGGTCTACGTTTGTGTAGTGACATTCCCACGTCCGTCAGATAAACGCTGCGCAGAAGGGGGTGCCAAATGTCAGGTGATACTACCGCGACCGACGTTTCTGGCCATACCGAGGGAGCCAATATGAAGCAGGAAGTTTTTCTGCCGGAAGACTATCGACCGGCCGAAGATGAACCTTTCATGAATGACCGCCAGCTTGAATATTTCCGCCGCAAGCTGTTGGATTGGAAGAATGAACTTTTGGCGGGCAGCCGCGACACAATCGAAGGGCTGCAGGACAACACCCGCAACATCCCGGACGTTGCCGACCGCGCAAGCGAAGAAACAGACCGCGCGCTTGAACTGCGCACGCGGGATCGCCAGCGCAAGCTGGTCGCCAAGATCGACTCGGCGCTGCGCCGGATTGACGAGGGTGAGTACGGTTACTGCGAAATGACGGGTGATCCGATTTCGCTGAAACGTCTGGACGCCCGGCCGATTGCGACCATGACGCTTGAAGCGCAGGAACGCCACGAGCGCCGCGAGAAAGTTCATCGCGACGACTAAGCGTCGGACCACAAAAACCAATCGACGCCAGAGCCTGTGGCTCTGGCGTTTTTTGTGGGATAAACCGAGGTCATGGACATTGCTGGGTTGAAATTTGCGGTTGTGGGCGCCGGCGTCGGCGGTTTGGCGGCAGCGCTTGCGTTGCGCAAACGCGGCGCCAATGTGGTCGTGCTTGAGCAGGCACCGGCAATAGCCGAAATTGGCGCGGGCCTTCAGGTCAGTGAAAACGGAATAAAAGTCCTGAGGGCTTTGGATGTTGTTTCTGACATACCCAAACTGGGCCAGCGTTCTTACGGCACCGTTGTACGCGATTACCGCAACGGTCGTTTTATCAGCCGGATACCCTCTCCGGCGGCGGGTCCGACATATTATTACCACAGGGCCGATCTCATCGACCTGCTTCAACGCGCAGCGCTCGATGGGCATGTCGAGATCAAACTGAACAGTTGCGTGAAGGCCGTCGAAGACACCTCGGAGCAGGTTGAGGTTCGGTTGGAAAATGGTCAGACTTTGGGTGTCAATTGCCTGATCGCTGCTGATGGCGGACGCAGCGTTATCCGTCCGATGCTCAACGGTGAGGAGATTTTGGGGTTCACCAATCAGGTCGCCTGGAGAGCCACAATTCCATGGGACCGCCAGCTCAAAGCGCCCAAAGCGCATCTGACTATTGGGCCAGGTCGGCACGTTGTGACCTATCCGCTGCGGGATCAGAGCTTGCTCAACATCGTCGCGATTGAAGAACGTTCAGATTGGCAGGAAGAGGGCTGGCGACTGCAGGGCGATGCAAACGAGTTGCGCGATCGATTTTCCGATTTCGGCGGAAAGGTGCGCGAGGTTCTTCAAGACGTTCAGCAGACCTATCTTTGGGCGCTGTTCCTGCGTCCCGTTGCCCGCAAATGGCAGAACGGGCGTATTGCCTTGCTTGGCGATGCAGCCCATCCGACGCTGCCATTTATGGCGCAGGGTGCCTGTCTTGCGCTTGAAGACGCCTTGGTTCTGGCGCGTTCGTTTGATCACGCAACCCTCGAGGAAAGCCTGTCGGCGTATGAGCGCGCGCGCTTTGCCCGGGCGCGGCATGTTGTCGATGCCGCTGCGGCCAACGCGCGCAACTTTCACCTTCGGGGGCCGATGCGTCTGGCCGCACAGATGGTTTTGACGGCGATGGGACCACGACTTGGTCGGCGTTACGACTGGATTTATGCGTTCGACGCGACGGCCTGAGGCGTCACAGATCCAAATCCACCCAGACCGGAACGTGATCCGAGGGCTTTTCATGACCGCGAATCTCGGCGTCGATCTTGCAGTCGCGCATCAAATCGGCCGCTTGCGGTGTCAGCAGAAAGTGGTCGATGCGAATGCCGTCATTTCTGTTCCACGCGCCGGCTTGATAGTCCCAGAACGAATAATGTTCGGGGCCCTGCGTTTCGGCACGAAATGCTTCTGTAAATCCAAGGTTCAGGATTCTCCGAAATGCAGCGCGGCTTTCGGGCCGGAACAGAGCGTCTTCACGCCACGCATCCGGGCGTTTGGCATCTTCCGCCTGTGGAATGATATTGTAGTCGCCCGCCATCAATGCTGGCTCCTCTGCGGCCAGAAGCGTTATCGCACGGTCGTAAAGCCGCTCCATCCACGCCAGTTTGTAATCGTACTTGGGGCCGGGCGTCGGGTTGCCGTTGGGTAGGTAAAGGCCGCAAATCCGCAGGGCCTGTTTCCCTACGACAGTCGCTTCAATCCAGCGGGCCTGCTCATCCATGTCGTCCCCCGGCAACCCGCGCGAGACATCTTCGAGCGGTAGCCTGGAAAGGATCGCAACGCCGTTGAAGCTCTTTTGCCCATGCGTTTCGACATTATAGCCACGCTCTTCAAAAAGTTCGGCGGGGAAGTTCTCGTCGATGGATTTGATTTCCTGCAGAAGAACCACATCCGGCTGGGCGTCATCAAGCCAACGGGGCAAGGCTTCGGCTCGCGCTTTGATGCCGTTGATGTTGAACGTGGCGATTTTCATGCAAAGCCCTCCGGTGCCTCGCCGCAATCTATCGCGCAGAATGAACCCAGCGGCAAGGTGAAGGGTGGTTTTGCGAGGCTCTGCCTCGCGCTCCGGGATATTTTTTGGCCAGATGAAGAAACGGATTCTTAACCAAATCGTCCAAAAAAGGTCGAGCGGTACAGGCGGGGACGCCGATGACCGAGCCAGGTGAAGCTCTCTGACAGGTCAGTCAGAGAGCGGATCCCAGCTTCATCTGGCTAAAATATCCTGGGGGTGTGGGGGCAAAGCCCCCACCTGGTGCTACATCGAAAAGGATGTACCGCAGCCGCAGGATGACGTGGCGTTCGGATTGTCGATCACAAATCGCGCCCCGATGAGTTCTTGTGTAAAGTCGATGACAGCGTTTTCCAGAAACGGCAGTGAGATGGCGTCAACGATTACTTTCTGCCCTTTACCTTCCAACACAAGATCGTCTTCTTTCGGTTTATCCAGCGCGATTTCGTATTGAAATCCGGAACATCCGCCGCCTTCAACGGCGACCCGCAGGGCCTGACCCTGGTCTGCAGCGCCAATTTCGGCCAGCCGCTCAAATGCGCGCTCTGTAACTGTCGGAGGCAGATTCATGCCGGACTCCAAAGGTTTATTTCCTCAGCACTGTACAATATATGGAACCAAAGGACTGGCGACAAGGACAAGACGATTGGAACGAGCGGGTTTTGCTTCGGATCCGGGCCGGGCGCGGGGACGGCTTGTGCCCGAAGATGAAAGCAGTTTCCGGTCATGCTTTCAGCGGGACCGAGATCGGATCATCCACGCCAGCGCATTTCGACGTCTCAAGCACAAGACACAAGTCTTCGTCGAACATGAGGGCGATAGCTATCGCACCCGCCTGACTCATTCCATAGAGGTGGCGCAGGTCGCACGGACAATTGCGGGCGCCTTGGGCCTGAATCCGGGATTGACGGAGGCTGTCGCCTTGGCGCATGACCTTGGGCACACTCCGTTTGGGCATACCGGCGAAGACGCGCTGCACGCGCTCATGCAGCCCTACGGCGGGTTTGATCATAACGCGCAAGCCATTCGAATCGTGACCAAACTTGAGCGGCACTATGCCGAGTTTGATGGGTGCAACCTGACCTGGGAGTGCCTGGAAGGCATCGCTAAACACAACGGGCCGGTCACGGGCGAACTGCCGTGGGCGCTGGCCGAATGCAATGGCGGGTTCGATCTTGAACTGCACACCCATGCCAGTGCCGAGGCGCAGGTTGCAGCTTTGTCCGATGATATTGCCTATAACAATCACGACCTTCTGGACGGTTTGCGCGCAGGGCTTTTCACCGACGCGGAAATAGAGGAATTGCCGATCGTTGGCGCGTGTTATGCCCGGGTTGATCACAGATATCCCGGTCTGGATCCGTACCGCCGCAGGCATGAGGCGCTGCGTCGGGTGTTTGGCGTGATGGTTGCGGATGTCATCGATACATCAGGGGCGCTGATTGCGGGATCGAATGCGCAGACCGTCGAAGACATTCGCATGCTTGGATATCCTGTTATCCGGTTTTCAACGGAGCTGTGGGCGCAGCTGAAAGAGATCCGAGGCTTCCTTTTCGAACGTATGTACCGCGCACCCAGCGTGATGGACGTGCGGGCCAAAGTAGGGAAAGTGGTCGAAGATCTGTTCCCGATCTACCTTGGCGATCCCAAACAGATGCCTGCGCGATGGCACAAGGAAATCGAAGCGGCGCAAAATGAGATCGCGCTGGCAAGAATTGTATCTGACTATATTGCCGGGATGACGGACCGGTTTGCGTTGCAGGATCATGCTCGGCTGACAGGAGCTGATTACTCAACCTCGATATAGGCCAACGCCCAAACCTGTTGACCGGCTTGTTGTAGCGCCAGGTCTTCGTCGTCGGTCGGGGGAAAAACGATCATCGTTGGACCATAGCCGCCGATCCCCATCGGGGCGCCGTCAGCGTGGGTTGCCACGATGGGTTGATGTTCGGCGATGCTGTCCCAACCGATTTCGGATTGATAGCCATCCATCGCCATCGGCCTTGCGGTCTTTCCTTTTGCGCCGGCCATTTCCATGACATCCGCAAGGCGCGGACCTGAAAATCGGATGTCCCTTTGATTGCCTTCAGGGCCATAAGGGATCGTGATCTCGACCTGGTCCAGCGCGTCCAATGCGTTCGCGTCAAACCCGGCTGCCCCGTTGTGCTGCACGTCAAGAAACCCCAGTAATCCGCCGTCATTTTCGCCGCGGGCTGGCAGGTTGGTTTCGGTGACCGCGCCGCCGAGTGTCAGCAGAACATGGCCTTGCGGCGCGGGCATATCGGCCCAGATCGGCGAAGCGGCGGTCATTAACACGGCAAAGGGCAGGGCAAGGCGCATGGGGTCGGCTCCGGGGTTGGCTGCGATGAGCCGAGAGTACCCGCCAGAGCCGCCAAACCAAGCCCAAACTTTAGGCGTCCATTGACCTTGGCGCTTTGCGTGGTAAACCGCCCGGCAAGCAAAAGGACATTCGAAATGAACCTGTTTTCCGAGATCCGCGCCCTTGTTCTGGACGCGCTGGCACAGATGCAGTCCGAAGGCGCGCTGCCCGAGGGGTTGAGCTTTGACAACGTGACTGTCGAACCCCCGCGTGACGCGGCGCATGGCGACATGGCGACCAATGCCGCGATGGTGTTGGCGAAAGCCGCCAAGATGAAGCCGCGCGACATTGCCGATATGTTGGCTGAAAAGCTGGCGGCGGACGATCGGATCACCAGCGCCGAAGTCGCCGGGCCGGGGTTTCTGAACCTCCGGTTGGCCCCCTCGGTCTGGCAAGGCGTTCTGGTGTCGGTGCTGGAAAAGGGCACCGATTATGGCCGTTCCACCATGGGACATGGTCAAAAGGTGAATGTCGAATACGTGTCTGCCAACCCGACCGGGCCGCTGCATGTGGGTCATACGCGGGGTGCGGTGTTCGGTGACGCGCTGGCAAGCCTGCTGGCCTATTCCGGCCATGACGTCACCCGCGAATACTACATCAACGATGGCGGCGCGCAGGTGGATGTGCTGGCCCGGTCGGCTTATGAACGGTATCGCGAGGCCAACGGGCTGAGTCCTGAAATTGCCGAGGGGCTTTATCCGGGCGATTACCTGATCCCGATCGGAGAGGCGATCAAAGAGAAATATGGCGACAGCCTGATCGACAAGCCTGAAAGCGACTGGCTGCAAGAACTGCGCGAGTTCTCGACGGACGCGATGATGGACCTGATCCGGGCCGATCTGAAGGCGCTGGGTGTCGAGATGGATGTCTTCTTCTCGGAAAAATCGCTCTATGGCACGGGCCGGATCGAGGCGGCGCTACAATCGCTGACGGACAAGGGCCTGATTTATGAGGGCGTGCTTGAGCCTCCAAAGGGCAAAAAGCCCGAAGATTGGGAGCCGCGCGAGCAAACCCTGTTCAAATCGACCGAACACGGCGATGATGTCGACCGCCCGGTCAAGAAATCGGATGGCAGCTGGACGTATTTCGCCCCGGATATTGCCTACCACTATGACAAGGTAAGCCGGGGCTTTGATGCGCTGATTGACGTGTTCGGGGCAGATCACGGCGGCTACGTCAAGCGGATGAAGGCGGCGGTTTCGGCGCTGTCTGACGGCAAGGTGTCGCTGGATATCAAGCTGACCCAATTGGTGAAGCTGTGGAAAAACGGTGAACCGTTCAAGATGTCCAAGCGGGCTGGCAACTTTGTGACCCTGCGCGACGTGGTCGATCAGGTGGGCCCGGATGTGACCCGGTTTGTCATGCTGACCCGCAAAAACGACGCACCGCTGGATTTCGACTTTGATAAAGTGTTGGAGCAGAGCCGCGAGAATCCCGTCTTCTACGTGCAATATGCCCATGCCCGGGTCATGAGCGTGCTGCGCCGTGCAGCCGAGGCTGGGATTGCTGCTGATGATGCGACCCTTGTTGGGGCCGATTTGGGCAAAATCGACCACGCCTCTGAGCTGACTGTTGCCAAGAAGCTGGCAGAATGGCCACGTCTGGTCGAAATCGCAGCGCGGACCAACGAACCGCACCGGGTCGCCTTCTATCTGTATGAATTGGCAGGAGATTTCCACGCATTGTGGAACAAGGGGAACGACGAAACCCGGTTGCGCTTCATCCAGGATGGCGATGTTGCCACAAGCCAATCGAAAATCGCACTGGCACGGGCCGTTTCTGTTGTGATTTCAGCGGGGTTAGGTATTCTTGGCGTCACCCCGGCGCAGGAGATGCGGTAACAAATACCGCCCGAACCGCCGGTCTGAGGCAGACAAGAAATGACCCGCGCGCCACATTTTAAGGCGCAATCGGGCGGTGAGGCGGAAATGGCGAGTTACGATTACTCGGGGCAGGCAAGCCCCGAGCAGATGCATTACCCGAATCAATCGCACCCCGAGGATGCGTATTACTATCCTGACGAAGAACAGGGGTTTGACGACGCGCCGCGCGCTGCCGCAGGGCTTGGACGTGTGGTGAATTTTCTGGGGGCGGCGGCGTCCCTCGCATTGGTTGCGGGCGTTGCGGTTTGGGGTTACCAGCTGGTGATGCGTGACGTCAGCGGCGTTCCCGTTGTCAGGGCCATCGAAGGTCCGATGCGCATTCAGCCAGAGAACCCGGGCGGTACGCCAGCCGATCACCAAGGCCTCGCGGTGAATACGGTCGCCGCAAAGGGGTCGGCTGCGGCTCCTGCGGATCTGTTGATCCTTGCCCCGCGCCCCGTTTCGCTGACGGATGAAGATACGCCGATGGGCGTGCTCAAACCAACCAATGCAGTGCATGTGGTTGAAGAAGAGATTTCCGCGGAAGACGCGACGAAGCTGCGGCAAAGCGCGGTCGATGCGTTGGTCGCTGAACTGGCCGGCGAAGCAAAAAAGGAGCCATCACCGGAGCAGGGCGTTCAGGTGGCATCGCTGGCAACGCCTGATGAAGAACCGGCGATCGACCCGGCAGATCTGGCTGCATTGCAACCGGATCCAGCGATTGCGGCCTTGCCCGGCGTGCGCCGCTCGCTGCGTCCCGTAACGCGCCCGGCGCGCGCGACACAGAGCGGGATTCCAGCCAACAGCAGTACCGAGGCGACGATAAACGCTGCTGTAAAAGCTGCGGCTGGCTTGGATGTTGCGCCGGATACGCTTGCCAAGGGTACACGATTGGCGCAGCTGGGAGCCTATGAAAGCCCGGACGTCGCCAAGGCAGAGTGGGACCGCATTTCCGCGCGCTTTGGCGATTACATGGGCGACAAACAGCGCGTCATCCAAAAAACCACAAGCGGCGGGCGCACATTCTATCGCCTGCGCGTCCTTGGGTTCAATGACCTGAGCGAGTCGCGTCAGTTTTGCGCGGCGCTGGTGGCACAAGGGGCCGATTGCATCCCGGTTGCCGTTCGGTGAGGTTTGGCGCGGTAATTACCGATGCTGAAGGTCTGCGCCTGACCGCCGATGAAAAAGCCCTGTTTCGCGAGATGAACCCATTCGGGTTCATCCTGTTTGCCCGCAACGTCGACACAGCCGACCAGGTACGCGCCTTGTGTTCAGACTTTCGTGAAGCCGTCGGACGGGAATGTCCGATCACGATTGATCAGGAGGGTGGCCGCGTACAACGGCTTCGGGCACCCTTGGCCCGGGAATGGATGCCGCCGCTGGATCATGCCGCAGCAGCAGGCGCACGTGCCGAGCGGGCGATGTACCTGAGGTACCGACTTATTGCGCATGAACTGCTGTCACTCGGGATAGACAGCAACTGCGCGCCGATGGTTGATCTGGCCCGCGATACGACTCATGCCTTTCTTCGAAATCGCTGTTACGGCGAAGCGCCGGATCAGGTTGCCAGGATCGGACGTTCCGTCGCCCAGGCTCATCTGGACGGCGGCGTTCTTCCGATTGTAAAGCATATGCCGGGCCATGGGCTTGCCACGCTGGACAGCCACTATGAACCGCCGCATGTGGACATGGGGCAGGAAGATCTTGAGCACGCTGATTTCGCCCCGTTCCGCGCGTTGAACGACGTGCCAATGGGGATGACGGCGCATCTGGTCTATGACCAGATCGATCCGCAGCCAGCGACGATTTCTTCCAGGATGATCCAGTTGATCCGCGAGACGATTGGTTTTGACGGGTTGATCATGACAGACGACATCTCGATGAAGGCGCTTCGTGGTACACCGGCAGAGATTGCGACCAAGGCGCTTGCAGCGGGCTGTGATGTCGTTTTGCACTGCAACGATCCGCTGTCAGATCGCTCGGCAGTTCTTGAAGCTGCCGGTGAAATGACAGAGTTGGCGCAGACCCGCGCAGAGCGGGCGCTGGCCATGCAAACCCCGGCGCAGCCGCTTGACATTCAGGCCGCCGAGGCGGAACTATCTCGCCTCATGGGCGGGCAGGTATATGTCGGATAACCTTTTCAGCGAAGACCCGATCTCGGTCGCCGATCGTTTGGCCGCCGAGGCGCTTATCGTAGATGTTGACGGGTTCGAAGGCCCGCTGGACGTGCTGTTGACCCTGTCGCGCACGCAAAAGGTGGATTTGCGCAAAATCTCGGTTCTTGCGCTGGCCCAGCAATACCTTGCTTTTGTCGAGCGTGCCCGCGCGTTGCGGATTGAACTGGCGGCAGACTATTTGGTCATGGCCGCATGGCTGGCCTTTCTGAAGTCACGGCTGCTGTTGCCGCCTGACCCCGACGAAGAAGGGCCAACAGGCGAAGAATTGGCCGCGCACCTCGCCTTTCAGTTGGAGCGCCTTCAGGCGATGCGCGACGCTGCTGCGCGGCTTATGGCGCGTGACCAGCTTGGCCGGGACTTTTTCAAACGAGGGCAGGGTGAAGACGTGCGCCGCATTCGCACCGTGACATACTCTGCCACCCTTCTGGACCTGATGCAGGGCTATGCCCGCATCCGTACCCGGGACGAGTTTCGTCCTTTTGTAATGGATCGCGATGCGGTTTTCACGATGGAGCAAGCGCTGGAGCGTATGCGGCCCTTGATCGGATTTGCAGGGACTTGGACAGACATGGAAACCTATTTGCCGGACGGCTGGGATGCGGATCCGGTGCGGCGGCGTTCTGCAACGGCAGCGACTTTTGCTGCCTCGCTGGAACTGGTGAAAGAAGGACATATGGAGATGAAGCAGAGCGAAACCTTCGCTCCGATCCATTTGCGCAAGAGGACAGAAACACGTGACTGACGCCCCACAGGACGAAGGCACCGGCACACTGTTCGAGGCCCCGCCGATGGCAGAACAGGAACGCATGGTCGAAGCCGTTTTGTTCGCAAGTGCCGAACCGGTGTCCATCGCCGATCTTGAAGCGCGGATGCCGCATGGAAGCAATGCCTCACAAGCTGTTGAAATGCTTCAGAAACGTTATGAGGGTCGGGGAGTGCGTGTCGTGCAGGTCGGTGAAGCATGGGCCATTCGCACTGCGCCGGATCTGGGTTTCCTGATGCAAAAGGAAACCGTCGAGACCCGCAAACTCAGCCGCGCAGCCATCGAGACGCTGGCAATCGTGGCCTATCATCAACCCTGTACCAGAGCCGAGATTGAGGAAATCCGCGGCGTTTCGGTTTCTCGGGGAACCATAGATCAGTTGCTGGAGATGGAGTGGATAAGGCTCGGCCGCAGGCGGATGACCCCGGGGCGTCCGGTGACATTTGTGGTCACGCCGCAATTTCTGGATCATTTCGGGCTGGAAAATGCCCGCGACCTGCCGGGGTTGAAGGAACTGCGCGCTGCCGGGCTACTGGAAAATCGCCCCCCGCCGGGCACGGTGCCGATCGGGTCGTCCGAGGAAGAAGGCGATGATGACCAGTCGGAACTGTTCGAGGAAGAATGAACGCGGTGCCCTTTTGTGGCCATATCAACGTCCTATATAGACAGGCAGAAAACGGAGGGCACAATGAACGCAAATCGGATCATCGACATGATCGTGCGCCGTTTGATGCGCCGCCTTGTCAGCAAAGGTGTGAACAAGGGGTTTGATCTTGCAAGCCGGACCGGCGAGCCGGGTCAGGGTGCTGCAAATCCAAAAGCAAACCGGAAAATGCAGCAGGCAGGCAAAAACCAAAAAAGAACAATGCGGCAAGCGCAACGAATGTCGCGTCAGGCGCGCAAATTTATGAAATTCTAACGGTTTATCCAGCGGCTTTGAAGTGCTTGGACAGTTTCAACCCCTGTCCCTGATAGTTTGATGCAATACCGGCACCGTATAGTTGCGTCGGCATCTCGGCCATTTTCTCATAAACAAGACGACCGACGACTTGGCCGTGCTCCAATACGAAAGGTGCTTCGTGGCAGCGCACTTCAAGCACGCCGCGCGAGCCTGCGCCTCCGGCGGCTGCATGCCCAAAGCCGGGATCGAAGAAGCCGGCGTAATGTACCCGAAATTCTCCGACCATCGCCAGATAAGGGGCCATTTCGGCGGCATACATCGGCGGGATGTGCACCGCCTCGCGGCTGACCAGAATGTAGAATGCGCCGGGGTCCAGAATGATGCGCCCGTCTTTGGTGCGGACCTCTTCCCAATAGTCCTGAGGCTCGTACCCGCCGATGCGGTCCAGGTCGATTACGCCGGTATGCGGTTTGGCGCGATAGCCGACCAGATCGGTTTCGGGCAGCTGTAAATCGACCGAGAAACCCAATCCATCCTGTATAACAGCAGGGCCGTCCACCAAGGGCGTTTCCGTGTGAAGCGCGACCAGTTCCGCATCGCTGAGAACCGCCTGTCCCTCGCGAAACCGGATTTGGTTCAATCGCATGCCCGGTCGAACGAGAACCGAGAACGAACGCGGACAAATCTCTGCGTACAATGGACCAGTGTATCCTGAGGGAACGCGGTCAAACTCGGTGCCGCCATCGGTGATCGTGCGTGTCAGTAAATCCAGACGACCGGTCGAGCTTTTGGCGTTTGCAACGGCGTTCGTTCCTTGGGGCAGGGCCAGTGACTCTATCAGTGGCACCAAGTAGACGCACCCTTTCTCCAGAACTGCGCCGCCCGAGATGTCGATCCGGTGCATTTCGAATTCCGCCAAACGATCGGAAACGGTTCGCCCTTCGCCTGCCAGGAACGAGGCACGGACGCGGTAGGCAACGGTTCCAAGGCGCAAATCAAGGCTGGCCGGTTGGATTTGTTTTGGAATGACAGCAGGTTGCGCGGTGATCTCGCCCCGCTCGATCATAGCCTGTATCTGTTGGTTTGCGCAAACGCCGGTCATCTCGATCCCCTCTGATGCCAGAGCGGGATCTGGCCGGTTTGCCATATACGTCGGTGTGATTTGGTCGGGCTAGCAGGACTCGAACCTGCGACCTTCCGTCCCCCAGACGGACGCGCTACCAGGCTGCGCCATAGCCCGACGTTGGAGTGTTCATAAAGACTTTCCCGGCGGGGGCAAGAGGAAATCATCGCCTTTTGTTCTTATCCCGCAGCTTGTCCATCGACCCGATTCAACCATGTCCGAAGGTCTTTTGCGATGGGCGCAATGCGCGCCAGAAGCGCGTCGTCGAATTCGTCCCGGTTCCACGCAAGCGACGCGACACCGCCCAGTAATGGGGCTGCGTCCACCTCCGCCAGTTCCGGTTCATCTGACTGATCTGCGCCTGCTTCGCTTCCTGTGTCAGGCGCGGGGGCAACGGGTTCCGATCCCTGACCGTCAGTGTCTTGCAGGTCCATCCTGATCTGCTCGCCAGCCGCAGGAGGATTTGCTGCAAACGGTACGACAGTGCTGTCTTGGGCAGTTGCGTCTGCAACTGGATCATCAAGACTGGGCGACAGTGACGCCACATGCGCAACGCCTTGTTCGCGAAGAATTCGCTGAACGCCTTTGATTGTCACGCCATCATCGTGCAGCAGCTTTTTGATGCCGCCCAACAACTTCATGTCATTGGGGCGATAATACCGTCTGCCGCCCGCACGTTTGACGGGCTTTACCTGAGAAAACCGGCTCTCCCAAAAGCGCAGGACATGAGCTTGAACACCCAGCCAATCCGCAACTTCACTGATCGTGCGAAATGCATCGGGCGACTTGCTCATCTCAGTCGAACCTCGGGGTTATTTCCGGTTCCCGGCGGCGACGCGATCCTTCATCAGGTGCGACGGGCGGAAGGTCAGAACGCGGCGGGGCTGAATCGGCACCTCTTCGCCGGTCTTGGGGTTGCGACCGATACGGGCCGTTTTGTCCCGAACGCTGAACGTACCGAAGGACGAAATCTTGACCTGTTCTCCACGCACCAGCGCGTCGGACATGTGGTTCAAGACGCTTTCTACAAGCTGCGCACTTTCGTTACGTGACAGGCCAACCTCACGAAAGACGGCCTCGCTCAGATCCATTCGGGTCAGTGTTTTATCGCCCATACCATTTCCCCTGTTGATACCACAGAATATGGCGGGGGGAAATTCGCTGTCAATATCAATGAATTGCAGGTGGCTGTGTAAGCCGGTTTGTGCCGGTCACCAGCGTAGTGCAACGGCACCCCAGGCCAGACCACCGCCAATCGCCTCGGTCACGATCAAATCGCCGGGCTTAATCTGGCCGCGATTCTTGCCGACGGAAAGCGCCAGGGGAATCGAAGCGGCAGAGGTGTTGCCGTGATCCTGCACCGTGACCACAACCCGATCCATCGGCACGCCCATTTTCTTGGCGGTGCCCTGAATGATTCGAATATTGGCCTGATGCGGCACGATCCAGTCGACGTCATCATTGGTCAAACCAGCCTGGTTCAGCGCAACTTCGGCCGTTTTGGAGAGTTTTTCGACAGCATGGCGGAAGACCTGGTTGCCTTGCATGCGCAAATGTCCGGTGGATTGAGTCGATACACCGCCATCAACGTAAAGCAGGTCTTTGTAGCGTCCGTCGGAATTCAGGTCCGTCGCCAGAATGCCACGATCCTCCGAGGTACCTTGACCCTCTTGCCATTCGAGAACCAGTGCACCGGCCCCGTCGCCGAACAGAACGCATGTTGACCGGTCGGTCCAATCCATGATCCGGGAAAATGTTTCGGCCCCGATCACCAGAACGCGTTTGGCCTGACCGGAGAGGATCAGCGCATTGGCATTGCTAAGGGCAAAAACGAACCCGGCGCAAACAGCTTGAACGTCGAAGGCGAAGCCATTGGTCATGCCCAGACGTGCCTGAACCATAGTGGCAGCGGATGGAAATGTGAGGTCAGCAGTGGATGTGGCCAGAACGATGGCGTCGATGTCTTCAGGCTCCAGCCCGGCATCCTTCAAAGCCGCCTGAGCGGCATGTGTTGCGAGATCCGAGGTCGTTTCGTCCTCTGCTGCGAAGTGACGGCGCTCGATTCCCGACCGCGTCCGTATCCATTCGTCCGACGTTTCCAGTGTCTTTTCGAACTCGGCATTTGGAACAACACGCTCGGGCAAATAGTGCCCAACACCTACAACAACTGAACGGCCTGCCATGTTCGGGTACTGCCTTTTTTGTTATTCTTCCGACTGCGACGCAGTGTGCGCGGCATCTTGTGCAAGCTCGGCTGTCGATGCAACCCGTGCCGCCAATTTTTCAGAAAAGCCGGACTCGGCCAGAGTGAATGCCAGCTTAACCGCGGCTGAAACGCCAGTGGCGTCCGCACCGCCGTGTGATTTGATGACGGTGCCGTTGAGACCAAGAAATACGCCACCGTTGACCCGGCGGGGATCAATGCGCTTTTTGAGGCGGTTCAAAGAAGTGATCGCAAGCACGGAAGCCAGCCGCGACAGCGGCGAATACTTGAACGCCTGACGCAGCAAATCGCCGATCAGACTGGCGGTGCCTTCGCCGGTTTTGATCGCCACATTGCCGGTAAACCCATCTGTTACAACGACATCCGCCTTGTCGCCGGGAATATCGCTGCCCTCGACAAAACCCACGAAGTCGAAGTTTGCCTGATCGGCAAAATCCGTAATCATCGCGTGGGCCTCTTTCAGTTCCGCGCGGCCCTTGTGTTCTTCAGTGCCGACGTTCAGCAACCCGATCCGTGGACGCGCCAATGCCATGCCGTTGCGCGCATAAGAGGCGCCCATCAGTGCGTATTGCAACAGATCCTTGGCGTCCGCGCGTACGTCGGCGCCGACATCCAGCATCACGTTGAAACCTTGAGGGTTGCGCGAGGGCCACAGAATGGCGATTGCCGGACGGTTCACGCCCGGCAGTTTGCGCAGCCGCATCATGGATAAGGCCATCAGTGCGCCCGTGTTTCCGCACGATACCGCACCATGCGCATCGCCCTGACGCACCGATTCCAATGCTGACCACATCGAGGTCTGCTTGCCGTTGCGAACGACCTGACTGGGCTTGTCCTCCATCGTGACCACATCGGGGCAATCACGAAAAACGACGCGCCCATCAAGGACACGCCGCTTGGCAACCAATTTGCGCAGTTCCTGTTCCTGACCGTGCAGGATGAACCCGATCTTCGGGTTCTTGTCCGCAGACTTGGCGATCCCCGCCACAACAACGGCGGGTCCCGAATCTCCCCCCATAGCGTCAACCGAGATGGTGATCCGTCCGGTTTGCGTGGGCTGATCCGTCATGCCTTGGCCTGCGTCCGATCAGGTTTAGGCCGCGTCTTCGTCCAGGTCGATTTCGTCGGCCTGCGCGACGACTTCACGGTCGTCATAATAACCGCAGGCGCCGCAAACGTGGTGCGGGCGCTTCAGCTCGCCGCAGTTCGGGCATTCGTTCGGGTTTGCAGCAACCAGAGCGTCGTGTGCGCGGCGGTTGTTGCGACGCGACTTGGAAACTTTGTTTTGTTGGACAGCCATGGTCTCAACCTTTGTCTAATTAAGGGCCAGCAGAGTCGCTGCCGACCGGGTTTCATTCTTCGTTTTTCTCGTGGTTTGACGCGCGTTTAGGGGACGAGCCCCGCAATGTCCAACCCAAATTCCGATGAGCGCGCGAAAATACTGCGATTCTCGGCATGTTCAAGCGATTTTTCTGAGCGCCTGCTATGACAGGAAATCAGACCTCTGTCACTCGTCTTTTTTCATCGCATCACGCAATCCGGCCAGTCCTGCGAAGGGTTTGACATCGTCGTCCGTCATCGCCTGTTTGCCCGGTTCGGTATAGTCGGCTTGATCCAGTTCCGCGCCATCTTTGCGGGGATATTGGGGCAGGGCGAGCGAAAGCGCCTCGACCATGACGGCTGACGGGTCGATTTCGGCACCCAAAGCTTCGGTTTCGTCGTCCTCGGGCATCTCGAATTCGGGTTCGTCGGGCTCATCCCAATCGGCCAGAAACAACCGTCGAACCGAAGTTTCGATACGAGTCGTGACCGGCTCAAGCGTTATCACGCAGGGTTGAACGACTGTCGCGCCCAGTTTGGCTGTCAGTATCCAATCCCGTTTGCCTTGTGCTTGCACGGCACCCACGAAGGACAGTTTTCGAAGGCCCAACAGGTCAAGATCCTGTTTTAGCGCCTCCAATTCAGCAGCGCCCGGACGCAGCTCGAACTGAGTCGCGGCGTTTTGCGGAAGGTCGGCAACGCGCAGGGGCTTGGTTGCGGTCATTTGTGACCCTTTCTTTGTGTTGAACCACGGCAACGGTTTCTGTAATCGGATAGAAGCCGCGCGCGGCCAAGACAAGAGGGTGTAAATGGTGAAGGTGACAAAGAACATTAGACCGACGTTCAGGATGCTGGCCCTTGGCGGTGTTTTGGCAGCGGCGGCCTGCACCCCAATTGTCAAGAAACATGGCTATATTCCACCGCCCGAGGACTTGGCAGAAATCAAGGTTGGTGTGGATACGCGCGATACGGTTGTCGAAACGATCGGCGCGCCAACCTCGTCCGGCGTAGTGCGGGATTCGGATTACTATTATGTCGCCTCACGCATTCGCCACTATGGGCCCAAACGGCCCGAAGTCGTTTCGCGCGAACTGGTGGCGATCAGTTTTGATCAGCGCGGTGTGGTTCGCAATATCGAACGCTATGGCCTTGAGGATGGGCTGGTCATACCGCTTGAGCGTCGCGTGACCGATTCCAGTGTTCAGGACAAGGGCTTCTTGCGTCAGCTGCTGGGCAACATCGGCAACTTCAATCCGGCAAACATTCCAGGCGTGAACAACTAAATTCCCACGCTCTCTTGTCGTTTCACAGGAGGGTCACAATCTTTGTGCTAGGGACGTGGCAAAGTCGAACAGGTCGACGACCGCGGAGTATGCGACCATGGCCAAAGCAGATGTGCTGGATGTCGGAGTATTGAACCGGGGACGCTACCGCGCCAGACTGGCGCGGACCTCTCAGGATTTGGAAGCAGCCCGAGGTCTCAGAACTCTTGCATTTGCGACGGGGCAGACCGACGGCGATGAATTCGACGGCATATGCGCGCACATTCTCGTTGAGGATACCCGTGAGAATGACGCGCTGGTTTGTTGTTTTCGAATGCTGACCATGAACAATGGCACCGAAATCGCAAAAAGCTATTCAGCTCAGTATTACGACCTTTCAGCGCTGCAGGTATTTGATGGGCGCATGGTCGAGATGGGGCGCTTTTGCATCCACCCGGATTGGACGGATCCGGACATATTGCGCGTCGCCTGGGGCGCAATGACTGCGTTCGTGGATCAGAACAACGTGCAGATGTTGTTCGGCTGTTCGTCTTTCGCCGGGACCGAGACAGATGAATATCTTGATGCGTTTGCAATGCTCAAACATCGCCACTTGGCGCCAAAACGCTGGCTGCCGCGCGTCAAGGCACCTGATGTCTTCAAATTCGCCGCGCGTTTGCGCCGCAGGCCTGATGCCAAGAAGGCCATGCTGCGGATGCCGCCGTTGCTGCGCACATATCTGATGATGGGCGGCTGGGTCAGTGATCACGCTGTTGTGGACCGGCACATGAACACGTTGCACGTGTTCACCGGTCTGGAAATTGGCGCGATTCCCCCGGCCCGAAAGCGTTTGCTGCGGGCCGTAAGCGTGTGAATTGAGGATTTCTGAAAAGATGAAGCAGGGCCGTTGACGCGTTCACTCAGCCGGTTTAGCTGGCGGGCATGGCGAGAGTTCCTTTGTTGCAGATGTCCGGCATTTCCCTGACGTTCGGGGGTGATCCGGTGTTTTCCGATCTGGATCTGGTGGTTCAGCCCGGCGATCGCGTGGCGCTGGTTGGGCGAAACGGGTCCGGCAAGTCCACGCTGATGAAGGTGATGGCGGGCATGATCGAGGCGGATAGCGGCGACATCGTTGTGCCGCCGGGCAAATCTGTCGGCTACATGGAGCAGGACCCCAGCATGGAGGGCTTCGCAACGCTGGGCGACTATGCGTCCAGCGGGCTGGAGGCCGGGGAGCTTTACAAGGTCGAACGCGCCAGCGAAGGGCTGAAATTCGACCCGTCCCGGGCGGTTGAAACCGCCTCGGGCGGAGAGCGTCGCAGGGCCGCGTTGGCCAAGCTTATGGCCGAAGCGCCCGATCTGATGCTGTTGGATGAGCCGACAAACCATTTGGATATCGAAGCAATTGCCTGGCTGGAGCGCGAACTGGGTGCTGCACGCGCCGGGTTTGTGCTGATTTCGCATGACCGCGCATTTCTGCGCGCGTTGACACGGGCAACGCTCTGGATCGACCGCGGAGTTGTGCGGCGGCAGGAGCAAGGCTTTGAAGGCTTTGAAACCTGGCGGGACAAGGTCTGGGAAGAAGAAGACCAGCAGCGTCACAAACTGAACCGGCTGATCAAGTCCGAAGCGCGATGGGCCGTGGAAGGCATCAGCGCACGCCGCAAACGTAATCAGGGGCGTGTCAGGGCCTTGCAGGCGCTGCGCGCGGAACGCGCCAGCCAGATCAAACGGCAGGGAACGGCGGCGATGTCGTTGGAGTCCGGCCCGAAATCGGGCCGCAAGGTGATCGAAGCCAGCGGGTTGTCGAAACGTTTCGGGGACACGCAGATTGTCCGGAGCTTTGACCTGCTGGTTCAGCGTGGCGATCGCGTGGCTTTTGTCGGTCCGAATGGCGTGGGCAAAACAACGCTTTTGAACATGGTGCTGGGTCAGGAAGCGCCTGACGCAGGTACGGTAACCTTGGGCACCAATCTCGAGGTCGCGGTTTTCGATCAGTCACGCGCCCAATTGGACCCGGAAATGTCCTTGTGGGACAGTTTGACAGGCGATCCCGAAATGCGGGTTTCAGGCAAGGCCGATCAGGTCATGGTGCGGGGGCAGCCGAAACATGTGGTGGGTTACCTGAAGGAGTTCCTGTTCGACGACCAGCAGGCGCGGGCCGCTGTCAAATCCCTGTCTGGCGGTGAAAAGGCGCGTTTGCTTTTGGCAAAGCTGATGGCCAAACCCTCAAACCTGCTTGTGCTGGACGAGCCGACCAACGATCTGGATGTCGAAACGCTGGATCTGTTGCAGGAGCTTCTGGATGACTTTGACGGTACCGTATTGTTGGTCAGCCACGATCGGGATTTTCTGGACCGGGTTGCGACAACCACCATTGCGATGGAGGGTAATGGCCGGGCGACCGTCTATGCGGGCGGTTGGTCGGATTATGTCGCGCAGCGCAGTGATCCGCAGGAAAAAGATGAAGTTAAAACAAAGTCATCAAGGCCGAAGGTAAAGCAAGAAGCGAAGCCGAAGATAGGCTTGTCGTTCTCGGAAAAGCACCGTCTTGAAAAGCTGCCGGATGAAATCTCGCGCCTTGAGGCGGAAATCGGCAAGTTGGAAGAGCTCATGTCTGACCCTGACCTGTTCACGCGTGAACCGGTGAAATTTCAGAAAGCGACAGAGGCTTTGGTTGAACGGCAAGAGAAGCTGTCTGCTGCCGAGGAAGAATGGCTGTTGCTCGCGGAAAAGTCCGAAGGGGCCTAGGTGCCGACAGGCCGCGCCGGATTGCCCACCACGGTTGCGCCGGAGGAAACGTTTTTGGTGACGACGGCACCGGCTCCGACGATTGCGTGATCGCCAATGGTTACGCCCGGCAGAATAATTGCGCTGCCTCCGATCCAGACGTTGTCCCCGATGGTTACGGGCAGGGCGATTTCCAGTCCTTTTGCGCGATCAATGGGATCTTTGGCGTGTTGAGCGCAGTAGATTTGCGCCTGCGGGCCGAACATCGTGTCGTTCCCAATTTGAACCCGCGCGGTATCCAATATGACGCAACCGGTGTTGAAATACACACGACTGCCCAAATGGATATTGATGCCATAGGCGCAATGAAACGGGGCTTCGAGGTAACAATCGGAACCGGGATTTCCCATTAGATCGCGCAACGACGACTCCATGCCGCTGCGTTGATCTGGGTGGCACGAGTTATGGGCATGCACCGCGCGGCGGGCGTTGGCGCGCAGGCCTTCTAGCTCGTCGTCGACGCAGCAATACCATTGCCCGGCTTCCATTTTTTCGCGTTCGGTCATACGAATGCTCTATCGCATCCGAAGTGCGCCGTCGATCCGAATGACCTCGCCGTTCAGATAGCCCATTTCGACTATGAAGCTGGCCAGCCGGGCGTATTCATGCGGATCGCCCAGACGGGGCGGGTTGGGAACATCTGCGGCCAGTTGCTTTTGCACCTCGTCGGGCAGACCGGCAAGCATCGGCGTCATGAATATGCCCGGCGCAATGGTCATGACCCGAATTCCGGTCGACGCCAGGTCACGCGCCATCGGCAGAGTCATTCCGACAACGCCCCCCTTGGAAGCTGCATAGGCTGTCTGGCCTTTTTGTCCATCAAAGGCCGCAATTGACGCCGTATTGATGATGACGCCGCGTGCGTTTTCCGAATCCGGGTCGTTTTTCGCCATTTCCGCAGCAGCCAGGCGGCAAATATTGAATGTACCGATCAAGTTTATGTCGATGGTCCGTTGAAACGCGTCCAAAGGGTGCGGTCCGTCTTTCCCAACGGTCTTGATACCGTAGGCGATCCCCGCACAGTTCACGGCGACGCTGATTTTGCCCATACACTCCATTGCTGATGCGACGGCGGCCGCGGCGGAGTCTGCGTCGGTTACGTCCGTTTCCGCAAAATGGCCGCCGATTTCCGCAGCGACAGCTGAGCCGCGTTCGGCGTCCCGGTCCAGTATCGTGACCTGCGCGCCCTCTTCGGCGAAGTGACGGGCGGTTGCTTCTCCAAGACCCGACGCGCCACCGGTTATGATGGCGGCTGAATTGGACATACGCATTGCGGCCTCCTCATTGAGATATGAACATTTGTTCAATAAACGCATCCCACGTGGCATGTCCACTGAATTGGATGCAAGGTTTCCTCAACGAAACCTCAGAAAACCTTAATCTTTGCTTCACTCTGAGTCGCCACCTCGAGACCGAACAACCGATTGTGGTTGGGTGATTACCACTTAGGAGGTACTGATATGTTAAAGAGTTCTAAGCAGGCGCTTGGCGCTTTCATCGCGGTTCCGGTTGTCGGTGTGTTGATGAGCGGCAGCGCAGCTGCAGCGGCCGAAACCTGCAACTGGAAGACAGCGCGAGATCTTGCAAACGCCGGAGATTACGCGGCTTTGTGTGACTGTGTGCAGGTCACGCCCAGCTTTTTGGATCGCCTGCAAAGCCGGTCAGATTTCGAAACCACGCTGCGCGTGACCGGAGAGCAATGCCCAGGGTTGGCCAGTCTGCTGACTGACCTGCCGACCGCGACGCTGGCGAGCGCAGGAAACGGTGGTGAGAACCGGGATTCCGACGGCCCCAGTGCAGGCGGATCAAGCGGTAGCGCAGGTGGCGAGGCCGGTGGCGGCAACGATAACTCTGGCGGCGGCAACAGCGGATCCGGCGGCGGTGGTTCGGGCGGTGACAACCCCGGTGACGGTGGCGGCGATCCCGGAAACGGAGGCGGCGATCCCGGAAACGGTGGTGGTGACGGACCTGGCAAAGGCGGCGGCAAAGGCGGCGACGGAAAAGGTGGCGGCAAAGGCGGCGACGGCAAAGGTGGTGGCAAAGGCGGCGATGGAAAAGGCGGCGGTAAAGGTGGTGGCAAGGGCGGCCACGGGGGTGACAAAGGCGGTAAAGGCGGCGGAAAAGGAAAGCGATAAGCGTACCACCTAAGTTGAAAACGCGCCCAAAGGGCACGTTGTTTTCGTTATCATCAGGCGACTGGCAGTGGATGCCGGTCGCTTTGCCTTATCTGCGGCGTTAACAATTTTATGATTGTAAGAGCTCTGGCAATTGCCGGTCCAAAGAGTAAACAGCCAAACGCGTAACGGCGCCGTCGCAGATGTTCGAGAGCGAAGCTATCAACAATGTTCGGCTCAGGCGCCGCAATTCACGCCTGAGCCGGTTTGGTTCACGCCAATTGCACAAGCGCGTGGCGCTTTTTGCCCGCGCTCAGCTTGATCGGTGAGGACAGCGCGCCCGCGTCGATCATCAGCCCGGCATCGGTCAGCGGTGAATCGTCCAGCTTGGCACCGTTTTCGGCGATCAGGCGCTTGGCCTCTTTGCCGGATTTGGCGAGGCCGGATTTGACGATCAGTTGCACGATGGACATGCCGTCGCCCAGTTCCTCGGCGCTGAGCGTCAGCGTCGGCAGATCACCCCCTACGCCGCCTTTTTCAAACACATCGCGGGCGGTGGCTTCGGCGGTTGCGGCCGCATCAGCGCCGTGCAGCAGGGTTGTGACCGCGTTGGCGAGGCGGATCTTGGCCTCGTTGATCTCGGACCCTTCCAATGCGCCCAGGCGGTCGCATTCACCCACCGGAAGTTCGGTGAAGATTTTCAGGAAGCGGCCCACATCCGCGTCGGTGGTGTTGCGCCAGAACTGCCAGAACTCATAAGGGCTGAGCATGTCGCCGTTCAACCAGACCGCGCCGCCCTGCGATTTGCCCATCTTGCGGCCATCGCTGGTGGTCAGCAGGGGGGTGGTCAGGCCGTAAATCTCGTGATCCAACACGCGGCGGGTCAGGTCGATGCCGTTGACGATATTGCCCCACTGATCGCTGCCGCCCATCTGCAGGACGCAATTGTAACGGCGGTTCAGTTCGAGGAAGTCATAGGCCTGCAGGATCATGTAGTTGAATTCGAGGAAGCTCAGCGATTGCTCGCGGTCCAGCCGGGACTTGACGGATTCAAACGACAGCATCCGGCTGACCGAGAAATGCCGCCCGATGTCGCGCAGGAAATCGAGGTAGTTCAGGCTGTCCAGCCATTCCGCATTGTTCAGCATCAGCGCGCCGGTGTCGCTGTCGTCATAGGACAGGTATTTCGAAAACACCTGTTTCATGCCCGCGATATTGGCGTCGATCTGTTCGGGGCCCAGCAGAGGGCGCTCGTCCGAGCGGAACGAGGGGTCGCCCACCTTGGTGGTGCCGCCACCCATCAGCGTGATCGGCTTGTGGCCGGTCTTTTGCAGCCAGCGCAGCACCATGATGTTCATCAGGTGACCCACATGCAGCGACTGCGCGGTGGCGTCATAGCCGATATAAGCCGTCTGCACCCCAGAGATCAGCGCGTCGTCAAGGCCCTGATAATCGGTGCAGTCGGCGAGAAAGCCGCGCTCGATCATCGTGGCGATGAAATCCGATTTGGGGTGGTAGGTCATATCGTGCCCTTTGGTTTCATGTTGCGGGGCACTGTATAGGCGGCGCCAGAGACAAGGAAAAGGCACGATTTCCAATAAAGACACCGCTCGCGCATGATGTGTCTTGTATTGGCGATACATTACCGTGCAGGTTGTGCCCAGAGCCCGAATTCAAGGGTGTACAATGGCTGAAGAGGGCAACGTGGGCAGGGCGATCAGCAAATCAGGTGCGGTCAGGTCGTTGGGGGCCATGTCGGGTACGTCCTTGGATGGTGTGGACGCTGCCGTGGTCGAAACCGACGGGCACTCTATTATTGGCTTCGGCCAAAGCAGCTATCGTGCCTATGACGATGAAGAGCGTTCCGCTTTGCGCGCGGCGTTGGGGCTTTGGCATGGCCCGGACGTCGATAACGCCGCTGACTTGGTGACGCGCGCGCATGCCGAAGCGCTTTCAGAGTTCGAAGACGTTGACCTGATCGGCTTTCATGGTCAGACCCTGGCCCATGAACCGCGCGGACGCGGAACTTTGCAGGTTGGCGACGGAGTTTGGTTGTCTCAGGCATTGGGTCTGCCGGTGGTCTGGGATTTCCGCAGCGACGATGTGGCGTTGGGGGGCGAGGGGGCTCCGCTGGCCCCGTTCTTTCACTTTGCCTGCGCAAAGTGGATCGGGGCTGAAAAGCCGCTGTGCTTTCTGAACCTCGGTGGGGTGGGGAACCTGACCTATGTCGACCCGGCTTTTGAGCGGCCCGAGGACCCCGGCGCACTTTTGGCCTTTGACACCGGGCCAGCGAATGCACCCGTCGATGATCTGATGCAAGCAAGGCTGGGGCAGGCAATGGACCGCGATGGCGCAGTCGCCCGGGGCGGGACCGTAGAAACAGGCGCGCTCGAGCTGTTTTTGGCCGAGCCGTTCTTTTCCAAGATGCCGCCCAAATCGCTGGACAGGAACGACTTTGCCGAGATGGTAGGGTTGGTGAAAGAGCTGAACGACTCGGATGCCGTCGCAACACTGACGGCCATGTGTGCAGCCGGTGTCACCCAAGGGATGGAGCATTGTCCAAAACCGCCCAGCCGTGTGCTGGTCACCGGTGGCGGCCGGAAGAACCCTGTTCTGATGGAAATGCTGCGTGTTGCTCTTGATTGCCCTGTGGAACCGGTCGAAGCGGTCGGGCTGGATGGCGACATGCTGGAAGCGCAGGCCTTTGCCTACCTCGCCGTGCGCGTCGCCCGCGGTCTGCCGACGACCTGCCCCGGAACGACGGGGGTCAGAGCGCTGGTCGGCGGGGGTATCGTCAGCGCTCCAGAGCGCGCGCGTAGTCTGCCGTGAATTCGGCGTAACCCGCTGACGTGGACTTCAGATGTGTACAGGTCCATTCGTGAAATGCGGGCAATTGATGAAACGGCACGTTCGGAAACGCGTGATGTTCCGCGTGATAGGGCATGTTCCAGGCCAGAAACCGTATCAGCCGATTGGTAAAAGTGGTGCGCGAATTCTCGAGCATGTTCGCGACGGGCGGGCACAACCCGTGTTCCGCCAACAAATAAATGCGAAGGAACGGTTGTCCGATGATCACGGGCAACATCCAGACCCAGAACAACACGGGCGTAAACAACAGACTAGTGGCGGCAAACAAATAGACTGCCAAAAGCACTATGGCCTCTACCCTAATCGAACGGTGTTGTCGGATCGGCAGATACTTGGCGTTTATTTGTCCACGTGCATTGCTGAACAGAACGTGCACCATACCCGCCCAATAAGGCCAACCGCTCAGGTAAACAGCCAGACTGATCCAATTGTCGGGGCGCGGTTTGCCGTCAAGTTCGGGGTCTTTTGTCGGGTGGTTGGTCCACTTGTGATGCGCGAGGTGGAAATATCGAAACCAAGTGAATGGCAGGCAGATCGGTACCGAAACGAGGTGCCCGACAACTTCGTTGATCCAGGCGGATTTGAACGGTGTCTTGTGCGTGCATTCGTGGCTGAGCGTGAACAGGAACACCAGCAAAACGCCCTGCGGCAGCATCAACAAGGGCCAAAACGGAATCTTCACGACGATTCCGGCGCTACATGCCGCCAGCGCGCCGAAGTAGATCGCAAGATGTATCAAGCCCGCACGATCCGACCGCCTTTGAAGCCTGTCTTTGGTTTCGGGCGGGATTGAAGCGATGAGGGCGCGGTGATCCATAGCGGTCACTTTCTCGGAATATCAAATCCGGGTTTGGCCAATACGAACCCGTCGAATTCGAACCCCGGCGAAACCGTACAACTCACCAAGGTGAAATCACCGGTACTGCGGGCCGCCTGCCAATGCCCTTTGGGAACGATGAGCTGAGGAAAACCTTTGGTCAGGTCGGGCGTCAGCAGGTGATCCTCAGCCGGGCCCGCCTCGGTTTCGGCGAGCGACAGAACCAAAGGCGCGCCGGCGTTGTACAGCCAGATCTCGGTGGCGTCGACCTTGTGCCAATGGCTGCGTTCGTTCGCCTGCAGCAGAAAGTAAATGCAGGTGCCTGTGGCACGCCCGGGATTATCGGCACGCCATGTTTCACGAAACCAACCGCCTTCGGGGTGTTTTTGCAATGCCAGATGCTCGATGATTTGTTGTGGTGTCATGGCCTGTCCTTCTGTCTTGATGGGATTATGCACGGCGGGCGCCAATCCGCTATGGCAATCGTGAGAACAGGCCATATGTTTGCCGCATGACCCTGACGATCCCTTTTGACAACACTTATGCCCGCCTTCCCAACGTGTTTTACGCGCGGCAGGCTCCGGTTCCAGTTCGTGCGCCCCGTCTGGTCGCTTTCAACGCTGACCTGGCCCGTATCTTGCGCGTGACACCGGGGGACGTGACTGAGATGGCCGAAGCCTTTGCGGGCAATGCTCTGCCCGAAGGGGCGGAGCCTTTGGCGCAGCTTTATTCCGGTCATCAGTTTGGGCACTACAATCCTCAACTGGGCGATGGCCGCGCGGTGTTGCTGGGAGAGACGGTGGGCACCGACGGTGTTCGGCGCGACATCCAGTTGAAGGGGTCAGGCCCGACACCGTTTTCCCGTCAGGGCGATGGACGCGCGTGGCTGGGGCCGGTGTTGCGGGAATATGTTGTGTCCGAGGCCATGCATGGTCTTGGCATTCCCACGACGCGCGCCCTTGCGGCTGTGGAAACCGGGGAAATCGTTCTTCGTGAAGGGCCGATGCCCGGCGCTGTGTTGACCCGCGTTGCGCAAAGCCATCTGCGTGTGGGCACGTTTCAGATCTTTGCCGCCCGCGGGCAATTGGATGGTCTCAGGACGCTGACGGACTATGCCCTAGCGCGTCACTATCCGGATGCCCGCGGCCCAATGGGGCTGCTGCGATCTGTTCGCGATGCCCAGGCCCGCTTGATCCCTCAATGGATGAGCGTTGGATTCATCCACGGGGTCATGAATACCGACAATTGTTCAATTGCCGGTGAAACCATTGATTATGGTCCTTGCGCGTTCATGGACGCCTACCACCCCAACACGGTCTACAGTTCGATTGACCGGATGGGGCGCTATGCCTATTCGAACCAGCCTGAAATTGCCGTTTGGAATATCGCGCAACTGGCAACAGCCCTGATCCAGCAAATGGACGACAAAGACCGTGCCGTGGAAGAGGCGACCGAAATCGTCCACGAAATGCCGGACCTGATGCAACAGCACTGGTTGGACAGGTTCCGGGCCAAAATCGGCCTCGTGACGGCAGAGGATGACGATCTGTCGCTGATTTCGGACCTTTTGACACGTATGGCGCAAAACCGGGCAGATTTCACAAACACATTCCGGGCATTGGGCTCTGACAAGGCCCGCGATCAGTTCCTCGATCCCGAAGCGTATGACACATGGTCAGACGGATGGCGCGCGCGGTTGGAACGCGAAAAGGCTCCGATCGACGTCACGCTGTCTGTGAACCCCGCGTTCATACCGCGAAACCATCGGGTTGAGCAGATGATTCAGGCCGCAGTGGCGGGGGACTACACCCCTTTCAACCGTTTGAATGCTGTTCTTGAACGCCCATACGATGATCAGGCTGACGCCGAGGATCTGAAGCGTCCGCCAGCGGACGACGAGGTTGTTCAGGCGACGTTTTGCGGCACCTGACGACGGCCCAGAATTTCAAACTGCAGGCACGCTTCGGAATGCTCGATCGGCAGCGTTGGTGAGATGAGCCCGCTGTCCGCCAGCATAACGGATTCGCGTTTCAACTGGATTTCGCGGCCCGCCTCGGATTTCACATACGTACCGGACGTGCTGCGATCCGACAGGATCAACTTGCCATCCTTCATGCTGAGAACGGCATGAAGGCGCGAGACCCAGGGTTGGGTCAGCACCACATCACAGTCCGGCGACCGGCCAATCTTTAGCTCACCATTGTCGTGGCATCGCCAGGATCGTTCCTCGTGGCTGAGGACAAGTGTCAGCCTTTCAGCACTTTTCCAATGATCTTCGTTTCGGCCATAGGACAAGGGCAGCCGCGTCTGGGTGAAAGGGTCCATTGCGGGGCTGATAAGCGAATGCGCCATGAATTGCTCGGTCAGTCCCTTGAGGTTGAGCCGCCCCAACGGTTTCAGCATCCGGCGCAATTCGATCTGCAGCATCTCTGCGACCCCGTCGCTCACGCAGGCTTCACCGGGGTTGGCAGCCGTGGCAAGGCGTGCGGTGACGTTGACGGCTTCACCATAAACGCCCTTTTCGGCGATCACGATGGGCCCACAATGCACGCCCACATGTACCGACAGCGAGGTTTCCGATGACCCTTCGATCAGGTTCAACGCGGCATTCAGGGCTGCGTTGGGATCGAGAAAGTAGCTCAGAACATCATCGCCTTTCTGTCCCACCTGCGTGCCCCCATGTTCCCGCAGGACACGGCGCAGCCGGTCCAGTTCCATTTGGATCAATCGCTGGGCTTCACCATCGCCCACCGCTTTGTAAAGCGGTGTGCTCCCCGAAATGTCAGCAATCACCAGGGTAGCGAATGTGGTATCCACGAATGATCCTCAGGTCCTGTTTAAGAGCACTTTAACGGCACTGTTTGCTCTGTACACGCAATTTACGTTTTCCTGAGGCACTTTAAGGTTAATTCGTGTTCAGAAACCCGTCTGATCTTCGCAATTGGATCAAATCGCCAATCCCGATTGAGAATCTGGTTGCGCCAAAATCTGGGCATGGCACTGTTGGGCTTTGAACATTTGCCCGGTTGCCATGAATTCCACGCCGACCCTTCGCATCGCCAGTTACAACATCCAGAAATGCGTCGGGTTGGATTTCCGCCGCCAGCCGCAGCGCATCATGCAGGTGTTGGCAGGTCTGCGTGCCGATATCGTGGTGTTGCAAGAGGCGGACAAACGGTTGCCGCCGCGTCCGGCCGCGCTGCCGCATTTCATGTTGGATGAGGCCGGATGGCAGGTCGTCGATTTGGGGGGCGCAGGCAGCCTGGGATGGCACGGCAACGCCGTGATCTGGCGGGGGGACAGGATCAACGTTCGGAAAACCGGGCATCACGATCTGCCGGGTTTCGAACCCCGCGGTGCCGTACGCGCGGAATTCGACACTCAAATAGGTCCGTTGCGTGTCATGGGCATGCATCTTGGGCTTTTGCCGGCTTCCCGCAGACAACAGATAACGCATATCCGCAGATGCGACTCCGATCTTGAACAGATGCCGACCGTTTGGGCAGGGGATTTCAACGAATGGTCGCGTCAGCCGGTGCTGGATCATCTGGCGCCTGATATGCGGTTCCTGCCACCTGTGCCCAGCTTTCCGGCTGCGCAACCGCTGGGCGCATTGGATCGGATTGCCTTGGGGCAGGGCCTGAAAGCCAGTGGGCACGGGGTCCACGACGTTCGGCCTGCGCATATCGCGTCGGACCACCTACCGATTTGGGCGGATCTGCAGCGCGCTGCCTAGTGTCGCATACTGCGCCCATAAATCGGCTGTGGCGAAACCGACCCAGACCTATTAAGACAGAAGCCCGAACAATCGCCGGGGGGTCACAATGTCCGATACGATCATCGCCAGGTGCGAAGCCAAGGGCCTGCGTATGACAGGCCAACGCCGCACCATTGCGCATGTGTTGCAACAAAGCGAGGACCACCCGGATGTTGAAGAGCTTTATGCGCGCGCCTCAGCCGAGGATTCGGGGATTTCAATTGCCACTGTTTACCGGACGGTAAAACTGTTCGAAGAGGCCGGGATTCTCGAGCGGCACGAGTTTGGCGACGGCAGAGCCCGGTACGAGGATGCCGAGCGCGATCATCACGACCATCTTATTGATGTGCAGTCTGGTGAAGTGATCGAATTTGTCGATCCCGAGATCGAAGCGCTTCAGGAAAAGATCGCGGCGAAGCTGGGGTACAAGCTGAAGGGCCACCGGCTGGAGCTGTATGGTGTGCCGCTAAAGCAGGACTGATCCATCACAAACCGCGATTTGGTATCGCACGCCAATTCATGCGTCCTGTCGCAATACAGCTTGCGCTGTCGCTTAAGTTACGGTTCAGGTGCTTGAAATAGGCGTGACCGGCGCCTGCATTGACGGACACTCGGATGAACAACGTTAACGGCATATTGCTGATTGTCGGCTCGATGGCGGCTTTCGCGCTGGAAGATATGTTCATCAAGCATTTGTCTGTCACGGTGCCGACCGGGCAGATTTTGGTCGCTTTGGGTTTGGTTTGCGGCCTGATTTTTCTGATCATGGCCATTGCCACGCGCAAATCCGTGTTTGATCCGTTGGCATGGAAGCCGCTGCCGATAGCACGCGCCGCGACCGAAGCCTTTGGTGCGATTACATTCGTTACCGCCTTGTCGCTGGTCGAGTTGTCGACGGTCGCCGCAGTGTTTCAGGCCATGCCGCTTGCGGTGACGATGGGGGCGGCCCTGTTTCTGGGTGAGCATGTCGGTTGGCGCAGGTGGAGCGCTATTGGCGTCGGATTTGTTGGCGTTCTGATGATCATTCGTCCGGGGCTGGAGGGGTTCCAACCCGAGTCGCTGTTTGTCGTCGTCTCGGTCTTTGCCATCGCCGCGCGGGATCTGATCACGCGGCGGCTGGACGTACGCATTGCCTCGTCCGTTGTTGCCTTTCAGGCGTATATCGCGGTGACTCTGGCCGGCGTGGTTCTCATGGTGATGTTCGCCCAACCCATCGTGCCGCTGCAATCCGCGCAGATCGGCCCCTTTATCGGAGCCATCGGGTTTGGTGTTCTCGGCTACTATGGGATTGTGACGGCTATGCGGATTGGCGAAGCCTCGGCCCTGACGCCGTTCCGATACACTCGGTTGGTGTTTTCCATTGCCGCCGGGATGCTGATGTTCGGCGAGCGACCGGATCTTATGACATTGGCCGGTGCGGCGTTGATCATCAGTTCGGGTATGTACACATTTCTGCGTGAGCGCAGGCTTGCACGAGAGACGGCGGTTACAGTCTGACGGATCGTCGCAGTTTTGCGCAAACATCTGTCGAACGTTGCATTGGGCCCGTCAATCCGCCTGTTAGCGATAACACGAGCGGTTTACTTTTTGCAATGTGATGCTATGAGGCATGCAACGGAACGCAGCCACAGGGACCGGCCTCATGAGCACGATCATCGACATTCACGCACGCGAAATTCTTGACAGCCGGGGCAACCCGACGGTCGAAGTGGACGTGATCCTGGAAGACGGCACAATGGGTCGTGCGGCTGTCCCGTCGGGGGCCTCGACAGGCGCGTACGAAGCGGTCGAAAAGCGAGACGGTGACAAAAGCCGCTATATGGGCAAGGGCGTGCTCGAAGCTGTCGCTGCCGTCAATGGTGAGATTGCCGAAGAACTGGTTGGGTTCGACGCCACGGAACAGGTCGCCATCGACGAGGCAATGATCGAGCTTGACGGGACCGAAAACAAAGGCCGACTGGGTGCAAACGCCATCCTGGGCGTTTCGCTGGCAACCGCGAAAGCAGCGGCGGATTTCACGACACAGCCGCTTTATCGCTATGTGGGCGGCACGTCGGCCCGGGTTTTGCCGGTGCCGATGATGAATATCATTAACGGGGGTGAACACGCGGACAACCCGATCGATATTCAGGAATTCATGATCATGCCGACCTCGGCCGCGAACATCCGTGAAGCGGTGCGCATGGGGTCGGAGGTTTTCCATACACTGAAACGCGAACTGTCGGCCGCCGGACTGGCCACGGGTGTCGGTGATGAGGGCGGTTTTGCGCCCAACATCGCCAGCACGCGCGAGGCTTTGGACTTCATTCTGAAGGCTGTGGAAAAAGCGGGCTATAAACCGGGCGAAGAAGTCCATCTTGCCCTTGATTGCGCAGCCACCGAATACTTCCGCGATGGCAAATACGTGCTGGCGGGTGAAAATATCTCGCTGAATTCAGAAGAAAACGCTGAATATCTTGCTACTCTGGTCAACGACTATCCGATCATCTCGATCGAGGACGGGATGTCCGAGGACGACTGGGACGGCTGGCGCGCCTTGACCGATGCCATCGGCGACAAAGTGCAGCTGGTTGGCGATGATCTGTTTGTCACCAACCCAGAGCGTTTGGCACAGGGGATCGCAAACGGTTGCGCGAACTCAATGCTGGTCAAGGTCAACCAGATCGGGTCGTTGACGGAAACGCTGCGTGCTGTCGATATGGCCCACCGGGCAGGGTACACCAACGTGATGTCGCACCGCTCGGGAGAGACCGAGGATGCCACCATTGCCGATTTGGCTGTCGCGACAAACTGCGGTCAGATCAAGACCGGGTCGTTGGCAAGATCTGACCGGCTGGCCAAATACAACCAGCTTATCCGTATCGAAGAGTCTCTGGGCGAAGTCGCCGAATACGCAGGCGCCTCGATCCTCAAACGCTGAGCCTAACGTAGCGAGAATTTGGAACCGGCTTCTGCTTCAGGGGGCCGGTTTTTTTGTGCAACACGCCAATTGCTTTGTTCAATGTCAAAGGTTTCGAGCCCCGCGGTAAACAAGACTATTGGGCGCGAACCCGCGAATGGGGTAAGCTCGGTTGGCAATGCCCGGAGGTGGACGGAACTCTGGCGCAAGCACGTGGTATGATTGCTTAACGAGGATGTTCCAATGACGATTAAACACTTTTTTGGCTGCGCGGCCGTCTTGTTGCTGCCCCAGATTGCATTAGCCGCGCCCACGCCGCAGGCCACATGCCAGGTGATGGTTGATACCGATCCCAGTGGCCAAATCACCATGGAGGAATGTCTGTGCACCTATCAGGTGGCCGATCAGATTCTGGATGACGATATCAAGGAACTTCTGTTCAAATCCTGGTACACCGGAGAGAACGTAACGGATCAGTTAAACGCTTTGCCGAATCCCAAAAGGGTCAAAAAACAGTTCAGCAGAATGGAACGGGGCATGAAACAGAATTGTCTTTAACGTAGACAATTCCGTCTTTTTATCTGAATTGGTGAAAAACATCACACAAAGCATGCTTATGTGTGAACTTGTTCATATATAGACCTTTACGTGGACGTTAGCCTGACTGCATTGCAGAAAGGAGAACGCGATGTCCGCCTCAAAATTCCTTCTCGTAGTTTCAGTTGTTTCCGTTGGTTTTCTGGCCGCCTGCTCGGGCCCGGGAACTTATCCGATTACCGGGATGGAAGTGTCACAGAACGACCCGGTGCAGGAAATGTACAACCCCGGTCTGATTTTCCGCGGCGAGTCTCGCTAAAGCTTTTTGCTCATCAGCATGTAGCGGTCGCGCGGCTTGAAGCCTGACCGAATGTACAACTTGTGCGCGGCCTCGTTGGTGCGGTCGACCTCAAGGTGCAGCGCCATCAATCCGGCATCCGCAAGAGCCTTTGGCAGATCATGCAGAACTTCGGTGGCGATTCCGCGTCCGCGAACGGCGGGTCGGATGTAGATTTCATCGACAAAAGCGTCCATGCCGCCAAATTCCACCGACCAGCCGAATGTCAGGATGATGTAACCCAACGGCGCGCGGCCTGGACCAATCAGGTAGATGCAGCCGTGGGGAATCCCTTCCAAAAGGGGCGACAAAGCTGCGCGTCGGCTCTCCTGGTCTTGTTCAATGCCGGATTCGTCATGAAAGGCCGCGACCAAATTCATCAGTCGGTCCAGATCATCGGGGCGCGCAAGGCGGAGTGCGGCGGTCATACGGTTCTTTCCATTATTTTTGACTCAGGTCCGGCAATCCAGCCTGCGCGGATAGCGTCACAAAGACGAGCGTTGCGGCAACCCAGAAGTCGCGAAATCTCGCTTGCCCCCAGTCTACAGCGACGCACCTGAAACTGATGTTGCCCGATCATCGGGTTATCAAGTCGAAGACATTGACGACGGGGCAGACCGCGGGAAATCCAGCGCTCAAATTTGGCTCTGGCCGTATCGGAAAGTCGAGCAGGCGGTCGTTCCACGAGGCTCATAGCCGGGCCAAACGTTCGGTGAGCAGGTCAAAGAACCCATCGGCGTCAACGTCGTTCATGAACATTGCATTTGGCGGGCGATCCGTGACGCGCCACCAGTCCGCGACCGTCATGCCCATCGTCAATTCCGATTGCGTTTCGATTTGGACGTTGACGTGGCGACCTGAAAACAGGTCAGGTCGTATAAGGTAGGCTGTCACACAGGGATCATGCAGCGGTGCGCCCTCAGAGCCGTATTTCTCTTTGTCAAAACGTTCGAAAAAGTCGGTCATTTCCGCAACCGCATGACCGACTTTGCTGTTGAGCGCCCGGAACGCGTCGTTGCGATGGGGTGTGACCAGCGCGTCGTGGGTCACATCCAAAGGCATGACGACAATGGGCGCGCCGGATTTAAACACAATATCAGCAGCTTCCGGGTCAACATAAATGTTAAACTCAGCGGTCGGCGTGATGTTTCCAACCTCGAAATAGGCACCGCCCATCAAAACGATTTCCTGCACCCGGTCGACTATATCCGGCGCCTTTTGGAAAGCTGTTGCGATGTTCATCAACGGCCCCAACGGGCAAAGCGTTACCGTCCCGGGCTCGTGCGCGCGCAACGTGTCGATGATGAAATCAACAGCGTGTCCATCGGCAAGGGTCATTTCCGGGTCAGGCAAGACCGGCCCGTCCAGGCCGGTTTTTCCGTGTACGTGCTCGGCTGTCACCAAATCCCGTTTCAGGGGGCGATCACACCCCGCATAGACCGGGATATGAGTGTGATTTGCCAGTTCACACACAATCCGCGCATTTTTCGCCGTCAATTCAAGCGGCACGTTCCCCGCAACGGCAGTGATGCCCAGAACTTCGATCTCTTCGGGGCTGGCAAAGGCCAGCAGGATGGCAACGGCGTCATCTTGACCGGGATCGGTGTCGATGATGATTTTGCGGGGGGGCATGGTCTTCTCCGGGGGTCGTGAAGGTGGGACAGTCGCAACTGTCGCTGAACTTGTCTACCCGAATTACGCCTCAGCCGGGACATCCGCAGGCGGGAGTTTGCCGTTTGCGCGATGTTCTTCGGTTTTGACCTCATCCCAAAGCGCATCCATCTCGGCCAGATCACTTTGCGACGGCGTTCTTCCGCGTTCAGCCAGCCGGGCTTCGATCTTTTCGAAGCGGCGCGTGAACTTGGCGTTTGTGCGGCGCAAGGCGGCCTCGGGTTCGATGCCCAGATGGCGGCCCAGATTGACGATGACGAACAGAAGATCGCCGAACTCGTCTTCCAATGCGTCGGCGTCCATGCTGTCACGGGCCTCTTCCAGTTCGGCGGCCTCTTCGGTGATCTTGGCGAGCACGTGGCTGGCGTCGGGCCAGTCAAAGCCCACGCGCGCGGCGCGTTTCTGCAGCTTGTGGGCGCGGAGCAGGGCAGGCAGGTTTGCAGCAACGCCATCAAGCGCCCCTTGCTGTTCCTTGCCAGCGCGTTCGGCGGCCTTGATCGTCTCCCAGTCCTGCGTCTGCTGATCCGCGGACTTGTCCCGGGATTCATCTCCGAAGACATGCGGATGGCGGTCGACCATCTTGTCGGACATCGTGCGCACAACGTCCTGAAAGGTGAAATGCCCAGCCTCTTCAGCCATTTGCGCGTGAAAGACGGATTGGAACAGCAGGTCGCCCAGCTCTCCCTTCAACTCATCATAAGCCTCGCGTTCGATGGCGTCGGCGACCTCATAGGCTTCTTCGATCGTATAGGGGGCGATGGTCGAAAAATCCTGCTCGATATCCCACGGGCAACCGGTTTGCGGGTCGCGCAAACGCCGCATGATTTCCAGAAGCCGTTCGATACCCGCATCGCTGTCGTGGATCAGAGGATTTTCAGCCATTGCGAACCCTTTCGTTCCGGTGTCAGATGCATCCATTCCGCAGTCAGGATCAGGAGTCCACCCCAGATGCCCGTCGTCAACAGAATTGCCGAGTTTTCCTCAGAAATGACCGCTTGGCGTCAGCATTTACACACGATTCCCGAGTTGGAATTCGAATGCTACGAAACCGCCGCCTATGTGGCCGAGCGTCTGCGCGAGTTCGGGGTCGATGAGCTGCATGAAGGGATTGCCAAGACCGGCATGGTCGCAATCATCAACGGGCGGGGGGACGGCCCGACCATCGGCCTGCGCGCTGATATGGATGCGTTGCCGATTACCGAAGATACCGGGCTCGACTATGCCTCGCACAACCCGGGCAAAATGCATGCCTGTGGGCATGACGGTCACACAACAATGTTGCTGGGCGCTGCGCGGTATCTGGCCGAAACGCGCAATTTCAAGGGCCGGGTCGCATTGATTTTTCAACCCGCCGAAGAGGAAGGCGGTGGCGCAGGAGTGATGGTCGACGAGGGGATCATGGATCGCTTCGATATCACGCAAGTCTTTGGGCTGCACAACGATCCCGGCAATCCGGTCGGGTCATTCTACACGACTGCGGGTCCCATCATGGCTGCGGTGGACACGTTCGACATTCACATACAGGGGGTCGGCGGTCACGGGGCATTGCCGCATCAGACAAAAGACCCGGTCATGGCCGCGTGCGGCATAGCGCAAGCCATTCAGACGATTGTCAGCCGCAATCACTACGCGGTCGAGGATCTGGTGGTTTCGGTCACGCAGATACATGCAGGAACCGTCAACAACGTGATTCCCGACACGGCGTATCTGAACGGGACAGTCCGTACCTTCGATCCTTCGGTCCAGAAAATGGTGATCGAACGGATGGAGCAGATCGTGCAGGGGCAGGCGGCTTCGTACGGGGTAGAGGCGCGCCTCGATTATCAGATCGGTTACCCCGCGACGGTGAATGACGCCGACAAGTCGGCTTTTGCGGCCGATGTCGCCCGCGAGGTTTCCGGCGCTGAGCGCGTCGTCGATGACATGGGCCGCGACATGGGGGCCGAAGACTTTTCTTACATGCTGCAGTCCCGGCCCGGTGCTTACCTATTTCTTGGGCAAGGCGACGGGCCCAGTCTTCATCATCCGAAATACAATTTTAACGACGAAATCGCGCCGGTGGGTGCGTCTTTCTTCGCGCGACTAGTCGAAAAAGCGCAGCCTTTGGGCTGATTGGGGACCAAGATGGCACTGGAAGACTCAAAGAATTTCGTGGATGAGGCGTTTAGCAACCCTGAACTCAAGGGTGTTTCGCATGAAAACACGTTTGGTGGCGCGGTGTCCTTTCTGCGGCGTCTCTACACCAAGAACCTCTCTGGCGTGGACATCGCGGTCACCGGCGTACCGTTCGATCAGGCCGTAACGAACCGACCCGGCACGCGCCTTGGCCCGCGCGCCATTCGTGAGGCCAGCACGTTGCAATCGCCTGACGAGCCATACGGTTGGCCGTTCAAAGCCCTGTCTGAACTGGCCATAGTCGATTATGGCGATGTCGCTTTCGATTACGCCAACATTCCAGAGTTTCCAAACACACTTACAGATCATATCCGGACCATTCTGGCGGCAGATGTTGCCTCGGTTGCGTTGGGTGGGGACCACTATATCAGTTTTCCAATTTTGCGCGCCTACGCAGAAAAGTACGGACCGATGTCTTTGCTGCAGTTCGACGCACATACCGACACCTGGGTCGACGACAATCTGGATCGCGTGGACCACGGGACGATGTTCTACAAGGCGGTGAAGTCGGGCATCGTGGACCCGGAACGTTCGGTTCAGGTGGGGATTCGCACGACAAACGAGGACACACTGGGCGTCAACATCATAGATGCACGCGAGGTTTACGAGGCCGGCCCAGCAGCGGTTGCGCAGAAGATCAAGGGAATTCTGGGGGACAACCCTGTGTATCTGAGTTTTGATATTGACGGGTTGGATCCGGCGTTTGCGCCGGGAACAGGGACGCCTGTTTGGGGCGGGCTCAGCTCCATTCAGGCGCAGATCATCCTGCGTGACATTGCCGGGATCAATATCAAGGGCGGCGATGTGGTCGAAGTGTCCCCGCCATTTGACACGTCGGGCGCGACGGCGATTGCGGGCGCACATGTTGCAACGCAAATCATTTGCCTGCTGGGTTGGAACAAGCTGACGTGACGGGGAATTTAACCATTGGTTAGCCAAGTCTCCGGTATTGGCTTGTTAAGGTGAACCGGCAGGATGGGAGCGCAATCATAAATGACTGAATTCAATCAACCGATCAGCGGCAACGATCTGGCACGGTTTTCCGGTCCAAACACGTTCATGCGTCTGCCGCAGGCGGCCTCGCTGGCGGGTCTTGATGTCGCTGTTTTGGGAATACCGATGGATATCGGCACATCATGGCGATCGGGCACTCGGTTCGGACCAAAACAAATTCGCGCGGAAAGTGCGATGATCCGGCCCTACAACATGGCCAACAGGGCCGCGCCATTCGACAGTCTGCACATTGCGGATATCGGTGATCTGGCGATCAATACGTTTTCCCTTTCTGACAGCCTGAAGATTATCAAAGACAGCTATGACGGCATCCTCGATCAGGCGGTCATCCCCGTGGCGATGGGCGGCGATCATTCGATTACCCTGCCGATTTTGCGGGCCGTGGCCGAAAAACATGGACCCGTGGCACTGGTGCATGTCGACGCGCATGCGGATGTGAACGATGAGATGTTCGGCGAAAGGGAAACCCACGGCACCGTATTCCGGCGCGCCTATGAAGAAAAGCTGATCGTTCCGGACAAGACCTTTCAGATCGGTATCCGTGGTTCCGGCTACGCGTCCACCGACTTTACCGAGGCGCAGGGCTGGGGCTTTCGCCAGTTTCCCGCGTGGGAGTTGTGGCAGCAGAACCTGACCGAGATCGGGTCGCAGATCCGCAAGACCATCGGTGACCACCCGGTTTATGTTACCTATGACATCGACAGCTTGGATCCCGCTTACGCGCCGGGAACCGGCACGCCCGAGATCGGTGGCCTCACGACGCCGCAAGCGTTGCAACTGATCTACGCTCTGCAAGGTATCAAGGTGGTCGGCTGCGATCTGGTCGAGGTCTCTCCGCCTTATGATCCATCGGGCAACACGGCGCTGACCGGGGCCAATATTCTGTTCGAATTGCTGTGTATCCTACCCGGTGTGACGTCACGGTAGGGGTGTGACCTCCACACATACTGGCTAAGCTGGGATAAATGAGATCAAACAGGCTGTTTAAAATGCTGCTATGGCTTTTGATTGCCGTCGGCGTTGCAATGGGTGCCTACATCCGATTGGCGCCTTCCGATCCGACACGTTGGCATCAGACCCCAGCCGGGGAAACTGACAGGGATGATCCCATCGGTGTGTTGCGCATTGTCGAAACGGGTCCGGACGGGCTGATGCGGCTGGACAGGATCGCAAAGGAAACTCCGCGAACCAGCGTTCTGGCCGGCTCGGTCGCTGAGGGGATGGTTACCTATATCACACGCACCAGGGTCTTTGGATTTCCCGATTACACAACCGCCCAGCAGGACGGTGACACACTGCGTATCTTTGCGCGGTTACGATTTGGACGGAAGGATTTCGGCGTCAATCGGGAACGCGTCACCCAGTGGCTTGCTCTGCTGCAGCCCTGACGACAAACACCCTTCCTGAACTTCACGCCACATGGGAACGTTCAGCGACATCTGGCATTGCGCCATGAACATGCGGCCGTCGACCTGCAGGCAGATCATTTCGCCGAGTTCCACGCGTGTCCCGGATTTGTCGGTACAATAGCAGTCCTGAACCTTTCCGCCCGGGCCGATGACATCGGACAAGGCGGGGGTCGCAACAAGAGTCAAAGCCAGCACAATCTGTTTCATAGGTGAAAGCTTAGCACGCCTTCGGCCCTTGACCAACGCCCCCGGATGATAGACACCGCCCGGATGATCCCCGAAGAACGACTTGAACAGATCACGCAACGTTTTCAATACCTCGAAGCTGCCATGGCCGATGGCGCCTCGGGCGGGGACATTGCGGCTCTTGCCAAGGAATACTCCGATCTGAAACCCGTTGTGGATCAGATAACGGATTGGCGGCAACTGGTCGCCGATCTGGCCGAAGCGCAGGCCATGTTGGCCGATCCGGACATGAAGGAATTGGCCGAGGAAGAAATTCCGCAGCTTCAGGCCCGCCTCCCCGAAGCCGAGCATGCCTTGCAACTGTCGCTGCTGCCCCGCGACAAGGCGGACGCGCGCCCGGCCATGCTGGAAATCCGACCGGGGACCGGCGGGGACGAGGCAGCACTTTTTGCAGGCGACCTTTTGCGCATGTATCAGCGGTATGCGGAAGGGCGGGGCTGGCAGTTCGAGGTCATCGAAGAACAGGCATCCGATCTGGGTGGTATCAAAGAGGTCGTGGCCCACATCAAGGGCGACAACGTATTTGCCCGGATGAAGTACGAATCCGGTGTACATCGCGTTCAGCGCGTCCCCGAAACCGAAAGCGGCGGGCGCATTCATACCTCGGCGGCGACCGTTGCGGTCTTGCCCGAGGCCGAAGATGTGGACATCCAGATCGACGCGAATGACATTCGCATCGACACGATGCGCAGCTCGGGCGCAGGCGGGCAGCATGTGAACACCACGGACTCGGCGGTGCGGATCACGCACCTTCCAAGTGGGATCGTTGTGACCAGTTCCGAGAAATCCCAGCACCGCAACCGCGAGATCGCAATGCAGGTTTTGAAGACCCGCCTCTACGATCTGGAACGCCAGCGGATCGACAGCGAACGATCTGCGGATCGCGCCAGTCAAGTTGGGTCTGGTGATCGGTCCGAGCGTATCAGAACCTATAATTTCCCGCAGGGGCGCATGACGGATCACCGAATTAACCTGACCCTGTACAAACTGGATCAGGTGATGCAGGGCGACCTGGACGAAGTTATCGACGCGCTGACCGCTGACGATCAGGCGCGCTTGCTGGCCGAGATGGCGCTATGATTGGCGCTTTGACCGCAGCGCAGGCAATGGTGGCCGCGACGGCCCGCTTGCGGGCCGCTGGCGTACCTGATCCGGCGCGGGATGCCCGGCTTTTGCTGGCCCATGCCGCGCGGATCGAGGCGAGCCGCGTAACGCTCATCGCACCGGAAGAACTGGCCCCCGACATCGCGGAACGATATGACACCCTGATTTCCCTTCGGGCTGTCCGCGTGCCGGTGTCGCATTTGTTGGGCGAGCGTGAGTTTTACGGCCGTCGGTTTAAGGTCAGCAGCGATGTGCTCGACCCGCGGCCTGAGACCGAAGTGTTGGTCGAGGCTGCACTGAGTGAACCATTTGACCATTTGCTGGATTTGGGGGTTGGCTCGGGGTGTATTCTGATCACGCTTTTGGCTGAACGCGGCAGCGCGGTCGGCCTGGGTGTCGATCTGAGTGAGGCCGCTTGCTTGCAAGCGAGTGCGAACGCCGTTCAGCACAACGTGCAGGACCGCGCCGAGATCCGACAGTCCAATTGGTTTGCCGCCGTTGAGGGCGAATTCGATCTGATCGTCGCAAACCCGCCTTATATCTCTTTGGAGGAAATGCAGCACCTTTCCCCCGAGGTTAGCGAACACGAGCCACGTTTGGCGCTGACGGACGAAGGCGACGGCCTGACGGCCTATCGTCATATCGCGGCGTCGGCCCCGGACTTTCTGACGAAAGGTGGACGTATACTTGTCGAAATCGGCCCAACGCAGGGCGCGGCTGTGTCCGCTCTGTTCGATGCGGCCGGTCTGTCCGATATCCGCGTGATACCGGACCTGGATGGTCGGGATCGGGTTGTCAGAGCCAGATTGCCCGGCTGAATGCACAAGGTGAGGCGTAAAAACGCCGGTTGAAGTAAAAAACCTGCAAAAAGTCTCACAAACCTCTTGTCTGCACGCTCAGGACATGTTTACTCAGAGTAGTCGGAGAGGCCGACGCTGATGCAGCGTGCCCCTGACGCCAAGCCCAAAAAGTCGACGACACGTCATGGCAGATGCCTGAAAGTGACGTGAGATACGGTTCGGCAGACAGCGAAGTGACAAGGCTGACGTAAAGTAAGATGAGATCCTCGAAATCCCGTTCGCGGGCCAAGAACAACCGCAATCGTCCTTCGGGCGGCAACGTCGTAAACCGCGTTTTCGACAGCTCGGGCCCGGAAGGCAAGGTGCGCGGAACCCCGCAGCAGATCATTGATAAATACAATCAGCTGGCGCGTGATGCCCAACTGTCCAATGACCGTGTGGCCGCAGAAAACTTTCAGCAACATGCTGAGCACTATCTTCGCCTTCTGAGCGAGGCGCAGCGCGAGATTGAAGCCCGCCGGGAAGAGCAGGAGCGGCAGAACCGTGAACGCCAGGCGGAACGCGACCGTGAGCGCGCCGAACGTCAGGAACGTGAAGCCGCCCGCCAAGCGGACCCGGCGGATGCACCGCAACCTGATGTGATGGGGTTTGACCCACAGGCACCGGTCCAGCCCGAAAGCGGGCTGGTTGAAACACCGGAAAGCCAGACCGCGGATCCTGCCGCCACCGAGGCGAAAGAGCGCAAGGAAAAACCCGCGCGACGCCCCCGCACGCGAAAACCAAAGGCCGCAGCGGAACAGCCGGCTGATGATGGTGACACGCCAGAGGCGGCTGAGTAGCAGCCAGCACAAAACAAGCAGCGATGGCCCCGGCACGAGCCGGGGCTTTTTGCGTTATGCCGTTTTGATTTGCCGAGCCAGTGCGCAGAACGCTTCGAGCGAGACCTGCTCGGCGCGTTCCGTCGGTTTGATCCCTGCTGCGACCAATCGATCTTCGATATCAGGCGCCACTCCTTTGAGCGAGGCGCGCAGCATCTTGCGGCGCTGATTGAACGCCGCGGCCACGACGCGGGACAGGGTGCTTGCTTCCGCGGGATAGCGCGGTTCGGGCAGGGCGGTCAGATGAACAACCGCACTGGACACTTTGGGCGGAGGGGTAAACGCACCCGGCGGCAACGACATGGCGATGCGGGCATCGCTTCGCCATTGCGCGAGTATGGCCAATCGCCCATAGGCCTTGCTGCCCGGCTGGGCGACGATACGCTCTGCGACCTCGCGCTGGAACATAAGGGTTAGACTTTGCCAAAATGGCGGCCACTCCGGCGGGGTCAACCAGCGGACCAGCAGCTCGGTGCCCACGTTGTAGGGAAGGTTGGCGGCGATCCGGATTGGCGGCGTCAGATGGACCAACGGATCGATTTCCAACGCGTCGCCGTTGATGACCTCAAGTCGGTCTGGATAAGCTGCGGCAATGTCATTCAATGCAGCGATGCAGCGGGTGTCCTTTTCCACCGCCACAACCTTGCGAGCCCCTTCCGCCAGCAAACCCCGGGTCAATCCCCCGGGTCCCGGTCCAATTTCCAGCACGTCGCAGTCATTCAGGTCGCCAGCCTGCCGCGCAATCTTTGCGGTGAGGTTCAAGTCCAGCAAAAAATTCTGTCCCAGCGACTTGCGCGCGGAAAGCTGATGTGTCGCGATGACCTCGCGCAGCGGGGGAAGGCTATCAATAGCGCTCATGCTCTGGCCGCTGCCGACCGGAGTAGTTTTGTGGCGCCCGCGTAACCGCGCGTCACGCCCGGATATGTATTGCCAGTTACCATACTACTCAGAACCCGCCATCTGCTGCGCCATTCTCAAGGCTTCAATCAGGCTTGTGGGATTGGCAACACCGTCCCCCGCGATATCCAATGCCGTGCCGTGATCGGGCGACGTGCGGATAAATGGCAGACCCAGCGTTACATTAACGCCCCGGTCGAAATCCAGTGTTTTGATCGGGATCAGCGCCTGATCGTGATACATGGCAATTGCCGCATCGTATCGGGCACGCGCCGCTGCATGAAACAGAGTGTCGGCAGGGTGCGGTCCTGTCACCGTATAGCCATCGGGCGTGAGCTCAGACAAAAGCGGCGCGATCCAATCCATCTCTTCGCGCCCCATTTTGCCGCCTTCGCCGGCGTGTGGGTTAAGACCCGCCACCGCGATTCTGGGATGTGCGATGCCAAACTGCCGTTGCAGGCCCCGCGCAGTTATGGCGATTGTCTCGCTTAACACCTCGGGGGTCAGTTCTGTCGGAACGCGCGACAACGGAATGTGGATCGTCGCCGGAACAACGCGCAATTCATCGCTGGCCAACATCATCACAACGCGCTCGCACCCCGCCAGTGCTGCCAGAAACTCGGTGTGGCCGGGGTAGGTGAAACCGGCGCCGTCGATCAAAGCCTGTTTGTGGATTGGCGCCGTGCAAAGCGCAGACGCGGCACCCGACTGCACAAGCGATACACCCAGTTCGATTGCGTCGATTACGTTGGGGGCGTTGGTCGGGTCAAGCCGTCCGGCGATCCGGTCTGCGGCGAAGTCCAGTTGCACGACGGGCAAAGCTGTTTCGCTGACCCCTTGTGCCTGTGTTAAGTCTTCAATCCGCTCAAAAGGCGTGCCCTTGGGCAGGTGCCGCGCGTCGCCGACATAGACAAACGGGCAGGTTTGGCGCAGGGCTTCCCAGGCTTTTGCAGCAATTTCTGGTCCGATCCCGGCGGGCTCACCGCAGCTGAGTGCGATGGGACGTGTCATTGCTCAACAATGATTGCGTCGGCGCGCAGCTGTTCCAGAAGGCTTTCCGCGAACGCCTGCAGCCGCTGCTGCGTCAACGCGTTGGCTACATCCACCCGCGTCGTATCCTCGCCCAATTCCCGGGTCCTGCTGCACATCATCAGAAACACGAGCGTTTGTCCGTTGTTGCGGGTCAACGCCGTGGATACTTCGTTCGGGTCGAGCTTTGCCAATTCAAGGGCCACGTCTCGCGGTATCTCGGAAGGACTGACAGACTTGCGGTCAAGAACTTCGGCAGATTGACCTTTGGCCACGCCATACAGATCGTCGCACGTGTCGATATTTTCTTTCAATTCTGCCGCAGCGGCAAGCGCATCGGCGCTGCGCCCACCTGGTATGTAATACTGCGCATAGTCGATCTGCGAATACCGAGGTGTTCCCGAGGCAACTTCGCGTATGCCCCGCATCTGGAACAGGGCAATGGCATTGGGAAGTGTCAACGGATTGGTGATCTCATTGATTTCCAAACCCAGGATCACCGGTTGCAGTGCAGGTGGAAGATTGGTCAATGACAACCATTCGAGTCGCCCGCCATTGGTGCGGGTCTCGGCGGCTGAATACTGCGCGGCGGCCGATGAAAATGCATCCTGTCCAGAAACCTGAGAAATTTCATCGGCGAGTGCCTCGGCCTGCGCCAGTGTTTGCGGTGTAACGGGGATGATAATTTCGGACAACAGGACCTCAAGCCCGCCACCGCCGCCTTGTCCTAACGCGCGGTCGATTTCCTCTTCAGACGGACGCGCCTGCGAGATGAAACGCGCGGCAATAAAATCGCGCCACGCAATCTGATCGCCAATAAAGTCGCGCACTGTTTCCTGCGAAACCCCGGCGTCGTTGAGAAGTTTCAGGAACTGCTCGGCGTTCAGATTGCCGCGTGCCGCAAATTCGTCGATGCCATTCTGAATGTCTTCCGGCGCGGCCTGAATGCCGGCCTCGCGCATCGCCTGCTTGCGAAGACGGTCATCGATCAGTGCTTGTCTGACTTCGGCTTCTGCACTGCCGGGGGCACCGAGTAAGTCAAGAAACTGCTGTCTTTGTTCCAGTTCGTACCATGTCACGATGTCCTGATTAACCCGAATGGCGGGCGAAAACAGACTTTGTCCATGTGTCGATGCCGGGACGAACGGAATCAGCGCAACGGCCAGAATCGGCAGTGGTGAAATACGACGCACGCGACGGAGCGTGTTTGTTAAACCTGAGATCAACTGCATCTTTTCTTGTACTTCTCACCATCGCTGTCGACAGAGTACCCGGTCAGGGCCACGCTAAAGCCGAATTCCGTCGAAGGATCAATACTTGATGTCGATGTAAAGCGTCTACTGACGGTCACATTAAATTCCACACATTCGTTACTGTACGTTACGGCAAACCCGGCCCGGATCGGTTCGGACGCGCTGAAGTCATAGCGTGCATTGGCGCGCGTCAACCAATTCTCATCTATCCGGTAACGCCCGGTCAGCAAAAGTTCGGAAATCTCGTCTCCACCCGTTTCTGCCGGGTCCGGTTCCAGCCATACATAGCTGCCTGACACCCCGGTGTCACCCTGCGCCCATGCCGCGCGAAATTCCGCCTTGGTAAAGCTCAGGTCCCCGCTCAAAAGACCGCGGGCGGCGACGGTCAGGCCATTTCCGTTTCGCAATTGACCGGCCAGAAGAATATCCGAGGACGTGCCTTGAAGGCCGGAAGACAGCGTAAAGTTAGGGTTGGCTTTTGTTCTGAAAACCTGACCGACAGTCGCCAACGCTTCCATTCCGTTGGGATGGTAACGAGCCCAGTTCACACCAAAAACGGCAGTCGCGGAATCTTCGCGCTCATCCTCGGCAGGAAAACGCGACAGCGACACGAGATTGCCCTGATCAAACTCCTGAAAGGTGCTTTCGTCATTGGGAACGTCCGTGTTGGTCACATGCGCCCAACCAATCTGTGCAATGGGTTCAAGGTATTGCGTCGCACCGCTTTGTTCGCGCCGGATCATGGGATAGCGCAGTGTAAAGGCCGCCCGTGGCGTGGACCGCGTCACGTTGTTGGGAAAATCATCGTCGTCTTTAATGTTGAACGTGTCGACCGAAGCACCCAGCCGGGCATCCGCACGGATCCCCGTGGCCAGCGTCCAGCTTCGAAGCCATTCCGCGTCGAATGTGGCGCGGGCTATATCCCGTCCGATGATGTTTTCATCACTTGTGCGTTGGTGTGCATGGCCGATGAACGCCAGTCGAACTTCTCCCCCCACCGATTTTGGAAAGTACCGCTTGCGATAATTCAGGTCGAAAACCCGAGAGGGGATTTCATCTTGCGGTTCGCTGTCGCGAAGGGATTTGTAGTGGATGAAACCGGTTTTGAAGGCCGTGTCCCGTTTGATCCTTTCGACCGAGATCTCACTGCGGAGACGGTCGAAGTTCGGCAAACCGTAATCCGCCAGGTAAGAATTGTCAGACGTCGTTCGAATGTCGAACTTCAGTTTGAAGTCATTGCCAAGGCTGAAACGCCCGTCCGCAAAAAAGTACCCGCGGTCCTGGTTTTCCTGCAGATCATCCCGGGTGTGGGCACCTCGAATCCTGATATCGCCCCGCTTGAACGCCTGGCGATACCGATATCCCAACGTTCGGGTCTTGGGCGACACATAAGGTGTCAGGGTCAAATCCTTGTGGTCACCGATCCGAATGAAATAAGGTATCTGGACGCCTGTCCCAAGCTGGGTGGTGGTGCGGATTGATGGCACCAAGAAGCCTGTGGCCCGCTCCAACGTCGGATCCGGTAGACGCAGTACAGGAAAGTAAAACACCGGCAGATCAAGAATGCGGAACTGAGCACCTTCAAAATACAGCTGCCGTTCCAGTTGATCATGAGTGACCTTGCGGGCCCGGATTTGCCACAGCGGCGGTCGTCCATCGGCACAGACATGGCATGAAGTCGCAGCCACTTTGCTGAACTGCGTGTATCGACCCGCCGCGCGTGTTGCCTGGACGGAAGCAATCTGGACCTGCTGATCGAAAACCATCCGCGCGCCGGTCAACAGCCCGTTTTGGATACCATCATCCAACTCTGCTGAATCTGCCAAAAGGGTCGTTTCGCCCGCCTGATCAATCCGAATGGGACCGGTGAGCGAAAGTGATCCGGTTTCCCGGTCGTATGTCACGCTTTGCGCAGTGAGCTTCACGTCGCCTTGATAGGCCTCGACGTTGCCTTCGGCCACCAGTTTGTTGTCTTTGGTGATGTAGATTGTATCCGCGACAAGCAATGCGGGCTGGTCTTGTTCGGCAGACGTCTGATCCGCCTCCGGGCCATCGGACTGGGCCAGGACAGCCAAGGGCAACGACAGCAGCAGCGCACTGGACAACAACAGCAAAAAGAGGGGTCGCATCAGCCATCCTCCGCGTGCAGCAAAAGGCCGAGCGACAGCAATATGGCGGCAACCGGTGGCGCCCAGGCTGCAACCATGATCGGCAATTGCCCGTTCTCACCAAGAATCTGAGCGAAATTGCGAACGAAATAGACGCCAAAGCCCAGCAACACTGCGGAAAGGACCGCGACGCCGGTTCCGCCAAAGCGAACGTGGCGCATGGTGAACGCAGCACCGATCAGGACCATGGATACCAGAAACAGCGGGCGGGCCAGTTCGACCTGCAACCAAACTTCGTATTGCTTGGTTGAGAATCCGGCCTCGCGCAGGTCACGAATCAATTGCGGAAGATCGTAGATAGAAACCGAGTCCTGTTGGCCCAACGTGTCGATGATCCGTTCGCGCGTCAGCGATGTCGGCAGGTTCAGAACCTCGTGTGTAACGGCATTGGCTTCGGGATTCAGATCATCCTCGATGGTCCATACCTTAGCCTTGTGCAGCACCCATTGGCCATTCTCCAACTCGGCCCTTTTGGCCGTAATCTGTTCCGTCGGTTTACCATTTGGCAGAAACGCAGTGATTGTCACATTGCGCAATCCAAAGGTGTCGTTGTCCAGCATGCTGCGCGCATGGATCACGGATTGACCGGTGGCCGTGCCCTGCCGCAGCCAAAGGCCCTCGCGGCTGATCGACAGGGTCGAGTCACCGTTGTTGCGATACCTATCCGAAAGGCGCTGAACCTCTTCCGACGTCGCCGCAGCGATCGGATTCAACAGTGAAACGGCTATAGCCCCGATCACAAGCGCCAGCAGCACAGGCGCGACCAATGCGCGGATGCCTGATCTGCCGATCGCGCGCGTGACGACAAGCTCTGAACTGCGGGCAAGTCCAACAAACAAAGCAATCGTTGCCAGGATCACCAACAGCGGCAACATCTCACTGATGGCAGCCGGTGTGTTGAGCAACGTGATCTGCAGCAATTGACCGAAGGACAGGTTGGCATCGTCAAACCGGCGCACCTGTTCGACCAGATCAATCAGGATCAGAAGCGTCAGAAAAATACCGCCGATGAGCACGAAACTCTGGATGAATCGGCGGGCGAAGTAGCGGTCGAGGATCACGAAGGACCCCCTTCGTTTCGGCAATCCAAGGGAATCGCCCCGACGATGATCCGACACGAGAACATGCGCGACGGCTCTTGCCTGCCGATTGGTCTCAATTTTTTATTCCCCCGAGCCTGCCGGTTATTTTCGGGCGACCTTAATGCAAATGCGTGTCGGGGAAAACTGCTATCTGGTCAACTGCGGCGGTGCGGGCTAGGTCTTGGGCAACATATTTTTCAGGAGCATGATATGAGCAGTTTGGTACCGGTCCGCTTTGAACCTTTTGATCTGGATTCGATCGCGCAGGCAAACGGTCGCGTAGTGGTCATTATTCCGGCCGAGGGGAAAATGGGCCCCGCAGCACGCCGCGCCAATCGTCTGACAAAAGGCGCCGTCGCACGGATGGTAGAAAGTGACCGGTTCAGCAAAGTCAAAACCGGTGATGTCGTATCGATGGCCTGGCCGACCGGGCTGGAAGCCGAAGCGTTGGATATCCTTATCCTGCCGCGCCGTCCCGATCAGGACGAGGCACGGAAAGCGGGCGCAAAACTGGCGAAACTGGCAGGCGGGAAAGACATGCTTGTGATGGCCGGCAATCAGGTGCGGTCCGAGGACCTGACACTGGGCATGGTGTTGCGGAGTTATGATTTCGACGCACACAAAAGCAAGGATGCGACCGAGCCGGGGACGGTTGTTATCAGCCACAACAAACCCGATGAGGTCGAAGCCGCCTTTGCACCGCTGTACGCGATTGCTGATGGCGTCCGCATGACACGCGATCTGACCAACGAGCCCGCAAATGTGTTGACGACAACAGAATTCGCTGACCGTTTGTCCGAGATGTCTGCACTGGGGCTGGAGGTTGAGGTTCTCGAAGAAGACAAGCTGGCAGAATTGGGCATGCGCACGCTGTTGAGCGTGGGGCAGGGCTCGGTCAGCCCGTCGAAAGTTGTGGTGATGCAGTGGAAAGGCGGCGATGCGGATGATGCGCCGCTGGCTCTGGTCGGCAAAGGTGTCGTGTTCGACACAGGTGGCATTTCGCTGAAGCCCGCTGGCGGCATGGAAGACATGACCATGGACATGGGCGGCGCGGGTGTAGTCGCGGGTACCATGCGTGCGCTTGCCAAACGCAAGGCCAAAGCCAATGTCGTGGGTTTGGTCGGCTTGGTCGAAAACATGCCATCGGGCAACGCGACACGTCCCGGTGATGTGGTCAAATCGATGAAAGGCGATACGGTCGAGATCATCAATACCGATGCCGAAGGTCGATTGGTCCTGTGCGACGTGATGTGGTACGCGCAGGATCGTTTCAATCCGGTTGGCATGATCGATCTGGCAACCCTGACCGGCGCGATCATCATCGGTCTTGGGCATCAGAATGCCGGTGTGTTCTCAAACAACGACGTCTTTTGCGACGCCTTTCTCAAAGCTGCAAAGGCCGAGGATGAAGGCGCATGGCGGATGCCATTGGGGCAGCCCTATGATGACCTGTTGAAATCGCGTATCGCAGACATGAAAAACGTAGGTGGTCGGGCTGCGGGTTCGATCACCGCGGCGCAGTTTCTGCAGCGCTTCGTGAAGGAGGAAACGCCGTGGATTCACCTCGACATTGCCGGAGTCGCGTCGGTTTCGTCCGAGACATCGTATGCACCCAAAGGCGCAACCGGTTGGGGTGTACGAGCGCTCAGCCGGTTTGTGCAGGACAACTTTGAGTGACCATATGGGTGCCGTCTATTTCTATCACCTGACCCGGCAGCCGCTTGAACACACGTTGCCGGTTCTGCTGGACAAGGCACAGCAGGCCGGATGGAGAGTTGCCGTTCGCGGCACCGATCCGGCACAACTGGATTGGTTGAATGAAAAACTGTGGCTCTCATCCGAAGAGGGCTTTCTGCCCCACGGTCGGGCAGGCGGGCCACATGATGCCGATCAACCAATCCTGCTGACGACCGGCGCAGAGGCCGCGAATGACCCGGCCTGTGTAATGGCAGTGGACGGCGCCTCGGTTGACCCGGATGAGGTGGCGGCGATGGAGCGGGTTTGTATTCTGTTTGACGGCAACAATGAGGCGGCGGTTCAGAACGCACGGGGTCAGTGGAAGACATTGACGGAAGCCGGATGCGCGGCCCAATACTGGTCCGAAGAATCCGGGCGGTGGCAGAAAAAGGCCGAGTCGCAGGCCTGAAAGAAAAAAATCTCAGGAGATTTTCAATGAAAATGAATCCCTTAGGTCGGACCGGCATCATGGTGTCGGATTTGTGCCTCGGTACAATGACTTTCGGAACCCAGACATCCGAAGCCGGAGCGCACCGCCAGATGGATATGGCGCTGGATGCCGGGATAAACTTTGTGGACGCCGCCGAGATGTACCCGGTCAATCCGATTTCAAAAGAAACCGTCGGCCGCACCGAAGAAATTCTGGGAACCTGGAACGCAGCGAATCCAGATCGTCGCGGCGATTATGTGCTGGCGACCAAACACTCGGGCGAAGGGTTCATGCACGCGCGGGATGGCGCGCCGATTTCAGGCGAAACCATTCCTCAGGCCATCGAGGGTTCACTGCGCCGATTGCAAACCGATTGCATTGATCTTTATCAGTTTCACTGGCCCAATCGCGGCAGTTACATGTTCCGACAGAACTGGCATTATGACCCATCGGGCGGCAACCGCGATGAGGTGATCGCGGATATGCAATACTGCCTCGAGGCTCTTCAGGCGCAGGTGGATAAGGGCAACATCCGGGCCTTTGGCTTATCGAATGAAAGTGCTTGGGGTACGGCGCAATGGGTGCGTTTGGCAGACGAGATGGGAGCCCCGCGCGTGGCATCCATTCAAAACGAGTATTCGTTGTTGTGCCGTCTGTTTGATACGGATCTGGCCGAACTTTGCATGTTCGAGGACGTTGGCCTCATGGCGTTTTCTCCACTGGCAGCCGGATTTCTGACCGGCAAATACCAAGGTGGCGCTGTGCCGGATGGCTCGCGTATGTCGCTGGTTCCCTCGATGGGCGGGCGGAAGTCAGATCGTGTGTTCGATGCGGTCGACGCTTATTTGGACATCGCCAACCGACACGGATTGGACCCGGTCCATATGGCGTTGGCCTGGTGCCAGACCCGGCCCTTCATGATGTCCGCGATCTTTGGCGCGACCACCGAAACCCAGTTGCAGCATATTCTGGACGGCGCGGACCTTGAGTTGTCGAATGAAGTCCTGAGCGAAATCGCCGCGGCGCACAAAGCCTACCCCATGCCGTACTGATCCAAGGGGCAGGGGCGCTGCCTCAGCCTGCTTTTGGCGTTATAATCGTGGCGCGACCGGGGGATGATGCGTCAGTGCCGTGTTGGCAGGCTGCGTTCCTGCCGCAGGTCGCGCGCAGATAGTCCATGCGCCGTTCGAAACGCGCGCGCAAAACTGGATTGGGATGCAAACCCGGTCGCTGTCGCGACGTCCATCAGTGACATGTCGGTGTCGGTTACAAGTCGTCTGGCTTCGGCCAGACGCAGTTGCAGATAGTGATCTTGCGGCGTCGTGTTCAGGCGCAGACGGAATTGTTGCTGCAATGTTCGTGGGCTCGTGCCCAGCGTCTCGGCAATGTCCACCAGTGGCATTGGGTCGTCCAGGGCCGCCGCCATCAGCGTATTCGCCTGTTCCGTCAGCGAAGCATGGCGGTGTGGTGCGGTGATCGGCGCTTTGGGTGGGGCAGCTGCGGTATCCTGCGCAAACAGGCCGGCGATCTGTGCGGCAAAGCCTGCCCCCAGCCTTGCAGACATGATGTGCAACATCATGTCGATGGTCGGCACCGCGCCACTGGCGGTCAATCGGTGTCCTGACGCTGTGAATCGTCCATCGCTGAGCGTTACATTGGGAAAGCGGTCCGCGAATCTGGCGCATTCTTCGGGTCGTGGAGAGGCAGAGTTGCCATCAAGCAGGCCGGCCTCGGCCAGCAGCCACTGGCCGCCATCAATGCCCGCCATTGCGGCTCCGGTTGCTGCAATGCGCCGCAACCCGTTCAGCAAAGCAGGTGTCGCGTGCCCGGTCGACCGTGGCCCGTCTATAACAATCATGAATTCGCAATGTCCCAGTGTCGCGAGCGGTATGCCCGGCACCAGCAACGCGCTGCTCAACCGGACCGGGTCCGCAGCAGCCGTTACATAATCCCAGTCAAACGCGGGACGGTCGGCCAGTCGGTTTGCCGCCCGCATTGGATCGACAACGGACGCAAAACTAAGCGTGCTGCACTCATCCAGAACCAAAACGGCTGTTTTTAAGGCGCGCGGTTCGGGTTGTAGGATGTTGGTTGCGGATTTCATCAAGTTCGATTCGCATAGTGACAAGTTGTTGCGCCAAGGCTGGCGCAGGAACAGGTCCAAAGGCAAACCGGTTTCGGGGGAGAACGCTGGGGATAACCAGTACACCAAGTCAGTATAAGCTGGGGAAAACTCATGGAGCCGAGTTTATTGGGTATCAGGCGCGACACACAGGCCGCGCCTGGAGTGTTCTGAGAGGCGAAGTGGTCAGCCCTGGTTCGGGCCGCGAATTTGGCGAATGGTCTGGCGAACGGCCTGCCAATCCTGGGCTTGCTGCTGGTTTCCCGCCGCCTCGCATTCACGCATTTTCTGGGCGGCTTCTGCCTCGGCGCGGTCCCCATGCGCCGAATACAGCGCGCGCGCATACTGAGCGGTTTTGAGTGCGTCCATTTCTGTCATCCTCCATGTCTGGGGCGGATTGCCCGAAAGTTCACGCAGCTTGATCATACAACAGGTTCGTCCCTTTGGCATCCGTCCGGTTGCTGGTGTCAGGAAATCTTGGTTCGCAACTCTCTCAGATGTGTGGGGATGTCGCGGGCGGTTAGATCAGCTTCGCGCACTAACGTGTCGAAATGATGGGAAAAAACTTCGATCCTGTTGCGGTCACGAAAGGCCATGTAGTGACCGCCTGCGTAGAAAGCGCACAGCATGGGACCAAAGATCGTCATTGGCGCACTGTAAAGCCGCTTGGCATCGAAAAGATACAGGCGCAGACGCGGGTAGAGTTGTTCGCACAGATCAATCAAATGCTCAATCTGCTCCAGCCGGACATTCAACGGCAGGCCTTCGTAATACCCGGTGGCTTGCGCGAGGCTGCGAACCTCGTACATCGGCATCGCGATCTCATAATCTGACTGGGCACTTCGCATCCAGGCAAGGCGATCTGCCGACGCACCAATGGCCTGATCCGCTGTTCGCCCCAGATGGGGTGCGTATTCCCATTCCAGAACGGCGCGGGTTTTCAGCATGTCGGGCAGGGCTGCCGGAACATATCGGATTTTGTATCCCGCCGCCTCACGATGCCATTCAAAGATACGCTCATCCACCAAGGCACGCGGCGCCTTTGTCAGGGACAGGGAACTTGCAAGAAGCTCTGCCGCACTTTCCGGGCGGTCTGACAAGCTGAGCAACCAATCTGCGGATACGCCCAATGCCGAAGCGCAGGACCCAACAACATGGGCATTGGGCAGGCGGGCACCAGAGCCCGTCAGCAATTGCGAAACTGTAGAACGATCCACCCCGATGCTTCGGGCGAGGGCACTTTGGCTGATCTGCCGGTCTTCCATCGCTTGCGTCAGACGTGTTCGAAATTGTGATGCGCGGTCGCGTTTGTCTATTTTATCAGTCATGTGTTTAAAAATATCACGCATGATGAATTTTGTTAATCACATTCAGAATTCTAAATTTCGCTGGTTGTTCGTAACCTTTTTAACAAAGCAATAATTATGGGGTCCGGAATGGAAACGCGGCAAAGATCTGTCGTGAAGGCAGTTGTGTGGAATGCGATGGGATTGGCGGTTATGACGCTGGTCGGTTTGATCGCAACCGGTTCGGCTGCAGTAGGTGGTGCGCTGGCGGTGGTCAACACAGCCATCGGCCTGACGATGTACATCGTTTATGAACGCGTATGGGCCGGTATTTCGTGGGGTCGCAATGGCTGATCCCGTCACGAACAGATCGCCCGAGTGGATAACGGTTGGCTTGATTGTCGCTTGCTATGCAGCCTGGTTGGCGGTCATCTTTTGGTTGGCAGACGGGTATTTGTGGGCAGCGGTTCCGGCGATGGCGTTGGTGGCGGCGCTTCACTCGTCATTGACACATGAGGCATTGCACGGTCATCCATTTCGGTGGCAATGGGTGAACGAAGCAATGATGGCCTTGCCGCTGACCTTGTTCATTCCATTCAATCGATTTCGTGACCTGCATCTGGCGCATCATCAGGATTCGAACCTGACCGATCCCTATGACGATCCGGAATCCAACTACCTCGATCCGCGCGTCTGGTCCAAACTGCCCGGGTGGAAGCAGCGCGTTTTCGCCGCGAACAACACGTTGATGGGGCGGATTCTTCTGGGTCCGGCGATCAGCGAGAGCGCGTTTCTCAAAGACGAATGGCAAGGCGCAAGACGCGGCGATCGCGCGATCCTGACGGCATGGGCCCTGCATCTGCCGGGCTTGATCATCGTGCTTTGGATCGTCGCACACGCCTCCATGCCGATCTGGGCCTTTGTGCTTTCAGCCTACATGGGTTTGGGGCTGGTAAAAATCCGGACATTTCTGGAACACCGAGCGCATGAGAAAGCGCGCGCCAGAACCGTGATTGTCGAAGATCGTGGCCCGCTTGCGTTTCTGTTTCTGAACAACAATTTGCACGTCGTACATCACATGAATCCGACGGCTCCGTGGTATCATCTGCCGACGCTGTATCGATCCGGGAAAGAACGATACCTGGCTTGCAATGAAACCTATGTCTACAGGTCTTACCGGCAGATTTTCAAAGAGTTCTTTTGGCGCGCCAAGGATCCGGTTGCGCATCCACTCTGGCCAAAGTCCTGATTTCACGACAAAACGGGCTCCATGAGTTTGTGGATTCCCGTAACCCTTGCTGCGGCGTCTTTTCAGACGGTGCGGTTCATGCTGCAAAAGTCACTGAGCACCGTCAAGCTTTCGGCAGCTGGCGCGACTTTTGCCAGGTTCGCGTATTCAGCCCCGTTGGCCATACTTGGTCTGGGGATCGTGCTTTGGGGTGGCGGTCATTCCATGCCGCCTTTGCCGGGGATGTTTTGGGTCTTTGTTGTCATCGGTGGCACGACGCAAATTCTGGCTACGATCTGCGTGGTGGCCCTGTTCAAACAACGAAATTTCGCGGTGGGGATCACGTTCAAGAAAACCGAAGTGATCCAAACGGCGATTGTCGGCTTCCTGATACTTGGTGATCAGGTTTCTGCCGGAGCGTTCCTGGCAATCTTGCTGGGGCTACTCGCCGTCCTGCTGTTATCAAAATCACCGGGAGGTGGCGGAGCCTGGTGGCGCCACCTGACCAACCGAGCCTCTCAATTGGGGTTGGGTTCAGGTGTTCTGTTTGCATTTTCAGCCGTCAGTTATCGCGGTGCGTCGTTGCAACTGGGCGATATCGAGGCTTGGTTTCGTGCGCTGGTGACATTGGCAGCCGTTGTCACGTTCCAGTTTCTCAGCATGTGGCTGTGGTTGTTGTGGCGGGACAGGGCGGAACTGCGCGCGGTCTGGGACACACGCGGCACTGGCGTTTTTGTCGGGCTCACCAGTCTTGGCGGATCATTCAGTTGGTTTCTTGCCTTCACCTTGCAAAACGCTGCCTATGTCAAAGCGTTGGGGCAGGTCGAGCTGATTTTCAGCCTGATGGCAACGACCTTTGTTTTCAAAGAAACGATCACCCGGCGCGAGATAGCCGGGATTGCGCTGTTGGGCTTGTCGATTTTGGTGCTGGTATTGGCGATCTAGCCGGCGCGACGTTCGTCAAAGCTTAGGGCAATGAAGCTTGGTAGATGATCGCCCATGCCAACAATGGTCGGACCCGCATCTTCGCGACGATCCCGTTTCTTGGGTTCTTTGTCTTTCTTGCGCTCGGTCTTCTTGGTGTCGCTTGGTTTGGATTTCTTCTCGGGCTTCGGCTTTTCGGGTTTGGGTTCTTCCTTGACCGGGTTGTCGATGCGCGGAATATCTTTTTGGATCAGTTTTTCAATCGCATCCAGGGCCTTTTCGTCGCGCCCCGAGCATATGGTGAAGGCCTTGCCTTCGCGCCCGGCGCGGCCTGTGCGGCCGATGCGGTGGACATAATCCTCGGCATGACCGGGGACGTCGAAGTTGAACACATGACTGACCGAAGGGATATCCAATCCCCGCGCCGCAACGTCCGAGGCCACCAGCAGGCGCAGTGACCCGTCGCGGAACCCGTCCAGCGTTTTCATCCGCTGCGACTGATCCAGATCGCCGTGGATGGCGGCGGCGTTATAGCCGTATTTCTTGAGCGACTTGGCGCAGATATCGACATCTGTCTTGCGGTTGCAGAAGATGATCGCGTTGGTGCAGGCGTCGCCTTCGGCGTCGATCAGCGCACGCAGAACCTTGCGCTTGGCGCTGGCCTCGCGGTCGCGGCGACCGCCTTTGAACATGACCACGCCCTGTTCGATAGTCTCCGAGGCGGTGGCTTGCCGCGCAACCTCGATCCGGGCCGGGGCAGACAGGAACGTGTCGGTGATACGCTCGATCTCGGACGCCATCGTGGCCGAGAAGAACAGGGTCTGGCGCGTGAAGGGCGTCAGCGAGAAGATGCGTTCGATATCGGGAATGAACCCCATGTCGAGCATCCGGTCAGCCTCATCCACCACCATGATCTGAACGCCGGTCAGCAGCAGCTTGCCGCGTTCGAAATGGTCCAGCAGACGGCCTGGTGTTGCGATCAGGACGTCAACGCCCCGGTCTATCAGGGCATCTTGTTCCTTGAAGCTGACCCCGCCGATCAGCAGCGCCTTGGTCAGTTTTACATTTTTGGCGTAGGTGTCGAAGTTTTCGGCCACCTGCGCGGCCAGTTCCCGCGTCGGGCACAGCACCAGCGAGCGCGGCATCCGCGCACGGGCGCGGCCACGGGCCAACAGCGTGATCATCGGCAGCGTGAAGCTGGCGGTTTTGCCGGTTCCGGTCTGGGCGATGCCCAAGACGTCGCGGCCTTCAAGCGCAGGTGGAATCGCCCCTTCCTGAATCGGGGTAGGGGTTTCGTATCCGGCTTCCTCAATGGCTTTGAGGACCTTCGGGTTCAGGTTCAGTTCGTTAAACTTTGTCATGTATGTCCGGTTAATGCGGACACTAGACCTGGCCCGCGCGTCTGAATAGGTGCCGGGCCCGGATGGCCACGCGCCAGTTGCGCGGTGCGGCTTGGGCGGGGACATAACAAAATCGTGGGGAAGGGTCAAATGAAGAGGGTTTAACCTAGGGAAACTATCGTTGAACCGCGAATTCCCGCAACAATTCAACTGCTTCGGGGGAAGTGTTTCGCGCGTTTTTCTTCCAGTTTCAATGGCCTGTGGCGCAAAAGGCCGTGCGCTTGCAATCGATTTCGAACGTCCGGGTCCGCGCCGCTGAGCTCATCGTAGAACGCACGCAATCCGCGTTCACCTTGTTCTGCCTCAATCCAGCTGAGCAACTCATGCATGTTCAACCCGCCCTTGTGCCTCGCGACATTGGGTGCCATTCCGGGCTGATAAGACCCGCGCTCCAACCGAAACCGAAAATGGGCCTGCCAATGATCCCAGTCGGGTGCGTGACGGTGACAAAGTTCAATCTGCGGAAGTTCTGTTGTTATCGGAAGAAGCTGATTGTTCTGATGAATATTGTGGATTCGATCCTTCAGGTCCTTCAGACCGGAACGAACAAAGAGTTTGCCCTGAACGTGGCTCAGGAATCCACCCAAAACAAAGCCGCCGTAATTGGGATAGATCTGTTCGACAAGCCTGACGCGATCCGGGCCCGACGGGATGTACGCCTTGTACATGTCATCTTGGCCGGACAGCGCCTCGATCGGGCGAATACGTGCGGCTGGTACGTCCGCAGGAATTTTGGACAAGATGGCCTGTACCGGCGTTATTGGCCACAAAAACTCATCAATATCGATGTGAAGCAACCAGTCGAGATCGGTCTGACGGTAAATGAACGTTGCGTTGTGGGATTGCCTGACCTGATGCTTTTCAGGGCGTTCGATACCGCGACGTTGCCAGAACGCTTCGTTGCAGACGCGGATTTCGATCTTGGGGTGCTGTCGCAGAACACGCACGGCGCGGCGGTTTGGCCCGTCCAGAAACAGATGCAACCGGTCCACACCGAGGTCAATGTGATAGGCGGCAAAACGCAGGATTTCGTCCAATGGCGCACGGGTGGTACACACGATGCCCCAGGTTGGGTTGTCCTGCGTCATGTGATTTCCGTACGCTCCGTTTGTTGCTGATGCAGGCAGGGCGCGGCCGCGCGGCCTTTAGGTCATCATTTCCTTTGTCGCGGTTAGGTTCAACTCGGGATAATCCCGCACAACGCGGTCGATGTCCCATTGCAACCTTGTGAGGTATACGATGTCGCCGTCATGGTCATGGGCGATATGCTGTTTGTTGGCGTTGACGAATTTCTCGACCTCGGCCTTGTCGCCGCTGACCCAGCGGGCCGAGGTGAATTGGGACGCCTCGAACCGCACCGGCAGGCCGTATTCCATCTCGATCCGGCTGGCGAGCACTTCGAATTGCAGCGCGCCGACAACGCCAACGATAAAGCCCGAACCGATTGAGGGCTTGAATACCTTGGCCGCGCCTTCCTCGGCAAATTGCATCAGGGCCTTTTCCAGATGCTTGGCTTTCAATGGATCCGCCGCGCGAACGGTTTGCAGCAGTTCCGGCGCGAAGGACGGGATGCCGGTCACGCGCAGTGCCTCGCCTTCGGTCAGCGTGTCACCGATGCGCAGTTGCCCGTGGTTGGGGATGCCGATGATGTCACCGGCCCAGGCTTCCTCGGCCAGTTCCCGGTCCGAGGCAAGGAACAGCACAGGGTTTGAGATCGCCATCGGTTTTTTTGACCGCACATGGGTCAGCTTCATGCCGCGTTTGAAGTGGCCCGAGGCCATGCGTACAAACGCCACGCGGTCGCGATGCTTGGGGTCCATATTGGCCTGCACTTTGAACACAAACCCGGCGACCTTTTTCTCATCCGGAGCAATCTGACGGGGTTCGGCGGATTGAATTTGAGGCTGCGGGCCGTAAGCGCCGATGCCTTCCATCAGTTCCTTCACGCCGAAGGAGTTGATGGCCGAGCCGAACCAGATCGGGGTCATGTGGCCTTCCAGAACGGCCTGCGGATCAAGGGCGGGCAGCAGCTCGCGCGCCATCTCGACCTCTTCCAGCAGCTTGTCCAGCAGATGTTCGGGCACGTGTTCGGCCAGTTTCGGGTCGTCGAGTCCGTTGATTTCAATGCTTTCGGCCACCTTGTTGCGGTCGGCGCGGTCCATCAGTTCCAGCCGGTCGCGCAGCATGTCATAGCAGCCGATGAAATCGCGCCCCACGCCAATCGGCCACGCGGCGGGGGTGACATCGATGGCCAGCATTTCCTGAATTTCGTCGATGATTTCGAACGTATCGCGGCTTTCGCGGTCCATCTTGTTACAGAAGGTCAGGATCGGCAGATCGCGCAGGCGGCAGACCTCGAACAGTTTCTGCGTCTGGCTTTCCACACCTTTCGCGCCGTCGATCACCATCACGGCTGCGTCCACGGCGGTCAGCGTGCGATAGGTATCCTCGGAAAAATCCGAGTGGCCGGGCGTGTCCACCAGATTGAACCGAAAATCGCCATAGTCGAAAGACATCGCCGAGGCTGAGACCGAGATACCGCGATCCTTCTCCATCTGCATGAAGTCCGAGCGTGTGCGCCGCGCCTCACCCTTGGCGCGTACCTGACCGGCCATCTGGATGGCGCCCCCGTAAAGCAGGAACTTTTCCGTCAGCGTCGTCTTGCCCGCATCCGGGTGCGAGATGATGGCGAATGTTCGGCGCCGGGCAATCTCGGGCGGCAGGGCAGGTTGGTTCGAAGTATCAAGCATGACCGCGCGTATAGGCGGGGAAACCTGCCGAGGCAAGACAAAGGGGGTGGCCCGAATCGCCAACCTGTGACTATAAGAACATATAGTGAACAAAAAGTGGAGTGAACCAAATGAATTTGAAAGAGATTGCCGACGAACTGGTCGCCGGTTGCCGCGAAGATCGCGCCAAAGAAAACCTTGAAAAGCTGTACGCCCCGGATGCGGTTTCCGTCGAAGCGCAGGATATGGAGGGCATGGGGCGCGAAACCCATGGTCGCGACGGCATTCGTGGCAAACATGAATGGTGGGAGGGTGCGCATGAAGTCTCTGGCGCGTCAGTCAGCGACCCATATATCCACGGCGAAGATCGTTTTGCGGTGATCTTCGAGGTGCAAGGCAAGGTCAAGGAAAGCGGCGAAACCTTTGATATGAAAGAGGTTGGCATCTATCACGTTGCCGACGGCAAGATTGTCCGGGAAGAGTTCTTTTATTGATCCCTAACTGTCGCTGGTCTTCCCTGACTGGCCGGTGCTAGATGTCCAGCGAAGACAGGGAGGATCAGCATGGATTTGGGTATCAAGGGAAAGCGCGCTTTGGTTTGCGCCAGCAGCAAGGGCCTGGGCTTGGGCTGCGCCGAGGCGCTGGCAGGTGCGGGTGTCGATCTTGTGATGAACGCGCGCGGGACCGATGCGCTTGAGGCCGAGGCCGCGAGGCTGCGCGCGGAGTATGGTGTGACCATTCAAACTTTGGCCTGCGATGTAACGACGCCGGATGGTCAGGAACAGGTTATTAACGCCGCGCAGGGTGTTGATATTCTTGTGTCAAACGCAGGTGGTCCGCCACCGGGTCTATGGTCTGACTGGGATCGGGACGATTTCATCAAAGCGCTGGATGCGAATATGCTGACACCGATCACCTTTATGAAGGCCTTGTTACCTGCAATGATGGAAAAGGGCTGGGGCCGGGTCGTCAACATCACCTCGCAATCTGTGCGTGCGCCCATTCCAGCACTGGGACTGTCGAATGCGGCACGAACCGGGCTGACCGGCTATGTCGCCGGAACCTCGCGCCAAGTTGCGCCGCACGGGGTGACCATAAACAATCTGTTGCCGGGTATTCATGCCACTGATCGGGCGGATTCGTTGGACGGGGGCGTGGCAGCGCAGAAGGGGATTTCCATGGATGAGGCGCGCGCCGAACGCGCGGCGACCATTCCGGCGCGGCGCTATGGGACGCGGCAGGAATTCGGGGCCGCCTGCGCCTTTTTGTGTTCACAACATGCAGGATTCATCGTCGGGCAGAACATTCTGCTGGACGGTGGCGCCACCAATCTGACGATGTAACGATGGCTCAAGGCTTTTCACTGAAAGATCAGCTGTTTAACGCAGAGAAAACCCGCTATCTGGCAGGTCTATTTTCGGCGGCTGACCAAAACTTCGATGCCGCGACGTTCGAGGCGCAGGTCATGTCGCGGCTGCTTGAGCTTGAGTTGAAAGAGCGCATGGCGTGGATCGCCGAGTGTTTGCAACAATCTGTGCCCGGCGATTTGCCGGCCATCGCCCCGCTTCTGCTGCGGGCCTTGCCGCCACCGCTCGATCCAAACAAATCAGACGATGACTTTGGCGACTTCATTTTCGCACCTCTCGGGGATTGGGTCGTGGCTGTTGGTCTGGATCACCCGGAACTGGCGCTGGACGTGTTGGAAGAACTGACCCAGCGGTTTTCGATGGAATGGGCCATCAGGCCTTTCCTGAACCGCTATCCTGAAATTGTTCTTAAACGGATGGAAGCGTGGTGCGGGCACTCCAGCTATCACGTGCGTCGTTTGGTGAGCGAGGGCACCCGACCCCGGCTGCCGTGGGGGCAGTCCGTGGATTTGGAGTTGACCGACCCGCTGCCGCTGCTGGATCGTTTGCACGCGGACTCGACGCGATATGTTACACGGTCGGTCGCCAACCATTTGAACGATATCACCAAGAAGGACGTCAAGCTGGCGCTGGACCGTTTGCAAGCCTGGCAAGACAGTCAGACGCAAGATACAGCAGAACTGAAATGGATGACGTCGCATGCGGTCAGGGGCCTTGTGAAATCCGGCCATCCCCGCGCGATGAAGATGATCGGGTATGATCCCGATGCCGACGTGTCGGCGCATATTTCTCTGGGCGGTGACGCCCGGATCGGCGGTGCGCTGGACTTTGAGGTCAGATTGTCCGGTGCCAGGGATCAGGCTGTTCTTGTGGATTACATCGTTCATTTTCAACGACCAGGCGGGAAAGTGTCGGCAAAGGTTCACAAGTTGAAGCAAGCTGCATTGAAAGATGGCGAACTGGTTTTGAAGAAGACGCACAAGCTCAAAGGCAATGCGAGTACCTTTACCCTGATCCCCGGTGCCCACAGGTTGGAGGTTCAGGTCAATGGCCGCGTGCGTGCGGCTGCAGATTTTGAGCTGCTTGGCTGATCCGCCAGCGGGGTTTTCACTCTTTCCTGAAATCAAAAACAGTATTGATACAATCGCGCGCCAGCGGCTGATCTCTTGCGCCGGTGGGGCGGGGTTGCTATCCCCGTCCAAGCCCGATGGAATTGGTCGGGAAACGCAGTGGGGTCCATCAGTGTCGGTCAACGAAGCGCCACCTCGTCTGGAAATCCGCAACCTTGTGGCCCGGTTCGAGGGGCGGACAGTTGTGGACGATGTTTCGCTTAGCGTTCAGGCCGGGCAGGTCACTTGCCTTTTGGGTCCATCCGGTTGCGGCAAATCAACCACGCTGCGCATGATTGCCGGGGTCGAGATGCAAAGCTCGGGTGAGATCTTTGTCGATGGCAAACTGGTCTGCGACACGGTGTTTCGGGTGCCGCCTGAACGACGCGAAATTGGGCTTATGTTTCAGGACTTTGCGCTGTTTCCGCACCTCAGCGTGGCCGATAATGTGGCCTTTGGGTTGAAGGGCGACAAGGCCTTCAAACGAGACCGGGTCGAGGAACTGCTCAATCGCGTTGATCTGATGCGTTATATCGACGGTTATCCGCATCAATTGTCGGGCGGCGAGCAACAGCGTGTCGCGCTGGCGCGCGCTTTGGCTCCGCGCCCGCGGATCATGTTAATGGACGAACCATTCTCGGGGCTCGACAACCGGCTGCGCGATGGCATCCGGGACGAGACATTGGAGATCCTGAAAGAGGAAGATGCCGCTGTCTTGCTTGTGACGCACGAACCTGAAGAGGCGATGCGCATGGCGGATGAAATCGCCTTGATGCGCGGCGGCAAGATCGTACAACAGGGTGCGCCATACAACGTGTTCACGCGACCGGTCGACAAGGCCGCGGTGTCATTTTTCAGTGATATCAATGTATTGCGGTCAGAGGTTAACGGTGCTTTGGCTCCGACACCATTTGGCGAGTTTCTGGCGCCGGGCGTTCCGGACAACACCGAAGTTGAGATCGTTTTTCGCCCGCAACATGTTCGACTGGACTTTGATCGAAACGGAAAGGGACCATCGCCAACGGCCACTGATGGCGTTGCTGCGCGCGGTGTCGTCGAACGCGCGCGGTTTTTGGGCGCTGAAAGTTTGGTCGAATTCCGAATGGACCATGACGGTTCGATCCTGAAAGCGACCGTTCCGAATGTGTTTGTCCCAAATCCGGGCCGTGTCATGTGGCTGACGGTGCCGCGCGACAGATGCTTTGTTTTTCCGGCCTGATCCCAAGGTCTGCTGATTTCTGTCCAAGTGGTGCGCGAAAGCCTCATAATGCGCCGGGCCCTTGCTTGCCGCAACGCAGGGTGGCGTTTATCAAGGGAAAAACGTGGGGCGGGGCAAAATCATGCGAATTCTTTTGACCAATGACGACGGTATCAATGCGCCGGGCTTGATCGTGCTTGAAGCGATCGCCAGAGGCTTGGCGGGGCCGTCGGGCGAAATCTGGATTGTCGCACCGGCTTTCGAACAGTCGGGCGTCGCACACTGTATCAGCTACACCCATCCGTTCATGGTCGCGAAACTGGCCGAGCGTCGCTATGCAGCCGAAGGGTCGCCTGCGGACTGCGTTATCGTCGGCTTGCATGATGTGATGAAGGACTGTCCGCCGGATCTGGTTCTGTCTGGTGTGAACCGCGGCAACAACTCGGCCGAAAATACGTTATATTCCGGGACGATAGGTGGCGCGATGGAAGCTGCGCTGCAAGGCATCCCAGCGATTGCATTGTCCCAGTACTATGGACCGCGAAACCGAGATCTGGACGATCCGTTCGAGGCCGCTGCGCTTCATGGTGCTGATCTGGTCCGGCGGATACTTGAGGCAACGCCAACGGAACAGAATGATTATCGGCTGTTCTATAATGTGAACTTTCCGCCCGTTCCTGCCGATGAGGTTCTGGGCGCTCGCGTCGCTCCGCAGGGGTATCGCCGGGACATCCGGTTCGGTGTCGAGCCGCATAACTCTCCGTCAGGCAGGCGTTTCCTTTGGATCAAGGGCGGAAACCAGCATAACCCGACTGCGCCCGGAACAGACGCGGCGGCAAATCTGGAAGGCTATATCTCGGTCACGCCGATGCGGGCTGATCTGACAGCCCATGATATGCTGGGGGCGTTGAAGGCGATCGAATGAGCGGATTGGACCCCGAAAAAACAATGCAATTCCTGTTCTCGCTGCGTTCGCGCGGTGTAACGGATGCGCGGGTTCTGGCGGCGATGGAACAGGTTGATCGCGGCCTCTTCGTCAAAGGCCTGTTTGCGGAACGTGCTTATGACGACACGCCGCTACCGATTGCGTGCGGACAAACGATCAGCCAGCCCTCGGTCGTCGGATTGATGACCCAGGCGTTGAAGGTGCGCCCACGCGACACCGTTCTGGAGATCGGGACGGGGTCGGGGTACCAGGCGGCGATCCTGTCCAAGCTGGCGCGGCGGGTTTATACGGTCGAGCGTCACAAGCGCCTGGTTCGGGAAACCGGCGATTTGTTTCGTGCCTTGGGGATGACCAATGTGACGGCGATGTTAAGCGACGGATCGTTTGGTTTGCCGGAACAAGCCCCGTTTGACCGAATCATTGTGACTGCGGCTGCGGAAGATCCTCCAGGGCCGCTCTTGGCGCAGCTTAAAATCGGCGGTATTATGGTTCTACCCGTAGGCCAGTCGGATGCGGTGCAGACCCTGATCCGGGTCACGCGCACCGAAGACGGGCTGGACTATGACGAATTGTTGCCCGTTCGTTTCGTGCCGCTGCTTGAGGGGCTTGGAAAGGACGAAGCGTAAAAGTTTGTTACGATATTTGCGCCAGAACCCCGGAAAACAGGGGCGGGTGTTGAGGACAGAAAAATGAGAGCAGTTTCCAGATCAGCCGTGTGCCGATACCTCGCAGGCGCAGCCGTTGTTGCCCTTTTGGCCGGGTGCGAGGGCCCCTTTGATTACGACCTTCGCGGCAATGTCGGCGGGTTTTCCACCGCAGATGCGGCGCTGGCGGCAACGACCAGCCGACCCGCTCCGGACGATCGGGGCGTGATCACATACCCGAATTATCAGGTGGCTGTGGCAAGATCGGGTGACCGGGTAACGGACGTTGCTAATCGCGTCGGTCTTCCTGTGGCAGAGCTGGCCCGGTTCAATGGGCTGCAGGCGGATGACACTTTGCGCGAGGGTGAGGTTTTGGCCTTGCCGCGCACTGTGGGCGCCAGCAGCAACGTGGACATTGCCACATTGGCCGGATCAGCGATTGACGCGGCACCTGACACGGGCGGTGTGCGCACCACGACCCTGGAGCCTGCGCAACCTGCGCCTGCTGCGGCCCCAGCGCCATCCGGACCGGAACCAATTCGCCACAAGGTCAAACGCGGCGAGACAGCTTACACGATCTCGCGCCTGTACCAGGTGCCCGTCGAGTCGCTGGCAGAATGGAACGGTTTGGGATCCGACTTCATGGTTCGTGAAGGGCAATTCCTGCTGATCCCGATTGTGGATCAGGCAGCGCCGACGCGCAGTGCCGCACCTGCCGCGACTGCCGCTGTAACACAGCCGGGGCAGGGATCGCCGACACCGACGCCCCCAAGTGCGACACAGCCGTTGCCGGATGAGCAGGTCAAACCATTGGCCGAGGCCGACGAGGCACCGGATGTCACTGCTGAGGCACCGACAAACAGTGGATCGTCAGCGCTGGCCTTGCCAGTTTCCGGTCGCATTATCCGCCCCTACGACAAGGGCAAAAATGAGGGTATCGATATCGCTGCTGCACCGGGAACCGCTGTGACAGCGGCGGACGGGGGCACCGTGGCGGCGGTGACGGCGGATGCGGATCAGGTTCCGATCATTGTTGTGCGCCACCCGAATGATCTTTTGACCGTTTACGCAAATGTCGAAGAGATCACGGTGAAAAAAGGCGACCGCGTACGCCGGGGACAGAAAATCGCTGCATTGCGCGATGGTGACAATGCGTACGTACACTTCGAAGTCCGTCAGGGGTTCGAGTCTGTCGATCCTGAACCTTATCTGAAGTGAACAGAATGGCCCGTTCCGGGCCATGCCTCCGGCGGGGATATTTTTGGCCAGATGAAGCGCGGATCACGTGTAGGGATCATAATCACTCAGGCGTTTTCCGGGTTCGTCGGTGAAGAGTTCCGGTAGCGGCGACACGATTTCGATCAGATCAATGCGAAACACCCGGAAAGCGTCACGAAGTTCGCACCACGCCGTCAAGGTCCAGACACGGCCCCAGTATTCCATGTGCAGTGGGCGGATGGTTCTGTCGGTCAAAACGCCATCGATGCGACGATAGGACAGGTGCAATTTCTGGCGGGATTTGATCGCGGAACGAAGGGGCGCCATATGGGCCAGCCCGCGGGCAGCATCGGCAAACGGGTAGACAGCAAATTTCCAGGCATCGGCTTCGGCAACAACCTGCGTTGGCAACACGGCATCGACTTTGTTGGCCAACGACTCGGCGGCGGCCTTTAAGGCGGGGTCTGCCGCCTCGGCCACGATAGCCATGCCCAGATTCAGAGCTTCAAGCTCTGCCGGTGTCAGGTTCAGCGGTGGAAGGGTGATCTGTTCGCGGACCATATAGCCAACGCCGCGCTCACCCTCGACCGGAACGCCGGACGCGACCAATGTGTCCATGTCGCGATAAATGGTGCGGACCGACACTTCGAGCCGATCCGCAATGTCCTGTGCACGGTGCAGTTTTCCGTCGCGCAGGATCTGGATGATGTCGAACAAGCGGTCAGTGCGTCGCATGGATCGCCCGTCCGATCATGTTCAGGCCGTCATGTTCCATAGAACATTCTCGTGGCGCATCTGAACGCTGTCGGGGTCGATCGCCGCCATCATTGCAGCCGCGCAATCCTGCTGCGGAAACTGTGCCGCAGCGTTCTGGGCCGCTTGCATATCGGTCCACACAACATAATCGGTCCATCGACCGTCCTGACCCAGGCTCAGCTGTCGGTGGGCAAAACCGGGCGCGGCGCGCACAAACGCCTCAGACGCTTGACTGAGTTTTACAAACTCATCCTGCGTTGTGCCTTTGGCAAGCGTGAAGGTGACGATTTCTGCAACATGGGTCATTTGAATCTCCGTTGACCAAGTTTCGATGACCTTTGTTTAGACCCTGGTAACTGACATAAACCTGTCAGTTGCAAAAATCCAGCCCGCAGAATCCTTTCAATCCGGTCAAATATGACCGATGAACTGCGCCTTCTCACTTCCGCGAATGGGCATGGGAGCGTAGAGACTAGGCCAGATCATATCCATGGCGCGCGGCGCCAACGTTTTAGGAGAAAAGAAATGCTCAACAATATCGGTCTTCCGGGTCTGTTGCTGATCGCGGTTGTGGTTCTGGTTCTGTTCGGTCGCGGCAAAATCAGTTCACTCATGGGTGAAGTTGGCAAAGGCATCACCTCGTTCAAGAAGGGCGTGAAAGAAGGTGCCGACGAACTGGAGCAGGACGCGTCCGAACTGGCCAAGGACGTCACCCCCGAGACCGACAAAGACAAGGCCTAAGCCCAGATGTTTGATCTGGGTTGGACCGAGCTTCTGGTCATCGGCATCGTTGCCCTGATCGTTGTGGGGCCCAAGGATCTGCCGGTGCTGTTCCGCAATGTCGGTCGGTTTGTCGGCAAGGCGCGCGGCATGGCGCGCGAGTTCAGCAGCGCCATGAACGAAGCCGCGGATCAGGCAGGTGTGAACGAGATCAAAAAGGGCCTGAACGCCGCAGCAAACCCGGTTGGCAGCGCAATGGACAGCGTCAACGAAGCCGCGCGCGACGTCGCAAAGTCTCTGGACCCGACAAAGTTCGATCCCGATAGCGAAACCGGAAAACTTGCTGCTGAACGGGCGGAGCAGGCAAAAAAAATTCAGGCGACCGCCGCACGGTCTGCGGCAGAGCGCAAGGCCAAGGAAGCCGCTGACGCGCTGGTCAAAGCCGAAGCCGCCGAGGCCGCATTGAACACTGAAAGCAAGACATGAGCAAAACGGACGAGATCGAGGACAGCTCGGCCCCATTGATCGAGCATCTGGCGGAACTGCGCACGCGACTGATCCATAGTGTAGTTGCCTTTCTGATCGGGATGATCATCTGCTTCACGGTCGCCAAACCCATCTTCAACTTTCTGACCATGCCCTTGTGCGAGGCCCTTGCCGAACGGGGACAAGATTGCGGTCTGATTTTCATTGCGTTGCAAGAAGGCTTTTTTGTCTATGTGAAAGTGTCGCTGTTGGGCGGGTTCATTTTGGCGTTCCCGTATATCGGAATGCAGATGTGGCGGTTTGTGGCGCCGGGCCTTTACAAGTCCGAAAAGAACGCGTTTTTGCCGTTCCTGCTTGCATCCCCCTTCATGTTCGTTCTCGGGGCAAGTTTTGCTTTCTACGTGGTCACGCCGTTGGCTTATGACTTCTTTCTCGGGTTCCAGCAATTTGGCGCGGAAGGAGAAGCCATTGTGGACGGAGCGACCTCAGCCCCGCAAAGCGTGGTTTTCCAGGGTTCGGCACAGCAATACCTTAACCTGACAATCAAGTTCATCGTGGCCTTCGGCCTGTGCTTTCAGTTGCCGGTGCTTCTGACGCTGATGGGCAAGGCGGGTCTGGTCAGCGCACAAGGGTTGGGCGAAGTTCGCAAATACGCAGTGATCGGCATTCTTGTTCTCGCGGCTGTTGTGACGCCGCCTGATGTGATCACGCAGATCATCCTGTTCACCGTCGTTTACGGCCTGTACGAGGTGTCGATTTTCCTTGTGGCCCGGGTTGAAAAAAAACGCGAAGAGCAATTGCGCGCTGACGGGTACTATGACGATGAAGAGGCAGAAGCTGACGCCGAAATAGTTCGGGAAGAAGAACAGAAATAACACCGCGTTTCTCGCAACAGGCGCGCCCGCACAGGGCGCGCCTTTTTCTTTCCATGCTCTTGTTGTGCCCTCCGGAACGTGGTTTGAACCCAGCAAGACGCCGTGGAGGAGCAGATGGACGATCAAGCCTTGAATCGCATAGCAGACGCATTGGAACGGATCGCTCCCGCGCCCTTGGCTGCCCCCGATTTTGATGCGGCGTCTGCCTTTGTCTGGCATGTTGAACCAGACAGGTTAGAGCCTGTCGGTCAGGTAAACCGCGTCGATCTGGACCTGCTGGTCGGTATCAATCGATCGCGGGACACATTGCTGGACAACACGCGCAGGTTCGCGAAAGGGTTCAAAGCCAACAACGCACTTTTGTGGGGTGCACGAGGTATGGGTAAATCCAGCCTTGTCAAAGCTGTTCACGGCACGCTGCAAACCGAGCACCCGGACTTGAAGCTGGTCGAACTTCAGCGAGAGGACATGGCCACGGTCGCACGTCTTCTGAACCACCTGCGCGCTTCTGCGCACCGCTTCATCCTTTTCTGCGATGACCTTTCGTTCAGCCATGACGATCAGCACTACAAATCGCTCAAGGCCGTTCTGGACGGCGGCATCGAAGGCCGCCCCGAAAACGTTGTGTTTTACGCCACTTCAAACCGTCGACACCTGATGCCGCGCGACATGATTGAAAACGAACGGTCCAGTGCGATCAACCCGTCCGAGGCTGTCGAAGAAAAGGTCTCGCTGTCAGATCGTTTCGGACTGTGGCTCGGCTTTCACCCCTGTGATCAGGATGAATACCTCGCCATGATCGACCGATATTGCGCTGCCTTTGGTGTTTCGATCGACCAGAAGGTTTTGAAGGCCGAAGCGATCGAATGGCAGGCGACCCGCGGCGCTCGCTCGGGCCGTGTGGCGTGGCAGTTTTTCGTCGATCTGGCCGGGCGCAACGGTGTGCACATAGCGTAATCCGCCCGCTTCATCTGGCCAAAAATATCCCCGCCGGAGGCATGGCCCAAAGGGCCATTCCTAAAGCAACGCGACAATGCGTGCCGCTTCATCCGCAGTAGATGTCAATGGATCGCGGTCCTCACCCGGATGGAACCGCGCACGGACCGCAGTCGGCATCGGCGCAGGTTCGATTATCGTAACGCGCGGGCCGGTTCGCGCTGTTTCCGCGGCCCAACTGCGCGCCATTGCCATTTGCGCAGCTTTGGTCGCGCCATAGATGCCATAGAATTTTTCACCAGCCTTCGGGTCGTCAAAAAACACCGCGTTACCATCTTCGCCCAGCAGTGGGCTTACGTACGGAATCAAAACAGAGGTTGCTGTGGCGTTGGTGTTCAGGGCCTTGGTCCACTCCTTCGGATCTGCGAAATGGACAGGTGTCAGCGCAGATGCATGGATTGCTGTATGGAGCCACAGATCCACCTTGCCCCAGCGGTCGTGGATGCCGCGACACAAGGTTGCCATTGCATCGGGGTCGGTAATGTCCATGGGCGCCAACGTGGCAGAGCCGCCCTTGGCCTGAATTCGGTCATCCAGCTCTTCCAACCCGCCGGTGGTTCGGGCAACGGCGACGATGTGATACTCGGGCGACAGCGCCTCGGCCAGGGCGGCACCCAGGCCCCGAGACGCGCCGGTGATGAGGGCGATTTTGGTCTGATCGGTCATGGGCGCGGTTTGAACGGCTGGGGGCAGGGCGTCAAGCCCGGATCAGCCTCCGGGAATGGCAATCCGTCTTGCCTTGCCGCTTTGCTGCAGCATCACGCCGTGTTCATCAACGGCCACAACCTTGCCGGATGCAACCCGACTTCCAGGTTTTACCTCTTTCACGCGGCCCGACGACAGGCGCATCAGCGCACGCATATTGGACTTGGGTCCAAAGACACCCAGGACCGAGACAGAATTCTTCTTCAGCGCGCCCTTCTGTGTGGCCGCGCTTTTGACGGTGATGTTTGACATGTAATGCGGTCCGAGCGGCGCTCGGACCCCTTGTTCGTGAGTGGAGTTCAGCCGGCGCGCTATCAAACGAAGCAGGTGAATAAAAGCCTTCGGCCCGTGCTTCGCATTGGTGGTCGCACGGGTCTGACCGAAGTCCTTGCAATCACGACAGGTTCAGCTTTGACGGGTCGGCGGAAATTTTCCACCTTCTCCGGCTTCCCGAACGTCAACTATCGATGGTCGTTTGGCATAATTTGCAGGTGATTCGGTACTTGACCCTAGCCTGACGCCAATTTGGCGGCGTTCCACGATCCACCGACCACCTGCATGTCTTTCCGCTTTTTGCTGACCCGGCTGCTGTTCTCCAGACTGTCCAGGTAATTGTCGCTGACGCTGCCGGTGATGTAGTTGCCATCAAAGCACGAGCAATCAAACGCCTTGATATCCGGGTTGCCCTCCTGCGCCGCCCAGATCAGGTCGTCCAAGTGCTGATAAAACAGCGCATCCGCGCCCAGTTCAGCCCGAATTTCTTCAATGTCTTTACCGTTGGCGATCAACTCGTGCTTGGTCGGCATGTCGATGCCGTAGACGTTGGGATACTTGACCGGTGGCGAGGCGCTGGCCACGTAGACCTTTTTGGCACCAGCCTCGCGGCACATCTGGACGATCTTTTTGATCGTGTTTCCCCGAACGATGGAGTCGTCGATCAACAGAACGTTGTGCCCTTCAAATTCCAGCGGCACCGCGTTCAGTTTGCGTCGAACGGATTTCTGCCGCTCTTCCTGACCCGGCATGATGAATGTCCGCCCGACATAACGGTTCTTCACCAGACCTTCGCGATAGGGGATTCCAGTGATCTTGGCAGCCTCAAGCGCAACAGGTCGGGCGCTGTCCGGAACGGGAATAATCCGGTCAATATCCAGACCCGAGTCCTGAATTTGCCGGGCCAACGTTTGCCCCATGCGCATCTGGGTTTTGTAAACGGACACCCCGTCCAGCAGAGAATCCGGGCGTGCCAGATAGACGTATTCGAAAATACAAGGCGTCAGCTCACCCTCGACCGCCTGGAACTCGTGCATATTGCCATCCAGATCAATCAGGATCGCCTCGCCCGGTCGCAGGTCGCGCAGTTTTTCGAAGCCATTGATGCCAAAAGCCACGTCTTCTGAGGCAAACGCATAGTCATCGCCCGGTCCGTCCACGTCGCGCTTTGCGACGGAAAGGGGGCGGATGCCGAACGGGTCGCGGAAGGCCAGCATACCAACACCCGCAATCAGACAGATGACGGAATAGGCGCCCTGAACACGCTCCATCGTCATCTTCACACCAGCAAAGATGTTGCGGATCGGATCGGCGTTGCCATTGACCTTGATTGCGTCGGCCACCTTGTCGGCCAGAACGTTCAGCAAAATCTCGGAATCCGAAGTGGTCCTCAGGTGGCGGCTGTATTTCCCCGTCACCTTTTCGCGCTGCTCGGCAGTGTTCGTGATGTTGCCGTTATGAACCAGATAGATGCCGTAGGGGGCGTTCACAAAAAATGGTTGCGCTTCTGCCGCGCTGAGCGAACCAGCGGTTGGATAGCGCACGTGGCCCATGCCGATTTTGCCCAACAGGGTCTCGGCATCGTTGGTGTTGAACACGTCCTTGACCAGTCCGTTGGCCTTCTTCTCGCGAAAGAATTCCCCGTTGTTGGTAACAATCCCCGAGGCGTCCTGCCCGCGGTGCTGCAACATCAGCAACCCGTCATAGATTTCCGCAAACACATCATGCGTCCTGCTTGCGATCCCCAAAATCCCACACATGTACGGGCTCCAATTTCTACGACGATTTTGCTCTGAGACGATTCAGCGGTCGGGAAGGGCGTGCTTGCCATGTGTCGCTTGGGCTTTCGCAATTGACATCATTGGGTACGGGCAAGGCTGAACGCTCCGATTCCGTGGCTGTTTCGGCACCCACATAATGCCTTACGCGGCCCTTGTCATCAAAGGATCACATTTACCTTTTGCCGCAGGTGCGTTGCGATCTTTGCAACAATGGGTCGGCGCAGGTGACAAAGTGCACAGCATGTGCTGTCATGGCCCCGCGAACGCCGCGCAACTTTGACCGAAATCGGTGTGGAGAGCATCAAATGTGGCAAAACAAGCCGGGCGGAAAAAAAGAAGAACCGGTAAAACGACGGTGCCACAGATGCAGGGGAATGGGGCGTGCGCCCTGTGAAATCTGCAAGGGCGCCGGCGAAGTAATCAAAGGTCGGGACGTGCACGGCAAGCCGATTATGTCCCGCTGCGATGGATGTTTCGGCCTGAAAACAATCCGATGTCCCGTGTGCGGCGGCGAGGGTTTTATCTGAGCAATAAAAAAGCCCGGTTCAAACCGGGCTTTTCCGTATTGGGTAACTTGATGTCTTAGCTACTCGCTCGCAGTGCCGTCAGTGGTTTCCTCCTGAGGCGTTTCCGCCTGGATGGCACTGTCTGCCGTGCAGCTTGCAACAAGTTCTTCATACTGTGCAGTGATCCAGCCAAGCGCCTGTTCGGGGTTCTGCTCTTCGATCCGGTCGCTGAACTGCTCAAAGACTTTGGCCGAGCGGCTTTCATCCACAATCGTGTAAGACTGTCCGGTCATCACGGTGTCGTATACAAAGAAAGCGATAGCGACCAAAAGGATGCCCCGCGCGATTCCGAAGAAGAACCCAAGCGCCTGATCCAGTCCGCCCAGGGCCGATCGCTGAACCAGCGACGAAAAGAGCGGTGTGAAGATACTGACCACAATCAGAGCGACCGCAAATACAGCGGCAAAACCGGTGATCACCGAAAGCTCGCAACTGTCGCGCAGGAAATCTCCCACGACTGGTATTTCCTTGACCAGCGGTACGACCTGCGGCGCAAAAATGAAGGCCAGAACCGCCGCGGCGACCCAGCCGGCAATGGCGAGAACTTCGCGCAGGAAGCCGCGCGAGTAAGCAAGGATGCCCGACACCACGATGATCAGGGCGACCACCCCGTCAATTATTGTAAAACCTTCCATGGTCCTCGCCTGTTCTTTTTCTGCCTCTCAAGGCGCAACTCTAACCTGCTCCGAAGGTTTCGCCAACAAACCCCACCAGATCAGAGGGTCGGGTGAGTGTCAGACCTGCCACAGTGCCGGTTTTGCCACCCGCCGGAGCAATTGCCGCTGTGAAACCAAGTTTTTGCGCTTCTTTCAACCTGTTTTCTGTCTGCGGGGCCGGTCTAAGTGCCCCGGATAACGAGATTTCTCCGAAAACCACGGTATCGGCGGGCAGGGCGGTATCCTCGCGGGCGCTCAGCAGTGCAGCGGCAACCGCAAGGTCGGCTGCGGGTTCGCTGACTTTCAGCCCTCCGGCGACGTTCAGATACACGTCAAGGCCAGCAAACGGGATGCCGCAACGTGCTTCTAGTACGGCAAGGATCATGGCAAGCCGACCGCTGTCCCATCCAACCACAGTACGTCTGGGCTGTGAATGAGGCGAGGGAGCGACAAGGGCCTGCAGTTCGACCAACACCGGACGCGTCCCCTCAATACCCGCAAACACTGCGGAACCGGGGCTGGGCTTGCCGCGCTCGGACAGAAACAGCGCCGAAGGGTTGGTGACTTGGGCCAGTCCCTTGCCGGTCATCTCGAAGACACCGATCTCATCGGCTGGACCAAAGCGGTTCTTGACGGCGCGCAGGATGCGGAACTGGTGGCCGCGTTCCCCTTCGAAGTAAAGCACGGTATCGACCATGTGCTCGACCACACGTGGCCCGGCGATCTGGCCTTCCTTGGTGACATGGCCGACCATAACGATCGACACGCCGTGCCGTTTGGCAAACGTGGTCAATTCATGCGCTGCGGCGCGAACCTGCGAAACCGAGCCGGGTGCGCTGTCCACGTTGTCCGCCCACATGGTTTGGATCGAGTCGATGATCGCAAGCCCGGGCTTTTCGGCTTCCAATGTGGTAAGGATGTCACGCAGGTTCGTTTCTGCCGCCAGTTGAACGGGGGCGTCTTCCAACCCCAGGCGACGAGCGCGCATGCGAACCTGGGCGCTGGCTTCTTCGCCTGACACATAAATGGTTTTGACCCCTTCACGCGCGAAACGGGCTGCAGCTTGCAACAGCAGGGTCGACTTGCCAATTCCCGGATCACCGCCAACCAAAAGGGCGGATGCGGGAACAAGGCCACCGCCCAGAACCCGATCCAATTCGTCAACGCCGCAGAGCGTGCGGGGCGGCGGTGTTTCCTCGGTCGACAGGTCCGTGAGTAAAATGGACTGGCCGCGCTTGCCACCGAGGGATTTTTTCGCCGGGCCAGCCGATAAGGGCGCGTCCTGCGCAATGGTGTTCCATTCGCCACATGCGTCGCAGCGCCCGGACCAGCGCGAATGGGACGCGCCGCAAGCCGAGCAAGAGAAAGTCGTCTTTGCCATGGCGCAATTCGTGCCCGAGGATGAACGGTTCTTCAAGCCCTTGCGGTCGTTTCATCCCCGCCGGCGGGGCGCGGTGTCCTCAGGCCCTGTAGGCCATCGTCCCCCGCAGGCGCGTCTGCGCCTATTCCGCCGCACGTGGTGGGGACATGGCAATCACACTCGACGCGCCGGATCCGTGATCGTCAGGCGGCGTTTGCAACTGCGCAGACAGTTCCGGCAGCAACTCGAACAGCTCGTCGCGCAGACGCCTGAGTTGGGATTTGGCGATGGATTCTTCGATTTCGATATCATGAGTCCATTGGCGCAGCTCATGCTGGATGGTCTGCGCATCTTCGATCCGATGCTGGAATTGCTCGATCTCCTCCTGCCGTTGCTGCAGGAAGGTGCGGGCACGCGCCACTTTCGCGTCACCATAGGTATCAGCAAGTTCCTGACTGACGTGGCTCATTTGGGCCGCGAGCTCCAATATCTGCGGCTCAAGTGCCTGCAGATCGGGGTGATCCCGCAGAAACGCCATTCTTTCCTTCACCGCGTCGAACTCTGAACCCAGCGAAAATGCACCGCTGCGGTCCGCCGCATGGGCGACTTGGTAGGCGTCAACAATGTCGTGCATGTTCAGCGCGAATTTTCGATGGTTGTTTTCCAATGCCATCATTCGGGCATTTGCAGGAAGGTAGAATGCCAGCATGAGAATCAGGCAGGTGAGCCCGATCTGAATATAGGCACCTGCGTCAATTGGGTCGGCGCCAAAGCTGGCTTGCATGGACAGCCAGGGCAGAATGCCCAACGCAGACAGCATGGTCGCGGAAACGGCCAGAAACGCGGCAAGGCAGATCAGGAAAAAAGTCAATCGAATAAAGGCATTCTGAAATTGCAATGTAATAGTATGGAAGGTCGACATTAATATGCATCCTCCTTTTAAAACCGATACAAATCGGGCCAAAGCGGAGGGACACATCAAACAGTCAAGGTGATCCGCCAAGGACCCTTAAGTTACAAAAACTTTCCTGCTCGAAGTTCTAAGATGATACTCAGATTAATGTTTTCAATCAATTAGGGCTGAGAATTTCGTGAACTGGATTTCATTTCCGTAATGTATCCCAGCGCGATTGAGGCCAGAATGCAGGCCGTAAACAGATACAGCCCCCATGCGGTTTCGATGGTGGCGTACGAGATGCCCTTGGCCAACGTGATGTAGAGCGCGATCAGGAAAATATCTGCCATCGCCAGTTTGCCCATGATGTTGAGCGCAGGCTGAACGCGGGGGTCCAGCATGTTCCACTGAACCAGCGCGGTGCCGATGGTTTTGATGTAGGGCGCGAACAGCGCGAAGACGGTGACCACCAGCGCGAGGAAGATGTCGGAGCGCCAGAGGGACTGAAGCCCGGTGATGACGCTGATCTCTGACAGCCCGAAGATCGGCAGCAGACCCGCGCGCATCAGCGGCGCGAACCACGCGATGGGGTAGAGTATCAAGAGGGAGAGCGTGGCGAGGCGGAGGGTCATTTGAACTGCTGTCACAAGTGTTCTACCGTCTGTCGGTCGGTTCTTTTCTGTTATGCGTTAACTTAGCGCAAGTATTCAAACTCGCTTATACTAGTTGGGGTGATTTCCGATGACAGCTTTTGTGGCTTACAAGTCAATTGTTGATCCTTCGGATTGTGATTTTTTAGGGCATATGAATGTCTCCCGGTACTTTGCGGCTTGCTCTAACTCAGTGTTTGCCCTCCAATCTGAGATGGGCTTGACCGCAGAAGACATGCGTTCTGGCCGAAGACTTTCGTTCGCGGTGGTCCATGCGGAAAGTAATTTTCTTGCAGAGCTGCGTGCAGGGGACGCCATCCAAATGGAAAGTGAAGTACTCGAACTAGGCGGGAAATCCATAACATTCCGCCACAATTTACTGCGCACCTCTGACAGAAAAATTGCCTTCTCCACCGTTTTCAAATGCGTCCTGCTGAATCTGGAAACTCGAAAAGCAGAGGCGCTTCCAAGTGAAGTCGTGACACGCGCTAAACATTGGTTGGCGAGCGAACTGCCCTAGCGCACCGCCTCAATCGGCCCGTCAGCGCTTCCGCTGATGAACTGCTCGAGATACGGGTCGCCCGCGGTGTCCATCTGCCCAACCGGGCCAGTCCACTGGATTACCCCATCATGCAGCATCGCCACGTTGTCGGCGATTGCTCGGACCGAGCTCATGTCGTGGGTGATAGTCATCGCCGTTGCGCCCATCTCGGTCACGATCTCGCGGATCAGGTCGTTGATGACGCCGGACATGATCGGGTCCAACCCCGTCGTGGGCTCGTCGAAAAAGATGATCTCAGGCTCGGCGGCGATGGCGCGGGCCAGACCCACGCGTTTTTGCATGCCACCCGACAACTCGGAAGGAAACCGGTCTGCGACATCGGATTTCAACCCGACTCGGCGCAGCTTTTCGATCGCGATCTCGCGGGCATAATCGGCGGGGCGCTTCAACGGGCCGCGCAGCAGGCGGAACGACACGTTTTGCCAGACGGGCAGCGAGTCAAACAGCGCAGCCCCCTGAAACAGCATTCCGAACCGGGCGAGAAAGGCGTCGCGGTCGCCTTTGGTGGCGTCTTTGCCATCCACGTAAATCATGCCGCTGTCGGGTTTGATCAGGCCAAGGATGCATTTCAAAGCCACCGACTTGCCGGTACCGGACCCGCCGATAATGACCATCGAGGTGCCCTTGGCAATTTCAAGGTTCATGCCTTGCAGCACATGATTGTCGCCAAAGGCCTTATGTACGTTCTCCAACCGGATCATAGCGAGAAGAACACCCCTGTCAGGACGAAGTTGGCGGCGAGGATCAGGATCGCGGCAGATTCAACCGATGATTTGGTGGCCCGACCGACGCCCTGCGCGCCGCGGCCCGAGTTCATTCCGTAGTAGCAGCCCATGATAGCCGCGATCAGACCAAAGGCCGCGCCCTTGACCAAGGATGAGACGATGTCCCGGGTCTCGAGAAAATTCACGGTGTTCATCAGGTATGTCGCGGGGTTGAAGCCCAGGTTTTGGGTGGCCACGGTGTAACCACCCGCGATGCCGATCACGTCCCCGACGCCGACCAGCGCCGGAACGGTGATCAAGGCAGCCAGAACGCGGGGGGCCGTCAGGTACTTCATCGGATGCGTTGACAGCGTTACCAGCGCATCGATCTGTTCAGTCACCTTCATCGTTGCGATTTCGGCGGCAATGGACGACGTGACGCGCGCGGCGATCATCAGGCCGACCAGAACCGGCCCAAGCTCGCGCACCATACCGATGGCAACGATTTGAGGCACCACGGCTTCGGCATTGAAACGCGCACCACCTGCATAGATCTGAAGCGCCAGTGCGCCGCCGGTGAAGATGGCCGTCAGACCCACAACCGGCAGGGACAGCCAGCCGATATTCAACAGCGCAATGGCAAACTCACGCGGATAGAACGGCGGGCGAAAAATGTGAGAGATGGCGTCCACCGCAAACATCGCAACGCGGCCAAAAATAGCCAGTGTGTCCAGAATAGCCCGTCCCAACCCGCCGAGCAGCGCGACAGGGTTCATTCCACGTAACCTCGGGAATATCGGCTGCCCATCGACGTCAGGATTTCATAACCGATGGTTCCTGCGGCTTCGGCCAGGTCGTCGACAGTCTGGTGTCCGTTCAGAATGCGCAGGCGGTCTGGGTCGTAGGGCAAATCAGTAACATCCACGGTGATCAGGTCCATCGAGATACGTCCTACCACCGGGCAGGGCTGATCACCAGCAAAGGTATCGATCCCACCGCCAATGGCACGATGCAGCCCATCGGCATACCCCGCCGCAACGGTTGCAATCCGCGACGGGCGGCGCGCGGTCCAGGTGTTGCCATAACCCACCGTTTCGCCGACGGCCACCTCGCGAACCTGCACCACGGGCAGATCGACCGTGACAACCGGTTTGGCTCCGGCGAAAGGCATGCCTCCATAAAGGCCGATGCCCGGGCGACAGAATTCGAAATGAAATTCGGGCCCCAGCATCGTTCCGCCCGTCGCCGCAAGCGATCTGGGAACCTGAACGCCATCGGTCATTTCCCGGAAGCGTTGCAATTGCTGCTGGTTCATTGAGTGATCCGGATCATCCGCGCAGGCCAGATGCGACATCACGACAACCGGGTTCAGGGCCAACGCCTCGGACCGGAGCGCCGCCCAATCCGCCGCTTCAAGCCCAAGCCGGTTCATACCGCTGTCCAGCTGAATTCCGAAGGAATGGTCGGGCAGGGCTTCCATATGGCGTTTGTACTGCTGAGGAGAGTTGATAAGGGGCGTCAGATCGTGATCGCGCAGCAGATCGGTGTCGCCTTCCATATGGCCCGAGAAGACCGCCACCATAGGCTCGGGTCCGACCGCCTCGCGCACCGCAGCGCCTTCTTCGGCAACGGCGACAAAGAACTTCCGGACACCTTCTTCTGCCAACGCGGACGATACCGGACCAGCGCCCAAGCCATACCCGTCCGCTTTGACCACGGCACCGGTCTCAACTTTTGTCTTTGCATCCAAAGCACGCCAGTTTTGTGCAAGGGCATGCAGATTGATTGTCAGATGTGCGGTACTCATGGCCTGTTCATGACACTGCAATGACTGAGGTCAAGAGGGAACGCATTGAATCCTTGGGCGATTGAAAACGTATTCGCCGGTTTGTGGCAAAACAGCCAAGCCGAAAGCGACTTTTCACCAGTACAAAGCCTGGCAGGGCTTCGACAAAGGATTGTGCTTCGCAAGGGGTCAAAATCGGACTGCGGCCGTTATCGTTGCCCAATGTCAAAGGGTTGGCCGATCCGGCAGTGTTCGGGGCGACCCCAATAGTGGTTTTTGGTTACTGGCATGACGCGCAATCAGTTTTTTCTGTCGGCGACCGTCAGGAATGTAACAAGCTGGATCAGTGGCGGCCTCGTCGACAATGTCGGGAAACAGCAACGCCAACTCTTGCCTGGCCTCGTCCGGTATTGATGCAAGCGCTTGGGGACCGGTGAAAAGACTTTCACTCGGCGCGCCTTCCGCCTGAAGGATTACGTGTTGATCAAAGATCAGGTGATGATACGTGACCTGCGTGATTTCATCGTCGATGTATATCCCGGGTAACTCGGTCAACCGAATGGCCGAGATCAATACATTCGGCGTCCCGAACATTCGGGCAGCGATGGGTGAGTCGGTCTGCATTCGATGCTGCCGGGATACCAGCAAGTCCCGGCGGGGCAGACCCTGCCCAACGGCGCCCGCGACAATTCGCACCGGGCGTAGTTCTGGCACGCGCATCAGTTCGGAATGCCTTACCGTTCGTGTCAGACGCAACCTGAGAACATGGTGCGCGTCGCCAATGCCAACCACGATATCGCCGGGCTTCAAGTCCTCGACCGGAACTTCTCCCTTATCGGTCAGGATACGCGTGCCGGATGCAAAGCAAGGCGCACCCGGGCTTGGGTTCGGGTCAACGAAGAAGTTGATCCCATCATTGGAACTGAGCGAAGACGTGGAATCGTTTCCGTTGGTGCCGACCTGGGTCGAGGTCAGGCCATCCGCCGGACCTTCGGTCGCGGTGACCTCAGCGTCGAACGACACGAAGCTAAGAACGCCGTCTTCATCCGATAGGGAAACCGCCCCGAACCGGTTGATGCGCGCGCTCACCACATAATAGTCGAACCCGCCAACCGTAGTCATCGGACCATCGCCGACATCAGTTGAGCTGCGCAACGTGCCATTCTGATTGTAGACGTCGACGGACAGGTCGCTCACGTCCGTGCCGGTTGGCACCCTGATCTCGATATAATCATCGTCCGGATCAAAACCCGGACCATTGCGATACCTGATCTCCGAAATTATGGCTGGCACGTGCTTTTGGCCTCGACAAAACCGAGCGGTCTGCGCCGCTTTCTTGTCGGCAGCCTATCACATGGGCCGTTAATCACCAATAAAATGAGAGGCTTATTTTGTTTTGGCTTGCGAGTGATCAGTATCCTTCGATCTCGCCGCCCTGTTGCCAGGGTTTGACCAGATTGCCAAAGCGGGTGAATTGAGCCTCGAACGACAGCTCGACCGTGCCAATTGGGCCGTGGCGCTGCTTGCCGACGATGATCTCGGCCTTGCCGTGCAGGTGCTCCATCGCCTGCTTCCACTCTTCCATCTTTTCCAGCTCGTGATCGCCGGGTTTTTCGCGTTCCTTGTAGTATTCCTCGCGGAACACGAACATCACCACGTCGGCATCCTGTTCGATCGAGCCTGATTCCCGCAGGTCAGACAGCTGCGGGCGCTTGTCGTCGCGGTTTTCGACCTGACGGGACAGCTGGGACAGCGCGATGACCGGGATGTTGAGTTCCTTGGCGATGGCCTTCATGCCCATCGAAATCTCGGCGATTTCGTTGACGCGATTGTCGGACATGCCCCGGCACAGCTGCAAATAGTCGATGACCAACAAGTCCAGCCCGTGCGTTCTCTTCAGCCGCCGCGCACGCGCGGCAAGCTGAGAGATCGGGAGAGCGGGGGTGTCGTCTATGAAAAGCGGGCAGGCTTCCAGTTCCTTGGCGGCGTCCACGAAGCGGCGGAACTCGGCCTCGGTCATGTCGCCCTGACGGATTTTATGACTTGAGATTTCAGAGGCTTCGGCCAGAACCCGGCCCGCCAACTGCTCGGCGCTCATCTCGAGCGAGAAAAACCCGACCACTCCGCCGTCAATCGCGCCTTCGGAGCCGTCCGGCTTGGTGCCGCGTTTGTAGGCCTTGGCCACGTTGAATGCCACGTTGGTCGCCAGCGAGGTTTTCCCCATCGACGGACGACCGGCCAGAATGATCAGGTCCGAGGGGTGCAGTCCCCCCAGTTGTTTGTCGAGATCGGCCAGACCGGTGGATATCCCCGCCATGCCGCCACCACGCTGGTAGGCTTCGTTGGTGACATTAACGGCTTCTGTGACCGCCTTGAGGAAGGATTGAAATCCTTGTTCGGTCTGGCCCTGCTCGGATAGCTGATAAAGCTGTTGCTCGGCCTCGACGATTTGTTCTTTGGGCTCGCTCGACACTTCGACCCGCGCCGCCTTGTCCGAGATATCGCGGCCCAGCCGGATCAACTCGCGCCGGATGGCGAGGTCGTAGATCATCTGGGCGTAATCATGCACCGCAAAGGCGCTGATCGACGCGCCAGCGAGTTTGACCAGATAGGCCGGACCACCCAGTTCCTTGAGACCCTCATCCTCGGCCATGAAGGATTTCAGGGTCACGGGCGAGGCCAGCGCATTCTTGGCGATGCGCGCAGCCGCCACCTCGTAAATCCGGGCGTGGACCGGGTCATAGAAATGCTCGGCCCCGATGATCGAGGCGACCCGATCATAGAGATCGTTGTTGGTCAGGATCGCGCCCAGAAGCTGCTGTTCGGCCTCGATTGAATGCGGCATGGTTTCGGCGTTCTGAATCTGCGCCGCCGCCTGCTCGATACTGCTGATCTCGTTCATCATGTCCCCGCTGCCCGTTCGGAGGTTCTACACGCTGACAGGGCGTGTCGGCTATCTGGAAATACCTGTGGCTAACTCGGGATAAAGCCTTGGGATAAGTTCAGCGATAGCCTGAATGCTGAATCCGGTATCCTGCATTATGTAGGAAACAAGTCGAATGTCACCACATATTGTTGCTGTGTCGCCGATTCTACTTGCTTTATCCCCAAAACGCTCACAGCCGGTTTACGTGGATTTTTTCGCTTCCTGCCAGCCGCGCGGGTCATTCAGGAAGGCTTCGACACCGTCAAGTGTTTCTTGATCAAAGGCTTTCTGCGCCTTGGCTTCGGCCAGCACATCCCACCAGGTGCAGAGCGCGTGTAATTTCACCCCATGATCGCCCAGCGTCTTCTCGGTTTCGGGGAAGATGCCATAGTAAAAGATCACGGCAGTATGCCCGCAGGTTGCGCCGGTCTCGCGGATCGCATCGACGAAGGACAGCTTCGAGCCGCCATCGGTGGTCAGGTCCTCGACCAACAGCACACGCTCGCCTTCGCCCATCGCGCCTTCGATCCGGGCATTGCGACCGTAGCCTTTGGGCTTTTTACGCACATAGGTCATCGGCAGTGCCATGCGTTCCGCCACCATCGCGGCAAAGGGAATGCCCGCCGTTTCCCCTCCGGCAATGTTGTCGAAGGCCTCGAACCCGGCGTCGCGCATCACGGTGACGGTCAGGAAATCCATCAGGGTCGAGCGGATGCGGGGGTAGGAGATCAGTTTGCGGCAATCGATATAGGTTGGGCTGGGCAAACCGCTGGCCAGCGTGAACGGCTCGCGCGCGTTGAAGTGGACGGCCTTGATTTCCAGCAGCATCCGCGCGGTCAGGCGGGCGATTTCGGTGCTGTCGGGGTACGAACTGGGGATCATGGCGCAAACCTCTGGGCTGAACGGGTGTCGCAGGCTGATAGCCCGAGCCTCATGTCAGAGTCGAGGGGGCCGGACAAAAGAAAAGCGGACCCCCAAGAGGTCCGCCTTGCCCTTGCGGGCAGTCGAGCTGGCCAAGGTGGGCTCAGCCGCTCAAGTTCAGGGCGCGTTCCTCATCTGCTGAAAGGTCGCGCCCGTTTGTTTGGGACCCGCTGTCTATGCGAAACGGGGCGCGGGGCGCAACGGGGTCGACCAACACAATCGCGCCAACTGCCGCGACGGCAACCGCAAAGTTGGTCCGCTCCATATAAAAACGGCGAAGGCTCAAAAAGCATTGCAGTTTGAGTTTTGAATGCACAGGCTGAAACAGAACGCTCAGCGCCAGATCGGGGTCGATTACGAAAGACCGTTCATCAGCATCTGCAAGGCGTGATCGCGAGCGGCCTTGCGCACGTTATCTCGCCCCAATGCGCCGAATTCGACGGTTTCGGTTTGCGTTGGCTGGCCTTTGGCGGCAAGGCCAAAGCAAACGCGTCCTTCGGGTTTGAATTCCGACCCGCCGGGCCCTGCGATGCCGGTGACGGACACTGCCAGTTGGGCAGCTGAATGGCCAAGCGCACCTTCGGCCATCTCTTGTGCGACTTCTTCCGAGACGGCACCGTGCGCCGCCAATGTGTCCGAGCGTACGCCAAGCATCTCTTGCTTGGCGGTGTTGGTGTAGGTGACGAAGCCGCGTTCCACCACCGCGGAACTGCCGGGAATGTCGGTCAGCGCGGCGGCGACCATGCCCCCGGTGCAGCTTTCGGCGGTGGCAATCATGACGCCTTGCGCTTTGGCGCGATCCAGCAAGTCGGTAACGGTCACAGGCCCAGCACTCCATGTGTGATGCCGGCAAGGATTAGCACGCCGATTGCGGCGAAGACACCTGCGATCACGTCATCCAGCATGACGCCCATCGGGTCTCCGCGCCGGTCGGCCCAGCCGATGGGGCCGGGCTTGGTGATGTCGAACAGGCGAAACAGCAGAAACGCCGCGACCCAACCGGGCCAAAGGGCCGTGATATCAATGCCATGCGCCCAAGACGGATAGGAAATCGCCCAGATTGCGATGAACTGGCCCGCGACCTCGTCAATCACGATTTCCGAGGGATCGTGATCGGATTGCCCGGCCGTCATGACACACGTTGCCCAGAGGCCGCCTAAGAACGCGGCGAGCGTGGCAATCACCAATAGGGGAAACCCGCCCAACGTATGCAGACCCCAAGCCAGCGGCAGCGCGGCCAGCGATCCCCATGTGCCGGGGGCAAGGCGCAGATAGCCGACGCCGCAAACGGTTCCGACCATGCGTGCCGCGATCATGACTTCACCAGACAGGCCGTCGCAAGCGCGGCGATGCCTTCGCTGCGGCCGGTGAAGCCAAGCCGCTCGGACGTTGTCGCCTTGACCGAGACCTGATCGACGCGCAGGTCCATGATCCGCGCCATTTCAGCGCGCATGGCGTCGGCATGTGGCCCGATCTTGGGGAATTCACAGACCAGTGTGCAGTCGATGTTTGAAATGCGGTATCCCATCTGCCCGGCCAGTTCGACGACGTGGCGAAGGAATATCTCGCTGGCCGCGCCTTTCCACTGCGGGTCAGAGGGCGGGAAGTGCCGTCCAATATCGCCCTGCGCCAATGCGCCATAGATCGCGTCGGTCACGGCATGCATTCCGACATCGGCATCCGAATGCCCTTGAAGCCCGCGATCATGGGGCACGTCAACACCACACAGAACAACATGGTCACCATCTCCGAAACGGTGCACATCGTATCCGTTGCCTAGCCTTACATCCATCGTTTGTCCCAGGATTTGTTCCGCCCGGGCAAAATCCTCGGGGCGGGTTATTTTCAGATTATCTGCGTCGCCAGGTACAATGGCGACGTCCAGACCGGCTGCTCGCGCGACCTCGACATCGTCGGCGGCTCCTCCGGGGTGGGCGGCATGTGCTTCGACGATGGGATCATAGTGAAATCCCTGTGGCGTTTGCGCTGCAAACAGACCGCTGCGATCCTGAACGCCGGTAACGATATCGCCATCACCCCGCCAAAGTGCGTCCGTGATTGCCAGCCCGGGCGCCGCGGCGGCATGCGTCTCCAAAGCGGTAAGAACGTCGCTGATCACCCGTTCGCCAACACAGGGGCGGGCCACGTCATGAATCAGTACATGTTCGATATTCATTCCGGCCAAGGCGTCCAGGCCATTTTTGACGGATGACGCGCGATCTGATCCGCCCAATGCGAGAATAAAACCGGTCTGTTTGAATTCCTGCCAGAAGTGTTCATCTTCAGCTGACAGCACCAGAACGATGTGATCCACACGCCCGCTGAACTGAGCAATTGTCCAATCCGCAACGCGCCGACCGGCCAGTTCTCGCCATTGTTTTGGAACGCCCCCGCCCGCGCGTTGTCCGCGTCCGGCTGCGACAATGATGGCGGCGGTGGTCATACGAGTCTGATCCCTTGGTCTTGGGGTTTGTTTAGGGTGCGGTGAATGCAGAGGCAATCACCCGAAGTAAAGTGATTAAAAAATAAGCATGTGATGATTTTGCGGGCTTGCAGTGCGCCGATTTATTGTTCACATGCTTCGATTTCGCTATCACAACCCCAATTGCCCAAGGATTAAGCACATTGACCCTGCGTCTTGCTGAAAAGGACCTGTCCCCTCCGGTGCTTCTGGCACCCATGGCCGGAATCACCGACCGGCCGTTTCGCGACCTCGTCATGCGCTTTGGCGCAGGCATGGTCGTGAGCGAAATGGCGGCGAGTCAAGAGATGGTGCAGGCCAAACCGGGGGTTCGGGAAAGGGCTGAGTTGTCAGCAGACGTCGAAAATACGGCTGTTCAGTTGGCAGGGCGCGAAGCGTACTGGATGGCCGAAGCCGCGCGGCAGGTTGCGGATCGTGGGGCTCGGGTCATTGACATCAATATGGGATGTCCGGCCAAGAAGGTGACAAATGGCTATTCGGGATCGGCGCTTCTGAAGACGCCCGACCACGCCTTGTCACTCATTGAAGCAGTTGTTGCGGCAGTTGATGTCCCCGTGACGCTGAAAACGCGGTTGGGATGGGACGATAGCCTGTTGAATGCGCCGAATGTGGCAAAGCGGGCGCAGGATGCCGGTATTCAAATGGTGACCATCCACGGGCGTACCCGATGCCAGTTCTACAAGGGCCGCGCCGATTGGCGCGCAATCCGCGCCGTAACGGAGTCTGTCTCAATCCCGGTCGTCGCGAATGGCGACATCGTGGACGCGCAGACCGCGCAAACCGCCTTGGAACAATCCGCCGCGGACGGGGTCATGATCGGACGCGGGGCACAGGGAAAACCGTGGATGCTGGCGCAGGTCAGCCACGAGGTTTTCGACGCACCAGCGCCAATTGTTCCGAACGGGTCTGACCTGGTTGACATGGTGCAGGGGCACTATCAGGCAATGTTGACGTTTTACGGCGTTGAATTGGGTCTGCGTGTCGCGCGCAAGCATCTGGGCTGGTATATGGATGAGGCCGGAACGCCCGCCGCACTGCGGCGATCCGTTCTGACCTCGCGCGACCCAAATGAGGTTTTGCGTCTGCTGGGTGATGCGCTGTCGGCTGAGCACGAGGTGGCGGCGTGACCTCGGATCACAGTATTTGGGCCTCTCTGCCGGTTCCGGCTTTCATCATAGATGCCGATGACAAGATTACGGACGTGAATTCGGCCGGCGAAGGGTTCCTGAACGCGTCGCGCAGATCGGTTATCGGGCATCCGGTTTGGGACTTGATCGCAGTGGACGCGCCGCTTGAAGCCGCATTCCTGCGTGCACGTCAGCAAAGCACGCCGCTGTTCGTAAATGACGTGGATGTCGGATCCGGCAACCGCGCACCCCTGCAATGCGCGCTGCAGATCGCGCCGTTGCTGGGCTTTCCCGGGTCGATGATCATGATCATCTCACCGCGTGAACTGGCCAGCCGGATGACACGTGGAAATACGGTGAAATCCGCCGCGCAATCCGCGATCGGAATGGCGGAAATGCTGGCCCACGAGATAAAGAACCCGCTGGCGGGCATTACGGGCGCTGCCCAGCTGCTTAGCATGAATATCTCCGCGCAAGACCTTGAGTTAACAGACCTTATTGTTGCCGAAAGCCGCCGGATCGTGAAGTTGCTGGAACAGGTTGAGCAGTTCGGCAACCTGTCGCAGCCGGACTTCAAACCCGTCAACATCCACGACGTATTGGACCGCGCCCGCCGTTCGGCCCTGTTGGGTTTCGGCGCGCATATGAACATCATCGAAGACTACGACCCTTCGCTGCCGTTGGCATATGGTGACCCGGATCAATTCCTTCAGGTGATCCTGAACCTGTTGAAGAACGCATCCGAGGCCGCAGACCCGAAAGGCGGCTCGATTCGACTGCGGACCTATTTCGAACATTCGTTCCGCCTGCGTCGCAGTGACGGGTCGGGGCATTCGCTGCCGTTGCAGATCGAGATCATCGATGACGGTCCGGGACTGCCCGAAAAGATTCGCAGCGACATTTTCGACCCGTTTGTTTCGGGTAAGGAAAACGGCACCGGTCTGGGTTTGGCGCTGGTCAGCAAGATCGTGTCCGACCACGACGGCTGGATCACGGCGGACTCGGTGCCCGGAAAGACCGTGTTCCGTCTGTCTCTGCGCCGTGCGCCCCGGGAAGACAAAAACAAGGAGAGCATCTGATGGATGGCACAGTTCTGGTTGCCGACGACGACCGCACAATCCGAACGGTTCTGACGCAGGCCCTGACTAGGGCGGGGTGCAAGGTTCACGCGACCTCATCTCTGACAACCCTGATGCGTTGGGTCGGAGAAGGCAAAGGCGACGTCGTGATCTCGGATGTGGTGATGCCGGATGGCAATGGGTTGGAGATGCTTCCCAAGATCGCGCAGGACCGACCCGGGCTGCCGGTGATCGTGATTTCGGCGCAGAACACCATCATGACAGCCATTCAGGCGGCAGAGGCGGATGCTTACGACTACTTGCCCAAACCGTTTGACCTGCCGGACCTGATGAAGCGCACTGCGCGCGCGTTGGATCAAAAGCAAAGGGTCCAGCCCGAGATTATCGCCGAAAGCGGGGATCGCCCTGACGAACTGCCGCTGGTGGGTCGAACGCCGGTCATGCAAGCGCTTTATCGTCTGGTCGCGCGCGTGATGAATACCGACTTGTCAGTTATGATCTCGGGTGAAAGTGGAACCGGTAAGTCCCTGATTGCGCGTGCTATTCATGACTTCTCGGATCGACGCACTTTACCCTTTGTGACAGCGACCGCAGCGGACCTGAGTGATCTTGAGGGCCCCGCCCGCATCATGGCGCGGGTGCGCGGAGGGACCTTGTTGATTGACGAAATATCCGACATCAACGACGAAATTCAGGCCCGAATCGTACGGATGATGGACACACCGGGCGATCATGCCCCGCGGTTCATGGCAACCAGCCAGTCGGACCTTACCGACGCGATGGAGAGCGGGCGCGTGCGGCAAGACCTATACTATCGTCTTTGCGGGGCAACGATCCATGTGCCCGCGCTGCGCGAACGGGTGGATGACATAACCCTGCTGGCCGATCACTTCCTGGCGCGGGAAGAGCGTGACAGCGGTGCAAAACGCTGGCTCAGTTCCGACGCGGTGGAGCTGGTCCGGCGGTATTCGTGGCCGGGCAACGTGCGGCAGCTCGAAAATGCGGTCCGACGGCTGAGCCTGACCAGCCGCGCCGATGAAATATCGAAGCTTGAGGTCGAAATGGCCTTGGGCTCGCAGCCCGAAGCTGAACCCGTGCTGGGGGACGGTGAGCGCGAAAAACTGTCGTCTTCGGTAGAGCGCCACTTGCGCCGGTATTTTGATCTGCATGGGAATATTCTGCCGCCTCCGGGGCTGTATCAACGCATCTTGCGCGAGGTAGAAGCGCCCCTGATCGAGATTGCATTGGAAGCGACCGGCGGCAATCAGGCAAAATGTGCTGATTTGTTAGGGATTAACCGGAATACGCTTCGGAAAAAGATCACTGATCTCGATATTCAGGTGACACGCCGCCGCAAACTGATGTAATATCGCCACACAAACCGTGGCATCCGGGTACTTCCCGGGAAACGACCACGACATATGGCGGTTAGCCGCGCAGGCGGCACATCAGAATGAGGGCAGACGGTGGCAACCCGGGCACAGAACCGGCCGATCCTATCGATCAATCGGTGGCGTAAGTCACGGAGATTGCGCAATTTTGGCAGCCTTGGCCTCGTGGTTCTTGGACCTGTCCTGACGCTGGCAACCTACCTTGTGATCGGACCTTTTGATTTGGGCGCAACGGCACCGACCTTGCGCCTGATTCTACTTGCAGATTTGGTTTACGTTCTGGTGGTGGCTGCGTTGGTTCTCAGCCAGTTGGGCAGCCTGATCGCGGCCCGGCGCGCGAAATCTGCAGGGTCGCGCCTGCACCTGCGTCTGATCGGCGCCTTCACGCTGCTCGCCCTGGTGCCGACGGTCACTGTGGCCATTTTTGCCGGTCTGACTGTGAATATCGGTCTCGAGGGGTGGTTTTCGGACCGCGTCAGACAAGTCGTTGGATCGTCGCTGACGGCGGCTGAAGCCTACGAGCAAGAGCACAGACAAGGCCTGACTCAGGACGCGTCGATTCTCGCGCGGTTTCTGGACAACGCGCGCGCACGGGATTTCTACATCACGGATGCGGAATTGCGTGAGGTTCTGGCGCAAGGTCAGGCGCTTATTCAGCGGGGTTTGCGTGAGGCTTATGTCATTGATAGCAGCGGCGAGATCCGGGCGCGGGGCGATCGTTCCTATCTTTTTGACTACGAAGAACCAACGCCCGCGCAGATAGTGCAAGCCAATGATAGCGGCCTTGCCATCATAGATGACTGGGACAACAGCGAGTTTCGCGCTTTGGTTCCCTTGCAGGCATACGCCGATCGGTATCTCTATGTCAGTCGCGAGGTTGATGGCGAATTGCTGACCTTGCTGGACGATACGAAAGAAACCGCGCAGTTTTACAGCCAACTGGAAAGCGAGCGGGGACGGGTCCTGTTCGAATTCGGTTTGTTGTATCTGGGCTTTGCGGTCATCCTTATTCTCGCGGCGGTGTCATTGGGCATGTGGTTTGCCGAACGTCTGTCACGCCCCGTTGGCCGATTGACGACCGCTGCACAGCGCGTGGGTGCCGGTGATCTGAGCGTTCAGGTGATCGAAGAGGCCAGCGATGATGAAATCGCAATGCTAGGCCGGTACTTCAACCAGATGACCCGCCAGCTAAAAGGGCAAAGGGACACCCTGCTTGAAAACACACGTCAGATCGAACGTCGGCGACGCCTTTTTGACTCGGTTCTGAGCTCTGTGACGTCAGGTGTTGTGGGTGTTGACTCTGATGGCTGTGTCACATTCGTGAACCGGTCGGCAGAACGACTGCTGGACTGGTCGCGGGGCGAAAACCAATTGGCAATCGGAATCGCCGTGCCGGAATTTCTGCCTTTGTTCGAAGACCTCAAGCAAAGCGGGCAGGAGGCGGTTCAAGGTGAAATCAAAGTGACGCGCAAGGGCCGGGCCGAAAACCTGCTTGTGCGCATGGCGACCCGTCGGGGCGAGGATGGCGGGCTTGAAGGTTATGTGGTTGCCTTTGATGACGTCACCGATCTGGTCAGCGCCCAGCGTATGGCCGCCTGGGGCGACGTCGCCCGGCGTATTGCGCACGAAATCAAGAACCCGTTGACCCCAATCCAACTGAGCGCCGAACGCATCAAACGCAAGTTTTCCCGCAAGCTCGACGAGGAAGACTGTGCCAGCCTTGAATCAATGACGGATGTGATCGTCCGTCAAACCAATGACCTGCGCCGGATCGTGGACGAATTCTCAAAATTTGCCCGTATGCCCGAGCCAGAACGTCATGAGGAAAACATCGTCGATCTGGTGCGCGAGGCGGTTCTGCTGCAGCAGGCCGGACAGCCGGATGTGCAGATTGACGCGAGCTTTCCGGATCAGCCGGTTACGGTGGATGTGGATGCAACCATGCTGAATCAGGCATTGACCAATTTGATTAAGAATGCCGGAGAGGCCATTGGAACACTGAAGGAAAAAGGCGCTCCGGAAAACCTGAAACCGCAGATCAAAGTGGCCGTGACCAGCGATGAGACTGGAACGCTTATCACCATTGCAGACAACGGTATCGGCCTACCGGAAGACCGGGCGCGACTGTTCGAGCCCTATGTGACGACACGCGACGAAGGGACGGGTCTCGGCTTGCCCATCGTCAAAAAAATCATCGAAGAACATGGCGGTGCGCTGACACTGGAAGATGCGCCCGTTTTTGACGGACAGGACCATTTTGGCGCGATGGCTGTCATCCGTTTGCCCGGGGTCGGATCGACCTCGACTGCCGCGTCAAGCAAACAGGCAATTAAAACGAACAAACTGAAAGCAGGCTAAAGATGAGCGATATTCTGATCGTAGACGACGAACGCGATATCCGCGAACTGGTGTCCGATATTCTTGAGGACGAAGGCTATTCCACCCGATTGGCAGGCAATTCGGACGATTGCATGGCCGCCATCAATTCCGAACCGCCGGGGCTGTTGATTCTGGATATTTGGCTGAAAGACAGCCGTATGGATGGAATTGATATCTTGAAAGCGGTGAAACGGGACAACCCGGATGTGCCGGTGGTGATCATTTCGGGTCACGGCAACATCGAAATCGCCGTTGCGGCGATCAAACAGGGGGCCTACGATTTTATCGAGAAACCCTTCAACATCGATCAATTGATGGTCGTTATCCGACGCGCGATGGAAACCTCTCGGCTGCGTCGCGAGAACGCATCGCTCAAGAGGAAAGAGGTCAGCAACTCCGATATGATCGGAAAGTCGGCGTCGTTCCGCGCGATGCAAGGCCAACTGGACAAAGTGACCAAGTCGAACGGACGCGTCATGCTCAGCGGGCCAGCAGGATCCGGCAAGGAAATCGCGGCGCGATATATCCATGCACATTCCAACCGCGCGAACGCACCCTTCGTGACCGTCAATTGCGCCGGGGTTGAGCCGGAGCGTATGGAAGAGGTTCTGTTTGGTCGCGAAACCGCAGAACGCGGCGTCGAGTCCGGCCTTCTGGAAGAGGCGCACGGCGGTGTCATATACTTTGATGAAGTGGCTGACATGCCGTTGGGCACACAGTCCAAAATCCTGCGCGTTCTGGTTGACCAACAATTCCAGCGCGTCGGTGGAACCGACAAGGTCCGTGTGGACCTGCGGGTGATATCCTCGACGAACCGGGACCTAGAAGAGGAAATATCCGCAGACCGGTTCCGCGAAGAGCTTTATCACCGCCTGAACGTGGTTCCGATTGCGGTACCGTCGCTGGAGGAACGGCGCGAGGACATTCCGGTGCTTGCGCAGCATTTCATTGAAGTGTGCAACGAAACCCAGGGTTTGCCGATACGGGAGTTGTCGGACGAGGCGGTTGCGTTGTTGCAGACGATGACCTGGCCCGGCAACGTTCGGCAGCTCAAAAACCTGATTGAGCGTGTTTTGATCCTTGGCGATGGAACCGGCCCTGTCGAGGCCCGGGAGTTGCCCAGCGACGAAGAGAAATCAGACGAATCCGGTCGCGTTGTGTTGTCCGGGGCGTTGGCGACGCTGCCCTTGCGAGAGGCCCGCGAGGCATTCGAACGTGAATATCTTCTGACCCAAATCAACCGGTTTGGCGGCAACATCAGTCGGACGGCCAGCTTTGTCGGAATGGAACGCAGCGCGTTGCATCGCAAACTCAAGTCGTTGGGCGTTGTGACGTCGAACAAATCCGGTGCGCGTGTGGCCCAGATTGACGAACCGGAACCTGCCGAATGAAGCGGTTGGGGCTGCGCCTGATCCTGTCATGACTCCGGTTGGAGAAAACGATTGAAACCCAACCCGCCGCCAGCCGCCAGCATCAAGCTGCACATGCATGGTTTTCCGGCCTTTGGTCGGCGTTTGAAACGGCTGCGCCGGTCTGTTGGGGTCAAACAATCCGCTTTGGCCCATGTGATGCAGGTCGATCAGGCGACAGTTTCGCGTTGGGAAAGCGGCGCGCAAACGCCAAGCCCCAATACGCAACAACAGGTCTTTTCGGCTTTGGGCCCGGCAAGATGCGATGACTCGGCGCTCAAGCGGCTGGTTGTAAACTCCGCGGATTGCCTGCACCTGGTTGAGGAAGCCAGCCATAAATGTCTGGCCTATTCGTCCAGCAGAGCGCGGGATTGGAAAACCAGCCAATCCGCATTGCTTGGCGTGTCGCTTTGGCAATTTGCCACCGAGGAAATCCAGAGCGCCGAGGCGGAACTTGATCAAGAGGGTTGGTGGGACCTGCATACGCCTTCGCCCAAGTCTTTTTTGACCTCCGAGGCGGAACACGACCGGATTCGGATCAGCGCGGGACAGATCATATGGGAACGCCTGTACCTATCGGATGGAACACCGGTTCGACTGGTCAGCGGCAGGCGCGGGAACGCCGCATAATTTATGCGTTTCAGCACTTGATCAGTCCGGCTACAACCGGGTCATGTCCCCGTCTGTTCGCACATTCTTTCAAGTTATCTTGCTTTGGCTGGCCGGCCTGGGCGCAGCCACGCAATTTGCCAAGATCGCCGTTCCCTTTGCCGACGTCGCGATTCGGTATCCCGACAACGCGGCGTCGATTGGATGGATGCTGTCGATCATCAGCTTTATGGGGGCCGTTTTAGGTGCCTTGTCGGGTGCTCTGACGGGTTGGGTGGGACCTACGCGACTGTTGGTCTGGGGTCTTGTACTGGGCGGGCTCATATCCCTGTTTCAGGCGTTGGAGCTTTCCTTTCCCGTTATGCTCGCCAGTCGCCTGGTCGAGGGTATCTCGCACCTTGCGATTGTTGTTGCGGCACCGACGCTGATTGCGCAAATCACAACGGGGCGAGCCCGCAATGCCGCGATGGTTTTGTGGAGCACGTTTTTCGGCGTTGCGTTTGCATTGAATGCCTGGTTTGGCCTGACTATTGTCGATCGGTTCGGGCTTTCGCTGTACTTCGCACTTCACGGCGCGTTGATGCTTTTGATCTCGGGGCTGGTTGCACTGCTTGTCGTGCAGGTCAGGTCAGATGATCACGGAACGTTTGTGATCGGGTGTCGAGGGTTGGTGGGCGTTCACGTGGAAACCTATCGGTCGCCTTTCGTGGCGGCCCCGGCGTTTGGATGGTTTTTTTACACCCTGACATTCGTGTCGCTTTTGGCGATTCTGCCGGGCCGCCTGCCAGAAGAGGTCAGCGGCACAATTGCAGGATTGATGCCCTTGGCAGGTATCGCTTTGTCGTTGTTGGTGGTTCCGTTGCTGCTGAACGTCCTGTCGAGCGTTGCGGTCGTCAACATCGGGTTTGCGTTGGGCGTCCTCGTGCTGCTGGCTGCATTTGCCGGGCTTCCGCTGCCCATCGTCGGCATTGCCCTGTTTGCCGTGTTGGGGTTTGTCCAGGGCGGCAGTTTCGCCGCCGTTCCGCAATTGAATACCACGGCAGAAACGCAAGCGCTGGGTTATGGCGCCATCGCTCAGATGGGCAACGCGGGAAACCTGTTGGGAACGCCCGTACTGCTGGCCATCTTATGGCGTACGGGCGAGGCGGGAATGCTTACCGCCGTGATCGGGTTTTATGCCGCCGCGATTGGCGTTCATCTGTGGTTGGCACAACAGCGAAAAGTGGCGGCTTAAACCGCCTTAGCTTGCCTGTCCCGGTGTGATGATCTGAAACGATCCATCCTTGAATTTCACAAAGCAGGATTCGGAACTGATCGGGGGAAGGGTGGTTGTTCGCACAGCCGGCACGCGGGATTTCACGCCACTTTTACAGGGCGGCAGGCTGATCGGGCGAAAGCCCTTTTGGGCCATACACTGCGCCTCGACATTATTTCGCAGGCCTTTGTTTACGTCGACCGTATAGATGTTTCCGGGCTCCCACCATCCTGGTGTGCGATAGCAACGCCCCCGGCTGTCACAGTATGAGCGGCCCGGCCAATAGACCGGCGGGCTTTGTCGGACCTGATTGTTAACAGGCACGTCCTTTAACGCATCAACCCGACATTCCGTCGTTTCCGACTGCATCCGCGCCACGCTCTCGCCTTCGCGATAATACATCGACAAAGGCCCGCAGGCCGATAACACTAGTAGACAAACAAGCAGTGGCAGTACTGTTTTCATACACTTACATTGCCGTATTCACAGGCTCATTACAATTCAATTGACCGTTTTGGGGGCATCTGTCATTCAAAGATTTCAGGCAGAAGGGCCAGAAACATGAAGGTCATTATTTGCGGTGCGGGCCAGGTCGGCTGGCAGATTGCGCGGCACCTTTCGGGCGAACTGAACGACGTCACAGTCGTCGACAACAACCCCGATCTCGTGCGCCGCGCAACCGAGACGCTGGATGTTCAGGGCATTGCGGGGTTTGCCAGCTATCCTGACGTTCTGGACCGGGCCGGTGCGCGGGATGCGGACATGATCATTGCTGCCACGCATTCTGACGAGGTGAACATGGTGACCTGTCAGATGGCGCATTCTGTATTTTCGATCCAGCGCAAGATCGCACGTTTGCGGTCGAAATCCTATCTTCAGGCGATCCATTCCGACCTGTACCGCCGCGATCATCTGCCAATCGACGTTGTCATCAGCCCCGAGCGTGAGGTTGCCGCCGCCGCCATGCGCCGCCTGTCTGCGCCTTCAGCTTTTGATACCGAGATTTTCATGGATGGAAAGGCGCAACTTTTGGGTATCCGCGTCGATGAGGATTGCCCAATCGTGAACACCCCGTTGCGTCAGCTGACCGATTTGTTTTCGACCCTCAGCTCGATCGTCGTCGGCATTCGGCGTGAGGGTTCACTGTTTGCGCCGGAATCCGAGGATCAGCTGTTCGTAGGTGACGAATGCTATGTTTTCACCAGCGTCCGGGACGTGGACCGTACGATGGAGGTGTTCGGTAAGGCGCAGCGAAAACAGGATCGTGTTGTCATCGTCGGCGGAGGAAATGTCGGCCTCGAGGTTGCACGAACGCTGGAAGAGCGCGAGGGGCGGATACGTGCGAAAGTGATCGAGCGGGAACGCAAATGCGCCGAAATCGCGGCCGAAGCGTTGGAACGCACGATTGTCTTGAATGGTGATGGATTGGACTCTGCGCTGCTGAAAGAGGCCGGTATCGACCGGGCCGACGCCATGCTGGCAGTGACAGACGACGACCGAACCAACATGTTGGCAGCCGTCAAAGCCAAGGCGGAAGGATGCGCCCTGGCCATCGCGCTGATCAACGATCCAAGTATGGTCGCACTGATGGGGCCATTGGGGATTGATGCATATATCAACCCTCGGGCCACCACGGTCAGTTCGATCTTGCGCCACATTCGTCACGGACGCGTGCGACAGGTCTATTCGATTGGAGACGCCGAGGCCGAGGTCATCGAGGCCGAAGTTCTGTCAACGTCGCCCATGGCCGGTCAAAAGCTGCGCGACATCGACTTCCCCGAGGGTGTGCTGGTGGGCGCAGTCCGCAAGGGTGACGAAGTCCTTCGCCCCACCGGCAGCTTGCGCATCGACGAAAAGGACGTGGTCTCGATCTTTGCGCTGGCCAAGGATGTCCCTGAGGTCGAACGCCTGATGCAGGTTTCGATCGACTTTTTCTGATGATCCGGGTGCGCGAACAAAGGTTCGGGGTTCTGCGGCGTTTGCCGCTGCTGCTCATGATCTGGGGAATTACATCGTTGGCGATGTGGGTGCCTGCGATCTATGCGCTGGCGCTGGATGATCACGACACATCCAGATCGTTTTTTTATTCGGGTCTGCTTGGGTTGTTTGTCGTGACTTTGATCGCAGTCGCGCAGATGAACCGGATTCCGCGGCGGGGTACGTTGGGACAATTGGCGGTCCTGCTGGCGTCCTTCACGATATTGCCGCTGTTTCTTGCGATTCCTTTTCATGATGCCTTGGGAACAACCAGCTTTTTGAACGCGTATTTCGATATGGTCAGCGCGGTGACAACCACAGGGGCGGATTTGTTCCCGGATCCCGCAAGGCTGACGGCTCCGTTGCATCTGTGGCGTGCTTTGGTCGGATGGATGGGCGGATTGCTGATGTGGATCGCCGCCGCCGCGATCCTTGCCCCATTGTCTCTTGGTGGCTTCGAGGTCACGGCGCGCGGGCAACCGGGTCGACCTGTTTCAGGCGTTGCGCAAAGTGAAAAAACCGATCCCCGCGGGCTGCTGATCCGTGTGACCCGGACTTTGACGCCGGTTTATGCGGGTCTGACGGCTGTCATTTGGGTTCTGTTGTTGATTGCCGGTGAGCAGGGCCTGACCGCCGTTTGCCATGCGATGTCGACAATGGCGACGTCGGGTATTTCCCCGGTTGGTGGATTGGAAGGGTCAACGGCGGGCATAACCGGCGAAGCAATCCTGTTCTTATTTCTGTTCTTCGCGTTATCCCGTCTGACGTTTTCCGCCGATACCGCGACAAGCGGCTATGCCCGGTTGGACAAAGACCCCGAATTCCGGATTGGCCTTGTCATTATCCTTGCGGTTGCTGCCTTGTTGTTCTTCCGCGTGCTGGCGGGCGTGGCAGAACTTGGTTTGGAAATAACTGTTTGGCAGGCGTTGCATGTTATCTGGGGTATGCTCTTCACCGTAATGGCTTTTTTGACCACCGCGGGTTTCGAAAGCGCAAATTGGAATGACGCGCAGCAATTGTCCGGGTTGGGAACACCGGGTCTGATCCTGATGGGCCTCGCACTGATCGGAGGAGGCGTGGCGACCACGGCGGGTGGCGTCAAACTGTTGCGTGTTTTTGCTTTGTACCTCAATGGCCGGCGCGAAATCGACCGACTGATTCATCCGTCCTCGGTCAGCGGAGAAGGTGGCGGCAACCGACGCATTCAAAGTGATGGGGCGTTCATAGCCTGGATATTTTTTATGCTGTTTGCGCTGACCTTGGCAGTGTTCGACGTTTTACTGGCAGCGATGGGGGTCGGGTTTGAACAGGCGATGGTTCTGAGCGTGGCCGCGCTCAGCACGACGGGCCCTTTGATCGAACTGGCGACAGACGATCCCATCCGATTGATTGACCTGTCCGCTGGGGCAAAGTTGACGCTATGCGCCGCCATGGTGATTGGCCGGTTGGAGACGTTGGCAATCATCGCGCTGATCACGCCATCGCTGTGGCGCGATTGACCTGACAACAGGTCGTTGGTGTTACTGCACAATTTTTCGTCTGGAATATCTGCGCGCTCCACTCCATACTCCGCCAGAGGGAGCGCGTTGGTCCGCAGCGCGTAGCAAGAACAATGGCGAGATTATAACAATATGGCTTCGGACAGACAGAATCTTCAGGATGCCTTCCTGAACAACGTACGGAAAGCAAAGGTCCCGGTCACGATTTTCCTGATCAACGGCGTTAAATTGCAGGGTGTTATCACCTGGTTTGATAACTTCTGCGTACTGCTGCGCCGCGACGGACAGTCGCAGCTTGTCTACAAGCATGCGATTTCGACCATCATGCCGTCGCAGCCGATCAACTTGTACGAGGGCGAAGACGCCTCTTGATGGAACATGAACGGATGCGCACCCGGGCTTGGGTGCTGCATCCCGAAATCAAGTCAGATGAACAGCGTCGTGTTTCGGAACCGGCGCTGGAAGAGGCGGTGGCATTGGCCGCCGCTTTGCCCGATCTTGATGTGATCGGGTCTGAAGTTGTGCGATTGCCGCGCGCCCAAGCCGGGTTGCTGTTTGGCAGTGGCAAGATCGACGAACTTGGTGAGCGATTTCACGAGAACGAGGTCGAACTTGTTCTGATCGATGGTCCGGTCACGCCCGTCCAGCAGCGCAACCTTGAGAAGGCTTGGAAAGTCAAAATCTTAGACCGGACGGGGTTGATCCTGGAAATATTCAGCGACCGGGCCCGTACGCGCGAGGGTGTGCTGCAGGTCGAGATGGCCGCGCTGAGCTACCAGCGTACTCGGTTGGTTCGCGCGTGGACCCACCTTGAACGACAGCGGGGTGGTTTGGGATTTGTCGGCGGTCCGGGTGAAACCCAGATCGAGGCCGACCGCCGCGCGATTGACGAGCAATTGGTGCGGTTGCGCCGCCAGTTGCAGAAGGTGGTCAAGACTCGCACGCTGCACCGTGCAGCCCGCGCCAAGGTTCCATACCCTATCGTTGCTTTGGTTGGATATACCAACGCGGGCAAATCAACGCTGTTCAACAGCCTGACCGGCGCCGAGGTCATGGCCAAGGACATGCTGTTTGCGACGCTTGACCCCACGATGCGTCGGGTCGTTCTGCCCGATGGGCCCGAGGTGATTTTGTCAGACACCGTTGGGTTCATCTCGAACCTGCCGACCGAATTGGTCGCAGCCTTCCGCGCCACGCTGGAAGAGGTTCTTGGCGCGGACTTGATCGTCCATGTGCGTGATATCAGCCACGAAGAATCCGACGCGCAAGCACAGGATGTCGAGGCCATATTGAGCTCATTAGGTGTGGAAGAGGACCGACCCCGGCTGGAAGTCTGGAACAAGATTGACCTGTTGACTGGCGAAGATCGCGAGGCGACGCTGGCACGCGCTGATCGTGATGCCTCAATCTTCGCCATATCAGCCGTAACCGGTGAAGGCGTTGGGCCGTTGCTGGCGGAGATAGCGACCCAATTGCAGGGCGTGCGTCACGAAACCACGCTGGACCTTAGCTTTGCCGAGGGAGACAAACGCGCCTGGCTGTTTCGTCAGGACGTTGTGCGGGACGAAAAGCAAACGGATGACGGGTTTCGGGTCACCGTGCTGTGGACCGACAAACAGGCAGCGCAGTATTCAGCTTTGTAGGACCAAGACGCCATCAATCTGGCGTCGATAGTCTTCGGTGTCGAACCATCCCAGCGAGGATTTGACCTTGTGGTCGGCATCCAGTTCCCACTCGTCCCACCCGCGCGAGACGATGTGGTTTCCGGTTTGGGAATGGTGGCCCTCAAGGGTCCAGACAAATATCGCGTGCGCACCGGCCCAGCGCATCATGTCGCATCGGACCTCCAGATCGGGGAGCTCACTATAGAAGCTCTGAGCCATCTTGGCGATAGCAGGTTTGCCCTGAATTGGTTCGCCGCCGTTCAAAACAATCCTGGCATCTGTCGCATAAAAAGACGCGACGGCCTGCGGATCGCCGGAACTCCAAGCGATGGCGTAATCGCGTGCGAGATTGTTCAATGTGTCACGAACGCTGGCCATACTGGTCCCCCTCGACACGAGTGCCATGACTCTAGGCGAAGCGATGCGGTCTCGTCCATGTCGCGCGGGAAAAGGGGCGGGGACTTGCCGATCCCGTCAACGTGGTATCAGGTTCGTCACGCCGACGGCTGCTGCGCGTGCGAGGCCAATATCCAACGACATTGGAATATACTCTCCACGCCGCCACAGCTGGGCCTGATCATCGTAATAGCGTGACAGAAAATGGCCGGATTGCCCGGTCGCCGTGATAAACACCGAACTGTCGGGGTCGGCAAAATCGTAGACACCGCGATAGCCCGCGCCATGGACGTTCTGAAAAGGATCGGGGCCTTCGCCAGAGGTGCGCCCGCGCAACAGAGTGTTGTCGCCGCCGCTGGTGGATTGCCGAATGTTCACGAAATACCGCAGCACTGGCACGTTACCCAGAACCGGATGATCATGCGTCGCCTGATGCGCGTCGCCCCACCGCAGCGACTCCAACGCGCTGCCATAGCGTTCCGAGATCCAGACTATGGCATCGTCCAATGCAAGTCGCGCCATGTCCGTGCAGGTCTCGACCGGTGCGCTTTGGCGGACATTGCACCAAACCGATGCGCCGTCGATGTCGCGGTAGACCCGTTCGATAAACAGCGGTTCCACATGTTTATATTCGCTGGCCAGCGGCCCGAGTTCGTCCGAAATCAGCCGGATCTGCAACGCACGCAGCCATGCTGCATAGATCAGAGGTTCCGGCAGATGCTCGTTCATCTCACCGTTCCAGTTGGCCAACAGGTCCAGTGCGATCTGTCTTTGCCGCTCTGGAGTGCCTTCCGGTGCGGATTCCCCAGTGAACCACAAGTCTGCACCGACCAAAGGCAAAAGCGAACGCGCAGTGAAGCTGACCGTGTCCAACTGGGCTTCGATAAAGCTGTCGCGAGTGTGTACCTCGCGGGATTGCATCAGGCGTTCCCAGCGATGCACGCGCTGGGTGTCTCCCCATTCGTAGGACACATGCAAGGGAAAGGGACGATCGATGATCTTGTTGTTGGTGTTTCCCAGCACTCCGCCAATAGGCGCCACAAACTCCGGATTGTCCGCATAGGGCAGGCGACCCTGCCATCTGTTTTGGGGCAACCAGCCCGGTGTCGGGATGCGTCCCCGGCTTTGATTGTTCAGGTCTCGGCTTGGCATCGCGCCGATCAGTTTCATTCCGATCGTTTTTTCGTCCACCAAAGACAGGTTTTGCGATGGCGCGATGAAATCTTCGGCGATTGTGATCGCCTCACGCACCGTGTCGGCCTGCATCAACGCCATCGAGGCCGTCATCGAGGTATCGCGGGGGCTGAGCGCAGTCCACGAAAGCGAGGCGACATGCCCCGGAGGGGTAATCGTCTCAAGATCGTAATGCGTGCCCGGCAACACCGGCCCGTTTTCTGTCCACAACAGTTTCAGGGTGATCGGGGCAGCGTCCTTGATCTCGATTATCGAAGGCCGCGCGCGAAACGGCTGGTATCCATCGGGCGTCAGATATTCTTCGGGGTTGTCGGGGTTCAGTTTCTCTATATGGACGTCCTGGTCATCCAGATAAGATGAGGTCAGACCCCATCCCAACCTGTCGCTGCGACCGGTCATGATGGCCGGAACACCGGGGATGGTTGCGCCGATAACGCCGCCCTTGGCCAGTTCCAACCGTGCCAGATACCAGATGCCCGGAGCGGTGAATCCCAGATGGGGATCATTGGCGAGCAAAGTACCGCCACTCGCGGATCGCGACCGGGCAGCAGACCAAGCGTTTGATGCCCCCGCCAACCCGCGTTCAGGAAATGGTGAAAGCGGCGTGTCTGGCATCGGTGTACCTTGTGCAAAGCGGGGCACGTCAGGAAACAGGCTTGCGTATTCAGGCAGCGCTGCAATCCCGGGCCCGGGCACATCAGGAAGGATGTCTGACAGGCGGGACGGGTCGTCCAGCATCAGCGACGTGCGTGCGCGCAGAACCTCGTCCTTCAGATGCCCGGACAATTGCAAGCTCATCAGCTTGATGACCGCCAGACTGTCTCCGGGCTGCCACGGAGAAACAGGCGCGTTGAACAGAAACATCTCGGGCGCACCGCGGCCCAGCGCCATCTCGTTAATCTCGTCAAGACGGGCATTTACTCCGGCTGCATAAGCACGCAACGCGGCCTTGGTGTATTCGTCCTGCACATCAACGGATTGGTGGGCAAGACCATACAGGTCAAGGCGTCGCAGCAGTTTGTCGACGGGCACCGTGCGCTGTCCGAACACCTCGGACAATCGCCCCTGAACCGTGCGCCGCAACACGGTCATCTGCCACAGCCGGTCCTGAGCATGAGCATAGCCCAGACCAAAGAACACGTCCGGATCATTCTGCGCCAATACATGTGGGATATTTGTTGTATCGCGGACGATTTCGACCGGGGCGGTTATTCCCCGGACTTCGACGGTTTGGTCATAATCTGGCAAGGATTGGCTGGCCAGGAAATAAACAAGCCCAATAGCCGCAAGCGTCAACAGGACAAGCCCTGTCGCAATTCGTATCAGCCAGCGAAAAACCAGACCCATTCCTGCCCCACATTTCCTGCGATTATCAGTTGGTAAGAAGACTAAAGTAAGCCTGCCGGGACTGAAAGATCATAGTCGTTCCAAACTCAGCCCGATTACAACAAAAGAACCCCGCCACAATCATGGGCGGGGTCCAGAAGTGGGGGGAGTGGTATCTGGGTTTACGGAATAATCCGTGTGTACTTTGTGCCTTCGACGGTCGCGCCGAATTTCAGACCCGCTTGTCCGAATACGGCTGCCAGAACGGGTTTGCGCAACTGTGTCGTATCGGTCGAAATCGACTCGCCTGTGGCGTCGACGACATAGCCGATGTCAGCGCCGGCCGTCCAACCGCTGGAGCGGCGGAAATCGTTCAACGCGTCCTCGGTCATGAAGAACAGCACATGCGCGTATTGCTGGGCACCGATCTGCAAGCCGGCACTGCCGGAAATCGCTGAATAGTAGTCGACGGTCGCGCCTTGTACGCGCAGCGCACCCTGACCGTAGGCGCCGCCGAAAATAAATCCGGCGTCGGTGATCAGTGGCATGACAAGCATACCGTTCGCCTTGTTGGAGATTTCGACCGTATTGGGGTATTTAGCGTACATCTCGTTCAGTGTTGCGTCGACGCGGGCATCTATGGTGGCGGCGTTTGAATTGCCGACCCCGTTACCGCACGCGGCCGTAAATGTCAGACCGGCCATGCCAAGCGCAAAGCCACGACGATTCAGTCGGGGAGAATTGGAACTGCTCATGTTTTTTCTCTGTATAACTGCCTGATATGCCGGGTATTCCCGATCTTGTGTGCAAGAATACGCCGAATGCGTCCGCATGTCACGGGAAAGCTGCGTCCGGTACGGCAATGATCGGCGAAAATTTGCGGGATGCCAGTTCTCTAACCTTGCAAAAGCTGTGCGACCCGGGGGGCGAAATAGGTCAGGACACCATCGCATCCGGCACGTTTGAAGGCCATAAGGCTTTCAAGCATGACTTTTTCTCCGTCAATCCAGCCATTGTTCGCCGCCGCCTGGATCATCGCGTATTCGCCTGACACCTGGTAAGCATAGGTCGGCGCACCGAACGTGTCTTTGACCCGACGACATATATCCAGATACGGCATGCCGGGCTTGATCATGACCATGTCGGCCCCTTCGGTCAGGTCCCTTTCGATAAGCCGCAGTGCCTCGTCTGAATTCGCCGGGTCCATCTGGTAGGTTTTCTTGTCTCCGGTCAGTGCGCCTGACGCGCCGACCGCATCACGGAAGGGGCCGTAAAATGCGCTGGCGTATTTTGCGGCATAGCTGAGGATCATGACGTTCTGGTGCCCGGCACCCTCAAGGGCTTTGCGCATTTCGCCGACCCGGCCATCCATCATGTCCGAAGGGCCGATGATATCGGCGCCGGCGTCGGCTTGCGCGAGCGTCATTTTCACAAGTGCTTCGACCGTCTGGTCGTTCACGATCTGACCATCAACCACATACCCATCGTGACCATTTATGTTGTAGGGATCCAGTGCAACATCCGTCATGACGGCAATATCAGGGGCTGCGTTTTTGATCGCGCGGATGGCACGATTCGACAAATTGTCAGGGTTCCAGGCCTCGGCGCAGTCTTCGGTTTTCAGAGAAGGGTCGGTGTATGGAAAAATGCATATTGCCGGTATGCCCAAAGCCTGCGCTTCAATTGCAGCTTTCTCGATCAGATCAACGGATCGTCGTACGACCCCGGGCATTGAGGGCACCGGCTCTTCAATACCTTCTCCGTCTCGCACAAAAACAGGCCAAATAAGGTCATCGACGGTCAAATTATTCTCGCGCACCAACCCACGGATTGCCGGAGACTGACGCGCCCGGCGGAACCGGGTAAGGGGGTAGGGGGCAATGGTCGGTTTCATGGCGCGCTCTCCTTGAACATTTGCGCATTGGGTGGCATGAATTCGATGCAGTCTCAAGGGTAGCAATGAATGCGTCGGCACGACGAACCCCCCTGATGGCGGTGAATAAAGGGCTGGCGCTTGGACATATACTCTTCGATCTTCGAACTCATTGACATGCGCAGCTTTTCGAATCTGTGGTTTTGGATCGCGCTCGCCGTTTTGTGGTCTTCGGTCAGCCATTGGGTTTTGGGGGTGCCATACGATCTTGTGGTGCGGGCCCGCAGGGTGGGTGGCCAGAATGAACGCGACTTGCTGGACCTGGTCCGCATCAATTCCAATCGCCTGCTTTATGTCTTGGATGTTTCGGGAATCGTCATTCTCGCGCTGGCCTGTTTTTTCTTTACGGGCTTGGCAACGCTGGGTTTTTATTATGGGCTCGAGTTCGCGCAGGCGGTCTTTTTGCTGCTTTTCCCATTGTGTTTCGTCACGGCAATCAACATTGGCGTGGCCAAGAAATTGCAGCGTATTGAGGTGACGCTCGAGGCGGTTTCAAAGTCGCTGACGCGCTGCCGCATCTACACCCAGATCATTGGAATGATTTCTATTGTGGTCACCTCGCTTTGGGGCATGTATCAGAACTTTTCCATCGGCGTTTTAGGCTGGTAAAATCGGAAAGGCACAGCGATGAAGGCTCCGAACCACGTGACGGTCGGCGGCGCACCCGAGGGGTTTGACGCGCAACTGGTTCTGAATGAGGTCGCAAAGTCCGGCCGCGTTTGTCACATCGCACGTGATGACAAACGGATGGAGGCGATGCGGGCGGCGTTGGCCTTTTTTGCGCCGGACATGCCAGTTTTCGTGTTTCCCGGTTGGGATTGCCTTCCCTATGACCGCGTCTCTCCGAATGCGGATATTTCAGCGGCCCGCGTCGCAACTCTGGCGGCATTGGTGCACCAAATGCCAGCCAAATTTGTGCTTCTGACCACATTAAACGCCGCCACACAAAGGGTTCCGGCCCGCGATGTCCTGCGCGAAGCCGCTTTTACTGCGCGCGTGAACCACCGTGTTGACGAAACGGCGCTACGGAATTTTCTTTTGCGCATGGGGTTTACTCAAAGCCCAACGGTGATGGAGCCAGGCGATTACGCAATCCGTGGCGGGATCATCGACATCTTTCCCCCGGGTGACGCGGGACCGGTCCGGCTGGATCTGTTCGGCGACGTTCTGGATGGCGCCCGCAGGTTTGACCCGGTATCGCAACGCACAACCGAAAAGTTGGACGTGGTGGAACTGGCTCCGGTTTCCGAGGTCATTCTGGACGATGCCGCGATCACGCGATTCCGCCAGAACTACCGTATTGAATTCGGTGCAGCGGGCACCGATGACCCATTGTACGAAGCTGTCAGCGCGGGTCGCAAACAACAGGGCATGGAACATTGGCTGCCCTTCTTTCACGACAAACTGGAAACCTTGTTCGACTATCTGCCCGGGGCGACCGTTTCGCTGGACGATCAGGTGACACCCGCTCGCCTCGCGCGCTGGGACAGCATTGCAGATCAGTACGAAACGCGTCGATTGGCGTTGGAGAACCGCTCTCGGATGGACACGGTGTACAAACCCACGCCGCCGGGATTGCTCTACCTGGACGATGCCGCGTGGGAAGCGGCGGTTGCGGATTGTCGCGTTTTGCAATTCAGCCCTTTGCCACAAGCCAGCGGCCCTGGTGTGATAGACGCAGGCGGGCGGATCGGGCGGAACTTCGCGCCCGAACGTCAGCAGGAAAGCATCAGTCTGTTTGGGGCTCTGGCAAGCCATATTACCGATAAGTTGGCCAAGGGGCCCGTGCTGATTGCGTCCTACTCCGAAGGCGCGCGTGAACGTCTGATGGGTTTGATCGAAGATGAGGGACTGGCCGAGGCTATTCCGGTCAAGGACGGCACCCGTGTTGGCAAGCGCGGATTGCATCTGGCGGTCTGGGCCCTGGAACATGGCTTTGAAGCGCCGGATCTGACGGTGATATCCGAGCAGGATGTTTTAGGGGATCGCCTTATCCGCCAGCCCAAAAAACGCCGCAAAGCTGAGAACTTTCTGACGGAAACCCAATCGCTTAGTCCCGGCGACCTCGTGGTTCATGTGGACCATGGCATCGGCCGTTACAAAGGGATGGAGGTTGTGACCGCAGCCGGTGCAGCCCATGAATGCCTGTTGTTGGAATATGCCGAGCGATCAAAACTTTACCTACCGGTCGAGAATATCGAATTGCTGTCGAAATACGGGCATGACGAAGGGCTGCTTGACCGATTGGGCGGTGGTGCATGGCAGGCCAAGAAGGCGAAGCTGAAAGAACGCATTCGCGAGATGGCGGACAAGCTGATCCGTATCGCTGCTGAGCGTGCATTGCGCAAAGCGCCGATCATGGATCCGCCCCCGCATGCGTGGGAAGAATTCAGCGCCCGTTTTCCCTATCAAGAGACGGATGACCAGTTGCGTGCGATCTCGGAAGTGATGGAGGACATGCATTCCGGTGCGCCGATGGATCGTCTGATCTGCGGCGATGTGGGCTTTGGTAAAACCGAGGTCGCCATGCGTGCCGCCTTTGTCGCTGCGATGTCCGGTGTTCAGGTTGCTGTTGTTGCCCCGACGACCTTGTTGGCGCGGCAGCATGCGGCAAGCTTCAAGGAACGATTTCGCGGATTCCCTCTGGAAGTGCGGCAGCTATCGCGTTTCGTCTCCGCGAAAGATGCACAGCAAACCCGAGAGAGGCTTGCACGTGGTACGGTCGATATTGTGATCGGAACGCACGCGTTGCTGGCCAAGGGAATTCGGTTCCAGAACCTGGGTCTGCTGATCATAGACGAAGAACAGCATTTTGGCGTCGGTCACAAAGAGCGGCTCAAACAACTCCGCTCTGATGTTCATGTCCTGACCCTTACCGCAACCCCGATCCCGCGCACATTGCAATTGTCGCTGACCGGGGTTCGCGATCTGTCCATCATCGGAACGCCGCCCATCGACCGTCTGGCCATCCGGACCTATGTTAGCGAGTTCGACGCGGTTACGATCCGAGAAGCGTTGCTGCGCGAGCACTATCGCGGAGGGCAGAGTTTCTATGTCGTCCCGCGTATCTCGGACTTGCCGGAGATTGAAGAGTTTCTGAAAGAGCAACTGCCGGAAATCACCTACGTCGTGGCGCATGGGCAAATGGCGGCGGGTGAACTCGACGATCGGATGAACGCGTTTTATGACGGAAAGTTTGATGTGCTTTTGGCGACCACTATTGTGGAAAGCGGTTTGGATATTCCGACCGCCAACACGATGGTCGTTCATCGAGCGGATATGTTCGGTCTTGCGCAGCTCTATCAGATCCGAGGGCGAGTGGGGCGCTCAAAGACCCGGGCTTATGCCTATCTGACCACGAAGCCGCGACAGAAACTGACTGCAACTGCCGAAAAACGTCTGCGCGTTCTGGGGTCGTTGGACACGTTGGGGGCGGGGTTCACCTTGGCTTCGCAAGACCTTGATATTCGCGGCGCGGGCAACCTGTTGGGCGAAGAACAATCCGGCCAGATGCGGGATGTGGGCTACGAACTCTACCAATCGATGCTGGAAGAGGCGATCGCCAAGATCAAAGCGGGTGAGATGGAAGGGTTGTCCGACGCTGACGATCAATGGGCCCCACAGATCAATCTTGGCGTTCCGGTTCTGATCCCCGAGGATTATGTGCCCGATCTGGATGTTCGTCTGGGCCTTTATCGTCGTCTTTCGTCACTTTCGACGAAGGTCGAACTGGAAGGTTTTGCCGCCGAACTGATCGACCGGTTCGGGACGCTGCCGAAAGAGGTGAATACCCTTATGTTGGTCGTGCGCATCAAAGCCATGTGCAAACGGGCAGGGATTGCGAAACTGGACGGCGGGCCAAAAGGCGCGACAATCCAGTTCCACAACGACAAATTCGCCTCACCCCAAGGGCTTGTCGAATTCATTCAGAACCAGCGTGGTCTGGCCAAAGTCAAAGACAACAAGATCGTCGTGCGCCGCGATTGGAAAAAGGACGCCGACAAGATCAAAGGCGCCTTTGCTATTGCCCGCGATCTGGCCGAGAAAGTCGTCGGTGAAAAGAAGAAGGCAAAGTCCTAGTCCCCGGTGACAAAACTGCAAAGCTGCCAGTCGCCAGTATCTGATTTGACGAAAGCAGCGCGATAACCGTTCATCGGCCAAAGGTAGTCTTTGTGCATATGGCCGGGCGTGCCATCGGTCAGAAATACGCTTTGGTAATCCAAGGTGGGTTGGAAGCTTGGGACAAGCACAACCTCGTGGCTTATTAATCCGACAACGGGCGAAGATTGAGCCCCAGCCTGACGCAGTGAGACGTTTTCGCCGGTTACGAAAAACGCAAATTTGGGGTTCAGGTCGGCTGGCAGAGTGATCTGCCACTGATGCGGCATCCAGAATTCGCCTTGTTCGTCGAAATACCCGGGCTGAGTCAGTGTGTCCGCAAGGGCGTCCCAAAGCGCGTTGGGTTCCGTTTCGGACGCGTCTGACGGGACTTCGTTTTGAGTTTCTACGCCAGTTGTCAAAAGCGCCCGAAACGCCTCTGGTCCGCCAGCGCTGTTTTCACTGAGATCAATGTCGGAACAGGCCGCGGCAATAACGGCATCAAGGTCCCGGGCCTGCACCTTGGCCAAAAGATCGTCTCGAAAAGCCGCCAATGATGGATCGCGTTCGGCTTGGTCGGCTGGGGGAAAGGATTGGCGGTCTGCCAACGCGGGGCCACACAACAAAACGAGGGCAAATCGCAGGTATCGATTCATTCTGCAGCCTTCATTGCGGCTTGGGCGCAGAAACACGAAGCGGCCACCGCGCGATCCGCCCGTGCCAACGCAAGATCCAGGCGTTGCTTGATTTGTTTGATTTCAATGGTTTCCCCGCGAGACTTAAGGCAATCGTGCAGCCCTTTCAGGCTCCAGACATTGTCCGGATGAATTGATGCGCGGCCGAGCGTTCCGCCCAGCCCCAGATCCTCGCGATACACGTCTTCGGCTTCAGCCACATGACCTTGCTCGAACAACAACGCCCCCAATGCGTGGCGTGTCGGTTGCATCCACCCCCAGGGTTCGTCGTATGGCAGCGTGTCATCCAACAGGACCGCCCGGCGCAAATGGCCAAACGCCAGTTCAAAGTTCCCTTTGCGGTATTCAATCTCGCCGCGCAGCATTTCCGTCGCAATTTCAAGCAGGTCGACGACGCGGTTATTGTGCAGGCGGCGTTCCTCGGGAACGCAGGCCTTGGCGCTCAGGAACAGCTGTTCCTCTGCTTCGGCCTCGGGCACCTGACCCGTTGCGGCATGGGCGATGGCGCGGGCGTAATGCGTGGTCGCTGTGAGCGTGCGGTATAGGTCGGGGTCGTCGGGCACGTCCAGCGCCTTGGCGTCTTCCCACCGGCCAAACCGGATCAGGATGTGCGGGCCCATCGACATATAGCTTTCAAAGTAGTCAGCCATCGGTGGGCTTTGGATGCGCAGCATATCTTCGGGCGTTGTGTCCCAAATCCCCTGATTTGCGCGCAGCGCCGGTTCGATCTGACCCAGAAACATCGCGCCATATATGGCGAAATGGTAATTGTGTTGCCGATAGCCGGTATAAATGTTGAACGCCCCTTCGAGTTCAAAGTATTTCAGGTCCGCCTGAGATGCTTTTTCGTTCCAATGGACAACATTGTGGTAATGCCCGCACTGAACGTCGATATGGGTCGGCATATGCACCAGATGACCGGCATCAGGTACAAGCGTTCGCAGGACGTCGCCGGCTTGCAGGGCCTTTTCCGGCGTCGGCGACATTTCCATCAAATGCACATAGAGATGCAGAAGACCGGGATGGGACATGGCGGCGGGATCACTGGCAAACGCACCTTCCAAAGCCTTTTGCGCTTCTAGCGTCGCCGCACCTTCAGCAGGTTCGCCGGATTTCAGATCCCACATTTGCCATGGGGTTAGATTCAGCAGCGCCTCAACGTAGATCGTGCGCAGATCAAGGTCATTGGGTTGCCCCGCAAAAGCGGTGCGCATGGCGTCGGCAAAGGCGTAATCCCACTGATGCATATCCCCACGGGCCTGGCGCTGCGGATAGCGGGCGGGCAGGGCGTGGATCAAAGCCTTTTCAACGGCGGTGCATCGATCTGTCAGCGATAGGGCTGATTGCATCGCGTCATACGCCACGCCCAAGGCATCAGCCCGACCTCGGTCATCCCGCAACTCCCACGGCAGGTTATAGTTCGGACCGGCAGCATAAGCGATGCCCCAATGGGCCATTGCGCAATCCGGGTCATGTTCGGCAGCCCGGCGGAAGCATTCCACGGCCTCGTCATGATTGTATCCGTAAGTCCAGATCAGACCCCGATCGAACCAAGTCTGCGCGGCGGTCGAAGACGTCGTGACCCGGCAGGAATAGCTTCCCAGATCATAGTCATAGCTCATGCTGCTTCCCCCTGAATTCACGGGCAAGATAACGCGTTTCAGTGTCCGTGCACAGATCAGGCAGGCAGTCTGTTTTCAACCCGGCCCATATGAAGCATCAAGCCGAAGCCAAGCGCGCTCATGGTGAGAACGCCAATCGTCAGTGGCGTTATTGAACCATCAAACAGCAGGCCGACAGGCGCAGCGATGGCAGCCGCCAAAACGGTCGCGATGGAGCCAATTACGGAAGCTGCCATACCGGCGATATGACCCATCGGTTCCATTGCGATGGCGTTGAGATTGCCCATTGTCACGCCGGCCATGAAGAACACTGTGGTTTGCCAGAAAACGAACAACGCAAAAGATGCATCGGCTGACAGGTTGGCCAGGCTCAGCAATATGACGACCGAGGTGATCACTATCTGACTGCCCAAGGCCCAGGTCACGATCCGGCGCATGCCAACGCGCACGACAACAGCTGCATTCAAAAGGCTGGCCGAACCCGAAACAAGCGCAACAAAGCCGAACCAGAACGGAAAACTTTCGGCACGATCGTGGACGACGTCATAAACCGGTTGCACCATCGTCAGCATGGTGAACAGCAAGCCCATGCACAGGGTCTGCACCATTATGGACAGGCGCACGGTGGGATGGGCAAGCATTTCCTGCACGGCGGCAACCATAAGGGGCAGGCGAAAGGGGCGGCGGTTTTCGGGGGCCAGCGACTCTGGCAGGCGCAGTGTCATCCAGATCAGGATAATGATCGCGAACAGGATGAAGCAAACAAAGATACCACGCCAGCCCACAAGTGCGATCACCCCTGCACCCATCATCGGTGCAATCGCCGGAACCAGCGTAAAGATCATCATGGCAATCGAAATGATGCGCGCCATTTCACGACCGGCATATAGGTCGCGAATGATCGCCATCGCCACCACGCGCGGGCCCGCGGCGCCGAGACCTTGCAGGATACGCGCCGCCAGAACAAGTTCAAGCGATGAACTGGCCCAGGCAATCGCCGACGCCAGAATATAAAGCGCAGCGCCACCGTAAATTACGGGCTTGCGTCCGACTGCATCCGAAATGGGTCCGGTAAAAAACGTCCCGATCCCCATGCCCAATACGAAGGATGTCAGGATCAATTGCGCCTTGTTCGTATCATCGGGGCTGAGCTGCGCGCCGATCTCGGGCAAGGCCGGCAGCATGGCATCAATTGAAAAGGCGATAGTGGCGAACATCATCGCAATCAGGGCAATGAATTCGCCTTTGGACATGCGGTTGGTCATCAGACACTCCTTCCCATCTGCGCTAACACGGCGCAGAGGTTGGAGCTAGGTGGGAAAATGCACAGACCTATGTGCTATTCTGCAGGTGAAGCCTCAATCTGAGACATGATTTCACCGATCACTTTTGCCCATAATTCAGGGGGTTGCGCACCGGGCACCGCGTGTTGATTTGCCACGATGAAGGTCGGCACCGAATTGACACCCATTTGACGAGAGTGGCTGTCCCGATTGCTGATGTCCGCGCGGTCGGCATCTGATTTCAAAAGCTTCAAAACCACCGCGGCGTCCATTCCCGCCTCATCTGCAATGTCGGCCAGAACTTCGTGGTCACCGATGTCGCGGGCTTCGACGAAATAAGCGTTGAACAAGGCATCGACGATCTGATTCTGTTTGCCCTCGACCCCGGCCCAATGAATCAATCGGTGTGCATCCAACGTGTTGGGTGTGCGTTTCATTCCCTCGAAGTCGATCTTCAGCCCTGCGTTTTCCGCGTGTTCCACGACAGGCGCATAGGCGCGCACTGCGCCTTCCTTACCACCGAATTTGCGTTCGAGGTATTCGCGACGATCCATGCCTTCTGCCGGCATTTCGGGGTTCAGCTGAAACGGATGCCATTCAATCACAAAGGGATGATTTGGGACGTCTGCCAAGGCTTTGTCCAGATGCGTCTTGCCGATATAGCACCACGGGCAAATCGGGTCGGACATGATATCAAGCTTGACGGTCTGGGTCATTCGGACGGTGCCTTGAAATAGGCCGGCAAAGCGCGGCGCAGGAGTTTGCCGTTCCCGCCGGTCGGCAGTTCAGGCAGATGAACGAAGACGCGCGGTTGCTTGTATCGCGCGAGGCTTGTGGACACATAGGTTCGCAAAGCGGTTTCGTCCAGTTTTTCCGGCCCGGTGTAAAAGGCGGCGATGATGAACGTGTCCTGCTTGATTTGGACGGCCGCAGCTCCGACCTGCGTGATCCCGGGGTAACGGGCCAGCACGGATTCCACTTCGACCGGGGATACGCGATATCCGCCTGCGTTCATCATGTCATCGTCCCGACCCAGATAGGTGATCTGCCCGTCGACAGCCATTGCACCCCGATCGCCCGTCAGAAACCACTCTCCTTGCATCCGGGCGGCGGCTTCGTCTGGTGCGTTCAGATATGTCAGCATCAGACCGGGGTCGTCGCGGTGAATTGCAATGGTGCCGTCCTGTCCCTGCGGCACGGGTCCGTCTGGACCGACGATTGCGACACGTCGACCCCGCTGCGGTTGCCCCAGGGCCTCACCTCTGGCCGGATGAGAGGGAGAGGATGAAATAAAGGTCGAACATTCGGACATCCCGAACGCCTCATAAAGCCCGGTTCCCGTTCTCCGTTTCCATTGGTCGTGCAGTTCGTGCGAGAGCTTTTCACCCGCACACAATCCGTGGCGCAGGTCAGTCAGGTCCGGCAAGCTGGGTTGTTGAAGGATCTTACGAAACACGCCTGGCGCAGCTGCAAAAATAGTGGCCCGGTGTTCTTTCAACAGCGAGGGGAGCATGCCCAGATCCTTACCCGGGCGGGGGATCAGAGCAGTTGCGCCGATGGTCCATGGGTCCATCAGGCCAGTGCCCAGCGTATATGTCCAATTGAAAGCGCCTGCATGGCAAAGACGATCCGAAGGCTGCAACCCGTACCACCCGTCAACCATCATTTGTCTTGCCCAGATCGCACGGTGGGCGTGTGCAACCGCGCGGGGCTTGCCCGAAGTTCCCGAGGTATAAACCACGTAGCCAAGTCGGTTCGGATCGCCCATGGCAAATTCTGCCGGCGGCAAGTCGCGCATCCTTGCCAGATCGTCCAGCAATATTTGGTTCGGATGCGGCGCGCAGGAAATGTCGGGGTCACGCAAGATAGCGCTCGGGGACAAGTCCGCGATGATTTGTGCTGTCTCGGGTTCGGTCAGTTGCGACGAGGTCGGAACCGGCACGATCCCTACGGCAATGGCGGCGAGGTAAGCGATTGGAAACTCGACACTGTTCCCCAGTCGCATCAGCACCAGGTCTCCGGGTTGCAAACCTGCCTGAAGCATCCCGGTTGCGGTGCCCAATATGGCTGCTTGCAGATCGCCATAACTCCAATCCGTTGCTCCACCGTCTTCTAGGACAGACAGGGCCGTCTTGTCCGCCTTCGCACGGGCATGGCGAAGCACATGAGCGGCCATATTGAACGGGGTCGGGCACGGCGGCGGGGGGGCCTGATCGAAAATCGACAGCATGTGCCTTGGCTAACGTGGCCGCTGGCGCGTTGCAAGCGCGCGCCGCTGGCCCTATAGAGTTGCCCATGACGACGAGTGACCCAAAATCCCTGATCCGTATCGCGCGCGACAATGGCGAACCTGCGCATGTCGAGCCCCTAGACCTGGGCGCCCGTGTGCGTGAATTGCGCAAGGCCCGAAACTGGACGCTGGAACAGGCCGCATCGCAGGCGGGGTTGGCGCGTTCGACACTCAGCAAGATCGAAAACGGGCAGATGTCGCCGACCTATGATGCGTTGAAGAAGCTGGCGACGGGGCTTGAGATTTCGGTGCCACAGCTTTTTACACCGCCACAACGCGATCAGGTTTTGGGTCGGATGGCCGTAACCAAGATGGGCGGCGGCACGGCGCACGCCACAGCGACTTATGAGCATGAATTGCTGGCAGAGACCCTGACAAACAAACAAATGCTGCCCTATCGCGCCCGTGTACGCGCAAGATCAATGGACGAGTTTGACGGATGGGTGCGCCATGACGGTGAAGAGTTTCTTTACGTCCTGACGGGCGTCGTGCGGCTTTACACCGAGTATTACGAATCCGTGGAAATGCGGCGCGGTGACAGCGCCTATTACGACGCCAGCATGGGACACAACGTGGTTTCGGTCAGCGACGAAGACGCGACAATCCTGTGGGTCACATCACTTGCCTAGGGACAGGCTGACCTCGCGGTTGAGACCTTCGGTGAACAAAAAATCCTCAAGCTCTTCGCGGGCTTCGTTGACTGTCAGATGGTGGCGCTCGGCCAAATACGCTTCGAACTGTTTGCGATCCGCGCGCATCCGCGCCATGTCTTTGTCGCGCAAATTCGGAAACCTGCGTTTGGCGCGTGCATAAGACGCGCTCCAGTCTTGTGTAAGATCAGCCCAGTTCAGCATCTGCGAGCCTTCCTTTGTTCGGTTTCAGGACTGCTCTCCCCACTGTCAGGGTACGAACGGCGCCTTGTTACTGCGGACATGACAAAATGTCGCAGGTCATTTGCGATGCGTTCTGACCAAAAAACCCGCTGCGGACAAACCGCAACGGGTCGACGGACCTGCTTAAAAGTGAGTGGCGGCCGGTCCGTTATCCTATGCGTCGACAAGGTCGACTAAGGTCTATGTGCTCGGAAAACACAGCAAATTTTGGTCTTAAAGTGTTAACCTTCTACAGCGCAGATAAGCACTTGGGTTGAGTGCAGTAAAGTGGCTTGTACCGTTTTTTAGAAGAACAACAGGTGTAGTGGGAAACCCAATATTTAGTGGGCAACGAAGGCGTAATGCACTGCTCATTGTATGATGCCTTTGATGTGCCGAATTCCGCCGAAAACTGCGGCAACGCATACCAATGCTGGTTTCCGGCCATTTGCAGCGTCAGTCGCTGACGCAAAAAACGCCTTGGAAATGCCAACCCAAGTAGTCCGCGCTGACAGACGGGACAATGCGCTTCGCAATCAGACTCAAAACCCTTGGGTTATGTCTACTCTTCGAACCACCAAACCTGCGGCATGTATTCCGGACCGTCGCCATAAATTGGCAGCTGATCCGGGAACTTCAATTCTTTGGCGTGGGCGATGCGACCGACATCAAAACTCCAGATCGGAATGACGTAGCGCCCGGCCGTCAACACGCGGTCCAGCGCGCGCGTGGCTGCGACAAAGTCCTGCGGGTCTTCCGATGACAGCATTGTGTCAATCAACCCATCAACTGCAGGCGAGTCGATGCCCATCAAATTTCGCGTTCCTGCAGCGTCAGCATTTTCGCTGCCCCAGTACAGTCGTTGCTCGTTGCCTGGCGACAGTGAAAGGGCGCGGCGAAAGGTGGTCATGTCGAAATCCTGCTCGGAGGTGCGCCCCGCGTATTGCGCGCTGTCTACCACTTCGGTCGTGACCTGGATGCCCAGGCGTTCCAAGGCGCGCGAATAGATTTCGATTGTCGTCTGGTTATCCGTGTCGCCTTGCTGCAGCAATACAGTGATCGTAAACGGCTCTCCGTTTTCGTTGCGCAGGACACCGTTCTGAATTGTCCACCCCGCATCGGCGAGCAATTGAGACGCTTTGCGAATGTTGGCGCGATTGCGGGCCGAGCCATCCCCTTGCGGCAGGGTATACCCTTCGATGGCGCCGGGGGGCAGCGTATCAGCGTATTGCTCCAACAGTTCTTTTACCCGTCCTGAGGCTGGACCGGGCTGCATCGCAAGGTCCGATCCGGAAAAGTAAGAAGTGATCCGTGGCTGAGCGCCGCCGGTTATGGTGTCATTGATGAATTCGAAGTTGAAGGCCAGCAGCAGCGCCTCGCGCACGCGCCAATCTTCAAAAGGCGGTTTACGGGTGTTCATGACGAACCCCGTCATGCCCGAAGGCTTCCGGTGCGGGATTTCGGTTTTGATGACGTCGCCACGCTGAACCGCCGGAAATCCGTATTGCGTATCCCACTTGTCGGCGTTGAATTCCCGGACGGCAGAAAGCTCTCCGGCTTTGAACGCCTCGAACAGGACCGTTCCATCGCCATAAAACTCGATGCGCATGTCGTCCAGGTTCATTGTGCCGCGCCGGAAGGGAATATCCGTGCCCCAATAGTCTGGATTGCGGCGCAAATTGACGTATCTGCCCGCTTCGTAGTCGTCGATGACATAGGGACCGGTCCCGATTGGGACGTCATGCAGCGTGGCATTGGCGAAGTCTTTGCCTTCCCACTGCGCTTTTTTCAGGATCGGACGTAGCCCTGCAATCAGCGCAAGCTCTCTGTCGGGCTCATTGAAAGTGATGCGAACGCTTCGGGGGCCGGTTTGTTCGATGGTTTCTATCTTGCCCCACAACCCACGGTACCGGATGTGCCCTTCGGTCCCGAGCGCTTCGTAGGACCAGATAACGTCATCGACGGTTACCGGGCTGCCATCCGAGAATCGGGCGTTTTCGCGCAGCGTGAACTCGACCCAAGAACGGTCCGGAGCGGTTTCAACCGATTCGGCTAACAACCCGTAAAGAGTGAAAGGTTCGTCCCAGGACCGCCCCATCAGCCCCTCATGTGTCCAAAACCGCAACTGCCAGGGTGATGTGCCTTTTTGAACAAACGGGTTCAGGCTGTCATAACCGCCGGTATTGCCGAACACGACCTTTCCACCCTTTGGCGCATCCGGGTTTGCATAGGGCAGGGACACAAAATCCGGTGGTAGGGCCGGGTCGCCATACATAGCTATGCCATGCGCCGAATCTGCAAGAGCGACAGAAGTCAGAAAAATTGAGACGATTCCCGCGATCAGAGGCCGCGCGGGGTGTAGAAAATCGGGGCGCATTTTGGAAACAATCCTGCTCTGGCCTTATTTTGTTGGGATTCATCGTAGCCATGATTTTTCATATTATCAAACTTTTAGCTTGGATGACGGCGCGGAATTGCTTATAAAGGTTGCACTGCTCGATAGGTTTCTTGCCTGTATGAAACCTGCCTCAATAACTTAACGCCCGCTTCGTGCGGGCGTTTTTTTTGGCTGAACATGCCCCGGCGTAAGGCGCGAAGGCGCGTCCCTCTTTCCCCGTTTTCTTTGCAGGTGCAGCATGGCACTGTGTCCTCGAACCTGAACGTGCTGGAGTGTTGAGATGAGCCTGAACGGAAAAACTGCGATTGTCACCGGGTCGAACTCGGGTATCGGACTGGGGGTCGCGCGTGAATTGGCCAAGGCCGGAGCGGATGTCGTTCTGAACTCTTTTACCGATCGTGACGAAGATCATGCCTTGGCCGATGAAATTTCCAAGGAAACCGGAACAAACGCGCGCTACATCAAAGCGGATATGTCCAAGGGTGATGAGTGCCGGATGTTGATTGATCAGGCAGGTGCTTGCGACATTCTGGTCAACAACGCAGGTATTCAGCATGTCTCGCCCATTGATCAGTTCCCGGTCGAGAAATGGGATGCAATCATCGCCATCAACATGAGCTCGGCCTATCACACGATGGCGGCGGCGCTTCCGATGATGCGCGCGGCCGGATGGGGGCGCGTCGTGAACATCGCATCGGCGCATGGATTGACGGCTTCGCCGTACAAGGCGGCCTATGTTGCGGCCAAACACGGTGTGGTTGGGATGACCAAGACAGTGGCGCTGGAAACCGCGCAAGAGCCGATTACGGTGAACGCAATTTGTCCGGGCTATGTGCTGACGCCGTTGGTCGAGGCGCAGATCCCCGACACGATGAAAGAATACGACATGAGCCGCGAAGACGTGATCAAGAACGTCATGCTTGAACGGCAACCCTCCAAGGAGTTTGCCACGGTTGAGCAGTTGGGCGGAACGACGGTTTTCCTGTGCTCGGATGCAGCGGCGCAGATCACCGGCACGACGATTTCGGTGGATGGCGGGTGGACCGCCTTGTGACCCATCATGGGGGCTCTGCCCCCATACCCCCGGAGTATCTTGAAAAAAGTGAAGGGGCCTTGTCATGAAGCACATCAATCTGGCGCTGCAGGGCGGCGGTGCGCATGGGGCGTTTACCTGGGGCGTTCTGGATCGGTTATTGGACGAAGAAGATGTCGAGGTTGCTGCAATCACCGGCACGTCGGCCGGGGCGCTGAACGGCGCGGCTTTTAAATCCGGCATGGTTCGGGCCGGTCGGGACGGGGCGCGGGATACTCTGGACGGGCTTTGGAAGCGCATGGGCGCGATCGGTGATATGCGCATCGCTCACTGGATGCGGGGCCTGGAGCCGGCTCATATCGCGCAGGCTTTGGAATACTCGGTCCCGTTTTCGATGGCGGATGCATGGTCGCGGCTAGTGTCACCTTACGCCTACGGGCCGTTCTATCGCAATCCGTTGGAGCAGGTGGTGGACCGGTTTAACTTTGACGAAATTTGCGCCGAAGATGGTCCGGACCTATTTGTCTGTGCCACCTGCGTTCGCAGCGGGAAGATTCGCGTGTTCACCGGGCACGAGATATCCACGGATGCCATTCTGGCCTCGGCCTGTTTGCCAAACCTGTTTCAGGCTGTGGAGATATACGATCCCAGTTCAGGCCGGACCGAAGCCTATTGGGATGGTGGCTATACGGGTAATCCTGCGCTTTATCCGTTGTTCAACGGCGACTTGCCTGATGACATGGTGATTGTGAATATCAACCCGCTGGAACGGGATGAGGTGCCAAAAACGCCGCAACAGATTCAGAACCGCATCAACGAAATCAGTTTCAATTCGTCGCTGTTCCGCGAGTTGCGTGCGATCAATTTCGTTCAGCGGCTGTTGAAGGAAGGTAAGCTAAAAGCCGGCGAGATGAGCCGGGTTCTGGTTCATATGATTGCGGATGACGAACTGATGAACGACCTGTCCGCGGCCACGAAAACCGTTCCGAACCCGGTCGTTTTGAACCGCCTCAAACAAGCCGGTCAGGCGGCCGCCCATCAATTCCTGCGCGATCACAAATCCGATCTTGGACAGCGCAGCACAGTTGATCTGCCTGCCATGTTCGGCTGATCATTCGGGCGGTTGTGTCGGGTCTTTTTCGTTGGGATAGACAAGCCCGGCCGAGATCACGAGTTTTGCCGCGTCTTCGATGGACATGTCCAACAGGATCACGTCTTCTGCCGGAAAAAACAGAAGAAACCCGGAGGTTGGGTTCGGCGTTGTCGGGATAAAGACGCTGAGGAGTTCGCCGCCGGTTTCAGCGCGCGCGCTGACCTCACCCCTGGCTGTTGTCGAGACGAACCCAATGGCCCAGATGCCGCGGCGGGGATATTGGATCAAACAGGCCTTTTCAAAGGATCGTTCTGTTTGGGCGAACACCGTTTCCGAGATTTGCTTGATACCGGAATAAACCGAACGAACGACAGGCATCCGGTCCACAAGGCTTTCGGCAAAATGGATCAGGGACCGGCCAAGAATTCCCTTGGCTATCCAGCCGACGATCACCGTGAAGATCAGGAAGATGATCACACCGACGCCGCGCAGGTTGATGCCGACATATTCCTGAGGTTGGAACCGTTGCGGCACAAGTGGCAGCACCGCGCTGTCGATCCATCCGACGACCGACCAGATCAGCCAGACGGTCAACCAGACCGGCGCAATCACAACGATACCCGTCAAAAAAGACGCGCGTAGACCGGCGAACAGTCCTGGTCGGCGATTTGGTTCTTCGTCAAACGGTGTGTTCATTGCGGTTCTGGGCGGGCGGTCTCGAGTGGTTTGCGGATTTAGTTAATCAGTCCGGGCGGTTGGTACAATAGGTCATTGTTACGCGCCGTTGTTGGTCAGAGCGATAGCTATCGCTGCTGCAAGCCGGGCATTGTTGCGCACCAACGCGATGTTGGCGGTGAGCGAGCGGCCCTCTGTCTGTTCGTAGATCCTTTGCAACAGGTACGGCGTTACGCCTTTGCCCGAGATGCGATGCGCGTCCGCGTCGGATTGGGCGGCGGCAATGATCGGGGCCAGTTCTTCGGCGGGTATCTGATCCTCTGCCGGGATCGGATTTGCGATCAGTTGACCGCCAGGCAAGCCAAGCGCGACGCGGGTTGCATGCGCTTTGGCAATGTCTTCCGCATCGTCCATGCGCAGAGGTGCCGAATATGGCGATTTTGCCGACCAGAAGGCAGGAAATTCATCTTGCCCATGCGCGATAACCGGCACGCCCAAGGTTTCGAGAACCTCAAGTGTTTTCGCAAGATCGAGAATTGCCTTGGCCCCCGCGGCCACAACGGTCACTGGCGTTTGGGCCAGTTCGTGCAGGTCGGCCGAGATGTCGAAGGATGTTTCGGCACCCTGATGCACACCACCGATCCCGCCGGTAGCAAAGACTGCGATTCCCGCGTAATGTGCCGCAATCATCGTTGCGGCCACCGTGGTTGCGCCGGTTCCGCCCATCGCCAGGCAGGCTGCCATGTCCGCGCGGGACAGTTTTGCGACACCTTGGGCTTGTCCCAGAGCACTCAATTCATCAGCTTCCAACCCGACATGAAGTTTGCCCTCGATGACGGCTATGGTCGCTGGTACCGCGCCCGCATCGCGAATATCCTGCTCGACTTGCGCTGCAACCTCGACGTTTTGTGGATGGGGCATTCCGTGAGTGATTATCGTGCTTTCCAAAGCAACGATGGGCTGGCCGGCGGCTTTTGCGGCATGGACCTCGGCGGAAAATTGGATGTCGATCACAGTGGTGTTTCTCCGGAAACATAGGTTGCCGCAGCCTTCAGGGCGCGGGTCAGGGCGGTATCGTCGTCTTCGCCGCCGGTCTCGGCTGCGATATGGGCCGCCATAAAGGTATCGCCCGCACCTGTCACGCGTGTGACCAAAACCGAAGGGGGCTTCTGGGTCAGTATATCCGAAGCCGATCCGACAGTGGCAGAGTTCCCGCCATCTGTGACCAACACCCTCAGCGCACCACGATCCAGCAGACCTTTGGCCGCGCTTTCGGAATCAGTGAACTCGCGCTGGCACAAAAGACCGGCTTCTTCGAGATTGACATAAAGCGTCGCGCGGGCGTGCTTGAGGAACGGCAGCAGACGTTCCGCTTTGCCGGGGGAGGCCGGGGCCACCCGCAAATCGGCGCGGGCAAAAGCCGGGCTTCGGGCGATCTCTTCCAACAGGTCCAGGGTCAGGTTGCCGTCCAACGCGATCGGGCCTTCGAAGGGCGCGTTTTCGTAACCCAGCGGTCCGTGCATCAGCGGGCGCAGAATCTTCGATCCAGCCGCCTCAAGCGAATGCGCATCCGCGATTGCCGCGATCAGGCCGTTGGCACCTTCGACGGCCATGTAGCGGTCGGTTGGCAAATCCTGCGACCGGTAGATGTGATCCGTTACAAGGCCCAGCCGAGAGCACGAGCGGACGAGTTCGTCGCCTTCGGCGTCACGACCGATGGCCGTCAGCAGCGTCGGGGTCATTCCGAAACGAACCAGCGTCATCGCGATGTTCATCGCCACCCCGCCCGGCAGGCGGGTGATGCGCCCCGGCACGTCCGAGCCTTGCCGCATGGCACTGGCCGAGCGCCCGATGACGTCCCACAGGACTGAGCCGATACAAAGGATGTCGCTGTTTTGGTTCATGCCGAACTCATGCCGCAGCCCCGACGTGGGTGCAAGTGCTATTGCCTACATCGCATCCATCATGGTTTTGAGCGTCGAAAGCGGATCATCCTGCGACCAGATTTCCTCGCCAATCCCGAAGAAATCGGTGAATGGGGCGAGTGTTCCGATCAGGTCCGGGGTCAAAGCGCCCTCGGCGACGACGGGCACCTCGATCATCTCTGACCACCATTGGAACAAGTCCTGTTCGGCGCGTGACCCGTCACCCAGTGCTGCGTTTCCGACCGGACCAAATGCAACATAGTCCGCGCCGGCTTCGCCCGCTGTCATTCCGTCGTGGCTGGACGCGCCGCAAAAGCTGCCGACGATCGCATCGGGGCCCAATTCTTTGCGGGCAGCGCGCACTGACCGCGCTGCATCGTCCAGATGAACACCGTCCAGCCCCAAGCGTTGCGACAACAGAACATGGTTCGCGATAACCAAAGCGACGTCGCGGGCATGCGCGACTTCGCGGCAGACATCCGCTGCGCGTGAGATCGTGTCTTCGTCGTTACCGGCCAGAGCCAACCGAATGCAGGCGATCTCGGCCCCGTCCAGAACGCGGGCCAATTGGTCGGGAAAGCTGCTCAGCGCGATGGTTGGCGGTGTGATCAGGTAAATTTGCGGCTGCTCTGGGGTGTCCATCGGCGCGTCCTTCGCGTTGCGGTCTTTGGCGCGGTTTAGCCGATTGCCGCGGGGAAGCAAACTTTTATGCCTTTGGGTGGCCGATTTGTCTGCCACGGTGCCTTGCCCTGTCTTTTTCAGGCGATTACAGCAGGCGGAGTTTTCGGAGACAGCCATGCCCAGCGATACATCTCAGCCCTCATTCGTGCTTGTTCGACCACAGATGGGCGAAAACATCGGTGCCGCCGCGCGGGCAATGTGGAACTTCGGGCTTGATCGGATGCGGATCGTGGCCCCACGGGATGGGTGGCCGAACCCCAGGGCGGTGGCGATGTCCAGTGGGGCAGGGCGGTTGTTGGACGAGGCACAGCTGTTCGACGACCTGGCCGGATCGTTGGCCGACAGTACCTTTGTATTTGCCACCACAGCGCGGCAGCGCGGATTGACCAAGCCTGTTTACAGCCCCGAACGGGCGATGCAGATCGCGGCACAAAAAGTTGCGGCAGGCGAAAAGGTCGCGGTCCTGTTCGGCCCGGAACGCGCCGGTTTGGAAAATGAGGATATCGCCAAGGCCAATGCAATCATCTCGGTGCCGGTGAACCCGAAGTATGCCTCGCTGAACCTTGGACAATGCGTATTGCTGACCGCCTATGAGTGGATGCGTCAGACCGAAGATGTGGTGCATGAGGCCACCGATCTGGGCAAGGGCGATTGGGCTACGGGGATCGAGGTCGAAAAGCTAGTCGAACACTATGAAGACCGGCTTGACGCAGCCGGGTTCTTCTACCCGCCCGAGAAAGCCGAAGGGATGAAGACCAACTTACGCAACCTTTGGTCGCGGATGCGAATGACGCGGGCAGATGTGCAGATGCTGCACGGGATCATGCGTCAGATGGTCCGCTGGAAGGACAAGGGCTGAGGCTGGACCTTCGCCCCCGGTGGCCCTAGCTTGCGACGAAATCCAGGACCCATGAGGACAGCATGAGCGGTAAGCGCAGCATCTTCGAAGACGTCTCAGACACCGAAAAACAGCAGGCCGTTCAACCGGGCATGATCGATCGCGATCGCGGCGGCGCCCGACAGGCCATTCGGGCCTGGCTCATGATCCTGTTTGCCCTCGTCGTTGTCATGATCGCGGTCGGCGGGCTGACCCGCCTGACCGATAGCGGTCTGTCGATAACGGAATGGCGACCGATCACCGGAGCCATCCCGCCGATGACTGCGGCGGATTGGCAATCCGAATTCGACAAGTACAAGGAAATCGACCAGTGGCGCATCCAGAACCAATGGATGGAACTGGATGATTTCAAGGTCATCTACTGGTGGGAATGGGGCCACCGCCAATTGGGTCGCGTTATCGGGTTGGTTTGGGCCCTCGGCTTTTTCGGCTTCCTCATCGCGCGGAAAATCCCGACAGGGTGGACGGGCAAGCTGTTGATCCCGGGCGTGCTGGGCGGCGTACAGGGCGCTGTCGGTTGGTGGATGGTTGCATCTGGTGTGACACAAGGAGAAGGAATGATTGCCGTCGCCAGCTACCGGCTTGCCGTGCATTTGGGGCTGGCCTTCGTCATCCTTGGCTTTTTGGCATGGTATATCTTTGAACTGGGCCGCACGGAACGGGACCTGATGCAAGCCCGCCGTGCGAAAGAGGCGAAACTGTTCTCGCTATCGACGGGCCTGCTGCATTTCACCTTTTTGCAAATACTCATCGGAGCGTTGGTTGCCGGAATTGACGCCGGGCGGTCTTATACAGACTGGCCCCTCATCGGCGGGCAGGTGTTGCCGCCCGATATGAATGCCTTGGAACCGGTTTGGCGCAATTTCTTCGAAAGCCCCGGATTGGTGCAGTTCATCCACCGATGCGTGGGGTATCTGCTGTTTGTCTTTGCCGTCGTCGTGTGGCGGCGCGGCGGCACGAGCGCACACCCGCAAACGCGTTTCGCGTTCAATGCGGCCTTTGCCGCATTATCCCTGCAGGTTGTCATCGGCATTCTGACCGTCGTTTACGGCGCACCATGGCAGATCGCTATATTCCATCAGTTCATGGCGGTTGTGGTCTGGACGCTGATCCTGCGCGCCAGGTTCCTGACCGCATATCCCATCGCAACTTCAATCCGTGGAGCATGACCCAGATGACAGCTTTTGACGACCTGATGGCCTTCCAGCGCGAAACTTCGGCCCTGGGCCAGATAGCCGGACGTCTGGGATGGGATCAGGAGACGGTCATGCCGCGCGGCGCCGCTGCACAACGGGCAGAAGAAATGGCTGCGATCGAAGCTGTCCTGCATTCAAGACGCGCGCATCCGCAGGTGGCCGAGTGGCTGGAACAGGCCGCGCCACAGGACGAAGTTGGACAGGCCCAAATTCGTGAAATCCGGCGTGCCTTTGATCGCGCCGTAAAAGTACCCGCCGATCTGGCAACCGCAATTGCCCGTGTAACCTCAGCAGCGCAGGGAAAATGGGCGCAGGCGCGGGCGGACGAGGATGTGTCTGCTTTCCTGCCGGTGTTGGAAGAGGTCGTCTCGTTAAAACGGCAGGAAGGTCAGGCCCTGGCGCAGGGTGGCGACATCTATGACGCGATGGTCGAAGATTATGAACCTTATACGACCGGGGCGCAGATCGCGGCGATATTCGACGAAATGCGCCCGCGGCTGGTTGCATTGCGCGCCGCCGTTCTGGAACGTCCGTCACCCGCTGCACTGCGTGGCAGTTTCAGCGAGTTGGATCAAATGCGCTTGTCTCAGAAACTGGCGGTCGCATTTGGATATGACCTGAACCGTGGACGCGTCGACAAGGCGGTACACCCGTTCAGCTCGGGCAGTGGATCGGATGTGCGGATCACCACGCGGACCGTCGAAGGCGATCCATTTAATTGCTTTTATTCCACAATTCACGAGGTCGGACACGCCGCCTATGAACAGGGCATCGACCCGGCGTTCGCGTTGTCACCGCTGGGTCGCGGTGTCTCGATGGGGGTCCATGAAAGCCAGAGCCGGATCTATGAAAATCAGCTGGGCCGGTCCCGTGCTTTCACGGGATGGCTGTTTGACCAGATGACCGAGGTTTTCGGGGATTTTGGGATCGCGGACGCGGATGCGTTCTACGGTACCGCCAACCGCGTTCACAACGGTTACATCCGAACCGAAGCGGATGAGGTTCAGTACAACCTGCACATCATGCTCCGCTTCGATCTGGAACGGGCGCTAATGGCCGGGGACCTTCAGGTGGCCGACCTTGAGGCAGCATGGAACGACAGGTTTTATGCAGATTTCGGCTATGCGGTGGACAAGCCGTCGAACGGGTGTTTGCAGGATGTCCATTGGTCGGTTGGCCTGTTCGGCTACTTCCCGACCTATTCTCTGGGCAACGTCTATGCCGGATGTCTTTATCAAGCGTTGCGTCCAGCTGTGCCGCAGCTGGATGATCAACTGGCCAGCGGTGACACGTCCGGTGCCACGGGTTGGTTGCGCGAAAACGTTCAAAAATTCGGCGGTCTTTATGCTCCGCGTGACACGATTGCCCGTGCAAGTGGCATTGAGCCGGGGCCGGACCCATTGCTGAGCTATCTCGAAGCCAAATTCGGTGATCTTTACGATTTATGATTCCCGGTGCCTCGGAAGCGGGTTAGCATTGGTTGACCCGCAGCATGGCCTGGGAGGCAACGATGACCGGCAACGCGCGTAAGAAAGCCAGCGACTTTGATCCTCGGATACTCGAGATTTTCGATGGGTATGTGCATGGCACCATGTCCAAACGTGAATTCATCGCCAAAGCCGGGCGGTACACCGCCGCCGGCGTGACCGGAGCAATGATCTTGGACCAGTTGCAACCCAATTATGCCTGGGCCCAGCAGGTCGCACCGGATGATCCGGACATCGAAACCATGATCGTGGCATTCGACAGCCCCGACGGGCATGAACAGACCAGTGGTTTGATGGCCATGCCAGCAAATGCCGAAGGCAAGCTTCCTGCCGTATTGGTTGTGCACGAAAATCGAGGGCTGAACCCGTATATCGAAGACGTTGTACGCCGCGCCGCCAAAGCCGGTTTTTTGGCCTTTGGTCCAGATGGTTTATCTCCATTGGGGGGGTATCCCGGCACGGACGAAGAAGGACGCGAGATGCAGCGTTCAATGGATCGTGAAATGCTGATGGCGGATTTCTTTGCTGCCTACGAGTTTCTGCGCGACCACGACATGTCGACCGGCAAGATTGGGGCGGTTGGTTTCTGTTACGGCGGCGGCGTTTGCAATGCGCTTGCGGTGGCTTATCCCGACCTGGCGGCCTCAGTTCCGTTTTACGGGCGTCAGCCACCGGCAGAGGATGTTCCCTCAATCGAAGCGCCGCTGATGATCCACTACGCCGGTCTGGATGAACGCATTAACGTTGGATGGCCGGCCTATTCAGACGCCCTGAAGGCCAACCAAAAGAAGTTCAGTGTTCACTTCTACCCGGATGTCAATCACGGGTTCCACAACGACACCACGCCACGGTACGACGAAGCGGCCGCCAACTTGGCCTGGAACCGCACGATCGCGTTTTTCAACAACTACCTGACCTAAGGTATTGAAAACAAAAAACCCTCACCGAACATACCGGCGAGGGTTCTTCTTGGTCAGACGGGAAAGACTATTCTTCGTCTTCCTCGCCTTGGTCTGCAATCCACGCGACGCTGACGACCTCTTCGCCTTTGCCGGTGTTGAACACCTTCACGCCGCCCGCGCTGCGCGACCGGAAGGAAATACCGTCCACAGGCACTCGGATCGACTGGCCTTTGGACGTCGCCAACATGATCTGGTCGTCAATCTCGACCGGGAACGACGCCACAAGAGCGCCGCCGCGCATGGCCTTGTCCATCGCGGCAACGCCCATGCCACCGCGGCCACGTACTGGGTAATCGTGGCTGGAGCTCAGCTTACCCGCGCCGCCCGTGGTGATCGTCAGGATCAGGTTCTCGGCTGCCGACATCTCGGCATAGCGTTCCTGCGTGATCACGCCGGGCGCGGCTTCGTCCTCGTCGGTTTCACCATCATCCGCGATACCCGCAACAGCACGGCGCATCTTGAGATAGGCAGCGCGTTCGTCCGGGTCGGCCTCGAAATGGCGGATCACGGACATCGACACCACGCGGTCGCCATTGGTCAGCTTGATGCCGCGCACGCCGGTGGATTCGCGTGAGTTGAACACACGCACATCGGTTGTGCGGAAGCGGATGGCGCGGCCAGAGTCGGTGACCAGCATCACGTCTTCATCTTCCGAGCAGATGCGTGCGTTCACAAGCTCCACATTTTCGGGCAGTTTCATGGCGATTTTGCCGTTGCGGCGGACGTTGGTGAAATCCGACAGCCGGTTCCTGCGCACGTCGCCTGCGCTGGTGGCGAAGACGATTTGCAGGTTCTCCCACTCGTCATCCGGCACATCGACGGGCATGATTGCCGCGATGGAGACACCCGTGGGGATCGGCAGGATATTGACGATCGCCTTGCCTTTACCGGTACGGCTGGACTGCGGCAGACGCCAGGTTTTGAGCTTGTAGACCATGCCTTCGGTCGTGAAGAACAGCAGCTGCGTATGGGTGTTCGCGACGAAGAGGTTGGTAACCACATCCTCTTCCTTGGTCTGCATACCCGACAGGCCTTTGCCACCGCGCTTTTGAGCGCGGAAGTCGGCCAATGGTGTGCGTTTGATGTAACCGCCCGACGTGACGGTCACGACCATATCTTCCCGCTCGATCAGGTCCTCGTCTTCCATATCGCCGGACCAGTCGACGATCTCGGTGCGGCGGTCGACGGCGAATTGCTCACGAACGTCTCGCAATTCATCGGCGATGATGCCCATGATCCGTTCGCGCGAGGACAGAATGTCCAGATATTCCTTGATCTTGGCAGCCAGTTCTTCCAGCTCGTCCGTGACCTCTTTGACGCCGAGTTGGGTGAGGCGTTGGAGGCGCAGGTCGAGGATGGCGCGCGCCTGAACCTCGGTCAGGTTATAGGTACCGTCGTCGTTCATCTTGGACAGAGGATCGTCGATCAGGCGCAGATAGCCCTCGATCTCAGCCGCGGGCCAGCGGCGGGTCATCAGCTTTTCGCGCGCTTCGGCAGCGTCGGCAGACGAGCGGATGGTGGCAACCACTTCGTCCACGTTCGACACGGCCACAGCCAGACCACACAGAATGTGGCTGCGTTCGCGGGCCTTGCGCAGGTCATAGGCGGTGCGGCGGGCAACAACATCCTCGCGGAAGTCGATGAAGGACGTCAGGAACCGGCGCAGGGTCAGTTGCTCGGGGCGACCGCCGTTCAGGGCCAGCATGTTGCAGCCGAACGAGGTCTGCATGGGTGAGAAACGATAGAGCTGGTTCAGCACTACCTCGGGCGTTGCGTCTCGCTTTAGTTCGACCACCACGCGCACGCCGTTCCGGTCAGATTCGTCCTGCACATGCGAAACGCCCTCGATGCGCTTTTCGCGCACGGCTTCGGCGATCTTTTCGATCATCGAGGCCTTGTTCACTTGATAGGGAATCTCATCGACAACGATGGCGTAACGGTCTTTGCGGATTTCCTCGACGCGAGTCTTGGCGCGGATAATCACGCTGCCGCGGCCTTCAAGATACGCCTTGCGCGCACCGGACCGGCCCAGCATGACGCCGCCGGTTGGAAAATCCGGGCCGGGCACGTATTCGATCAGCTGTTCCGAGGTCAGGTCAGGATCGTCGATCAGCGCCAGTGTCGCGTCAACAACTTCGCCCAGGTTGTGCGGTGGGATATTCGTGGCCATACCCACGGCGATGCCACCTGCGCCATTGACCAGCATGTTGGGGAAACGGGCGGGCAGGACGGTCGGCTCTTTGTCCTTGCCGTCATAGTTGTCCTGAAAATCGACCGTTTCTTTTTCGATATCGGCTAGCAAGGACGCTGCGGGTTTGTCCATCCGCACCTCGGTATAGCGCATGGCCGCCGGGTTATCCCCGTCCATCGAGCCAAAGTTGCCCTGACCATCCAACAGCGGCAGCGACATCGAGAAATCCTGCGCCATCCGCACCAGCGCGTCGTAGATCGCGCTGTCGCCGTGCGGGTGGTACTTACCCATCACATCGCCGACCGGACGGGCCGACTTGCGATAAGCCTTGTCATGGGTATTTCCGGTTTCGTGCATCGCGTACAGGATTCGGCGATGAACCGGCTTCAGCCCATCCCGCAGATCGGGGATCGCGCGGCTGACGATGACGGACATCGCATAGTCCAGATAGGACGTGCGCATCTCGGATTCGATGGACACCGTTGGGCCGTCATAAACTGGGCGCTCGGGCGGGGTTTCATCCATGTTTTCGGGGATTTCTGGCGTATCGCTCACGTAAACTGCCCGTTCTTTGTGCAGACTCTATATCTTGTGGATGTATCTTATCAGACCCGGCACATAAGGTGCAAGCAAGCAGCGTTTTTTGCTCGGAATTCCCCGGTAACATCCGAGTAACATATTGTTATCCAAGACATAGGTGTTTTCCGTGTTAGCCTGAAGGGACCTTTAACGAATTCGGAGGTCTGCATGGAGCAAAGCGAAACAGAGTTAATGCTCAAGGGGTACGGGCTGACCACGGCAGAATTTTTCTACCACATGCCCGATTATATTCACGTTCTGAATACGTTTATCTGGCAGGAATACGATCTGGCGCCAGACCATCCAAGGTTGTTCAAATTCATAGAATTCTGGCAGCGCGAAATCGAAGGTCCGTTGCACTCGGTGAAATTCACGCATCGCAAAATGATCGCACCCGGGGAATGGCGGAACTTGGTCGGCGAGTTTCGATTGAATTAGCGGATCAGCCGACACGCCAAGCGTAAACCGAGCAGCCTGTCGATCCGCTGCTGGTAAAGCTGTTGCCGTCCTCGGCCAGACGACCGCGCCACTTGACGGTGATCCCGGGAAAATAGTCCGTACCGCTAAGTTGCTGATCGTTCAAATAAACGACGGTGTTGGCGTTTTGACCCAACGAGTCTGACAATTTGCCCGTGTATTTATTTCCGCCGGAACGCGTGTAGTTGACGGACCCGGTGACTTTGACCAACAGCGCACAGGTCGCCTTGTATTGCCAGCTTCCCGCAAGTGAAACGGACGTCTTGGCGGTTGTTCTGGCAGGCGCAGAGGCAACGATCGTGCAAACGCGTCCGGTCTTTGCCTCCAACTCTGCCAAGGCGTGCCGCGTGCCCAGATCATCGGCCCCCAGTTCGGATCCACTTTCCGAAAGATAGGTCGCAAATGCCTGTCTGGTGTTGGGGCCAGCGATCCCGTCAGCGCCGCCAGCACTGCACCCCAGTCGGTTCAACGCAGATTGCGTCGCACGCATGACTTCGATGTCATCATCAACAATTAGAATGTCGCTTGCTCGCGCGGGGGCTTCGTCGGTTTGAATTGCAGGTGATGCGCTCGCCAAATCCTCGCGCAACTGCAACGCAACCTTATATGAATAGTCTTCGGATTGATCTGCGTATTTCTCGAGGAACGTATCGAACGCAGCCACGGTTCCAACGGACCTGGCAAGGCTCAAATCGGCCCGGATGCCCGGCGCAGGAGCGGCGGCGATTTGCACATCGTCTGTGTCCAATTTGGCGGGTGTAAAATAGAATTCACCCAACAATTCATCATAATAGGCAGGCACTTGGTTGTGTTGAACGGTTTGCGATAAGTCGCGGACTTCGGTTCGAAGACCCGCAACCATGCTGCGCAGCTCGAGCCCGGGTTCGGACAGACGGGGCAACAACGCCCGCGTGAAAACCGAGTTTTGTGCAGCGTCATCATCGCTTAGACGGTCCAATGCCATCTGACCGGCACCTGCGGAGAATATCACGAACATGCCTTGAGGGGCGTTGATCCGCCCCAAACCCCGTGTACCGCCGATGCTGCGCCCATGCGTTGTTTTGAAGGGGTTATCCCGGCAGGCGTCAATAATGGCGATCGACGTGCGCGCACCTGTGGCCCGAACACGATCCAGCAGGTTCGACAGGGCGATGGACTCGGACTTGATAAAGTCAGATTCACCTGCCGTGGGCGTAGCGATATCGGTGGGTAAAAGGTAGTTTTCGCCGTCGATCTCAACGCCGTGACCGGCAAAGAAAATGAACGCGGTGTCACCTGCCTCCAGACGCGATGTGAATTCGGAAATTCGCTGGTTCATACCGCGCCGATCAAGGTTCACGCCCGTAAAAGTCTCAAACCCTAGGTTTTCAAGTTTTGATGTTACAGCCTCCGCATCTGCAACGGCCTTTTGCAGATCCACAACCGAGGCGTAGTCGTCATTGCCGATGACCAAAGCCAACCGGTCCTGCGCCAATGCCGGCGCTGCCACGACCATTAACCAAATAAACAATAACCACTTCATGACTGCGGCCTACCTTTTCAGAACCTTTCCGCCGGTATAGCTTACTCGGCGTAAAGCGCGCAGTGAAATCGGTCACTTACGTGAATTTGGCCATCTCGCGAGCTTCAAGCAGAACAACTTGCCCCGCCGAGGACGCAGAACTTTGCGCAATGAGGGTGGTTCAGATGTACGTCCTCCTCTGCGTCTGCCAAAGTGTGCCCCATTTCAAACTCGGGCGAATAGGGCAGCAACGTACATGCAAGAACGGCCGGTTTGTCGGCCCCCTTGCGTTTGATCACCATGCGAGAACTGGCGCACATAACGGCTTCGGGTGATTTGTTCAAAATGCCCCAACATGCTGTGGTGATCTCCGGCACTTCGACGGTTTCGTCCATCTCGGGAAACAAAACGGTCGCGCCCGGATCTGCCGCGTCGATCTCAAAACCATGCGCGTCAAAGAACGCTTCATATCCGGCCCGGCTTTCGGCATCGGTATCGCCCCAGACGGTCCGCCCCGCAACCGCCATGCGAAACCCGTTGTCGCGCAGCCACTCCATGCCGGTCACGGTCTTAGCAAAACTGCCCGCGCCCCGCTCTTCGTCATGCAGGTCCGGGCGGTAGTGGTCGACCGATATGCGCAGGGTCAGTTTATCATTGAAGTCGCGCTGCAACGCCAGCAACCCGCCGCGCACTTTCGGACGCATCATTGGGGCCATGGCATTCGTGAGGATCAGCACGTCGTACCCGCGTTCAAGCGCGGCGCGTGTCATGTCGATCATTTGCGGGTTCATGAACGGCTCGCCCCCGGTAAATCCAATCTCGCGAACCGGCCAGTTGCGGGATTCGATCTGGTCCAAGTAATCCGCGACCTCGGCTGCGGTGATATAGACCAACGCGTCATTTGTCGGGCTGCTGGCGATATAGCAGTTCACGCATTCGATGTTGCACAACGTGCCGGTATTGAACCAAAGCGTTTCAGGGTTTTTCAGCGCAACCGTCGCGCGGGTTTGACCGTCGGCTGTCACCAATTTGTTTTCAAACTTGCCGATATTGGCGACCCGAGGGGCAGTGTCCTTCATTTCCGTATCCGGATTTTTGCGGTGCTCAAACAGATGTAGTCGTTAACCGAGCAGCGTGGAAGGCGAATAAACCGTATCTGACAGAGTTTTGATGAAGCAGAAAATTTGGCAAATGGTTGCGCTAACATTGGACATGTGATGAGGGGCAAGGTAAGGACAGGCCATGGTTTCTCGCGTCATACCAGTTGACCCTTTCGATCTGGTCATTTTCGGTGGAACCGGCGATCTGGCGCAGCGCAAGATCCTGCCGGCATTGTTTCGTCGATTCTGCGCTGGTCAATGGTCTGACACCACGCGGATCATCGCGGTTGCACGCAGCCCGCACGGAGCCGACGGGTTCAGGCAGATCGTGGCTGGGTCGTTGCAGGACCTCGGACATTCGCGCGACACGGCGACGCTGACCGAGTTTCTGTCGCGGATAGACTACGTTCATTTGGATGCGCATTCGAATGATGGGTGGCACGCGCTGTCAGATAGGGTGCAAGAGGACCGGGTCCGCGCGTTTTACTTCTCGGTTGGGCCAGAATTATTCGCACCCTTGGCCGAACGCATTCAGGCAAACGGCTTGGTCAACGCAAAGACGCGCATCGTTGTTGAAAAGCCATTTGGGCATGACCTAAGCAGCGCGAAAGATCTGAACGCCATTCTGGCGGCACGCTTCGATGAAAGCCAGATTTACCGCATTGATCATTATCTGGGCAAAGAAACCGTCCAGAACCTGATGGCGGTCCGGTTCGGCAACATGTTGTTCGAGCCGCTTTGGAACAGCCAATACGTCGATCACATCCAGATTACGGTTGCCGAGACCGTCGGGATTGATGGGCGCGAGGAATATTATGAACACGCCGGCGCCATGCGCGACATGGTGCAGAACCACCTGATGCAGTTGCTGTGCCTTATCGCGATGGAGCCGCCGGCCAAGTTTGATCCGGACGCCGTGCGCGACGAAAAGCTGAAGGTGATCCGCGCACTTGATTCCGTGGAACCCCACCATATCGTGCGCGGCCAATTCTCGGCAGGGCCTTTGGGTCCCAGCTATCGCGAGGTTGTTGGCAACCCGCGTTCGACCACGGAAAGCTACGTGGCGCTGCGGGCGCATGTCAGCAATTGGCGGTGGGCAGGAACGCCGTTTTATCTGCGCACGGGAAAGCGTCTTGTTGCACGCTCATCGGTCATCAATGTGATGTTCAAGGACGCGCCGCACTCGATTTTTGGGGAAGAGGCAGGGCGTCACGCGAATGTGCTGTCGATCCGTTTGCAGCCGAACGAAGGTATTACCCTGCGCGTCACGATCAAAGAGCCGGGGCCGGGGGGGATGCGTCTGGTGGATGTCCCATTGGACATGAGTTTTGCAGACGCGCTGGGGCCGGAAAATCAGGACCCGCCCGGCGCTTATGAACGGCTGATCATGGACGTGATCCGGGGAAATCAAACCCTGTTCATGCGCGGCGACGAAGTCGAGGCGGCTTGGGCATGGACCGATCCCATCATCGCCGGGTGGCAGTCACGGGGCGACGTGCCCAAACCATATGACAGCGGCAGCACTGGGCCCGGCGACGCCGAGCTGCTGATGAAACGGGATGGTCGCCGGTGGCAGGGAATAAAGCCATGAAAATTCAGGAATATGCCGATCGCGATATGCTGGCCATCGACGTTGCGAACGTTTTGGCCGGGGAAATTGAAGCAGCCCTGTTGCACGATGAAAAGATAGCGTTTGCCGTGCCGGGCGGGACTACTCCGGGGCCGGTTTTTGATGGCCTGTGCGCCGCTGACCTTGAGTGGGATCGTGTACGTGTTCTGCCGACTGATGAGCGTTGCGTGCACAGCGAAGACGACCGATCGAATGAAAAACTGATCCGGCAGCGGTTATTGACCAACCGGGCTTCGGTTGCCGAATATGTGCCGCTTTACGTTCCGGGTCGGGCGCCCGAGGCGGCTTTGGCGGAAATCGAGACCCTGATTGCGCCGGTTTTACCGCTTTCGGTGTTGGTGTTGGGCATGGGCGAAGACATGCACACCGCGTCTTTGTTTCCGGGTATGGAAGGGTTGGATGCAGCGCTTGACAGCAACGCGCCGACCTTGGCGGTCGCGCGGACCGAAGTTCAACCTGAACCGCGCATCACTCTGACCGCTCCGGTTCTTGATGGGGCCCTGTCGAAACACCTGATCATCTTTGGCGCAGCCAAGCGAAACGCTCTGGACCGCGCGATGGGCTTGCCGCCCGAAGAAGCCCCAATCGCGGCCGTTTTGAGTGGCATGACGGTACATTGGGCGGAGTGAAAACGATGAAGCTAAACGTTCTGAAATCCCTGGCCGCCAATCATGCGGACCTGCGCATTCTTGATCTGTTCGACGCTGATCCCGGACGTGCGGGGGAATTTTCGGCCTCCACGGGTGACATGCTGTTCGATTATTCCAAAACCGGAATAGACGAGGCGGTTCGTGCGGCTTTGGTGCGCCTTTGCGACGACGCCGACTTGTCCGGGCGTCGTGACGCCATGTTCACTGGCGAAAAAATCAACGAAACAGAAGGCCGCGCTGTCCTGCATACAGCCCTGCGCAATCTGGATGGTGGCCCGGTCGAGGTCGACGGGCAGGACGTTATGCCCGGTGTTCTGGACACCCTGCAGCGGATGCGCGTTTTTGCCGAAGAGGTGCGTGGCGGCACGTTCAAAGGGGCAGGGGGCAGCTTTACCGATGTCGTCAACATCGGCATCGGCGGCTCGGACCTGGGGCCGGTGATGGCAACGCATGCGCTGGCTCCGTATCATGACGGGCCGCGGGTTCACTACGTTTCCAATGTGGACGGCGCTCATACCGCGGATACGCTGCGTCAGCTTGATCCGACGCGAACGCTTGTCATTGTTGCGTCTAAAACCTTCACAACGATTGAGACCATGACCAATGCCCGCACGGCGCGGGCGTGGATAAAGGATGGCGGCGGCGATACCGGCCGCCAATTTGCGGCGGTGTCCAGCGCGCTGGACAAGACAGAGCAGTTTGGCATCCCTTCATACCGCGTCTTTGGGTTCGCCGATTGGGTTGGCGGGCGCTATTCGGTCTGGGGGCCGGTTGGATTGCCGGTGATGATTGCGGTTGGCTCCAATGCGTTCGACGCGTTTTTGCGCGGTGGTCAAGCAATGGATCTGCACTTCCGCGCGGCTGACTGGGCGGAAAATGTCCCGGTGATGCTGGCGCTGGTCGGAATTTGGCACCGGCAGGTGCAGGGTCATGCAAGTCGCGCGGTTCTGCCTTATGACCAAAGGCTTCTGCGGTTGCCGGCCTATTTCCAGCAGCTTGAAATGGAGTCGAACGGAAAATCGGTAGCGATGGATGGAAGCCCGTTGACGATGTCATCCGGCCCGGTGGTATGGGGTGAGCCCGGCACAAACGGGCAGCACGCGTTCTATCAATTGATCCATCAGGGAACCGACACCATCCCGTGCGAGTTTATGGTTGCCGCCGATGGTCACGAGCCGGAATTGGCCCATCACCATCGGTTGTTGTTGGCAAACTGCCTTGCACAGTCCGAGGCGTTGATGCGTGGACGAACGCTCGACGAGGCGCGCGTCTTGATGACGGAAAAAGGATTGCAAGGCGACGAGTTGGATCGGCAGGCCCGGCACCGTGTTTTCGCTGGCAATCGTCCCTCTACCACACTGATTTACCCGAAACTGACGCCTTTTGTGCTGGGCCAGATCATCGCCCTTTACGAACATCGCGTTTTTGTCGAAGGCGTCCTGTTGGGCATCAACTCTTTTGACCAATGGGGCGTTGAACTGGGTAAAGAGCTGGCGACTTCCCTCGGACCGATCGTAGACGGCGAGGTCAGCGCATCCCACAAGGACGGATCGACGGCGGCTTTGGTCGATTACGCGCTTCGCCATCGCGAATAATCCCCCGCAATAGCGGCATCGCGCATTCTTTTATTGTCTGACAATTGATTCCTTGGCAGGTTTGTCGCCATGGGAGGAGACGCACGCTGCCTACGGACGCAGTTTGCGCGAAAACGGTGGCATGCGCTGTAACGGCCGTTCGCCGACTAGGGGAGGATGTCCATGCTGGGACAGATGATGACGCAGCCACTGCTGATTTCGTCACTGATTGATCACGCCGAACGCTACCACGGCCAAACCGAAGTCATCTCGGTCGAAACCGACGGGATGGTGACAGAAACCAACTGGGCCGAGGTGGCGCAAAATGCACGTCGTCTGGGATCAGCCCTTACCCAATTGGGGCTTCAGCCGCAGGATCGGGTCGGCACGCTGGCCTGGAACAATCGGCGACATCTGGAAATCTACTTCGGAGTATCCGGCGCCGGGTTTGTTTGCCATACAATCAACCCCCGCCTGTTTCCCGAGCAGCTGACTTACATCATAAACCATGCCAAGGACCGGGTTCTTCTGTTCGACGCGACATTTCTGCCTTTGGTTGCCGGCTTGCAGGAACACCTGACCGAAGTCGAACACTTCGTCATGATGGGCCCTCGTAGCGACGAGGCACTCTCGCAGGTTCCCAATGTCAAATTCTATGACGAACTCGTTGCGACTGGCGACTCTGAGTTCGAATGGCCGGACCTGGATGAAAACACCGCTTCCAGTCTGTGCTACACCTCTGGCACGACGGGAAATCCCAAAGGGGTTCTGTACTCGCACCGCTCAACGCTGTTGCACAGTTTTGGATCAAACACCCGCGACGTGATTGGCTTTTCGGCCATGGACGTGGTGATGCCGGTGGTTCCGATGTTCCACGTCAATGCCTGGGGCTCACCTTACGCCTGCGCCATGTCCGGCTCGCGCATGGTTCTGCCGGGGCCCGGCCTGCACGGAGAGGCACTGGTCAATCTGGTCGATACTTACGGCGTGACCCTGGCTTTGGGTGTGCCGACAATCTGGCAGGGTCTGTTGGCCCATGCGGCCAAATCCGGATCTCGGCTGACCAGCCTTGTTCGCACTGTTATCGGTGGCGCCGCGTGTCCGCCTTCAATGATCGAAACCTTCCGAGAAACCTATGGGGTCGATACGGTTCACGCGTGGGGAATGAGTGAAATGAGCCCGCTGGGCACCACGAACTTTCCTTTGGCAAAGCACCGTGATCTTCCCATTGACGACCAACACAAACTGCGCGAAAGTCAGGGCCGTCCGCCATATGGTGTCGAGCTTAAAATCGTGGATGACGACGGGAATGCGTTGCCACAGGACGGCGAGACGCAAGGCGATTTGATGGTTCGCGGACACTGGGTGCTGGACAGTTACTTCCAGATGCAGGACGAGGATTTGTTGGACAACGGTTGGTTCGCAACTGGCGACGTGGCCACACTTGATCCCGATGGCTACATGACCATCAGGGATCGCTCGAAAGACATCATCAAATCCGGCGGTGAATGGATCAGTTCGGTGGAACTGGAAAACATCGCCGTCGCCCACCCGAAACTTGCCACAGCTGCGGTCGTTGGCGTGGAACATCCGAAATGGGGCGAACGGCCGATCTTGGTGGCCGTAAAGGCCGAAGGGGAAGACCCGGACGAGCCCGAACTGCTGGGGTTCTTCGAAGGAAAAATAGCCAGTTGGCAAGTCCCGGACAAAGTCGTTTTTGTGGAAGCGTTGCCGCTGAATGCAACGGGCAAAGTCCTAAAGCGCACGCTGCGCGAGGACTTTAAGGACACTTTGATGGGATAGAATAGGGGGAATTGGCTCCGGCGGTAGGGATCGAACCTACGACCAATTGATTAACAGTCAACTGCTCTACCGCTGAGCTACGCCGGAACGGTTCGCGCCGTATATCAATCCGGTTTCTGTGCGTCCAGAGGGCCCAATGGTTTTTTTGACGAAAAACGCGCGTGTTTCCATCGACTACACCGGCCGGGAAAATCAGTGTTGGATTGAGGGAAATCTGGCTCCGGCGGTAGGGATCGAACCTACGACCAATTGATTAACAGTCAACTGCTCTACCGCTGAGCTACGCCGGAACTGAGGGCGCGTATAACAATGCGGATTCCGGTCGTCCAGAGGGGAAGTGCATCCCGTCCAAAAAATCTTTGAATCACTCCAACAGATGAAACTTTGCGGTGACAGCCAATTCCGGTTCCGGACGGACGCGGGATCGCCCGGCCAGGTCGACTAGATGCGCAAACACGTTGCGTTCGGCGGCAGGCAACAATGCTTTTGGCGTATCGAAATAGATTTTATGCGTCAGCTCACCCGCCGTGGCTGGACCGTCTTTGAGCGCTGCCAAAATCTGAGCTTCACGGCTCATTCGGTGTTGGATCAGCCAGTCAAGGCGTTCCGCTGGAGCGTCTATTGGCGCACCGTGGCCGGGGTGAAAGACTGACCAGTTTCGCGCTCGCAGCCTTTTGCAGGCCGTCATGAAGTCGGTCAAATCGCCATCGGGTGGCGACACCAATGAACTTGCCCAGCCCATCACGTGATCGGCGGTAAAGCAAACATCACCCCACGCCAGCGCGATATGGTTGCCCAAGTGCCCCGGCGTGTGAATCACCTCCAACGCCCAACCGTCACCTTCAAGGATTTCTCCGTCTTCCAACTCTGTGTCAGGGCGAAAGCTGGTGTCGATCCCTTCGCCGCCGCCTGCCAGCCCCTGGCGTGCCAGCCGGGCCATGACCGGACTGCGCCCCGCATCCGGCCCACCGAAAGCCAGCACCCGAGCGCCGGTTTTCTGCGACAAGGGCGCGGCGAGCGGAGAGTGGTCCAAGTGGCTGTGCGTCACCAGAATATGGCTGATGCGCTGACCCGGCTGCAACGCCTCCAGAATCGCCATCTGATGGGTTTCGTCCAACGGGCCCGGATCAATCACCGCGACATCCCGCTCGCCGATGAGATAGGTGTTGGTTCCCCGATAGGTCATGGGAGAGGGGTTGGGCGCCAGAATACGCCGGATACCGGGGGCAAGCGCAATCGACCGACCTGTTGGCGGGTTGAAATCGTCCGGAGCCTGCATTCTGACCTCTTTCTCTTACCCTGCCAGCCCGCTAGGTTTAGCGCATGTCGTTACACTGGCTCAAACCTTATATGCCGCGCAGTCTATATGCCCGAGCAGCGTTGATTCTGGTTTTGCCGGTGATCGTGGTTCTGCTGGTGGTCGCAGTGGCATTTTTGCAAAAACATCTTGAGGATGTGACTGCCCAGATGACCTTGACCGCCGTGCGTGAAGTGACCCTTGTGACAGAGGCGATGCAGGGAACCGAAACGCAGCAGCAGGCTCTGGCAGCGGTGCGCCCTGATCTGGTGGCGCTGCAAATGACCGCCCGGTTTCTTGGGCCTAACGAAGAGCCCGAAATCGGGGGGCGACGCTGGTACGATTTCATCGCTCCGCAGGTCGAAACCGAGTTGCAGACCAAGTTGCCCGACTTTCTGGATGTCGCCCTGCCAAGCGGCCAGACTGTGCGGCTGTATCTTCAGACAGATCTTGGCGTGCTGGAATTGACGTTTGACCGCAGACGGCTCTCACCCGCTGCGCCGCATCAGTTGATTGTGACAATGGTGTTTTTTGCCATCCTGATGACGACAATCTCATTTCTGTACATGCGAAACCAGTTGCGGCCGATAACTCGCCTAGCTGCCGCAGCGCAGGCCTTTGGTCGCGGTCGCGTGGTTCCCTATTCACCGAGCGGAGCGATAGAAGTCCGCGCCGCAGGCAGTGCCTTTCTGGACATGCGCACCCGGATCGAGCGGCAGATGGAGCAACGCACATTGATGCTGTCCGGCGTCAGTCACGATCTGCGCACGCCGCTGACGCGGCTGAAACTTGGTCTTTCGCTTTTGCCCGAGGATGAGGCTGGGCCACTTCTGAAAGACGTTGACGAGATGCAATCCTTGCTGGATGCGTTTCTTGAGTTTTCTCGCGGTGCGGCGGAGGGCGCGCCGGAAACGATCACGCCGGAACCTTGGTTGCGACAGATTACCGATGACGCCCTGAGAGCTGGACAGAACGTTGAATTGGTCTCGGTCGAGGGGCAGGGGACCGCGTCGCTTAGTCCGACTGCAATGCGACGGGCAGTTGAAAACCTGATCGGAAACGCGGTCAGATACGGGACCCGCGCTGAAATTGGTCTCAAACTGACACCGAAATCCTTGCGTATCCGGGTCGAGGATGACGGCCCCGGCATCCCGGTTGACCAGCGAACAGAGGCGGTCAAACCCTTTACCCGTCTTGACCCTGCCCGAAACCAGAATCAGGGCAGCGGCGTTGGGCTTGGCCTTGCAATTGTTGCAGACATCGCGCGCGCGCATGGCGGCGCATTGCGGCTAAGCAAAAGCGAGTCTCTGGGCGGGTTGTGCGCAGACATAATCGTGGGTCGATAGTAAAAAAAGTTTGCGCAGGCAACCAGACCGCTCCTGATCCTAAGACTTCCTTTTTCCATATGTGAAGAACGTCACTTCTTTTTCCCTCAAGATCGCTGATGCTGAGGGCATCGGAGATTCGGGAAGGTGTCAAAGTGGAAAAAATATTCCGCAAAATCAAAGTAAAGGCAGCGGCGCAAACTGTCGTAGATCATCTGAAGACATGGACGGAGGCCCAGTTAGGTCTTTTCGCGCCTCAGCCCGTCCGCTGCAGCGTTCCTTTGACCAAATCCACTGGCAGAGACAGTTCGAAGGCCAACACCAAGCCCAAGGATGTGCTGAACAAATATATCGCGCCGCGTGGATAGCCGGCGCGGGCAACCAATGTTGGGTCGACGCACAAAGGTGCGGTTCGGCACAGGGCAGACATAAAAGCGCGACGATTGCCGCGAGAATGGATTGAGCATCTGGTTCTCGTGCCGCGCGATACCGATCACCGCCGACTCGCAAATGCTGGAGAGTGAAAGGCGGTGTGAGAGGGGCTGGGCGAGGGGGTTTTGACCAGCCCCTCTCTTTTGTCAGATGGCGAAGCAAAAACCACGCCGCGTTTTGCCGACAACCAGTGATCAAGACTGCGCCAATCCAAAGGGCTGGTCTATCGCGGCGCTGCCCGCGCCTCTGCACAAACGGGCCGCACTGATCATCGCCAGCATCTTTGGGGTCATCTGCGTCACCATAGTGAGGTCGCGCCGATGAACCCGATTTCGTTGTTTTTCGGTACCGGGTTTCGGGCAATGATGCGGTCGGTCGTTACCGGCCTGATGCTGTCTTTTCCGTCAGACACGATGGCGCAGAACTGCGCCCCGCGTGATGATGTCACCAAGAATCTCGTGGATAACTATGCGAAACTCTGGTTTCCGCTGGTCTGCAAAAAACGGCTGGCAATCAAATTCTGATTGAAGTGTGGGCGTCCGAAGAGACCGGCAGTTTCACGATTCTCATGACAGGCCCGACGGCATCAGTTGCATCGTGGCTGCGGGTTCCAACTTTTTCAAAGTGCCCGTATCGGAAGATTCTGAAGGCGATCCGACCTGAGCCCGATCTTCCGCCAAAATCAGGGCAAATCCTGCCAGTTCTGCGGACAATAGGTCGACATCCGCCGCACATGATGTGAGCCATGCCGCTGGTGGCGTGATGATCAAGGTTATGAGTTGCGTGAGGAGGCAAGGGACCTCACTTATGAGATAGAACCAAGACGAAAACACTAGTTTTATGGAAAACCAACAATCACAAAGAAATGCACTACCGTTCGATATTATCGAAGAGGAAGCCAAATTAGCTCACTCCATCCACAGAGATGAATTTCGATTCATAAACCAAGCCGCCATTGAGGCATCGGCAACCGCTGCCAAAGCTCTGTTAATTACAAACGGCGGTGCCGTAATCGCTATGCTGGGCTTCGTGGCCACAATATCCGGAGGAAATGGAGACGTTCGGCTGGACATTTACGCGGCATCAGATGCCCTTATCTGGTTTGCCTCAGGGGTTGCCGCATCTATACTGGTGTCGCTCCTAGCTTATCTCGTTCATTACTTTCAGGCTGAAGCCGAAGCTGCGAAAACGTACTCTTGGAATTACCCCTATGTAATACAATTGAAAGGTTCAGAGAGGTTTTGGCGGGCGCGCAATTACACACATCTTATTGCGGTTATAACGGCAGTTGCAGCTCTAATTTGCTTCGTTAAAGGGATCGTAGCTGTATCAGATCTTATTGCCACAGCCACGACAGTAGGTGGTGCCAACTGCCACGGTCAATTTGGAGGATGGTGGTTCTTCTGTCAGAGTTAACAATAAGGATCAGCCATGCGGTTCTTTCTTTTCATAACCTCACTCAGTTTGCTTGCTGAGTTTAACGCGGATGTGAACGGTGAGCCTACCGTGGTCGGATGTTTCATTCGAGGGTTAGATGCGGTCGATAAGGGCCGTTGCAAAGGTTCGCAATAAGGATCCGAGCATGAATGACGATTACAAATTCCCGATCAATTTCCTAGAGAACGGTAACGTTGTGACAAAAGACGACGAGCACATTGGAACATGGGGTACCGATGAGTCAGACGCTTTTTTCGAGTTTACACCAAATGGTGCCTCCGAGCCGTTGTTCAGTGATCCGTTCATGGGTTCACTTGCGCAGTCAATCCTGCAATGGCTCGATTCAGAAAGTTTACAATAGGGAGCTCTTGCCGCTTCTCCATGTCTGCCTCATATCTGCGGCATGACAGCTTGTTCCTACCGAATCCCCTATGACCTGTGCAAAGAACTGGAATCCCGCCCGCTTGACGAATGGGATGGGGCTCTACGTGCTTGGGCGAAGTCCCAAGGGTTGACGCTCAAAATCCAGTGGTGCCGGCAGTTGCAGATCAAGGAAGCGGAACTGCACGCCCGCAGGTACGCAGCCAAGCCCCAAGACCGCTGGATGGCCTTCAAGGAATGGCTTGAGCGTCATGATGTGCCCGCGCCGGATAAACTGCCCCAGTGGGCGGAGATAAATTGAAGTATTTGGGGACTGCGAATCCACCGGAAACGCGGGGTCGTCCGTTATCTAAGTGCTTGATTTCGTTTGTGCGGGCATTTCTACCCTGCGGGGCAATAGGTTGCAATAAAATCAACACCTTAGCGTTTATTATGGTAGGCCCGGAGGGACTCGAACCCCCAACCAAAGCGTTATGAGCGCTCTGCTCTAACCAATTGAGCTACAGGCCCGCCTAGGCGCCTTGGGTATCACGATCATGGCCCGCGTCAAGCCTGACCGTTGCAACAAACCGCACAATCGACTAACCCGCGCCCAAAGCATTCTCAAAGGACCAGTCATGACAGCGGGCAAGAACGGAATCACCTATGCGGACGCGGGTGTGGATATCGACGCAGGGAACGCGCTGGTCGACCGGATCAAGCCGGCGGCGAAGCGGACCAACCGTTCCGGGGTGATGAGTGGTCTGGGCGGTTTCGGCGCACTTTTCGACCTCAAGGCCGCCGGTTACACCGATCCGATCCTGGTCGGAGCCACGGACGGGGTTGGCACCAAACTGCGGATCGCGATTGATACCGGCATCGTTGACGGGGTCGGTGTTGATCTGGTCGCGATGTGCGTCAACGACCTGATCTGTCAGGGTGCGGAGCCGCTGTTTTTTCTGGACTATTTCGCCACGGGCAAATTGGACACTGACACGGCGGCCCGGATTATCGAAGGCATCGCCGAAGGATGCGCCCAATCAGGTTGTGCACTGATCGGTGGCGAAACAGCGGAAATGCCGGGCATGTACCCCGACGGGGATTTCGATCTGGCGGGTTTTTCTGTTGGCGCGATGGAGCGCGGGACAGCCCTGCCTGATGGCGTACAAGCGGGCGACGTGCTGCTTGGTCTTGGCTCGAACGGGGTGCATTCGAACGGATACTCGTTGGTACGCAAGCTGGTTGAGATGTCCGGCCTGAATTGGGACTCTCCGTCTCCATTCGGTGGCGGCACATTGGGCGAGGAACTGCTGACGCCCACGCGCCTGTACGTAAAGCCCGCCTTGACCGCAATTCGCGCCGGAGGCGTTCACGCGTTGGCGCATATCACCGGAGGCGGATTGACTGAGAACCTGCCTCGTGTGCTGCCCGAAGACCTAGGTGCCGAAATTGACCTGAATGCGTGGGACTTGCCCCCGGTTTTCGCATGGATGGCGGAAACGGGTGGTATTGCCGAAGCCGAAATGCTGAAGACGTTCAACTGCGGCATTGGCATGATCGCTGTCTGCGCGCCTGACCGAGCAGAGGAACTGGCAACCCAGATGTCTGACGCGGGTGAAAGCGTCTTTCGCATAGGTGTCATCACGACTTCGGCCGGAGTCGAATATTCGGGCGCTTTGCTGTGAGCCATAAACGCGTCGCCATTCTGCTGTCTGGTGGAGGCTCGAACATGGTCGCACTGGTCGACAGCATGACCGGCGATCATCCCGCGCGGCCCTGCCTGGTTCTGTCCAATGATGCCCAGGCGGGCGGTCTGGCGAAGGCCGCTGAACGCGGCATCCCGACTGCATCCGTCGATCACCGACCATTCAAAGGTGATCGTGCGGCTTTTGAAGCCGAATTGCTGAAGCCCCTGATCGACGCCGAACCCGATATCGTTTGTCTGGCGGGGTTCATGCGGGTTCTGACCGCAGATTTCGTGTCGCGATTTCAGGGACGAATGTTGAATATCCACCCATCTCTTTTGCCGAAATACAAAGGCCTGCACACGCATGCCCGGGCCATCGAGGCGGGGGACGCCGAACATGGTTGTACGGTCCACGAAGTAACCGCCGCACTGGATGACGGTCCGATTCTGGGACAGGCCCGTGTCCCGGTCCTGACAAGCGACACGCCGGACACCCTTGCCGCTCGGGTGTTGACGCAGGAACACAAACTCTATCCGTCGGTTCTGCAGCGTTTCGCCGCTGGAAACAAAGCACCCGTCCTGCTGCCTTAAACACCGGCCAGAGATTTACACACCCCCATTATTCGGCCTATGGTCGCCTTCAACGCTCGGGAACAGGAAAAGCAGACGGGCAGTCACCTAGATACAAGAGCAAGAACAGCACGGCGCATGAGAACCCTGACTACGACGCAAGAGCTGGCCGACTTCTGCACGGCGGCCACAAACCATCCCTACGTCACCGTTGATACCGAATTCCTGCGCGAGCGGACGTATTATTCCAAGCTTTGCCTGATACAACTTGCGTACCCATCCGATGATGAGGACAGCGCGGTTCTGGTGGACCCGTTGGCCGACGGAATCTCGCTTGATCCATTGTACGAACTGTTTCGCAACGAGGCGGTGGTCAAGGTTTTCCATGCAGCCCGTCAGGATCTTGAAATCTTCTGGGTTGAAGCCGGTGTGTTTCCGACCCCGCTGTTCGATACGCAGGTTGCGGCGATGGTCTGCGGTTTTGGCGAACAGGTCGGATACGAAACTCTGGTGCGTAAGGTCTGCAAAGAGGGGATCGACAAGACCTCGCGCTTTACCGACTGGTCACGCCGCCCACTGACAGATGCGCAGAAGACCTATGCCCTGGCTGATGTCACGCATTTGCGCAAGATCTATGAACATTTGTCGGCCGAACTGGAAAAGACCCGCCGCAGCCATTGGGTGGCAGAGGAGTTGCGCATTCTGACCCGGCCTGAAACCTATGACATTCGGCCCGAAGATGCCTGGCGCCGCGTCAAAACACGCACGAATTCCGCCAAGTTTCTGGCTGTGGTCCGGGAATTGGCCCAGTTCCGCGAGGCATACGCCCAGGAAAACAATGTTCCGCGCAGTCGCGTCTTCAAAGACGATGCGCTGATCGAGATGGCGTCAACCAAGCCCAAATCCACCTCGGACTTGGGCGGATCGCGTTTGCTGTTGCGCGAGGCCCGCAAAGGGGTCATCGCGGAAGGGATTCTTTCGGCCGTGAAAAAGGGCGTGAATTGCCCACCCGAGAAACTCCCAAAGATCGATACAAGCCGCGACAAGCTGAAGGTCAACCCGGCGCTGGCTGATCTTTTGCGGGTTTTGCTGAAATCAAAAACCGAAAGCTCTGGTGTGGCGGCAAAGCTGATCGCCACGAGTGCCGACCTTGACCAGATCGCGGCGGGCGAGCGCGCGCTTCCGGCGATGTCAGGCTGGCGTTTTGAGGTGTTTGGCGAGGACGCGCTCAAACTGTGTGACGGCAAAATCGCGCTTGCGGCAAAGGGCCAGACCGTGCGCGTGGTGTCGCTGTAACCAAACTTCAGCGGCGGCGAGACTCCAGCGTATTTTGTGCGCCAGAGACGCGAACCAGCCGCACGCTTTCCAACTCCTGACGGCTTACATTGACCGCGTCCGAAACCATGCGCGAGCGTGGCGTGCCTTGTGCGGTTGCATACACTGGATAGTTGACGCGGAAGGTGTATTCCAAAACGCCGTTCTTGGTGTTCTCATCGTTTCGAACACGCACCAACCGAGCGTTATATGCGCCTTGCCGGGTCGCGGTTCCTGTGGCGTAGATGATTGCACCGCTCGGTGTCCGGTCGATTTTCAGTTCATCGATGACAGCAATTGGAATGCTTGTGTCTTCCGGCACCGGTCGGGAAAACAGCCCGCCTTGATCGTCCTGATTGGGAAGCAGCGCATCCGGATCATCAGGCGACGGCGGCGGTGCGTTGGACGATCTTCCACCAAACCAGTTCGATGGGTTTGCACCGGAATCCCGCCACCCGCCGCAGGCGGAAAGGGCGAGGGTGACAACCAAAAGAACGGATACAGTTTTGTGCATGGCCCCAACACTTTTCAGTACTTGACTCGCAACGGGTTAGCGCAATTTCAATGTCTTGAAAAGCCACGGCTGGGGCTGGACAGGCGCTTAAGCTGGGCATAGGTCACAATTGTGATCGCACAACGCAAGGAAACAACGTGTTATGGCCACACCTGCTTTTGAAGAAATCGTCGAGGACTTCGAATTTCTGGAAGATTGGGAAGATCGCTATCGCCATGTGATCGAGCAGGGCAAGGCGATGACACCGCTGGATGACGCCTTTAAAGTGCCTGCAACAAAGGTGGATGGTTGTGCCAGTCAGGTTTGGCTGCATCCTGTTATCGACGGTGGCAAGTTCCATTTCGACGGGGACAGCGACGCCCTGATCGTGCGTGGGTTAATCGCCGTTTTGCGCAGCCTTTATAACGGATTGCCGGTTTCCGATGTTGCAAGCGTTGATGCGGGGGCCGAATTGGCCCGTCTCGGGTTGAATGATCACCTATCAGCACAGCGGTCAAACGGGCTGCGCGCGATGGTCGAGCGCATTCGCGAAGTTGCCTTAGCGCAGGTTTAGGACGACGTTCAGTTCGGCGCGGTGCGCGTTGCCCATTCGGACAGCGTGCTGGCAAGATCGCCATAGCCGGTCAGACGTCGCTCGAACGTCAGACCCATGCGCTCGGCACACTCCTTCGCACGTTCGGTCAAGTTCGGGTCGTCGGTCTGAGCCTGGTAAACGAGCTTGGTGTAATTGCCGAAATACATGTCACGCAGTTCAGGGTGGCGATCCAGACCAAGCGGTTTCCAAACGAAAGCGTCGAACTGCCGCGCCAGAAAATCTGTCAGGTAAAACGCCGTCGTTTCGTCTTCCTGATGGTCGGCAAAGACGTCGTTGCCTTCGAAAAAAGAATAGCAATGGGGTCCCTTGACCATTTCAATACCCAAGCGGTCGCAAGCCTTTTGCAGCAATCCCCCGGTTCCGCAATCGGCGTAGACGACAAAAATCTGGTCATAGTGTTCCCGATGCTTTGCCACCGCCTCTTCGACGGCTTGGGTGATCTTTTCGGGATGAATGTGCAGAATTGCGGGCAGGCAGGTTAAGGCCATGTGGTCCCAACCGTTGCGTTTTTTCAAGTCAAGAATCTCGCGCGCAAGCGCGCCGCAGGCCAGCAACAGGATACTGCCCGATCGACCCTGCTCGGAATAACCTTGGGTGGTCAGGCTTGCGTCATCTGGCGGTGTGCTGTTCTGCATTGGTCCAATCCAACCGAAGTTGTGACGTTATCAGAGGGCGAATCCCTGTCTCAATCAAGCCCGGTTCCGACATTCAGTATCAGCCCGACGACGCCGGGCCATCACCGGCGGGACCCATGCGAGACGAGGGTTAGTTTCTCAATGTCACTTGGAGGCAATTGAAAAAGGCCACCCAAAAAAGGGCGGCCTTGAAACTCGCGCGTGAACGACGCTTAGCCGGCCAGTTGATTGTGCTTGCGGGACACAAATTCCTTTGCGGTTTCCACCGCAACGGCAGCATCGCGGCAATATGCGTCTGCGCCAATGGCTTTGCCGAACTCTTCGTTCAGCGGCGCACCACCGACCAGGACGATGTAGTCGTCCCGCAGGCCCTGTTCGACCAGAGTGTCGATTACGACTTTCATGTAGGGCATGGTCGTTGTCAGCAGAGCGGACATGCCCAGGATATCGGGTTGCTCTGTCTCCAGCGCTTCCAGATAGTTTTCGACCGGGTTGTTGATGCCAATGTCCACAACCTCGAAACCGGCGCCTTCCATCATCATGGAAACAAGGTTTTTGCCGATGTCGTGAATGTCGCCCTTGACGGTTCCGATCACCATTTTGCCGACACGCGGCGCACCGGTTTCAGCCAGCAGCGGCTTCAGGATCGCCATGCCGCCCTTCATCGCGTTCGCAGCCAGCAGAACTTCGGGAACGAACAGGATGCCATCGCGGAAGTCATGACCAACGATGGTCATTCCGCCAACAAGCGCTTTGGTCAGGATGTCATATGGGGTCCATCCGCGTTCCAGCAGGATGTTCACACCTTCTTCGATCTCTTCCTTCAGACCGTCGTAGAGATCGTCGAACATCTGTTCGACAAGCTCTTCGTCGTTGAGTTCGGACAGGACGATGTCTTCTTCGTCGGACATGGGGTGATTCCCTGTGCTAAGTGGGCACGCGGCCCAAAGTGGCATTTTTTCTCGTTTTGACCATTTCGTCGCAGGACTACTTTCACGATTGCGACCTTGGCCGTTCTGGGACCGACCTATAAGGCAGATATTTAACCTTTGCAGTGGAATAATTTGCAAGGTTTTTCTGCATGAAATTCATTTTACAGCGCGCCTTCAGGAAACGTCCGGACTTGCCAAACAGGGGGCCGGGGTATAGCAATATCTCAATGGAACATATAGGGAACAAATGGCTGTTCGAGCAAAAACTCAGGGGCGCGGGGCTGTGTCCAATGACGTTGGTCGCTATGAGCGGTACGCGACCTCGATTGCTTATGACGGTTGGGACATTGAGGAAGACCTGACGACATTACGGACCGAAGTTCGCGATGAAGTTGCGCGCAGCCTGATCACTTACAACAAATCACCGGATCTGCCATTTGACCGGTCGATCAATCCCTATCGCGGGTGCGAGCATGGTTGCGTTTATTGCTTTGCGCGTCCGACGCATGCCTATCTCGGGTTATCGCCGGGCCTTGATTTTGAAACGCGTTTGATTGCCCGCCCGAACGCAGCGCAAATCCTTCGGCGGGAATTGTCCAGATCAAGCTACAAGGTGGCAACGATCGCCTTGGGTACAAACACCGACCCGTATCAGCCGATTGAGCAAAGTCGCGAAATAACAAGGGATTGCCTGAAGGTTCTAAGCGATTTTAATCACCCAATCGGGATCGTGACCAAGGGAGCTTTGATTGAAAGAGACTTGGACATCCTCGCGCCAATGGCCGAACAGGGGTTGGTGCGCGTCGGGGTTTCTTTGACGACCTTGGACACGGGATTGTCGCGGCGGATGGAACCGCGTGCGCCGTCGCCAAAGCGACGCCTGCAGATGATTGAACGTTTGACAGGGGCAGGGGTGCCGGTTCGGGTCATGACGTCACCCATTGTTCCCGGTCTCACAGATCATGAACTGGAAAACCTTTTGGAAGCCGGTAAAGCGGCGGGCGCGGACGCTGCAAGCTGGATCATGTTGCGTCTGCCGCGTGAGGTTTCGGCCCTGTGGCAGGAATGGTTGGCTGAGCACATGCCGGACCGCGCTGACAAGGTCATGGCAAGACTGCGTGAGATGCACGGCGGCAAAGATTACGACCCGCGTTGGGGCCATCGTATGCGCGGCGAAGGCGAATATGCGGGGGTCATCGCACAGCGATTCAAGGCCGCCTGCACGCGATTGGGCCTTAACATTAGGTCCGAACCTTTGCGATGTGATCTGTTTGAGGTTCCGCCGCAACCGGGCGAGCAGATGACCTTGTTTTGACAGAATCTGCTAAAAGCTGATGCCAATACCTGCGGTGTAACCGTTCACGGTATCGCTGCCGTAGTACCGCACCATGATCCGCGTTGTGGTCACCCAAGGAACCCAAGTGTCAGACAAATCAACCTCGATCCCGCCGCCGATCCGGGCAAGCCAGTCCGTACCCAATACAAGCGATTGATCTCCGATCAGGTAGGAATAGGAAAAGTCCCCAACCCATCTGACAGGGCGGCCAAACATACGCCTGCCGGTCGGAAACCGGTACCGGGTCCAAAGCACAGCGTTTGCCGCAGTGGACTGAACCAGAAGGTCCTCGTCATCACCAATTGGCCAGTATTCGATATGGGTATAGCGCAAGCTCATCTCGAATTCGCGGTCGTTGGACAAGGGGCGCTTGTAATCCAGCGTTAACGATCCGCCCGCACCACCGGCCCAAAGACCGCCGCTTTCGACAAAATCGCGTTCGATCCCAAGTCGATTTGCCACAACCTGCGTTGCGACCGAGGCATCGGATTGCGTGCGCCCGATCGAGATATGGGCCATTGGCGTAAATTTCCAACGCTCGCCCAGATCGAACTGATATCCAATGCCTCCGGTGACGGCCGCGCTGGTCCACTTGAGCGGCAATCGGGTCGTTTCGCCTGTGCCGGAAAAAGTCAGAACCGGGTCATACCGCGCATAGCCGATGTAGCCCTCAAGGTAGATGGGAACGCCTTCTGACAATCGGAACCCGCCGCCAAGCTGTGCGGATTTGAAATCATAGTCCCGGTTGTCAGTGTTGGATTGCAGCGAGATGGCGCTGGCGGAATCATCCGGAATACCGGCAAGCCCCATTACCGCGAGCGACCCGGCTGCGTTTTCACGCTGAATTTTTTCGAAGGCGTTTTCTGCAAACCCTTGGGCCAAAAGTGGGCCGGAAAACAACAAAGTGGCCAGGAAAGCCAAAAGGAAAGACCGAAGTATCATCGCAGCGCGCATCGTGATTGTTGCGAAACCATAGGCGCAACGTTGCGTCGCGAAAAGCGTTGGCTGGTGCGCTGCCGGATTTTGACCTTTGGTGACAACAATTTGGTAACACAGTTTTGCGTGGCCACAAAAAAACCCCGGGAAACCCGGGGTTTGATGTTTGATATCAATCCAGAACTCAACGGTTTTCGATATCGACATAGTCACGCAGTGTTTCGCCCAGATACAACTGACGCGGACGACCGATTTTGTTTTGCGGATCGGCAATCATTTCTTTCCACTGGCTGACCCAGCCGACGGTACGCGACAGGGCAAAGATCGGAGTGAACATCGAGGTCGGGAAACCCATCGCCTCGAGGATGATGCCCGAATAGAAATCAACGTTCGGGAACAGTTTCTTCTCGGCGAAGTACGGATCCTCCAGCGCTTCTTTTTCCAGTTCCTTCGCGACCTGCAATTTGGGGTTGTCTTCAATACCCAGCAGATCAAGCACTTCATCCGCGGATTGCTTCATCACTTTGGCGCGGGGGTCGAAGTTCTTGTACACGCGGTGGCCAAAGCCCATCAGGCGGAACGGATCGTCTTTGTCCTTGGCGCGGGCGATGTATTCCGGAATGCGGTCAACGGTCCCAATTTCTTCCAGCATTTCAAGGCAGGCCTGGTTTGCGCCGCCGTGGGCCGGTCCCCAAAGACACGCAATACCGGCGGCAATGCAGGCAAACGGGTTTGCGCCTGAAGATGACGCCAGACGCACCGTAGACGTCGAAGCGTTTTGTTCGTGGTCCGCATGCAGCGTAAAGATGCGATCCATAGCACGGCTGAGGATCGGGTTGACCTCGTACTCTTCAGCAGGAACGCTGAAGCACATGCGCAGGAAATTCGACGCATAGTCCAGATCGTTGCGCGGATACACGAAAGGCTGGCCGTTGTGATATTTATACGCCCAGGCGGCAATCGTCGGCATTTTGGCGATCAGCCGGTGCGAGGCAATTTCGCGTTGGCGCGGATCATGGATATCCGTCGAGTCGTGGTAGAACGCTGACATCGCTCCCACAACGCCGACCATAATTGCCATCGGGTGCGCATCACGGCGGAAGCCGCGATAGAAATACTGCATCTGCTCATGCAGCATGGTGTGGCGCGTGATGGTGGTTTCGAACTTTTCCAGGTCTTTGGCTGCGGGCAATTCCCCGTACAGAAGCAGGTAGCACACTTCCAGGAAATGCGATTTTTCGGCAAGCTGATCGATCGGGTACCCGCGGTGCAGCAACTCACCTTTGTCGCCATCGATGTAGGTGATTGTGCTGTCGCAGCTTGCCGTCGAGGTGAAGCCCGGATCGTAGGTGAACACCCCGGCTTCGCTGTAAAGTTTACGGATATCGACAACATCGGGACCGGCGGTTGGAGAGTGGACCGGCAGCTCGTATTCTTTGCCGTGGACAGTCAAAGTGGCGGTCTTGTTGCTATCGGTCATATTGTCCCTTCCTTATTCATCACATGCCGGATCGCTGTCCGACTTTGCGGGCAACGGCTGCGCGCGGGCGCGCAGTCCGGGTGTTAGCGGAGCAGCATTACCCGATTGTGAAGATCAGGTTTAATTCACTGCATCAGAAAGCCGCGCCAAGGTCTCTTCTTTCCCAAGCACAAGCATCATATCAAAAACCGAAGGTGTCACAGCCCGTCCCGCCAACACGGCCCGCAAGGGACCTGCCAGTTTGCCGAACTTTACCCCATTCGTTTCTGCGAACGAATTGAGGGTCTCCTCCAGTGCGTTCCGGGACCAGCTAGCATTTTGCAACTGCGGCGTCAATTCTTCCAGTATACCGTCGGATACAGATTCAAGCGCTTTTGCCGACTTCTCGTCCGGTGATATTGGACGCGAAGTCAAGAAAAAGTGCGCTTTTTCAATCAGTTCCGGAAACGTTCGGGCGCGATCTTTGAGGCAATACATCGCACGCTCCAGATCATGCAATTGTGTTTCAGACAATGCAGGACGCCCGGCGGCATCGATGTATTCCGCTATTTCTTGCCGCAACGCAGCATCATCTGAGACGGCAATATGCTGTCCACAAAGATTCTCGAGCTTCTTGAAATCGAACCTTGCAGGGCTTTTGCCGATACCGTCCAGATCGAACCACTCCAGGGCCTGTTGATCGGTGAAAAACTCATCGTCGCCGTGGCTCCAACCCAAACGTGCCAGGTAGTTGCGCATACCTGCAGCGGGATAGCCCATAGCCTGATATTCCTGCGCACCAAGCGCACCGTGGCGCTTTGAAAGTTTCTTACCGTCGGGCCCGTGGATCAAGGGAATATGCGCCCAAACAGGGACGTTCCATCCCATCGCCTGATAGATCATCATCTGACGCGCCGCATTGTTAAGATGATCGTCGCCGCGGATCACATGGGTTACGCCCATATCGTGATCGTCGACCACGACCGCGAGCATATAGACCGGCGTACCGTCCGAGCGCAGCAGGATCATGTCATCCAATTGATCATTTCGGATGGTGACATCGCCCTGAACTTGATCGCGGATCACAGTAACACCGTCCTGAGGCGCCTTTATCCGGATCACATAGGGCACGTCAGGGTGCGTGGATGTTTCCGCGTCGCGCCATGGACTGCGAAACAGCGTGGATTTACCATCGGCGCGCGCCTGATCCCGGAAGGCGGCAATTTCGTCCTGGGTCGAAAAACACTTGTAGGCTTTACCCTCGGACAAGAGGTGGCGTGCAACCTCGGCATGGCGGTCCGCGCGGTCGAATTGGCTGATAACCTCGCCATCGTGATCCAAGCCAAGCCATTGCATACCTTGTAGAATGGCGGCCGTCGCCTCCGGGGTCGAGCGTTCACGATCTGTGTCCTCGATCCGCAGCAGAAACTTGCCGCCTCGGCCCCGCGCGTAAAGCCAGTTGAACAGCGCAGTACGCGCCCCGCCGATGTGCAAAAAGCCTGTGGGCGAGGGGGCGAAACGAGTGACGACCTGGTCGGACATTGTATTGATTAACCTTTTGATAACCGTGTCGGGCATAGAGTTGGGCCTGTCTAACGAGCCCGAAGGACGGGGGCAACCATGCGGTTTTTGGCAGGGGTCCAGGTTGCTTTACTGCGCCAACGCGGCCATTTGCTGGCTTGGGCGCCGGTTTGCCTTGCGATCGGGATTGGATTGTACTTCGCCCTGAAATTCGAACCCACAATGATGGGCTATACTGCCGTCGTACTGGGGCTGGGTCTGGCAGCGGCCCTTGCGGCGACACTGCCCCCAGCGTGGAGCCCGCTTGCGGTTGGGCTGACACTCGTGGCGGTGGGTTTTCTGCTTGCCGGTGCGCGCGCGCACGCGATCTCTGAACCCGTTCTGGGGTGGCGGTATTACGGTCCGATAGAGGGGCGCGTTGTTGCATTGGATCGTTCCGCCTCTGACGCGCTGCGGGTCACGTTGGATCAGGTGCGCCTTGAAGCCGTGCCCAAAGAACAAAGGCCGCATCGCGTCCGCCTTTCGTTGCATGGCGGCGAGGCTGCTTTGATGCCGGGCCAAAGGATCATGACGACCGGGCATTTGTCTCCGCCGCAAGGACCGGTCGAGCCGGGCGGCTTCGATTTCAGACGCCATGCGTGGTTCCAGCAGCTTGGCGCCGTCGGATATACCCGTGTTCCCGTCCTTACGTCTGCCGCGGCAAGGGACGGCGCGCGTGGCGTTCATATCACGCGGGTCCGCATGGCAATCTCGAACCATGTACGACGCATCCTGCCCGGGGAAATCGGCGGTTTTGCCGCTGCCGTAACAACGGGTGATCGCAGCGGAATGGGGCAGGAGACACTAAAGAACCTACGGGCATCCAACCTGGCGCACCTGTTGGCGATTTCGGGCCTGCATATGGGTCTTTTGACCGGCTTTGTTTTTGTGGCAACCCGGGTCGGTCTGTCTGCCGCGCCCGGCTTGGCCTTGCGTCTACCTGTTCGCAAATTGGCTGCCGTCTTTGCTTTATGCGCTGCCACTATCTATCTGGCGTTGTCCGGCGGAAATGTGGCGACCGAGCGGGCGTTCATCATGGTTTCGGTCATGCTGGGTGCGGTTCTGGTTGACCGACAGGCGATTTCGCTGCGTGGGGTCGCACTGGCCGCTCTTGTCGTTTTGACGCTGCGTCCGGAATCCCTGCTTAGTCCCGGGTTTCAAATGTCCTTCGCCGCAACAACGGCATTGGTTGCGGTTTTCGGCGCATTGCGGGAGTACGGGACATTGCCGGGTCCAAGCTGGACCAAACCGTTGATCGGCGTCGCGCTGTCTTCGGCAGTTGCCGGACTGGCGACAGCGCCGATTGGGGCCGCCCATTTCAACACGATGTCGACATATGGCCTGCTCGCAAACCTGTTGTCGGTTCCCGTTATGGGAATTCTGGTTGTCCCTTCGGCTGTGGTTGCAGCTCTGTTGGCCCCCTTCGGACTCGACTGGTTGGCCCTCAAGGTGATGGGGGTCGGGCTGGGCTGGATACTTGAGGTTTCCAACCGTGTATCGGGGCTTGATGGCGCACAGAGCCATGTTGTCAGTCCACCGGGCTTTCTGCTTCCAGCACTGGCAATCAGCGTATTGTGGCTCATCCTGTGGCAGGGTCGCGCCCGGTGGGTGGGGTTGGGTGCCGCTGCGGTGGCCTTGTCCTTCTGGGGCCAAGGGCATCGCCCCGAAGTACTGGTCGCTGACACAGGTGGCTTGATCGGTGTTATGACCGACCAGGGGCGTGCGCTGAGCAAAAGCAAAGGAGCTGGCTTCATTGCCGCAGTCTGGTTGGAGAACGATGGCGACGGCACAGATCAACCAACCGCCGCGGCGCGTTGGCCAAAAAACGGCGATCCTTTGAAGCGGTATTTGATCAACGGGACCGAGATGATCCATGTTACCGGCAAACGCGCTGCGCAAGGGTTCAAAGAATGCGCTGCGAACCAGATCATCATTTCGCCTGTTGCGCTGGACTTGTCAGGGCCATGCGCGTTGTTCGACCCTGAAAAACTCCGGCAAACAGGCAGCCTTTCGTTCAGCCAGGGACGTGTCGTTACAAGCGCGGGGGTCTCTGGTCAGCGCCTCTGGTCCCCGCGCAAGCCGGGTCAGTAGCTTCGGATCAAGCCGACCAAACGCCCCTGCACTTTGACTTTGTCTTCAGGCAGAACGCGTGTTTCGTAGGCAGGGTTGGCCGCCTCTAGTGCAATGGCATGGCCGCGGCGGAAGAACCGCTTGAGCGTTGCTTCCTGATCCTCGACCAGTGCTACCACGATGTCACCGTTGTCGGCGGCGGAAGTTTCACGGATCACCACGACGTCGCCATCATTGATCCCTGCGTCGATCATGGAATCCCCGCGCACTTCAAGGGCGTAATGCTCGCCTTTGCCCGAAACCATCGAACCCGGCACGGCGACGCGGTGCGAAACATGGCTGATCGCCTCGATCGGCACACCCGCCGCGATGCGTCCCATCACCGGAAGCTCCATCGCGTCAACCGTAACAGGCTCAAAGTTCGCGGGTCGCGGCCCGGACGGCCTGTCGCCTTCGATGACGCGGGGGTTGAAACCGGCTGTCGGCTCTCCACCCAGGCTTTCTGGAAGTTTGACAATTTCGATCGCACGCGCCCGATGGGCAAGGCGGCGAATGAAGCCTCTTTCCTCCAGCGCAGTAATCAATCTGTGGATGCCGGATTTGGACCTGAGATCCAGTGCGGCCTTCATTTCGTCGAAACTGGGCGGAACACCGTCCGCCTGCACGCGTTTATGGATGAATTCCAGCAAATCCAACTGCTTCTTGGTCAGCATCGCTCACACCTCGTCGCTCATGCGTTTTCTTTTGTTCTACGCATGTTCACGTTTTGTGTCAACGGATTCGACGTTTTCCTAGATCGGAAGGTAAGAAACGGTATCGCCAGCAAGGCGCGCCGGATCATGTGGCGCTCGCACAATAAGAGAGTTCGCTTGTGCCAATACGCTCAGCAGAGAGCTATCCTGATCCGCGCAGGCCGCAATACCCTTGTCGTCCAAAACGGCGCGCATGTAATGCTCGCGCGGTCCATTTTCGCCGATTGGTTCCAGCAGTCTTGCCTTGCGCAGCGGTTCCAAAACCTGCGCGATCCCCAGCATGCGGCGAACCATTGGGGCGACGAACAAATAGCCGCATACCATCGCGCTGACCGGATTGCCCGGCAGCCCGACCATTGCCGCCCCATTGATATGCCCGGCCATCAGGGGTTTGCCTGGTCGCATGCGAACCTTGTAGAAGGATCGTTCCATCCCCAGGGACAGCGAGACATCCCCGACAAGGTCATAATCGCCGACCGAAGCGCCGCCGATGGTCACAACCAGATCTGCGCCCTTGGCCAAGTCAAATGCGGTCTCAAGCGAGGATACGGTGTCCTGCGCAATTGGCAGAATACGGACATGAGCGCCGATGCTTTCGAGCAACGCCTTGAGACCAAAGGTGTTTGACGCAATGATCTGATCAGGTCCGGGGGTTTCACCGGGCATGACCAATTCATCACCGGTCGAAATCAGGGCCACCACGGGTTTGTGGGTGACCGGCACCTCGGCGATGTTCATTGCCGCCATCAATGCGACGTCTTCGGCGCGCAGTTGACGCGGCGCATTGATTGTTGTGCCCGATTTGAAATCCACACCTGCGGCACGGACATTCGATTTTTGTCCCGGCGCGTCGGTGATCGTCAGCAGATCGCCCCGAAGGTCGGTGTCTTCCTGAATGACGACGAAATCCGAACCGTCCGGCATCGGCGCCCCGGTAAAAATCCGAACGGCCTGACCCGGCCCGACAGTTCCGGTAAAACGGTTGCCTGCCGCCGCTTCACCGACGACCTTGAACATTGCATGCAGTTCAACCTCGGCCGACTTGACGGCGTACCCGTCCATTGATGAGGCTGCAAAGGGCGGTTGGTCCCGCGTTGCGCGTACGTCCTCGGCCAAAACACGACCTGCCGCATCTGCAATGGAAACGGTTTCTGACGGCAACCGATCGACAAGGTCAAACAACAGCGAGCGGGCGTCTTCGACCGTGATCATTTCGCCTCGTAACGCCCTGATTTGCCGCCATCTTTCAACAAGACGCGAATATCGCCAATCTGCATGGACTTATCTACAGCCTTGATCATGTCATAGACCGTCAACGCAGCGGTCGAAACAGCGGTCAATGCTTCCATCTCGACGCCGGTCTGGCCGGTCGTCTTGACGGTCGCCTGGATCTGAACGCCCGGAAGATCGGGATCCAGTGTCAGATCGACAGCCACGCGCGTCACCGGTAAGGGGTGGCACAGCGGAATCAAATCGGGTGTCTTTTTCGCCCCCATGATCCCCGCAAGGCGTGCAACGCCCAAGACGTCACCTTTCTTGGCCCGGCCTTCTGAAATGATTTCAAAGGTTTCACTTGCCATTTTGATGTGGCCAGCAGCGACCGCAACACGATCCGTGACGGCCTTGTCCGAGACATCTACCATATGTGCCTGGCCTTGCGCATCGAAATGGGTAAGCGGCATCACATCACTCCGGGGACAAGCGGGTTGGCGAGCAACGCACGCGTTGCGGCTTCGACATCGTCCTGCCGCATCAGGCTCTCGCCGATAAGGAAACAACGCGCACCGTAACGGGCGATGTCGGCCAGATCGGCGGGCGTGCTCAATCCGCTTTCGCAGACAATTGTCCGGTCAGCAGGCACCAGTTTTGACAAATGGCGCGTCGTGTCCAGAGTGGTCTCGAAGGTCTTGAGATTGCGGTTGTTTATCCCGATCAAGGGGCTCTTGAGTTCGGTTGCGCGCTGCAACTCGACCTCGTCATGCACTTCGATCAAAACATCCATGCCCCAATCAAACGCTGTCTGTTCCAGCTCGGCTGCCTGCGCGTCACTGACCGAGGCCATGATGATCAGAATACAGTCCGCGCCAAGGGCACGCGCTTCGACAACCTGATAGGGATCATACATGAAATCCTTGCGCAACGCGGGCAGGGAGGTCGCTTCGCGTGCGGCAGTCAGATATTCTTTCGCGCCCTGAAAGCTGGGCGTGTCGGTAAGCACCGACAGACACGCGGCCCCACCGGATTCGTAGGCTTTGGCCAATTCCGGCGGATCGAAATCGTCGCGAATTAAGCCTTTGGAGGGGCTTGCTTTCTTAACCTCGGCAATCAGCCCGTAACCGGTGCGTGTTGCCTTATGAAGAGCCGCTGCAAATCCGCGGGGCTCTGGTGCCGCGTTGGCCTCGGATTCCAGTGTCTCCAGGGACTTCCGGGCCTTGTCCGCGGCGACTTCTTCCAGCTTATAGGCTTTGATCTTGTCCAGTACGGTCTCGGTCATGCGGCTTCCTGTGTTATTCGGGCCAAGGCGGCGATCTTGTCTTTGGCTTTGCCGCTATCAATGCTTTCGGCCGCCTTTGAGACGCCTTCGCGCAGATCTGTGGCAGCATCTGCCACCACCAGAGCTGCCGCTGCATTCAACAGAACCGCATCGCGATAAGCGGAGGGCGCTCCATCCAGCAATGCGCGAAAGGCAACGGCGTTGTCCTCGGGGGTGCCGCCGATGATATCCTCGAACGGATGCACGGGCAGTCCTGCGTCTTCGGGATGCAGTTCGACTTCGCGAACCGTTCCGTCCTCGACAGATGCGACCCAACTGACGCCAGTGATTGTCAATTCATCCGTCCCGTCCGATCCATGCACCAGCCAGGCATGTTCAGCGCCCAACAGGCCGAGCGTTTCGGCCATTGGTCGGATCAACTCGCGGCTGAACGCGCCGGTAAGTTGACGTTTCACGCCCGCGGGGTTCGTCAACGGACCAAGGATATTGAAAATGGTTCGGGTTCCAAGCTCTTGTCGTGAGGGCATAACATGGGCAATCGCAGGATGGTGCATTGGCGCCATCATGAAACCGATACCGGTCTCTTTCAAAGCCTTTTCAACGGTTTCCGGGCCAACCATGACGTTAATGCCCAGTTGCCCCAAGGCATCGGCTGCGCCGGATTTCGAACTGAGGTTGCGGTTGCCGTGTTTCGCTACGGTCACTCCGGCCCCCGCCACAACAAAAGCGGTCGCCGTTGAAATGTTCAGGGTGCCTTTGCCGTCTCCGCCCGTCCCGACGATGTCCATCGCATTGGCAGGGGCGCGGACGGCGTGGCACTTGGACCGCATGACAGCCGCGGCTGCGGCGTATTCGTCGACGGTTTCGCCACGCGTGCGCATCGCCATCAACAGCCCGCCGATCTGGCTGGGTGTGGCTTCGCCTTCAAACAAGATTTCAAAGGCTTGCTCGGCCTCGGCGCGGGTCAGGGGACGATCGGCCGCTGCTCCGATCAGCGGTTTCAAGGCATCGCTCATGCAGGCACTTTCATTTCGTTCAGGAAGTTCTTGAGCAGCGCGTGGCCATGCTCGGACGCGATGGATTCCGGATGGAACTGGACGCCGTGGATCGGCAGATTCTTGTGTTGCAGGCCCATGATCGTGCCATCTTCCAGTTCTGCAGTGATCTCAAGACAGTCGGGCAGGGTTTCGCGTTCCACGATCAAAGAGTGATAGCGCGTTGCTTCGAACGGTGACGGAAGGCCGGAAAACACGCCCGTGCCCTTGTGCTGCATGGTGCCCATCTTTCCATGAACGATTTCATGGCATCGCACGACTTTGCCGCCAAAGGCCTGGCCGATGGACTGATGGCCAAGGCAAACACCCATCAGCGGCGTTTGTGTTTCCGCCGCCGCCTCGGTCAGCGCCAGGCAGATACCGGCCTGATCGGGGTCACAGGGGCCGGGGCTCAGCAGGATGCCGGCCGGGTTCATCGCCATCGCCTCTTGCACATCCAGCGCGTCGTTTCGGCGTACGACCATCTCGGCCCCCAACTCACCTAAGTAGTGGACCAGGTTGTAGGTAAACGAGTCATAGTTGTCGATCAGCAGCAGCATTTCAGTACTTATCTTCGCTTGGGCATTTCAGGCTGGCGATGCAACCCATTGCCACGGTATAATGTCGGGACATACATGCTCAGGCTTGTGCGGCAGCGTCAAGGGGACATACGACCCGGACGCACAAAGCAAGTGAGCGCCGCACCAGATGGCGCAGGGGTGTGCGAGGCAGGAAACAACGCGAGAGGCAGGTTTTCGATGGGCGGATTTTACGGTGGAATGATCGCCGGGGCGGTTTCGGTTCTGGCCCTCGGGGCGGTGGTGTCGCTGAACACGCCGTTGACCAGCAAACCACAGGTTGTCGCAAGCGCTCCCAAAGTTGCGGACGCGCCGACACCAACGCCAAATGAAGACGTGGACGTTCAGGGCAAGGATGGTGACCTTGTTCAACGACCCGCACAAACCCCTGCCGAACCCGACATAAGTTCTGACACGCTTGCCGGTTTGGAAGATGTTGAAGTGCAGCCCGACGCGCGACCCAACACGAACGCGTTGCCCGAGGTGACCGAAGCGCCCACCGCGCCTGCCGCGCCGTCTCTGGATGCTGCATCGGAATCAGAGTTTGCCCCTTCGAAGCCTGCAACCGTTGCCGCAGTACCGACCCAGGAAACCTCGCCAAACCTTCCTGCAGACAGCTTGCAACCGCCCGCGCCAACGCCAGCGGCGGAGCCTCAAATCGCGCAGGAACCGGCACCGGTGGAACCTCAGGTCGTCGAAGGGCCCGCGCCGTCGGCAGAGCCGGAGATTGTGCCATCTGAACCATCCGAGTCTCAGGGCGCACAAATTGCGGCTCTGGCACCGGACGTTGAACAGGAAATTGACGAAGGTGTCTCGATTCAAGACAACCCAATCGCGGTCGAAGGGGACGAGGACACGTTGCCGCGAAACCAGCCGCGTATCCTGACCTTGCCCGAGGCACCGGATGATCCGTCGACGCCCTCAGGCACCTTGGTCGGCAAACGCGTCATTCCCTTGACCGAGCGTGATGCTGCCTCAACAGAGCAAGCCGAAGCCCAGCCAGCCGCGCCGGGCAAACCAATCGAGGACTTTGCGGCGGATTTTGACAACCCGGATGCAAAACCTTTGATGTCAATCATTCTGATTGATGACGAAGGGGCCTATGGCGCCGAAGCGCTGAAGGACTTTCCGTATCCGATCAGCTTTGCCATCAGCCCGACCGATCCCGAAGCGGCCGAGAAAATGTCACGTCATCGCGAGGCCGGATTCGAGGTGATGGCGCTTGTCGACATGCATCAGGCGGCCAACGCTCAGGACGCCGAAGTCTCGCTTTCGGTCTGGCTGGATACCCTGCATCAAACCGTCGGCATCCTCGAAGGTGTCGGTACAGGTATTCAGGGCAACCGAAAGCTGGCCGATCAGGTCGCAGCCATTGCAGGTGACACCGGGCGAGGTCTGGTTACGCAGGACAATGGCCTGAATACGGTTCAAAAGCTGGCCGCCCGAAATGGCGTTCCATCAAGCGTGGTATTTCGTGACTTTGATGGTGCGCGGCAGGACGCCAAGGTAATGCGCCGCTTTCTGGATCAGGCAGCGTTCCGCGCCGGGCAGGAAGGTGCGGTCGTGATGATGGGTCGCCTGCGGCCCGAGACGATCTCGGCCCTGTTGCTATGGGGGCTTGAAGATCGCGGCAGCCGTGTTGCAATGGCTCCGATTTCCGCCGTCATGATGAACGCGGTTGAACAGGGTGGAACAGCGCTGGAATATTGAACGTGCGGGCGGCGTTACAACCGACCCGTTTCATCCGTTGCCGTTTCCGGTGAACCGCGACGCGTCCCCAGCCGCACGACGAATGGCATTCGATTTGTGGACGGTCTCCATGTATTCCGCTTCGGGGTCGCTGTCATAGACAACACCTCCGCCCGCCTGAATATAAAGCTTGCTGTCCTTCACGATCGCCGTTCGCAGCGCGATACACATGTCCATATCGCCGCCCGCGCTGAAATACCCTACACCGCCGCCGTAGATGCCGCGCTTTTCAGGCTCCAATTCGTCGATGATTTCCATCGCACGCACTTTCGGTGCACCGGAAACGGTGCCAGCGGGCATTCCGGCAAAGAAAGCATCCAGCGCATCCTTGTCCTCGGCCAGCTCGCCAACGACGTTGGACACGATATGCATCACATGGCTGTAGCGTTCGATGATGAACTCTTCCGTAGGCCGCACGGTTCCAATCTTTGACACACGGCCCGTGTCGTTTCGCCCCAGGTCCAACAGCATCAGATGCTCGGCCAATTCCTTTTTGTCAGCCAGAAGGTCGACCTCGTTGGCCTTGTCCTCTTCCGGCGTTGCGCCGCGCGGGCGGGTTCCGGCGATCGGGCGAATCGTGACCTCGTTTCCGAAAACGCGGACAAGAATCTCGGGGCTGGCACCGACGACCTGGAAACCGCCAAAATTGAAATAGAACATGAATGGCGACGGGTTGGTGCGTCGCAACGAGCGATAGAGGGCAAAGGGCGGTTGCGGAAAGTCCTGCGTCCAACGCTGGGCCGGCACAACTTGAAAGATGTCACCTGCGCGGATGTATTCCTTGGCCTTTTCAACCGCCTCCATATAGCCGGACTTGGTGAAATTCGATACGGGCGGTGCCACGTCATGCGCTTCACCCAGGTCTCGGGTTTCTGCCGGCATGGCCCGTTCAAGATCGCGCACGGCGTCCATAACGCGTTCTGCGGCCTGCGCATAAGCAGCCTTGGCGGACTGGCCTTCGGTCACCCACGCCGGGGATACCACCGCGACCTCGCCTTTGACCCCATCCAGCACCGCGATGACGGATGGCCGCAACATGATGGCATCCGGCAATTCCAGCGGGTCGGGATTTACATCCGGTAGGTATTCGACCAACCGCACCATGTCGTAACCCAAGTATCCAAACAGACCGGCAGCGGCCTGAGGCATATCGTCGGGCAGTTCAATCCGGGACTCGGCCAGCAGAGCCCGCAGGTTGTCCATTGGATTGCCATCCTGTGGTGCAAACGCATCCGCATCGAACCGGGCCGATCGGTTGATGGCAGAGTTTTTGCCATTACACCGCCAGATCAGGTCCGGCTTCATTCCGATGATCGAATATCGCCCGCGCACCTCACCGCCCGTCACGGATTCCAGCATGAAGGCGTCCTTTTGGGCGCCGCTGAGCTTCAGCATCAAAGAAACCGGAGTATCCAGATCGGCGGCAAGCCGGGTGTACACGACCTGATGCTCGCCCGCCTCATAGGCGCGCGCGAAACTGTCGAAATCGGGTGTCAGGGCCATGTCCGCTCTCGGTTAATAGCTTGCCTGTACGGCGTTCAGAGCTTGTTGATCCACAACCGGACGCGCGCGGGTCTGCGTATCGCGCACATACACATCAAAGATGTTTTGCGCCAGCGCCTGATTTAGTTGAGCGGCCAGTGCGTCCTGCATTTGGCGTTGCTCATCCGTTTCCGCCGGTGGCAAGACTTCGTCCAGTCGCACGATCAGGGCTGCCCCGTCGCCGGGAATGACGCGGATGTCACCCGGCTCCATCTCGAATACCTGGGTCATAAAGTCCGCCGGGGCGTCTTCCAGAAACGCGGTGCGGGTCAGTGCGTTTTCAACCCGGAATGGCAGACCGGTAGCTGCAAAATCGCCATCCGTTGCCAGTTGGGTCAGGACCGAACCGGCCTGCGCTTCAAGGGCCTTTGCGACCTCAGCCTGTGTCCACGCTTGCGCGACACGTTCGCGGGCGCTGTCCAGCGGTTCAGGCCGGGGTGGCAGGACTTCGTTCAGGCGCAGCGCAAAGATGGATCCGTCTTCAAGAAACGCCACTTCCGGGAAGTCGCCTTCCTGCACAGCTTCGGCCACCGAACGGAACCCGTCATAGGCGGCCACGCCCTGATCGCTTTGCTGGGTCCAATCGATCTGGCCAAGTTCCATTTCTGTTTCCCCAACCAGTTCCTCCAGCGTTGCACCCCCGGCCAGCAGGTCGTTGATGTCCTCGGCCTGCGCCTCGATCTGGCGGCGCGCACGGTCGGCGGCAAGTTCTTCACGCAGTTCCGGTTCTGCATCCTCAAACGTTACGATATTCTCCGCGAGCGAACCATTGACGCGAAACAGTGCGGGGCCGAATTGCGACGGCAAAGGGCCGACGACGTCGTCAATCTCGGCCGAGAAAACACCCTCGGCGGCTTCGCCTAAATCGTCACGGGTCACGTCGCCAAGATCGACATCGCTGAGTTCGAGGTCGCGGTCGCGGACCAGTTGTTCAAACGTGGTTCCGCCAACTTCCAGTTGGGCCAACGCCTCGGTTGCCGCGGCTTCGTCCGAAAAGACCAAACGTTCGACAAGACGACGCTCGGGCTGTTGGTATTGCGCGGAGCGGTCATCATAGAGACGACGCAGAGAGTCGTCGTCGACCTCCATCGCGTCCAGCAACATGTCTGGCGACAGGATTGCATATGTCAGCTTTTTGGTGCGGGGCAGGGTAAAGCGGTCGGTGTTCTCATCATAAAATGCCTGCACCTGCGCATCGCTCGGCGCAGCGACGGGCGTTTCCAACGCATCAGAGGACAGTGTCGCGACAGTGAAGCTGCGGCGTGCCAAGACATAGTTGGCCAGCGCCTCGGTCAGACTGCGCGGCATTTCAACGCCACTCATGAGCGCGCCCTGAACGATCGTGCGTGCGGATTCCTTGCGAAGATCGGTTTCGAAATCCGTATCGTTGATGCCGATCTGGTCCAATTGAAACTGATAGGCTTCGCGGTCAAACGTGCCATCAACGCCCTGAAATGCCGGAATCTGAACGATCTCTCGTTGAAGGTTCTCATCCCCGATCGAGATGCCAAGCTGGCCGACTTCGTTGTCCAGCGCGGCCAGTGCGACCAGTCGAGACAGCGCCTGCTGATGCAATCCCATCTCATGGGCCTGCGAAATCTGCAGGGGTTGCCCGGTCTGCGCTTCAACCGCGCGGATTTCCCGCTGCAGCTCGCGGACATATTTGTCGACCGAAACATTCTCGTCGCCAACCTGCGCCACGGTTCTCACCGTTCCGGTCAAGCTGGTCGCGCCAAAGCCCGCCAAACCCAGCATCAGAAGACCCATGAGTATCCAGACAAAGGTATTCGAAAGTTTTTTCATGCCTGCGGCCATGATGCCCTCTGTGTTGCGTTGTAACGACTGCTGCCTTGTTCGTGCGGCCTTGAATACGACGCGGGCAGCCGGGGGGCAAGATCAGAAGGACAGCGCCTGCAGACGGTCGAACAGCTGCGCGATGCCCGCGCGATCAAGATTGGCGAAGGCAATTCGAACCTGCCGCTTTCCGGCCATATCGTGATCCGGCATGAACATGGTTCCGGGCAATAACAGAATACCTGCCTCGGGGACCAATCGGCGCGCCAGTTCATCCGAGCTTTGGACGAAAGGGTGTTCAAGATACGCGAAGTACGCGCCCAGACCCAACAAGCGCCAGCCCTTTGCTTCAAGCTGGGGCATTCCTTCTGCAATCGCTGCGCGCCGGTCCAGTATTTCGTCACGTTCACCCGCGACCCATTGCGAAAGATTCTGCATGCCCCAAAGGGCAGCAAACTGGCCAATCTGACTGGGACAAATCGCAACCGTATCCAGAAATTTCTCCATTTCTGCCAGTAAGGTCGCGCTGCTGGCGACGGCGCCGACGCGATGTCCAGTCAGCCGATATGCTTTTGAGAACGAATAGAGGTGGACAAGCGTGTCTTCCCAGCCGGGTTGCTGGAAAAGATCATGGGGCGGCCCGCTGCGGCTGTCGAAATCGCGGTAGGTTTCATCGACCAACAGGCGAATACCGAATTCGCGCGCGAGTTCAAAAAAGGCCCGGACAAGGTCAGAAGGGTATTCCACGCCACCGGGATTGTTTGGTGTCACCAGCGAAATTGCACGCGTTCTGTCCGTGATAAGCGCGCGCGCCGCATCCGGGTCAGGCAGCAAATCGTCCCCTGTTGGAAGGTCCACGGAAGTCACGCCAGCCATGTCCAACCACATTTTGTGGTTGAAATACCATGGCGTTGGCAGAATGATTTCATCCCCTTGGTCCGTGATTGCGGAGACGACGGCGGAAAAAGCTTGGTTGCAGCCCGATGTAATCGCGACCTGGTCCGCCGCGACGTCTGATGCATAGTGAAACCCGATTTGCTTTGCCAGTTCTTCGCGCAAATCGCTGTTCCCCAGAACCGGGCCATAAAGGTGTGCGCTGTCCTCTTGCACCGCGAAATCGGCCATGGCCTGACGCAGCGCCAGCGGCGGCGGATCGACAGGCGCGGCCTGACTTACATTGATCAGCGGACGGTCGGCGGAAAAGGAGATACCTTCGAGCCAGCGACGCGCCTCCATCACCGGAGGAGCAAAGGTGGCAGACGTACGGGTTTGGGTCATGCTAAGTCCGTCACTCCGGATAATTTGCAGGGTTTGAAGGTCGGGATCGTATCAGTCGGTGCCCCGATAAGGCTCGACATACTGCAAGGCCATATCCCACGGAAAGAAGATCCACGTGTCCTGGCTGACTTCGGTGATGAACGTATCCACCATCGGTCGGCCCTTGGGCTTTGCATATACAGTGGCGAAATGCGCCTGCGGATACATATCGCGAACCAATTCGAGCGTCTTGCCGCTGTCAACCAGATCATCGATGATCAGAATGCCGGTGCCATCGCCCATCAGACCGGCATCCGGTGCCTTGAGAATTTCCGCCTCGCCCTGTGCCTGATGGTGATATGACCGCACGCTGATGGTATCGACGGTTCGGATGTCCAGTTCACGACTGACAATCATGGCGGGTGCCATTCCACCGCGTGTGATGGCAACGACGGCGCGCCAGGACCCTTCGTCCGGACCTTGCCCATCCAGCCGCCAAGCCAGCGCGCGCGAGTCGCGATGAATTTGATCCCAGCTGATGTGAAATCCTTTTTCGTGGGGCAGGCGGTCCTTGGCGCTCATGGTTCTTTATCCTTTTTCCACATCCGGCGCGTCGACGGCTTTCATACCAACGATGTGATAGCCCGAGTCCACATGCAGGTTCTCGCCCGTGACACCGCTGCTGAGATCAGAGAGCAGATACAACGCCGACTTGCCCACATCGTCCGTGGTCACGTTGCGGCGCAGCGGTGAATTGTATTCATTCCACTTCATGATGTAGCGGAAGTCGCCGATACCACTGGCGGCAAGCGTTTTGATCGGCCCGGCCGAGATCGAGTTTACGCGAATGCCGTCTTTGCCAAGATCCTCGGCCAGATATTTGACGGACGCTTCCAAAGCGGCCTTGGCAACACCCATGACATTATAATGGGGCATGACCTGCTCGGCACCGTAGTAGGTCAGGGTAATCGCGCTGCCGCCTTCGCCCATCATCTTCTCGGCACGCTGCATCACGGCAGTGAAGGAATAAACCGACACATCCATCGTGAGGTTGAAGTTCGCCCGGCTGGTATCGACGTAGCGACCGCGCAATTCGTTCTTGTCGGAAAAACCGATGGCATGGACGACGAAATCCAACGTGCCCCATTTTTGCTCCAGCGCCGTGAACAGGGCGTCAATCGAGGCCTCGTCGCCGACGTCACATGGCAGAACGATTTCGCTTCCCAATTGTTCGGCAAGAGGGTCAACACGTTTCTTTAAAGCGTCACCCTGATAAGAGAACGCAAGCTCTGCCCCGGCATCGGACAAGGCCCGGGCGATTCCCCATGCGATTGATTTGTCATTGGCCAGTCCCATGATGAGGCCGCGTTTTCCGGCCATCAACTGATTTGACATGTTTGGTTCTCCGCCTGTCTTCGCGATGTGTTCGGTTGGTTTATGCCATTGATTGCCTTGCATCAAGGCCATGCGCTCTTGCCCGCAGCGGGTTCTCGCCTTAGTGTCACAGGCAACAGTTTCCAGGGGATGGAAATGAGCGAGCGTAGTGGCATTTTTGCTGGTGCCGATCCGTTTGAAATCGCGGGTCGGTGGCTGGAAGAAGCTGAAAAAGCGGAACCTAATGATCCGAATGCGATTGCGTTGGCAACCGTCGATTCCGATGGCATGCCCAACGTCCGCATGGTTCTGCTGAAAGATATCGAGCCCACAGCGTTTGTCTTTTACACCAACTATCACAGTGCGAAGGCCACAGAACTGGATAGCGCCGGAAATGCTGCATTTGTAATGCATTGGAAATCATTGCGGCGTCAGGTGCGCGTTCGTGGTACAATCACACGCGAGGATGGGCCGCAGGCGGATGCTTACTTTGCGTCTCGTTCGCTCAAAAGCAGGTTGGGGGCTTGGGCCTCTCACCAGTCGCAGCCGTTGGACAGCCGGGCCTCGTTGATGGCCGAGGTTGCCAAAGTAACGGCGAAGCTCGGGCCAAATCCACCTCGCCCTGAATTTTGGGGCGGCTATCGACTGACGCCGGTCGAGATTGAATTTTGGGCCGATGGTGCGTTCCGGCTACACGACAGATTCCGCTGGACCAGGAGTTCACCGGAGTCTGAATGGCAAGTGCAGAGGTTAAATCCATGACTCTCACGTATCGTGAAATGCAACAGCCCAGAAACAAAGAACTTTTTCGGCTTGAATTTGCGGGCCGTTTCAATCAACAACAGACCCCTGACGACTTGCGCTCTATCGTGATGGGAAAACAGTGCCAGAAGATCTGAACAGCATGTATCGCGTCCGTGGACACGTAAAATGGTTCGACCCCGCAAAGGGGTACGGATTTGTTGTGTCCGACGAAGGCGGCCCGGATATTCTTCTGCACGTCAATGTTCTGCGTAATTTCGGCCAAAGTTCGGTCGCTGATGGCGCGGGAATCGAGATCATGACTCACCGCACGGACCGGGGCGTTCAGGCGGTCGAGGTTGTCAGTGTCGATCCGCCCGAACGTGCAGATACGATGATGCTGGCCGATTTCGCCGAGCTTGATCCCGGCGTGATCGCGCAGGCACCGCTCGAGGCCGCGCGGGTAAAATGGTTCGACAAGGGCAAGGGATTCGGGTTTGCCAACGTGTTTGGCAGCAGCGAGGATGTTTTTTTACACATCGAAGTCCTGCGCCGGTCCGGATTGGCCGATCTTCAACCGGGCGAAGCCTTGGCGATGCGGGTCATCGATGGCAAGAGGGGCCGGATGGCGGCTCAGGTCTTGGCTTGGGAGGCAGCCCTGAACGGCTGATCCCACGCAATGGCGAGAGTTTTCCCGGCGGTTGCAGTCATTCTGGTGTTGCTGGGTACTGCCGCGGGGGCAGAGTGTCGCGCAGACCGGGTCGAGTTGCGAAATGACTCCGCCCAGATTCGGTTTGACATCGAAGTGGCCAGAACCCCGCAGGAACGATCACGCGGTTTGATGTTTCGCGAGCAGCTGCCAACGCGGGCCGGGATGCTTTTTGTTTTTGATCCACCGCAACGTGTCGCGTTCTGGATGAAAAATACGCTAATCCCCTTGGACATGATTTTCACTGATCGGACAGGCACGGTAACCCATGTCCACGAAGGCGCGATTCCCGGTGATCTGACGCCGATCGATGGCGGCGATTCGGTCTATACCGTACTGGAAATCAATGCCGGTCTCGCCGCGCGCTATGGTATCCGGCCTGGAACGCATTTACGGCACGAAGTTTTTTCGCAAGGGCCTGCAATTTGGCCCTGTTAGGGCTTTTCAAATCAGATCGGCATCGTTAGGAAGGCGCACGGTCCGGGGCGTGGCGCAGTCTGGTAGCGCACCTGTTTTGGGTACAGGGGGTCGTAGGTTCGAATCCTGCCGCCCCGACCACTTTCAACCTATATCGGCGTTCCGCCAAATCTCGCATAGAGGCGGCTAAAGTCCTGATCCAGCGTGTCACTTTGAACCGGGATCTTTAAAGTGCCGCCGCCTTGCTGAGGGACCAGAAAATACAGGTCCGCATCCACACGATAACCGCGTTGATTCCTCGTCGATTTCAGCCGTGTCACTATCTTCGGAAGGCTCTGAGGATATCCGTCATAGGATAGAATCAGGAACGCCGTTGCTTCGGGCGAAAGATGTTCACGGCATTCAAAACTATCCCGTCCGATGTTTACAAGGTCCTCACCGGGCCCTTTGCAATCCGTTTGGAACGAGTTGAACATCTGTTTGGGGAAATCCGTGAACTGAGCGCTGCGCGAACCGGGAAGGTCATCCTGTGATGTACAGGACACGATCAGAGCCAAGACGGGAATAAAACATAACAGGCGCATACTGATACCGGTTCTTTGATCAAAAAACATCACTGTCTTCAACTATGGCACGCGACCGGAACCCGGGGCGATGATTCTCTGAATTATTCGTTAATTCCATTCTGCATGATCATCTTCCGCTAACTTTTGCGGGTGAAACAAAAAAACGAATTGCCTGGAATGACCCAAGCGGGTCAGGCGCCCATCCGTTGACGGTTCAGGAATCGCTCAACGGCGGTTTCCCGCCGATTTTCAAGGATTGGTCAACAAAAAAGATTCCAAAAAACTGAGAAAAAGGCCGTTGACCAACTATGCCAAGATACGTCAGATTGTATAGGCCGAGAGACGCGCCACTACATCTGGTAGAAATGACCGGAAAACGCGCCGGGCAAGGGACGGACAACAAACCATTAAGACGTGCAACCGGATTGTCGGTTTTGCGCTGTTAAGGGCAGCGGCGGGTTCCCTGTGTTCGAACTCGGGTGGGTAAAGCGGGCGGCACCCCGCACCTCAAGATTTTGTGCCTGAGACTAGAATTTGGACAGATTGAAGCTGGGGCAGCGGACATGAAAATTGAAAGAAAATTCACCAAATCGGGGCAGGATGCTTATGCGGAGCTGGACTTCGTGTCCGCAACTTCGGAAATCCGTAACCCCGATGGCACGATTGTTTTTCGTCTTGACGAGATCGAGGTTCCAGCGAAATGGAGCCAGGTGGCCAGCGATGTCATCGCGCAGAAGTATTTCCGCAAGGCCGGTGTCCCGTCAAAGCTGAAGAAGGTCAAAGAAAAAGACGTTCCAGAATTCCTGTGGCGCTCGGTTCCGGCGGAAGGCGCTGAATTCGACGGTGAGACGTCGTCGAAGCAGGTTTTTGATCGTCTGGCAGGTGCCTGGGCGTACTGGGGCTGGAAAGGCGGCTATTTCTCGACCGAGGAAGACGCACGCGCTTACTTTGACGAGATGCGCTATATGCTGGCCACTCAGCGCGCTGCGCCGAACTCGCCGCAATGGTTCAACACGGGTCTCCACTGGGCTTACGGGATCGACGGCCCGGCGCAGGGGCATCACTATGTTGACTATAAGACTGGCAAGCTGACCAAATCGAAATCCGCTTATGAACATCCGCAACCACATGCGTGCTTCATCCAGTCCGTCGACGATGATCTGGTGAACGAAGGCGGCATCATGGATCTGTGGGTGCGCGAGGCGCGCCTGTTTAAGTACGGCTCGGGCACCGGCACCAACTTCAGCCATCTGCGTGCCGAAGGTGAGGCGCTGTCGGGTGGCGGCAAATCCTCCGGCCTCATGGGCTTTCTCAAGATCGGCGACCGCGCCGCTGGCGCGATCAAATCAGGCGGGACAACCCGTCGAGCAGCAAAGATGGTGATTGTCGATGCCGATCACCCCGATATCGAGCAGTTCATCGAATGGAAGGTGCTGGAAGAGCAGAAGGTGGCCTCGATCGTCGCCGGATCGAAGATGCACGAAAAGATGCTGAACGGCATTTTCGAGGCCATCCGGTCATGGGACGGCACGGCGGATGACGCCTATGACCCCAACAAAAACGACCGCCTGAAAAAAGCGGTACGTGAGGCGAAAAAGGTCGCGATCCCCGAGACTTACATCAAGCGCGTGCTGGATTACGCCAGGCAGGGCCATGACAGCATCGAATTCCCGACCTATGACACGGACTGGGATTCGGAAGCCTATAGCTCGGTTTCGGGGCAAAACTCGAACAACTCGATCCGCGTGACGAACGCTTTCCTGACGGCTGTTGAGAAAGACGCCGATTGGGAACTGATCAACCGCACCGATGGCAAGGTCGCCAAGACCGTCAAGGCACGGGAATTGTGGGAAAAAGTCGGCCATGCCGCGTGGGCCTGTGCTGATCCGGGCATTCAGTTCCATGACACGGTAAACGAATGGCACACATGCCCCGAAGATGGTGAGATTCGCGGCTCGAACCCGTGTTCGGAGTACATGTTCCTCGATGACACGGCCTGTAACCTTGCCTCGATGAACCTGCTGACCTTCCTCAAGGACGGTGAGTTCCAGGCGGCGGATTACATGCACGCCTCGCGCCTGTGGACCCTGACGCTGGAAATCTCGGTGACTATGGCGCAATTCCCGTCGAAGGAAATCGCGCAGCTTTCCTATGACTTCCGCACCTTGGGTCTGGGTTACGCCAATATCGGCGGTCTGTTGATGAACATGGGTTACAGCTATGACTCGGACGAGGGGCGTTCGATCTGTGGCGCGCTGACTGCGATCATGACCGGTGTGGCTTATGCAACTTCGGCTGAAATCGCCGGTGAACTGGGTGCCTTCAAAGGCTATGAGCGCAACGCAGACCACATGCTGCGCGTTATGCGTAATCACCGCCGGGCCGCACAGGGTGTGACCGAAGAGTATGAGAAGCTGGCGGTGAAGCCGGTGCCGCTGGACCACGGCAACTGCCCGGACAAACGGTTGGTCGATCTGGCCATGTCGGCTTGGGACGAAGCGCTGAGCCTCGGCGAGAAAAACGGCTACCGCAATGCGCAGGCCACGGTTATTGCACCAACCGGCACCATCGGTCTGGTGATGGATTGCGACACCACCGGGATTGAACCAGACTTTGCGCTGGTGAAGTTCAAAAAGCTGGCCGGTGGCGGTTACTTCAAGATCATCAACCGGTCAGTGCCGTCTGCGCTGGAAAAGCTGGGTTATTCTTCGTCTCAAATTGAAGAGATCGTCAGCTACGCAGTTGGTCACGGCACCATAGGCAACGCGCCGGGGATCAACCACACCTCGCTGGCCGGTCATGGCTTTGGCACAAATGAGCTGGCCAAGGTGGATGCTGCGCTGGAAAGCGCGTTCGATATCCGGTTTGTCTTCAATCAGTGGACGCTGGGCGAAGATTTCTGCACCGGCGTGCTGGGTATCCCGGCGACCAAGCTGAATGATCCCACCTTCGACCTGCTGCGCCATCTAGGCTTCACCAAAGCTGATATCGACGCGGCCAACGATCACGTTTGCGGAACAATGACGCTGGAAGGCGCACCGCATCTGAAGGAAGAGCACTATTCGATCTTCGACTGCGCCAACCCGTGCGGCAAGAAAGGCAAGCGTTTCCTGGGGGTTGATAGCCACATCACTATGATGGCGGCGGCGCAGAGCTTCATCTCGGGCGCGATCTCAAAAACGATCAACATGCCGAACGACGCGACCATCGAGGATTGCCAGAAGGCCTATGAACTCAGCTGGTCGCTGGGTGTGAAGGCCAATGCGCTCTATCGTGACGGCTCGAAACTGTCTCAGCCTCTGGCCGCGGCGCTGGTCGAGGATGACGACGAAGCGGCGGAAGTGCTGGAAAGCGGTTCGGCGCAGGAAAAAGCGGTCGTTCTGGCCGAAAAGGTGATCGAAAAGGTTGTGGTCAAGGAAATGATCCGCAGCCATCGCGAGAAACTGCCGCATCGCCGCAAGGGCTATACCCAAAAGGCAATCGTGGGCGGCCACAAGGTTTACCTGCGGACCGGCGAGTTCGAAGACGGCAAGCTGGGTGAGATCTTCATCGACATGCACAAGGAAGGCGCTGGCTTCCGGGCGATGATGAACAACTTTGCCATCGCGGTGTCGGTCGGCCTGCAATACGGCGTGCCGCTGGAAGAGTTCGTGGATGCCTTTACCTTCACCAAGTTCGAACCGGCGGGGATGGTGCAGGGCAACGACTCGATCAAGAATGCGACGTCAATCCTGGATTACATCTTCCGCGAATTGGCCGTGTCCTATCTGGACCGCACCGATCTGGCCCATGTGAAGCCCGAAGGGGCGACCTTTGACGATCTGGGCCGGGGTGAGGAAGACGGATTGCCCAATGTGTCCGAAATCAGCGAAAGCGCGGCGACTAAGTCGTTGGAAGTGCTGAAACAAATCAGCTCGACCGGGTATCTCCGCAAGCGCCTGCCGCAGGACCTGATGGTGCTGAATGGTGGTCAGGCCGAAACGACGGGGATGGCAGAGACAGCGGCTGTGTTCCAATCGCCAGCGATTGAAGCCGCCACTGCGACCAGCATGGACGCGCGCACCAAGGCCAAGATGCAGGGATATGAGGGCGACCCTTGCGGCGAATGCGGAAACTACACGCTGGTGCGCAACGGCACCTGCATGAAGTGCAACACCTGCGGGGCCACAAGCGGGTGTAGCTAGAATTAGCGCCCCGACAACCCGGGGTGCAGGGACCGTGATTTCCCCCCGGATCTCCGGTCCCGCCGAACACAGGGTCAAGGCGCTGAGACTTACCAAAGATGCCTTGGTCCACCCGGTCGACATGCCCGTGTTGGCCGAAAACAGGGTGGGGCGGAATATTAGCTCCCTCCCACTCTTTCAGGGGGCGGGTGCGCTCGTCCCATGCGCAGTCCAGGCCGCAGGCAAAAAAACACCGGGCGGTCAACGAAATGAGCCTGGAAGGCGAAACTGACAGGGGGCTTCGGCCCCCTTTCTTTTTCTTGGATCCGAGTCGCCGTTTCCGGCAAGGCTTTGCCGGATTTGCCTGTACCCTTCGGGAAAGAACCGCCGACGCAGCATTTTCCTGTTTCAGCCAGCGGTTGATTGCAGATGCGACTCGGACAAACACGCGGAGAATGGCGCGAATTCTTGTTTGCGGCCGGGGCAGGGTGACTCGGCAAGCTGACTGCGTGTTTCTGTGCGGTGTCCGGACATAAACACAGAAATCCACTCAGGAGGCACACTCATGAAACCGCAATATCTTGCCGTCATTTCCGCAATCGCCTTTGGTCTGCCCGCACTGGCACTGGCTCAGTCCAGTGCAGATACAAATGGCGATGGCGTTCTGACCATCGAAGAAGTTCAGGCCGTGATGCCCGAAGTCGATACAGACGGCTTTTCGGCTATGGATGCAAACGGTGACGGTGCATTGGATGCCGATGAAATCGCCGTAGCACAGGAGGCGGGTCTGCTGCCGCCCAGCAACGGCTAACTGCCACAAGTCAGGCGGCCCGTTAGATAACGGGCCGCTTTTTCAACATGTTACGCAGGTAAGTGAATGTGGAACTTGCTCCGGATCTCTGAGTCCAATAGGGGATCAAATTTGGCAGCGGGCCGAGAAGACAGGATCTCTTCTTTTCGGGCTGCGGCCTTGCTCAACAAATCCGGCTTGCCAAGTTCCGCCCATTCCTTCGGAGAGGTGCGATCCCCGAATGTGGGATAGACATAGTCGGCCTGCATCCGGCTGAGGGTGGCATCGGTTCCCAGATAGTGACCCGGACCGCCCATGCAGACCTCGGCGATCTGATCCAGCGCCAGCGTCTCATCCGTGACTTCGATGCCTCTGACGCATCGCTGTGCCTGTCCGATCAGGTCATCCGCCAGGATCAGGCTTTCAAAGCAGAAGCCGAGCAGTGAGGCGTGCATTCCCGCCGCCTCATAGACCATGTTGACCCCGGACAAGCCGGCCATGACGTTAGAACACATCTGCTCCCACCCGGCCTGCATGTCGGGCAGCTTGGAGTCGGACGCGCCTGCCGCGGCCCCGCCCGGCAGGTTGTAGAAGTGGTGCATCTGCGCGCAGCCTGCGGTCAGCAATGCTTGCTCGCCCGAGCCGATCGACATGGCACCTGTCCGCAGGTCCAACCCGAAAGGCCAAGTGCCAAAAATCGCAGGGGCACCAAGGCTTACGGCGTTTACATAAACCAATCCGGCAAGACATTCGGCGGTCGCCTGCGTGATGGCACCGGCGATTGTCGAAGGCGCAGTTGCCCCGGCCATTCCGGCCGACAGCAGCAGAACCGGCATACCGCCTTTGATGCAAAGTTCCATCACTTCGCAGCTTTCGGTGGCGAATTTCATCGGCGGGACGACGAAACAGTTCGAGTTCGACACAAACGGACGTTCGCGGTACTTATCCTCGCCACCGGCAATCATGTGGAGCATTTCCAGCGCGGGCGGGACATGGCTGGGTTCGGTAAATGAGGTGCCGATATGTTTGAAGGTGCCAGAACAGGCCGCGTAGATCGTATTCAAGTCCATCTCTAGGTTGTCAGCGATGTCGCGGCAGACCATCGGACGCTGAACAAAGTGAATATTATCAAGCTCTTGGCAAATGCGCGCGGCATCATGCAGATCTTGCACCGTCGAATCGCGATAAGCGTTGCCCTCGATATCAACCATGCTGACGGCGGCACCAGCGGTGCCATAGTGAACCCGCGTTCCCGAAAGTTCGAGGTCGGTTTTGCCATCGCGGCTGTAGAGGGTAACCGAGCGATTGGCATTGGCCAGCGTATCCTCGACCAACGCGCGCGGGAAACGGATGCGCCCGTCATCGCCCAGCGTGCAGCCCGCACCAACCAAATAGTCGATGCCGCTTTGCGGTGCGTCTGCAAGGCCGATGGTTTCCAGCGCGGTAAGCGCAGCCTGATGTATCTGTTCGACCTGAACGTCGGTCAGAACTTTAAGAACACCACCCTCCATTCCGGGGCGGACGGGGCGTAGATGCTCGGGCAGGGCCGAGGCGCGTGCGGCACGGCGGGCCGAGCGCCCTCCGCTGCGAGATGGGGTGCGGGTTTGTTCATTCATGAGTGTTTGTCCGGTTCAGGGGAATCGTTGTTGATTGCGCATCAAAATCACGCGCAGGCCGGACGACCACGCGCGGCACGGCCCCGATCAGCGCCGATAGTCAGACTGATCAGTTGGATCTTCCAGACTTCGTTTTGCATCGGTTCCCTCGTTAACCTTGATTAAACCTTCCAAACCTCGGTGGCAAATTCTGTTCTGTTTGCGACGTGGTCACGACATAATTTTATCGGATTTTTCGGGTTATCTGCTGACAAAGACACAACACAGCGTGAGGAAATGTTTTTTCCCGTATTGATAGAAATCTGTTAAGATAGACATAGTTATGTAAAGGCAGGTTGTTCAAATTTCTGGCTGTCGGGCATGTCGGCGCGTTGCTTTGGCTGCAGTGTTCGATCCGGCGTCAGCTGTTCGGAGGTCCGCGTGAGACCAACAAAGGCGATACTGGCTGCTTTGATGCTGACTGGCGCTGTCCCGGCATTTGCCGAGGATTGGACAGGGCCCTATGCGGGATTCAGTTTCGGTTACGCCGACGCTGACGGGTCCGACGGTGTTGGCGGCAGCGATTCTGCCTTTGGCCCTCATATCGGGTATGACTACGATTTCGGCAGTTTCGTACTGGGCGGCGAGTTGGAGTACAACTGGCTCAACCTGGATTTAGGTCAAGGCGAAGGCAGCCTGGATGGCGTATCCCGCCTGAAGCTTCGTGGGGGTTACGATTTCGGCCCGGCCTTGGGCTATGTTGTGGTCGGCACGGCGCGCGCGGACACGTCGGGCGACAGCGACACGGCGGCTGTTTACGGAATTGGCGTGGCTTACCCGCTGACCGATAATTTCGTGATCAGCGGTGAGGCACTGCGCCAGGACTTTGACGTCCCGGCGCGATCAAGCGGGTCAGTCGAGACCAACGTTTTCAATCTGCGCACAACTTTCAGATTTTGATCGTCACGCGGCCCCTTTGTTTGCGGCCAATTGAGCCGCAAAATCACATACGGTTTGCAGGGCAGTGGCAAACCGGTCATCATCAATGGTCATGGCCACGCGAATATGTCCGGCGGCCGCGCCTCCAAAGCTTTCGCCGGGCATGACAGCAATTGCATGTGTATCCAACAGGGCGTTGGCAAAGGCTTCGCCGCTTAGTCCCGTGGCACGAATGTCCAGCATCAGGTACATCGCGCCCTGGGCCGGGATCAGACCAACAGTTTGCTGAGCGCTCAGAACCTGCATCGCCAATTCGCGCCGACGGCGGAACGGGGCTGCAATCTTTTCTTCCAATTCCCGCCCGGCATTCAGGGCGAAACTGGCGGCGTCCTGAATGAACCCGGGCACACCGTAAGTGGTATGCGTTGCAAGATTGATCAGGTGTTCGATCGCCTCGGTCGGGCCCACAATCCAACCACAGCGCGATCCGGTCATCGCGTGGGATTTGGACATCGAACCAACGACCAGCGTGCGCTCGGCCATGCCCGGAATGGCGCGCGGGGACAGATGGCTGCCCTCCCAAACCTGAGTATCGTACACCTCATCCGAGATGAGCCATAAGTCACGACGCTGACAGACACCCGATATCGCGTGCAGTGTCTGCGCAGAGTAGACGACACCGGTTGGATTGTTTGGTGTGTTGATCAACAGGGATACCGCACCGTCCGACACGGCTTCGATCTCGTCGGCACGCGGCTGAAAGGCGTCCTCGGCACGGGTTTCAACCGCGCGTGCGATGGCCCCCGCACCGCGAATGGTACCGGGGTAGGTGGCGTAATAGGGATCAAGGTACAGCCCGACGTCGCCGGGATCACACGCAGCGACATGGGCGGCAAACAATGCCGACTGACCACCCGGAGTGATCAGAACATTGTCGCGGGTTGTCTTTACGCCGGTTCTGACTTGTAACCGTGCCGCCACTGTATCGCGCAACAGATCAGTTCCTGGCACCATGGCGTAACCGGTATGCCCGCCACGCGCCGACGCGTCCATTGCGCCAAGGATTTCGGGATCGGTAGGAATGTCGTGTTCGCCGATGGTCAGTTCAGTGATCGCGTGACCTTCGGCCACCATTCGACGCGCTCGGTAAAAAACGTCCCAACCGTCCGGCCCACCGCCGGTCAAATGTGTGATGCGATGCGACAGTTTCATGGCGCGCCTCCGTTCAGTGTCTTGGGCGAAATGGGACAGAGCGGCGAAGGATTGTCAATCAGGTTCGTGGCGGTAGCTGAGCCTGGGCTTTCTTGGTGAGCGACGACCGTACAAGATCGTAAGACGCGATAAGGCGATGCCGCATTTCGTCGGGGTCCACATCCCAGGGCAGCCGAATCCAACTGCGGTGAAAATAGGGGGCCTTGGTCCCAACACCCGCATCTATCAACATTTGCGCGGTTTCGATATCCGGTGTTTTGACGGATACGCCATCGCCGACCGAGCCGATGCAGGCGAACATCTTACCGCCTACTTTCCACGCGTCATGCCCGCCGCCCCAAGGGTCGGACAGGTCCGCGCCCGGCAGTTCGGCGCAAATGGCGTTGACGATTTCGCGGCTCATGCCCGGAAGGATGCAGCCTGTTGCGTTTGAACTCAAGGCTTGGCTCGACGCGCATCTCGTGCTATCTGGTCCCCCATGAACCCGATGACCTGCATCATTATCTGCTGCATTACCTGCTGATTTATCAAGCGGGCCGGTTTCTTTCGTTTTCATCCCTGAGACAAGTTGCTAAGCCCGCGCCAACGCGAGACGTATACGCTGTTTTAGGAGCTTAGCCTGATGACCACGATCAAACTGCACAACACACGGACGCGGACGAAGGAAGACTTCGTGCCGATCGACCCCGAGAACGTGCGGATGTATGTCTGTGGCCCGACGGTTTATGACCGTGCTCATCTTGGCAATGCGCGCCCGGTGGTCGTCTTTGACGTCCTGTTCCGGCTGCTGCGGCATGTCTATGGTCCGGATCACGTCACCTATGCACGGAATTTCACCGACGTGGATGACAAGATCAACGCGACCGCATTGTCTCGGAAGCAAGCCGGGGCAAAAGGAACGCTCGAGCAATTGGTCGCGGAGCGTTCCGACGAAACAATCGGTTGGTACCTTCACGACATGGGCGCGTTGGGCGCATTGGAGCCCAATGAAATGCCGCGGGCGACGCAATACATCGCGCAGATGATCACGATGATCGAAGACTTGATCAAAAAGGGACATGCATATGCCGTCGAAGGTCACGTTCTATTTGCCGTCGATACGTGGAAAGCGGACTATGGCAAGCTTTCGGGCCGATCTGTCGATGACATGATCGCTGGCGCGCGGGTCGAGGTTGCGCCCTACAAGAAAAACCCGATGGATTTCGTGCTGTGGAAGCCTTCGACCGATGAATTGCCGGGGTGGGACAGCCCTTGGGGACGTGGTCGGCCGGGATGGCACATCGAATGCTCGGCGATGAGCTATGAGTTGCTTGGCGATAGCTTTGATATCCACGGTGGTGGCAACGATCTGATGTTCCCGCACCACGAGAACGAGATCGCGCAAAGCTGCTGCGCGCATCCCGAGGGCGACTTTGCAAGGGTCTGGCTGCACAACGAAATGCTGCAGGTCGAGGGCAAAAAGATGTCCAAATCTCTGGGCAATTTCTTCACCGTGCATGACCTTCTGGAAAAGGGCGTTCCGGGTGAAGTGATCCGTTTTGTGTTCTTGCAGACGCACTATCGCAAGCCGATGGACTGGACCGAGAAAAAGGCACGTGATGCTGAGGCAACGCTGCGAAAGTGGCGGGCGCTGACAGCGGGGGGCGAGCCCGCCGCCAACGCGGCACCCGCCGTTATCGATGCGCTGGCAGATGACATGAACACGGCAGGTGCCATCACAGAGCTGCACCGTCTGGCTGCGGACGGCGATGCCGCGGGATTGCTGGCAAGCGCTCAGGTTTTGGGTTTGCTGTCAGATGAGCTGGGGGCCTGGGCTGAAGTCGAGACAGCCGACTTTTCTTCGTACGAAGAAAGGCTGGCCTCGGCGCGGGCTGCTGCGATGGTCAGCAAGGACTTTTCGGAAGTTGACCGGTTGAAGTCGGTGTTTCTGGCGGCGGGCCTCGAAGTGCGGATGAGCAAGGACTCGGTCGAATTGGTCGCCGGAACCGACTTTGATCCAGCAAAGCTGGAGAGCATCTGAACAGAGCAAATGCACCCAACGCAACTGTCTAGCCAAAGAGCCAGAACATGACAAAAGAGCGCCTATACCTTTACGATACGACGCTGCGGGACGGGCAGCAAACTCAGGGTGTCCAGTTTTCAACCGCTGAGAAAGTGCAGATCACACAGGCTCTGGACGCTTTGGGTATTGATCATATCGAAGGCGGTTGGCCCGGCGCGAACCCCACCGACAGCGCGTTTTTCGAGACGGCGCCAAAGACGTCGGCTTGTTTGACCGCGTTCGGCATGACCAAGCGCTCGGGGCGATCCGCCGACAACGACGATGTCCTGGCGGCAGTCATGAATGCAGGCACGCAAGCGGTATGCCTGGTGGGCAAATCGCACGACTATCACGTTGTGCACGCGTTGGGCATTGATCTGGACGAGAACGTTGAAAATGTCCGGGCCTCAATCGCGCATATTGTCGGGCAGGGGCGCGAGGCCCTGTTTGATGCCGAGCATTTCTTTGACGGATACAAGGACAATCCGGAATATGCGCTGCGCGTTTGCCGGGCGGCTTTCGACGCCGGTGCCAGGTGGGTTGTTCTGTGTGACACCAACGGTGGCGCACTTCCTGCCGAGGTTGGGCGAATTGTGTCCGAAGTAATTGATGCCGGAATTCCCGGCGACAGGCTGGGAATTCACACGCACAATGACACGGAAAACGCAGTTGCCTGTTCCCTGGCCGCCGTCGATGCGGGTGCGCGGCAAATTCAGGGTACGTTGAATGGTTTGGGCGAACGCTGTGGCAACGCGAACCTGACGGCGTTGATCCCCACGTTGCTTTTGAAAGAACCCTACGCGTCGAAATATCAGATCGGCGTCAGCCCGGATGCTTTGGCCGGGTTGACCCGTATCAGCCGGATGCTCGACGATATTCTGAACCGGGTCCCCAGTAAGCAGTCAGCCTATGTCGGCGCGTCCGCTTTTGCGCATAAAGCCGGGTTGCACGCCAGCGCCATCCTTAAGGACCCTTCGACTTACGAGCATGTGGACCCGGCCAGCGTCGGCAATGCGCGGATCATACCGATGTCGAACCAGGCCGGTCAGTCGAACCTGAGAAAACGTCTGACCGAGGCCGGCTTGACCGTCGCAGCAGGTGATCCCGCGCTTGGGCGGATCCTCGAACGGATCAAGGCGCGCGAGGCAGAGGGATACTCCTACGACACCGCGCAGGCCAGTTTTGAGCTGTTGGCGCGGGATGAACTTGCGCAGATGCCCGAGTTTTTCGAAGTCAAACGGTACAAAGTCACCGTGGAACGCCGCAAGAACAAGTACAACAAGATGGTCAGCCTGTCCGAGGCGGTTGTTGTGGTGAAAGTTGACGGCGAAAAGAAACTGTCGGTCAGCGAGTCGATGGATGACAGTGGCAGCGACCGCGGTCCGGTAAACGCGTTGGCAAGGGCGTTGGCCAAGGATCTGGGGCGGTATTCCCCGATTTTGGACGACATGCATCTGGTGGATTTCAAGGTGCGAATAACGCAGGGCGGAACCGAGGCGGTGACTCGCGTCATAATCGACAGCGAAGACGGGCAAGGACGGCGCTGGTCCACCGTAGGCGTCAGTGCAAACATAGTCGACGCCTCGTTCGAGGCTTTGTTGGAAGCGATACAATGGAAGCTGGTGCGCGACTGTGATCCACAGTCAGCGGCGGCTGAATAGCAATCGTGAAGTTTGACGACGACGTCAAAGCCTGTGCCGCCCTTGTGCATCGCGCCGATCCCGACAGGTTCATGGCGGCGATGGCGGCACCGGTCTCGGCGCGGGCGGTTCTGTTTCCGATTTATGCGCTGAATGCCGAAGTGGCGCGCGCTCCTTGGGTAACCCAAGAGCCAATGATCGCTGAAATGCGGTTGCAATGGTGGCGCGATGCAGTGAGCGAGATCGCAACAGGTCCGACCGTGCGCCGTCACGAAGTTGTCACGCCTTTGTCTCGGGTTTTATCTCCCAGCCTTGCTGAAACGCTGGATGAATATATCGCCGTAAGGCGTTGGGATATATACCGTGATCCGTTTGAGAACCGGGATCACTTTGAGTCCTATATCAACCAAAGCACCGGGACACTGATGGCGGTTTCAGCACTCGCCTTGGGAACTGCAGATGAGACGGTCGTACGAGATTTTGCATATGCCGTCGGCATTGCGAACTGGTTGCGTGCGATTCCGGATCTTGAGGCGCGCGGTCGCATTCCGTTGCTGGACGGCACGCCAAACGGTGTTCGGTCGTTGGCGCAAAAGGCGTTGGACCGGCTGAATGCGGCACGCGCTGCCCGGGGCAAGGTGTCAGACGCAGCGCGACCAGCGCTTTATTCCGGGTGGCAAGCCGAATGGGTTCTGAAACGCGTTTTGGCCAATCCGCTTCACGTTGCAGCCGGAGCTTTGAGGCAGGGTGAGCTGCGTCGCAGGCTGTCGCTTATGCGCGTGGCAGCGACAGGTCGATGGTAGACCGGTCAGGCCGTCCGCGCATCCGAAGGCTTGAGAACCAGCCACAGCAACGCCCCGCCTGCAAGGGTCAGCAGTGGGATCATGGCGAGGTTGACCGCAGTCCACCCTTCCACCGGTGATCCGCCCGAGCAGTTCATCAATCCACCCGAAGCAAGCGAAGCCACGGTGACCCCGCCGAATACCAGCAAGTCGTTCAGGCCCTGCATGCGTCCGCGCTCATGCGGGTCGTGCGAGGCGGCGAGCATGCTGGTGGCACCGATGAATCCGAAATTCCAGCCGACCCCAAGCAGGATCAGGGCGAGAAAGAAATTGCCCAGCTCGACGCCCTGCAGTGCAACAACCCCGGCGGCAGCCAGGATCGCGAGCCCGATGGCCACGATTCTTTCGACACCAAACCGGGCAATCAGATGGCCGGTGAAAAAACTTGGAACATACATCGCCAGCACATGGCTTGTAACAACGTCTGCCGCGTCATTTGCGGTATAGCCGCAACCCACAACGGCAAGCGGCGTCGAGGTCATGACGAGGTTCATCAGCGCGTACGATACCATGGCACAGATGATTGCGACGGCGATGCGCGGCGTTTTGAGCAATTCCAGCCGCGTACGGCCTTTCGGGGCATCTGCCGTCGGGCGATCCGGCGTCGGAATATCCAGCAAGAAAAACAACGCCGCGCCAAAAATGTTCAGCGCGATGACGGCAATATACGTACCCAAAAAGGGAATGACATAGGCCGTGGACGTGAGCTTGACGATCTGCGGTCCAATTACTGCTGCTGCAAGGCCGCCAGCCATCACGTAGGAAATTGCCTTGGGGCGAAAATCATCCGATGCGGTATCGGCGGCTGCAAAACGGTAGAACCCGTGCGCGCTCATGTAGATCCCGGTCAGCAGACTTCCCAAAAGGAACACCGGGAACGATCCCAGAAAGAGGCCGTAAGCACCAACGATACCGCCACATGCGCCTGCGGTTGCCCCAACCAAAAAACCGGCACGGCGTCCCCAGCGTTGCATTATGGCAGACACCGGCGTTGCGGCCAGCATGGACCCCAGCACAATCAGCGAGATGGGAAGCGTTGCCAGGCAGGCGTTGGTTGCCAAAGACTGCCCTGCCAACCCACCGACGATAAAAATCATCGGCATCTGCGCACCCAGAATGGCCTGCGCGGCGACCAATACGGCAACATTGCGTTTGGCTTGGCTGTTGTCTGCAGTGGTCGTCGACATTGTCATGGGCTCATGCCTATCCCCGAAAAGCCAGTGGTACAAGCGGGTTGCATCTGCGGTAAAGCAACCTAACGTGAGCGCGACTCGAAGAACCGGAGCGCGCATGTCTGTCGGACGCATCATCGAAACTCCTGACTGTGTCGCTGAGGGCGCTGATTGGTTGGCCAAATCCTGCCCCCGTATGGCCTATGCGATCGAACAGACGGGACCTTTGCCGCTGCGGCGCAAGCCGGATGGGTTTGCAGAGCTGTTAAGCGCAATCGTAAGCCAGCAGGTCAGCGTCGCCTCGGCAAGTGCGATTTGGAAACGGCTGAAGGCGGCAAAACTGACCGGGCCGCGCAAGATCATCTGGGCCTCGGATGACGATCTGCGCGCTGTTGGCCTAAGCCGCCAAAAGATCAGATATGCCCGTGCACTGGCCGAATCACGCATAAATTATAAGGCGCTGCGGGACGCTCCGAACGAACAGGTCATTGCGACCCTCACCGAAGTGCCCGGTATCGGTGATTGGACGGCCGAGATTTATGCGATGTTTTCGTTGGGCCGTGCCGACGTTATTGCACCCGGTGATCTGGCCCTGCAAGAAGCTGCACGCATTCTATACGAACTGCCCAAAAGACCGACACCAAAGGAACTGCGCCAGATGGCCGAGGCGTGGTCGCCCTGGCGCTCGGTTGCGGCGCGGGTCTTGTTTGCCTACTACCGGGTCGCGAAAGACAGAGAAGGGATCAGATGACACGAGTTTTGAACGCGCTCCGGAAAGAGCCGGTTTCAGGCGACACACGCTCGGTCGTAGTGTTCGTGCACGGTTATGGTGCCAATGGCGCCGATCTGCTGGGGTTGGCCGATCCGCTGGGTGAGCATCTGCCGGATACCCTGTTTGTCGCGCCCGACGCGCCAGAGCAGATCCCCGGTATGCCAAACGGGTTTCAGTGGTTCCCGATCCCTTGGATCGACGGCTCGTCTGAAGAAGAGGCGCGGCGAGGCATGGAAATGGCCGTTGAGGATTTCAATGCCTTCCTTGATGCATTGATGGTGGATGAGGACGTCCTGCCCGAACAAGTTGTTTTGTTTGGCTTTTCACAAGGCACAATGATGAGCCTGCACGTTGCCCCGCGTCGCGAGGATCCGGTGGCCGGGGTCGTCGCATTCTCGGGCCGGTTGCTGGAGCCCGATCTGTTGCCGGACGAGGTTGTCAGCCGGATGCCGGTCCTGCTCGTCCACGGGGACGCCGATGATGTGGTGCCGCCGCAGTCACTGCCCGAAGCGGCAGAGGCGCTGCAGAATGCCGGTTTCAAAGAGGTCTACGCCCATGTGATGAAAGGCACCGGCCACGGCATTGCGCCGGATGGTCTGAGCGTGGCCTTGGCCTTCATGCGCGACAAGCTGAGCCTCTAAGATGATCGTCGTCCGTCCAATGATGAGAGAGGATGTGCCAGAGGCCTGCGCCATCCTCAATCAGATCATTGAGATCGGCGGCACGACGGCATTCGAAATTCCCTTTTCTGAGACGTTGTTTATTCAAAGCTATCTTGAAGGGACCGATAAGGTCAGTTGCCATGTTGCGGTGGATAGCGATGGTCAGGTTGCAGGGTTCCAATGGCTGGGCACCTACGAAAATCTGCCGGAGGATTGCGCCGACATCGCAACCTTCACGCGCCGGGTGCGCGTTTTGAAAGGGGCTGGTCGGGCCTTGTTTCACGAAACGGAAAAGATGGCCCGTGCGATGGGGTTCAAAAGCGTCAACGCGACCATACGGGCCGATAACGCACAAGGTCTAAGCTATTATGACAAGATGGGCTTTCGTGATTTTTCAGTAGATTACGGCATACCGCTGCGGGACGGGACGCCCGTAAACCGGATATCCAAGCGATTGGACCTGAGTTAGTCCCAAAGATGCCCTTCGCTGAATTCCACAGAGTTACCAGAAGGATCGCGGACATAGAGTGAGCGCGCACCGTTTGGCCAGTCGAATTCGGCATCGACCGGGATGTTCCAGTCCAGCAGGTGTTTTCGCATCGCGTCGATCTCGGGCCGGGTCAGAACCAGACAGACATGGCCCGGACCACGCGCGCCGTGCGGCGGGACCGGCAAATCAGGGTTCGACGGTGGTTCTTCGGTCTTATCTGCATTGAAAATCAGCAGTATCGATGCGCCAACTCGGTAGAAGACGTGACGCTCTGCAACCCGCTGAATCCTCACGAGGCCCAGAAGGTCGCCGTAAAACCGCTCAGCCGCGTCAAGATCGTCAACATACAGCGCAGCTTCGAGTATGGCGGATGGGGCGGGTATGTCTGGCGTCACTTTCATGATGCCAGTCTATCAGGTCGGGCCATACCCTGTCATCGTCGTGGGCGCCGGTCTCGCTTGCGCGTGGGTGCAGGGCTGAGTGCTGGCATCGGCAGGCTTTCCCACCGACCGGGATCCAGCCCGGCAAGTGACCAATCTCCGATCCGGGCGCGGATCAGGCGCAAAGTGGGATGCCCCACAGCAGCAGTCATACGGCGCACCTGACGATTGCGGCCCTCGCGCAACGAAAGCTCGATCCAACTGTCCGGCACTGTCTGCCTCACCCGGATCGGAGGGGTGCGCGGCCAGAGGTCTAGCGGTTCGTCAATGCGGCGCGCTTTGGCAGGACGTGTCAGGCCGTCCTTGAGTTCTACGCCTTCCCGAAGCGCCTTCAGTGCCGCCGCATCCGGTATGCCTTCGACCTGAACCCAATAGGTCTTGGTCATCTTGTGCTTGGGGTCCGAGATGTGGGCCTGCAGGCGGCCATTGTCTGTCAACAACATCAATCCTTCACTGTCCCGGTCCAGGCGACCTGCGGGATACACGCCGGGCAGATCAATGAAGTCCGACAGGGTGTGGCGCGGCGAGTCGGCATTGTCGCGATCGGTGAACTGCGGCAGCACATCGAAGGGTTTATTGAAGCGGATGAACCAGGACATGATCCCCGCCATAGCCCTCTGGCAACACTGTTGCAACCTGTGGATAACTGTCATGCACCTGTTACGGATTCGGCATAAGCAATCACCGAGATATTGTGGAAACTCAGGGCTTGTCAGAGTTTTAACACGATATATAGTCATGATAAGGCCGGGGCGGGTGTTCCCCGCTCTGATGTCAAAAACGGGCAGAGCAGAGCGAGGAGCGATTCTGAGATGGATGGAGACTTCAGGACCGAATTTGTCAGGGAAACAGGTGCGCTCAAGCATCATCCGGCTTTGGTTTTGAACGCCGATTACCGCCCCTTGTCCTACTATCCGTTGTCCCTGTGGCCGTGGCAGGAAGCGATCAAAGCGGCCTGGCTGGACAGGGTGGACATTGTGGCCGAATACGACGAAGTCGTCCGAAGCCCGAGTACCGAGATACGAATACCCTCGGTCGTTGTTCTGAAAGACTATGTCAAACCCAGAAAGCGCGTGGCCTTCACGCGCTTTAATTTATTTCTGAGGGACGAATTCAAATGTCAGTATTGCGGCAGCCGCGATAACCTGACCTTTGACCATGTGGTGCCACGCGCTGCGGGCGGTGTGACCAGCTGGCAGAACGTGGTTGCGGCTTGCAGTCCTTGCAACTTGCGCAAGGGTTCCAAATCGTTGCGTCAAGCGGGTATGTCATTGAACAAACCACCCCGCCAACCGGATGCCGAGGCCTTGCGAAACATCGGACGCAAATTTCCACCAAACCATTTGCACGAAAGCTGGATTGATTTTCTGTATTGGGACGCCGAACTGGACGCCTAATTGCGTTCAGCTCGCCCGCCAGGCAGCCAACCAAATTAAAACTAGGCCCGCTGATACCAACGCATTCCAGCCCGCCATGGACAGCCCAAACAACTCCCACGGAATTTCATCGCACCTTACCAACGGTGCCGACATGATCTGATCGAAAAGATCTTGCTGTGACAAACCGCCGATGTCGCCCGATGTACAGGTTGACGGACCTTCCCAATAGCCACGTTCGACGCCCGCATGAAACACGCCGATCCCGGCGGTGATCGCTGCGGTCAGTGCGCCCAAAAGCGGCAGAACGCGGATGCCGGGCAGGATGATGGCGACAACACCCAGAACTGCGGCAATTCCGTGCGGGTAACGCTGCCAGATACACATCTTGCAGGGTGCGAGCCCGCCAAGGTGTTGAAACGCAAACGCCGCCAGCAGCATCGCGGCTGACCCGCCGGCAGCAAAGACGATCAAGAGATTTCGCTTCGTCATAAGTAACGCACCGCAAGGAACCCGCCGAACAACAAAATGATGAACAGCGTGAACATCAAGCCCAGCCGCTTTTCAATAAAGTCCCGGATTGGTTCCCCGAACTTCCAAAGCAAGCCAGCGACAAGAAAAAAGCGCAGCGCTCTGGCAAGAATCGAGGTTGCAATAAACGTTCCCAACGGCATTCCGGTCCACCCGGACATGATGGTGATAACCTTGTAGGGAAAGGGTGTTACACCTGCTGCAAGCACAGCCCAGAAACCAAAATCGTTGAAACGATGGTTGAACTCTTCCATCGCGTCCGCTTTGCCCATGGACTCGAGAATGGGTTGGCCAATGCTCTCGTAAAAGAACGCGCCGATTGCATAGCCCAGCAATCCGCCCAGCACCGAGGCAACCAGGGCAACCGTTGCGATCAGCCAGGCGCGGGACGGACGCGCAAGGATCATCGGAATCATCAAAACGTCCGGCGGTATCGGAAAGAACGAGCTTTCGATAAAGGCCACGACCGCAAGCGCCCAAAGCGCATGAGGATGTTCGGCCAGACGAATGGTCCAGTCATAAAGCGATCGCAACATTGGATGCAGTCTTCCAAATCAAAGGTGCCGCAAGCCAAACCACGCACCCGTCTTACCGTCAACCGCCGCAGAATAAACAATCTGGGATATGGTTGTTTTTTGCCTCTGGACCTTCCCGATCATGAGCGCTAATCCAGTGTTCGTGGCCCAAGTGGCGGAATGGTAGACGCAGGGGATTCAAAATCCCCCGCCTTCACGGGCGTGAGAGTTCGAGTCTCTCCTTGGGCACCACACCTTTCGACGACAATACATTTGCCGTTTAGAATCATGTATCTGTGGTTCTTCGATCACCTTTGGCGTTCATCTGATCGTTTCCAGACTCACAACGCGTCAAGGTAACTGGCGTACCCGTCAAAAAGCGATTGAAGCTCGGCATCGGTATCTGGAAATTCTTCGAAACCACGGGGCAGCCCAAGAGTCACCCAAGGCATCTTGTATTTCGTCATCAGTTCAACAAACGGCGCGAATGAAGATGCATTGTCCAAGATTGACGTACGTACGTTCACACGCGGAGAAGCGTCTCCGACCCGGGAATATATGAAATTCATACATGATTTACAGAAATAGTGATTGCGCCCCGGTGATCGCAGGCCACCCTGAACCAATTCTCCGGAACAGATGAAACTGTCCTTGGGAAACATCGTTGTCAGCGAATAGGCGCTGGCGCTGAATTTCTGGCAGGCACGGCAATGGCATGCCAGCGTCAGAAGTGGCAGTGCAGTCACTCGAACCTTTACCGATCCACACAAGCAAGAGCCCGCGTAAGGAGGATTTGGGAATGCCATCAGGCTAATCCTTTCCAATAGGTTTGCATTTCGGGGATAGATGCCAGCCGTTGATCGGGCGGACCAAACGGCGGGTTGGCACCAACGCGGGTGCAAGTTTGTCAGCGAATATTGCGACCAGGGCACGGGCCGATGATCATTGCATGTCGCACAATCGTGCCCAAACTGATCCAACCAGCTTAGGCGCGACTTTGCAACAGCATCAATTGGGCGAAAAAAGGATCGGGACGCTACGACCGCCGACGCCGACGGCGGCCAAATTTCTCCTCGTCACCGCCTCCGGTGTTGAACGAGGGGGCGGGCAGGGTGACGACCTGAGCCAGTTCCGGGAAAGGATCGGTTTTGTGCGGGATTGCATTGGCGGCGACAAAGTGATCCTGAAATTTCGGCTCGATCGCCGTCTCAACCTTTGTGATCTCACGCACGACGCGTTCGATTTCCGCCCGTGCGCTGATGTTGCACAGCGCAATCCGCGCGCCTGTGCCCGCCGCGTTTCCGGCGCTGGACACCTTTTCCAGCGGCGCATCGGGGATCATGCCCAGCACCATCGCGTGTTTGGTCGAGATATGGGCACCAAATGCACCAGCCAGAACGACGCGATCCACGCGGTCAACTTCCATCTCGTCCATCAGCAGGCGGGCACCGGCGTAAAGCGCGGATTTCGCAAGTTGGATTGCGCGGATGTCGCCTTGCGTGACCGTGATGCGCGGACCACCTTCGGCGCTGGCGTCGTGGATCAGATAGGCATGCGTGCGCCCCTCGGGCACGCTGCGCTGGGTGCCGGTTTGTTCGGCCGAGCCAATCAGTCCGCTTTCGTCCAGCAATCCGGCAATGCGCATCTCGGCCACGGCTTCGATAATGCCCGAGCCGCAGATGCCGGTGATACCGGTTGTTGCAATGTCCTGATCGAATCCATCTTCGTCAGACCACTTGTCAGAGCCGATGACGCGAAAGCGGGGCTCTTTGGTGGCTGGATCAATTTCGATCCGTTCGATCGCACCGGGGGCCGCGCGTTGGCCCGAGCTGATCTGGGCGCCCTCAAAGGCCGGACCGGTTGGGGATGAGCAGGCCAGAACCCGGTGCGTGTTACCCAGCAGGATTTCCGCATTGGTGCCGACATCGACGATCAGAACCAGATCGTCTGATTTACCGGGTTCTTCGGACAGGGCAACGGCAGCACAGTCTGCCCCCACGTGACCGGCAATACAGGGCAGAATGTAAACCTGGGCCCGCGGATTCATGGTGGTCAGATCCATTTCACGGGCGGGTAGGGACATGCTTTCGGAGGTTGCCAGCGCAAACGGGGCCTGACCCAGTTCAACCGGGTCCAGCCCCAGCAGCAAATGATGCATGACCGGGTTGCACACAAACACGGTTTCCACGATGAGCGCAGCGTCAATTCCCGCTTCTTCAGCGATTGAGGTGGTCAGGTCGTTGATTGCCTCGCGTACCGCCCTTGTCATCTCCTGATCCCCGCCGGGGTTCATCATGGCGTATGAAACGCGGCTCATCAGGTCCTCACCAAAGCGAATCTGGGGGTTCATCAGGCCGGACGAGGCCTTGACCTCACCCGTTTCCAGATCGGTCAGGTGGGCGGCGATGGTGGTCGACCCGAGGTCGATCGCCAACCCGTAAAGACCCTGTTCATGCAGGCCGGGCCAGATTTCGACCACGCGGGCAACGCTGTCCTTGTGGCCTTTGTGAACGGCGACGGTGACTTCCCATTTTCCCTTGCGCAATACCGGCTGCAATTTGGACATCAATGACAAATCAGCCGTAACGGCGTCGATGTTCCACTGTTCGCGCAACGCACGCTCCAACCGTTCAAGATCACCGGTGGGGGAGTGCATGTCGGGTTCCTCGACCACGACGAAATACAACCGCGTGGCCGGGTCCATTGTGATCGCACGCGCAGCAGCGGCCTTGCGGACAACCTGTCGATGCACCTGGCTTTCCGGCGGCACGTCGATCACCACATCGCCCTGAACCGACGCCTGGCAGCCGAGGCGGCGACCGGGTTTCAAGCCGCGTTTGTCGTCATAGCGCTGCTCGACCGCGTTCCATTCGCTCAGCGCGTTTTCAGACACTGTGACGCCGTGCTTGGGAAACTCACCATAGCTGGGCGTGATCTGGCATTTCGAGCAAATCCCGCGCCCGCCGCAGACCGAATCCAGATCGACACCCAACTGCCGTGCAGCGGTCAGAATCGGCGTGCCAACGGGAAAGTGCCCGCGTTTGCCCGATGGGGTAAAGACGACAAGAGGATCGGTGGTCATTGATGCCTGCCTTTTGATATTCGCGCGTGTTGGGCGCAAGATATGGGTTTGAGCGAAAAGGGAAAGGGCTGTCAGCGGCACGATTTGCACGGCTTGCGTCGTTTTCCGCCGTGGCATCCGCGCGCGGACTGCAACAACTTGGCGGCGGGGGCTTTTCCTTGGGGCAAATCCATGTAATAGGGTCACCGCCAAACGGGCTTTTGCATGAGGTTATCGGATGCAGATTCGTGAGGCACTCACCTTTGACGACGTTCTCTTGGTTCCGGGCGCATCTTCTGTGCTGCCGGCAACGGCGGACACCACCACCCGCGTGACGCGGGCGATCTCGATGAACATCCCGCTGTTGAGCTCGGCGATGGATACCGTGACCGAGGCGCGTATGGCCATTGCAATGGCGCAGGCGGGCGGGATTGGCGTGGTACACAAAAACCTGTCAGTTGAAGAACAGGCCCGCGAGGTGCGCCGCGTCAAACGATTCGAGTCCGGCATCGTCTATAACCCGGTCACGCTCAAGGCAGATCAGACGCTGGCCGATGCGCAAGCATTGGTAGAGCGTTATAACTTCACCGGCTTTCCCGTCATTGACGATAGCGGGCGCGTGGTTGGCATCGTCACGAATCGCGATATGCGTTTTGCAACGTCGGCCGACACCCCGATCAAGGCAATGATGACGTCCGATAATCTTGCGATGCTGCAAGAGCCTGCAGATCTTGAAGAGGCAAAGAGCCTGATGCGCGCGCGTCGGATCGAAAAGCTCTTGGTCGTCGACGCGGACGGGAAACTGACGGGCCTGTTGACGCTCAAGGATACAGAACAGGCTGTTCTGAACCCAACAGCTTGCAAAGACCATTTGGGACGGCTGCGTGTGGCCGCGGCGACTTCGGTCGGTGACGCGGGATTTGAACGGTCCGAGCAGTTGGTGGACTCGGGCGTGGACATTATCGTCGTTGATACAGCGCACGGACATTCGCAGGGCGTTCTGGATGCGGTCAAACGGGCGAAAACCCTGTCGAACGAGGTGCAGATTATCGCCGGGAATGTTGCGACCGGCGAAGCTGCGCGCGCGTTGGTCGACGCGGGTGCTGACGCGATCAAGGTTGGAATAGGACCGGGATCAATCTGCACAACGCGGATGGTGGCCGGTGTCGGCGTCCCTCAGTTGACGGCGATCATGGACTGCGCCGCCGCCGCCGGTGATGTTCCGGTTATCGCTGATGGCGGCATCAAGTTCTCTGGTGACTTTGCCAAGGCAATTGCGGCGGGCGCCTCTTGCGCCATGGTGGGATCAATGATCGCAGGAACCGACGAAAGCCCCGGCGAGGTCATTTTGTACCAAGGCCGTTCTTTCAAGTCCTATCGTGGCATGGGCAGCCTTGGCGCGATGGCGCGCGGTTCGGCAGATCGGTATTTCCAGAAGGACGCGGCCAACGACAAGCTCGTGCCGGAAGGGATCGAAGGTCAGGTGCCCTACAAAGGTTCTGCCAGCGCTGTCATCCACCAACTGGTTGGTGGCTTGCGCGCGGCTATGGGATACACAGGCTGTGCAACTGTTGATGAGATGCGCAGCAACTGTAACTTCGTAAAAATCACCGGTGCGGGCCTCAAGGAAAGCCACGTGCATGATGTGCAGATCACGCGAGAAAGTCCGAACTACCGGGTTATGTGATCCTTTCAAACGCATGTAAACCAAAGCGAAAAATCGCGTTTTGGTTCAGTATTGGACTCGGTTATGACCCCTGCAGCCCGCATTCAGGCCTCGATCGAAATTCTGGACGAATATCTTTCCGGGATGCCGGTCGAAAAGGCCCTGACTGGGTGGGCGCGGCGCAGCCGGTTCGCCGGATCCAAAGACCGCGCCGCGGTGCGCGATCACGTGTTCGACGCATTGCGTTGCCGCAGGTCTTTTGCGGCCCTTGGTGGCACGGGCTCCGGTCGTGGATTGATGATCGGCGCGCAAAGGGCGGCGGGCGCCGATCCAAACCTACTGTTTACCGGTGAACGTCACGCGCCAGACACTTTAAAGCCAAGCGAAACCCCAAGAGACTTTGCGTCCGAAGCGGAACGGTTGGACATCCCGGAATGGCTTTGGCCCGAGTTTGAAAGCTCACTGGGGCGGGAGGCAAACGCCGCAGCGCGCGCATTGCAGTCCCGTGCACCGGTGCATTTACGTGTCAATCAAGCCAAGGGCGATCGCGAACAAGCCGCATCAGAATTGGCAGGGGAAGGGATTCAAACACGACCGCACCCGGCTTGCGATACTGCTTTGGACGTCACTGAAGGCGTGCGAAAGGTGGCCCAAAGTCGGTCGTACTTATCCGGCTTGGTCGAGTTGCAGGATGCCGCCAGTCAGGCAGTTGTCGCAGCCTTGCCCCTTCGTCCGGGGATGCGTGTGCTCGATTATTGCGCGGGCGGTGGCGGCAAGGCTCTGGCGATCGCCGCACGCCCCGAGCGCGTGCAAGTCTTTGCACATGACGCCAATCCGGACAGAATGCGGGATCTTCCAGTACGCGCCGAACGGGCAGGGGCCAAAGTCGCGATTGTGACCTCGGAACAGTTGCGCGGCCAAACTGCGTTCGATGTGGTTTTGACAGATGTTCCCTGTTCCGGAAGCGGGTCTTGGAGACGTTCTCCCGCAGGGAAGTGGGCACTGACCCGGGATAGGCTTGATAGTTTGGCGCAAACGCAACTCCAAATTCTCCGGGACGTTGTGCCCTTCGTGGCCGAAGGGGGCGTCTTGGCATATGCAACTTGTTCGATGCTAAGCATCGAAAACGATGAAATCATCGACGCGTTTGTTGCCGAACGTCCGGAATGGGGGCGAACGTGGCGAAAACAATGGCGAGTGTCCGAGGGAACAGATGGGTTCTATTCTGCCCACTTGGTGAGGAAAAACTAGGTTAAACAACTAAAAATAGAATTAGTTGTCTTGTTAGGTTAATGCGTCGTTAACTATTAAGGCTCATGACTGGTCAAAAAGACCTCAACCTGAGCATTTGATGTTAAATACTTCCACAGTAACTATTTTTCGACCCCGCAGGTGGCGAACCGGTTTCCGACGTAGCATGGTTTTGACGGTCTTTGCGTTAACGCTTTGCTGCCTACCTTTCCTGAAAATCGTCCCTCAAACCTGGTCTGCAGGTTTCTTTGCCGTGGGTCTTACGTTTCTGGCCTCTGTGATGTTTGTCCAATTACGTCAGTTGATCGACACCCGGGCCGAGGGTCGCGTTCATCACGTCCTGAGAACACTCGCGGAACAGGAAACAGACGCTTGTTTTTTCGCAGACAGTTCAGGCAAAATCTCATTTGCCAATTCCGTTGCACGAAGCCGTTTTGGGGCTGAACCGGGCGGGCGGTTGGATCACTGCCTTCGATCCTTGTTCGCAAATCCCCCCGCAATTCTGTTGCGCCTTCAATCCAAGGCGCTTGGCCGAGGCAGCGCACGAGAAGATGTGGCAAACCGCGACTGGGTAATTCCGGTCAAGTCCACCTGGCTGGGCGGCGATCTGTTTTTCTGGCGCATAAGTCCCGAAACCGAGCAGAGATGGAAATCCGTCGCGATCCCGGTTCTGTCGTTGGGCCGAAGCGATGTCGTCGTCGGAAGCAATGACGCCGCACAGCGCCTTTTTGGTCGCCCGGCCGAATTGTCTGAGGTTTTGCCGCATGGATCGCAACGAGAGGGGTGCCTGGCTCCTGTACGCACAAAAGATGGCGACCGCTCGGCAGTTGTGTCAACGCTAAGACATAACGGCGCTGAACGTGATCTCATTATCCTGCCGGTTTCAGGTGATCCAACGGGCCATTCCGGCGTATCCTACCAAAACCTGCCGGTTCCCATGATGAGGATATCAAGGCACGGCGAGATCGAGGAAATGAACAGCCCTGCGGCGCGCTTGATCGGCGAAGACCTGTCTGGAAAAGCAAGTATTTCAGATGTCATGCAGGGACTCGGTCACTCAATCGAGGATTGGCTGGCGCGAACGGTGGAACAGGACCTGCCCCCACAATCCGAATTCCTGCGCCTTTCGCGGAAAGATCAGGAGGTCTTTGTGCAGGTCACATTATCCAAATTTGTTAACGACGGCCGGGTGGGCCTTATCGCTGTTCTGAATGATGCGACAGAGTTGAAGACGCTTGAGGCGCAATTCGTGCAGGGGCAAAAAATGCAGGCGGTTGGTCAATTGGCGGGGGGCGTTGCCCATGATTTCAACAACCTTTTAACTGCAATCTCAGGGCATTGCGACCTTTTGCTGCTACGGCACGATCAGAACGATCCGAATTACGGTGATCTGGTTCAAATCAACCAGAACGCAAACCGGGCGGCGGCGCTTGTCAGCCAGTTGCTGGCGTTTTCGCGCAAACAGAACCTTCGACCCGAAGTGTTGGACCTGCGCGATACGATTTCTGATCTCATCCATCTTTTGAACCGACTGGTTGGCGAGAAAGTCCGCCTGGTCCTGAGCCACGATCCCATTCTCAAACCCGTACGGGCGGACAAACGCCAGCTTGAACAGGTCTTGATGAACCTTGTTGTCAACGCGCGCGACGCGATGCCCGAAGGCGGGGACATCCGGATCGAAACCGAAGTGCTGCTGCTGGACCAGCCCATGGCACGCAGCCGTGCAACGGTCCCGCCCGGAGAATATGTCACCGTCAAGGTCATAGACAGCGGTGTCGGTATCCCTCCGGACAAAGTTCAAAAAGTGTTCGAGCCGTTTTACACGACCAAGCGAACAGGCGAGGGGACCGGATTGGGCCTGTCGACCGTGTACGGCATCGTCAAACAAACCGGCGGCTTCATTTTTGTCGATAGCATCCCGAACCGCGGTACCGAATTCACCGTGTTCCTGCCGGTCTGCTGTACACCAAAGGCCCAGGCGCCAACGCATTCCGAAATGCAGCCTGAACAAAGCCCGCGCCAGGGCGAAGGCGTTGTGCTTTTGGTCGAGGATGAGGCCCCGGTGCGCGCTTTCGCCACGCGAGCGTTGCGCTTGAAAGGCTACACTGTGCTCGACGCGGCATCCGCCGAAGAGGCGTTACGCCTCTTGGAAGACAAGAACCTGACCGTTGATGTCTTTGTTACGGATGTCGTAATGCCCGGTATGGATGGCCCAACATGGGTTCGACGGGCTTTGGAAACGCGCCCGGATGTCCGGGTAATCTTCATGTCCGGTTATACAGAAGGTGCGTTCGGTGAGACCGTCCCGGAAATTCCGAACTCGACTTTCCTGCCCAAACCATTTTCCCTGACACAGTTGACCGAGGCCGTGTTTCAGCAACTCAGTTAAGGCTTCATTGCGCAGAGTCGTGAAGCCTGAAATCGTCAGAGTGCACTGCCATGTATCGTTTGCGCATATCATCACTCAGGTCCAGCGTCCGCTTGGGGGACACGTTCAAACGTGGCGGATTGATCTCGCATCTCAAACGTTCTTGCAGGAACGCCAGGATCTTGTCCTGACTTTCGTACCGAAACAAATGCGTGACACCTGCACCATTGCTTCGAGGCTGAAAGAACGCCGCCTGGGTGCCGAAATCCGCAAAAGCCGGACGGCGAGGCGACAGATAGGCGCGAACGAACGCGTCAAAGCTCAGATCGTGCGTTGCATTCGGATGGCCGATCAGCTCTGCTCGGCTGCGATAGCGATACCAACTGCCCAGCCAATCAATGGGTTCGCGCACGATGCCCATGACCTCCATCTCTGCATCAAACATCTTTCGGAACATGTTCTGGAAAAACCGATCAAACCTGCGAACGGTGAGATGCTTTAATTCCGGGGGGTTGGTTACGACCAAATCGGCGCGATCGCTCAGGGCTGCTTGATACGCTGTGCTTGCGGTCTTGGGCGCAGAAAGAAGCACAAGGCGCTCTTCAAAAAAAACAAGCATTTAGCAGACGACCTTCAATGCAGTTGCTCTTCCAAATTGTCGTAAACGACTCCTTAACACAATTGCCCAACATTGGATTTCAGAAGTTTTTGTTGAAATGTTCTCTTTTTGGTCCCATAAGGAACAAGAGGCGAACAAAGCAGCGATTGCCGCCCGTTCAAGGGTGTGACAAAAGGGATAGTGACAGGACAATGGCGGATCTTCTGACGATGAGCGACAAGAAAAACGCAGACAAGCAAAAGGCGCTCGACAGCGCGCTGGCACAGATCGAACGGCAGTTCGGCAAGGGCTCGATCATGAAGCTGGGCGAAGATGCCAAGCAGGACATCGATGCCAGCTCGACCGGCTCACTGGGTCTGGATATCGCACTGGGGATCGGTGGTCTGCCGATGGGCCGGATTGTCGAGATTTATGGGCCGGAAAGCTCGGGTAAGACCACGCTGACGCTGCACTGTATTGCAGAGCAACAGAAACGCGGCGGGGTCTGTGCGTTTGTCGATGCGGAACACGCGCTGGACCCGCAATATGCCCGCAAGCTGGGCGTCGATCTGGACGAACTGCTGATTTCGCAGCCGGATACCGGCGAGCAGGCGCTGGAAATCACTGACACGCTGGTGCGGTCGGGTGCTGTGAATATGGTCGTGGTTGACTCGGTGGCGGCGTTGACGCCGAAATCCGAGCTTGAGGGCGACATGGGTGACAGCAATGTCGGCGTGCAGGCCCGGCTGATGAGCCAGGCGATGCGTAAGCTGACCGGATCAATCAGCCGTTCGAACTGCATGGTGATTTTCATCAACCAGATCAGGATGAAAATCGGCGTCATGTTCGGTAGCCCGGAAACAACAACCGGTGGCAACGCGCTGAAATTCTACAGTTCGGTCCGTCTGGACATTCGTCGCATCGGCGCAATCAAGGATCGCGACGAAGTGGTCGGCAACCAGACCCGCGTCAAAGTGGTGAAAAACAAGGTCGCGCCGCCATTCAAGCAGGTGGAATTCGACATCATGTATGGTGAAGGCATCAGCAAAATGGGCGAACTGCTGGATCTGGGCGTCAAAGCTGGCGTGGTCGAGAAATCCGGCTCGTGGTTCAGCTATGGCGATGAACGGATCGGGCAGGGGCGCGAGAACGCCAAGCAATACCTGCGCGAAAACACCCGCGCGGCGCTAGAGATCGAGGACAAGATTCGGGCCGCGCATGGTCTCGACTTTGACATGCCGCCAGAGGCTGAAGAAGACGACATCCTTGAAGCCTAGGTGGCACGTTCGAAATTTGCGGGACACACCGGCGTATCGCCAGTGACCCAGGAGACATGAACAGGGCGGTCCGGCGGGCCGCCTTGTTTATTTCCGGAATGCCTCGCCTGTGGACACTCTGTTGGGACAGCGATAAACCCGTCCCTGATTACGATTAATGTGCGTCGAGAGAGCCCAAATGCCCACGCTGAACGATATCCGATCAACATTTCTGAACTATTTCGCAAAGCAAGGGCACGAAGTGGTGGCATCCAGCCCTCTGGTCCCGCGCAATGATCCAACGCTGATGTTCGTCAACTCTGGCATGGTTCAATTCAAGAACCTGTTCACAGGTGTCGAAACCAGAGACTATCAACGCGCCACAACGGCACAAAAATGTGTCCGGGCAGGGGGCAAGCACAACGACCTGGACAACGTCGGGTATACGGCCCGTCACCATACTTTTTTCGAGATGCTGGGCAATTTTTCGTTCGGCGACTATTTCAAGCCCGAAGCGATCCCCTTTGCGTGGGAGTTGATCACCAAGGAATTCGGGATCGACAAAAACCGTCTGCTCACAACGGTTTATCACACCGACGACGAAGCCTTTGAAATCTGGAAGAAAGTTGGGGTGCCCGAGGATCGGATCATCCGGATCGCCACAAGCGACAACTTCTGGCAGATGGGGCCGACGGGCCCCTGCGGTCCGTGCACCGAAATTTTCTATGATCACGGCGATCACATCTGGGGTGGCCCGCCCGGATCAGCAGACGAAGATGGCGACCGCTTCATCGAAATCTGGAACGTGGTTTTCATGCAGAACGAGCAGTTTGAGGACGGCTCGATGGTCGAACTGGATATGCAGTCGATCGACACAGGCATGGGGCTGGAACGGATCGGCGCATTGCTGCAGGGCAGTCACGACAACTATGACACCGACCTGTTTAAAACCCTGATTGAGGCATCCGCCGACGCGACGGGCGTTGATCCGTACGGCGATCAGAATGTGCACCATCGGGTTATTGCGGATCATCTGCGATCCACGTCTTTTCTGATCGCGGATGGGGTCATGCCGTCCAATGACGGGCGCGGGTACGTGCTGCGCCGAATAATGCGCCGCGCCATGCGCCATGCCCATCTGCTTGGGGCAAAGGATCCGGTTATGCATCGGCTGGTGCCGACCCTGGTGCAGCTCATGGGCGCGCAGTACACGGAATTGGGACAGGCACAGGCACTGATTGAAGAAACGCTGTTGCTTGAAGAAACGCGCTTCAAGCAGACTCTGGATCGCGGCCTGAAGCTGTTGGATGACGAAGTGTCCGGCTTGTCGGAAGGGGCAGCCCTGCCGGGGGATGCGGCCTTTAAGCTGTATGACACCTACGGGTTTCCACTGGACCTGACGCAAGATGCCTTGCGCGAAAAAGGTCGCACCGTTGATACCGATGGGTTTGACGCAGCTATGGCCGAACAAAAGGCCAAGGCGCGTGCGGCTTGGGCCGGATCCGGGGAATCCGCTGATCAGGCAGTCTGGTTCGACGTTCTCGACGCGGCGGGCGCCACTGACTTCCTTGGATATGATACAGAGAAGGCCGAGGGCCAAGTTGCAGCGTTGGTTGTTGATGGCGCGATGGTCGACAAGATCGAACAGGGCGGCAGCGGATGGGTCGTCGTTAATCAAACACCTTTTTATGGCGAAGCAGGCGGTCAGATCGGCGATACCGGAGAGGTTCGCCGTGTCGAAAACCTTCAGGATGTGGCCACTGTCGAGGACACGCGCAAGTTTGCAGACGGCAAAGTCTATGCGCATCGCGTGACTGTCCGTCAGGGCGAAATCTCGAAGGGTGACGCGGTAGAGCTGGAAGTTGATCACGCGCGTCGCACGGCCATTCAGGCCAATCACTCGGCAACGCACTTGCTGCATGAAGCCTTGCGCGAAACGCTTGGCGATCACGTGGCCCAACGCGGATCGCTGAACGCTGCAGATCGGTTGCGGTTTGACTTCAGCCACTCAAAGGCGCTGAGCCTTGAGGAAATCCAAAAGGTAGAACGTGAAGTTAATGGATTCATCCGTCAAAACTCGGCAGTTGAAACACGTATCATGACTCCGGACGATGCCCGCGAACTGGGTGCGCAGGCCTTGTTCGGTGAAAAATACGGAGACGAGGTGCGCGTTGTTTCAATGGGCAAAGCGCCGACCGGCAAGGGGCAGGACGGCGAAACCTGGTCCATCGAACTGTGCGGCGGTACCCATGTGCGCCAGACAGGCGATATTGGCACCTTTGTTGTTCTGGGCGACAGCGCCAGCAGCGCAGGTGTGCGCAGGATCGAGGCGCTGACCGGCGAAGAAGCTTTCCAATATTTGTCAGCACAGGATCATCGCTTGGCGCAAGTCGCCTCCGAGCTCAAGGCTCAGCCGGACTCGGTGGTAGACCGTGTGAAGTCGCTGCTGGAAGAACGCAAGTCGCTCCAACAGGAAGTCGCTCAACTGCGCCGCGATCTGGCAATGGCCGGTGGCGCGGGGCAGGGCGGCGGTGCAGAGGCGCGAGATGTCGATGGCGTGCCTTTCCTGGCGCAAGCTTTGTCCGGTGTCTCGGGCAAGGACTTGCCCGCGTTGATTGATGAACACAAAAACCGGTTAGGATCGGGGGCGGTTCTGCTGATTGCGGATACGGGCGGCAAAGCCGCAGTGGCAGCGGGTGTGACCGACGACCTGACCAACCGCGTTTCGGCAGTCGACCTGGTCCGCGCCGCCGTGTCTGAGTTGGGCGGCAAAGGCGGCGGCGGTCGTCCGGATATGGCTCAGGGCGGCGGCAAGGACGCGGCAAATTCAGAGGCGGCGATCAAAGCCGCAGAAAAGGTTCTGGGAGGATAAAATGGCAGCACTTTGGATCGCGCATGTTTCGGTGACGGATGCCGAGGCTTATGGAAAATACGCCGAGCTGGCTGGACCTGCTCTTGCCGCTCATGGCGGCGAATTCATTGCAAGGGCTGCGCGGTATGTTCAACTTGAAGGTAAGGACCGCCCCCGCAATGTAATCGCGCGTTTCCCTTCGGTTGAGGCCGCAGTCGATTGCTATAACTCCCAACAATACCAATCGGCCCTGGAACACGCACGCGGCGCGAGCGAGCGGGAATTGGTCGTGGTAGAAATCACCGAGTGAGAATCACCGCAGAGTTAACGTAACGTCGCTCCGCTGCGTTGAGCTCGGGATTGCTGGGCCAACGTGGCGGGAACGGACATTGTCGACTTCGCGGCTTAAAAATGCCTTTTATCAGTATCTTAACATCGATTCTTTCGTCGTCATCGGTGATCTGAAATCACAAATGTGTCCGGCTTTGCCATTTTGTTGCACGGAAATGGCCACCAAAAGTGACGAAATTCCGCCGTTTTTCCCCGTAACCTTGACTGCAGATTGCGTATTGGCCACGGTTTAGGAATAGTTTCCGAAAATTGGTTGTGGTCCTGAGTTACGCCGATCGATTGGATGTCACAGGATCGAGGGACAGGCATGATACCCGTTGCGAACGTACTGGACGCTTTTTTGAAGCGCACTGAAACCTTCCGCTGGCGTACAGCGTTGGCAGCGGCTGTATTAGGAAGCTCCGTCCTTGTCGGTTCAACAGCTTCGGCAACTGGCTCTGCCTTCATTTCAAGCGTTTCTGCTTCGCCGCCGCCGTCCGGTGCCGCGCAGCTGTGCCGCCAATATTCATGGGCCTGTGCGCACAAGGCCTCGGTTACCATGTCAAGCAGTCAGGAACTGCGCCTGGTCAAGGAAATCAACAACCGGGTGAATCGCTCTACCCGCGAAGTCACGGACCAGCGGCAATACAAAACCCGCGAGTTCTGGGCATTGCCGACGTCCCTCGGCGGCGACTGCGAAGATTTCGCTCTGTTGAAAAAACGGGATCTCATCAAAGCAGGTATCGACCCACGCAAGTTGCTGCTGGCAACTGTATTGGACAGCCGCCGGAACGCGCATGCCGTGTTGGTCTACCGTTCCAGCCAGGGCGATCTGGTTCTCGACAATCTCACCAACCGAATAAAGCCGTGGAACGCAACGCGGTACTTGTTCCTGCGGATGCAAGACCCGAACCAGCCCCGCAATTGGGTGGGCGTTTACGGACGCAGCTGATCACGCACGGCGCTTTGGCGCGCTGGAACGAACCAAAACCTGACAAAGAAATTGGGGCGGTCGCTTAAGCGAACCGCCCCATAGTTTGATTGAATGTCTGCGAGCTTCGGATCAGCGGTTGTCCGCGATGCGATCCTCTCTCGAGCGGTCTCGAGATTCCTTCGCGGCTTCTCTATGCTCCTGAGCTGCAGCGCGGTATTTCTTGGCAGCAGCAGTTGCACTTTGAGCGCCTGCTCGAGACTGTTTGGCCCAAGCGCGATGTGCCTTCGCATCTTCAGCGATTTTCCGTGCTTTTTCCCTCGCAAGTTTTGCACCTTTTTTGTCGCCAGCTTTCTGCCTTTTTTTGGCGTCTTCAAAAAGATCTTTAGCCGTTTGCCGAAGCTCTTTGGCTCCATTCCTATTTCTTTTGGCGTCTTCGCGGAACTTCTTTGCAATTTCCCGCTCTTTCTTAGCTTTGGAGCGATTCTCTTTAGCTTTTTTGCGCTCTTCTTTAGCGTCCTTCGGGTTGTCGTCCTTCGGATCGTCGTCCTTTGGGTCGTCGTTCTTCGGATCATTATCGCGCGGTGTATCGTCATCATCCGGATCGTTGGTGTCCGGCGTATCGTCATCATCCGGATCGTTGGTGTCCGGCGTATCGTCTCCGCCTGGGTTATTGTCGCCTTCGGAACGTTCATCGGACGGGCCATCGCCAGAGCGTTGAGCGTTCACACCGATCGATGCCGTTGGAATGTCTGTCAGGACGGCTGCGAAGGCCGGGCACTCGATCAACGTCTGTTCCAGAATGCTTTCAAAGTCTGCGCGACGCTGAATGTACTTCAGCATGCGCGAGCTGACGACGTCACAGGCGCAGAGGGTGTTTGCCGATACAGATTGTTTTGCTGTTGCGACGGTGCACATCGCGCTTGCAGGTGTTGCACTGATGAATGGCAGGGTCGCCGAAACAAAAACTGCGGATAAGATACTAGATTTGATGCGCATCGCGCTACTCCTTGGAACTCTTTACTAACTCGGTCCGTTTATAGACCCTGTGATTCTAGTTGGCAGTGAACAACGTCACAGTTTGGTCATAAATACACCTTTCTGCGGCCGGAATTACAAGAATGGCCAAAGGTGATCGACTTAAAATTTACTCCCTTCAAAGTTGATTATCTTGCAAAAACAAATAGAAAACCCGGCTCGAGGCCGGGTTTTGCGTTTGTGCGAATTTTTCTTAGGCGAGCAAAAATGTCACAAACATGGCATTGTTCTCGCTGTGGCAACAGTTTTAAGCGGATTTTGCCATGCGCTTGCGTTCATGGGGGTCCAGGAACCGTTTCCGCAAGCGGATTGCATTCGGGGTAACCTCCACCAATTCGTCATCGTCGATATAAGCTATCGCCTCTTCCAACGAAAATTGGACATGCGGCGTCAGCCGCACCGCATCGTCCGATCCGCTTGCGCGGACATTTGTCAGCTTCTTGCCCTTTAACGGGTTCACTTCCAGATCGTTATCGCGAGAGTGTTCGCCGATAACCATCCCCTGATAGACTTCCGCCTGGGGCCCGACAAACATCCGGCCGCGCTCTTCCAGGTTCCAAAGGGCATAGGCCACGGCCTGGCCTTTCTCCATCGAAATCAGAACACCGGCGCGACGTCCCGGGATCGGTCCTTTGTGGGCGGCCCATCCGTGGAACACACGGTTCAAAACACCAGTGCCGCGGGTATCAGTAAGGAACTCGCCATGATACCCGATCAATCCGCGCGACGGGACATGAGCAATAATTCGGGTTTTTCCAACCCCGGCCGGACGCATTTCGACCAATTCGCCCTTGCGTGCACCTGTGACCTTTTCGATCACCGCGCCCGAGAATTCATCATCGACATCAATTGTGACTTCCTCGACCGGCTCCATCCGTTGGCCGTTTTCGTCGCGAAACAAAACCTGCGGGCGCGAAATGCTCAGCTCAAACCCTTCGCGCCGCATGTTTTCGATCAGCACGCCCATCTGCAATTCGCCACGACCCGCGACTTCGAAGGCTTCGCCACCGGGTGTATCGGTGATGCGGATCGCCACGTTGGACTCGGCCTCTTTCATCAGGCGATCGCGAATGACCCGAGATTGCACTTTTTTTCCGTCGCGCCCTGCGAGCGGTGAGTCATTGATTCCGAACGTGACAGTAATTGTTGGCGGATCGATCGGCTGCGCCGGCAGAGCCTCGTCTACCTGAGGGGCGACCAGCGAATCCGCCACAGTGGCTTTGCTCATGCCCGCAATGGTGACGATGTCACCCGCTTCGGCCACGTCGATTGGCTGTTGCGCCAGACCCCGGAAAGCAAGAATTTTTGAGGCGCGGAAATTCTCGATCAAAGTTCCATCACGGGACAGCGCCTTGACACTGTCGCCGGCTTTCAAGGTACCGCTGTCCACGCGGCCGGTGAGAATGCGGCCAATGAACGGATCACTGCCCAAAGTCGTTGCCAACATGCGGAAGGGTTCGTCCTTGCGTTCGGCCTGTTTGGGGGCCGGGACGTGATCGACGATCAGGTCGAACAATGCGGTAAGATCAGTACGTGGCCCGTCCAGTTCCATGTCGGCCCAGCCAGAGCGGCCCGACGCGTACATCGCGGGGAAGTCCAACTGATCATCATCGGCGCCTAGATTGGCAAAAAGATCAAAACACTCATCCAAAGCCCGGTCCGGCTCGGCATCCGGTTTGTCCACCTTGTTCAAAACGACGATGGGACGAAGACCCAGCGCCAGCGCCTTGGATGTCACGAATTTGGTCTGCGGCATCGGACCCTCGGCTGCGTCCACCAGAAGCACGACACCGTCAACCATGCTGAGAATCCGTTCAACCTCGCCGCCAAAGTCCGCGTGGCCGGGTGTGTCGACAATGTTGATCCGGGTGCCTTTCCATTCGACGCTTGTAGCCTTGGCAAGAATCGTGATCCCGCGTTCCCGCTCAAGATCGTTGCTGTCCATGGCACGTTCGGCCACGGTCTGGTTTTCCCGAAACGCGCCGGATTGTTTGAGCAGTTCGTCAACCAGGGTCGTTTTGCCGTGGTCCACGTGAGCAATGATTGCGATGTTGCGCAGGTCCATGAGAGGTCAGCCTTTGAACGGAAGTTGGCCCGGCGCATAACGCGGGCCACGCAAAGATACCAGCCCAAACCGGCGATTAGTGCCCCGTCGTTGCGGAAAACAGATGGATGACCAGAATACCGCCTAGAATCATTGCCAGGCCAAGGATTGCGGGCCAGTCCAGCCGCTGACCAAAAACCACAAACCCAATCAGGGCAATCAGCGCAATCCCAAGCCCGGACCATATGGCGTAGACAACGCCCACAGGCATCACTTTGAGCGTCAGCCCCAACAGATAAAATGCCAATCCATAAGCCACGATCACCAAAACCGACGGCCAGAACCGCGTGAATTGCTGGCTGGCTTGTAGGGCGGTGGTTCCGATGGTCTCTGCCGCGACGGCCAATAGCAGGATCAGATATACATGGGGCACGGCGAAATTCCTGATGCTGGGGTTTGCCTCGTTTGAACACGCGACAAAGCAATCCGGCAAGGCATTTCATTCGTGCAATTGTTCACCTTGAATTCACCAAGGTCAGGTAATCCCTACTATGCTTAACGTTGGCGGCCGTGCTACCAACAACAATTATTGCGTTAATTCATTTATTTGAGTTTGGGAAAATGACGATTTTTGCAAAATCTGTCATTGGTGTTTCGGTGTTGATCGTGGCGCTTGGGTGGCTTGCAGACGGGGGGTCCGTCGACATAGATGCAGCCAAAAATGTTGAACGGTTATTTGGTATCTCGGTTTAAGCGCCAGTTCTACCGAGACAGAAAAAAAGGAGCTCAAAAGCTCCTTTTTTTTGGTCTACTGCTTTTCGATCGCTTTCAGTCGCGATCTGTGCTTGGTCAACCGTTCTACGACAAACTGGCGGGCTTTGCGTTCCGCCAAACGCACGCGGATTTCGGTCAGGAACGCCTCTTCCAACGACTGGGACGCCGCACCCAGAACTTCACCGACTTCGACAAAGAAACGATCTTCGCCGGTCTCGTCCATTACCTTCATCGTGTCTTCGGCCAGTTTGGCGGCAAGGGTGGTAATGGTGTCAGACATTATCGTGTCGTCTCGGTCAGGCGGCGTTTAACGTAGCCGGTCACATCAGTCATCAACGTGTCCATATGGCGATCCTGGAAGAAGTGATCCGCGCCTTCGACTTCGTTATGCGTGATTGTGATGCCTTTTTGTTCATGCAGTTTGCTGACCAACGTAGTGGTGTCCGCAGGCGGTGCGACGCGGTCGGCTGATCCGTTGATGATCAGGCCGGATGACGGGCAGGGCGCCAGGAACGAAAAGTCATACATGTTTGCGGGCGGTGAAACACTGATAAAGCCTGTGATTTCGGGGCGGCGCATCAGCAATTGCATCCCGATCCACGCGCCGAAGGAAAAGCCCGCAACCCAGCAGTGTTTCGAGTTGTTGTTCATCGATTGAAGATAATCCAACGCCGAGGCCGCATCGCTTAGTTCACCGACGCCCTGATCGTATTCGCCCTGACTGCGTCCGACACCGCGAAAGTTGAACCGCAACACGGTAAAGCCCATGTTGTAAAACGCATAATGCAGGTTATAGACCACCTTGTTGTTCATGGTCCCGCCAAATTGTGGGTGCGGATGCAGAACGATGGCGATCGGTGCGTCTTTTTCCTTTTGCGGGTGGTAGCGGCCTTCCAGGCGGCCTTCGGGTCCGGGAAAAATCACCTCGGGCATATGGGCTTTGGTCCTGTCTTTTTCTCGTTGGCGCCCGGATACACTTGACTGCTAACCCTGGCCACCTTAGAACGGTTCTAATTACGACGCTTTCGCGTGTTGCGCTGTCAGTCGGAGATACGCACTGGCTGCGGCGGCGTCAATGTTTTCGCACCGTTCTTGCCGTGAGGGGATGAAATGAAGCTGTCGACCAAAGGCCGTTACGCAATGGTCGCCCTTGCGGATATCGCGCTCCAACCGTCAGACAAGCTTGTGACATTGGGTGAAATCTCGGACCGGCAGGACATATCATTGCCCTATCTGGAACAGCTGTTTGTCAAGCTGCGGCGGGCTGAATTGGTGTCTTCTGTGCGCGGTCCGGGTGGTGGATACAGACTGGCACGTCCGGCGTCGGATATTCGTGTTGTCGAAATTTTGTCCGCCGTTGATGAAACTGTAGACGCAATGCACAAAGGGGCCGGGGCATCGGGCGGGTCGTCGGGCAGCCGGGCCCAGTCCCTGACGAATCGATTGTGGGAAAGCCTAAGCGCCCACGTTTATGTGTTCCTGCATCAGACAAGATTGTCTGACGTGATCCGTAATGACCTTGCCCCTTGCCCGGCCGTGCCGAGCCTGTTTGCCGTAGTTGACGAGTGATCCGTTGAAGAAACCCGACATCTCTGCAATCGAGAGCTGTTTGCCGACAAAGATGAATCCATGACACGTGTTTATCTTGATCACAACGCCACAACACCGCTGAGGCCCGAGGCCCGCGCGGCGATGATTGCGGCGATGGAACTATGTGGAAACCCGTCGTCCGTCCATGCGGAAGGGCGTGCCGCCAAGGCGCTTGTCGAAAAGGCACGGGCGCAGGTTGCAACGGCCTTTGGCGCGGATGGCGCAGACATCATCTTTACTTCTGGCGCGACCGAAGGTGCGGCGTTGGCCTTGGGCGGACGTCATCTGCAGGGTGCAGCCATTGAACATGATGCCGTCCGGGCCTGGACGGAAGAGGTTCTGCCGGTGGCTGCTGATGGTTCAGTCGATGTGACTGATCCATCCCGGTCTACGTTGCAGCTTGCCAATTCCGAAACCGGGCTTGTGCAACAATTGCCCGCCGGGCTTGCAGTGACGGATGCAACGCAAGCTTTCGGGAAGCGGCCCGTTGCGTTCAATTGGCTGGGCGCACAAATGGCGCTTGTTTCCGCGCATAAGCTTGGCGGGCCCAAGGGCATTGGCGCTGTCGTTGTGCAGCGCGGCACCGAGTTGGCCGCACAAATCAAGGGCGGCGGGCAAGAGATGGGGCGCCGTTCAGGAACCGAAAATGTCATTGGAATTGCAGGTTTCGGGGCTGCAGCTGAAGCAGCCGCGCAAGACCTTGCCAATGGTGTTTGGGAAAAGGTTGCAGAAATTAGAAATATTCTAGAAAACGCCCTTGAGGCTGGATCGGAAGCGACTATTTTTGTCGGGAAAGATCAGCAACGCCTGCCAAACACCTTGTGTTTCGCAACGCCGGGTTGGAAAGGCGAGACTCAGGTCATGCAGATGGATCTTGCCGGTTTTGCGATCAGCGCGGGATCGGCGTGTTCAAGTGGCAAGGTGCGCGCCAGCGCGGTCCTGACCGCGATGGGATATGATGAAGCGACGGCAGCCGGTGCGATCCGTGTATCGCTGGGGCCGGAGACGACAGAAGAAGATGTGCTGCGGTTCGCCGAAACGTGGCTCGGAAAAGAGAAAAAGCATCGCGCACGTGCCGCGTGATCTGACGGAGGGTGTTACATGGCCGCTTTGGACCAGACCCAGGTAAAAGAGGGTGTCGATCAGGAAACCGTTGATGCGGTTCGCGAGGTCAGTACCTACAAATATGGCTGGGAAACCGATATCGAGATGGAATACGCGCCCAAGGGTGTGAATCCGGATATCGTCCGTTTGATCTCGGAAAAGAATGAAGAGCCCGAGTGGATGACCGAATGGCGTTTGGCCGCGTTCGAGCGCTGGACACAGATGGAAGAACCCCAGTGGGCGATGGTCAGCTATCCGAAAATCGATTTTCAGGATCAGTATTATTATGCCCGTCCGAAATCGATGGAAGAAAAGCCCAAGTCGCTGGATGAGGTCGATCCCAAGCTGCTTGCGACTTACGAAAAGCTGGGTATCCCGCTGAAAGAACAGATGATTCTGGCCGGTGTCGAAGGGGCCGAGGATGCCCCGGCCGAAGGACGCAAGGTCGCTGTCGACGCCGTTTTTGACTCGGTTTCGGTCGGAACGACATTTCAGGAAGAGCTGAAGAAAGCCGGTGTCATCTTCTGCTCGATTTCCGAGGCGATCAAAGAACATCCCGAGCTGGTCAAGAAATACCTGGGCACTGTGGTTCCCGTTTCCGACAACTTCTATGCCACGCTGAATTCCGCCGTCTTCTCGGACGGTTCGTTCGTTTACGTCCCGCCGGGTGTTCGCTGCCCAATGGAATTGAGCACCTATTTCCGCATCAACGCAGAGAACACCGGTCAATTCGAGCGTACTTTGATCATCGCAGACAAAGGCTCTTACGTCTCTTACCTCGAAGGGTGCACAGCACCGCAGCGTGACACCGCGCAGCTGCACGCCGCTGTCGTCGAAATCATCATCGAAGAAGACGCCGAGGTTAAATACTCGACCGTCCAAAACTGGTTCCCCGGTGACGAGAACGGCAAGGGCGGGATTTATAACTTCGTGACCAAGCGCGCCGATTGTCGGGGCGATCGGTCCAAGGTGATGTGGACCCAGGTTGAGACAGGGTCAGCCGTGACGTGGAAATACCCCTCCTGCATCCTGCGTGGCGATGACAGTCAGGGTGAGTTTTATTCGATCGCGATCGCCAACAACTATCAGCAGGCGGATACCGGCACGAAGATGGTGCATCTGGGCAAAAACACCAAATCGCGGATTGTTTCGAAAGGGATCAGTGCCGGCAAGGCGCAAAATACCTATCGCGGGCTGGTGTCGATGCACCCCAAAGCAAAGGATTCGCGCAACTATACCCAGTGCGACAGTCTTCTGATCGGCGACAAATGTGGCGCGCATACAGTGCCTTACATTGAGGTGCGCAACAACTCGTCACGGGTCGAACACGAAGCGACGACATCCAAGGTGGACGACGATCAGCTGTTCTATTGCCGCCAGCGCGGCATGGACGAGGAAGAGGCTGTGGCGTTGGTCGTCAACGGGTTCTGCAAGGACGTTCTGCAGGCGCTGCCGATGGAGTTTGCCATGGAAGCGCAGCAGTTGGTGGCGATCAGTCTTGAAGGCTCGGTGGGCTGACCCCCGGTTTCTATCTGAACATTGAGACAATCGGGGTCGCACGGCCCCTTGCGATACGCAAAAGGACAAAAAATGCTGGAAATCAAAGACCTGCACGTCAGACTTGAGGAAGAAGAGAAGGAAATCCTTAAGGGCGTGGACCTGACGGTTGAGGCTGGCAAGGTTCATGCGATCATGGGTCCGAACGGATCGGGAAAATCGACCCTGAGTTACGTTCTGTCAGGCCGGGATGGATATGAAGTGACCGAAGGCTCGGCGCAGTTGGAAGGTGAGGATCTTCTGGATCTGGAACCCGAAGAACGCGCGGCAGCCGGACTTTTTCTGGCTTTTCAATACCCGGTCGAAATTCCCGGTGTCGGAAACATGACGTTTCTGCGGACTGCGGTGAACGCGCAACGCAAAGCACGCGGAGAAGAAGAACTTTCGGCAGCGGAATTCCTCAAAATCATCCGCGAACGCGCCAAGGCGCTCAAGATCGATGCAGAGATGTTGAAGCGCCCTGTGAATGTCGGCTTCTCGGGTGGCGAGAAGAAGCGGAATGAAATTTTGCAGATGGCGATGCTGGAACCCAAGATGTGCATCTTGGACGAAACGGACTCGGGTCTGGACGTGGACGCGATGAAGCTGGTCGCCGAAGGCGTGAACGCACTGCGCGGAGAAGGGCGCAGCTTTTTGGTTATCACGCACTACCAGCGACTGCTTGATCACATCAAACCGGATGTTGTGCACATCATGGCCGATGGTCGCATCGTGAAGTCCGGCGGTCCCGAACTGGCGCTGGAAGTCGAAAACAACGGTTACGCAGATATTCTGGCCGAGGTGGACTAATGGCATTGCCCCAAGCGAAACAGACGGCAACCGAAGAGCGGTTGGCCGCTCTGACCATGCCGGACGCCGGATGCACCCGTAAAGCGCGCGAAGCGGCTCTGGCGCGTGTGCGCGAAATGGGTTTGCCGGGACGGCGCGATGAGTACTGGAAATACACCCGACCGGACACGCTGGTGTCGACCGCGGCGCCGGAAGCGGCAGTTTTCAATGCCGATGAGCCTTCGATGTTCCATGAATTCGATCGTCTCAAGATCGTGTTCATCGACGGTGTCTTCAGCCCTGAGGAATCCGACGATCTGGAGCTGGAGGGCGTCACGATTGACCGGCTGGAGGACATTTGCTGCAAAGACATCCATTGGGCCAAAGAGTTGTACGGCGTTCTTGAAGCAAACGGCCAAGACCCGGTGCAACGCCCGCTGGCCGCATTGAATACCGCCTTTGCCTCGGACGGCGTGGCCATTCATGTGACTGGAAAGCCGACCAAGCCGATCAGCTTGAACTATCGGCACGCGTCCGAAACATCGGACGCAATTCTGCACCATATCGTCCGCGTTGAAACCGATGCGGAAGTCACCATTCTGGAAAGCGGTCCGGCGGCGTCGCGCTTCAACAAGTGCATGGAGATCGACATTGCCGACGGCGGCACGCTGCACCACGTCCGGGCGCAAGGTCGCGATCATCAGCGCCGTGCTGCCACGCATATGTTTACCCGAATGGGGCAGGAATCGGTCTATAAATCGTTCACGCTCACGGTAAACGGCGTTCTGACGCGCAACGAGCAGGTGGTCGAACTGACCGGTGACGATGCGGTTGCTCATGTGGCCGGTGCATGCGTCGGGGATGGCGACTTTCACCATGACGATACTGTGTTCATCACCCATGATGCCGTGAACTGCGAAAGCCGTCAGGTGTTCAAGAAAGTGCTGCGAAATGGCGCGACGGGTGTGTTCCAGGGCAAGATTCTGGTCAAGGAAGGCGCGCAGAAGACCGACGGGTATCAGATTAGCCAGTCACTTCTGCTGGATGACGACAGTCAGTTCCTCGCCAAACCCGAGTTGGAAATCTACGCAGACGATGTCGCGTGTTCGCATGGCTCGACCTCGGGCGCGATTGACGAAACAGCGTTGTTTTATTTGCGCTCGCGCGGGGTTCCTACGGATGATGCCACTGACATGCTGACCTTGGCGTTCCTGGCCGAAGCGGTAGAAGAGATCGAGGATGACGGATTGGCCGACGTGATCGTATCGCGTTTGCAAGATTGGCTGGCACGCCGACGCTGATGCCTGTTACGCAGGATATCGTCGCCACATACCGAGGTCCGGGCCGTGTCGTACGCCGATTGCTGGACATGGGCCCGCGCGAAGACCGGGCATTGGCGTTCGTCATGATCGCCTGTGCAATCGTGTTCATCGCAGACACACCGCGCTTGGCCCGCGAGGCTCATGTGACCGGGCAGGAGCTGAATGCTCTGCTGGCGGGCGGATTGTTCGCCTGGGTGATTTGTATGCCCTTGGTTCTTTACCTTCTGGCCGGGCTGACACACCTCATAGCGCGGATTTTCGGTGGCAAGGGTGATTGGTTCGGCGCGCGCCTGTCTCTGTTCTGGGCCCTGTTGGCGACTGCACCGCTGATCCTGTTGAATGGTTTGGTGGCTGGATTCATAGGGCCGGGACCCACGCAAACTGCGACGGGCCTCTTGTGGTTCCTTGTCTTTTTGTGGTTTTGGATGTCGGGTTTGATCCGAGCAGAAGGTCGCGCCGCATGAATACCTTATCCTTGCGTTCTTTGATCACAACGACCGTGACAAATCCGGCCCTGGCCGCCCGTCAGCTGATGTCGTTGAATCTTGGGCGCGAAACCCTGTGGCTTGCCTTGGCACTGGCGGTGGTTCTGAACGCCCTGATGCATGTGCTGTCCAACATTCTGACGCCTTTACAGGATCCTGACATACAAGGGTTGACCAACTCGCTTGTGGTGTTCGTCGTCGTTGTCGGCGGTGGTCTGGTGCTGTCCATAGCTGCGTTCTACCAGGTGGGGCGCAAGATGGGGGGCACGGCCTCATTCAATGACATGATGATCGTCATGGTCTGGCTGCAGTTTCTGCGCGTGTTGGTGCAGGCCATCAACATCGTGGTGTTGATCGTTGCACCGGGTTTACTTGCCATTTTGGCCATCGGGATTTTCCTGCTGGGCCTCTACATCACCGTGCATTTCATAGATCAGGCCCATCGCTTTGACTCACCGCTAAAGTCGCTGGGAGTTCTGGTCCTGTCTGCGCTTGCTATCGCCATCGTTATCACAATCCTGCTGTCGCTGGTCGGCGGGTCGATTCTGGGGTTGCCCGCCAATGTATGACGTTCAGAAAATCCGCGCTGACTTTCCCATCCTGTCCCGGGAAGTGAACGGCAAACCACTGACCTATCTGGACAATGGGGCATCGGCGCAAAAACCCCAGGTCGTAATCGACGCGGTTACCCAAGCGTATTCTCAGGAATATTCCAACGTCCATCGCGGGTTGCACTTCCTCTCCAATCTCGCGACCGAGAAATACGAAGCTGTGCGCGGGACGGTCGCCCGCTTCTTGGGCGTGTCGAAAGAGGACGAGATCGTTCTGAATTCAGGTACCACGCAAGGGATCAATCTGGTCGCCTACGGTTGGGCCATGCCGAGATTGCAAGCCGGTGACGAGATCGTGCTGAGCGTCATGGAGCATCACGCCAACATCGTTCCATGGCATTTTCTGCGCGAACGTCAGGGTGTTATCCTGAAGTGGGTCGATGTCGACGCAACGGGCCATCTGGACCCGCAAGCCGTCATTGACGCAATTGGTCCGCGCACAAAGCTGGTGGCGGTGACACATTGCTCGAACGTTCTGGGCACAGTTGTTGATGTAAAAGCGATCACGCAAGGTGCGCACGCCAAGGGTGTGCCCGTCTTGGTTGATGGCAGCCAGGGCGCGGTTCATATGCCTGTCAATCTGGATGAGATCGGCTGCGATTTCTATGCGATCACAGGCCACAAACTGTATGGTCCCTCGGGATCAGGTGCGATCCACATCAAGTCGGAACGCATGGCCGAGATGCGCCCCTTCATCGGTGGCGGCGACATGATCAAAGAGGTTTCCCAGGACAGGGTCATTTACAACGATCCGCCCATGAAATTCGAGGCAGGCACGCCCGGCATTGTGCAAACGATCGGCATGGGCGTTGCATTGGATTACATGATGGATCTGGGTATGGATGCCATCGCATCCCACGAAGCGGATCTGCGCGATTACGCCATGAAACGTTTGACCGGCCTGAACTGGCTTCAGGTTCAGGGCACCACAACGACTAAGGCAGCGATTTTCAGTTTTTCGCTCGACGGGGCAGGGCACGCGCATGACGTTTCAACCATTCTGGACAAGAAAGGTGTGGCCGTCCGCGCGGGTCATCATTGTGCCGGGCCGCTGATGGATTTTCTTGGTGTGACTGCCACCTGTCGGGCGAGTTTCGGCCTGTACAACACCAAAGCCGAGGTCGATACCCTGATCGACGCGCTTGAACTGGCGCATGATCTTTTTGCTTAACTGGGATCAGAAACCCTCTCGGGGCACACGCATTTTCAGTTGCACCCCGTTTCGAAGAACGATAGCTAACCGACAACGCACCTGTAGCTCAGCTGGATAGAGCGCTGCCCTCCGAAGGCAGAGGCCAGAGGTTCGAATCCTCTCAGGTGCGCCACAAAATCAGTAACTTACGCGATAATCTAAGCATTTAGTTTTTACGATGGCCCTTGAAACGCCCCTCTTTCGGGGTCTTGGAAGGGTTGTTGACAGCCTCGACTGCCGATTCCTGACAGAATGGCGAGCGGTGCCAGTAAACCCGCTCAATGGTATCGGTGGACGTCGAGAAGAAGCTGGCGGCGTCTTCCATGCGCGCGCCGTTCTGTATCGCCCATGTTCCAGAAAATCGAGGACGCTACTGTTGATCTGACCGACGGGACGCCTCGTCCTCCAACGCGATGACTCGCCGTTCCAAGAATTGCCTGCGCTGTTCTAGCACGGTTTTTCGGAGAACTACGGTTTGGATGGTCTCGATTACCAGCCCGGGTATTCTAAAAATTAGGCCAGGAAGAGTGCAAAGAAGGCCAACGTACCAAGGCCATTCAAGTACTTCCGTAGCACCGAAGTAAGCTCCGACGACCAATGGCAACGAAAACCGAAAAAACGCCAGTGCGAACAGTGCCAACCACATCGCCCACGCGCCGATCAGGTAGTCCAGCCCCAACCCGCCGACTATCGCCTGGAATATTCCCACAGCAATAAACGCAGGTATGAGCAACATCGCGGGCCAAATAGGATAATCTTGCAAAGTTTATTCTCCATACAACGCCGCGCAATGAATGGCCGGGTGATGCGGTTATAAGGGGCGGCTTGGGTTGCCTCTTTTTTTGCATTGGTTGACGTCAGATTTTACGGGATGGTTCGTCCTCAGAACTGAGGTCGTATGGATGACGGAAAACCGATTTCAGTCTGCCCGGGTTTTTCCGGTGCCATCTACCCAACAGGAAGCCAAAAACTAAGTTGACGGTCAGGTTCCCAAGTATCGATGGCACAAAAAACGCAGGTGAACCTAGCAAGCCGTCAACAATGACCGCTGCAACGACTATCCCGACAAAGTAAACAATTCGGGACATTCTCAAGGTCATGCCAAATACGACGATTGTAAAAAGAACGTTGGCAAGCAAATTGAGTGGGCTCAAAATCGCCACCAGATACATCGCAGAAAATTCAGGCATTTAGGAAATCCAATTCAGTCAAAACTCGGGTTTGTCTACTGATCCATCTAATTTGTGCGTTGGAGGATTTGCCACCCTGCCGGATGTTTTGGCCGCAAACGAGGTCAAAATGGCAGATATAACCGAACTGACAGAACTTGCGGTGGACGCGGACGGTGACGAATTAGTCATCTACGATACCTCCGAGGGTTCGAAGAACTCCAAGAAAGTCACCCGTGCTGCACTGTTGAAGGACGCTCCGATTGACTTGCGGCGGGTGACGCTAACTGGCTCCACTGGTTCGGTTGTCACGGATATCCAACAGGGTGGGGCATCGGTCAATCCCGTTGATCTGGCGGCTGGCGCATCGGAAAGCATCGTTGTTGCGGTCAACGGGTTCCAGACCACGGACAACCTGTCCTTTGCGCTGACCTCTCCGTTGCCGCCTGATCATATCTGTCAGGGTTTCATTTCGGCGCTGGATCAAGTCACATTCGAGTTCTTCAACGCCTCAGCAGTCACGATTTTCAGCTCGCCTTATATCGCCAAACTGACTGCGATCAGCTTCGAGCAATCCAGTGTGTATTTGGTGACGGAGTTTGTGGGGCGAATTTCCCCGCATGGCTACCGTTGCAAAATCAGACCGATCAATGACCATCGCACTGGCCGCGCCTTCTGCGGGACCGTTTGATCTGGATTTCCGACTAAATGCCTCATGGCATAGTGACGAAGATCAAACCACTCGACAAACTTTGAGAGTTTTCTGCCGCGACCAGCGGATACGTAATTGCCAAGAGCATCCGGGAACTTGTATCGAAGTGGTTTTTATCCATGAAAATCAGACAATTTGCCAAAATACTTGGTTGCCTCTCTCGTGTAGTCATGGTCTTAGAAAACGATCGAGCACTAGCTCTCATCGAGAATTACGTATGAAGCCAAAGCTATTTTTACATGCTGGAACACATAAAACCGGCACAACAGCGATTCAGACTTTCTGCACAAGAAATCGTAAGGAACTGGCTCAGCGTGGGCTACTCTATCCCAAGGTCAAAACAGGAAAACAACTTGATGATCGCCATTTAAGCCTGGCGCATGCGTTTTCTGACGCACCCGCCAAGCTGACAGCGCCCGCGGCACAGACCGCACTGGCCGATATCGCAAGGGATGCAAAGCGTCGTGGCAAACCTGTACTCATCAGTGCCGAACCGATCTGGCGGCACACCTACGGTATAGCCAACTCCCTTTGGGACGGCGCTCGCGACGCCTATATCTCTCGGTTGGCGGAAGCGCTGACACCTTTCGATGTCACCCTGGTTTTGGTATTCCGCCGCCCTGACAATTTTGCGAAATCACTCTTTTTGGAAAACTCTTCCAGAGGGGGAGTTAAGTCTGATTTCAAGACTTACCGCGAAAACATCAAATCGCGGAGCGCTGACTACTGGACCAACCATTGTCTGCTCGCGCGCCACTTTTCAAAGATCAAATGCCTGCTCTACGAAGACCTGTCGAATGAAGGTCTTATCACTTCGTTCTTTCGCCACCTTGGTATTGATGTGTCCGACCTGGAACTGCCCGGAATAGTGCGCGAGAGCATCAATCCTGCAGAAGCCGTACTCCTTAACATTCTCAAGGGCGCTTCGAACCGAGGCTCAAGCAGGATGAATTCTTGGCTGGAGAACGCTCAGGTTCGGTCGTTGGTCGAAGAATACCTGGACAATAACCGTGGCTGCGACTTGTGGGAAAGCCAAAACGCGCGCGCGGAGTATCTGAAACAGTTCGACGCAGGCATTGAGCAATTGCGCAGCGTTTGTTTCGCCGGTCGAGCACAATTGTTCGACCCGCTTTGCACAAATGACACCAAATCCGCGCTGAGTTATCCAGATAGCAATCTGGTAGAGAACTTAACCGCACTTGTTCCTTTGTTAGAGCAAGCCGACGCATTGGAGCGAAGACCAAAAAGCTCTAAAGAAGTACTGCGCGCAAAGGCGAATGAGCTGTGGCGCTCCATCAAGGCTACGTCACGAACCGGCGGCGGTTGATTTACCGAATAAACTACAGCGTTAGGCGAAGGTTTGATTGGCACAAAAACCATCTCGGGTGCGGCGCGGCTAAACAAACGCAAAGGTCTCGATAGATGTCGAACACAAGAATGGTCGCGGCCGTGATAGAAGGTTTGCGTTCCGTGGCCGAATGAACTTTTCAAACGGGCGTGACAGGCGCACTTTCAACCGGCGAGCCTAGGCCACCTGAGGCTGCGAACAGGATAATTCGGTTGTGTCCTGATATCGAAAGGGACAACTGGTCTGCCGGACGCAAAAGAGCCTCCGGCAGCCAATCAGACAGCGGTCCAAAGTCCGGACGCTACTCGGGAACAATCTGACCCGGAAGCGAGTTTACCGTCATAGTATCGTTCGGTTGGAAGTGAATGACAGAGCGGATCGACTCACCCGCCTTCAACAGATCGAATGCGGTGTTGATCTGGCTGTGGTTCATATGGTGGGTGATGTACGGATCGACGCTGAAGTCGCCACGCAGCCATTCGTCGACCATGCCAGGCAGCTGGCTGCGCCCCAATACTCCACCGAATGCCGTCCCGCGCCAGACACGACCGGTGACCAGCTGAAACGGGCGGGTGGAAATCTCTTGTCCGGCACCTGCGACACCGATCACCGTGCATTCGCCCCAGCCTTTGTGGCATGCCTCAAGGGCCGAGCGCATGAGTTCAACATTTCCAACGGCTTCGAAGGTATAGTCCAGACCACCGTTGGTCATATCGATCAGAACTTCATGGATGGGGGCAGAATGATCCTTGGGGTTCACGCATTCTGTTGCCCCAAGCGATTTGGCCAACGGGAATTTATTCGGGTTCACATCAACGCCGATGATGCGCGATGCGCCTTTGAGCACGGCACCTTGAATGACGGCCATTCCGACTGCGCCCAAACCAAAGACGGCAACTGATGAGCCAGGTTCAACCTTAGCCGTGTTGCGCACCGCGCCAATTCCGGTCGGGACAGCACATCCCATGACGGACGCTTTGGACAGCGGCGCATCCTTGGAAATCTTGGCGACCGAGATTTCCGGCAGCACGGTATACTCGCTAAACGTACTGGTGCCCATATAATGTAGGATCTGTTTGCCCTTGTACGAAAACCGTGATGTCCCATCCGGCATCACGCCGGCGCCTTGGGTTGCGCGGATTGTTTGGCACAAATTTGTCTTGCCGGACTGGATGTAGGGGCAGTTTGGGTCTTCTGGCACGTATAGTGGTATGACGTGGTCACCCGGTTTGACCGAGGTTACGCCTTTGCCAACTTCTTCGACGATGCCGCAGCCCTCATGACCCAATACACAAGGAAACAGCCCTTCGGGGTCTTCTCCTGAAAGCGTAAAAACATCTGTGTGGCAAAGGCTTGTGGTCACGATCCGAACAAGCACTTCGCCGTCTTTTGGACCTTCGAGATCAACTTCCTCGATTTCAAGCGGACGGTTCGGCTCCCATGCGATGGCGGCACGTGTTTTCATTTAAGGTCTCCCTGTGCTTTACGATTAGTGCAAGAATTTTTCGCCCAAGTCGGACTCAAGATCCGCGACAGGGTCGAGAACAAGGACGAGCCTCGTTTCTCCCGTTCCCTCGATCGGCGGTGATCTGTGAACAAACCCGGGTTGTGCGTCGGCAGGCCAAAGCGTGCCGCGCATGACCATCGGCGAAGCCGTGGGAACGCTGCGAACATTGCGCGGGTCCGCCCCATGCGTTGATATACCGTACTGGGTTCCGCTGCCACGGTAGGTGCAGATCAGACGCGCAGTTATCGCATCAATGTGGAATTTTCGGCAGGAATTTGTCTTTATGACGTCCAGTCGTAACCTCAGATACGGAGCACGAATAACTCTGGCAAAAATATCGGCCAAAGCGGCGGTATCGTCCACAAGCATGCTGCGTTCGTCACAAGCAGGAAGTTCGAAGGATTCGACAAGATCGACCATGGCGGTGCGAACCCGTTCTGGCCGTAGAACAACCCGCGCCCTCGGCAGATCCTCGGCGCGCAGCCTATCAATCCAGTTCCGAAACCGCGGCAAGGGCTGGCGCCTCCAAATGGTGGCCGCGCAACTGGCTTTTTTGATCGCAGACAGACCTTCGGGCGAGTCCACTATTTTAACAGCGGCTGCGGTTTCATCGACGATTTTGCGGTGAACAGTCATGCGGGTTCCTCGGCCACAAAACAAACGGCGTCTATGCCTGAAACGTCCGAAATAGCGTGTTGATCGCAGGTGGTGCGGAAGGGTGCGAATCCGGCATGTTCGATTCCGAGTATTAATGCAATGTTATATCATAGCATACGATACAAAGTGGAACTTACAACACGAAGAATTGCGAAGGACGCCCTGTCCCTTAGTTCTCTGCTCGCCACCTTCCAAAGTGACAGCAAGTCGCTCGACGATCACGAGGCGCGGATGCTTCATCCCAGCCTTCGACCTAAAGGACCGTGTCGCGCGGTATCCTCACACAGTGGTTTCTTGCGCCACTCGTCGTGGGCAAATCGCTCAGATTTTCTTGGAAAGGCTGATGCCGTGCGCGAAGATATGTTCGATCATGATTTCCAGAACACTGCGCACGCAGGCATCCGCCATCGTATAGAAAATCTGCTTTCCGCGTCTTTCGGATTTGAGAATCCGACCTGATCGCAGCAGACGCAGATGATGGCTGGTGAGGGACGGCGAAGACCCAAGTTTTTCAGCTATTTCGCCAGCCGAACGTTCTTTATCCATGCAGGCGATAACAATCGATAAACGTGTCGGATCGGCAAGCAACCCGAAGGTTTCCGCCAATTCGGCCGTTTGGTCGATATGAAGGTGTGTCTCCACCATATCCAAACATTTAAACAATTATTGAAATGTTGCCAAAATCATTGGGCCAAATATCACAAGCAGCAAGTCGGTTATCCCGGCGTACTGAGTGTTGCCGCGCTTTTGGGCCAGGGATCTTCAAAATCCGCGCCTTGTTTCCACGCGGCAATCTCTTCGTCTGTGCAGAAACAGCCTTGCAAGGCCTCGACAAAGGCATCCAGTTCAGCCTCATTTCCAAGCACGGTCAGCTGGCAACGCCGATCGCCAAAATCAGGATGGGCTTCGGCCAGTTTTGCCTGCATTGCCTCTCTTTCCCAATCTGACAGATTTAAGCTACCATCCTCCAATGCGCTGATCTTCCAGTAGTTCACGATCTCGAGGCCCACGCTGCCGCCGGTCTGGTTCCACAAAAGCACAAGGTTGTCCCGGGTCGGCAGCCAGAAGAACCCTTTGCTGCGGTAAATTCCGATGCCCAGATAGGTGTTGTACACGTCCCAAAGCCGCTGCGGATGGAACGGGCGCGAGTCGCGGAGGATACGGCTGCCGATCTTGTAGCTCTCAGGCTGCGCCAGCGGTAAACCCGCATTCTCCGCGTCCCATTGGGCCAATTCCGCGCCCAGCGTCTCGACCCTGCCAAAGTCGTAGGCAGGCATATCGAGGATTTTCTCGAGGCTTAGATTGCCCCATTGCATGGCCAGAATATCTGCATAAGGGTTCAGTGGATGTACTGCTTCGGCAACCTGCTGCAGGACGTCGCGGGAAACCTTGTCGGTTTTGCTCAAAAGGATGCGATTGGCAAACATGATCTGTTCCGCCAACAGGTTCTCAACGCCCCGCTTTCCGGCCTGAAGGTTCGCACTTGCGTTGGGATGGATTGCTCGCCCGAAATCGTGATCCTGTTGAAGCACAACCGTATCAACGACGGACAAAAACCCATGAAGCCGAAGATCGGGCATCTTTTTCAAGGCACTCAGCAGGGGCCAGGGATGTGTGCTCCCTGATGTTTCGATCAAAAGATGCGTGACCTTGCCGTCCGCCAGAACCTGTTGCACGGCCCGGGAAAACTGGTTCAAACCATCTGTGCTGCTGATACTGCCACCCGGGATCGAAGCGAAATATGGACTATTGCGCGAGATCACCTCGCTGGTGTCGAGCACTGACCCATCAATGTCCAGCATACTCATTTCATTGACGACAATCCCAAGCGTTACTTCCGGCAGATTACGCGCCTGCACCAGCAGGCTTTGCATCAAGGTGGTTTTCCCAGCGCCGAGAAATCCGTTCAAAATCGTTGTTGGGACTGCCATAAACGTGATCCGAAATGTGCTTTCGCCGCGTCATATAATAACAATCACAAGAGGGATACGGAAAACTCTGTCGGGTCCAGCATGGTCAGCCAATGGCGAGTCTGCCACGTGTCGATCAACGCAGCGATTGCCGTCGCGCGCGAGCCCAAGCCGCACTGAATCCAACATGGCTTGACACTCCCAATTGGATAAATCCGCCTGTTTGGCAAGCAATCAGCTTTATTGCCGTAATCGCCTTGGCTTGTTGAAAAAAACACCTCTGGTGAGCCGGGGTGCAGAGCGCTAGTTTTTATTCACAGTCAAACGACTGATGTCTGTTTTGCACCTGAAAATGTCGCAAGTTTTTCAGCGCCAAGGCGGGTTGAAACTATCTTGTAGGCATGAGGTGCCGCTGTTTGAGTCTCAGGCAGCGGAGAATTGGGAAGCCGGTGAGAGTCCGGCACTGCCCCCGCAACGGTAAAGAAGGATAGGGCCGGCAATCAGCCACTGGGACGAGGATCCCGGGAAGGTGTCGGCACCGGGCGCAAGCCCCTTCCAAGTCCGGAAACCAGCCTCATGGATATGTCAAACCGCGGGTGGCGGTGGGGGCGCAGGTTTCGGATGTGCTCCTCGCACGTATCCGGGCGGTTCTCCCTTGTCATCTGCCCAAGCAACGCCGCGGGGCGCGGCAGGAGAGCCAAAAGTGAACAGCATTCAAAGCCTGTTGGCACGTCGAAATCCGGGGTATGCCCTCGAACAGGCGTTTTACACCGATCCCGCGATCTTTCAGACCGACCTTGAAACCATCCATTACCGGGATTGGCTGTTTGCCATTCCGGCGTGCGAGCTGGTGAAGCCCGGCGACTATGTCACCTACAGCATCGGGGCCTATCGCGTGATCATCGTGCGGGGCGCCGATAACCAGATACGCGCCTTTCACAACACCTGCCGCCACCGTGGCTCGGTGATCTGCAAAGCGGCAAAGGGCAATGCGCCCAAACTGGTGTGCCCCTACCACCAATGGACTTATGAGCTTGATGGCTCATTGCTTTGGGCGCGCGATATGGGGCCGGACTTCGATCCGAAACAGCATGGTCTGAAGACCGTTCACTGTCGGGAACTGGCCGGGCTGGTCTATATCTGTCTGGCAGAGGACGCGCCCGACTTTGACAGCTTTGCCTCTGTTGCACGCCCCTATTTGGAACCGCATGACCTGAACAACGCCAAGGTGGCCTTCGAAAGCTCGATCATCGAAAACGGCAACTGGAAACTGGTCTGGGAAAACAACCGCGAGTGCTATCACTGTGGCGGCAACCACCCGGCCTTGTGCCGCACCTTCCCCGATGATCCGACCATCACGGGTATCGAGGGCGGTGACACCCCGGCGCATTTGCAGGCCCATTTCGACCGTTGCGAAACTGTCGGGCTGCCGTCTAAGTTTTACCTGCACGATGACGGGCAATATCGCGTGGCCCGGATGCCGCTGAAAGAAGGGGCCGAAAGCTATACGATGGACGGCAAATCCGCCGTGCGCCGCTGGTTGGGTCGGTCCCCGTTTGCGGATGCGGGATCGCTGTTGAAATTCCACTATCCGACAACGTGGAACCATTTCCTGGCTGACCATTCCATTGTTTTCCGCGTCACCCCGATCAGCCCCACCGAAACCGAGGTCACGACGAAATGGCTGGTGCACAAGGATGCGGTTGAAGGGGTCGATTATGACCTCAAACGCCTGACCGAGGTCTGGATCGCGACCAATGACGAAGACCGCCAGGTGGTCGAGGACAATCAGCTGGGCATCAACAGCCCGGCCTATGTGCCCGGTCCGTACTCGGGCATTCAAGAAGCTGGCGTCATGCAGTTTGTCGATTGGTATTGCCGCATCTTGTCGGACCGCCTTGCGCCTGACGTGATGGCGGCGGAGTAGGGGCGATGAAAGACCTCAGCGCCGCAGCAACGCTCTGGCAGGACAGCGAAACGCTGGAATGCGTCTCGGTCGTGCCCGAGGTGCCGAACACCGCCAGCTTTACCTTCAGGGCCCCTTCGGGGGCCATGTTCGCATACCATCCCGGTCAGTTTCTGACCCTTGAAATTCCGGCCCCCGGCCAGCCGGGCGGAGTCGTTCACCGGACCTATACGATCTCGTCCTCACCGTCCCGGCCGCGGTCGATTACGATCACGGCGAAGGCGCAGGCCGACAGTATCGGGACACGCTGGATGCTGGACAACCTGCAACCGGGTATGCGGATCAAGGCGCTGGGCCCGGCCGGGCTGTTTACCAATGCCGAAAGCGCGGCGGGCAAATACCTGTTCATCTCCGCAGGTTCGGGCATCACCCCGATGATGTCGATGACGACCTGCATGTGGGACGAAGGCCGCGCGTTGGATGTGGTCTTCATCAACTGCGCCAAACGCCCTTCGGAAGTCATCTTCCGCCAGCGGCTTGAACAGATGGCCAGCCGGACGCATGGTCTGGATCTGAAGTTTGTCGTTGAAGAGCCCGACCCCTACCGCCCCTGGACCGGGTATCAGGGTCAGTTCAATCAGTTGATGCTGGGCCTGATGGCCCCCGATTATCTGGACCGAGAGGTGTATTGCTGCGGCCCCGAACCCTTCATGCAGGCTGTGCGCGATGCGCTGACCGGCCTTGGCTTTGACATGGACAAGTACCATCAGGAAAGCTTTGGCGCACCTGTCGAGACCGAGGCCGACCAGCCGGAACTGGATGACGTCGTTCCCGATGATGACAACAATGCCGAAATCCACTTTGCAAGCTCGGGCGTCACAGCCAAGGTGGCCGAGACCGAGACGGTGCTTGCCGCTGCGCGCTCGGTTGGCCTGAACATCCCATCAGGTTGCACTTTCGGGGTCTGTGGCACCTGCAAGATCAGGAAAACCGCGGGTGAGGTGCATATGGTCCACAATGGCGGAATTTCCGACGATGATATCGAAGCCGGCTACATTCTGGCCTGCTGCTCGAACCCGATCGGCAAGGTCGAGGTCGAGGTTTAGGGGCTTCGCACCACACCTAAAACCAGCCGGGGCCCGCTTGGACGGGCCCCTTGAGACATCGACATTCGGCGAGGTCTAGGGCCGTTCCAGAACACGCCCAAGATCGGGCCGCCGAAAGTCCGGCCCTTTCAGCACCTTGCCATCCTCACGCAAAACCGGTCGGCCATCCGCGCCCAGTTTGGACATATTCGAGGCATGCACTTCTTCCATCGCGTTTTGCTTGACGCCATGCAGGCCGAATTCAAGAAACGTGCCGTCCAGCACGTATTGAATGTCGCACAGCGCATCGAGCACTTCGACCATATCGCCCGCCTCAACCGCTTCGCGCAGTTCGGCCACTTCCTCTTCGAGGATCGCCAACCGCATCTGGGCGCGGTCTTCGGGAATGGATGGGGCGTCGACGACAGGGACGTCAAACGCCTCGTGCCATTCCCTGACGATGGAAAGCGTGTCTTTCGGCATCAGAAATCCCAATCCTCGTCCTCGGTCGCGACCGCCTTGCCGATCACATAAGACGACCCCGAGCCCGAGAAGAAATCATGGTTTTCGCTGTCGGGGCTGAGCGCGGCTAGAATGGCGGGGTTCACTTCAGAAACCTCTGGCGGGAACAGGGCTTCGAACCCGAGATTCTGCAATGCCTTGTTGGCATTGTAATGCAGGAAGACCTTCACATCCTCGGTCAGGCCGATCTCGTCATAGAGCTCTTCGGTATACTGGTTTTCGATCCCGTAAAGCTCGAACATCAGCGAGAAGGCATAATCCTTCAGCTCTTGCTGTTCCGCCTCGGTCAGCTTTTCGTACCCGCGCTGGAATTTGTAGCCGATGTAATACCCGTGCACCGCCTCGTCCCGGATGATCAGGCGGATCAGGTCGGCGGTGTTGGTCAGCTTGGCGCGGCTGGACCAGTACATCGGCAGATAAAAGCCCGAATAAAACAGGAAGCTTTCCAGAAACACCGAAGCAATCTTGCGTTTCAGCGGATCGTTACCCGGAGCGTATGTGTTCAGGATCGCCTCGGCCTTGGCCTGCAAATGCGGGTTTTCCTCGGACCAGCGAAACGCCTCGTCGATTTCCTTGGTCGAACACAGCGTCGAGAAGATCGAGGAATAGCTGCGCGCATGCACCGCCTCCATAAAGGCGATGTTGGTCAGCACCGCCTCTTCATGCGGGGTCACCGCATCGGGCATCAGGGCCGGGGCCCCAACCGTGTTCTGGATCGTGTCGAGCAGGGTCAGGCCGGTAAACACCCGGATGGTCAGCTGCTTTTCGTGATCCGTCAGCGTGGCCCAGCTTTGGATGTCATTTGACAGCGGCACTTTCTCGGGCAGCCAGAAATTCACCGTCAGCCGGTTCCAGACCTCAAGGTCCTTTTCGTCGTCAAGCCGGTTCCAGTTGATCGCGCGGGGGATGCGGGTTGCAAGAGTGTCTTTCATGGTCTGGCTCCGATCACAAAGTACAAGAGACGCAGCCCTGCACCTCGGTCCCTTCAAGGGCCTCCTGGCGCAGACGCACGTAATAGATGGTTTTGATGCCCTTCTTCCACGCATAGATTTGCGTGCGGTTGATATCGCGGGTTGTGGCCTCAGCCGGGAAGAACAGGGTCAGCGACAGGCCCTGATCGACATGCTCGGTGGCTGCGGCATAGGTATCGATCAGCGCCTCGGGGCCGATCTCATAGGCATCGCGGTAATATTCCAGATTGTCGTTATCCATAAACGCCGCCGGATAATAGACACGGCCGATCTTGCCCTCTTTCCGAATCTCGATCTTGGACACGATGGGGTGGATCGAAGAGGTCGAGTTGTTGATATAGCTGATCGATCCGGTCGGCGGCACCGCCTGAAGGTTGCGGTTATAGAGGCCGTGTTTCATCACATCGGCCTTCAAAACCTGCCAATCGCCGCGCGTTGGCAGAGTCATGCCCTCGAACAACGCTTTGACCTTGTCACTCTCCGGCAACCAGTCGCGGGTGGTGTATTTGTCAAAGAACGTGCCAGAGGCGTAGTCCGAGTCCTCAAACCCCTTGAACGCCGCTTTCCGCTCTTTCACCAAGTCGCAAGAGGTGCGGATCGCGTGATAGGCCACGGTGGCAAAATAGACCGACGTGAACTCAACCCCCTCGGGAGAGCCATAGTGGATATGTTCCCGCGCCAAAAACCCGTGCAGGTTCATCTGCCCCAGACCAATCGCGTGGCTTTCGTCGTTGCCCCGACGCACCGACGGCACCGAGTCAATCGCCGACATTTCAGACACCGCCGTCAGCGCCCGGATCGCGGCACCCACGGTCCCGCCCAGATCACCGCCATCCATCGACTTGGCGATGTTCAGTGACCCGAGGTTGCACGAGATATCAGTGCCCAGATGCGCATAGCTCAGATCATCGTTGAACTCTGACGCTTCATTAACCTGCAAAATCTCGGAACACAGGTTCGACATGTTGATCCGGCCCGCAATCGGGTTCATCCGGTTCACCGTGTCTTCGAACATCACATATGGATAGCCGGATTCGAACTGGATCTCGGCAATGGTCTGGAAGAATTCTCGCGCATTGACCTTGGATTTGCGGATACGTTTGTCATCCACCATCTCGTTGTATTTCTCGGTCACCGAGATTTCCGAGAAGGGCACGCCATACACCTTTTCCACGTCATGCGGTGAGAACAGGTACATATCGGCGTTTTTCTTGGCCAACTCAAAGGTGATATCGGGGATCACCACGCCAAGGCTCAGCGTTTTGATGCGAATCTTCTCATCCGCGTTTTCCCGCTTGGTATCCAAAAACCGCATGATATCAGGGTGATGCGCATTCAGATACACCGCCCCTGCGCCTTGACGCGCGCCCAGCTGGTTGGCGTAAGAAAAGCTGTCCTCCAGCAGTTTCATCACCGGGATCACGCCCGAGGACTGGTTTTCGATCCCCTTGATCGGCGCGCCATGTTCGCGAATGTTGGTCAGCAGCAGAGCAACACCCCCACCGCGCTTGGACAGTTGCAGGGCCGAGTTGATGCCCCGCCCGATGCTTTCCATGTTGTCCTCAAGCCGCAGCAGGAAGCACGAAATCAACTCCCCGCGCGAGGCTTTGCCCGCATTCAGGAAGGTAGGTGTTGCAGGCTGAAACCGTCCCTCCAGAATCTCCTCCATGAACGACATGGCCAGCGCCTCATCCCCGCGCGCAAGCGCCAGCGCGGTCATCACCACCCGGTCTTCATAGCGTTCCAGAAACCGCTGCCCGTCGCGCGTTTTCAGCGTGTAAGAGGTGTAGTATTTGAACGCGCCCAGAAAGGTCGGGAACCGGAACTTCTTGGCATAAGCCGCGTCCCAGATCTTGCGCATAAAGTTCTTGGAGTATTGATCCAGAACAGCCTCTTCGTAATAGCCTTCGGATACCAGATACCCCAGCTTTTCATCCAGCGAATGAAAGAACACGGTGTTCTGGTTGACGTGCTGCAGGAAATACTGCCGCGCGGCCATGCGATCAGCGTCGAAGCGAATTTTCCCCTCACCGTCATAGAGGTTCAGCATCGCGTTCAGCGCGTGATAGTCCTGCTCGTTTACGCTGCTGTCGAGCATTGGTGTCTCCCTAGTTTCGCAAGCCCTGCGCGGACGCGGGCGATGTCAGTTTCAGTGCCGGACAGCTCAAATGAATACAGCAGCGGCACGTTGCACTTCTGGGCGATGATGCGACCGGCCAGGGCGTAGGTCGCACCAAAGTTTCGATTGCCAGCGCCGATCACCCCGACGATCCCGGCGCGTCTGTCCGGGTCATTCAGAAACCGGATCACCTGTTTTGGAACCGCGCCGCGCCCTTCGCCATCGGCATAGGTCGGGCAGATCAGAACAAACGGGTATCCGGGGTCTGGCAGCGGGTCTTTTCCCATCGGGATGCGGAATGAGGGCAATCCCAGCCGTGTGACAAATCGATGTGTGTTTCCGGACTTGGATGAGAAATAGACCAGCGCCGGGATCGGCGCGGCCACGGATCAGGCCAGCTGCGCGATCATGTCGGGGCGGAACCCCGACCAATGATCGCTGCCCGCGACAACAACCGGGGCCTGACGATAGCCCAGCTCGGTCACATGGGTCATGGCGCTGTCGTCCTCGGTCAAGTCGACCACGTCATAGGAAATACCCTTGGCATCCAGCGCACGGGTGGTGGCGGTGCATTGTACACATGCGGGTTTGGAATATACGGTAATGCTCATTTGTCCTCTGTACCCTTTTTTCAAGTCGAGGACGTGCGGGCAAAAAAGACCCGACATGCGCCCCCGAACCCTCCGTTCGTGGTTATCGTTCGCGCTTGCGGCAGGTCTCCTGGCTTGCGGATCACCGTTCGGACTGGCCTTCCCAAAAGCATGCTTTCAGTGGCGTCATCAGCCGAACTATCCGCTTACAGTTGCGGGGGCAGCGCCGGAATTTCACCGGTTTCCCTCTTAGCTTTCGATAGGAATCGAAAGAACCGAAGCAACACTATATTGGGTGCCGCGGTAAGAGGTTGTCAATATATTGGGTGACCGTGCTGATTAATTTCTTTTGAGCGCGTTTCGCAAGCAAGCACGAAAGAGGTAAAGCCGGTGCACGGACGTGTCCGGGGCCAGCCAAAGGCGACAGAATACCGTCGCGGATTGCCACGAAGTCAATTGAGCGCCACAGGCGCTTTCGGGAATGGTAAGAAGTAAGCGGCAATTGCTAACGCAGGATGGGGCGCATTAACGCCCCTGACAACCGATCAAGAACAAGTCTTCCGTCTGCACCTGGCGGGGAGGGGGTCTAACCCCGCCAAGTACGGACGTCACCACAGTCCATGTGTACAAAGTTCGAACGGTAGTATTGGCCTACACCGCCAGCGCGACAGGACATTGCGGCCTTGGCCATCTGGGAAACGGATCGTGATGCCAGACGAAGGTCCGCGGCCTGTCCCTTAACGTGCAGGGAATTCCGAGCTACGCCGCGCGAACGAGAGCGCAGCATTGCGTTGGTCTTTGGCGACCGATATCCGGACAACAGCATGTATGGTTCACTGGCATCCAGCAGGTTGTGCGAGGCCGCCATGATGTCGATTGTCCGCAGGTCCATGCTTTTGACCTGATCGTTGCGCCAGTCACGCATGAAATGGTTAACTTCTTTAACGGCGTCTTTGATGTATTTGCCGTCGACCCAATAGACCATATCGATCCGTTCGCCGGTCCGGCCCGAGTACATGCGGATGCGACGAATATCGCCACCGCCGCGAAGAAATCCTGCTGCATTGGAATACGTGGGTGCCGCGATCACTGCCGTAGCGGCGAATGCGCCCAATAGGGCACGCCGGGTAAGGCCCGGACTACTGCTCTTGGTCATTTTTGTTTCGTCCCGTACTGTTCCTGCCTGCACACGATGTTACGCGCGCCGTCTTAATTTTTTCCCATCCCAGATGCGGTTTTTATGACACAGGCGGATTCGCGAGCCAAGCAGTCTTTCGCTCAGACGATTTCAAGGGGGAATTTTCGGCAGATTTTTGCGCAATTGACACAGGAGTGTTAATTTCATGGGCAGTTGCGTCATGCCAAGATGCAAACGCGCATCAGCGCGAGAAAGATGCAGTTTGGTGATACATTTGTGAATAGACAACATCGCAGCGAACGAACATTATTTTCCCTACGCCTTCGAAGAAGGCATCCAAGTTATTGAATAATCAAGGTCATCCCATGCCGTCCGTTTCCCGTTCAACGACCCGTTTCCTGTTTGCCATAGGGTTTGCATTGTCCGCATCCGTTGCGAAAGGCGACACAAGCCCAACCGCGTTTCAAATGGCATTGGCCGAAAGCACGGTTTCAAGTCCCGCGATCTCTGCATACTACCGCGAGAACGGCTATGAACCGCTGTGGGTTGGGACGGGACCAGAACACAAAGCGCGTCGCGCCGCGCTGATGCAGGCGCTGTCAAGTACCGACCGGCACGGCTTACCGTCCGGACGCTACGATGCGAAGTCGCTTATGGAGCAGATGGAGCAGGCCCGCACAACGCGTGATCTGGGTGCTGTCGAAGCAGAATTGAGCCGCGTTTTTGTGCGTTACGCCAGCGACTTGCAGGCGGGCACCGTTCAACCGTCCAAAATCGACGCTGGCTTGGTACGCAATGTGGACCGGCACCCGGCGTCGGACCATTTGCAGCAGCTGGCAAACGGGCAGGGCGGCAAATACATCCAGCAACTGGGTCCGGATTCTCCGCAATATCGTGCGTTGATGAAGCAGAAGATGGCGCTCAAGGACCTGATGGCGCAAGGCGGGTGGGGCGCGACCGTGCCTGTGACCAAGCTTGAACGTGGTGATTCAGGAGCGAACGTGATCAAGCTCCGCAATCGTCTCGTGGCGATGGGATACCTCAAACCTACGGCCAGCCCGGACTATGACGACAAGCTTGTCGCCGCAGTGCAGGCGTTTCAGACGGCCCATGGGCTTGAAGCGGACGGTGTCGCCGGAAAAGGGACCATCACGGAGCTAAACCGTCCGGCATCGGACCGTTTGAAGGCTGTTCTGGTCGCGATGGAGCGTGAGCGCTGGTTGCCCGAAGAGCGCGGTGAACGCCACGTTCTGGTCAATCAGGCTGATTTCTCAGCCAAGATCGTGGACGATGGGCGCGTGACTTTTGAGACACGCGCAGTCATCGGCAAGAACACGCATGATCGCCGCAGTCCCGAGTTTTCGGATGAAATGGAGCATATGGTGATCAACCCGAGCTGGTATGTACCACGCTCGATCATCACCAAGGAATACCTTCCAAAACTGCGAGCGAACCCAAATGCCGTGGGGCACATCCAGATCACCGACCGTCGGGGGCGTCAGGTGAACCGTGGCGCGGTGGACTTCAACCAATTCACCGAGCGGAATTTTCCCTTCTCGATGCGTCAGCCCCCCAGCAAAAGCAACGCTTTGGGCCTCGTGAAGTTCATGTTCCCCAACAAGTACAACATCTATCTTCATGATACGCCTCAGAAAAGTCTGTTCGCGCGTGAGGTCCGGGCGTTCTCGCATGGCTGCATCCGGCTGGCGCAACCGTTCGAATTTGCCTACGCCCTGCTGGCGCGTCAGGAAGAAGATCCAAAGGCGTTTTTCCATCGCGTGTTGAACACCGGGAAAGAGACCAAGGTGGAGCTTGAACAGTCGGTGCCTGTGCACCTGATCTACCGTACCGCCTATATCGGACCGCGCGGCGAGGTTCAGTATCGCCGCGACGTTTACGACCGGGATCGGAAAATCTGGGACGCGCTTCAAAAGGCAGGGGTGGTTCTTCCCGACGTTCAGGGGTAATCACGGGCCAAATCCTGCCGCAAGGAAGCCCGTCATGCAGTTCACCGTCCAACAGATCGCACAATCCCTAGGTGCCGAGGCCGAAGGGATTACGGATCTGGCGGTTTTGCGAGCAGCAGAGCCGAAAGATGCCGGACCGACAGACCTTGCAATGGCAATGGCCCCCAAGTTTGCCGAGTCCTTGTCCGCGGGCAGCGCACGCGCCGCCGTGTTGTGGGAAGGCGCGGATTGGAAGGCCCTTGGCCTTGAAGCCGCGATATTTGTAAAACGGCCGCGCATGGCAATGGCTGGCGTTACGTCAATGCTTGATCGAGGGCAGGGCATTGCCAAAGGGATACACCCCTCGGCCATAATCGACCCATCGGCTGAACTGGGCGCTGACGTTTCTATTGGCCCATTGGCCGTTATCGGTGCGCGGGCAAAGGTCGGCGCGGGGTCCGTGATCGGGTCACATTGCGTGATCGGAATGGACGCCACAATTGGTGCAAATGCCCTGCTGCGTGAGATGGTCAGTATTGGGGCACGGTGCCAGATTGGAGACAGGTTCATAGCTCAACCCGGTGCACGGATTGGCGGCGACGGTTTCAGCTTTGTAACGCCCGAAGTGTCAGGGGCCGAGAATGCACGTAAGACCTTGGGCGATCAGGGCGAAGCCAAAGCGCAAAGTTGGTTGCGCATTCATTCTCTGGGGGCCGTGGAAATTGGCGATGACGTCGAAGTCGGCTCGAATTGTACGGTCGACAATGGCACGATCCGAAACACGGTGATCGGCAGCGGCACGAAGCTGGATAACCTCGTGCATGTTGGCCACAACACCAGGGTGGGGCGGGATTGCCTGCTGTGCGGGCAGACCGGCGTTTCGGGCTCGGTCGAAATTGGCAATAACGTGGTCCTAGGCGGCCAGACCGGCGTGGTCGATAACATTTTCATCGGGGACGGCGTGATCTCGGGCGGTGGAACCAAAATTCTGTCCAATGTGCCCGCCGGTCGTGTTATTATGGGATATCCCGGCGTGAAAATGGACAGCCATACCGAAATCTACAAAGCGCAGCGCCGACTTCCGCGTCTTGCGCGCGACATTGCGGCCCTTAAAAAGGCTGTTTTCAAACAGCCGCCGAGCGATTAAATCATCCTCAACGCGACAATCAGAGGAACGACATGAGCATCAGCGACCGCGTCATCGCAATCATTGCAGAGCAGGCCGTTCTGGAGCCATCGGACGTCAAACCCGACAGCACGCTGGAGGATCTGGGTATCGATAGTCTGGGTCTGGTCGAAAGTATCTTTGCCATCGAAGAAGAATTCGACATCTCGATCCCGTTCAATGCGAATGAGCCATCGGCCAGCGACTTCGACATTTCGAATGTTGCGGCCATCATTGCGGGTATCGAAAAGCTCGTGTCGGAAAAGGTCTGACACCACACATGAAACGCGTTGTCATTACGGGTGCCGGCACCATCAACTCGCTGGGGCATTCGGTGCCCGACACGTTGGAAGCAATGCGGGAAGGGCGTTGCGGAATATCCGAGCTTGAGTTTCGTGACGTCGAACGGCTGGCGATCAAGATCGGCGGTCAGGTGCGCGGGTTCGAGGCCGAAGGCCGGTTCAACCGCCAGCAAATGTCGCTGTACGACCGGTTCACGCAATTCACGTTGACCGCCGCGAAAGAGGCTATCCAACAGTCCGGCATAGAATTCCACGGCGAACTCGCCGCCCGGTCCGGGGTGGTTCTGGGCACGGCAGGGGGCGGCGTCTCAACCTGGGACGACAATTACCGCTCGGTCTATGAAGACGGGAAAAACCGTGTGCATCCCTTCGTTGTGCCCAAACTGATGAACAACGCGGCTGCCAGCCACGTGTCGATGGAGCACAACCTCAAGGGACCCAGCTTTACCGTTTCAACCGCCTGCGCATCCTCGAATCACGCAATGGCATTGGCGTTCCAGATGGTGCGCAGCGGCGCAGCGCCCGCAATGCTGACCGGTGGATCGGAATCCATGTTGTGCTTTGGCGGCGTCAAGGCATGGGAAGGGCTGCGCGTCATGTCCAAGGACGCCTGCCGCCCCTTCAGCGCGAACCGCAACGGGATGGTCCAGGGTGAAGGCGCAGGTGTTTTCGTGTTTGAGGAATACGAACACGCGAAAAACAGGGGCTCTGACATCTTGTGCGAGGTGGTTGGGTTCGCCATGTCCTCGGACGCGGCAGACATCGTAATGCCCAGCAAACAGGGTGCATCGCGTGCGATGGCCGGGGCGTTGGCCGATGCCCGCCTGAACGCCAGCGATGTCGGCTACATCAACGCGCATGGCACCGGCACGGCGGCAAATGACAAGACAGAGTGCGCGGCTGTCGCAGATGTGTTTGGCAAGCATGCCGATGATCTGATGATCTCATCCACCAAGTCGATGCACGGCCATCTGATCGGAGGCACTGGGGCTGTCGAGCTGTTGGCCTGTATCATGGCCCTGCGCGACGGTATCATCGCACCCACAATCAGCTATGAAGAACCCGACCCGGAATGCGCCTTGGACGTTGTTCCCAACGAGGCACGAGAAGCAAAGATCGACGTGGCGCTCAGCAATGCTTTTGCATTTGGCGGGTTGAACGCTGTGCTGGCGTTGAAGCGTGTCTAGATAAGGCAAAAGAAAGCGCCGCAGGCGGATTACCAGCGGCGCTCTTTCGGAAGTCGTCGCTCTGACGATCAGTTCTGGTTCAACGGCAACCCGTCAAACCCTGCGGTGAAGCCGCTCAGGGACACGTCGATTTCCAGAACTTGGGTCGGTGCCAAAACCGAAACGAGCGAGATGATGGCTTTGTTGCCCGCTTTCAATGCGTCCAGATCACCTTGCGTGAAGCCAAGCTGAACAAGACAGCCAACCGGGTTGCAATGGTGATAGTTGTAACGCTTGCCCGGGGCGCCATCGATGGACAAAGCCAGCTGCGATGGCAAATGTGTCTCCAGTGGAACGACCACGGTTGCAGCCGCCGCGGCGGCACTGCCCTCGGGGAGTTTCTGAACAGTCATTTCAGCGATTGGCTGGCCTTGCTCTCCGGTCAGGATCTGCCGCAGGGCGCAAGGGTCATTGTCGTTTTCGGTTTTGAAGCACGACACTTCCCAGTCGCCAGACGTATCCTTGGCGTATTGCTGGCCGACGCGCGGACCTTCTTCGCCCAAGTCCAGATCATTGGGATCGGCTTGCTGAGTTGCGGGGGCTTCCGTTTCAGCTGCCTCGGTCTGGGTGCTTTCCTGTGCGTGGGCGACGCTGCACCACAAGGCGGCAGCTATCAAATTGAATGGGACAAGTTTCCTGATCATGAATGCCTCATATTGCTGATCCAGCTTTTTGTTCCGTCTATCATCCCTGTTTGGGCGTGTCAGGATCAAACCGACTCTCAAGGCTTCAAATAAACGGATTCCTGCCGGTTTAGCTGAAATTCCACTGGTTCACTCAACAGAAAAGGGAGCCGGTGGAGCGGCTCCCTTCACGTTAAGTTTCTCCCCGTCGGACTGGCCGACTTAGTTATGGCGGGACGTTACGAAAGGGGAACCCAGTGGTCAACTGCAAACCGAAGAAAGTGATGCATTTCGTATAATAAACCGCCATTTTTGGAAAAAAGCCGTGCCCGAAGGCACGGCCAGTCGACAGGGAGGAAGTATGCCCTCCGAACGAAGCGCCGCTTGGAAGGCAGATTGACTATCGCACTCAAAGGTTAACTTTGTATGCTTTGGTCAGATCGATAGAATTTGGGACAGGTATTAGATGAGCAATAAGATCTTCGTCGGGGGCGGCGGAAACGCGTATGGGCAACCACAGGGTTTGGCTCTGGACTATGCTAACAGGCACGGTCTGATTGCCGGGGCTACCGGCACCGGCAAAACGGTGACCCTTCAGATTTTGGCCGAAGGCTTTTCGCAGGCGGGCGTCCCGGTTTTCCTTTCAGATGTCAAAGGCGATCTTTCCGGTTTGGCAAAGCCGGGCAGCACTGACCACAAGTTGCATCAGGCGTTCCAGGACCGCGCTACCCGGATCGGGTTCGACGCGTTTTCCTATGCGGCGTGCCCGGTGTCGTATTGGGACTTGTTCGGCGAACAGGGTCATCCGGTACGCACCACGGTAACCGAAATGGGCCCGCTGCTGTTGTCGCGCCTGCTTGAACTGAGCGAGGCACAAGAGGGCATTCTGAACATCGCATTCAGGGCAGCGGATGAGGAAGGCATGCCATTGCTGGACCTCAAAGACCTGCAGGCGCTGTTGGTTTGGATAGGCCAGAACCGAGAGCAACTGTCCTTGCGCTATGGTAATGTTTCGACAGCATCCATCGGTGCCATTCAACGCCGCCTGCTGGTTCTTGAAAATCAGGGCGGCAATAACCTGTTTGGTGAGCCTGCGCTGGATTTGTCCGATCTCATGCGAACGGATGAAAACGGTCAGGGGATGGTGAACATCCTGGCGTCGGACAAATTGATGGGTGCGCCGCGACTTTATGCGACGTTCCTGTTGTGGCTTCTCAGCGAGTTGTTCGAAGAACTGCCCGAGGTCGGCGATCCGGACAAACCCAAGCTGGTGTTCTTTTTTGACGAGGCGCATTTGCTGTTTGACGATGCGCCCAAGGTTCTGGTCGACAAAGTCGAACAGGTCGCCCGCCTGATCCGGTCCAAGGGCGTCGGCGTTTATTTCATCACGCAGAACCCTGCTGATATACCCGAAGATATTTTGGGGCAATTGGGCAATCGCATTCAACACGCCCTGCGCGCCTTCACTGCCAAGGATCGAAAGAACCTGCGTTTGGCCGCCGAAACTTATCGTGAAAATCCAAACTTCGACACCGAGACGGCGATCCGTGAGGTTGGCGTCGGCGAAGCCGTGACCTCGATGCTCGAGAAAAAAGGCGTTCCCGGTGTCGTCGAACGGACGCTGATCCGGCCGCCTGGCTCGCAGCTCGGGCCGGTCACCCAGGACGAACGTAAAGCCTTCATTGCGGCGTCACCGATGTCAGCCAAGTATGGTGAAAGGGTGGATCGAAAATCCGCTTATGAAATTCTGCAGGCCCGCGCGACAGCTGCCGCCAAAGAAGCGGAACAAGCCGAAGCAGATGAGGTCATTTCCAGCCAATCGCCCATGGAACGTGAGTTCAGCGCCGCCAGACGCTATTCCGGCAGCAGGGTTGGACGCTCCTCTGCACGAACGACACGGCGCAAGGACACCTTTGCATCGGCGATGAGCGAGGCAGTGATCAAGGAACTGAAAGGAACCACAGGCCGCCGAATGGTTCGCGGAATTCTCGGCAGCTTGTTCAAAAACCGCTAGACTGGTCGAACGAGTGCCCTGCGATTCCTTTGTCGCAGGGCATTCACAGGATCATCCGTTCAGGCGACGCTGACCTTCTTGACGGCAATAACCATCGGCCTCGGGTACAGACATTTTCGTTGCGGGGAAATCAATCGCGCGATCCCACGACACTCGGCTTTGGCTATATAATTGGCAGGTTACCACACCCTTGGGTGTCTGCACCTGAACCGGCGTCGTCTCGAGGCTTTCGGGGGTCGGGATGCAACCGGCCACAACCGCCGCAAGCGGCAACGCGATCAACGCGGCTTTGATCTGGCGTCTCATAGAATTCACTAACGTCCTGTAATAGTTAACATGCAAGTCCGGCCAAGCCCGCCTGAGCGGTCCTGAACAGCAAAACGTCAGATACCGTCCGATTGGTGAGTGGTGACCCCGGAATTTACAAAAAATTAACCATTCAGGCAAGAAACCCTGCCGATATTGAGGCGCAGTGCGCGAAATTCCCCGCGTTGTGGGCTATTTCTCTGGAATCAGGCCCTTTGGATTGAATCTCAGCACAACCAGCAGAATGAGGCCCATGGTCAGCATGCGCATATGCGCAGCGCTTTCGATCAGGTGTGCCTTGAGCCCACTTCCATCCGGCAGACCAATGGTGATCACGTTCATCAGCCACAGACCGATCGGTTCGACCTGGACCCAAAGGAACCAGATTAGAAACGCGCCCAGAACTGCGCCGAAATTGTTGCCCGATCCACCCACAATGACCATCACCCAGACGAGAAAAGTAAAGCGCAAGGGTTGATACGCGCTGGGGGTCAGCTGTCCATCCAGAGTGGTCATCATGGCGCCTGCGATCCCGCAAACGGCCGAGCCCAGGACGAATATCTGCAGATGACGGCGGGTGACATCCTTGCCCATCGCTTCGGCCGCAACTTCGTTATCGCGGATGGCGCGCATCATGCGGCCCCAAGGGCTTTTCAACGCCATCTGTGCCATCCAGAGCAACATCAGCAATACGATCATGAACAGAAGCGAGTAGCCCAGCTTGACCGACAGGGTCGAGGCCGTGATGGGATCCAGGCCGAACCATTCCGCCCGCGCGATAAAGGACGGGTCCTGTTGCAAGTCGACTTCGTAGCCCACAACAGGCGCGGGACGCGGAATGCCGTAGACATTCTTGACGCCACGGGCCAGCCAGTCTTCGTTTTTCAGGATGGCAAGGATGATTTCGGCAATACCAAGCGTCGCAATCGCAAGGTAGTCCGAGCGCAGACCAAGGGCTGTTTTACCGATCAACCAAGCCGCACCTGCCGCCAGCAACCCGCCAGCCGGCCATGCAAACAGCACCGGCATGTTGAGACCGCCAAGGTTGCCTTCGACCGCTGGGTTGATGGCCTCTACCGCCGCGATACTGGGATCAAAGATCGAACGATAGATAAAGAAACCGACGATCAGGATGGCGATGATCGTGAGTGTCTGAGCACGCCCCTTGGGCATTTTCTTGGCCGCCATGACCGCCGCGATTACAGTGGCCGCACCCAGCAGCAGAGACAGAACGACACCATAGCCGCCAGCCGCCCAAGCCCCCGGTGTTGGCGGTGTCGACACCAGTACGACAGCCAAACCGCCCAAGGCCACAAACCCCATGACGCCAACGTTGAACAGGCCCGCAAACCCCCATTGCAGGTTCACGCCAATCGCCATAATCGCCGAGATCAGGCCCATGTTCAGGATCAGGATCGCAGCGTTCCAGCTTTGGGTGAAACCGGTCAGCAGGATCAGGAAACCAACGATAACGAAGAGGAGGCTGTTCTTGACGGACTCGCTCATATCACTTTCCCCTTGAACAGTCCCGTGGGCTTAAACAAAAGAACGATCAGCAGGATGACAAAGCTGACAGCGAATTTGTAGTCGGTGGACAGGAACTGCACCAATCCCGACGGTTCCAGATTTTCCGGAGCCAGATAGGTCAGCACCTTCTTCCAGGCGTACGTGACGGTGACCTCGGAAAACGCGATGATGAACCCGCCTGCGATGGCGCCCAGCGGGTTGCCCAGTCCGCCGACGATGGCCGACGCGAAAATGGGCAGCAGAAGCTGGAAGTAGACAAAAGGCTTAAAGCTCTTGTCCAGCCCGTACAGCACACCCGCCGTGGTCGCCAGCGCCGCAACAATGATCCAAGTGATCATCACGACGCGTTCAGGGTTGATGCCGGACAACAGCGCCAAATCTTCGTTGTCCGAATAGGCCCGCATCGATTTGCCCGTGCGTGTCTTGTTCAGAAACCAGAACAACAGCACCACAGCGACCACAGCCACGATTACGGTAATACCCTGAGAGGTTTTGATCGCCAGCCCCTCGCGCAGCCCGGTCATCGCTTTGAAATCCCGCGCCGAGACGATGAAGCGCGCGCCGTCCGAGAATCTTTGATCATCCGGTCCGATGATGAACCGCACAAGGCCGTTCATGATGAACATGACGCCCATCGAAACAATCACCAGAATGACCGGTTTGGCCTTTTGTTCCCGGTAGAACCTGTACACCAGCCGGTCGGTGACCAGTACCAGAACGATACAGCCCAGAATGGCAAAGGGCAGGGCCAGCAGAGCGGTTGGCAGCGGCCCGAAACTGACCCCTAGGGCTTGCAGACCCCAAGTGACAAGCACAGCAATCATCGCGCCAAAGGCCATCGTGTCGCCATGGGCAAAGTTCGAAAATCGCAGGATGCCATAGATCAGCGTTACCCCGAGCGCGCCCAGCGCCAACTGGCTGCCATAGGCAATCGAGGGAACAAGGACGAAATTGGAGAGCGCCACAAGGGCGTTGAGGAAGTCCATTAAAACACCTGCTCGCAATCGCCTTCAAATACGCGACGCGCATTGAAGGTCTCAGAGTATTCGACATATTGCTGTGGAACGACAACGAGTGTAGCCGTCAGCATTGATGGTGGTGTTCGAACAAAGTAAACGATCGAGTTGCCATTCTCCTTCTTCTGAGAAGCAATCATCAATGAGGTGTTGGATGTGACAACATACTCTGTTCCAGTCGAAAGGCGTAACTTGGAAGTCGTTTCACCGGCCGCGGAGGTGCCATCAATTGTGAATTCCCCGAAATTACTTCGAACTTGATTGGGCGGATTGCCAACGAACTCAATATCGAATGTTGAACCCACGCACTCTTCTTCGACTTCACAGACTTCACTTAGAAAACATCCTTCAGCATCAGCAGCGCCAGATAGGGAGGCCATAATCAGTGGTACAGATATCTTCACGCTATCCCCCCAAAAAACTCTTACGCACTTCGGGATCGGCCAGCAGTTCTTTGCCCGTGCCGGTATAGGCGTTCCGCCCCTGAACCAGCACATATCCCTTGTCCGCGATCTCCAGCGCCTGACGGGCGTTCTGTTCGACCATCAGGATCGGCAACCCGGTACGCGAGACCTCGATGATCCGGTCAAACAATTCATCCATCACGATGGGCGAGACCCCGGCAGTCGGTTCGTCCAGCATCAGCACCTTGGGTTGGGTCATCAGAGCGCGTCCGACGGCGACCTGTTGGCGCTGTCCGCCCGACAGCTCTCCGGCGACCTGGCTACGCTTGTCACGCAGAATGGGGAACAGGTCAAAGACCTGCTCCATCGTCTGGCTGATATCATCGCGGCGGATGAACGCGCCCATCTCAAGGTTTTCCTCAACCGTCATAGACGTGAAGATGTTCGAGGTTTGCGGCACAAACCCCATCCCCCTGATCACCCGGTCCTGAGGAGAAAGGTTGGTGATATCTTCGCCATCCAGTCGAACCGCGCCCGAGCGGACGTCCAGCATGCCGAATACCGCTTTCATAGCAGTGGATTTACCGGCCCCGTTCGGCCCGACGATCACCGCGATCTCACCTTTGTCAACGGCAATGGAGCAGTCATGCAGGATGTCCGGCCCTTTGCCGTACCCACCTGTCATCGTGTCACCGATCAGAAAGGGACCACCTTCGACCCTACGCGTTTCGCCGCTTTTGCGATGGGCCGGGGTCATCGTACCGACACCATGCGTATTGGTGATCGAGGCATCCTTGTTGCCCTTGTCGTCCTGATAGGGGTTGTCGCTCGCGCCGGCGGTCATGTCTGTGCCTCAAGCTTGTCTTTGTTCTTCAGGCCGGTGCCCAGATAGGCCTCGATCACGTGTTCGTTGGCCTTGATCTCGTCCAGAGTACCTTCGGCCAGAACCTTGCCTTCGGCCATGCAGATGACCGGGTCGCAGATCTTGCCGATGAAATCCATGTCATGTTCGATGACGACAAAGGTATAGCCGCGCTCCTTGTTCAGGCGCAGGATCGTGTCGGCGATGGTCATCAGAAGGGTGCGGTTCACACCCGCGCCGACCTCGTCCAGAAACACGATCTTGGCGTCGACCATCATGGTGCGGCCCAGTTCCAGCAGTTTCTTCTGCCCGCCCGAGACCTGTCCGGCCTTGTGATCGGCCAGATGCTCGATGGTCAGAAACTCCAGCACCTCATCTGCCTTGGCCCTCAGCGCGCGTTCTTCGTCGGCGATGCGCTTGCGGCCGAACCAGGTGTTCCAAAGCGACTCGCCCGATTGCGCACCGGGAACCATCATCAGGTTCTCACGGCAGGTCATCGACGAAAATTCGTGCGCGATCTGGAAAGTGCGCAACAGGCCCTTGTGAAACAGGTCATGCGGCGGAAGCCCGGTAATCTCTTCACCATCCATGAACACGCGGCCACTGGTGGGTGGCAGAACGCCCGCAATCACATTGAACAGAGTGGTCTTTCCAGCCCCGTTGGGCCCGATCAGCCCGGTGACAGAGCCTTTTTGGATTTCCAGCGATGCCCCGTCCACCGCATGAAACCCGCCGAAATGCTTATGCACGTCTTCGACGACGATCATATTTTCCCCTAGCCGCCGTTTTCGGCGTTATTGTCCCATCCCCTGCAAAAGGTGCGGCCTTTTGTCATTGAAACAGCCCGGACACAAGGTCCGGGCTGCTTGTTTTTATGAGGTCTAAGCGTGGATCAACGGAAGTTGACGGTCTTGTTCTCGCCGTCGGTGACTTCGATCTCACGATACGAGCCCGCGCTTTCACCGGGGCCGATCAGCTCGACACCCGATGCGCCGACATAGTCGATGTCCTGACCAGCAGCCAGCAGTTCCAGACCCTTGGCCAGTTCACCCGGATAGATCTTCTCACCCGGTTCGTTGGCGACATCCAGAATCTTGCCACCGTAGTCTGCCGGGTTGGTCGACCCTGCGGCCTGCATGGCCAGCATGAACAGAGCGGCGGCGTCGTAGGATTCGGGCGAGTAGGGCGACGAACCGTCAAAGCCCGCGGCTTCGGCCATGGCAAAGTACTTCTCGGCACCTTCACCACCCGAACCTGCGATCTGACCGAACGAGCCGTTCAGGTCGGGGCCAACATTGGCGGGCAGCGAGTCGCCGATCATGCCACCGGGCAGACCGAACGTATCAAACGCACCGCTGTCCAGAGCCGACTGGATGATGCCCAGACCGCCCTGGTCCAGATATCCTGCAACAACCAGAATGTCGCCACCGGCCGAGGCCAGCGCACCAACTTCGGCCGAATAGTCGGCTTTGCCATCTTCGTGCGCCGCAACAATGGTCACTTCACCACCCGCGGCTTCGAAAGAGGACTGGATCGCGTCCGCCAGACCCTTGCCGTAGTCGTTGTTTGTGTAGGTCAAAGCGATCGAGCTGATGCCGCGATCGTTCAGGATGTCTGCCATCACCTGACCTTCACGCGCATCCGACGGAGCGGTGCGGAAGAACAGGCCGTTGTCTTCCATGGTCGACAGGCCGGGCGAGGTTGCCGAGGGCGAGATCATGACCATGCCATTCGGAATAGCGACGTTTTGCAGGATCGCGCCGGTCACGCCCGAGCAGTCGCCGCCAATGATACCGGCAACGCCATCAGCGATCATGCGTTCGCCGTTCGAAGTCGCCAGACCATTGTCGATACATCCGGTGTCGGCGCGAGTGCCGGTTACGGTCGCCCCGTCAAGCAGTTTTCCTGATTCCGTCACTTCGGCCATCGCCATTTCCGCGCCCGAGCCCATCGCTGGCGCCAGCGATTCAATCGGACCTGTGAATCCGAACAGAATGCCCAGTTTCACGTCATCTGCCATGGCGGTTCCGGCAAGCAGAGCGGTTGCTGCAGTTGCTGTAAGCAGCTTTCTCATTTGGTTACTCCCTATGTGAACGTCTTCGTTCTGCGCACGAACCTAGGCAAGCTGTTCAGAAAAGAAAAGTGCTAACGCAACTGTGCTTTCCCAAGGGACAATCCTATTTGATTTAATGGATTTGCAGCCAACCGAAGTCCAAGTATTCAGAATCGGAGTGTCACCATGCTGAGAACCTGCGCAACCGTAATCCTGTTTCTTTGGGCTGGATTAACCTCTGCCGAAGTTTTGGAGACCTCCGCCGGGCCTGTGCAGGTGACACCTATGGTTGAAGGACTTGATACGCCTTGGGGCATTGGGCTGCTGCCAAACGGAGACTTTGTTGTAACCGAACGCGACGGTAAGTTGCTTTACGTCAGCGATGGAAAGTCAAAACGCGTGAGAGGCGTACCAAAGGTCGCGGCCAGAGGGCAGGGCGGGTTGCTTGACGTGACCATTGCACGCGACTTTGCAACCAGCCGCGAGGTGTTTCTGACCTTTTCCAAGCCGCAAAGCGGCGGTGCGGGCACCGCCGTAGCCCTCGCACGTTTGTCGGAATCGGGCGACCGATTGACCAACCTGCGCGTCATCTTCGAGGCAAACCCTGGTGGCAGCGGCGGACGGCATTTCGGCTCGCGCGTCGTCGAAGCGCAGGACGGGACGCTGTTCATCACCATTGGGGATCGCGGCGACCGGCCGCAGGCGCAGGACAGATCAAACCACATGGGCACGGTGATCCGCATCAACCGCGACGGAACGGTGCCGGGCGATAACCCGTTTGTCGGGCAAGAGAACATGCGCCCAGAAATCTGGAGCTACGGTCACCGCAATCCGCAGGGCGCAGGGCTGGATGCGCGAGGCCAACTTTGGGTCTCCGAACACGGCGCGCGCGGTGGTGATGAGGTGAACCGCGTGCGCCGGGGCGCGAACTACGGCTGGCCGGTTATTTCCTACGGGGTTCACTACTCGGGCCAGAAGATCGGCGAAGGCACGTCGCGGCAGGGAATGGAGCAGCCGGAGTACTATTGGGACCCCTCAATTGCGCCATCCGGTCTGCTGGTCTATTCCGGCAAGCTCTGGCCGCAATGGAAGGGCAACCTTTTCGTCGGCTCGCTGAAGTTTGACTATATAGCCAGACTGTCCGGTCAGCCGTTGCGCGAAGTCGAACAGATCAAAGACCCAGCGACCGAGCGGGTTCGGGACATCGTCGAGGCACCGGACGGGTCGATCTGGTTTATCTCAGTCGGGCAGGGTGCTGTTTATCGGATGACCCCCGCCAGTTAGACCGACAACCGCCCCGCCTGCGCACCGCGTTCTCGATAGGGCGTGGTGTTGTAATGGGCCCGGTAGCATTTCGAGAAATGCGACGGGCTGGCGAAGCCGCAGGCAAGTGCCACGTTGATGACGCTCATATCGGTTTGCATCAGCAGGTTCCGCGCCTTGTGCAAACGCAATTCCATGTAATAGCGCTTGGGCGAACGGCTCAGGTAACGCCGAAAAAGACGCTCCAGCTGGCGCGTCGACATGCCAACTTCCTTAGCCAGGATGGAAGGCGAAATCGGCTCTTCGATGTTCTTTTCCATCATCAGGATGACCTGGCTCAGCTTGGGATGACGCACGCCTATACGTGTCGGCGTCGACAGGCGCTGGGTGTCCTGATCGGTTCGGATCGAGGAATAGATCATTTGATCGGCAACCGCATTTGCCAGATCCTCGCCATAGTCATCCGCGATCAGTTTGAGCATCAGGTCGATGGATGATGTGCCGCCGGCCGTCGTCATGCGGTTTCCGTCGATCTGAAAGACGGCCTTGGTCAATTCGACCGAGTCGAATTCTTCGGAAAAACTATCCGAGTTCTCCCAGTGGATCGTGGCGCGTTTGCCGTCCAGCAACCCTGCCTTGGCCAACGTATAGGCTGCCGTACATAATCCGCCGATCTTGAGGCCCTTGCGCGCCTCGCGCCTGACCCAGTTCAGCACACGTTTGGTTGTCGCTGCCTGCACATCCACGCCGCCGCAAATCAGAACAACATCATCGCGCGATAGCTCGTCCAGATCACTGTCCAGCTTGAACGTTGTACCGGCCGAACACTGCACCTCTTCACCGCCTTCGCCCGCCAAGGTCCAGCGGTACAGTTCGCGGTTCGCCATCCTGTTGGCGATGCGAAGACTGTCCAGCGCCGAGGCGAAAGACAGCAACGAAAACTTGTTCAGCAAAACGAAGACGAAGTGATTGGGCTTTGCAGTGCTGCTGTCCACAGTGACAACTTGGCGTTGCTCTTGCATGGCGAACTGTCCTTGATTCGGTGCGTGCCGGGATATTTCCCGGTGGCGTATGTGCCCACAACCATGCTCAAAGCTTGTTTGCGGCGTCAAGAGGCGCAAATGGGATATGGTCACTCATCAAAGCTTTTTGTATAGAGACAACCTGAATTACTTCAGCGGAGATCAAAGCTATGACCGAGTGGCAAAAAACGAACTGGCGCGACAAGCCCCGAGTTCAAATGCCCGACTATACCGACGCGGCCGCGCTGGCCAAAGTCGAGGCCCAGCTTTCGCAGTATCCCCCGCTGGTTTTTGCGGGCGAAGCGCGACGGTTGAAGCAACATCTGGGGGCCGCCGGGCGGGGTGAGGCCTTCCTGTTGCAAGGCGGGGATTGCGCAGAAAGCTTCGATCAATTCAGCGCCGACGCGATCCGCGACACGTTTCAGGTGATGTTGCAGATGGCCATGGTCCTGACCTTCGGGGCCAAGGTTCCGGTTGTGAAGGTTGGCCGGATGGCGGGTCAGTTTGCCAAACCGCGCAGCGCGCCGACCGAGGTTGTGGATGGCGTCGAACTGCCCAGCTACCGCGGTGATATCATCAACGAACTGGCGTTCACGCCCAAGGCGCGCATCCCCAACCCGGAAAAAATGCTGCAGGCCTACACGCAGGCGGCGGCGACATTGAACCTGTTGCGGGCGTTTTCCACGGGTGGTTTCGCCGACATGAACCGCGTTCATTCCTGGACCCTTGGCTTTACTGATGAGCAGGATGTTCAGAAGTACTCGGAAATCGCCGACCGTATTCAGGATACGATCGACTTCATGCACGCCGCTGGAATTACCGCGGACACGACGCATGAGTTTTCGACGGTCGAGTTCTATACCAGCCATGAGGGTTTGCTGCTTGAGTATGAGGAAGCCCTGACACGCCTCGACTCGACCTCGGGCAACTGGCTTGCGGGCTCCGGCCATATGATCTGGATCGGCGACCGGACGCGTCAGCCCGATGGGGCGCATGTGGAGTTCTGCCGCGGCGTACAGAACCCGATTGGTCTGAAGTGCGGCCCGACGATGACGACCGAAGACCTCAAGCTGCTCATGGCCAAGCTGAACCCAGAAAACGAAGAAGGGCGTTTGACCCTGATCGCGCGTTTCGGGGCTGGCAAGGCCGGTGAACACCTGCCGCGCCTGATCAAAGCGGTCAAGGACGAGGGCGCTGCGGTCACTTGGGTTTGTGATCCGATGCATGGCAACACGATCAAGTCGGCAACAGGCTACAAGACACGCCCGTTCGACTCGGTCCTGCGCGAGGTTCGCGACTTCTTTGGCGTTCATCACGCAGAAGGCACCGTCCCCGGTGGCGTTCATTTCGAAATGACCGGTCTGGACGTGACCGAGTGCACAGGCGGTGTACGGGCAGTGACCGAAGAAGACCTCTCCGATCGCTATCATACAGCCTGCGACCCGCGGCTGAATGCAACGCAATCTCTGGAACTGGCATTCCTGGTCGCCGAAGAACTCACGAACCTGCGCCGCAATGGTGCAAAACGCGCGGCCAGCTAAAGACAACATACAATGACTTCAAGACGGCGGACCTTTGGGTTCGCCGTTTTTTGTTTAGTTATCCCGGGAAGAAACGAGCCTTAGATGGGACACCGAAGGCTTGAATTCGGTCTCTTCTTCGGCGAACCCGGCCTGTTCGTGATGTTGCTGTTGGGGTTGCTTTTGAATGTCGTTGACCGGTTTGATACGCGCGTCCGTAATTCCAAATCGTCGAGGCGTCGCACCGATTGTACCGTCGCTGATCATGACACCCAGAACGCGACTAATGTCCCCCAGATCACTTTTCAGCGGCAAAAGCAGCATCCGCGCCTGCAATCGGCTGCGTCCCAATTTGCCATTGGAGACGAGGCCCAGCTCTGTCACCGCAGGTTCGTCAAAAACGCGGTTCAAGTGCGCGGTCACATCATTGCGGGCGCTTGGTTCGAAAAACGCCGTCAAAGGCATCCCTCTGACCTCCATACCCGCAATTTTTGTCAAATGGCTTCCCGCCAGCCGAAATCGGGCCAGACCCGGCGCGATCTTTTCCAGGACAAATGTGTATTCGAGGATATTCTCAAGTCCGCGCGGATCAATCTGCGACCGCATCGGAACCTCGGCGCCGTTCAGCAAGGCGGTCCAATACGCCTCGGCCTGACGGATCGGAGATAAGCTGCGTCCACTGTCAAAGCGGTCCATTGCGACGATCTTTCCAAAACCAGAGTTGGATCCCGTTCCAAAAAAGCTTTTCATAGTCTCACCCTAACGCCGATCTTTCGCGATTTTCATAAAATGCCAGCTATTTGGCGGATCGTCGGCATTCCAATCATTGCACCAGCGAGATTGGCACGGGTTGATACAATTTTGGAGCAATTCTTTAACGATTGGTTAACCACTGGATATGAATCGAGGAATAAGCAGGGTCTTGCCCCCGCGAGGCGGATGGCTTTAGGTGCGGCAGGCAGTTTTGAAAGGGCAGGCATGATCAAATCCATGACCGGGTTCGCCTCGGGCAAAGGGGCGCACGGCCCTCATAGCTGGAGTTGGGAATTGCGCAGCGTAAATGGCAAAGGCCTGGACCTGCGCCTGCGCGTACCCGATTGGCTGACCGGGCTCGAAGCCGGATTACGCGCCGACCTTTCAAAGGCCCTTGCACGCGGGAACGTAACACTTTCGCTGCGTCTGAGCCGGGAAGAAACCGCCTCTGACCTCAGCTTGAACGCAGCGGCTATGGAAGCGGCATTGGCGGCATTGGCGCAAACCGAAGCCATGGCTAAAGAACATGGTGTGACGCTGACCCAGTCAACGGGCAGTGATCTGCTGTCTCTGAAGGGCATGCTCGAAGCAAGCGCAGACGCAGATGACGCTGGCCCGCTTGTCCAACAACTGCGGTCCGAATTCCCGGCCGTGTTGGCGGATTTTCTGGACATGCGCCGGACCGAAGGCGAGGCGCTGGCCGCAATCTTGAATGCGCAACTCGACACTGTCGAAACACTGACGGCGCAGGCGTTGGAGTTGGCCGAGAAGCGGCGCGATGAAATGGGTCAGATCCTGCGCGAAAACCTGGCGCGCGTTCTGGACAACGCGCAGGGGGCCGATCCAGACAGGGTGGCGCAGGAACTGGCGCTGATCTCGGTCAAAGCGGACCTCACGGAAGAGTTGGACCGCCTGAAAGCGCATATTGTGGCCGCGCGGGCATTGTTGGCTCAGGACGGACCAGTTGGACGCAAGTTCGATTTTCTGACACAGGAGTTCAACCGCGAGGCAAACACGCTGTGTTCAAAGTCGCAAAATGCCGATTTGACCTCGGTGGGGCTTGAGTTGAAGGCTGTTATCGATCAGATGCGCGAGCAAGTGCAGAACGTGGAATAGAAACGGGAATACCAACATGGCAGATCGCCGGGGCCTACTTATCATTCTGTCATCACCGTCGGGCGCTGGCAAATCCACCTTGGCGCGGCGGCTGATGCAATGGGACGGCGATCTGGAATTCTCGATCTCGGCCACGACCCGCGCGCCACGTCCGGGAGAAGAGCATGGACGCGAGTATTTCTTTCTGACCGAAGAGGCGTTCAAACAGCAGGTCACCGAAGGACAGATGCTGGAACACGCCCATGTCTTCGGTAATTTCTACGGTTCGCCCATCGCACCGGTGCGGGAGTCGATCAACAATGGTCGGGACGTGCTTTTTGACGTGGATTGGCAGGGCGACCTGCAAATCCGAAACTCGGACCTCGGCAAACATGCCTTGTCGATTTTCATTCTGCCGCCCTCAATCCCCGAACTGCGCCGCCGGTTGGAAGGCCGCGGTCAGGACAGCTCCGACGTAATCGCCAAACGGATGCAGAAAAGCTGGGATGAGATCAGTCACTGGGGCTACTACGACTATGTTCTGGTCAATGACGATCTGGATGCCACCGAAGAAAAGCTGAAAACAATCGTCAGCGCCGAGCGAATGCGCCGGATACAGCAACCGAAACTTCAGGACCACGTCCGCATGCTGCAAAACGAATTCGAGGCCCAGACATGACCCTTTACGCCTTGGGCGAGCATGCGCCCCGGATTCACGAAGACACCTGGGTCGCGCCGGACGCCAATCTGATCGGCAATGTGGTCCTAGAACAAGGTGCCTCAGTCTGGTTTGGCTGCACGATCCGCGCGGACCACGAAGAAATACGCGTCGGCGCTGGCAGTAACGTGCAGGAAAACTGCGTCATGCATATCGACCCCGGCTATCCGCTTGTGATCGGGGCAAACTGCACCATCGGCCACAAGGTCATGCTGCACGGATGCACGATTGGGGAAAACACCTTGATTGGCATGGGTGCGATTGTTCTGAACGGGGCAAAAATCGGCAAGAACTGCCTGATTGGGGCAGGGGCGTTAATTACCGAAGGCAAGGAAATCCCCGACAACTCGCTGGTTATGGGATCACCGGGCAAGGTCGTTCGACAACTGGATGAGGCGGCAGCGCAAAAACTGACCCTTAGCGCTTTGCACTATCAGAACAATATGCGCCGGTTCCGGGACGAATTGGTTCCTGTGCCAACACGCAGTTAGCAAACAAAGGCCGCGACATGTCTTCCGATCTGATCGACGAATTCGTTTCGGCAATTCCCTTGCCTGCGCTGATGGTGGATCAAACCGAGCGGATTATCGCAGCAAACACCGACGCAAGAACCCTTTTGGGTCAGAGCATTCAGGGCCGCCATTTCGCCACTTTCCTGCGGCAACCGCAGGTGATCGAAACGATCGAACAAAGCCTGCGCGACAAAAGCCCGTCCAGCACAAGGCATCTGTCCAATGACGGGGCACAGGACACTACGTTCAACGTGGAATGCAGGTACATGAACGGGATCGGCGCCGTCGACGGAGGCGCGGTTTTGGTTGTGTTTCAGGATGTAACTCATCTGGAGCAAGCCAATCATATGCGCCGCGACTTTGTTGCCAATGTCAGCCACGAGTTGCGCACGCCGTTGACGGCCCTGATGGGTTTCATTGAAACGCTGCGCGGCCCGGCGCGCGAGGACAGCGTCGCCCGCGAACGGTTCCTGCACATCATGGATGACGAGGCCAACCGGATGAACCGCCTGGTGGGCGACTTACTGTCGCTAAACCGCGTCGAGAGCGAAGAGCGGGTGCGGCCAAAGGAACAGCTGGAACTGTCGGGCCTGCTTCAATCCACGTTGAATTCCCTGCGACCATTGGCGGATGATGCGTCCGTCGAACTTTCGCTGGACACACCTGCAACACCCGTGATGTTGACCGGGGACAGCGACCAATTGCGTCAGGTTTTCACGAACCTGATTGAAAACGCGATAAAATATGGTGGCAGTGGCGGGCGTGTCGACGTCAGAGTACTGCCGTCGGAGCGGGACACAGCAATGCGGGGTCCGGCCGTCCGGGTGCAAATCGTCGACAAGGGACCGGGAATAGATGCCATCCATTTGCCGCGTCTGACGGAACGGTTTTACCGCGCGGACAGCCATCGCTCGCGTGAGTTGGGGGGCACGGGTCTGGGGCTGGCCATCGTCAAGCATATCGTGAATCGCCATCGCGGTCGGCTTCGCGTCGAAAGCGAGCTTGGCAAAGGTTCGGTCTTTACGGTGATCCTGCCGCGCTGATCCGACGAAATTTGATCCGAGCAATGGCATTTCAGCGGGTCAAATTAAAAAAAGTTAACAAAACTGTGGCTTGTCATAAAACTGTTACTAACCTGTCACAAAAGGCTTACGCGCGGTCCTTAGGCGTGCCGCCAAGATCATCATGGGGGTGATCATTCAATGTACTTTCAAGGAGACTGAGATGTCCTTTGTGAAACTGTCGGCTTCTGCGCTGGCAATTGCTGCCGTTTCGGCGACCACTGCTGCAGCTCGTGACAACGTTCAGGTTGCTGGTTCTTCGACTGTTCTGCCTTACGCATCCATTGTTGCCGAACTGTTTGGCGAAAACACTGACTTCCCGACACCGGTTGTTGAATCGGGTGGCTCCTCGGCCGGTCTGAAGCGTTTCTGCGAAGGTGTTGGCGAAAACACCATCGACGTTGCAAACGCCTCGCGCGCGATCCGCGAAAAAGAGATCAAAGCCTGTGCCGAAAACGGTGTGACCGACATCATGGAAGTGCGCATCGGCTATGACGGTATTGTATTTGCAAGCCAGCAGTCGGGCCCTGCCTTCACTGCATTCCAGCCTGCGGACATCTACAACGCCATCGGCTCGAAGGTGATGAAAGACGGCGCTCTGGTCGACAACAGCTTTAACAGCTGGGCCGAGTTCAACGGCGACCTGCCGGATGTTGAAATCGCGATGTTCATCCCGGGCACCAAGCACGGCACCCGCGAAGTGTTCGAAGACAAGGTTCTGCTGGCAGGTTGTGAAGCAACCGGCGCCATGGAAGCCATGGTTGCAGGCGGCATGAGCGAAGATGACGCCGAAGATGCATGCCTGGACGTCCGCACCGACGGCAAGTCGGTCGACATCGACGGTGACTACACCGAAACCCTGGCACGTATCGACACCAACCCGAACGGCATCGGCGTGTTTGGTCTGGCGTTCTACGAGAACAACACAGACAAGCTGAAAGTGGCCACCATGGGCGGTATCGCACCTTCGACCGAGACCATCGCGTCGGGTGAATACCCTGTTTCGCGTCCGCTGTTCTTCTATGTCAAGAAAGCGCATATCGGCGTGATCCCCGGCCTGAAAGAATACGCCCAGTTCTTCGTCGCTGACGAGATCGCAGGCGGTTCAGGCCCGCTGGCCAACTACGGGCTGGTTGCCGATCCTGAGCTGGCCAAAACTCAGGACGCCATTGCAAACGAAGAAACCATGGGTTCGGGCAGCTAATCCCGACACTGGTTTAACCTGCAGGGGGCGACCGGACGTGTCGCCCCCAACGCAGCTTTTTTGTTCCCATTCAATACCCGTGGGGTTGGTATGCCGATACTCTGGCTTTTTCTGATCGTCCTCGCGATCGCGGCAGTCGGTTACGTGCTTGGACGGTCGCGCGCATTGCAAAGTGCAGGAGGCGACAGCCGGCATCTGCATTCGTTACCGTCATTCTACGGCGCAAATGTCGCGCTCAAGACGTTGGTTCCTGCATTTGGCCTTTTGATTGTGTGGTTGCTGGTTCAGCCATTGTACGTGAATTCCCAAGTGTCCGGCATGATCCCGGAATCGGCAATCAAAGAGGGCTCATCCCTGAGCCTTGTGATGGCCGAGGTGCGCCGCACCGCGCACGGTATGGATAATGCCGTCGCTCAAGGACAATTGACCGAAGAACTGGCCCGCAACGCACGCGCCGACATTACAGATATGACCCAGCGTCTGAAGGACGCGGGACAGGTCGTGACGTCGGATATTACGCAACCGGTGTTGCGCGCGGCACAGAGCTATCGGATCACGAATGCAACCGGTTACGCGATCATGTCGATTGCGGTCATTCTTGTCGCTTTTGCCGGTGCGGCCTTCAGCTGGTGGCAAACTCATTCAGAGTATCGAGCCCGCAATGTGGTCGAGCAGGGCGTCCGCGTCCTTTTGCTTGGGGCTGCTTCGATTGCCATCCTCACAACGGTCGGCATCGTTCTGTCCCTGGTCTTCAACACCTGGGAATTCTTCAAACTCTATCCTGCATCCGACTTCTTTTTCGGAACAACCTGGGCCCCCAGTTTTTCGGGTCGGGGCGGGTCCTCGGCTCTGGGCATCATCCCGTTGCTTTGGGGTACGTTCTACATCTCGCTGGTTGCACTTTTGGTGGCCGTACCAATTGGATTGTTTGCGGCCATCTACCTCAGTGAATACGCATCACCGCGCGTTCGCTCCTTCGCAAAACCCTTGCTTGAGGTTCTGGCAGGTATCCCGACCATCGTTTACGGCCTGTTTGCCTTGTTGACGGTTGGGCCGCTTTTGCTGGGCATATTCGGCGACGACGGGCTGGGCTGGATGAAGGCAGGCACTGCTGTTATGACAGCCGGTCTGGTTATGGGCATCATGCTGATCCCGTTCGTCTCGTCGCTTTCTGACGACATCATTAACGCGGTGCCGCAAGCCATGCGCGATGGCTCTTACGGGTTGGGCGCAACGCAGTCCGAAACCATTCGCCAAGTCGTCCTGCCTGCCGCATTGCCAGGCATCGTGGGTGCCGTTTTGCTGGCCGCCTCGCGCGCGATTGGCGAAACCATGATCGTGGTTTTGGGGGCCGGTGCCGCCGCACGCCTCAGCCTCAACCCGTTCGAGGCGATGACAACCGTGACCGCCAAAATTGTCAGCCAGTTGACCGGCGACGCCGACTTTGCCTCGCCCGAGGCATTGGTCGCGTTCGCCCTTGGCATGACCCTTTTCATCCTGACATTGGGGCTCAACGTTTTTGCCCTTTACATCGTGCGTAAGTACCGGGAGCAGTACGAATGACCGACGCAAGCATGCAAAGCCCCGAAACCGGTCGACATACTGTCTCTCTGACCGAAGGGGATGCCAGAACACGCAAGCGCGCCGCAGCAGAAAAACGGTTCCGTGCCTACGGCATCATCGCCATCGCAACCGGGCTGTTCTTTCTGGTGGTACTGTTCGCCTCGATCCTGTCACAAGGGATACCCGCGTTTACGCGTACCGTCGTTAGCGTGGAATTCACCCTGACTGAACCGCAGCAAGAAGAAGCAGAATCTACTCTGTTCAAGACCAAGGCGTATTCCGATCTGTTCATCGCCGAATTGAACAAGGAACTTGCCGAAAGCGGGATCAACGTCGATTTCGACGAGGCCGCGATTGAACGTCTTCTTGGTAAAATCGGTGGAACGATCCGGACTTTCTACAGCGAAAACCCAGACAAACTGGGCGAACCAATCCAATTCGATCTGGCAGCGTCCAGCCGCGTAGACGGATATTTCAAGGGCCGCGTGTCGCGCGACACCCTTCAGGACAGCCGTTTCCTGCAGAAAAGCGATCTGGATCTGGTGGATGCCTTGAAGGAAGCGGGCATAATCAAACAGGCCTTCAACTGGCCGTTCATCACTGGTGCGGACTCTGGGGTGGATAACCCGGGCGGTGCAGGGATCGGAGCGTCGGTCATCGGCTCGTTCTTCATGATGCTGGTTGTGTTGGCGCTGTCGCTGCCAATCGGTGTGGCCGCGTCGATCTACCTTGAGGAATTCGCCCCGCAGAACAGGTTCACGGATCTGATCGAGGTGAATATCTCGAACCTCGCAGCTGTTCCATCCATCGTCTTCGGTATTCTTGGTCTTGCGGTGTTCATCCAGTTCATGCATCTGCCGCAATCCGCGCCGCTGGTTGGCGGATTGGTTCTGACGCTGATGACCTTGCCGACAATCATCATCTCGACCCGCGCATCGCTTAAGGCGGTTCCGCCGTCGATCCGGGATGCCGCACTGGGGGTGGGGGCCTCGAAAATGCAGGCCGTGTTCCATCACGTTCTGCCTCTGGCCGCGCCCGGTATCCTGACCGGCACCATCATCGGTTTGGCACAGGCGTTGGGAGAGACCGCGCCGCTGCTGTTGATCGGGATGGTTGGTTTTGTCGCCCGCGGCTATCCCGATGGGTTCCTGGCCGGGTTTACCGAGCCCAACTCCGCCATGCCGGCGCAAATCTACACATGGGCAGCCCGCGCGGATGTGGGTTTCTATGAAAAAGCCTGGGGTGGGATCATCATTCTTTTGATCTTCCTGCTCACCATGAACATTATCGCAATTATCCTGCGCCGCCGCTTTGAACGCCGGTGGTAATTGGGGGCCAATACAATGAATGACATGTCGCGAGTGGAGAGAGACGTGGACACCAAGGATATCAAGCTGGAGTGCCGTGACTGCCAAGTCTACTACGGCGACACCCACGCCATCAAAGATGTAAACGTCGATATCGAAGATAAGACCGTTACCGCATTCATCGGCCCGTCGGGTTGCGGAAAGTCCACCTTTCTGCGGTGTCTGAACCGAATGAACGACACGATCGACGTGGCCCGCGTTCATGGATCGTTCAAACTTGACGGCGAGGACATCTATGACAAGCGGGTCGACCCGGTTCAGTTGCGTGCCAAGGTCGGTATGGTGTTCCAGAAACCGAACCCATTCCCAAAGTCCATCTATGACAATGTCGCTTATGGTCCGCGCATTCACGGGCTGGCCAAGAACAAGGCGGAATTGGACGAGATTGTCGAGAAGTCCCTGCGCCGCGGCGCGATCTGGGATGAAGTGAAGGACCGGCTGGACGCCCCCGGTACAGGCCTGTCAGGTGGTCAGCAGCAGCGCTTGTGCATCGCGCGGGCGGTTGCGACGGAACCCGAAGTTCTGCTGATGGACGAACCCTGCTCGGCGCTGGATCCGATTGCGACTGCACAGGTTGAGGAACTGATTGACGATTTGCGCTCGCGTTATTCGGTCGTCATTGTAACCCACTCGATGCAGCAGGCCGCGCGGGTCAGCCAGAAAACGGCGTTCTTCCACCTGGGCAACCTCGTCGAGTTCGGAGAGACCGGACAAATCTTTACCAACCCGGAAGATCCCCGCACGGAAAGCTATATTACCGGCCGTATCGGCTGAACACAGGTATTGAGATATGAACGAACAACATATTGCTTCTGCTTTCGACCGAGATCTCGAAGCCATTCAGGCTCATATCATGAAGATGGGCGGCCTGGTCGAAGCTGCCATCATGAGCGCAGCGCGCTCGTTGGAAACCCGCGATGAAGAACTGGCGCAAGAAGTGCGCCAGGGCGACAAAGCCATTGATGCGCTGGAAGAGCTGATTGACGAAGAAACCGCGCGTTTGATTGCGTTGCGCGCACCGACCGCAAGCGATCTTCGATTGGTCCTGTCGGTACTGAAAGTGTCCGGCAACCTCGAGCGGATCGGCGACTATGCCAAGAACATCGCCAAACGGACCACGGTCTTGGTCAACGCAGGCGAGATCAACGGCAGCGCGGCGGCCCTGCGCCGAATGGCGCGTGAGGTTGAACGGATGCTGCGCGATGCCCTGGACGCCTATATTCAACGCGACGCCGAATTGGCGACAGATGTGATCAACCGCGATGAAGAAGTCGACCAGATGTACAATGGCTTGTTTCGCGAATTCCTGACCTTCATGGCCGAGGACCCGCGCAATATCTCAGCCTGTATGCACCTGCACTTCATTGCCAAGAACATCGAACGCATGGGCGATCACGTGACATCCATTGCCGAACAGGTTGTATATCTTGTAACCGGCGAGCGGCCGCCAGAAGCACGTCCCAAAGCCGACGTGACCTCGCAAACCGCCTAGGAGTAGTCGAAGATGTCCGCCGATCAACCCACAGTTCTGGTGGTAGAGGACGAATTGGCGCAGCGGGAAGTGCTGGCCTACAACCTCGAAGCCGAAGGGTTCAGCGTATCCAAGGCTGCCAGCGGGGACGAAGCCCTGTTGCTGGTCGATGAGGACAATCCAGACATTATCGTGCTGGACTGGATGATGCCAAACCTCAGCGGGATCGAGGTGTGCCGTCGATTGAAGACCCGCCCCGACACGCGTTCAATCCCGATCATCATGCTATCTGCCCGCTCAGAAGAGGTGGACAAGGTTCGCGGATTGGAAACCGGCGCGGATGACTATGTGGTCAAACCTTATTCGGTTGTGGAACTGATGGCCCGCGTGCGGACACAGTTGCGACGCGTTCGTCCGGCGACCGTCGGTTTGCGGCTGGAATTCGACGACATCATTCTGGATTCGGAAACTCACAAGGTGAGCCGCGGCAACAAGCCGTTGAAGCTGGGTCCAACCGAGTTTCGGCTGCTGAGCACCTTCATGGAAAAACCAGGCCGGGTCTGGAGCCGCGAGCAATTGTTGGACCGCGTTTGGGGCCGCGACATCTATGTGGATACCCGCACCGTTGACGTCCATATCGGACGTTTGCGAAAGGCTTTGACGCAGCACGGCGGCGAAGATCCGGTACGCACCGTGCGCGGTGCAGGCTACGCGCTGGGTTGAACAAAGTCAGGGCAGGGCGGTCGTCAAACCCTGCTTATGCGAGATGGTCATGCGTTCTTGAAAAAGTCTCGCTGTTGTTTGCGGGTTCGCCGGGGTAAGTTACGGCAAACCCCACGGACCAGCGGAGACTTCAAATGAACGCCCCCAACCCCAAGCCAACTTTGCGCGCCAAGGATGCTCCGGATCTGGGGTCGTTCACATGGGACGACCCGTTTCGCATTGCCGATCAGCTGGAAGAAGACGAACGATTGGTTGCAGAAAGTGCGCGGGCGTACGCGCAGGAAAAACTGCAGCCTCGGGTAACGCAGGCATTTCAGGATGAGGCAACTGACCCCGAAATTTTCCGGGAAATGGGCGAGATGGGGTTGCTGGGCACAACGATCCCCGAAGAATACGGCGGGGTCGGGGCAGGCTATGTCAGCTATGGTCTGGTCGCCCGTGAAATCGAGCGGGTTGATTCCGGTTACCGGTCCATGATGTCGGTGCAAAGTTCACTGGTGATGTACCCGATCTACGCATACGGCAGCGAAGATCAGCGGCGGAAATACCTGCCAAAACTGGCCAGCGGTGAGTGGATCGGCTGCTTTGGCCTCACCGAGCCAGACGCAGGGTCGGACCCGGCGGGAATGAAAACGCGTGCTGAAAAGATCGACGGCGGCTATCGACTGAACGGCAGCAAGATGTGGATCTCGAACTCTCCAATTGCTGATGTGTTCGTGGTGTGGGCCAAATCAGACGCGCATGACGGTAAGATACGCGGCTTTGTTCTGGACAAAGGCACCCAAGGGCTGACCGCGCCAAAAATCGAAAACAAACTGAGCCTGCGTGCATCGGTTACCGGTGAGATCGTTCTGGACAATGTCGAGGTGCCCGAGGATGCGCTGCTGCCGAACGTTCAGGGCCTGAAGGGGCCGTTCGGTTGTTTGAACCGAGCTCGCTATGGGATCAGCTGGGGGGTGATGGGCGCGGCTGAATGCTGTTGGCACGCAGCCAGACAATACGGATTGGACCGCAAGCAGTTCAACAAACCGCTGGCGCAAACACAGCTGTTCCAACGCAAACTTGCCGACATGCAGACCGAAATCGCACTTGGACTGCAGGCCAGCCTGCGGGTTGGTCGGTTGATGGATCAGGCCGAAGCTGCACCCGAGATGATCTCGCTGATCAAGCGCAACAATTGCGGCAAAGCATTGGACATTGCCCGGCAATCCCGCGACATGCACGGCGGGAACGGAATTTCACTTGAGTTCCAGGTCGTGCGCCACATGATCAATCTTGAGACCGTGAACACCTATGAGGGGACACATGACGTTCATGCATTAATCCTGGGTCGCGCTCAAACAGGTTTGCAGGCGTTCTACTGATGGCATACATAAACCGCATAATCGGTATTATGTAAATTTTACAGATACCCAAATGCTTTGTGGCTTTCCGCGCCAATGGATTTGCCAGCCCTCTGAAACGCTGAAAGGCCCACGTTTTCATGCAGTTGCACGGAAAAACTGTAGTCATCACCGGTGCCGCCTGCGGCATCGGCAGAGGTTTGGCGCATCGTTTTGCAGATGAAGGTGCGCGGATTGTCTGCGCAGACGTTGACGTTGATGGCGCCCGATCCGTTGCCAAGGACATCGGAGGCCACGCCCAGGAATGCGACGTATCCACCGAGGAATCCACGCTGGCGCTGATCGAAACCGTTGAAGGGCAGATCGGTCCGATTGATCTGTTCTGCGCCAATGCCGGAATTCTGACTCTTGGCGGTATGGATGTACCCAATCTGGATTGGGACCGGACGTGGAAGGTCAACGTCATGTCACATGTCTGGGCCGCCCGGCATGTGATCCCGCGCATGATTGCGCGCGGCGGCGGGTATTTCTTGGCAACCGCATCTGCGGCCGGATTGCTCAATCAACCCGGCGCTGCGCCGTATGCCGTAACAAAACATGCCGCTGTCGGCTTCGCGGAATGGTTGGCGCTGACATACAAGAACGACGGAATTCGTGTATCGGTTCTGTGCCCCCAGGCCGTGAGAACGGACATGATTGATGGTCACGAAGAGTCTGTCGCTTCGATTGATGGCGTGATGGAGCCATTGGATGTCGCGCAATCCTGCGTTGATGCCATTCAGGCCGAACGATTTCTCGTTTTGCCGCACGAACAAGTTCTGGGATACATGCACTCCAAATCGACCGACTATGACCGGTGGATAGACGGAATGTCGAAATTAAATCAAAAGTATATCGGTGATACTTAATGCCTCTGCTTCCTTTTCCGCATCAGACCTTCCTGCGCAATCGAAGCAACCAGAACCCCATCTTCCGAATAGATTGAACCGCGATTGAAACTGCGGCCCTGCCCCGTCCATGGCGATTCCATGGAATACAGATGCCAATTCTGAAACTGCATCGGCGCATGAAACCAAATCGCGTGATCCAGGCTGGCCCCATCAACTTGGCCGGACAACCAGCTGAGACCATGCGGACGCAAACCGGAGCTCAGCAGATCCATGTCCGACGCATAAGCCAGCAACAAATGCTGCATGACCGGGTCAGCCTCGGCAGCTGCAGCCATTCTGAACCAAAGATGATGGCAATCATCCGCTTTCTCTGGCGTCAGAAAATCCAGCGGTTCAATCTCGCTGACCTCGATAGGACGCTCGCGCAAAAGCTCGGAGTGAAACTTCTCGGGCACGCGGTTCAGATATTGGCGGCGCAATTCGTTGCGTGTTGGCAACTGATCTGGCGCAACGACGCGCGGCATCGGATGTTGGTGGTCCCAGCCGTCATCCTGAACATGGAAAGATGCCGAAAGGTTCAGAATCTGCTTGCCGTGCTGAATCGCAACCACCCTGCGCGTGGTGAACGACCCGCCATCGCGGGCGCGATCAACTTGATAAACCACGGGAATTGACGGATCACCGGCACGGATGAAATAGGCATGCAACGAATGACAAAGTCGCCCTTCAACGGTTCGGTATGCGGCGGCAAGCGCTTGCGCAATGACCTGCCCGCCAAAGATCCGCGTCGGCGTTTCACCGCCCGAGCCTGTGCCGCGGAAAAGATCGACTTCCAACGCCTCAATATTGAGCAAATCCAACAGGATGCGTTCCGCTTCGGTCATCGTCTTTCTCCGGATATCTTGATCATCGCCTAGCATCTGCGCCGGGATCATTCAATCATTGCCCCGTGGACAAGCGCCTTAAGTTGGGCGCGTGAAGGATAAGAACTGGACGGTGAAAGCTGTGTGAAAAAGACGGCGGTCATATCGTGTTTGCGATCGATCCAGAAATAGGTTGAGGCCATGCCGCCCCAACCATAATCACCCACCGAGCCGGGCGCCCGCGCCCGGGCAGGATCGAGGATGACTGCACCGCCAATACCAAACCCTGTACCGTCCATCGGCTGTTCCGCAAAGCTCTGCGGCCCCATTGAGGCTATGTCGACCGGCAAGTGATTGCGCATCATGAAATCCACCGTCGACGCGCCCAACAACCGGACACGTTCGTTGGCACCTTTGTTGCGCAACATTTCTGCAAAAGTCGCAAAGTCGTCGATCGTACTGACCAGCCCGCCGCCGCCAGAAAACGTGGTCGCCTTTTCAAATGGGGATTCACCGGCACGGTCAACAAGACGCAGGGTTTCCGACCCCGATTTGGCGGCGTTCAGCGCCATCGCGTCACCTTCCAGCGGGGTATAGAGTGACGCAAACCTGTCCCCTGCCCCTTTGGGTAGGGAAAAACCTGTTTCGGTCATTCCCAGGGCCTCAAAAATGTGATCCGCGAAAAACCGCTCCAACGGTTTGCCGGAAACAACTTCGATTACGCGACCGATCACATCAATTCCGACCGAGTATTCCCAACGTGAGCCGGGCTGAAAAGCCAGTGGCAATCCCGCCAGTTGCGCGACCCGGTCCTTCAAAGGCCCTTGATCGGGTGAAAAAATCAGATCCAGATCGTCCATCGCCCGCGGCAAAAGGCCGGGATTGAACGGATAGCTCAGTCCGCTGGTGTGGGTCAGCAACTGGTGCAATGTAGGTGTCGGGGCCGGTTCAGTTTGGTCAATGGCCTCAGCCCCGGGCACAAGCGCTTGCATGTTGTCGAAACCCGGCAGGAAATCCGACAGTGGAGCGTCCGGATGGAACAACCCGCGTTCCGCCAACATCATGAGTGCGACCGATGTGACCGGTTTGGTCATCGAATAGATCCGCACCACTGTTTCACGGTCAAACGGCAGAGTGTTTTCAACATCACGCAGGCCACAACTGTGAAAGAAAATCTCTTGCCCGTGCTGCTGCAAAAGCAGAGAGCATCCAGGGTATTTTCTTTGATCTACATAGTGTTGCATCCATTTCTGAATGCGGTCCAATCGTGCGGTATCAAACACCATCGCGTGCCCCGGTTCCTGCTTGTCGTTCGATCTTGCCGTGCAAATCCCGGAAAAAACAGAAAAATCAAATAGTCGCTGCCTATTTTAATCACTCCACAGAGCGACCTGTTAAAGTGTCAGCGAAAACAGCCCGGGGCGACATTGATTCCCCCGAATTTCGCGCCAGGATGGAGCAGGCAGATGGCGAAGAAAATTGAATTCATCTATGATTTTTGCAGTCCGAATGCCTTTCTTGCCTACAAGGTCCTGCCGGAACTTGCCAAACGGCAAAACGCCGAAATCAGCTTTGCGCCGGTGCTGCTGAGCATCGTTTTCAAGGCAACTCACAATCAAAGCCCGTTTCAGGCGTTTTCCGAGAACCGCCAGAAAACATCTTACCTTACACATGATCTGCACAGATATGCCCGCCGGCGGGGTCTTAGTTTTCATATGAGCCCGCATTTCCCACTGAACACCAAGTTTGCGATGCGTGGCGCATGTTTTGCGCAAGGAAAACCGTGGGAGAACAAATATATAAAGTCCGTGTTTGATGCGATTTGGGTGCATGGTCAGAAACTCGACGATCTGAATGTTCTGACCGATGTTGTGGACGAGGCCGGTTTGCCCGCGCGAAAAATTCGTGAGGCGGCAACAGACCCTCAAGTCAAACAGGCCTTGAAAGACCAGACAAAAGCAGCTGTTCGAAGGGGCGTTTTTGGTGTGCCCACATTGTTTGCGGGGACAGAGATGTTTTTTGGCAAGAACAGCCTCGGCAACCTCGAGTTGGAGTTGAATCAGGCCAAATGAGCGGTGCGCGCAATTGAAGCCGACGCGCACAAGTTGGCGCTATTCCCGCTCTAATGCAGCCAAGCCATGCTGCGCGAAAACCGGAACATAGGCACCAAACGCTTTTGCCTGCACCGGGTCTGATGCATTGCCATCCAAGGCACGTTTGTAGACGCCCTGCAAGATCGCTGCCATTCGGAAGAAGTTAAAAGCCAGATAAAATCCGAAGTTCGCAATGCCTGATCTACCAGTTCGCGCGCAATATTTCGCGATGAAGGCCTCGTCCGAGGGCAAACCAAGCGTATCACGATCCACGCCGGCCAGACCGCGCCCTTCCTTTCCCGGTGGCAGTTGCCATTGCATTATGACTGCCGCCAGATCCGCGTAGGGGTGGCCAATCGTGGACAATTCCCAATCCAGAACGGCGATGCAACTTGTCCCGTCTTTCTGAAACAAAAGGTTGTCGATCCGATAATCCCCATGAACCAACGTCCGCTGCCCGTCATCCTCGGGCAATTGGGCCTCAAGACGCGCAATCAAATGGTCCATGTCTGCGATCTTCTCGGTTTCCGACGCACGGTACTGGCCCGCCCAGCGAGAGATCTGGCGCTCAAAGTAGTTTCCCGGCGGTCCGTAATCCGACAATCCTGCGGCATTGATGTCCACCATGTGAAGTTCGGCCAGCACGCGGTTCATTTCGTCCAGAATTCCGGTCCGCGTGGCGTTGGTTTCGCCTTTCATCGTCGGATCGGTAAATCCGCGACCATCCAGATACTCCATCACGTAAAAGGCAGAACCGATAACCGTGTCCTCCTCGCACAGCAGATACATGTCCGGTACTGGCACCTTGCTACCCGCCAGCGCGGATTGAACGCGAAACTCTCGATCAACCGCATGGGCCGACTTCAAAAGTACACCCGGCGGTTTTCGACGCAGGACGTAGCGTTTGTTCGGTGTTTCAAGAAGGTAGGTCGGGTTGGACTGCCCCACCGCGAATTTCTCGACCTCAAGCGGACCCGCATATCCGGCGAGGTTTTTGTGAAGATAGTCATCTACTGATTTGACGTTTAACGTTTTTTCGCTCTGATCCATCGCGCCCACCCCTTCCCGCAATCAATGCGCGGCGGCAAAAATGTCGTCAGCGGTTTGGACGTTGATACCGCCGGAAACAGGGATAACGGCTCCGGTGACATAGCTTCCGCCTTGTCCGCACAAAAACAACATGCAACCCGCTATGTCTTCGGGTCGTCCAACACGACCAAGGGGAACCGATTGTCCAACCCGGTCTCTTTTTCCCTCTTCCCCCGTGGCAAACTCGGTCATGCGCGACACAAACGGGCCGGGGGCAAGCGCATTGACCGTGATGCGGTTGGGCGCAAGTTCCTTGGCCATGATCTTCGTCAGATGCAAAACAGCAGCTTTCGACGCCGAGTAACTATAGGCCCCGTCCCCCATCGGAACCTCGCCCATGACCGAACCCACGTTGACCACGCGGGCGGGATCGTCATCCGAGGCTGATGTTGTCAACAACGGCAGCAGTTTCTGTGTCAGATCGAAAGCGCCTGCGACATTCACGGACATAACCTTGTCCCAGGCGGCGTAGGGAAAGTCGCCCAAAGGTGCACCCCAAGCAACACCTGCATTATTCATAAGAATTTCAAGAGATTGCGCACGGTTACGAACCTGATCAACCAACCCGTCAATCCCGTTTTCGGTTCCCACATCACCGGCAAAACCCTCGGCTGACCCGGCCACACCCAAGCTGTTCAGCTCGTTTGCAACAGCCTCACATGCGTCGGCCTTGCGCGATGCGATCAGGACATGCGCACCGGCACGAACGAGCGCCTCAGCGGCCATCCTGCCAATACCTGTCGCGCCACCGGTTACGAGCGCGGTTTTTCCTTTAAGTGAAAACAGGGTATCGGGCGTCATGGGTCCTCCTCTCCCGCAAACGGGTTGGTCAAAAGACTGCCGCAGGCTAATCACTTGACAACCTTTGAAGACAATCCAACGATTTCAAGACCAACGAGGCAAGAGGCAAGAGGCACATGCGGGCATTACTCAGCGTCACAAAAGGCGGTCCCGAGACTTTGGAACTGACCTCCCTGCCCGATCCGGTCCCGGCACCGGATGAGATTCTGTTGCGTATACACGCGGCCGGGGTGAATTTTCCCGACGCCTTGATGATCCGTGATCTTTATCAGATGAAACCGTCCCGCCCTTTTGCACCAGGAGGTGAAGTTGCAGGCGAAATCATCGCGGTCGGAGAGAAAGTTGCGGATTTCGCGCCCGGCGACCGCGTGTTGGCGCTGGTGGGTCACGGTGGCTTTGCGACGCACCTGACGCTGAAAGCCCGGTCCGCGGTCAAAATTCCGGATACAATGCCGTATGAGGATGCGGCGTGCTTTGTCTTTACATACGGCACGTCCCACCACGCGCTGAAAGATCGCGCGGCATTGAAGGCGGGCGAAACCGTATTGATTCTGGGGGCCGCTGGCGGCGTTGGATCAGCAGCCATCGAGTTGGCCAAAGCATCGGACGCGCGTGTGATAGCCGCTGTATCTTCGACTGAAAAGGCGGATTTCTGCAAGAAAATCGGCGCTGACGAGACGCTGATCTACCCTCGAAGTATCGACCGGAATGGTCAGAAGGCTCTTTCGTCCGACATCAAGCGCCTTGCAGGGGGCGAAGGCGTGGATGTTGTGTATGACGCCGTCGGCGGCGATTATGCCGAACCTGCCCTGCGCGCCATGGCCTGGAACGGACGGTTTCTGGTTGTCGGGTTTCCTGCAGGCATCCCAAGTATTCCGTTGAACCTGCCCTTGCTCAAAGGGTGCCAAATCGTCGGCGTATTCTGGGGCGCATCGGTACTGCGCGACCCCAAGGGGCACGCCGAGAACCTGTCCGAATTGTTTGCGATGTACACCTCGGGAAAAATCAGGCCGCAAATAAGCGCGACATTCCCCATGAACCGCGCCGGAGAGGCCTTGAGGTTGCTCGAAGGCCGATCTGCCCTTGGCAAAATCGTGATCACCATGGAAGGGACATGACCGCATAGGCATTTCATCCCTGCGGTACAAATGATCCATCTCAGCACAACCTTACTTTACATATGAATAGTCTGCTGGACGCCCCCTTGTTTCGGGTTTATCACAAAGGCACGGGGATGGATTGAAGATGACGAAGATATTGGTTCTGAACGGCCCGAATTTGAACCTGCTGGGCACCAGACAGCCCGAGGTCTATGGCCACACGACGCTGGACATGATGATGGACCGATGCGTTTCGCATGGCGTGACGCTGGGCCAGACAGTTACGCATATGCAATCCAATCACGAAGGTGCCTTGATTGACGCCATTCACAACGCGCGCGGTACGCAGGACGGTATCGTCCTGAATGCCGGGGCCTATACCCACACGTCGATTGCAATCATGGATGCGATCTCTTCGGCTCAGGTCCCAGTTGTCGAGGTGCATCTGTCCAACATCCACGCGCGCGAAACCTTTCGGCACCACTCGTACATAGCGCCTGTGGCAATCGGACAGATTTGCGGCTTTGGCGTCAACAGCTATGTGCTGGCATTGCAGGCATTGGCAGCGCATCTTTCAGGGGAGGACGCGGTTTGAACCTGAACGAGTACTTGAACTTCATAAGCTACACCAAAACGCTGGAAGAGCTTTGGGACGCGCATTGCCGCCAGATGGCGAAATACGGGTTTGACCGCCTGCTGTATGGACATACGCAGTACCGCACCGAAACCTCTTTGGGCGACCCCGAGGATTTTGTCATCCTGACCAATCACTGCAACGACTACCTGGACGGGTTCTTGCATTCCGGTCTGTATTTTCATGCCCCGATGCTGAAATGGGCGCTTGAACATGAAGGCGCGGCAAGCTGGCGCATGATTCAAGAGATGATGTCCACGGGAACCATGACCGAAGAGGAACGGCAGGTTTACGAGTTCAACCGCTCCAAAGGTGTGACGGTTGGCTTCACTGTCAGCTTCAACTCGGTCTCGATGCGTTCAAAGGGGGCCATTTCAATGGCGTCCTACGGTGACCAAACGCAGGATGATGTCGATGCGATCTGGGAAGAGCATGGCGACGACATTCTGCTGATGAACAACGTCGCGCATCTGAAGATCCTGACCCTGCCCTACAGCGCACCGAACCGCGCATTGACGAAGCGTCAGCGAGAGGCCCTGCAATGGGTTGGGGATGGCAAGACGACGCAGGACATTGCGTTGCTTATGGGGCTGACGGCAGCCACCGTCGAAAAGCACCTTCGCCTTGCACGTGAGGCGTTGAGCGTCGAGACCACGGCGCAGGCCGTATTGAAGGCATCACTGCAAAATCAGATGTTCGTAATGGAAGTTTGACGCCTTTTTTCGCAAAAATTCGTCAGTTTACCTTAGGTAAGGAAAACATGACTTCCCATCACGAACAAAAAATTGCAGATTGAGACTGTTCCGTGAGTGGTGGCTTTAGCCAGGGAACGATTTGATTGGATCTTTGCAATACCAAAGCTCTCCGATCGCTCTGAATGAGAGGCGCCTATTCGTCCGCGTCTGTCAGTCGGAATTTTGAGGGACCCTGTCCATCCCCATCATGCGGGGTCCCTCTTCTCCAAACCTACAAAGTCGTTGTAACTGTCACCGATGACAAAGAAAAAACCGGCTGCGTCTCAGCAACCGGTTTGGCGTTTATGGCCCCTTGCGGGGCCATGATCAGGTTTAGCCCTGTGCGGCTTTGGCAACTTCTGCCGCGAAGTCTTCTTTCTCGACAACAATGCCTTCGCCAACTTCCAACCGAACGAATCCGGTGATGGTTGCACCCGCTTCTTTGGCTGCGGCTTCGACGGTCAGATCCGGATTCACCACGAATTGCTGGTTCAGCAGGGTCGATTCGGCGACGAATTTCTTCATGCGGCCTTCGATCATCTTCTCGATCACCTGCTCCGGCTTGCCGGATTCGCGGGCGATGTCCATCTGAACCTGCTTTTCTTTCTCGACAACGGCAGGGTCCATGTCCGCTTCGGACAGGGCCGCCGGATTCACAGCCGCGATGTGCATCGCAACCTGCTTGCCGATCGCCTCGTCGCCACCGGTCAGAGCGACCAGAACGCCGATTTTTCCCATACCGTGGGTCGCGGCGTTGTGGACGTAGGATACAACCGTTTCGCCGGACAGCTTCGACATGCGGCGCACCGACATGTTCTCGCCGATGGTGGCGATCTTGTCGGTCAGCGTGTCGGCAACCGATTTGCCGCCCAGATCAGCCGCCAGCAGAGCTTCGACATTGTCGACGCCTTCCGCCGCGTAGGTGATCTTGCCGACCATTTCCTGAAACTCGCCGTTTTTCGCGACAAAGTCGGTTTCCGAGTTCACTTCGACAGCAACACCATTGCCACCGTTGACGTGCACCGCAACCAAACCTTCGGCCGCTGTACGGCCCGATTTCTTGGCCGCCTTGGCCAGACCCTTGGTGCGCAGCCAGTCAACGGCTTCGTCCATGTTGCCTTCGGTTTCGGTCAGCGCTTTTTTCGCGTCCATCATGCCTGCGCCGGTCGAGTCGCGCAGTTCTTTAACCATTGCTGCTGTGATTGCCATCTTTTGGCTCTCCTCAATTCAAACGGAATTGGGGCAGGTCATACCCTGCCCCATATGTCAATTACGTGACGGGCAGCTTACGCTTCGGCTTTGGCCTCTGGCGCGGCTTCTTCCTCGGCGGGTGCTTCTTCAGCGACGGCTTCTTCAACCGGTGCTTCTTCGAATTCACCGAGATCAACGCCTGCGGCACCCAGCTGAGCGGTCATGCCGTCCAGCGCGGCGCGTGCGGCCAGATCGCAATAAAGCGCGATGGCGCGCGCGGCGTCGTCGTTGCCGGGGATGATGTAGTCAACGCCGTCGGGCGAGCAATTGGTGTCGACAACGGCCACAACCGGGATACCCAGCTTGTTGGCTTCGGCAATCGCCAGCGCTTCTTTCTTAACGTCAATGACGAACAGCAGGTCCGGAACGCCACCCATTTCGCGGATACCGCCCAGCGACGCTTGCAGCTTCTGCTGGTCGCGCTCCATGCCCAGACGCTCTTTCTTGGTCAGGCCCTCGGCGCCCGATTCCATCGCTTCGTCGATCTGGTTCAGACGGTTGATCGACTGGGAAACGGTTTTCCAGTTGGTCAGCGTGCCGCCCAGCCAGCGGTGGTTCATGAAGTACTGAGCTGACTTTTCAGCCGCTTCAGCGATCGGGCCAGCGGCCTGACGCTTGGTGCCGACGAACAGAACGCGCCCGCCTTTTGCAACGGTGTCACGAACGGCCTGCAGCGCCTGATCCAGCATCGGAACGGTCTGGGTCAGGTCCATGATGTGGATGCCATTGCGCGAGCCGTAGATGAACGGGCCCATGCGGGGATTCCAACGCTGTGTCTGGTGACCAAAGTGAACGCCAGCTTCCAGCAGCTGACGCATGGTGAACTCGGGAAGAGCCATGCTATGTTTTCCTTTTCCGGTTTACGCCTGGGCGGGGGTGAAAGAAGCGGATGCTCCAACCGGCGGGCCTGATAAGGATGTCTCCCCTAAAAGGCCCAAACCCCACCTGCGGATTTGAATGCCGCGCGTATACGGCAGGTTTTCAGGTTGCGCAAGGGCCAAATGCCCTTATTTTTCAAGCCGCGCCAAGCTATGCGCGTGGCGCACCGCCTCTTCACAATGGGCCGCCAACGCCTTGCGATTTTCAAAATCACTGACTCTGGCCGGTGCGTGATAGATCAATTCGACCGCGCCCTGCCTGCGTGCGCCAAGAGTCTTCAACAGATGCGGCCCGAAATCCATATCTCCCCACCAGCCGTAAAACCGATCAGGCTGTCCCTTGGGCGCATGAAAGACCACCGACACGGGTTGCACATACATGAAATCCCGCAGTTCATTTGTGAAGAACGCGGCGAAAAGCGTTGTTTTAAATTGCAAAACCCGCAATCCATCAGTCGAAGTCCCTTCGGGAAAAAACAGCAGCTTGTGCCCGGCTTTAAGCCGTTCCTCGAATATGCGGGTCTGCTCCTGCGCTTTCTTTGGATTGCGCTCGATAAACACCGTTCCCGTCGCCTTGGCGAGCCAACCGATGCCGGGCCAGTTTGCAACCTCGGCCTTTGAGACAAAGTAGATCCGTTTTCGAGCATTGAGTGCAAAGATGTCCAACCAGGATTGGTGGTTGGCGACAACGGCCCCTCGTTCCCGCATCAACTCACCCGAGCTGTGAAAGCTGATACCCAGCAATCGAAAAGCATTCCGACACACGAACTGCGATATGTAGGGCGTGATCGGGCGTCTTACGCCGTAAATCGGGCGTTCAACAAGTCGCACAGACAAAAGAACCAATAACCCACCGAATACCAGCAGAGCCAGCGGTACGCCCCGCACAAAGACAAGCAACCATCCGATGAGGCCCAACTCCACGGGATCGGGTGCGTCGTCGCTCTGCCACGAAGTCTGGCTCAACGCTTCACGCTCCCCCGTAAATGCGACGCTGTCGTTCGTTCATGCGCTGGGTATCCAGTATCAGGCAAACGTCGGTCGTATTGAAGGCATGGTCGATAAATGCGCCCTCGCCGACGAAGCCGCCCAGTCGCAGGTAGGCTTTGATCAAAGAGGGGACCTGCACCATTGCCGCGCGGCGATCCAACTCGTCCGGTCGGACCAAATCCATACTTTCGAACACGTCCGGTTGTGCCCTGACCCGCAGGTCGGGCGGCGCAAGATGGTTGTGATGCAGCATGGACAGCGGTTGAGCCAGCGCTTGAACGTCGGTGCCATGAAAACTCGCCACGCCAAACAGAACTTCGATTTCACGCTCGGCCACATAGGCTGCCAAACCGTTCCAAAGGTGGAACATTGCCGTGCCGCCACGATAATCTGGGTGCAGGCAGGATCGGCCAAGCTCCAACAGCTTCCGGCCGGAACGTTTCAGGACCGACAGATCGTATTCGTCTTCGGAATAAAACTGTCCCAACTCGGCTGCACGTTCACCCGGTAACAGCCTGTAAACACCGACAACTTCGCCTGATGAGTCATCAATGGCCAGCATGTGGTCAAAGTATGGATCAAAGCGATCCTGTTCCAGACCCGCTGCGTGATCCACCATGTCTCCACCGCCGCCAAGTTCCTTAACGAACACGTCATAGCGCAGGCGCTGTGCGGCCCTAAGCTCGGCGGGCGTTTCGGCGAGTTTGACTGTGAAAGAGGGGCCTGCGGCCGGCATTCTTGTTGTCCGTTGTTCGTGTTGGGCGCTGATACCTCAACTTTCCCGGCCAAGGCAATAACTGCGCTCTGGCCAAGGCTGTTAACCTTTCCTAAACCAGTTTCACGGATCAAAGACCGGCACCAAGGTGATGCGTGTCCCGTCGATTACCACTTTCCCCTGCTCGCGAAAGTTTACGGTGATCTTACCCGCGATGTTGGACTGAACCTGTCCGACGCCCCATTCGGGGAAGTCCGGGTGACGGACAAACATCCCTGGTGCAAGAATAGCATTGAGATCTGTCATGCAAGGGCTCCGGTCCGTGGGCAGATGTATCAGGAGGTACGCATGGGCAGCACGGACGTCAACCTGACGGACCTGATCGGATCCCGAATATGTCACGATCTGATCAGCCCGGTCGGCGCGATAACCAATGGGTTGGAACTGCTGGAAATGGTTGGTTCCATGCAGGGCCCCGAGATGGATTTGATCTCGGGCAGTGTCGGCAATGCGGCAGCAAAGATACGCTTCTTTCGTGTCGCATTCGGGGTCGCCAGCGATCAGCCCTTGGGCCGGACCGAGGTGGCCAGCCTTCTACACGATGTGCAACATTCCGGTCGCCTGCGTGTACATTGGCGTCTGGACGATGCGGTGCCGCGAAACCAGGTCAAACTGGTTTTTCTGGCGCTGATGTGCTGCGAAAGCGCCATGCCGATGGGGGGTGAGGCAACTGTCGAAAGCAATGGTGAAAACTGGACGATCACCGGAACAGCGGACAGGTTGAACACCGATGTTGACTTGTGGAAGAACGTTGCCACCGGTCGCTTTTCCACGAAGATCGATGCAGCCCACGTTCAATTCGCCTTGCTGCCGCACACGGCATCGATGCTGGGTCGACGGGTCGCGACCGAGACAGCCGCAACCCGCGTGGTCATCCGGTTTTAGTCTCTGATCGTTCCGTCGCCGCGCACGAGATACTTGAAACTGGTTAGCTGCGCTGCGCCGACCGGCCCCCGCGCATGCATTTTGCCGGTTGCGATACCAATCTCGGCACCCATGCCAAACTCTCCGCCATCGGCGAACTGGGTCGACGCATTGTGCATCAGGATCGCGCTATCCAACCGCTCGAAGAAGCGAGACGCCGCGTCCGGGTCCTCGGTCAGGATGCAATCGGTGTGGTTCGAGCCATACTGCCGGATATGCGCAATGGCCGCATCCAGGTCAGCGACCGGTTTGGCGGCGATAATGCAATCGAGATATTCTTTGCCCCAATCGGCCTCGGTTGCCGCCACGCTGCCCTCCAACGCCAAAGGCCCTTGAGCGTGGACCTCAACGCCCGCGGCGATGAGAGCAGAAATCAAATCGCGGCCAAGCGTTTCAACCACATCCTGATGCACCAAAAGACATTCAGCGGCCCCGCAAATACCGGTCCGTCGGGTTTTGGCATTCAAAACGACATCCAGCGCCTTCCGAGGGTCAGCGGCTTTGTCCAAATAGATATGAACGATACCTTCGAGATGCGCAAAAACAGGCACGCGCGCCTCGCGTTGAACAAGGCCAACGAGGCCTTTGCCGCCACGCGGAACGATCACGTCAACATAGTCCGTCATCGTTAGCAACTCTTGAACCGCTGCGCGGTCGCGGGTCGGCACAAGTTGAATCGAGTCTTCGGGCAGGTTCGCGGCTTTCAACCCTTCGACCAGACAGGCGTGTATGGCCGTTGAGGAGTGAAAGCTCTCGGATCCGCCGCGCAGGATCACGGCATTTCCCGATTTCAGACACAAGGCTCCGGCGTCCGCAGTCACATTCGGACGGCTTTCATAAATGACACCGATAACGCCAAGTGGAGTCCGTACCCGCCGGATGTTCAAACCCGATGGCATGTCCCATTCGGCCAGAACTTCACCAACAGGATCGGGTTGGTCGGCAACCGCGCGCAAACCGTCCACCATTCCCTGAACACGGGCTTCGTCCAGCATCAGACGATCCATCATCGCAGGGCCCAGCCCCTTTTCGCGGCCAAATTCCAGATCCTTCTTGTTGGCCGCAATTATCTCGACCCTGTTGGACCAGACAGCGTCCGCAGCTGCAATCAGAGCGGCGTGTTTGCGTTCGGCGCTGGCAAAAGCCAGGTCTTGCGATGCCGTCTTTGCCCGCTGTCCAAGATCGGCCATCAGTGCGGGAATGGTTTCAAAGTCCTTCATCTCATCAGCCTCTCAAGTGCCTTCATTTCCGTCAATCTTATCACAGCGCCAGATCGTCCCTGTGGATCAGGGCCGCCCGCCCCGGATAGCCCAACGTCGCCTCGATCTCGGATGACTTGCGCCCTTTGATCGCGTCGGCTTCTTGCGCGGTATAGCGGCTCAGCCCCTGTGCCAAACGGCGCGCCGCCGGGTCCAGTATAGCAACGGGATCGCCACGACCGAAATCCCCCGTGACTTCGACAATTCCCGCGGGAAGCAGGCTTTTGCCATTGGCAAGCGCCCGTGCCGCGCCAGCGTCCACCACGATTTCGCCTCTTGGCTTCATGGCCGATATCCAACGCTTTCGCGCAGCGTGCGGGTCCAGTGCAGCCGTAAACCACGTGCTGTTCGCACCGTTTTCCAGCGATTTCAGGGGGTTCAGAACCGATCCTTCGGTAATCGCCATATCACAACCCGCCGCCGTTGCCATCTTGGCGGCCAAGAGTTTCGTCTTCATGCCGCCTTTGGACAACCCGGATCCCGCATCGCCGGCCATCGCTTCAATTTCAGGCGTGATGTCTTCGATCACGTCAAAACGCTTGGCTTTGGTGTCTTCGTTCGGATTACCCGTATAAAAGCCGTCCACGTCGGATAGCAGAACCAGTTGGTCCGCCCCAACCGTTACTGCGATCTGCGCCGCCAGGCGATCATTGTCGCCGTACCTGATTTCATCTGTCGCAACCGTGTCGTTTTCGTTGACGATCGGCACGACGCCAAGGCCCAACAGCGTTTCCAACGTCGCGCGGGAGTTCAGATATCGCCGCCGGTCCTCGCTGTCTTCCAAAGTCACAAGAACCTGAGCGGTCTTGATGTCATGCGGCGTCAACGCTTCTTCATAGGCTCGCGCCAATCGGATTTGACCGACAGCAGCCGCAGCCTGCGACTTTTCCAACGGAAGCGCGTCAAAGGGTAAGTTCAGAACGCCACGGCCCAAGGCTATGGACCCGGAAGACACAAGGATGACATCCGCCCCCTGCCCTTTGAGCCAGGCCACGTCTTGCGCCAACGAATGCAACCAATCGGAGCGCAACAACCCCGTGGTCCGGTCCACCAGCAACGCGGAGCCGATTTTGACCACCAGGCGTTTGGCGGACGTCAGGGTTGCCAAGGCTTCGCCTCCTCAACGGGCTTCCGGCGCACGCGGCTGTCGTCGATCTTGCTGCGCAGCGCGCGCAACACGTCGGTTACACCCAGATGCGCAACGCCGGACATCGTCATAACCGGACCGCCCACAGCCGCTTCCAGCTCGGCTTTGGCAAGATCGCGTTCTTCATCGTCCAGCGCGTCGATTTTGTTGAGCACGGTAATCCTGGGCTTTTCGGCCAAGGCACCACCATAGGCCTCAAGTTCATGAATGATCGTGTGGTAATCCTGGGCCACCGTTTCCGAGGTTCCATCCACCAGATGCAGCAGAACGGCGCATCGCTCGACATGGCCCAGAAAACGGTCGCCAATCCCGCGCCCTTCGTGTGCACCCTCAATCAGGCCGGGGATGTCCGCCACAACGAATTCGACATTGTCCACACCAACAACACCCAGATTCGGATGCAGCGTCGTGAACGGGTAATCCGCGATTTTCGGGCGTGCATTCGAAGTCGCGGCAAGGAACGTCGATTTACCCGCATTGGGCAAACCCAACAGCCCCACATCAGCAATCAACTTCAACCGCAACCAGATGGTCCGGTCAATGCCGCCCTGCCCCGGATTGGCGCGACGCGGCGCCTGGTTGGTTGATGACTTGAAATGCAGGTTACCGAACCCGCCATTGCCACCTTTGGCCAACAGGAACCGCTGCCCGACCTCGGTCAGGTCGCAGATGACCGTTTCTTCGTCTTCATCCAAGATTTCGGTGCCGACGGGAACCCGAAGGATGATGTCATCACCGTCTTTGCCGGTACGCTGCTGTCCTCGGCCGGGCTGGCCGTTCTTGGCAAAGAAGTGCTGCTGGTACCGAAAGTCGATCAGGGTGTTCAACCCATCCACGACTTCAGCCCAGACCGAGCCGCCTTTGCCGCCGTCCCCACCATCGGGACCGCCATATTCGATGTATTTTTCGCGTCGGAAGCTGACGCAGCCGTTACCTCCGGCCCCGGACCGGATGTAGACCTTTGCGAGATCGAGAAATTTCATGTCCGTCCCCTACTGCAAAGGCCCCACCGGCCACAAGTCAGAGTTTCTTGCTGTATGTCCAGGTGGGCACGTTTGCGTCACGTGCCACCGAATAGCTTTCTGCATCCCCAAGGTACTGAAACCCGCAATGGGTCAGCACCCGTGCCGAGGCCGGATTGTCCTGAAACACGCTGGCAAACATGGTCGAGTTTTCCAGCGGATTGGCCAGAAGCAATGCTTCGACCGCCAGCGAAGCGACGCCGGTGTTCCAATAGACCGGTGCAACCCAATAGCCGACCTCGGATTGGTTCCGATCCAGCCTTTCCAAAGAAATCAGCCCGATCAATTCGGGACCGCCGTCCTTGGTGGCATCCAATGCCCATACATCCTCGGCCCGCTCTTCCGACATCGAGCGCGTGACAAACGCCTCGACCGAGCCCGGCGGCAGCGGGTGCGGAATTGACGTGGTCATCCGCGCCACCCGCTCGTCCCCTGCGTAATGTTCAATGAGACCCATATCCGACCGGCGCAACGGGCGCAGATCGAACCGCTCGGTTTCGATGACCGGCTGATTGATTATCGTCTCAAGTTTCATGAGTGCGTTCCTCCTCCGAACAACACAAAAAGTACGGACGCAACAGTGAGACTCGCTAACGTCCACATCAGATATTTTTCCACGGGCCGACCTTCAACCGCATGGGCAATTCTATCTCCGGCAAATGTCCAGATCGGATGCAAAACCGCCTGACATAACAACAAGCAGAGTGCGATCGTGACCGTCGCATTCAGGCTGGGTGTTCCGGCGGCGACAAACCCGGTAAATCCTGCGATGATCATCGCCCAGGCTTTGGGATTGAGCGGGTGCACAATCAATCCGGCCCAAAAGCCGGGCACATCTTCATCCGCGTGACCGCGCGACAAACGCAGGTTGGCGATTTTCCACGCCAGCCAGATAATATACGCGGCAGACGCATATTTTAGCACCGAAAACACAAGCGGCGCTTGTTCGGCCACCTGCATCAATCCGAACCCGACCGGCCAGATGATCAACTGTTTACCCAGAATAACCCCGGCCACAAACGGCAATGCGGCCTGAAAGCCATAGCGTGCCCCGGTTCCCAACAGGACCATGTTGGCGGGTCCCGGCGTGCCGACCTGACTGGCGGCAAAGATCAGAAAACTGGTGGTTGCGACGGTCATTGCAGCGCCTCCCAGCCGGTCCGGTTCAACACCATCTCTTGAATTGTCACAGTTTCGTCAGTCGCGTGCGATTTGGCCTCGCGTTTCCCGCTGGGAACGAAGCCAAGTTTGGTCAAAACCGCCTTGGATCGCGCGTTGCCCAGATGATAGCCGGAATTCAGGACCTGCGCGTCGGAGCCAAAGAACCGGTTGATCATGGCCCGCGCCGCCTCGGTCACGTAACCCCGACCCCAAGAGCCCTTTTCGATCCAGTACCCAAGCTCTGTGCCTGTCGAAACGCAGCCGATCAAAAGATCATCCTGCGTTACGGCAAAGGCGTCCTGATTGTGGGACAAGGTATCGATGAATTCGATCGCGTCTTCGTCCCGATAAGGATGCGGCACCCTCGTCAACCAGCGGGCCACATCCAGATCATTGATCAGAGTGACCAAACGCGCGGCATCCTCACGCCGAAAGCGGCGCAGGATCAGACGTTCTGTTTTGATCACTTCGGTCATAAGACCACTCCTGAAAACGAGAAAGGGGACCGGCATTTTCTGCCGGTCCCCCATGAATTTTTTATTAACCTTCTGGGTCTCGGCTTACTCTGCGGCCTCCGCCACTGGCAGGACCGAAATAAAGGTGCGGTTCTTGAGGCCTTTGTGGAACTTCACAGCGCCATCGACAGTTGCAAAGATGGTATGGTCTTTGCCCATGCCTACGCCTTCGCCCGGCCAGAACTTGGTGCCGCGTTGACGTACGATGATGTTGCCTGCGATTGCGGCCTGACCACCATACAGTTTCACGCCAAGGCGACGACCCGCTGAGTCGCGACCGTTACGGGAGGAACCGCCAGCTTTCTTATGTGCCATTCTCTCTCTCCTTAGCCTTTGGCCAGTTCTTTGGCCTGCTCAACCCATTCGGGTTTCACTTTGATGGTGTCGATAGCAGCAATCTGCTCGTCCGACAAGGCGGCCAGAGCGGCAAAGCTCTCGATACCGGCTTCGGCCAGCTTTTTGGCAGCGGCAGGACCGACACCGTTCAGCTGGGTCAGATCGTCAGCAGCAGTCGCAGCGGCAGGTGCCTCTGCTTTGGCTTCGGCTTTCTTGGCAGGCTTTGCAGCAGGAGCCGCTTCGCCAGCCGGAGCGGAACCGGTTGCTGCCTTGATGCCCGACTTGTCAGCGCCCGACGACAGGATGTCAGTGATTTTGACCAATGTCAGCTTCTGACGGTGGCCCACGGTACGCTTCGAGCTGTGCTTACGACGGCGTTTGACGAATTTGATGACCTTGTCACCTTTGATCTGTTCGATCACTTCGGCCTGTACGCCTGCGCCTTCAACGAAAGGTGCGCCAACAACCGGAGCGTCGCCGCCCAGCATCAGAACATCGTTGAATTGAACTGTTTCACCTGCGTCGGCAGCCAGTTTTTCAACGCGGAGCACGTCGCCCGCCTGAACCTTGTACTGCTTGCCGCCAGTCTTGAGGACCGCAAACATGCGTCTTTCCTTTTCCAAACCGCGTTCTGTGGTCCCCGTTTGGGTGTTGCTGGCTTTCGCCACCTCGAACAGCGCGCCCTTTTCGGGCTGTGTGACGACCTCAGGACAACCCCAAGGTCAAACAATAACGAGACCCGGCGCGGAGATTCCGGCCGGGATGCGGGCTTATCCAAGCATTCGGGCGCAAAGTCAACCGGTTTTCGGCTTACAAATCGGACGCGTTCATGGCGTGAGCAACTGCCTCGCCCAGCCGATAGGAGATCGCATCAATCATGTCGTCGAATCCCAGGAACAATGCTTCGTTCAACGCACGCCCCGTATCGGTGCGGGAGAAAGCGATGTTCTCGCGCATTTGCGCTTCGCTGAGTGGCTGGTACGCCATCAACAGGAAGGAATAAATCCACGTTTCCGTTTCTTCGGTCACCTCGGACTTTTGGGTCAGAAGATGGCTAAGAAGCGCATCGCCATCCACCGGCGTGGCCTGACCGGACGACATACCTAGATAAAAATTGAAATCGGCACTCAGCGATCCCTGGACGTTTTGTTCCACCAGATCGTTCACGTGGACATACTCGTCGATGAGTTTGAAAAATGATGTGTCGCGATCAAATTGCCGATACGCGTCCCGGGCCATCTCATCAATTGCGTCGTCCATCAACGCACTGCGAGCCGAATTTTCAAGCGATACAATCGTTTGGCCAAGATCGCTTTCAAAAAACAAAGCGGCCTGTTCCAGTTGCCCATCATCCATGTTTTCGCCGATCGTTGCCGTCATCTGATCCTGCATCCACACCGGATCATAGATGTCTTCGATCTGCGTTCGGAAAAACGTGCCGCCCATGCCGTTCAGAACGGTCCTGTTCAATTCGTCTCCCTGCGCGCGGCCTTCCTTCCCCATAATTTCCATGACGTCCTGAACCTGCATGGCGCTCATGAGGCGGTTGACCTTTTCGTTTGCGATGACAGGTGCCGCCCAGAACGCGAAAGTCACTATGGAAGCAATAAGATACCGCATCAGATGTCCTGCGCAGGTCTCAGTTCAGCCATTCTGGCGGCCAGAACTTCAAAGCGCATCGCCATGATTTCGTACTGAATGGCGTTCAGCAGTTCATAGACCTCCTGCATAAGCGGGTGTTCCAGCGCGGATGCGTAGGCGTCAACATCCGCGTCCGAAAAGCTCTGATAGGTCTGAGCGGCGCCGGCCAATGCGGAAAGTTGCAACGAACGACGCATTTCCGGCTCTTGCCGCTTCATCATCTCGCGCAACTCATCGCCGTTCAATTGCAGCTCGATCACGCCGGACGCGCTGGCTGCCAGCAGAAATCGAAGCTGGATTTCCTGCAGGGCCCGCAAGGACGTGCCACTTGAGTCGACGGCGCGGTTCATGCGTTTCAGGCTTTCGACGCGCTGTGACCCTTGTTGGATCAGTTCAGATACGATCCGCTGCCCCTCTTCCTGACGTGCCGCATCGTCATCGGCCATATGCGCCTCATTCTCGGCCACAACAAGGCGCTGACCCAAGTCCGATGCGTAGAAGTCCACTGCATGCCCCAACGCCTCATCGCTCAGCGTTTGCTCCAGAATTGACACCGCGGTCTCGTGCATTTCGGTGGTGTCGAACACTTCCTCGGTCAACCGCGTCCAATCGGCACCAAACCCGTCAGGGTCGATCCCCAACATTTGCGGAGCCGACGCCGAAGCCAGCGCAATGCTTTCCAAAGCAACATCAAATCCTGTTGTGGTCAGGAACGCTTCGATCCGATCGCGGCTGGCAGACTCCGAAGCAGTCGCCGCCAGGCAAACTGCGGACACAGATAACAGTGCGGGCAAAAACAGACGATGCAGAAAATAGGTCATAGCTATCAGCCTAGGTGTTTTCGGCCCACAGGCAATGGAAAATCCGGGAGCGCCTCGAATCGGGAATTTTCTGCTTGCACCCCTGCCCGTTCCTGACTAAATCCCCCCCTCACAGACCCCCGCGGAGAGGTGCCGGAGTGGTCGAACGGGGCGGTCTCGAAAACCGTTGTGGGTGCAAGCCCACCCAGGGTTCGAATCCCTGTCTCTCCGCCACTTGATTTCCACGGATCGTTTCAATTTCGTAACCTGAGCTTCGATTTTCTTGGGCTCGATGCCAAAGCGGCATGAACTCGCCACCGCGCAAGGTTTGAATCAGCGCCCAGTGGCCCAAACCCAGTAAATGACCGGAATTTCGCGGTTTTCCCCTTTTCGATCTGAAAGACTCACCCCATGTCGGGCGCATATCTTTTTGGGAAGGAGACCCTCATGTCCCGTGTATTGCTCATCATTATTGTCGCGGCGATTGGTGTCGGCGCGTACTATTATCTCAACCAACCCGAACCAACGCCGGCCGAACAGCTGGAAACAGCGGCCCATGATGCCGGTGACGCCGTGAGCGAGGCTGCATCAGCCCTGCAAGAGGCAGCCGGAGATGCAGCCGAAGCCGTCTCGGAACAGGTGACTGACACGGCGAACTCCGTGGCAGAGCAGGCATCCGAAGCCGCCTCTTCCGTGACCGAACAGGCCGGCGAAGCCGCGTCATCCGTCGCAGATCAGGCAAATCAGGCCGCAGCGGAAGCTGGCGATCAGGTCGCCTCGCTGGTGGATCAAGGTCAGGACCTGTTCAACTCTTGGATTGAAGACGGCAAGCTTACGGCGCAGCAATTTGACTATGAAACCATGGTCACCGCTGTTCAGGAAAGCACCCTGTCACAAGAGATCAAGACGCAAGCCGTTGCGATTCTGGACGATATCAAAGCCGCGCCGGAAACTGTCGCGCAAAAGATTCAGGAACTGCGCACGTTGCTGACGCAACAGTGAACATCGACGGGCCGCTCGGATGAGCGGCCCGTTCCCTTTCGTCACTCAAGACAGTCGTTGACGCTCAAATCCGCATTTGTTTGATGGGATCAAGCAACCAACTCCGATCCGATTTTTCTTCGTCCTGAGTTGGCTTGTCCTTTGCAGCGTAAACGCGGTTTTTGAACACATGGGTGAGGAAAAATGACAGATTTGCCAACGACGATGTTTGCCGTCCTTCAAACGCAGGACGGATTTGCAGACACCAGAACCGGACCGACCTTGGATAAGGCGGAAGACTGGCTTGCCGCTGCAGAAATTCCTGTGCCGTCACCCGGTCCGGGGCAGGTTTTGATCCGATTAAGCGCCGCATCGGTCAACCCGTCCGATATTCACTTTGTAAAAGGAGAATACGGACAACCCAGAACCAAGGGAGCCCCCGCCGGGTTCGAGGGGTGTGGCGATGTAGTCGCAACCGGCTCAGGGGCCGAAGCATTGCAAGGCCAGCGCGTCGCCTTTGTCGCAGCCGGATCAGGCGCCTGGGCTGAATATGCTGTCACGCAGGCGCAGATGTGCATCCCCTTGCGCCCCGAAATCTCGGACGAAGATGGCGCTGCGCAAATCGTCAATCCACTGACCGCAATGGCAATGGTCGATATCGCGCGAAACGATGGCGACGCATTCATCGTCTCGGCGGCCACCAGCCAATTGGGGAAACTGATGTGCAGCCTTGGGCGGGATTTGGGGTTGAAGCCGATCGCATTGGTTCGTCGGCCAGAAACGGTCGAAAACCTGAAAGACCACGGCGCGACCGAAGTTCTGGTAACCTCTGACCCCGACATCACACAGAAATTCGCGTCCCTGAGCGCCGAACTTAAGCCCCGTATTTTCCTGGATGCTGTTGCGGATCAGCTTTCGGAACAGATCTTCTGCGCGATGCCCAACAACGCCCGCTGGATTTGCTATGGGAAGTTGAGCACCGAGTTCCCGACCCTGACCCAAACCGGACAGCTGATCTTTATGAGTAAACGGATCGAAGGTTTCTGGCTCACGCGTTGGATGATGTCCACGCCACCCGCCGACCAATTGCGTGTCGTGGCCGAGGTTCAATCACGTTTCGCAGATGGACGTTGGAAAACCGATGTATCTGAGCGCCTTGCCCTTCGGGACGTGGTCCCAAATCTGGCGGATGCACTGAAGAAAAGTGACGGCAAGGTGATCATCACGCCTTGATGCTTCACTGGCCAAAAAACAGAAAAACGGCCGCAGCGGACTGCGGCCGTAAAATATTGTGCGCCGAAACGACGTTCGAAATCAGCGCTTCGAGAACTGGAACGAACGACGCGCTTTGCGCTTACCGTATTTCTTACGTTCCACAACGCGGCTGTCGCGGGTCAGGAAGCCAGCGGCTTTCAGGGCGGCGCGCAGGTTCGGATCGTACAGCTGCAGCGCTTTCGAGATGCCGTGCTTGACCGCACCGGCCTGACCGGTCAGGCCACCGCCCTTGACGGTTGCAACAACGTCGAACTCACCTTCGACACCGGCAACCTGGAACGGCTGGCGCAGGATCAGCTGCAGAACGGGGCGTGCAAAATAAACGTCCTGATCTTTGCCGTTCACGGTGACCTTGCCGGAACCCGGCTTGATCCAAACGCGGGCAACAGCGTCTTTACGCTTGCCGGTGGCATAGGAACGGCCCAGCTCGTCACGCACGGGTTCGCGTGCGATGACCTCTTCGGCCACGGTTTCAACGCCTGCGACGGCGCTCAGCTCTTCGAGAGTATTGATCTGATCAGCCATCGGTCATTAGCTCCGGGTGTTTTTCTTGTTCATGGATGCAACATCCAGAACTTCGGGCGCTTGCGCCTCGTGGGGATGCTCGGCACCGGCATAAACGCGCAGGTTGGTCATCTGTTTGCGTGCAAGGCGGTTGCCCGGCAGCATGCGCTTGACCGCCTGGGTCACGACGCGCTCGGGGTGTGCACCTTCCAGGATCTGCTGCTTGGTGCGCGACTTGATGCCGCCCGGGTGGCCCGTGTGCCAGTAGAAGTTCTCGTCACGCTTCTTGCCGGTCATCTGGATTTTGTCAGCGTTGATCACGATGACATTGTCGCCCATGTCCATGTTCGGGGTGAACGACGCTTTGTGCTTGCCACGCAGGCGCATGGCGACGATCGAGGCAAGACGGCCCAGAACAACGCCCTCGGCGTCGATCAGGATCCATTTCTTGTCGATGTCCGCAGGTGTTGCAGAAAAGGTTTTCATGGCAGGATAGTCCTGTTTGATGTGAAAGACCGGCCTGAACACAGACCGGCCCGAATTCGATGGAGCGTATTTAGAGGCAGTCGAATTGCGCGTCAAGAACCGCAAAGTGAATTTAAGTATTCAAAAACAAAAGGTTAAAAAATAGGTATTATTTTACCCCAAATGCCACGCGCTGTTTTGCCTTCGGTGAACATCATTCGTTATACTTACGGCAAACATCCATTCGAATGGAGCCTCAATCATGGAATGGCAACAAACCATAGCCGCCTATGGTGCGGCCTGGCAGGAACCAAATGCTGAAGCGCGTCTTGAACTGTTGAACACATGCTTTGCCGAGAACGGTCGTTATGTCGACCCGACTGCGGACGTCACGAGCCGCGCAGCCTTGAATGATCACATTGGGAACGTGCTAACAGGCTCGGACGGAACGGTCGAATTGACAAGCCAACCAACCAATCACCACGACGTGGTTCACTTTACGTGGCATATGACTGGTCCGGACGGCAGTATTTACGTGTCCGGCCATGACTTTGTTCATTTGGATGCTGAAGGTAAGATCGTTCATCTGGCTGGCTTTTTCGGAGATCCGGAGCCTTTGAACTGATTGTCAGACGCTGATCTGTTCTGGAGGGTTATCCAACAACGACCGCAGGCGCTGCATTGCATCTTCAAACCGTTCCAGCGAGACATGCCCGTTCATTGCGATGCGCACCGCGTTTGGGGCACGTCCATCGCGCAGCGCGAATTCGTCGGCGGACCGCAATTGTATCCCTTCCCGCTCGGCCGCGCGGCTGAACGCTGCGGCACGCCAGCCCGAAGGCAGGCTGAGCCAAACAAACGGAACGTCGGTCGCCCAGTTGAGTTCAAACCCACCCAAGGCGTTGACGGCAACACGAACATATTCACGCATCCTTGACCGCACATCCCGCGCGACTTGGCGGGTTCTGGGATCAGTCAACAGAAGCCTGGTCAACTCAGCCAAGGGTTGGGCCAGACCGAAATACCCGTATTCAGCCGAACGGCGCAGATTCACACTGCGTTCCCTCGGCGCAATGGCGAAGCCGACGCGCAACGCGGGTGTCAGTATTTTTGAGATCGAAGACACATGCCAGCCCCGTTCCGGCGCGAGCGCGCGAAAGCTGGGCTCGCGCGCATCGCCCATGCGATAGCAGTCATCTTCGATGATCTGCAGGTCAAATCGGCGGGCAACATCCACGATCTCTTTTCGGCGCTCAAGCGGCGTGTGCGTTCCTGTCGGGTTCTGCACCTCCGGTGAAACGCAAACAGCCTGCGCAGATTTCTGCCGTAGGATGTGCTCCATTGCTTTCGGGTCGACGCCCCATTTGTCCATTTTGACGCCAACCACTTCGGCACGCATCAACTCGCCAGCCCGGCGGAATCCGGCATAGGACAGGTCCTCGACCAACACGACCGGCTTCGCCCCCCGCAGAATCGTCTGAAACACCAGACACAGCCCATTCTGACCGCCATGGGTCAGAACGATGTCGTCGTGCGTCAGATGCCCAAGCGGAAGGTCAGACAACCAATCCACAACGGCCTGGCGCATCGGTATGTAAGCGTCGCGTGTCGGATAGTTCATGAACAGGCCTGGATCGCATTTAGACACCTTTTCAAGGCATTCCCGGATCAGCTTCACCTGCCCGACATCGGCCAGGCGTGGGCTGAAAAGGCTGACATTGGCGTTGTACTTGTCGTCCCGCAAGTGAAGCTGTCGGGCCCAGACGTCGTCCATAATCGGCGACTTTGGCGCAGCTACAAATGTACCACGCCCGACTTCGGCTTGTAACAGCCCTTCGTCCGTCAAAATCGTGTACGCCCGCGCGACCGTGCCGGGCGTGATTTGTAACCGATACGCAAGTTCCCGCACTGGCGGAAGCTTCGTTCCGACCTCTAGTATTTTGTTATCTATTGCTTTTCGGATTGTGTCAGCCACAATGGCATACTTTGGATTCTTGGATTTCGGCAGCGCCTCTGGCCAAATTGTATCCATTACAATTCTTCCTTTGCTTTTGACACAATCATGAATGTATCAATCACATGTACCGAACATCAACGCTTTGTGTCAATACAATTTGAAAGGATACCCAAGATGACACGCGCAACGCACACACCCGCCCTCATACTGCTGAACGACAGTCCTCGGCTGCCGCTGATTGCAGCGCTGGCCGTGCAGTTTGCAGCGATGGTCACCAAATGGGAACAGCGCCGCCGCAGCCGCGTTAACCTCGGAAAGCTGGACGATCGCCTGCTGCGCGACGTCGGACTGACGCGGTATCAGGCGCGCGACGAAGTAAACCGCTACTTTTGGATGAACTGAGTTATCCCCAGTCCCTATTTTGGGACCTCTTCCTTGGCCGGGGCTTGTCCCCGGCCTTTTTTATCCAAACGAGGCCGCGGCAGACCCAACTGGCGGAATAGAATAGGTCATCGTGGCCCGCGCCACCGGGTCGTCGGATCCGTCGGAATACATCAGAACATCACCCACAGCCAGGCTGCGCCCCAGTTTCAACAGCTTGCAATGGGCGATCATGTCGGCGCCACCAATGGGTTTTCGCAGAAAATCAACTGAACTGTTGGTCGTAACCGCCAGCGATTGTCTGCCTTTTCGCGCGAGAACCATGGCGTAGACGCTCACATCGGCAAGTCCGAACATCGAAGGTCCCGAAACCGTGCCGCCCGGTCGCAGGTGACGGTCTGCCACAACAAGGCGCACTGTAATGGTGGTTTCAGTCAGATCTTCGATAACGAAATCTTCGTGCACCTGCGGAAAGACCTGCACCAGATAGTCGGCCAATTCTGCCTTGTTCAGAACCAATGACATGCTTTCCCTCCTCGTCGTGCCGCCCTAGAGTTGGCCCACAGCCAGCGGGAGGGCAATATGGCAATTCTGGAACGTAACGACACCGGCGCTGTCGCGCGTCTGACTATGAACGCGCCCGAGCGGCTGAATGCCCTAAGCGACGAGATGCTGGCCGCACTGCAAGGCGAACTGGATGCGCTGCGCCAAGATCGGTCGATTCGCGCCGTCATTCTTGCCGGGGCCGGTAAAGCGTTCTGTGCCGGCCATGACTTGAAACAGATGACCCAAGGGCGGCAGGCCAGTGATGGCGGGCTTTCCTACTTTCAGGACCTGTTTGATCGTTGCGCCAAAATGATGATGTCAATTCAGACGCTTCCCCAACCCGTCATTGCCCAAACCCACGGGATCGCCACAGCGGCAGGCTGCCAGTTGGTTGCGACCTGCGATCTCGCGCTTGCGGCGGAAGGTACGCGGTTTGGCGTAAACGGCGTGAATATCGGGCTTTTTTGCTCGACGCCGATGGTCGCCCTCAGCCGAAACATCCCGCGAAAACTGGCGTTTGAAATGCTCACGACCGGAGAATTCATCGCAGCGGACCGCGCCGCCGCGCTGGGTTTGATCAATCGCGTGGTGCCCGAGGCGCAGTTGGAACAGGATGCCACCGCCTTGGCCGAACATCTGGCCGAGAAACTGGGTTCAGCCGTCAAAATCGGAAAAGAGGCGTTTTATCAACAACTTCAGATGCCAACTGAACAGGCTTATGCCTATACAGCCGAGGTAATGGCACAGAATATGCTGCATCGGGATACAGAAGAAGGCATAAACGCTTTTATCGAGAAACGACCGCCCAATTGGCAGCAGTAACGCGATTATTTGACACAATTTTACAAACTGTTCGCAATTTTTCACTTTCCAAAGCGGCGACACTGTGGCAATGGTGGGTCAAGGCGATGGCCTAAAGAACACTTTTGGGTCGCCGTGGGCGGAAGGTCCCTCCAGGCTGGTTTCTCTCACCGGCGCAGACATTCCCGCAGCGGCGACCCCAAGACTTCCCTGTAATTCAGCCCCAAACCCGCATTGCGCATTTGTGTGCCCTGCCCTATGTGGCTGCGCATGACACAAAGATTGCATATCGTCGGCGGCGGCATGGCTGGGTCCGAAGCGGCCTGGCAAGCGGCGCACATGGGCGTGGATGTCGTAATTCACGAAATGCGCCCCAAAGTTGGCACTTTTGCCCATCAAACCGGCAATCTGGCCGAAATGGTGTGCTCGAATTCCTTTCGCTCGGACGACGACGAACAAAACGCCGTCGGGCTGCTGCATTGGGAAATGCGCGCGGCAAATGGCTTGATCATGACCACGGCAGATGAACACCGGCTTCCCGCAGGTGGGGCGCTGGCGGTCGACCGGGAACCCTTTGCGGAAACTGTCACCGCCAAGTTGCAGAACCATCCCCGCGTATCCATCACTGCCGAGGAAGTCACAACCTTGCCGGAAGACGGGCATTGGATCTTTGCAACTGGTCCTTTGACGTCGGCGGGGCTGGGCGCGGCCATTCAATCCGAAACCGGGGCCGAGGCACTGGCCTTCTTCGACGCGATTGCCCCAATTGTCTATGCGGACAGCATCGACATGAGCCGGGCTTGGATGCAGTCACGCTATGACAAGGGTGAAACCGAAGAAGAACGGACCGCATATCTGAACTGCCCGATGAACCGCACACAGTATGAGGCCTTCATCGACGCCCTGCTTGCCGCAGACAAGACGGAATTTCACGAAGGCGAAACAGCGGGTTACTTCGACGGTTGCCTTCCGATCGAGGTAATGGCCGAACGCGGGCGGGAAACACTGCGCCATGGGCCGATGAAGCCGGTTGGCCTGACCAACCCGCATCAACCCGATGAAAAACCGTACGCCGTGGTTCAATTGCGACGCGACAACGCGCTGGGGACGCTTTTCAACATCGTGGGCTTTCAGACCAAGATGAAATATGGCGCCCAAACTGATGTATTCCGCACGATCCCGGGTTTGGAGAATGCCAGTTTTGCCCGATTGGGCGGCATTCACCGCAACACGTTCATCAACTCGCCAACGCTTTTGGACGAACAGATGCGGCTGAAATCGCGCCCAAATATACGTTTTGCCGGCCAGATCACAGGCGTCGAAGGTTACGTTGAGAGCGCGGCAATGGGCCTGCTCGCCGGGCGCCTGGCAGCAGCGGAGATTCTGGAAACCCCTCTGCCGCCCGTTCCCCAGGACAGCGCGATGGGGGCATTGATTCATCACATCACAGGCGGGGCCGAGGCCAAGACCTTTCAACCGATGAACGTCAACTTCGGCCTGTTTCGCCCTGTCGATGGCCTCAAAGGCGGGCGACGCGGCCGCAAGGATCGTTACAAAGCCTATACGGATCGCGCCAAATCCGCGTGGACCGAATGGCTGGCTGGACGCTAGCCCCTTAGACCGCCTAACATGTGTTCATGAGCAACAAGTACCTCAAGGATGTTTATGAGCTCGGAACTGCCCAGGAAAGGCAGGACCATTACAAGAAATGGGCCTCCTCTTACGATGACGAAATCGGTGAGCAGGGTTACGAGACGCCAAAACGGGTAGCTGCTGCTTTGTGGTCCCAGAAGCCGCAGCCTGATGTGCCGATTTTGGATTACGGATGCGGCACGGGCCTGTCCGGCAAGGCGTTAACCGTGGCCGGATATCGGGTTATCGACGGCATGGACCCAACACCTGAGATGCTGAAGGAGGCCGAGGCCAAAGGTGTCTACCGCAAACTGACAGGGTTTGAGCTAACCGACCCCAACCCGGTTGAGCCAGGCTCTTACGGGGTCATCACGGCCATCGGCGTGATCGGGACAGGGGCGGCACCACCTGAAACCTTTGACATGTTGATGCATGCACTGCCCAAAGACGGTCTATTGGCTTTTTCGTTCAATGATCTGACCCTTGCAGATCGCAGCTACACCACACGCTTGGGGGATTGGCTGGATATGGGTCACGCACGCCTTCTGTTTCGGGAAAACGGCCCCCACCTCAAAGGCATGGACATGAAGTCCGATGTTTATGTGCTGGAAAAGGCGTGAATTTCAGAACCCGTTTCGCACCATCACCAACCGGACCGCTTCATTTGGGTCACGCTTTTTCGGCGACACTGGCCTATGATCTTGCGGCGTCTTCGGGTGGAGAATTCCTGCTCAGGATTGAAGATATCGACCAAACGCGCGCGCGTGCGCACTGGGAACAGCAAATCTACGACGACCTCGCATGGCTTGGCCTGACCTGGCCAAAACCCGTCATGCGTCAATCGGAACGTCTGCCCGTTTATCAGACGGCGCTCGACCGACTTTGGAACCTTGGGCTGTTGTACCCCTGCACATGCAATCGAAAGGATATTGCGGCGGCGGCCAGCGCGCCTCAGGAGGGTGTCCCGCTGCATGGTCCGGACGGCATCATTTATCCCGGCACCTGTCGCGCGCTCTTGAAGCAGCGAGACCCTGAACAGTACAATCGGCCGCTGGACATCCCGCTCAGGCTCGATATCGCAAAGGCCGCCCGAATGGTCGAAACACGCCTTCCGGCATTTCAGGAACTGGGATCCGGTCCAAACGGAGAGACGGGACTTATCCCCCTGTCGCCCGAGGACTTGTCGCAGACAATCGGCGACGTTGTGCTGGCGCGCCGTGATATGGGCACGTCATACCACTTGTCTGTCGTGCTGGATGATGCCGATCAGGGCATAACGCATGTCGTACGCGGTCAGGACCTGTTCGAGGCGACCCGAATCCATGTCTTGCTGCAAGCTGTCCTAGACCTGCCGACCCCGATTTACGTCCATCACCGCCTGATCCGGGATGATACGGGCAAGCGTCTCGCCAAGCGCGACGATGCACGCGCCATCTCAAAATATCAAGAAGACGGCGCAACCCCCAACGACATCCGGCGCGAACTCGGTCTGTGACAAGGCTTCATCTTTTTGACAAATATTCGCGCCGCAGGCATGGCTCGGAAAGAGCCATTCACCCCATCGGAGCCATCAGCTCAACTTCTTCACCGCCGCGAATGGCTGTGTAAAAGCAGGACCGACGGTTTGTGTGACAAGCGGCACCCGTTTGACGCACAACAACCAAAATGCAGTCGCGGTCACAATCAACCCGAAGATCGACCAATTCCTGCACATGGCCCGACGTTTCGCCCTTGATCCAAAACGATTTACGCGAGCGCGACCAATAGGTTACGCGCCCGGTCTCAAGCGTCCGCTCAATCGCCTGTGCGTTCATCCAGGCCATCATCAACACCTCGCCCGAGCCGTCCTGCTGCGCAATAGCGGGGATCAGACCGGCGTCGTCAAATTTGAGTGTCGACAGGTCGAACGTGACTGTCTGTGCCATTCCAAAAAACCTTTTGCATCGTCGGGTTTGGCCACTATGTATGTGGAACAGTCAGCGAGGGAAACCCATGTCCGGCGAAACCGACCTAATCAAGCTATATTCGGGACGCATTTTGGCGTTGGCAGCGGACATTCCTCATTTGGACCGTTTGGAACATCCCGATGCAACGGTCAAGAAACGTGCACCTCTCTGCGGATCAACGGTGACAGTAGATGTCGCATTGCGCGACGGGAAAGTTGCGGATTTCGCTCAGGACGTGAAAGCCTGCGCCCTGGGTCAAGCCTCTGCTTCGGTTGTCGGCGACGCTGTGATCGGGGCGACACGTGCGCAGGTGGAAACAGCACGGGATCAACTTGCAGCCATGCTGAAATCCGACGGGCCTGCGCCGGATGCGCCGTTTGACGGGCTAGAGGTGTTGATGCCAGCGCGCGACTACAAAAACCGTCACGCTTCGATTCTTCTGGCGCTTGAGGCGACCGCCGAAGCCATGGCGCAGGCTGAACAGGCTAACTGCGCCTGAACGTGGTCTTTTCCCGCAAACCCGTGTAACCTCGGGCAAAATTCGGGGGATACGGTTTGAACAATCTGCTTGAGCATTTCGTGACCCTGTGGGTCGTGATCGATCCGATTGGCACCATCCCTGTCTTCATTGCTGTGACCGCCGGCATCGACGCAGCAGCCCGGCGGCGTACTGCATTGTTGGCTGCCGCAATCAGCGCCGGCGTTCTTCTTTTCTTTCTCGTATTCGGTCAGCTTCTGATCGAAGCGTTGGACATCGGCCTGAATTCCTTTCAGGTCGCGGGCGGCATTATTTTGTTCCTGTTCGCACTGACGATGATTTTCGGCGAAAGCAAGCAGGACATCGAACAGCGTCAGGCTGAAGAAGATCAGGAAGACAAAATTCACCAGTCCAATCCCGCGATTTTTCCATTGGCCGTACCGTCGCTGGCTTCGCCCGGTGCAATGCTGGCCATTGTCATTCTGACCGACAATCACCGCTACAGTGCCGCCGATCAGGGCATCACCGCGCTTGTGATGCTGAGTGTGATCATGATTGCGTTTCTGCTGATGCTGATCGCGGAACCGATCATTCGCCTGATCGGTCATTCCGGCGCGGCCATAGTCAGCCGGGTCATGGGTATGATACTGGCCTCGGTCGCAGTCAACTCGGTGCTGTCGGCGATGCTGGAAATAATGAAAACCGGACAGCTATGAAAAAACCGCCGCTCCTTCCGGGCGGAAAGGGCGGCGGCAGGTATTGCGTGTCTCGCGTGGGATCCGGATATCCGCGTGGGGCCGAGGCAGGCCCCTCAAGGGGTTTGGGACAGGCAGGTCACCCTTGACTGAAATGGGGATGACATACGCGGGTTGAACGGCACGAGATCGCAGGCAGAAAGGCTTAGAACCCCATCGGCAGGTGAAGGGCAACCACCAGCATGACCACCAAAGAGACGGCACCCACGGCATCTTGCAAAAACGTGGCTTGCGAGCGGCAGAATGCGGTCTTGATCTGGGTCAGCATGGTCTCACCTCCGGTCAGGGTTTAATCCTCTGTTGCTCTTTTGTTCTCACATTTTTCCGAGTCGGTAAAGAACTTTTTAAGAACATTTGTGAACTTTGCGGAACTTCCTGCTTAACCCACTGAAATCAAACGGATCGCCTGATCCTGTTTCATGAGCCACAATAGGACACGGGCCGCCTGCCCTCGTTCTGACGTCAGTTTCGGGTCGCTCGACAGCAGCGCCCGTGCGTCCGTTTGTGCCACGGCCATCAAACCGGCCTGTCGTTCCAGATCCGCGATCCTGAACTTGGGAAGGCCGGACTGGGCCGTTCCGATCAGGTCACCGGCCCCCCGCATCTGCAGGTCCGTTTCGGCGATGCGAAACCCGTCTTCCGTCTCCCGCAAAACCTCGAGGCGTTTGCGTCCGCTTTCGCTGATCGGCGCCTGATACATCAGCAAGCAGGTCGAGGCACCCTCGCCCCGCCCCACACGACCGCGCAGTTGGTGCAGCTGCGCGAGGCCAAAGATCTCAGCACGCTCGATGACCATGATTGTCGCGTTGGGGACGTTGACCCCGACCTCAATGACCGTTGTTGCGACCAACACCTTGGTCTGACCTGTTTGAAACGCGGCCATCGCCGCATCTTTTTCGGCGGGCGGCATTTGTCCGTGCACCAACCCGACCACCTGATCGCCCAGCAATGCCCTCAGCCGTTTGAACCGTTCTTCAGCCGCTGTCAGGTCTGATACCTCGGATTCGTCCACCAACGGGCAGACCCAGTAACACTGCCGCCCGTCTGCAAGAGCGCGCCTGAGATGATCGACCACTTCATCCATGCGCTGCGTGCTTAGAATCGCAGTTTTGATAGGTTTGCGACCCGGTGGTTTTTCGTCCAGGACCGAAACATCCATGTCGCCATACTGCGCCAGGGCAAGGCTGCGCGGAATCGGTGTCGCGGTCATGACCAGAACGTCCGCGCCCTGCCCTTTTTCCGACAGCTCCATCCGTTGGCGCACGCCGAACCGGTGTTGTTCATCAACGATGGCCAAGCGCAATTCCTTGAACGAAACATCACTTTGGAAAACAGCGTGCGTTCCAACAAGAATTTGGATGTCCCCGCGGGCCAATGCCGCCAATTTGGCTTTTCTCTCGGCCCCTTTGTCACGACCCGTCAGAATCTCCAGAACGACCCCGGCTTCTTCGGCAAGCGGTCGCAGCCCGTCGAGATGTTGGCGTGCCAGTATTTCGGTTGGCGCCATCATTACGCCCTGCCCGCCAGCTTCGACCGCGACCAGCAAGGCGATGAATGCAACCAGCGTCTTGCCTGCGCCCACATCGCCCTGCAACAGGCGGTTCATCCGCTCGGTCGACGCCATATCATCGACGATCTCTCCAATCGCACGGTCTTGCGCGGCGGTCGGGCGATATGGAAGGGATTGCAAAACGTGTCTCTGCAATTCGCCTGTCCCGACACTGACGACCCCGCGCGCCTTTTTTTCCCGCTGCCGGGCCAAGGCCAGCGTCAGTTGATGCGCCAGCAGTTCGTCATAGGCCAATCGTTCTCGGGCCGGTGCAAATTGCACAACATCATCGGCGCCTTGCGGGTGATGGGCGGCTTGGATCGCGGCGGCCCAGCCCGGCCAGCCTTTCTGCGCGATCTGGTTGGGATCTGCCCACTCTGCCAGATCGGGAAGGCGGGCCAAGGCACTTTGCGCGGCCTTGTACGCGGTCTTTTGCGTCACCCCTTGCGTCAACCGGTAAACCGGTTCGAACTCGGGCAATTCCGCAGCATCACCCAGTGCAACCACATGGTCGGGATGAACCATCTGCGCCATACCGTCGAACAGCTCGAGCTTGCCGGATACGACACGGCGCGACCCCTGGGGCAAAATCTTGTTAAGATAGTCGCCGCGCGCATGAAAAAACACGAGTTGAAAATCGGCTTGGCTGTCTTCGACGTGAATGCGATATGCACCACCGCGATTGCGCGGCGGACGGTGGGCACCCACGGTGACTTCTACGGTCAGCGTGGTCGGAAGATCGGCCCCTTGGATCGTCTCGCGCCGTCGCCTGTCGATGACGGCATAGGGCAGCGCGAAAAGGACATCCCGCGGTGTTTCGATCCCCAACTGCGCCAGCAATTGCGCCGTTTTAGGGCCAACACCGTTGAGTGTTTCGAGCCCGGCAAAGAGGGGAAACAAGACCTCTGGGCGACCGCTCATGCGTCGCCAATCAGTTGCAGCCAGCTGTCTTCATCCAGCGTTTCAATACCCAGATCAGCGGCCTTTTTGGCCTTTGATCCAGCACCGGGGCCGGCCACCAGCAGATCGGTTTTCTGGCTGACCGAACCAGAGACTTTCGCGCCCAAAGCCTCTGCCCGCGCCTTGGCCTCGGCCCGGGTCATCTTTTCCAGCGTTCCGGTGAACACAACGGTTTTACCCGCGACCGGGCTGTCAGAGGCCGGTGCATCAGGAGACACTATCGTGAGATGCTGCCTTAGGTCGTCAAAGGCCCGGCGTTCATCCGGATTTGCAAAAGCATCGGACAAAGACAGCCCCAAGGTGGTTCCGATGCCATCTATCCCGATAAGATCGGACCAGGCCGAAGCCGCCGCAGGAGGAACATCCGAGTTTGCAATCGCGGCGTCCCGCGCCTCTTTTACCCGGGCGCGCCGATTGTCCGAAGCGGCAGCTTGCCGCTCGGCCTCTTCGGCGGCATCCGCCTTTCGTTGTGCAAGCGCCGCTGGTCGGGCCGCATCAATGGCTTGCGCCATCGCGTCCCAATCAAGGTAGTGCAGCGCAAGGTCCCGCGCGCCGACCTCGCCGACATGGCGAATACCCAGCGCAAAAAGCAGGCGCCCCAATTCGATCGCGCGCTTCTCGTCAATGGCCGCAAACAGATTGCTGGCGGATGTTTCGCCCCAACCGTCCCTGTTCTTCAGGCGCGCAAGGTTGCTGGCGTCCCGGTTCTGCAGCGTGAAAATGTCAGCCGGTGTGTTGATTGGCAGAACGGGGTCGCCGTGGAACATTTCGATCTGTTTGGCTCCCAGACCTTCGATATCAAAGGCTTTGCGAGAGACAAAATGCTTTAATTTTTCAACAGCTTGCGCCGGGCAAATCAAACCGCCCGTACAGCGCCTTACCGCATCACCGTCTTCGCGGATGGCATCGCTTCCGCATTCCGGACATTTTGTCGGGAACGCGTAGGGCACGCTGTCTTTCGGGCGCTTGGACAGGTCGACATCCGCTACTTTGGGTATGACATCCCCGGCACGATAAACCTGAACCCAGTCGCCGACGCGGATGTCCTTGCCGCCCCGGATCGCGCCGCCCTTTGCATCGCGACCTGCGATATAGTCTTCGTTGTGCAATGTGGCATTCGAGACAACGACGCCGCCCACGGTAACGGGATGAAGCCGCGCAACCGGGCTGAGAGCCCCTGTGCGACCGACCTGAATGTCGATACCCTCCAGCCGGGTCCAGGCCAGTTCAGCCGGGAACTTGTGGGCGATGGCCCAACGCGGCGTTGTCGACCGAAACCCAAGCCGGGCTTGCAAAGCCAGATCGTTCACCTTGTAGACGACACCGTCGATGTCATACCCCAAGGTGGAACGCTGCGCTTCGATGTCGCGGTAATGCGCCAACATGTCAGACAGCGACGGACATAAGCGCGTCAGGTCGTTGGTCTGAAATCCAAAGGCCCGAAGGCGATCAATCGCTTCCATCTGAGTTGCGGCAATCGGTGCAGAAAGCTCGCCCCACGCATAGGCGAAGAACCGAAGAGGCCGGGACGCGGTGATGGAGGCATCCAGTTGGCGCAAAGACCCTGCCGCAGCGTTGCGGGGGTTTGCAAAGGTTTTGCCCCCCGACGCCACCTGACGCGCGTTCAGATCATCAAAGTCGGCGTGGGACATGTAAACTTCGCCGCGAACTTCAAAGATGTCCGGCGCGTTTTCGATATCATGCGGAATATCTCCGACCGTTCGGGCGTTGGCCGTGACATTTTCGCCGACTTCGCCATCGCCGCGGGTGGCCGCCTGAACCAACCGGCCCTTTTCGTACCGCAGCGAGAGCGACAAGCCGTCGATTTTCGGCTCAGCAGTATAAGACAGGGGCGCATCACTCGACAGTCCAAGGTATTTTCGGATCGAGCGGTCAAAGTCTGCGATGTCATCATCGTCGAAGCCATTGCCCAACGACATCATCCGAACCGCATGCGATACCTTGGAAAACCCATCCGCCGCGCGCGCGCCTACTTGATCCGAAGGGCTGTCTGGCCGCTTCAACGCAGGAAACAGGGATTCAATATCGGCATTCCGGCGTTTCAGGGCATCATAATCGGCATCCGACAATTCCGGCGCGTCTTCCGCGTGATATAACCGGTTGGCACGCTGTAGTTGAGCTGCCAGGCGTGCCAGTTCAGCGCGGGCCTCGGCCTCGTTCAATTCTGATACCGGAGTCGTTTCGCTCATCGCCTCGCCCTGTCACGTCGTTCTGAAACCCAGTGATAGGGCGAGGCTTTGGCGAGGTCCAGTGTTGTGCTTTTCCGTGAGTGGCGGCGCCGCCCCGGACCTGCGACGGCAAAGGTTTGGGCTAGGCCCCGACAGCCATGCGCGTTTCGGAATTGGCCGCAGCTTGTGGATCGCGCAGAACGTATCCCCGGCCCCAAACCGTTTCGATATAGTTCTCGCCACCAGTCGCGTTGCTGAGTTTCTTTCGCAATTTGCAAATGAACACGTCGATGATTTTCAGTTCTGGCTCATCCATGCCACCATAAAGATGATTGAGGAACATCTCTTTCGTCAGGGTTGTCCCCTTTCGAAGGCTCAGCAATTCGAGCATTTGGTATTCTTTTCCAGTCAGATGGACGGTCTTGCCTTCGACTTCGACTGTTTTGGCATCCAGATTCACAGCCACCCGGCCTGTGTGAATGACTGATTGGGAATGCCCTTTGGAGCGCCGGATGATGGCGTGAATTCTGGCAACCAGTTCTTCGCGATGAAATGGCTTTGTCAGATAGTCATCTGCCCCGAATCCGAAGCCCTTGATCTTGCTTTCGGTGTCATCCGCGCCGGACAAAATGAGAATTGGCGTCTCGACCCTTGCTATACGAAGCTGCCGCAGAACTTCGTGGCCGTTCATATCCGGCAGGTTCAGGTCCAGCAGAATCAGGTCGTAATCATAGAGCTTTGCCAGATCGATACCTTCTTCGCCGAGATCCGTCGCATAAACGTTCAAGTTTGCATGGGTCAGCATCAATTCGATGCTTTTGGACGTTGTGGGATCATCCTCGACAAGTAGTATGCGCATGTCACTGCTCCATTTGGTCAAATTCTTCAACTGATAAGAGGCTGAATAAAAATGGTTAATCTGACGTTACCGTTGAATCAATTATTCACGCTCTCCTTTAAGTTGTCGATATCTTTTTAATGTTGTGACCTTCAAAGCTTCCACGCCGTGCTCTGCCACGGCCGCGACCCAGGTGTTGAATTCCTCATCACTGATGCGATACCGCTTCTTGGCATCTGACAGCGAAATAAGGCCGTACAAGACGCCCCTGACAACCAAGGCCTTTCTGGATGCGACCCATCGCTTTGTGTCCGCTGACGGAAGATCCGCGCGCGACAGAATGGTTCCATCGGGCAAGGTAACCGACCGTGGCCCTTCCACTTTGTGCAAATACATCATTCAACCCTTTTCTTACTGCAACAAAGCTGACCCCAGCCTACTTAAAAGGACGTGAAACGACCCCTTGAGAGTGCGTAGAATTTTCCTATATTCTGCCGGTCTTTCTTAACCCGGACTGGATCACCGATGGCCCTCGCCGCACAAGCACCGTTGAATTCGCTTGGATTCGCAAAACCACCGTCAGAGACGCGGGTTGTCGTTGCCATGTCCGGCGGCGTGGACAGTTCCGTTGTGGCCGCGCATCTGGCGGAACAGGGCTATGACGTGGTCGGTGTAACGCTGCAGCTGTATGACCACGGCGCGGCGTTGGCCAAGAAAGGTGCGTGTTGCGCGGGGATCGACATTCATGACGCGCGACGCGTGGCCGAGGAACGTGGCTTTCCACACTATGTTCTGGACTATGAGAATATCTTCAAGGACGCGGTCATTGACGAGTTTGCCGACAGTTATCTGGCCGGCGCGACTCCGGTGCCCTGCATTCGGTGCAACGAGCGTGTGAAGTTCAAGGACCTACTGGAAACCGCCAAGGATCTCGAGGCCGACTGCATGGCAACCGGTCATTACATCCAGCGCAAAGTTGGGGCGAATGGGCCAGAATTGCACAGCGCCGAAGACGCCAATCGCGATCAATCGTATTTTCTGTTTTCGACGACGCCCGAGCAGTTGGAGTTTCTGCGTTTTCCACTCGGGCATTTGCCGTCAAAAGACGCAACCCGCGAAATGGCGGCGCAATACGGACTGGCCGTCGCAGACAAGCCAGACAGCCAGGACATCTGCTTTGTTCCCAATGGCAACTATGCCAGCGTGATCGAAAAGCTGCGCCCCGGAGCGGCAGAACCGGGCGAGATTGTCCATGCCGATGGGCGCGTACTGGCGCAACACAACGGCGTGATCCACTATACGATCGGCCAGCGTCGCGGTTTGGGTATCGGCGGACTGAGCGAGCCGCTGTATGTGGTAAAGCTGGACGTGGACAAAAAACAGGTCGTGGTCGGGCCGAAAGAGTTGCTGGCCACAAGAACCGTTCCCGTCCGCGAGATCAATTGGCTGGGTGACGCACCCTTCACCTCGAAAGCGGAGTGGAATTTGTCGGTCAAGGTCCGGTCGACCCGCCCCCCGCGCGAGGCGATTGTGCGACCTTTGTCGGATACCACCGCCGAAGTCGAATTGCTGACGCCCGAAGAGGGGATCTCGCCCGGTCAAGCGTGTGTTTTCTACGCCAACGAAGGCAGCCGGATTTTTGGCGGTGGCTGGATTTGGCGCGGCTACTGACGCAGGACCGTTTTACAAAACATCCGTGGGGCTGTTGACCAGGATATACAGCCCGACGGACACCATGATGTAGGGCGCAATCCGGTCGAGCCGGGCAATGCGGGGACCAAGCACCTGCGCACGCGGTGCCCCCCAGCTTGCGAGCGCGATCAACATCGCAAGGGCAAAGAACGCCCCTATCAGCGCGGAGAAACGGAATGCCGGGGTCGAGTCGGCAAACAATGGGGTCATGGCGGCCAGCGTGTCGATCGACAGGCTAAGAAACAAAATCACCACCGACGTTATCGCGCCTGTATCGGGCATCTTTCGGCCTTCCGCGCCGGAAATCTGCTGCCAGATTCCGTAAAGACCAATCGTCAGAGGAATGATCCCTAGATAACCGACCCAATTCAACAACCCGCTTTGGTCCAACCCGCTGGCAATGACAAGTGCGAGCAACAGGATAATCGTCTGCGCGACGGCGAAGCCTGCGACGGCCCGGCGTGTACTCATCACCATGATCAGGCCGAACAAGACAAAGAGGTTGTCCAGATTGGTCGACACGGTCACGATGCCTGCCGAAATCGCGAACAGGATGTGGTCAATCATGTCGGTGCGGCAACCTTTTCAAAACGGCACGCGCAGCGCGCAAACCGGGTGCCTCTCCACCACACCCCAACCGATCCATCGTCAGGTCCATGGCGTCGCGTTGCGCGTCAGGGTGGTCTGACACGTCATTCAAGGCTTGCGCGATGTTTGCAGGCTGACAGTCGTCCAGCAGACACTCCGGCACCGAGCGCGTCTGGGACACCAAATTAACCAAAGTCACGGTATCCAGCTTGACCATCCGTTCGGCCATTTTCTGAGTGAGCCAACTCAGCCGATAAGCAATGACCATCGGTGTGGCTTGTGCTGCCAATTCCAGAGAAACAGTGCCCGATGCGGCCAATGCCAGATCGGCGGATGCGAATGCGGCCCTCTTTTGTCGTGCCGCTACATCGGCTGCGACGTTTCGCGGGTCAACAACAACTGGCGATCCGGGCCAGCGCTGGACATGCTCTTGCACCGTTTCCACCATGTGCGCCACAGCGGGAACAACCACGCGCGTGTCGGGCCGCGATTGCAAGAACAGACTCAAGGCTTCACCAAAAACCGGCGCCAATCGGTCCACCTCGCCCCGGCGCGATCCCGGCAAGGCAAGAACAATGGGTGCCTCTCCCAACCCACGGGACTTACGGAACTCCAGAATGTCCTGATCTGTGGCCACTGGTTCGCTTGCGACGGGGTGACCAACAAAATCGCACTCCATTCCCGCACGCTCCATATAGGGCGGCTCAAACGGCAGCAGGGCCAGGACATGATCAATGACCTTGGCCATTTTGTCGGCCCGGCCCGGTCGCCAGGCCCAGACACTGGGGGCGACGTAGTGAACGGTACGGATTGCGCTATCCGCTTTGACCAGCTTCGCCACGCGCAGCGAAAAGTCAGGACTGTCAATGGTGATCAGAACATCGGGTTGCCTGTCCAAAACGGCCTGCGCCGTTTCCGTGATCCTGCGTTTGAGATGAAAGAACTTGGGAAGGACTTCGACCAAACCCATAACGCTGAGTTCGGACATCGGGAAGCGGCTGACCAACCCTTGCGCCTGCATAAGCGGCCCACCGACACCGTCAAATTCGATCTCGGGGACCAGAGTCTTCAGCCCTTCCATCAACGCGCCACCCAGCCGGTCGCCCGAGGGTTCTCCGGCGACCAGAAAAACGCGCATCAGACGGCCCGCTCGCGCACGTACAGAAACAGGCCCAGCCGGTCGCATTCCTCAACGACCCGAGCGCAATCCAGAACGATGACGCCGCTCTTTTCAACTACGATGCCTGAGAGGCCTGCAGCCACGGTTTCGGTAACTGTTTCTGGTCCGATCGTTGGCATATCCACGCGCCGATCCTGATCCGGCTTTGGACCCTTGAACAGCACACCACCGCCAGCGTCCGGGCGTTGCGTTAGGGATTTCAGCATCCACGCCGTTCCAAATATCCCCTCGACCGCCAGCGCCTGCCCTTTTTGGACGACGCAGGCCTGACCGATATCAGCCGCACCCATGGCGCGCAGAATGCCTGCGGCGCGGTCGGCGTCCGCCAAATCATCCTTGGACGGGGTCACTTGCGTCAGACAGCCCAACGGAGGCAGAATGTCCGGCGCGATCTCATGCGCAGCCCGAACCGTGAAACCGGCTTGTTCGAAAACACCGATGACCGCCCGCAGCGCACTGTCGTCGCCCGACATCATGGCCTGCTGCAGGATCGGAACCAGCGGCATGGTGGCGGCATCAATTCGCGTCGGATCCACCGGTGGGCGACGGATCGCGCCTGCCATGCAAATCTCGGTTACGCCACGCGCCTTAATCCCGGCGATGAAGCTGCCAAGCTGTTCCAAGGGAAACTCGATGTCCGGTGTCAGATTGTCCGGAAGAAAACCCTCCAGCGCGCAAACCAACGGGCGCGTGTCCAACCGGGCAACCAACTCATCAGGCAAAGCGCCTGTACCTGCAATCAAAGCCAGCATGTTGCTACTTTCCGGGTGTCAGGAACGATCGGTCGGACGCGCCGGTAACAAACTCCAGAATCTCGCGCACATAATCGCTGTCTGTGTCTTCCAGCCGATTTACGCGATCCATGAAAGTGCCCTCGCCCTCGGACAATTCGCGAAACGCCGAACGCAGGGCCGAGATATCGTCGCGGGAAACGCCGCGCCGCTTCAATCCGACAAGATTCAATCCGTCCAGTTCGCCGCGCTGCGCCTGAACCAGGCCATAGGGTATGACATCCTTTGGCACCATGGTCAGTGCGCCGATGATGGCCCCGCGACCAACGCGCACAAATTGGTGCAAACCCGAGATGCCCCCGATGATTGCATCATCTTCGACGATGCAATGACCAGCCGCGCCGGAATGGTTGACCATAATAACCCGGTCGCCGATTTGCACGTCATGGGCGACGTGAACACCCGCCATCAGCAGGCAATCATCACCGATCCGTGTTACACCGCCGCCGCCATCCGTGCCCGTATTAACCGTGACATGTTCGCGAATGCGATTGCGTTTGCCGATCTCCAGCTTGGTGTTTTCGCCGCCGAATTTCAAATCCTGCGGAATTTCACCGATGACCGAAAAGTTGAAAACCACACTGTCTTCGCCAATCGAGGTGTCGCCAGTAACCACGACATGCGACTTCAACTCCACCCGATCGCCGAGGCGGACCTGAGGGCCGACAAAGCAAAACGGACCGATTTTGCAGTCGGCCCCGATCTGCGCCCCCTCTTCGATGATTGCGCTGGGGTGAATATTGCTCATGTCGTCTTTTCCATGTCCCAATCGACATAGGCCGAAAACTCGGCTTCGGCAGCGACCTCACCATCTACGGTCGCGCGGCCGCTGAACTTGAAGATCTTGCCGCCCTTTTTACCGCGCACGGTTTCGACATGCATCTCAAGCACATCGCCCGGAACCACCTTGCGGCGGAATTTACACTTGTCGATATTCATGAAGTAGATCAGCAACTCACTGTCGATCACATCCATGCCGACCCCAAGCATAACGCCGGCGGTCTGCGCCATCGCCTCGACGATCGTGACACCAGGCATGATCGGAGTGCCGGGAAAGTGGCCTTGAAAATGCGGTTCGTTCATCGTGACGTTTTTGACGCCCACCGCCGAGTGATAGCCCGAGATATCGACCACCTTGTCCACCAACAGAAACGGATAGCGATGCGGCAATATCCGCTGAATCAGCTGAATGTCGGCACTCTTGGTTTCCGTGGTCATTTGCACAAGTCCTGTGTCTGATGTTTCTTTCTGGCGTGGTTAGCAATACAGCCCCTCAAGGGCAAGCAAACCTATTCATCGCCTTCAGTCTGCAAGTCCTTGCCATCACCGATTGCAGCATTGATCCGCGATATCGCGGTATCTGTAATGTCCAGCGCATCCGGGCTGAGAAAAACGTTCGACCGTTCCAGAATGACCGAGGCGCCGGTATCGCGCAGCAGGTCAATCAAAACCGGTTCGGCCAACTGTATGAACATCGCGCGCGCCCGTTCGCTGCGACGGGCCAGCGTGTCCAGTTTGGCCCGCTGGCTTTCGCGATGGGATTGAACTTTTTCGTCGAATGCCTCGGCAAGGGGGCGAAATGTTTCGGCATCAAGCTCGGCGCGTTTTTCGGTCAGCTCGCGCTCTTCATCGCTCAATGCCTGAACAATGCGTTCATTTTCCTCGTTCAACAGCGCGTTTTCGGCTTCGAACTCGCGGAACACCCGTTGGCCGAATTGCGACTCCGCGAACAACCGATCGCTCGAAATCGTCAGGATCGTGGACTGGGGAACACCCAATTGCTGCGCCCCTGCGGGCATTGCCAATCCAAGTGCCAGAAAGATGTACAGGGCCCGTAAGGGGCCCTGCATGTACGTCATGATCCGGGACGCCATCCGAAGATCAGAACCGGGCCTGAATGGTCAGGTCAAAGTTCTGTTCCTTGTCGAAATCCTCTTTCTTCAACGCCTTCGAGAAGTTGAAGCGCAGCGGTCCGAATGGCGTTGTCCACAGAACTGAGACGCCGATGACATGGCGGATCGAGCCACCGGAGCCGACGATGTCTGCGCCCGCGGTGTCGACATTGTCGATGTTGTAAAGGTTGCCGACGTCGTAGAACAAACCGCCGCGCAGGCCGAATTCTTCGGGCAGCCCAAGCGGGAAGTCGGATTCGAACCTGGCGACCCAGTAGTAGTTTCCGCCGATTGCGTCATCCTGACCGTTGGACAGGTCGCGCGGACCAAGGCCAGCGGGCTCAAAGCCGCGGAAGGTACTCGGCCCCAGAACAAAACGGTCGATGGTGCGGCTGAAATCGTCACCCGTCCAGTTGAGCGCGCCCATTTCCAGGGTCGCCCTTAGCACCACCTCTTCGTTCAGTACACGTTGCTGCGCGATCGCCCGCGCCGTGGTTTTGATGAACTCGCTGTCACCACCCAGACCAGCGGCATCAACGCCAACTTCGAACAGAACGCCTGCATTGGGGTTCAGACCACCCAAACGGCTGTCATAGATGTAAGACAAGCCAAGTGAGCTGGCAGTCCGCTTGCCCTGATCGATTTCCGACGAAATCACGGCACCGTTGGCTTCGTTATCCTGCTGGGTCATCTCGCTGCGGTCCCAGCCATAGCGCAGCCGCAGCGACGACAATTCGCCAATCCGATAGCTGAGCTGCGGATTGAAGAACACGCTTTTCGTGTCATAGCTGGCAAAGCTCGAGTTTGTGGTCGTCAAACCCAACCCAAGATCGAACTGAAGCCTGCGTCCCAACAGGTAGGGTTCGGTAAAGTTGATGGTGTAGCGTTCCGAGTCCTGAGCCGTGGAGAGCGACAATCCTAGCGTTTGCCCGCGTCCCAAGAAGTTGCTTTCGCTCAGACCGATTGCCACCCCGAAACCATCCGAGACCGAGTAGCTGCCGCCGATGTTCAAAGACCCTGTTGGCTGTTCTTCGACATCCACGTCGACGATGACCTGACTGGGCGTCGATCCTTCACGTGGCTCGACATCCGCAACGGCAAAGAACCCCAGGGCGCGAATACGTTCGGCACTTTGGCGGATTTCACGTGGATTGAACGGGTCGCCTTCGACGGTGTCGAATTGCCGGCGGATAACACGGTCCAAGGTCGTCGTGTTCCCTTCAATGTCGATCCGTTCAACAAAGATGCGCGGCCCACGGGTCAATACGAACTGAACATCCAAGGTCAGATCGCGGTCATTCCGGGTCACGCGCGGTTCGACCCGCAGAAAATCAACACCCTGTCTGATACCAAGGCGCTCTTGCCGCGCAATCGAATTTTCCACCAGCGATGGAGAGTACGTGACACCCGGCTTGATTTTCAACGCAGCCTGATAGGCGGCCGCGTCAACACCCGGTATTTCGCTGACTGTCGAGATATTGCCGAATGCGAATTTCTGCCCCTCGGTGATATTCATCACCAGGAAAAAGGCATCACGCTCGCGCGTGAATTCAACATTGGCGCTGTTGACGCGAAAATCGACATAGCCGCGCGACAGGTAGAAATCGCGGATAACCTGCTTGTCGAATTCGATACGGTCGGCAATGAAGGTATCGCCGCGCAGGAATGTCCGCAGAATATTGGCCTGTTTGGTTTCCAGAACCCGGCGCAGGCGTCGGTCCGAATAGGCGCGGTTCCCGACAAAGCTAACGCGTTCGATCTCGATCACCGATCCTTCGGCAACTTCGAACACCAGATCGACACGGTTGTCGCTGCGGCGGATGATGCGGGGGATGACGGTTGCCGCGACACGTCCCTGTGCCGAGTAGATATCTGCAATCAGATCTGCATCGGTTTCAGCGACCTGTGGCGTAAACACGCGGCGCGGTTGGGACGAGATTGCCTCAAGCAAAATGTCGTCCTTGACCCGGCGGTTTCCTTCGATGCTGATCTGGTTGATCGTGGGGTATTCCTCGACCGATATGACCAGGGTATTTCCCCTCGGGTCCAATTCGACTGTTTCAAAAACACCACTGTCAAGCAAACGTTGGAAACTGTCGTTCAACTGCCCGGCAGTTACGGTTTGTCCCGGCTCGATTCCCGTGCGCGCGATAATGGTCGAAGTTTCGATCCGGCGATTGCCTTCAACCTCAAACGAATTGATCGTGTAGGTCTGTGCCTGCGCGGTCTGCGGAACCGACATAAAACCCACTGTTGCAAAGAGAAAAAAGAACGTTAGTGCCTGCCACAAAATATTGGCCTGCGGCCGGTCAGAGCCGCGAAATGTGCCCGTGCCCCTGCTGTTAGTCATTTTTTTCACTACCCAGAATTTTCAGACTTTACCTGCTGAGTAGCGGGATTAAGGGGCCTTGTCAAAAGCACAAAACGGCAAAGCGGCCCATTGGGCCGCTTCACAAATTCACTACATGTGGCGAAGAATCACAAACCGACGAGATAGGCGCCAAGCGCCAACGCCAGTGCGGTGATGCCAAAGCTCAGCAACATGTCCCAATTGAGGACAAAAAGAGTGCTGAAACTCTGATAGGATTTTCTAAAAGCCTTGGTCATCTCAGGGGTGTCCGAATTAAACTCGGTACGAAACATAACCGTGAATTGAGGCAATTTTGCGTCCGTGCCGTGCCGTGTTTGCCATAATCAGCAAAACAGGTCGTTGCTTAACGCGAAAACCATCAGAGACAGGATAAGCGTGATGCCAACCGCCATCAGAACCCGAAGCGCCCTATCGCTGGGCGGTTTTCGCGCCACCGCTTCGTAAGCATAAAACACCAGATGTCCGCCATCCAACGCCGGGATCGGAAACAGGTTCAGCAACCCCACCGCTGTCGACAGAACCGCGATAAAGAAGATGAAATTCTGCGCGCCCTGGCTTGCCATCGCGCCGGACGTCTCTGCGATGCCGATCGGCCCGGATATGTTACAGGTGCTTATCGCCCCGGTAATCATGTGCCACATCCCGGACAATGAGCCTTCGATGATGCGAATGGTTTGGGTTACGCCACCGGCGAACGAATCCCAGACACCCGCGGGTTCGGTCGCAGGCTCAAGCATCATTCCACCGACGATACCGATGCGCCAATGCGTGACAAAACCGCCATCGGGCTGCGGCTCGTCGGTCCGACGCGGGACCAAAGCAAACTCAAGATCGGCACCGTCGCGCCAGACGTTCAGCAACAATGCCCGCCCATTCGACCCTTCGACCTTGTCCTTGAGCTGCGCGAAGGCGAAAATCGGATCTCCGTCCACGGCGGTGATCACGTCACCGGCTTGCAATTCGATATCCATCGCCGCGCTGCGAGGTGCAACCTGCTGTATCAACGGGGGGAACAGCCAAGGTGCCTGGACATCCAACGTCTGACCATCGCGAATGACCGTATAGTCCAGGACGGGTTCAACAGGCAGCGCTTCGGTGAAATCTGACCACGTTACGTCGTTGTCACCATCCGGCGTCGCAACACCGCCAACCGCGATAATCTCGTCACCGTTCTCCAAGCCCTGAATTGCGCCCGGCAATGGATTCAGGGTGCCAACCGTCAACGGTTCCCGTGACACGCCCTGGGACCAGAAAATCAGGCCAAACACCAGTATGGACATGACAAAATTGAACGCCGGTCCCGCTGCAACCGTAGCTGCGCGCGCCCACAGCGGTGCGCCATGCATGGTGCGACGCAGTTCTTCGGGGCTTTGCTGCTGAATTTCCGCCATCGCATCTTCGTCTTTGCCAGATGCGGCGTTGGCATCGCCCAGAAACTTGACGTACCCGCCAAAGGGCAGAAGCGCGATCTGCCACTTGGTGCCGCGCTTGTCGACACGGCTCCACAGCACAGGACCGAAACCGATCGAGAACACCTCGGCATGGATACCGGACCACCGACCAACGATGTAGTGGCCATATTCATGCACTGCGACAATCACCGACAACGCCACAACAAAGGCTGCAATCGTGTAAAGTAGCCCGCCAAATTGTGGGATCAGAGAAAGTATATCCAAAATCCTATCCTGCTCTTCTTAGTACGGCTTCATCGACCCAATGACGTGCCAGATGGTCCGTTTGCTGTATGTTATCAAGGGTCATATCGGCATCAATAAGGCTATCGGTGCCTTCAAACCGCTCAAGTACGGTCGCAACGATGTCCGCCATGTCCAGAAACCCGATCCGACGCTGAATGAAAAGATCAAGCGCGCGTTCCTTTGCGGCATTGAAGATAGCGCCGGAAAGACCGCCACGCGACATGACTTCGCGGGCCAGTCTCAGCGCGGGGTAACGCGCATCGTCCGGAGAGGAGAAATTCAGTTGCCCCAGCGCCGTCAGGTCCAGCCGTTGGACCGGAAGCTCACGTCGTTCCGGCCAGTGCAGCGCGTAACCTATGGCGTGACGCATGTCGGGAGCACCCAGATGTGCCATCAATGCGCCGTCGCGAAAGCCTACAAGCGCATGCACGATGGATTCGGGATGAACGAGCACTTCGATCTGCCGGGGGGAGACGCCAAAATACTCTTTTGTTTCTATTATTTCCAGCGCTTTATTAAACATAGAGGCACTGTCGATGGTGATCCGTTGCCCCATGTTCCAGTTGGGATGGCTGGACGCCTGTTCGACCGTAGCGCGGGCCAGATCCGGTAGCGGCCAGTCGCGAAAAGCACCGCCGCTGGCTGTAATCACGATCCGTTCGACGGCGGCCATGTCCTCGCCCGCCAATGCCTGGAAAACTGCGGAATGCTCACTGTCCACCGGTAACAAATCAGCCCCGTGCGCACGCGCGGTTTCCAGAACCAGCGGGCCTGCACATACCAGTGTTTCCTTGTTGGCCAATGCCAGCGTCGCGCCCTGTTTCAAAACTTCAAGCCCGGGGGCCAGCCCTGCCGATCCGACTATGGCAGACATAACCCAGTCAGCGGGGCGGTTCGCAGCTTCGATCAGGGCCGCCTGCCCTGCGGCTGCTTCAACACCGCTGCCGGACAATGCGTCGCGCAGATTCTGCAATCGGTCCTCGTGCGCGGTTACAGCAAGTTGCGCCCCAAGTTTCCGGGCATCTTCAGCCAGCTGGGCGATGTTGGACCCGCCGGTCAGAGCAACGACCTCGTAAGAACTCGGGTCCCGAGCGATCAGATCAATCGTATTCTGCCCGATCGATCCGGTGGCACCAAAGACCGAGACCTTGCGCATCACATCACTCCGGGCGTGTAAAACAGCCCGGCGATCAGAACAAACAGGGCGGCCCCCATCATGCCGTCGAACCGGTCCAGAAAACCGCCATGTCCGGGGATCAGGGCCGAGCTGTCTTTGACACCCATCCTGCGCTTGGTCGCGCTTTCCACGATATCTCCCATCTGGCTCGCCATCGATGTCAGAACCGATACTAGCACGAAAACGACCCCGAAATTGGCGTGATACGCAAAGGCCGCCCCAACAAGTGCCGCCGCAGCCCATCCACCGGCTGTGCCGGACCATGTTTTCTTGGGGCTGACTTTAGGCCAGAACTTTGGCCCGCCAAGGGATTTACCGACGAAGTAACCGGCCACATCCGTCGCGACCACAACCGCGATCAGCCAAACCATCCATCCGAACCCCATGTTCTCGCGGATCGTGATGAAGCCCAGGCCGGAGGCGGCAATCCAGATTGCAAAAGCAACAAAGACACCGCGATTTTGCTTGATCTGCCCTGCCCCGACCAGCGCCGGGGCCAACAGAAACGGCAGCTTGTATAGGGGCGGCAAGTGATAGCTTAGGACGACCGCAATTCCCGTGAGTATGGCAAGTTGCAACGCGACACCGCCGCGCTGAGGATCGACCATTCGGACCAATTCCCAGGTCATTATCGCGCATGCGACGGCAATGAATGCTTCGAACCACAACCCGCCCAGCCAGACCTCAACCGCGCCAAGCGCGACCAAAACAGCCGCCGAGAAAACCCGTGTGGTCAGGTCAGACCATCGGCCTTCGCTCATGCCGGAACCGCCCCGAACCGCCGGTCACGCGCGCCAAAGTTCCGGCACAGTCGTTCCAGTTCGGCGGCTGTGAAATCAGGCCAAAGCGTTTCAATGAATTCGTACTCGGAATATGCGGACTGCCACAAAAGGAAGTTCGAAATCCGCGCCTCGCCACTGGTGCGAATGACCAGATCAGGATCGGGTAACACGCGCGTATCAAGGTATTTTGGCAGCGTTTCCACATCCACTTCGTCGGGTTGCAGACGCCCTTCGGCGACATCGCGGGCAAGTCGTCTTGCCGCACGCGCGACCTCGTCCCGGCCCCCGTAGTTCAATGCGACGGTCAGGTGAACAAGATCGTTGTCCTTGGTCTCTTGTTCAAGCATGTCCATCAAACCGGTCAGCTTGCTGTCCAACCGAACCCGATCCCCTATAAAGCGGACACGGATTCCGTTGTCCTTAAGGGTCTGGGTTTCTTTGATGATGTACCGTTTGAACAGGCTCATCAGGCCGGCAACTTCAACCTGAGTGCGTTTCCAGTTCTCGGTCGAGAATGCAAAAATCGTCAGATACTTGATCCCAAGACCCGGGCAGGCTTCGACCACCTCGCGGACCTTGCGTGCCCCGGCGTGGTGACCAAACAACCGCGGACGGCCCCGCGCCTGTGCCCAACGCCCGTTGCCATCCATTATGATGGCGACATGCCTTGGGCCTTGCAACGCTGGCGTATCGGGATCTTTGGGCATCAAAAGTCCTCAGACCTGCATGATCTCTGATTGCTTGGTTTCCAAGGCGTCATCCACCGACTTGATCATCTCGTCGGTGAGATCCTGAACCTCGCTCTCCCACAGCTTCTGGTCGTCTTCCGACATACCGTCCGCCTTGGCCTTTTTGATCTGATCCATGCCATCCCGGCGCACGTTTCGAATCGAAACGCGGGCGCTTTCGGCATATTGACCCGCAACTTTGCCCAACTCGCGACGGCGTTCCTCGTTCAACTCCGGGATCGGCAACATGATGATTGTGCCGTTCAGCTGCGGGTTGATGCCCAACCCGCTTTCTCGAATCGCTTTTTCGACTTTGCCGACCAACGACTTGTCCCAGACGTTGACGGTCACCATCCGGGGTTCCGGCACATTGACCGTTCCGACCTGGTTGATCGGTGTCATCGAGCCATACGCGTCAACCATGACGGGTTCGAGCATGGAAGCCGAGGCACGACCCGTACGCAGCGATGCAAATTCGGTTCTGAGATTGGCCATCGCGCCATCCATGCGGCGTTTCAGATCGTCGGTGTCCAGTTCGAAATCGTCAGACATGCTGCTCACTCCCCGTATTCAGGTGCTATTCCGGTGCGTCATAAGCCATCGGAATTGGGTTGTATAGCAATCATGATTGCGAATTGTGGCGAAGGCCAGAGGTTTAGGCGTTCTTTTTTGAACAGAACGATTAAGGGTCGACGGTCGGGACATGCCCGCCCGCCGACGAAACGCATGCAATCAACCGTTGATATCGACCACGACACGGCCCTTGACCTGACCCTGCAGGATGTCCGCGCCCAGCTTTGGCAGATCGCCGAGAACCGCCGGTCGGATCATCGCCTCAAGCTTGTCCATCGGCAGATCGGTTGCCACACGCTGCCACGCGCGCAGACGGTTGTCATAGGGCTGCATGACACTGTCGATCCCCAACAGGTTTACACCGCGCAACAAGAACGGGATGACGGTCGCGGGCAAGGCCGCGCCGCCGGCCAGACCAACCGCCGCCACCGACGTACCGTATTTCATCTGTCCCAGCACTCGAGCCAGCATGTCACCGCCAACGGCGTCAACGCAGCCCGCCCAGGTTTCGCTTTCCAGCGGGCGTTTGGTCGTCTCGTTCAGGTCTTCGCGCGGAACGATTGTGGTCGCACCCAGCGACTTGAGGTAATCTTCGGTTTCCGGCCGACCTGTCACGGCGGCAACCTCATAGCCGAGGTGCGCGAGAATAGCGGTAGCAACTGAACCGACACCGCCTGCTGCGCCGGTGACCAGCACGGGGCCATGCCCGGGTTCTAACCCATGATCCTCCAGCGCCATGACCGCCAGCATCGCCGTGAATCCGGCAGTTCCGACAGCCATCGCTTGCCGAGTGCTCAAGCCGTCCGGCAAGGGAACAAGCCAATCTGCCCGTGCGTTGGCCTTTTGCGAATACCCGCCCCAATGTGCCTCACCCACACGCCAGCCAGTCAGTACGACCTTGTCACCGGGTTTGTATCGGTCATCTGTCGATGCCTCGACCGTTCCAGCGTAATCGATGCCCGGAATATGTGGATAGTTGCGAACCAGACCACCGCCTTTGGGCGACAGGCACAGACCGTCCTTGTAGTTCACGGTCGAATATTCAACGGCGACCGTAACCTCGCCCTGCGGCAGGTCGCTTTCGGAAATTTGCTTGATTTCGGCGCTGGCCTTTCCGCTTTCCTCGTCCTGGACCATCAACAACGCATTAAACATTTGATTTCCTTTCATACTTTTGGTCGACGCCGACAGAACCAACGCCCCATTGTCCTAAATCCTGTTACAGCCAAAACGCCGCCTGAACGGTGGCTTTGCGCATCCCGTCCGGCGTTTCGATTTCCAGGGCCGTTCCGGCTTCCCAATGGCTCAGCCGCAACATGCCAATCGACACATTGGTTTCAAAGTCCGGCGACCAAACTGCCGAGGTCACCTGTCCGACCCGCTTTCCATCGGCATAGGCCGGCCATGGCTCGACGCAGGGCGGGACCGCCGTTCCGTCAATGGCGATCGGACGCACCTGTTGAACCGGACCTTCCTTGGTGACCCGCAACAAGGCGTCCCTGCCGATGCACCCAATTGCCGTATGCGTGTTGCAGAACTTGCCCAACCCGCATTCATGCGGCGTGTTGTCATCGGTCATGTCGTTTCCAAATGACAATAAACCGCCCTCGATACGCTCAATCAGGTTTGGACAGCCTGCACGGACATTCAAATCAGCGCCGGCTTCGAACAGCGCGTTCCACAGCGGCATGCCGATATCGCCGCCTTCCACGTAAATCTCGAACCCGCCTTGTTTCGAATACCCGGACCGGGCAACCGCCAGATCGCGTCCCTGAAACTGGAACATGTCAAACTTAAAGAACCTTATGTCCCGCACGCGATCCCCGAAAACACGCGCCATCAACTCATCGGCTTTGGGGCCCTGTACCGCCAACGGGGAAACATCAGGCTCATCCACCAGCACATCCAGCCGGTATCCATTGGCCAAACCCTTGACCCAAAGCAGCAAATCGCTGTCAGCGATGGACACCCACCACCGATCCTCGGACAGTTTGACAGCAACCGGATCGTTCAGCATCCCGCCGGTTTCGTCGACGATAGGAACATAGTAGCACTGACCCGGCAGCATGCCGCGCAAATCACGCGGCGTCAGCATCTGCATCAAACGGGCCGCATCCGGTCCACGCAATTCCACCTGCCGCTCGCAGGAAACATCCCAGACCTGCACATGGTCCTTGAGGTGCCGGTAATCCGCTTCGACACTTTCGAAGACCGTCGGCAGCAGCATGTGATTATACACCGTGTACGCTTTGACACCTGCAGCCTCGACGCCTTCCGAAAACGGGGTGCGTCTCAGACGACGGGACAATGATATTTGAGTCACTCGAGTCTCCTCGTGCGTTAGGTCTGGTTCGCGTCGGGACGCGCCGGTTGCAATTTTGGCCACTGCAGCACGGGCGCCTTAAACATTCACTTCAAGCCTTTGTTTCAGTTTAAATTTTGCGGAGCGTTGGGCATGGCCCGGCTCGCTCTACTTGGGACCGTGCCAGTCGATCGGGCAGATTTCGGCTGACTTGCCGCCAAAATCCCAGACCCGCCCATAATCGCGCACCTTGGATTTGGTTCCGCGCGCAACAATGATGTCCGGTCCCATCCAGTATTTCGAGTTCGAGACCATCACGGGGTGATCGGGGTCTTTCCCCGACAACATCTCAATTTCACCCTGAATCTTGCGTCCGATGATGATCCTGCGCTTCGTGCCATCACGCTCAATTTGGACCGGAGCCCGCTCGGCCCCGATTATGTCGCTGACCAGCATGGTGAACAAACCGGTTGTTCCACCGGCCTGACCACTGAAAATCTGCAACAGGCCATTGTAGGCTTTTCCGCTGGCACGTTCGTCGACATATGCTGCGACCTGCCACTGGCCTTCGCCCATGCGACCGGGGATATCAACCAGAAGGCCAACGTTCAGACCTGACAGATCTTCGCCCTCATAGTGGCCTTCGTCGATGATCACGCCCATCCAGGCGTGACAATGACCTTCGGTCGGTGGATGCGCACCCAGCGACACAACACAAGGGCAAAACACATCGCAGGAGCAGTTCAGAATCAACTCGCCCTTGATTGCCCAGTCCGTCGGGCTCATCTCGCGCCGTTTCGGGTTGGGCATCCGACTGTCGATCCGCTGGCTCACCGGCAGCTTGTCTGCTTCGGGTTTTCTGTTTTTTGCCATTGCGTTATCCTCCGTAAATTATGTGATGCCCGAGCAGTACAACGCCGCCCGCGATCAAAGCGAACCCCATTGGACGGGTCACCGCATGACCGATCTGGGGGAGTTTTTCCAGAACCATGAACAGGGTCGCCATGCCCATCCACAACAGGCTCATGACGCCGCCGACAAAACCAAGCGCCATGAACCCCCAACAGCAGCCCACGCAAAACGCGCCCAAGCCCACGCCCATGCGCAAACCGCCAGAAAAGCCGGTTTTCCAATGCCCCAGGAAATACGTCATTGGCGCGTGGCACACGCCGTGGCAAACCTCTTTCGCGCGGGTGAATTGGAACGCGCCGACGACGATCAGCAAACCGCCCGCCAGGTATGGCGATTTCGCGATGCCCAGCATGTCAACGGCGCCTCCGAAAAGCAGTGCCAGTTGCAACCCAGTGATTGCGGCAGCAAATCCCACCCAAACCACGAAATACCCGGCCAGAACGCCCAACCAGCCCGCGCGGGTTCCGTTGGCACTGTGGATAAGATCATCATAGCTGCGCAACGTCGGCACCAAGGTCGGCAGCATCATCGCCGCCATCATGATCGCCCACATCCAGAAAAGCGGCCCGAATTCGGCCATCGGCATGTACATGTCCATGCGCGGGTCCATCGCCGCCATGGCCTGCCCCATCGGACCGGGGCGACCGATCCAGTCGAGGTTCATGTCGCGGCTCATCGAGAACATGACCCACCACGCCCACAGGATCGCGGCATAAAAGCCCAGCCATCCGGCATTGCGTAGAACCGCGCGACTCATGCATCCCTCCCGACTCAGTCCTTGCGTTTCAAATGTCAGACTTTTAAATGTCAGACAAATAAAATCTGACCTGCGGGCCTGCGAATATGAAAATCGATCCCCAAAACCGCGCCGACCTGTCAGCGCAGATTGCTCAGGCCATCCGGGACGCGATTGTCTCGGGCGATCTGATCGTGGATGAACGGCTTCCGTCCGAGGCCGAGCTTGCAGATCAGTTCGAGGTTTCGCGCCCGACCGTGCGCGAGGCGTTGAAACGTCTGGCCGCGCAATCGCTGATCCGAACGCAACGCGGCGCGACCGGTGGCGCATTCGTTAACCGTTTGAGCTTTGAAGACGCCTATTCTCAGCAAATCACAACTTCGACGCTGCTGTTGTCCATGAATGCAGTCAGTTTCGACACCGCCTGCGAGGCCCGTTTTGCGCTGGAACGCGCCTGCGCCGCCTTGGCCGCGCAAAGGCGAACCGCAGATCAACTGGCCACGATGCGGGCCGAGATCCACAGGCAGGCGCAGCCCGGCCTCACGGATGAGGCGTTCTGTGCATCGGATGTCAACTTTCACCGTGCCCTCGTGGATGGCGCCGGAAACCCCGTGCTGTCCTACCAACTGGCCGGTGCCGTCGAGGCCATGCAGCCGTTGATGAACATGATCACTTTCACCGCGCGCTCGCGCGAGGAAATCATTACCTTGCACAACCGAATTGCCGACGCGTTGGAAAAGCGGGACGGGTCCGAGGTAGACGCAACGTTGGTCGAACTTGAAAACTACACCCGCAAACTGGCACGGGATGTGGCCCAGAAATGGCGCAAGCCAGCCTGAGGAACGGATGATGATTACTGCCCTGAATGTGATTGCTGCGCTTTTGACCATCGGTTTTGGATTGTTTGGTTTTTTGGCACCCAGCTTTACGGCCTCTGCGCTGGATTTGGCCCCGACGGACAGCAACATGGGGCTCAGCGAAATGCGTGCCTCGGTCGGCGGGTTGTTTGTTGTGACGGGTCTGGTCGTTCTTTTCCTGAACAACCCAATGGCCTACGCGATGTTGGGCGTCGTCTATGGCGGTGCGGCTTTGGGCCGGTTCGTATCTGTCGTTCTCGACAATCCACCATTGGTCAAAGCCGCAACATTCGGAGGAATCGAACTGGCGTTGGCAATCTGGCTGATCCTGGCGAACATCAACAGAGCGGCGTAAGATTCTGCGCCTAAAAGAGTTTTGCCAGCGACAATCCCGGTTTGCATCCGCCCGCGCGCTCACCTATATAGGACATGTCCTTCGGGACTATGGACATAAACGCGCTCGTAATAAGCGGATCGGACCCGGGGGCGGTACCCGGCGGCTCCACCAACATCTTTCGTTTGAAGATCATGGGGCCGAAATAGGATCGACGAACGTCTAAAGGGGTTAGCTTTGTCTCGGCTGTCTGCCACCGTTACCGGCGAAAACAGTACAATTGCAAACGACAATCGTGCTCCGGTTGCAGTTGCTGCGTAAGCAGTAGCAAGACCGAAATCTAAGCCCTTGCGCCTAGCCGCGTAAGGCGGGGTTCGCAGGTACCTGGCAACAGAAACCTGCATTTTCCCGACTCATGCCTGTGATTTGCAATCAACCTCTGTCGATGTTCAGAGTTTGTTCACATCTATTCTCCATCCTGCCGCTTCAGGACAGGAGAGTCGGGATGACGAACACAGACGTACTTCGCGCGTGGTATTCCGAAGTTTGGGAAAACGGAAATACCGAGGCGATTGAAAATTTCTTTGCTCCGGACACGATGGCAGAAGGCTTGATCCCCGAAATGCAGGTCGGCGCGGATGACTTTCGTGATCTGGTGATGGCGTTTCGTCATGTCCTGGGCGACATCAAGGTCGAACTGCCCAAGATTTTGGAGCATGAAAACTGGGTTTCGGCGATTTTGCATGTACGCACCTTTCGCGCCGACAATGGGGCTCCGCTTGAGGTTACGGGACAGGTTATGGCCCGGTTCAGAGACGGAAAAATGGTCGAGGCTTATAATCAGTTCGACTTCATCTCGCTGTTTGAGCAGCTTGGCCAGTTCCCACAGGACACTTTGCCGGTCTGTATGACCGGACAGCAGCTGGATTGGGCGTAAACCCGGTTTTCACGCGCTTGACCCCACCTTTGGTTCCGCGTTAGCACCACGCCAAGGGGTCAGCTTGCGAACACCCCGTGAGGCGGCAGCCCAAGTTTCGCATGTATCCGAAGTCAAAATGGAGACATGCCATGGCTGCGCCCAATGCAATCACGCCGCGACAACTTGCAAGGCTCGTCGGCACACCGAATTCACCGGTTCTGATCGATATTCGCATCGACCCGGATTTTGCGGATGACCCGCGAATCATTCCCGGTTCGATCCGGCATTCTCACAAAGACATTGACGGCCTCAAGGCTCTGATCGGCTCCGGTCTGGGTGTCATCATTTGTCAGAAAGGCAAAAAGCTGAGCCAGGGCGTCGTGTCCTGGCTGCGCAGCGCGGGTTGCGCGGCAGAATATCTGGAAGGTGGGCATTTTGCCTGGCGCGACATGCCGGACACCGTACTCGTTGACCTGACCGCCCTGCCCGCACCTGTCAACGGCAGTTCGTTGTGGGTGACGCGTCATCGCCCCAAAATTGATCGCATCGCCTGCCCCTGGCTGATCCGCAGATTCGTCGATCCCATGGCCCGCTTTTTGTTTGTTGCGCCATCCGAGATTCAAGGCGTGGCGGAAAACTTCGACGCGACACCCTTTGATGTGGACGGTGCCTTCTTTGGTCATCGTGGCGAGAAATGCACCTTCGATGCAATGTTGGAGGCGTTTGGAATCCGATCTGAACCTTTAGACCGGTTGGCCAACATCGTGCGCGCTGCCGACACAAACCAGCACGACGCTGCCCCTCAAGCCGCCGGGTTGCTGGCGCTGTCGGTCGGCTTGTCGCGGCAATACAAAGACGACCACCAGCAGCTTGAGGCTGGAATGAGCCTGTATGACGCGCTGTATCGTTGGGCGCGAGACGGGTTCGAAGAAACGCATGACTGGCCAACGGGCCACGGCCAATGACCCCGACACTGCCCGAGCTTTGTCGCGTGTTTGGCCGCATCGGGATGCTGTCATTCGGCGGTCCGGCGGCTCAAATATCGCTGATGCATCAGGAGTTGGTTGAGCGCAGACCTTGGCTGGACGAACAGACCTACCTGCGTGCCTTGTCCCTTTGCATGTTGTTGCCGGGACCGGAAGCGATGCAATTGGCAACTTATGCCGGTTGGCGGCTGAAAGGTGTCGTCGGCGGGCTTATTGCGGGCAGCCTGTTTGTGTTGCCCGGTGCTTTGATCATCACGGTTTTGGTTGGGTTGTATGCCGCATACGGTGACCTTCCGATGGTTCAGGCCGGTTTTCTGGGCATCAAGGCGACGGTCATCATCATCGTCATTCAGGCGGTTCGCAAACTGTCGCGCAAGGCGCTGACCAAGCCGCGATACCGGCTTATCGCGGGGCTGGGGTTTCTGGCCATATTCGCACTTAACTTACCCTTTCCCCTGATCATCCTGTGCGCGGCACTCTGGGGATATGTCACCGCGGGCGATACATCCGTCACCGAACACACATCATCCCCGGCATTGGCGCACCCTGTGCAAACGGCCGCAATTTGGATGGCGCTCTGGCTCATGCCATTGGTGGCACTTGGGCTGGCCGGGCAGGATCTGTTGGCCGATCTGGGCTGGTTTTTCGCACGTCTGGCCGTGGTCACATTTGGCGGGGCCTATGCGGTTCTGGCCTATATGACGCAAACGGTGGTCGAAACCTATCATTGGATCAGCACCGATCAGATGATCGACGCTTTGGGTCTGGCCGAGACAACACCCGGCCCGCTTATTCTGGTCACGCAATTCGTCGCAATGCTGACCGGCCAACAATCAGGCGGTGTTGCCTTGGGGCTTGCCGCCGGGGCGGTGGCGCTTTGGGCGACATTCGTTCCCTGTTTTCTCTGGATATTTCTGGCGGGTCCCTATCTCGACAAAATAGCGGCGCGCCCACGTCTTGCGGCTGCGATGCGCGGTGTCACGGCTGCCGTGGTCGGCGTGATTCTCAACCTGTCCGTGTGGTTCGGGATGAACGTTCTGTTCGGACAAGTCGGCGTGTTGGCTTGGGGTCCGCTATCCGTGCCATTGCCCGACCTGTCCTCGTTAGATATCAAAGCGCTGGCACTGACCATTGCAGCAAGCGTCTTGATTTTTCGGCTTAAATTCGGTTTTGCAACGGCACTTGCGTTGATGAGTTTGGCCGGACTGGCGTTGGAGATTTTGTAACCAATCACCAGCATCGCAGCCTTTCGTTTCCGGCCAAATCCCTTATGCTGATGGCAACCACTTTCGAGGAACACACATGTCGCAAGACATCGACTATGGAAACCTGATGCACACGGCCATGCGCGGTCTGATCAAGACTGTGCTGACGGATGTCGCCCAAAACGGTCTGCCCGGCGCGCATCACTTCTTCATCACTTTCGACACCCGGCAGGACGGTGTCGAAATTGCCGATTGGCTGCGTGATCGGTACCCTGAAGAAATGACAATCGTCATGCAGCACTGGTTCGAAAACCTAGAAGTTGGCGACAGCGGGTTTTCAATCACGCTGAATTTCGGCGACGCGCCGGAACCGCTGTATATTCCCTACATGGCGATCAAGACATTTGTGGACCCTTCAGTCGAATTCGGCCTGCGCTTTGAAAGCCCCGAAGACGAAGATGAAGCCGATTTTGTTCCAGAAGAGTCCATTGAGGTGGAACCGGAAGAGGAACAGCCGCATCACGACGCCGATGTTGTGTCGTTGGATAGTTTCCGCAAATAACCAGTACCCCGTCCAGCGCGGGGTTTATTCTTTTTGCAAGAATGTCTGAACCGATCGTGATTTTTCGCCGTTGCGAAAGCGCGAGAATGACAGGTTCAATCCACCTTCGGTCAAAGTGCGGTCATATTGCTGCAACTCGTAGCCGCCGTTCTGATCAATGAACAAAGAAAAAACCGTCAGAGTATCCCCGTCGATTCGCCCCCAGACAAATGGTTCCCCCGCCATCGGATCCAACGGCACTTCGTGGCCGAAAACATTGCGCTTCATTGCGGCAGAAAAGACTTCTGGCCGTGCCGAAGGCTGAAAATCGACCGAGTATTTCTCTTCCTTCACGCGACCGTCGCCTTTGTAGGTCGTCGTCTTCCAACTTATGTTGAAGCCGTTTCTGTTCTTGTGGATCGAGACACTCATGTCGCGAGGGGTTTCAGTGCCATCCGCATCGACGACGTCAGCCGAACCGACATAGTCCCCCACGAACGGCGTGATATCTGCAGAACGCGCAGGTCCGGTTGTGATCAGAAGGCAAAAAGCCAAAACCAGTGCTGATGCGATGACATGCAATGGGCGGTCGAAAAATGATGCACGCATGATGGACTCCGTCGCGGTTGCACTCTCACCTTAACTCTAGCCCGATCCAGCACAAAGACACTGTTTTCGCTAACTTGGATTATTTGCTGCGGCCCATCGTCTATACCTTTGACGGGTCTGTGTTTATGGTGCGCGCAAGTGGCCGATTGTCTTGGGTCTCGACCGGGGCTAAACGGCATACAATCGCATACCTGACGGAGTGACCGATGTCTCAGACCCGCACCGAAACCGACAGTTTTGGCCCGCTCGAAGTCCCTGCGGACAAATACTGGGGCGCGCAAACGCAGCGCTCGATCATGAACTTTCCAATCGGTTGGGAAAAGCAGCCCGTTGCGATCATTCGTGCGCTGGGCGTAATCAAAAAGGCCTGCGCCATCGAGAACAAGGCAATCGGCAAGCTGGACGCCAGAATCGCCGACGCAATCATTCAGGCCGCAGGCGAGGTCATTGAGGGCAAGTTTGACGACAATTTCCCGCTGGTCGTCTGGCAGACCGGATCGGGCACGCAGTCCAACATGAACTCGAACGAGGTCATCGCCAACCGCGCCATCGAGATTTTAGGCGGTCAGATCGGATCAAAAGACCCTGTTCATCCAAATGACCACTGCAATATGGGGCAGTCATCGAATGACACTTTCCCCACCGCCATGCACATTGCCACAGCGATGAGCGTGCGCGACGTGCTGCTTCCCGGATTGCGGAAATTCGCTGAGGCGCTTGAAGCAAAAGCAAACGAGTTCAAAGGCATAATCAAGATTGGCCGCACGCACACCCAAGACGCCACGCCGCTGACGCTTGAGCAGGAATTCGGCGGATATGCCCATCAGATCCGTCAGGGCATAGTGCGGGTCGAGGCGTCCATGCCCGGCATCTATGAGCTTGCCCAAGGCGGAACGGCGGTTGGAACCGGTCTGAACACCCATAACGGTTGGGATGATGCGGTGGCCAAAAACATGGCCGACATCACGGACTTGCCTTTCGTCACCGCGCCCAACAAGTTCGAGGCGCTGGCAGCCCATGACGCGATGGTGTTCCTGTCCGGCGCCTTGGCGACCATTGCCGGTTCCTGCTACAAAATCGCCAACGATATCCGCTTGTTAGGGTCCGGTCCGCGGTCGGGCCTCGGCGAATTGATCCTGCCGGAAAACGAACCGGGATCGTCGATCATGCCTGGAAAGGTCAACCCGACCCAGGCCGAGGCTCTGACACAGGTGGCAGCCCATGTTATGGGCAATGACGCGGCGATCAAGTTTGCCGGTTCGCAGGGCCATTTTCAGCTGAACGTCTATAACCCGATGATGTCCTACAACCTTCTGCAGTCTATCCAACTGCTGGGTGACGCGACCGACAGCTTTACCGAGCGAATGTTGCTGGGCATCAAAGCCAACGAACCGCGCATCGACAAACTGATGAAAGAGTCGCTGATGCTGGTCACGGCACTGGCACCGACCATCGGATATGACAACGCAACGACCGTAGCCAAGACGGCGCACAAAAACGGAACCACTCTCAAGGAAGAGGCAATTGCCCTTGGTTTCGTGGATGAGGAGACCTTTGACGCCGTCGTCCGCCCGGAACATATGATCGGACCCAAGGGCTGATGGGCAAGCCGGTCAACCTGAACCGGTACCGAAAAGAAAAAGCGCGGGCCGAAAAGAAAGCCCGCGCCGACCGCAACTCTGCCCGGTTTGGTCAAAGCAAATACCACAAAAATGCGGCAGAGCAGCACCGGGACAAACAACGCCGTGACCTGGACGGTCACAAGCTCGACGAATGAGTGGCCGGCCCGTCAAACGCTCGTTGACCTTGAAAGGGCACCGGACATCCGTGTCGTTGGAAGACGAATTCTGGCAGGCTTTTCGAGACATCGCGAAACAGAAAGACATGCCGATCAACGTGTTGGCCGCCGAAATTGATGTGGCGCGTGACCCTGAAACGGGGCTCGCCTCGGCCATTCGCGTTTTCATCCTGAATTGGTATCGCGATCTGTAATCTCCGCTTGCTTGATCATGTATCGGACAGTTAACGTAGATAGAACAAAAGGGGTACATCCATGTCCAAGACCGTTCTAGGGCCAGATGGTCAACCGCGCTGCGCCTGGTGTGCCTCCGCGCCAGAGTTCTATGAGTATCACGACAAAGAGTGGGGTTACCCGGTTGCCGATGATCAGCGTCTGTTCGAAAAGCTGTGCCTTGAAAGTTTTCAATCGGGGCTGAGCTGGCGCACCATCCTGGCCAAACGCGAAAACTTTCGAAAAGCCTTTTGCAACTTCGACCCCGATAAGGTCGCCGCGTTCACCGAAACGGATGTTGCGCGGCTTTTGCAGGATGCAGGCATAATCCGACATCGCGGGAAAATCGAGGCGGTCATAAACAACGCGCACCGAATGCAGGAACTGGTTGATGCCGAAGGGTCCTTGGCCGCGTTTGTGTGGCGGTACGAGACCGAAACGCCGCCGGAGCCGCAAACCGCTTCGACATCACCCGAGTCGGTTGCGATGTCAAAAGAGCTGAAGAAACGAGGCTGGAAATTCGTTGGTCCGACAACCGTGTTTGCATTCATGCAGGCCATGGGCCTGATCAACGATCACGCCCACGGCTGCATCATGCGGGAAAAGGCGACGCGACTGCGCCGGTCGTTCCAAAAACCCGTTTAACTCAGACCGATGCCTGGTGGATTTTGTTGATGTTGTTGCCAAGCGCGGAGTTGAATTCCGCATCTGATTGCTGCTTCGACAGACCTTCGGTCAATGCACGCGAAAACGAAGCAATCATCTTGCCGTTCTGGCTTAGCAGATCGCAGGCTTGATCGGTGGAATAACCGCCGGACAGCGCCACAACCCGCAGCACACGCGGATGGTCGGCCAGATCATCAAAAAGGTTCGCCTTGGTCGGGATCGTCAGCTTCAGCATAACCTCCTGCCCTTCGCCCAATTGGTCCAGGTTTTTGAGGATTTCTGCCTTCATAATATCCTCGGCCTCGGCCTTCGTTTCGCTGTGAATGTTCACCTCGGGCTCAATGATCGGAACCATGCCCGCGTTGGTGACTTCGCGGGCGACGTCAAACTGTTGCGCCACCACTGCGGCGATCCCTTCCGCGTTCGCCTCGTGAATGACGGACCGTTCTTTGGTGCCGAATACGCCGTCGGCTTTGGCCAGAGTGTCTGCCAATCCCGGAATGGGCTTCATCATCTGAACACCGTTTGCGGTGTCCTCCAGGCCCTTGTCGATTTTCAGAAATGGAACAATGCCTTTCACAGACCACAAGTAATCGGCCACTTTGCGACCGTCGATTTCCTCGCCCAAGGTGCGTTCAAACAGGATCGCGCCGATGACCTTTTCCTTGACGAAGTCGTCGGCCAGAATGATCCGCGCGCGCATATTCTGGATCTCGTCGAACATTTCTTCGTCCGAGCCGTACTGAGAGGCATCAACCCCATACAGCGCCAAAGCCTTGGGCGTCGACCCACCGCTTTGATCCAGCGCCGCAATAAATCCTGCGCCATTCGTCATTTGCGCGCGTTGTTCTGCATTGGACATGAGTCAATCCCGTTCAAAAAATGATTCCGCTTTCTTCACCCGAATACAGCATGAATTTCGATGATGGTAGATTGTTAGCGCCCACCTAGACGCAACCAAATCCCATCTTTCGAACGCACTGTCAGATGCGCGACCGGTACCGGGCTTTTGCCGGGAATTGTTTCGAAACGGTAGCGTCGCAATAACTGCGACAGAATCAGCGGCCCTTCAATCATAGCGAAACCGGCGCCCGGACAGACGCGAGGACCCGCGGAGAACGGCAGGAACGCCGACCTTTGGCAAGTTTTGCCGTTTTCGGTCTGCCAGCGCTCGGGATCGAAATCATCGGGGTTGTCCCACAGCCGTTCGTGACGATGCAGATGCCAGGGACTAAGCACAATCTGCGATCCTTTTTCGATGTTGCGACCGCGGAAGCCTTCGGGGCATGTCGTCTCGCGCACCATCATTGGCACCGGCGGATACAGGCGCAGCGCCTCACGAAACACATCGCGGCAGATCTTCAGTTGAGACATCGACGCAAAGCCCGGGCGACCCGCGGCTTGTGCCTCATCCGCGACTTTATCCTGCCAATCCGGGTATAGCGCCAACAGATACAGGGCCCAGGCAAGCGCCGACGCGCTGGTTTCATGACCGGCCAGAAAAAAGATTGCGACCTGATCGATCATCTCATCGGTATCAAAACAACGGCCTGTTTCAGGATCCGGTGTCGTCATGATTTTTGTCGCCAGATCGTCCGGAGCTTTGCCAGCGGCAATCAACTTCGCCCTCTCTTCGGTCAGACGTCCGATCAGGTGACGAATATCCCGCGCCGTTTCGCGGGTTTTCCTTGAGTGCAACCGAGGCATCCAACGCGGCATCCGCAGAAACGCAGCGATATTCAAAAGCGGTTGTTCCCGCTGATACGCCTTGAACTTCGCAAACACCTGCGCGGCGATTTCGTGGTCTATCGGGACCGAGAAGAGCGTCCGAAAGATCACGTCCGCTGCGACATGGCTGGTGACTTCTTCAATTTCGATGTCTGCCCCGAGGCGCTGAGCCAAACGGTGTACGCCCTGATCTGCCGCCGCCAACATGGCAGGAAAAGTATCCTTCATACGACCACCGGCAAAAGCGGGATCTATCACGCGGCGCTGGCGCTTCCACACATCCCCGTTGGTCAGGAAAACCGAATTGCCCAGCAGCGGGCGCAAACCTTCGCTGATCCGGTCGGATTTGGGAAACGCGTCTGTGCGCTGTTTCAACACCTCGTCGACCAACGCGGGCTGATTGACCAGGTAAGACCGGAAGAACGGTGTGCGAAATTCGGCCATCCAGGCCCGGTAAAGTCGTTGGGGCTGCGCCGAAAGCAAGTCCTGCCGAAACAGTTTTGCGTACCGCCAGAGAGACACTTTGTCTGCCCGAGGTGTTGGTTTCGGTGGCTTCATGCCTGAACCGATGTGTACTTGGACACCGCATTGGTGATGCGGGACCGCGACGGCGCACGCGCCTCAAACCGTTGTCTCAGCGTTTTGGGCCCGGCAGTAATCCTGAAATAGTCGTAATCCCCCGGTTGATCGAACGCGCACAGGTACTGGAAATGAAGTCGGAAGAACCGCCAACGCAACGCTTTCCATCGGTCCGGTGACAACGTTTGTGTAAACGCCGCTGACAGGATCAGAGGCCAGCGCTGATCGGGACTTGCGACACCACTGACACCAACCGGGTCGCACAACGCGAAGGTGCACCCATCACCGGGGGCCGACACGTCAACCCAAGTCACGTCCGGGCTGACCGAAACTAGCTGCAGATCGCCGCGCAACCGTTGGGCCTTGGGCAGGAACGACACCATCGGCACAACTTGCCCAAGGGTCAGAAAAGACAGCGAGGGTTTGTGGGCCAACGCCCTTTTTCGCTGTAAAACATCCGCCAGGACCATCACGCCCAAATGCGCGCCCGAACTGTGGCCGACCACAAGAACTTCATCCAAACTCTCTGCAAGCGCCTGTTCAATTCGGTCCGCAAATTGCGACAACCGGTCATCCAAATCAGGCGAAACCGCGCCGTACAGATGGGCCGAATGGGCGTAGTCCAACATCAGGTAATAGGCGAAAAGGCGGTTATCCAATCGCCGGAAAAGCAAGAGAATGGCATAGGCAACCGCCACCGCCGGAACCCAGGACAATGCGCCCATGACCAGCGACAACAACGCATGACATCCCAAAAGGACCAACACGGCTACTGCAAGTTGCAGTAACAACATACCAACCGGATAAAGTGCCGCGATCACCGGTCCCTTGCGCAGCCGCATCAATCGCTGCAGCGCCCCGGTCGAGATATAGACCCAGGCGGTTCGCGCCAATCGCAAATAGGTCGCCGGTACGGATTGTGCCATGCTGCCTTGCACAATATCTGACCACGCAAGAACCTCGAATTCGGTTTGGATTTCGGTGTTCTCCTGCAGGGACGTGACATGCCAGCCATAGGGCCCCGGTCCGGTGCGCCCCGCGATGCTTACCGAATATCCCGAAATCTCGGCCTGCGCGCGCCCCTCAGCCCGATAGAGTTCGCGATAGCGGCGAGGCGGAAACGGGTCGTAACCGGGGATATAGAATACCCGGCGTCTGAAGATTTGCGGATGGCGTTTCTGACTGCTCATGTCCCGGCCTTTGGCCCGCAGGTTAACCCAGCGCGACGGCCAAGGTAAGACCCGCACCAGTTGAGGTCCACCAAAACGTCCTCAGGTTAACCCAGCGTTGCCAGAGCAGGAAAAGTTTCCAGCAACCACCAGCTGAATTCGGTGAACAAACCGGTGATCAGCATGATGCCGACGAACAGAAGCAGGCCGCCCATGACCTTTTCGATCGTCCCCATATAGGGTTTGATCCGGTTCATCACCGACATCGAACGGTTCAGGAACATCGCGGCCAGAAGAAACGGAATACCCAGCCCAGCCGCGTAAACACCCAGTAACAGAGTACCGCGCGCGACCGAGGCTTCGGACGCAGCCAGCGACAAGATCGCGCCCAGTTGTGGACCGATACAGGGTGTCCATCCAAAAGCAAACGCCAGGCCCAGAATATACGCGCCAAATACCGACCCGCCCGAGTCTCCGGTCTCCACGCGCGCCTCACGATCCAGCAAGGGGATGCGAAACACGTTCAGAAAATGCAGTCCGAAAACGATGACAACCGCACCCGACAGCTTGGCGAACAATACCTGGTTTTGAAGGACAAACGCCCCAAACGCCGAGGCCGTAAACCCAAGCAGTAAGAAAACCGTCGACAATCCCAAAACAAAGAACAATGCGGACAGCGTGGCCTTGCGACGGGCACGAGCCTCATCCTGCATCTCGTGAATCGTGACGCCACTCATATAGGCCAGGTAGGGTGGCACAATTGGCAGGACGCAAGGGGACAGAAAGCTGATCAATCCCCCGATCATGGCGATGAGCATGGCCGGCAACAGGCCCGCGTCGATGATATCAATTCCGAACATGGATCAGGACATATGGTATCACGCAGCCTTCGTCACGGGGCAATTCGGTCACATCCTCGTGGTTGCATGCTGGACAGTTTCTGGCGCAACACATATTCCCAATGGTATGAGCGAGATCACCGAAACCTTGGACGCGCTTGGCCTGTTGTGCCCATTGCCTGTTCTGAAAGCCCGAAAGCGCCTCAAGTCAATGCCAGCCGGCGCTGTGTTGCGCGTGCTGGCGGATGATCCGGCAGCGATAGTCGACGTGCCGCATTTCTGCGCCGAGGCCGGGCATACGCTGCTAGCGCAGGAACAGGATTCGGACCATCAAGTCTATGTGATCCGAAAAGCCAGCTAACCGCATCATCTCGCTGTGCGAAAAGAAAAAGGCGGGCTGGTGAGCCCGCCTTGATCCTGTCTGATCAATATTACTGACCCAACGACCACCATCCGCGGCGCTTGGGCTTATCTGGTGCCGGTTCAGGGTCTTCGTTAACCGTCTCAAGCACCGGTTCGGATGGCGCTTCCACCGGCGCAGGCTCCTCCATTGCGGCTTGCACTGCCTCGGGCTCCTCGATCGTTTCTTCGAGCTCTGCCGCCTCAGGCGCGGTATCCGCTTCCGTATTCTCAACCGCAGCTTCAGCAACAGCTTCCTGTGGTTGCTCAGGTGCCTCTGAATGTGCCTCTTGCACGTCTTGCGCCGGATCAGCGCCATTGGCCGCGTCAGAGGCCTCAGCCGGTACCGGTTCGGCTTCGGGCTGAGACGCGTCCTCCGCATCAGCCTCAACCGCTTCCACATCCTTCTTCTTTCGGCGCGGTGCCCGGCGCTTCTTGGGTTTTTCCGCCTTCTCGGTATCTTCCGAAACGTCACCAGCTTCTTCGGCTGCCGTGTGCGCCTGATCGGCATCATCATCTTCGGATGCCGTCGAACTGTCCGCTTCATTCGCATCGGACGTATCAGAGCTTGACGAACTCTTCTTTCGACGACGACGGCGGCGTTTGCGCTTGGGTTTGGTTTCCTCTTCGGTCTGTACGGTGTCTTCCGCGACCTCTTCCTCGTCGACGGAATCCACGAGATCCATCAGCGATGCGTCCACCGAAACCACCGGCGCGGTCGCCTCGGGTACGTTTCTGCTGGCGGTCTTGAATTTCTCCATCGAAAAATCCGGGCTGACCAGATGCACATCGCCTTCGATCCGAACCGAAAGGCCATAACGCAGCTCGATCTGAGCAATATGCTCGCGCTTCTGGTTCATCAGGAAGTTCGCAATGCTGACCGGGCAACGCACCAGTACCTCGCGCGAGCGGCGGCGCGTGCCTTCTTCCTCGATCTGACGCAGGATCGACAGCGCCATGTTGTCGTCCGATCGGATCAGGCCAGTGCCATGACACGCTGGACACGGCTGGGTCGTTGCTTCGATCATGCCGGGACGCAGACGCTGCCGGCTCATTTCAAGCAGGCCGAAACCAGAAATCCGGCCCACCTGAATCCGCGCGCGATCGGTCTTTAGCTTTTCCTTCAGCCGCTTCTCAACGGCCGAGTTGTTCTTGCGCTCGTCCATGTCGATGAAGTCGATCACGATAAGGCCCGCAAGATCCCTCAGACGCAGTTGACGCGCAACTTCTTCGGCCGCTTCGAGGTTAGTCTTAAGCGCCGTATCCTCGATCGAGCCTTCCTTGGTCGCCCGACCCGAGTTCACGTCAATCGCCACCAAGGCCTCGGTCACGCCGATCACGATATAACCGCCCGATTTAAGCTGAACGGTCGGGTTGAACATCCCCGCCAGATAGCTTTCGACCTGATAGCGCGCGAACAGTGGCAGCGCATCTTCGTACCGTTTCACGTTCTTCGCGTGCGACGGCATGATCATTTTCATGAAGTCCTTGGCGATGCGATACCCGCCTTCGCCTTCAACCAGCACCTCGTCAATATCGCGGTTATACAAATCCCGGATCGAGCGTTTGACCAGGTCGCCCTCTTCATAGATTTTCGCCGGCGCGATGGACTTCAAAGTCAGCTCGCGGATCTGTTCCCACAGCCGTTGCAGATATTCATAATCGCGTTTGATCTCGGATTTGGTGCGCTTGGCGCCAGCCGTACGTACGATCAGGCCTGCACCCGTTGGAACGTCAATTTCGGCGGCGATGTCTTTCAGCTTCTTGCGGTCGGCGGCATTGGTGATCTTGCGGCTGATACCGCCGCCCCGAGCGGTGTTGGGCATCAAAACGCAATAACGTCCTGCCAGAGACAAATAGGTTGTCAGCGCGGCACCCTTGTTGCCGCGTTCTTCCTTGACAACCTGCACCAGAAGAACCTGACGAACTTTGATTACTTCCTGGATTTTGTAGCGACGTGGGCGTGGTTTCCGCGGGGGGCGAATATCGTCGCTGTCATCATCATCCGCGACGGACTCTATCGTCTCGTCCTTGTCTGATGCCTTGGCTCCGGCGTCGTCGTCCTGAACTTCTTCGTCGTTTTCCGGGTCGGCGTCCTCGGCCTCGGGCGACTTGTCTTGCTCATCCCCGCCTTCGTCGTCGGTCGTTTCGGTTTCACCCGCATCAGAGTCGTCGGCGTCCGTTTCCGCGTCTTCGGCCTCGTCCGCAACTTCCGCCGCCACATCGACTGTCTCTTCGGGCTGATCTTCGTCACCCGACGCATCGTCCGCCGCGTCATCTGGTGCGTCGACAGGCTCTTCGACCGGCGTTTCGGCCACGATCTCCATCGGCGACGTGCCTTCCGGAACCGAACCTTCCTCGGCTTCGTCACCGTCGTCCAGGTCGATTGTTTCCATGCCGGTTGGTTCGGCAGTCACGTCAAGCGTTTCCACCGGATCATTGGATTTCACGTCCGCTGCCTTGCTGCGCGACCGGGAGCGGCGCTTTTTCGGTTTGGAGTCCTCTGCCTCATCCCGCGCCTTCATTGCCTCGGCATAGGCGCGTTCTTCCTCCATCAGCGCTTCGCGATCTGCGACCGGAATCTGGTAATAGTCCGGATGGATTTCCGAAAACGCCAGAAAACCATGCCGGTTCCCACCGTAATCGACAAAGGCCGCCTGCAGCGACGGTTCGACCCGGGTAACTTTTGCTAAATAGATGTTTCCGGCAAGCTGACGTTTGTTTTCGGACTCAAAGTCGAATTCTTCAACCTTGTTTCCGTCAACCACCACGACGCGGGTTTCCTCCGCGTGGGTGGCATCGATAAGCATTTTCTTAGCCATTTGTCCTTGGTGCACCGCGCCAAACGCGTCGTCCTGGCCCGTCCGGGTGGACAGGCGCATTTGGGGTGGTGTCTTGTCTGGGCGATATCGGACGGCGCGCGGCAGGGTGTGGCGCATTGGCCCCCTGCCCGTATACTCAATCGTTGCGCGCGCGTCATCGCGGTTCTTCTCCGACAGGCGCGGTCTTGCGCGGCCTGCCCATTTATTCCTTTCACCCACAATTGGGGCTCAGGTGCTCTACTGCCCGCTTGGGGCACAATCGGTCTGCCAAGCCATCCTGGTTGTTCGTCACAAGCGGCAAAGCAGCGAAACTCAAAGATTCGGGGCTTAAGGGCGCAAAAATGCCCGGCCCGTTCGGTCACAATAAAAGCAGTCCTGTGGAAAAGACAATGGGCAAACTGCACAGCGCCCGCAGAACGCTGCGCAGGATCCCTTCATCTGGCCATAAATATCCCGGGGGTGAATTGAGCCTGCGGCTCAAGAGGGGGCTGGCCCCCTCGCCTGCCCTACAGATAATCCGAGCGTTGCAATCCGTACTTCGCCATTTTCTCGTTCAGCGTTCGACGCGGCAGGCAGAGTTCTTCCATCACGGACGCGATCGAACCCTTGTGGCGACGCATCGTATTGTCGATCAACATCCGTTCGAACGCTTCGACATATTCCTTCAGCGGCTTGCCTTCGGTCGTCATCACCGGCTGCATTTCTTCATGATCGGACATCAGAAGCGATGCAATCGTACCGGACCCGCGCCGGGACTGAAGCACGGCCCGTTCCGCAATATTGATCAACTGCCGTACGTTACCGGGCCACGGGGCCTGCAACAGCTGCGCAGCTTCCTGTGCGCTGACCTGTGGCGAGTCGCAGCCGTATTCTTCCGCGAACTGTTCGCTCAGGCGCGTGAAGAGCGTCAGAATGTCTTCACCCCGCTGACGCAGCGGCGGCATGGTGATGCGAAGCGCGGCCAGTCGATAAAACAGATCCGGGCGCAGCACGTCTTCGCTGGTCTTGCCTGCCTCCTGCAAGTTCGAGATCGCGACAATGCGCGTCTCCGCTGGCGTGCCCTGCTCGTTCATCACGCTCAGCAAACGGGCTTGCAAAGTATCACTCAGGGCTTCGACATCTTCCAGAACCAGCGTTCCACCGCGCGCTTCTTCGATCGCGGGCAGTTGGGTGTCTTCCGGCATCATCGGGCCAAACAGGCGTTTCGAAAGCGCGTCTTCTTCCAGCGCCGCACAGGACACAAGAACGAATTTCTTTCCTGCCCGGCTGCCAACCGCGTGCAGCGCGTGAGCAACCAACGTCTTGCCGGTGCCGGTCTCACCATCAATCAGAACATGCCCGTCAGCCTGCCCCAGATCCAGAATATCCTCGCGCAGCCGCTCCATGACCGGGCTAGCGCCGATCAGCTTGTTCATGATCTGCGTGCCGCCAGACAATTCGCGCCGCAGGGCGCGGTTGTCCAACGTCAGACGCCGCGCGTTGCTGGCCCGTTTCGCCAACTCGGACATGCGGTCTGGGTTGAACGGTTTTTCAAGGAAATCGAACGCGCCAACACGCATGGCTTCGACCGCCATAGGCACATCACCATGGCCGGTGATCATGATGACGGGCAGCGTGCTGTCTGCCCCCATCAGCTTTTTCAACAGCTGAATTCCATCCATACCGGGCATCTTGATGTCCGAGATCACAATGCCCGGGTATTCCGGGCCCAAAACCTTGAGCGCATCCTCTGCGCTGGAAAAGGTTTCAGTATCATAGCCGGACAACGCCAACCATTGGCTGATGGATTGGCGCATGTCCTGTTCGTCGTCCACAATGGCGATTTTCATGGCCTGTGCCATAGTCATTCCTCGTTACTCCGCGGCCTCAAGGCCGTCGCTTCCAAGTATCGGGAGCTGCATTTCAAAAACAGCGCCCCCGTGCTGTCCGTTGCGGGCGGTCAGTCGTCCCCCGTGGTCGTTCACGATCCCGGACGAGATGGCAAGCCCCAGGCCGACCCCGTCACCGGGTCGCTTGGTGGTGTAGAACGGCTCGAACAGGTTCTCGATGTCCTCGATACCGTGGCCATTATCCCGCACCGTCAGGACGGCAGTATCGCCTGCCGCAAGAATAATTTCCACATCGGGCTCATCAACAGATTTGGTCGCGTCCAGCGCATTGCGCAAGAGGTTGACCATGACCTGTTCGATCCGCATGCGATCCCCCATCACGATAACGGGTTCATCCGGCAGGATCTGGGTAATTTTCACATGGCGCTGCCGCAGCTGAGGTTCCATCATGGACAACGAGGAAGCCAGCGCTTCGCCAAGATTTACAGGGGAAAATGCGTCAGCACCCTTGCGGGCATAAGACTTCAACTGACGCGTAATCGCGCCCATTCGTTCGATCAGCCCATCAATCCGGCCAAAGCTGGCCAGTGCTTCTTCGGACCGATCGCGACGCAGCAAAAGCCGCGCCCCCGCCAGATAGGTTTTCATCGCCGCCAGCGGTTGATTCAGTTCGTGACTGACTGCCGCCGACATCTCGCCCAAGGCCGCAAGTTTTGAACTTTGGGCAAGCGTTTGCTCGGCGACTTCCAGCGTCTTTTCAACCCTTTCGCGCTCAGCAATTTCCCGCTGTAGCCTCGAGTTCAATGCGCGAAGCTCCGCCGACTCGCGCTGGAACAATGTCATGCGCGACGTGGCCCTGCGGCTGAGGGCATAAAAGGCCAGCGCCAGAAGAATCGCAAATGCCATGATTTCCAGCGCCAGAACGCTGTTAACCCGTTCGCGAATTGACGAGTATGTGGTGAACGAGGTCATTTGCCAGCCGCGGAACGGAATGCGCGTCTCCATCCGCATCACCGCCTCGCCCTGCAGATAGGCGTCCGGGGGCAGCGCGGTCCAATCCGTCGTTGCCCGGATCGCGCGCTGGATCGCGCCCTGCGGCGGTTGGCGCAGCATCGCCGCATTCTCATCCAACCCGCGCCACTGAGGCTCGGTCGACAGAATAATTGTTCCGGTGCTGTCCGTGACCATGACCGCGTCCGAGATACCCGCCCAGGCACGTTCGAACTTTTGCAAGTCGACTTCGACCACAATTACGCCCAGAATCTCGGAATTGGCTTCGATCCGACGCGAATACAGGAAGCTATACCCCCCCGACTCGCGTGGAATGACCGAGAAAATCGTGGCGTTCGACCGGATCGCGTCGATAAAATACGGAGTATTTCGGTGACTTTCCTGCAGCTTGTTGCGGTCGGTTGCGGCGCGTGTCAGCCCGTCGCTGTCCAACAGAACCAGCGAGGCGGCACCGATTTCTTCGACGAATGAAATCAGGCGCTGACTGGACAAAGTGTAATCGCTCGATTGCAGCGCTGAAATCAGCGTTGGGTCACGCGACAGCAATTGCGGAACAATGGCGTTGCGGCGCAGTTCGCTCAGCAAGTTGCCGGAATACAGCGCCAGGCGCAGTTCGGCCCGGTTGCGCGTCGATTCCGTGAAGCGGCTGGTCAACAGGCCATTGGTAATCCAGACCGTCGCCACAGTGACAATCAACAGTATGGCAATCGCCAGACGCAGTCGCCAGCCGAGTGGCGACACGCGGAGCCGGTTCAGGAACCCGGAGCCGTCTGATTGAACGTCTGAACTCATCTCTCGACGCTACGCGTCCGCGACATCGACCTCAAGTCACGCTGGCGTCAGGACACCAGATAATGCGCGGAACAGCGCCACCCCATCGGTGCCTCCGTGGCCTGAATCCGCCGCCCGCTCGGGATGCGGCATCATCCCCAACACGCGCCGGTTGTGCGACAGGATGCCAGCGATATCGTCGCGCGAACCGTTGGGATTGTCGGTGTAAGAGAACGCAATACGATCCTGATCTTTCAACTCGGCCAGCGTTTCGTCGTCAGCAAAATAGTTGCCGTCATGATGCGCAATAGGAATGTCGATCACGTCGCCGGCGTTGTATCCTTCGGTGAAAGCGCTGTTGCTGGTTTCAACCTTCAACCCTACGGTGCGGCAAATGTATTTCAGGCCGCCATTGCGCAGCAGAGCGCCCGGCAGAATGCCGGTTTCTGTCAAAACCTGAAACCCATTGCATATGCCCATCGCATAGCCGCCGCGTTCAGTGTGTTCCACCACGGCTTTGCAAATCGGCGATTGTGCGGCTATGGCGCCGCAACGCAGATAGTCGCCATAAGAGAAACCGCCCGGGACCCCAACGATATCGACGCCATCGGGCAAGGTGGAATCCTTGTGCCAAACCATATCGACCGAAAACCCGGCCCGTTCGAAGGCAACGGCGAGGTCCCTGTCACAGTTGGACCCGGGAAAAACGATTACGGCTGCGCGCATGATGGACCCTCCTAGGTCGGACCCTGAGAAAACTCAGACCAATTCGATTTCGTACCGTTCGATGACCGTGTTGGCCAACAGCTTTTCGCACATCTCGGTGATATCTGCTTCGGTGGAACCTTCGGCCAGTTCCAGATCGATCACCTTGCCCTGACGGACGCCTTCGACTTGGTCAAAGCCCATGGCACCCAATGCGTGCCGAACGGCTTCGCCTTGCGGGTCCAGCACCCCGTTTTTGAGCATCACATGCACCCGTGCCTTCATTTTCGAAAACTCCACTCTGGGACCGATTGCCAGCCCGTTTATTTGCGCGCGGGATACCGCGCTTGAATTGTCTGGACAACCCTGCGTGGCAGGGTTGCTTCAGTTTATCAGCGTCGGCTTCGTGACGTTGCTTTTGGGCAAAACGCCAAGACGGCGCGCGACTTCGGAATACGCGTCCGTCAAACTGCCCAGATCGCGTCGGAAAACGTCTTTGTCCAGCTTTTGACCGGTTTCGATATCCCACAGGCGGCAGCCGTCAGGGCTGATTTCATCGGCCACGATCAATCGCTGGTAGTCGCCGTCGAAAATACGTCCGATCTCGATCTTGAAGTCCACCAACCGAATCCCGACGGCCAGCATCACACCGCTCATGAAATCGTTCACGCGCAACGCAAGGCTCAGGATATCGTCCATGTCCTGCTGGCTGGCCCAGCCAAAGGCGGCGATATGCTCTTCGGTGACCAGCGGATCGCCCAGTGAATCGTCCTTATAGCAATATTCGACAATCGGACGCGGCAACTGTGTGCCTTCGGCAATCCCCAAACGTTTCGACATCGTTCCGGCGGCATAATTGCGGACAATCACTTCCAGCGGCACAATCTCGCAGTTGCGCACCAGTTGTTCACGCATGTTCAGGCGGCGGATAAAGTGGTTTGGCACGCCGATCTGCGTCAGGCCGGTCATGAAAAACTCGCTGAGGCGGTTGTTCAGCACGCCCTTGCCGTCAATCACGTCCTTCTTTTCGGCGTTGAACGCGGTAGCGTCGTCCTTGAAATACTGCACGATCGTACCCGGTTCGGGGCCTTCATAGAGGATTTTGGCTTTGCCTTCGTAGATTTTCTTGCGACGCGCCATTTGCGACCTTTCCAGTCCGGGGCGAAGGAATGAGTCCCTCTGCGTTGGCGCCCTCATAGTGCAACCCCCGCTTTCCCGCAAGTTCGCGGCACCGGGGGAGTTTGACGCAGCGCAAATCCCTTGAACCTTGCGCAGTGTACAGTCATATCATCAGTAAACGATGTGTAACCCAAGAGGTCCTCAACCAATGACCACCTTTGACGAACGCGAAAACGCCTTTGAAGCGAAATTCGCTCATGACGAGGAAATGCAGTTCAAGGCGCAAGCGCGCTGCAACAAGCTTCTGGGCCTTTGGGCTGCTGAAAAGCTGGGCAAGTCCGGTGGCGACGCAGAAGACTATGCCAAAACCGTGGTGATCGCCGACATGGAAGAAGCCGGCCACGAGGATGTCGTTCGCAAAGTATCGGGCGATCTGGGCAGCTTGTCGTCGGCCGAAGAAATCCGCGCCAAGATGGCAGAACTTCTTCCCGAAGCCAAAGCGCAGATCCTGAGCGAGGTCAACTGACGCAATTTGCGCCACACTCATGATCTTCATGAGTTTTATGAATTTGATTTGATGCCCCGGTCATGAGACACGGGGCGTCTCTGTTTTTGTCGGCCTTTTTGGCCAATTTTCGGAATAGTCCAATGACAAACGCGCTCAGCAAGCTTTTGGAAACCAACGACGCAATTCTGGCGGATGGTGCGACCGGTACGAACCTGTTCAACATGGGTCTTCAGTCCGGCGACGCGCCCGAGCTTTGGAACGTCGACTCGCCAGACAAGATTCGCGCCTTGTACAAAGGATGGATCGATGCGGGATGCGATCTGTTTCTGACCAATACATTCGGTGGCACCGCAGCGCGTCTGAAACTTCACGACGCCCAGAACCGCGTGGCCGAATTGAACCGGATCGGGGCCGAATTGGGACGCGAATTGGCGGATCAGGCCGGGCGCACGGTTGTCGTGGCCGGATCGGTTGGCCCGACGGGCGAAATCATGGAGCCGGTCGGCAGCCTGACGCACAGCGACGCTGTTGAAATGTTCCATGAACAAGCTGAGGCCATCAAGGAAGGCGGAGCGGACGTTCTGTGGGTCGAGACCATCAGCGCACCGGAAGAGTTTCGCGCGGCAGCCGAGGCTTTTGCTCTTGCCGACATGCCGTGGTGCGGAACCATGAGTTTCGATACCGCCGGGCGCACGATGATGGGCGTGACATCCGCGGATCTGGCAATGATTATTGAAACTCTGCCAAATCCCCCAATCGCATTTGGTGCAAACTGCGGCACCGGATCATCGGATATTCTGCGCACGGTTTTGGGATTTGTTGCACAGGGTACCGAACGTCCTTTGATCTCAAAAGGGAACGCGGGCATTCCTAAATACGTCAACGGCAGCATCCACTACGACGGGACGCCGGACTTGATGGCACAATATGCGGTGATGGCCCGCGATGCGGGCGCAACAATCATCGGTGGTTGCTGTGGAACCATGCCGGTTCACCTTCGTAAAATGCGTGAGGCGCTGGACACGATCCCGCGCAACACACGCCCTACGCTGGACCAGATAACCCAGGCACTGGGCGCCTTTTCATCCGACTCGGACGGCACGGAAGAGACAGGCGTCCAGCCTGAGCGGCGCGGCAGACGTCGCCGTCGCGCCTGACGCGCTCAATGGCCCTCGAACTTCGGGGGCCGTTTTTCCAGAAAAGCAACGACACCTTCCGCAAAGTCGCGGGTTCTTCCGCAGTTTTCCTGCAAATCCGCCTCGGTCGCCAGTTGCTGTGGCAGCGTTTTGTCATAGGTGCCACGAATGGCCTGTTTGATCGCGGCAAACCCTGCAGTCGGGCCATTTGTCAGGTAAGCTGCACGCTTGCGCCAATGGGATTCGAACTCATCGTCTGCGACGGCCTCCCAGATCAGGCCCCAGTCGTCAGCCTGCCGCGCCGAGATCTTGTCCGCAAACAACGCAGCCCCCATCGCCTTGGCGAACCCCATCTGACGCGGCATGAACCACGTACCACCGGCATCCGGGATCAAACCGATCCGCGCGAAAGCCTGCAGGAAATAGGCGCTTTCGGTCGCGATCACCACATCGGCACAAAGCGCCAGATTGGCCCCTGCCCCGGCTGCCGGACCATTGACCGCCGCAATGGTCGGAACCGGACAGTCATAGACCGATTTCAGCATGGGTTCGTATTCGTCCCGCAACGCGCGTCCAAGGTCGATCTTTCCGGTGCTTGACGCATCGCCCAGATCCTGGCCGGAACAGAACGCATCCCCGGCACCCGTCAACACAACGGCACGCGCATTGCCTGCAGCGTGGTTCATCGCATGGGTGATCTCGGCCCGCATACGCGTGGTCAGCGCATTCATCTTGTCGGCCCGGTTCAGAGTCAGGACAGCCAAACCATCAGTGATGTCCAGGTGGACCGTTTCGTATTCCATGTAAAACCTCGCCTGCACAGAGTTTGGCAAACCCTGACGCAATTCGGACCCGAGGGAAAGCGTAACTGGACGTCAGTCTTCCAGAATTTGCCGCAGGCGGTCCTGTTCTTCCTTGGTCAGACGATCAGCTGTGTCCGCTTTCTGGGACCGCGCGCGCTTGCTGACAAATGCAAAGCCAACAGCACCTGCGATCAGCAACATCGCAGGACCAGCCAGCCACAGAAGAATATTCGCGCCCGAGGTCGTCGGTTTTAGCAGCACATATTCACCATACCGCGCGACGATAAAGTCCACGGCTTCCTGGTCGGTGTCGCCCGCCACCAAACGCTCGCGCAGAAGGATGCGCAGGTCGCGGGCCAGCTCTGCATTGCTTTCATCGATGCTTTCGTTGCGACAGACCAGACACCGCAAGCCGGTGCTCAGGTCGCGGGCGCGGGCCTCCAGCGCCGGGTCATCCAGAATTTCATCCGGCTGCACGGCCAGTGCCGGGGATGCCAACAGCAAAACTATGAGAACCAGCCGTTTCATTCGGCGGGAACCCCGGATTTGGATGACTTTTGCGCACCTGCCGCCACGCGGAAACGCCGATCCGACAAGCTGAGCGCACCACCCAGTGCCATCAAAATACACCCGGCCCAAATCCAGTTGGCCAATGGTTTGATATACGTGCGCACGACCCAACCACCGTCAGACTGCTGATCACCGATCACGACATAAAGGTCACGCAAGAACCGATAGTCGATCGCGGCCTCGGTCGTGGGCATCTGCGCCACCGGATATTCGCGCTTTTCGGGGTGCAGCGTCGTGATTTCCTGCCCGTTTTTCCGAACACCAATGTCTGCCATCGTCGAATAATAGTTCGGTCCCTGAACGCGGCGAACGTCTTGCAGGGTCAGCGTGAACTGGCCGACTTCGAAAGGTTGTCCGGGCTGTGCGACGCGGATGTCCTCGACCTCCCACGCGGTCAGACCGGCGACGGCGAACATGGTGACCCCCAACCCGGTATGAGCGACCGCCTTACCCCAATCCGCGCCGGGCAACCGGAACAGCCGGGCGATACTGCCGGATCGGCCTGTACGGCTCCAAAGATCGACAAGAGCGCCGAAGGTGATCCAGGCGCCCAGAAACAGACCAATGGGGCCAAGGGCGCTGCGCCCGGTCTGCATGACCCAAACCAGAACCGCCAGCGCGACGGCCAGAATGAACGCATAGCGCAGTGACCAGGCCGCGCGACCCAACCGGCCGCGTTTCCACGGCAACATTGCGCCAACAGGCAGCGCTATTCCCAATGCAACCATGAAAGGTGTGAAAGCCGCGTTGAAAAACGGCGGCCCAACCGAGAGTTTTCGGTCAAAGGCCATTTCAGCAACCATCGGCCACATGGTTCCAAAAAACACCACAAAACAGCTTACGGCCAACAGGACGTTGTTCAGGATCAGGGCGCTTTCTCGGCTGACCATGCCGAACACACCCTTGGCTTCCATCGCTTGCGCCCGCGCCGCGAAAAGCGTCAAGGCGCCGCCGATAAACACCACCATGATTAACAAGATGAACACCCCACGCTCGGGGTCGTTTGCGAAGGCGTGAACGGATGTCAGCAACCCCGAACGAACGATGAAAGTACCGATCAATGAAAAGCCAAAGGCGATGATGGCCAACAGGATTGTCCAGCTTTTCAAAGCCTCGCGTTTTTCCACCACGATTGCGGAATGCAACAGCGCTGCCGCCAGCAGCCAAGGCATGAAACTGGCGTTCTCGACCGGATCCCAGAACCAGAACCCGCCCCAGCCCAGTTCGTAATAGGCCCACCAGGACCCTAGCGCGATTCCGATTGTCAGAAAAACCCAGGCCGCAAGCGTCCATGGGCGTACCCAACGGCCCCAGGCCGCATCCACGCGCCCTTCGATCAGGGCGGCCACGGCAAAGCTGAATGCCATGCTCAGGCCGACATAACCGAGATACAAAAACGGAGGATGGAACGCGAGACCGGGGTCTTGCAGCAGCGGGTTCAGATCACGCCCGTCAAAGGGCGGCACGGCCAACCGGTCGAACGGGTTCGAGGTGAACAGGATAAACGCAAAAAACGCAACGCCGATTGCGCCCTGAATGGCCAGCACCCGCGCTTTCAGGGTTGGTGGCAACCCACCGCCAAAAACGGCCGCCATGGCACCGAAAATCGTAACGATCAGGACCCAAAGCAGCATGGAGCCTTCGTGGTTTCCCCACGTTCCGCTGACCTTGTACAGCATCGGTTTCAACGAATGGCTGTTTTCGACCACAATCCGCAGCGAGAAGTCGGACGTCGTAAACGCCCAAACAAGCGCTGCGAACGAAAATGCGGTCAGCAAAAACTGCGAAATCGCCGCCGGTTCGGCAAAGGCCATCCACCCGGTCCAGCGCTTGGCCGCCCCGATCAAGGGCACCACGCTTTGCACGATGGCGACAAGGAAGGCTAGGATCAGTGCGAAATGGCCGAGCTCGGTAATCATGCGCTGAATATATAGCCCGCAGAAGGCCTGCGCCATTCACATTCGGCTTTAGCCACCGCACATTATGTCGCGGCCCTGCTTTCGCGTTTGCGTTTCCAGTCATCCAACGCCGGATTTGGGTCTATGTCCCCAGTCGACAGTTCGGCAGAAACCTCGGCGGCGTCGCTCAATCTTTTCAGAGCGTCCAAATTCTCCAAAACCGTGGGCGCATTCAGCAAGGTCGCGCCGATCTGGCGCTGGAAGTCTTGCGCCTTGGCCTGATGTCGTGCGCCGAAATAGAACGAGACGATCACACCCAAAAGCCACCAAAGCGGCTCTGGCACCAAAGCGATCCCCTGCATCCGCGCCGCAAACCAGAGCGGGTCGATCATGGCCGCGGCCAAAAGCGCCAGTGTCCCTAACGCCATAGCTGGCCGTGGTAAACGGTTTAGCCCGTCCATGAACCGGTCGAACGCGCCCTTGCGGTCCGATTGAAACTCGGACCCAAACTGGGCCATGACCTGATCCCGAAGGATGACAGAACGTTCCGCCGCATTGTCGGCATTTTCGCGGAACACCTCGGTCGTCTCACGCACAACGTTGCGCCCACCGCCAAACAGCAGGCTAAAAATTCCGGAAATCAGTCCCATGCCGAAACCCTTTTTTCAAACTCCGATTGACTGAGGTGGTATCGCGGCGAGAGAAACTCTTCGGCGCGTTTGATCCATCCCCCTTTTGATCCCGCACGCGTTCGGGCGTATTTTCGAAGCGAGGGGCGACTATCTGCCAGACGGAAGTAATAGTTGCGCCGGGCAACGCCATACGCGTCGCGCAGCAATTCACCATCAGATCCGGCGGCCTTGTGAGATGCAGAAGCTGTCTGTGGTCCGATTGCCCCGTCAATGGAAACATCAAACCCCATTTCGCACAACAAGCGCTGAAGCGTTTTGACGGCCTGCGCTCCAGCATTGACATACATGTCGAATAGTGACGGTTGCAGAGACCCCGGAACCAGGTCGATACGGGGCCTGTCAAAGTAATGGGTCACAAAGATTTCGACCGCACGCCGTTTTGTCAGCGCTCGCACATCCGCGCGGTCGACGGCGCCATCGCCCGTCAGGTCCAACCCCAAACGCCGCAGGGTGTGAATGGTCACACCATGTTTAGTGGCCCCACCCGGATCGTCAGGGTCGTCTACGAACCCCCCTTCACGGTCAACGATTGCATTGGCGATTTCGCGCACGCTTTGCATGGCATCCCCCCTGTTTGCGGTGGTCCAAACCGTCCGGGGAACACGTTAAATCGTTGAAAACAGTAAGGACGTTGCGGCAGGTCTGGCCGCAAAACGCTCGCCTAAATCGCTTTTGATAGTTGTGGTCGTCAAGGCCACAAAGTCCTGCCGCGATCAGCTTTCGCCGGGTTCCTTATAAACACCTTGTTCTTTCAACGCGTCCATGACTTCTTTTGGCATGTAAGTCTCGTCATGTTTCGCCAGTATTTCAGTGGCTTCGAACACGCCGTTCACGTAACTGCCGGTGCCAACCATCCCTTGGTTTTCAGAGAAGAGATCGGGCAGAACACCAGTAAAGGCGACTGGAACGCTTTCGCCCCCATCCGTCACCACAAAGCGCACCGTTTCACCCTGCCCGCGCACAATCGAGCCTTCTTCTACGAGGCCGCCAATCCGGAACACCTCGGTGGGTTTGGGCGGTTCGGCTATGACTTGGCTGGGTGATCGGAAGAAATTGATCCCATCACGCATTGCGTACCCAATCAACGCCGTCGACAATGCCAAAGCCACAACAGCCAGGACAATGATCTGTACTCGACGGCGTTTCTTGAGTGTTTTCATTCCGTCCTCACGGGAACAAGGGGGCCATCATCAGCCCTTGAGTCTCGTCCTCACCTAACATCAGGTTGGCATTCTGCAAGGCTTGGCCGCTGCTACCTTTTGTCAGATTATCGAGCGCGCCAACAATAATGGCGCGACGTTCGATCCGGTCGCCTACAACACCGATATGGCAGAAATTCGACCCCCTTACATGATGGGATGAGGGCGTTTCGCCAAACGGCAGGACTTCAATGAATGGCTCGTTCTCATAAGCGGACTGCAAAGTCTCAAAGACGCTCTGAGGATCGCCTTTTACGTATGAGGTCGCCAAGATACCGCGGTTGGCCGGAATCAGGTGTGGGGTGAACTGAACATGCACAGTCCGCCCGGCCAGCTTCGAAAACTCCTGATCAAACTCACCAAGATGCCGATGTGCGCCGCCAACGGCATAGGCGTTGGCACCCTCGCTGAGTTCTGCGTGCAGCAGGTTTTCCTTCAGCGCGCGCCCGGCGCCCGAGACTGCGCATTTCAGGTCGAGAATGATGTCGTCCAGATCAATTACGCCCGCGGTGATCAAGGGCCGCAGCATAAACTGCCCTGTCGCAGCGTTGCAGCCAGTGCCCGCAACCAAACGGGCCGCGCGGATCTCATCGCGGTAAAACTCGGTCAGGCCGTAAACGGCCTCTTCCTGATGCGCCACGGCAGAATGGGGATTGCCGTACCACTTTTCGTATTCTTCGGGATCACTGAGCCGGAAGTCCGCAGACAGGTCGACGATTTTCAATGTTGCCGGCAAGTCCCGAATGATTTCTTGGCTGGTCTTGTGCGGCAGGGCGCAAAAGCACAGATCGACCTGGGAAAAGTCGATTTCGGAAATCTTGCAGAGCACAGGTAGATCGAGATGCCGCAGATGCGGGAAAACCTGTGTCATGGATTGCCCGGCTTTGCGTTCCGCTGAAAGCGCGACGATGTCCATGTTCGGGTGCTCGGCAATCAGCCGCACCAATTCCGCGCCGGTGTATCCCGAAGCGCCAAGGATTGCGATTTTATGGGTCATATCAGACCTCTTTTACTTGAGTGTCACATGTCACGACCGCCGATGCGACGGTCTGTGAGTTATAGGAGTTTTCCACGCCGTCCTTGACCTGGATCAGGCGGCAGCAAAAGTGATTTGTCGTCGGAGGAATTGCGTCGCCCGATCACTGACCACGCCGGGCTTGCCGGTCGTCAGAAAACCGCTTTCGCCATCACCCTGCATGTTCGCATGTCGGGTCAGATAATCAGCAAGACTTTCGGCGACCAGGTCCCCCTGACTGTACACGGTGACCTGCGGGCCAAGCGCCTGCTGGAAGGTGTCCGCCATCAACGGGTAATGTGTACAGCCCAGAATGGCCGCCTGCGGGGCCGGCATCTTGCGCTTGAGCGCGTCGACATGGGACCGGACCAAAGCCTCGGCCAGGATCATGTCGCCATCCTCAATCGCGTCGACAACCCCGCCGCATGCCTGAGCCTCGACATCAACACCGATCGCCCGAAAGGCCAGCTCTCTCTGGAACGCCCGGCTGGACACCGTGGCAGGCGTTGCGAACAGCGCGACATGCTGCACTTCGACCTCACGCGGCGGCGAGTTGTCACCCCATTGCCGTTCGGTCAGCGCCTCGATCAGGGGGACAAAAACGCCGAGGACGCGCTTGCCTTCGGGTACACCCTCTTCCTGCATCCGGCGCAGAGCCGCTGCGCTGGCGGTGTTACAGGCCAGAATCACCAGATTGCACCCGCGCGCCCACAAGTCGTGCACTGCAGTGCGGGTGAGCTGATAGATATCTTCGGCGTTGCGAACACCGTAAGGTGCATGTGCGCTGTCGGCAAAATACAGGAAATCAACGTCCGGCAGACGTTTCTGCGCGGCGTTCAGGACAGTCAAGCCGCCCAAACCGGAATCAAAGATACCAACTGCCATTTGCCCCTTCAGGCGCGATGCCGTTCCTCAAATTCATAGCCGTAGTCATATGACTCCAACGGCTCTGGGGACAGCTCATACGTGGCTTTGCGCAGGAAATCCATCATCTTGCGCGAGTCTTTGGCCAGCGGGTCCAGAACGTCACGACCGATCGGCTCACCCACCACGACCCGAACAGGGGTATCGACGCGTTTTTTGAACTCTTTGATCAGCAAACCCATGCGAAGCGTATTGTGCAAATGGCTTGCCACCTGGAACAAGCGCGACGTGTGTCCGTCAAAGAAAACGGGCACGACGGTCGCGTTTGACTTTGCCACCATTCGTGCCGTGAACCCGCGCCAACCGGGATCCATCGGGTGTGAAAACGGTTTCACACCGGTGCTGACAGTTCCGCCCGGGAAAATGCCTATGGCACCGCCTTCTCCGAGGTATTTCAGCGATGTTTTGCGGGTTTCCAGATTCAGCTTCATCGCCTCTTTCGTCTCGTCGAACGAGATCGGCAGGATAATCTCGTTGAGGTCCTCAGCCTTGCGGAAAACGCGATGCGCCAGAATGCGGAAATCATCCCTGGTCTGCGACAGTATATGTCCCATCATCAGCCCGTCCAAGATCCCGTATGGGTGATTGGCAATCAGAATCAGTGGACCATCCTTCGGTATGTTCGACAGGGTGCCATCGACCACATCCAAAGACAGGCCGTACCGCTCGACCATGACACTCCAAAAGTCCCGACCGTTGGCCACATCGCGTTCGTAACCATCCGCGCGCTTGATCAGGCGCAGACGCCCGGTCGTGTTCTCCATCAGCTTGATGACCATCCGTCCGCCTTTTGTCTCGGCGGAATAGGCATAAGAAATGTCACGTGCGACGTGGCGGCGCGAGGGCATCAGTATCTCCGGTTGACTGCCTGTACTTTAAACGTAGGTAACAATTTTGCCCAGAAAACATGACAAGGTCGTGACGCTTCACTCCGCCGCAGCCCGGATGTCGGGGCCTCCGTCGCGTATGACCGCCAGCAGTTCCTCGCGCCGCTTTGCAGCCTTGGCTTCGTTCGCCTTGAGGACCGGCCCGAAACCGCGAATGTCCAGAGGCAGCCGCGCCAGCGCGGCGACAGCGTCCCTTGTTTCGGCGCTCACTTTCGGCAGAACTTCATTCATATCCTTTTCGTACTGCTTGATCAGCGCCCGCTCCATCTTGCGCTCGGCCGTGTAGCCAAAAATATCGAGCGGTGTTCCGCGCAGCGATTTCAAACGGGCCAAAAGCCTGAACAGCCCCAAGAACCGTTCGCTGAACGCGCGTTTTGGCGGGCGCCCGTTCGTTTCCTTGCCGCCAATGGCAGGCGGCGCAAGATGAAACGTCATTTTAAAGTCGCTATCGAACTCGGCCGCGGCTTTGTCGCGCGTCTGAAGCAATAGCCGGGCAACCTCGTATTCATCCTTATAGGACAACAGCTTATGATAGCCTTTCGCAACGGCTTCGCGAACTTCTTCATCCTCAATTGCGTCGACCAGTTTGCGATAGCGTTTGGCCAGACCCTTTCCCTGATACGCAACCAGATGGTCGGCACGGAACGCGATGATCTGATCCAGCGTCTTCGGCAGTTCGGTCACGTTTTGACCCAAGATTCCGTCGACCGCTTCGGGATGCAGAACGGCCCAGCGACCCACTTCAAAAGCGCGTTTGTTGCGTTCAACGGCAGTGCCGTTCAGTCCGATGGCCTGCTGAATGGCAGAATGGCGAATGGGAATTAGTCCTCTTTGCCACGCCGCACCAAAGACCATCATGTTGGAGTAGATTGAATCCCCCATGACTGCCCGCGCCAGGGCACTGGCATCAAACAGGTCCAGACGGTTCTTGAGACGCGCCTGCAAGGCCAGCTCAAGCTGATCGCCGGGGATGCGAAACTCGGTATCCCGGGTAAAGTCACCGGTTACGATTTCATGATTGTTCACGACCGCCCCGGTCTGGCCTGTCTGTGTCAGACCAAGTGTTTTGGCACCCGCCGACACCACAAGGTCGCCGCCAATCAGCGCATGCGCCTCGCCGGTGGCAACACGAATGGCACTGATATCTTCGGGCGCGTTGGCCAGACGGCAGTGGATATGCACCGCGCCGCCCTTCTGGGCGAGCCCGGCCATCTCCATCATCCCAGCGCCTTTTCCGTCAACCTGTGCGGCCTGTGCAAGAACCGCACCTATCGTGACCACGCCCGTTCCTCCGACACCGGTGATCACCACGTTATGCGTTCCGTTGATCTCTGGCAGGTCCGGGTCCGGCAGGTCGGGCAGGTCGACCTCGGTCGTGGCCTCTTTCCGGATTTGTGCACCTTCCAGGGTGACAAAAGACGGACAAAACCCGTTGAGGCAGGAAAAATCCTTGTTGCAACTGGATTGATCAATGGCCCGCTTGCGGCCCAGTTCGGTTTCCTTGGGAACGATCGACACGCAATTCGATTGCACACCGCAATCGCCGCAACCTTCGCAGATATCCGGGTTAATATAAACGCGCTTGTCTGGATCAGGGAACGTGCCCCGCTTGCGCCGCCTGCGTTTCTCGGCAGCACAGGTCTGAACGTAAACGATGACTGAAACGCCTTTGATTTCCCTGAACTTTTCCTGCACCGAATTCAACTCTGCCCGCTCGTGTGTTTCGACACCGGCCGGCAGCGCTTTTAGGTTCACATCTTCTTTTTCGTCATAGACAAGCGCGACTTTCTGAACGCCCATCGCCTTGACCTCGTCCACGATCCGTTCTGCGGTCAGGTCGCCGTCGTTGTCCTGCCCGCCGGTCATTGCGACAGCATCATTGAACAGGATTTTGAAGGTCATATTGGTTCCGGCTGCCAAAGCCGCCCGGATGGCCTGCACGCCCGAGTGATTGTAGGTTCCGTCACCAAGGTTCTGAAACACATGCTCGGTGGTCGAAAACGGAGCTTCGCCGATCCAGTTCGCCCCTTCACCACCCATTTGCGTGAAACCAGTGGTCTCGCGGTCCATCCACTGAACCATGTAGTGGCAACCGATACCGGCATAGGCTCGGCTGCCTTCCGGCAGCTTGGTCGAACTGTTGTGCGGGCAACCCGAGCAGAAATAGGGCAGTCGGGCTGCAATTTCCTGCGCGTTGTCCGCCCGTCGCGCTTCGGTCAAGGCTTCCAGACCGGCCCGAACGCCATCGGTGTCGCGTCCTTCTTCGATCAGGATACCGCCCAGCTTTTCGGCAATCATGATCGGGTCGAGCGCACCACGGGTTGGGAACAGTTCTTCGCGATGCAGCGTTCCCGCGCCGCCCTTGTACCAGCCATACACGCGCCGTCCGCGGCGATCGTCAAAAATAGCTTCTTTGACTTGAACTTCGATCAGCTTGCGCTTTTCCTCGACGATCACGATCAGATCCAGACCCTCGGCCCAATCGTGGAACCCTTTCATATCCAAAGGAAAGGTCTGGCCGACTTTGTAGGTGGTAATACCCAGACGCTCGGCCTCATCTGTATCAATGTTCAGCAGTGACATCGCATGAACCAGATCCAGCCAGTTTTTACCGGCGGCGACTATACCGATCTTGGCCCCGGGCTTGCCCCATACCCTTTTGTCCAGCTTGTTGGCGTGCGAAAACGTTTCTGCGGCAAATCGTTTGTAGTCGATCACACGCGCTTCCTGCAGGTGCGGCGTATCGCCAAGGCGGATGTTCAAGCCACCCTCGGGCATATCGAACTCTGGCGTCACCACGTTCATGCGATCTATGGACCCATCTACAACGGACGTAACCTCGATCGTGTCCTTCATGGTCTTCAGGCCGACCCAAACACCCGCGAACCGGCTAAGCGCGAAGCCGTAGACGCCATAGTCCAGAATTTCTTGCACACCGGCAGGGCTGACCACGGGCATGTACATATCAACCAGCGACCACTCGGACTGGTGCAGGACGGTCGAGCTTTCGCCGGTGTGGTCGTCGCCCATTGCCATCAGCACGCCGCCATGTTTGGCCGTGCCCGCCATGTTGGCATGGCGCATGACATCACCCGAGCGATCAACGCCCGGGCCCTTGCCGTACCACAGGCCGAAAACGCCATCATACTTGCCGTCACCCCGCAGCCCGGCTTGCTGACTGCCCCAAAGCGCCGTCGCTGCAAGATCTTCGTTCAATCCGAACTGAAAGGTGACGTCGCTTTCTGTCAGTTGCTTTTGAGCGCGTGTCATCTGTTGATCGACGGCGCCAAGCGGCGATCCGCGATAACCCGTCACCAAACCTGCCGTATTCAACCCCGCGTTTTTGTCGCGCGCCTTCTGCATCAGCATCAAACGCACAAGCGCTTGGGTGCCGTTCATCAAGACGGGGCTTTTAGACAGATCGAACCTGTCATTCAGGGATACTTTTGGCTGACTCATCTGACGTCTCCCCTCGTCGGATTAGTGTGCTTCATTATCATGCATTTTAGGTCACAATTGCTGACCTGTATAGCATTTTTCCCCTTTGCTGTAACGATTTCCGGGTTTGATTATGGAATTTGCCACGTCTTTCATATAGGGCTGCAAACGGATAACGAAAGTTGCGTTGATGGATTGGGACAAACTCAGAATATTTCACGCCGTCGCGGATGCGGGCAGCCTGACACACGCAGGAGACAAGCTCAATTTGTCTCAATCTGCCGTGAGCCGCCAGATCCGCGCACTGGAAGAATCACTGGATGCGACCTTGTTCCATCGCCATGCCCGCGGCCTGATTCTGACCGAGCAGGGCGAATTGCTGTTCGATGCGACCAAGGCGATGACCAAGCGACTGGACGCAACAGCCGCGCGGATTCGCGACAGCGAGGATGAGGTTTTTGGCGTTCTGCGTGTGACCACGACCTTCGGTTTCGGAACACTGTGGTTGGCCCCTCGCCTTCCCAAGCTTTATGAAAAGTACCCCGATATAAATGTCGACCTGATGCTGGAAGAACGCGTTCTGGACTTGCCGATGCGCGAGGCAGACGTCGCCATTCGGATGAAGGAACCCAGCCAGGCCGACCTTGTGCGCAAACGCCTGATGACGGTTCAGATGCAATTGTTTGCCACCCGCGCCTATCTGGACGAGCGTGGCGGACCGCCGGAAACGCTTGAGGATATCGCAAATCACAGGCTCATTTGCCAAACCCCGTCTGCCGCGCAGGTCTCGGCCAGCGCAGCGATGGTCCGGCAACTGATGACGTACAACCCCGGTTCTCTGATGACGGTGAACAACTATTTCGGCGTACTTCAGGGTGTCCTGCACGATCTGGGGATCGGCGTGCTTCCAAACTATGTGACCGAGGATTTCCCCGATCTTGTACAGGTGCCGACCGATATCAGCGGCGCGGATGTTCCCGTCTATCTCGCCTACCCCGAGGAACTGCGCCATTCCAAGCGTATTGCCGCCTTCCGGGACTTTGTTCAGGACGAGATCATCGTGCATCGCAAGCAGTTGAGGCAATTGGGAAAACTCTAGCTATGCGCCTGCAGCATAGCAGGCATGTATCAATCTTAGAGAAAATCCCTTGATCGTTCACAGTGTGATCCCTAAATGAGCAATCGAAGGCGGTGATGCTGAAACGCTCATCATCTTCATACCTCCCTGTTGGACTATGGCCGAGCTTAGTGCTCGGCCTTTTTTTTGGTTTTTTGCCATTTCCAACACATCGCGCTGTCAAAATCAGCCAACTGCTCCTATGATGCGGAAAAAACGACCAAAATTTTGCATTCGAGGGCAAATCAATGTTCCACCCACTCCGCCTTATTCTGGCGCTGGCTTCGGTGATTTTTCTTGCATTTCCGGTTTACGCGCAGGACAGCACCACGACAGCTCCGGTTTCCATTCCAGAAGATCTGACGCCGGAACAGGTTGACGATCTCGTTGCGCGCATGTCGGACGATCAGGTTCGCTCGATACTGCTGGAACGGTTGGATGCCGTCGCAGAAAAAAATGCGGCAGAGGCGGAAGAACGCGAAGATCCGATCACGGAAATCAATGAAATCTGGGCCGAGATGGTCGCGTCGTGGACGCAAGTCATCATGACCGTTCCAAACATTTTCCATGCGCAGGTTGATGCCGTAAGCAACTTTACGTCAACCTTCGGAACGGCCGGCGCCTTCGCCTTGATGGGCTTGATCCTTAGCGTTTTGGTCGTTGGTTTCATTGCGGAAAAGGCGTTCGAGTTCCTGACACGGCGGTGGCACGTGCTGAACGAGGCTGACAACGATGGCGATCTTTGGGGCGCTGTTCGTTATCTTTTTGCCCGCTTTTGCCGTGAAATAGCCGGTCTGGTGGTCTTCTACGTGGTCATTCGCGCCGTTGGCCGAGGGCTTTTGACACCGGAACAGATTACATACGCCGCGCCCTTCGTTTTCTATCTGATCTGGATACCGCGTGTTGGCGCGGCCGCGTCGCGTTTTGTACTGGCGCCCAAAAAGCCGCATTACCGCTTGGTCAATATTGACGATCATTGGGCCAAGTACCTGCATCGCAACCTGATCGGCTTGCTGATCCTGATTGGCTTCACGCTGTTCCTGCTGCATTTCAACCGGCTGAACGGCATCACAAGCGGTGAGACGCGCATTGGCTTCTGGCTGAATGCGGGTATCCACATCTACATTGCTCTGATCGCCTGGAAGGCGCGCGAAGGCCTGTCGCAGATGATGCTGGGCACCGACCCCGATCATACAAAGTTCGACGAAGAGGTGGCGCACTATTACCCCTATTTCGCCATTGGCGTGTCGGCGGTGATCTGGCTGCTTGTCGAATTTCTGGTGGCGCAGCGCCATCCCTCGACCCTAGCATTGCTGGTACAAGGCGCTCACTTCGCGACGATGTTCTGGTTGTTGATCGCACCAGCGCTGGACACTTTGATCCGTGGATTGGTGCGCCACCTTCAGCCTCCGATGATGGGCGAAGGTCCGGTGGCCGAACGGGCCTATAAGTCGACAAAACGCAGCTACATTCGGATTGGCCGCGTTCTGGCCGGTATTCTTGTCATCCTGATGATCGCCCGGGCCTGGGACCTCGATCTGCAAGAAATCGCGGGCGGTGGCGACGAATCCGGCAGCAAGCTGATCCAGTTCTTCATCATCATCGCTGTGGGATACATCCTGAACGAGGTTGTTTCGCTTTGGATCAACCGCCGTTTGGCCAAGGAACAAACCGCGGATCAAAGCCCGGACGAAGAAGCTGGCGAAGGCGGTGGATCCGGCGGGTCTCGTCTGGCCACCGTTCTGCCGCTGCTGCGGGTGACCGCTCAGGTCACAATCGCCGTGATCTTCGGGTTGCTGGCGCTTGGTGCTTTGGGCATCAATATCACGCCACTGCTTGCCGGTGCCGGTGTCTTGGGTTTGGCCATCGGTTTTGGTGCGCAGAAACTGGTATCGGACATTGTGGGTGGTATTTTCTTCCTGATCGACGATGCCTTTCGCGTCGGAGAATATGTCGACGTAGGCGGGACAACGGGCACGGTCGAAAAGATCTCGATCCGGTCAATGCAGCTGCGCCACCATCGCGGGCCGGTCCATACCATTCCCTATGGCGAGATTCAGAAGCTGACCAACTACAGCCGCGACTGGGTCATCATGAAGCTCAAGTTCACTGTGCCGTTCGACACTGACCCCAACAAGGTCAAAAAGATCTTCAAAAAGATCGGCGCCGAGATGATGGAGGACGAAACCCACAAGGATGGGTTCCTGCAGCCCTTCAAGTCACAGGGCGTGTTCGATTTTGATGATGTCGGCATGATTATCCGTGGCAAGTTCATGGCCAAACCCGGCAAGCAGTTCACCCTTCGGAAGGAAATCTTCAACAGGGTCAAAGCTGCGTTCAAGGAAAACGGCATCGACTTTGCGCGCCGCGAAGTGCGCGTCGCGATCCCGGGGCTGGAGGAAGCTGAAAACATGTCAGAGGAGCAGAAGGCAGCCATTGGCGCCGCTGCGGCTGACGCGTCAAACAAGGCTCAGAATCCGGCATAACGCTGTTGCCGCGCGCGCGGTACACCGCTTCGACCGGGATACCGTAAACGGAACCTGCCATCTCGTGGGTTCCGTTTTTCTTTGCCATAACCGACCTGTGCGGACTTGACCCTTTCAACTGGCGGCCCCTTGCCCTAAAAGGCGCGCAATCTCGGCCCACTTGGACACAGGACAGACGATGCAAGAGCCCGCCATCACACCCGATCTGATTGCCGCACATGGGCTCAAGCCCGAGGAATACGACATGATCCTCGAGATCATCGGGCGCAAACCCACATTTACAGAGTTGGGTATCTTCTCGGCCATGTGGAACGAACACTGCTCGTACAAGTCGTCCAAGAAATGGCTCCGCACGCTGCCAACGTCTGGCCCGCAGGTCATTTGCGGTCCCGGCGAAAACGCAGGCGTTGTCGACATCGGGGATGGCCAGGCCGTGGTGTTCAAGATGGAAAGCCACAACCACCCGTCCTACATCGAACCTTATCAGGGTGCCGCGACCGGTGTCGGAGGTATCCTGCGGGATGTCTTCACAATGGGCGCGCGACCGATTGCGTCGATGAACGCCCTGTCCTTCGGTGAGCCGGGACATCACAAAACCCGCCAGTTGGTCAACGGCGTTGTCGAGGGTATTGGCGGCTATGGCAACTGCTTTGGCGTGCCCTGCGTTGGTGGGGAAGTACGGTTTCACCCGGCCTATAACGGCAACTGTCTCGTGAATGCCTTTGCCGCCGGTTTGGCCGACAGTGACAAGATCTTTTACTCAGCCGCTTCGGGCGTCGGGATGCCGGTTGTCTATCTTGGCGCCAAGACGGGGCGTGACGGTGTAGGTGGCGCAACAATGGCCTCGGCCGAATTTGACGACACCATCGAAGAAAAACGCCCCACGGTGCAGGTCGGCGATCCATTTACCGAAAAGCGCCTGATGGAAGCGACGCTGGAGCTGATGCAAACAGGCGCTGTGATTTCTATTCAGGATATGGGCGCGGCGGGCCTGACCTGCTCGGCCGTGGAAATGGGCGACAAGGGCGGCCTTGGCGTGCGTCTTGACCTGGAAAACGTGCCCCAGCGCGAAGAGAATATGACGGCCTATGAAATGATGCTGTCTGAATCTCAGGAACGCATGCTGATGGTTCTCAAGCCCGAACTTGAGGCCGAAGCCCGCGCCGTGTTCGAAAAATGGGACCTCGATTTTGCTATTGTTGGTGAAACGATCGCCGAAGACCGCTTTTTGATCATGCATAACGGCGAGGTCAAAGCCGATCTGGTCCTGTCGAAACTCTCCTCGACGGCGCCCGAATATGACCGGGCATGGGAACCAACACCCGAAGCGACCCCACTTGAGGAAGTACCCCAGATCGACCCTATCGACGGGTTGCGGGCCCTTCTGGCGTCGCCCAACTATGCGGGCAAGCAATGGGTCTATGAACAATATGACACGATGGTCATGGCCGACACTGCCCGTACTCCGGGACTGGGCGCAGGAATGATCCGTGTTCACGGAACAGACAAAGCCTTGGCCTTCACCAGCGACGTCACCCCGCGTTATGTCCGCGCCAACCCGGTCGAAGGCGGCAAGCAAGCTGTGGCCGAAGCATACCGCAACCTGACCGCCGTTGGGGCCACGCCCCTTGCGACAACCGACAACCTGAATTTCGGCAACCCGGAAAAGCCCGAAATCATGGGCCAGTTCGTCGGTGCGATCCAGGGCATTGGGGCCGCGGTGGCAGCGTTGGATATGCCAATCGTTTCCGGCAACGTATCACTTTACAATGAAACCGATGGACAGGCGATCCTGCCGACTCCCACCATCGGCGCGGTTGGGTTGCTGGCGCACACGGATGATGTCATCGGCAACGAAGTGCGCGAGGGACATGTGGCGCTGCTTATCGGCGAAACGAAGGGCCACCTTGGCCAATCCGCCCTGCTGGCAGAAGTGTTCAACCGTGAAGACGGCGATGCCCCGCAGGTTGATCTGGATGCCGAACGGCGCAATGGCGATTTCATCCGCACGAACCGGGATATGATCAAGGCCTGCACCGATCTTGGCGACGGTGGTCTTGCCCTGGCTGCGTTCGAGCTGGCCGAAGCAGCGGGCGTCGGGCTGCACCTGGACGACGCCGCGACCGAGTTTCTGTTTGGCGAAGATCAGGCGCGGTATCTGGTTGCTTGCAACTTTGATCAGGCCGAGGCGCTTATGATCACTGCCGGTCAGGCTGGCGTGCCGCTGGTCTCGGTCGGTCGATTTACAGGCGACGCGGTCAGGATTGGCAATTCAGAGGCACCGCTTGCCGAACTGTCCGAGACATTCCGGACCAGCTTTGCCGAAGCCGTCGCCTGACGCTGTCGCATTCCGGCAGGGCACAAGGCGGCTAACGAAGCAGACGACATAGGGCGCAGGTTTTCCAATCCCTGCGCCGCTACGTCTTGCGCCCCCCTGCCCGGCGCTCTAAGTCTTGGGAAAGACCTATTGGAGTAAACCTACATGCCGATGAGCGCCCACGAGATTGAAACCCTGCTGCGCGAGAGCTTTCCCAACGCGGAAATTCAGGTTGGCGGCAGCGATGGCGTTCACATGTCCGCCATGGTCGTGGATGAGAGCTTTCGCGGAAAAAACCGGGTGCAACAACAACGCGCTGTGTATGCGGCCTTGAAAGGCAAGATGGATGGGCCAGATGGGGAACTGCATGCGCTGGCTTTAACCACCAAAGTGCCGGAGTAAAATGGAGCTTGGACCTGGCATCGTCGTTGGTATCGCGGCCGTTATTATTTTGACGGCACTATTGGCACGAAGCCGATCCAGAAATGACCCCCATTCCAAACGAGGAACCCGCCCAGGATTGGGATATCGCACTATTTTCACAATTTATGACTCAGGCGGGTCTGGCGGTGGACATTCCACGCAATACCGCGTCCCGAATGATCCTCAAGACTATGCCAAAGCGATGATGCCGAAGAGCAAAGGAAACGCGAAATGACTGACGTGAAAACCCAGATCGACGAGACCGTCAAAGCCAATGACGTTGTGCTTTACATGAAAGGCACCAAAGAGATGCCGCAATGCGGATTCTCCTCGCGCGTCGCTGGTGTGCTGAATTACATGGGCGTCGACTATACCGACGTGAACGTATTGGCAGACGAAGACGTGCGCCAAGGCATCAAGGACTATTCGGACTGGCCGACCGTGCCGCAGCTTTACGTCAAAGGCGAATTTGTCGGCGGTTGCGACATCATCACGGAAATGACCCTGTCTGGCGAACTGGACACTTTGTTTGATGAAAATGGTGTCGGCTACGACAAAGATGCGGCCGACAAAATCCGCGAAGCAAACGCCTGATTTACCTATTTGCTGGTGCAGTTCCCGTATACAAGCTGTTCGGGGGCTGTGCTGGCGGAACCTTGATAGGAAATCGACGCATCCCAGCCTTTTGAACGCAAGGTATAGATGCCCTCGCCACCTTCCGACACGTACCGGATGCCCGATCCGCTTTCCGCTTGCCGCATTGCGATAAGCTGTCCGTCGATCAACATTGCCGCCGCGCCCGAGCCGTCAGATGCATTGAAATAGGATACCGGGACTGGAGTGTTATTCTCGCAGGTAAACGTCACAGACAGGATGTCGATTTCCGCAAAAGCTGCTGAGCCAAAGGCGAAAAAGGCCGCGCTGCATAGAAACCTGTGCATGCCGCTTAACCCCTTGCTTTTTCTTCAATGACCGCAGCCACGGCTTCGGCCCGGGCAGCCATTTCCGCCAAGGTATCGGTCACCGACGGCGGCACGACTGCGACCTCAACACGTTCCGGCTCGGGCAGCGGTGCGCTGCGCAATCGGTTCAGTTCCGCTTCGACTTCGGCCACCCGGGCCTCGGCCGCTTGCATGCGCTCTTCCTGACCAGCAGTTTTGTCCGCCAGCATCAGACCCGCCATCAGCAGCATCCGCGATTCGGGCATCCGGCCCATCTGGTCCGACAAAACCTGCGCCTCATCATCCAGCAACTTGGCCGCAGCCTGTAGAAACTCTTCTTCGCCATCGCGGCAGGAAACGTCAAAACCGCGACCGCCGATGTTGATTGTTACCTCGGGCATTACTCTACCTCTCCTTCCGCCAGGTTGGCTTGGGTCAGCAACGGTTCCAGCCGGGCAAGCACCGCTCGGGCCTCGGCTGCGTCTGTGGCCTGCGCGGCGCGGGTCGCCTCAAGCTCGGCAACCGTGGCGCGGTTCAAAAGCGCGGCGTCCGGCATTCCGTCTTCGGCTGCGGCACGCAACTCATCAACCGCATGGCGCAGCTCTTCGTTTGCTTTGCGCATTCTCTGCAAATCGTCGTCCAGTCGCGACATCGCCGCGCCATGGCTGGTGCGTTCGGCCCGCAACATCTCCAACTCGGCGTTCAGATCGCCCAAACGCTCGCTATCGACCATTTCGGCGCGAAGTTTGACAAGTTCTTCTTCCAGCGTCCCTGCCCGGGTTGCGATAGGCGTAAGTCGTTCAATCTCCAACCGGAGCGACGCCGTTTCTTCCGAATTGCTCGAAGCCTCACGCAGGCTTTCAATCTCGGCCTTCAGTTCATCTACTTCGCTGCTGTTTTCAAGCGCGGCTTTCGCCTCGGCCAGATCGGCACGGGCAGCTTCAACAGTGGCAAGCCGGGCTGTCGCCTCGGCCAATTGTGCGCGCAGTTGATCGGTTTCGTTGCCGGGCGCCGGCTGGCCGCGCAGTGTCTCAAGATCCGCGCGCATCGCGTCGACTTCCTGATCGTGGCGCTCCTTCAGCGCTTTCAGACGTTCTTCCAGCTGAGCGTTCGCCAGACGCTCTTCTTCCAAGGCGACCCGCAAGCCTTCTTCGCCGTCCGGTCGTGCCGCATTTCCCAGCAGTTCAACGCCGGTCCCGATCCGTTCCATCGCCGCCATGATACGGCGTTGCAATTCCTCGATTTGGCTCATGCCCCTGTCACCTCTTAACCAAGGTTCGTTCTGTTGCCCGCCTGACCGAATCACGGGCGGCGGTTCTGAGGTCTAGTCTAACGGAATGTGGCGGAAAATACCCACTGTTTGCTTTCAAGGGCTTGGGCCACGCTCTTGAAGCGGTCCTGAGCCGTCACACCGGGTTCCGCTTGCACTTTGAGGGGTGGATGGTATTGAGCCCGCAATCTGCTTGTAATCCAAAGGAACAACGCCCGTGGACCTGACTGCGCTGCGCAATGCAAACCCCGAACACTGGGACAAGGCTGCGGCCATCCGCACCCTCACCCTTGACGCTGTCGCCGCTGCCAATTCCGGCCATTCCGGCATGCCGATGGGTATGGCGGACGTCGCAACCGTGCTGTTCGAAAAGCACCTGAAGTTCGACGCGACCGCGCCGAATTGGCCGGACCGCGATCGGTTCATCCTGTCTGCAGGTCATGGGTCGATGCTGGTCTATTCGTTGCTCTACCTGACAGGCCACGCTGACGTGACTCTGGATGAAATCAAGAATTTCCGACAGTTGGGCTCCAAGACAGCCGGCCACCCGGAAAACTTTCTTGTCGACGGGATCGAAACAACCACCGGACCTCTGGGACAAGGCATCTCCAACGCGGTAGGCTTTGCCATGGCCGAGGAAATCCAGCGCGCGCATTACGGCAAGAAGGTTGTTGATCACTACACTTACGTCATCGCGGGCGACGGTTGCCTGATGGAGGGCGTCAGTCAAGAAGCCCTTACCCTCGCGGGCCGTCATGAGCTGGGTAAGCTGATCGTGTTCTGGGACAACAACAACATCACAATCGACGGCCCCGTGGACATTGCAGACCGCACCGATCAGGTGAAACGGTTTGCCGCTTCGGGCTGGCAGGTTATCGAGATTGACGGGCACGACCCTCAGGCCATCGACGCCGCGATCACAAAGGCGAAATCCTCGAAAAAACCGACGATGATTGCCTGCGACAGCCACATTGCGCTGGGACACGCGGCTCAGGACACAGCCAAGGGCCACGGCGCGTTGACCGATCTGGATCAGTTGCAGGCTGCCAAAGACGGTTATGGTTGGCCGCACGAATCGTTCGAAATTCCCGCCAATGTCAAATCTGCGTGGGAGGCCATCGGTGCCCGCGGCGCGGCCGAGCGGGCCGCATGGGAAGAACGCTTCTCTCAGCTGTCCGAGCGCAAACAGGCCGAGTTCAACCGTGCCTACGCGTTTGAGGCGCCCAAGAAACTGGCCGGTGCCATCCGCGCATTCAAAAAGCAGATCGCCGAGGATCAGCCGAAACTCGCGACACGCGCCTCGTCCGAAAAAGTCCTGAACGTCGTGAACCCGATCATGACCGAAACCGTTGGTGGCTCGGCCGACCTGACCGGATCGAACAATACCAAATCGGCCGATATGGGCGTCTTCCTGCCGGAAAACCGCAAGGGTCGCTACATCCACTACGGTATCCGCGAACATGGCATGGCGGCAGCGATGAACGGTATGGCGCTGCATGGCGGCATCCGCCCTTATGGCGGCACGTTCATGGCGTTCACTGACTATGCCCGCCCGTCGATGCGACTGGCAGCGCTGATGAAGATCCCATCGGTTTTCGTGATGACCCATGACTCGATCGGTCTGGGCGAGGACGGCCCGACCCACCAGCCGGTCGAGCATCTGGCGATCTCGCGCGCAACACCGAACACCTATGTGTTCCGCCCCGCCGACACTGTTGAAACCGCCGAGGCCTGGGAACTGGCGCTGACCTTCAAGGACAGCCCCTCGGTTCTGTCTTTGACCCGTCAAGGCGTGCCAACTGTGCGAACACAGCACAAAACCAAGAACCTTGTCGCCCAAGGCGCTTACGTTCTTGCCGAAGCCGAAGGCAAACGTCAGGCGATCCTTATCGCCACCGGTTCCGAGGTGTCTCTGGCGATGGAGGCCAAGGCGATGCTGGAAGCGGACGGGATCGGCACCCGCGTCGTCTCGATGCCGTGCATGGAACTCTTTGCGCAACAAGACGAAGCTTACCGCAAGCGTGTTCTGCCGGGCGGCCCCGTGCGCGTGGGTATCGAAGCTGCTGTACGCGCCGGCGGATGGGACCGTTGGCTGCTGGGCGAGCGCGGCCGCGAAGCCAAGGCCGGGTTCATCGGCATGTCCAGCTTTGGCGCCTCGGCCCCCGCGGGTGAGCTGTACAAGCATTTTGGCATTACGGCCGAGGCAGCGGCAGCTAAGGTCAAGGAACTTTTGGGCTGATCCAGGCTAATGATGTGGTAGCAGAAAGGGCGCTCTGGCGAGCGCCCTTTGTTGTGTCATAGGGTGTTTAGGCTTGGATGTCTGCTCTGCGGACGAAGCTGCTGTTACTCAAACGCCAGAGTCGATCATGTCTCGAATTTTTACGGCCTTCTCGAAATGATCAAGCTCGTGAGTTTTGATCCACCATTCCGCCGCTTCCATAAGCAGCTCCGGGTCGTCATTCTTGTTGGCAAAAAATGCATAAAACGAAAGGCCTACCGTCTCACCCTTCTTCGCAATCTTCTCATTGCAGACTGCAATTGCTTTTGTTCTTAGCGTTCGTCGCACTGTAATTTCATCCCTTTCGCCTCAATTTCAGTCACCGGAACATAGTGCGAACATTGAACTTCTGCAATACTCTGGGCATGGTAAGTTTGGCCTCTAAGCAGACTTCCCCGAAAAGGCTCCAACAATCGGCCCGATGACTTTTGTGGCAATCGGGATCAAGGCCAATCCCCAGATCAGACCAAAGATCCCATCCATCGTAGCCTTCGCGATCCATTCCACCGCTCCGACCCACTGCTCCGAAACGGAGTGACCTATCGCATAGGCCCAATCGTGGCTGTGGTGGCCCAGCCAGCCAAAGCCCAACACCTCCATCCCGTGGATCACGATTGATCCGCCGACCCAGAGCATTGCAGCCGTGCCGACAATAGACAGGGTCTTCATAACAGTCGGCATCGCGCGAACCAAACCTCGGCCCAAACCGCGACCGACGGGTGTTGGTGCGTTTCGCGCCAAGTAAAGCCCGACATCATCCATCTTCACGATCAGAGCAACAGAGCCGTAAACGGCGACGGTCACGCCAATCCCGACCACGGCCAAGGTTGCGGCCTGCATCCACAGATTGGGTGCCTCGATCGCGGCAAGAGCAATTGTCATGATTTCAGCAGACAGGATGAAATCGGTTTTGATTGCGCCTTTGACTTTCTGCTCTTCCAAATGGCCCGGGTCGCGGACCGACATGTCCTTGTTGATTTCAGTACTGCCATGCGGGAACAGGACGTGAAAAATCTTCTCCGCCCCTTCGAAACACAGATACGACCCGCCGATCATCAGCAGCGGCGTAATCAGCCAGGGTGCAAAATTCGCCAGCAGCAGCGCGACCGGAAGCAAAAGGATTATCTTGTTGAAAATCGACCCGCGTGCGATGCGCCAGATGATCGGCAATTCGCGGGCCGGTGCGAAACCCTGCACGTATTTCGGCGTAACTGCGGCATCGTCGATGATCACACCTGCCGTTTTGGCCCCTGCCTTGCCGGCCGCCGCCATCACATCGTCTACCGATGCCGCCGCAACTTTGGCAATCCCTGCAACGTCGTCCAACAGGGCCAACAAACCGCTCATTGTGTGTCCTTTCACAGCACGGGCTTCATCACGGACCCTACCTTATCCGACGGCTAGCGCAAGCGTTAGCGCAATCGGCCCAGGTTTGCGCTAACACCTTCAAAATATGCCATTTTTGCCCTTTTGAGATTCTCAATTCGCGGCTATATGGCCGGGAAAGCAAGCGCATTTGGAGACGTCCCATGACCATCAAGGTCGGTATCAATGGTTTTGGCCGCATTGGCCGCTGTACCCTGTCGCATATCGCGGCTTCTGCCCGGAACGACATCGAAGTGATCAAGGTCAACGCAACCGGCCCATTGGAAACCTCGGCGCACCTATTGAAGTATGACAGCATCCACGGACGCTTTCCCCGCGATGTCATGATCAACGGCAACACCATGGATTTGGGCCGTGGTCCGATGGAGATGTTTTCGACCTATGACATGAACGAGCTGGATTGGGATGGCTGCGACGTTGTTCTGGAATGCACCGGCAAATTCAATGACGGGCTGAAGGCCAAAACACACCTTGAGCGCGGCGCAGAACGGGTTCTGCTGTCCGCACCGGGCAAGAATGTCGACAAGACCATTGTGTTCGGCGTCAACCACAACAGCCTGAATACCGACGACAGAATGGTATCCAACGGGTCCTGCACCACGAACTGCCTTGCCCCGCTTGCCAAGGTTTTGGACGAAGGCATCGGCATCGAGCATGGTATCATGACCACGATCCACGCCTATACCGGCGATCAACCGACGCTTGACCGTCGCCATGGCGACCTGTACCGCGCCCGGGCTGCCGCGATGTCGATGATCCCGACCTCGACCGGTGCTGCAAAAGCATTGGGTGAGGTGCTGCCGAACCTCAAAGGTCGTCTGGACGGGTCCGCCATTCGCGTCCCGACGCCAAATGTTTCAGCTGTTGACCTGACCTTCCGCGCGTCGCGCGATGTTACGGTCGAAGAGGTGAACGCAATCGTTGAAGACGCCGCAAAGGGCCCGATGCAACGCGTTCTCGGGTATGAGCCTGCGCCGCTTGTTTCAACCGACTTCAATCATACCGAGGAAAGCTCGATCTTCGCCCCCGATCAAACGCGGGTGGTGGACAACCGCATGGTCCGTGTACTGGCCTGGTACGACAACGAATGGGGATTCTCGGTGCGTATGGCGGATGTCGCTGTTGCGATGGGACGCCTTAACTGAGTTCTCCAACGCCGCTTGAACCATGTCGCCCGCTCAGGTTATCTGGGCGGGCATTTTCGTTCAGGCCAGCCCATGACAAATCAAATCGCCATATGGCTCGGTGTGCTCATTTTAGGAGGCGTAATGCTGGACGTGGCATTGGTCGGAACCGAGCATTTGCTGTTCCTGGGCAAGAAACTTTACGACTTTCTTGATTGGCTTGCGTTCTGGCGGTGATTGCCGACGCTAACCAACGCGTGCGCGCAAAGCCTCATTAACGCGGGGCGTGACGAACTTTGATACGTCTCCATCCAGGCGCGCGATTTCCTTAACCAGTTTCGATGCAATCGCCTGATGCCGTGCTTCGGCCATCAGGAACACGGTTTCGATCGAGTTATCCAACGCGCGGTTCATGCCAACCATCTGAAATTCATATTCGAAATCCGCAACCGCCCGCAGCCCACGCACAATGATCTGGGCCCCGACATCACGTGCGCAATCGATCAACAGGTTCTCAAAAGGATGTGCGACAATCATTGTGCCAGTCTGGTCGGTCAAGTGCGCACATTCTGCTTCGATCATGGCCACACGCTCTTCCAGCGAAAACATCGGGCCCTTGTCGCGGTTGATTGCGACGCCGATCACCAGCTTGTCCACCAATGCCGCGGCGCGGCGAATGATGTCGATATGGCCCAGCGTTATGGGATCAAATGTTCCGGGATATAATCCAACGCGCATCAGGTACTCCGGCGCAACAAAATTTCTGCGCAAGCAAACATAACTTTGCCGCTGGTGCAAGGGGCAGATCGGCCCCTTTGGGCACTCAGTGGCCCATAATCATGCCTTCCAGCGCGTCTTTTTCCATTGCCAGTTCGGTCAACTGCGCCTTGACTACGTCGCCCAAGGTCACGATGCCGACAAGCTGCCCATCTTCCAGCACCGGCATGTGGCGGAAACGCCCCTCGGTCATTCGTGAGAGAATATCCTGCACCGTGTCTTGGCGCGTCGCTGTGACCAGATCACATGTCATGTAGGTGCTGACCGGTTTCGTCAGACACCCGCTGCCACTTGCGGCAAGTTCGCGGACAATATCACGCTCGGACAAAATCCCGGCAGCGGTCCGCCCGCCGTCTTCCGACACGATGACTGTACCCATGCGCTTTTCGGCAAGGATCTTCGCAGCTTCGGAAACAGTGGCTGTCGGCTCAACCGTCACCACCCCGTCTGTGGCTTTGGACTTGAGAATGGCTTGAACGAGCATACAAAAAAACCTCCGAAAATAACGTACTGTTTTCCAAAGCGTTGCCGGAATGCCCGAACCTGTCAAGGTGAAGCTTGCGCCTCCAGCCGCGCGACCTCTTCGCGCAAACCGTGGGTCAAAGCCTGTGCAAAGCGGTTCAGACGCTCGTTTCGCTGGTCACCCTGGTGGCGCACCAGATGGAAACTGCGGCTCAGACTGACCTGATCTGTCAATATTTTCTTGAGGTTTGGGTGAAACGGCAGCGTAAAGTCATGCGCCACACAAACGCCCGTACCAAAACTGACCTGGCGCAACTGCACCGAGACCGAGTTTGATGCCAAAGCGACACGGTCTATGCCGATATCGACCAGATAATCCAATTCCCGGTCAAAAATCATGTCCGGGATGTATCCGATCATCCGGTGCGATTTTAAGTCCGAGACGGTTCGGATCTTCTCCCGTGATGTCAGGTAATCCTCGGCTGCTACAAGGTGCAGCTTGTAGTCGCAGATTTTCTGAACCACGACCTTCCCCGCGGTCGGAACACTCACAGTCACAGCCATATCGGCCTCGCGCCTTGACAGATTGATCACACGCGGCAGCGCCAGAATCTGAATGTCGAGGTCCGGATTGGCGTCGCTGATCTTGGCGCAGACTTGCGGCAGCAGGTAATTTGCGCTGCCATCCGGCGCGCCAATGCGTATTTGGCCGCTCAACGTTTTTGAGGATCCGGCCATTGCCCCAGCAGCCGCGCGCATTGCCTCTTCGGCCTGCATCCCGTGATCCAACAGTCTTTCGCCGACAGAGGTCAGAACATACCCCTGCTGCGACTTCGTAAAAAGCGTCGCCGTCAGTGCGGCTTCAAGCCTTGCTATTCTGCGGCCAACTGTTGCCGGGTCCAGCCTCAGGGAACGGCCGGCTGCAGACAGGCTTTGCTCACGCGCAACGGCAAGAAATACGCGCATGTCATCCCAGTTAGGTGTCACGTTTCGACCTTTGCATTTTTGCAAAACACCTTTGGGAAGATGCCTCTGTTCAAGCCATTTTTGCAAGTCTATTCTGCGCGCAAATCCACCGGAGGAGTTTTCGATGAACGATCTGACCCATTTCCTGAACGGCGCAATGGTGGCGGGCACGTCCGGCCGTTTTGATGATGTCTACAACCCGGCAACGGGCGAGGTGCAATATAAATGTCCGATGGCCAGCGCGGACGAAACCACCGCGGCCATCGAACAAGCCGCAGCCGCGCAGGTCGAATGGGGCGCAACAAACCCGCAAAAACGCGCGCGCGTGATGATGAAGATGGTCGCATTGATGAACCGCGACATGGACAAGCTGGCCGAGGTTCTGTCCCGCGAGCATGGCAAAACCATTCCTGACGCAAAAGGCGATCTGCAGCGCGGGCTCGAGGTGATTGAATACTGCATCGGCGCGCCGCAAATGCTGAAAGGCGAATACACCGACAGCGCCGGTCCCGGTATCGATATGTATTCGATGCGCCAACCTTTGGGTGTCGTCGGATCGATCATGCCTTTCAACTTCCCCGCAATGATGCCGCTTTGGCACGTTGGTCCCGCTTTGGCCTGCGGCAACGCCGTCGTTCTGAAACCGTCCGAGCGTGATCCATCCGTCCCGCTGATGCTGGCCGAATTGTTTGTCGAGGCCGGATTGCCCGCGGGAGTATTTCAGGTTGTAAATGGCGACAAAGAGGCCGTCGACACGATCCTCGACAGCGAAATCATTCAGGGTGTCAGCTTTGTCGGCTCGACCCCCATCGCGCAGTATATCTATAGCCGGGCAACCGCAAACGGTAAGCGGGCACAGTGTTTTGGCGGTGCAAAGAACCACATGATCGTTATGCCGGACGCAGATTTGGATCAGGCGGCAGATGCGCTCGTCGGTGCTGGCTTTGGCGCCGCGGGCGAACGCTGCATGGCTGTTTCTGTCGCTGTTCCGGTTGGCGAAGAGACTGCAGATGCGCTGGTCGAAAAGCTTATCCCGCGTGTCGAGAAACTGAAAGTCGGCCCGTACACTGCGGGCGACGATGTCGACATGGGGCCGGTTGTGACGGGCGCTGCGAAGCAACGCATTCTCGGCCTCATTAACTCTGGCGTGGAACAGGGGGCCAAGCTGGTCGTCGACAATCGCGACTTCTCGATGCAAGGCTACGAAAACGGCTTTTTTGTTGGCCCGCACCTGTTCGATCATGTCACCCCTGATATGGACATCTACCGGCAGGAAATCTTTGGCCCGGTTCTGTCGACAGTGCGCGCCGGTTCCTATGAAGAGGCGTTGAAACTGGCGATGGATCATGAATACGGCAATGGCACTGCCATCTTCACCCGCGACGGCGATACAGCGCGTGACTTTGCCAGCCGCGTCAACATCGGAATGGTCGGCATAAACGTCCCGATCCCAGTTCCACTGGCCTATCACACATTTGGTGGCTGGAAGAAATCCATGTTCGGCGATTTGAACCAGCACGGTCCGGACAGTTTCAAGTTCTATACGCGTACCAAAACGGTGACCGCGCGTTGGCCATCCGGAATCAAGGAAGGCGGCGAGTTCAACTTCAAAGCGATGGACTGATCAAAGCCGCAATTTTCGCGAAAACCCGGCCCTTTTTGGGGCCGGGTTTTTGCATGCAGGGGCGACCGAGATGCCAACATCGCTCAATCACGAGAAATTCAGCCCCAGCCCCCTAGAAAAACAAGGCGCAGATCAATATTTTGCCGCCAACCAAATGTTTCGAGCAGATCCACCTTCGGAGGCAGCCTTGTCCAATTCTCGCATGACCCGCCGCTCTGCCCTGTTGGGCGTGACGTCCTTGTTGGCGACCCCTGCCCTTGTCCGGGCACAAAGCGTCGACGCGTTCCCCCAGGACGAAGAGGCAATCAGCACGCAACTTCCAGTGCGCCGCAACGTGTCTTCGTTTTCTCAACAGAGCTGGCAGGATCACTTTGATCAAATCGGCGCCGGGTGCCTGTTGGCCGACATAACCAGCCGGGCCGTACACTATTGGGGTCCCGACGGGACTTACAAATTGTACCCAAGTTCTGTTCCGATGAGCGAAGAGCTGACCAAACGCGGCTATACCCAAGTTGTCCGCAAAGCAGAAAACCCAAGCTGGACCCCGACCGCGTCAATGCGTGAGCGTGACCCGTCACTTCCGGTTCGGATGGAAGGCGGCGATCCCGGCAACCCGCTGGGCACACGCGCCATGTATCTGGCCTGGCCTGCGTATCTGGTCCATGGCACCCATGATACCCGCAAAATCGGCCGCCAAAGCTCATCCGGGTGCATTGGTTTGTACAATCAGCACGTGGAAGAATTGTACCCGCTGGTCAAAGTCGGCACACAGGTGCGTCTGGTCTGACTGCCACGGCAACCAATACAAAAGCCCCGGCCAAAAGGACCGGGGCTTTCTCGTCAGGGGGTCTTATTTGTCTTATTCGGGCAGGATCACTGCATCAACGACGTGAATGACGCCGTTGCTTGCTTCGATATCGGCCTGAACCACTTTCGCATCGTTGACCTTGACGCCATTTCTTGCGTTCACGCTCAGGCGGTCGCCTTGAACGGTCAGAACCTTGGCGCGCTTGCCAGCAATGTCACCGGACATCACTTTGGCCGGAACCACGTGGTAGGTCAGGATCGAGACAAGCTGGTCCTTGTTTTCAGGCTGCAGCAGGGACTCCACGGTGCCTTCGGGCAGTGCCGCAAAAGCCTCATCCGTTGGCGCGAAGACGGTAAACGGGCCGTCGCCCTTAAGCGTGTCTACCAGACCAGCCGCCTGAACAGCAGCGACCAGCGTATTGAACGAACCTGCCGAAACGGCGGTATCAACAATATCAGCGGCCTCTGCCTTGAGTGGCATTGCAAATGCCAGTGCGGCGGCGGCGCCCATGAAAGTGCGGCGAAACATGGATAACTTCTCCTCTCCGATTGGTTATGGAAAGGGGTACGGCAGCACTGCGACGGCGGATCACTTTAGGATCAAACTTATTTGACCTGCACCCAAATACTCTGCGCCCGACCGTCGTTCAGAAACGGCAAGGATTCCATGGCATCCGGACGCGTCTGTTGCAGGAAATAGCCCGGCCAAAGCATTGAAAACGCGCCAGATTGAAGCAGCGCATGCAGCATGTACTGCTCGCCCCAGCCGGGACAGTCATAGAAAAACCGCTTGGGGTATTCGTACGGCAGAAAAACGTCGTGCACATGGATCACGACACCCGGATTTAGTGACGGAATGATCTTGCAGAACAGATGGGCCACATCATTGCTCATCCGCACAACATGGCTGGAGTCGATGAACAAAATGTCGCCGGCCTCCAATTGATCGAAAACCGCCGGGTCGACTTCCTCCAGTCGTTTTTGTTCGAACGTATCGACGACGTGCGCGATATCGGCGCGCGGGTACGGGTCGATCGCCGTGATGGTTGTCTGTAATCCGCCGTCGATGACAGCCTGACGGGTCACCCGTGTCGAGTTGCCGCAACCGACCTCGATAACCCGCTGCGGCTGAAAACGTCGCACCATCAGGTAAAGCGCGTCAGCGTCCGGACTGTCATAATAACCATTGCCGACGCGATAACCTGTCTTGTTGCGTGCCGGATCCTTCAACGCAGCAAGCGCATCGGCATGTTGCTGATACTCGGAAACAAGTTGCGAAATATCGAACTCTTCCATTCCCGGAGACAGCGCATAGGCCGGACGCGTCAAGCCCCCGGCATGTTCAAAGCCTTCTAGCCGTGCGCGTTCCTGCCGTTCAGGCGTTTTGTCGATCAGTTTGACGCCAAACCGGTCTAGAACGGCGTTGATCCGGGGGAATTTTCTGGGTTTCACGCGGGCGGCTCCGAAGCTTCGTTGTACCGGCGTTCCATACCCTTGCACCAAGGCCCTTCGCAAGCCGTACTGCGTCAAACCCTTGGCAAACTGGAAATTTCCGTATTCACTGGTCCAACCTGAACGACGGGGGTCGCCATGCAGCAGGAATTTACGCTGGGCATCGAGGAAGAGTATCTGCTGGTTGACCAGGACAGCCTTCACCTTGCCGAAGCCCCGGATGCGCTGATGGATGCCTGCCAGGCAGACTTTCAAGGCCAGGTCAGCCCCGAGTTCCTTCAATGTCAGATCGAAGTTGGAACGCGCCCGCATGCAACGATCAAGAGCGCGCGCGAAGATCTCAAGCGCCTGCGATCCTGCGTTGCCAAACGGGCCGCCGAATTCAACCTCGCCCCCATCGCTGTGTCATGTCATCCGTTTGCCAACTGGAAAGACCAGCATCACACACGAAAGGAACGGTATGACGCGCTGCAACACGCCTTGGGTGGCGTGGCGCGCCGCATGCTGATCTGTGGAATGCACGTTCATGTCGGTGTTGAGGACTCGGCTTTGCGGGCTGACCTGATGCCGCAACTGGCCTATTTCCTGCCGCATCTGCTGGCCCTTTCGACATCGTCGCCCTATTGGAATGGTGAGGATACGGGGTTGTCATCCTACCGCCTGACCGTTTTCGACAACTTACCGCGCACCGGCCTACCCCCGGTGTTTGGAAGCTGGACGGAATACGAGCGAACGACCGGCGTTCTGGTTGATCTGGGAGTGATCGAGGACACCTCGAAAATCTGGTGGGACCTTCGCCCCTCGCACCGCTTTCCGACACTGGAAACCCGCATCATGGACGTACAGCCGCGGATGGAACATACCCTGTCCCTTGCAGCGCTGACACAGGCACTGACCCGTATGTTATGCCGCCTGAAGGCCCGCAATCTGCGCTGGCGCCAATACGATCGCTTTCTGATAGGCGAAAACCGCTGGCGGGCGCAAAGATACGGCGTGGGAGAAGGTTTGATTGACTTCGGAGACCGATCGATTACGCCCATGGCCGAGTTGATGGGCGAGTTGATGGGGCTGTTGGCCGAGGACGCCGAAGCGCTTGGCACCATGACCGAATTGGCCCGTCTGCGTCAGATTGCCGAGAACGGAACCTCCTCAACGCGGCAAAGACGGGTCTATGCCGAGGCTGCGGCCAGAGGCGCAGATCCCGGCAAGGCGGTTGTCGAACATCTGATCGAAGAATTCCACGCGGATCTTTAGTCAAAGATGGTACAGACGACCGATTGCCCGCCTGCAAAACTTCTGTAAGAATTGCGGAATAAAACGCTCGTTCAATTCTACAGACCACAGGACCCGACGCTATGGATTTCGCGCTGACCGAGGAACAGACAGCCATATTCGACATGGCTTATGCCTTTGGACAGGATCACATCGCCCCGTTTGCCCGCCAATGGGAGGCGGAGGGCACCATCCCGAAAGACCTGTGGCCAAAAGTCGGAGAGTTGGGGTTTGGCGGCCTCTACGTTTCCGAGGATGCAGGCGGGTCCGGTCTGTCCCGACTGGATGCGACGCTGGTGTTCGAGGCGCTCTCGATGGCCTGCCCTTCGGTCGCTGCTTTTCTGTCGATCCACAACATGTGCGCCAAGATGCTGGACAGTTTCGCAGGCGACGCTTTGAAGTCGCAGATCATGCCGGACGTTCTTAGCCTGAATACCGTTCTCAGCTATTGCCTGACGGAACCAGGCTCGGGCTCTGACGCCGCGGCGTTAAAAACACGGGCCGAGCGAACTAACGAAGGCTTCACGCTGAACGGAACGAAAGCCTTTATTTCGGGCGGTGGGTATTCCCACGCATATGTTTGCATGGTCAGAACGGGGGATGACGGGCCCAAGGGAATTTCGACTGTTTATGTCGAGGACGGCACCCAAGGCCTCAGCTTCGGGGCCTTGGAAGAAAAAATGGGCTGGAAAAGCCAGCCCACCGCACAAGTACAGTTCGATGATTGCAAAATCCCCTCTGCCAATTTGGTCGGGGTCGAAGGGGACGGATTCAAATACGCCATGATGGGTCTGGACGGAGGCCGCCTGAACATCGCCTCATGTTCGCTGGGTGCGGCGCAGGCGGGGCTGAATGCAACCTTGCAGTACATGTCCGAGCGGAAAGCATTCGGCCAAAGCATCGATCAGTTCCAGGCTCTGCAATTCCGTCTGGCCGACATGGAAATCGAACTGCAGGCGGCGCGGATCTTTCTGCGACAGGCCGCTTGGAAACTGGACACCAACGCGCCGGATGCAACCAAATTCTGCGCGATGGCCAAGAAATTCGTGACCGAAACCGGATCGAAGATCGTGGATCAGTGCCTGCAATTGCATGGCGGCTATGGGTATCTTGCGGATTACGGCATCGAAAAACTTGTGCGCGACCTGCGCGTGCATCAGATATTGGAAGGCACAAATGAAATCATGCGGGTCATCGTATCGCGTCAGATGCTGACCCATCACTGAGGACCCCATGCCCGACATCGACATCCGTACAACCGGTCGCGCCGGACGCATCACCCTGACGCGCCCCAAAGCCCTGAACGCTCTGACATATGAGATGTGTTTGGCCATCGACGGCGCGTTGCGGGCATGGCGCGAAGATGACGCCGTCGATCTGATCGTACTGGACGCCGAAGGCGACAAGGCCTTTTGCGCAGGCGGCGATATTGCAGAACTCTATGAAACAGGCAAACGCGGTGACCTTGAATATGGCCGCAAGTTCTGGCGGGATGAATATCGCCTGAACGCATTGATTTTCGAATACCCGAAGCCAGTCGTCGCCTTTTTGCAGGGTTACACTATGGGTGGCGGCGTCGGCATCGGGTGCCATGGCAGCCACAGGGTCGTTGGCGAAACCTCTCGGATCTCGATGCCCGAATGCGGTATCGGTTTGGTACCGGATGTGGGTGGGTCGCTCATGCTGGCGCTGGCCCCCGGACGATTGGGGGAATATCTGGGCACAACCGGTCACCGCATGGGACCGGCGGACGCGATTCTGGCCGGATTCGCGGACCACTTCATACCACAAAGCGAATGGCCCGATTTGATCGAGATGCTCGAGGCCTCGGGCCGCGCCGATATCATCACAGAGCATTCGAAAACGCCCCCCAAAGGCGATCTGCCGGACATGCAAGCGGACATCGACAGTTGTTTTGCCGGGGAAACACTGACCGACAACCTGATCAACCTGAGAACGCTGGGCAATGAGTTTTCCAGCAAAACCCTCATCGCGCTGGAGCGGAACTCACCACTGTCCATGGCCTGCACCATCGAGATGATGCACAGGTTGCGCGGCCCGTCACTGACGCTTCGAAAGGCCTTGGAACTCGAATACCGGTTCACCTACCGATCAATTGAGCACGGCGACATTCTGGAAGGAATCCGCGCCCAAATCATCGACAAGGACCGTAGCCCGCGTTGGCAATACGCGGGCGGTACCGTCCCCATCGTCGCGGTATCCAAAATGTTGCAACCCTTAGGGTCCGAAGCGCTTACGTTCCCCGAAGACTAGGCGTTGGTCAAACCCAAAATCGGAAAGAACGCCGTTTGCTGCCCCTGAGCAGCCGCGTACCTGAAACCTATTCGGCCGCGACCCTTTCGGGATTCAGCAATTGCTTGAGATAGCGGCCAGTGTGGCTTCCTTCGACATCTGCGACATGTTCCGGCGTACCCTCCGCCACGATCTGACCGCCACCGTCGCCACCCTCGGGCCCGATATCGATGATCCAGTCGGCGGTTTTGACCACGTCCAGGTTGTGTTCGATCACAACGACGGTGTTGCCTTGGTCCACCAATTCATGCAGCACTTCCAACAGCTTGCGCACGTCTTCGAAGTGCAGGCCCGTTGTTGGTTCGTCCAGAATATACAACGTGCGCCCGGTGGATCGTTTGCTGAGTTCTTTCGACAGCTTGACCCGCTGCGCCTCGCCACCCGACAGCGTTGTCGCCTGTTGACCGACCTTGATATAGCCCAACCCGACCCGCGCCAGTGCATCCATCTTGTCGCGGATCGATGGCACGGCTTTAAAGAACTCCTGCGCGTCTTCCACCGTCATATCAAGCACATCCGCAATGGATTTGCCCTTGAACTTGATCTCGAGCGTTTCTCGATTATACCGCGCACCTTTGCAGGTTTCGCAGGTGACATAGACGTCTGGCAAAAAGTGCATCTCGATCTTGATGACGCCATCGCCCTGACATGCCTCGCATCGCCCGCCTTTGACGTTAAAGCTGAAGCGTCCGGGCTTGTACCCCCGCGCCTTGGCCTCGGGCAGGCCCGCGAACCAATCGCGGATCGGGGTGAACGCCCCGGTGTAAGTCGCTGGATTTGAACGCGGAGTTCGCCCGATCGGGCGCTGATCAATGTCGATCACCTTGTCCAGATGCTCCAACCCCTTGATCGTCTCACACGGTGCAGGGGTTTGGCGGGCGCCGTTCAGACGCATCGAGGCGGTTTTGAACAAGGTCTCAATCGTCAGTGTCGATTTACCGCCGCCGGACACTCCGGTCACGCAGATGAACTTGCCCAGCGGGAAATCAACCGTAACGTTTTTGAGGTTGTTTCCAGTGGCCTTGACCACCGAGACTTTTTTCTTGTTGCCCTTACGCCGCTCGGTCGGAACCGCGATTTCACGGGTTCCGGCCAGATACTGACCCGTCATCGAGGCCGCGTCTGACGCGATCTGATCCGGCGTTCCTTTGCTGACGACCTGACCACCGTGCACACCCGCCCCCGGACCTATGTCGAACACATAATCCGCCTCGCGGATGGCCTCCTCATCATGTTCAACCACAATGACCGTATTCCCCTGATCGCGCAGGTTTTTCAATGTCCCAAGAAGCCGGTCGTTGTCGCGCTGATGCAGGCCGATCGAAGGCTCGTCCAAGACATACAGAACACCGGTCAGGCCCGAGCCGATCTGACTGGCCAGCCGGATTCGCTGGCTTTCACCACCTGATAGCGTTCCACTTGAGCGTGAGAGCGTAAGATATTCTAATCCAACGTTATTCAGGAAACCAAGCCGTTCGCGAATTTCCTTCAGAATCGCGCGGGCGATTTCGTTTTTCTGGGCGCTCAAGTGGTTGGGCGCGTCCTCGACCCAGGCCAAGGCCTCGCGGATCGACATTTCGACGACCTGACCGACATGCAGGCCCGCGATCTTGACGGCCAGCGCCTCGGCCCGCAGACGATACCCGTCGCATGTACCGCAGGGCCGGTTGTTCTGATACCGTTCGAATTCCTCGCGTATCCAGGCACTGTCAGTCTCGCGATAGCGGCGTTCCATATTCGGAATGACGCCCTCAAAGCTGCGCGTCACCTGATAAACCCGGCCACCTTCGTCATAGCGAAACTGAATCTCTTCATCACCTGAACCGCGCAGGAACACGTGTTGCACCTTCTCAGGCAGATCTTTCCACGGTGTGTTCTTGTCGAATTCGTAGTGGCGCGCGATGGCTTCGATGGTCTGCAGGAAATACGGGGATTTCCCTTTGCGCCACGGAGCCAGCGCACCGTCGTAGAGTTTCAACGTCTGGTCGGGCACCACCAGCCGTTCATCGAAGAACAGCTCAACCCCCAGCCCGTCACAATCCGGGCACGCACCAAACGGGGCGTTGAAGGAAAACAGCCGTGGTTCGATCTCAGGAATTGTGAAGCCACTGACGGGGCAGGCAAAATTCTCGCTAAAGGTTATGCGCTCCGGGTCGCCTTCACGCGGCGCAGTCTCCAGAACTGCTATACCGTCTGCCAGATCCAGGGCGGTGCGCAGACTGTCGGCCAGCCGCGTCTCCATCCCTTCGCGCACCACAAGACGATCAACCACCACGTCGATGTCATGTCGAAACTTCTTGTCCAGCGTCGGCGGTTCGTCCAGTTCATAAAACTCGCCATCGACTTTCACGCGTTGAAAGCCCTGCTTGCGGAGTTCCAGAAACTCTTTCTTATACTCACCCTTTCGATCGCGTACGATCGGGGCCAGCAGATAGCCGCGTGTGCCCTCCTCCATCGTCATGATGCGATCAACCATATCCTGCACCTGCTGCGCCTCAATCGGCAGGCCGGTCGCAGGGCTGTACGGAGTTCCCGCACGGGCAAACAAAAGGCGCAGATAGTCGTAAATCTCGGTTACGGTACCAACCGTTGAACGCGGGTTCTTTGAGGTTGTTTTCTGTTCAATGGAAATCGCCGGAGACAGACCACTGATGTGATCGACATCGGGTTTTTCCATCATGTCGAGGAACTGGCGCGCATAGGCCGACAAGCTTTCGACATAGCGGCGCTGCCCTTCGGCATAGATCGTGTCAAACGCCAGCGAAGACTTACCTGAACCGGAAAGACCGGTGATCACGACCAGCTGGTCGCGTGGAATGTCAACATCGATGCTTTTGAGGTTATGCTCGCGCGCGCCGCGCACCTCAATATTCTTCAGCTCAGCCATTTCGGCCCCCAACAACCAACGTCTAAGAAATAGGCGAGCGACGCTGAGTCTCCAACATAAAAGTTAGAACAAAGTGTGAACGAATGCAATATTGCCGACATCTCCTGACATGATTTACGCGCATGATCGGCACCGACAGCGCGATTGTCTCTATTATGTGCAGAACATGAGAAATGGCGCGGTTGACGGGGCTCGAACCCGCGACCCCCGGCGTGACAGGCCGGTACTCTAACCAACTGAGCTACAACCGCGCATTTAGGGTCTCTGTGCGACCCGTTTGCCCGGATCAAAGGCTGGCAGCGATGGCGCGGTTGACGGGGCTCGAACCCGCGACCCCCGGCGTGACAGGCCGGTACTCTAACCAACTGAGCTACAACCGCCCGCTGCCCGTTCGTCGTTGAACGTTTGGGTGTATTATGATCACGGTCGGGCAGCGTCAAGCGGGGTTTTCAAGTTTTTTCCGGAATTCGGATTTTTCCCGGCGACCCGCGATTTTGTGGTCGCCCCGGCACGCTATCGCAACCACCCCTCTTGTCGCTTCCTGCCAGAGCATGTAATACCCCGCTTCACGGGTGATTAGCTCAGTGGTAGAGCGCTTCGTTCACATCGAAGATGTCAGGAGTTCAAATCTCTTATCACCCACCACTCAAACGGTCATTTTTGTGCGTAACGCAAGTTCTTCACGCACCGTTTCTAACCGCCGATATAGACACCTTCTTTTGGACGGTAGAAGATCTTCTGATCATGCAACCGTCCCAATAGTTCGTGCATTCTGCGCACAAATTCCTCGCGATTGGCTCGGTCTTGGGGGGTTTCGTCTGCGGCCACATGAGTTTTGGCGGCTATTGCTTGACGCATGGCTTCTTCGATCAAATCCATGTCTTCGATCGATAACTCGAACAGATCGTTGTATTGGGGCATCCTGGGTTCTCCTGCATGGCCGCCGATTTCAAGCTTGCCCCAGGTGACCGGTATTTTCCAACTCTATTGATCGAAGACATCCAGCTTTGCTTTGTTTGACAGGCAGAATTTTCCTTGTTTCTGAAGACTTGTGCGGAATCCTGTCCGATGGCTATGCTGAAACGAAGCGCAGATTGGAAACGGAATGGCAGGGTTAAAACGCGAAATCGGCCTTGTTGGTCTGACCTTCATTTCAGTTGGCGGAATAATCGGGTCCGGTTGGCTGTTCGGACCGCTGCTGGCCGTCCAAAACGCGGGACCCGCAGCGATCCTGTCCTGGTTGATTGGCGCGGTCGCGATGTTCATTCTGGCAATTACGTTTGCCGAGATCTCCGCCATGCTGCCTATACCGGGTGGGATTGCCCGTGTGCCGCAGTTTTCCCACGGCAACATCGTCTCAATGGCGATGGGCTGGACAGCTTGGATCGGATACAACACCACCGCGCCGATCGAGGTGGAAGCCATGCTCAAATACCTGGCGCCCTATGCGCCCTGGTTGCACGCGGCCGAGACAGGTGATCTGACGGGTGCCGGCGTTTTGGTGGCGCTGATTTTCATGCTGCTGTTCGTGGCGGTTAACGCTTTGGGCGTTAAGTTCTTTGCGCAAGTAAACGCAGTGCTCACATGGGCGAAAATCGCCATTCCCGTTGTGCTGTCCGTGTTGTTCATATCGACCCGATTCACTGTCGAAAACTTCTCGGAGCCGGGCGGGTTTGCCCCCTACGGATTGCAAGGCATCATGGCCGCAGTCTCTACCGGAGGCGTCATTTTTTCGTTCATCGGGTTTCGCCATGTCGTCGATATGGCGGGGGAAGTACGCAACCCAAAATTCGCGATCCCGGCTGCGCTGATCCTGTCCATTGTCCTTTGCGCGGCAATATACATCGGCCTACAAGTGGCCTTCATCGGAGCCTTGGACCCAAAAATGCTGGTCAATGGTTGGGCGAACCTGAATTTCGGAGGCGAAGGCCCCTTGGATGCAGTCATCATGTCCGTCGGCATCCTTTGGTTCATCAGCCTGCTGAATGTCGGATCGGTCATTGGCCCATTCGGCAATGGTCTGGTCGCAACCGGATCGAACGCACGCATCGCACTCGCCCTGTCTCAGAACGGGTTCTTGCCGCGGCGGATTCAGATTCTGTCGTCTTTTGGCGTGCCACTTTGGGCCTTGGCTTTGAATTTCCTGATAGGCACCCTGTTTCTGTTGACGGTCCCGTTCACGACTGTCATCGCCCTGAACGGCGCTGCAATCGTGATGTCCTTTGCCGTCGGCCCCATCGCGGTCGTCTGCCTGCGCGACCTGCTGTCGGATCATCCCAGATCCATCCGTATCCCTGCAGTTCGCCTTGTCGGCCTGTCAGCCTTCGCCATCGCAACATTGATCGTGTATTGGAGCGGTTGGGACACCGTTTGGCGTCTGGGGATCGCTTTGCTGGTTGGCAAAGCCCTTTTGCTTGTCCGATTCCGAGGGCGCCTTGACGACATGGATGTCACCGAGGCGCTGTGGCTCATGCCCTACTTCGCGGGAGTTGGCCTGATCTCACTCTTTGGTCAGTTCGGAGACGGCGCGTTGAGGCAAATTCCGTTCGGATGGGATATTCTGCTGTGCGTTGTTTTCTCGGCTGTTATTTTTACGCTCGCCGTTCGGTCCGCGCTGCCCAAACGAAAGTTCAACGAATACATCGCGGAAGAAGAAGTTCTTGACCCGCGAAAGCCCGTGATCGGGCTATAAAAAAGGCGGGCATGCACCCCGCCTTTTCCGATAATTTATCGCGCCATTTAGTGCGCCGTAGCTGATGGCCCAGACGTGTCCGAGGACGCAGCCGCAGCGGCAGCCGCCTCCTCTGCTGCTTCATCCCATTCAATTGGTTCGGGCTTGCGCATCAGCGAGTGCTCGAGAACTTCGGACACATGCTTGACCGCGATTATTTCCAGCCCTTCCTTCACATTGTCCGGGATCTCGGCCAGGTCTTTTTCGTTCTCTTCGGGGATGAGAACCGTCTTGATCCCGCCGCGCAATGCCGCCAGCAGTTTTTCCTTCAACCCGCCGATTGGCATCGCGTTGCCGCGCAACGAAACCTCACCCGTCATGGCGATGTCCTTGCGCACCGGAATGCCGGTCAGGACCGAGACAATCGACGTCACCATCGCCAGACCGGCCGAGGGACCATCCTTGGGCGTCGCGCCATCGGGCACGTGCACGTGGATGTCGATCTTGTCGAACTGAGGAGGCTTCACGCCGATCTTGGGCGAAATCGACCGCACATAGGATGAGGCCGCGTCGATGGATTCCTTCATCACATCGCCCAGCTTACCAGTGGTCTTCATCCGACCTTTACCCGGCAGCTTCAGCGCCTCGATATGCAGCAGGTCACCACCAACGGACGTCCATGCCAAACCGGTGACAACGCCGACCTGATCATCCTGTTCAGCCAGACCATAGCGGAACTTGGGCACGCCAAGGAAGTCATCCAGATTGTCCGGGGTAACCGTGACGGTTTCCGCCTCTTTCTTGATGATCTTCGTCAGCGATTTCCGCGCCACCTTGGCAATCTCACGTTCGAGGTTCCGCACACCAGCCTCGCGGGTATACGTACGGATGATCGACTGCAGTGCCTCATCGGTCAGTTCAAACTCCTTGGCCTTCAGACCATGGTTCTTGATCTGTTTCGCGATCAGATGCTGCTTGGCGATCTCGCTCTTTTCCTCTTCGGTGTACCCGGCCAGTGGAATAATCTCCATCCGGTCCAGCAGAGGCCCGGGCATGTTATAGCTGTTCGACGTGGTTAGGAACATCACGTTCGACAGGTCATATTCCACCTCAAGATAATGGTCCATGAACGTGTTGTTCTGTTCGGGGTCCAACACCTCAAGCATCGCGGACGCAGGGTCGCCACGGAAGTCCTGCCCCATCTTGTCGATCTCGTCGAGCAGGATCAGCGGGTTCGTGGTTTTCGCCTTTTTAAGCGCCTGGATGATCTTACCGGGCATCGAACCGATATAGGTCCGACGGTGGCCGCGGATTTCGGATTCGTCGCGCACCCCACCCAGCGAGATGCGAATGAATTCGCGCCCCGTGGCTTTGGCAACGGACTTACCCAGCGAGGTTTTACCCACACCCGGAGGGCCAACAAGGCACAGGATCGGGCCTTTCAGCTTTTTCGAACGCTGCTGAACCGCCAGATACTCGACGATCCGTTCTTTGACCTTCTCAAGACCATAGTGATCGTCGTCGAGGATCTCTTGCGCCCGGCCCAGATCCTTTTTGACGCGCGACTTGGTGCCCCACGGCAGCGACAGGATCCAATCCAGATAGTTGCGCACGACAGTTGCTTCGGCGGACATCGGGGACATGTTCTTGAGCTTTTTCAGCTCGCCCTCAGCCTTTTCGCGGGCCTCTTTCGACAGCTTGGTCTCAGCGATCTTGGCTTCCAGCTCGGCAACTTCGTTGGAGCCGTCCTCACCATCGCCAAGTTCCTTCTGAATGGCCTTCATCTGCTCATTCAGATAGTACTCGCGCTGCGTCTTCTCCATCTGGGATTTGACACGGGTCTTGATCTTTTTCTCGACCTGCAGAACCGACATTTCGCCTTGCATCAGGCCATAGACCTTCTCAAGCCGCTCGCTGACAGAGAGCGTCTCAAGCAGTTCCTGCTTTTGCTCGACTTCGATACCCAGATGGCCTGACACAAGGTCTGCCAGCTTGGCGGGTTCTGTGGTCTCTCCGACCGCGGTCAGCGCTTCTTCGGGGATGTTCTTGCGCACTTTCGCGTAGCGCTCAAACTCATCCGCGACAGTGCGCAACAACGCTTCAGTTGTCGTCACGTCACCCGGAATCTCGGTCAGATACTCTGCCCGAGCTTCGAAGAAGTCTTCGTTTTCAAGAAATTCGGTGATCTGCACCCGCGCCTGTCCCTCGACCAGCACCTTGACGGTGCCGTCGGGCAGCTTCAGCAGTTGCAGAACATTGGCCAGCACACCGGACCGGTAGATACCGTCGACATCCGGATCATCAACGCCGGGGTCGATCTGGCTGGACAACAGAATTTGCTTGTCATCCTGCATTACCTCTTCCAGCGCGCGGACCGATTTGTCTCGGCCCACGAACAGCGGCACGATCATATGTGGGAACACCACAATATCGCGCAGCGGAAGAACGGGGTATGAGGAGTTCAGAGGCTCTTGCATGCTCTATCCTTATCATTGGCAAGACGGCGCTGGTCCCTGATTCAGGCAACCATTGGCTGTCTCCTGTCTTGGACGGTAAAGGTGGGGCGGTTTCCGCCTGTTTTCAACCTCACCATCATGTAACGCGTGCCAGAATGACCCGAGGTCAAACCGACTGCAAGGCGTCGCGCAAAGATATCCACCGATTTTAAGCGGTTTGCCCGCTATAATGGCTCGATATCACCCAGTTCGCGCAGCGCATGAAATTCGGCTTGCCATGCCTCGAACGTTCCGGCGGCGATAGCCTCGCGCATTTCCTGCATAATCTGCTGGAAATAGTGCAGATTGTGCCAGGTCAGCAACATACCCGAGATCATCTCGTTCGCCCGAAACACGTGATGCAAATAGGCCCGGGAATAGTTCGAACACGCCGGACAAGTGCAGTTTTCGTCCAAGGGCCTCGGATCATCCGCGTGGCGGGCGTTTTTGATGTTCACAACTCCGCGACGGGTGAAGACCTGCCCGGTCCTTCCCGATCGAGACGGCAAGACACAATCCATCATGTCGATGCCACGCGCAACGGCCCCAACAATGTCATCCGGCTTGCCAACGCCCATCAAGTAGCGCGGCTTGTCTGAGGGCAGGAAATCGGGGGCATAATCGAGACAGCCGAACATCGCCTCCTGCCCCTCGCCAACGGCCAGACCACCAATGGCGTACCCTTCGAAACCGATGGCTTTCAATGCCCCGGCGCTTTCTTCGCGCAGGTCTTGTTCCAACCCGCCCTGCATGATTCCGAACAAGGCATGTCCGGGCCTGTCGCCAAAGGCGTCTCTGGACCGCTCGGCCCACCGCATCGATAACTGCATCGACTCGGCGATCCGGTCCCGATCCGCAGGTAAAGCCGGACATTCGTCGAAACACATCACGATATCGGACCCCAGCAGGCGCTGGATTTCCATCGACCGTTCCGGTGTCAGCTCGTGCCGGGATCCGTCAATGTGAGATTTGAAAGTGACCCCCTTCTCGGTCAATTTGCGCAAACCCGCCAATGACATGACCTGAAAACCGCCCGAGTCGGTCAGGATCGGGCGATCCCAGTTCATAAACTTGTGCAGCCCACCCAGTCGGTCGATCCGCTCGGCCGTCGGACGCAACATCAGGTGGTAGGTGTTTCCCAAAAGAATGTCCGCACCCGTCGCGCGAACGCTTTCCGGCATCATCGCCTTGACCGTGGCCGCAGTACCAACCGGCATGAAAGCCGGAGTGCGAACCTTACCGCGCGGCGTATGAATGACCCCTGTCCGGGCTTTGCCGTCGGTGGCCTTCAGGTCAAAAGAGAAACGGTCGGTCATCTTAACGCCTCGGGTCGCGGAAACGGGCAGGATTTGCCTGATCTCCCCCCGCTTTGCAACCCGTCAGGGCAAAGCCGTAACCCGCCGTGTAAACAGATCAACGACACTGGCCCCGTCAACATCCCGACACACCCTGATCGGCGGGTTTTCGGGATCGGGAATTGTCTGCCCCCTCTTCGGCCCGTCCTGGACCACCCGCAGGCCGGTTTCCACGGTCTCGAACATATGCTCGTGGCTACAGGCTATGACCGCTGTAGAGTCGTGCAACCCGCAGCCATCTTCGCCGGCCACGTCCTGATAGAAGCGAAGGTAGAACTCGGAAATTTCGCTTAAAAATCCCCCGATTTCAGGTGATTGGCGGGCCAGCGCCTCAAAATCCGCGCTTCGGTACAAAGTCTGCAGGGTCACGTCCAGCCCAACTAGCACAGTTTCTGGCGGGGTCTCGAACACGGCCTGTGCCGCCAGCGGATCATGATGGATGTTGGCTTCGGCGAACTCACTGACATTGCCGGGACGGAAAACGGCCCCGCCCATGATGACCAAACGGCCAAGATTGGACGCGAACTGGGGGTCAAGGCGAATGGCGTCGGCAATATTTGTCAGCGGGCCAACGGCGCACACAACCAGTTCTTTTTTGTGTTGCCGTGCCATGTCCACCAAGTACTCGGCGGCCGGCTGATGGTGGTTCTGATCAAGATCCGGAATTTCGGTCACATCACCGAATCCTTCCGGGCCATGAACGTGTACTGACGGATCGTGAAAATCCCTGCCCCAAGCCCAATGCGCACCCTCAGCCACCGGCACAGGCAAATTCAGCTTGTCCAACAGAAATCGCGCATTGCGGCTGGATTGGTGGACCAGTGTGTTGCCAAAAACGGTTGTCAGCCCGATCAGATCTATCTCGGGCGCAGCCGCGGCGTAGGCTATCGCCATGGCGTCATCAATTCCGGGGTCAGTGTCAATTATCAGCTTCATCCCCGCCCGATATCGCAATCAAACCGGGATGCAAAGCGGTCACATCGCCAAAAATACCACTGATACGATCGATTTCATTGATGTGAATCACCGCCCGCACAATACATACCCAAGTTGAAAAATGGCGACTCAATCCCCATATGTATACCAAAGTACACAATAATAGAGGACAGATATGACCGAAGAACAGATTATCGGCCTGCTTACTTCAAACATCATTTACCTGCTGGCAGCGGCCTTCATCATCGCTGTCATTTTCAAAGGCATCAAAATCGTTCCGCAATCCGAGAAATACGTTGTTGAACGGTTTGGCCGGCTGCACTCGGTCCTCGGCCCCGGCATCAACTTTATCGTTCCTTTTCTGGATGTTGCACGTCACAAGATATCCATCTTGGAGCGTCAGTTGCCCAACGCAACGCAGGACGCGATCACAAAAGACAACGTACTTGTGCAGATCGACACCTCGGTCTTTTATCGAATCCTCGAACCTGAAAAGACGGTGTACCGTATTCGCGACGTCGATGGTGCGATTGCCACCACTGTTGCAGGCATCGTTCGCGCCGAGATCGGTAAAATGGATCTGGACGAAGTACAGTCAAACCGCGCTCAACTGATCACGCGTATTCAGGAAAGCGTCGAAACGGCGGTTGATGACTGGGGCATCGAAGTGACCCGCGCGGAAATTCTGGACGTGAACCTGGATCAGGCGACCCGTGACGCCATGCTGCAACAGCTGAACGCCGAACGTGCCCGCCGCGCGCAAGTGACCGAAGCCGAGGGCCAGAAACGTGCGGTTGAGCTTCAGGCCGATGCCGAACTTTACGCTGCTGAACAAACGGCCAAGGCCCGCCGTATCCAGGCCGACGCAGAAGCCTATGCAACGCAGGTCGTCGCAAAGGCCATTCAGGACAATGGTCTGGAGGCCGCGCAATATCAGGTCGCGCTCAAGCAGGTGGAATCGCTGAACGCCTTGGGGGCCGGATCGGGCTCGCAGACCATTGTTGTTCCCGCGAACGCGATTGAAGCATTCGGCAACGCCTTCAACATGCTGAAAGGAAACAAATAATGTCTGACCCGTTTTGGTTGACCTGGTGGATCTGGCTGGCGGCTGCGCTGGTTCTGGCCATCCTCGAAGTGGTCCTGCCCGGGTTCATCTTTCTGGGCTTTGCCCTTGGTGCCGCAATCACGGGTATCTTGTTGCTGATACCCGGCATCAACCCGGTCCTTCCGGTTTTGATGCTGATCTTCGCTGCGCTTTCGCTGGCAGCATGGTTGTGCCTGCGTCGCATGTTTGCCTCGCCCCACGGTCAGGTAAAGACCTTTGACCGTGACATTAACGACTAGGCGTTGATGGCGCCCCTGACCGGGCGCCACGGCACCTCTGGACGGTGACAGGCACTTTCCCTATATAATCCGTCAGGTAACAGACCCGAGGCATCAATGACTCACCCCAGCGAACAGCTTGAAGGCACGCCCCTTATTGCGCCTTCGTCAATCGAGCATCCTTTGTACGATTCCATCGTGGATGCCTGCCGTACGGTCTTTGATCCCGAAATCCCGGTGAACATCTATGACTTGGGGCTGGTCTACACGATCGAGATCAGCGACGAGAACGCGGTAAAGGTCATCATGACCCTGACAGCGCCCGGCTGCCCTGTCGCCGGAGAGATGCCGGGATGGATTATCGAGGCGGTCGAGCCCGTCGCGGGCGTCAAAGAAGTCGACGTTGAACTGACATGGGAACCGCCCTGGGGTATGGAAATGATGTCCGACGAAGCCCGGCTTGAACTGGGCTTCATGTAACCGCCGACTTATCCACAGATTTTGCATCACTGTTACAAAACAGTGTGTTGACTGTCACGCAACCGTTTTCGGGGCGTCACATTGCTGGGCCAAAAGGCCCTCGCAAACCGACCCGGAGATCACGATGCGTAGCTTACCAACCCTTTGTGCCGCCCTTTTGTTGCCAACACTTGCCGTTGCCAACGGTGTGGCACCTCAGATCAGCTATGGCCCACGGCCTGCCTACCTGATCGACAAACTGCCCGAAGGCGAGCTCAAGAGCACATTGCAGGCCTGCGCGGCCCAAACGCCTAAGACGTCGGACTTCTCGATCGGTCATCGCGGCGCACCCCTGCTGTTTCCCGAGCATACAGTCGAATCCAACGTCGCCGCTGCGCGCATGGGTGCCGGAATTCTGGAATGCGACGTGACCTTTACCAAAGATCATGAATTGGTTTGCCGCCACGCGCAGAATGACCTGCACACGACAACCGACATCCTGACCAGCGACCTGGCCGACACCTGCGTTGTTCCGTTCTCACCTGCTGAAGGCGACGCAGAAGCGCAGGCGGAGTGCCGGACATCTGAATTGACGCTGGCGCAGTTCAGAACGCTTACGCCTAAAATGGACAGCGCCGACAAAACAGCCAAGACGCCCGAGGACTATCAGGGCGGTGTGGCCGATTGGCGGACGACGCTGTTTGCGGACGATGCGAAAACAATGACTCATGCCGAGTCCATCGCCCTGTTTCGCGATCTTGGGGCCAAATTCACACCCGAACTGAAATCACCGTCCGTCGACATGCCCTTTGAAGGGTTCAGCCAACAGGACTACGCACAAAAGCTGATCGACGAATACAAAGCTGCAGGTGTTCCTGCGTCTGACGTATGGGCGCAGAGTTTCAACCTGGAAGACGTTCTTTACTGGATCGACGCCGAACCTGAATTCGGCAAACAGGCGGTGTTCCTTGACGCATCCTACGACATCGAAGGGTTCGATCCCAATGACCCGTCGACCTTTCCCCATGATTTCAAAGATCTACATGCCAAAGGTGTCAACTATATCGCGCCACCAATGTGGATGCTGGTCACGGTCGAGGATGGCGAGATCGTACCGTCCGTCTGGGCCGAACAGGCCAAGGACGCCGGTTTGAAACTGATCACCTGGACCTTGGAACGCTCAGGTCCGTTGAAATCTGGCGGCGGTTGGTATTTCCAGTCGATCTCTGACGTCACGAATGACGACAGCATGTATTATCAACTGCTGCATGTCCTGGCGCAGGACGTCGAGGTCGAGGGCGTATTCTCGGACTGGCCCGCCACGGTAACTTATTACGCGAACTGCATGGGCCTTTAACCAGAGCCTTCCCCATGACAATGGGCCCATTGCGGACCGCCCTTGCCCGAGGGCGGTCCGCTTTTTCATACGCGCACGCGCCCAAATCAGCGGGTCCTGATGACGCTAGTTTACATTGCAGGTCGATCTGATTTCTGCTGCCCGCGCGTCCAGTTGCTTGATGTAGTCGCCCGACAACATCTTCAGCCGCTTGTTCTCGGTTCCCGTGACCAACCCCAACAGAGCCCCCGCAGGCAGAATTGAAACAACGCTTTCAACCTGTTGATCTTCGGCATGTTTTTTCTCGGCAGCAATGGCGCGCAGGTCGCCTTCTGCAGTTGAACAGTTCACCGGATGGCGCTGCGTCTCTGCGACCGCGACGTGCGTCAGGCACATAAGCCCAACAGCTGATGCGGCAATCGAATGGAGCACACGGTTTGAATTTCTCATTATCTCTCCGCCTAGGTGAATAAATGGCCTGAACTGCAGGCAGGCTAAGACTATCAATGGGTACGTGGCAAGCTGAACGCGTGGTATTCTCGCATAATTGTTTACGGCTTTGCACGACCCTCTCTTGAGCCCGCCCTCGGTCGGCCTTAGATTAGAGGCAGCGCGAGAAAACGGAGTCTCCAGATGTTTGGTATTCCCGGCAAACAAGCCGTGACCATAACACCCAAAGCCGCCCAGCAGATTGTGCGCCTGATGCAGACAGGCGGCCATGCCGGGTTGCGCATCGGCGTCAAAAAAGGCGGCTGCGCGGGCATGGAATACACAATGGACTACGTGGACGAGGCGGACCCGAATGATGAGGTCGTCGAACAAGATGGCGCGCGTGTCATGATTGCCCCGATGGCGCAGATGTTCTTGTTCGGAACAGAAATCGACTATGAGGTTTCGCTGCTGGAGTCCGGGTTCAAATTCCGCAATCCAAACGTGGTCGACGCGTGCGGCTGTGGCGAATCCATCAAATTTGACGAAAGCCTGGCCGCCGAGCGTTAACGCGCCGTTTTAAGATGAACGTATGTTTCGTTGAACCGGCGGGTCAGGTGTTCGCCCGCTTTGATTGTCTTGCCGGACCCTGGCGGAGCAACGTCTGTATCGTAAGACGGATTAAAAAATAGCGGGACAGAAAGGCGTTCCCGTGTTCCGCCTTTGACACGATGAAGCGTCGCCTTGACCTGCCCTGCAGTCCAGAATTCCAACATCTCACCGAAGTTGATGATGAAGCGGCCCGGCTTGGCCTGGACCATTTGCCATGATCCATCGGGCATGCGGACCTCCAGCCCGGGTGCGCCATCGGTCGCCAACAGCGTCAAACAGCCATAGTCGGTGTGCGCAGCAATCCCAAAATCGTTTTCACCGGCCCAGTCCGGGCGTTCCGGATAGTAGTTGCCCCGCAACAGCGCCATCGGCGTATCAAAGGCCCGGTCAAAGCTGCCCGCGTCCCGATCCAGCGCCACTGCGATTGCACGCAAGACCCGCATCGCGACATCACTTGCATCCGAGTAATACGCCTGAATCGTTTCGCGAAACCCAGGTGGGTTTTTGGGCCACTGGTTTTGCGCATACACACTCAGACCTCGTGTCACGTATGGGTCCTGCGGTGGCAATTCATATCCACAATCGAACACCTCTTTGAAATCGGGGTTGGCAGTTGGGTCGACCTGTTCCGACCGCGGTGCGCCCCATCCCCGGTTCGAACCGGTCTTTGCCATATCGACAAGGCGTTTATCGGCGTCCGGCAAGTGAAAAAACGCCCGGTATGCATCAAGCACGGCGTTAATCCGTTCGGCGCGCAATCCTGTTTCACTTACGGTCAGGAATCCGACGTCCGGAACACAACGCGCCAGCTTTGCCAGTTCGTCTGTGTCCTGCTGATCCAACTTTCCAAGGTCGAGGTTTTCAATCATGACGCACCTGTTTGCCGCGCGGATTACCTGCCAACCTGTCTCCGCCTTCGCAAGCAGAATTGTAAGCCGCACATTGGGGTGTTAACTGAGATACAGAACATCACGATATCAGAGAGAGGCGAAGATGCGGCGCAAACTGGCAGCGGGCAACTGGAAAATGAACGGAACCGGGGCCGCATTGGGCGAGTTGCAGGCCTTGTCTCAACTACATCCTTCGCCGCGTATTGATATCTTGTTATGCCCGCCTGCAACGTTACTGCACCGCGCGGGCCAAGCCTTGGAAAGTGCCGGGATTTCCGTCGGCGGTCAGGATTGCCACGCACAGGCATCTGGCGCGCATACCGGCGACATCAGCGCAGAGATGCTGAAAGACGCCGGGGCCGAATACGTGATCCTAGGCCATTCCGAGCGTCGCCAAGATCATGGAGAATCCGACGATGCCGTGCGGGCCAAGGCGCGCGCCGCAATGGACAATGGGTTAACGGCGATCATCTGTGTCGGCGAAAGTCTGGAACAACGCGAGGCCGCCAATACGCTGGACATCATCGGCGGGCAGCTGTCGGGCTCGATCCCGGACCAATCCACCGGCGAGAACCTTGTGGTCGCCTATGAACCGATCTGGGCAATCGGTACTGGCAAGGTTCCGACATTGGACCAGATCGGCGATGTGCACGACTTCATCCGCGCCCGACTGGAGCGCCGCTTTGGCGAAGGTGTCGGACGGTCGGTGCGCCTGCTGTATGGCGGGTCAGTCAAACCGTCGAATGCCGCCGAGATTTTCGGTGTGTCTAACGTGGATGGCGCGCTGGTCGGCGGCGCAAGCCTGAAGGCCGCCGACTTCTCGGGTATTATCACCGCGTTGGAGAGCGCCTGAATCTGGTCAGGCCAGCTTCATCACAACCAGACCGGTTACAATCAGGACCGCCGCAATAATCCGCATCGGCGTCAGAGCCTCGCCAAGGAACATGATCCCCACGGTGAACGCACCAACCGCGCCGATCCCGGTCCAGATCGTGTAGGCCGTGCCTAGGGGCAGATCACGCATCGCCAAAGCAAGCAGGCCGAAAGACCCGATCATGGAAACCCCCATGATCGCGGTTGGCCATAGCCGTGTGAAACCAGCGGTTTGTTTCATCGCGACCGCCCAGACGATTTCCAGAAGGCCAGCAAACAAGAGTAATATCCAGGGCATAAGAACACCTCACTTTCGATCCGGGTCGTCCCGAATGATCATCCATGATGGTGAGGTCGTCCTCGTCCCTTTAGGTAAGGGCTCAATTGCCGGATACAAGCCTTCAATGAAAAACCGGGCGGAACTCTCCGCCCGGTCCTGCTGCTCGATTTGCAAGCCTAGTTGGTTATTATTTCCGGCCCCATGAAAGTGTTGGGCAGGAAGGTCGATATCCACGGGATATAGGTCACCATGATCAGGAATACGAAAAGAACCGCCAAAAACGGAAGCGCAGCCTTTACCACGCCCATCATCGGCATACCGGCAACGCCCGAAGTCACGAACAGGTTCAGACCAACCGGCGGCGTGATCATCCCGATTTCCATGTTCACAACCATGATGATGCCCAGATGGATCGGGTCGATGCCCAGCTCGATCGCGATCGGGAAGACCAGCGGTGCAACGATGACCAGAAGCCCCGAGGGTTCCATGAACTGACCGCCAATCAACAGGATGACGTTGACGACAATCAAGAACGTCACCGGCCCCAGACCCGCCGACAGCATCGCGCTGGCGATGTGCTGCGGTACCTGTTCATCCGTCAGAACGTGTTTGAGGATCAGTGCGTTGGCGATCACGAACAACAATGTGACCGTCAGCTTGCCGGCCTCGAACAGCGTGTGCTTGGTATCTGGGTGGAAGAAGGCCGTAACCAGCGCATAGGGTTTCTTCATCAGCGGCAGGTTCTGTGTACCTTCTTCGGTGCTGAGCGGCCCCATGTCTTTGTAGACAAAGCTGGCGATGAAGAACGCGTAGACAGCGGCCACCGCGGCAGCCTCGGTCGGGGTGAAGATACCGCCATAGATGCCGCCCAGAATGATCACGATCAGGAACAGGCCCCAGCCCGCTTCGCGCGCTGACGTGAAGATTTCGCCCCAGCCCTTCCAATCTCCCTTGGGCAGGTCTTTGACCTTGGCCATGACGTAGATCGTGACCATCAGCATCAGACCCGCCATCAAACCGGGTATGACACCCGCAAGGAACATCCTGCCAACCGACACTTCCACAGCGGCGGCATAGACAACCATCACGATGGAGGGCGGGATCAGGATACCCAATGTGCCTGCGTTGCAGATCACGCCAGCGGCAAATTCCTTGGAATAGCCCACCTGCCGCATACCGGCGATCACGATGGAACCAATCGCCACCACAGTCGCCGGAGATGACCCGGACAGCGCCGCAAACAGCATACAGGCGAACACACCTGCAATCGCCAAGCCTCCGGGCAGATGCCCGACACAGGCGATCGAGAACCGGATGATCCGTCGCGCCACGCCGCCTGTTGTCATGAAGGACGACGCAAGGATGAAGAACGGGATCGCGAGCAGGGTAAAGTGCCCCTCAAACGCCTCGAACAGCGTGCCAGCAACCGAGGCCAGCGAACTGTCAGAATAGATCAGCAGGAAAAGGGTCGAGCTGAGGCCCAAAGCCACCGCAATCGGCACGCCGATCAGCAGCAGGCCGATGACCATCGAGAAAAGAAGAACGACGTCCATCAGTTATGCTCCCCCTGCTGCGCCCGAACTTCTTCGATCTCGTCTTCGACTTCGTGGCTGGCGACAAGGCGGTCGGTCTCGCCGCGCCAGATCTGCACGGCAACCTGCGAAAAGCGGATCACCAGCAGCAGCATCGACACCGGCAGCACGAGGTAAGGAATGACCTTCGGAATTTTCTCGTAGCCTTCGCCGTAATTGATCAGGTCTTCCAGGAACCGCAGCGGTGCGACCATCGGAATATCGTCGACCTCATAGAAGCTCTGGCTGCGCGCAGTTTCGTCAAAACCGGTTGGGAACCAGCGACCCGAGGTCGGCGGCAGGTCTGCAAACACGGCCCAATAGTCATAAGATCCCTTGAGCAAAAGCAGTGAAAACACCAGACAGCAGGCAACCGCGATCAGCGCCAGAATACGGCGCGGCGCAGGTGCCAGCATGTTCAGGATCGCATCCACACCCAGATGAGCATGCTTTTTGACCGCATAAGACGCACCCAGAAGCACCAGCCAGCCAAAGGTGAAAACCGTCAGTTCAAGCGCCCAAAGGATATTGGAGTTAAACACAAATCGCGCGATCACGTTGGCAAAGGTGACAACAGTCATCAGCCCCAACAGCAGCGCGATCATTGTCTCTTCGATATGGTCGACCAGCCCGCCAGAGCCGGGTTTCGCACCAGACATCTCTCTGTCCCCGCATTTTCTTGATGAGAGTAGTTGGGGCGGGCCAATCTACGGCCCGCCCGGCCTGCGCATCGATAACTCCCCAGTCCCCGGATGCGCGGCTTTGTTACCGGATCAGAACCCGGCGTTGATCGCCTGAGCGGCGTCAATCTTGTCCTGACCAACATCGTCAGCAAATTTGTCCCAGACGGGCTTCATCGCATCAACCCAGGCCTGACGCTGTTCGGGGTTCAGATCACGGATGATACCGCCTGCGTCTGTGATCGAGGCTTTGGCCGCTTCGTTCACGGCAAAGGCTTCCTTGTTCCGCTGTTCGGTCACTTCGGCCAGAATAGTCGTAAACTGATCGCGAACTTCAGGGTCCAGGCTGTCCAGCCAATCGACCGAGGTCACAACCAGATAGTCGATGATACCGTGGTTGGTCTCGGTGATACCGTCCTGCACTTCGAAGAATTTCTTGCCGTAGATATTCGACCAGGTGTTTTCCTGCCCGTCCACAACGCCCTGCTGCAACGCGCCATACACTTCCGAGAATGCCATTTTCTGCGGGCTGCCCCCGATAGCTTCCATCTGCGCAACCAGAACATCCGACGACTGAACGCGGAACTTCAGCCCATCCGCGTCGGTCGGATCAACCAAAGGCTTGTTCGCTGACATCTGCTTCATGCCATTGTGCCAGAACGCCAATCCCTGCAGTCCACGGCGCTGCATGCTGTCCTTCATTGCCTGTCCGGCGTCCGACGCCTGGAATGCATCCACGGCATCGATGTTCTTGAACATGAAGGGCAGGTCAAACAGGCGGAACTGTTTGGTGAATTTTTCGAACTTCGACAGCGACGGTGCGGCCAGCTGAACATCGCCCTGCAACATCGCCTCAAGAACCTTGTCGTCATTGTAGAGCGTCGAGTTCGGATAAACCTCCATGCACATCACGCCCTGCATTTCGTCGTTTACCCGCTGTTCCAGCAACGAGGCTGCAATGCCTTTGGGGTGCTTGTCGGTATTGGTCACATGCGCGAACTTGACGACGATTTCGCCATCTTCGCAGGCTGCGAACCCGGCGGTCGCGGTAACCGACAGGGCCAATGCGGTGGCAGCGGTGGTCAGGAATTTCATCTGTTTCATCCTCCCAGACTTCTCTGAAATCACTGTTGAACGCTCGGGTCGCCGAGCATTGCGCGCAGTGAAGCGAATCAGCCTGCTGGTCACAACGTTTTGTTTCGCCGCAGCCATAAGATGAATATTCTGTTATTTAACAAACCGTTATGATAATCGCGACAGCGGCGAAAATTCTCTCTGATGGCAATGTGCGAAAAACCGCACAGCGAAAAACCGCTATTGTGCGAAATTCCGCACACATCCGAATCACCAAGTCGAATCAATCGGATCGCGCACCGCGACATTCCCGTGTCCCAGACCCTTCGGGATTTTCACCCTCCGTTTCTGGCATGGCCGTCGAATACGGCCTTATCGGCGGTAATCCTCGGGTCTGATCTGATATCTGGCCAACTTGTCATAGAATGTTTTTCGCGGCAGCTTTAGCGCTTTGGCGGCATCTGATGCCTTGCCGTTGTGCCGCCCAAGCGCTGCAATCAGCAAGGAACGCTCAACGCGCGCCATTTGCTCACTAAGTCCCAGATCAGCGGCTTTGGCGGCATCTTCCGGCATGCCCAGAACAAAGCGCATCGCCGCCGACATCAAAGAGCGGGCGTTTCCGGGCCAATCCTGCGCCATCAACGCCGCCAAGTGTTCCGACGTGATCTCCGGCGCGTTGATCCCGGCCTGTTCGGCGGCTTGCGCAACATAGTGACGAAAAATGACCGGAATGTCCTCGGGTCGTTCCGCCAGTGACGGAATGCGAACCCGCATGACGTCCAGTCGATAGAACAGGTCGGCATTGAACTTTCCGTTTTCGGACAATTCCGTCAGATCAGCGGTCGAACCCGCGATGATGCGTGCGGGCGATCCCTGCTCGATCATGTCCAATGCCGCGAACTGCGTTGCGTCTGGCATCGCAGACACTTCGTCCAGAAACAATGATCCGCCTGCCGCATCTTCGCAGCTTTGCACCAAGTCCCCTGTTGTCAGGCCGGCGGCTGGCCGCTTTACGAATGGTCCCTGCCCATCTGATGACATCAGATGCACCACTTCAGCGACCTTGGAAATCCCGCTGCCCACTGGACCTGTCACCAACACCTCGGCCCGTGTCGGAGCAACAGAACGCACGCGGGCACGCAAGTCTTCCGCCTTTTGCGAAAGACCGAACAGTAAACGCGCTGCCGGGTCACCACGCTCCAGCTCCCGCTTCTGTCGACGCTCGTTCAGCACGTCGATCCGCGCAGCCAAAGCACGTCTGAGAACCGACAAAAGATCTTCGGCCGCGCAGGGTTTTTCCAGGAAATCAAAGGCACCCTGCCCCATTGCCTGCACCGCCATAGGAATGTCACCCTCGCCCGTCAGCAAAATGACCGGCAGGTCCGGGTCGACTTCGCGGGCAAAGTTCAGCAGATGAAACCCGTCGCGGCCCGGCATTCGGATATCCGATATTATGACACCATCGAAATCGCGCCGAATGTGATGCTTGGCGGCGACGAACGAACCCGCCGACACTGGGTTGTATTCGGCAAGCTCCAGCGTTTGCGCCAAAGCCTCACGCACGGCGGCGTCATCATCGACCAATAGAACTTTGCGGGTCATGCGGCCTGTTCCTTGGGACACGGATCCAGTTCAACGGTGAACTCAGCGCCATCGGGTGTGTTTGCGCCGCGAATGTCGCCGCCGAAGCTCTGCACCAGACCATAGGAAATCGACAGACCCAGCCCCATCCCTTCGGAGCTGCCAACAGTTTTGGTCGTATAAAAGGGCTCGAACACGCGATCAGGGTCTTCGATTCCGGGGCCCGTGTCACGGATTGAAACCTTGGGCCGACCGTGCTGCGACAATCTGATTGTCACTTTCGCGTCCGCCCCGTCTACCATCGCATCGGCCGCGTTGCTGATGAGATTTACAAAAACCTGAACCAGTCGAACTTCGCCGCCCCAGACCCAGACCGGAGCCTTTGGCGGCTCCCAATCCAGTGCAACATTTTCAGAACTCAGTCGGGTTTCGGTTAATTCAACAGCGGTATTCAGAACTTGAACCAGATCAACGCGACCCATTGGTTCGCTTTCGTTTCGCGCGAAGGCACGCAGGTTTTTTATGATCCGTGCCATACGCGCTGCCATATCTGAAATCCGGCCCAGATTTTCACCGGCCTTGCCTTCATTGCCACGCGCCAGAAAGGCCGAGCCATTGTCGGCGAATTGCCGGATCGCCATCAGCGGCTGGTTCAGTTCATGGCTGATCCCCGCTGACATTTTGCCCAATGCACTCAGCTTACCCGCCTGAACGAGATCGGCTTGGGCCTGTTTCAGCGCGGCTTCTGCCTCTTCCCGCTCGGCAATCTCGCGGCGCAGAGCGGTGTTCGCGGCAGTCAGCGCATGCGTGCGCTCTGCAACCCGGCTTTCCAACACCGTATTTGCCTGCGCCAAAGTACGCCGCCGCTCGGTCGCGAGAAAAAGCAACGCGCCGAATGCAAGGCAAATCGCGGCGACCGTCGCTGCCTGCAACCCGGCCAGTCGGCGGGCCGGGGCAACGTCCACCAGCACTTCGGCGGTCATATCGATGACGGGAAGGTCCAACATCAAATGCAGTGCATGGCTGGGCAAGTATCTCCCCCAGTTCAAATTCCACAACTCATGCGGACCAACAAGGTTGGACGCAAAGTCGACCTTTTCACCGCTGGGCGGCGTCAATCCTTGCTGACCTTCATCGCGTTGCCAAAACAGCAGATCGGACCGGTTCGAAATAAAGACGACCCCGTCCGCGTCCGTGAAAAACACGGCCTCGGTACTGCCGCGCCATGTTTGTTCGACGTCCTGAACATCGGCCACGACCATAAATGCCCCATCAACCTGTCCCGAAGGGCCAAACGAGGGGGCCGCATAGGAATAGGTCCGATCGTTGCTGTTTGACGAAACGCCATGTGCGCTGCCCATCGCCCCCTGCATGGCGCGCATGAAAGCCGGGTGGTCGGCCATGCTGGTCCGCGCGACGGGCTGTGCAGATGCAAGAACCTGACCGCCCTGATCCATGTACATCACATTCACCGCGGCTGTTTTGTCAGCCACATCCAGCAAAACGATTTCGGCCACGCGTCGCTGCGCCGGTGTCTGCAGATCGCGCAGGACCGGGTGGTTCGCCATCAGAACCGCCAATTCCTGATAGACCTGCATTTGCGTGCTCAATCGGTCAGCGGCCAGTTCCAAATCGGCCTCTGCCTTTTGGCTGAGTTGCGTCAAAGCCTGACGATAGCCATAGGTCCACACCGCAGCGGACAAAATTGCGACCGCGCACAGAAAACCTGAAATGACGAAAACCCGTTGCATGATCTAGGGTCTTGCATTCACCGCGCCTGATGGCAAGTGTGCGGCGCATGCAGACGCTGAAGCAATCCCCGACCGATCCCGCTTTTATCCAGAACCCATACCCGTTCTACGACCGGGCGCGGGCGCAGGGCGATCTGTTCTATTGGGACGATTACGGCATGGTTGCGGCGGTGTCTCATCGTGCCGTCAGCGCGCTGTTGCGGGACAGGCGGTTCGGGCGCGAGATCCCGCCTGAACTCGCAACAAATGGCCCGGCGCATTTGGCCCCCTGGCTGACGATCGAGGCACATTCGATGCTGGAGCTGGAGCCGCCCCGACACACGCGATTGCGCGCGTTGGTTCTCAGGGCGTTCACGTCGCGGGCGATATCAGCGATGGAACCCGATATCGCCCAACTGTGCGATGACCTGATCAATGATTTTCCCTCTGAACCATTCGACCTTCTGCAAGCCTATTGCACGCATGTTCCGGTGGTCACGATTTGCCGCCTACTTGGCGTGCCCGAGGGTATGGCGCCGGATCTGTTGCGCTGGTCACATGCCATGGTCGCCATGTATCAGGCCTCGCGCACGCGTCAGACCGAAGACATCGCGGCCCAAGCCGCCAAGGACTTCACCGAATTTTTGGCAGCTTATATCGAACAACGCCGGCATAACCCGCAGGATGACTTGATCACCCGCCTGATACAGGCCGAAGAGGACGGTGAGAAACTGAGCCGGAACGAGTTGATTTCGACATGTATTCTGCTGCTGAATGCTGGGCACGAGGCCACCGTGCATAGCCTTGGAAACGGCGTGAAAACGCTGCTCGCATTGGGTGCTCGCGGATCGGCATTCACCGAAAGCGCCATCGACAAAACGGTTGAAGAGATCCTGAGGTTCGATCCACCCCTGCATAAATTCACCCGCTATGCCTATGAAGAGGTTGATCTATTCGGCCATCATTTTGCCCGAGGGGATGAGGTTGCCCTCCTGCTGGGCGCGGCCAATCGGGATCCGGCAATCTGGAGAAACGCAAATACGTTTGATCCAACCCGCGAGATTGAGGCCAACACCAGCTTTGGTGCGGGTTTGCACTTTTGCGTCGGTGCACCGCTTGCACGGCTGGAACTGCGTATTGCACTGCCGATGCTGTTCGAAAAATGCCCCAACCTGCGGATTACGCAAAACCCTGAATATTCAGACACCTATCATTTTCATGGCCTGACCCGGTTGATGGTGACGGCCTGAGCTTCGGCGGCAAATCAACCGTCCACCAGGCTTTTGAGCGGCAGCATCGTTGTGGACTTTATCTCTTCCATTGACAGCAGTGCGGTCACGTTGTGGACCCGCACTTCAGAAATCAGTTTTTGGTAGAACGCATCATAAGCCCGTGCGTTTTTCACGCGGACCTTCAGAATATAATCGATGTCGCCAGCAAGCCGATGTGCCTCTTGCACTTCGGGGCGATCGCGCAGGGCCTTCAGGAACTTGCGCTGCCAGTCAGCTTCATGTTCCGACGTGCGGATCAAAACAAAGAACGTGGCCTCAAACCCCAACGCCTCGGCATCCAGCAGAACCGTTTGCTGACCTATGATACCCGCGCTTTTTAACTTTCGAATTCGATTCCAAACCGGTGTTTTGGAACTGCCGACCTGAGCCGCAATTTCGTCCAGGGATTGGCTGGCATCGCGTTGAAGCTCGGCCAGAATTTTCCGGTCTGTGGCGTCTATTCGCACCGACATTCCATTTTCCTTCTCGTTTCGAAACCAATGTTCCGGCTTTGCCAAAAACAGGAACATGCGTTCTTATTTGTCGCGCATTATGGCGCATTGGTGGGAATATTTCCTATATTGAACCTCAAGTCAAACCAACTTCGAGACCTGAAAAATGCAGCTTGGAAACACATCAGGTGACAAAGGACATGTCGACTTTGTCGGTGCAGGCCCCGGCGACCCGGACCTGCTGACCGTCAAGGCACTGCTGTCTTTCGAGCAGGCGGATGTCGTGCTGCATGACCGTTTGATCAGCCAAGCGGTTCTTGATCTGGCTGGAAAAAAGGCCGCTTTGATCGACGTTGGCAAAGCCGGTTTCGGGCCGTCGTGGCAGCAAGGCGACATAGACGCATTGCTGGTGGAATACGCCAGAAAAGGCCAACGCGTCGTGCGTCTGAAGTCGGGCGATCCCACGGTTTTCGGCCGCTTGGATGAAGAGATCGAAGCCGTCCAAGCCGCAGGCATCCCTTGGTCGATTGTCCCGGGCATCACTGCCGCCTCAGCCGCCGTTTCTGCAATCGGTCAAAGCCTGACACGACGCGGGCGCAACGCCTCGGTTCGGTTCCTGACCGGGCATGACATGAAAGGGTTTGCCAATCACGATTGGGCCACGCTGGCGCAACCGGGTTCGGTGGCGGCGATTTACATGGGTAAGAAATCCGCCCGTTTCATTCAGGGCCGGCTCATCATGCATGGCGCTGACCGCACGACACCTGTGACCGTTGTCGAAAATGCGTCACACCCGAACCAACGGGTTCTGGCAACCAATCTTGATAAATTGCCCACCGACCTTGCCGCGGCTGAGCTGAATGGCCCCGCACTGACATTTTATGGCCTTGCCCCGCGCGAAGCGGCCCGGGCCACAACCGAATTCAACAAGGAGCTCGCCTGATGCCCCGTGCTTTTACTCCCAAAGTGGTTACAGCCAACGACCTGCTGGAAGGCGATGTCATCTACCAGACCGAAGATGACCGCTGGTCGCGTGACCTGTCGGACGCGGAACTGATCACTGACGAGGCGCACGCCCAGGTGCGCCTGCTGGATGCCGCCCGTCAAGCCAACAAGATCGTTGGCGCCTATCTCGCCGATGCCGTGGCAGGTGAAAACGGCCCCGAGCCGACGCATTTCCGTGAGGATTTCCGCCGGACGGGCCCGTCCAACTATGCCCACGGCAAACAGGAAAACTCCCCGCAGCCCCGGGCCTGATCCCCGGCCCTCTCCCCCCTTTTAAAGGCCCCATGGTTCGGGGCTGCAATTAAGGACAGCTAGACATGTATCGCTACTCCGAGTTCGACACGGCATTCCTTGCAGAACGCAACAGACAATTCCGCGCACAGGTCGAGCGTCGTATCGACGGATCGCTCACCGAGGATGAATTCAAGCCCCTGCGCCTGATGAACGGCCTGTACTTGCAGTTGCATGCCTATATGCTGCGCGTCGCGATCCCTTATGGCACTCTGTCCAGCGCTCAGATGCGCCAACTGGCGATGCTGGCCGAGAAATGGGACAAGGGATATGGCCATTTCACCACCCGTCAGAACATCCAATACAACTGGCCGAAACTAAAAGACGTGCCAGATATGCTGGATGCGCTGGCCGAGGTTGGGATGCACGCCATTCAGACCTCGGGCAACACAATCCGCAACGTGACCGCCGATCATTTTGCCGGGGCCGCGGCGGACGAAGTGACCGACCCGCGCCCCTATGCCGAACTGCTGCGCCAGTGGTCGACCGACCACCCCGAATTCCAGTTCATGCCGCGCAAGTTCAAGATCGCCATCACCGGTTCGGAAAATGACCGCGCCGTGATCAAGGCGCATGATATCGGCATTCAACTGGTCGAGCGTGATGGCGTTCTGGGCGCCCGCGTTCTTGTGGGCGGCGGATTGGGCCGGACCCCGATGATCGGCAAAGAGATCACGGACTTCGTCGCCTTCGACGATCTGCTGGCCTATCTCGAGTCGATCGTCTCGGTCTGGAACCAGATCGGTCGGCGCGACAACAAATACAAAGCACGGATCAAGATCACCGTGCATGAAAACGGCATCGAAACCATCCGCGCCAAGGTGAACGAACGCTTCCTGCAGGTTCGCCCGCAGTTCAAAGGCGCGGATATGAACCTGCTGGAAGAAATCAAGGGCCACTTTGCTGCCCCCGCCTTCCGCGAAGGTTCGGTTGCGTCGTTCGAAAGCGCCTATACCACCGATCCGGTCTTCCGCTCGTGGGTCGACACCAATATTGCGCCGCACAAGAACGCGGACCACGCCATCGTCACGATCTCGATCAAAAAACATGGGGCGACACCCGGTGATGCGACCGCAGAACAGATGCGCGTGATGGCCGATCTGGCCGAAGAGTTTGCCTATGACGAACTGCGCATCAGCCACGAGCAGAACGTGATCCTGCCGCATGTCCACAAGTCGGACCTGCCCGCGATCCACGCGCGGCTGAAAGAGTACGAGCTGGCCACCGCCAATATCGGCCTGATCAGTGACATCATCGCCTGCCCCGGCATGGATTACTGCGCGCTCGCCACCGCCCGTTCGATCCCGGTGGCGCAACAGATCGCAACTCGCTTTGACGAGTTGAAGCTGGAGCATGATATCGGCCACCTGAAGATCAAAATCTCAGGCTGCATCAACGCCTGTGGTCACCACCACGTCGGTCATATCGGCATTCTTGGTCTGGATCGCGCGGGCGTCGAGAATTACCAGATCACTCTGGGTGGGGATGGCACCGAAACCGCTGCTATCGGCGACCGTACCGGTCCGGGCTTTGCCTATGACGAGATCGTTCCGGCCGTAGAGCGGATCGTTGACACCTATCTCGATCAGCGCGACAGCGACGAGGAGACGTTTATTGAAACCTATCGCCGCGTAGGCATGGCGCCGTTCAAGGCGGCGCTTTACCCCGAGGCGCAGGCCAATGCCGCTTGACCTGATCCAAACCGAACTGGGCAAGGATCGCGCCGAACTGACCGAGCAGGTCGAGGCGCTTAATGCCAGGTTCCGGCATCATAGCGCCCATGACGTCATGCATGGCGCGCTGGATGAGATCAATCAACTTGCCTTGGTCTCAAGCTTTGGCGCTGAATCCGTGGTTTTGCTGCATATGGCGGCCGTGGTGAACAAGGCGACGCCGGTCCTGTTCGTCGATACGATGATGCTGTTCACCGAAACGCTGGAATACCAGCAAGAGGTCAGCGAAAGGTTGGGGTTGAGCAATGTCCAGGTCATCCGTGCCGAGGCGGAAGAGATTGAGCGCGACGACCCTTACGGCGCGCTTCGCCTGCGGGACACGGATGCGTGCTGCAACCTGCGCAAGACCTTCCCGCTGCAAAAAGCGCTTGCGGGATATGACGGCTGGATCACCGGGCGCAAACGGTTCCAGTCGGGCACACGCGCTGCGCTGGAGTTTTTCGAAGTCGAAGACGGCACAGGCCGGATCAAGGTCAATCCGCTGGCGCATTGGGCGCCCGAGGACGTGCGCACCTACATGACCGAAAACAACCTGCCCCGGCACCCGCTGGTGGCCAAAGGATACCCTTCGATTGGCTGTGCACCCTGCACCTCGCCAGTCAAAGAAGGTGAAGACCCCCGCGCCGGACGCTGGCGCGATCAGAACAAGGAAGAGTGCGGCATCCACTTTGTCGATGGCAAAATGGTCCGCGCCGGAGAGAGAACATGAACGTAATCGTAACGGATGCAGGGTTCAGCCCCGATGACTGGACCGATGGGTTTGTCACGTTGGAAGACGCGGCAAATGACGTTGTCGCCCTGGATGTGGCGTCGGATACGGACCCGGATGAATTGATTGATCGTCTGGGCAGCGCCCAGATGGTGCGTGTGGACTTTCCGTCCTCGGCGGATGGGCGCGGTTTCACCATTGCGCGGGTGCTGCGGCTGAAGGGGTATTCCGGCCGCCTGCGCGCCAAAGGTCATGTGCTGGCCGATCAATACGCCATGGCCCGCCGCAGCGGGTTTGACGAGGTGGAAATCGACGAAGCCTTGGCGGATCGACAGCCCGAGGATCAGTGGCTCGTCCGGGCTGATTGGGAAAACCACGACTATCAGACTCGCCTGCGCGGCTGAGCCCGACAATCGCCTGTTTGCAACACGACGGGGCAATCTGCCCCTTTTCCTGACCTGGATCAAAGATTAAACGGAGATGTCGGTTTAGCTGACCGGCAGTGAAAACGATGACAGAGATGAAGCCCGTGACCGAAGCAACCGCCGTTAAGGCCCCCGTCCTGCCTGACGCCCAGACTGTAACGGACGTCAAGCATTGGACAGATAGCCTGTTTTCTTTCAAGGTATCGCGCCCTGCCTCGCTGCGGTTCCGCTCGGGCGAGTTCGTGATGATCGGTCTGCTGGGCGACAACGGCAAACCGCTGCTGCGCGCTTATTCCATCGCTTCGCCTTCGTGGGACGAAGAGCTGGAGTTTTATTCGATCAAGGTCCAGAACGGCCCACTGACCTCGAAACTTCAGCACATCCAGCCCGGCGATCAGATCATCCTGCGCCCAAAACCTGTCGGAACGCTGGTCCACGACGCCTTGCTGCCCGGCAAGCGCCTTTGGTTCTTCGCGACCGGAACGGGCTTTGCACCCTTCGCCTCGCTGCTGCGTGAACCGCAGACCTACGAGGATTATGACGAGGTCATCATCACTCATACCTGCCGCGAAGTGGCGGAGCTTGAATATGGCCGCCAGCTGATCGAGAGCATCCGCCAGGACGAGTTGCTGGCGGAACTGATTGGCGAAGGCTTTGCCGACAAGATCAGGTACTACCCAACCACGACCCGTGAAGAGAGCCCCAAGATGGGCCGCATCACCGATCTGCTGAAAGACGGCACAGTATTCAACGACCTTGGCATCGCTGACGGCATCACACCGGAAACGGACCGAGCCATGGTCTGCGGCTCGCTCGCCTTCAACCACGAAATCAAAGAGATTCTGGAAGAGTTCGGCCTGCGCGAAGGCGCCAACTCGGAACCGAAGGAATTCGTGGTCGAAAAGGCGTTTGTCGGCTGACAGTTATCTCCGGCCGCGCTCAAACGGGCGCGGTTCGGCCAAAACCCCTGACAAAAGCCGGAAAATTCGGGTGGTCTGACCGTTATGCCGCTTGAATCGGCGCGCGGGGCGGTCTAAATTCCGGGCTCGAATTTCTGCAATCATCAAAGGAATGAACCCATAGCCCGCAGACCACATAACGCGCCCCCGCAGAGAGATACCGGACCGCGCGTCAATGATAAAATCCGTGCCCCCGAAATCCGCCTGATTGGCGCAGACGGCGACAATGTCGGGGTGGTTCATCCCGCCAAAGCCATGCAACTTGCCGCTGACGCTGGCCTCGATCTGGTTGAGATTTCACCGAATGCGAACCCGCCGGTTTGCAAGATCATGGATTTTGGCAAGTTCAAGTATGAGCAGCAGAAACGCGAAAGCGAAGCCCGCAAGAAGCAGAAAGTCATCGAGGTGAAAGAGGTCAAATTCCGACCCAACACCGACACCCATGACTATGACGTCAAGATGAAGAACGTCGTGAAATTTCTGGAAAAGGGCGACAAGGTCAAAGTCACCCTGCGCTTCCGGGGCCGCGAGATGGCGCACCAGAACCTGGGTCGTGAATTGCTGGAACGCGTCGCCGAAGACATCAAGGAAATTGGCAAGGTCGAGAACATGCCGAAGATGGAAGGCCGTCAGATGATCATGATGATCGGCCCGCTTCCGCAGAAGTAAGGCGATCCGAAACCGTTTGCGAGGGCTCCGCCATTAGGCAGGAGCCCTTTTTCGTCAAATCACCGCATCTATTGCCCGGTTCAGCTTGGTCACAAGCTCTTGGATTTCGGTGTCTTCGATGATGAAGGGGGGAGCCAACAGAATATGGTCTCCGTTTTTACCATCGCGTGTACCGGACATTGGGTAACAGATCAGGCCTTCTGCCAGTGCCGCTTTTTTTATCCGACCCGCAACACCTCGGGCAGGGTCAAAGGGCGTCTTGGAGTCCCGGTCCGCAACCAGCTCAATGCCTCGGAACAGTCCCCTGCCCCGAATATCCCCGATGTTAGGATGCTGTCCAAAAGCAGCCTCAAGCGCAGATTGCAACCGTTCGCCCATCGCAGCAGCGCGTGACGGAAGGCCTTTTTCCGTCAATTCGGTCACGACGGCCAAGGCCGCTGCTGTGGCAACCGGATGGCCGATATAAGTGTGCCCGTGTTGAAAGAAGCCCGATCCATTACGGATCGCATCATAGATCGCACCGGTGCAAAGCATGGCGCCTATGGGCTGGTATCCTGCACCCAACCCTTTGGCGATACACAGAATATCGGGCGCTACGCCCTCGCCCGTGCACGCAAAAAGATGCCCGGTGCGCCCCATACCGCACATCACCTCGTCAAGGATCAACAGCACGCCATATTGATCGCAGATCTCGCGGATGCGCTTGAAATAGCCTTCGACGGCGGGAACAGCCCCCAATGTCGCGCCGACAACAGGCTCGGCCATAAAGGCCATGACGGTCTCGGGACCCAGACGCAGGATTTCGCTCTCGAGCTCGTTGGCCACGCGCTGACCATACTCAAAGCTGCTCTCCCCCTCGGGCTTTTCGGCATACTCGTAGCATGCCGCAATGTGCGTCATGTCCACCAGCATCGGAGCAAATTGCGCCCGTCGCCACGCGTTCCCGCCAGCGGACAACGCGCCCAGCGTATTCCCGTGATAACTCTGACGTCGCGCAATCACGTGCCGCCGGTCGGGCTGTCCAATCTCAAGATAGTATTGCCGGGCCAGTTTGATCGCCGCTTCGGTTGCCTCGGACCCGCCCGAGACAAAATAGACCCGATCCAGTTCTCCGGGCGCATGTTCGATCAACAAGTCGGCCAGCGCCTCAGCCGGTTCAGACGTCATAAAGCCGGTATGTGCAAAAGCGATTTGTGCAACCTGCGCTTGCACGGCCTTGATCACCGCCTCGTTCGAATGTCCCAGGCACGAGACCGCGGCATCACCGCAATCCAGATATCGCCGACCCTGAGCGTCGATCAGATAGCACCCATCGCCGCCCGCAGCGATCGGCAATTCAGACTTGGTATGTCGCGGGAAAACATGACTCATTCCGGCTTCCTTCCGATCCGGGCCACCAAGGCCGCAACCGATGCAGCATTGTCCGACCAATTTTGCCCGTCTGGGCCAATCAAGCTGTTTTCAAATCCAACCCGGACATCCGCTCCGCGTCGGGCGGCCTCGTGCAAACAGACATGTTCCTGTGATCCGAACGCGCAAACCATCCATGGCGATACATCCATGGGAAAGCGATCCAGATCCGACGGCGACGATTGCTGATTGTCCCTATAGCGCCCCAGTACCAACAGCCGCTCGTTTTGCGAGGGGGCAACAATCCCCTCGTCGCGCCAATGTGCCAGCAAAGCGGCATCGTCAGCGTCATACAGAATATGTTGAACCCGCGTCCCCTGATCCTCGCACAAGGCATAAACGCGCGGCGCAAGCTCCGGTTGGCGCGCGATTTCGCGAACGGAAATCGAGGCCCAATTGGGCGTCACATCCCTCAGGCACTGAATTTGAGCATCGACATCAAACACACCTGCCGCCTCGGTCGTAATCTGCACCACCATCCTCGGCACAACGCGCTGCAACTCAGCCAGTGTTTCCAGATACCGCCCGGCGTCCAGCGAGTGTTTCCCCCGGTTGTCGCGCACGTGCAAGTGAAGCCCATGCGCACCAGCGTGATGACAATCTTGGGCAGTTGCCACGATCTGTTCCACCGTGACCGGCACCTCCGAATGATCCGCAGGCCCACGTCTTGCGCCATTTGGTGCAACCAAAACAAACGGCGGCACAGCGTCATCGCCAAGGCCATTGTCAAAGGTATCGTCGCGTTCGGTCATACGTTCGTCTTTCGGCAGTTGAACTCCATCTACAGTGCACAATGGCGTTTTCAACTTGCCATTTTCATAACATATGTTTTTTTGCTTGAATGACCCAACGCCTAAACCAATTGACTGACCGCCTACGCCGCGAGATTGATGACCTGCCCGCGCAGCTACAGGCCGCCGCAAAGTACATCATTGATCATCCCGGGGATTTCGGGCTTGACCCAATACGCGTGACGGCTGCGAAGATCGGCGTCAGCTCGAATGTTCTCGTACGTCTCGCGCACCGCATGGCGTTTGAGGGATTTGATGCCTTTCGCCTGCCCTTTCGCGACGCGCTGGTCACCGACAGCGAAGACCGCTTGGGCCAGGATTGGCTTCTCGCCATGCGCCAGAAAGATGCGTTCAGTGCGGCCCAGGCGGATTTTGCGCGAAACGAAGTGAACGTGGTGACGCGATCGCTGCGTGTGCTGGAGCCAGCGAAGGTCAGACAAGCAACGAACCTTATTCTAGGTTCGAACACTTGTTTTGTCGCCGCCTCGCGCGCAAGCTTCGCCCTAGCCTACTACTTTCACTACGCGGGCCGGATGGCCCACCCGGGCCTGCAACTTGTTCCGCGTCATGTGGGATCCGCGATCGATGATTTGCATGATGCCGACGACGGCGATTGTCTGTTTGCAATCACCGTTCAGCCGTATTCTGCCGATATCATCCAGGCGATGCGATTTGTGCAGAACAAGGGCCTCAAGACTGTGCTGCTGTCCGACAGCGACCTGATCGCGCCCGGCCTTTCACCTGACGTTGTCCTTCCGGTCAGCACGCGAACGCTTCACCACTTTTCAAGCTTCACCGGCGCAATGGCCGTACTGGAGTGTCTGCTGGGCCATCTGACAAATGCGGGTGGCGAAAAAGCGCGTCAACGCGCCGAAAGGCACCTGAAAGCTCGTGAGGATACCGGCGCCTACTGGCAACCGTCCAAGCCACCCAGAATCAGAAAAAGTCCCGACTGACCGCCGGGGCTTTTTTACTTTCCGCACCCAAAGTCAGCTACAAGCAGCAACAGCCCGCTTTGTCATGACACTGACAAGATGCGCGCGATAATCCTTGCTGCCATGCAGATCCGCGATCATGTTCATCGGGTTCACATGCAAGCCCATCAACGCATCAGGGCTGAACGAGGTATTCAAGGCCTGTTCCGCCTCCGACCATCGAAAAACGCCATCTTCGCTGGCTCCGGTAACGGCCACCCGCACGCCATCCGCAAAGCGCGCCAGAAAGACACCAACCAACGCAAATCGCGAGGCCGGTTGCAGGAACTTCTGATAGCTGGCGGCCTGCGGCACCGGAAAGCGGACGCTTGTGATGATCTCGCCGTCATCAAGGGCCGTGCTGAACATGCCCTCAAAGAAATCGTCAGCAGCGATCTCTCGTGTATTTGTCCGGATCGTTGCACCGGATCCCAGCACGCCCGCCGGATAGCAAGCCGCCGGATCATTGTTGGCAACCGATCCGCCTATCGTTCCACGGTTGCGAACTGCGGGGTCACCAATCTGACCCGCCAACGCCGCAAGCGCGGGGTACGTATTCGCGGCCTCGGATGCGACGGTCGCATGCGTGGTTGCGCCACCAACTGAAACCGATCCGTCATCCTCGACACATACGCCTTGCATCTCGCTTATGCCGCTCAGGGAAACAAGCGCCGAGGGCGACGCCAATCGCTGCTTCAATGTCGGGATCAGCGTCTGCCCGCCGCCCAGCGCCTGCGCATCCTCGGCCGCCAGCGCAGCAACTGCATCCGCAATGGTCGAGGGCTTCTCAAACTCGAAACTGTACATTTCGTCTTCCTTTCCGAAAGGCACTCTCTGGCCCTTCATCTTTTTGGAAATACTCCGGGGAGCGCGAGGGGCTGGCCCCTCGCACGCCAACCTCTCAACCGTTCATTGCGGCCCAAACACGCGACGGGCTCACCGGCATGTCGATGTGATCGACCGCCTTGCCGCCCGAGTTCAGCGCGTCCAGAACCGCATTGACCACTGCCGGTGGAGAGCCAATCGCACCTGCCTCACCGCAGCCCTTCACACCCAGCGGGTTGTGCGTGCACGGCGTCTGGCTGGAATGATCAACGCCGTAAAACGGCACGTCATCCGCGCGTGGCATGGCATAATCCATGTACGAGGCGCTCAGCAGTTGGCCGTTCTCGTCATAGGCACAGTTTTCCAACAGCGCCTGACCGATACCCTGACCGATCCCGCCATGCACCTGACCATCGACGATCATCGGGTTGATGATATTGCCAAAGTCATCTGCGGCCGTGAATTTTTCCACGGAAACCTGACCCGTCTCGGGATCAACTTCCACCTCGCAGGCATAGGCCCCCGCCGGGAAGGTGAAGTTGGCCGGGTCGTAGAACGCGGTTTCTTCCAGCCCCGGCTCCACCTCCAACGGGTAGTTGTGAGGCACATACGCGGTCAGGGTCACATCGCCCCAAGCAACCGATTTGTCGGTGCCCGCCACACTGAACTGACCGTCCTTCAGTTCGATATCGGCCTCGGACGCCTCCAGCAGATGTGCTGCGATCCGCTTGGCTTTCTCGATCACCTTCTCGGTCGCCTTGACCATGGCCGAACCACAGACCGCCAGCGAGCGCGATCCATAAGTCCCCATGCCAAACGGGATCTTCGAGGTATCGCCATGCACGATCTCGACCATCGACTCGTCGATACCGATCATGTCGGCGACGACCTGCGGGAATGCAGTCTCATGCCCCTGCCCGTGGCTGTGTGCGCCAACCATGACGCTGATCGAGCCGGTGGCGTTCACCCGCACGGTTGCGGCATCATAAAGACCCGCGCGCGCGCCCAGCATGCCGACGATGTTCGAAGGCGCAATCCCGCAGGCCTCGATATAGCAGTTGATGCCCAGACCACGCAGTTTGCCGTTGGCCTCGCTTTGCGCACGGCGCGCGGCAAAGCCCGCAAGATCGGCAGCGGCCTCAAGCTTGTCCATCGTCCCGTTGTAATCCCCGGTGTCGTAGGTCAGCGCGACCGGTGTGTCATAGGGGAACTGGGTGACAAAGTTCTGACGGCGCAGGGCAATTGGATCGACCCCCAACTCGCGCGCAGCCTTGTCCACCACACGCTCCAGCTGGAACGTCGCCTCGGGGCGACCCGCGCCGCGATAGGCATCCACTGGCACCGTGTTGGTAAACATCGCCTTCACGTTCACCTGAATCACGGGCGTCTTGTAGTTGCCCGCCATCAGCGTGCCATGCAGCCATGTCGGAACCGAACTGGAGAAGGTCGACAAGTACGCGCCCAGATTTGCATAAGTGTTGGTGCGCAGACCAACGAAGTTATTCTCCGCATCCAACGCGAGTTCGATTTTGCTGACATGGTCACGACCATGGGCGTCCGACATGAACGCCTCTGTCCGGCTCGACGTCCACTTGACCGGGCGGTTGCAGGCCTTGGCGGCAAAGGTGCAGAAGGCCTCTTCTGCATAATGGAAGATCTTGGTGCCAAAGCCACCACCCACATCCGGGGCCACCACACGCACCTTGTGCTCGGGCAGGCCCAGAACAAAGGCGCACATCAGCAGACGGATCACATGCGGGTTCTGCGACGTCGTATAGAGCGTGTACTCATCCGTGCCGCGCTTGTACTCACCCACTGCGACACGCGGTTCCATCGGATTGGCGACCAGACGGTTGTTCACCAGATCCAGCGTCGTCACATGGGCCGCATTCGCGAAGACCTCATCAACTTTGGCATCATCCGTCTCGCCCAGCTGCCAGTCATAGCAGATGTTATTCTTCAGATCGTCATGGACCAGCGTCGAACCGTCCTGCGCGGCGGCCTTCATGTCGATCACGGCGGTCAGCTCTTCGATGTCCACGTCAATCGCCTCAGCCGCGTCACGCGCCTGTTCCAGACTGTCTGCCACAACGGCGGCAATGGGATCACCCACATGGCGCACCTTGCCCTGCGCCAGAATGGGGTGCGGCGGCTCTTGCATCGGCGCGCCGTGCTTGTCGGTGACCTCCCAGCCGCAGGGCATCCCCCCCACACCTTCGAAATCCTTGCCGGTGAACACTTTGACTACGCCCGGCATACCCTCGGCCGCTGACGTGTCTACTGATTTGAGCCGGCCATGCGCGATATCGGATCGCAGAAAAAACACATAGGCCTGGCCATGTACGTTGATGTCGTCGGTGTAGTTGCCCGCTCCGGTCAGAAAGCGCACGTCCTCGCGCCGCTTGGAACTGGCTCCGATGCCACTGTCTTTGGGCATTGCTTGTTCTCCTCCCATAAACGGATGCTTGTGCACCCTATGTCATCCCACGGGCGTCTCCTCCTACGCCCGCAGCGGCATTACTCGGCAGCGATGCTGCCTGCGTCCTGACCCGAAGCGGCCATGATCGCCTTCACGATATTGTGGTAGCCCGTGCAGCGGCACAGGTTGCCTTCCAGATACTTGCGGATCTCTGCTTCGGTCGGGCGCGGATTCTCTTTCAGCAACGCGGCGGCGCTCATCACCATGCCCGGAGTGCAAAAGCCGCACTGAAGCCCGTGATGATCCTGAAACGCCTGCTGGATGACATTCAACGAACCATCCGCATTCGATTGACCCTCAATCGTGCCGACGTCCGTACCATCAGCTTCCAGCGCCAGCATGTTGCAGGATTTAACCGCCTCGCCATTGACATGCACGACGCATGCCCCGCATTGCGCCGTGTCACACCCGACATGCGTGCCGGTTAGTGACAGGTGATCGCGCAGAAAGCTGGACAACAGGGTCCGGCCCTCCACATCGCCGCTCACGGATTTTCCATTCACGGTCATTGAGACCTGTGTCATGAGTTCCTCCCAATTTTATGTTTCTCCCTTGTGTTCGAGTTAAACACGGGAATTTTTATTTGAGAACAAAATTATTTGTCCGATTTTTCCGCAAGTTCGCGGTCTGACTCTCTGACTCTGTGTCGGAGAAACGGAAGGACAAAAGTGCCGTAACGTCACATGCGTTTTTTGGCACGGGGCTGCGGTCTGGACGGGATTTCCTTGAGAAGCCCGCCAACACCCATCGCAGAAATGTCATCACCCGACGTTTCGATCCCACAGACAACCCGCGACAAAACCCAATCCGCGCCATTCAGCGCGGGAGAGCGTGCACATCCGGGCAAGCCGATCACGGAACGACCCTGCGATGATCCCAGAAACAGAAGGTTTCCGGGATCAACGGGCATTCCAAAACGATCCACCTTACCGCCCGCGATCCGCACCGCCTGCGGCGCGACATCCTGTTCATCGGACGTGGCCGAGCCGGTCAAAATCATGACGACTTCGCCATCGACCGAAGCCAGAGCATCCGCCAGAACATCTGCTTTATGTTCGACAATCTTTACATCCGCCAGGTTCACTCCCAACGCCTCCACCCGTCCGCGGATTGCAGCAATTCCTTTTTCATTGGGCGGACCGCCGGGGATATCCGTGACGACAAGACCAGCCGTCCGAACCACTGGCGTTACCAGTCGGATCGCAGCTTGTGCGACCTTGGCGGCCTGCAAAACGTCTTCGCCGGGAATCGCGTAGGAAATGACCTTGATCGTCGCGACCATGCCGCCTGCGCCCATCTGCTGATACTGCGGAACGGTTGCTACCGTGATCATCGGGTTGACGCGATTGAACTGCTCCAGGGCACCAACATCCAGTACGACCACGCCGGGCCCTTCGGCCAAAAGGTTCACTCGCCCGGTAAACGCCTCGGTCACCCGCAGGTTGGCCTCTGACGGGTCCGGAACCAAAGCCGACGCAAGCAACTGGGCCGCATCGTCCTCGTGACGGTCGCCGGGTTCGAGCTGCGCAACAGTCACCTCGGACAGACCGGCCTGTGCCAACATTGCAATATGTTCGCCGGTAAGCAGGACTCCCTTGCGCAGTTTGCGATCCCCCGCCTTGACAGAATGCGCCAGGATTGTGCCTTGAGCCCGCGAAACGGGGACCGGGCCAAACTTCACGCTTTGCCCCGCAGAACAGCCGTCATCTGCGCAAGGATCGCAACCGCAATCTCCGACGGATCCGCGGCCCCGATGTCCAGCCCGATTGGGCCATGTATCTGGGCAATCTCTTCCTCCGAAAAGCCGGCATGGGTCAACCGATCGACCCGTTTGGCATGCGTGCGGGTCGATCCCAGCGCACCTATGTAGAACACCCCGGCTCGCAATGCGGCCTCTAAGGCGGGATCGTCAAGTTTCGGGTCATGCGTCAACAGCACCACCGCCGTACGGGAATCCAGGCCGAGGCGTACGACGGCTTCGTCCGGCCAATCTGTAAGTATGCGTTCGCCGGGAAACCGCGACGACGACGCGAACGTCTCACGCGGATCGACGATGGCCGGATCATATCCGGCGATGCGCGCCATAGGCACCAATGCCTGCGCAATATGGACTGCCCCCACAACGATCAGTCGCAGTGGCGGATTGTGAACGGCAACAAAGGTTTCGCCATCTTCTTCAAACCCGGACCGATCCATGCGCAGACGATCCGCATAAGTATTGCGTCGCAGCGCCCGGTGACCGGTTTCGACATTCACCTCGTATGCAACGGGTTGGCGGTTCGCCCGCGCTTCGACAAGGTCGGCCAGCATCGCCTCGGGCAGCACTTTGCCCACAGGTTCGACAAGAACGCGAATGGTTCCGCCACAGGCCAAGCCTACGGCAAACGCGTCTTCGTCGCTGACGCCAAATTCCAAAAGGCGCGCCTCGCCTTCTTCGATGGCTTCCAGCGCTTCGACAATAACCGCCCCTTCAACGCATCCACCGGAAACCGAACCTTCGATCCGGCCATCCCCACCAATGACAAGCTGCGAGCCCACGCGCCGTGGGGCACTGCCCCAGGTTTGCACGACGGTGGCCAGCGCCGCACCTGTGCCGCTGCGAAACCATTCAAGTGCCGTTTCTGGGCTGCTATCGAATCTGTTCATCGAAACCTCCGGCGGTGTTCCGATCCAACATAGGGAGCTTTATGGCAATGAAAAGCGCACGGACAGGATCGGCGGTCCCGAAGCCCGTGGCCGAGCCAGGCCAGATCGGTAATCCGCCCATTTCACATTCAAACAGATAAAACATTGATTATGTCTAGCGCGGGTTCTAGCGTAAGTGGGCAAGACGCACGTGCGTCTGCGCGACCCCCTTATTTTTTCAAACGGAGACAGAGAGTTGAAACGCATTTTCTCAATCGCCGCAACAATCGGCCTGATGGCTGCCACGACCGTTTCCGCAGACACATTCCTGCGTTATGGCGAGGTCGAAGGTTGGAAAGTCTTTATTGATGAAGACAAGAAATCCTGTCTGATCGAGGCCGTTGACGACAACGAAAACGTGGTCCAGATGGGTCTGACGGAAGACCGCGGCGTTGGCTATGTCGGTGTTTTCACAAAAGCCAAGACAGATATCAAACGCGGCGAGAAAGAAGCCGTTGCCATTCTGTTGGGCGACAACATCTATGTCGGCGAAGCCACCGGCATGAAAGGCAACATCACTAAAGGTTATTCCGGCGGCTATGTCCTGTCTGACGATCCTCAATTTGCCGACGATCTTGCCAGGAAAGAAGTCATGATCGTTTTCCCCGAAAAGGAATTCGCTTTCACGGTCGATTTGACCGGCACATACAAGGCCATGGAAATGGCCCGCAAATGCAACGAAGAACAGCTTTCATAAGGCTCAATCTGTCAGCGCGGCCATCAACCGCGCTTTCTGACCCTGGTCGTCGGGTTGTGATATCACGACGGCCAGATCCTCGAGCGACGCGATCGAGTGCCCGGCGCGAAAACTGTCGACATGCGGCAGCATTGACCTGACGCCTTGCGCCTTGGGCGCGAACCCATCCCATCGCAACAACGGATTCAGCCAGATCAGACGGCGGCAGGACAGGTGCAGCCGTTCGATTTCCTTTTCAAGTTGCTCGGGTGCGCCGCGTTCCAAACCATCGGTGATCAACAGGACGACCGCGCCCTGGCCCATCACGCGGCGCGACCAGTCGCGATTAAACTGATGCAGGCAATCGCCGATGCGGGTGCCGCCTTCCCAGTCCTGCGCCTCGGCCCCTGCCGCCGCCAGCGCCGCATCAACGTCCCGTTGATGCAAATGGCGCGTGATGTTGGTCAGACGCGTGCCGAACGTGAACGCATGTACTCTGGCCCAACCCGCACCTTTCGCGTTCGAGACCGTATGCAGGAAATGCAGGATAATCCGGCTATACTGGCTCATGGACCCAGATATGTCGCACAGCGCCACCAGATTGGGCCAGCGCGGTTTTGGCTGCCGCAAGGCGATTTGATGCAGATCACCACCCTGACGCATGGCGCCGCGCAACGTCCTCGCGCGGTCGATGCGATGACCCAGATGACTGGCTTGCCCCCGGCGCGAGGCGATGGGTTGAACCGGCAAATTCAGTCGCGCCAACACCCGCTTGGCCTGCGCGACCTCGGCTGTGCTCATCTGCTCGAAATCGAGGTTGCGCAAACGCTCCTCGGATGAGGCGGTCTGGGTCGCATCAATATCAATCTCGGTCTCGCCGTCTTCCTGATCTTGCGCCTCGGGCTGTTCCCGCTCGACGCCGTCAAGCAAAGCCTCGGCAGCCCGTTTTTCTGCCGCGTCAGCTTTGCGGTCTTCCTGCACACCGCGAACAGCAGGCAGCATCATCGACATCATGTGTTCTAGATAGCGTGGATCGCGCCAGTAGAGGCGAAAGACCTGCGCAAACACGGTGCGATGTTCTGGACGGCTGACAAAACAGGCGTGCAGCGTCCAGTAAAAGTCGCGCCGCTCGGTAAAGCCTGCTGCCTGCACCGCGCGGATGGCATCGACGACGCGCCCCGTTCCGATCGGCAACCCGGCCTTCCGCAAAGCCCGCGCAAAATGCGTGATATTCTGCGCCAATTTGGGTTTGTCGGGGATGTCGAGAGGAAGCTGCTCTGCCATCAGCAACCACAGGGGCGCTGTGTCATGAGGGGTATCAAACGATACAACATCACACCGGTTCCAGATCGGCTTTTGCCTGATCCAGAATCCGCTTGGCTTCGGACCCCTGAAGTTTTTGAATGTCGTCCTGGTACTTCAGGACCGCGCCCAGCGTATCGCCAATCACCTCGGGACTGAGGTTCAGGACATCTAGCGCAAGCAGGCATTTTGCCCAATCAATCGTTTCCGCGACACCCGGTTTTTTGAACAGGTCTTCGGTGCGCAGGCGCTGAACAAAAGCGACGACTTCGCGGCTGAGTGCTTCTGCCGCCTCGGGTGCGCGGGCGCGCAGAATGTCGATTTCGCGGTCAAAATCAGGGTAGTCGACCCAGTGGTACAGGCAGCGGCGTTTGAGCGCATCATGCACTTCGCGCGTGCGGTTCGAGGTAACAATCACGATCGGCGGCTGGGGCGCTTTGACCGTGCCCAACTCGGGGATCGTGACCTGAAAGTCGCTGAGCGCCTCAAGCAGGAATGCCTCGAACGGTTCGTCCGTCCGATCAAGCTCATCTATAAGCAAAACCGGTGCGCCATTTTCGTCGGGCCGCATGGCTTGCAGAAGCGGACGCTCAATCAGGTAGTCGTCCGAGAACAGCTCGGTCTGTAACACGCCCCGATCTGCGCCTCCCGAGGCTTCGGCGGTGCGAATTGCGATCATCTGCGCCGGAAAGTTCCACTCATACACCGCCGAGGACGCATCCAGCCCTTCATAGCATTGCAACCGGATCAGACGGCGGTTCAGGCCAGATGCCAGCGCCTTTGCGATTTCCGTTTTCCCGACACCCGCCTCGCCTTCCAAAAACAAGGGGCGCCCCAATGTCAGTGACAGGAAAACCACCGTCGCCAGCGCCCGACCACAGACATAGCCCTGATCAGTCAGCATCTGCTGGACGGCATCTATGGAATTCGGCTGTGTCATGGGCCCCTCACCTTCTTGCCGGTTAACAGGTCATGCAACCTCATGGTCGTCAAGCCCTTGCGCCTTTGAGAGCTACGGCGATCCTTTCGGTTGACAAGTTTTTTTCGCAAGGCGTGAAGGTCCGGTTGGTCTTTCCCAGTGGCTGTGCTAGCGGAGTGCCATGACCAATTCCCTGACGATCCGCCGCCCCGACGACTGGCACCTACATCTGCGCGATGGCGCGATGTTGCAGGCCGTCCTGCCCGAAACCGCACGTCATTTTGCCCGCGCCATCATCATGCCAAACCTTGTGCCGCCGGTAGTTCGCGGCGATCAGGCCGCTGCCTATCGCGACAGGATCATGTCCGCCCTGCCTGATGACATGACGTTTGAGCCACTGATGACCCTGTATCTGACCGAGGATACAGACGCAGATGATGTGGCCGCGGCCTATTCGGATGGTCTGGTCAAAGCAGTAAAACTTTACCCGGCCGGAGCAACGACGAATTCGGCTTCGGGCGTTCGGAACTTCGACAATGTCCGGCCGGTGCTGGAGCGTATGGCCGAGATCGGTCTGCCCCTGTGCGTACACGGCGAGGTCACGGATGCCGAAATCGACATTTTCGACCGTGAGGCCGTTTTCATCGACCGCGTTCTCGACCCAATCCGCAAGGCCACACCCGGCCTGCGTGTGGTGATGGAGCATATCACCACGTCGAACGGCGTAGACTATGTCAAAGCGAACGAGGCCGATCTTGGTGCGACCATCACGGCGCATCATTTGATCATCAACCGCAATCACATCCTCGTTGGCGGCATCAAACCGCACTATTACTGTCTGCCCGTCGCCAAGCGCGAGGAGCACAGGCTGGCTTTGGTTGCAGCGGCAACGTCGGGCGATCGGCGGTTTTTTCTCGGCACGGACAGCGCCCCGCATACAGACGACAACAAGGAAATGGCGTGCGGCTGCGCGGGCTGTTTCACGGCAACAAACACCATGTCACTGGTGGCCGAGGTTTTCGACCGCGCGGATGCAATGGACAAGGTCGAAGGTTTCACATCCTTGAACGGCCCTGCCTTTTACAGACTTCCGGTCAACGCGCACACGATCACACTGGCCAAGGGGGATCCGGTCGAATACCCGGCCAAAATCGACTCGGGTGACGGCCCGGTGACAGTGTTCGATCCGGGATTCCCGCTGCACTGGCGCGTGGTCTAATCGTCCAACCTGTCTGCCAAGTCCGCTGCACGCCCGCCAGTGCGCAGCATCGACCAGATGGCGTCAGCCTCGTCTGCACCGATCAGCTTTGACGCCTTCTCGCGCACCCGGTCCTCTCGGTCCGGCAAGGACAAGGGCGCAAGAAGGTCATGCTCGGCTTCTCGGCGAACGCCGTCCCGCCGCAAAAGCTCCAGTCGGGCTTGTGTTTCGGATAGGGTATCATCAGCTTCGACCGTGATCCTGTTGCGCAGCGATATCAGGCGCGGGTCGGCGCATGTCTTATCCGAGAAACTTGCCGGCAAAGCCGTATCGTATCCTACCGCCTGCATCGCTATGACAGTTCGGTACGAGAACTTGGCCCCCAGACCGGTTGTCGGCGCCAGTTGATTGCACACACTCATCCATCGCGGATGGGTTCGGATTTTGATTTCAGCCACCTCGGGCTCGGCGATATCCAGATCGCGCGCCGCTTCCAGAGCTGCGTGCAGACCATGACAGCACGCGTGAAATTTGTGGCTGACGCTTTCAAAAAGCCACTCGTCACCCAGACCGTCTACTGCGCGCGCCACATCGTTCATTCCGGCATGGGTCGCGCCGAATCCATAGGGACCTTCCAGAGCCTGTGCATTGGGTTGAAATCCATTTTGGATGAGCAACGCAACCTCGATCCCGTTTGCCGCTGCAAGCCCTGCGTTATAGGGTTTGCCCATCGTACCGAACTGAGTTTTTTGCCCCGCCGCGCGGGTGGCCGCCAGCCCCAAAACCTGACGCATTTGGGTCGCGTCGAAACCAAGGATGCGACCTACGGCAACCGCCGCGCCAAAAGCGCCCGCTGTCGCAGTCTGGTGAAACCCGGCCTGATAGTGATCGCGCCCCAACCAAAGGCCGATGCGAACGGACAGTTCCATTCCGACCAACGCGGCCTCAAGCAGGTCGACAACCGGCCTGTCCTCGAAAGCGGCAATACCCAGCGTGGCCGGAAAGACCGCCACAGATGGGTGGCCTATATGCGCAAAATGCGTGTCGTCATAATCCAACGCATGCGAAATCGTGCCGTTGACCAAAGCCGCCGCGCGCAACGGCGCGGCCCCGCCCCCGAACAAACGCGCTTGTTCGGCCCCTCCTTCTGACAAAATCATCTCACGAATGATGCGCGAGACTGGCTCATCAATTCCGGCCCGCCCCACGGCCAGCCAATCCAATGCAGACAGAGAGGTGATGATACGCGCCTGGGCCGTTGTTGTAACAGGGCCGGCAGCAAACTCGGCTAGGGTCGCGGTAAAGTCGGTCATACGGCGCAGTCTAGCGCGGGCGCGCGCCGGGTAAAGCGTCAGCCGTAAAGGTCGGCTGCCCGCTTTTCAAAGGCACGGACGATGCGAAGCATCGCCTCGTTGAAAACAACGCCGATGATCCCCTGTAAAACCGCGTTCTTGAACTCGAAATCAACGTGAAAAGACACGGCGCAGCCCCCGTCGGGTGCATCCTCGAACTGCCAATCCGAACGCATGTACTTGAACGGACCATCCAGATATTCCGTATCGATCCGTTTTTGCGCGTCGAACAGGGTCACACGGCTGCCGAACCGCTCGCGAAAGACCTTGAACGAAATCACGAGATCGGCTTCCATCACTCTGCCCTCACCCGCCTCATAGGTGCGCCGGATTCGGGCCGCAGCGCACCATGGCAGAAACTCCGGGTAGCGCGCGACATCACCCACCAGATCATACATTTGCTGGGCGGTGTACGGCAGGTTTCGAGTTTCGGAATGGGTCGGCATGGCTTTCGGCATTTGCAGGTGACAATGGCGCGTCATGTCGTATGTTGCGCGCCAAAGATCAAGGGGGCAGCGATGAGCGACCGCGCATATGTGATAGATGAGATGATCTCGGCCAAGGCCATTGCCGCCCGAATAGAGGAACTTTGCCGCGAAATAACCCGTGAATTCGAAGGGACCGATAAGCTGGTCGTCGTTGGCCTTCTTCGGGGCAGTTTTGTTTTTATTGCCGATCTGGTGCGCGAATTGGACTTGCCGATCGAGGTGGATTTTCTTGAGGCTTCATCCTACGGAGATGCGATGGAGAGCAGTCGGGAAGTGCGTATTCTCAAAGACTTACGCGGCGCAATCGAAGGGCGCGATGTTCTGGTCGTTGAAGACATCGTGGATACGGGGCATACGCTGAACCACGTCACGAAACTGCTGCGCAGCCGCAAACCCAAGCGGTTGAAATCTATTGCACTGTTGGACAAACCCAGCCGCCGAGAGGTCGATTTTCGGTCAGACTGGATTGGCTTCGAAATACCGGATGAGTTTGTGGTCGGCTACGGCATCGACTACGCGCAGCGCAATCGAAACCTGCCCTTCATCGGTAAAGTCCGTTTTATCGAGGGCTGACAGGTCCCAGCAGGCGCGTAATTGCAGCCATAAAAATGCCGGTTCCCACGGGGATCAAAGCATCGGGAAAATCATAATCCGGGTTGTGCAATTGCGGATGATCGACCCCCGCACCCAACCAAAACATCGCGGATTTTGCCCCTTTGGCGAACTGCCCGAAATCTTCGGAGAACCGCTGAGGCTGCGACGACATGCGCAAGGGCACGTTTTGTGACGCGCACGCGCCCGCCAAGACCGCGACCGCTGACGGATCATTGGCGCAAGCCTCGAAAATGTCGTCATATTCAATAGTTACGTCAAGGTTTTGATCCTTCGCTATACTTTCAACAAGCGTTTCTGCAGAACGAACCAATTCGGCCATGCGCCCGTCCGTGACAGCCCGAAGCGTTACCCACAATTCCGCATCTCCGGGCGCGACGCCAAAAGTCGCGGCACCCAGACTGGCGTGTGTCACGGTGGTCAACGCGTAAGTGTCGTCCAATGCACCACCCTGCCCCAGATCGTCCAGTGACGGGATCAATCCGGCCAGGGCTTGCGCGGGGGAAACGCCATCCTGTGGCGCAGCGGCATGTGACGTCTTACCGGTCAATCCGATCCGCATACCGCGCGAGGCGCAATTGGTCGCTCCCTTGCACAGCTCGACCGCGCCAAGCTCCAGCCCCGGCAGGTTATGCAGCGAAAGCACGTAATCCGGCGCGATGGACTGGAATTGAGAATCGTCCCGATATGCCGCTGCGCCTTTCCCGGTTTCTTCGGCCGGTTGAAAAATCAGAACGACCGATCCGGTCGCTGGCCGGTCGTTGGCCAAGGCACGGGCAACACCAAGAACCATGACCATGTGGCCATCATGGCCGCAAAGATGCCCCGTACCCGGACGGGTCGAGGCATAAGGAAGATCCGAGGTTTCCTGGATCGGCAGCCCGTCCAATTCGCACCGAATTGCGACCGTTGGACCATCGCGCCCGCTGTCGAATACCGCCGCGACGCCATGACCTCCGATCCCTGTCAGCACACGGTCAGGGGCACAGCCGTTCAACAGGTTGCGGATGGTTGCTGCAGTGTCCTGCTCGGCGCCGGAAACCTCGGGGTGTTGGTGCAGTTCATGTCGACGCGCCGTCAACCACGCCAGTTCCTGCGGTGTCACCTTTGGTTCAGCTTTTTCTGCCGCGCTTCGCGCAAACGGGCAAAGTCATCTCCGGCATGGTAAGAAGACCGGGTCAGAGGCGTTGCGGACACCATCAAGAAACCCTTGCCGAATGCCGCCTTCTCGTAGGCCGCAAATTCTTCGGGGGTCACAAACCGGTCGACACCGTGATGCTTTGGCGTGGGTTGCAGATACTGGCCAATCGTCAGGAAGTCGATATCCGCCGCGCGCATGTCATCCATGACCTGCCGGACTTCTTGTTCGTTCTCGCCCAACCCGACCATGATGCCGGATTTGGTGAACATCGACGGGTCCATTTCCTTGACCCGCTGCAACAGGCGGAGCGAATGGAAATAACGTGCACCTGGGCGAACCTGTGGGTACAGCCCCGGCACCGTCTCCAGATTGTGATTGAAGACATCCGGTCGGGCCTCGACCACCGTCTCCAGCACCGATGGATCGCACTTCAGAAAGTCGGGCGTCAGAATTTCGATCGTCGTTTTGGGCGAGCGATGACGGACAGCGCGAATGGTCTGCGCGAAATGATCTGCCCCGCCGTCCTTCAAATCATCCCGGTCGACCGAAGTGATCACGACGTGATTCAATCCCAGCTTTTCGACCGCATGCGCGACGCGCCCCGGTTCGAACACGTCCAGTGTGTCGGGCCGTCCCGTCGCGATGTTGCAGAACGTGCAGCCGCGAGTACAGATTTCGCCCATAATCATCATGGTGGCGTGGCCCTGGCTCCAGCATTCGCCAACATTGGGACAACCCGCTTCTTCGCAGACCGTGACCAGATTGTTCTCACGCATGATGCGATGTGTTTCGGCATACCCTTTGCCGCCCGGTGCCTTCACCCGAATCCACTTGGGCTTTTTAGGCTGCGCATTGTCGGGGCGGTGGGCCTTTTCAGGATGACGTTGCTCGGGAATTTTCAGATCACGCACGGGCGGCTTTCCTGACTATGGGTCAACTCAACTGTGCCTAACATAGTTTGCCCATGGCCACCATAGCAGCGACGCAACGCCGCTATGCCTGGCTGTTTTGCACACGCAGCAACCTTTTCGGCGCGGTTAATTTTGTGTCATTAAATTAGCAATTTACAGCAGAAAAGCTGAATATGCATATGCAGAAATTCCGTCATTGAAGGCGTCTTAGAATCATTTTAACTAACTCCGGACCAACACATGAATCACAGGAGTTTGATCATGAAGGCCGGCACGACGCTTCCGCATGTCACCTTTCACACACGTGTCCGCGATGACACAATCGACGGTCCGAATCCCTTCCGCTGGGAAGACAAGACTACCGCCGATTACTTCGCCGGAAAGCGTGTTATCCTGTTCTCGCTGCCGGGTGCGTTCACTCCGACATGCTCGACCTATCAGCTGCCGGGTTTTGAGAAGGGTTTTGCCGGTTTTGCCGCCAAGGGGATCGACGCGATTTATTGCATGTCGGTCAATGACAGCTTTGTCATGAACAAATGGGCCCAGGATCAGGGCCTGCAAAACGTCGGCGTGATCCCGGATGGATCGGGGGAATTCACCCGCAAGATGGGTATGTTGGTCGACAAGGACAATCTGGGTTTCGGAATGCGGTCCTGGCGCTATGCGGCCATCGTGAATCACGGCGTCGTCGAGGCGTGGTTCGAAGAACCCGGACTGATGGATAACTGCCCTGAGGACCCATATGGCGAGTCCTCGCCAGAAAACCTGATGAAGCATCTGGACGAAGCGCGCGAACCTGCGCTCGCCTGATCTGTAGATACCGTGTTAGAGGCCTGCAAGCGGCGGGCCTTTTTCAGGCGCGAGCGTCGTTGACGATCCCTTCGCCTACCTCGCGAATGACCTGTGCCAAATCCGAGAACCAGGCCTCGTCAGCAGACGAAGACCTGCGCACCAAACCAATCGTGCGCGAAGGTTGCGGCGCGCCAAAGCGCAAAAGGTGCAGGCCCGGCACGGCTTCGGTCTCGGATCGGGCGGCAAGTTCGGGCATTAGCGTCAGGCCGAACCCCTCTGCCACAAGGCGCGACAACGTTGCCAACGACGATGCGCCCATATTGATCTGACCACTGGTTCGATCCTTGCCGCAGACTTCCAGGGCCTGATCCGTCAGGCAATGGCCATCTTCGAGCAGCATCAATTGCGCCGATGCCAGATCGACCGGGCGCAGCGCGTCCGGGTTCAGGCCCATCCGCGCCACGCGATCCGGGCTGCCAGCCAGCAAAAACCGATCTTCGAAAAGCGTTTCCTCAAAAAGATCCCCACCACCTGATGGCAATGCGAGAACGGCCGCATCAATTTCACCCGCACGCAATAGCGACAACAGCCGCTCGGTTCTGGCCTCGCGTATCTGAACGCGCAAGGAAACATCGCCTGTGCGCAGCCCGGCCAACACTCCCGGCAGCAAATAAGGCGCGACCGTGGGAATCATTCCGATCGACAAGGACCTGTGCCCGACCGAGTGATCCCGCGCAAAGCGTTCAAGCGCACTGGCCGCATTCAGGACTTGCCTTGCGCGGTCCAGAACATCGCGACCCAAAGGGGTCAGCAGGATGTCGCGGGCCTGCCGCTCGAACAGCGGACCACCCATCACCTCCTCCAACGCCTTGATCTGAACTGACAAGGCCGGTTGAGACACATGGCAGACCTGCGCCGCTCGGCCGAAATTCCGTTGTTCCGCGACAGCGCGAAAGTACTGCAATTGCCTGAGCGTAAAATTCATAACCTCTGATTATCATTTTTCGTACGATCCACAACAGATGACTATGGATGTGAGCCGCCGCTTTAGCCGATCATTCGGTCCCGTTCGGCTTGTTCATCGTAGTGGCGCTTGAGACGCTGCAGCGCGATGCGCAGGACAATCTTTCCCGAACGCGCCGACCAGCCCATACGCTTTTCTGTTTGTTCCAATCCTTCCAGGTAACAACAGCATCGCAGTGTGATGTCGCTCAAACCCGGTCCAAGCTCGGAAAGCGCGCGCGCCACGCGGTCGCGCGCGTCTGAGGAACCCTGCCCGGCAAATTCATCCCGCGACGCTCCTTCACCTACGCCACCGGAGAGAAACCGTTCCCAGTTCTGGGTGACCTGCGGGCCGATTTGGGCCAATTCAAAATCCTCGCGCAGCCGTTCACCGGCAGAGACAAGCGTTTCATCCAGAAAAGGCTGGCCTTGGCGGTCGCGTCTTCGGGACAGCGCAATCAACGGGCTTTCAGCGGCGCTGTAGCGCATGCGCCGCTGCGCCTGAGCTTGCGCTGCGCGTGTATCGGGCGACGCCGGGCGATGTTGAAACGCAGAGGGAGCCTCGGACATGCCGAATTCACTGCGTGTGCGGGCCTGATTTTCGGACTTCGCAACCAATTGACTTAACGCCGCGCGGCCCGGTGTCGAGATGCGGTAACGCGATATTCGGCCCGGATTGTCGCAGGAAATCCAATCATTCAAAGCCATTGCCTGCGCGACCGAACAATCAACAACAGCCGTGCGCGCGGTTCCATTCTCACCGCCATCCCTTACGACGACGGCTTTGTCCATATCCTCGGCAACGGCCAGAACCGCGCCTGTCTCACACAAACGACGCAGGACGCGAAGCGCCTCACGATCAAATTCCGTATCTGCTACTGCCTGTGCCGACTCTTGGTCCGCAACGGCCCCGAACTGCGTGCTTTGCATGTCATTTGACAGGAAGTGCGTCTGCGCCAGTGATTGCAAAGCGGCGTCAACCAGTGGATCATCGCGGCGTGTTTCGATCCGCCTGATCTGCCTGAGGATGGTCGATGCATGGCATCCCGCCGAGCGGGCGATATCGCGTATGGATCGGCCAGCCTCGGTATGATCCAGATATCTCTGAGCCCCTTCAGGGACCCATGCAGGAACTGTGTAAGCCGTGCTGTTTTCCATAGATCTTCGCCCTTGTCGACCAACCAAACCATGTGCGTTCGTCGGCGGAATTTTAGTTAACCAATTCTAACTAGAATCGGTTTTGTTACTTGTTCGTTAATCGCTGACGACAAGCGGCAGAATTGATTCAAAAAGATAAACAGTTGTGAAGCCATCGTTCGGCGCGAAGTGGGACACAGCAACACCCGCTTAAGTTGTGCAACACCTTTCCCCGCAATCCGGAATGGAAAGGACCCCCACGTGCAGGACTTGATGACGATGATCTCCGCCCTTCGCCGACCACGCCTTTTGACGCGCGCCGCCAAGATTGGGGCACAGGACTATGACCGGGACAGGCATCTGCAGCGGCTTTTGGGTTACGGATCACTGCCGGGATCCGGCGCAGCGATCGTTCAGCTGATGGAACTCGAAAAGGACGTGAACACGCAACGCCAAGAGGATGACGCGGCCTATTCCTTGGTGCGTCATCTTGATCTTATGATTGCACTGATTGGCGAGGCGCAGCTGTACTGTTCCAGCCGCACCGCGCAATTTCAGTGATCAGGTAAACGCATCCGGCATGGACGCTTTTTTCTCGGCAACATAAGCGTCCAATGCCGCCTTAATATCGGGATCAATCTGCGGCTGTTTGTAATTCGCCAGCAAATGCTCGACCCGCGACGAAGCCAAAGTGCGGGTATCGCGACCGCCCTCTTCTTCCCACGTTTCAAACGGTTTGTAATCCAACAGCTCAGACTTCCAGAACGCGTCTTTGAAGTTCGCCTGCGTGTGCTCGCAACCAAGGTAATGGCCACCCGGCCCCACCTCGCGGATCGCATCCAGCGCAAGCGCGTTTTCGTCCGAAGCTATGCCTTTGGCCAGTCCGTGGAGCACACCCAGTTGATCGGCGTCCATAACGAATTTTTCAAAGTCGGCAACAAGGCCGCCCTCCAGCCATCCACAGGAATGCAGCATGAAGTTCACGCCCGACATCAGCCCCATGTTCAGAGAGTTCGCCGTCTCGTAAGCCGCCTGCGCGTCCGGCAGTTTTGAACCGCAGAACGAACCTGCCGACCGGAACGGCAGGTTCAGGCGACGGGCAAGTTGACCGGCACCATAAGTGACCAGGGACGCCTCGGGCGTTCCGAAGGTGGGCGCGCCCGAATTCATGTCGATCGAAGACACGAACGCGCCAAAGATGGCTGGCGCACCGGGGCGTACGAGTTGGCTGTAGGCCACGCCCGCCAGCACTTCCGCCAGAACCTGAGTCAACGTTCCCGCCACCGAGACCGGTGCCATCGCGCCGCCAACAATAAAGGGCGAAATGATGCAGGCCTGATTGTTGCGCGCGTAGACTTCCAGTGACCCCATCATGACGTCGTCGAATGTCATCGGCGAGTTGATGTTGGTCAGCGAGGTCATCACCGTGTTTTCCTGAACGAACTCTTTACCGAACAGGATCTCGCACATCTCGACCGAGTCCTGTGCCCGGCTGGGTTCCGTGACCGACCCCATGAACGGTTTGTCCGACAAGGTCATGTGCGCCATCAGCATATCCAGATGGCGCTTGTTCACGGGCACATCCGTAGGCTCGCACACGGTACCGCCGGAATGGTGCAGCCATTTCGACATATAGGCCAGCTTCACGAACTTATTGAAGTCATCCATCGTGGCATAGCGGCGACCGCCCTGCGCATCGCGCACGAAGGGCGGGCCATAGACCGGTGCCAGAACAAGATTGCGCCCACCGATCACAACCGACTTCTCGGGGTTGCGTGCGTGCTGGGTAAATTCGGATGGGGCGCTTTTGATCAGCTGACGCGCCAATCCTCGCGGAATGCGGACGCGTTCTCCGTCGATGTCTGCACCAGCCTCGCGCCAAAGCTCCAAGGCGCCGGGATTGTCCACGAAATTGACGCCAACCTCTGCCAGAACCGTTTCCGCATTGGCTTCGATCAGTTCCAGGGCTTCTTCGTTCAAAATCTCGAAATTGGGAATGTTACGCTCGATATACTTCGCCGTTTCGATAACAACCGCGGTACGTTCGGCCCGGCGCGCTGCGCCTCCGCCACCTCGCGCCCTGCGGCGGGTGCTTGCCTCTGACATGAGATTATCCCGTCTGAATGGTCATTGTTGACTGGTTAGTTACAAGATCAGTGTTTCGTTCCGAAGGTTCATAGCGGCGTAATCGGGGAAAAAGCGACATGAACGGTGTCAGCCCCGATCAAGTCAGGTTACGGGTGAGGCCACGGATTTCTCAAGCAGCACAGTGTTGCCGGATACCTCGACCTCGGACCAGCCCAGGTGGCCATAGATCGAACGGGTGTCTTCCATCAATTTGTGTGTGCGGAGACGCAAGAAGGAATGGCTGCTGCCACGCGCCGACGCCTCGGCTACGTCAAGCAGTTGACGCGCAACGCCGCGCCCCCGCGCCTCGGGTATAACGGCCAGATTGAAAATCATGACCGCGTCCGGGGTTTCCCCAAAGATGACGACGCCCAAAATTCGCTTTACCTCTTCCGCAACAGTGACTGTGTTTGCTGCGATGTCCTCGCGCACGCCACTGGTCACGTCCGGCAGATCGGCAATGTCGCGCAAGGCGGCGGCATAGGCCCGCGCGATGCAGGTTTGAATGGCCTCGGTGTCATCAGGCGACGCGGCCCGGTACGAAATTCCTGTCATTTCGCATTCCCTTTGCGCCAATGTTCAGGCGATCATCGTATTTGACGTCATTGCGCTTGCACAAGCAAGGCTTGCGACCTAATAGCCAAGCATGACCCAAGACACCCATGACCGCCTTCTGATCATCGACTTCGGCAGCCAGGTGACGCAACTGATCGCTCGACGCCTGCGTGAATTGAACGTCTACTGTGAAATTCACCCTTACCAGAACGTCACGATGGACTTTGTCCGCAAGATGGCGCCCCGCGCTGTCATTTTCTCGGGCGGTCCGGACAGCGTGACACGCGACGGCTCACCGCGCGCACCGCAAGAGATTTTTGACTATGGCGTGCCGATACTTGGCATCTGCTATGGTCAGCAAGTGATGATGCACCAACTGGGCGGCACCGTCGAAGGTGGCAAAATCTCGGGCGGCGGCGGCACCGCCGAATTCGGCCGCGCCTTTGTCACCCCGAACGCCAAGTTGGATATTCTGGACGGCTGGTTCACTGAAGGGGACGAGCAGGTCTGGATGAGCCATGGCGATCACGTCAGCAAAATCGCACCGGGGTTTAAGGTCTTCGGCACTTCCCCCAACGCTCCCTACGCCATTACCGCAGACCCCGATCGCCACTTTTACGCGGTTCAGTTCCACCCCGAGGTTCACCACACCCCAAGGGGTGCAAAGCTTTACGAGAACTTTGTAAAACTGGCCGGGTTCAAAAGCGACTGGACCATGGGGGCATACCGCGCCGAAATGGTTGAAAAAATCAAGGAACAGGTCGGCGATAAAAAAGTCATCTGTGCCCTGTCAGGCGGTGTCGACAGTTCGGTCGCAGCCGCATTGATCCATGAAGCAATCGGCGATCAGCTCACCTGCGTATTTGTCGACCACGGCCTGCTGCGCAAAAATGAAGCGCAGGAAGTCGTTGGCATGTTCCGCGACAATATGAATCTGCAGGTCATCCATGCCGACGAAACCGAGTTGTTTCTTGGCGAGTTGGAAGGCCAGTCCGACCCCGAAACCAAACGCAAGATCATTGGCAAGCTGTTCATCGACGTCTTTCAGAAATACGCCGACACCATCGACGGGGCCGAATTTCTGGCGCAGGGAACACTCTATCCCGATGTGATCGAGTCCGTCTCTTTCTCGGGCGGTCCGTCGGTCACGATCAAATCGCACCACAATGTCGGCGGCCTGCCCGAGAAAATGGGCCTGAAGCTTGTCGAACCCCTGCGCGAATTGTTCAAGGATGAGGTACGTGCACTGGGGCGCGAACTGGGTCTTCCGGCCAGCTTTATCGGTCGCCATCCATTCCCCGGCCCCGGCCTTGCGATCCGCTGCCCCGGTGAAATCACGCGCGAGAAACTGGATATCCTGCGCGAAGCCGACGCGATCTATATCGACCAGATTCGCAAACACGGCCTATACGATGACATTTGGCAGGCTTTTGTGGCGATTCTGCCGGTCAAAACCGTCGGTGTCATGGGTGATGGCCGCACATATGACTATGCCTGCGCACTTCGTGCCGTGACGTCAGTTGACGGCATGACGGCCGATTATTACCCGTTCAGCCACGAATTCCTTGGCGAGACCGCAACGCGCATCATCAATGAGGTCAAAGGCATCAACAGATGTACTTACGACATCACATCCAAGCCTCCCGGCACGATAGAGTGGGAATGAAAAATCCCGTGATGCACCCCGACATCTTTCGCTTCTGAATTACTAAAACTTATAAATTTCAATATGTTGAGACACAGCTTCAGCGGGATCGATCATGAGCGATAAGGCCCAAATCGGTAAGGCTGCGCTGTGGATGACCGGCGCGATCGCGTCCTTCTCGTCGATGGCGGTTGCCGGACGCGAGCTTAGTGTTACGCATGATACGTTCGAAATCATGTTTTTCCGCAGTTTGGTGGGGATTTTCGTCGTCGCAACGGTCCTGACGATGACGCGAAAATGGCATCAGGTAACGACCCGGAAACTGGGCCTCCACGGGGTAAGGAACGTGCTTCATTTCACCGGGCAGAACCTGTGGTTTTATGCCGTCAGCGTGATCCCCCTGGCGCAGGTTTTTGCACTGGAATTTACCCAACCGATCTGGGTTATTCTGCTTTCGCCATTGTTGCTGAAAGAACGCCTGACAGCCTTGAAAATGACCTCGGCTCTGATCGGATTTGCGGGGATACTTATCGTCGCCAGACCTGGGGCGGTTCCGATAAGCGCCGGAATGATCACGGCGGCAATGTCAGCGATTTTCTTCGCGCTTACAACGATTTCCACGAAATCCCTCACCCGGATCGCAAGCATCGGATGCATCATGTTCTGGCTGACGGTCATGCAGGCCGCGCTGGGTTTGGTTGCTGCAGGATTAGACGGCCAGATCACTTTGCCGACGGCCAGAACCGCGCCGTTTCTGCTGCTTGTGGGGCTTGCGGGTTTGCTGGCGCATTATTGCATCACAAACGCGCTGGCGATTGCCCCGGCAACAGTGGTCGTTCCTTTCGACTTTGCGCGTCTGCCGACTATCGCGATTGTGGGGATGATTTTGTACCACGAGCCCATCGATCACTGGACGCTTTTTGGGGCCTTCGTGATCTTCTCAGGCATCTTTCTCAACGTTCACTCGGAAAACCGTATCCATTCCGCAACAGTTCGGCAGGACACCCTTTCCAAGTAACGTTCCGTCACCGGTTGACGGTAAATTAAGGTTTAAGAGAGTTAATACCCGGAAACTTTGCCGGGAATACGCACAAAGCGTGGATCACAGGCAATCGGACAGTGAAAGGGAGGAATAAATGAAAAAGGCGCTGATACAAGCGTGCGCATTGTGTGTCGGGGCGTCCGCCGTACAGGCCGGTGGACTGGACCGAAGCGGTCAGGGTGTGAACATCCTGTTCGAAGAAGGCTCGGTCGTGCAGTTCCGTCTGTCGTACACCAGACCAGACGTCACAGGCTCGATGGAAGATCAGATACCGCTCAGCCCGACATTTGGCGAGACCATCGACTCGGGCAATGTCACCAACAGTTTCTGGACACCACATCTGGCGTACAAGACAGCTTTGACCGAAGAGCTGGACTTTGCCCTTGTCTATGACGAACCGTTCGGGGCCGATATCGACTATTCAGCCGCGTACCCGCTGTCGCAGAACGTTGTCGGACTGGCGGGAATTCCGGGCGCGACAACCGACGTTCTGCGCGCTAAGGCCGAAACCGAGTCGATCACCGCGTTGCTGCGCTACAAGTTTGACGGCGGCTTCAGCGTGATCGGCGGCGTACGTGCGCAACGATTGAAAGCGAGCGTATCCGTACCGATCGCAGGCGGATCGTCGACACCCTTCCCGCAAGGCGGGTATCGGGTCGAAACCGACGCAGAAATCGACTTTGGATATGTTGTTGGTGTCGCGTGGGAACGGCCTGACATCGCGGCCCGGGTCGCGTTGACCTACAACTCCAAGATCACGCACGACCTGCCGCAGACCGAAGCGAACGATGTGGTTGGCTTTACACCAACCGGTCTGGCCGCAAGCCGCGTCAGCGCGGATTCGTCCAGCGAAATCGTTTCGCCCCAGTCGATCAACCTTGATTTCCAGACGGGTGTCGCACCCAAAACGCTGCTGTTTGGTTCGATCCGCTGGGTCGACTGGCCGCAGACCGTCTATGCACCCCCGGTCTATGTCGGGCTGACCGGTGTCAACCTTGTCGACTACGAAGAGGATACGTTCACCTACTCCCTCGGTCTTGGCTACCAATTCACCGAAGAGTTTTCGGGCGCTGTGACCCTTGGTTATGAAACGTCGCAAGGCAACTCGGTCTCGAACCTTGGTCCGACAGACGGGTTCTGGAGCATTGGCCTGGGCGGCACCTATTCGTTCGAAAGAGCGAAGGTTTCGGGTGGCATCCGCTACACCGACATCGGCGATGCAACAGCGAACGGCACCGGGCCGGACAACCGCGCCACGTTCGACGGCAACAGCGCGTGGAGCGTCGGCATTCAGGTCACCTACGCCCTGGACTGATTTCGCAACCACTCTGATTTCGGGAAACCCCCGCCATACCGGCGGGGTTTTTCGCATAAAACGGGTCGCGCCGCGCGGATCGACGTGACAGACAAATGTCATGACGACGCAAAAGACACTGACGCCACAGGCCTGGGCCGAACTCACCTTGTTGGGTGTGATTTGGGGGGCCTCATTTCTATCCATTCGAATCGCACTGGACACGGTCCCGTTCATGACCTCGGTCCTGCACCGGGTGTTCTGGGCCACTTTGGTGCTGTGGGCCTACATCTTTGTAAGGCGCCTGCCCGTTCCCAAAGATCCCCGCATATGTGCGGCTTTTCTGGTCATGGGACTGCTGAACAACGTCCTGCCCTTTTCGTTGATGGCATGGGGGCAACTCTATGTCGAGACAGGTCTGACTTCGATCCTGAACGCCGCGACCGCCGTATTCGGCGTTTTGTTGGCCGCCCTGTTTTTTCAGGATGAACGACTAAGCAAAATGCGGTTTCTGGGCATAGGTCTGGGGTTTTTGGGGGTCGCAATTGCGATTGGCCTAGGGAATTTTACCAGTCTCAACCCGTCGAACCTTGGTCAGTTGGCCATCCTCTCCGGCACGTTATGCTATGCGTTTGCCGCAGTTTGGGCGCGCCTCTATCTTGGCGCCCTGCCGCCGCAAATCGCAGCCGCCGGCATGTTGACCGCCTCGACCGTTCTGATGCTGCCCCTTGCAGTAACCGTCGATGGTGTGCCGGACCTGAACTTGCCGTGGAAAACCTGGACTGCAATTGGGTACTATTCCGTCATCGCAACCGCCGGGGCGTATTTGCTGTACTACCGCGTTCTTGCGCTTGCCGGCAGCGGCAATCTGATGCTCGTGACGTTGATTATCCCACCGGTGGCAATTTTGTTGGGCAGCGTCATCCGCGACGAATCTCTGCCCCCCAATGCTTTCGCGGGGTTCGCAGTTCTCGCCGTTGGCCTCCTCATCCTCAACCGGGCAAGCAGACAAGATTGACGCCGGGTTCGGCCCGTTCTAGCTAGGGCAAAACAAGGGACGGCGAGACATGATCTATACCTCAGCTCAGGACTGGCGCGATGCAGCGCGCAAGAAAGTGTTGTTTTTCGGCATGTCCGGGCTGGGCAAGACTTATGTATCGAATATCCTTCGGGATGCAGGCGACTGGTTCCACTATTCGATCGACTACCGCATCGGTACGCGGTACATGGGCGAGTACATCACGGACAATGCCAAGACCGAGGCGATGAAAGTCCCGTTTCTGCGGGACCTTCTGCTGTCGGACTCAATTTACATCGGCTCCAATATCTCTTTCGACAATCTGACTCCGGTATCGACCTATCTGGGTAAGCCCGGCGATCCTGATCGGGGCGGGCTTGAGATGTCCGAGTATCGGCGGCGGCAGGAGCAGTTCCGACTTGCCGAAATACATGCGCTGCTGGACACCAAGTACTTCATTGATCGCGCCGAGCGCTTGTACCAATACCCCAATTTCATCTGCGATACCGGCGGGTCGATCTGCGAATGGGGGGACCCAAATGACCCCAACGACCAGATTCTGACCGAACTGTCCCGCCACACCCTGATGATCTGGATCGAGGGCGACGAGGCGCACACACAGGAACTGATCCGCCGGTTCGACAAAGCCCCTAAACCGATGTCGTACCAGGCCGAGTTCCTGAATCAGGTCTGGTCGGACTACCTGGAACAGCAGGGCTGTACCGAGACTGACGTGAACCCGGATGCGTTCATCCGGTGGACCTACGCACGGGCTTTGGCGCACCGCAGGCCCAGATACCAGGCGATGGCCGCGAACTGGGGCCTGACCATCGCGGCCAGCGACGTCAGCCAAATCCGCGATTCCGGCGATTTCGATGACGTGATCGAACGGGCCCTTGAGAACCGCGCCGCCCGCGCATAAGTTCCGAATTTCCTCAACAGCTTCAACAGTGTGACCCAATGCCTATCAAGATTCCTTCCGACCTGCCCGCTTTTGACGTCCTGACCCAAGAGGGCGTCATGGTCATGGCCGAGGATCACGCGGCCCGGCAGGACATTCGCCCGCTTCGGATCGGGTTGTTGAACCTGATGCCCAAGAAAATCCAGACCGAGAACCAGTTCGCGCGTCTCATTGGCGCGACCCCGTTGCAGATCGAGCTTTCTCTGATCCGGATGACCGAGCACAAAACCAAGAACACGGCCGCCGAACATATGGCCGAATTCTACCGTCCCTTTCAGGACGTGAAGGACAAAAAGTTCGACGGGTTGATCATCACCGGGGCCCCGATCGAGCATCTGGAGTTTCCGGATGTGACGTATTGGGACGAAATCCGCGAAGTGTTCGATTGGACGCAGACCAACGTACATTCGACCTTTGGCGTGTGTTGGGGCGGTATGGCAATGATCAATCATTTCCATAACGTCAAAAAGCACATGCTTGACGGAAAGGCCTTTGGGTGTTTCCGACACCGCAACCTGGCCCCGGCGTCCCCGTTTTTACGCGGATTTTCTGATGACTGCGTGATCCCGGTCAGCCGCTGGACCGAGATGAAACAAGCCGAGATTGACGCAACCGATGACCTGACAACCCTGCTGGGCAGCGACGATGTGGGGCCGTGCCTGATCGAAGATCCCGCGCACCGCGCGCTCTATATTTTCAACCATTTCGAATATGACAGCGATACGCTGAAGCAGGAATATGATCGGGACGTTGCAAATGGTACGCCAATCAACGTGCCAATGAACTATTACCCGGATGATGATCCCAGTCAGGTGCCGCAGAACCGATGGCGCAGCCATGCACATCTGTTGTATGGAAACTGGATCAGCGAAATCTACGAGACCACTCCGTTCGACATAGACCGGATAGGTGTGGACACAACCGATCTAAGGGCCTGAACCACCATGATGCGCGTCGCTGTCATTATTCTGATTTTGGTGGCCGCAGCGTGGGTAACGGCCTTTTGGCGGGCGTCCAAAAACGAAGCAAGGACCGAAGCAGCATTTCCGCCCGAAGGTCAGATCTTGGATGTCGGCGGAATCGCGGTTCATGCAGTGGTCATGGGGGATGGCCCGGATGTGGTACTGATCCACGGCTCCAGCGGGAACACCCGCGATATGACCTTTGCGCTCGCACCGATTCTGGCCAAGTCTTATCGTGTCATCGTTTTCGACCGCCCCGGTCTGGGTTATTCACAAAGCTTTAACCCAAGCGGTGAAACCATTGTCGAACAAGCGGAAATCCTGCAAACAGCCGCCGCGCAACTCGGTGCGGACAAGCCGATTGTCGCGGGTCAAAGCTATGGCGGTTCGGTCGCGCTGGCATGGGCCGTGACACGCCCCCAAGCGATCTCGGGCCTTGTCCTGATCGCACCGGCTGCAATTCCGTGGGAGACGCCGCTGGATGCGTTCAATACCATCGCGGCCACGCGCCTTGGTAATGCGATCGTACTGCCGTTTGTTTCCGCCTTCGTGCCGGACTGGTTTGTCGACAAAGCGCTGGATGCCGTGTTCGCCCCGCAAAAGGCGCCGGACGGCTATGCGGAACACTTCGGCCCGGGCCTGACGACCCGTCGCGCGTCAATGCACGCGAACGCCAAACAGCGCGCAAATCTACTGGTCGAAATAACCGAGCTTCAACCCCGCTACGGTGAAATTTCCGTACCCACGGAAATTGTCCACGGAACTGCCGACACAACAGTTGGGCTGGAATGGCACTCCGAACGTTTGATCGAGCAGATCCCCGGCGCAGAATTGGTTGAACTTGATAACATGGGCCACATGCCACAAGTCGTTTCGGCACCCGAAGTTGCCGCCGCCATTGACCGTGCGGCCGAGCGCGCAGGTTTGCGTTAAACCGTTCGGTAATCCATAGTAAGTTATAGATTTTATCGCGAGGCCGCCCATGACCCGTTCAAAGAAAGGCGCAATCGAAAAGTACTTTCGTGACGACGCGCCCAAAGATATCCGCAAGGCGATTGAGGACTCGAAAAAAGGCGATATCGTCAATCCCACCTACCCTTACCCGGAAAAGATGAAGACCAAGGATTATGCCGAGCAGATGGATGCTTTGCAGATCGAACTGGTCAAGATGCAATCCTGGGTCAAGGAGACGGGCCAGCGGATTGCCATCCTGTTCGAAGGCCGCGATGCGGCTGGCAAGGGCGGCACGATCAAACGGTTTCGCGAAAACCTGAACCCGCGCGGCGCCCGCAACGTGGCGCTGAGCAAACCCTCGGACGCTGAACGCAGCCAATGGTATTTTCAGCGATACATCCCACACCTCCCCTCTGCCGGAGAAATCGTCTTTTTCGACCGCAGTTGGTACAACCGGGGCGTTGTTGAAAACGTTTTCGGTTTTTGCACGCCCGAGGAGCGTGAGCGGTTTTTCCGGCAGGTTCTGCCGCTTGAAACGGGAATTGTGAACGACGGCATCCATCTGTTCAAGTTCTGGCTGAACGTCGGCCGGGCAGAGCAGTTGAACCGCTTCCTGGCTCGCGAAACCGATCCTTTGAAGCAATGGAAACTCAGCCCGATTGACATTGCGGGTTTGGAAAAGTGGGACGACTACACACAGTCGATTTCGGAAACGCTGACGCGCAGCCACACAGAGAACTGCCCCTGGACGATCGTGCGGTCCGATGACAAGAAACGCGCACGGCTGGCCGCCATTCGAACAGTGCTGACCCAGCTCGACTATGACGAAAAGAACGAAAAAGCCCTTGGCGAACCGGATCCTTCAATCAGTGGCGGTCCGGAAATCTGGGAGGCATAGCGCCTTGACGGCAAACCGTTTTTCACAGGTTGGACGTGCCTTCATGTTGGTCTATCTGTTGGCCTCTAGTAAAAGGTAGCTGACGCCAGAATGACAAAACGCGGGTATCATCACGGGAATCTGAAACAGGCCCTGATTGAGGCTGCGCTTTCCTTGATCGAAGAAAAAGGTCCCACCGGGTTCACCCTGTCCGAGGCCGCCAAGACAGCTGGCGTCACCCCCGCAGCCGTTTACCGCCATTACCACGGGCGCGAGGATCTGATCGCCGAGGCGGCGCGCCAGGGGTTCGAGATGTTTTCGGACCTGATGCAGCATGCTTATGACAAGGGGCAACCATCGGCGCTTTCGGCGTTCGAGGCGACCGGGCGCGCCTATCTGGCGTTTGCTCGCAAGCACCCCGGTCACTACATCGCGATGTTCGAAAGCGGCATTTCCCTGAACCGCACGCCCGAACTGGCGATGGCGGCAAACCGCGCCAAGGACGTTCTGGAAAAGGCCGCCGCCGACCTGTCGCGCCATATCCCGCCCGAGAAACGCCCGCCTGCGTCGATGTTCAGCGCCCATATTTGGGCCATGAGTCATGGGGTCGTCGAACTTTATGCGCGAAATACCGGGGCGACGTCACCTTTCCCTCCGGAAGACCTGCTGGAATCGGGCATCGGAATCTATTTGCGTGGCTTGGGCTTGGTCGCACCGGACGAATGACCGGGTCACAAAACCCGACTGGGTTTGGGCGTATTCAGGCGAGAGGTGACGTTGATCAACTCCATTAGCCCCATACCTTTGATATCCACAGGGCCAATATCCGTGATCTGAAACTCATCGATTAAGGCAAACTTCATCTCTGCCGGGGCCACAATGTTCATCGGGTTTGCGAAAACCTGTAGACGCGCAGCAGTGTTCACTGCAGGCCCAAAGACGTCATAGACGTATTTCTGAATTCCAACGACCGAACCGACGGCGGCCCCCATGCCAAGTCCAACCCGAGCCTGCCATTTATGTGGATGGCTTTCATTGCGCCGTTCCAGATACCGCAGAAATCTAACCGCGCAGTGGGCGACAGCGGTCGCATGATCCGGCGTAGCATCCGGCATTCCGGACACAGCAAGATAAGCATCTCCAATGGTTTTGATCCGCTCACAACCGAATTGTTCGACGATCCGGTCGAAAGCTGTAAATATGTCGTTCAACTCGCTCAGCGTAACCGTCGGGTCAGTTTTGGCGGCAAAATCCGTGAAGCCGACAAAGTCCAGCATCACGACCGAAACCTGTTCGAACAGTTGCGGTGTGACGACGCCGAAGGTCTTGAACTCTTCATATACGGCGCGCGGCATGACGTTCAGCAGCAGACGCTCGACCCGTTCCTTTTCGCGTTCCAACTCGCGTGTATTGCGTTCAACCATGGTCGAGTAACTGTCGATCATGCTTTCAAGTTCGCGGATTCGGGTGATGTTCTGGCATTCGACAACCAACACCTGCTCTTCCAGCCCATTCGCCAGGGAAACCGAAGTCGCGAAAATCAGCGTCCGACGCTTTGGTTTGATCTGCAACTCCACTGAGTAACGCAGGCCGGATTGTTTGACGTCATCCAGTTCCTTTGCGTCCAGATCAGGCAACAGGTCCAGCAACGTCTGCCCTTCCGCCGGGGTTCCGAACCATTCGGCAAACGGGCCGTTGTGAAACACGAACGTCAGGTCCGAGGCCCGCAAAACTGCAACCCCTACTCCGATGGCCCGAAGCAGGTGTTCGTTGATTGCCAGAATACTCATGCAGCATCCCGCGCGACGATAATCGAACGTTTCGACTCGATGGCACTCAGCGCAACCTCGATATCGTGAACCGCCATGCCGTGCATCTCCAACGCTTCGCTGAACAGCGCCGCCATCTCGTCGAAATGCGCGTGCGAAATATTCAGGTTCCGATGTACAGCTTCGATCCGATCGTCACTGAACGCTGCAGGCCCGCCGACCAAGGAAGAGACAAACTTGGTTTGGTGATCGATCAATCGGGGCAGGTCTATATCTTCAAAGTGAAACCCGATCTCATCGGACTCCAACGCCATCTCGTAGAAGGTCATCACGATACGACTGATGGTTTTGAACCCGCCGTACTTTTCGTAGATCGTTTGACTCACAACACTAACCGGACCGCAAATTGCAATAACACTGGAAGGTTATATCAAATTGCGAGTTTTGTTAACGGTTTTGAACCAATACGTTGCAAGCTGCGTGTCAGCGACCCTCTCTACCAGCCGCGACGGCCAAAGAGCGAGTGTATGCGTCCCTGGTCCGAGAATGGTTCAGCCGGGCGCGGGCGCGACAAGTTCGATACAACACGGTTCACCAGAAGCCATGCGATCCCGGCAAAGATGACGCCACCAAATGCCTGCCCCAATAGAACACCCGGCGCGCCTGCAAGGTGCGAACCGATCACGACAAACAACCACGTTCCAATCGTGTGTCGTCCCCAATTGATCCAAGTCGAATAAACGGGATGGCCCAGATTGTTGAAACTGGCATTTGTCACAAAGATCACACCGTTAAAGAATGAGGCCAATGCCAGCGGCCCGCAGAACAGGTAGATCAGAACCCGTGTTTCCCCCTGTGCATCGAACAGGTCTGCTATGGGCGCGCGCAGAAGGAACAGCACAGCCGCCATGGCCAGAACATAGGTGCCGGTGAATTTGATTCCTGCCAGGAATGCGGCGCGGACCCTGTCATTTTGTCCGGCGCCAAAATTCTGGCCAATGATCGGCCCGATTGCCCCGGACAGCGCGAAGATCACCGAGAATGCCACAGGCAAAAGCCGCCCGATCACCGCCATTCCCGCAACAGCGTCCGTGCCATATTCGGCAATCTCGCGCACGACGATTGCGTTGCCGATGGGCGTGGCGATATTTGTCAGGATCGCAGGGATCGCAATCGTTCTTACCGCTCGGAAATCCTGCGCAACTTTCCGAACCGACGGGCGTGAAAACCCTTTGTGCACACGCAACGCGGGCAAAAGCGCCGCGGCCAGCATGGTGACGCGCGCAATGACCGAGGCGATGGCGGCCCCGTCCAGCCCCAGTCCCACGGCAAAAATCAAAACCGGATCCAGGACGGCATTGACTACGCCACCATAAATCGTGGCCATCATCGACCGGCGTGCGTCGCCATGCGCCCTGAGAACTGCCATCGACGTCATAGCGGCCGACATGACCCACATCGTTGGCAGGATTATCGTCACATACCTGCTCGCAAGGCGCAGAACCTCGTCCTGTGCACCCAACATGGACAACAGGAAATCGACATTTGCAAGAACGGCTAAGGATACGAGAACACCTATGCAAATCCCCAAGACACCCACGCTGGACGCAAATTGCCTTGCCTCGTCAGGCCGCCCTGCGCCAAGCGACCGGGCAACCAGTGCCCCTGCCGCGATGGACAGTCCGATGTTTATGGCGTTGGTGAAAAACAAAAGCGTACCGGCATAACCGACAGCCGCGGCCAAGGCATCGTTGCCAAGCATCGAAATGAAAACCATGTCAACGAAATCGACGGCGAAGATCGCCATCAAACCAATGCTGGTCGTCAAAGACATCCGAACCACATGCCGCATCAGGCTGCCGTTCAAAAACACGGCTGTGTTTTCAGACTTTTCACCCATGCGTTTGTGATTCCTTGCCGATAGCTCTCAAAACACCCTGCATGCAGAGCCATAAACGCGGCAAGGGGTCATCACGGTTGGGCTGAACAGTAGATGATGTGGCGGAGAGAGTAGGCTCCGATTTTGCATTGGCAGAACGGCATTAAGCTATAAAGAAATTTCTAGAAACCGTTCTCATAGTGTAAGCGCTGAGTTGACGACAATGCAGCATGTCGTGGTCGTTCCTGCAATTGCGCCTATTCTCCGCAACAAACCGGTGAGCAGTATCTGGTTCAGGGAGCCGCCCGGTCGACTTTGTTCAGAGTCCCGTCGTCATAAAGTTACCTGCGGCCCTCAAGTCCCTAGAAAAAAGCGATCTCACCCGATTGAATAGCACCTAATTTGCGTCAATGGCGGGCGGCGGTCGCGTCTTTACATTGCCAATCCGATGATCCACCAGGCACCACCGTGACCAGCCCGATGACAAAACCGACAAAACTGACAGAACTCACTTGCGGACAGGTTTTGCCGGTTGTGTCGGTTTTGTCGACTACGAGAAAACATGAGACTTTCTGATTCCTGCTAGACTAATTAGTAACTGATCCCACCGAAATCATCTTGTCGATCTGATCAACAATTCTGTTATTTATTTGGTCGGCTAGTATCCAATTTGGGTGGTTGCTATCGGTGTAAAACAGTTGCTCGCTGTCATGGGCGTAGCACCAACCCTCCAACTCATACTTACAAACAAACTCATGGGGGTAGATTCTTTGCCCTTCTGGAATAGTGATTTGATCCAGTACCTCGAACGATTTGGCCGCTCGTTCCCGAAACACTTGTTCGGATACTTTTAGCGGTTCGTTCTCCATTACGCGCTCCAGTTTCCCGGGGAACACAGGACGAATTCGGTCCAAAAAATATCGTTGAGCATGAACGCCCAACTCTGGCATAGGATAGACAATTATCAACTCAGAGACCTGCGAAATGCGGTCCAACGTACGAATGAGATTCTGTTCACGGCTACCCGAGATAACGTGCTTGAAAGGTGGCCCTTCTTCAATTCTGCCTGGTCCGCCATCGTAACGGACACCGGATAAATACACGGGTGTTCGGGCAAAATATATCACAATTAAACGTTCTCTTCCCCCCATATACTCAACGGTTTTAAGACGTTCTTGAACACGCTCAAAGGTACATGTTTTTCGCCCCTTAATAGAAAACCCAAGTATTATTGGACAGCCACTAGTGGTGATTTGAATGAATTTTCCGATGTCGCGAGACAAAAGCTTGGTATAAAGATCGCTCGATAAGCTATCTGCGTGACTGTCTCCAACAATCATCACAGACACGGGCTTACTCGGGTCAATATCAAAAGTGCAAACGTCTTTAGGGTGATTATGGCATCGTTTGCCGTCATTCTCTAGTGTTCGGTAGCCAACTTCTCCTGCATATGGCCTCAAAGCTTGAGGTACACGAAAAGCAAAACCTCCAAAGTAGACCGTCATAACGCTAAAGCTTAGCACTAACGCAAGGCCAAAACTGAGACATCGTGCAAATACGCGACGGGGAATGAGATCGCGATTTCTAAACGGTCTTTCAACATACCGATAGCTTAAGATTGAGAACACAACCGTAATGGCGACCCATACTAACTTATCCACTAGGTCCTGCTGACCGCTGAGCATTCGCCCGAAAGAAAAAACCGGGAAATGCCACAGATAGAGGGAATAGCTGATTAGACCGATTGCAATCGCGGGGCGTGATGACATCAACCGCCCTAAAATACCGCGCTCCGAACCAAATGCCAAAATCAAGGATGTGCCTATCACTGACGAGACTGTGATAAAGCCTGGATGTTGAGCGATCGAATGGACCAAAAAGAGCGGCAAAATGATCATCCCTGCTCCAAGGGCGGCGAAAGCATCATACCATTTTGCTTGAAATCTTAGTTTACGCGAAACATTCAATTTTTCACTATAAGCCACAATCGAACCCGCCAGAAGTTCCCAACCTCTGGTGAATGGAAGAAAAAAACTCAGGTCTGGATCAGTTCTTGTAAAGTAGATCGCCGAGACAAAACTGGCGATCAAAAGCCCAATTAGCCAAGTAAAAAGTAACTTACGTTGCCACATAAATAGAACAAGAAGTAGCACTGGAAAAACAAGGTAAAACTGTTCTTCAACAGCCAAACTCCAAGTGTGGAGGAACGGTTCCAGGAGCGCGTCATCGGCTCCGTACTCCGTGGTTTCAAAATAGAAGAAAAAATTCGAAATGAACAGGAACGTCGCTAATACACTTGAACTTAGATCCACATAGTCGGCAGGTAGAAGAAAAAACCAGCCAATGCACAACGTGGCTATACTAACAGCAATCAACGCGGGTAAAATCCTGCGAGCCCGTCGAGCATAGAAGGCTGCAAGGTCAATCCGCCCGTTTTCATGAAGTTCAACGAAAAGGATCTTTGAGATCAGATATCCGCTGATCACGAAGAATACGTCCACTCCAAAGAAGCCGCCACCAAACAGCGGTCGGCCAAAGAGCTCCAACTTTGCGTGGTACAAAATGACGGAGACAACGGCAACTGCACGTAATCCGTCTATTTCTTTTCGATAGTGGATCAAATTTATACCACTGTCAGGTGAGGCAGAACCAAACTGTCATTACAGGTCACTCGTTCTGCCAATGGGTCAGATAGCGAAATGACTTTTGGCCTCTCTACGGTGTGTGTCTCTTCTGGCGGCTTTTCTACAGAGGTTGTCGGTGACTTGTTTTGAAAAGTTTTCAACACCATATCTACGCCTTTTGACTCAACCTATCCAAAGCAGCGCTAATCACATTACATGATCAAAGCCAAGAAATTTCTCAGTTCAAAGCTGTAAAGAAATTCCTCTATTCTTCAATGATCGCAATCGGCTCACACTTGGCAATCGCTTAAGTGAATGCACTCCAGACAATTGCGTTATGGCGGGCTAATTGGGGGATACCCGCCGATAGTGAATACAATAATCATATAAAAACAGTATCTTACAGGTATTTTGTGGCGGAGAGACAGGGATTCGAACCCTGGAGACGGTTTCCCGCCTACACACTTTCCAGGCGTGCGCCTTCGACCACTCGGCCACCTCTCCGTGCCGGCGATATTTGGACCATCGAAACGGGATTTGCAAGGCCCGAATGCAGCAGAGTTACAGCTCGTCGCCGTCACCGGAATCCAGGTCCGTTTCCGTCATTTGAACCGGGTCGGATTGCGTTTGATCAGGCGTGGTATCCAGAGTGCCCGCAGGCTTTGGCGTTCTGCCCTCGCGTAGAACTTCGGCGTTTCGCAACCAGATGTCCCGCTGCGCAAACGGGATTTCGATACCTTCTTCGACAAAGCGGCGGTTGATCTCGTGGTTCATGTCGGACTTGACCGACAGCACCCAATTTACGTCGCGCAGGATGGCACGAATTTCAAAATCCAAGGAATCTGCTCCGAACCCCTGGAAAACCACGCTAGGGGCTGGGTTGGCCAAAACCATGGGATGCCCGTTTGCAATCTCGCCCAAGATGGTCTCGACCTTGCGGGTGTCGGTGCCGTACGCCACCCCAACCGGAACGATCACGCGCCCGATCGTGTTACCCCGCGTATAGTTGGTCACCACGCCGCTTATCAGGTCTGAGTTGGGAACAATGACATCCGATCGGTCAAAGGTTTCAATCCGCGTTGACCTGACCGAGATGTCGCGCACGTATCCCATCATGCCATTCACATCGATCCAGTCCCCTTTCGAGATTGGCCTTTCGACCAGCAATATGATGCCAGAGACAAAATTCGAAACGATGGTTTGCAGCCCGAAACCGATACCAACAGACAAGGCACCCGCCACGATGGCGAGCGAGGACAAATCAAACCCGGCCACCATGATCGCGCAAAGCGCGGCTAGAAAAATACCGACATAGCCAGTGCCCGCAACAATTGCGTTCTGACCGCCGGGATCGATGCTGGTCTTGGGCAGCAGCGAGTTCCGCAATCCGCCCTGCAACAGCCGCGTGAGCGTGTAACCGATGACAAAGACCGCAACGAAGGTCAGAAAATTACTGGGCGAGATTGTTACGCCGCCGACGTTAAAGCCCAAAAGCAGCCGCGACCACGCCTCAAGCAGGTCGGTTTCCCGTGCGCCCCAATACAGGGCCAAAACAGGGATAGAAAGGATCGCCAGCGCAAACCCAATCAGGACCGAAAACAGAGAGTCCCGCGCAGCCTCGCCCTGCCCCGTGATCCAGCCGTACAGCATGCTGAAGAAGCGTTGCAGGATCACCAGCGCAGCGATAAGGACCAAAGTTTTAACCGTTGGGAAAACGATTGCTTCCGCTGCGTTGATATAGCCAAACGCCGCAAGGATCGGCGACACGATACCCAACAGGAACAAAGCGCGACGCAGGAACTCTATGACCTGATAGATGCTGGCGGCGCGTGCATTCGATTCCACATCTGCTTGTTCGGCCAGACGGGCGGGTTGCCTGACCTGCCTGACCCGAAGCAGCAGCAGCGCCGTAGCGACGATCACCGGGAACGAGACAACGGCACGGGTCGCGTCCGAAATGTTCTCGATCTGCTCAAACAAGATCGCCAGTTCGTGCAAGATCAACATCATCGCCAGCAGGTCGATGTAGACGCGCAGTTCCGTGATCTTGGCGGCAGACAAACGATTGAAATTCTGCGCGGCCCCCATCAGGTAGATCTGCCGACCGATCCAGTCATAGAAAAAGACAATCGCAGCCCAATAGGGAATGTTCTGGATCAAGAGCGTTCCGCGCAGGCCCGGAACGCCTGTCATGATAATGGCCTGCACCAGAACCCACACGCCCAGCCACGGCAGTAAAATGCGAAACAGCGAGATCACAAAGGTCCATACGCCGCTGCCACGACCGCCAAGCTTGCGAAGATAATCCCCACCGACCTCGGACCAGCGACGTCCGTAAACCAGCAGCACACCGGCGATCACGACCAAAAGCAAAATGCCCAAGCCGCGCTGGTGCAATTGCTCTCGTGCCACGTCTGTCTGCAGGTTCTTGATCGTCTCGTTGGCCAGCGCCCGAACAGCTTCCTGCACGTCGACCCATGCAGGTTTCCAATAGACTGGGTTAAGTGGAGACGGACCGCGCTCCAACAACTCTTTCTTTTGGCGGTCCCGAATGATCCTGTCGATTTCGCTGATCAGACCGTTGGCGCGGCTGTATGCCTCTTCCGAGATGATCCGGGGAACGCGAAGACTGTTGAGTTGTTCGTTCAGATGCGAGCGCAACTGCGCGATATCTTCAGGCTCGGATGACCCTTCTTCGGGTTTTGGGCCCAGCGCCTTCAGCTGCCCTTCCAAGGTTTGGATTCTGTCGGTATTGGCGCTGCGGGCGACGTTAAAGTCTTCGCGGTAATCGTTTATTTCCGAACGCAGATTTTCCAAGGCGGCATCCGAAGCCCGATTGGCCTCGATCACCGACTCGGCGCGGTCCGCCGTGCTGAGCCACCCCTGGTAGTAGTCGCTTTGGCGATCGGTAAGTTGCGCCGAGGCCGCACCCGCAAGGCTGATCAGGCAAACCGCGATCAGCGCAAGAAACAGGCGGACCTGGCGCGGCATCACACGTCCTCAAACACGCCGGGAATACTGCGGGGGGCCTCGGTCATCCAATCTGGTACCGGCAGGTCTTTTTCGCGCAGGAACTCGGGGTTGAACAGTTTCGACTGATAGCGCGTGCCATAATCGCACAGGATCGTCACGATTGTGTGCCCGGGTCCCAGGTCCTTGGCCAGGCGAACGGCCCCCGCCATGTTTATCGCGGTCGAGCCGCCCATGACCAATCCCTCTTCGCGCAGAAGGTCAAAGATGTATGGCAGCGCCTCATTGTCCGTCATCTGGTACGCAAAGTCAGGTTTGAAGCCTTCGAGGTTCTTGGTGATGCGGACCTGCCCGATGCCCTCGGCGATCGAGCCGCCCTCCATCGCAATTTCGCCCGTCGTGTAGTAGGAATAGAGACCAGCGCCCATCGGGTCGACAAGAGCCACCTTTACGCCTTTTGGCTGCAACGCGTCGGCCACGCCCGCCAATGTCCCACCCGAGCCTACGGCACACACGAAACCATCCACTTTGCCCTCGGTCTGTTCCCAGATTTCCGGCCCGGTCGTCTCGACATGCGCTTGACGGTTCGCCACGTTGTCGAACTGATTGGCCCAAATCGCGCCATTGGGTTCCGTCTGCGCCAATTCTTCGGCCAGACGACGGGAGTAGTGAACGAAGTTGTTGGGATTGCGGTACGGCGCGGCCGGGACTTGCACAAGTTGCGCACCGGCAAGCCGCAACATGTCCTTCTTTTCTTCCGACTGCGTCTCGGGGATCACGATTACTGTTTTAAAGCCCATCGACGCACCGACGAGGGCCAAACCGATACCGGTGTTGCCTGCCGTCCCTTCGACAATCGTGCCACCCGGTTTCAATTCACCACGCGCCACCGCGTCGCGAATAATATACAGCGCGGCACGGTCTTTGACCGATTGTCCCGGGTTCATGAACTCGGCCTTGCCGAGAATTTCGCAGCCGGTCTCTTCGCTGATGCGGCGCAGGCGGATCAACGGCGTTTTTCCGACTGCGTCGGCAAGGTCTCGTGCAATGCGCATGGCGCCCTCTTGTCATTTGGTATCGCTGAAGATTTACAGGTGCCCCGCCCCGACCACAAGCGGGGATAGTCAGGTCCGCAAACGTTCGCGATGACGCGCGAGCCAATTCGCCAGTGTCAAAAGCTGGAGATTTTTGAAAGCATTGCGATCCACCAAATCCATAAACTCGTCAAATGGCAGAATTTTGCTTCGAATATCCTCGCCTTCATCGGCGACGCCGCCGCTGTCGGTCGTCTCGGTCAACTCGGCCAGTCCCACATACAGATGGGCGAATTCTGTCGAAGAGCCGCTGGATGAATAGGCCCCGCCCGCATACTCCAGCGCTGAAAGATCGATATGTGCCTCTTCGCGGGATTCGCGGATTGCGGCCTGTTCCGGTGTTTCTCCGGGATCAATCATTCCGGCAACAGCTTCCCACATCCACGGTTCCGGATCGTCGATCATGAACACCGGCGCGCGGAATTGTTCCACAATCATAACGACATCTCGCACCGGATCGTATGGCAGCACAACGACGACACTGCCCTGCATCAGAGCGTTGCGGCTAAGCGTGGGGCCCATTGAACCGTCATAGCGGCGGTACTGCAAATCGACCTCTTCCATCGCAAAGTAGTTGATATACGCCCGTTGACGCTGATGGACGACAATGTCCGCGTCAGAGGTTTGCGAAGGGCCTTTTTGGCGTTCCTGCGCGGCCAAACGCGCCCAGGCGCGGGACCGAATTGCGGGAAAACTGCGCGCGATAACCTGGCTTTCCACCCGACCGTAGTGGGCCATAACCTCATCCGCAGCACAAACCGTCACGGGCCCCCATACGCTGGCCCATTCATCCAAAGACCATGGCTTACCCGGTGTCCAAACGCCCGGTGCCGGAAAGAACACCTCGGCCTGCAAAACTCGACCGTCAGTAGTCAACAGGTCGCGAGGTTCCAACGCGTAGTCAAAGCCACCCTCATAAAAGGCCAGACGGTTCAGATCATTTTCGTCAAGCCCATGAGCGATGATGCCTTGCGCGGTGCTGCCGGGCTCGGCCACAATCATAGGAAAAAAGTGATCCTTGACGGAATAGACCGCGTGATCAGGCAACACGGTTTCCGTTACGGACAACTCGCCAATCGGGCGTCCCATAACCAGTTCAAGCAACGGCTTGTGCCGCAGCGTCCCATAAAAAAACAGATCAGACACTTTTTGAAGTTCCTTGTGCAGCGCGTATGCCGGTTAATTCCAGCGCCGCGCGGCGATTTCGGTTAGCAACCCCGTCACGATCGCTCCGACGATCAGTGTGAGGATAATTTCGGACGCCGCCAATTGACTTGCGAACCCGACACCCAGTTCGAAGATGGCGATGACAGCCTCAAACGGACCACCATACCGGTTGCGCATGGCTTGTTGGACCATCTCATAGGTGCCTTGAACAAAAAGGCCCCAGAACACAAGCGCCGCAACCCCGGTCAGGCCGTTGTTCAGACCCGCGGTCCAGCCGCGACCTGCCCGTTTACCCATGATGACCCATCCGCAGGCAACGCCAAGCGCCATGTTGACGAACGGAAAATACCCGTAGGACTTACCTTCTTCCCCGTTTGCCATGATCATTGACGAAACCAAGAACGCCACCACCAACAAACAGGTTGAGGCGACAAGGCGTGCGGCAGTAGGCATTCGTTAAGTCCGTCCTTTAACTGGGTTTTGCTATCGTGATCTGTGTCACATCGCAATTACCCGTGTCAAAGGCTGCGCCGCAGGCGGTCAAATAATAATTCCACATGCGGCGAAAACGCTCATCAAAACCCAAGTCGGATATCTGGTCCCACTTCGCGTTGAACGTCTCGTACCAGCGCCGCAGGGTCAGATCATAGCTTTTGCCAAATTCCTTCGATCGGACCACTTCCAGACCAGCCATACCGATTTGTTCCTTGAGGATCTTTGGGGCCGGCAGCATCCCACCCGGAAAGATGTACTTCTGAATGAAATCAATGCCGTTCTTGTAAACTTCCCAGCGATGATCGGCCACAGTGATGATCTGTAAAGTCGCTTGCGCGCCCGGTTTCAAACGCTCTCGCACCGTTTCGAAATAGACCGGCCAATACTTTTGTCCCACGGCCTCGAACATCTCGATCGAAGCGATGCCATCGTAAAGCCCGCGCTCGTCACGATAATCCTGCAGCTTGAAGTCAACCAAGTCAGAAAGCCCTGCGTTTTCAATACGCTCCGTTGCGAACTTCAACTGCTCTTGACTGATCGTCAGGCCGGTGACGCGCAGACCCCTTTCTTTTGCGGCGTATTCGGCAAAACCACCCCATCCGCAACCAATTTCAAGGATATGGTCGCCGGGTTTCGCACCCATTTCATCCACAAGGCTCGCGTATTTGGCGGTCTGTGCCTTTTCCAGACTTTCCTGCCCGGTTTCAAAAATCGCACTTGAATAGGTCATGGTATCGTCCAGCCACAACCCATAGAACGCGTTGCCCAAGTCATAGTGGTAAGAAATGTTCCTTTTGGCTTGCGACCTGTTGTTCCGGTGCAACCAGAACCGAAGCCGCTCGTATGCCCGAACAAGGAACTTGCCGGTAAAATCGTCATAGACGGTTTCCGTTCCAAGGTGGACAAGATCCATGAAGGCACGCAAATCGGGTGTGCTCCAATCACCTTCCAGGTAACCATCCGAGAACCCAAGTTCGCCTTCGCGGACCAGACGCGCAAAAATGTCCGGATCATGGATGTCGACGCGCGCCACAGGGCCGGGCTCTCGCCCATCGGCGCGGAAAACGCGCCCATCCGGCAGCGCAATGTCAAGACGACCGGCATTCATACTGCCCAGCATCTTGAAGACTTGTGCAAAATACCTTGGCAGGTTTTCCTGCCCTTGTGTGGTCGTCAGGAACATCCGCTCTCCCCTCTGCGGTTGCGTTGCAAGGCTAGGGCGGGATTTCGTTTCTGGCAAGTTTTCAATTCCTTACTGGTGATTTTCTGCTTTCGTACGCCGCGAGCGCGTGCGCGCGTCCATCCCGCAAGCTTACAATTGGTTCCGGGTACGGCGTATCCGGTGACACCGCCCAAGACTGCGGCACGGCGTCGAAATAGGCCAACGCCTCGGCGCATGGGTTGGGTTGAAGTTCCGCAATCCAACGCCTGACATAGTCCCCGTTCGGGTCGAACCTTTCGCGCTGGGTTTCCGGGTTGAAAATCCGAAAAAACGGCGCTGCATCCGGCCCTGATCCGGCGACCCACTGCCAGCCCATCGCATTGGCGGCAGGGTCCCAATCAATCAGACAGTCCGCGAACCAATTCATCCCGACTTTCCAATGAACCAACATATGCTTGGTCAGGTAGCTGGCGACAATCATCCGGGCGCGGTTATGCATACGCCCCGTGACATACATCTGCCGCAGCCCTGCATCGACCACTGGAATGCCCGTCCGCGCCTGAATCCAGGCCTGGGCCGTTTCGGTGGTGGCGTCGTCGCTCCAGGGAAAGCCTTCCCACTCCGGCCGCCAGTTGTCGGTCAGCATATGTGGCGTGTGATACATCAAATGATAGGCGAACTCGCGCCAGACCAGTTGCCGCAGGTAGGCATCCGTGCCGGTCGCGCCCAATGCAGCGGCGGTCTGCACCCTGTGCCAGATCGTTCGCGGGCCAATTTCTCCCAAGGACAGGTATTCGGACAGATCCGAGGTTCCGTCCTTATCCAATGTGTCCCGGTCCCCTGCGTAGTTGCCAATACGGCTTAGAAAGCCGTCCAGCCGCGCCAGCGCCGCGGCTTCGCCCGATTGTACATAGGGCTGAACAACTGCGGCGCCCCGATGCATGGCATAACCCAGCCGCCACTGTGAAAGGTGGTCCGACAGCGGCCATACAGTCGGCGGCGTCAAAGCGGACGGCGCAGCGGCTGGGGTGCTGATGTCCCGATTGCTTACGGCGCGCCACATCGGTGTGAAAACCCGGAATGGGTGCCCCGATTTTGTCGCCACGTCCCAAGGCTCGAACAGCAGATGACCGGCAAAGGATCGTGCCTCAATCCCTTGACGCGTCAGTTCGGCCTTGATCCGGGTATCCCGTTCGATGGAACCGGGATCATAGGCTCTGGTCCAGAAAACGGATGTCGCGCCGGTTTCCTTTATCAACTGCAGCAAAACGTCCAAGGCCGGTCCGCGCCGCAGGGTCAACCGACTGCCAAGGTCTTTCAGAGCCTCGCCAAAACCCTCCAGCCCCAATTCCAGCCGCCATTTTGGTGCCGCACCCAACGCATCAACCTGGTCATCCAGTATGTACAGCGGCAGGATGGGACGCCCGGATGCCGTAGCATGATGCAAAGCGGGATGATCAGAAAAGCGCAGATCGCGCCTGAACCACATGATGATCGGAGGGTGCTCGGGTTCCATACATTTCCCTGTTTTTTCAAGGGGTACGAAACAGGATTGAACCCGGATCACAAAACCCGGTCAAGCGCCTCGAGCAACTGGTTGATTTCCTGTTGCGAAGTGTAATGCGTGAAACTAAGGCGAAGCACACCCTGATCGGGGTCAATGCCCATCGCCTGCAGGGTACGCATTGCGTAAAAGTCACCGCCATCCGCCATGACGCCGTGTTCCGCCAATTCAGCCGCCACCGGCAAAGATGCCCGGTTCAGGGCCAGTGAAACGGTCGGCGCGCGGCGCACAGCCTCTGCTGGGCCCAGCAGCCGGACAGCGTTTCGGTTCTTGACCGAATCCAACAGCGGCTGAAGCAACCCAGTCTCGTGTCGACGCATCAGATCATGCGCAAAGCCACCGCGCTGCGCTGCGCCAGCTTGCGGACCTTGGTGATGGTCACACAGAAGATCAACATAGTCAGCCATTCCGGCACTTGCGGCGATCTGGGCGTGGTCGGGGCCTGCTGGCGTAAAACGCTTGTAGAGAACATCGCCGTTGAAATAATGCCCCTGATTGGGAAGCATCTGACCAAGCGCGCGCCGAATGACCATGCAACCCTGATGCGGGCCGTAGGTTTTGTAGGCCGAAAACAAATAGATATCCGGCCCCAATTCACCTACATTCGGGAACCCGTGCGGGACGTACGATACCCCGTCGACACACACAAACGCTCCGGCTGCGTGGGCGATTGCGGTTATTTCCGTGACCGGATTGATGTCACCCACAACGTTTGAGCAATGTGGAAAGCAAACCAGGCGCACACGTTCGTCCAGCAGGTTTTCAAGGTCTTGCGGATCTAGCGTGCCGGTTTCAGGGTCGATCCGCCATTCGCGGATCTCAATGCCGTCTTCGGAAAGCCTGCGCCATGGTCCGGAATTCGCCTCATGATCCTGATCCGTTACAACGACAGCGTCACCCGGGTTCAACCATTGCCGGAAAGCCTGCGCCAAAACGTAGGTGTTTTGTGTGGTTGATGGACCGAAGCTCAGTTCGTCCGTTTCCACACCCAGCAACGCAGCAAGGCGTTCGCGGGCCTCATCCATTTCCTCGCCGCCCAACCGGCTGGCCTCGAAAGGAGAATTAGGCTGAACTTTGCGCTGCGTGTAAAAACGATAAAGCCGGTCAATGACGGGCTTGCAGGTGTATGATCCGCCGGCATTCTGGAAAAATGCCTGTCCTTGCAAGCTTGGTTCCGAGAATGCGGGGAATTGTGCCCGAACGAAGTCGATATCCAGTGTGCGCATGCCTCGGCTCTTGTTTGTTTCTCAGCTATTCTAATGTCTGGCTGCGGTCGAAAGCGCTATCCCTGAACCTTGGTGTAAGTCCCCTCGCCGGCCAATATGCCGCGGAATCCACCGGGTTCATCCAGCCCGAAGACGATCAGCGGCAAATTGTTGTCGCGCGCCAACGCAATCGCCGACGCATCCATAACCCGCAATCGCTTGGCCAGAACGTCGTCATAGCTGACGGTTTTGTACCTTACGGCATCGTCATGCGTTTTAGGATCTTTGTCATAGACGCCATCAACACCGTTTTTGCCCATGAAGATGGCTTCGCATGCCATTTCATTGGCACGTAGCGTCGCAGCAGTATCTGTTGTGAAATAAGGGTTCCCCGTTCCGGCAGCGAAAATGCAGACACGTTTCTTTTCCAGGTGGCGCACGGCGCGGCGGCGGATATAGGGCTCGCACACTTCGTCCATCCGAATTGCCGAGATCACCCGCGTGAAGACGCCAACGCCTTCCAGCGCGGACTGCATGGCCAGCGCGTTCATCACCGTGGCCAACATCCCCATATAGTCTGCTGTGGTCCGCTCCATCCCCTGCGCCGAACCTGACAATCCGCGAAAGATGTTGCCGCCGCCAATCACCATGCAAATTTCCACGCCCAAATCGTGAACCGATTTGACCTCTTGCGCGATGCGCTGAACGGTCGGCGGGTGCAGTCCGAATCCCTGATCGCCCATCAGCGCCTCGCCCGAGATTTTCAGCATCACGCGATTGTACTTTGTTTTCGGCATCTCGGTGGTTTCAATGGCGGGGGGAAGGGTCATGTTGCGCTCCGGGCTGGCACGGGTTTATTTCCGGCGCAAAATGAAGCAAAACCTCCGCAGGTTCAATGCGGATGGTAAGGAATAAGGCACCAGGAAATGGCCGACATGTCAAAGACCCGGCTTTGGGATCGCCTGCCCCCCATACCTGACGACAAACCGGTGCTGATCGCAGGCCCAACAGCCTCTGGTAAATCCGAGCTAGCATTGCAGATCGCAGAACGTCTTGGCGGTGTGATCGTCAATGCCGATGCCAGCCAGGTCTACGACTGTTGGCGCATCATCTCAGCCCGTCCATCGCCCCAGGAAGAAGCCCGCGCGAACCATCTTCTTTACGGACACGTTCCGTTCGATCAGACATATTCGGCGGGTCACTGGTTGCGGGAAGTCACGCCTTTGTTGACTGGCCGCCAACGTCCGATCATCGTCGGCGGCACGGGGCTTTATTTCACCACGCTGACCGAAGGCATGGCCGACATTCCGGCAATCCCGCCCGAAGTTCGGGCGAAGGCCGATCAGATCCCTCTGGCCGAGTTGATAAGAGACGTCGATGCGCGCACATTGGAAAGGCTGGACCTCAACAATCGGGCGCGTGTTCAACGCGCCTGGGAGGTTCTGACAGCGACCGGGCGCCCGCTGGCTGATTGGCAGGACGAAACGCCCGCGCCCGTTCTGGATCTTGCCGATGCAGTCCCCATTGTTTTTGAAACCGACAAGGATTGGTTGTCGGATCGCATCAATCGCCGATTTGACCTCATGCTCGACATGGGCGCCTTGGACGAGGTGGCCGCGATGCAGGATCGGTATGATCCAATTTTGCCAGCGTTCAAGGCGATCGGCGTGCCAGAACTGTCGGCCTATCTGAGGGGCCAGATGACGCTTGATCAGGCCCGCGAAAGGGCGACAATCGCGACCCGGCAGTTCGCCAAGCGGCAACGAACGTGGTTTCGGGCACGAATGAAGCTTTGGCATTCGGTGCAGGCGGCGTAGAGATCCGTCCTTTTTGTTAATTTACAAATACTTATTTTCCCTTCGAAGGGCCGCGATCAGAGACACATTTCCGGATTGGCGCCCTTTACCTGATCACAATGGCTTTAGGGTGATCCGCTGTGACTTTCCCGGAGAATGTCGCTTTTGTACAATTGATGACGATTCCGAACATTGACGTTGCCGAAAAAGTGGTGCCGAATACCGACATGGGGATGCAAAGAATCCGAAAGTCAGAACCCTTCGCCCTACCGACCGGCTCGACCCGGGTCGCGTAGCGCAAAAGTTAATCAAAAAATCAGTGTCACAGGGAGACATCTATGAGTAATCAACTATCCACCGAAGAAAAGGTGCACTGGGCGGCTGAGATGCACGCGCAGGAATATCGCGACGGCCATCTGAGCCGACGTGAATTCATTGCGCGCGCAACGGCACTGGGTGTGGCCGTTCCGACCGCGTACGGATTGATCGGACTTCAATCCCCCGCTGCGGCGCAGGAAGCCCAGCGCGGTGGCACAATCCGTTACCAGATGGAAGTACGCGCACTGAAAGACCCGCGTACATATGACTGGACCCAGATCGCAACCTTCACCGCAGGTTGGCTGGAATATCTGGTCGAGTACAACAATGACGGTTCGTTCAAGCCCATGCTGTTGGAAAGCTGGGAAGCCAACGACGACGCGACAGAGTACACTCTGAACGTGCGCAAAGGCGTCAAGTGGAACAATGGCGATGATTTCACCGCCGAAGACGTTGCGCGCAACATCACCGGCTGGTGTGACGCCACGCTCGAAGGGAACTCGATGGCGTCGCGCATGGCATCGCTGATCGATGAAGGCACGCAGATGGCGTCGGATGGCGCGATCACCGTTGTCGACAGCCATACTGTCAAGCTCAAGTGCAACGCGCCGGACATCACCATCATTCCGGGCATGGCCGACTATCCGGCAGCAATCGTGCACAGCAGCTTTGACGCCAATGACATGCTCGGCAACCCGATCGGCACAGGGTTCATGAAACCCGAAAGCCACGAGGTCGGTGTTAAAGGCGTTCTGGTTCGCAACGAAGACTTCGACTGGTGGGGTTATGAAGCCGGCAAGGGCGGCTATATCGACCGCATCGAGTTCATCGACTACGGTACTGACCCTGCGGCCTTCCTTGCTGCGTACGAGGCCGAAGAGATCGATATGAACTGGGAGTCGGTTGGCGAATTTGTCGACATCTTTGATGGTATCGGTCTTGTCCGCTCGGAAATCCCGTCGGGCTTTACGATCGTTATTCGCCCAAACCAGCTGGCCGAAGACGCAGATGGCAACAAAATCTACGCCGACAAGCGTGTGCGTCAGGCATTGGCCATGGCGGTCGACAACGAAGTATGTCTGGAACTCGGCATGTCCGGCTACGGCATCCCTGCTGAGAACAGCCACGTTGGCCCGATGCACCCCGAGTATGACTCGTCAATTGTACGTATCCCGTATGATCCGGCTGGCGCAAAAGCCCTCATGGACGAAGCGGGCATGGGTGACTTCGAGCACGAAGTGCAATCAATCGACGACGACTGGCGCCGCAACACAACAGCGGCTGTTGTTGCTCAATTGAACGATGCAGGCATCAAGGCCAAGCACACGGTTCTTCCCGGATCGACCTTCTGGAACGACTGGACCAAGTACCCGTACTCGTCCACGAACTGGAACCACCGTCCGCTTGGCACGCAAATCCTGGCACTGGCGTATAAGTCAGGTGTTGCTTGGAACGAGTCCGGATTCTCGAACGAAGAGTTCGACACTCTGCTTGCCGAGGCGAACTCGATCGCCGACGTGGACCAGCGTCGCGAGGTAATGGCCAAGCTTCAGGCCATCATGATCGAAGAGGGTGTTGTCATCCAGCCGTATTGGCGGACGGCGATGCGCCACCACCGCGACAATATGGTGGGTGTCGAAAAGCACATCGCGGACCTGCCGCAGATTTATAAGTTCGGCCTCATCTCCTAAGCCAAAAAAACAGGCCGCGCCAGAAAGGCGCGGCCTTTTCGCCTATAGTGAGGCGACCATAAAAACAGCGAAGCGTAGGGCTTCTCGGCATTTACGCTAGCCTACCAACAGGGGCTAACATGGGACTATTTATTCTTAGGCGCGTCGGCATCATGCTGTTGACAGCATTATGTCTGACGTTTCTGGTCTTTTTCCTGACCAACCTCTACCCGAACCTCGAAAAGCTCGCGAAGACGCAGGGCAACTTCAGAATGTCGGACGAGCAGGTCAGCAGCTATCTTGAAAAAAACGGTTACCTTCAGGCAACGCCCATAAAATACGGCGAATGGCTGGGTGTCCTGCCGTCGTTCCGGTACGAAAACGAAGACGGAACCGTTCAGGGCAGATGTATTCTTCCGGGGCAATCTGCGGAAGAAGCGCCCAGATTCTGCGGCCTGCTGCAAGGGTACTGGGGCTATTCCACAGTCTTCAAGGAAGAAGTTTCGACCGTTGTTGGAACAAGACTTGCCTTGACCGGCCGGCTGATGTTCTGGGTCATGCTTCTTATGGTCCCGTCGGCGCTGATCTTGGGCATTCTTGCGGGGATGAAAGAAGGCTCGGCCACGGACCGGACCCTGTCCACCTTTGCTATTACGACGACGGCAACCCCCGAATACGTGTCGGGCGTTATCTTCATCGCGATATTCACATCCTCAGCGGTGGGATTGAAATGGTTCAAGGGGACGGCGACCCAGGCGATGGAGAACCCGACCTTCGAGAATTTCTTCTTACCGGTGCTGACAATCGCGCTTTACGGGATGGGCTATATTGCCCGGATGACACGCGCCTCAATGACCGAGGTCATGACCGCGCAGTACATCCGGACGGCGCGACTAAAGGGTGTGTCTTTTCCCAACATCGTCATGAAACACGCGCTGCGCAATGCGCTGATTGCGCCTTTCACCGTCATCATGTTGCAGTTCCCATGGCTGCTGAATGGCGTGGTGATCGTCGAGACCTTGTTCAACTACAAAGGTTTCGGATGGGCGCTGGTGCAGGCGGCGGGCAATAACGACATCCAGTTGTTGTTGGCGATCTCGGTCGTGTCCGTCTTTGTGGTGCTGGTGACTCAGCTGATATCGGATATCGGCTATGTCTACCTCAACCCGCGCATCCGCATTTCATAAGGGAGGATAGGACATGGAACCTCTTACCTGGACCGGCTCTATCGCCTTTCTGAACCCGCTTTTGATGATCGCGCTGGCATTGATGGCCTTGTCGATCCTCGTCTGGATACTGGCCAGCATCGTTTTGCCAGAGCCCCAGATGACGGTGAACGCGGACGGCACGCTGAGTTCGACCTCGGGCGTTCGCAATCTGATCCAATCGACGCTGCGCTACAGCTTTCTGGCCAGTGTGGCCTTGGCCGTGGCCTACATCGTTCTGGGCATCCTCATGGGCACAAGTGCCGGGATCATCGGCGCGATGTCCCAGCAATTTCTGCCTGTTTGGCTGTCGCTCATCATACTCTACGCCATGTCGATCGCGTTCAAACGCAAGCTGGGCCTTTATGGCAAACTGTTTGACAGCCCCATCGGTATGATCGGCTTTGGCCTTGTGATGTTCTGGGTCTTCACCGGCGTCTTCGGCGCTCTTGACCTGATCGTCACCCATGATCCGCTGGATCAGGTGTCGGGGATGAAGAACAAAGTGCCGGGCACCCCGCTGCCCAGTATCGAGGACGGGGAATACGCCTGGTACCTGCTCGGCGGTGACAACCTTGCCCGCGACGTGTTCAGCCGTATGGTCAAAGGCGCGTGGATCGTGGTCCAGATCGCCCCGCTGGCGACGATGTTTGCCTTTATGGTGGGTATCACGCTGGGCTTGCCGGCAGGATACTATGGTGGTCGTCTTGATACACTGCTGTCGTTCCTCGCCAACCTGATCCTCGCCTTCCCGGTCATCCTGCTGTTCTACCTGCTGGTCACGCCCGAGATCGTGGCAACCGGCGTGCCGAACTATATGGCGGCGGTATTGTTCATTTTCCCGATCATCTTCCTTGCGGTCTTGCTGAATTCGCGCTTCTACACGCGTCCGAATTTCCGCACCCCTCTGCTGATCGGGGTTCTGGGTGTTGCGTTGTGGTTCTACTTGTCGCTGATCTCGACCGGTGGCTACATCATCAACACGGACAGCTATCGCATCTGGGGTCTGCCGACCTATCTGGACCTGTTCGACATTCCAGGCGGTATTCTGGTGGTGTTCGTCTCGGTGGTTTTCGTGAACTCGCCCACCGTGTTCCGCATCGTGCGCGGACTGGCGCTGGATATCAAAACGCGGGACTATGTTGCCGCGGCTCAGACCCGTGGCGAAGGTCCGTGGTACATCATGCTGTGGGAGATATTGCCCAACGCGCGCGGCCCGCTGATCGTCGATTTCTGTCTGCGCATCGGCTATACCACGATCCTTTTGGGAACCCTGGGCTTCTTTGGACTGGGACTGCCGCCGGAAAGCCCGGATTGGGGATCTACGATCAACGAAGGGCGCAAGCTCTTGTCGATCTACCTGCACCCCGCCCTTCCGCCTGCGCTGGCCTTGTTGTCGCTGGTTCTTGGTTTGAACCTTCTGGCCGATGGTCTGCGCGAAGAAAGTCTGAAGGACTGATGTGACAGTGGCTGGGGGCGTTGCCCCCAGACCCCCAGGATATTTTTAGCCAGATGAAGGGGATCCCCCGGACTCTCGCGAGGAGTAACAAGATGAACAAACTGGCGGATTATGACGGGCCAATTCTGGAGATCGACAAGCTGTCGATTTCGTTTTTCACGCGATTGAGAGAAATTCCGGCCGTTATGGATTTCTCGGTCAGCGTGCAGCCCGGCGAAGCCGTGGGGCTGGTGGGTGAATCGGGGTGCGGTAAATCCACCGTGGCGCTGGGCGTTATGCAGGATCTTGGTAAGAACGGGCGTATTGTCGGTGGCTCGATCAAGTTCAAGGGGCGCGATCTGGGTGAGATGACCACCGAAGAACTGCGCGACATTCGCGGCAATGAAATCGCGATGATCTATCAGGAGCCGATGGCATCGCTGAATCCGGCGATGAAGATTGGCAAACAGTTGATGGAAGTGCCGATGATCCACGAGGGCGTTGGGTCGGAAGAAGCTTACGCCCGCGCGTTGGAGGTTGTCACCGATGTGCGCCTGCCCGACCCCGAACGCATGCTGAATTCCTTCCCGCACCAATTGTCTGGCGGTCAGCAGCAGCGGATCGTGATTGCGATGGCGCTGATGTCAAAACCTGCGCTGTTGATTTTGGATGAGCCGACGACAGCGTTGGACGTGACTGTTGAGGCCGCAGTCGTCGAACTGGTCAAGGATCTGGGCAAGAAATACGGCACCTCGATGCTGTTCATCTCGCACAACCTTGGGCTGGTGTTGGAAACCTGTGACCGGCTGTGCGTCATGTATTCCGGAGAGGCCGTCGAGCGCGGTTCAATCGAGGATGTGTTCGACGAGATGCAGCACCCCTACACGCAGGCGCTGTTCCGTTCGATCCCATTGCCGGGGGCCGACAAGAACTCGCGCCCGTTGGTTGCCATTCCGGGGAACTTTCCTCTGCCGCACGAGCGCCCTCCGGGCTGTAACTTTGGCCCGCGCTGCGACTATTTCGAAGAGGGTCGCTGTGACGCCAAGGACATCCTGATGGAAGCCGTTCCCGGAAACGACCGTCACCACACACGGTGCCTCAAGTTCCAGGAGATCGATTGGAACGCGCCGATTACCGTTGGCGAGCAGAAAGAGAAAGCCGAGATTGGCCGAACCGTTCTGAAAATGGACAACCTCAAGAAATATTATGAGGTTGCCGCAAACGCCTTGTTTGGTGGCGGCGATACCAAGGTCGTGAAGGCCAACGAGACATTGAGTTTCGAGGCGCACGAGTCCGAAACCCTTGCGATCGTTGGCGAATCCGGGTGCGGAAAGTCTACTTTCGCCAAGGTCCTCATGGGGCTTGAGACCGCAACAGACGGGCAGATCCTGTTGGACAATCGCAACATCGAGGATGTTCCGATTGAGGAACGGGATGCCAAGACTGTCGGCGAAGTTCAGATGGTGTTCCAGAACCCGTTCGATACGCTTAACCCGTCGATGACGGTTGGTCGTCAGATCATTCGTGCGTTGGAGATATTCGGCATCGGCAACTCTGAGGCTGAGCGCAAGAAACGCATGCTGGAACTGCTGGACCTGGTGAAACTGCCGCGCGCCTTTGCGGATCGCATGCCACGTCAGCTGTCGGGTGGACAAAAACAGCGCGTCGGTATCGCGCGTGCCTTTGCCGGGGATGCCCGGATCGTTGTTGCGGACGAGCCGGTATCCGCTCTGGACGTGTCGGTTCAGGCTGCTGTGACCGATCTGTTGATGGAAATCCAGCGCGAGCAAAAGACGACCCTTTTGTTCATCAGCCACGATCTGTCCATTGTGCGCTACCTCAGTGACCGGGTGATGGTTATGTATCTGGGCCATGTCGTTGAACTGGGAACAACGGATCAGGTCTTTAGCCCGCCCTACCATCCATATACCGAGGCGTTGCTGAGCGCGGTTCCTATTGCTGACACCTCAATCGAGAAACAGCATATCGTGCTTGAAGGCGACATTCCTTCGGCCATGAACCCGCCTCCGGGCTGCCCGTTCCAGACACGCTGTCGCTGGAAGTCCGAAGTGCCGGATGGGCGCTGTGAATCGCACGTGCCGCCCGTACAAACGCTCGCGGATGGGCATCAGGTCAAATGCCATCTGGCCGAGGACGTTCTGGCCCGGATGGAGCCGGTCATCAAGATCGCTGCAGAATGACCCGGCTTGAATGATCAAGGGGCGTCGGTTTTTCCGGCGCCCTTGTCACGCCCGGCCAATGAGGTTTTGCAGCTTGGGCATGAAGGCAATTCGGTCGGCCTGTAGGTGACCCGCCATTTGCCCTCATAGGGGACTAACCGATGGTCTTCGTCCCCAGCATGGGTGTACAGGGTGTGCCTACCCAAAATTTGCCGGACTAAATCAGCCGCCCCAGATCACTTTCACGTAATTCTGCGTCTCGGCGTATGGCGGGACGCCATCGTACTTTTCGACCGCTTTGGGACCCGCATTATAGGCAGCCAGTGCCAGGCGCCATGATTTGAACTTGCGATATTGCCATGACAAATAGCGCGCGCCGCCTTCCAGATTCTGGATCGGGTCGTGGGGGTCCACGCCCAGCAATCGCGCCGTCTGCGGCATCAACTGCGCCAATCCCAAGGCCCCTTTGTGAGAGACGGCATGGGGATTCCATCCGCTTTCCTGCTGGACCAGCCGCAAGAACATTTCCTCCGGAACATTGTGCTGGCGTGCTGCGTTGCGGGCATGGGTCAAGAACTGACCCTTGTAGTTACCTGTGTAACGTTTTGAAAAGCCCTTGCTTTTCGTCTTTGGCTTCAAGCGTTCGGAATCGCGGTATTGCGTTGAGGCGCGGTTGTCCAAGACTTTGGCCTGCTTGAGGAATATCGCCTTGCGGTTCTTGGATGACAATGCTTGTGACTGCGCCGGTAAAGACGTCAGGCAAAGACACAAAGCCGCAATCCCACAAACCAGAACACGCATTAAAAGCAATCCCGCTCGCTCAACAACCAGACGGATTATAGGTATTAACAGCAAAAATGAAAGGTTGGTAAACGTGGCAGTAAGATTTTCATGCCCACCGTTGCGCTATCAACCATGTTTTAACCATGACGCAGGACGTATAGGGTCGGCAGCAGAGTATCGCGCAAGATTCGGGCGCTAAACACCATATGCAAGAACGAGGGAATTCATGGCAGGGTCAGTCAACAAAGTCATTCTGGTCGGAAACTTGGGTCGCGACCCCGAAGTGCGCACGTTCCAGAACGGCGGAAAGGTCTGCAACCTACGCGTCGCCACATCCGAGACATGGAAAGACAGAAATACTGGCGAACGACGCGAACGGACAGAGTGGCACTCGGTCGCGATTTTCAATGAAGGCCTCGTGCGGGTCGCTGAACAATATCTCCGCAAAGGATCCAAGGTCTATTTGGAAGGCCAGTTGCAGACGCGTAAATGGCAGGATCAATCGGGTCAGGATCGATACTCGACCGAGGTCGTGTTGCAGGGTTTCGGCTCAACTCTAGTCATGTTGGATGCCCGCGGCGAAGGCGGCGGCGGTGGATACGGCGGCGGTCAGGCTGGCGGCGGTTATGACGATCCATACAGCGGTCAGTCCAGCGCGCCCGCCCCTGCCTCAGGCGGAATCGACGACGACGAGATTCCGTTCTAGCAGTGCCCGTGTTCGGGCTGGCTGTCCAGCGCGCAGAATCGTTTGTTGAAGTGAATCCCCGGAACCATATTTCCGGGGATTTTCATCAGAGCGCGGTGGACTGATCGATCTGCGGGTACCGCGATTCGGCGCGTTGCAATGATACATCGACCTGCGCATTGATACGCGCGTTCAAGGCTTGAGATGTAAGAAACCTGCCAAACAGTAGCAGGATTTCGTGGAAGCCCTGCCCCGACAACGAAGGTGCCGCGGCTATCTGCGGGATTTGCGGCGTATTCTGTCAAAGGCAAGGTTGCTTGAACGTTCGCCGCGTCCCGTCGTTTTGCGTCGACCAATCCAAAGGAAAACCTCGCCGCCATACCAGCGACACCGCTGAAAGCTCTCGGTCACCTTGGCACCTGCACGCGGAACCTCTTCTTCGAAAACATCATAGCCTTCTGGAACGGGCAGATCGAGGTTGTGCCGCAAAAGATCTGTGCGGGGCCTGACTGGCAAAGCAGGGTTTGGATCGTCCTCGATGACGCGCAAAAGCGCAGAGCGGCGCAGTTGGACTTCACGGGTCGAACCCTCGATGTGAACGGGAACAAATGGGATCCAGTTTTCCGGCACCCGCGTCATCGCGCGGTAGCGGATGTTGGCCTCGTTTTCCAAAGGCAGGGCCGGAGGCTCGTCAGGGATTGCGGCCTCAATAATGCGCTTGTGATAACGTCGGGTCTCGCGGGCGGCGATGATACCCCGTCTGGCCGAGCCATCGGCCATCGGGACCTTGGTTTCGATACCCCACACCATGTTTGCCATCTCGTCCCGCGTAAGCTGCACCGCTTCGCGCGCCGGACCTTCCTGAATTTTCGACACGGACGGCAACAGCAGCAAGCTTTGATCGGCAGGGACATTCGCGTCGCCTGCGGTCGCCAGACCATACATCGCCCAGCGTTGCCAGTCTTCGTCGTTTCCGCGACCGGCTGCCTCAATCCACGTGCGCTCACCGAACACGTTTGTCACGCTGACACCCGCGATGTTGGATATCGTGCCTGCCGGAAGGGTGATCGGCAACAAGAACCAATCATTGGCGTAAACCAAGCCAAACTCCATGAGCAGCAGTTTGTTGATATCCGTTGTGTCCGGGTCAATGTCGCCAAAATTGGTGCGGCCATCTTCGAACCGCCACCAACGGGTATGCGGCATGCCATCGAACTGAATCGGACCGGGCAGAAAACCGAAAGTATGCGTGCGTTCGACATCTTCTGGCAGTGGCGCATCAGGAACATCACCGATCCCCTGCCCGCGCGGGTCAATGTCGAGATTGTACCAATCCAGGTGCCCGTGATGATACCCGTCGGCCACCAGGTGTTTTTCGGTCCCACCCTTTGGCGCGGAAACCTCAAAAGCGTATTCCATTCTTTCTGGCAACCATGCAGTGCCCGCATCCGGGGGTGGTTGGTAGAAATTGCGCGCGTAATCCGCCAGAAAAGCGGCCTCTGCGGCATCCACGGCGGCTTCGTTTGTGGCATCCGCCAAGGTCACCAAATCGACGGCCCTGTTTCCGGGAACGGCCAGATGTTCGATCAGCGCGCCACCGTCGAGCGCGCGACCGGCAAGAGCCGCGACATGCTGCCATGCCGCCAGATGCGCTGCGATTGCGGCGTCGTCCGGCGAGTCCGGGTCCGGCTCAGCGATGCTCAACGCGTCGCGAAACTGCTGCTCCAATCCGGCCTCGATACCGGCAATCAATCGAAGCCATCGCTTACCCAGTGCCACGCGCAAGTCGAACGCGATCGGCCCGCCCGCGCGTGAAAAGCGCACCGGGCGACGTTCGACCCGCGCCTCAAGCGGTACATCATCGGGGAACGCTTCGACCGGATCATTTGCGGCCTTGTATTTGGTAAGTTCAGTTGTTTCGGCATGTATCTTTGCCGTCACCGGAGACCCGGCATCATCGCCCCTGAACTCTCCCATCTGCCACTGTTTGCACAGCATCCAAAGCGGATCGCGTATTTCCGCCTTCAGCGCACGATCAAAATCGTGGGTGCGCGGGCGTCCTTCCAGACGGTTCCAAAGCACGATTGTGGGCAATACGCGCTTTTTGTCAAAGACGGCCCTCAGGTCAGAAACGGCAACAAACTCATTCATCTGATCCTCCGGTATTCAACGTGGATGCCAGATTGTTGTTGAACGAAAAGTTCAACTGCGCGGTAATCGGATAAAGCGTAACCGTTGAAAGCAATGCAGGCAGGAAGCGGGCATATGCCGTCGTGTCGATATGGTCTGGTTCAATTGCCCGCTTCTTGGCCAGATCCATCGTTTCATGCACCGTATCTACCAGATCCTGCCATCGCCATTCACCGGTGTATTGCGGTGTCAACGCAAGCAGCATGGTCTGCGGCGGCTCGCTGTTGGGGCGGTCATAATGGAAGGCCAGGCCAGTGTCCTCGCTCGGGCTGGGAATTGTCTCGGTCCATTCTTCGATCAGAAGACCGGCCTGCGGTGCTGACGCATTGAACGGATCGCGGAAGTGCCCCGTGTAAAGCAGCTTGTCTTCATCAATTATGAATTCGGACCCATCAGGGTTTTCCCTTGGATACGCCACGGCCAGCCAGGGTACGTCGGGACGATGCGGGAACTGTACAGGTTGCAATTCGATTTCGGCACCAGCCAAAGCCTCGGCAAGTTGACCTGCTGCCTCGAGATCATGCAGGCGCTCATGGACACGCGCGACGCCCAGGAACCAGTCATCAACGGGAAACGGATTGCCCAACGTTGTGCGCTGGTGATCCAGAATGGATGTGTCGGCTTGTGGCCCCAAGCCCCACGCGTTCGCCCATTCATCACCCTGAGACTGCGGCAGCGCAAACTCCGGAACCATCTTGAACTCGTCACCAAACAATATCTTTGCGGCCTTATCCAACGCCTCGACCCGCTGATCGCCAGTGGCTGCGGCGTCATGTGCCGCAAGCTGTGCGTCAACCGCATCCCGCCTGCGGGTCAGGTCGTCAATCAGCGCCGTCGCGCGGACAGCCATATCTTCGGCCAGTGCAACGATCCTGTTCCCGGCATCGGTCAGGTCCACAGGTTCCAGATCAAACGCCGTATTCGCCGTTGCCAGCACTACCGCCCCATCAAACAGAGCGGATAGGTTCGGCGCGGTGTTGTGCAGCGTTTCCAATGCATCGCGATGCGCGACAAATGCTGTGCGTGCAGGCCCGGCCAGATCATTGCTGAAATCTTCGGGGTCGGCGGGAGGTATTGCCGAGCGATCCGTCATAATCAAACGTCGCGCGTTGTGTAACAGCGTTAAACGGTCTGCGGGATCGGCGCCCGGATCGCCGTCAAAATCGGCAATGAGTTGGTCGAAACTGGCAAGCGCCGTATCCAGCCGTTCGATCGTCGTGGTTAGTTTTTCCTTAACCTCGGTCGCGATAGAGCGTCGGTCTGCAAACACCGCTGCGGTTCCGGTCCCCTGATTGTCAAAGACCGTCAGAGGGACCATTCGCGCAGCGAAATCCGCAATTGTCTGATCAATTTCCGAAATGATCTGATCGCGTTCCTCTGCATCAACGCGCGCCTGCAGGGGGTCGCGAACCGCAACCAGCGACAATATTTCCCCGTTCAGAACCGCGCGTGGACGCGCAATGCGGTCCCGGTTCAGAATCGGCGCGAGATCGGCATCGCGTACAGTGTCGGCAACCATGCTCATGTCGCTCACACGCAGAGGCCGGGTGCGCAAGAGTAGTTTACGTTGCGCACGGGTCAGCGCGGCAAGTTCAAAGAAGGGCACATGATCCGGGATCGTTCCGATCCGCCTGCGGTAAGAAATACTGATCGCCACATCCGGGCGCGGTGCCTGGGTCGTGATGACGAAGGTTTCTATCAAATCATCCAGCGTGCGCGCGGCGCGTTCGGCTGTAGGGTCAAGCAGGTAAAGAAGATCAAGCGGTAAAAGGCCAAGGTCACCCGCCGTGACGCTCACGACCGATTCACTCTGATCCAACGGATCCGTCAATGTCACTTCTGCCGCGATCCGGGCCGGATCGGGCAACTGTCCGGACAACCAGTCATTCAAACCCGGTTCAGCCTGCGCGCGAGGCGATGTCAGCGCAGCATCATTGGGATCCAGCCCCGTTCTGAGATGCAGCGCAACTCGATGGGTCAAAACAACGCCTGACCTGGGGGTTTTTATGACATCCGGTGTGTCGGGGAATTTTCCTTTGGAGTAGGTATCCAGCACAGCACCCGCGCGGTCATAGTTGCCCTGAACGACCTGATGTACGCTTTCCGCCATCGCAAGGTCGGCCACCGCGTCCGCAATGTCTGCAATCCGGCGCGCTTCTTCATTGATTGCATTCACGGCAGTTTGCGGGATGTCTGGCACTTCGGGCAGGTCCTCAGACTTGCCGAACGGGTATTCATTCGTCGTGGGGCTTGCCATTTGCTCGACCAGCGCCAGTCCATCGATCACGTTTTTGGCCTCAACCCGGTTCATGCGAATTCTTCGCCCGATCCCGTCAAGGCGTGGCGTGCGCGTGGGTTTCAGGCGCTCACCCGACAACGGAAACACTTTGCGCAGGTCGAGGATGTATTCATCGACCTCAACATCATGGCGGTCGTGCAAACCACGTTCAAAATGATAACCCAGCAACGCACACAGAGATTGGTTCGATTTCATTCCATCAATAACTGACAGCGCAAGTCGCACACGCTCGGACGTCAGGTTGACCTTGAGGCTGTCGGGGTTCTCTGGCGTCGCATTCGAAATGTAGCCGTTTCTGAGCACGGCAGCGGTCACCGCATGGTTCAGCGAAGGTGCGTGAATGTAGCCCTGGTTCGTACTGTCGGTGGTCAAGTCGCGACCGGGGCCGAATATCTCTTGCAGCTCATCGGGCAGATCCACCGGGGTCAACGACTTGAACTCGGGCTTGACCTCTTCCAGATAGCCATAAGCCCCCAGGTAAAGCCCTGGCGTGGCTTCGTTTTCTACGAACTGACCATAGCGCAAGTCTTCAAGCTGTTTGCTCAGCAGACCCCCATACCACGCGTCCAGCCGATACGTGCACAGATCAAGATGCTCAACAAAGGCACGCTCCAGCGCGGCCGTTGGGCGAGAGGCAAGGTGATCGATGGCGTCAAGCTGGCGTCCAAGATATTGCGTCGCCACCATCGTATTCAGAACCGTCGGAATGAACGTGCCCACTGTGCGCTGCGCGTTTCCGGTTATGGAAATGTCGTTGCGGTACAGGTACTGCCAGCGGCTGCCGCCAGCAGACTGAGGCTGAGCTAATAGTTCGTCCTGGATGCCGACAAATGCGGGCTCGCGCCGAAACGCCATGTGATCCTGTGCCGAAATGATCCCGGCGTTTCGGAACAAGCGGGCACTGATCTCAACATAACTTAGGTCAAGCGCGTGGCGCAGCATCAGGTAGAGCAGCGCATTTGGCGGGCCATCGGCAAACCCTTCCTGTTTGCGCAGTGTGTCATGCGAGGACGCGGCTGCCATGCGCAACCAATCCAGATAGTTTTCACCGCCTTCCGTGTACGCTCTGATTGGGTCGGTTTCTGATAGGTCCTGATCGTCGATCAACGGGCCCTTAAGCTGATTCACACGGTCGAAGAAAATCTTCTCGAGCAAATCGGGGATGTCTTCCTGTTCATCAAACGTGAACCCCAGCGACGCGAGCAACCCGATGCCCGACGCGCGGAAGCCGTTGAAAACAGCCAACGCCAACAATGCCCCGGTTGGTCCCATCAGGGACATGCGATTGTAGAATTGCGCAAAGGTTTCGCCATAGCGCTGCTGGAACTCGACCGAGTTTGCATGCAGACCCAGCACATCCAGCAACGCCTGATGCCGGTCGACGCCGCCTTTGCCAACAAACGAAACCTTTTCCAGCTGGGGCTCAAGGTCCGTTTCGACCCTTCGAAGCAATCCATAAAGACGCAGCAGGAAGTTTGATTGCAAAGGCGCTGCGGTTGGTGCCGACCCAATTGGATCCCGCGCACCTCTGAGCCAGCCGATACGCGACCGGACGGTTGCGGGCAGAATACCGTAAGGTTGCTGCCCGACGCGAATGGCGGGCAATTGCCCACGGGCCCGCACATGGCGGACAAAAAACTCGCGCGTGTCCTCGACCGTGTCTTCGTCAAACACCGGGTGCATCGCGCTTTCCATGAAGTGCCCCAGTGTGGCAGGCCACAACGCGGTGTTCATCGCCATTGCATCGCAGATGTCCGTATGGCCATAGAAAGGAACAGCCCGAAGCGCCGCGGGCGAGAGACCAAGCATTTCGGCCAACCAGCGCCCGTCCGTCTTCTGAGTCCAGCTGGTTGGGTCGTCTGGCGCATCGCCGAAATAGTGATCAAAGCTTACATTTGGATCTTCGCGCCAACTATAGGCTGCGCCTTCGGTCTCGACATTGTTCGTCGGACGCCCCTGCGGCAGAATGGAAAGCCCGCCTTTGGATCGGTGATGGTGGTCCAACAGTGTCTCAAGGCACTCCTGACCGTCCGCCTGATCCGAGCGCATGCGAACGCCAATCACCAGCAGACGATCGAACCCGGTACGAAAGGCCACCGGGTCCAGTGGCACGCGCCATCCCATTCCGACTTCGATCGCCTTTCCGAAATCCGTGACCCACTCAAACTCTGGATCGGGACGTATGTTGCCAACTTCGTCGGCCTTCAGTTGCACGTCCTCTTCCGCCGACGGATCGGGCCCGGTGGCCAACGGTGTCGGAATGCGGTTGCCGATGCGCTCTAGGTCCAACTGGCCGTTGTTGTAACCCAGAAGGACCAGCCGTTCAGGCATGCAATGAACCTGCGGTGCCTGGGTCCAACCTTCCAGACGCAGATCAATTTCGTCATCGGTCGGAAAGTCGAGGAACGAGACGATGACCGTCGTGTCACCCCGTTCAGTACCATCGGGGGGCAAAGTCGTCAGGTTGCGTGGCCGATAGTCGCGCTGAATCTCTTCGGCGCGATCGTCACCCAACGTCAGGCGCAATGCATCATAGGCTGCGGTCTGAGCCGCGACATCGTCGCCAGCCAACCAGATCGCCGACCAAAAATCGCCCACAGCCGTTCTTTCCGGTTCGATCAGAGCCGGCTGTGAAACAACGCTCAGAATGATCCACGGGGTGTCCTCTGGCGGGACGGGTTTTTCCGCCTCGTTCAGTGGGCGATACGTCTCGGTCACGAAATGAGAGCGTCCGGACCCCTGCCCGCCCAACAGCGTCGACCATGCCGCCCGTTCGGCCGCCTCTGCGCCCCCTGCCGACCACAGATCGGCCCAAAAGGATCGGGCTTGCTGTGCTTCGGTGACGGATAGCGTGTCCTCGAAGACGTCAACCGCGATGTCATCGGGATAGACCCGCACCCACATTTCATCGCTGTCCCCGTCGTGCTCGTCGGCACGCTTGAACCGGGTCTCAATCCTTAATGGCATCAACAGGATCGGCGTTCTGTCGTTCAGCAACTCGATCCGTTCGCGCGGGTCGGTAAATATCTCGAACCGGCCATAGATGTCCGCCTCAGCCAGTTTGGCCTGATCCAACCTCGCACGACCTGCTTCAATTCTGCCTTCAAGGTCCGAAATCTGAGCATCCAATTCAGCCAGTTCAGGGCTTGTCTGACCTTCGCGCGCGACCCGTGCTTGGCGGCTGCGGTTTTCTTCCAACCGCTTGCGGCGTTGCTTGATGCGGAACAACTCGCGGCCTGCCAAATGCGTGCTGGCGCGGGCCTCGGACAGGTCAAGGCGGATATCGTCAAATTCAGCCATCTGTCCCTCCTCAGTTCGGTAGCATTTCGCGCGCGTGAACGGCGACCAGTACTGGCACCTGATACAGGATGTAGGCAAGTTCCGCCGCGTTGGTGTTCGGATGCCACCGAAGGCCAACATCCTCGGCATGTTGAATTTCGGCAGGCGTGGTCTCGTCCTCGCTGCCGGCAAGTTCTTCGGGCAATTCCGCAGGCAAAACCAGCGTGGGCGACGCGCCGGTGATCTGCAGGAACCCGCTGTCGGTGACTGGGTCATGAACGTCCGGCCATGCCAGATCGTTCCACAGGTTCAACGACCCTTCGCGCTCGATATCCAAGCCGAAACGGGGTTCCCCCGGGCGTTCCTTGATTACAAAGAACCAACCCGGATCATCATCGCCATCCTCACCGGTGCCGCCTTGTGCCTCGGCTGTTGTAAGATCAAACCCGATAAAGGTCACATCCGGATCGACCCGCGCCTCGTACAGGGGTGTACGCAGAATTTCGGCTTCTGACCCTTCGTCCTCAAGCAGGCGCGGCAGTGTTGCATCAATTTCCCCGTCCGTCAGTTGCCACCGGGCGCGCTGCGCGTAAATGACAGTGTTGGGATAACGTTTGAGCAGCTCGCCCTTGATCACCAAAACTGCCTCTTCCTCGGATTCGCCGGGGTTTTCTTCGCGGTGGTCATGTTCACCCAAGTTCGAGAACCTCGACCACAAATGCAGCGGTGGGATGTCGCGCAGTTTCTCGCGACGGTCTTCGGGCGTCCCGGTTGTCAGAGTGTTCGAGGCCGACAAAGATCCTATCAGACCCTCATCACGCACGACAGCACCAGTGGGATCCCAGAATTGCCGGAACGGCGTTCCCCTTTGATCCGTCGGGTACTCGCGCCACAGTAGCTCTCGTGCCATTTCGTGGTTCGCGCCCACCATATACGCTTCGATGAACTTCTGGTTTGTCTCCAGCAGCGTGATCGTATTGGGCGGTATCTTGTCGATGTTGGGCAGGAAATGCTCATCCGACAATCCGACCAGAGGTTCGTACATCGGGATGTCCAAAACCGGATAAGCCATCGCCTCGCGAAACAGTTCAAACTGAATGTCGGCCAGGAAGCCAGGGATCGTGATCCCCCCGAAAGTGAATGCCGGAATGGTGATTTCTGGGTTGATCGCGTCAAACGTGGCCGTCGCAATTCCCGATATACTGATAGGTGGCCGGGGCGGCAGCGTGCCCAGGTCCGCGCTGAAGCTCGTCAACGTATAAGTGTCTTTCAGTGCCAGCTTGAAACGTGTCGCTTCGGCACTGTCAGCGCCGGGCGCTGGAACCGGGTCAGGTTTGCCGTCGTCCGGGAACCTGATCTCAAAATCCGGGAAATTGGGCAGGGCGTCAATGACTTCGGGCCTGTTGCCTTCTTCACCAGCTGCATCAATCAGTTCACCGGCGGCTTCCGCCCTTCTAAGCAATTCGAAAACGGCAGCCGCGAAGACGAGGACAACGATCCCCAGCGCTGGAATGATCACCAAAAGCATCAGGCCAAGCAAAGCGAACAGAAGGGTCAGAACCAAACGCAGCCAAGGATGCCGGTTCACCAGATCGGCAAGCCAGTTCGGGATGCCCGGCGTTTCCACGCCCTCGGCCGCTTCTTCTTTTGTCGGCAGATCCTCAGGCGTCTGGCGCGGCGGAGCCGGGCTGACCTCGCCCGAGTTAATGCGGTCGATCAATTGGTCCGGGCCCTTGGGATCACCGAAACCGGCCTGCACGGCGACGTGATCGCGGGGCCGCAGCATTCTGCGAAACGGCGCCGTCATCACCGCGCGCGGCACTGCGCTTGTCGCGATCTGGTGCTGCAGGTTCAATCCCGCCGACACGACTCTTCGCTGAACCGGGGCCGCGATGCTCAGGAACCGTTCAGAGGACAGTGTATTTGTGCCGCTCAGATGCGTTTTGTGCCAAACGGCGGAACTGGCTTGTGCCAGCGCTGCCAATCGCACACGCTTGTTGGCCTCGATTATGTCACCGACCTGTTCCCAGGCAGCGTCCATATAGTCTTCCTGGTTTTTGCGCACGACATCCCCGCCGAAACCGGCGGGAACCCTGTTCTGAGGGTCGAGGTTCAGTTCATGAACCCAATTGTCGCCTTGCGGCACCGGAGAGTCGTCGGGTTCGAACCTCAGGCGGTCATGCAGCGATGGCCAACGACCATAGAGCGGCATCGTGATGATCGGGTCCGGGTCACCTTCGCGCACATAATCATCTGCCAGATTGATCCGACGCGCCATTGCGTCGGTAAAGTCTTCGGGGAACCTGCCGTCAGCCCAGAACTCATAATCCTCGGCTTCCTGTTCCTGATCATCGTTCAGTCGTTCCTTTGGAACTTTCAACGCGCCGCCCAATCGCAGAACACCATCGAGTTCGGGTATCGCAATAGCGGGCAGGTTTGATCCCGGATTTTGGGTATCCATGTCCCTGCGGCCAAGGCGCGGGTCTGGCGGCCGGGGCTCCAGCAGGCGCACCAGATACTCGAAATCCCCAACAGCGCCGGTCCGGAAATACCAGCGATGGTAATAGGGATGTTGGTTCCCCGCCGGACGCCCGGCATAATCTTCCCACGCAGATAGCGTCGCAAAAAGCGCAGCATTGGACAGATCGTCGGTCAGACCAAGCCCGGACAAACGCCCTGTTTCAAAAGACGGGATCAGAAAGGCGTGATACCCGGTATCTGCCTCAAGCCGACGGGGTGCCACGATGCGAGAATAAGCGTTGTCCGGATTGGCGGACAGGACGTTTTCAAACCGCGATCTTGCAGCATCAACAGCTGCCGGCGTGTCGGCGGATACAACGCCATCCTGCCGGATCAGGTCGCGGTTCACGTGAACATGGGCCCACGCCCAAAGCTGATCAGAAGGCGGAAAGGCAAGCGCCGGATCGCCCGTCACTTCGATCGCGGGCAAGGGGCGGGAACCGATAGGTGGAAGATCGCCGAATTCATCCTCTTTCAGAACGATCAAAGCCATCCATGGGCGCAACCTGTGCAGGTTTGTGTCCGGTGCCGCAGGCGTATAGCGCCAGGGAAAATCCTCTTCGTAAAACTCGATATACGGCAGGTAGTTCGGCTCGAAGTTGGTGATCCAGTCTTTAGGTTCATTTTTGACGATGGACCGCGCGTCTATACCGACAATATCTCCGGGTCCGTACATCTGGACATTGCGACTGACCGTGGCCGTCAAATCCGTTTCGCCTTCGACCGGTTTGCCGGTAATTTCAAGGTCGACCGGGATCGTTGCACGCAGCGTGACCGAAGCATCCCCATCCGCAGCGGTGATTGAGTTCGCGATGCCCAACCGCAGCCAGGGAAGGAAGGAATAGGTGCCGATCGTATCGCTCATCTGCGGGCCTTCCTCATGCTGCTTCGCGCATTTCGTGCGGACGCACGATATGGGCTTGTTTCGCGAAAGCCGGACCTTGTTCCGCCATGTACTCGCGGGCCTGCGCTCTGGAGGCAAAGCTGACCGGGGCATCCGCCACAGCGGTGTTGTCCGCTAGGTTGACGACAACAAATGCGTTCGGGTCAACCTTGATCTTCTCGTCATAGAGGTGTTTGTGCGCCTGCGTCTGCGCCGACAATACGTTGCGCGCTGCTGAATTTCCCAAAAGAAGGTGCAAAAACAGGTTGGTAAACGCCTCGAAGAACAGGAACACTTGCCGCAACGCGCTGTCGATGATGATGGTTTCATAGCGCACGACGCGCTTGGTCGCATAGCTCGTGGCGGTCTGATTGCCCGTAACGGACAAGTCCAGCCCTGCCTCTTCCTGCTCGTAATCGGACGCGCTCAGCCGATCGCCGTCACCCAGATCCTGGAACTGCCCGATGGCGAACTGCTCTTTGACCGTCGCGCGTTTTTCAACACCGGCCGAGACCGCATCCACGCTGAACCGGTTTGCGTCATCGGGGCGCTGACTGCCGATCTTGTCCAGCGTAAGCTCCAGCGGAACGGCGCGTTGCGTGATCCGGAGCGATCCGATTGGGTGCAGAACAAGTTCGGTCGTGGCATCAACTGGACGCAGCGTGACCAGCAATTGATTTGCATTGGCCAGTTCTGCGGTCCAGTTCTCATCCTTCGAAAACTCCTCGACCAACATCGGCATGACCGAGATCGGCGGGAGTCGGGTATCCTCGTCCTCTCCCCAGGTGTGCGAGAAATCGACATCGACATCCCAGAACAGCACTGAAATCGAACCGGTGCCTTCGATATGCCAAGGCGTCGGTCCTTCCAGTTCGCCCCGGAAGCGGACCGAAAACAGCCCTGCCCCGAACAGCTTTACGCTCAGCGATGCAGAGATCGTGATGACAAAATAGAAGGGCGAAAACTGGAACAGCGCGTCAAACGCGATGTGTCCCTCGATCTTGGCAATTGAGATGCCGAAATACAGCTCGGCCCGCGCACCGAATTGAACGGTGTTGGATGTCACCGCGAAATAGCAAAGCACCCGCACCTTTGCCACGGGCGTATCGAGGATATTGATCGCCAGCCGCGGGATGTCTCCGAATGGCAAAACGGGAACATCGTATCGCGGATGGAACCCGCCGACGCTTATGATGAACTGCGAATTGCTGCCCCAGGACGCATACACGCCCATTCCCCCTTGCAAGGGCATGAAGATGACGCGGCTTTCATAAAGAACCGCCAGAAACCACAGATGCTTTTTGTCGAAATCAATCTCGCCCAGTACGGCCACGTTGATAATAATCAGAGGCACGCGTTCGTCCGGGATGGCGATGGTCAGTTTGCCCACAATCCCGATCGCGCCCGGGATTTCGATGATCACCCCGACGGACAGGGATATCAACGTTGGCGTACCCCATCCGAATTTCATCATCGGCCCAATCAGGAACGTGCCCTGATCCGGTGGGAAGAAGGTTCTGATGTCATTGATTATTTTTGGCGCATTGGCAATCACATCCTTGGGGAACAACACCGAGTCGACCGAACCGGACGTGGCCCCTTGGGCAATCGCCTCCATATCCGCTTCGCGGTTCAGACCGACAATCCCGCCGACGCCGACCAGAGTGAAGCCGAACCCAAGCTGGATGCCGGGATTGAACTCGACACTTATGATGGCCACGAAGGCAAACCCATCTTCGCCATCGGGCAGTTTTGTCGATATGACCGCGATGGCCGTGACACTGACAAGTTCGAGAATGCTCAGCTCAAGAATACCGGCGTATTCACCACGGTCCTGATCGATGCTCAGAAATCCGCCACCCCGAACGGCACCTGCATCAATCGACATCCCAACCGCCGTCGGGAGCTTCAGTTTAAAGCCCAGATCGGCCTTCCCAAGGTTACCTTCGCCATCTGACGGGAAGGTCAATTCAACCTGTGCCCCGAACCGATCCACGACCGCTTGAAGCGGCCCCAGTTCGACAGAGAAGCCGCTGGACATTTCAAGCGTGACAGACCCACCGCTGCCAATGCCGCCGATCAGGTAAAGCGTCTGCAGGTTCAAGGGCCCCAAGGTCTGATGCAGCGGGATCGCCACTTCGATGGCTGACGATCCTTCGAAACTGACCCCATTCGATGGTGTCCAGGACAGGCCCGAATTGAATTCGCTGTCGATTTGGACACCGCCCGCGATGGTTTTCAAGAACCCATCCGCCTCGGAAAAGTCGATCTTGAGCCGCCCACCATTCAGCGCCGCCCGGATTGCCGGTTCGATCTGCGGACCTGAGCCCACACTCCACGATCCGCTGACGCCGAAACTGCCGGAGAAGCTTTCCAGAAACAGGCCACTGCCGCCCGTTTGACCGATGATTTCCATCGCGCCGTCTTCACGGCCAATCTCAAGCCCGGCAAGCAAATCCAACGTCGCGTCCCCGGATATCGGTTCCAAGGACACGTCGAGCGGTGGTCGAAGCGTTATGCCCATTCCCGCGTCGAACCGCGCGCTGGTGGACATCAGAAACGAGATGGTCGACGAAATACGGTACTGGCGCTCAAAGTCTGCAATGGCAGGCACGCGCAGCCGAATATTCAGGCCCGGCGGATTACCGTTATCTGCCTGTAACCGGGCAATAAACGCTTCTAACACCGGCGGCGAACCGGGCTCGGTCAACAGAACTGTTGGCGTGTCATAGTTTTCCAGCAGTGTCTGAATACGCGGAAAAATCCTGGAGCCGTCAAAGCCCGCCTCACCCCATTGGAAGAGGTCGCGCAAGTATTGCTCGGGGTCTGTCAGCATCGTCAGCAAACGCTCGGGCGACAGGCGTCGTTGACGCGCTGGTCTTGCAAGCGGTGCGCTGTCGGCTGGCAATGTAACCTGATCATCGACGAGGCCGATCAATCGCAAGACATCAAGACTGCCGGAATGCGCCCTGCGAATAAACTCGATGATCACATAGTCAAAGATCCGCCCCGGCAATTCCGCCGCGAACGCCTGAACTGCGGCCCGCTCGGCTGCGCTCAACCCACCGGCCGCCTGATCCACGGCATTGCCCAGATCCGTTATCCCTCGGACCGCATCCAGAACCGCGCGCAACAGATCCGCACCGGCACTGGCGATCTGACCGGCATCCTCGGACTGAACCGCCGCTTCTAAGGCCGCGATCGCGGACGGCATCGCGGATATCGCACCCGCGATTGTTGCGGCTGCGTTCCCGACCGGCTGCGCGTTCGCGACCGCTGCGGGTGGTGCAAGGCCCAGCTCTGAAAAGAAACCCTCAAGATTGCCGTCTGACAGACGATCCACCAACGGTTCGAATGCAAATGCAAGGTTGCGACCCAGCGCTTCGAGTGTGCCTTCATCTGCCATCTGTGACCCCCAACAGGGCTTCGATTTCGCTCTGCGTGGAACCCGGCAGCGCCAGAAGAACAGGCGCGTATCGCACCATTGCCGCGCGTAGCTCCGGCGTGGCACCCGGTCGAACGGCGGACAGCAGCCGCTCGATTCCGTTTCGGACCGGGTTTCCGTTGATCGCCTCGGGAATGATCGGTCGGCGATTACCCTGCCAGCTTAATGCAATGCGCATAAGCTCTGGCCCATGCATGCGATGCCAGGCCACTGCGGCCCTTTTCGAGTTGTCGATGATCGCTTTGACCTCATCGAAATGGGTGCTGACAAGCATCGCAACAGCCGAGCCGCTGGTGCTGCTGGCCAGAATGCGTGTCAGCGCATCAATGCGTTCGGTCGTCGGCACCTGAAGCGGCCATGTGGCGCGCCCAGGCAAAAACACCGGGTCGTTTTCGTCCGAAAGCGCGATGGAGCCACCTCCGCCTCCGCCCCCGCCACCAGCAGAAACAAGCGCATGACCGACGGCGTTTTCGGCGTTCAGTTTGCCGTTGCCCCAGTGGTCGGAATTGGCACCGGCCACGGCGTCCGCCGTGTCCATGAGAGCCGTTCGCGCCTGCTCGAAAGTCAGCGCGCCGTTTCGTTCAAGCATCAACGCAACAACGCCGGCCACGTGGGGCGCTGACATGCTGGTGCCCTGTTTGTTGGTGTAAAACGTCTCACAACAATCCGAGACGCAGCAGGCGTCCTTGACCCGTGTTTTGGGCGCGGTGATTGCAACACCCGGCGCTGAAAGCTCGGGTTTCTGGCGCCCGTCAATCGTAGGACCACGCGATGAGAAGCCTGCGAGGTTATCCGTGCCGGTTTCATAGGCCCCAACAGTTATTACGCTGTTGCCTGTGCCTGGCGAGCCGACAGTTCGACCCGGATCACGATCCGCTTCGATGAATCTGGGTGTATTTTCGACGGTTTCCGAGTTCCCGTCATCGTCCTCAACAGTGGTATGCGGCCTGTCCTCGGGAAAAACTGCGGTGAAATCGACGCTATGACCCGCGGTTTCGGTCAGAGTCACCGTCCAGTCCCCTTTGTCGACGGTCTTACCGGCGCCCTTGGCGGCAATCGAAAACTCGATGCGGTGATTTCCGTTCGAGGGCGCGTTTGTCTGGCAGTTGAATTCGACTTTGTGATCGTCGCCTGCATCATGCGTCACTGCCCCTGCATTTGCGGTCACCGTAGGTGTGCTGTCGGGGTCCGGCGTCGTGAGGCTGACCGAAAGGCGCCCGCTGCCGGTATAGCTGATCCTACAGTTTCCGGTGCCGGTCACGTTTTCACCGACCTTGAAACTGAGCGTACGACTGCCGCTGGCCGAAATGGTGTCGCGCCCGCGCCATTGATGCCAGGGGTCTATCCAGAAATCGACCTCGGTTGCTTCGCCGCCAGCGGTGCCATTGCCGGTTTCTTCCAGTTCGACCCGCCATTCACCGGCCATCAACGTGCTCCCGATCGCAGGCTCGATGAAGACGCGAATTCGATGTCTGTCAGGGCGCCCATCGTTCCGGCGCCCGGCGAGGCGAACTCTCATTCCAGACAGCGTTGTGGTTTCTGTGCCCGTCGACGTTACCGAAGCCGTTGAGCCGTCCGGCGCATGCAGCGTCAGACTGATATCCGCCTGAGAGCCATCGCCCGGATTACTCTGCCCCGGCGGCTGCGATGTGCCGTACCAGACAAACCCATCGAAGGTGAAACGATCACCGGGCAAGATGGTAAAGCGCATCTCTTCGGTACTTTGCGCCGCGAGCGTTTTATGCGCGTGCTGGCCATCGTCGGCCTCGTTTCCGGCAGATGCAACGGCAACCCGTCCCTGCGGAATGCCGGTATTGGGATTGAGCAGCGCGTCGATGGCTATTTCGTCGTCGTCAGTGCCATCATGTCCCGACCCCTGCCCGCCAAAGCTCATATTGACGACGGCCGGTCGGCTACCCGCCAGATCGAAGACGTATTGGACAGCATCCGGGATCGCCGAGGATTGGCTGCCGCGCTTGACCACTATGATATCGGCGTCAAATGCGACGCCGCGATAATGATCCTCGAGATGACAGTTTCCCGATTGCGAACCATCTCCGGCCGCGATCCCAGCCACATGTGTGCCGTGCCCGCTGCTGTCGATATGTTTGAAAGTGTTCGATGGCAGGTCGTCGTCCGCGTTCAACGCATCGTTGATATCGCTTTCGGTGTATTCGGTTCCGTACGAAAAGTTTGATGGGTTTGGTCCGACATTGACGGTCTGATCCCATATCGCCTCGATCCGAGTAGCACCGTCATTGGGTCTGCGAAAGCAGTTATGCGTGATGTCGATCCCGGAATCGATGATGCCGACAACAACGCCTGCCCCGGTAAAACCCGGCGAGCCGGTCCAGACAGCCGGGACTTTGGCATCAGGAACGCTCTCATCCAGAAAGTCACGCATCTCCAGCGGTCGCGTAACCCGGATAACGTTTGGAATTTCCACTATCGCGGGAAGGTCAGAAACCCTGATCTCGCCATAAACTGTCTGGGGATAGACGCTTGCGCGCATGACACCGGCTGCAAGAATTGCGGCGGGGTCGCCTTCATATCGAATCCTGACATCCAGAACAAATGCGCCGGGGTCCCCGACCACATCTTCCCCGGCCTGAGCCCTGAGAAACTCATCCAGTCGGGCATGCAGCCTTTCGTCTATCTTTTCCATGTCGTACCGCGAAAATCGAAATAGAAAACTGTTGTGCGGCCCGGTCGAACAAGGTGAGCCTGTTTACTGGTAAGAACTTCAAACGAGAAAAAATGTTTCCCAGTATTACCACAAATTGCGCAATTCGCGAAGCGGCGTTGTCGGACTGGTTGTGCACTGAAAAACCGCATCATGGCTCGCAATGGGTGCGTTCACGTCACCCGGCGCGCTTTACAGCAATAAACCAAGCACCAAATTGTCTGACCTTAATCTTCGAAAGGACGCGTAAGAGGCCCCACGCTTTGACCCAAAGGCAAGCTCCATACGGCAAAAAACGACCGTTTGATGAGACTGGTTCTTTGACCCAAAGTGGCGACCTTTAGATCGCTTTTGGCCGGACATACGCCAGTGATCGCCTTAGCGCCAAGCACCGCGACAAAGGCAAATCTCCTCTGCCTTACCGAACTGAATGCCTATTCCCGCAAGCAATCGCCGCGGGTTAATGTTACCCTGAACTCACCCAATACTCCGGAGGTTTCTCATGGCATGGTCCTACCCGCTCGGTCGGCTATTCGGCTCAGAGCTGCGGGTCCATGTCACCTTCTTTCTTCTGTTGGCCTGGGTTGGCTTTGCTGCTTACGCCGATGGCGGCTGGACCGCAGCAGTTGAGAATCTGTTTTTCGTTCTGGCGCTGTTCGCATGTGTCGTGGCCCATGAATACAGTCACGCGCTGATGGCGCGGCGCTATGGCATTCGCACGCCGGACATTACCTTGCTGCCCATCGGTGGGCTGGCCCGGTTGGAACGAATGCCCCAGAAACCGATGCAGGAGGTCTGGGTCGCGCTGGCCGGTCCGGCAGTGAATATCGTGATCTGGTTGATCCTTTTGCTTCTGGGCGCAGGCACGCAGTTGGATGCCTTCGCGCAACTGGACTCGGCGCGCGCGGACCTTCTTGGTCGGTTGGCTTATGTGAACCTGTTGCTGGCCGCGTTCAACATGATCCCTGCCTTTCCGATGGATGGTGGTCGGGTGTTTCGGGCCTTGTTGTGCTTGAAAATGGATCGCGTCAAAGCCACACGGCTGGCCGCTATCAGCGGCCAGATCGTCGCCGTGGGTCTTGGATTCCTGGGTCTGACGTCGGGCAATCCGATTCTGGTGCTGATCGCGGTGTTTGTGTTCATCGCAGCCAATGCCGAAAGTCAGGATGTCGCTTTGCGCGCGGCCTCCAGAAAGTTCCAGGCCCGCGACGCGATGATAACCGAGTATCGCGCCCTGTCGCCCAACGATACACTGAACACCGCCGCGCAGGCGGTCATTCACACGACTCAGCACGAGTTTCCGGTGCTGGATCAAAATGGCGGTCTGATGGGCTTCGTGACACGCAACCGGCTTTTGGCAGCCCTTGCCAGCGAACACCCTCGTTCGGACTCAGCGCTGTCTCTGATGGAAACCGACGTTCCAACGGTCACGTTGACCAGCAGTCTGAACAAAGTGCTGGAAGGCCTGCACAAAGGCGCCCCAGCCGTAGCCGTTTGCACCAAAGCCGGTCAAATGGTGGGTTACATCACCCGCGAACACATCGGCGAGTTGATGGTCATTCAGGGGCGTTGAGTCCTAATCAACAGACGGCCAATGCGTCTTCGATCACGGACAGGACCGCTTCGCGCGGGACGTCCGAAGTTACAAACGCATGTCCGATGCCGTGCGCCAGAACAAAGCGCAACTGCCCGTCGATCACCTTTTTGTCTTGCGCCATCAGATCGACCAGCGCGTTTGCACCCGGCAATTCACCCGGTATATCGGCCAGATCGGTCTTCATTCCCATTTTGCGCAGATGCGCACGCACGCGGCTTGGGTCCTCTTGGGCACACAGTCCAAGTCGTGACGAGAGTTCAAACGCCAATGCGCAGCCGATCGCAACGGCTTCGCCATGCAGCAGTCGATCAGAATAGCCCGTGGCCGCCTCCAACGCGTGACAAAAGGTATGACCAAGGTTCAGAAGCGCCCGATCGCCTTGTTCGGTCTCGTCCCGTGCGACGATATCAGCCTTCATCTGCACTGACCGCGTGACGGCCTGAACGCGTGCGGCCATGTCACCTGCGGACAAGGCCGGGCCGTTCACCTCAAGCCAATCAAAGAACTCTGCGTCGCCGAGAAGCCCGTATTTCACGACTTCGCCGTATCCCGCCAAAAAGTCCCGCGGCGTCAACGAACTCAGGATGGAGGTGTCTGCCAGAACCAAAGACGGCTGATGGAAGGATCCTATGAGGTTTTTGCCATGCGGCGCGTTGATCCCCGTCTTGCCACCTACCGAACTGTCCACCTGAGCCAGCAACGAGGTCGGGATTTGCACAAACCGCACGCCGCGTCGCATGACCGCCGCTGCGAACCCCGCCAGATCGCCGATGACACCGCCGCCAAAGGCAACCACCACGTCACGGCGTTCAACCTTTTCGGCCAGCAACCACTCGACAGCGCGTTCGAAATGCGGCCAGCTTTTCGTGGCCTCTCCCGCGGGCAGGGTCAAAACCGTCATATCCACACCAGCCGCGCTCAATCCATCCCTAAGCGCGTCCAGATGCAGCTTGGCCACATTTTCGTCCGTTAAAACAGCGACGCGAGGACGCGGCAGCAACGGTGCAATCCATGCGCCTGCCTGCGCCAAAAGGTCCGGTCCGATCTCGACGTCATAAGACCGTTCGCCCAGTTCAACATGTACCGTTTGATGCATTTAATTCCGTTCCAAAACATCCGGGCGCGTGACCAATGCCGCCAATACCCGATCCACCATATCCTCGATTGCGGTCTCACCATCCGAGTCCGCCACAAGATCTGCCTGCGCATAAATCGGAACGCGTGTTTCGTACAGCGCCCGTAACGTCCCGTACGGATCATCCGTGCGCAAAAGCGGCCGCGTATCCTTGTGGCGCACACGATTCCACAGCACTTCAAGGTCAGCTCGCAGCCAAATCGACACGCCCCGGTCCGAAATCATCTGCCTGTTGGCATCGGAAAGAAAGGCACCCCCGCCGGTTGAAAGAATGCCCTTTTTTTCATCCAACAAACGCCCGATCACCTGGCTTTCCTTTGTGCGAAAAAAGGCTTCCCCGTCGCGGGCAAAGATCTCGGGGATCGTCATATTTGCCGCCGATTCGATCTCGGCATCGCTGTCCAGAAACGGCACGCCAAGCCGCGCAGCCAGCGCGCGCCCCACAGCCGTCTTGCCAGCACCCATCATGCCGACCAAAACAACCGTTTTGTGCAGATCAAATCGCTGCGCAGAACCGGCCACCGAGGGATTATGCTTAATTTCGCTCATTTCATCGTGAATGACGTGATCTTGTGAAAAATGCCAGTTATAACTTGGTCAAAAGCAAAAATTGAGGCAGCGTTGAGCCATGGGCCGTTTGTTAAAGTTCCTGATTTACCTAATTTGCCTTTGTTTCATCGGGTTGGTTGGGTACGCCTATATCGGGCCCTTCTTCGGCGCGGACTTTTCCGCACCGCAAAGCGAAATCCGAGAGCCGGTCATCCTGAATGCTGATTAGGCCTGCCCTGCTGGCGCTTCTTCTGACCGGAACGGCGCACGCTCAGACGTCAGAACCCCTGTCCGTCATCGACTGGTTGACCAACCCGCCCGAGAATTTGCCTGGCACGGTTCTGCTTGAGCCTCCGGTGACGCAGACCGGATTGCAACCGGATGTGCAGGTCACGCCGCTTGAATCCTTATCGCCGCCGCTTGGGTTGGTGTCGTCATCGGTTACGGGCCTGCCGGTCAGCATGTGGCAAGGCAGCGACCCGGCTCGATTGGCCGAACTGATACGAAGCGTGCCGGTCAAAGCGAACCCGGCCTTGCAACGTCTTCTGTTCACCCTGCTTTTGTCCGAGGCGCGTCCCCCCTCTGGTCCGGAAACCAAAGATGTATTGCTGATGGCCCGGTTGGATCGGCTGATACAATTGGGGGCTGCCGATCCCGTGCAGTCATTGGTTCAACTGGCCGGTCCGACGGATTCACAGAGCCGATTCAAGCAGTGGTTCGACGCGACCTTGCTGACCGGCGACGAAGACCGCAGTTGCAGCGCACTGATCGCGCAACCGAACCTGTCGCGCGACTATGCGGCGCAGATTTTTTGTAGGGCACGGCGCGGCGATTGGGCTTCGGCCGCGTTGACGCTTGAAGCTGCGCATGCGCTGGACGTTCTGCCGCCCGAGGAGTTGGCCCTGCTGGACCGCTTTCTAAGCCCGGAACTTTTTGAGGGGGCGGAATACCTACCCGTGCCTCAAGACCCCGACCCGCTGACCTTTCGCATGTTCGAGGCAATCGGGGAACGGCTGCCCACCGCACCTTTGCCCCGCGCCTTTGCCAACGCGGATCTGCGCGATGTAGCCGGGTGGAAAGCGCAGATCGAAGCGGCAGAGCGTCTGACCCGCATTGGCGCTTTGACGCCCAACCAGTTGCTGGGTCTTTATACCGAGCGTTCTCCGGCAGCGTCTGGCGCGGTATGGGATCGCGTGGCGGCTGTTCAGAAATTCGAAAAAGCCTTGCAATCGGGTGATCGGAGCGAGGTTGCCAAGCGCTTGATGGATGTTTGGGACCAAATGCACAGCGTTGGCCTTGAGGTCCCGTTTGCCGAATTGTTCGCCAAGGAATTGTCGAACCTGCCGATGAAAGACGCCGAGGCTGAAAACCTGCGCTGGCGTATCCTGTTGCTGTCCGAGCTTTACGAAGAAGCGGCGCGTTCTGTTCCCGAAGGCCCGGACGAGAACCCGTTTCTGGCGGCGCTGGCGATGGGTGATCCGGGCAGCGCACAGTCCCCTTCCCCCTTGGCAGATGCCATAGCCGAAGGGTTTGCCTGGTCGCCCCCCATCCCGTCGGATATCGACGCAATGCTGCACAATTCGCAGCTGGGTGAGGCCATTTTGGAATCCATGATCCTGTTCGATCATGGCGCACGCGGCAATCTGGTGGACCTGACAGCCGCGATTGCCGCTTTCCGCCGTGTCGGGCTTGAAGATACGGCCCGGCGGGCAGCGCTGCATCTCATGATCCTGAACGGAGCCTGACCATGTCTGCGCCATCCTCGCAGGACCAATGGATATCGACGTTTCTCGAAGCGCAGGCAGCAGAGTTGGGGGCCGCGACAAACACATTGCTGGCCTATGGCCGCGATCTGCAGGACTTTTCCGGCTGGCTGGACCGTCACAAGGCAAGTTTCGAAGCCGCGGACAGGGATCAAATCGAAGGTTACCTGATTGATTGCGACGCGCAAGGACTGTCGCGGTCGACCCGCGCACGGCGCTTGTCGGCCATCAAACAACTCTACCGGTTTGCCTTCGAGGAGGGTTGGCGCGATTCCAACCCCGCGATCCAGATCAAAGGCCCGGGACGGCAGAAACGCCTTCCCAAGACGCTGGACGTGTCCGAGGTCGACAAGCTGCTGGAGGCCGCGCGTCGAACGGGCCGAAGCACGGCGGACAAGGTGCGCAACACCTGCCTGATGGAACTGCTTTACGCCACCGGGATGCGTGTGACCGAACTGGTATCATTGCCCGTTTCATCCGCACGCGGTGACCCGCGCATGTTGCTGGTGTTGGGCAAAGGCGGCAAAGAGCGCATGGTGCCGCTCTCCCCACCCGCAAGAGACGCTTTGGCCGCTTGGCTTGAGTTTCGCGACGCAGCCGAGGATCAAACCGTATCCGAGGGCGGGCAGCGGTCCCGGTTCCTGTTCCCGTCGCGTGGCAAATCGGGGTACCTGACGCGGCACCGGTTCTTTCTTCTCGTTAAGGAATTGGCGGTTCAAGGCGGAGTTTCTCCGGAAAAAGTCACGCCGCACACCCTGCGCCATGCCTTTGCGACGCATCTGCTGGCCAATGGCGCGGATTTGCGGTCGATCCAGACATTGCTTGGCCATGCCGATGTCGCCACAACCGAGATTTACACCCACGTTTTGGACGAACGACTGTCGGAACTGGTGCTGGAACATCACCCATTGGCGAAAGATGAAGGGGCCGACAAGGGCTAACCCCTTGATCGCAGGGGACCGCACCCCCATAACGGATGCAGCAACTAGATAACTTAAGGACCGATGGAACCCACCCCTTCTTTGCTTGATGGCGCTTTTTGGATTACCGCTGGCTCCATCCTTCTGCTGCTCGTCCTGTCGGGCTTCTTTTCCGGATCAGAAACTGCTCTGACCGCATCATCCCGCGGCAAGTTGCGGGCACAGGCGGACAAGGGGTCGCGGGGGGCGCAAAAGGCGCTGGACATCACGGACGACAACGAGCGCCTGATCGGCTCGGTCCTGCTTGGCAACAACCTTGTGAACATCCTTGCGGCTTCGCTTGCGACGGCCCTTTTCACGCGGCTTTTCGGGGAAAGCGGCGTTGCGCTGGCGACGCTGGTTATGACCCTGCTGGTGCTCATTTTTGCCGAAGTGCTGCCAAAGACCTACGCCATCACCAATGCCGAAAAAGCGGCTGCGGCCGTTGCCCCGGTCATCAGTGTTGCTGTCACTGTTTTCTCGCCTGTTGTCGCGGCAGTCCGTCTGCTGGTGCGCGGTGTGCTTCGTGTCTTTGGTGTTCGGATTGATCCGGATAGCAACATTCTGGCGGTGCGCGAAGAAATCGCCGGCGCGCTACAACTTGGCCACTCGGAAGGCGTGGTGGAAAAAGAGGATCGCGACCGAATTCTGGGGGCACTCGATCTTGGCGACCGCACGGTGGAAGAGATCATGTTGCATCGGTCGAACATCGAAATGATCGATGCCGATGCCGAACCCGAAGAGATACTGAAACAGTGCCTCGAAAGCCCGCACACGCGCTTGCCGGTGTTTCGGGACGAACCGGAAAACATCGTTGGCGTCGTCCACGCAAAAGATCTGTTTCGTGCCATGTATGCGCAAGCCGGTGCCGAAGGTAACGCACAGCTCTTGAAGAGCTTCGATATCTCCAAGGTCGCAAATGACCCCTATTTCGTGCCCGACACGACGACGCTGGACGACCAGATGCGAGAGTTTTTGCGGATGCACGGCCATTTCGCGCTGGTAGTCGACGAATACGGATCGTTGCGCGGATTGATCACGCTTGAAGATATCCTGGAGGAAATCGTTGGCGAGATCGCGGACGAGTTTGACCTTGAAGAGGATGTACCAGTCACGCGCACCGACGATGGGCAATTCCTGATCGAAGGCGCCATGACCATCCGCGATGTAAACCGCGCGATGGACTGGTCTTTGCCCGACGAAGAAGCCAACACCGTCGCGGGGCTGGTCATCCACGAGGCGCAGATGATCCCGACAACCGGGCAGGTGTTTTCCTTCCACGGGTTCCGGTTCGAAGTCACGGCCCGCGAAGGGAACCGGATCACCGGTTTGAAAGTCAGGCCGCTTTGACCCGACGCCGTGGCATTGAATTCAATGGGATGACAGTTCCGCCTGCAAACCGCAGTCTTATGGCATGAAACCTGTTCCGGTCATTCTGTTGGCCGCTGGCCAATCCAGCCGCATGGGAGTCGGCGTCGACAAGTTGATGCAGCCCATTGACGGCGCGCCCTTGCTGCGCCGCACGGCCCAGCGGGCATTGTCTGTGGGCCCAGTCTTCGCGGCACTGCCGCCCGCCCCGCACCCACGGTACGAGGCATTGGAAGGACTGGGCGTACAAATGGTGCCGGTGCCGGACGCGGTCGAGGGTATGAACGCCAGTCTGCGTGCCGCGCTGGCGCGCGTTGCACCTGACGCAGAGACCGTAATGGTGCTGCTTTCAGACCTGCCGGACCTGAGCGCTCAGGACTTGAGCGATGTCGCCCGAACAGTGGACACGCACCCCGACAATCTGATTTGGCGCGCGACGACAACGGATGGCGTGCCCGGACATCCGGTCATCTTCCACAAGTCGTTGTTTGGCGCGTTGGCGGCTTTGCGCGGCGATGACGGAGCGCAATCCGTCGTCAAATCATGCCGCGGTAAGGTACATCATCATCCCCTGCCGGATATGAGAGCTTTGCAGGATCTGGACACACCTGAAGACTGGGCAGCATGGCGCGCGCGCCACTGATCCTTTTCGACTGATCGCCAAAACTAAAGCGACCCGGCCTTTTCAGACCGGGCCGCTGCCCAAAAACAGGACTACCACTTTCACCAATCTCAACAAGCGCAGCCATTCGGTCTTGACGACCTCCAGACTTTTTCGCTGCCTAACCTAAACAAGACCCCCTCGTTAACATGCCGCTCCGCGCTTTGGAGACTGAGATATGCCTTTGACACCCCCTAGTGCCGCAGGCCCCCTCACTTGGGCAGGATCATCGTCGCCCATCAGTTGCGATCAAACAACGTAAAATTGGCGATATCGGTTAATTTTCGAGGAGGTGGCCTTGCAAAAGCGCAACATCCCGAAAGTCAAGAATCTTGTTCAGGTTGCATTACCCTAGGTCAAGCAAATCCCGCTCATCCGGTGGCAGAGGTCAAAAATAAACTGTAAATCGCTGACTTTATTGATTTCTATGGGCTCAGCCTGAGGGTCGATAGACGGTCAAATCAACCTGAAATTGAAAGCCGGGCAGCGCCTATTCAAAACAGGTTCTTTGTTAACAAAACAGATTCAATTCAACCGTTTTGCGCCCTTGATACCCATATCGGCGACAATCCACCGATTCGAGCGAATCCGATGCGCGTGATTCTGACTGTCGAGCGCTTCGGCACCAAGCCACAACACACCCGGAAAGTGGCAAAATTAAGGTTTCTTAATCTTTTGCTCAGGTTCTTCCAACACTCACAGGTCATCTCCGGTTCATAAGCGCGGATCGAACCGCCTAACACAGACAGGAGTCATAATGAGCATCCGTAAATCTTCACTGCTTTTCCCACGCACATCCAATTGGGTTGGAGCCGGTGCGCTGGGGGCGGCCATGCTGGCCACCACCGCCCTGCCCTCGATGGCCGATGAGGCGCTGGCCGATCTGGTCGAAAGCGTGTCGCCTTCGGTCGTGACAGTCATTGCTGAACAAAAAGCCGCGCCCGCACCTGCGCAAGGCCAAGAGTTCAATTTTCAAGGGCATCCCTTTGAGGAATTCTTCAAACGATTTGGTGGGCCGGAAGGGTTTCAAATGCCCGACCGCGGCCCTGGTCAGGGTCTGGGATCCGGCTTTGTGCTGGATGAAGACGGGTACATCGTCACCAACCATCACGTTGTCGACAGTGCCGACACCGTGACCGTTCGTCTGAACGATGACCGCACGTTCGAGGCCGAAGTTGTTGGCACCGACCCTCTGACCGATATAGCGGTTCTGAAAATCGACGCAGGTGAAAGCCTGCAGGCCGTTCAGCTTGGCGACAGCGACGTCATCCGCGTCGGCGAAGATGTCGTGGCCATCGGCAACCCGTTCGGCCTCAGCTCGACCGTGACCACAGGGATCGTGTCGGCCAAGGGGCGTAACATCTCGGAAGGTCCATATGCGGAATTCATCCAGACCGATGCTGCCATCAACAAGGGCAACTCGGGCGGACCGCTGTTCAACATGGACGGCGAAGTGATCGGCGTGAATTCGGCCATCTACTCGCCCAGCGGCGGATCGGTGGGCCTCGGCTTTGCCGTGACGTCCAACATCGTGGACCATATTACGTCCGACCTGCGCGACGACGGTCAGGTCAGCCGCGGCTGGCTTGGCGTTTCGATCCAGAATGTCAGCCCGCAATTGGCCGCGGCACTGGGTATCGACGAAACCTCGGGCGCATTGGTGTCTGATGTCGTTGACGGCAGCCCGGCCGACGGAACACTGCAACAAGGCGACGTGATCCTGACGTTCAATGACGAGCCTGTCGATTCAAGCAGCGATTTGCCGATCCTGGTTGGCACAACCAAAGTTGGAAGCGAAAGCGTTCTGACAGTTTTGCGCGACGGCCAGGAACAGCAGATCGAACTCACCATCGGTCAGCATCAGTCGGCTGAGGCGCAGGTTGATGGCAGCGTCGACGACAAGCTCGAAGGCACCTCGCTGGGCGTCACGGTCGCACCGCTGACCGAAACCGCGCGTGCCGAAATGGGCGTTGCCGAAACCGTGGATGGTGTGGTTGTGACCGATCTGCAGCCGGAAAGCCCGGCGGCGAAAGCCGGCTTGCAGCGTGGCGATGTGATTGTACGGCTGGGTGGTCAGGACACAATTTCGCCTGACGCTCTGAAAACGGCACTGGAAAGCGAAAAAACCGATCCGGCGCTGCTTTTGATCAACCGTGGCGGCAATCAGATCTTCGTCGCCGTCGAGATCGTCTGACACCAAACCTCAAGTGCGCCACATGATGGGGAAATCTGGCGCGCTTGTTCCGAACGGTGCGGATTGTCCACGTACCGACGGAGCGGCCGGGTGCGGCAGCGCACCCGGCCTGTTTTTTTAAGAGAGAGACTATGTTTATATCACGAGTAAAAGGAGCCCCGACCATGAGCAGACGCCTGCTGATCGTTGAAGATGACGAAGATACACGCGACTTCATCGCCAAAGGCTTCAGCGAGGAAGGCTATGTGGTCGAAGCCGCATCGGACGGACGCGAAGGGCTGTACCACGCCACGGATGGCGGGTTCGATGCCGTTGTCCTTGATCGGATGCTGCCCGGATTGGATGGTTTGTCATTGATCAAGTCGATGCGGGCGGCGGGATTGAAAACCCCGGTTCTGATGTTGACCGCCATGAGTGCGGTGGACGAACGTGTCAAAGGATTGCGCTCTGGCGCGGATGACTATCTGGTCAAGCCGTTTTCGTTCCAAGAGCTGCATGCCCGGATCGAGGCGCTGTTGCGGCGCCCGCAGGAGGCCGAGGAAACCCCGACGCTGACCTGCCGCGATCTGGAAATGGACCTGTTGACCCGGAAAGTCACGCGCGGAGACCGCGAGATCACCCTGACCCCCCGCGAATTTCAGATCCTCGAGTTTTTCCTGCGACGCAAGAACCGGGTTGTGTCGCGGACGATGCTGCTGGAAGGCGTGTGGGACTATCACTTTGACCCGAACACCAACGTGGTCGATGTCCATATCTCAAAGCTGCGGCGTCAGTTGGACGAGGAAGGTGCAGATCCGATAATTGAAACCGTCCGGGGTGCCGGATACATGGTATCGGATGCATAACATACTGCTTTCGCTGAAAAACTCGCGGACACGATTGGTTCTGGCCAGTATGGTTCTGAGCACATTGCTGACCGCGACTATACTGGCGATGGTCTATGTTACGGCAAATCGCACGATTGCGAATGAAACGCGTTCGGTTGTATCCGCCGAACTAACCGGCCTTGCCGACGAATACGAACGTCGCGGTCTGATCGGATTGATGAACGCGATTGAAAGACGCCTGCCCACGGCAGCCGACCGGGATGCGCTGTACTTGCTGACCGGGCGGCAGGGCACAAAGCTGGCTGGAAACCTCGCGCGCTGGCCTGCCGATGTTGTGGCAGGCAGCGGTTGGGTCGAGTTGCAGCTTCGCAAGGGCGACACCGATGAATACGTACCGATTTCGGCTGCCTCTATCAGATTGCCCGGCGGCGAGCGCCTTTTGGTCGGGCGCGATGCGTTGGCGCGCCAGCAATTCGACCGCATTCTGCTTCGGTCCGTCGGTCTTGCCCTCTTTACGGCATTTGCCCTGAGCCTGTTGACGGGTTGGTTGCTGACACGGCTGGTTTTCTCGCGCCTCAAGGATTTTGCGGACACCGCGGACAACATCGTGTCCGGGGACCTGTCGCTGCGCATGCCGCTGCGCGGTACCGGCGACGAATTTGATCAGGTCGCAGGGACCCTGAACAACATGCTGGACCGGATCGAGGAACTCATCAGCAACCTTCGCACGACCTCTAATTCGATTGCACATGATCTGCGTTCTCCGCTGTCGCGTCTGCGGCAACGGGTCGAGGCGCTGTCCGAACCCGGCAAAACAGACGCTGAGCGAGAAGTCGATATGGCGCGTGCCACCGGAGAAGTGGATCACGTGCTTCGCGTCCTGACCCAGTTGACGGAAATCTCGCGGGCCGAGGCTGGTCTGGGCCGGGAACAGTTCGAGCCGGTGAACCTGCGCCAGTTGGCCGATGACGTCGTCGAACTTTATGACCCCGTCGCATCGGATCAGGGCATCCGGCTTGAGGTCGTTGGCACCGCCGACCCGATACAGGGACATCGCCCGTTGCTGTCTCAGGCCCTGTCGAACCTACTGGAAAACGCGATGCGGTATGCGCCTTACGGCTCGGCGATTACAATCGGCATCCGCGAGGATGGCCCGTTCACATTGCTCAGCGTCCGTGATCGTGGGCCCGGCGTTCCGGAAACCGAATTGCCACGCTTGCAAATGCCGTTTGTGACGCTCGACCCTGCCCGGACACAGCGCAATGCCGGTTTGGGCCTCGCCTTGGTTGCAGCGATCTCGCACATGCACGGCGGCGCGTTCAAGGCTCGCAATTGCCAGCCGGGTCTTGAGACAACATTGAAGTTGGCAAATTCGGATTAAGCGGGGATCCCGTCAATCGCCAAGGTTTTGTTTTTGTAACGTTTATCGCGCGATACGTCAGCGCCGAACCAATCCGGCGGCGTATAGTCCAACGCCTCGGCCTCGGACGCAAACTCGATCTCGACCAAGCGCAGGGGCGCAAGATCGCCTAAAAACACGTCCAACTCAAAAGTATGGCCGTCTGGCAAGGCACCGGTGTAGCGTTCCTTTTCAACCCTGCGCCCGGCCGTTTCGGGCCAGAAGGTGGCAAACTGTTCGCCTGTGATTTCGGCTTCGCGTTCTACCCGTGCAACATCGCCCCCGCCTTTGAGCGTCAGAAAATATACATCGTTCTTCTGCCGCAACCGCAGCTCGGTTGAATCGTCGGGTGCCGTCAAATAGCCCTGACGCACCACTGCCTTTTTCGCCCCGCTCAAGTCCGGCATGGCGGCGACCAGGAATTTCCGCTCGATTTCCATGCTCATTTAACGGGTCCTACCCCTTTTTTGATCTCTTTGAACAAAGACTTATAGGCCGACGCCGCGACACTGCGACCGGCATAAGTCAATACCGGGGCGCGGTATTGGCCCATGCGTTCGATATCAGCAGAAAACGGAACCACCGTTTTCAGAAATCGTTTTCGATATTGTTTTTGCATCGTTTCCATCGTTTCGAGGTGCAGTTTCTTTCGCCGTTGCACCATAGAAAAGAAGGCACATATCTTTTTCTTGGGCAGCTTGTGGGCGTCGAAGAAGCCAATCAATTGCTCAAATGTGCGCTCGGACAGCGTGCTGGGAATGACCGGCACCACGATCAGGTCGGAAGCCTTGAAGATATTCTCGGACAAAGTGGAAAAGTTCGGGGGGCAATCCAGAACGATCACGTCGTAATCGCCGCCCACGGAAACAAGCGCCTTTTTGAGCCGTGAGCGTTTATTGCGCATGCGGGACAAAAAGACGTCGAAGTCCCGATAGGTCATATTCGCAGGCAGCACATCCAGCCCCTCGAAATCACTGGCCCGAATGGACTTGGTGAATCGTTTTACGTCTTCAAAGAACCGAGCCTCGGTCAATTTTTTCGAAGGTTTGACGCGTAAATAGAAACCCGACGCGCCCTGAGGATCTAAATCGCACAACAAAACGCGTTGACCCGCCTGCGCAAATGCGTAGGCCAGGTTCACTGATGTCGCGGTTTTTCCAACGCCGCCCTTGTTGCTGTAGCACGCAATGGTTTTCATTCTTCACTCCTTCGCCGAATGAAACAGGGTTCGGAACAGTTGGCGAATCTTAGGGCTGTCGAAATGCTCGAAATTCGCGATCACCCGATCCCGTTCTTGCCGCTGCCTTTGGTCCAAAACTGCAATGAGACCGCCAACTGCCATTGCGAGTTGCCCGTTAATCTGACCCGATCGCCCACTGGACGTACTGACAAACTCCAACAGTGCCTCTTGCTGGACCGAGCAATCGTTGAACAGCCCAAGGTTATCCTGCAGCCTTTTCAAGGGCTTGATGATCGTTTTGAATCCCTTGTCGTCAAACAACGGACCGAAGAATTCCATCAAATAGCGCAGTTTTTTGCAGTGAATGCGCAGATCGTGCACGACTTCGTCCGGGGTATCCGGCGTGATGCTGCGGGCCAATTTGCAGACCTTTCGGTACCGTTTCCAGATCAGCGCACAGGCATATTCATAAGCCCCCAAATTCGCGCTCGGACCCGATGCCAAGTCTGTGGCGCTCTCAAAACGAGCGGCCAGAGATCGCATGGTTTTTTCATACTCCGATCCGCGCAGCCAGCGTGACAACCGGTTCAGCTCCCGCGCGCGTTCCTTTTGGAAAGCGTCAAACATCTCTTCCAGTCCTGCATTCAGGGATACCGGAACCAGATTGAAGAAACTCTCTTTCTCCAACAGGTAAACATCAAGGTCGCGAACCCGTCCTGTTGGCTGCATCAGGTCGGAAAATACGCGTTTCAAACCTGCCGTCTCTGCCTCGGAGTACACGCCCTTGAACAAGCTCAGCACAGATCGGATACGACGCAGGGAAACCCGGTAGTCATGAAGATATTCGGTGTCGATGTCCTTGATGACACCGGCTTCGTTCTGACGGGCAACGCCAAGGTAGGTACTGATGATGTCTGTTGCCGCCTCAGATGCCGGCTCTGTCTTTCCAAGCGGGATGTGTGGCTTGGCCTGATAGCGGGCTTGCCCCGGAAACAGCTGGGGGAAAACCGCCGCCACATCGGCTTGTGCGCCTTTGATACCGGCTATGGCAGAACTGACCGCCGAAAACGCCCGATCGTATCCGCGCAACCCTTCGACTTGCACAAGTTCCACCCTTTCGTTGGGTGAAGAAAGCGCTGTAACATGCAATTTAGCCTGCGTTTTTTGCAATTCATCCAAGACAAGAAAATCGGCGCGGCTAATATGCCCTTCGCCAACAACGCCTAGCGCCCGCAGCTTGGGAAAGCCGGACAGCGCCTGTTTCATCGGACCTTCTGGAAAGTCCTTGGGAAACCGCCCGCGTCCTTTCAGGCGCTGCGATACGCTGTCACCGCGGTTGTCATAAAGCCGCAGCATACCAGCGGCTTCGATCAGCAAGCGCCCCGATTGCTGCAAGGACTGATCGTGGCAATCCAAAAGCGCAAAGGCCCGTTCTGGCTGCCGCGGTCGCGATTCTACGGTGTAGCGATCCAGAGCCTGCGCGAGGGTCTCAGCGCTCAGACCATCTGGCACCACGAAAAAGGCGGACTGATTGCCCGTCATGACCGTTTCTTCCCCGACTGCTCAAGATAAGCCTCGACAAGGTTTTCAACGATCTTCTGAACGCTGGTCCCTTCTTCGATTGCGCGAATTTTCAAAGCCTTGAGGGTTTTGCCATCCAGCCTGAGTGACGTATTCTTCTTGCCTTTGCCTGGCTTTTCGCCCGCGTCTTTGTTCTTGGACATCGCAATCCTCATGACAGCATGACGTCATGAAAGCGCAGCTTGGTTCTGTTCGCAAGGCCAATTGTTGTAAATCCAATGCAAAGCTGCGGAATGCCGATCATCTTCAATCCAAGATGGCGAAAGCGCATCGCCTCGTGATAAAGACAGCCTCATGTCAGATTCCGTCTCTTCAATCCGAAATCTGGGCCCGGCCTTTGAAAAAGCCTGCGCACAAGCGGGAATCCACTCTGCACAAGACTTGCGCGCATTGGGGGCGGACGCGGCATATACCCGTTTGTTGCAGGCCGGGACACGGCCGCATTTCATCGGATTTTACGTTCTTGTTATGGGATTGCAGGGTCGCCCCTGGAATGATTGCAAGGGCGAGGAAAAGAAAGCGCTGCGCCAAAGATTCGACGCCATAAAAGCCAGCGTCAGCACAGGACCGGAATCTCAGTTGATTTCGGATCTGGATGCAATTGGCGTGCGGGTTGCGCCGCAGGATCTGCAAAAGATCTGATGGACGCTATTGCTCTAGCGAAGAGATCATTTCGACTCGTGTTTCATGGCGCCCACCTTCGAATTCCGTATTCAAAAACGCGTCCACGATCTCAAGCGCCAATCCGTCTCCGATGACACGCGCGCCCAGCGCCAACATGTTCGCGTCATTATGTGCCCGGATCATCTGCGCCGAAAAGGGGTCGCAGCAAACACCGCAACGAATACCTTTAACCTTGTTGGCGGCCATCATGATCCCTTGACCGGTCCCACACAGGATGATGCCAAACCGACAATCGCCCGAGGCGACTTTGTGAGCCGCCGCAGCGCCGTGTTTTGGATAGTGGGTGCTTTCCGACGTGATTGGCCCGATATCGACCGCGTCCCACCCTTTGGTTTGAATGTAATCTGCAATGGCCTTACGCAAACCTATCGCGGCATGGTCGCTGGAAAGAACAATTCGCTTGTTTTCAGACATGCTACCAATCCCTTCGCCCGCGCGAGAGCGCGTGATGCTCAAAACGGCACTCAGACAGAAAAATGGCCGCACCAGTTACCGGATGCGACCAGATCGTGACAAATGCCGGGATTAACCGACCAGTTCGATGCCCGAGAAGAAATAGGCAATCTCGACCGCCGCGGTTTCGGGGGCGTCCGAACCGTGGACCGAGTTTTCGCCGACCGATTCAGCAAATTCGGCGCGGATGGTGCCGGGGGCTGCGTCCGCCGGGTTGGTTGCGCCCATGACTTCGCGGTTCTTGGCAATGGCGCCTTCGCCTTCCAGAACCTGAACAACGACCGGAGCCGACGACATGAATTCGCAAAGTTCGTCATAGAACGGGCGCTCGGCATGCACTTCGTAGAACTTGCCGGCCTGTTCCTTGGTCATGTGGATGCGTTTTTGCGCAACGATGCGCAGGCCCGCGTCTTCGAACTTGGCGTTGATCTTGCCGGTCAGGTTGCGGCGGGTTGCATCGGGTTTGATGATCGAGAATGTGCGTTCCAGTGCCATGTCGGCCTCTCCTTACAATGTGGCGCAAGGTGTGCGCCGAAATCCATCGCGCGCCGCCTATCACGGTATTTGCCCTATGAAAAGTGTTATGATGTCCCGGTGATCAGATCGCATCCGGCAGCGGGTCCAAGCGGTCGACGCGACGTACATAAAGCACCGCCAGTAGACCGATGAAGCTACTCGCGCACATCATTCCCAGAACCAGATAAGGCCCATTCTCGGGGCTGACCAAAGCCCCGGTCATCGAGGTCAGTACCGCGCCGAGCGCAACGATCATCGCGCCCGACAGCCCGGCAGCGCTGCCCGCCAGTTTCGGACGCACCGACATGACGCCCGCCGACGCGTTGGCGTTGGTCAGCCCGTTGCCAAATCCGACGCAGATGGCAGAGCCGAAGAACACCCAGACCGAACCCAGACCGGCAATGAACAAAAGCAACCCGATGAAGGGCCCGGTTGAGGCAACGATCCTGCCCATCAGTATCATGGTTGTCAGCTTCGTATGCGCAGCGATGCGCCCGGTAATATAGTTCCCGACCATAAAGCCGCCGGTGATGATCCCGATACCCAGCCCCAGCATCGCAGGGCTCAGGTCGAACCAGGCAGCAGCCACCAGCGGTGCGCCGGTGATAAAGCTGAAAAAACCGCCAATCGAAAACGCGGCACACAGCGCATAGCCCCAGAACCGGCGCGCGCGAAACAGGTGCGGATACTCCTTCAACTGCGCCGCAAAGGTGGACGAGCGATTGGTGTTGGTCTCGCCCATGTCAAACCAAAGCAGGGTCAGCAAACCCGCGCCCAGCACCGAGTAAAGGACAAACCCGGCACGCCAGCCAAAGAGCATATCCAGCGCGCCGCCCAGCATCGGGCCAAGCATGGGGGCAAGCGCCATCGCCATCGCGACATAACCCAGTTTGCTGGCGGCCTCGTTAGGCGGATAGAGGTCGCGGATCGAGGCGCTGGACAGCACTGGACCGGCCACAACAGCGGCCTGAACCATTCGAAACCCAAGAAAAGCCCAGATCGACTCGGCCATCACGCAGGCGATGGAGGCCGCGACAAATATCGTCATGCTAATCAACAGGATCGGCCTGCGACCATAGCGATCCGACAAAGGCCCCATGATCAGCTGCAGCACCGCAGAAACGGCCAGATACCCCGCAACCGAGAGGTTCACGAGGCCATAATCGACGCCGAAATCCTCGCTCATATGCGCCAGCGACGGCAGGAACATATTCAGCGTAAGAACCGACAGCGCCGTGGCAAAAATCAGCGTAAACAATGAAGGAGGCGTCTGGGCCGCTCGCATATTCAAACCGTTAGAATCCAATCGGAGCAGCGCTAACACATCACCCCGGGCTTGAACACACCTTGGGGCAGGCCAAATTTACCCGACCCGTTCAACCCTCAAAGTGAGATGCCCGGCGTTGTTTCCGTACGTCGCCCAGGCGTCATTGGCGAACGCATACAGAAACCCATCACCCTCGGCGAATAGATCGTAGTCCCGTCCGATCTCGAAATACTGATGCGTATCCAATTTCTTGGTATCGGTGTTGACACCTTTGCCGCTGGAAACCACGCCAATCAGCGCGAACCATGGGGCACGGGACAAGCGGCGCGAGAAGGAATTGTCGGCATTGCGCGTCTGCCGGAACGCACGCAACGCACCTCGATACGCCTCGGGCAGCGCAGCCAGCAGGTAAGCCCCTTTTGCAACATGAAACCCGTCATATGCACCTTCCGGACCAGCCTTGATACTGGCATCCAACCACTCGCCCTCGGCCTGCAACCGATAATGGCCCGCTTTTTCGATGAACAGCCCCGTGCGATTCCACCGCTCTCCGGCGCGTATCTTAAGGGGCACGGACTCACCAATCTGCAGATGCCGGCAGGGCCAGTATGCCACCTCGCCCTGCGCCGGGCGCCGGTGCCGCACAAGCGCTGGAGCGCTTAGTTCCGAGCGGTCGTCATGTTTGGCCGTAAAGCTGGGGACCGAGCGCGGACGGGTCCGCCGCACCTTGAACAAGCCGGTGACGGAGTCGTGCATCTGTCCTTGCGGATTATCTGTCAGCCGCACGAATGCCCCATAGCGAAAAGCCAGACCTTTGTCTTTGGCTTCGCGCATCATCCATTCCAAAGTCAGGTCGCCCAGATCGTGATCTGAATAACTGCCGCCCACATCACCGTGTACTCCGGGAAACCAAACCTGCTTTGCCTGACCGCTATCCACATCGGTCCAGAGCGTTGGGGTGAAATCCACACGGCGTTCATCGATTGCAACTGCATGGCGCGCATGAGAGACCTTGTCGCTCAACTTGGTGTCATGAAACGCGTGTTTGCGCGGATCACCGATCAGGGCTTTCAACAGGCCCAGATCATCGGGGATGCCAAGCGAACCGACCGTGTCCCAGACCCCGAGAAAGTGGACGGGCACCTCCTGATCGAAATCGAACCCCTGCAACTCTTTGGTTTGTTTCAGCCAGACATGCCGTTGCATGAAGCCGACCTTGCCATCTTTCTTTTCGGTCTGATAACGGATCAGCGCCGCACGGACGGCGGCCCATTTTTCTTCCTCTGACAGGTTTGGGTTGGTCAGGTCGCACAGGCCCAGGCTGCACACCATACCTGCCAGGCTGCGCGCGGTGTAGGCACCCCGGCTGAAGCCGATCAGGAAAATCTTGTCGCCGCGCTCATAAGTTTCGGACAGAAACTTGTAAGCACTCTTGATGCCGTCTTCCAACCCAAGCCCGATCGCCCCGCCGAGCAAACGCTTGAAGACGCCGCCACTGGTTCCCACACCATTTCTGTAATAGGTTTTTTGCGCGACGTTTTCGTCATCCTTCTCGGCCACATCCGCAAAGAACTTGCGGACATTTGTCGGAGCAGGAAGTTGCCCATCCTTGTTGTTGGCAGAATTCCAGGTCCCGTCGCAGCACACCACAATGTTGGCCATCTCAACCCTCGATAGTATCAGTTTGTTCGAAATGCTGTGAGTATGCAGCGTCGGTTGGGCCCTGCCAAGTACAAGGTTGGGTGCTCCCGCCCTTGGTGGATTGACCCGGCAAGCCGCTTGGGCCACACACCACGCATGCTACGGATCGAAGACATAACTTATGCCGTTGAAGGTCGCCCGCTGTTCGATGGGGCCAGTGCCACCATTCCCGATGGTCACAAGGTTGGGCTTGTGGGACGGAACGGGACAGGCAAGACAACCCTCTTTCGCTTGATTCGCGGTGAGTTGGCGCTGGAGTCCGGCAATATCGTCCTGCCAAAACGCGCCCGGATTGGCGGGGTCGCTCAAGAGGCGCCTTCGTCCGATGTCTCGCTGATCAACACGGTGCTGGCCGCCGATACCGAGCGCAGCGCACTGATGGCCGAGGCCGACAGCGCCGAAGACCCGGCCCGTATTGCCGAGATTCAGACCCGTCTGGCCGATATTGATGCGTGGTCTGCAGAGGCGCGCGCAGCCTCGATCCTCAAGGGGTTGGGCTTTGATGATGAAGACCAGCAAAAACCCTGCTCGGATTTCTCCGGCGGTTGGCGGATGCGCGTTGCACTGGCGGCGGTGCTGTTCTCGCAGCCCGATCTGTTGCTGTTGGACGAACCCACCAACTATCTCGACCTTGAAGGCGCGCTGTGGCTGGAAAGCTATCTGGCGAAGTATCCCCACACGGTGATTATCATCAGCCATGACCGGGGCCTGCTGAACCGTGCGGTGGGATCGATCCTTCATCTGGAAGACCGCAAGCTGACCTACTATGCGGTGCCCTACGACAAGTTCGCCGAGCGCCGGGCCGAGCGTCTGGCGCAGGCGGAGTCCGAAAACGCCAAGGCAAAGGCTCGCATCGCGCATTTGCAGAGCTTTGTGGATCGCTTTCGCTATAAGGCGTCCAAGGCGGTGCAGGCCCAATCGCGCCTGAAGATGATCGAACGCATTCAACTGGTCTCGACCCCGCAAGAGGCGGCATTGCGCGCGTTTTCGTTCCCCGAGCCAGAGGAACTGTCGCCGCCGATCATTCAGATTGAAGGCGGTGTGACGGGCTATGGTGAGACAGAAGTCCTGCGCCGCCTGAACCTGCGCATTGATCAGGATGATCGCATCGCGCTGTTGGGGAAGAACGGTCAGGGTAAGTCGACGCTGTCCAAGCTCTTGTCGGACCGACTGCCGTTGATGGCCGGAAAGATGACGCGCAGCAACAAGCTGCGCATTGGCTATTTCGCGCAACATCAGGTGGATGAACTGCATGTGGACGAAACACCGCTGGATCACCTGCGACGACTGCGCCCGGATGAGGCACCGGGCAAGTGGCGGTCACGTCTGGCCGGGTTCGGGATGAACGCCGATCAGGCGGAAACGCTGGTCGGTCGGCTGTCGGGCGGGCAAAAGGCGCGTTTGTCTTTGCTGATTGCCACAATCGACGCGCCGCACATGCTGATCCTCGATGAACCGACCAACCATCTGGACATCGAAAGCCGCGAGGCATTGGTCGAGGCCCTGACCACTTATACCGGCGCGGTCGTGCTGGTCAGTCACGACATGCACCTGCTGTCACTGGTGGCAGACCGGCTGTGGCTGGTCTCTGACGGCACCGTCAAACCCTATGACGGTGACCTCGAAGCCTACCGCGCCATGCTGTTGGCCCGTGACAAGCCGGTGAAGGCAAAGCCGCAGACCGCAAAGCCAAAGCGGCCCTCGCGCGATGCCATGCTGGCCCTGCGCGCCGATCTGCGCAAATGCGAGGATCGGATCGAAAAGCTGACGGATATGCACGAAAAACTTTCAGCGAAACTGGCTGATCCGGCGCTGTATGAGGATGACCGGATCAACGATCTTGAAACCTGGAACCGCAAATTCGCCGAAGTGGTCGAGGCCATGAACAAGGCCGAGGCACTGTGGGTTGCCGCCGCAGAACGCCTTGAAAACGCCGAGAACGCCGCATGATCGAATTGGCGTTTTTCATAACCGCATTTACGACGATGTTTGTGGTCATTGACCCGTTCGGAACCACGCCGATCTTCGTTGCGCTGACGCAAGACATGGAGGCGTCCGCCCGACGGAAAATCGCCATCCGCTCCTGTCTGACGGCCGTGTTCATCCTGATCGCATTTGCGGCCTTTGGCGAGGCGGTGCTTGGGTTTGTCGGTATTTCCATGCCGGCTTTCCGCGTTGCCGGTGGCGCGCTTTTGTTCCTGACCGCGCTCGACATGCTGTTCGAGCGGCGCACGAAACGGCGCGAAAACCGCGCCGAAGAAGAAGAGCGCCCTGACCCGTCTGTCTTTCCGTTGGCCATTCCATTGATTGCAGGCCCCGGTTCGATCGCCACGATTATCCTGCTGGCCGGACAAAACCCCGGAATCCCGGGAATAGCTGCGGCATGTGCCGTGATGCTGGCGGTCATGGCGGTGGTTTTTGTGTTTTTCCTGTCCGGTGGCCTCATCGCACGGATATTGGGGAAGACCGGGCTTAACGTTCTGACCCGGCTGTTGGGAATGCTTTTGGCGGCCTTGTCGGTTCAGTTCATTCTGGATGGCCTCAAGGCCTTTGGTTTTGCGTCATAAATGCCCATATATAATCGTGTGAACGGGTAAAGGTATTGGTATGGATGGCGATAGCATTGCACGTTTGGCGTATCTGAGCCTGCTTGGCGCAGCCGTCGTGGCTTGGTTCATTTCGCAAAACCGCGAAACGCTGAATAAAACGCTGCAACAGGCGATGGCGTGGGTCTTTATCTTCATTGGTGTGATTGCCGTTGTCGGCTTGTGGGAAGACATTCGCACGACCGTTGGCCCTGCCCCTCAGATGACCGTAACCGGCGAAACGATCGAGGTGCCCCGTGCACAGGACGGTCACTACTATCTTCCGGTGTCCGTAAACGGAGAACCGATCACGTTTCTTGTCGACACCGGCGCCAGTCAGATTGTCCTGAGCGAACAGGACGCGGAACGCATTGGCATAGACCCCGATCAATTGAACTATTTCGGCCGCGCTGCCACAGCAAACGGGGAAGTGCGTACCGCGCCCGTGCGTCTGCAAACGCTGACGCTGGGACCAATTACCGACACCAACGTCTCGGCCTGGGTTAACGAGGGTGAGTTGCATCGGTCGCTTCTGGGTATGGACTATCTGCACCGGTTCTCGAACATTCAGTTTGCAAATGGACGTTTGATTTTGTCGCGTTGATGGGTCGGCGGCCCAACTCGACGATTGAGAACAAAATAGGAACATGCTAGATTGGCGGCATGTCTACACATCTTCTAAGCCGTAAACCTGCACGTGAGGCACCGGGGATCAGCCTGCACCCGCAGATCACCCTGCAGCTGGCCCGTGTTCACGAGGCGTGCGGCCCCGCCCGCCGCAGCTTTGCCATGTGGCTGGCCGGTCAGGCGCGGGGGCCGGTCTTGTGGATTTCACCCGCATGGGAGCCGGGTCAGTTGAACCCAGACGGGATGATGGCCTTTGCAGACCCGGCCCGGTTCATCTTTGTCCGCCCCACCCGCGCCGAGGATCTGCTGTGGTGCATGGAAGAGGCGCTGCGCAGCGGGGCCATCCCGCTGATCATCGGTGACCTGCCCGGCGCGCCGGGGCTGACACCGGTGCGACGGATGCATTTGGCTGCTGAACAAGGTGGTTCGATGGGACAAGCTCAGCTGGGGCTGTTGTTGACGCCCGGAGACGGTGGTGCGCAAGGGGTCGAGACGCGGTGGCACATGGCTGCAAAACATCACGCAGAAGCCCGCCGCTGGACCCTGACCCGCCGCCGCGCCCGGGCCCTGCCCCCGATCAGCTGGCACGCCACCCAGACCAGATCACGCGCCGGACTGCATCTGAGACGCGTTGCGACCGAGGACACCTCCTGAGACAGCGCAACATCCTGCCTGGTCCGGATTTGGTCAAAAAACTCAACAGCGGAATTGGGTCATAGGCGGGCTAGGAAGCCCCACAGATTTTCGCAAGAGTTTCCTTCTCCGACCCGTTTCCTGCTCATTGAAACAAGGCCGTTGAACACCCGCAAGAAACGGGTCGTTCAGAACACCCCTGATTGCTTAGTCGATAGGCACGACACCATCGAAAGGCATCACTATGGAACTCGGAAACAAAACCATCATCATTACCGGAGCAAGCAGCGGAATCGGCGCGGCGGCGGCGCTTCTTTTTGCATCAGAAGGCGCAAATGTCGTTCTGGGCGCACGACGCACGGCGCAGTTGAGCGCGATTGTCGACCAGATTGCACAAAACAAGGGCCGCGCCGTCTGCCTGTCCGGCGACGTAACCGACGAAGGATATGCCCAAGCCCTTGTGGACCTGGCCGAGCAGGAATTTGGCGGCCTTGATGGCGCGTTCAACAATGCCGGGATCGTGGGAGAGATGGGGCCAATTCCCGAAATGGCATCCGAAAACTGGCAATCCGTCCTCACGACAAACCTAACCAGCGCGTTCTACGCCGCAAAAGCACAGATACCTGCAATCGAAAAACGAGGTGAAGGGTCCATTGTCTTCACCAGCACTTTTGTTGGTTTCAGCAACGGCGGCATGCCCGGTATGGGGGCCTATGCCGCGTCAAAGGCGGGTCTGATTGGGTTTGCCCAGTCATTGGCCTCTGACCACGCGGCAAACGGTGTACGCATCAACACGATCTTGCCGGGTGGGACGAAGACGGAAATGGCCGGCACAGACACAGCAACGCACGACTTCATCGCCGGATTGCACCCCATGAAACGTATGGCCGATCCGAAGGAGATTGCGCAATCCGCGCTGTTCCTGCTGTCGGATCGCGCAAGCTTTGTCACAGGGGCTCCGGTCGCGGTTGATGGCGGCATGGCGATACGGCTGCTCTAGGCATTCACCGTTTGCTGCTCGGCAGCCAATGGCTTCAGCCCTTTCAATCAACCCTCGGACCGCCACCAAATGACGCGCTCCGAGGGCGTGGGGAAAGCCCCCATACCCAAAAAATTTCCACACAATTTCAATCACAAAACTTGTGACTGGTAAAATCGCAATCCGCGCCCTAGCGTGGCGCCCATGAATCACGAAATACATGACAGTGGCTATTCATGGCTGCGCCTCGCAATCACACTTTTGATCGCAACAGTCGCAAATGTGGGAATGTGGGCGGTCATCGTCGTGATGCCCGCAGTCGAGGCACAGTTCGGCGCGGGACGGGCCGAGGCATCCATGCCCTATACGCTTGCCATGATCGGTTTTGCGCTGGGCAATATGTGGTTGGGCCAGTTGGTCGACCGGATGGGCGTTACAAAAGCGTTGATCGGGGCCGCTGCGCTCAGCGCCCTCAGTTTTCTGGTTGCGACGCTGTCACCGAACATGGTCCTTCTTTCAGTCGCACACTTGTTTCTTGGACTGGGAACTTCGATTGGGTTCGGCCCACTGATCGCCGACATATCCCACTGGTTCATGAAACGACGCGGCATCGCCGTGGCCTTGGTCGCAAGTGGCAACTACCTGTCGGGCGCAATCTGGCCCCTTTTGCTGTCCGGCATTCTGGTGCGGGATGGATGGCAGCAGGTCTATTTGACCCTGGCAGTCGTGACGTTGGCCGTCGTCATTCCCCTGTCATTGCTTTTGCGGCGTCAGGTTCCGGATGAGGCGCACGACGCGGCCGCCAGCAAAGCCCGGATCAACGCGCGTAGCGTCGGCATCTCACCTCGGGCACTGCAATATGTTCTGGGTCTGGCCGGGATCGGGTGTTGCGTGGCGATGTCCATGCCACAGGTTCACATCGTCTCTTACTGTGTGGGTCTGGGCTATGGTCCGGTTATCGGCGCAGAAATGCTGTCGTTCATGTTAATGGGCGGTGTTGTCAGCCGCATCGTATCGGGGTTGGTCGCCGACAAGCTGGGTGGAATCTACACTTTGCTCATCGGCTCGGTTTTGCAGTGCATCGCCCTCTTTCTTTTCCTGCCGTATGACGGTCTGGCACAGCTTTACGTTATCAGCCTGCTATTCGGTCTGGCCCAGGGGGGCATCGTGCCAAGCTATGCATTGGTTGTTCGCGAGTACATGCCACCGAAAGAGGCCGGTGCACGGGTTGGATTTGTCATGATGATGACCATCCTGGGCATGGCTTTGGGCGGCTGGATGTCAGGTTGGATTTACGACTTAACCGGAAGTTATCAATTGGCCTTTATCAACGGGATTTTATGGAACGGCCTCAATATTGCCATCCTATTGTTCATAATCGGGCGTTCACGACCCCGCAGTCAGGAGGTTCCGGTATGAGATTTCTGACACGGCGCTCGTTCGTTGCGGGCCTGACGGTCGCGCCTTTGGTTCGCGCCGCTGATGCCTCGGTCATTCCGTACGCACTGACCCAAAACGGCACGTCCGTCGGATTTTCCTTCGATCTTTCGGGAATTTCGCAGTCCGGCACCATGCCGATCCAGCACGCTGACATCAAAATTGACACGAAACGCTTGCAAAACAGCAAGGTCACAGTGGTTCTGAACGTCGCTGCTGCGCGTACCAAACTGCCTTTTGCCCGCGGCCCGATGCTGAGCGAGGATGTCCTGAATGTGCAAGAGCATCCCACGATCAGGTTCACCTCGACCCGTATTCAATTGGGCCCAAATGGCCGAATATCGGAAGGTGCGCTGATCACGGGTGACCTGACCGTACGCGGCGTAACGCGTCCGGTAACGCTGCAAGCGAGCCTGTACCGTCGCCCCGGCAGCGACGCGGATGATCTGAGCGCGCTCTCAATCCGTCTTGCCGGCGCGTTGGATCGCCATGCCTTTGGTGCCTCGGGATATCCTGACCTGGTTGACGATACGGTGTCGCTGGACATTCAAGCCGAACTTGTTCGCCAATCCTGATTGAAAAAAGACAAAAACGACGCTGCAAGGTCGAATTGTCACGCGCAATACTCAGCGATGCGGTAATGCTGCCGTTGTTATGCGCACGATCATTTCCTTTGCCGCCCTTTTTCTCTCGGTCATTCTTCTTCAACTGTCGACGGGTGGTGTTGGTCCGTTAGATGCGATCTCGGGACTGACGCTGGATTTTTCGACGGAACAGATCGGTCTTTTGGGGTCTGCGCATTTCATCGGGTTCTTTGTCGGTTGCTGGTGGGTGCCGCGCCTGATGGGCAGCGTCGGCCACTCCCGCGCCTTCGCGGTGTGTACAGCCCTTGGTGCGATGGGACTGCTGGGGCACACATTGACCGAGGATCCTCGGATTTGGGCGGTCTTGCGGATCGCTTCGGGCACCTGCGTCGCGGGCTGTTACACAGTGATCGAGGCGTGGTTGAACGCCAAAGTCACGAACAAATCCCGTGGTCGCGTCATGGGCAGTTATCGGATCGCCGATCTGGGGGCCTCTCTGTGCGCCCAGTTGATAATCGCTGTTCTGCCGCCGGCTTCGTACGTTTCCTACAACATCTTGGCGATCTTGTGTTGCGCGTCGCTGCTGCCGCTTACACTGTCACGGGCAAGCCAGCCCAAGACGCCGGACGCACCGCGCTTACGCCCAAAACTGGCCTGGACGAATTCCCCCCTTGCTGTTGCAGGCGTCATCGTTTCCGCCCTCAGTTCTGCATCTTTCCGGATGGTCGGCCCGGTTTACGGGCAGGAAGTCGGGTTGGGCGTCGATCAAATCGCCTTTTTCCTCGCCTCATTCGTTCTGGGCGGTGCCCTGGCGCAGTATCCGTTGGGCTGGCTGGCGGACAAATATGACCGGCGCTGGGTGCTTGTCTGGTTATCCGCCGCCGCCGTTCTGAGTTGCGGCGTCACCATGTTTGCCAGCGGTTCCGGCACCTTGGGCGTAATGCTGGCTGCCGGTTTCTTTGGATTGACGACCTTCCCGATTTTTTCGGTCTCGTCAGCCCATGCCAACGATTTTGCCACTGCGGAACAGCGCGTTGAACTGGCCGCAGCTTTGATGTTCTGGTACGCGTTGGGTGCGATTGCCTCGCCTTACATCTCATCCACGCTGATACAACAATTTGGGCCGGGCGCCCTCTTTGGCTTTGTGGCCGTGGGGCATCTTGGGTTGATTGTGTTTGGTGTCGCCCGAATGCGGTCGCGCCCCACCCCGGAGGCGCGCACCAACTATGTGTATGCCCCGCGTACATCCTTCACCATCGGGCGGCTGCTGAAAAAGTCGCGAGAAGACTAAAAGCAGGGCCGGGAGATCCCGGCCCCGTCGGGGTTTACTGCGTCGGCGGGGTTTCACCGTCTGCTACGTCGACAACGTCTACCGGCTCAGGTGTCTGTTCCAACGCCCCGTTCACAACACCGCCGACACCGTTTTCCATCGACAAACCAAGCTCTTCACCCAGCTTCTTCAAAGCGGGCATCTGAACAGCCATGCCCATGATCGAATCCAGTGCCTGATTGACCACCGGCTTGTCACCGCCGGCCGCACCGTTCTGGGCAGCACCGATCCCGCCGACCTGATGGATCTTGATCGAGTCGATCTTTTCGGCGGGCTTGACCATTTCCGCGATAATCGACGGCATGGTTTCGATCCGCGCCATATCGACCTTCATGCGGATCTGCTCGGCAGACAGCGCATTATCGGCCTCGACAATCGCACGCTTACCTTCCGCTTCGGCCAGCATGTCGTTCTTCTTGGCCTCCGCCCGGATGTTGAGCGCATCTGCTTCGGCCTGAGCCTCCTCCCGACGCGCCTCGGCACGGTCGGCGGCAGCCTCTTTCTCGGCCTGCGCCGACAGGCGGATCGCGGTGGCTTCACGTTCAGCTTCACGGGTCGCTTCGATCAACGCGATCTGCTTTTGACGCTCGGCCTCGGCCACTTCGCGCGCGGTTGCTACAGCTTCGGTTGCCTTCGTCGCCTCCGCACGGGCCAGATCGGCGGATGCACGCGCGCGGCTTTCCTCTTCGGATTTCTGCGCGATAATGATCTGACGCTCTTGCTCCGCAACCTCAAGCTCACGCTCTTTCGAGATTTCGGCCTCGCGGATTTTGCGCTCGCGTTCGATATCCGCGGCCCGGATGGCTTCTTCACGCGCGATACGGGCATGTTCGGTTTCTCGTACCGAGTCCTCGGTCCGAGCAGCAATCTCTGCCTCTTGCGCCACGCGCAGGGTTTCGACCTTCTGCGTCTGCTCAATCCGCGCCTGCGCCTCATCCTGCTCGATCAGCAGCTTCTGGCGCTCCGCTTCCATCGCGGCGCGGCGCACTTCGACCTCGGCCTCGGCATCGATCTGAGCGCGTTCTTTCTTGGACACCGCAATCACCTCGGCCAGCTTGCGCATACCCACCGCGTTGAAGGCGTTGTTTTCATCCAGGGCTTCAAACGGCGTCTGGTCCAGCGCGGTCAGCGAAACGGATTCCAGCGACAGACCGTTTTTCAATAGGTCCTCAGACACGGCATTCTGCACTTCCTGAACAAAGTCAGCGCGGTTTTCATGCAAACCGTCCATTGTCATCTGGGCCGCCACAGCACGCAGACCGTCGATCAGTTTGCCTTCGATCATCTCGCGCAATTGTTCGACGTCAAAGGTACGATCCCCGAGCGTCTGCGCGGCGCGCGCGATGCCCTCTTCGGTGGCCATGACCGAGACGTAGAATTCCACGCCCACATCCACACGCATCCGGTCCTTGGTAATCAATGCGGCCTCGCCACTGCGCTGCACCTCAAGGCGCAGGGTCTTCATGTTGACCGGGCTGACCTCGTGCAGAAGCGGCACGATGATCACACCGCCATCCATGATGACTTTTTTGCCGCCCGCCCCGGTTTTCACAAGGCTGACTTCGCGGGTCGCGCGTTTGTAAAGCCTGCCAAGAACAAGGCCTATGAACAGTGCAACGGCCAAAATGGTCGCAACTGTGGTTATCAGGAAAGTGAGTTCCATGCAAAATCCTCCGTCTTGGGGTTTGAAATTTCGTTAGTCCGACAAGCCGACCAGAACGAACCGGTCCCGCCGTCGGTCGCGCAGAACAAGGACATCCGTGCCCTGTTCCAGCGTGTCTTTGTCCTGCAGCGGCTCTGCGCGCAGGTAATGGGTGTTGCCGAACCGATCCATCACGCGCACTTCAGCCGGTCGTCCGCGCGAAGCAGTGCCTTGGGTGATGACACCACGGCGGCGGGCCAACAACCGTTCGGACATCGCCTGTGTCTCGGTTTTGGGTAACAAACGTGCAAAGACGCTGCCAAAACCGCGCGCGAACCACAGGCCGAACGCGCCGGCAGGGATCGCCGCCATCCAACTGGGCAGGTCGAAACCCAATAGGTCGCGCAGGGTCAGTTGCAGACCCATGCCAGACAGGCCAAAGCCCGCAAGCAAAACCGCCAGCCAGATCATGAAGGGCATTTTACCGATGCCAAGCCACGCAAGCGGACTGACCGGCGCGTCTGCTGGCATATCCGGCTCCAGCTCAGCCAACTCGAACTCGCCCAGATCGACATCCGCCTCGATATCCAGGTCAAAGTCGGCAGCATCCAAGTCCGGGGTATCGACCACGTCCAGATCAACCTCGCCATCTCCCGCCATCAGGCTTGCACCAAAAAGCAGCGCAATCAGTTCCAACCCCAAAAGGCCGAACAACAGCGCAAGCGAAATGGTAAAGGGCACAAAGGCACCCTCGAGAAAAAAGCTGAACATCAGCGGAATGTCCCCGTTATTGTATACTTTTGTATGCAATACAGATGGGAAGTCATTGCAAAGAATTCAAGAGGTTGTGATCTCAAACTTCGACCCTTTGAAGATTTAGCTGCGGTTTTGCACGAAATCCGAGCGCCGGATGCGTCAGGTTTTTCGCGTGCATCGCTGTTTAAAGTGACGTCAATATGAAAGCCGGTCTTTTGCTGCCGGAATACATAAGGTAGACGGGCGCGCAGTTAGATACGTGGAAACGAAACATGGCTCGGATTCTCATCACCTCGGCGATCCCTTACATCAACGGGATCAAGCACCTCGGCAACCTGATCGGTTCGCAATTGCCCGCTGATCTGTACGCACGCTATCAGCGTGGCCGGGGAAACGAGGTCATGTTCCTGTGTGCGACGGATGAACATGGTACGCCGGCGGAACTCGCAGCTGCGAAAGCGGGCAAACCCGTGGCTGAGTACTGCGCCGAGATGTATGATGTTCAGGCCGATATCGCCAACCGTTTTGGCCTCAGCTTCGATCACTTTGGCCGTTCGTCCAGTGAGCAGAACAAGAAACTGACCCAACACTTCGCGGGAAAACTGGATGAAGCCGGGCTGATCCGGGAAGTGACCGAGAAGCAGGTTTATTCCAACGCCGATGGCCGCTTCCTGCCCGATCGTTACATCGAGGGCACCTGTCCCAACTGCGGTTACGAACGTGCACGCGGGGATCAGTGCGAAAACTGCACCAAGCAGTTGGACCCGACCGACCTGATCAATCCGCGCTCGGCCATTTCAGGCTCGACCGATCTTGAGGTGCGCGAGACCAAGCACCTCTATCTACGTCAATCGGCGATGAAAGATCAGCTGGATGCGTGGATCGACAGCAAAACGGATTGGCCGATCCTGACCACCTCGATTGCCAAGAAATGGCTGCATGACGGCGACGGTCTACAGGACCGTGGCATCACGCGCGATCTGGACTGGGGTGTTCCGGTCAAGAAGGGCGATCAGGATTGGCCGGGGATGGAGGGCAAAGTCTTTTATGTCTGGTTCGACGCGCCCATCGAATACATTGCCTGCGCCAAGGAATGGGCGGATGCGAACGGCAAAACCGATGCCGAGTGGGAACGCTGGTGGCGGACGGACAAGGGTGCGGATGACGTGCGCTATGTTCAGTTCATGGGAAAGGACAACGTGCCCTTTCACACGCTGTCGTTCCCGGCGACGATCCTGGGATCGGGCGAGCCGTGGAAGTTGGTCGACCACCTGAAATCGTTCAACTACCTCAACTATGATGGCGGCCAGTTCTCGACCTCTCAGGGGCGCGGCGTGTTCATGGATCAGGCACTGGAAATCCTGCCCGCCGATTACTGGCGCTGGTGGCTTCTGAGTCACGCGCCCGAAAGCAGCGACAGTGAATTCACGTGGGAGAATTTCCAGCAATCGGTAAACAAGGATTTGGCCGACGTGTTGGGCAACTTTGTCAGCCGTATCACCAAGTTCTGCCGGTCAAAATTCGGCGAAGCCGTTCCGGAAGGCGGCACGTATGGCGAGCGCGAACAAGCCTTGATCGCGGAACTGACCAAACGTGTGCGGGCTTATGAAGGTTTCATGGAGGCGATGGAGGTTCGCAAATCCGCTCAGGAATTGCGGGCGATCTGGGTTGCCGGGAACGAATACCTGCAGGCAGCGGCCCCCTGGTCGACCTTTAAGGAAGACCCTGAGCAGGCAGCTGCGCAGGTTCGGCTGGGCCTCAACCTGATCCGGCTTTACGCCGTCCTGAGCGCACCGTTCATCCCCGATGCCTCGGCTCGGATGCTGAGCGCGATGAACACGCTGGACACCAGCTGGCCCAAAGACGTTGACGGCGCCCTGAGCGCCCTGCCCGCCGGCCACGAATTCACGGTTCCCGATGTTCTGTTCGCCAAAATAGCGGATGAACAGCGCGAGGATTGGCAAACGCGTTTTGCCGGAATTCGCACCTGATTTGTCAGGTTCCGCGCGAATGGGACCGGGGGCCTGAATTGTCCCCGGACTTATTGCTTTAAACGACTGAACGGCTGCGCGGGCCCGATGCGCCGCCGGGGTGAGCCGCTATAAGTGTGCCACCACAAATAGAAAATTGCGCAGCGTCTGAATTGATCGAGTATTCATCGCGCTTGAGAAATTCGGGCAAAACGGCCATCCTGATCTCAAAACAAAACGACTCGTCCGGGTGGCAAAGCTGTTCGGGCGCGGGATTAATAGTTTGAACGGGGCGTTCACCATGTCATTTGCTTTCCTGAACTCGATACTCAGCCATTGCAGGCCATCCGGGGTGCTTGCGCTTGCGGTCAGCCTTGGGTCTGCCCAATTTGCTGTGGCACAGGATCAAACTGACGCCGCCCCCCCAAAGGTTTCAATCGCCGCCGCCTATACCGAAGAGATCACGGACGAGGCCGTGTTCATTGGCCGGGCAGAAGCGATCAACAAGGTCGACATCGTCGCGCGGGTGAACGGCTTTTTGGAAACGCAAAACGTGCAGGACGGGGCGTTGGTTACGAAAGACGACCTGCTGTTCACCATCGAGCCCGACCTTTATCAGGCCACGCTTGATGCGCGTAAAGCGGATTTGGACCGGGCCGAGGCCAATCTGGAACTGGCCAAGGTCGATTTGGCCCGAAAGGAAGAACTGTATCGGCGCGATGCCACACCCGAGTCGGAACGCGACATCGCCCGCGCAAATGAGCTGGTGGCCGAGGCCGAAGTCAAAGCGGCCAATGCCGCGATCCAGCAGGCCGAACTTGATCTGAGCTACACCGAGATACACGCGCCATTCGACGGACGGATCGGGCGCGTTACAACCAGCGTTGGCGACGTCGTAGGCCCGACCAACCCGCCGCTGGTCAATCTGGTCAGCGAAGCACCGATCTATGTCAATTTCTCCTTGAATGAAAAGCAGTTCACCTCGGTTCTCGAGCAGTATGGCGAAAACGCCGCCTCGTTGGCGGAAAGCAACAAAAGCCCCAACGTTCACGTGACCCTGCCCAATGGCACCGATCTGGATGAAACAGGCGAAATCGTCTTTGTGGACAACCGGATCGACCCGCTGACCGGGGCCATAACCGTGCGTGCCGAATTCGAGAACACGGATCGACTGATCATCGACGGCGCGTTCCTCAGCGTCCAGATCGAAGCGCTGGAGCCGACATTGCAGGTTCTGATCCCGCAAGCAGCGCTGCAACGCGACCAACGCGGCGATTTCGTGTTGGTCGTCAATGACAAACAGATGGTCGAACAGCGTTACATCACCACCGGCGACAACGTCGGGTCGGCCGTCATTGTGCTGGACGGTTTGCGCGAAGGTGAAAGCGTGATTGTCGAAGGTTTGCAAAGGGTTCGTCCGGGTGTTGCCGTTGATGCGGTTGTCGCCTCTGAACAGCCGGGAGAATAACGGATGTTCTCAGCCCTGTTCATCAGCCGGCCCAAGCTGGCGCTTGTTATTTCGCTTGTTCTGACAATCATGGGCGGCATCGGTTATCTGGTTCTGCCCGTCGCCCAGTTCCCTGACATCACGCCGCCTGTCGTCAGTGTGACGACCACTTATACCGGCGCCAATGCCGAGACGGTTGAGAACACCGTTGCCGCACCCATCGAGGCGCAGGTGAACGGTGTCGATGACATGATCTACATGACGTCTACGTCATCGGATAACGGGTCTTACTCGCTGAATGTAACGTTCGAAGTCGGCACCGACCCGGATATCGCCTCGGTCAACGTGCAGAACCGCGTGGCTCAGGCCATGTCATCTCTGCCGACCGAGGTTACCTCCTCTGGTGTTGTCACGCAAAAAGCATCGACCAACATGCTTTTGCTCGTGACGCTGACCTCGCCCAACGGCACCTATGACAGCGTTTTCCTGTCCAACTATGCCTCGATCAACCTCAAAGACGCGCTGGCGCGGGTTCAGGGTGTCGGTAAAGCGGATGTTCTGACAAATCTGGAATATGCCATGCGGATCTGGATGGATCCGGACAAAATGGCCGCACTTTCGATCACGCCGGGCGATGTCATCAACGCCATTCGCGAGCAAAACATCGAAGTTTCCGCCGGATCGATTGGCTCACCTCCGGTTCCGGAAGGACAGACCTTTCAATACACCATCAAGACCAAGGGCCGCCTGACGTCTGCGGCAGAGTTTGGCGAAATCGTTATTCGCACCGGAGACGCCGGGTCAATCGTCCGGGTTCGCGATATTGCGCGGGTTGAACTTGGCGCACAGTTCTATTCGGCGTCGGGCTATTTCCAGGCGGTACCGGCCACCGTTATCGGCATTTATCAGGCCCCCGGCGCAAATGCGCTTGCGGTGTCTGAGCGTGTGCAAGCCGAGTTGGAACGCCTTTCCCGATCTTTCCCGACAGATGTGGAGTACCAGGTCCCGTTCAACACCACCGACTTTGTCGAGCAATCGCTGAGTGACGTGGTATCAACGCTGATCCTGACCTTCATTCTGGTTATCTCGGTCGTGTTCGTCTTCTTAGGCAGTTGGCGGGCGACAATCATTCCGGCGGTGGCGATCCCGGTCTCGCTGATTGGGACATTCGCCTTTCTGTTGCTGTTCGGGATGTCGCTGAACACAATCTCGCTGTTTGCGCTGGTTCTGGCCATCGGCATCGTGGTTGATGATGCCATTGTGGTCGTCGAAAACGTCGAACGTATCATTGCGGATGAGGGCCTGCCCCCCGCCGAGGCAACCCGCAAGGCAATGGGACAGATCACCGGGCCGGTCATCGCGACCACGCTGGTTCTGCTGGCGGTCTTCGTGCCGGTGACCTTCATGCCGGGTATCTCGGGTCGGCTCTATTCACAATTCGCGGTCACGATCTCGACCGCAGTTGTGATCTCTTCGATCAACGCGCTGACGCTGTCTCCCGCCCTGTGCGGGTTGGTTCTGCAGGCGCGGTCTGGCCCGCCCAAAGGGCTGCTGGCCTTGTTCGAAAAGTTCATCGGAACGGTGCGCGGTGGCTATGTTGCGATTGTGCGCAAACTGCTGATCCTGCCGGTGATTTCGCTGGGTATCATCGCAGCCCTCGCCGCGGGCACCGGAACGATCATGTCAAACACGTCAAGCGGCTTCATCCCGTTGGAGGACAACGGGTATCTGTTTGTCGACATCCAGCTTCCCGACGCGGCCACGCTGGAGCGAACCGAGACGGTAACCGCGCGGCTGGACGACGAAATTCGTCAGATCCCGGGTGTGGCCAGTACGGTTCTGGTCAACGGCTATTCACTGTTGAACGGCACAACGACCAACGGCGCCGCGATCTTTGTCAACCTGACCAACTGGGATGAACGCCAGGAAGAAGACCTGAGCGCCGATGCAATCCTTGGCAAGGTTCTGGCCATCGCCAACGCTGAATCTGCTGCCTCGATCGTTGCTTTCAACCCCCCGCCCATTCAGGGCCTTGGGATGTCGGCCGGCGTCGAGATGGAAGTACAACAGACCGGAGGAGGAACGCCGCAGGATCTGGCCTCGGCCGTGGGATCTTTCGTCTATGCGGCCAACCAACGACCCGAAATTGGCCAGGCCTACACGACGTTCCGGGCCAACGTACCGCAGCTGTTCGTCGACCTTGACCGGGAAAAGGCGAAGACACTGCAGGTTTCGGTGGCCGAGATTTTCCAGACCATGCAGGCTCAGCTTGGGTCCTACTACGTGAACGACTTTAACCTCTTTGGCCGTGTCTATCGCGTGATGATTCAGGCCGACGGCTCGTACCGCGACAATGTCGAGGACATCTCGAACCTTTACGTGCGGTCGACAAAAGGCGAGATGGTGCCGCTTGGCACGCTGATCGACGTCGAAAATGTCCTGGGTCCGGTTCTTCTGAAACGGCACAATCTGTTCCGGTCGGCCACGGTGACCGCTGTGCCCGCCGAAGGACTGTCAACGGGTGATGCGATCAATGTGATGACCGAGGAATCGTCCACCGCCCTGCCGCCCGGCTATGCCTTTGAATGGACGGGGACCGCGCAACAGCAATTGGCGTCAGGTGGGCTCGTCATCGTCATTCTCGGACTGGCGATCCTGTTTGGCTATCTGTTCCTCGTCGGGCAATACGAAAGCTGGACCATGCCGGTTTCCATTCTGCTGTCCGTTATCGTGGCCTTGTTCGGCGCTGTGGCGGCTGTTGCCGTCGTTGGGAGTGACATCAACCTGTATACCCAGATCGGGATGATCATGCTGGTCGGGTTGGCCTCGAAAAACGGCATTCTCATCGTCGAATTCGCAATGGAACAAAGGGCCAAGGGATTGTCGATCAAAGACGCCGCTGCAGAGGCCGCGTTCCAACGTTTCCGCGCCGTTATGATGACGGCACTGTCCTTCCTTTTAGGTGTAGTACCCCTGTTGGCGGCAAGTGGGGCCGGCGCGGCCAGCCAAAAGGCAATCGGTGTGGCGGTGTTTGGCGGAATGCTGGCTGCAACGCTTGTGGGCGTCATCCTTGTGCCTGTCCTTTATGCCGTGATGCAAGGACTGCGCGAATGGATCAAGGGCAGCAAAGGCGGACCTGAACCCGCCGATGAGGCCGCCTGAACATATGCTTAAATTCATCAAACGCCCCACCTAACACGTGGGGCGTTTTTTTTGTCTGCATCCGTCAATGACGTCGCATCTGCCTCACCTGTGTGGCCGAAATCTTAACGCTCTGGCGCCTTGTCAGACACATTTGGTCCTGACACTATAAAACCGACCGCCAATTGGCGCGTGGTACGGTTCGAGAATACCAGCCAAGGTTGCGGTCCAACCGGTTGCACGGACTTGCCGACAGGCCATAAACTGATTGACGAACCGGGCACCAACAATTGAGGATAGGACAACCTTCCCAACAGGAGGCGCGAGCATGGGACTTTTGGGACAGCCACTCGGCTACTACGATTACCTGACATTCGTGGCACTGATCTTGCTGCTTGCAGCAGTCATGGCGCTGTTTTTGTTCCTCATGGGTCTGCCGGGCCGCATAGCCATCAAACGCAACCACCCCCATGCCGAAGCGGTAAAGATCATGGGCTGGATGGGCTTTCTGGCCGTTGTCCCTTGGGTCCATGCTTTCATGTGGGCCTTCCATGACGGCGTAACCGTCGATATGCGCCGGGGAACAGACGAAGAAAAAGAGGCCATTCGCAAGGAAATCGAGCGGTTGGGCGGAACGGTGAAGGACGAATACCTGCCCAAATCCGATGACGCAGAAAAGAGCTAAGCCCAAAGGAATTAAAGTAAAATGTTCGTCGCCCTGGGCATCACGCTCTTTTACATCATTTTCGTCTGGTTCATCTTCTTCAAGGCGCAATGGCTGAAATTCAATATCACCTGGGGCATTGTCTCATTCTGGGTTGGTGCGCATCTGCTGCTGATCTTTTTGGTCGCCTTGCGGTTCTTCCAGCCGTTTTCCGTCGACAGCCATGTTGTCCGCTCGACGATCCAGATCGTTCCCAGACTGACCCAGCCAACAATCCTGACCGAGGTGTTGGTGGAACCCAACACCATAGTGACCAAAGGCGATCCGCTTTACCGGTTTGACGACACAGTATTTTCACTGGCGGTTGACAATGCCAAGGCCCAGCTTGTGGCGGCCGAACAGAACGCGAAAATCCTTGAGCAAGACGTGATTTCATCGACAGAAGCGGTCGAGCGCGCAAATGCGCAGCTGGCTTATGCGCGGACACAACAGGCACGGTACGAAAACCTTGTGCCGGCAGGGGGTGCGCGGCAGGACGAATTGGACAGATGGAATGAACAGGTCACCGAAGACCAAGCCTCGGTCAATCAGGCCGAGGCCAATCTGGAAAAGTCGCAACTGGCGCTGGACTCACAGATAGACGGTGTGAACACCGGTATCCTTCAGGCACAGGCCCAACTGTCCGAGGCAGAGTATTTTCTGGAAAACACGACGATCTACGCGCCGGAAAACGGCATGATCGTCTCGCAACAGGCGCGTCCGGGTCTTGTTGTGGGTGACATTCGATTGGGTGCAATCGCCAGTTTCGTGACCGAAGACGCGCCCTACATCCTTGCGACCTTCCGGCAGCAAAACCTGAAATTCGTCGAACCCGGCCAGCCGGTCGAGGTGGCGCTGGACCTGTATCCCGGAGAGATCCTTTCCGGCAAGGTCGAGGCGATCTGGTGGGCCACGCGGCAGGGGCAATACTTGCCGTCAGGTCGCCTGCCCGGCTTTGAACTGCCCAAAATCCCGGGTCGGATTGCTGTCCAGATCACCGTGGATGTCCCCGAAGGTCACACTTTCCCGGCAGGTGGTCATGCAGCCGTGGCAATCTACACAGGCCAAGGCAAAAGTTTTGAGTTTCTGAGACGTATCAACATCCGCCTCTACTCGTTCGCCAACTTCATCCGGCCATTGGATATCTGAGGATGCGTGCCATGACACTCCACCGGTTGATGGGTACTGCCATATGCGCCGCAACTCTTGCCGCTTGCGCTCCGGTCGGGCCGGATTTCGTCCGCCCGAACTCTCCTGTGGTCAAACAGTGGATCGAGGTCAACAGCCCCAATGCCAACGCCAGCGGTTTGACCTCGCGCAGCGCTCCGGTCGTCAAATGGTGGGAAACGTTCAACGACCCGACGCTCAACCGGTTGATTGCCGAAGCTTATGCGCAGAACCTGAGCCTGCAGGTCGCCGGTGCCCGCGTTTTGCAGGCCCGCGCTCAACTGGGCATCGCCTTTGGCGAACTGTATCCGCAGTCGCAAGTTGCCGGAGGATCGATCGAACAACGCCGGATCAGCGAAAACCTTGGCCCCATCTCGGACATTCGGCGCATCATCCCGCTGGATACCGAGTTTTCAACGTCGCAAGTCGGATTTGATGCGCAATGGGAGCTTGATGTCTGGGGCGCGCAACGTCGCGGGGTTCAGGCCGCGCGATCCAATCTGGCGCTGCAGGTGGCCAATTACGACGATGCGCTTGTGACGCTGACAGGCGACGTCGCCGCAATCTACATCAATATCCGGTCGCTGCAGGAGGCGCTGGCCGTCGCCCGCGAAAACATCCAACTGCAACAGGAATCGCTGGACCTGACCGAGTTGCGCTTCAACAACGGTGTGACGACCGAGTTGGACGTGCAGGAATCCACCGCGCTGCTGAACAATACCAAGGCGCTCGTGCCCGAACTGCAAAGCGACCTGCAACAGGCCAAGAACACGTTGGCGGTTCTTTTGGGTACGACGCCGTCGCGCATGACCGGATTGCTTGGCAATTCCGGGCGTATCCCCACCGCACGGTCCAACGTGGCAGTCGGCGTTCCGACCGAGCTGCTGCGCCGCCGCCCGGATGTGCGGGCGGCGGAACTGGCGGCGGCCACGCAATCCGCCGAAGTCGGCATCGCGATGGCCGATCTCTATCCGCAATTCATCCTTTCGGGATCGTTCGGGCTGCAGGCGTCCGGCGGGCGGGATCTGTTCAGTTCCAACAGCGTCACGGGGCTGACCAGTGCGGGCGTTGTCTGGAACGTGTTGAACTACGGGCGGATCAAGAACAATGTCCGCGCACAGGATGCAGCCTATCAGGCATTGATCGCAAACTATCAGAACACCGTTCTGACCGCCTATTCCGAAGTGGAAAGCGCGATGGTCGCATACACTGAATCCCGCAAACAGGTCGCGCTGTACCAAAACAGTGTCGATGCCTCGCGCCGGGCTGCTGAAATCGCAGTTGACCAGTACCGGGACGGGATCGCCAGCTATTCCCGGATATTGAATACACAGACCGCGCTGCTGCGTTCTCAGGCGAACCTGATCGAGGCACGCCAACAGGTCTCGGCCAATCTGGTGGCCGTTTACAAAGGTCTGGGGGGCGGATGGCAGATCCGGCAAAACCGCGAATTCCTGCCTGAAACGGTTCTGGCAGAAATGGCGTATCGCACGGATTGGGGTGATCTACTGGAGCAGACTCCGACCCGCGCCAGCCTGAACTGATACCTATTTGGTCAGTCCACGAAGACCGCCCGAGATGAGAATATTGACCTCATACAGGATACGCGGCGCGGCAAAACCACCAGGGCTGGCAAGGTAGTTGGGGCTCCATTCCGGGTCGAATTTCTGCTTGAACGCGCGCAATCCTTCAAAGTGATAGAATTGCTCGCCGTGTTCATAGACAAACCCGCCGATGCGGTTCCACAGCGAGGCAAGTTGCCGGTTTTCGATGCCCGAAAACGGCGCGGCCCCGAGCGAGAACCAGTGGAACCCCTGCTCGGATCCCCAGGCCATCATGTTTGCGAACAAGGCGTCCATCACGAAACTGGGGCTGTCAGGTTCATACCGCATCAGATCCAGTGACAGTTCGGACTTGTTCCCGCCCTGAAACAGGTTGGCAAAAGCCCAGATCTTGCCGGTCTTACTGTCGCGCAGGACCGCAAAGTCGAAATAGGACAAGTAATCATCGTCAAACCCGCCCAGCGCAAAACCCTTTTCCTCACCCGCTTTCTGCTGAAGCCAATCGTCCGAGATCTTGCGCAGTTCCGGCAGGACCGGCCCCATGTGCTCCTTGGGAATGATTTCAAAGACAAATTCTTCCCGTTCGGCGCGGTTTTTGGCCTGTCGGAAGCGTTTGCGCGACTTTCCGTCCAGCGAAAAATCCTTGAGCGGTACGCGCGCCACTTCGCCGATTTTCAGGATCGACAGTCCGAGGTCCAGGAAGGTGGGAAGATATTTGGTGGACACACTGTAAAACGCGCAAAGCTTGCCTTCACGATCCGCACGTTCGCGCAACTGCCAGATCAGTTGTTTGCCCGCCGTTTCATCGCCAACCGGCTCTCCTTTGGTGATCAGCGCGTTGCCCGTGTCGGCATAGGCAAGAAACGCACTGTCATCAGGCGCGATCAGGAATTGTTTGTCGCCCGTCAGCGAAATCTGCGCCTCGGTATCTTCGCTCTCCAATGCCAGCTTGGCGACAACCGGCGGGATTTCGGTACGCACAGGCTCGGGAATGTCCCGCCCGAACAGGGATGTCACTGCGACAATTCCCACGATGACCGCAACCACAAGGCTTGAGCGCAGAAACCGCGACGCGTCACCCTTCCACGCAAAGTCCCACCAAAGCGCGTTTTGGTATTCCACGTGAGAATAGGCAAACAGGCCGATCCAGAAGATCACCGCAAGCAAAGCGATCACGCTGACAAGCCAAGGGATGTTCAGCCGAAAGATCGAAGCCCCGCTGACCCGGTAGAACGCGCCGCGGAACATCGCCAACAACGCAATGGTGGCCAGCATTGATATGGCTTCATGCGTGTCCAGCCCCTTGGCCAACGAGGCAAAGAACCCCGCCAGCATCAGCAACATAGCGACGACCCAGGCGCGGTAAAGCTTGCGGAAAAGACCGCGCGAAACCAGCAGCAGCAGCACACCAATCGCGCTGCCAGCAAGATGCGACGCTTCGACAAATGACAGGGGCAAAACTTCACGCAGAACCCCGAGGTTTTGCGAACTTGCCGGCAAAGCGCCCGAGACCAGCAGGATCACGCCTGCAACCGCGGCCACCCCGGCGGCCACCATCGGCACAATGGGTCGGATCACCCGGTAGACCCACGTTGCTGCCCCGCCGATCCGATGCCGTTGTGTCAGGGCCGAGGCAACCGCGATAGACAAGGTCGCAATGGCAAAGGGCAGGAACGTGTAAATGAGACGATAGAGCAGCAATGCCGCGATAACGTCAGAGCGCCCGGACGCGCCCAAACCTGCGATCAAGGTGGCTTCGAATACACCGATGCCGCCCGGGGCATGACTTAGGATGCCCACGGCAATCGCTGCGATATAAATGGTAAAGAAGTACGGATAGCCGACACCCAGATCGTCGGGCATCAGCACATAAAGCGCCATGGAAGCGCCGAACAGGTCGCCGATCGCGGCCAGCGTCAGCAGACCGGCCAGTTTGCCGCCAGGCAGATTGAATTCAATCCCCGCAAAACCAAACCTGCGCCCGCCGCGCGACAGCCAGACAAACAGGACCACCAACCCGGTCAGAAGGCACAGGCCAATTATGGTCTCGAACGTTTCGCTGATGGGCAGTGCTTTGGAAATGCCGTCGGGATGCACCGTCAGCAGAAGGCCCAGAACCAGAACCAGCCCCATCCAAAACGCCACCCATGAGGTTGCGATAACCCCTGCAACGCGACCCAGATCCAACCCTAACGATGCGTAAATCCGGTACCGGATTGCCGTTCCGGTTATGTATGAAAAACCCAGACAGTTCGATACGGCGTAGCCGCTTGCCCCTGCCATACCTGCCACAGGCAATGGCACCTTTCCGTCCGCGACGCTCTGCACGGCCAGGACATCGTAGAAGGACAGCGAAAAGAAACTGAACGCTGTCCAACACACGGCAAACAACAAAAAGCGCCAGGGCTTGTCCGCAGCGTCAGCTTTGACCTCGGTCCATTTCACATGGGCAGACAGTTCATGCAGCACGACAAGCGCAATCACCGTGATCAGAACCGGTACCGCGATGCGAACAATCGGTTTCTCCAGCAGCGCGGTGATCTTCTCGGCCAAGCGTACGGGCGTCGATTCGTCTTGTGCGGCCTGTGTGGTCATCAACTTGGTCCTGCTTTTTGTGCAACCCTCAACATCGGGGCTTTGCACCGAGATTGACACAAATCTCTGACCGGTCAAACAGTTACCGCCCGTGCGCTAGGACCGGCCCTTTCGGGTGGACAGCAACAGGTTGGTTTCAGATCGTTTGATTCCGTCCATGCGACGGATCTGGAACAGAATTCCATCCAGTTCCGCCAGTGTTTCTGCGCCGATTTCAGCAATCAGATCCCAACTGCCGTTGGTGGAGTGCACCGCCCTCACCTGCTGGAGCGCCGCGATCCGCGACATGATCCGTTCAGTTCCGCGACCTTCAATCTCAAGCATCATCAATCCACGCACCGGGCTTTCTGCAACGGCTTGTCGGGTCACGACTGTAAATCCGACAATTTCACCGGATTGCTTGAGACGCTGCAAGCGGCTGCGCACGGTCGTTCGTGTCACACCAAGGGTTTCTGCCAATTCAGACAGCGATGCGCGGGCATCCCGGTTCAAGGCATTCAACAGCTTGTTATCCAATTCGTCCAAAGCGAATTCCCATTACGAGTTACTGCCTTTCTTTTTGAGCATTTTGAACTCTTCTCGCAACCCATCCTGCGTCGATAAATAGGCATATGGACAAAAAATCACTGATACTTATCGGCGCACCGATGGACGCAGGAAAACGGCGTCAGGGTTGCCGGATGGGTCCGGACGCCTATCGCGTTGCCGGGATTTATCAGGCCCTTGCCGATCTAGGGCATGACGTCACGGATGTGGGTGACACATCACCCGACCCCGTCGAAATACCCGAAGACGAGCACCTTTACGCCCTGCCCGAATGCGTCGGATGGACCATGGCACTGTCACGTGCGGTGCAGGATGCCGCGCAAGACGGGATGCCCGTGATCCTCGGCGGGGATCACGCTTTGTCGATGGGAACGGTTTCGGGAATGGCCGCTCATGCTGCGCAGATCGGACGGCCATTTTTCGTGCTCTGGCTGGACGCCCACAGCGACTTTCACTCACCAAGCAGTACCAGCAGCGGCAATCTACACGGCACACCGGTCGCTTATGTCACCGGCCAACCGGGGTTTGATGCGTTCCCGGCGTTGACCGCACCCGTTCCAACGAACCGCGTCGGCATGATCGGTCTGCGATCCGTCGACCCAGCCGAGCGCGCGTTACTGGAAAAAGACCAAGCCATGCTGGCCGATATGCGCAGCATCGATGAGCATGGGATAAAGGCGCCGTTGAATGCCTTTCTCGACAAGGTGCGCGCGGCAAACGGTGTCCTTCATGTTTCATTGGATGTCGACTTCCTTGATCCGTCAATAGCACCGGCCGTTGGCACCACCGTCCCCGGCGGCGCGACCGAGCGCGAGGCGCATCTGGTGATGGAATTGCTGCATGAAAGCGGGTTGGTCTGTTCGCTGGACCTAGTCGAACTGAATCCGTTCCTTGATGAGAGGGGCCGAACCGCAAAATTGATGGTCGATCTTACCGCCTCGTTGATGGGGCGCCGCATTTTTGATCGCCCGACCCGGAGCTTCTGATGCACTCACTTCAGTCCCCGTCTGCCGTGGTGATGATCCGGCCCCACGCGTTTGAATCCAATCCCGAAACCAGCCACGACAACGCATTCCAGACACTGGCAGACGCCTCAGCGAAAGCGACCTCAATCGCCGCACGAGACGAACACGACACAGCTGTCGCGCAACTGCGCGCCGCCGGGGTAACCGTCCATGTCTTTGACGATGACGGCCACCGCGACACGCCTGACAGCGTGTTTCCCAACAATTGGTTTTCCACCCATCCCGGTGGCCATGTGGCAATCTACCCGATGTTCGTCCCGTCGCGCCGACGCGAACGCCGTAGCGACGTGATCGAGATGCTGAAACAGGATTACCGGGTTCAGGACATCATTGATTACTCGGGCCTTGAACAAGACGGCCTTGCGCTTGAGGGCACGGGCGCCATGGTTTTGGATCACGTCGGACGCATCGCCTACACGGTGAAATCCAACCGCGCCGATCCGGTTCTGTTGGAACGGTTCTGTACCCATTTTAACTATGAACCGATCGCCTTCGAAGCACGGGATCGCGACGGGCGCGATGTGTACCACACAAACGTGCTGATGGGCATCGGCACGCAGTATGCGCTGATCTGTCTCGACATGATCCCCGACGCGGAACGCCGCGCCACGGTTCGGTCGCGGCTGGAGGAGTCCGGTCGCACCGTCATCGACCTGACGCATGAACAAATCGCTAATTTCGCCGGTAACGCGATCGAGTTGAGCGGACGCGATGGTTTGGTCCTGGCCCTTTCGGCCCGCGCGCTTCAGGCGCTTCGCCCCGATCAGATTTCCATTATCGAGGGCAGCGCCACGCCGCTGCCCCTTTCTGTCCCCACAATCGAAACCGCCGGTGGATCGGTGCGCTGCATGATCGCCGGCATCCACCTGTCCCGTCGTTAGGAGTGCATGATGCAACCGTCCGAAAAGGCCCTTGTTCCTTTTGTTTCCGTCGACAACATGATGCGACTTGTCCATCACATCGGTGTCGAGACGATGATCACCCAGATCGCGGCGCAGATCGAGGCCGATTTCAAACGCTGGGAAAGCTTCGACAAAACCCCGCGCATTCCCGCCCATTCGCCGCATGGCGTGATCGAGCTTATGCCAACCTCGGATGGTGAGGCCTATGGCTTTAAATACGTCAACGGACACCCCAAGAATACATCCGAGGGGTTGCAGACCGTCACCGCCTTCGGCCTGCTGGCCGATGTCTACACGGGCTACCCAACACTTCTGACCGAAATGACGATGCTGACCGCCCTGCGCACGGCGGCAACCTCGGGTCTTGTGGGCCGCTACCTCGCTCCGAAGTCCGCGACGGTGATGGCCATGATCGGAAATGGCGCGCAGTCCGAGTTTCAATGCCTGGCGTTCAAGGCCATGTGCGGGATCGACACGGTTCGGCTGTATGACACTGATCCAAATGCAACGGCGAAATGTGCGGCCAATCTTAAGGGAAAAGGTCTGAACGTGATTTCCTGCAAGACGCCCGAAGACGCAATCGAAGGTGCGCAGATCATCACCACCTGCACGGCAGACAAGAAATACGCCACCATCCTGACCGACAACATGGTCGGCCCCGGTGTTCACATAAACGCCATCGGCGGCGACTGCCCAGGCAAGACGGAATTGCATCGAGATATCCTGCTGCGCTCGGACATCTTCGTGGAATACCCAGAACAGACACGTATCGAAGGAGAAATTCAGGCGCTTGAGGCGGATCACCCGGTGACCGAAATGTGGGAGGTCATGACCGGACAGGCACAGGGTCGCACAGATGACCGCCAGATCACCCTGTTCGACAGTGTAGGTTTTGCAATCGAAGACTTCTCGGCCCTTCGCTATGTCAAACGCGCGATTGAAGGCACCGAATTTTTCGAACCACTGGATATGCTGGCCGATCCCGACGACCCGCGCGACCTGTTTGGTATGCTGATGCGCGCAGAATGAAAATCGGGTTGGGGGCTCTACCCCCGCCGCAGCAAGCTGCGACTCCCCCGGGATATTTTTAGCCAGATGAAGCAGGGGATCCGCTCTTCATCTGGCCTCAAATATCCCGGAGCGCGAGGCAGAGCCTCGCAAAAATCCCTCAACCTGCAAGCGACGGCAGGTACAGAACGATACCGGGGAACGCGACGAGCAGAGCGATTGTCAGCGCATCAGCGATAAAAAACGGCGTGACGCCTTTAAAGACATCCTGCACGCTCAGGTCCGGGCGGACCCCGGCAACCACAAAGCAGTTCAGGCCGATGGGTGGGGTGATCAGGCAGAACTCGGCCATCTTGACCACCAGAATGCCGAACCAGATGGCGCACATCGGGCCTGACATGCCAAATGCGCTATCGGCGGCGCTGACTGTTTCGCCCCCATTCAGGGCCATGACCGCGGGATAGACAACTGGCAAAGTCAGCAGCAGCATTCCGATTGCGTCCATGAACATGCCCAGAACGGCGTAGGCCAACAGGATGCAGATCAGGATCAGCATCGGTGACATTTCAAGCGATGTGATCCAGTCCGAGAACGCTCCCGGAAGGTCGGCAAACCCCAAAAAGCGCACGTAGATCAAAACGCCCCAGATGATCGCGAAGATCATCGCCGTCAGTTTCGCCGTTTCCAGAAGCGCGGATTTGAGCTCGGACCAGCGCATGCCATTGAACATGGCAAAGCAAAAGACGATGAAAGCACCAATTGCACCGCCTTCGGTTGGGGTGCCCCAGGCCTGATCTCCGAACGGGTTATAGACAAAGCAGATGATAATAAGGATTACGGCAACGATGGGCAGTGCGCCCGGCAATGCGGCGAAACGTTGTTTCCACGAGAATCCTGTAACCGGGGGACCGACTGACTTGAAAATCACGGCGATGCCAACGATCAACAACCCATAAATCAGGGCCGAAAACGCGCCGGGAATGAACCCCGCCAAGAGCAGCTTTCCAACATCCTGCTCTACAATAATCGCGTAGATCACAAGAATTGCGGATGGGGGGATCAACGAGGCCAACGTTCCCCCGGCGGCGACAACGCCGGCTGCAAATTGTTTGTTGTACCCGACGCTCAGCATTTCGGGGATCGCGATCCGGGCGAACACGGCCGACGTCGCAACCGAGGCTCCGGACACAGCGGCAAATCCCGCAGTTGCAAAAATGGTCGACACGGCCAAGCCACCGGGCACCCAGGCAATCCACCGTTTGGCGGCTTCGAACAAGGATCGCGTCAAACCGGCATAATAAGCAAGGTATCCGATCAGAATGAAGGTTGGGATCAGGCTGAGGGTATGAGAGGCGACCTTGGAATGCGGCACCTGCCCTGCGGTTTTGACCGCCACGGTCATTGCCTTGCCAAACCGCTCGGGGTCATACCCGAACTTTGCCCAGAAAATCCAGATCAGCCCGATCAACCCCGCCAGTCCCGCGGCAAAGGCTACACGCATCCCGGCCACGACGAGAACCAACAGGCCGCCCGTGACCCAAAGCCCGATATCAATCGTATCCATGAGTTATGAACGCCCTTCGAACTGTTCCGCCTCGGCCGCGGCTTGTGCGGCAGCGTCCTGGATCAACGGCACGGCAACGGGATGGTCCAGCCCTAATACAAAGGCCCTTCCGTAGCCCCAGACCTGAAGAACTAGGCGTAGACACAGCACCGAAAACGCAACGGGTGCCAGCAGTTTGGCCGGCCAGAGGGGGATGCCGATGTCGATCGAGCTGTCGCGGCTCCAAAGCGGTGCGTCGAAATCAAAGGACCGATCGAAATGAGACCAGCTGCCCCAGACCAACGCGATCATCAAAAGAAGGATCAACACCACGGAAATCGTCTCGAACAGCCAAAGCGCCCGACCGTGCAAACGGGAAATCGCGATATCCATTCGAATATGGCCACCGTCCCGCTGAACATACGAAATGCCAAGGAACGCGATCAGCGGCATTGCCTGCTCGATCCAGTCAACGTACCCGGGGAGCGGCGCGTTTATCGCATTCCGCCCACTGACCGAAACAACGGCCAGAACCATCAGGCCAAACACGGCCAATCCGCTGATCAATGCCAGAAGTTTCTCGAGTCGCAACAATCGCTGGTCCAGACGGCTTATGAGGCTGCCGTCTTCCAACACCGTGGCCTGTCCTGCCATTCCGGTGAACCCCTGTCTTTAGTAGAAGCCGAGCGCCCGAAAGCGCCCGGCAGTGACGATCAGTTACCGCCGCGTTGCTGTTGCAAAGTCGCCTGGACCAGATCGTAAAGATCTTGGGCCGGAAGGCCCTGCGCCGACATATCCGCGATCCACTGTTCACGGATCGGGTCTGCGGCTTTGGCGCGGAACTCATCAATGACGGCGTCGTCAATGTTGATCTTTGCAACGCCTTTCTCATCAAGGACACTGTCCCACTGCTCAAGCAGGCCGCCGTAATTCGCCAGATAGTGCTCGATCGCTTCATCAACCGAACTGTCCAGCGCTTCGCGATGCTCTGGCGACAACGCCTCATACGCGTCGATGTTGACCACAACCGGGCAATTCACCGTGCCGGGGTTCAGGTTGGCGGTCCACCAATCTGCTTCGTTGATCGTGCCAAAGGACAAATGCGCGTGCTGTGCAAAGGCCACAGTGTCAACGACGCCGGATTCCATCGCGTTGTAGGCTTCGGTGGCTGGTACTGATGTCGGAACACCTCCAACGGCTTCAAAAGCCTGACCTAGGCCACCCGTGGCGCGGACGCGCATTCCGTCGAAATCCGCCAGTTCATCCCGGGGATCACCAGTTCCCACAAGGTTATATTGCGGCATGGGCGAGGTCATGATGATCCGCGCATTCCATTGCGCCATCTCGTCTTTGACGGCAGGATGATCATAGACCGCATGGCTGACGGCCACTTCTTCATCCAGATTGTTCACGCCCAAAAACGGAAGCTCCAGAACCGTGATTGCACGGTTTTTGTCGCGATGATAACCGGCGCAGAACTGCGCCATTTCAAACGCGCCGATTTCAATTCCGTCCAGATTTTCGCGTGGTTTGGACAGGCCGCCATAGCTGACATTGATGGTGAAATCGCCTCCGGTTTTTTCGTTGACCAGTTCTGCCAATTTCTCGACATGCTCGGTGAACGCGCGGCGTTTGCCCCAGACCGAGGCGTTCCATTCTGTCGCCGCAGCCTCGGTGACAAAAGCCACCCCAAGGGCGGCAACTGCCGCGCCACTCAACATCTTTTTCATAATGATCTCTCCCTTATCTGCGCCCATTTCCCGAAGCGCTTGATCCGAAAGCTAGCGCGTCGTCGTTGGACTGCCAACCCCTGCTACGGGCGGTCTTTGCATCGGTGCAATACGCACACCCTTGTGGTTCCTGCGGGCCATCCGCGCGGTTGCCAGCGCAGTCGGTTTACACACTTCACCCCTTTTTATCATAGCTATCGGCCACCCGCATGAGGGGAAAGTTTACAAAATTCCAGGGGAACGCGAAATTTCTTTACAAACAAATTCAAGGATTACGGCATTTTATTTATTTATTTTCTGATCTCCGTATTATTCAAAACCGGGAGGAGCCGGATCAACAAAGCCAAAACGACGGGCGGCGTTGATCCATGTGATTCAGTCCAGAGGGAGGAGCCTCAAAGATGACCACCGCTGCCCAGGCAGATGCCAAGACTTATCCGCCATCCGCAGAAACCGTATCGCGGGCGCATGTCGACGCCAACACGTATGCGGACATGTATGCGGCCTCCGTCAGCGATCCCGACGCGTTTTGGGGAGAACATGGAAAACGGATCGATTGGATCAAGCCCTATTCCCAGGTCAAGGATGTCAGCTATGATTTTGGATCGGTCAAAATCAACTGGTACGCGGATGGCGCACTGAACGTATCCGCCAATTGCCTTGACCGGCATCTGGAAACCCGCGGCGATCAGACCGCGATCATCTGGGAACCGGATGATCCAAACGATGCGGCGCAATACATCACCTATGCCGAACTGCACCGTCGCACCTGCCGCATGGCAAACATCTTGGAGTCGCTGGGCGTCCGCAAAGGGGATCGCGTCATCATTTACCTGCCGATGATCCCCGAGGCGGCTTACGCGATGCTGGCATGTGCCCGGATCGGCGCCATCCATTCAATTGTATTTGCCGGGTTTTCCCCTGACGCACTGGCCGCTCGGGTCAACGGATGCGACGCGAAAGTGGTCATTACTGCCGATGAGGCCCCGCGCGGCGGTCGTAAAACGCCGCTGAAATCAAACGCAGATGCGGCCCTACTGCACTGCAAGGACACGGTGAAGTGCCTTGTCGTCAAGCGCACCGGCGGTCAGACAACGTGGATCGATGGTCGCGACTTTGACTACAACGAAATGGCGCTTGAAGCCGATGATTACTCCGCTCCGGCAGAGATGGCGGCCGAAGACCCATTGTTCATCCTCTACACGTCCGGTTCGACTGGTCAGCCCAAGGGTGTTGTCCACACAACAGGCGGCTATCTGGTTTACGCCTCGCTGACCCACGAAATCACCTTCGATTACCATGACGGCGATGTGTACTGGTGCACGGCCGACGTCGGATGGGTGACCGGGCACAGCTATATCGTTTATGGCCCTTTAGCGAACGGCGCGACCACCGTGATGTTCGAAGGTGTTCCGACCTTCCCCGATGCCGGACGGTTCTGGGAGGTTTGCGCAAAGCATAAGGTAAACCAGTTCTATACCGCTCCGACCGCAATCCGCGCATTGATGGGTCAGGGCAACGAATGGGTTGAAAAGCACGATCTGAGTGATCTCAAGGTGCTGGGCACCGTGGGCGAGCCGATCAACCCGGAGGCCTGGAATTGGTACAATGAGATTGTCGGCAAGGGCAATTGCCCAATCGTCGACACCTGGTGGCAAACCGAAACCGGTGGGCACCTGATGACCCCCCTGCCCGGCGCGCATGCGATGAAGCCGGGTGCGGCCATGAAGCCGTTCTTTGGCGTCGAACCGGTGGTGCTGGACCCCCAATCCGGTGTCGAGATTCAGGGCAACGGCATCGAAGGTGTTCTTTGTATCAAGGACAGCTGGCCCGGTCAGATGCGCACCGTCTGGGGCGATCATGAACGGTTCGAGAAAACCTATTTCTCGGACTACAAAGGATACTACTTTACCGGCGACGGCTGCCGCCGTGATGAGGATGGCGATTACTGGATCACGGGCCGCGTGGATGATGTGATCAACGTATCCGGCCACCGGATGGGCACCGCCGAAGTGGAAAGCGCACTGGTCGCCCATGCTGCTGTCGCCGAAGCCGCCGTGGTGGGATATCCCCATGAAATCAAGGGGCAAGGCATCTATTGTTACGTCACTCTGATGAATAATCGCGAACCCAGCGATGAGTTGCTGAAAGAGCTGCGGACATGGGTGCGGACCGAGATCGGCCCGATCGCATCGCCGGACGTTATCCAGTGGGCCCCCGGCCTGCCCAAGACCCGGTCGGGCAAGATTATGCGCCGCATTCTGCGCAAGATTGCCGAAAACGACTTTGGATCGCTGGGTGATACTTCAACGCTCGCTGATCCGTCGGTTGTCGACGACCTGATCCAGAACCGCGCGAACAAGTGAGGGTGTGATGGACGCTGCCACCACAACAACGCCTGCTGTTCTGATCCTTCTCGGCCCTCCGGGCGCCGGGAAGGGTACACAGGCGCGTATGCTTGAGGACAAGTTTGGACTGGTTCAACTCAGCACCGGCGACCTGCTGCGCGACGCCGTGGCTGCCGGGACCGAGGCGGGCAAAGCTGCCAAAGCGGTGATGGAGGCGGGCGATCTGGTCAGCGACGGGATCGTCATCGCCATCCTTCGCGATCGCATTGCCGAACCGGATTGCGCCAAGGGTGTCATACTGGACGGGTTCCCGCGCACGACCGTGCAGGCCGAAGCTTTGGATGGTCTTCTGGCCGCAACCGATCAGAAAGTCAGCGCCGCAATCAGCCTTGAGGTTGAGGATGCCGAAATGGTGACGCGGATCTCGGGCCGATACACCTGTGCAGGCTGCGGCGAAGGTTATCATGATGTCTATAAAACACCCGCGGTCGAAGGCGTCTGCGACAAGTGCGGCAACACCGAATTCAAGCGTCGCGCCGACGACAATGCGGAAACAGTGGCGTCTCGGTTAAAGGCGTATCACGCGCAGACCGCGCCACTGATCGACTACTACCAAAACCACGGCGTTCTGAAACGCGTCGACGCCATGGGCAAGATCAATGACATCGCAGGCGATCTGGAAGGAATCGTTGGCGAAGTCGTGAGTTAAGGGGAGGAGAGAAGCCCCCAGGGCTTTGATCCTAAAACAGAATACTTCAATGGACCCGCCTTGGCGGACCAGGGAAGTCTTGCCTGACGTGACACTGCGTTTGGCACAACAGAGAAGCGGTCCGACGCACTGGAGGAGTTGAGCAATGGGCCGCCCAACGAGGAAGTGAAGGAGGAACCCGCGATGGCGGATCAATCATCAAACTCCGCGCAGGCCGCCCAGTCCGATAAGGGCTATTGGCAGGCCAACCTGCGCCTCATCTACATCAGCCTCGCGATCTGGGCGCTGGTGTCTTTCGGATTCGGCATTCTGCTGCGTCCGTTGTTGTCCGGCATCGCCATCGGCGGTACCGATCTGGGCTTCTGGTTCGCTCAGCAAGGATCAATCCTGGTCTTTCTGGTGCTGATCTTCAACTACGCCTGGCGCATGAACAAGCTGGACGCCGAATACGGCGTCGACGAGGAGTAAGCGAGCCATGGACCAGTTTACCATCAACCTGCTGTTTGTCGGCGCGTCCTTTGCGCTGTACATCGGCATCGCGATCTGGGCCCGCGCGGGTTCCACATCCGAGTTCTACGCTGCAAACCGCGGCGTTCACCCGGTCACCAACGGTATGGCGACAGCAGCGGACTGGATGTCTGCGGCCTCGTTCATCTCGATGGCGGGCCTCATTGCCTTTACGGGCTATGACAACTCGACCTTCCTGATGGGTTGGACCGGCGGCTACGTGCTGCTTGCCCTGCTGCTTGCGCCTTACCTGCGTAAGTTCGGCAAATTCACCGTCTCGGAATTCATCGGCGACCGTTTCTACAGCCAGACAGCACGTATCGTTGCTGTGATCTGTCTGATCGTTGCGTCGGTGACCTACGTGATCGGTCAGATGACCGGCGTTGGTGTGGCCTTCGGCCGCTTCCTCGAAGTGTCGAACACTTCCGGTCTGCTGATCGGTGCCTGTGTCGTGTTTGCCTACGCGGTGTTTGGCGGAATGAAGGGCGTGACCTACACACAGGTCGCTCAGTACTGCGTGCTGATCACCGCCTACACCATCCCGGCAATCTTCATCTCGCTGCAGCTGACCGGCACGCCGATCCCGGCGCTGGGCCTGTTCAGTGACACCGCAAGTGGTGAGCCCCTGCTGACCAAGCTGGACGCCATCGTGACCGAGCTCGGCTTTGCCGACTATACGGCACACCATTCGAACACGCTGAACATGGTGCTGTTCACGCTGTCGCTGATGATCGGTACTGCCGGTCTGCCGCACGTGATCATGCGCTTTTTCACCGTGCCGAAAGTGTCTGACGCACGTTGGTCCGCTGGCTGGACGCTGGTCTTCATCGCACTGCTGTACCTGACCGCCCCCGCGGTTGGCGCAATGGCGCGTCTGAACATCACCGACATGATGTGGCCCAACGGTGGCATCGAAGGTGGCGCCGTTTCTGTTGAAGAAATCGACACCGATCCGCGTTACGATTGGATGAAAACCTGGCAGAAGACGGGTCTTCTGGATTGGGAAGACAAGAACGGTGACGGCAAGATCCAGTACTACAACGATCAGAATGCCGAAATGCAAACACTTGCGGAAGAAAAAGGCTGGGTCGGCAACGAGCTTACCAAGTTCAACCGTGACATCCTGGTTCTGGCCAACCCCGAGATTGCCAACCTTCCGGGTTGGGTGATCGGTCTGGTCGCGGCAGGTGGTCTTGCGGCTGCTCTGTCAACGGCTGCGGGTCTGCTCTTGGCAATCTCTTCGGCGGTGTCCCACGACCTTGTCAAAGGCGCAATCAACCCGTCGATCTCTGAAAAGGGTGAGCTGTTGGCGGCGCGGATCGCAATGGCCGTTGCGATTGTTGTTGCAACCTATCTGGGACTGAACCCACCGGGCTTTGCAGCACAAACGGTGGCCTTGGCCTTTGGTCTGGCGGCAGCTTCGATCTTCCCGGCGCTGATGATGGGGATCTTCTCGACCCGCATCAACAACACGGGTGCGGTTTGCGGCATGCTGGCTGGTCTGGTTGTGACCCTGGTTTACATCTTCCTGCACAAAGGTTGGCTGTTCATTCCGGGAACCAACTCGTTCACCGATGCAGACCCGCTGCTGGGTCCGATCAAGTCGACCTCGTTCGGCGCGATCGGTGCGATGATCAACTTTGCGGTTGCCTACACTGTTGCAGGCATGACCAAAGAGACACCGCAGGAGATCAAGGACCTGGTCGAAAGCGTGCGTATTCCCCGCGGTGCGGGCGCAGCTCAGGATCACTGAGTGTGATGCGGTCGGCGGCTCTTGTCTTCGACCGCGTCTTTCGACTTACTGTTCCCGCCCGGCATTCCACCGGGCGGGATTTTTCTTCAGAACCCCGGAGAGCGTAAATGCCCCTGTCCCATGATCAGATCACCCGGTTTCTGAAATCCGTGCACCCCTATGATGCCCTGCCCGCCGACGCGCTGGACGATCTGGCCCGTCAGATCGAAGTCTGGGAAGTGGATGAAGACGCCGCAATCTACGATTTGGGGCACCCCCTGCCCGGCGTTTTTGTGATCTACGAAGGACAAGTCGAAATCACCGACGAAAACGGCTCGGTCGTGTCCCATCTGGGTCTGCGCAATTCGTTCGGCGAGCGGGGTCTTTTGAAAGACGGCAAAGCGGCCACCAAGGCTCGCACGCACACACCTTCGGTTTTGATCGTTCTGCCACCTGAACTGGTGCGTGAACTGATGAACAATCACGACGTCGTTTCGAAGTTCTTTAATCGAACCAGAGGTGAACGCAGCGGCCCGCAAAGCCTTGCGACCAGCGCGATTGACGTGCTGATGGCGCACAATCCGGCCACCTGCCCGCCCGACATGCCCGTGCAGAACGCGGCCAAGATCATGCGGGACAAGCATATTTCTTCGCTTTGCGTCACCGAAGGCGACACATTGTTGGGTATTGCAACACTGCGCGACATATCCGGCAAATACGTGGCCGCAGGGTTGGCTGCAGACACTCCGATATCCGCGATCATGACGCGGGACCCGGTGACCTTGTCGCCGTCCGACATCGGCTCGGACGTGCTGCACATCATGATGGAACGCGGGATCGGCCATATCCCGATTTCCGAGGGCGGTCGTCTGGTCGGCATCGTGACCCAGACGGATTTGACCCACTATCAGGCCGTGAATTCAGCGGAACTGGTGCGGCGCATCGCCCATGCTGACACAGCCGATCAAATGGCCGATGTTACCGCGGAAATTCCACAGCTGCTGGTGCAATTGGTCGCGGGTGGAAACCGTCACGAAATTGTCACGCGCCTGATTACCGACATTGCCGATACGGCCACGCGGCGGTTGTTGGCGCTGGCCGAAGCCAAACTTGGGCCGGCGCCTGTGCCTTATTTGTGGCTGGCGTGTGGATCACAGGGACGGCAGGAGCAAACCGGTGTTTCGGATCAGGACAACTGCATAATTCTGGATGATGCGGTGACCGAGGCCGACATGCCATACTTCGCCGATCTGGCAAAATTCGTATCGGATGGGCTGGATGCTTGCGGCTATTTCTATTGCCCCGGTGAGATGATGGCCACCAATCCGCGCTGGTGTCAGCCATTGAGTGTCTGGCGCGACTATTTCCGCGGCTGGATCGCGAAACCAAACCCCGAGGCGCAGATGCTGGCGTCTGTGATGTTTGACTTGCGTCCCATCGGCGGCGCGTTTGAATTGTTTGAAGACCTGCAGGGCGAGACGCTGTCCGAAGCCAATGCAAACTCGATTTTCGTCGCTCACATGATCTCGAACTCGCTCAAACATACGCCCCCTTTGGGATTGTTGCGCGGATTTGCAACCATTCGATCAGGCGAGCATCGAAACACGTTGGACATGAAGCACAATGGCGTTGTGCCCGTGGTCGACCTCGCGCGCGTTTATAGCTTGCAGGGAAAACTGACTGAGGCGAATACACGTGCGCGACTAAAGGCGGCTGAAACAACCGGTGTTCTCAGCCACTCGGGCGCGCGCGATTTGCTGGATGCCTATGATCTGATCGCCGAGACCCGGCTGAACCATCAGGTCAAACTGGCAAAATCCGGCGGCTCACCGGACAACTATCTACCGCCATCCGATCTTTCGGACTTTGAGCGAAGTCATCTGCGCGACGCTTTTGTTGTGGTAAAAACCATGCAGTCGGCGGTTGGTCATGGAAAAGGCATGCTGGGCTGACCGGGTCAGGAACAGTCGGCAAAAGGGGTGACAACGCCCACAGAACGGAGAGGCATAATGTTTCTGGAATTGATCGGCACAATTTTTGCGGGCTTTGCGTTCGCGGGTGTTGTGATGGTGCTGAACAAACTGACCGGCGGGCGTCTGCCTCGATGGGCGGCTCCGGTCGCGGCGGGCACGGGCATGATCGCCATGACCATTGCAAGCGAATATTCTTGGTATGATCGCACGCGCGATACCTTGCCCGAAGAATTGTCGGTCGTGCAGGAGGTCGAAAGCCGCGCATTCTACCGACCCTGGACCTATGCGATGCCGTTTGTTGATCGCTTTGCCGCGATCGACACTGTCTCGGTTCGCACCAATAATGATGTTCCGGATCAAAGGCTTGTCGACCTGTATTTCTTTGGCCGCTGGGCACCGGTATCCAAAATGCCCGTCGCCGTGAACTGCGCCGACAACAGCCGTGCCAACCTTGCGGACGGTGCCGAATTCGGTGATGACGGGCGATTGCTGAATGCCAGCTGGATCAAGGTCGACGCCAATGATCCCGTCGTCGAGGCCACCTGCGGGGTCTGATCATGCTGAGCGATCTGAGCCTGCGCGTCAGGATTTTCCTGTTCTTCTGCCTGATTGCCGTTGGCGGCATTGGTGTCAGCTCGCTTGCGCTTTGGGTCAGTTATGAGCGTGTGGATGATCCCGATCTGATCGGCGCCTATGTCTTTGCCGAGATCCTGATCGCCTTCGGGCTGCTTGCTTTGATCGTAGGGGTCTGGTTGCTTTTTGATGACAATGTGGCCAAGCCAATCGAACGTCTTTCAGCGCAGTTGCGTGCCCGTGCACATGCAGGCGTGAGCACGGATGTGGATCTGAAGGCCGCACGCTATCTTGGTGATCTGGCCCCCGCCGCCGCCGGGTTGGCCGAACAGGTTGCCGATACGGCGCTGACAACGGCCGAGGCTGTCGCCGCCGAAACAGCGCATCTGGCCGCCGAGAAGCAACGGTTGACAGCGCTGCTGACAGAGATCCCGGTCGCGATGCTGCTGGCGGGGCCGAAACATCAGATTGTCCTTTATGATGCTCAAGCGGCAGAAGTCCTGGCCCAGATCGCCCATCCACGTCTCAATGCTTCGTTGTTCGATTATCTCGAAAGCACGGGCCTGACGGATGCTTATGCCGAGATGAACAAGACCGGGAAAGAGGTCGCTTGCACACTGACAAGTGCGGAAGGCAAACAGACCTATGCGGCGCGTATGAAACCCCTGGGCGACGCGCCGGGCTATATGCTGATTTTCGATGACAGCACGGCTCGTATTCGGCCAAACGAGGCGCGTCCATTGATCTATGATTTCGACTTGCTGGACACGCCGGTCGATGACGCCTTTGACAATCGCCTTCTGCACGATCTGTGTTTCGTTGTCTTCGATACGGAAACCACGGGATTGCTGCCACACAAGGATGAGATCGTACAGATCGGCGCCGTCCGCGTCGTCAAAGGCCGGATTGTGACCGGCGAGCAATTGAACACTCTGGTCGATCCAGGCATTCCGATTCCGCCGGCTTCGACCCGTGTTCACAAGGTCAGCGATGCGATGGTTCAAGGCGCGCCCGACATTGCACAGGCCGGTCGAACCTTTCACCAATTCGCCAGGGACGCCGTCATTGTTGCGCACAACGCGCCTTTCGACATGGCATTTTTGCATCGTCACGCGGGTCGCATGGGGGTCGAATGGGACCATCCCATTCTGGATACTGTGCTGCTGTCCGCGGTGCTGTTCGGCGCCAGCGAGACACATACTTTGGACGCTGTGTGCGAGCGCCTCGAAGTCACGATTCCCGAGGCATTGCGCCATACAGCATTGGGTGATGCGGTCGCCACGGCCGAGGCGTTGGTCAGGATGCTGCCGATGTTGAAGGCGCGCGGGATGACAACTTTCGGTGCCGTCATCGTTGAAACCCGCAAACACGGGCGGTTGCTGGAAGACCTGAACTAAGCGAAAAAGCTGATCAGGTGCAGCTTTCCATAGACAATCCCCGCGCCGCATGGCACCTGATGCAAGACCTTTTGACGAGCGCCAGATGACGGAAACAACATTCACACCAGGTCCTGACCAAAGTCTGGAATTCCGTGATGCGCTTGGGTGTTTCGGCACCGGTGTAACCGTCGTGACCACCAACACCGATGACGGGCCTGCCGCGATCACGGTCAATTCCTTTGCTTCGGTCTCTCTGGATCCGCCGCTTGTGCTTTGGTGTCTGGCCAAAGACTCCAACCGCTTTGACGCGTTCAGCACCTGCGCGCATTACGCCATTCATGTCATGGCACAGGATCAGCACGATCAGGCCCTGCAATTTGCCCGCAACGGGTTCGACTTTTCTCATGCCAATTGGAACACCGACGAGGCCGGCCGCCCGCGTTTGGCGGACTGTCTGGCCCGTTTTGACTGCCGGTTGACCAATGTGCACGATGCAGGCGACCATCTGATTTTGGTCGGTCATGTCGAAAAAGCGATGCACCGCCCCGGTCAGGGACTGATTTTCAAGCGCGGGCAGTTCGGCGGTTTTGCGGACCTTATCTGATCACTCGTCAAGTGATCCGTGAACGGCCAGTGCCTCCAACTGCGTTTCCTGCGGCGTGATGACCCGAAACGCCTCGTGCACGCCTGCCCCGGTGAGTTCGCGAACAACGGTAAGCAGCGTGTTGGGCGCATGGTCTTCGCACATCTCGGACATATGTTGGATTTCGGTTTTCGCCACATCCGCAGCCGCCTCGACCGATGGCGCGCCGTAAAGGCGCACAAAGTGTTCGGCAAGGTTCTGTTCGACCTGCTCAACCTCGGCCGGTTCAATCTGCGTGACCGCTACAAACGTAACGCGGCCAAAGGTTTCAAGCCCCAGCCATCCGTTGGAAAACGCCTGCCGCGCCTTGCCTTCCAGATCGCCTTCGCCCCAATTGGAAAACTCGAACCCGCCCGAGATGCACCATTCGCCTGTTCGGGCCGGCGAGTGAAAGACATTCATGTCGCTTTCGTCAAAGTGGATTGCGCGGGCCAGTTTCATCAGGCGGTCTCCAACAAATACGTCAAGGGGCGCAAATGCGTTTCGGCCCCGCTTCGGATCAGCATTCCGAACCGCTCATCGGTCCCAAGAAATACGCCCTGATCCCCGATCGGCTCACCCACGCCGCGCAGCAATCCCATCCACTCTGCGTGCAAGGGTGCATTCCCCTCGTCCTGCCAACGGTTGAGCCATGTCAGCATATGGCGCGACCAGCTTTCCACAAGCTGCGTTGGCGACACGTCGGCACAGCCTTCATCATAAAGCGCTGTTACATCCGGTGTCTCGCCCGGTGCGTCGCTTGTTTGCAGCAACGCCAGATCCCAACCCACGATCAACCAGTCCGGTGTCGCATCTGGGTCTGCGGTAGACGCGGCTGTTTTGAACCGCCCGCATTTGGCGCCGTTCACGCAAATCAATCCGTCCCATCCTAGGTGCACCGCGACCTCGGGCGGAGCCAGAGCGCCCAGCGCATTCTGGAAACCGACCGCACACAAAGGCAGCATGGCCATCGCGTCCTGCAGGGACACTTCGGGGGCCAAAACGATTGCGACGCGCAAACGATCAGCCTGCACGCTGTACACGACCGTTCCGGCATCACAGCCCAGGGCAGCCATTGCCTGCGCACGCTCAAAGGGGTCCTCCCCACCCTGCACCGGGTGACCTGTTAGCAAAGGGGGGAACACCGGCTCGTTCATGCGTTGCCCTTGGCGATCATGTCACGCGCGATCGAGCGGAATGCCTCGGCCTGCGGACTGTCGGGTTTGCTGACGACAATGGGCGCTCCACCATCAGCCGTCAGACGGATGTCCAGATGCAATGGGATCTCACCCAACAAAGGCACCCCCAACGCCTCGGCTTCGGCGGCGACGCCACCATGCCCAAAGATATGCTCCTCATGGCCACAGTTCGAGCAGATATGCGTCGACATGTTCTCAATCATTCCAACAATGGGGGTCTTGAGTTGATTGAACATGTCGATCCCCTTGCGCGCATCTATCAACGCGACATCCTGCGGGGTTGAGACAACAATGGCCCCGTCCACTTTGAACTTTTGGCTCAGCGTCAGTTGTACGTCACCCGTGCCGGGCGGCAAATCGACGATCAGTACGTCAAGGGCCCCCCATTGCACTTGATTCATCATCTGCTGCAGCGCGCCCATCAGCATAGGCCCGCGCCAAACGACCGCCTGGCCTTCATTGGTCATCAGGCCCATAGACATCATTGTTACGCCATGATTGCGCAGCGGCAGGATGGTCTTTCCGTCCGGGCTGGCGGGACGGCCAGAAACACCCAGCATCCGGGGTTGCGATGGCCCATAAACATCCGCGTCCAACAAACCCACACGTCGGCCTTCAGCAGCCAAAGCGCAGGCGAGGTTGGCTGAAACGGTTGACTTGCCCACACCGCCCTTGCCCGAAGCGATCGCAATGATGCGATCAACGCCCGGAACAGCTTGCGGCCCGGTTTGCGATGGTTTGGGTTTGGGCTTCAAATCCGGCGGAGCCTTGTCGGAATGCGCCGTCATCATGGCTGAAACCTTGGCCACACCATCGACCATCTGTGCCGCCTGCTCGGCCGCGGCACGCACGGGCTCCATGCGTTCCGCCTGCTTTGGATCAATCTCCAGCACAAAGCGCACCGAGTCATTTTCAACGTTCAGCGCGCGCACGACACCGGCACTGACAATGTCCTGACCCGAAACCGGGTCCATGATCTTTTTGAGGTTCGCAAGAACCGCGTCGCGGACACTCATGCCACTAACTCTTTGATTTGCCGAACCATGTGGCTGCTTCTCATTGCATGTGTCTCCGTCTCGTTCAGTTCATTTGACGCATTTGCACATCGCCCGCTAGGTTTAGCCATGCGCTTTGCCCTTTTGTGCCTGAGCCTGACGCTCTCTGCCACCCCCTCTTGGTCGCAAGAGGTGCTGGGCCTTGCGGCCCCGGACGAAGTGTCGGACTCGGGTCTTTTGAAACATATTCTTCCTCGCTTCTCACTCAAGACCGGCATTCGCGTGATTGCGGACGAAAATGGCCAGATGGTGTTGTCCGATGCCCCGCCCGGCGATGCGGTGTTCCAACGCGGCGGCACAGTCTATCACCTTCAAGTCGAAGACGAGGCCGATCAAATCCGGTTTCGCGAATGGCTGCTTTCGGACATTGGCAAACGAACGGTTGAGAGTTTTGCGCCGTCCCAGGGTGAACCGTTCAGTGCCAGCATCGAGATTGCCGTGACCCAGACCGAACAGGTCGTGGATGGGGACGCTGTCCGAGGCCAGGAATTGTCGATGTCGCTGTGCGGTCGATGCCATGTCATCGGCCCCCAGAACCGATTGAACGGGTTGGGGTCCACGCCCTCGTTTGCAGTGCTGCGTTCCTTGCCGGACTGGTCCGAACGGTTTGAAGCTTTCTTTGCCCTCAACCCACACCCTGCTTTCACGCAGGTCAAAGACGTGACCCCGCCCTTTGCCGTCGATCGCCCGTCGCCGATCCACCCGGTCGAGATGACACTGGAGGACCTCGAAGCCATCCTTGCGTTCGTTTCGGGGATGCGTGCGGCAGATCTTGGCGCGCCGCTGCAACTTCAATGATCCTTTCGTTTCGTGAAATAGTCGTCCGTCGTGACAACGCGCGGCTTGGGCGCGGACTGAAAGGGATTATCCTGGCTCTGAAACTGCGCCTTTACCCGACAATCGTCGCACATCTGGATCATGCGCGCCTGATCCGAGGTCGCGAACATGGGATGCGTGCCCGACAGCTTTTCCATGATCCGTTCGACCGTTGATTTCACACCAAAGGCCGCGCCGCATTCGACGCATTCAAAGGGCTCCTCTTCGTTCAGCACCTTCTGTGACAAGGCAGCGTCCGACAAGTCGAACTGAGGGATCAGGGCAATTGCATTCTCGGGGCAGATCGTTTTGCACAGCCCACATTGCAGACAGGCATCCTGCTGGAAATTCAACTGCGGTTTGTCCGGGTTGTCGATCAATGCACCGGACGGGCACAGCGAAACGCAGCTTAGACACAACGTGCATGTGTCAGTATTCACCGCAACCGCACCGTAAGGCGCGTGTTCGGGCAGCGGCAAAGGCGCAACCGCACCCGGGTTCAAGGCCTGCGCCGCGAGGCGCGCGATTTGGCGGCGGTTTCCCAAAGGCAGCACCGGGTCGGTCAAAGGAACAGGCACGGTCTGGCCGTAAAGGACATCGGAAAGCACATCGGGATCGGTTTCGTCAATAAGACCAAGGGCGGCTTCCCCGGCTATTGCCTGCGCCAGCCGCAATTCGCGGCCCAACGCATCCCTTTCTGTTTTTGGAGCCAACAGTACATCCACGCGGGCAAAACCATGCGCCAGCCCGGCCAGCATTTCGGCATGACCAAAGCCCGCGATCGAATTAAGCTCGAGCGGGATGACATCAGCGGGAAGGCCGCGACCGAACCGGGCGGACAATTGGATCATCTGCAATCCATGCGCATCGTGCACCAAAAGGCGGGGTGCTTTGCCACCGGCGCGCCGATAGGTCCTTGCCAGGATATGCATTCGCGACAAGACCGCCGAAACCGGCGGATCCTCATAGGTTATGGCGGTGGACGGACACAGCGCCGAGCATGCACCGCACCCGGCGCAAACCATCGGATCAATTGCAACATGATCGCCCGCGGGCGTGATCGCCCCAGTCGGGCAAATGTCCAAGCACTTTGAGCATCCCACCTGCTCGGCCCGAGAATGCGCGCACAGGGTTTCATCCAACCGGACATAAAGCGGCTTTTCAAATGTGCCGACCAACTGTGCGGCTTCGAATGCCAGGTTTGCCACCGCAAGCGGATCACGCGGGTCGGCACGCAAATACCCTTCGCGCTTTTCAGGGGCGGGAACGTATGGCGTTCCACCCGTCAGGTCGACGACGATATCACAGCGCGAGGTTGCGCCATCTCGTGGTGGCGTCCAACGAAACGCGCCGCGACCGCCGGGCTTAAGTTGTTGAACCTGATCCAGTCGCAGCGTGAACCCGCCCAGCGCCCCGGACAATCCGCGCAACCGCCCCCGAACGACGTCATAGGAACGGCTGAGCGGCTCTGTGTCATCGGTAACCAAAACGGTGATGGCCAATGTGGCGGACAGACGTTCGGCAAGGTCAAATGCCACCGAACCAGGGCCGACGATGCAGCAAGTGCCTTCGCTGATCACGTCGACGCCCGGCGTCATCGGTTGGGGCAACAACGCTTCGGCCGCCAACGCAGCCATCTTGGGCGCCGCGTCCTGCCCGTCCTCGGACCAGCCCGCCCTGTCGCGAAGATCTACGAAACCCGGCTGATCGACCTCAAGTTCTTCGGCCAGTTCCGAGAAAACCGTTTGCTCTTGTCCACACGCGACAACGATCTGATCGCCCTGCTGCAGCAAGGCGGCGGCGGCGTCCAGCTCTTGCGTGCATAAAGCAGTGTGAATTTTCGAACAGGCCACATCGCACGAACCGGAAATCCGTTCGGCGTCGAGTGACTGCGTCCCCGCGCAATCGCAAAGTATTAGCTTGCTGGCCATGCCCCTCCCTCGGACTGCTTGCTGCTTCTCCGCACCTTAGACCGAATGCGGGCGGAGGCAATGCGAATGCACAGAAACCGAGCGGAAATTGTGCACTATCTTTCACCTTTTCGGGCTCTGTGTCGCCAAGCCAAAAGATTAACGAATAAATTCGTGGTGAAAGCGACATTTTTCCACGCCAAGTGGACTTGGCACAGCGCCACTTTATGTACCATAGTACACCAAGAGAAAGGCATGGGAGAGCCTTTTCGGGGAGGAGCCAGTGGCCAAGGCCGCAAGCCAAGTTGACATGCCCGTCGGCATCATTGTGCGCAAAACACCCGGCGTGACCCGTTGGGCGCGATGGAACTGGCGTGCGGTCGCTGCATTGCCGGGTGCAGGTCCTGCGGATTGGGTCGAATTGCGGCGCGAAGGTGAGGCTGTCGAATATCACGCGGCCACTCTGCCGCTGACGCTTTGGGCCGATGAAACCGAAGCCTACATGGTGAATTTGTCCGACGGGCAACCGTCCTTGTATCTGGTTTTGCGGGACGAGTTGAAAGGAGAGCATCCGCTGAACGCCGTTCTCGTGACCGCTTCGCCTTTCGAAGGTCAGGACTACGCCGACACGGGCGAGGAGATCGTTGAGAAAATCCCGATGAGCGAGGGCCTGATCGCCTGGGTGCGCGACTTTACCCTGCAGCACCACAAGGATGAGGTGTTCGTTAAGCGCCGTCGCGACAAGAAACGCGTTGATCTGGTCGAGGACGGGCGCGGCGATGCGCGCATTCGTCAGGACTCGGACGTGTTTCGCGCGCCGCGGAGGGTCCTGCAATGAGCCAGGTCAGCGATTTCTGGTCTCGGCGCAAAGCCGCTGTCCAAGCCGAAGCCGAGGCCGATGCCCAAGCCGTCGAAGAACAGATCATCGCCCAGCAGAGAACCGAGCTGGAAGAAAAGACCGACGCCGAGATACTGGCCGAGTTCGACTTGCCGGACCCCGATACACTAGAAGCGGGTGACGACGTATCCGGCTTTATGGCCAAAGCCGTTCCGGACCGCCTGCGCCGCCGCGCCTTGCGCCGTCTATGGCGGCTGAACCCTGTGCTCGCCAATGTGGATGGGCTTGTCGATTATGGTGAGGATTATACCGACGCCGCCTGCGTGATCGAGAACATGCAGACCGCCTACCAGATCGGAAAAGGAATGCTCGCCCACGTCGAGGCGCTTGCGACTGAAGCGGAAGACGGCGACGAAGTGGACTTCGAAGACGACCACCCCGAACCTGAGGCCGAACTGGCAACGCTCGCGCCCCAAGAAAACCCCGAACCCGTTTTGGTGCCTGATCCGGAAGAGGCGGTCGAAGCAGACTTGCCGCCTGCCCCACGCCGTATGACGTTTGAATTCGAAGGATGACCGAATGACCGCAAGTGATGCGCAAACTCTGGATGTCTCGGCCGAGGATCGCCTGCGCGCGGATTTCTATAACTTTCTGGGTTTGCTTCTGGCCGCGCCGCCCGATCAGATGCTGTTGGATCAGGTGACCGGACTGTCGGGCGACGAGACCGATCTGGGGCAAGCTATTCAGGCAATGGCGCGGGTCGCCAAGGTGACAAAACCCGCCGCAGCCGAGCGGGAATTCAATGCGTTGTTCATTGGCCTTGGGCGCGGCGAGCTGTTGCCCTACGCAAGTTTCTATCTCACTGGCTTCCTGAACGAAAAGCCGCTGGCGCAGCTGCGCAATGACATGGCCGCACGTGGGATAACGCGCGCCCAAAACGTGTTTGAACCCGAAGACAACATCGCCTCGCTCATGGAAATGATGGCTGGAATGATCGTCGGTCGCTTTGGGCCCGCAGCCAGTTTGGATGAGCAGCGCGCCTTCTGGAACAAGCATATCGGTCCCTGGGCCGCGCATTTCTATTCAGATTTGGAAGGCGCCGAAAACTCGGTTCTGTATGCCTCGGTCGGGACAGCCGGTCGGGTGTTCATGGAGATCGAGCGCGAGGCGTTTCGAATGACGGCGGCCTAGCCCGCCATTCGCCGGTGCCCCAACGGGCACCAAACCGCAATTGGGACAGGAGGAGCCCATGAGCAAGACCAAGGAAGAAGGCGCAACCCGCCGCGACTTCCTGAAACTGGCCGGAACCGCAGCCCCCGCTGCTGTTGCCGCCGCCAGCCTGACCGGGAAAGCCGAAGCAGCCGAGCTGCCGACGGATGAAACCCGGATGCAGGATACCGCGCACACGCGCGCGTATCTGGACAGCGCGCGCTTCTAGCCCGCCCCGACTGCGCCCGGTTTGCGAACCGGACGATGTCACCACCCGACTGACGGTTGCGATTGGCCCTGATGTCGGCATCAGCAGTACCAAGCCAGCCATGATGTTCGTGGCCAGCAAGGGAGGAAAGAAATGCTTAGGAAAAAGACCAACGGGGTTGCGAGACGCCCCCAGCGGACAAGTATCCTGTCCCAGATCGGCGAGAAAACTGTCGATCGCCGCGCGTTCCTGCGTGGATCGGGCCTGACGATTGGCGGTTTGGCCGCGATCAGCGCGACGGGTGGAACCGTAACGCCAGCCAGCGCCCAGACAGCGGCCAATCAGGCCGTTGAGAATATCAAATCCATATGCACCCACTGCTCGGTCGGCTGTACTGTCGTCGCCGAAGTGCAGAACGGTGTCTGGATCGGGCAGGAACCCGGCTGGGACAGCCCGTTCAACCTGGGTGCACATTGCGCCAAGGGTGCCGCGGTTCGCGAGCATGCCCATGGCGAACGCCGCCTCAAGTATCCGATGAAAAAGGAAGGCGGCGAGTGGAAGCGCATCAGCTGGGAAGAGGCGATCAACGAGATCGGCGACGGTATGATGAGCATCCGCGAGGAATCCGGGCCGGACAGCGTCTATTGGCTGGGTTCCGCGAAGCACAACAACGAACAGGCCTATCTGTTCCGCAAGTTCGCCGCGTATTGGGGCACGAACAACGTGGACCATCAGGCCCGTATCTGTCACTCGACCACCGTTGCGGGTGTTGCGAATACATGGGGCTACGGCGCCATGACCAATTCGTATAACGACATCCACAACTCTCGGGCCATCTTCATCATCGGCGGCAACCCGGCCGAGGCGCACCCCGTCTCGCTGCTGCATGTTCTGCGCGCGAAAGAGCAGAACAACGCCCCGTTGATCGTCTGCGACCCGCGCTTTACCCGCACGGCGGCGCACGCGGATGAGTATGTCCGCTTCCGTCCGGGCACTGACGTTGCCCTGATCTGGGGCATGTTGTGGCATATCTTCGACAACGGTTGGGAAGACAAGGAGTTCATCCGCACCCGCGTCTGGGGCATGGACCAGATCCGGACCGAAGTCGCGAACTGGAACCCGGAAGAAACCGAGCGTGTGACGGGTGTGCCCGGCTCGCAGCTCAAGCGCGTTGCGCGTACCCTGGTCAACAACCGGCCCGGCACCGTGATCTGGTGCATGGGTGGAACGCAGCACACCAACGGCAACAACAACACCCGCGCTTACTGCGTGCTTCAGCTTGCTCTGGGCAACATGGGCACATCGGGTGGCGGCACCAACATCTTCCGCGGCCATGACAATGTGCAGGGCGCAACCGACCTTGGTGTTCTGTCTCACACCCTGCCCGGCTATTACGGCCTGTCGAAAGGGGCTTGGGGTCACTGGGCGCGCGTCTGGGGCGAAGAGCCCGAATGGCTGGCGGGTCAGTTCGCCACGATCAAGGATAAGGAAGGCAAGGACAAACCGCTGCAGAATGAGCGCGGCATCCCTGTTTCCCGCTGGATCGACGGTGTACTGGAAGACCCGGCCAACATGGATCAGGACAACAACGTCCGCGCCATGGTTCTGTGGGGTCACGCGCCAAACTCGCAAACGCGGATGCCGGAGATGAAGACGGCGATGGAGAAGTTGGACATGCTGGTCGTGATCGACCCGTACCCAACTGTCTCGGCCGTTCTGCATGACCGCACCGACGGCGTCTATCTGTTGCCCGCCTGTACCCAGTTCGAAACCCGTGGCTCGGTCACGGCATCGAACCGGTCGCTACAATGGCGCGACAAGGTGGTGGATCCGCTGTTCGAAAGCCTGCCGGACGAGGTCATCATGGCCAAGTTCGCCAACAAGTTCGGCTGGGCGGATCGATTCTTCCGCAATATCGAGATGGAAGACCCGGAAACTCCGAATGTTGAAAGCATCACGCGTGAGTTCAACTCGGGCCTATGGACCATCGGCTACACGGGTCAGTCGCCGGAACGACTGAAAAGCCACATGGCCAACCAGCACACGTTCGACAGAACCACTTTGCAAGCCATTGGCGGACCCAACGACGGCGAGTATTACGGCCTGCCCTGGCCCTGCTGGGGAACACCGGAAATGGGTCATACAGGGACACCGAACCTCTATGACATGTCCAAACCGGTGGCCGAAGGTGGCCTGACCTTCCGCGCGCGCTTTGGCGTGGAACGTGATGGCGACAACCTGCTGGCCGAAGGGGTCTATAGCGTTGGATCGGAAATTCAGGATGGATACCCTGAATTCACGATGCAGATGCTCATGGACCTTGGATGGGACGGTGATCTGACGGCTGAGGAACGCGCGGCCATCGACGCCGTTGCGGGACCAGAGACCAACTGGAAAACCGACCTGTCCGGCGGTATCCAGCGGGTCGCGATCGAGCATGGCTGCGCACCCTTCGGGAACGCCAAAGCCCGCGCAGTCGTCTGGACCTTCCCGGACCCGATCCCACTGCATCGCGAGCCGCTTTATACGAACCGGCGCGATCTGGTGGCGGACTATCCGACCTACGAGGACCGGCACGCCTATCGCCTGCCTACCCTTTATGCTTCGATCCAAAAAAACGATTTTTCAAAGGATTATCCGATAATCCTCACGTCAGGTCGTTTGGTCGAATATGAAGGTGGCGGGGATGAAACCCGGTCGAATCCGTGGCTGGCCGAGCTGCAGCAGGACATGTTCGTCGAGATCAATCCGCGCGATGCCAACAACCTTGGTATTCGGGACGGATCGCAGGTCTGGGTCGAAGGTCCCGAGGGTGGCAAGGTCAAGGTGATGGCGATGCTGACCAACAGGGTCGGTGCCGGCGTGGCCTTCATGCCGTTCCACTTTGGTGGCCATTTCCAGGGCGAGGACCTTCGGGCGAAATATCCTGCAGGTGCCGATCCCTACGTGCTGGGCGAAAGCACCAACACCGCCCAGACCTATGGCTATGATTCAGTAACCCAGATGCAGGAGACCAAAGCGACTCTCTGCAAGATCTGGGCAGCGTAAGGAGGAGAAGAGAAAATGGCAGCAAGAGCAAAATTTCTCTGCGACGCCGAACGCTGCATCGAGTGCAATGCCTGCGTCACCGCGTGCAAGAACGAGCACGAAGTGCCGTGGGGCGTCAACCGCCGCAGGGTGGTGACGATCAATGACGGCGACCCGGGCGAACGCTCAATCTCGGTGGCCTGCATGCATTGTTCGGATGCGCCCTGCATGGCGGTGTGCCCGGTCGACTGCTTCTATCAGAACGAAGAAGGGGTCGTCCTGCATTCCAAGGACCTGTGCATTGGCTGTGGCTATTGCTTCTACGCGTGCCCGTTCGGCGCGCCGCAATACCCGCAGGCGGGCAACTTCGGATCGCGCGGCAAGATGGACAAATGTACCTTCTGCGCCGGCGGCCCCGAGGAAACGCACTCGACCGCAGAGTTCGCCAAATATGGTCGCAATCGGATCGCCGAGGGCAAACTGCCCATCTGCGCCGAGATGTGTTCCACCAAGGCCCTGCTTGCCGGCGACGGCGATGTGGTCTCAGCCATCTACCGTGAGCGTGTCGTTGCGCGCGGGTTTGGTTCGGGCGCGTGGGGTTGGGGCACAGCCTACGACCAGAAAGACGGCTAAGACCGCGTCTTTCATCAAGCACAAGACGACCCGCAAGCGCGGGTCGTCCTTTCAGGAATTTAGACCGAGGTCCAGATGTTCCGCTTACTCCTTGCATTTGTCTTAACACTTGGGTTTGCCCAGATCGGTGTCGCACAAACTGCCGAGACCGAGACCCCCGCCGCAGAAAGCGACCGTACCGCGACCGGAGGTGCATCGACACTTGAAGACATTCTGGCACGACAGCGCGGCGAGGCAGTGGACAACAACTTTCGGTCAGAAAACACCGGCCAAGGCAATGTCGAAGGCCTGTTGGGTCAGTTTGGCCCAAGCGGAGTTGCCTCGGACAGCGACGTGTACCGCGCCCTTCGGTTCGGATCGGCGGATGTGAGCGTCTCGTCCAGAGGCCCCGCAGACGGCGTTCTGATTCAGGACGGCGGCATGTGGTGGCTGAACTTTCGAACCGGCCCCTTGCGCGAATACGGCACCTATATATTGGGCGGAATGCTGGCCATTCTTGTGCTGTTTTTCCTGATCCGCGGACGGATCAAAATCGACGGCACAAAAACCGGGCGCACAGTGACCCGGTTTTCCAGCTTCGAACGGTTTGGGCATTGGATGTTCGCCGGGTCTTTCGTCATTCTGGCGATCACCGGGCTGATCACGCTTTATGGGCGCGACTTTCTGATACCGCTGTTCGGCAAGGAAGGTTTCGCGGTCATAGCCCAAGGTTGTAAATGGCTGCACAACAACCTTGCCTGGGCGTTTATGCTGGGACTGTTGATCATCACGGTCAATTGGATCGTGCACAACATCCCCAACCGCACCGATCTGAAGTGGCTGGCCGCAGGCGGCGGTCTGTTTACCAAGGGCAGTCACCCGCCTGCGCGGAAATTCAACGCAGGGCAAAAGATCATCTTCTGGCTCTGTGTGCTGCTGGGTATTTCCATCAGCCTTTCCGGCCTGTCCCTTTTGTTCCCGTTTGAAATGCCGATGTTTGCCAAGACATTCTCGGTCGCAAATTCGACCGGAATCCCCCAGATGCTGGGGCTGAGCCTGCCGGAACAAATGTCACCGCACGAAGAAATGCAGTACGCACAGGTCTGGCACGTCATGGTCGCCTATGTGTTTATCGCCATCATTCTGGCCCATATCTATCTCGGATCGGTGGGCATGGAGGGTGCGTTTGATGCCATGGGTTCCGGCGAAGTAGAAGAGCAATGGGCCCGCGAACACCATTCGCTGTGGCTGGAGGAAGTGCAGGACAAAGAGGCCGGAAAACAGGCGGCCTCACCCGCGGAATAAATGCGAAATCTGGTTCTGGCGCTGGCCCTGGTGCCGCTGCCCGCGATGGCCGAGTTCTTTACGCTCAAAGGTCATGGCGGTCCGATCATGGGCATCGCCGCCGCGCCGGACGGACGTATCGCAACAGCAAGCTTTGACAATTCGGTCGGTATCTGGACGGACCAGTCCCCCGAATGGCTGGAAGGGCACGAGGCCGCAGTGAACTCGGTCGTCTTCAATGGAACGGCGATCTATTCGGCTGGTGACGACTTCACTCTGCGTCAATGGCCCGGAGGACAGATCGTCGGGCGGCACAAGGGTAAGATCGTGGGCGTTGCCGCCTCAAAAACGCATGTTGCAACGGCCAGTTGGGACGGCACCATCGGAATTTGGCCCGTCGACGGTTCATCGCCGTCAATGCTTGGTCCAACGGGCAGCGGCGTGAATGCGGTTGCGTTTACTCCGGACGGGTCGCAGCTTTACTCTGCCGGGGTCGACGGTACGCTGCGCTTATGGGATGTCGCCAGCAGGCAAGAAATTGACCGGCTGGTCGAGCATGGCTTTGGCATCAACGAATTGGTGCTGAACGCACAGGACAACTGGATTGCCTACGGGGCTGTGGACGGTGTCACGCGCATCCTTGATCTGAGCAGCGGCGAAGAGCGTGACTTTACGCTGGACCGCCGACCGATCCTGGCCCTCGCCCTCAGCCCTGATCGCAGGTTGTTGGCGGTCGGTGATGGTGAGGGATACATCATGGTCATCGACACGGGTGATTGGCGTATCGCGCAAGACTTCCGCGCCACGCTGCGTGGGCCGGTCTGGGCGCTGTCCTTTTCAGCGGACGGGCAAAACATCCACGCCGGGGGCATTGATGAGGCAATGTACAGTTGGCCGGTTGCTGCCTTGTCGGAGCACGAGCAAATGGCAGCGTCCGAACCCAGCTTTTTGAAGAACCCCGATCAAATGGACAATGGAGAGCGTCAATTCACCCGCAAATGTTCAATCTGCCACAGCCTGAGTCCCGACAGCCAAAGGCGCGCAGGCCCGACGCTGCATAAGATATTTGGCCGCAAAGCGGGCAGCCTGCCAGACTATTTGTACTCGGATACGTTGCAAGACTCTGATATCATTTGGAATGAAGAGACGATAAATGCTCTTTTCGACGAGGGCCCGGATCACTACATTCCGGGTTCAAAGATGCCAATGCAGCGGATCACCGGCGCACAGGACCGCATCGATCTGATCGCGTTCATGCGCCGCGCCACCGCGCCTGAGGACTGAGCCGGAGGAGACTATGAAAGCCTTTCTAGCCGCCGTCGCTGCGATGGTTGTGATCACCGTCGCTGCCCCATTTGCACTGGACCGGATCGGATTCAGCGCCGCAGACGCGGGGTCAGGCCCGGCTGTGCGCCTCGATTGAATGCCCGAATATCTGACCACCCGCGAGCTTGCTGACCTGCTTAGAATCGGCGAGCGAAAAGCCTATGACCTTGCGTCTTCGGGCGAGGTCCCGTGCGTTCGCGCAATGGGCAAACTGTTGTTCCCCAAGGTCGAGGTCGTTGCATGGCTGAACGCGTCGCGGTCTGGGCCGCAAGTTGCCGAACCGCCGCTGCCCCCAATCGTTGCAGGCAGTCATGACCCGTTGCTCGATTGGGCGCTGCGCGAAAGCGGCTCGGGTCTGGCAACTTATTATGACGGCTCGTTTGACGGTTTGAACCGCCTGAGTGATCGAACTGCGCAGGCGACGGTTTTGCATATCCATGAGGCAGACGGGTTCAACGTAACCTCGGTCAAGGGCGCGTTGGGAGAAGCGCCCGTCATCCTGTACGAAATCGCGCAACGCCAGCGAGGGCTGTTGTTGGCACCCGAAACCGAAGGCATCCAGCAGTTTGCGGACCTAAAAGGCCGCCGGGTTGTTTTGCGTCAGGACAGCGCCGCAAGTCAACGTCTGTTCGACGCGCAATTGGCGCTCAACGATTTGTCGCGGGACGATCTGGATACGCTGCCGGTCTGCGCCCGCACCGAGGAAGAGCTGGCCCTCGCCTTGCGTGACGGCAAAGCCGAGGTTGGTTTTGGCATCGGTGCTTTGGCCAAGTTTTATGGGTTGGGTTTTCAGCCGACGCATACCGAAAGGCTGGATCTGGCAATCTGGCGTCGCGCCTTTTTTGAAACGCCGATGCTGACCTTGATCGACTTTCTGCATGCGCCGCGTTTCTTACAACGCGCCGAAGAGTTGGGCGGGTATGACGTGTCCGGTTTGGGTCAGATTCACCATAACGGTGCCAGTGGCTGACACGCCGGCTTACTCAGCGTTCGGAAAAAAAAGTTGCTCACCATCCAGCGTGTAGGTCTCAATCGCAGATTGCCCATCCGGCCCGATCAGCCAGTCTATGAAACGTTGCCCGGCGGCCGCCCGAACACCCGGATGTCTTTCGGAATTTACAAGTATCACGCCATATTGGTTGAACAGGCGCGGGTCGCCTTCAACGAGAATTTCAAGATCGCCGCGATTTCCAAACGTCAACCACGTGGCACGGTCGGTCAGCGCGTAAGCGCCCATGCCGCCTGCGACATTTAACGTCGCCCCCATGCCTGATCCTGTCTCTCTGTACCAAGTGCCCGAGGCGTCGGTGGGGTCGATGCCCGCATCGGCCCAAAATCGAATCTCGGCCTTATGCGTGCCGCTGTCATCCCCGCGAGAAGCAAAGGGTGCCTCAGCATCGAATATTGCGGTCAGCGCGCCGGTGATATCGTCTCCACCTTTCACTCCGGCCGGGTCTGTTCGAGGCCCGACCAGAACGAAATCGTTGTACATAACGTCAAAGCGTTCGACGCCCCAACCTTCGGCGACAAACCGATCTTCGTCGGCTTTTGAGTGTACCAGCAACACATCTCCGTCACCGTTGACGGCGTTCTTGATCGCTTGCCCGGTGCCAACGGCAACGACGCGCACGTCGATCCCCGTTTCCGCCTCAAACCACGGCAAGATATGCTCGAACAGGCCAGAGTTTTGGGTCGACGTTGTGGATTGAACAACAATGAATGGTTCTTCTGCGTTGGCCGGAAGTGCCAGAAGGCCAAGCGAGACAGAGGCGGCCCGGATCAGGTTTCGGATCATAGAATTTCTCCGTCAATTCTGAACTAGGTAACCAACCCGCCGGCCAGATACCGGCGCGCGGCTGCGCTTTCCGGGGCGTTCAATACCCGCCGGGCGGCACCGTGTTCAACCACATGCCCCCCCTGCATCATTACGACATCCGCTGCAAGCCTGCGGGCCTGCCCGATGTCATGCGTCACCATCAAGATGCGCACCCCGCGGGACGAGGCGCGCAGGATCATTTTCTCGATCGTCTGGGTCGCGGTGGGGTCAAGCGCGCTGGTCGGCTCATCCAGAAACAACGTGTCCGGAGACAACGCCAATGCGCGCAATATGGAAAGACGCTGCGCCTCGCCGCCAGACAGCGACCGGGCAGATTGCCGCGCCTTGTCGGACAGACCGCCTTCCGCCAGCAACTCGGCAATCTGATGTTTGCGAGTGGCGCGGGGAAAGCCCTTGCGCTTTAGAACAAAATCAAGATTCGCGGCAACCGAACGGCGCAATAAGACGGGGCGTTGAAACACCATCGCCTGCCGGGCCCGATGAGCCTGGTTCAGCAACTCTCCGCCCTGTAGAACGCGACCGCGATCCGGGGTAATCAACCCGTGAAGGCAACGTAACAGCAGGCTTTTTCCTGCGCCGTTTGGACCGAGCAGCAGTGTCGGCCCGGGTCCATCAAGCCGCAGGGACGGCACATCCAGCAGGGCTGTGCCGTTTCGGGCGATTTGGATGTTTTCGACCTGCAACGCGCCACCATTCTCTGTTGGAAAGTCACGCATGGCGCAACCCTTCCTGTTCTGCCCGCAAACTCAGCGCGCTGACCAAGGCGTTAACCGCAACCGCAATCCCGATAAGGATAGCGCCAAGCGCCAGAGCCAACGCCAGATTCCCCCGCGAGGTTTCCAAGGCGATGGTCGTCGTCATGACCCGCGTGACATGGTTGATGTTGCCGCCGACGATGATCACCGCACCAACCTCGGCAATTGCGCGCCCAAATCCGGCCAGCAACGCGGTGACGAGCGCCAGTCGCGCATCCCAAAGCAGCACCGGAACCGATGCCAGCCGTGACACGCCCAACGACCGCAGCTGTTCGGCGTATTCCTCGGCCAGCAATTCGACCACCTGGCGGGTCAACGCGGCGATTATGGGTGTGACCAGAACAACCTGCGCGATGATCATCGCGGTTGGCGTGTAAAGCAATTCCAACACGCCCAAAGGACCGGACCGCGACAACATAAGGTAAACAAGAAGGCCAACGACAACCGGTGGAAGACCCATCAGGGCGTTCATCAGAACAATCGTGGCGCGACGCCCGGGAAAGCGTGCGACGGCCAAAGCCGCACCAATTGGCATGCCAATGACCGCAGAAATCAAAACCGCAAAAACCGAAACCCGCATGGACAATAGCACAATCGACCAAAGCTCTGGATCCCCTGTCAGGATCAGAGTGGTGGCAGTTGCGAATTCTGATGCAAATCCTTGCATTAATTCCCATCTATCACAGAAACCGCAGGAAATGCGGCGATTTACATGAGAATACCTAGGCCGTTATCCGTCAAGTGCCGTAACAAACACGACAATGCGAACGAGAAACGCGGCCTCGGTTGAGGCCGCGTTCAAAATTGCCAACCGGAAGCCGTCAGTTCAGGGCGGCATCCGTGATCTGGTGCGTCCACGCACCCTCAGGCTCTTTGGTGATAGCCGGATTTTCAGCGGACACGGCAGACAGAAGCGTTTTGACGGTCTGTTCGTAATCAGCAGGGTCCAGCGCGCCGGTTGATCCTTCGATCAGCTTGGCGACTTCGCCCATCATGTAAACCTGATGGTCCAGTTCCTGCGCACCGGTCTCATCGAACTCCAGCACGATTTCAGCAGCCTCTTCCTGATTTGCCGCCGCATACTCCCAACCTTTCATCGAAGCGCGGACGAACCGTTCCATCTTGTCGACGAATTCAGGATCACTCAGGTTTTCTTCCATGACGTACAAACCGTCTTCGAGCATGCCAAAGCCCATCTGCAGGTAGTTGAAGGTCACAAGCTCCTCGGGCGTGATACCGGCCTGCAGGATTTGGCGGTATTCGTTGTATGTCATTGTCGAAATACAATCGGCCTGCCCCTGAATCAGCGGATCGGCTGAAAACGCCTGTTTCAGAACGGTAACACCGTTTTCGTCGGCCCCATCCGTTTCAACCCCCAGCGACGCCATCCAGGCGTAGAACGGATATTCATTGCCGAAGAACCAGACGCCCATCGTGCGGCCTGGGAAATCCTCGGGCGACTCTACACCAGTCGATTTCAGGCAGTTGACCTGCAGACCGCCGGTTTTGAAGGGTTGCGCGATGTTGACCAGCGGCACACCCCGTTCCCGCGCGGCCAGACCGGCCGCCATCCATGTGGTGATCACGTCGGCGCCACCCCCGGCGATAACCTGTTCCGGTGCGATATCCGGACCGCCGGGCTTGATCGTTACGTCCAGCCCCTCTTCGTCATAGAAGCCTTTTGCCTCGGCCACGAAGTACCCGGCAAACTGCGCCTGCCCGACCCACTTCAGTTGCAATGTCACCTCATCCGCCGCAAACGCCGTACTGGCTGCCAGACCAAAGGCGGCGACCGCCCCGCTTAGTAGCTTATTCATCTTCACTTCTCCTAGTTGCTTATGATTGCCCCGTTTTATGGGGTCTGTAGATTTTTTTATTGTTCGCGCTGCGACGGGTGCCAGAATGTCACCGCCTTTTCGATCCCTGCCACCAGACCATAGAACGCTGTACCCGCCAAAGCGGCGACCACGATCTCGGCCCAGACCATATCCAGTGACAATTGCCCCACGCTTGTCGAAATCCGGAACCCCATCCCGACGATGGGCGAGCCGAAGAATTCTGCGACAATAGCGCCGATCAGGGCCAGAGTCGTTGAAATCTTGAGCCCGTTAAAGATGAAGGGCATCGCTGCAGGCAGGCGCAGTTTCAAAAAACTCTGCCAATAGGTCGCCGCATAAGTCTCCATCAGGTCGCGTTGCATCGCAGTCGCCTCTCGCAAGCCCGCCACGGTATTGACCAGCATCGGAAAGAACACCATCACGACCACAACAGCGGATTTTGAGTGCCAGTCGAACCCGAACCACATGACCAAAATCGGTGCGGTGCCCACGATTGGCAGGGCCGCAACGAAATTGCCCACCGGCAGCAGGCCGAGGCGCAGAAAATCCCAACGATCGACGGCAATGGCCATCAGGAACGCCGCCCCGCACCCTATGACGTAGCCGCTGAGCGCACCTTTGAGGATCGTTTGCACGAAGTCCGCCCATAGGATCGGCAGGCTGTCTCCAAAGCGCAAGGCAATCGCGGATGGTGCGGGAAGGATGACCAGAGGCACGTCCAGGCCGCGCACGACAAGCTCCCATGCGGCTATGATCGTCAGCCCAAAAATCAATGGCGCCAGGAACCGAACCAATTGGCTGTCAGCTTGAGGCCCACTTGCAAGTCGGCTGTTCAGCCACCAGCCAAAGACCCAAACAACAATGGCTGCAATCACCAGTATCATTGCGCCATCCCCATCCGCCGCAGCACTGATTTTTCGATCAGGCCCAGCAATCCGACCAGACAGGCCGCCAGAATGGCTGCGGCAAACAAGGCCGACCAGATTTGCACCGTTTGGCCGTAGTAGCTGCCCGCCAACAGGCGCGCGCCAAGTCCCGCAACCGCTCCGGTCGGGAGCTCTCCAACGATTGCACCGACCAAAGAGGCCGCGATTCCGATCTTGAGCGAGGCGAACAGATACGGCATCGACGCGGGAAGGCGTAGCTTCCAGAACCCCTGCGAACGGCTGGCGTTGTAGGTCCGCAGCAGGTCCAATTGCATCGCATCCGGGCTGCGCAGTCCTTTGACCATGCCGACGACCACGGGAAAAAAGCTCAGATACGCGGAAATGATCGCCTTGGGTATGATCCCCTGCACCCCGACCGAATACAGCACGACAATGATCATCGGGGCCAGCGCAATGATCGGAATGGTCTGGCTCACAATCGCCCAAGGCATGACCGACAGGTCCATGACTCGGCTGTGCACGATCCCGACTGCCAGCAGTACACCCAGCCCGGTGCCGATTACAAAGCCCAGCATCGTCGCGCTCAACGTGACCCAACCGTGATAAATCAACGAGCGTTTGGATGTGATTTTTTTCTGGATCGTCGTCTCCCACAGTTCAATCGTCACTTGATGCGGCGATGGAAGGCGCGGCTTCTTTTGATCCCACGTGGCGGGAATGGCAAAAGCGTTGTTCAGAACCAGCCCAAATTCGCCTAAATCGCGGCGAGCGCTTGCCTTGGGCGGCTGAACCTCGGCCCCATCCCGTTCCAATTCCGTCAAGGCACCCTTTATGTTCATCGGGATGCAGCTGCCGTACCAAAACAATACGATGACGGCGACGACGGTCAAAACGGCGAGAACCTGCTTCATGCGCGCCACTCCATCCGAATGACCGGTAAGGTTTCGGGCGGAACGGGGGGTTCAGTGCCCGTCGCCACGAATCCCTCACGCCGATAGAATTTCTGGGCAAGTCTGTTCGGCTCATGGGTCGTCAACCAAAGGAAATCGCGCCCGGATTTGGCTTGATCCAGCAACCGTTTTCCCATCCCCTGACCGGTCCGCAGACAATACAAGGCGCCCACCTTCTGTGCCTTGGGGTCTATGGACATATAGCAATCGACCGGGTCTCCGGCGACCCAGATTTCGCGTGCCGGAAAGGCATCGCCGATCAATTGCGCCAGTTCTGCCTCGGACAATTCTGCTGGCATCCAATCGGTGCGTGTGACCCACGTCGCGATGACATGCGCACATGCCGGAACATCCTCAAACGTGGCTTTTCTGATCGCATCGGTCGACATCAAACATCATCCCCATGCCCGGCGCGCAGCCCTTCGCGGACACGATGAGCGACGTCAATAAATTCCGCGCTGTCCCGAATGTCGAGCGGACGTTCGCGCGGCAAAGGGCTGTCAATCACATCCGTTATCCGCCCCGGACGCGGGCTCATGACCACGATCTTGGTGCTCAGATACACCGCCTCAGGGATCGAGTGCGTGACAAACCCGATCGTCTTTCCGGTTCTGTCCCAAAGCGCCAAAAGCTGTTCGTTCAGGTGATCCCGAACGATTTCATCTAGCGCACCAAAGGGTTCATCCATCAGCAGAATATCTGCATCGAATGCAAGGGCCCGCGCGATGCTGGCCCGCTGCTGCATACCGCCCGACAACTGCCACGGAAACTTGCCGCCAAACCCTTTCAGATCAACGAGTTCCAGAACTTTGCTCACCCTTTCCTCCTGCTCGGATGCAGAATATCCCATGATCTCGAGCGGCAGTTTGATGTTCTTGGCAATGGTGCGCCACGGATACAGGCCCGCGGCCTGAAAGACATAACCGTATGCGCGCTTGCGTCGGGCTTCATCTGGGGTCATGCCGTTGACGGTCAATGTTCCCCCGGTCGGCTTTTCCAAAGCGGCAATGCAGCGCAAAAACGTAGTCTTACCGCAGCCGGATGGGCCAATGAAACTGACAAAGTCGCCCCGGTCGATGGTCAGGTTCACATCTTTCAGAGCGTGGATCGGCCCGTCATTGGTTTGGAAAGTAAGGTCCAGCTGTTGTGCTTCGATAACCGGCCGGGTCGTGCTTTCAGTATTCATTCCATCGCCTTGAAAAATAGTGTTTTTGACCACTGACGCCGTGGTCAAAAGACGTCATACGCCTGTCGCTGGAATACCCGATCGTTCGATCGGCTGTGGTGCAGTCAGCTCTTTCCACGTGCTCAGGGCTTTGTTCACATGGCTGTTCGCCTCGCGCGCCACGAAGGTGCCATGCCCCTCCTGCGTTTGAATTTCACCATCGTGAACAGCGACCTGACCACGGGTCAGTGTGAAGCGCGGCAAGCCTTTGACCTCTTTTCCCTCAAACACGTTATAGTCGATGGACGACTGCTGCGTATCGGCGGTGATCGTCTTTGATTTCTCAGGGTCCCAAACCACGATATCCGCGTCCGCCCCGACAAGTATCGCGCCCTTTTTCGGATAGCAATTCAATATCTTGGCGATATTTGTCGATGTCACCGCCACAAACTCCTGTGGGGTCAGACGCCCTGTATTCACGCCATGAGTCCAAAGCATCGGCAAGCGATCTTCAAGCCCGCCCGTGCCATTTGGGATCTTGGTGAAATCACCAACACCATACCGCTTCTGCTCGGTCGTAAAAGCGCAATGATCGGTGGCCACAACGCTCAAGGTGCCCGAGTGGAGGCCCGCCCAAAGACTGTCCTGATGCTGTTTGTTCCGGAACGGCGGGCTCATCACGCGCCGCGCTGCGTGATCCCAATCGTGATGGAAGTATTCGCTTTCATCCAGTGTCAGATGCTGGATCAAAGGCTCTCCCCAAACGCGCTTGCCCTGCATTTTGGCCCGCCGAATGGCCTCATGCGCCTCCTCGCAAGACGTATGCACCACATAGAGCGGCACGCCGGCCATATCGGCAATCATGATCGCCCGATTGGTCGCCTCGCCCTCAACTTGCGGCGGACGGGAATAGGCATGCGCCTCGGGGCCGGTATTGCCCTCGGCCAAAAGCTTGGCGCTGAGTTCGGCTACAACATCGCCGTTCTCGGCATGCACCATCGCGACGCCGCCAAGCTCGGCAAGCCGTGTAAACGATGCGAACAATTCGTCATCATTCACCATGAGCGCGCCTTTGTAGGCAAGGAAGTGCTTGAACGTATTGATTCCACGCTCTTCCACAACGGTCTTCATGTCATTGAACACCTGTTCCCCCCACCAGGTCACCGCCATGTGGAAGGAATAATCGCAATTGGCACGCGTCGACTTGTTGTCCCACCGCTTCAATGCATCCAGCAGGCTTTCACCGGGATTGGGCAGCGCAAAATCCACCACCATGGTCGTGCCCCCGGCCAATGCGGCCCGCGTTCCGCTTTCGAAATCATCGCTGGAATAGGTCCCCATGAACGGCATCTCAAGATGCGTATGCGGATCGATCCCGCCCGGCATGACATAACACCCGGTGGCATCAAGCTCTTTGTCCCCTTTCAGGTTCTGCCCGATTTCCGTAATGACGCCACCTTCGACCTTTACGTCCGCCTTATAGGTCAAATCGGCGGTCAAAACGGTTCCGTTCTTGATAACAGTGCTCATTTTAAACTCCCTGATGCGGTCTGCGCCGCTTGCTTCATCTGGCCAAAAATATCCCGGGGGAGTCGCCCTGTGGGCGACGGGGGCAGCGCCCCCTATTCCACAATCTCTGCCGTCTCGACGACCGCATGAAACAGAACATCAGCTCCGGCTGCCGCCCAGTCCTTGCTGATGTCCTCGGCCTCATTGTGGCTCAGCCCATCGACGCAGGGACACATCACCATTGCGGTCGGCGCCACCCGGTTGATCCAACAGGCGTCGTGCCCCGCGCCCGAAATGATATCCTTGTGCGAATACCCCAATCGCTCGGCCGCGCCGCGCACTGCGGCCACGCAGCCCGGGTCGAATTCCACCGGGTCAAAACCCCCGACTTTCTCGAATTCGACCTGCAGGCCCATCTGATCCACGATTTGCTGCGCCGCCACCCGAAGGCGGCTTTCCATGTCCTGAATAACAGCCAGATCGGGCGAGCGGAAATCGATTGTGAAAACGACCTTGCCCGGAATGACGTTACGCGAGTTCGGATAGACATCGATATGCCCGGCTGCACCAACCGCGTGCGGAGCGTGTGACCAGGCGATCTCGTCCACCTTCTCCAGAATCCGCGCCATCGCAAGGCCCGCATTTTTGCGCATCGGCATCGGCGTCGACCCGGTATGTGCGTCCTTTCCAGTCACCGTCACTTGCGTCCAGCTTAGACCCTGACCATGGGTTACAACACCGATATCCTTTCCTTCGGCCTCAAGTATTGGTCCCTGTTCAATATGCAGTTCGAAAAAGGCGTGCATCTTGCGCGCGCCGACCTCTTCGTCGCCGCGCCATCCGATGCGCCGCAGCTCGTCTCCGAATTTTTTGCCCTCGGCATCTTCACGGTCATAGGCCCAATCCTGCGTATGCATTCCCGCAAACACGCCCGAAGACAGCATTGCCGGCGCGTATCGCGTGCCCTCTTCGTTTGTCCAGTTCGTGGCGATGATCGGGTGCTTGGTTTTGAGGCCCAAGTCATTCAAAGTTCGAATGATTTCCAACCCGCCCAAAACGCCCAACACCCCGTCATATTTGCCGCCTGTCGGCTGGGTATCCAGATGCGAGCCCACATAGACCGGCAATGCATCGGGGTCAGTGCCTTCGCGGCGGGCAAACATATTGCCCATCTGATCCAGCCCCATCGTACACCCGGCTTTTTCGCACCACTCTTGAAACAACGCGCGTCCTTCGGCGTCCTCATCCGTCAGTGTCTGGCGGTTGTTGCCACCCGCAACACCGGGTCCGATCTTGGCCATTTCCATCAGGCTGTCCCACAACCTGTCGCCATTGATCCTGAGGTTCTGCGCCGGAGCCACCATGGTCTGTTTCCCTGTTGCTTGCGATTTGCTCGCTTTTGGTGTCTTGATTTGACCATCTGGTCAAACTCACGCTATCACGGGTTCGACATCAGTCAAGAAATTGCGCGACACAGCCGGTTTTTTCGGCAAGTTTCGCGCCAACTTGGCGCAAAAACTGACACGTTGGAAACATGCCCAAAGACCGCGCACCAACCCGCATACAAAAGAAGAATCGCGCCGCGATTCTTGAGGCCGCATTGAACGTCTTTTCGGCGCACGGGTTCCGCGGTGCAACCGTCGATCAGATCGCCGCCGAAGCCGGGCTCAGCAAACCGAACCTGCTTTACTATTTCCCGTCGAAAGAGGCGATCCACACCGCGCTTTTGTCTGGATTGCTGGACACATGGCTGGCTCCGCTTCACGACCTCGATGCGGACGGAGACCCGATGCACGAGATTCTGTCCTATATTCATCGCAAACTACAGATGAGCCGCGAGTTGCCGCGCGAAAGCCGGTTGTTTGCCAACGAACTGGTCCAGGGTGCGCCGCGAATTCACGAGGCGCTGTCACATGACCTCAAGACCCTTGTGAACGAAAAGACGAAGATTCTGACCCGCTGGATGGACGAAGGCAAAATTGCACGGCTTCACCCCCACCATCTGATCTTTTCGATCTGGGCACTGACCCAGCATTATGCGGATTTTGACGTTCAGGTCCGCGCGATACTGGGCGACGAGGACCCGTTCGAGGGCGCGGAACCGTTTATCGACACGCTGTATCGAAAGCTGCTTACACCCTAATTCCAAAAGCTATTTGGACGGCTTCAGGGCCAAGATCCGGTTCAGAATGACGATCGCCATCGCCAGCAGTATCGTGAAATCACCCATTGTTTTGACCGTGTTTATCTTGGGCACCTTACCGGCATCTTTGACAATGGCCGTGTACATCTTGGGCTGTTGAACTCCCGCCGAATGCTGTTTTTCCGAGGCTTTCACATACTGATCAAAATTCTGAAGCGCTTTGACCTTCTTGATGACTTGCCCCAGGAATTGACGATCCAGGGTCCGGTCCTGCTTTAGCTTCGCCAGCATGCCATCAATGGATTTTTTCAACTTTTCAATGTTGTCGCGATCTTTCTTGATCTGCTTTTGATGCTGCACAAAGTTCTTGGCGGCCATCGCGTCCCGTTGCTTTGCCTTGGACAAAGCGACGTTCTTTTTCGACTGATCCCGATCCAGTTTGGAGACCCGGTTGCCACCCTTATTCCGGCCCGGCGGTGACGCTGGCATGACACTCTCCTTTGATCATGTCTGTCAGCCGCAGTGTAACGCCGCGCCAGAAGTTCAGGTATACCAGTTTTCCCTACTCTGCAGCCTTGGCCATCGGATTATTCGGATGCGTGGTCCAGTTGGCATATTCCGGCTCGACAACCTTGCCGGTGCGCGGATCAACCTCACCCGCTTCCATCGGCACCATCGAGATACAGCTTTCGACCGGGCAAACGTCAACGCACAGATTGCAGGCCACGCATTCTTCGTCGACAACCTCGAACACCCGATCCGGTGACATCGAAATTGCCTGATGGCTGGTATCTTCGCAGGCCGCATAGCAGCGCCCACACTTGATGCACTGATCCTGATCGATCTTGGCTTTGGCCACATAGTTGAGGTTCAGATACTGCCAATCAGTGACATTCGGCACGGCGCGCCCAACGATTTGCGAGACGCTTGTGTAACCCTTCTCGTCCATCCATTCGGACAAGCCCGCCGTCAATTCATCAATGATCTTGAAGCCATAGGTCATGGCGGCGGTGCAAACCTGAACCGTGCCACACCCAAGCGACATGAACTCTGCCGCATCGCGCCAGGTCGTCACGCCGCCAATGCCGGAGATCGGCAAGCCATGCGTGGCTTCGGCGCGGGCAATCTCGGACACCATCGACAGGGCGATCGGTTTCACAGCCGGACCGCAGTAACCGCCATGGCTGCCTTTGCCATCAATCGAGGGCTCGGGGCTGAACGTATCCAGATTGACGCTGGTGATCGAGTTGATCGTGTTGATCAGCGACACCGCATCCGCGCCACCGTTTTTTGCCGCCTCCGCCGGTTTGCGGATATCCGTGATGTTGGGCGTCAGCTTTACGATGACGGGGCGGTCATAGTGCTTTTTGCACCACCGCGTGACCATCTCGATATACTCGGGCACCTGCCCCACGGCCGAGCCCATGCCCCGTTCGCTCATGCCATGCGGGCAGCCGAAATTCAGTTCGATCCCGTCCGCACCCGTCTCGGCCACGCGCGGCAGAATGGCTTTCCACGCGCCTTCTTCGCAGGGCACCATCAACGAGGCGATCAGCGCACGATCCGGGTAATCCGCTTTCACGCGCGCCATTTCTTCCAGATTCACCTCAAGCGGGCGATCTGTGATCAGCTCGATATTGTTGAGTCCCAACAACCTGCGGTCGGCACCGTAGATGGCCCCGTAACGCGGCCCGTTCACATTCACGACCGGAGGGCCATCCTCGCCTAGCGTTTTCCAGACCACACCGCCCCAACCGGCCTCGAACGCGCGGCGAACGTTGTATTCCTTGTCCGTAGGCGGGGCCGAGGCCAGCCAATACGGGTTCGGGCTGGAAATCCCCAGAAAATCTGTTGTCAGGTCGGCCATGGGTCCTCCTCACCGGCTCAGCCGGTTTTCTTGAATATCATCTCGGTCGGACGAATGCGCCCGGCCTCTAGATTTGCGACGTAGTTCTGGAATTTCTCGGGCGCGGTTTCGCCCATCATCAGGTGAATTCCCAAGGGCGCAGGTCCGTCCTTGGCCACCTTCGCAAAGACTTCCTCGAAGAAAGCCAGCGCAAAATCGGTGCGGTCGTTTTCCGTTTCCAAGGTCAGACCTGCCGCTTCGGCGGCTTCCTTGTAAACCTCTGGTGCGTGTACGAAAGACGTTTCGGGCAGCGTCGACCACGGCAACGGGAACGCAAGCGGTTCAGCCGTGGGCCCACCCATCACGTCGAACAGCGCAAAGGTCCCGCCGGTCGCCAGAACCCGAGAGACTTCGGCGAAGAGACCCGCCTTGTCTTCGATGTTCATGCCGACATGCAACATGATGGCCAGATCAAACCCGGCATCGTCCAGGGGCATATCCAGCGCGCTGCCCTCCACAAAATCGACCTTGTGTGACAGCCCGACCAGATCGCTAAGCGCTTTTGCCGTTTCGACAAATTCCGGCGTCAGGTCGACCCCGGTCACGGTCGAGTCATAACGGTCAGCCACATAGCGCGAGGTGCCGCCAATCCCGCATCCGATATCCAGCACGCGGGTCGCATGGGTTGGTGACAACTGGTTGAACAGGTTGTCGGTCGCCGCCACCCCCCCGGTGTGGAACTCATCACCCGCCTTCAGATCGGCAACAGTGGCCGCGTCGGGGTCGACACCGCTGGCGATCAGGGCATCGCGTACCCTGTCAGTCAATGCCCCGGTCGTATAGTGACGGGCGACGGCTTTTTCGATCTGAGACATGGCGATACCTCGGCAACACAATGTGGGTTGAGTGCCTTACCCTATCACGAAACCAGCGTTGCGTGGATGTCCATTGCGGCGTCCCGCCCCTCGGCAACTGCCGTCACTGTCAGGTCGTCACCGCCTGCCGCGCAATCACCACCAGCCCAGACGCTTTGCAGTGATGTACGTCCCGCGCCGGTTACCGCGATCTTGTTGCCTTCAAGGGTCAGGCCATCCGGCGCACCATCCAGTTGCTGCCCGATCGCTTTCAACACCTGATCAGCGGGCAGGCGGATCGTTTCCCCAGTCCCGGTCAGGGTGCCACCTGTGCTGGAGGTGTACTCCAACTCAATCTCGGCGGATGAACCGTTTCCATGCACGGCAACAGGCTGAACGTTCGTCATGATGCGGACCCCGTGCGAGGCTGCCAGATCCTGCTCGTACCGGCTGGCCCCCATCGCATCGCGGTCGCGGCGATAGGCGATGGTCACATGCTCGGCGCCCAACAGCTTGGATTTCACTGCGGCATCCACGGCCGTCATGCCGCCGCCGATCACGACGACGTTCCGCCCGACCGGCAGATGTGCAAGGTCGCTCGCCTGCCGCACGTCCGAGATAAAGTCCACAGCGTTTCGCACACCGTCCTTGTCGGCCCCCGGCGTGCGCAACGCGTTCACCCCCGCCAGACCGATGGACAGGAAAACGGCATCATAGTTCTCGACCAGCCCATCCAGCGAGATCGTTTCACCCAGAACCGAACCTGTTTCAATCGCAATGCCACCGATTTTCAGCAGCCAGTCGACCTCGGCCTGCGCAAAGTCGTTGGTCGATTTGTAAGCCGCGATTCCGTATTCGTTCAAACCGCCGGGTTTGGGTTTGGATTCGTGGATCACAACATCATGACCAAGCATCGCCAACCGATGCGCACAAGCCAGTCCGGCGGGACCTGCCCCAACGACGGCAATCGTCTTTCCAGTTGGGGCCGCGCGTTCGAACGGATGCACGCCCGAGGCCATCACGTCATCCGTAGCAAATCGCTGCAATCGCCCGATCTCCACCGGCTTGCCTTCGGCGGCCTCACGAACGCAGGCTTCTTCGCACAAGGTCTCGGTCGGACAGACGCGCGCGCACATGCCGCCCAGAATGTTCTGTTCAAGAATGGTGCGCCCCGCCGACTGCGGTTGTCCGGCCTGAATCTGGCGGATGAACAGCGGAATATCGATATCCGTCGGACAGGCGGTCACGCATGGCGCGTCATAACAGAAATAGCATCGATCTGCAGCCACGGCGGCCTCATGCGGGGCCAATGGCGGATGAAGATCGGTGAAATTCGAGGTCAGCTCATCGCTGGAAAGCCGCCCGGAGACGATCCCGGGTGCCATCTGGCCCTGTGCCATCACTCTACTCCCTGTAGATATGAATGTTATGCAGGTCAGCTTGCCACAATGAAATTTTTTATCAATTGGTAAAATTTGCCAATTGGTCAAAAAATGACAAATCCGGGCGGCACATCCCGGATTTGTCAGAGTTTTGCCTGATTTTCAGGCTAACGGTGGATCAAACCAGTCCGCCGAGATGCCCGGATTTCATCCAAACCCGCGCCCCGCCCTCGCCGACAATGGCTTCGGAGTGTGTGCCAGGCGGCAAGCGAAGCCAGTCCCAGGCCAAGAAGTCTTCCCCCGATTCCGCAAAACTTCCGTCGACGACAAACACCTCAAGCCCCTTGGTCGCATCCAATGGGATGACCTCTCCGGCGGGCCAATCCTGCACCTGCACATCCTCGTGTGCATCCTGAAAGAGTTTCACATTGCCCGTGTCGTTAATCGACCGGCGTATCTCGGTGCGGTCGGCTGGATCAAACTGGTGCAGCTTGACCAGAATTGTGGCGCCCTCGCTGGCGGACGGCGTATGCGACGTGGTTGGCGGGTTGCGCACATAGCTGCCAACTGGGAAATCTCCGGTCTCGTCCTGAAAGACGCCATCCAAAACCAGATACTCTTCACCACCATCATGTGTATGCGCAGCAAATGCGCTGCCCGGAGCAAACCGAACAATGGTGGTGGCGCGGGCAACCTCGTCCCCGATCCGGTCCAACATCTTGCGTTCGACCCCGGCTGACGGAGACGCAACCCACTCGGTATCCTCAAAATGGACAGCGGCGCGCTTGCTGAAATCTGCATTGATCCGCATCTGAGATCTCCTGTCTTGTCGTTGCACACAACATGGCGCGCGGCTTGCGAAATTCAAACCGGCGCGAACATCTGGTTTTGACCCTTCATCCCGGTTCATGTAATCCCGGATCAGCGGGCCCGCGACAAAGGCCACAACCAGAAAGCGCATTAATGCAGGCGAACCTTCCAAAGTTCAACGTCGTCGTCATCGGACAAAACAACCGCATTCAATACGAAGCCGTCCTGTTCGCCGCATCCCTGCGCCACTCGTCGCCATCGTTTTCCGGACGCCTGATCGTGGCTGTGCCACAGGCAGGGCAACACTGGAACACCGATCCCGGCATACAAAATCCGGACGTTCTGAAGGCGCTCGAACATCTGGGGGCCGAGATCGTGCGCTTCGACAACCACGTCTTCGGAGAGGACTATCCACAGGGCAACAAGATAGAGGCGTTACTGGCCCTGCCAGAGAACGAACCTTTCGTCTTTTTTGACAGCGATACACTGATAACAGGTGAACTGTCGGACGTACCTTTTGACTTTGACCGGCCCGGCGCTTCGTTGAAGGTTGAAGGCACATGGCCCAAGCCCACTTTGTATGGCCCCGGATACGAAGCAATTTGGCGCGCCTTGTATGATCGATTCGACCTGGATTTCGAAAGCTCACTGGATACCAGCCAACCCGATGGGTATTGGCGGCGGTTTCTCTATTTTAATGCGGGTTACTTCTACTACAAGAGTCCCCGCCTTTTCGGAGCGCGTTTTCTGGAATTCGCACGCGTCCTTCGCGACGAAGAAATCCCAGAGCTTACGGGCCAAAAACTGGAGCCGTGGCTTGATCAGGTCGCTTTGCCTTTGGTCATTCATTCATTCGGCGGCGGGCGCGACGCGCTGCCTCGTGGGTTTCTGGACGGGTCGGTCAGTTGCCACTACCGCCTTTTCCCGCTGCTTTATGCCCGCGAAGCGGATCATGTAATCGACGTGTTGGAAACGGTGAGCGCACCAAACAAGATCAAAAAAGTGCTCAAGACCTACGATCCGATCAAAAAGCTGGTTTTTCAGGGCAAGGGTCGGAAAATCCGCGACATGTTTGATCGTGACAACTTGCCCCAGCGCGAACAGGCCATTCGCAAAGCGATCAAGTCGAAGGGGCTCTGGCAGCGCTGAAAGTGGCGTTGTGCGCGCGCGGTCAATGCCCTAGACATCCAGCACCAAGGATTCCCACAGGAGATTTCACTATGTCTGACGGTCCCCAATACGGCTTCGATACGCTGCAGATCCACGCGGGCGCACGCCCCGATCCGGCGACCGGAGCGCGCCAGACACCCATTTATCAAACCACCGCTTATGTGTTTCGCGATGCCGATCACGCGGCAGCTTTGTTCAACCTGCAAGAGGTTGGGTTCATTTATTCCCGCCTGACGAACCCGACTGTCGCGGTTCTTCAGGAACGCGTCGCCACGCTGGAAGGCGGCGTTGGCGCTGTTTGCTGCTCGTCCGGTCACGCCGCACAGATCATGGCGCTGTTTCCGCTGATGGGACCCGGCTGCAATGTCGTGGCCTCAACCCGTCTATACGGTGGCACGGTCACGCAGTTCAGCCAGACGATCAAACGTTTCGGTTGGTCGGCGACGTTCGTGGATACCGACGATCTCGAAGCTGTAAAGGCCGCGATTGACGAAAACACACGGGCCGTGTTCTGCGAATCCATCGCGAATCCGGGCGGCTATGTCACTGACATTCGCGCATTGGCCGACGTGGCCGATGAGGCCGGCATTCCGCTGATTGTCGACAACACGTCCGCGACGCCTTTCCTGTGCCGCCCGATCGAGCACGGCGCGACGCTGGTCGTGCATTCGACAACCAAATACCTGACCGGCAACGGCACCGTAACCGGCGGCTGCATCGTGGATTCAGGCAAATTCGACTGGTCGGCGAATGACAAGTTCCCGTCCCTGTCGCAACCAGAGCCCGCTTATCACGGGTTGAAGTTCCATGAAACGTTTGGCCCGTTGGCCTTTACGTTCCACGGAATCGCGATTGGTTTGCGTGATCTGGGCATGACGATGAACCCCCAAGCCGCGCATTACACGTTGATGGGAATCGAAACTCTGTCCCTTCGGATGGAACGCCATGTTGAAAACGCGCAGAAACTTGCGGCATGGCTGGAAAACGATGATCGCGTTGAGTACGTGACCTATGCCGGGCTGCCCTCCTCGCCCTACTACGACCGTGTGCAGAAAAACTATCCGCGCGGCGCAGGTGCCCTGTTCACCTTTGCTGTGAAGGGTGGCTATGACGCCTGTATCAAGTTGGTGAACGCGCTTGAGATCTTCAGCCACGTCGCAAACCTCGGCGATGCGCGGTCGCTGATCATCCACTCGGCTTCGACGACACACCGCCAACTGACGCCGGAACAACAAGAAGCCGCGGGCGCAGGCCCGAACGTGGTGCGCGTATCCATCGGTATCGAGGACGCGGACGACCTGATCGCGGATTTGGATCAAGCCCTGTCCAAGGCCAGCGCGTAAAACCATGGCCGGACACGACACAAATGAACTGGGCCAACCCATCGGCAAGCCGGTCAAGGGCACGTTTCCGCGCCCGACCCCGCCCTATACGCCGATGGTAGGTCAGTATTGTTCGGTCGTGCCCCTTGATGTGAACAGACATGCGCCCGGTCTTTACCGGGCGTTTGCCAAGGATGCCGATGGACGGAACTGGACCTATTTACCGTATGGCCCGTTTCAGACCGAGGCTGATTTTGTCGAATGGGCGCAGACCAATTGCAGCGATGCGGACCCGATGTTTCACACGGTGCTGGACCAAGATGGCATACCGATCGGGATGGCATCCTACCTCAGGATCGAGCCCGCTGCCGGCGCGATCGAAGTGGGCCACATTCACTTTTCGCCGCTCTTGCAACGCAAGCCAAAATCCACCGAGGTCATGTACCTGATGATGCGCCGCGTGTTCGATGAATTGGGATATCGTCGCTACGAATGGAAGTGCGATTCCCTGAACGCTCCATCGTGCCGCGCGGCTGAGCGGTTGGGTTTCACCTTTGAGGGGATCTTCCGTCAGGCGACCCACTACAAAGGCCGCAATCGGGATACCGCTTGGTACTCGATTCTCGACACCGAGTGGCCCGGTATTCGAACGGCGTTCGAAACCTGGTTATCGCCCGACAATTTCGATGCATCGGGCCAGCAACGTCAGCCGTTGATGGCCCGCGCCAACAGGTGACTCAGTCTGCGATTTCGAACTCCATCGAGATATTGACCGACACCGAAACCTCGCCCCCGGCAACCGGCACACCTGCCGAGTCCATCATGGCCATTTCTCGCATCTGGTTCACGGGCCGCACACCGCTGGCCTGATCGCTGATCGACATCACGGAACCCAGTGTGATACCGGCCGCTTGTGCCAGTTGTTCGGCCTTTTCCATTGCGTCCGCAACGGCCTTGGCACGCGCGTTGGCTTCCAGCGGTTTGGGGTCCTGCACACTGAAGCTTAGCCCGCCAAAGTCGTTCGCACCGTCCGAGATCACGGCATCCATGATTTGACCCAGGTTATCCAGATCGCGCACACGCACCAGAACGCGGTTGGATGCGGTGAACCCGGTGATACGCGGTGGTTCGGTGCCCTGTCCGTTGCGACCAGCCCAGACCGGTGAAAGGGACAAATCCCGCGTCTGTATATCACGGGCTTCAAGTCCCATATCTTCAAGCCGCTTCAAAATCTGAGCAACCGCCGCCGATGTCGCCTCCATCGCGGCCGCCGCCTCTTCCTCCTGATTGGTCACGCCAAGTGTCAATGTCGCCATATCCGGCGTGGTCAGTGCAACCCCGGTGCCACTAACGGTGATGCGACGTTCTTCCGCATGGGCGGGCAAGGTCGCCATCGCTGCGGAGATTGCGGCCAAAAAAGCAAGTGTCTTCAAGGTGATCCCTCCTGCTGACATGGTCTGAAGATGGGGTCTTTGGGCAGTACACGGCAAGGGGGAGTGGCGGCTTTTTCTTTCCCTCGGCAGTTTCCTGCTTTATGCTCTTGCGGCGGGCGTCAAAGCGTTTGCAATGAAACTGACAATTATGGTTCATCCGGATTATGAAACCCGCTTTTGCGCTGTCATTTTCTGAAAACGGCATTTCACTGCATCACCAGTCAGATGGTGACTGGTATTGCTTGGGCACCGTTCCTTTGGATGCGCCCGACTTGTCGGAACAGATACAGGCGCTGCGGGAACAGGGTTTTGCGCTTGCCAATCACCTTGGATGTGCGTTGGTTATCCCACCGGATCAGGTCCGCTTGTTGACGGTCGATACACAAGGGTTGTCGCCCGAAGACGCCGACACCAGGATACAGACCACGTTGGCCGATGCCACGCCCTACGCGCTTGCTGATCTTGCCTATTCCACCGTGTCCGCCGGCACAGAATCCAACGTTGCCGCCGTAGCGCGTCAAACCTTGGCAGAGGCGCGAGCCTTTGCGGTTTCGCATGGCTTTATCCCCGAGACCTTTCGCGCTGGCGGAGAGGCGGACTCCCCGGTTCAGGGACATCTGTTTGAGTGGCCGGTTGATGATGCGGAACCCACTTCCGATGCGCGACCCACTCCCGATGCGGAGCCTTCTTCCGATGTGGATTCCTCTGACGACGCAGAACCGGTCTTAGTGTCGGATTCGGTTCCGTCGGCAGAACCTGAACTGCAAATTCAAGATGACCTGACACAGGAAGATACCGCCCCTGAGCCCGTCCCGGCTGACTCACCCGAGGATTTGGAACCCTCCGCCGAGCCGGAACCGCCCGTACATGCGATAGCCGGAACTTCTGAACCGGAAAAATTCAGATCGACCCCAATCGCAGCAGCCAACGCGCAGCGACCCGCGCGCGACATCAAACGGTTTGCCATCCCGGCAGTTGCTGCATCCGTGTTTTTGGGCATGGCACTTGGCGCATGGTCCCTGATGGGGCCAGACGACCCGCCCGTTGATCAGGAAGTGACGCAGGCCTCACCTGAACCCGAGGCCGTGGAACCACCGCAAACAGAGGTTGCAGCCGCCGAACCATCAGAGCCCGCGCCCGAGCCGCTGCCAGACATTTCTGAACCCGAACCCTCGGAAGGTTTGTCCGCGACGGACGCGGCCATTCTGGAAGCGCTCAGCGTTGAACCGCAGACAGCACCCGAAAATCAGGACCCTTCCTCCGAAACCGATCCGGCAATTCTTGAGGCTTTGAATATGGCCCCAGAGCCGGTCGAAGCAATCTCTCGGGACGATGCGCCGCAAACAGTGTTCAGCGACTTCACAGGCGCGGCGCCAACCGCGCCGGGTGTTCTCATTGCGCCAGAGTTGGATCAAACGGAAGACGTGTATTTGGCCTCAATCGATCGCTCCGATTTGTCGGTCGATGCATTGGCCTTGCCGCATGCCGACAGCCTTGTGACGGATCAACCGTTTGATCAACCCGCATCACCAAGCACGCAGGACCAGCAATTTGATCTGGATGACCGTGGTCTTGTCGTCGCTACGCCAGAAGGCGCGCTGAACCCCGATGGCATAATGGTCTATCAGGGCCGCCCCTCCTCGGTTCCGCCAGAGCCACCCGTTCGCTTCGAAGCGGAACCCGAACCCGTGGAGCCTGATGAGAGGCTCTCCGGATTTCGCCCCCGTCCACGGCCCGACAATCTGGTGGATCAGTTTGAGCGCACACAACTGGGCGGACGATCACGCGCAGAACTGGCTGTAGTTCGCCCCAAACTGCGTCCCGCTTCGCTGAAGGCCGAACCAGAGATTGATTACACGCCGACGGCGTTGGCTGTCGTGCGCGTGCCCAGACCCAAATCGCGCCCCGCCGGCCTGGCCCCGAGGACCGCAAGCGCAAGCACGGCCAACCTCGGTTCGACCGCGAATGTGGCCACACCGCAGAACGAACCCGGTTCTTTTACGCCCAAAGCCGTTTCGCCAAAAATCCCGACGACTGCATCTGTGGCGCGGCAGGCAACGATTGATAACGCGATCAATCTTCGCCGCCTGAATCTGATTGGCGTATATGGCACGCCAGCCAATCGGCGCGCTCTGGTCCGCCTGCCGAGTGGTCGCTACAAAAAGCTGAAAATCGGCGACCGGATCGACGGCGGCAAAGTCGTGGCGATTGGCGACAGCGAATTGCGGTATCAGAAGCGCGGCAAAAACGTAACTTTGAAAATGCCGCGCGGCTGAGCACCAATTCCTGATGCGTACGTACTGCTTGCGCTATGCAGCCGAGATTTCGCCGGATTCGATTTGTTCGCGCTCAATGGACTCGAACAGGGCCTGGAAATTGCCTTCGCCAAATCCGTCATCGCCTTTGCGCTGAATGAATTCGAAGAAGATCGGCCCAATCACGGTCTTTGAGAAGATCTGCAGCAGTATCTTTGTCTCGCCGCCATCCACGACGCCTTCGCCGTCGATCAGGATGCCGTGCTTCATCATCCGGTCCTTCGGTTCCTCGTGTCCCGAAACCCGCTCATACGACAGGTCGTAATATGTCTCATTTGGTCCGGGCATGAATTTCAGACCTTTCCCGGCGATTGCATCGGTCGAGCTGTAGATGTCGTCGCTTCCAACCGCGATGTGCTGAATGCCCTCGCCATTGTACTTTTTCAGGTACGAAACGATCTGGCCGGTTTCGCCCCGGTCTTCGTTGATCGGGATACGGATACGACCGCAAGGGGATGTCAGCGCCCGGCTGTAGAGCCCTGTGAACTTGCCCTGGATGTCGAAAAAGCGGATTTCGCGGAAGTTGAACAATTCGCCGTAAAACTTGAACCACTTGTCCATGTTGCCCTTGAACACGTTGTGGGTCAGGTGATCGAGATAGTAAAAACCGTCACCGCGCGGCTTGGACTGTTTCAACCATTCGAATTCTTCGTTGTAGGGCGATGTATCGTGATATTGGTCAACAAAATAAATCAGTGACCCGCCAATGCCCTTGATCGCGGGGACATCCATCGTCTTGTCCGCGCCATCATAGGGTTCGGCCCCTTTTGCGACCGCAAGCTCGAACGCTTTCTGCGCATCCACCACGCGCCACCCCATGGATGGGGCGCACGGGCCGTGATCAGCCGCGAACTTGGCGGCAAAGCTGTCGGGATCCGCGTTCAGGATGTATGTGACATCGCCCTGTTGCCAAAGTTCGACCTTGGGTGAATTGCGGTGATAACCGACATAGTCATATCCCATACGGGCGAACAAATCCCGCAGCTCCTGCGGGTCGGGATGTGCGAATTCGACAAATTCAAACCCGTCGGTTCCGGCCGGGTTTTCATCGCTGATGACGGATTTCGGGGCGTTGTGCGGGAAAGGGCCCATGATGTCCTCCAAAAACAGGAAATTCTTTGCTGATTCAAAAATACGCCTTAATCCATGCTGTTTCTGCGCATTGTTTTCGTGTAAACTGGATAAATACGCGCAAAACCCGCATATATCAGTCGAATATTGAGGAAACGCCGCACGTGCTGGATCGGATAGACATTGGAATGCTTGCGGCCCTGCAGCGCGACGCGCACCTGACAGCCCAGCAATTGGGCGATGTACTCAACCTCTCGGCCAGTCAGGCGGGACGTCGCCGCCAGCGGTTAGAGGCCGAAGGGTACATCACCGGCTATACCGCGCGCTTGGACCCATTAAAACTGGGATTGCAGGTTCAGGGTTTTATCCAGGTTCATCTTGGCACGCACGGGCCCGAGCAATCCGCCAGCTTTGCCCGAATGGTCAATGCACGCGCCGAGATCAGCAGCGCATGGACGATGACAGGAGAGGCAGATTACTTGCTTCATGTCTATTGCGACGATCTTTCAGCCCTCAACAGCTTGCTTCACGAGGTCATCCTGCCGCATCCTGCAGTTGCACGGGTGCAAAGCCAGATCGTGATGGACCAATTGAAACGCGACGCCCCTTTGCCAACGTAACGTCTCGGGAAGGACCAAAATGAACGAATTCCTGTACCAAGCCTCAATTTATCTGGCAGCGGCGGTGATTGCCGTACCTTTGTCAGCGCGGCTGGGGTTGGGATCCGTTCTGGGCTATCTGGCGGCGGGCATCGCGATCGGTCCCATCCTTGGTCTGGTCGGAGCCGAGACCGAGAACCTTCAGCATGTGGCCGAGTTCGGCGTTGTCATGATGCTGTTCCTGATCGGGCTTGAATTGGAGCCGCGCGCCCTGTGGGACATGCGCGACAAACTGCTGGGCCTTGGCGGTTTGCAGGTTGGGCTATCGACGCTGGCCATCGCGGGCGTCGCCCTCTACGCGGGTCACCCGTGGTCCGTGTCTCTGGCTGTCGGGTTGACGCTGTCTTTATCCTCGACCGCGATTGTTTTGCAGACCCTGTCAGAAAAGGGACTGATGCAAACGAACGGCGGCAGGGCGACCTTTTCCGTCCTGTTGACGCAGGACATTGCGGTCATCCCGATTCTTGCCTTTCTGCCCCTGTTGGCGTTGCCCGCAATGGTGCATATCGAACAGGACGGGTCCATTGATCGCGGCGTGGCTGCCCATGACGATCATGCGCATCACACCCTGTCGTTGGTCGAAGGTTTACCCGGCTGGGCCGTCACGCTTGTGACGATTGGTGCAATCGCCTTTGTCATAGTGGCCGGCGTTTACCTGACGCGCCCCTTGTTTCGGTTCATCCACACCACCCGTCTGCGCGAGATGTATACCGCGCTGGCACTGATGATCGTGGTCGGCATTTCCTTCCTGATGACATTGGTCGGCCTGTCACCCGCATTAGGAGCCTTTCTTGCCGGTGTCGTGCTTGCCAGCTCGGAATTCCGGCACGAGATGGAGAGCGACCTTGAGCCCTTCAAGGGCCTGTTCCTGGGCCTGTTTTTCATCACAGTCGGCGCCGGTATAGACGTCGGGTATTTCTTTAACGACCCGTTTGAATTGGTCGGTTTGGCGCTGCTGGTCATTCTTGCCAAGGGGATCATCCTGTTTGTTGTCGGGCGGGCCTTCAAACTGCGCGGGCGTGACCATTGGTTGTTCACCTTGGGTCTGGCACAGGCGGGCGAGTTCGGCTTTGTCCTGCTGGCCTTTTCAACGCAGCAAAACGTCATACCGCCTGATCTGTCTCAAAAGTTGCTGATGATTATCGCGCTGACCATGCTGATCACGCCGCTATTGTTCATCATCTACGACCAGATTACCCGTCATCTGGGCGACAGCGGACCTGCGGTTGAACCGGACGAGATTGACGAAAAAGGGCCCGTCATCATCGCAGGTATCGGCCGTTTTGGTCAGATCGTGAACCGGCTGGTGCAAGCCAGCGGATTCAAGACCGTGGTTCTGGACCACGATATCGAGACCATTCAGCTAATGCGCAGGTTCGGCGTCAAAGGGTTCCTGGGGGACCCTACCCGACCCGAACTGTTACGTGCCGCGGGTATCGAGAAAGCCTCTGTCCTTGTGGCGGCGATGGACGACCGCAAACAGGTAACTCGGTTGGTTGGCTATGCTCGCCGCCAGCGGCCCGACCTGCACATCATTGCCCGCGCCCGCGACCGCACTCATGTGTACGAACTGTATCAGGCGGGCGCCAATGACATCGTGCGCGAGATGTTCGATGGCTCGTTGCGCGCAGGCCGCTACGTGCTGGAAAACATCGGTCTGTCAGAATACGAAGCCGCGCAGGCCGAACAAACCTTTTACCATCACGACCGCGCATCCGTGCGCGAACTGGCCGAGCTTTGGATTCCCGGAATGCCGACTGCTGACAACAAGAAATACATCGAGCGCGCGCAAGAGTTGGAAAAGGATCTGGAAACAGCACTGCTGGAGCTTGCCGAAGAACACGCCAAGAAATCCGCCTGACCCGCGACGAAGCCCGGTCAGGCCGATTAATCACCCGTCGGAAACGCCTGCCTCGGCAAATGTCGCCATACCGGAATGGCAAGCAATCGCGCTTTTCAGGATGTTGATCGCCAAGGCACCGCCTGACCCTTCACCCAACCGCAGACCAAGGCTGAGCAAAGGCTCTTTGCCCAGTTTTTCAAGCATTTTCCCATGCGCGCCTTCAGCGCTTTGATGGCCTGCGATCGCGTGATCCAGTGCCGAAGGCGAAATCTGCGCCAAACAAGCCGCCGCTGCGGTGCAAATGAACCCGTCCAGAATGACGGGGATGCGCAGCACGCGTGCTGCGGAAATTGCGCCTACCATGGCCGCAATCTCTCGTCCACCCAGACAGCGCAGAATTTCGAGCCCGTCATCCGTGCGGCCATGACGGTCCACACCTTCCGCCACCACGCGCGTTTTGTTGGCAAGGCCTGCATCGTCGACACCTGTGCCGCGGCCGGTCCAATCATCGGCCTCACCGCCATACAGGGCGCAGGCAATGGCCGCGGCTGGAGTGGTATTGCCGATCCCCATCTCTCCGACCACCAGCAGATCAGCCTGCGGATCAAGCGCCTGCCAGCCGGTGCGCAGGGCGCTGAGCAACTCTTCCTCGCTCATGGCCGGGCCTTGCGTAAAGTCGTCGGTGGGCCGGTCCAGCTCAAGCGCATGCACGTCCATCTTTGCACCTGCAGCCTTGGCCAGTTGATTGATCGCCGCGCCGCCATGTTCGAAATTCATGACCATCTGCACCGTCACTTCGGGCGGAAATGCGGACACACCTTGCGCCGTCACTCCGTGATTGCCCGCAAACACGATGACCTGAGGCGCGTTGATCTGTGGCCGCGCATCGCCGCGCCAGCTTGCGTACCAGATCGCCAGATCCTCAAGCCGCCCCAATGCGCCCGGTGGTTTGGTCAGTTGCCCGTTGCGTTCCTCCGCGCCCTGCGCCGCAGACGCGTCCGGGTCAGGTGCGCCGGTCAGCGCAGTGCGGAAACTGTTCAGATCATTGAATTCAGGCAGCATTGAAAGCCTCGTTGCATCAGAGTGGTTGTGTGTGTTTAACCAATGCTGGCACAGCAACAAGACCCGGAAAGGCCTGGGAGTGAACAAAAACGACACCGCCCCGTTTTCCTTGTGGGATATCCCGCTGGCGCTGGTGCTTCTGACCCGCCTGCCACTGCCGCGCCTGCCCGAAGATGCGTTTGCCCGCCAATCGCGCGCCGCATGGGCCTATCCCTTCGCCGGTCTGGTGGTCGCGGCCCTTGCTTGTGGTGTTGCATGGATCGCGATCTGGGCGCATCTGCCCACTTTCGGAACGGCTAGCCTGATTGTCGCCACCCTAATCATCACCACCGGCGCGATGCACGAGGACGGGTTGGCTGACACGGCCGATGGGCTTTGGGGAGGATACACGTCTGAACGCCGGTTGGAGATCATGAAGGACAGCCATATCGGCACCTATGGCGTGTTGGCCCTGCTGTTATCCCAACTTCTGCGGATCACCACCATCGCGGCCCTTGTTGGGTCTGGCCTGCTGACCGGAGTTCTGGCCGCCTGCCTGTTTTCCCGCGCCGCAATGCCCGCGCTGATGCGTGCACTGCCCAATGCGCGGCAATCGGGGCTCAGCCACTCGGTTGGTGTCCCGCCATTCTCTGCCGTATTTGCGGGATTGGGTTTGGCGGCGGTGTTGTCGCTGTTGCTACTGGGGTGGTCAGCCATCGTACCTATGCTGTTTGCGTTGCTCGCCGCGGCCATCGTTGGGAGGATCGCAAAACGCAAGATCGGTGGACAGACCGGGGATATTTTGGGCGCCACGCAACAGGTTACCGAGATCGTCTTTCTTCTGGTTCTGGTGGCTTCGATTTAACCCGATCCACCGGTTTCGATCCGCAGGGTTGCACCGCAGTGTTTGCAATGCACGGCATCTGGATCGTGCCGAAACAATCCGCAGCTGGGGCATTTGTAACGCACTTTCTGGGGGATGAAGATCGCCTGCGCCAGACGCACAAACAGCGCGACACCCACCACCATGATGAAGACCGAAAACAGTTTTCCGCCGGGTGTGCTCAGCGTGATGTCCCCGAAACCGGTCGTCGTCAGCGTCGCCATCGTGAAGTAGAGCGCGTCGATGTAGGGTGTTTGCGTGTTCTCCGGGACGAAGAACACCAGCACAGCCGTCGAGGTGGCAAAGACAAACACCAACAGATTGATTGCCGCGATCACCGCGTCTTCGTGGGTGCGGAAGAACGGGCTGTCTCGGCGCAGGTCCCTCAGCAAATGATAGGAGTGGATCAGCCGCAGCGCGCGCAATATCCGCAGGAAAGCCAGATTCCCAGTCAAGAACGGGTCGAGCAACAGGGATACGATCACCACAATATCTGCCAGCGTGTAGATCTGTCGCAGCAGTTTCCAGCGGTCTTTCGCGATCCACAGGCGCGCGCAGAAATCCAGCAAGATGATCAGACCCACACCAAGGCTGGCCGCTGTCAGGCCCGGCCCGTGCGGGATGTTGGCAGTGGCGACAAAAAAGATGATCGATGCGATATCGAACAGGATCAGACCATAGCGGAACCAGACCGATACCGGTTCGTGGCTGATGTAGAGAAACTTCACAGCCTGCTTCATCATGACCCCGCATCCTCCTGCATTCGCAGGAAAATACCCGACGCTTACCGGTATACCAAGCGCGATGACACAAAAAGGGCCGCCCCTATACTGGGACGACCCTTGAATTGGCTTTCCTGCGATCAGGCTGCGCGCGAGGTCAGGACTTCGTCAACCTGCTTGGCCGCCGACAATTCATCGGCTCCGGAAACGGCAGCGACCTCACGGGTCAGACGCTCCAGAGCGGCCTCATATAGCTGACGTTCGGAATAGCTCTGCTCGCGCTGATCATCGGTGCGGTGCAGGTCGCGTACGACCTCGGCGATCGAGATCAGGTCGCCCGAGTTGATTTTCTGTTCATACTCCTGCGCACGACGCGACCACATGGCGCGTTTCACCTTGGCCTTGCCTTTCAGGGTCTTCATCGCCTGGCTGATCACATCCGGCGAGCTGAGCGACCGCAGACCGGATTCGGTGACCTTGTTTGTTGGCACGCGGAGCGTCATCTTGTCCTTCTCAAAGGAAATGACAAACAGCTCGAGCGTGAATCCCGCGACGTCCTGCTCTTCGATCGAGATGATCTGGCCCACGCCATGCGCAGGGTAGACGACATAATCGTTCGGGCGGAACTCAAGCTTTTTCGACTTAGACATTCAGGTTCATCCTTGGTTAAAGAGCGGAGAACAGACAACAAAACGCACCGACCCGCGCCATTCTTGGCCCGGTCAGGCAGTCAATTGTTCAAAAATTCAGAACTCCAAAGCAAACATACTTACGGAGTTTTCCCCATCTCATTCATCGTTCAACTTCGAAGTATATCACAAAAATGCGACATACGAAAGACTGCGATGCATAAGAGACCGAAAGCCCTTTGATTATCAGGGCTTTGCGCAGTCACTTGGGTTTCGAACCGTTCGGTTCAGTAAGCGAATCGCTTACCCGCCCTCGCCGGGTGCCTCGGAGAAGTACTTCTCAAGTTTACCCTCTTCGCCATCCCGCTCTTCGGCTTCGGGAAGCGGGTCTTTCTTGGTGACGATCACGGGCCACATTTCCGAATACTTGCGGTTGAACTCAACCCATGGCTCCATCCCCGGCTCGGTGTCCGGTCGGATCGCATCTGCGGGGCACTCGGGTTCACAAACGCCGCAGTCGATGCACTCATCCGGGTGAATGACCAACGCGTTTTCACCTTCATAGAAACAATCCACCGGGCACACCTCGACGCAGTCAGTGTATTTGCAGCCAATGCAGTTATCGGTGACGACATAGGTCATTATTTGTTTCCTGTTTGCGCTTTGGCGATTAGCTAATCCAGACAAGGGCCTTCTTCAAGATCAGATCACCCTTTGGGGGTGCGAGAAAGATCAAGTGCGCGCCGTTCTTTCTTAGTTGGACGACCTTTTCCCTCGAATCCCGGATTTTTGGGCGGCACGTCCTGCTTTTCGGTTATATCAAAGTACAGCGCTTGCGCCTCGGGCGCGGGTCCACGCCGTTCGCCGAGGGCCTCGATACGGACAACCCTGACGATCCGACCCTGCGGGAAGGTCAGAACGTCACCGGGCGCGACCGCCTGCGCAGGCTTCAGCACCCGGTTTCCGTTCAACCTGACATGCCCACCGCTGACCTGTTTGGCGGCGAGGCTGCGGGTCTTGAAGAACCGCGCCTGCCAGAGCCATTTGTCGATCCGCAGCTTGGCCTCGGCCATCAGAGATCAGTTGCCGTCCTTCAAACCCATCAGCGCGGCTGCGAACGGGTTATCGGGATCGATCGCCTTTTCTTTCTTGGGTGGCCGGGAAGAGAAGGTTTTGGCCCCTTGCGGTTTGCCGCCCTTTTTGCCCTGAGGCTTCCCGCGTCCTTCCTGAGGTTTGCCACGCGGTTTCCCCTTGCCCTGCCCCTGCCGTTGTTCACGACGCGGGCCACGGTTTTGCGGGCGCTGGCGGCCCCAGGTGAAGGTGAAAAACACCTCGACCTCCGGCTCATCCGATGCCGGTTCAGTCGCAGGAGCCTCGGCTACGGCCTCTGGGCTTTCGGTGGCCTCGGCTGATGCCTCGGCGGGTGTGGCAACCTCTTCCGAAGTGGTTTCCGGGGCCGGGTTTTCTTCGGCGACAGGTTGCTCGGGCGTATCTGCCGCGGTTTCAGGCGTAGCGGCTTCCGTTGTATCGGGCACGGGCTCAGCCGGGGTTGGTTTGACCTTCTCGCGCTCACCGCGTTCGGCTTTGTAGCCAAGCCCTTGCATCAGGTCGGCGAACTGTTCCAACGTCATACCGGTGATCGACAGCATGTCAGGCTTGGCCTCGAACCCGCCTCGGCTGTCTTCGGCGCGGAGCATGTCGGCCAAACGCTCCAGCATGTCGATGCGGATCGACCGCTCGCCGGCATCGCGGTAGCCGCACATGGTGTCATAGCCCTGCGGCGCGTCCTTGGCGACAGGGACCGTGACCAGTCCTGGCGGCGGCGCTTCGGGGAATTCCTGCAAACCGCTGGACAGCGCCCAAAGCACCAGACGCAGGCGCGTGGGCGCGGGTTTCAGCAGCAGCGGCATGAAGATGGTGAACTGGCCAAAGCGGATGCCGTGTTTGCGCAGCGCGCCACGGGCGTCCTGATCCAGATCCTTCACCTCTTGCGCGACGTGCGCACGCGGCAACACGCCCAAAGCCTCGACCATGCGGAAGGCAAAGCCCTTGGCGAGACCGGTCAGTTCTTCATCGCGCGACAGGTTCAACAGCGGCTCGAACAGCGCAGCCACCTTGCGGTCGATGAAGTGCTGCAACCGGCGCTGCACTTTTTGTTCGACGTCCGGGCCAGCGGCCTCATCTACAAAAACCTCGACCACGGGTTTAAGAGGCTCTGCCCCGGCAACCAGCTTGCCGACGGCATATTCGCCCCACATCAGGCCACCCTGATCGGTGAAATCAATTTCGGTATCGGGCGCGTTGTAAAAACGGTCGGCACGCAGATGGAATTGCGGCGCAAGGGCTTGCAGAGACGCGGATTTCAGGGCTTTCGCCTCGGTTCCCTGCGCAGCCTTGTCCGGGATAAACCGGAACCCTTCCAAACGACCGACGAATTCACCTTCGACGGTCACTTCACCCTTGTCATTTACTTCGGCCAAAAGGGCCTCCTTCTGTTTGAGCCGGCGCAGCAAAACAGATGTGCGCCGGTCCACAAATCTCTGTGTCAGACGGTCGTGCAGAGCATCCGACAGCCTGTCTTCTACAGTGCGCGTTTCCTCACGCCAATGGGATTCGTCACGCACCCAGCCGTTTCGTTGCGCAACATATGTCCAGGTGCGAATATATGCCAACCTTTTGGACAGCGCATCAATATCCCCGTCCATCCGGTCAATGCGGCGGATTTGGCGGGCCATGAAGTCATCAGGGATCGAGCCGCGTTCGTGCAGATGGCCATAAATGACCTCAAGCAGGCTGGCGTGTTCGCCGTGGCTGATGCCGCGAAAGTCAGGGATTCTGCATACATCCCACAACAATCTGACGGATTGCCCGTCGCTGGCGCGGGCCATGACCTCGATCACTTGCGAGAGCGATTTGAGAACATTCAGATCATCCGCCGGGCGGGCCTTGGTCAGATGCTCACCCGTTGGGCCGACCTCAAGCGAGTCGATCAGCGCGTCAACCGAGCCAAACCGCAAGGCGGCATTCCGCCAGTTCAGCTTTTTCATCGGCGTGAAACGGCTGTCCATGATCGCTTGCGCGACGCCTTCATCCAGCGGCGGGGCTTCGCCGGTCACTCCGAAGGTTCCGTCAGACATACCCCGCCCCGCGCGACCCGCGATCTGGGCCAGTTCGTTCGGAGCCAAGGGCCGCATCCGGCGACCGTCGAACTTGGTCAGCGACGAGAAAGCAACGTGGTTCACGTCAAGGTTCAGGCCCATTCCAATCGCGTCGGTGGCGACGAGATAATCAACCTCACCATTCTGGTAGAGGTCCACCTGCGCGTTCCGTGTGCGTGGGCTGAGCGCGCCCATCACAACAGCCGCGCCCCCTTTTTGGCGGCGCAGCAGCTCGGCGATGGCATAAACGTTTTCGACCGAGAATCCGACAATGGCGCTGCGCGCGGGCATACGGCTGATCTTTTTTGAACCGGAATAGACCAGCTGCGACATACGCTCGCGCCGGACAAACTGCGCCTCGGGCACAAGGGCTGCGATGGGGCCGCGCATGGTGTCGGACCCCAGAAAAAGCGTTTCGCTGGTCCCACGCGCCCGCAGCAGGCGATCCGTGAAGACGTGGCCGCGCTCGGGATCGGCGCACAGCTGAATTTCGTCGACCGCAACAAAATCCGCGCCCATGCCTTCGGGCATCGCCTCGACCGTGCAGACCCAATACTGGGTGCGCGGCGGCACGATTCGCTCTTCGCCCGTAACAAGCGCGACAACCGACGGGCCGCGCACGGCGACGATCTTGTCATAGATTTCACGCGCCAGCAGACGCAGCGGCAGACCGATCACACCGGTTCGGTGCCCCAGCATACGTTCGATTGCGTAATGGGTTTTACCTGTGTTCGTCGGACCCAGAACGGCCACGATTCGGGATGACCCGCTCACCTTTGCCCCCTGCGCCCCGTGACTTACAGCGCCTTGCCTTCAACCTGCGGCTTCAGCCGATTCACGGCATTGGTTACTTCTTCATGATGGGGATGTATAGCCAGCGCACGCGTGTAGGCGTCATAGGCTTTCTCAGGTTGCTCCAATACTTCGAAGATCAGGCCCAGCCCATAGATTGCGTCGTAATTATTGGGGTTCAGCGTCAGGGCATGCTCAAGATCGGCGGCAGCCATTCCAAAACGCTCGAGACCGAAAAAGGCCGACGCCCGTACATGCCATCCTTCGGCAAAGTCGGGTGCATGATCCGTCAGCGCTGTCAGATGGTCGATCGCCGCGTCTACATCGCCGTCATCCAGCGCCTCGCGTCCGCGTTCCAGCAACAAATCCGCCGAGGCGGACCCGGATTGCGACCATAGCGCCTGCAACTGTCGATCCAACCCTATGGCTTGTTCAGGTGTGGCTTGTGCCAACTGTTCCAACAACGCGGATTCGTCGCGCAGATCGGCTTGCTGAGCCGATGACATGGTGGAAAACGTGACTATCGCAAAAAGTGCCGCGACGGTACCTTTGAGATTGTAGATTGCAATGCTCATAACAATGTTCAGTGTAGCGTTGCGACCGAGGATGTCCATTCACGGCGCACCAACAAAATGAGGAACACCATGAGCGACACTTTGGAAAAGGCCGCAGCCGCGCTGAACGAAAAACTGGCAGACGGGGCATTTGACGCCTCGGCCAAGTTTGCCATCGCCGATCTGGGCGCTATCATTCTGGATGAGAACGGTGCACGGGTTAGCGATGAAGACGCGGATGTTACCCTTAGTGCGGACGCGGACACTTTCGAACAGATCCTCAGCGGCGACCTGAACCCCACCGGCGCGTTCATGTCCGGTAAGCTGAGCGTGGACGGAGACATGGGGATTGCCATGAAACTTGCCTCGGTGCTGGCCTGATGGAGTTTTCGCCGGCCCCTTTCTTTGAAGACGTGGCCGGTGGACCTGCCGGTGGCCAGGCCAATTGGGTGACAACATCGGATGGCAAGCGTATTCGCGTCGGCCACTGGTTGCCTGAACACGCACCCAACGGCACGGTGATGCTGTTCCCGGGTCGGACTGAATACATCGAAAAGTATGGAAGCACGGCGGGCGAATTTGTCGATCGTGGCTTCGCCTGCCTCGCGGTCGATTGGCGCGGTCAGGGCTTGGCGGACCGCCTGCTGGACGATCCGCGCGTCGGGCATGTGGACCAGTTCCCTGACTATCAAAAGGACGTGCAGTCCACCCTGGACCTGGCGGCAGAGCTTGGCCTGCCAAAGCCCTGGCATGTGATCGGCCATTCAATGGGTGGCGCAATCGGGTTGCGCGCTGTACTGGCGGGCCACGATTTTGCCGCCTGCGCATTCACCGGGCCGATGTGGGGCATCTTCTTTACGCCGCTCATGAAGCCACTTAGTCGATTGACCGCCTATTGGGGGCCGCGCGTGGGATTGGGCGAAAAAACACCTCCGACGACGTCGCTGGAAAGCTATGTGGCATCGCAGCCGTTCGAGGGTAACGTACTGACGCGCGATCCGGTAATGTACAAGATGATGCAGGATCAACTGGCGGCTCATCCCGAACTTGCCCTTGGCGCGCCATCGACGATCTGGCTACGCGAAGCGTTGGATGAATGCGCTTGGCTGATGGAGCAGACGGCACCGCAAACCCCCTGCCTGACTTTTCTGGGCAGCCATGAACAGATTGTCGACCGCAAAGCCATCCGGGCCCGTATGGCCGACTGGCCTGGTGGAACACTGGTCGAAATTCCCGACGGCGAACACGAAGTGCTGATGGAAGCGCCCGAGGTTCGCGGCCCGGTACTGGATCAAATGGCCGCGCATTTCACGGCTGCTTGCTCTGACACGCAACGACAACCGGTTCTATCACAGTAAGCGCGTAGAGGATTGGCCGCTTGTGATCCCGGCGGCCCGCGCCTAAATGTTTGCAAATCAAAGCTGTTCGAGGTGTTCCATGCGCGATCTTCCTTTTCCCGTCCGTGATGCAAATGCTGTCGGGGGTGCTGACAATCTGGGCGATCTGCCGGAATGGGATCTTACCGATCTCTACACCTCTCAGGACGCGCCGGAACTGACCCGCGATCTGGATTGGCTTGAGGGCGAATGCGCCTCGTTTGCAGCGGATTACGAAGGGAAGCTGGCGGAGTTGGATGCTGGCGATCTGCTGACCTGCGTTCAACGCAACGAAAAGATAAACGGAATTGCCGGGCGCATCATGTCTTTTGCCGGTCTGCGCTATTACCAGCTGACCACGGACGCCGACCGCGCCAAGTTCCTGTCCGATATGCAGGAAAAGATCACGATCTTCACCACGCCGCTGGTCTTTTTCACGCTTGAGATCAATCGCATCGACGACGACGTTCTGAGGGCGCGGTTTGCAGCAAATGCCGATCTCGCCCGGTATGAACCCGTTTTCCGCCGTATCCGAGCGATGAAGCCCTATCAGCTGTCTGATGAGTTGGAAAAATTCCTGCACGATCTGGGCGTTGTCGGTGATGCGTGGGAGCGTTTGTTTGACGAAACCATCGCCGGTTTGACCTTTACGGTAGATGGCGAAGAGTTGAATATCGAAGGCACGCTGAACCTGCTGACGGAACAAGATCGCGGAATGCGTGAAGCCGCAGCGCGCGAGCTGGCCCAAGTGTTTCAAAGCAACATCAAGACATTCGCGCGCGTACATAACACGCAAGCGAAAGAAAAAGAGATTGTGGACCGTTGGCGTCAAATGCCTACGGCGCAAACCGGCCGCCATTTGTCAAACGATGTCGAACCCGAAGTGGTCGAAGCCCTGCGCGAGGCGGTTGTCGCCGCGTATCCCAAGCTGAGCCACCGGTATTACGAGTTGAAACGCAAGTGGCTGGGTCTGGATGTCATGCAGGTCTGGGACCGCAACGCGCCCTTGCCAATGGAAGATACCCGCGTGATCGGCTGGGACGAGGCCGAAAAGACGGTCATGGATGCCTATGATGCGTTTGACCCGCGTATGGGTGAAATCGCATCGCCCTTCTTTTCGAAGGGTTGGATCGACGCAGCTGTGAAGCCCGGCAAGGCACCGGGCGCGTTCGCGCATCCAACAGTGACCGAAGTGCATCCCTACGTGATGCTCAATTATCTGGGCAAGCCCCGCGATGTCATGACGCTGGCGCATGAGCTCGGTCATGGGGTGCATCAGGTTCTGGCCGCCGATCAGGGTGAAATGCTGTCTTCCACGCCGCTGACCCTCGCTGAAACAGCGTCCGTCTTTGGCGAGATGCTGACCTTCCGCAAGATGCTGGATCAGGCCGAGACACCCGAGCAGCGCAAGGTGTTGCTTGCGGGCAAAGTCGAAGACATGATCAACACGGTTGTCCGGCAGATCGCGTTTTATGACTTTGAATGCAAACTCCACGCCGCCCGGCGCGAGGGCGAGCTGACCCCGGATGACATCAACGCCCTGTGGATGAGCGTTCAGGCCGAAAGTCTTGGACCCGCATTTGAATTCATGGATGGGTACGAGACGTTCTGGGCGTACATCCCGCATTTCGTACACTCCCCTTTCTACGTCTACGCCTATGCGTTCGGCGACGGCTTGGTGAACGCGCTGTATTCGGTCTACGAAAGCGGCGCAGACGGTTTTGAAGACAAGTATTTCGAAATGCTTCGCGCCGGTGGTTCCAAGCACCACAAAGAGCTTTTGGCCCCGTTTGGCCTGGATGCGAGCGATCCGAAATTCTGGGACAAGGGTTTGTCGATGATATCCGGCTTCATTGACGAACTGGAGGCAATGGAAGCGTGATGGGCAACGGGCCGTGCACAAGCCGGACGGCCCGCATCACCCATCCGATTTACCAAGCGTTGTCAGGAAAATAGCGAAGACAATTAACGCTGCACCCACGACTGCCGGTACGGTTATCGCGGCGCCCAGGAAAACTGCGGCGTTGATGAAAGTAAAAACCACGGACGAGGCAAACAGCAAGGTCGCCGTCAGGGTCGACAACCGCGCTGCTGCCTCGTACCACAGATAGTATGCCAGCGCGGTCGGCAATACGCCCAGCAGGACAAGAAAAAACACATCTTCCGCCGACGGAACCTGCATCGAAAATATGGCGACCGGTGTCATCAGAATGGCAGAACACAGGAATACGCCGAACAGGAAATTCAACCGCTCGACGGTGGATTGAGAGGTTTGCATGGCTCGGCTGCTGGAAATCAGGAAAACCGCCCAGCTCAGACCTGCCCCGATCTCCATCACGTCGCCCAACAGCGGGTCTCCGCCGCCCTGAAAGTCCTGGAACACAGTCAAGAAAACGCCCAAGATCGCGAGAAATGTCGCTAGGAACTCGGTTCTTCCGACCGGGGCTTTTGCAAAAAAATACAGGAAAACCAGTACAAAGAAAGGTGCCGTGTTTTCCAGAACCATTGCATTGGCGGCGCCGGTGTATTCGAGACCGACATGAAACAGGACATAGTTCACCACTGTGGACAGGACAGCCAACCGCAAGTTCCAGTCCGACATCTGAATTGAAACAGAGCCGCGCAAAACACGAAGGATCGCATAGATTGCCAGTGCGGCGATGAACAGTCTTGCGACGGCAATCTGTAGCCCGCCAAGATCCGAGGTCAGATACCTGACGATGACGCTGTGGGTGCCCCACAAGAATGCGGCCGCGAACCCTAAAACCAACCCGCTTTGAAACCACAAGGGGCGTTTTTCGGGCGCTTCCTGCATGGCGTTGTGGCTTACTTCAACTGGCTGTCTTTTGAGCCACGCCGGTTGATCCCACCACGACTTTTGAACGCGCTGTCCCTTTCTTGCTGACAGTCCAGGCATAGTTTGACGCCCGGAAGGGCGAGACGTCGTTTTTCGGGAATCGGTTCGTCACATTCCGCGCAATGCGTCAGGCTTTCGCCAACAGGGCGTTTTAACGCCTGCATGCGCGCCAATTCATCCGAAATGGATGCTTCGATCTGTTCGCTTACCGCGCCGTCACGCGCCCAACCGCCCGCCATCACATCTCTCCTGCAGTGGTGGCAGATAGATTAGGCCTGCCCACGCAGTGTTTGCAAGGGTTCGGTCAAAGGGTCTCGGCGCTTTCAAAAACCCGGTCGATCATTGCCTGCGTGCCGCGCGAGAACTCCAATGAACATGGATAATCATCTCCGTTTCGCACCGAATTGCAAAAAGCCTCGATCTGCAGCGCGTAATGATCATCTCCGGGAAAGCGCGTGACCTGTAGTTCCAAACCCGGCCGGTGCAATTCGACTCGCGCTTCGCCAAAAACCCGCGAATTGAATGGCGCGGTCAGTCGGATGACGCCGCCTTCGCCGTGAAACTCCATCGCCTGATTGGGATGCATCCGGGTCGAGACGTAGGTGTGGTAGGTGAAGTCGGGGAAACGGGCGTTGATCTCGGTAAAGACATCCACGTCGTTTTCCCACCGGATCGACGATCTGACATCGACCGGCTCTTGCCCGGTGACAAATCGGGTGCTGCCGATCGTATAGACACCAATATCCCGCAACCCGCCGCCGCCCGTCTCCGGGCGGTTTCGGATGTTTTCCGTGTCCAATCGATTGTCGTAGGTAAAAACCCCGTCCACATGGACCAGTTTGCCAATCGCGCCATCCGCGACAAGTTTGCGGGTCAGTTGCCATTGGGGGTGATGAACGATCATGTAGGCTTCGGCAGCCAGCAGGCCGGTGTGATCTCGTTTCGCGATCAATTGGTCGAACTCGCTGGCCTGCATTGTCATCGGCTTTTCGCACAGAACATGCTTGCCCGCATCCATAGCCTTCAGGCTCCATTCGACATGCAGGTGGTTGGGCAGCGGAATATATACGGCCTCTATCCCCGGGTCAGAGAGTAGCGCGTCATAGCTGTCAAAAACCGAGATATCCGGGCAGAGGTGTTGAAACGGTTCCGCCTTTGCGGCGTTTGATGTGGCCAAACCCGCCAGCCGGGCACCTTTTGCGGATTGAATGGCCGGTGCCATGTGCTGTCGTGCAAATTTCGATGCCCCCAGAATGCCCCATTGAACCGGTTTCTGCATGACGACCCTCCTGACGCGTGACTGCACGTTAGCGTTAGCGCTAGCGCAATGCGCGGGCTACCGCAACGCCCTAACTGGGCGCAACGACACGGTGAAACTGAAACGTCCGCAACAAGAAACCGGCCCGATATGGATCGGACCGGTTTGAAAGCACCTGCAGTTTAATGGGGTTAGACTTTACCCAGCATTCCTTTTTCGCGTGCCAGTTCGCGCATTTTCTTTTGCAGCTTCTCGAATGCGCGTACCTCAATCTGGCGAATGCGTTCACGGCTGACGTTGTATTGTGTGCTGAGTTCCTCAAGCGTCACAGGCTGATCCATAAGGCGGCGTTGAGTGAGAATGTCCTTCTCTCGGTCGTTCAGCACGTCCAACGCGGCGGTCAGCAATTCGCGGCGGGCCTCAAGCTCATCTCTCGCCTCGTAGTCACCGGCCTGATCAGCGTCCTCGTCTTCCAGCCAATCCTGCCATTGCATCGTGCCTTCGCCTTCGGACCCAACGGTCGCGTTCAGCGATGCGTCGCCCCCGGACATCCGGCGGTTCATGCTGATGACTTCGTCTTCGGTAACGCCCAGATCTTCGGCAATCTTTTTGACGTTCTCGGGGCGTAAATCGCCCTCTTCCAAAGCACCGATACGTGCCTTGGCTTTCCGAAGGTTGAAAAACAGCTTTTTCTGCGCGGACGTCGTGCCCAGTTTCACAAGCGACCAGGACCGCAGGATATATTCCTGGATCGAAGCACGGATCCACCACATGGCATAGGTTGCCAGACGAAAACCCTTTTCAGGGTCAAACCGCTTGACCGCCTGCATAAGACCTACATTCGCCTCCGAGATCACCTCGGCCTGCGGCAGGCCATAGCCGCGGTAACCCATGGCAATCTTGGCGGCCAGACGCAGGTGCGACGTCACCATTTTATGCGCCGCTTCGGTATCCTGTTCTTCGACCCAACGCTTTGCCAGCATGTATTCCTCTTCCGGCTCCAGCAGGGGAAACTTGCGGATTTCCTGCATATAGCGGTTCAGACCACCCTCAGGCGTCGGCGCGGGAAGATTCGAGTAATTTGCCATTTAATTCTGCCCCTTGGACAAATGTTTAATCCATTAACATAGGATATGGTAACGCAACCAGGTACATTCAAGAGGAACCAGTAACAGTGTGCTATTAACCATTGATAAAGAAAAGCTGATAAGATCGTAATCACGCGTCTTTGCGAATTATGACATCTGCCGGCGCAACCCGTCCAGCAAAACGTCCATGTCCTGCGGCAAGGCGGCCTCAAAGCGCAAGAAAGCACCGCTGATCGGGTGCTCAAAACCCAAAACAGCGGCATGTAGGGCCTGGCGCGGGAAACCGCGCACGGCTTCGGCGGTTTCCGCGTCAATGGCGCGAATGGCCAGTTTTCGCTTGCCGCCATAAACCGGATCGCCCACCAACCCGTGCCCCGCATGTGCCATATGCACGCGGATTTGGTGCGTCCGTCCGGTTTCAAGCCAGCACTCGATCAGCGACAAAACCGCAGGATCACCAAAGGTTTCGACCACCCGTGCACGCGTCACGGCGTATTTTCCGCCATGAAACAGAACAGCTTGCCTTTGCCGGTCTGTTTTGTGCCGCGCCAGCTGGGTGGTCAGACGCATGACATTACCGGGCTCAAAGCTGACGCCTTTCACGCCGCGCAGGCGGGGGTCGTTGGCGTCGGGCACACCGTAGCACAGCGCGAGGTAGCGGCGTTCAACTGTGTGAGCCTCGAACTGTTCGGCCAATCCCTGATGCGCAGCGTCGGATTTTGCAACGACAAGCAATCCACTTGTATCCTTGTCGATGCGGTGCACGATCCCCGGTCGTTTTACACCGCCAACCCCGGACAAGGCATCGCCACAGTGGTGCAGCAACGCGTTCACCAGTGTTCCGCTGGGTGATCCGGGCGCGGGATGCACGACCATCCCGGCCGGCTTGTTCACGACGATCAGATCATCATCCTCGTAAACCACTTCCAACGGTATGTCCTCGGGGCCGATATGGCTGTCTTCAGCCTCTGCGACCGTGATCGCGATATGGGCGTCTTCTGCAACCTTGGCCTTGGGATCACTGACGACGGTGCCGTCGACCGAAACTGCACCTTCCTGGATCAACCGCGCCAGACGGGTACGCGACAGGCTTTCCGTATCTGGTACATCCCGCGAAAGCGCCTTATCAAGGCGGGGTGGCGGCGCGGCCGCAATGCGAAATTCTATCAGGCGGGTGCCCATGACTGTCCCTTCCGATCCTCAGGAACCGCAGGAAACGCCTCAGCTGCGATTGTTGCGACGCATGGTCATGCTGTTGACCGCGGTGATGATTGGCGGGGTTCTAGTGACCTTCGCACTGATTGTCATCCGCTTATCAGACAGGGCGCCGACACTGCCGGACCAAATCGATCTGCCAGACGGTGCGCGCGCACAGGCGTTGACCATCGGAAACAACTGGTACGCCGTCGTCACGGACGATAACCGTATTCTGATTTTCGACAAAACGACCGGGAAGCTGAAGCAGGACATCCCTGTCAACTGAACCGGACCAGCGCAACGCCAAACCAAGGTTCCAACGGCAACTACTCGGTCCGTGCGCGTAGGCTGTCAATCAAATCCTGATCGACATCCAGAAGTCTATCTGCCGCCTCAAGCGTCTTTCGGTCCAGGTGTTGAGGGTTCAAATCCACCCCGTCAGAAAACGCATCAACAATTGCCGTCATGGCAGCAATCCGCGCGTATTTCTTGTTGTTTGCCGGGATCACCTGCCACGGCGCGATCCGCGTCGAAGTCCGCTCCAACATGTCGTCGACGGCCGTTTCGGTCTCAGCCCATTTCTCGCGATTGCGGAAGTCCTCATAGGTCAGTTTCCACCGTTTAAGCGGATTGCGCAAACGTTCGGAAAACCGGTTCATCTGTTCATCCGGCGATATGTGGAAAAACAGTTTCACGATCCGCGTGTTGTCGTGCACCAACATGCGTTCGAAGTCGTTGATCTCTCGGTAGGCCGCGCGCCACCGTTCTTCGGGCGCGAACTTCTCGATCCGCTCGACCAGCACGCGGCCATACCAGCTGCGGTCAAAGGCCGAGATCGCACCTTCGGGCGGCAGCCTCTCCCAGAAGCGCAACAGATAGTGGCGGTTCAAGTAGTAATTGCGCGGCGCACCGATTGGCCAGACCTTGAAGCTGCGCGGGTCCAGCGCCTGACTGATCCGTCGGATCGTGCCGCCCTTACCTGCCGCATCCCACCCCTCGAATACGATCACACCCTTGAGGCCATGAAACAGGAATGCCTGTTGAATGCGTGCCAAGCGACTTTGCAAGTCCACGAGGCGTTCCAGGTATTTGCCCTTGCTCAACCGAAGGGACAGATCGACATCGGAAAGTTTTGGTGGGGCGAAGGTCATCGCGGCTCCTAACTGTTGGACAAACCCTTTTCCAATGTCGCGTGCCGTGCGTTTTGTGACCTTGATCCATATCAAACGAAAAAGGCCGGGCGCGCGGCCCGGCCTGTGTGTCAAATACTTTGTGCCGGATCAGGCGCGGCGACGACGCCCACCACCCCGGCGACCACCCGCCGCGCCGGATGCACCGGCTTCGTCCGGGGATTTGTTGAACCTGATCCACTCGCCGCCATGCGCGTCGTTATTGGTCAGCAGGTTGGCGGCGCGGATGGCCTCCATCTCTTTGCCCGCTCGCGGTTTGGTCGAGCCCAGACCGAACATCTGCACGAACGTCTCGTCATCCATGCCTTCAGGCAGGATGATGCCAGCCGCCGCAACGGCCTCTTTCTTTTCGGCAATCTTCTTTTGGGTCACCGGCAGAGCGACCGGGTTCATGATCGCCGAGGTCATGCCCGCGCCCATCGCCATCGGCAAGAAAGCGTTGTTGATACCATGGCGGTTTGGCAAACCAAACGAGATGTTGGACGCACCGCAAGTGGTGTTCACACCCAGCTCCTCGCGCAAGCGACGGACAAGCGCGAACACCTGCTGGCCCGCGGTTGCCATCGCGCCGATGGGCATCACCAGCGGGTCAACAACGATGTCATGCGCAGGGATGCCGTGGTCGGCTGCACGTTCAACAATCGTTTTTGCAACCGCGAAGCGCACATCAGGATCTTCCGAAATGCCCGTATCGTCGTTCGAGATTGCCACAACCGGCACGTTGTACTTCTTGACCAGCGGCAGAACCAGTTCCAGACGCTCTTCCTCGCCCGTGACCGAGTTCAGCAGCGGACGGCCCTCAGCCGCCTCAAGACCTGCCTCAAGCGCCCCCGGAACCGACGAGTCGATGCACAGCGGCACATCGACCAGACCCTGCACCAACTCGACAATCTTGGTCATCAGCGGCGGCTCGGTCTCGTTCGGGTTGGGGTTCGAGTTGTAGACAACGCCCGCGTTGATATCCAGAACGGTCGCGCCTGCTGCAACCTGCGCCAACGCGTCTTTTTCAACGGTCGAGAAATCGCCCGCTTCCAGCTCGGCAGCCAGCTTCTTACGGCCTGTCGGGTTGATCCGTTCACCGATCACGCAGAACGGTTCGTCAAAGCCCAGAACGGCGGTTTTTGTTTTTGATTCTACGACTGTACGGGTCATGTCCGTTCCTTAAGCATTGGCTGGCTTCGCCGAGGCGCCGCCATTATTGATCGCCCAGTTGGCGTTGGTCTTGATCCCGCCCAGCGGGAAGAAGTGGACGTTGGTGATGTTGAAGTCCGGGTTGGCCGCCTTGTGATTGGCCAGTTCGGTGATCACATCTGTCGGCTCATACGGCAGCAACAGCTTGGACACATCCATCGCGCGCTTTTGCAGAACCTTCAGCGATGGGCCGACGCCGCAGGCGATGGCGAATTTGATCAGGGTCTGCAGTTTGGCCGGGCCTGCGATGCCGATATGGATCGGCAGATCAATACCAGCCTCTTTCAGGCTGTCCGCCCACGCGATAATCGGCTTGGCGTCAAATGCAAACTGAGTGGCCAGCGCCATTTCTGCATCGGTGGTTTCGCTGAACTTCTGTTTCCAGCGCAGCGCATCATCCACGTTCTTGGTCGAACCGTCGGGATCAATGTCCTTGTTGCCCTCGGGATGACCGGCCACGTGCAGGCGCTTAAAACCCGCCTTGTCGAACAGACCACTTTCCAGCAGTTGCATCGAGCTGTCAAAGTCTCCGTGCGGTTTATCAACGCCGCCAGCCAGCAACAGCGCCTGCTCAACGCCCGCTTCGCCCTGATACATGGAAATCCAGTTTTCCAGCGTCGCCGCATCCTTGATGATCCGCGCCGGGAAGTGCGGCATGACCGGATAACCTTCGGCCGCGATGCGCTTGGCGGTCTTGACCATGTCTTCGATCGGCGTGCCCTCGATATGGGCGATGTAGACGCGGGTGCCTTCGGGCAGCAGCGCGCGGAAATCTTCGACCTTTTCGGCGGTGCGGGGCATCACCTCGATCGAATAGCCTTGCAAAAAGGCTTCGACGGTCGGATTGACCGGCCCGTTTTCGACCGCATCACGTTTCTTGAAGTTCAGCAAAGCCATTGCGGCCTCCCATAGCTGTCTCGGGCTCATGCCCAACCGTCATTGGCGATCAGAGCCTTGATACGGTCCTGATCGTATTCCGTTTCCAGACGCACGGCTTCCGCCTCGGCAATTTCGGACGGATCGCCCTCAACCGCGAAAGGATCGGCTTTGCGCCATTCGGCCAGATAGGCATCACTGTCCTTGGCATTCACCTTCATGGCGGCGCGGTCGATGGCTTGTTCAAACCGTTCTTCCAGCTGCCGCTTTGCGCCCCGACGGCCTTTGCCGACAATGACCTGAGCGGGAATGTCGCGCCAGTAAACAATGGTGACGTCAGGCATCGCTGTTGATTCCTCCTAGCCAGATGGAGCGGTTCTAAACGTGTATGTGGGATCAAGTCAGTCGATTTTCGACACACGACGCATTTGCAGCGACGTTTTTGACCACAACGGGATGTCGCAGCTTGTATCGCCCCCTGCCCCGAATCCGAACATCAAAATTCTAATGACCTTAATGAGCATCTTGCGTGATTGAATTGCGCGACCTATGGTCGGGGTAACTCGAAAATCGGAGGGCGTTACGATGGCGCCCAAGCGTCCCAAGGGTGCGGGCGCGTTCCCGAAAGCGGTCGAAAGCCCCGCGCCGGCAAGACCCGATCCGGATGCTTTGTATGCGGCACTGGATCTGGGGACAAATAGCTGCCGCATGTTGATAGCCCAGCCCAAGGGCAGCGGGTTCCATGTGGTGGACAGCTTCTCCAAGTCGGTGCAATTGGGTGCCGGTTTGGAACGCACCGGGCGGCTGTCGCGGGCATCCATGGCGCGCACCGTTCAGGCACTGCGGATTTGTCAGCAAAAACTCAAGCGCAATAAGGTCAGGCGTATGCGGTTGATCGCGACTGAGGCGTGCCGCCGCGCCAAGAACTCGCGCGACTTCATCCGGCAGGTCAAACGCGAAACCGGTCTGACGCTTGAGATAATCCAGCCCGAGGAAGAAGCCCGCCTGGCCGTCATCTCCTGCGCGCCATTGGTGTCCACCAAGACCGAGCAATTGCTGGTCGTCGATATCGGCGGCGGCTCGACCGAGTTGGTCTGGATAGACATTTCCTCTGTTCCCCGCCGCGACCGTCCCGCCGCAATTATGCGGCTGCACAACGGGTTTCACACCTCGGACAGCCCCTTCCCAGCGGCGAAAGTTGTCGACTGGATCAGCGTGCCTTTGGGTGTCGCCACCTTGCGGGATCAGTTCAACGACGTCGAAGACGATGCCGCGCGGTTTGCGTTAATGAGCTGGTTTTTCGAGGAAAATCTTGCCGATTTTGCACCCTACAAGGACGAACAGGCCCGCGAGGGGTTCCAGATCGTCGGCACCAGCGGCACCGTCACCACAGTGGCGGCCTCGCATCTGGGGCTCAAGCGCTATGACCGGACCAAGGTGGACGGGCTGCGCATGACCAGCGATCAGATTGACAAAGTGATACGAGGCTATCTAGAACTCGGCCCTCACGGGCGACGCCGGGACCCTCGCATTGGCGATGACCGGCAGGCCCTGATCATGTCCGGCTCGGCCATTTTGCAGGCGCTGCTGCGCTGCTGGCCCACCGACCGCCTTTCCGTGGCGGACCGGGGGCTGCGCGAGGGTTTGCTGTATGCCCAGATGAGCGCGGACGGTGTATTGGAAGACGGACCGTTCTGATGGCGAAGACACCGAGTGGAAAGAACACCTCAGGCCGCGGGCAGCGCGACCTGAAGGTCAAGGTGAAAACTGCGCGTGGGCGCAAGCTCAGCTCGACCCGCTGGCTCGAGCGGCAGTTGAACGATCCATATGTGAAGCGCGCGCAGGTTGAAGGGTATCGCGGGCGTGCTGCCTTCAAGATACTGGAACTGGATGAGAAATTTCGCTTTCTGGTCCCCGGTGCGCGTGTAGTTGACCTGGGGTGTGCGCCGGGTGGCTGGCTGCAAGTCGCCGTCAAGCGTGTGAACGCGTTGGGCGAGAAAAGCGGTAAGCGCATCGGGACGGTTCTGGGTGTCGATCTGCAAGAGGTCGAGCCCGTCGCAGGGGCCGAGATTCACCAGCTGGATTTCATGGAAGATGACGCCGATCAGAAGGTGAAAGACTGGCTGGGTGGCAAGGCTGATGTCGTGATGTCTGACATGGCCGCTGCGTCCTCGGGTCATAAACAGACAGATCATTTGCGCATCATGGCCCTTTGTGAAACAGCTGCCTATTTCGCCTTCGACGTTCTGGAAGAAGGCGGGACATTCGTCGCCAAGGTTCTGGCGGGCGGGGCTGAGGGCGACCTGCAAAAGCTGCTCAAGCAGAAGTTCACCAAAGTGGCGAATGTGAAACCTCCCGCATCCCGGTCGGACAGTTCCGAAAAGTTCGTCGTTGCCACCGGATTTCGCGGGTAGCGCCTAGTCCCAGTGCAGCTTGTTGCCGGAAATACGCTGTTGGCGCAGCGAGGACGATGCCATGCCTTGCAGCATCAGCGCCTCTCCGTGGTTCAGATCCACGGGTTTTTTGGATCGCAGTTCGGCAATCCGCTCATCAAGGCTGGCCTTGCGTGAGCCGGCCAGGGGTTGGACTTTAGTGGCGAAACGTTCCGGCATAAGACACCAACAGATAACTCGAATACCATCGGCATAGCCTGCAATTTCGCCGGTAACGTGGCGCAATTCGGTCTGTTCGATGCCGATTTAGCGACCGTATTGCCGTGCCAATTGGTTAAGGTTGGGATCGTCCGGAAGGATGGACAACCCCTCGCCCAGCGCCTCGACCGCCGCCTGGGGGCCTCGGTTTATGTGGGCCAGCTGAACAATCATCGGCCACGCCTCGGCGCGTTGTGGGTCAAGCGCGACCACTTCGCGGAACGCGCCTTCGGCAGCCTGCGCATTGCGCAACGACAGGGCCAAGCCGCCCAAAACCAAATGGGTTTCAGGGAAATCCAGCCGATGTGACGTGCTGCGTTGCCAGTCGGTTACGGCCTGCTGCACTTGGGGTCTTTGATCTGGTGTCAGGGCGTTTGGCGGGATCAACAGAAACTCTTTGGCCGCCGCCAAGCGAACGTTGCGCGACGGGTCTGACAACAAAGGTTCCAGCCGAGCAATTCGATCCGGTATTGGGGCTGCCCCCTGCAAGGCCACCGCGTTGGCACGGACCAACGGATCGGGATCAGAAAGACTGGCCGCGAGCAAAGAAGCCACCTCGGGGGATTCAAAGTTCTGAAGCAGATAAAGGGCTGTGGCCCGAATAATCCCCGCGAATTCGGGATTCTCAGCGATGGACATCAACGCCGCAGGATCCTGCAATAGCCCCGTCGAGGCGGCCTGGAACGCGGCACTGAAGTGCACACCGCGGTGATCCGACTCAGGAAACCAGCGCTCAATCGCACGGGCCGCCCAATCCTGATTCTGATCTGTATGGCAGTCTGTGCAAGCATCTTCGTCCAGTCCCAGATCAGGGCGCGGCACGCGGAAACTGTGATCATGGCGTCCGTCCACGCCCATGTAGACGCGTTCGATCATGTGGCAACTTTTGCACTGCGCGCCGTCCGAACCCTCGGCATGGTGATGATGTTGGGGCGTGTCATAATCCACAAGTTTCAATGTCGGAAAGTCCGGGTTGCCCCCTGGCGAATGGCACTGCGTGCACACTCCGTTCCCCTCGGCACGCAGTTCGGCCCTGTGTGGTTCGTGGCAGTCCATGCATCCCACGCCCTTGTCGTACATCTTAGACTGCAGGAACGAGCCATAGACATAAACCTCGTCCAGAATCTGCCCGTCAGGATGGTAGAGACCCGGCCTGAGTACGGCGAGATTGTATGCATCATGGTAAGGCGTTCCCGGCAGCGGATTGCCATCGCCGAATGCCTCACGCCGGGAATGGCATCCGGCACATTGCTGGATCTCGGCCTCCGTATCCCCCCTGCCCCAACTCATCAAAAAACCAAACTCGTTCAGCCCATCGTCCAGTTCCTTGCCAGTCGTCCATTCGATATGCGCCGATCCGGGGCCGTGGCATGCCTCGCACCCGACGCCGATTTCAGACTGTGTCGACGAATACCTGCGTGTTACCGAGTCATAGTTCTTTATGAACCCGGTCGCATGGCATTCTGCGCAACGTGCGTTCCAGTTCTTGTAAGGCCCGGACCAGTGCAACCCATCATCCGGCGGCAGGTCCTGATCCGGATAGAGGTGAAACCAACGCTCGTTTTCCGTATCCCAGACAACGTCAAAACTCTGCAATCGGCCGGGTTCGGTTTCAAAGAGGTATTGTTGAAGCGGCGATATGCCCACAACCGAATGAACCGGGTATCGGGTGGTGACCCCATCCTTTTCAGTTACGTCGGCCAGCAAGGACCCGTTTTGTTTGAGAAACGAAACGGACATGCCGTCGTGGTCGAAACCTGTGTTATCGAAATCTGCCAGAACGTGCCCGGCGTCCACGTTGGTCCACGCCAGCGCATGATGCGAACCGGCCCAATCCGCCGCTTCGTCCTGATGGCATGCAACACATGTGTCCGACCCGACATAATCCTGTGCCTGCCCGGCCTGCGCCAGCAACGCGAAGGTCAGCAACAGACTTCCAAACCAGCCCTTCATTCAGCGCCGCTTTCCGGGTTCGACTGACTGGCGAGATCAATCAGTGCGCCGTTGTATTCGGCCCCGAGGATCAACATGGCCGAGCATAGATATAGAAAGATCAACGCAGCCATCGCCCCTGCCAGCCCTGCATACGTGGCGCTGTATGTTGCAAATTGCGCAATATAGACCGAAAACGCCCAGCCACCCGCCGCCCAGAGAGCGAGCGTCAGAACAACGCCCGGCAAAATTTGCGTCAGCTTGTGTCGCCGCGTTGGCAAAACAAGGTGGGCAATGATCACCGTACCGGCCGGAACCGCGACCGTGAAGGTCCAACGCAACCGGTCTACAGACAGCCAGCCACCAACGTCGACCGCCGTTTTTTCAGAAACCAACCGCGTGTAAACGGGCAAAACAACTTCGACCGCAGCAATGGCGAGAATGCCGGCACCGCCCGCAATCACCAATGCAAAACACAGCAGCCGGGCTTTCCAGAACGGCCAGGTGTCCTGATCATGGTAGGCCTGCGTCATCGCCTTGCGTACGGCGGCGACCCCGTTGGACGCAAAATAGATTGCAAGCAAACCGCCCAATGTGATTACGCCGGACCCGGCGCCCTCAAGCACTGCGCGCAGTTCCTTAACGATGGGTTCGGCAACGTCCTTGGGCCACGCGCCGAAGATAAGTTCGATCAACTCGTCGGTCACATACCCCTGAGACAGCGCACCCGCCAGTGCAACGGTGAACAGGACAAATGGAAAAAGCGCCATCATAAGCGACATGGCGACATGGCTGCTCATGACGAATGCATTCTTGTCGTTGAACCGCGTCAGGGCCAACCACAGGCCGCGCAGAAATCGATTATTCACCAGAATCGCGCCGAGTCTCATCCCCGTAGCCTATCCGGCCTTTGTGGCAGACAGAACAACCAATCCCAAACAAGTGGTTAATTTCCCTCCATAACCGGCTGAGCGGATTGCACAATCCCCCTATCCCGTGCAGGATCGCCGACAGGAACGCCGGGCCGGAACGGGTCGGCGAGGTCGATCAGGGTCAGCCCATGCCGTCCGAGTTGCAAGACAATCAGGCTAAACCGCGCCTCAAACTGTCGGTGCTGCGCGACATCGCAATTGTCGCCACATTGGTCGTTCTCGGGCTTTATGCGGGTGCCAGATTTCTGATCCCATTGACGATGGCACTGCTGGTCAACGTATTGATCATGGCACTCAGCGACCGGGTCGTCTCATTGACTCGAATGCCGGTCTGGTTGGCGAACATCGCTGGCGTCACAGTGGTTTTGGCCGGCTTGTTCATGATCATGTACATATTGGGCAGCCAGGCCACGCAATTCGCCCGGTCCATCAATACTTATGAAAACCAGTTCGACGGCGCGGTAAACCGCATCACCGGGCTGGTGGGCAACGATGTGACAACCTTCATTCGCGACAATCTCGTCAGTATCGATATGTCCTACGTGGCGCGTGTTTTGCTGGGCAGCGCGACATCGCTGCTTAATCAATTCTTCCTGATCAGCCTGTATGTCGCGTTTCTGATGGCCGAGCGTCTCGCCTTTCGAAAGAAAATCCAGCTGGCGGCGGGCAACCCGCAGCTTGGCAGCGAATTTGCATCGGTGTTGGACGCGATCTCTTACAGCTTGCAGCGGTATGTTGGTGTCAAAACCTTTATAAGTCTGACTACGGCTGGCATCAGCTATACCGTTTTTCGCGTTCTGGGCCTTGAATATGCCGAAACGTGGGCAGTGCTGACCTTTGCACTGAACTTCATCCCCTCAATCGGGTCGATCATCGCGGTTCTGTTCCCTGCTTTGATTGCCCTCGTGCAGTTCGAAACCATCGGCCCGTTCCTGATCATTGTTCTGGGTTGCGGAACGATACAGTTCCTGATCGGCAACTTTCTGGACCCCGCGATGCTGGGTCGGTCGCTGAATATGTCGACCTTTCTGGTCATCCTTGCCCTGACCTTTTGGACCACGGTGTGGGGATTGATCGGCGCGTTCCTGAGCGTTCCGTTGACGGTTTGCATCCTGATCATTTTCAGCCACATCCCGGCACTCAGGCCGGTGGCTATTCTGATGTCCCTGGACGGTCGTCTGGGTGATGACAACAGGCCAAAAACTACCCTTTGAGCGATGCAGGCGCCCGTCTTCATAGGGTCCGAGATCTATCGGAACTCCACCTATGGTTCAAAACACCCGCTGGCAATTCCGCGCGTTTCGACCGTTATCGACCTTTGCCGTGCCCTGGGCTGGCTGACGACCGGGAATTATCGGGTCAGCCCTTGCGCCAAACCAAGCGCGCTCAGCGCATTTCACGCGCGGGAGTACATATCCGAACTGCAAAAAGCTGAAGACACGCAACACGTGACCGACGCCGTACGCGAGAATTATGGGTTGGGAACCTTGTCCAACCCCGTGTTTCCCGAAATGTACCGCCGACCGGCAACCGCTGCCGGCGGTTCCATGCTGGGCGCTGAACTGATCCGTGACGGCGGTATTGTGTACAACCCTGCCGGCGGCACCCATCACGGCCTACGCGATCGGGCCAACGGGTTTTGCTATCTGAACGACCCGGTGCTGGCGATACTGACGCTTCAGGCAATGGGGCTGGATCGAATTGTCTACGTCGACATTGACGCCCATCACTGCGACGGGGTCGAGGCCGCGTTTCACGGTTCGGGTCGCGTGCGCATGATCTCGGTTCACGAGACGCGGCGGTGGCCTTTCACCGGCGCACTACACGACGACGCCGGTGGCGCGGCGCTGAACCTGCCTGTCGGAAGAAACCTGAATGATGACGAATTCGCGCTCATCCTCGACCATCTCATTCTCCCCGCGACCGACGCGTTCAGACCGCAAGCGATTGTTCTGCAATGTGGGGCCGATGCGGTAGCCGAAGACCCGCTGTCGCGTCTTGCCTTGTCCAACAACTGCCATTGGAGAACAGCCGCAGCGCTCATGCATTTGGCACCAAGGTTTCTGGTTCTGGGCGGCGGTGGCTATAACCCCTGGTCCGTCGGACGGCTTTGGAGCGGCGTTTGGGCAACGTTGAATGGCTTCGACATTCCAGACCGGCTGGAGACCGAAGCACAACACATTCTGCGCGGTCTGAATTGGAACAGGGCGGCGGGGCGCCAGCCGCCTGCGCTTTGGCTGGAAACACTGCGGGATATCCCAAACACCGGCTCTGTCCGCCCGGAGTTGAGGGCCGATCTGAAGTACCTTGCAGCGCGGATATGACGGTGGATCGGCGAAACAAAGCCTGCTAACATTCCGTCATCACGGAATATTTTCAGCCAACGCCAGTCTCGCCACGCAGATTCTCAATTGACGTCGAATGGACCGAATGATGAATGCACTTAATCAGATAAATGATCTCAAGGCCCGAATGGGACAGTCCATTATCGGCCAGACCGAGGTGATTGACCGCCTGTTGATCGGGATGTTGGCCAACGGAAACCTGCTGATCGAAGGTCTGCCCGGTCTCGCCAAAACCCGCGCCGTGAAAGCCATGGCACGCAATCTGGACGCACGTTTCAGCCGAATTCAGTTCACCCCTGATCTGTTGCCGTCGGACGTGACCGGCACCGAGGTTTTTCAGCAAACCGACGATGGCGGCACCTTTCGTTTCGAGCCGGGCCCGATCTTTGCCAACATTGTGCTGGCGGACGAAATCAACCGCGCCCCAGCCAAGGTGCAAGCCGCTCTGCTCGAAGCGATGGAGGAGCGGCAAGTCACCGTGGCAGGCACGACGCACAAGATGGAACCGCTTTTCATCGTGATGGCGACGCAGAACCCGATCGAACAAGAAGGCACCTATCCATTGCCCGAGGCGCAGATGGATCGGTTTCTGATGCATGTGCAAATCACCTATCCCCCGGTCGAGGACGAGGTTGAAGTGATCCGATTGGTGCGCGGCGAGGACAACGCGGCAAGCGGCGCATCTTCTGGGGAACCAGCGCCCGCGATCCCTCAGGACGCGGTGTTTGCTGCGCGGGCGGAAATCGGCCAGGTGCACGTGTCTGATGCGATGGATCGGTACATGGCTGATCTGGTCCAGGCAACCCGGACACCCGCCGCGCTAAGCGACGAACTGGCCGCGTGGATCGAAATCGGGGCGAGTCCCCGCGCCTCGCTCGCGCTGGACAAATGCGGTCGCGCACATGCCTGGATGAACCAGCGTGATTATGTCGATCCGGCCGATATCCGCGCGATAGCACATGACGTTTTTCGTCATCGCATCACGCTGAGTTTTGAAGCGCAGGGCGCGGCCAAAACAGCCGACGACGTGACCGCCGAGATGCTGCGCCTTGTGGCGCTTCCGTGACGCGTGGCCCAGAGCGTCACATATCGCAGTGATCCTCGCATCCACGCCGACGCGGACCATCTATTGCGCCTTGGTGCCCGGTCGCGAGCGCTGAGCCTTCTGCCGCGGCAACCGGCGCGCTCGATTCTGAACGGTCGCCACGCATCTCGCTTGCGCGGTCGAGGGCTGAACTTTGAGGAACTCCGCAATTACATGCCCGGCGACGACATTCGCACAATCGACTGGAAGGTCACCGCACGGACAGGCGAGCCGCATGTAAGGATCTACACGGAGGAGCGCGACCGTCCGGCTCTTTTGCTGGTGGATCAGCGTGTCTCAATGTTTTTCGGAACGCAGGTCTATATGAAATCAGTGATTGCGGCCGAAGCGGCTGCGATCGCCGCCCACTGCATATTGCGACAGGGTGACCGGGTCGGCGGGGTTGTGTTTGGTGACACCGATCTGGCGGAACACCGCCCCCAACGCCGCGCCGCAGCGCTGAGCCAGTTTCTATCGTCCGTGGGCGCATTGAACGTAAGCCTGAGGGCGGACATGCGGCGCGAGCCTACCGTGTTTCTGAACGACGTTTTGAACCAAGCCGCGCGTATTGTGCACACCAACGCGCTTGTCTGCGTGTTTTCGGACTTTGACGGCATTGATGACGCGTCTGAAACCCGGCTTCGCCGTTTGGCCCGCGCAAATGACCTGATCCTGTTCCAGGTTTCGGACCCCAGCGCGCAACAACTGGCCCCCGGCTTGAAGCTGACAGTGTCCGACGGGAACGAGCAGATCGAACTGGACAGCACCGACCCCGGCCTGTCGCAGCGCATCCGTAATACGCTCGATGATCGCCTCGCGCGGCTGAAGGATTGGTCGCGCCGCTATGGGTTCCCGATTGTTCCGCTGACGACGGCTGAACCCACGCTGGATCAGATGCTGCGGCTGTTCGGCCACCGTGGAGGGCGCTGATGAGCGTGGATGTCGAAGGCAAATCCCTTGTCGAACTGCTGGCAATGCTGGAACCGGCACCGGTGCCCGCCCCGGTGTCCATGACGCCGCAAACGTTGGGCTGGGCCGTACTGGCCGTTCTATTGGCAATCTGCATCGTCGCGGGCCTTCTCACGGTCCTGAGGCATCGCCGGTCTAACGCGTACCGACGCGCAGCGCTGACCGAACTTGCAGCCCCTGGCATCAGCGCGACAAAATCCGCAGAGGTTCTGCGCCGTGCTGCATTGGTTGCCTACCCGCGTCGAAAAATTGCTGGGCTGTACGGCGACGATTGGTTGAAATTTCTCAGACAAACCTCTGAAAAAAATAGATTTCCTGCAAGCACGTATCAACGCCTGACCGAAGCGCCCTACAAGCCAACCGCGCCGGACCCGGAAGTGACCGCACTTGCAAAGCACTGGGTCAAAACCCACAAACGGGAAAGGCACGCGCGATGATCACATTCGCTGCTTTGTGGGCTTTCCTTTTGCTTCCGCTTCCATTGCTGATCTATTTCCTTGCGCCCCCTCATCGCGAGGAAAGCAGCGCCATTCGTATTCCTTTCTTCCGCCACGTTGCGCAAGCTGCCGGTGTTGACCCACAGGCAGGATCAATCATCCCAAATCGGGCCAGGTTCCCTGCGGTTTTGGTTGTCCTTATCTGGGTTTTGCTGGTGATCGCGCTTGCCCGACCGGAACGGCTGGGCGAACCGGTTGTGATCGAGAAATCGGCCCGCGACGTGGTATTGGCCCTGGATATCTCGGGATCAATGGATCAGCGTGACTTCCAGTCGACGGACGGAACTCCGAAACAGAGATTGGCCGCAGTCAAGGATGTATTGCGCGATTTCATTGCCCAGCGGCAGGGAGATCGCATGGCGCTGATCATATTCGGTACACGGGCTTTTGTGCAGGCCCCGTTTACCGAAGATCTGAACAGTTTGAATGGCTTTCTGGATCAAACTCAGGTCGGAATGGCCGGGCCAAACACCGCTTTGGGCGACGCGATCGGCCTTGGTATCCGGACATTTGAGTCCAGCGAAGTCGACCAGCGCCTGATGATTGTTCTGAGCGATGGCGCCGACACGTCCAGCCGTATGACTCCTGTGAATGCTTCGGCAATTGCAGCCGACAAGGGCGTTGTCATCTACACGATTGGCGTCGGCGACCCCGAAGCGTCGGGCGAGGATCGCGTTGATCTGGGCGCTTTGCAGGACATCGCAGATCGTACCGGAGGCGCGTATTTCTATGCCGATGATGAAGACGCTTTGGCGCAGACCTATCAACGCATCGACCAGCTCAACCCACGGATCGTCGAAACACAGAGCTATCGCCCGCGCGAAAGCCTGGCGCACTATCCGCTTATCCTGGCGCTGTTGCTGTTTTTGGTGGGCGCGACAGGGTTGCACGTCGCACACCGGGGCAGAGGTTTGGCATGATCGACGCCTTGTCAGAGTTTCACTTCATTCGGGCGGCATGGCTGCTTCTCTTGGCCCCGATTGGTCTGCTTTGGTGGCTGATCCGGCCAAAGCCCTCGAAACAAGCCAATTCGGCATCGGGCATCGCCCCGCACCTGGCAGAGGCGCTTCAACTGGGCGCAGACGACACGCGGCGGATTTATCCGATTGATGTCGCAATGATTGCAGCCATCCTGATTGCGTTGGCAGCAGCCGGCCCCACATGGTCCCGCTCGCCAAATCCTCTGGTCGCCGACACCGCGCCTTTGGTCATTGCCTTGAAAGTGACCGACAGCATGGAGGAGGCTGATCTGCCTCCGTCGCGGCTTGAGCGTGCCAAATTCAAGATCACCGATTTGATAAACGCCCGTGCGGACGCACGAACAGCCCTGATTGCTTATGCTGGCACGCCGCACCGCGTGGCCCCTTTGACAGAAGATGCGAACATTCTGCGTCCGTTGTTGGAGGGGCTGACCCCTGCGGTGATGCCAAAACCCGGCGATGCCGCAAGCGATGCACTGTCCGTTGCGGAAACGATCCTGAGCGATAGTGAGACACCCGGCGCTATTCTGTTCGTTCTGGACGATATCGACCCGTCCCAAGTGCCGGGGATCGAGGCGGCAACCGCTCCGGTTTTCGTTCTTACGATGCGCCCCAATGGTGAGCGCGTCGCACAATTGGATGGCTTGGGTAACACAACTGTCGTCCCGTTCTCAGAGGACGACCGGGATATCGCGCGGCTGCAACGTGTTATTCACTCGGCCTATTCCGCAGCACTTGATGACGACGACCGGTTGGATTGGCAGGATCGCGGTTGGATACTGGCCTGGCCCGCGGCGCTTTTGTCGTTGTTGTGGTTCCGGAAAGGTTGGGTGATACGCTGGGCCTTTTTGGCGCTGCTCCTGATACCGCCCTCTGGCCCCGCGTTTGCCGGCGGTTGGCGCGACTGGTTTCTGACGCCGGATCAGCAAGGCCAGATTGCGATGAACCAGAAAAGATACGCGGATGCCGCCGATTTGTTTAAGGACCCCTACCACAAGGGCTATGCCCATCTAAAAGCCGGGCAATACCCCGAGGCCGCGGCGATTTTCGCCGAACTGGACACACCGGACGCCGCGTTTGCTGAAGGCATGGCCCGTATCCGCAACCGCGAATACCGGCCTGCGATTTCCGCGTTCGAGACCGCGTTGGAACGGCAACCGGACTGGCCCGAAGCGCAGCATAATCTGGAGGTTGCAAACGCAATCCTGGCTTTTGTCGAAACCACACGCGAGCAATCCGACACGGGCGAAGAGGCTGGTATTGGAGCCGACGATACGGTTTTCGACAACGAGGCCGGTCGCGGCGAGGACACCACCGTGCAAGCCCCGACAGACGGTGCCCAAGCCCTGTCTGCCGATCAATGGATCAGTACGATTGACACGGATATGCAGGATTTCTTGCGCAATCGCTTTCTGCTGGAAAATCAGGAGCAACAGCAATGAGATACATTCTGTTCCTCATGATGCTCTTACCTTCTGGACTGCTGGCGCAGACTGACGTTCAGCCGAAAATCACCGTAGAGACGCCCACCGAGGCCGTGACGGTCGGACAACCGGCCTTGGTCAGGATCAAGGTGTTGGTCCCGACTTTCATGCCCGAACCGCCGGTCTTTCCATCGATGGAGCAAGAGAACCTGTTGGTCCGCCTGCCGGAACGGGCAACGGGCCCAATCAGCGAAACTGTAGAAGGCGAAACATGGTCGGGCGTTCAGCGCAGTTATCGGTTGTATCCGTTGAACGCCGGACAGGTCGATCTGGGACCACAATCCATTGGCGTCACCTTCGCCGATCCGGACACCAACGCACCGGTCAAAGTCAGCGTCGAACTGCCGAATATCAGGCTGACGGCGGATGTCCCCGACGCCGCCCGCAATCTGAACCCGCTGATAATCGCGACCGGGTTTGGTCTGGACCAGCAGATCGAAGGGGGAACCGACATGGAATTCGGCGGGGCCATAACGCGCCGACTGACCGCAGAGATAACTGGAACCACGCCCATGCTGGTCCCCGATCTGATTCCGGTAATTCAGGACCCGTTGCTGAAGGCTTATCCAAAGGAACCGCGCTTTACCGAGAGCGAAGACAGGGGCATCCTTTCGGGTCAGCGCGAGGATGAGGTCGTTTACCTTGCGCAGGACGGCGGCGAAACACAACTGCCTGCTATATCCGTTCAGTGGTACAATCTCGGCACCAATCAGGTCGAGACAATCGAGATAGACGCCATTGATCTGACGCTTGCACCTCCCAAGTGGACACCGCCGGATGCCAGGACCCTTGCGACGATTGCAATCTGGGCCGCGGTTGCCGCGTTGGGCGCTTGGGCATTCGTGCGTTGGTCTCGCCCAAGGGTCGTTGCCTGGCACCATGCGCGCCGCGAAAAATACCTGTCTTCACCGGAGTTCGCTTTGAAACGGTTGAAAGAAGCCATTCAGCAGAGGAACTTGTCCGCCACCTATGCGGCGCTGGACCTTTGGAAAGCGCGTGCAGCGTCACCTGCGACCGCTGCGGATCTTGAACGGGAACTGACGCAGATCGGGGCGGCACGTTACGGCGTGCATGCGTTGAACACAGTTGAACACTGGCAAGCCGCAAAGTCTGCCTTGGGCCTTCTCGGGCAATCCCATCGGCCCAAAACCGAACAACTGCCTCCGCTCAACCCCTGAGGTCAGCTCTGACAGCTTGCAATGAGTTTTCTGCGGTCTTTCAAGCGGACCCGCCCATAGCCAAGCTCGATCAGGTCCATATCAACCAAACGATGCAGCGTTCTGTGCAATGTCGGCGGCGAAACGGCGACCATTTCCGCAAGCTCATCCTGCGACACGATTATCCACCCGTCGGATTTCGATGAACCCTCGTCCAGATGCAGCAGTCGCAGCACAAGCCGTTTCTCGGTTCCCGTCACCGCCAGATTGGCCATGATCCGCAGCGCGGTTTGCATGTTCTCATGCGACAAGGCATAGAAATCGCGAACATATTCCGGGTTGTCCCGGATCAACCGGTCCACGCGCGCGCTGGACAGAAACAAAGTGCGTGTATCCTGTGTCGCGACGACGCTGACAAGGCGCAACGCACCCGCAAACAGCGCCAGATCGCCGATCCAGAACCCACCGCCCTGACGATGGACAACGAATTCCTGTCCATCATCAGCGGGAGCCGTAATCTGAACCGCGCCGTCCAACACGCCGTAAACGCCATTGGCCGGATCACCGAAATGATACAGGGCTTCACCCGTTTCGAAGTTCTTCTTGACCCCGCATTCCAGCAGGTCTTCCTGAAATCGTGCATCCCGCGCCGACAACCAGGCAGAGCCAAGAAGCAGTTGTTTATCACCCGGATTATCAAACATTAGTATTCTTCAATCTCATCATATGATAGGTTTCCGGTCATTATCATATCCTAAGATAAATGCGTTCGATTCCCGGTCTAGTCCAAATTTTTCCTGCCGAGAATCAGCAACTTGACGGCAGCTCGTTCCGCTATCTGGGTCGCCTTCAATGAGTTTTCAATCAAGGGGTCATTAAGACCCGGTCAGTTCAGGAGCACACAATGTCACCACCTCGTTCTATCTTAGACACATGGCGCAGCAGCTTGCGTCGTTTTGCTGTGGCGTCTGTCGCTGTTGCGCTGGCAGTGCCCGCTTGGGCACAGGATCAAAAGCCCAATATTCTGGTGATCTGGGGGGATGACATCGGTCAATCCAACATCTCGGCCTATACGATGGGCCTGATGGGGTATCAGACGCCAAATATCGACCGTGTTGCGAAAGAGGGAATGATATTCACCGACTATTACGGCGAGCAGTCATGTACCGCTGGTCGGTCCTCGTACATCATGGGCCAATCAGTGTTCCGTACCGGCCTTTCCAAAGTTGGTTTGCCTGGTGCCGATCTTGGCATGCAGGTCGAAGACCCGACCATCGCCGGTTTGCTGAAGGACCACGGGTATGTCACCGGTCAATTCGGTAAAAACCACCTTGGCGACAAGGATGAACATCTTCCCACAAACCACGGATTTGACGAGTTTTTCGGGAACCTCTACCACCTGAACGCCGAAGAAGAACCGGAAAATGAAGACTATCCCGGCGACATGGTTCTCGCCGATGGGCGCACCTTCCGCGAGGCCTATGGCCCGCGTGGCGTAATCAAGTCCAAAGCGGATGGCACGATTGAAGACACCGGGCCGCTGACGCGCAAGCGTATGGAAACGGTGGATGACGAAACTGTCGCCGCGGCGATCGATTTCATCCAGCGTGCACATGAGCAGGGTCAGCCCTTCTATGTCTGGTGGAATGGCACGCGCATGCACTTCCGGACACACGTCAAGGACGAGATGCGCGCGCAGGCGAATGAGATTGTCGGAGGCGTTGCCGACGAATACACGGCAGGCATGATCGAACATGACATGCATGTCGGACAATTGCTGGACCTGCTGGATGAGCTTGGCATCGCGGACAACACCATCGTGCACTACTCGACTGACAACGGTCCGCACATGAATACATGGCCCGATGCCGCGGCGACGCCGTTCTGGGGCGAAAAGAACACCAATTGGGAAGGTGGATGGCGTGTGCCGTCGATGGTCCGCTGGCCCGGTCAGATCGAGGCAGGCTCGGTCACGAACGAGATCGTCCACCACATGGACTGGCTGCCGACCTATCTTGCGGTTGCCGGCGATCCCGACATTAAGGAAAAGCTGAAAGCCGGTTATAGCTCGTCCGGTATGGGCCGCGACTACAAGGTGCATCTGGATGGCTACAACATCCTGCCCCTGCTGACAGGTGAAACCACCGAAAGCCCGCGCGCCGAGATCTTCTATTTCTCGGATGACGGCGACCTGACGGCGCTGCGCTACGACGACTGGAAGCTGATCTTCCTCGAGCAGAAAGCCTGGGCAACCCTGCGCGCGTGGATCGAGCCTTGGACCGAGCTGCGCATTCCGTTGATCGTCAACCTGCGTCGCGATCCCTATGAGCGGGCATACCGCACGTCCAACACCTACTACGACTGGCTGCTGGATCGCGCGTACTTCCTGGTCCCGGCACAGCAATACGTCGGCAACTTCCTGTCCACGTTCCAGGAATTCCCGCCGCGCCAGAAAGCGGCAAGCTTTAACCTGGATCAGGTGATGGAGAAGTTGACCACGCCGACAAACAACTAAAACGAACGCATCAAATCCCAAGGGCCGCCGCAGACGTGGCGGCCCTTTTCATCTGAGAAACGAATGAGAATTTCATGCGACAGTTTTTTCTAACCGCGTTCTTGTCCTGTGCCGCATTCACAACCCACGCCGACCCGTTGCCAAGTTGGAACAGCACGGAAACAAAGTCACAGATCATCGACTTCGTGACCGCCGTGACCGACCCGGAAGGCACGGATTACGTGACGCCGGCAGAACGGATCGCTGTGTTTGACAACGATGGCACCCTCTGGGCAGAGCAGCCTGTCTATTTCCAGTTCATCTTCGCGATGGATCGGCTTGCAGAAATGGCCGCCGATGATCCCTCGATCCTCAGCAGCCCGACATTGGAGGCGGCGGCGAAAGGCGATTTGGCGACGGTGTTGCAGGGTGGTCATGATGCGCTGATCGAAGTCGTGAACGCGTCACATTCGGGCATGAGCGTCGAAGACTTCCAGCTTGATGTTGCCAACTGGCTGGACAGTGCCCGACACGCAGATACCGGCCTGCCCTATGATCAGATGACATACCAGCCAATGGTCGAGCTGCTGCGCTATTTGCGCGACGAGGGGTTCAAAACCTACATAGTCTCGGGCGGCGGTCTGCATTTTATGCGGGTTTTCGCGGAAGAAGCCTATGGTATCCCGCCGGAACAAGTTCTGGGCACGTACGGCGAAACGACATTTGACACGGATGGCGCAACACCGGTCATCTCCAAGGCGCCGGGTATTGCCTTTATCGACGACAAGGAAGGCAAACCCATAAACATCGAACGCACCATCGGGCGCCGCCCAATTCTGGCTGGCGGAAACTCGGATGGCGACTTTGCAATGATGCAATGGACAACCACAGGCGACGGGCCGCGTCTTGGGATCCTTGTTCACCATACGGACGCCGAACGCGAATGGGCCTATGACCGCGAAAGCCCGATTGGAAAGCTTGTCGACGGGTTGGACAAGGGCCCTGACATGGGATGGGTCATTGTTGATATGGCGAACGACTGGTCACGCGTCTACACTGGGGCGAACTGAACGACCCGGATAAAGTCGCCCTGATGTGGACCTTGTTTGTTTCGCTATTCGTATTTGGTCTCTACTGCACGGCGGTCGTCTTTTCCGTGCGTGCGGCGCAGACCGCACGTACGCCGCAGGGTGCCGTGGGTTGGGTGGTGTTTCTTTTGTCCGCGCCGATGATCGGAGTCCCCGCCTATCTGTTTTTGGGTCATCACCGATTTCGCGGCTATCGCATCGCGCGGCGTGAAAGCGAGCGGGTTGTCGAAGGGATCAAGACCTTCGCTGATTTTTCGCGCCCGGACCCGCAGAAAATGCGGATCAATCCCCGCCCGTTCGAAGCGCTCGCACATCTGCCGGTGTCCCGCGGAAACGGTGCTGAGTTGCTGATTGACGGAGACGCAACGTTCGCCTCGATCTTTGAAGCCATAGACGCGGCTGAATCCTATATTCTGATCCAATTCTACATCGTTCGCGATGATGCATTGGGCCAGCAGTTGCAGCAGAAACTGATTGCCGCGGCCCAACGCGGTGTTCACGTCCGGTTCATGACAGACCGGGTCGGAAGCTATGGGCTGCCGGACAGCTACATTGCCAAGATGCGCGACGAAGGCATCGACGTCGCAGCCCCGCGCGAACAGCGGGGTCCGAATTTCCGGTTCCAACTGAACTATCGCAACCACCGCAAAACCGTGATTGTTGACGGAGAAACCGGGTTCATCGGTGGTCATAACGTGGGTGTCGAGTATCTGGGCCAAAGCCCCCGCTTCGGGCGCTGGCGCGACACGCACATCAAGATGACCGGGCACATCGTTCGCCAGTTGCAATTGATTTTCACCGAAGACTGGCATTGGGCGCGCGACGAAGACCTGATTGATCAACTGGATTGGGCTGGCAGCGAATCTGAGCAAGACATGAACGCACTTTTGGTCGCGACGGGTCCTGGTGACGAGACCGAAACCGGTTCGATGCTGTTCTTTTCCGCTATTGCCGGAGCCAAGGAGCGCGTGTGGATCGCCTCTCCGTATTTCGTGCCCGATATCGACATCATGTCTGCCTTGCAGCATGCGGCGCTGAGGGGTGTGGATGTGCGCATCCTGGTGCCCGAGGTTATTGATCACAGATTGCCCTGGCTTGCTGCCTTTGCCTATTTCGATGAAATTCGCGAGTGTGGGGTCAAGGTCCTGCGCTATACCGACGGGTTCCTTCACCAAAAGGCGTTCGTGGTCGACGACACTCTGGCGGCCGTGGGCACAACAAATCTCGACAACCGATCCTTTCGGCTGAACTTTGAAGCGATGGCGTTGTTCTTTGACGAACGTGCGGCCAAGGCTGTTTCCGACATGCTCGAGACCGATTTCGGCAATAGCTACGAGTTGACCCGCCGCCTGCCCCAGCAACCGGTCCACATCCGCTATGGCGCCCCGCTTGCGCGGCTGGTGGCGCCAATTCTCTAATTGATGAACTTTTCCTGAAAGACCCGGGTCATCAAGGCAACCAGGAATGCCGTCGACAAGCCAAAAGCCAAAAGCCCGGTCACAGCGGCGAATGCCCCGAATATGCGCAACCCATCACCCAGAACGATGTCCCCGTATCCCAGTGTGGTAAACGTCACCAGCGAGAAATAGAGCGCCGAGTTCCAGTCCGGCAAAACATCTCGCGTGACCCAGACGATGGCCCATATCCAGACCTGCACTGTATGAGTGAGAACGATGAACAAAAGCGCGATGCAAATTGGCCCGGCTGTGGTCAGGACCGTGCTTCTGTTTTCCCATTTCTCCAACACGCGGCGGATGATCAGAACGCTCCACGTCAGCAGCAGGATTTCGATCAGAAAGCAGATCCCCAAATACAGGCTCCCCCAGAAAATCTGCTGTGATAGAGACATGTAATTGATCCTTTGCTGGTCTTGGGTCGTCGGAGCAGAATGCGCCCTGACGCCGCGCAGGACAACCCTGCACTCGGTCGGAGCCTGCGGCGAATGGCACCAATCACCACTCTGGACAGATACGATGCGGGTTGCACATTGTGTCGGGCACCGGATGAGGCTGATCATGCTGCTGACACTTGACCATGTACGGAAATCCTATCCCGGCGGGCGGCCCGTTCTGAACGATGTGTCACTGTCATTGGATGCCGGGCAAACGCTGGCCCTGACCGGAGAAAGCGGCAGCGGCAAAAGCACACTGCTGCACGTGGCGGCCGCACTGGACGGGTTCGACGGCGGCGAGGTCACGCTGAAGGGCAGCCCCCTGTCACCATTGGACGATGCCGGACGGGCCGAATTGCGGCGTAACAGCCTGTCTCTGGTCTTTCAGCAGTTCAATTTGATCCCTTCGCTGACCGTTGCGCAAAACCTTGCGCTGCACGCACGTCTTGCCGACCGATACGATCCGGATTGGGTCGCGCATCTGGCCGATCGGCTGGGCCTGACCGAGCTTGTGGATCGGTATCCCGAACATCTGTCCGGTGGGCAGCAACAGCGGGTCGCGATTGGGCGCGCGATGGCGTCAAAACCGGCCCTGCTGTTGGCGGACGAGCCGACCGGAAACCTGGATGAAACCGCCAGCGCCGTTGTTCTGGATCTGATGCTCGGACTTGTCGCTGAAACTGGTGCTGCGCTGCTCTTGGTGACGCATTCAATGGACATCGCGGCCCGGTTGGACCGACGTGCGCATCTTTCAGGCGGCAAGATCACATGACACGCGCGATCCTTCTGGTCCTGCTGTCTCATTGGCGCATGCACCGGCTGCAGCTGGTCACGCTGCTTACGGGGATCGCTTTGGCGACCGGGCTTTGGTCTGCCGTACAGGCCATCAATGCCGAGGCCCGCGCCAGTTATGCGCGCGCCAGCGACCAGCTTGCACTGGGTCAGTTCGACGAAATCCGCGATCCTGCCGGCAGCATATCGCTGTCGCGATACGTCGATCTGCGGCGTGCGGGCTGGCAGGTCGCTGCGGTTCTGGATGGGTCGATCCGTATAGAGGGTCAGACTGTGCGTGTGATGGGCATCGACATGGTTTCGGCCCCCGCCTTGCCCGCCGTGACCCAGACGGAACAAAGCGCGACACCGCCAGAGCCCGCCGACATTTTGACCGCGCCGGGACGTCTGCTTGTTTCACCCGACCTTGCGCCTGTTTTTGAAGGGTTAGACGGCTATCCGCCCGTAATTGTCAGCACGGCCCTGCCGCCCAGTTTTGTGCTGACCGATATCGGCGTCGCCGAAAGCCTGCTGGACCGATCAGGGCAGATTTCCCGCCTGATTGTCCTGCCGGAGCAACCTTTGGATATACCGTCGTTGGGTGACGTCGCCCCCGGCCTGATCCGCACCAGCCCTGCCTCGCAATTGGACACAGCGCAACTGACGGACAGTTTCCACCTGAACCTGTCGGCGTTTGGATTGCTGTCCTTTGCAGTTGGGCTGTTCATCGTTCACGGAACGGTCGGATTGGCTTTTTCCCATCGTCGCGGCATGATCCGAACCCTTCGGGCCCTCGGGGTCGCGATGCCGCACCTGGTTCGGATCATTCTGTTCGAACTTGTGACGCTGGCACTTGTTGGCGGCGTGCTGGGCCTGGTGCTGGGGTTCTTCATCGCCGGGGCCCTGTTGCCCGATGTGGCCGCGACGCTGCGTGGTCTCTACGGCGCGCCCGTGGATGGCCAGCTGTCTCTGCGCCCGGCTTGGGCTTTGGCCGGCCTTCTCATGGCCATTGGGGGCACGCTGGCAGCAAGCGTTCACGCATTGTGGCGCCTGTCTGAAATGCCACTTCTGGCCGGTCCCGGGGTCCAGGCGTGGCGCGGCAGCGCAACGTCCTGGCGGATCACGGCAGTAACAGGCGTCACCATGATCGCCGGTGGCGGCATCTGCTTTGCGATGTTCGGCGGGCTTTTGGCCGGGTTCGTGATGCTGGCGGGCCTGTTGACCGGTGCGGCCCTGCTGTTGCCCTTGGTGCTTTCCCTGTTGCTGGCCGCTTTGTCGCGACGCGCCAACGGTCCTGTCGCGCAGTGGGTCTGGGCGGACATGTGGTCTCAGTTGCCCGGCCTGTCATTGGCTATGATGGCTCTCTTGCTGGCGCTGGCCGCCAATATCGGCGTGGGCACAATGGTATCAAGCTTTCGTCTGACCTTTACCGGTTGGCTCGATCAACGGTTGGTATCCGAGCTTTACATAACCGCCGGAGATGACGCACAGGGTCAGCTGATTTCTGAGTGGCTGGCGCCAAAAACGGACGCAATTCTGCCCATCCGCAGTGTCGAACTGCCCCACGAAACCGGCCCGCTGTTCTTGTACGGTGTTGTGGATGACCCGACCTACAGCGAGCATTGGCCCCTGATTGCACGTTCGCCAGAGGCATGGGCGCGGGTACACAACGACCGGGCTGTTCTGATCAACGAACAATTGGCCCGTCGTGCAAACCTTTGGCCGGGAGATGTTCTGACCCTTCCCCCCGATCACACGCTGCCGATCGTCGGCGTCTATTCCGACTACGGCAACCCAACCGGGCAGGCTATCGTCGCCATGCCCGTACTGGACAGTATCGTGCCAAAGGTTCCGACTCGCCGCTTTGGCATTCGGGTGGACCCTTCGGTCGCAACCGATCTGGCGCAAACGCTCAGAGACAGGTTCGGCCTGCCCACGTCTGCCGTGGTGCAACAAAGCGCCATGAAGGCCCAATCACTGGCGATTTTCGACAAGACGTTTGTCGTGACATCCGCGCTGAACGTTCTGACGTTGGGCGTCGCCGGGTTCGCAATTCTGACAAGTCTGTTGACCCTTTGGACACAACGCTTACCTCAGGTCGCGCCGATCTGGGCTCTGGGCCAGACCCGGGCACAGCTTGCCCGGCTGGAGCTGGTGCGTAGTGTGCTGTTGGCGGGCCTGACTGCTGTCCTTGCTTTGCCACTGGGCCTTTTGTTGGCGTGGGTATTGCTGGCTGTCATCAATGTACAGGCATTCGGGTGGCGGCTGCCAATGCACTTGTTTCCCGCCGACTGGTTGCGTTTGTTTCTTCTTACGATGCTGGCGGCAGCCGTCGCCGCCGCCTTGCCCGCATTGCGCCTGTTGCGTCTGCCGCCTGCAGATCTTTTGAAGGTATTTGCCAATGAACGTTAGGGCCCTTCTGGTGTTTCTGGTTTTCCCGTTGAGTGCCTTCGCACAGGGCTATGCCGGTTTGGGGACCAGCGCCGAAGGGTTCAGCACACCCAAGCCCGGGTACGAGTTTCAATTCCCGCAAGATCATGGCCCGCATCCCGATTATCGCATCGAGTGGTGGTACCTGACGGCAAACCTGCAGGGCGCGGACGGGCAAGACTATGGCATACAATGGACCTTGTTTCGCTCGGCCCTGAAGCCTTTCGAAAGCGACGGGTGGCAAAGCCCGCAGCTTTGGATGGGTCACGCCGCTGTCACGACACCGGACAACCACTATTTTTCAGAACGGCTGTCGCGCGGTGGCATCGGGCAGGCCGGTGTTCAAGCGGACCCGTTCGACGCCTGGATCGACGATTGGCATATGCGGGGCGACGGACTGGATCATTTGGCCCTGGCCGCAAGCGGTACCGAGTTCAGCTATGACCTGACGCTGACCGCATCGGGCCCACTGGTGTTTCATGGCGACCGAGGCTACTCGGTCAAATCTGCTGACGGTCAGGCCAGCCACTATTATTCTCAACCGTTCTACACGGTCGAGGGTGTCTTGCGATTGCCAACCGGCGATGTCGCTGTCACCGGACAGGGGTGGCTGGATCGGGAATGGTCGTCTCAACCCTTGTCCGAGGATCAAAGCGGATGGGACTGGTTCTCGCTCAGCTTCGACAGCGGGCAGAAGCTCATGGCATTCCGGCTTCGGGGGGAACGAGGCGACTTTACCTCGGCAACATGGATCGAAGCGGATGGGAAAAGCGCCACGCTGGATGACGGATCGGTGCAGTTCACGCCCTTGGCGACGCACAACGTCGCAGACCGGGACGTCCCGACACGGTGGCGCGTATCCCTGCCGGACAAGGGGGTTGAGGTTGACGTGAATGCCATCACGCCCAGCGCGTGGATGGGCACACGCTTTGAGTACTGGGAGGGCCCGGTGCGCGTTTCAGGCAGTCACACCGGGCAGGGCTATCTTGAAATGACAGGCTACTGAGGTCCCTTACCGGACAACGTAAACCGACACATTCGAATGCCGCACAACACGGGCGGCATTGGGACCCAAAAGATAATCTTTCAGGTCCGGCTTGTGCGCCCCGATCACGATCAGGTCGCTGCCCGCGCTTTCGGCCGTTTTCAGGATTTCCTGATAAGCCGTTCCGGTTGCAACAACGTGCCGGATCGACGCATTGCGGTCTTCCCCCAACGTCGAGATGCACAGCTGTGTCAGGTTTTCCTGCGCCTCCTCCATCGCCTGTTCGTGGTGGTGCGGCTCAAAAAAGCTGCTCACAAACGACTCTCCAAAGTCGGGCAGCACCGTCACCACGTCGAGCCCGGCCCCTTCGAAATCAGCCAAAGATGCCGCCTTCTTCAGAACTTGCGCGTCCAGATTGCCGTTGCTGATGTCGATGGCACAAAGAACAGAATTGGTCATGCGGGCACCTCTTGTCTTGCGGCGCGGCCGCGTTGCAGGAAGGCGATCAGACCCAACAGGATCAGTGCCGGGATGTACATCAGCTGCTTGGGCGGCTGGCTGGATGGCAGGCTGACCGAGGTCAGGCGAACGGCGTCATCACCGTAATAGTCGAAGATATCCAGATCATCTGCGACCGGCGAGCCGAACATTGGCTCCTCCAGCTTCATAAGACCGTCCTCTTCGAACATCAGAAGGCCCATCGCCTCGACACGCGCCGCACCGCCTTCTTCGCTTCCAACCGGAACGACGACGGTTGTATCCGTCATTTCAAGGGTATCGAAGTCCGGACCGCTGATCACAAGACGTATCTCGGTCCCCGGTGGCGTCTCGCCTATCGTCTCGACAAACGCCGCTGGCTCGACAGATGTGAAGGGAGGCGCGACCCGATCCATCAAATAATCGGGCCTGAACAGCGCGAAAGCGACCAAGATCAGCGCAATGCTTTCGTAGATGCGGCTGTGGGTCAGGAAATAACCCATCGTGCCGGCCGTGAAGACCAGAATGGCGATGGTTGCGAATATGGCGACAACGATCCCTTCGACCCATGTCACGTCAATCAGCAGCAGATCGGTGTTGAAAATGAACACGAATGGCAGCGCCACGGTGCGCAAGCTGTAGAAGAACGCGGTGAATCCCGTCTTGATCGCGTCGCCGCCGGATACGGCGGCGGCGGCAAAACTCGCAAGACCAACCGGCGGTGTCACATCGGCCATGATACCGAAGTAGAAGACGAACAGGTGAACCGCGATCAACGGCACAATCAGACCGCTTTGCGCACCCAGCTCGACAACAACGCCTGCCATCAGCGAGCTGACAACGATGTAGTTCGCCGTTGTCGGCAGCCCCATTCCAAGGATCAGGCTGAGAAGACCAACCATGACCAACATCAGGATCAGGTTGCCGCCCGACAGGAACTCGACCAGATCAGCCATGACTTGCCCGACACCCGTAAGTGTAACCGTGCCAACGATCACGCCCGCTGTTGCCGTCGCCAAGGCGATGCCGATCATGTTGCGCGCGCCGTCGATCAGGCCCTGCCACAAGTCGGCCACCCCATCGATGAACGTGTCGTAGAGGTTGCTTTGTCCACGGAACATCGCCTTGAGCGGCTTCTGAGTCAACAGGATCACGAACAACAGCGACGTCGCCCAGAAGGCCGACAAGCCCGGAGATTTCTGTTCGATCATCAGGAAGTAGACCAGCACGATGATCGGCAGCAGGTAATGCAAGCCCGCCTTGTAGATGTCCGCGATAACGGGCAGCGTCACCTCTTTGGCATTCGGATCATCAGGCTCCAGATCGGGAACTTGCGCGGCCAGGTACAAAAGGCCGACATAGACCGCACACACGATCAGGCTGAGGACGAGACCAGCCGCCGAGGGCACCCACGACGTCACCGCGTCGACAGGGAATTGCGAGCCGTAGCACAGACCGGCGAACACAAGGAAGAAGGACAGCATTCCGACGACGGTCCGGGCGAGATGAACGTCGCGATCTCCGAGAGTCGGCATGTTCCGCTTCACGGCTTCGAGGTGCACGATATAGACCAGCGCGATGTAAGAAATCGCCGCGGGAAGGAAGGCGTGAGTGATCACCTCGACATACGAGATGCCGACATATTCCACCATCAGGAAGGCCGCAGCCCCCATAACGGGCGGCATGATCTGTCCGTTCACGGACGAGGCAACCTCGACCGAGCCCGCCTGTTCGCTGCTGAATCCAACGCGCTTCATCAACGGGATCGTGAAGGTTCCGGTGGTCACAACGTTCGCGATTGACGAGCCCGAAATCAGACCGGTGGCTGCCGACCCGACAACGGCAGCTTTGGCCGGACCACCGCGCAGGTGGCCAAGGGCGCCAAACGCCATTTTGATAAAGTAGTTCCCTGCCCCGGCCTTATCGAGCAAGGCACCGAACAGGACGAAAAGGAAGACGAATTTCGTCGAAACGCCAAGAGCAATGCCGAACACACCCTCGGACGTGATCCACATGTGGCTCATGGCCTTTTTCAGGCTGGCACCCTTCCAGCGAATAACCTCGGGCACCCACTCGGAAGAACCAAAAAAGACATAGGCCAGAAAGATTGTCGCGATGATCGCCATCGCCGGGCCAAGCGCGCGTCTCGCGGCCTCGAACAGCAGCAGCAGGCCGACCAACGCAACCCATTTGTCCGTGTCGTCGGCCAGACCGCCCGCATCGACAATCTTGTTATAGAAAAAATACCCATAAAGCGCGACGAACGTGCCCAACAGGCCCATGATCCAGTCCTGAATTGGGATGTAGTCGCGCGGGCTGGACTTCAGCGCCGGATAAGCCGCAAAGGCCAGGAACATCGCAAAAGCCAAGTGAAACTGGCGGGCATTGTTCACAACACTTCCGGGAAGCACGTAGTTCGCCAGCGGCGACGCCAGAACGACCTGAAAGATCGACCAGATTGCGGCCACAACCGCAAGAAAAATTCCGACATTGCCGACCGGATTGCGTCCGCCCGCGTCGGATGAGGCGACCAGATCCTGCAGTTCTTCTTCGGATAACGGACGATTGGTTTGTGAATCGGAACTCATGGAAGTCTCCCCGTCGCGGCCTTTTTGGCCTTCTGATTCACCCGTTTGATACGGGTTTTGAGTGGCAGGGCGCCCAAAGGCGCCCTGCTATGGCAAGGTTTACTGAACCCAGCCTTTTTCTTTGTAGTACTTCTCGGCACCCGGATGCAGCGGCGCCGAAAGGCCGTCCGCGATCATTTCTTCGGGCTTGAGGTTGGCAAACGCCGGATGCAGCTTTTTGAAGTCATCGAAGTTTTCGAAGACCGAGCTGACAACCGCGTAAACCGCATCTTCCGAAACGTCCGCCGATGTCACGAAGGTGGCACCAACACCAAAGGTTGCCGTGTCACCGTCTGAGCCACGGTACATGCCGCCGGGGATCGTTGCCGTGCGGTAGAACGAGTTGTCATTGACCAGCTTGTCAACGGCGTCGCCGCTGACATTCACCAGAACCGAGTCACAGGCCGTGGTGGCCTCTTGGATCGAGCCGGACGGGTGACCAACAGTGTAGACCATTGCGTCGATCTGGTTGTCGCACAGAGCCGCCGACTGTTCAGCCGCCTTCAATTCGGTCGCCAATTCGAAATCACCGGTGGTCCAGCCCATTTCGCCCAACAGAACCTCCATCGTGCCACGCTGACCGGAACCGGGGTTGCCGATGTTGACACGCTTGCCTTTGAGGTCCTCAAAATTGGCAATGCCGGAATCAGCGCGGGCCACAACGGTGAACGGCTCGGGGTGTACCGAGAATACCGCGCGCAGGTTTTCAAACGGACCCGCCTCTTCGAACTTCGAGCTGCCGTTGTAAGCGTGATACTGCCAGTCGGACTGCGCCACACCGAACTCCAGCTCGCCCTCGCGGATGGTGTTGATGTTGTAGACCGAACCGCCGGTCGATTCGACCGAACAACGCACGCCGTGTTCTTTACGACCTTTGTTCACCAGACGGCAGATTGCACCACCTGTCGGATAATAAACGCCGGTCACACCCCCTGTGCCGATTGTAATGAACTCTTCGGCATAGGCCGCCGGAGCCATCATGGCCGCAGTCACAAATGCGCCGAGGCTAAGCTTGCTGCTGTTTTTCATCTAAGAACTCCCAACTTATTTTGGGGGAGAAGGATTTCGTATCGTCTGCACGTTATTCCAGACGTCTGCCGGAATTCCTTTTACGGTCTGCCGTTCAGCAGGTGCAGCTTTGTGAATTTTCCAATGTCTCCCAACATTTCCGAGGTTTCATTCAGACACTATTGTTGTCAACCCCCGGTCACCACTCATGCCAGCCAATCCGCACATATGACAGGAAAGACGGAACTTTCCCCGTAAAGTCATCGCGTCGCGTTTCTGCGCCGTCGCCATGCGCAGACCAAATAAGGGCCGCAATCTGGACGCAATTGCCAGATAGCCGCCAGTTGCACAACAAGACCCCCGCTGCCCCGAATGGGGCAGGTTAAACCCCCTAAACCACTGCAAAACCTGGACGACTTACATGCTGCTGCAACGCCTATCGCTGATCGCTGTTTCCACCCTTGCGCCTCTTGCAAGCCATGCCACCTCTGCGCTTGAGGTAGACGAATTCACCGTCAATTGCGTGTCGGAACTGGACGGAAGCACGGTCACACTGGCGCGAACCGCCGGCACAGACAAAGGGCATATCACGACCCCCACAATCGAAGGCGAAGCAGATATCTATCCGGCCGGAGAATCGATGACCTACGTGCTGATCAAAGATGAAACCGTCGTTACGTTTGTCATGAACTATGAGAGTCTGAAGTACAACATGATGGTGAAAAGCACGACGCAAACTCATGACCGCGGCACCTGCACACAGTCCTGAAACGTGTTGGGTCGCGGCAATCCGCGACCCGCTGCTGTAAATGCCAAGGTGAATGCCGTTCCGACCAAGGGTTATGGCTGTTCGGATGAAACGCCTTCTAAAATTGGCGGCAATCCAGCTTGCGATTTGGCCAAAACCGACCATATCTAGATTATGCTTCGTATCGCCCCGATCCTGCTGGCCGTTGTCTATGCTCTTGCAATGTACCGGATCTCGGTCTGGCGGACGCACCGAGAGCTGGATGCAAAATCCACCGAACTTGCCGATCCCGTGTTAAAACGTATGACCGACCGCTTGGCCGCAGCGTTGGAGATCGACCGTGTGCCCGTCTACATCTATGAAATCGACCCGGTGAACGGACTGGCCGCGCCGGATGGTCGGATTTTCATTACGCGCGGATTTTACCGCAAGTTCAGAAATGGCGATGTGTCCGCAGAAGAAATGGCCAGCGTGATCGCGCATGAGTTGGGTCACGTCGCTCTGGGTCACGCACGCCGTCGCATGATTGACTTCTCGGGCCAGAATGCGATGCGCGCAGCCCTCATGATGCTGCTCAGCCGGTTCATTCCCTTTATCGGCGCCTGGATTGCAAATGCGCTGACTGCACTGCTCGCCTCGCGACTGTCGCGCGGGGATGAATACGAGGCGGATGAATATGCCGCGGCCCTGCTGACCAAGGCCGGGATTGGAATTGGGCCTCAGAAATCGTTGTTTCACAAACTGGAAGACCTGACGCAACAGCGCGCGGGTGTTGTACCGGCCTGGCTCATGAGCCACCCCAAAACCAACGAACGGATCGCGGCACTGGAAGCCCTGGAGCGGCGCTGGGGGACGAGCGGATAGGTCCGCACAGCGAGGGGCCAGCCCCTCGCGCTCCCCGGGATATTTTTGGCCAGATGAAGGGATCCGCCTTCAGTTGGACAAGGCTTTGCCCAATCGCGGAAGGCGGGCCTTTTTCATCAGAGCGCGCATGGTCCAGTGCGCGCCCGACAGACGATTGGCTTCTGACAAGACATTGACGGCGATTTCGGTGATGCCATCTGCGTCGTCAAGAAAGAACCCAAGCAAAAATGCATCGGGGTCGCGCCGCTCAACCCCTTCTTCTGCCAGAATGTTCTTGGGAAAGTCTTTTGCATTGACTGTGACGATTACGTCCGCCGAACTCGCCACGGCGGTGGCCAAGACATGGATGTCTGCAGTGTCCGGCAACCATAGCCGCTGTTCAAGGCCCAGGGCGGGCGGTTGAATGGCGTTTGGCCAATTTGAACGGGTCAGGGCAATCTCGGCCCGCGCCTGGGCCTCGCCGTCCGGGCCGATCTTGCGGGCCGCGCGCGCCCATTCTTCGAGAATGCGCGCCGACCAGACCGGGGTGAAATGCCCCAGTTTGGCGGCCCCGAGCAGCATCTCGCGCATCACTGTTGGATAAATGACGCAGGTGTCCAGAACCGCCTTCATAGCCGGAAAAACAAGGCCTTGAGGTAACCGCTTTCCGCCAGTTGCGGCAGTTGAGGATGATCCGGCCCCGCAAAACCGGTGTAGATGACCTGAGCTTGCCGACCGGCGCGCCCGATACCACGCGCGGATGCATCGCGGAACCGGCCAAGATCGGCCGCATGCGAGCAAGAACAGAGCCCCAGATATCCGCCCTGTCCGACCAGAGGTGCCGCCAGTCGGGCAATGCGTTCATAGGCCCGCAAACCGGCATCAAGCGCCTGTCTTGATGGCGCAAACGCGGGCGGATCGCAAATGACGACATCGAATTGCGCGCCCTCTTCATTCAATTGTGTCAGGGCATCAAACGCATCGCCTTGCCGGCTTTGGAAGCGGTCGTCAAAGCCCGAAAGCGCCGCCCCTTGCGCAGCCAGATCCAATGCTGCAGCGGAACCATCGACTGCGAGCGCTTGCCCCGCCCCGCCCGCCAGCATCGCCAGGCTGAAGCCGCCGACATGGCTGAAGACGTCCAGAACCCGCGCGCCGGGTTTGACCAGACGCGCCGCAAATGCATGGTTCGGTCTTTGGTCATAGAAAAGCCCGGTCTTTTGCCCACCGGTCAGGTCCGCCATAAAGGTTGCGCCATTCATCGGCACCGGCACCGGTGCATCGGGTGCCGCACCGCGAAGGGTCAGGCTGATGTCATCGAGACCTTCAAGCCCGCGTGTGCGCCCGGCGGCATTTTTCAGTACGGTTTGCACCCCGGTCACTGTCACCAAGGCGTCAGTCAACACCTCAAGGTGCTTTTCCGCCCAAGCCGCGTTCGGTTGGATCACGCAGACCTCGCCGAACCGATCAACAATGACACCGGGAAACCCGTCTGCCTCGGCGTGAACCAGACGGTAGTAAGGCGCGTCAAACAGCTGATTGCGCATCTCATGCGCCCCGCGAATGCGGTCCTCGAACCAGTCTGGGGTCAACTCGGTGTTCAGGTCACGGTCCAGCACCCGGCACATGATTTTTGAATTCGGATTGACCGCAACCAGGGCGATCGGGCTGCGCTTGTCGTCCTCCAGCACAGCCAAAGCGCCCGGTTCGATCTTGCGCGTGCGGCGGTCGGTCACGATGTCGTTGGCATAGACCCAGGGAAAGCCGTGACGCAGGCCACGCGCATTGGCTTTGGGTTTCAGGCGGATACGGGGACGATCGGCGGTCTGTGTCATTGCGCCCTCTTAATCAGGAAAGCGCCTTGGGGAAAGCCCCTCTTACCGGGCGCGACTGCGCCAGCCGCCGCGCCGCTTTGGCGCTTGGGCGGTTTCCAACCCTTCGCGCAAAACCTGTGTCATCGGATGTTCGGAGTATTGAGCTGAATAGGCGGAGTGCAGGACCGTGAGAGCCTCTTGTTGATCGCGGTCGGGCGGAAAGCCCAACGCCCAGTCAAGAAAAATGCTGCGGCATTCGGGCAAGGCGATGCCGTCGATGCGATATGCCTCGCGGATCAAGCCCTTGGGATCGTTCGGATCGTCACTGCGCGCCATTTTTGCCCTCCTCGACCACCGCCGCGATCAAAGCTCCGGCGGTTGCGTATGTGTCTGCCAATGCCGCCTGAAGATCGTGGACTTTGTCAAACCCGGTTGCGCGGCACAGAAACGCCGCCCCCCCTTCCCCGATCTTGTCCGCCTCGATCACTTTACCGGACAGCAGACGCGCTGCACATTGCACGGCCCAGCATAGATCGTAGCACTCTTTGAGTGTCTGCCCTTGCGCGACATTCAACAGACCGACAGCGACGGCACCGTCGAGGCCCGCGTGAACATCACGCCGCACCGTTCCTGACAGCAGGGCGCCGGTTTCCGCGATCAGTTCGATATCCATCATCCGACCCGGTCCGTTCTTGGCGTCCCAGATACCGGCAGGAGATTTCGCAGCGGCCAGCCGGTCGCGCATGTCAGCCACTTCGCGCAGAACATTGCCACGAACGCGTTGGCGAGACAGGAATTTGGCACGAAACGCTTCGATATCCGACGCCAAGCCGGGATCGCCGGCAACGACCAGAGCGCGGGTCAGGGCCAGATGTTCCCAGACCCAGGCCTCGTTCTGCTGGTAGTTCGTGAAGCTGGCCCAACTGGTCGCCACGGGCCCCTGATTGCCCGACGGACGCAGGCGCATGTCGACCTCGTAGAGCCGCCCTTGCGACATGGGTGCAGTCAATGCAGTGATAAGAGCCTGAGTGAAACGTGCGTAATACGTGCGCGTGGCGAGAGGGCGCGGGCCATCCGACATGTCCTGATCTTGCGGATCATAGATGACGATGACGTCCAGATCGGACTGGGAATTGATCCGCCCTGCCCCCAGTGATCCCATGCCCAAAACCGCTGCGCCGCGCCCCGGCGCAGGTCCATGTTTTTCGGCGAACTGGGCCGCGACGCAGGGCAGGATGGCTGCGATAACGGCCTGCGCCAGATCCGCATACTGCCGCCCTGCCTCAGTGCCATCAATCAGACCCCGCAGGTGGTGGACGCCAATACGAAAGTGCCACTCTTTGCACCATCGCCGTGCAAGATCTAATTGGGACTCGTAGTCATTTTCTGCTTCCAGAACCGCAGTCAACTCGCCTTGCAAGGTTTCGCGCCCGGGCCAATCGACAAAGAAACTGCCGCCAATCACGGCATCGAAGACCGACGCATTGCGAGACAGGTGCGACGCCAAAGCGTGCGAGGTTCCGACGATATCAATCAAAAGATCGATCAATTGCGGATTGGCCTCGAACAGGGAAAACAATTGCACGCCTGCAGGCAGCCCTGCAAGAAACCCGTCAAGAGCCAGCAAAGCCTCAGCCGGTTTCGCCGTTTTAGCCAGACGCGAAAGCAATTCTGGCCGCAAACGCTCAAAAATGCGCCGCGCCCTTTGCGACCGCAGTGCGGGATAGGTGGGCCAGCGGGCCAGGATACTCTTGTCGAATTCGACTTCTTGCGCTTTGGGGGCCGGGACAGTCTGGCCGGGCGCAAAGAACCCTTCGGTCAACGCATGCACTTCGGTCAATCGGCGCGTAAGACCCGCGGTAAGATCGGCGCTGCTGATACCCATCAGGCAGGCGACGCGTTCAATTCCATCCTCGGATTGCGGCACCTTGTGGGTTTGCGCATCGTGGACCATCTGAATCCTGTGTTCGACCTCGCGATGCGCGCGGTAGTGATCGGTCAGCCTGTCTGCAACATCCTGTGGCACCCAACCTTTGGTGGCCAGGGCCGACAAACCCGGCACGGTCCCGCGTTGGCGCAAATCGGGGTCACGCCCGCCCGCGATCAGTTGCCGCGTCTGGGTGAAAAACTCGATCTCTCGGATACCGCCCTGCCCCAGCTTCATGTCATGCCCCGGGATCGCCAACGTGCCACCGGTGCCTTTGTTCTCGCGTATGCGAAGGCGCATGTCATGAGCATCCTGGATCGCGGCAAAATCCAGATGACGGCGCCAGACAAAGGGTCGCAAGGCCTCCAGAAACCTGTCACCCGCTGCGATATCACCCGCGCAAGGGCGCGCCTTGATATACGCGGCCCTCTCCCACGTTCGGCCGAGGCTTTCGTAATACCGTTCGGCCGCCTCCATCGCCATGCAAACCGGTGTCACCGCCGGGTCAGGGCGCAAGCGAAGATCGGTTCGAAAAACGTAGCCGTCTGCTGTTTTGTCGCTGAGAGTCGCGCAGAAATTTCGCGTCGCACGCACCATGCCATGCCGCGCGTCATAGAAGTCATCCGGGTCAAAACGCGTTTCGTCGAACAGGACGATTAGATCTATGTCAGAGCTGTAGTTCAGCTCGTGTGCGCCCATCTTTCCCATCGCAAGAATGACCAGGCCAGCGGCGGTTTCCACGTCATCGGGTTCCATACCCGGCAGCTTGCCGCGGCGTATCAAAACTTCGATCTCGGCTTTTGCGGCCACATCCACAGCCAAAGCGCCAAAATCGGTCAGGGCGGCTGTCACTCGCTCCAAGGGCCATGCACCGGCCAGATCAGCCAGAGCGGTCAGAAGGGCCACGCGCCTTTTGGCCATCCGCAATCCGGGCTTTAGCCGATCCGGCGGCAGGGCACGGGCCGCGTTCATCACGTCGACCAGAGCACTGTCAGGGTTTTGAATCGCTTCGGGCAACCACTCTTTCTCGCGCTCGATCAACCCTTTCAGGTATGGGCTGGATCCTGCGGTCCCGGCAATCAAATCGGAGTGTTCAGACGTCAGATCACCAATTAGCGCGCATGTTTCGGCACCCAGCGAGGCATCAAAGGCGCATGGCAGCCGCTGAATGGACAGGGGCGCACTCATTGACCTTCCAACGGGGTGTCCTGACTAAAACTGTTGATCCAAACATCGTTCCGCCGTTCCCACAGCGACGAGATGAACATGGTCTGCGTGATATCTGACCCGGGGCGTTGGTAATCGGCGCGGTAGGACAGCAAAACGATGTCACTGGTCAGCACGCGCAGTTTTGCCTCGCTCAAATCGTATTTCGCCATTGTCGGGGCGTCGGCGAACTGACCGACATGGTCGTCGCGATTGGCAAATCCGGTTGGATAAACACCCAGGAAGTCCGGTCCCAGCAATGCACGGTCTGCCTGCGCATCGCCCTCGACCAAAGCGTCCCAAACCTGCTTTTCCAGCGAGAGGATTTCGTCGAGCGTCGGAGATGGCTTGTTTTCAGTATTTTGCATGATCGGAAAGTGCGCCCGTTCCCGCGGGACGTCAACCACTCAGACCGGATCAAACGTGATGTAAATCTTTTTCACATTGACCCCTTGCAACGAGGCCAACGCTGACCCATCTAGGGAATGTAAACAGTTTTTACATCAACCCGGAGACCAAAAAATGACCGCATTGTCCGACACCGCCGTCCCTGAAAATCCGGGATGGCTATATCGTGCCGAAGCCTGGCTGGACAGCAAAGGCAAAGGGGCATGGATCGCCGCCATGGTCCTTGGCTTTATCTTCTTCTGGCCCATCGGCCTCGCCTTTTTGGCTTACATGATCTGGAGCAAACGTATGTTCAGCAAATCCTGCGGTCGCCGCAAATCCTGGAACAGCCACATGAGCGCAATGAAGCCTTCGGGCAACAGCGCGTTTGACGCCTACAAGGCAGACACGCTGGCCCGTCTGGAGCGCGAGCAAAAAGACTTTGAAGCGTTCCTGCACCGTCTGCGTGAGGCAAAAGACAAGGCCGAGTTCGACCAATTCATGGACGAACGCGCCCGCGAAAACCACGACGAAGCGGAAAACGGCGAACGCGCCTGATCCAGACTTGCCCTGTTCCGCCTTTCGGGACAGGGTAACCCCAGTTTGTTACCCGGAAAAAACCAGAAATGACCCACCTGCCCGACCCAGACAGTCAGCCAGAATTCTACCAATCCGTCGCAACCAAGCGGTTCATTGCCTGGCTGTTTGACATCGCCTTTATTTCGCTGCTTTGCACCGTTGCCATCCTGCTGACGTTTGGCATGGGTTTCTTCATTCTCGCATTGATTTACGCCGTGGTCAGCTTCGTCTACCGCGTTGTCACGATCGCAAACGGCTCGGCCACTTTGGGCATGCGCTTTATGGGCATCGAGCTGCGGGATTCGTTTGGTGAGCGTATGGACATGGGCAAAGCCGTGGCGCACACCGCCGGTTATTTCGTCAGCATGGCCTTTCCGGTTATCCAGATCATCTCGGTCGTGATGATGCTGACAAGTGCGCGGTGCCAGGGTCTGACCGATGCCTTCCTGGGAACCGTCATGATGAACCAGCGCGCCTGAAACCAACGTTGCGTGAATCACTTGGCGGGCCCCAAAACCGTTGCTATCATCCGGCAACGGGAAAATCGGAACCTTCATGCGACACACGCTGCCTATCGCGCCACAATTCTATGTGACGGCACCCCAACCCTGCCCTTATCTTGAGGGCAGGATGGAGCGTAAATTGTTCACTGCGTTGCAGGGTGAAGGCGCGGATCAATTGAACAACAGCCTGTCTCAGCAAGGGTTTAGGCGCTCGCAAAACGTCCTGTACCGGCCGTCTTGCACCGATTGTTCCGCATGTTTGTCTGCGCGCATAGACGTGACTGCTTTTCGCCCGGGCAAAAGCCAAAAGCGCGTGTTGCGGCGCAATTCCTACCTGAAACGGCGGGCCACATCGCCCTGGGCCACCGACGAACAGTTTGACCTGTTTCGCAAATATCTGGACGCGCGTCACGCAGACGGCGGCATGGCCGACATGGATGTGTTCGAATTCGCCGCGATGATCGAAGAAACCCCGATCCGCAGTCGCGTCGTGGAATACGCCGACCCCGAAACCGACGATTTGATCGCTGTCAGCCTGACGGATGTTTTGGATGACGGCCTCAGCATGGTTTATTCTTTCTATGACCCGCTGAAACAGCAGGACTCGTTGGGCACCTATATGATCCTTGATCATATCGAGATCGCGCGCGAGGCCGGCCTGCCCTTCGTCTATCTGGGGTATTGGGTCCCAGGCAGCCCTAAAATGGGTTACAAGGCCAAGTTTTCTGGTTTTCAGGCCTATATGGGCGGGGTCTGGCAAGCCGTAAAAGACCCCAGCAAGTTTGACGACACGGCGCATCACCCGCTGTCTTCGCCACCCATTGCCGAGCAAGTCGCAAACATTCAGCTGCCGGACCGTCACCCGACCAAGGGATAAGAGATGCGGCAGAACTTGCACGCGGTCACGCTTGTCATTCCCGACTATGACAAAGCCATCGCATTCTACACAAAAGTCCTGAATTTCAAGCTCTTGCAAGACCTTGACCTTGGTGATGGAAAAAGGTGGGTTCGCGTGGCGCCACCAGGTGCCAAGAGCGGCTCGCTTTTACTTGCCAAAGCCGATGGTGACAGGCAAGCGGCTGCGATCGGCAATCAGACAGGCGGGCGTGTCGGGTTCTTTCTTGAAACCGATGATTTCAACCGTGACCACTCCGCGATGCTTGAAGCCGGTGTCGCGTTCGAAGAGCCCGCACGACATGAGCCCTATGGAACCGTCGCTGTTTGGAACGATCCATTCGGAAACAGGTGGGACCTGATCGAGTTCCGGGATTAGAAGAACACGTAAGGCATTGAAAATAGAAAGATATTCAAAAGTCACTCAAGGCCGAGTGCGATTTGGTTAATATTTTTGCAACCGATTACATTTTAGGCAGTTGAAAAGTTACCCAACGTCACCAAATAAGGCAGACTTCGGAATTTTCACTCCAGTTTTGAAACCTGCGATCAGGTCCAGATCGTTCTGGAGTGGTTGTTTTTGTGTCTGCGGCAGGTCCCCACCCTGTCGCAAGGGTACTGAAGGAGGGGGAGCGATGGTAAAAGCCACACGCCGATTGGTTTCGGCCAATCTGACGACTCAGATTTTGATCGCCCTGGCATTGGGCTCGGTTTTGGGTCTGATTTTGAACTATCTGGATATCGCCGCTGTTCAGACAAACCTGGTCGATGGATTGTTTTCCATGGTCGGCCAGATGTTCCTGAATGCCCTTCAGATGCTTGTTGTGCCGTTGGTCGTGTTCTCACTGCTTTGTGGCGTTGTCGGTATCGGTGACGTCAAGCTGTTGGGACGCGTCGGGGGGATGACTTTTGTTACCTATCTGGCGACAACTGCGCTGGCCGTCACGACGGCATTGATCTTTGCGAATCTCATCGGACCCGGCACCGGTTTTGGCGGATTGCAGGCAGTCGGTGATGGCGTAACCGTCGCAGCGCCGCAATCGACCTGGGAGATTTTGGCCAACATTGTGCCCAAGAACCCAGTGCATGCTCTGGCGAACGGGGAAATGCTGCAGATCATCTTTTATGTGATCGTTGTGGGCATTGCCGTTCTGATGATGGGAAGCCGCGCCAAGTCCTTTGTGCAGGGCTGTGAGTTCATGAACGAACTCGCGATGAAAATCGTCGAAATCGTCATGGCTTTTGCGCCAATCGGCGTCTTCTGCCTGATCGCAAAGACCTTTGCGCTCGAAGGATTTGGCCTGTTCGGACCGGTTATCGGATACCTGACCACGATCAGCCTGACCTTGGTGTTCCACCTATGCGTGACGCTGATGGCGCTGTTGTACCTGTTTACCGGACTAAGCCCGCGCGTGTTCCTGCGGAAAATGCGTGCAGCGCAGGTCTTTGCCTTCTCGACATCCAGCTCGAATGCCACGATCCCGGCCAGCATGCAGTGCGTGACACAGCGCGTTGGGGTGGACCGATCCGTAGCCTCCTTCGGTATTCCGCTTGGGGCGACGATCAACATGGACGGAACCGCGATCATGCATGGCGTTGCGACCGTGTTCTTGGCCAACGTCTATGGCATCGACCTCGGATTGGGCGGCTACCTGACCGTGATCTCTATCTCGGTTCTGGCTTCAATCGGAACGGCCGGGGTTCCCGGTGTTGGTATCGTGATGCTGGCCATGGTCCTCAACCAGCTGGGAATGCCGCTGGAAGGCATTGGCATTATCCTCGCCGTCGACCGTATCCTCGATATGATGCGGACGGTTGTGAATGTGACCGGGGATGCGGTGGTGACCACCATCGTCGGAAAGAAGGTCGGGATGCTGGACAAGACTGTCTTCGATGATCCTGACGCAGGGACCATCGACGCCTCGCATTTCCAGATTGATCACGAGGCGGAGCAGGAGTTTGCACGCCTGACCCACCCGCAAGCCTAGAAAGATCGGAGGCCCCATTGGGGCCTCCGTCAGATTTTGCGCGTCAGTTCGGGATCAGGTCCGGAACAATGGTCACAATCGACGGGAAGAACCACAAGATCGCAATTCCGACCACTTGAATGATCACAAACGGAATGATGCCGCGATAGATATGCCCGGTCGTCACCTCTTTTGGCGCGACGCCCCTTAGGTAGAACAGCGCAAACCCGAAAGGTGGCGTCAGGAACGATGTCTGCAGGTTCACCGCCACCATGATCGTCACCCATTTCGGATCGAACGATCCGCCATAGATCACCGGGCCCACGATGGGGATCACGATGTAGATGATCTCGAGGAAATCGAGCACGAATCCCAGAATGAACAGCACCAGCATCACGATCAGGAAGACCGTGAATTCGTTGTCAAAGCTGCGCAGGAACTGCTGGATATAGTGCTCGCCACCGAACGAGATCACAACGAGGTTCAACAATTGCGACCCGATCAGAATGGTGAAGACCATCGATGTGACCTTGGCTGTTTCGCGCACCACAGGGGTCAGAACACCGCTAGAGAACAGCACCCAGCAGGCAAAGATCAGGCCGAACAAGGCGTAAAGGTAGGTTGCATAGGCAAATAGGAACGCAATCCAAGTCTCGACTGCCACACTGTCCTGATTGACACGAAGATCAAAGTTCACTCCCAGCAAAAGGCAGATGATTACGGCAAACGTAGCCCAGATAATCACTTTGCCCGACCGTCCCTGATCATGCAGTTTTCGGTATGCCGCCAGCATGATCGCGCCGCCGGCGCCCAACGCCGCTGCAGGTGTCGGGTTGGTAATTCCGCCGAGGATCGAGCCAAGCACCGCGACGATCAGAACCAGAGGGGGGAAGACCACTCGGATCAAATCGTTCGTTGCACAGCGTTTCGCCGCCTCTGCGCAGCCGTATGCCGCAAGCGCAAACGGAAGTGCCAAAAGCAGGAATGTCGCGCCGGACGACGTGGTTGGCGCAATCAGCAGCACATCTACGAACAGCATAAGCAGCAAACCAATTGCGCCCAGAATCAAGGGCTGCGGCGACCTGGACGGTGCGATGCCCCGCGCCATAATCAGCGACAACCCAAGCAGCACGACTAGCACGCCAACGCCGGTTCCAATCGGTGGGGCGGCAGCAATCTTGGCCTCCTGCGCGGCGGCCAATTCCTCCTCACTCAGACGTTCCGCGTTTGTGACTCCGCCTGCAGCATCAATCGCTTCCTGCTCGGCCACGGCCTGATCCCAGGCCGATTGGCCATGCAGTTCGATCATCGACGCCTTACACTCTTCAGACACGTTGGTGCGCAAGGATGCCCCTTGCCCAATATCTGAAAAGGCAGAGACCGAGATGTTCTGGCTGCCGATGATACCCACGTTACCCAGCAGGACGGCACCAACGATCAACGCAACCGGGGCACCCAACAACCAGGTCAGGCCTTCTGACCGCGTAATTGTCTCCCCCGAACCTCCGGCGATTTCCACGGCTGGTGCTTTTTCCGGATTCAAAAGCGCGTAACCAAAGGCATAAAGCGCGTAAAGCAGAGCAAGCATAATGCCCGGCAGCAGTGCAGCCTGGAACAGCGTTCCCACCGAAACAACGGCCGGTTCGCCCAAATAGGTCAAAGCATCAGTGCAGCCCGCCTCAACTGCCCGTGTTTCCTGAGCTGCCGAGTATAGGTCACCCGCCAGCGTGCCAAGCAGAACGATCACGATAGAGGGCGGAATGATCTGCCCCAACGTCCCTGAAGCTGCGATCACACCTGTCGCCAGCTCCGGCGAGTAATTGTTCCGCAACATGGTCGGCAGAGCCAACAGGCCCATCGTTACAACAGTCGCCCCCACGATCCCGGTAGACGCCGCAAGGAAGGCCCCCACGACCACAATCGACACGGCCAGACCACCCGGCAACGGGCCAAAGACGCGCGCCATTGTTGTCAGCAGGTCGTTTGCGATCTTCGAGCGTTCGAGGGTGATACCCATCAGGACGAACATCAAAACGGCCAAAAGGGTTTCGATGGATTGCCCGGCCAGAACACGCTCGTTCATGCGGTTCACGATGAAGGAAACGTTGCGGTCCAGCGCGGTTTCCCAGCCCTGCACAAAGACCGGTTCGGCGATCCTCGGCAAATCGGGGTATCGGAACACTGATACGGTGTCCGGTTTGATCCCCGAATTCACCAGATCGCGGTAGGCTTGTGATCCTGTGTCGATCGCCTGATGGATCAGCAACCCGGCGCTGTCCAGTGCCGCGATGATTCCGAAGGAAATAACACCGGCGCCGCCGATGGCAAACGCCACCGGGAAACCCGAGAGGATGCCTCCGAAAAGGCAGAAAAATACGATAATGAGGCCTATCTCGACGCCATCAAGTCCGAATAGCATTGTCTGGTTCTCCGTCCCTAATGCGCGCCTTCGTAGGCTTCTTCACCCGCGCCAAGGCTGTCCTTGTCGAGGTATTTTCCGGTGCTCTCCGGCCCTTCCACGTATTCCAGATAGGAGCGGTACAGAAATGCAATCGCGTGCAGGAACACCATGGCCGCGAAAACCACCAGAAGTATCTTGAACAGGAAGTAAGCGTTGAACCCGTTCGGGCTGAAACCGATGGTTTCGACGTTCCAACGCAGCGCCTTAGATCTGGTCAGCAACTGATCCAGCGAGTTGCTGGCCGAGGGCTTAGGAACAATCAAATGCCGCCACATGAAAAACCATCCGTACATCCATGTCAGCACTGCCATCGGCATCATGAACACAATTGAGCCACACATATCGATGACACGTTTGGCACGGTGACTGATCCCGGCATAAATCAGGTCCACACGCACATGCCCCCCTTGCACGAAGGTGTAGGTACAACAAAGACAAACGACCATCGCGTTGTAGAGCTTGAGTTCTTCCGAGTACCAGCTGATGTCCTGATTGAACGGAATACCCAGACCAAAGGCCATATCGGGACGCGCGAAGACCCGCTGCATGAACACGATCACGATTTGCTGAACCACCATCAGCAACCCGGCCCATGCAAAAAAGCGACCAGTTGTGTTTGCAAAGCCTTCAAGCGCCCGCACCATTCCCCACATGAACGAGCGATAATAAAGGCCTATCGCTGTCAGGATCAGGAAAAGGGTGAAGACGACAAAGAAGAACTCAACCGAACCGCCGTAGTAAACAAAGCGCATGATCGCTTCTTTGTCCGACCAGTCCAGCCAGAGCTGCGGATGCGTGATCGCGTATCCGAAATTTAAGAAAGCTTCGGCTATGTTTTGAACGAACCAAACCAGTCCATTCCACAGGGCGCCGAAGAACGAGATACCGTTTTCGTCCTGCATGTTGTCCCCAGGTCGTTTTTTGGTTGCGCGGCTTTTTTCTGTTTATCGGATCGCCGATACGCAACTGGCGAATTTCCCCTGCCGAAGCAGGGGAAACGAAATCTTTCGTGTCAGGTTAGCCCATCACCCGGTTGCGCTGAGCGGTATAGGCGTTTTCTGACTGTTCCAGCCATCCGGCAGACGCCCGCATCGAAGCAAAGTAGTCGTCATAGATCTTCGCAAAAAGCTCATCCTGACGCATCTCTTCATATACTTCTTTGGTTGCTGCACCAAATGCATCCCAAACGGTGTCCGGGAAGTCATAGACCTGGACGCCCGATGCCTTCAGGCGATCAAGGGCCGCGCCGTTATTGTTCAGGTACTGAGACAGATTCCAGACGTTGGTGTAACCCGCCGCGGTTTCGATCATTGCCTGCTGGGCCGGCGTCAGTGAGTCGAACACTTCCTTGTTGACGCCAAGCGACAGGCCCGCACCGGGCTCGTGGAAGGCAACCGTATAGTAGATCTTGGTGATCTCAAAGAAACCGGCCTTCTCGTCTGCCCAGGGTCCGATCCATTCGGTTCCGTCAATCGCGCCAGAGGCCAAAGCCTGATATGTTTCTGCACCCGGGATGTTCTGCACCGAAGCGCCCAATTTTCCGAGCACCTGACCGCCAATTCCCGGCATGCGGAATTTCAAGCCCTGGAAGTCTTCCGGTGAGTTGATTTCCTTGCGGAACCATCCACCGATCTGAGACCCTGTGTTTCCGCACAAGAAGCTCTTGAGGCCAAAAATCTCACCGACTTCGTGGTGCAACTTCATACCGTTGCCCTGATACCACCAGTTGTGCATTTCCGTCGCGGTCATGCCGAAAGGCACCGCAGTAAAGAACGCCAACGCCGGCGACTGGTTGAGGAAGTAATAGTCGGCTGCGTGATACATGTCGGCCTGACCCGCGGTCACGGCGTCGAACACTTCGAACGGGCCAACCAACTCGCCACCGGCCTTTACGTCGATCGTAAGATCGCCATCCGACATCTGTGTGATAAGTTCACCGGCTTTGGCGGCGGCATCAAAAACACCAGCTGCGCCTCTGCCCCATGTTGTCACCATGGTCAGCGTCCGCTTGCCTTGGGCATAGGCTGGTGCCGCCAGAGATGTTGCGGCAGCTGCCGATCCGCCCAACGCAGATGTTTTTAGAAACTTACGACGATCCATTCAGGTCATCCTCCCTTGATATTTCCTGTCCAGATAAGTTCACGACAGTCATTTACAGTGGTCGCAACCCTACTGATGAGTTTCGCGATGTGAATACCTAGTACTACGTAGGAAATGACATTTTTTGGCTGTTTTTCTTCCAGATTGCCCTTTCTCTGCGGGTTTTGCGACGGCAAACCGCGCGCCCGACGAACATGGCAATCTTCTGTTCTTTGCAATTTGCGTTATGCTTGCTTAACGAGTTACGCATGAAAACCATTCGCGATCTTATAACGCTGACATACGCGCAAAAGCTCTCATTGGTGGCGGCCATTCCCTTGCTTGTCGCGGTGGCGGCAATCGCGGGCGTGGTTGCGTACGAATCGCGGGCCACAGCAGATAGCGAGATCAAAGCGCTTGAACGGCAGTTGATCGAAGCCAAGAAAGATGAGCTTCGCAACTATGTCACCCAGGCACGCAATGGATTTGCCTATATTTACGGTCGCGCGGCGCCTGATGACGAAGAAGCAAAGAAACTGGTGGCGCAAGAACTTGCCGCGATGATTTACGGTCAGGATGGTTTCTTCTTCGTCTATGACTATGACGGCAACAACCTTGTCAGTCCAAGGCAAACGGAATTTATCAATCGCAATTGGGTTGGTCTGAAAGACAGTGAGGGGACCCCCGTGGTTGATGAATTCATACGCATCGCCCGGCAAGGATCGGGGTGGCACAACTTCCTTTGGGAAAAACCGTCAACCGGAGAAGAAGCGCAGATGATCGCTTATGTCATCGGTTTGCACGACTGGCGCTGGGTGGTTGGAACCGGCGTTTTCATCGACGATATCGTTGCAACGGTCGCCAACGCGCGTGCAGATGTCGAAGCCCGTGTTCAAAGAACATTCATGTATATCGGCGGCATCGTTCTGGCCGCGGTACTTATCGTGTTTGCCTCTGGTATGTTGCTGAATTTCCGCGAACGCCGGCTGGCGGATGCCAAGCTTAAGGAACTGACGCAGCGGGTGTTGGACACGCAGGAAGAAGAGCGTGGACGGGTCGCACGCGAATTGCATGACGGCATCAGCCAGATACTCGTCGGCGTTCGTTATGCGCTGGACAACGCACGCAGACGGCTCGATCGCGGTGATGACCAGGCGGCGCAGGTGCCGCTGCAAAAAGGCATCGACAACTTGGGTACCGCAATTACCGAGGTCCGCCGCATCAGCCGCGATCTGCGTCCCGGTGTGCTGGACGATCTGGGTCTTGGTCCTGCACTGAAGGCGTTGACCGACGATTTCAGCGAACGTACGGGCATCGAGACCGAGTTCTCGACCGTCGTGTTCCGAAATCGGCTGGATCAGGACAGCAAGATTGCGCTCTACCGGATTGCCCAGGAAGCGTTGACCAATATCGAGCGCCACGCGGGTGCCACGCGTGTTACCATCGACCTGCGGGGCCACATGAAAGGTGCAACGATGCGGATCACGGACAATGGGCGCGGGTTGCGCAGCGAGCCGGGGCACGTCAGCGCCGGGATCGGATTACGCAATATGCAAGAGCGTATTGAACAGCTGGATGGCACCTTGCGAATCCTGTCCTCGCGCGGCGGGGGCAGCGGAACAGTGATTGAGGTCAGCCTGCCGCTGAGCCATTTGCTGCCACCGCAGGAAGACGCAACACCGAAACGAAAGGCCGGTTTCTGATGTCCGACACAACCATTCGGGTTCTTATTGTCGACGATCACCCCATGGTCGCGGAAGGCATTGAATCGCTGCTCGAAAGCTTTGATGAAATCGACGTGGTTGGCACGCTTTCAAATGGGCAGGAGGCCGTCGATCAAGCCACGCGGTTAAAGCCGGACGTGATCCTGATGGATCTCAATATGCCGGGGCTCAGCGGGCTGAATGCAACCGAAATCATTCTTGAACGCCTGCCGGACACACGCATCCTGATCCTGTCCATGCATGACAGTCCGGAATACATTTCAACTGCGCTCAGCCACGGGGCGCGCGGCTACGTGCTCAAAGATGTTCCGACCGACGAGATCAAACAGGCTATCGACGCGGTCATGCGCGGCGAAAAGTACCTTTGCACCGGCGCAAGCGGATCTTTGGAGCCCAAAGAAGATGATGCCCGAGAGGCTTTGACCGGACGCGAACAAACGATCCTGCTTGAATTGGCACAGGGCAAATCGAACAAAGAGGTTGCAAAAACCCTGGAAATCTCGGTGCGTACGGTCGAAACCCACCGCAAGAATATCAAACGCAAACTTGGGATATCGTCGACGGCAGGTTTGACACGGTACGCAATGGAGCATGGCGTCCTTCAGGGCACCAGCCCGGGGTTCTAAAAGGCCCCTTAACCTTCAGCGCAGATACACTCAGCACATCTTTGCCAAGACAAACCAAAAAAGGCGATGCCGAAGCCGAAGCCTGCGGGCCATCCTTTTAGGAAACAACAACCAGTTCGTGCGGCTCGAATGTCATCCTGACCGTCGTATCCGTGGTTTCGATGATGTTGTCGAGACCTGTGAAAATACCTTGACTGGGGATGCTAACCCGTTCGTCCGACTGCTGTTCGATCCAGTCTTTCAGATTGGCGAAGGGTCTGTTTTCATCAAAAAATGTATCGTCGTCGACGAACTTGTCGATACGACGCCAAAGCTTCGGGAAGATTGGGGCAAGCGTTCCAACATCGCCGGTCCATGCTGTGCCCGAATTGGTTTCGTCTGCCGCCCAAACATTCAGATTTGCGGCTTTGGCTGCGACAGAAACCTGTGCACAGCGATCCCGCAGATCATCAAAAAGTGTGTCATAGAAAAGAGGATAGGCATGCCCGCGTTCCAGTTGTTTGACATTGATACTGTCCATGATGTCATCCGGGCTCAGGAAAACGTCATCGCCGTCTGCTGCAGGCGTGTCACCGGCGAAAACAAAGCAGATAGGGCGACCATTCGGACCCAATTGGTTTGAACATATGTAACCGCGCCCGCCATCCGCAGTAGCCAGTTGAATATTCGATTCTGTCGCATCAGAGGAAAACGGCATCAAGGCCGCGCTTTCCATTGTGTCGATTGCTTCGTAACGCAACTGAATACTGCCGTTGGTGCCATTGACCTTTGGAGGTCTACCGCGTCTGCGAAGCGAGAATATTGGCGATGGATCATCCGGAACAAAGCGCATTGAATCCCCGTCCGGACGACCGAATTCGGGTGCAAATCTTCCTTTGATAACCGTAAATGGCATCTTCAAATCTCCTTAGAAAAACAATGTTTTAATGCGCAAAGGTTGGACCGTTCCAGCGAGGAAATCAAGACTTTTAAGCGAAGCTATTTCGTAAAAACTGCAGGGCGATCCGAGCAGATTGTGGCAATAATTGCCCTGCGCGCGATGCTTATTCGCCGTCAACTCTTGCGCGGATGTCCTGGCCGAAAAAAATCAGCGTGCCATCTTCGTCGATCACGTGAAACTCGCGCTGTTGGTAGGGTTGATCAAACGGTGCGCGCACGCGCCCATCCGGCAAATCCGACAGGCGCGGTTCCAGTTCGGCGTACAGATCATCAATACGGGCAACATCAATGTAAAAGGACTGGTTTTCGCCCAACGGCCGACCATCCGGGCGCGGAGGGCACTCCAGAAGACGAATGGCGACCGGTCCGTTGGATAGAAACGCATAATTGTCCTGCTTGAACCCACAGGAAAACCCCAGCCGATCACAATAGAAGGAAATTTGTTTTTCCAAAGAAGAACACAAAACAAAGGGCGTCAGTTGAACTATGTTGGTCATCTGGGTCTCCTGAACATAATCAAACCCAGAATACACCGGACCGCTTTAGTCCAAAAGTTGGTCTGCGCGATTGCCTTCGCGCTCATAGTGATGCGGCAAGACACGACCGTACAATTGGCGGGTCCGCTCGACCCCGCCACACATGCCTTCGGCCTCAACGAACGAGAATATGCCGACATAGCGTTTGCGCGCCCCTTCAACCGGAGCAACCCGATGCAGCGCATAACGTCCTTTGAAAATCTGCAGATCGCCGGGCTGCAAATCCAATTGGCGAACCGCGTTCATATCGCCGTCGAGAATTGACGCGACCCCGGCAAAGTTTTCGTCCTCCGGCGTTCGGAGGTTGGGAACATACTGAAACGCTCCGCCATCTTCGCCGTTCTGGATCGCCAGCGTTACAGTGTAGTTATTGGTGTCGAAGTGCCAGGGGAAGCCCTGCCCCGCCTCAACGACATTGACGATGACATCAGCAAGCGGGTCGTCGTAACGAAAGAACCGCTCTGCCGGTTCACCCAAAGCTGCGCGTATGAACGGCATAAAGGTCGGGTCTTCGTATATTCGGCGCAACGGTCCGGATTTGGCAAAATTGTCGGCGGGCACAAATGCGTTTGATCGATCATAGAACCGTCGAATGGGGTGACCGACCCCAAACCGCGGGTCATCCTGCGTAAAATACGGATTTGTACGATTGAAGGACCGGTGCGCTTTGCCGGCAACCGCATCAGCTTCCTTCAGGATGGGCTCCAACCCCTTTTCATGAACGAACCCGGTCAGAACGGCGCAGCCCTCTGCACCCAGATCACGCTGAACATCCTTGATCAGTTGCGCGTACGCCCGCGAGTCCGGCCGATCAATTGGATACCGCCCAACGTCAATCAGATCATGCAACATGACCCGACCCTCCCTATTGCCGCTATCAGAACAAGCCTGTCGCAGCGCACAAGATCGGTCATGCCCGTTTCAGACATCCACCTGACGCATTTTGACCGGATAATCGCCGATGCGGCCAATCTCGGCCGGACGCGATTCTTGAAAATTCCCGGCGCACGACCCGCCGCGCAATAAAATGTCGCAAAAATCGACTTTCCAGTCACAAAACAGGCCCAATTGCCTGTTGACGCCCCCACTTGCCGCCCATAATGTCGCCTGCAAGCAGAAAAGGAGCCTCTGGCGATGAAAGCGCTAGTCGTAATCGTAGGAAAGACGCGCATGGGCCGGTAACGGTAAACCATAATCGAACCCATGCGCCTCCGAAAAATCGGGGGCTTTTTTTATGCTAAACGCAAGACACATGTCGCGAACGGAGCAAAGCAGATGACACGTGAGATGACCGGCGCAAAGATGGTGGTTCAGGCCCTCAAGGATCAGGGCGTGGACACAGTATTCGGATACCCGGGCGGCGCCGTCCTACCGATCTACGATGAGATTTTTCTGCAAAACGATATTCGCCACATTCTGGTGCGCCACGAACAAGGCGCGGTTCACGCGGCCGAAGGTTATGCCCGCTCGACCGGCAAACCCGGTGTTGCGCTGGTGACATCCGGCCCGGGCGCCACAAATGCCGTAACCGGGTTGACCGATGCGCTGATGGACTCGATCCCGATTGTTGTTCTGACCGGACAGGTACCGACGTTCATGATCGGATCGGATGCGTTTCAGGAGGCTGACACCGTTGGCATCACCCGCCCCTGCACCAAGCACAATTGGTTGGTCAAGGACACGGATTCTTTGTCCTCCACAATGCACGAGGCGTTTCACGTCGCCACATCCGGCCGCCCGGGTCCGGTGTTGATCGACATTCCAAAGGACGTTCAGTTCGCCACTGGCCAATACAGCACCCCCAAGCCGTCAACTTCGCACTACCAGCCGGTTCTGAAAGGCGATCTGGAAGAGATCACCGAACTTGTCGCGGCAATAGAAACCGCCAAAAAGCCGGTCTTCTACACAGGCGGCGGTGTCATCAATTCGGGTCCGGCAGCCAGCCAATTGCTGCGCGAACTGGTTGATGCGACCGGATTTCCGATCACGTCGACCTTGATGGGGCTGGGCGCCTATCCGGCTTCGGGCGAGAACTGGTTGGGAATGCTGGGCATGCACGGCCTTTATGAGGCCAATCTTGCAATGCATGACTGCGACCTGATGATCAATGTCGGCGCCCGGTTCGACGACCGGATCACCGGCCGGATCGACGCCTTCTCTCCAAATTCGAAGAAGGCACATATCGACATTGACCCCTCGTCGATCAACAAAGTGATCCGTGTGGACATTCCCATCGTGGGCGACGTGGCCCATGTTCTGGAAGATGTTCTGAAGGTCTGGAAGGCTCGTGGTCGCAAAACTGACGCGGCAAACGTCAAGCAATGGCAAAGCCAAATCGCCGGCTGGCGCAAGGTCAACTGTCTGGCTTACACCGCCAGCGAAAAGACGATCAAACCCCAGCACGCGTTGCAGCGGCTTGAGGAACTGACCAAAAACCATGACCGTTATATCACGACCGAGGTCGGCCAACACCAGATGTGGGCCGCGCAGTATTTGGGTTTTGAAGATCCCAACCGTTGGATGACATCCGGTGGGCTCGGCACCATGGGGTATGGCTTTCCGGCTTCGGTGGGCGTGCAGATGGCTCATCCTGATGCTCTGGTCATCAACGTGGCCGGCGAGGCATCATGGCTGATGAACATGCAGGAAATGGGAACCGCCGTTCAGTATCGTTTGCCGGTCAAACAATTCATCCTGAACAACGAACGCCTTGGCATGGTGCGCCAATGGCAGGAACTTCTGCATGGTGAACGCTATTCGCATTCCTGGTCCGAGGCCTTGCCGGATTTCGTCAAGCTCGCCGAAGCCTTCGGCGCCAAGGGTATCCTGTGCTCCGACCCAGCCGATCTGGACGACGCAATCATGGAAATGATCAACTACGACGGGCCGGTGATCTTCGACTGTGTGGTGGAAAAACACGAAAACTGCTTCCCCATGATCCCGTCAGGCAAAGCGCATAACGAGATGCTGTTGGGCGAGGCCGAAACCCAAGGCGTGATCGACTCCAAAGGTTCGGTTCTTGTATGACATCCACGATCCGAGGCGGATTTCCCACCACTCGATAGGGCTGTAAGTGCACGAAGAAAGGCAATGCAATGCATCGCGAAACCTTGCCATCCAATGCGGGTCAGTCCGCAGCAGATGCGCGCCTAAGGATTTTTGATTCCAGGCGCGGCTGGCAATTGGGTGCATTGGTTCCCGCCTTTTTTGTGATCGTGGTCATCATCTGGGTTGGGAATAGCTGGCGGGAAATTGTCACCGGCGATCACGACGCACTGGCCATTGATTTCACGGTCTTTTGGTCTGCAGCAAAATTGGCATTTGCCGGCGACCCAGTGGCCGCCTTTGATCCAGACAACCTGGCGGCAGTGCACGGCGTACAAGGCGACTTTTGGATGCCCTGGCTTTACCCGCCCGGCTTTATGCTTGCGATTCTGCCTCTTGGTGCTTTTTCATTTCCGGTCGCGTGGGTGATTTTTATCGGGCTGTCGAGCTTGGCTATGCTTGCTGCCGTCCGCCCTTTCGCTGGTGGCGTCACCCCAGTTTGGATCGGTTTTGGTTTCGCGCCGGCAACGTTTCCCGCGCTCATCGTAGGACAGACCAGCGTCTTGTGGATCGCCTGCCTGCTTGCGGCACTGGCGGCCCTTCGCGGAGGCCGACCGGTCATGGCAGGTGTCTTGATTGGTTTCCTGACCTTGAAACCTCAGTTGGGTCTCTTGATTCCAGTGGCCCTTTTGGCGTGTTTCGCGTGGCGCACTGTCGTTTCTGCTGCGGTGACAACGATTTTGTTGGCCGCGATATCCACCTTCATAATGGGTGTGGATTATTGGATCGAAATGAATAGCCTCGCTCAGCACCACTTTGAGCGCATACGAGACGCCGCAATTGAAACGCATAAGATGACTAGCGTGTATTCTGTGCTTGCCGGGATCGGCTTCCCAGAGCCTTGGGCGCTCTCTGCTCAGTGGACGACCACTGCCTTGGCCGCCGCGACCATAGCGGTTGCCTGGTCTAACCCAAAAATCGAATTCGACTTACGGGCCGCAACCTTGCTTTTGGGGATCATGGTTTCAAGCCCTTACTTCTGGCACTACGAAACGGCCATACTTGCGCCCGCGTCGTTGTTCTTGCTAAGGGCCGGTGTTTTGACAGAGAGCCGCTTTGGGCTTCTACTGGCCGCGCTTATGTGGTTGGGGCTTGCCCCCGCTATCGCGATTTTGCTGCTGACTGATATCAGTTTTCTATCCGTTAGGTTTTTCTTCGCTCCGGTCGCGTTGGCCGCCATCGTCGTTTGCGTCACGGCACTTGTCCGCCGCATACGGTCCCCTTTTCCCGCTCCTTTTGCTTCACAGGAAAATCCATGACCCCGCTAAACATCGTCAAAGGCTCAACCCGCCACTCGGCCTATAACCTTCGTCCTACTTTTTCAGACACGCAGGAGCGTCACACACTTGCGCTGCTTGTCGAAAACGAACCCGGCGTGCTTGCCCGCGTGATCGGTCTGTTCTCGGGGCGCGGGTATAACATCGAAAGCCTGACCGTGGCCGAGGTGGACCACACCGGTCATCTGAGCCGAATTACCATCGTCACCACCGGCACCCCGCAGGTGATCGAACAGATCAAGGCGCAGCTGGGTCGGATTGTGCCCGTGCACGACGTGCACGACCTGACGGTGGAAGGACCATCGGTCGAGCGGGAACTGGCCATCATCAAGGTGGTTGGAGAAGGGGAAAAACGGGTCGAAGCGCTTCGACTCGCAGATATTTTCCGGGCGAATGTTGTGGATAGCACTCTGAACTCCTTCATCTTTGAGATCACCGGCGCCCCGGACAAAATTGATGCCTTCGCCGACCTGATGCGCCCGTTGGGCTTGGTGGAAGTTGCACGCACCGGCGTCGCGGCGCTGTTGCGAGGTGACTGACCCTCATTTCACGTAGTGAACGGATGAGCCCGGTCGGAGCCATGGCACCGCCGCCCGAAAGAAGTCGGGCTGCCTTTACTCTTGATCGGGCATCCTGACGAAAGCAATCAACGGCGCTTGATTCAGCGCCAGGTTCACTTGGCGCGGCAGGCATAGGCTGCGGTAAAAATTGCACCCCGCTGAGCATCGCGCCGGGTGCGGCGCGAAGTAACCTTTATCTCGGTATGCGTCAGTCAGAGATGAGCCTGTATAGGTGCCAGCTTGCATGGCCCAGGACCGGCAATACCACCAACAGCCCAAGAAACCAGGGTATCATTGCAAGAAATGTCGTGACTGCGATAAATGCCCCCCACATCACCATGACGCGGAAATTCGACGCGACGTAGGAATAGCTGGTGATCATCGCGGTTACAAAATCCAGCTCGCGATCCAGCAACATCGGGATCGAAAGTACAGTGATCATATAAAGCACCAACGCAAAAACCGCACCTACCGCCGATCCGAACGCCAGCATGGTCAACCCATTGGTTGTCAGGAGAACCTCGTGCGAAGACGAGATGTTCGTCATCGTCGAAAGCCCCATGAAAAGTGCAAAAATCATGTGGCCCAGAAAGAACCAGAACAAAAACATCACCACGATAATCGCGCAGATCGATGGCAGCTGGCGGCGACCTTGTTGTAGGACGACGCCAAAAATAGCCCCGAATTTAAGGGGTTCGCCCTGCCCCAGCCTGTGCGAAACTTCATAAAGGCCAACGGCTGCAAAAGGCCCGATCAAGGGAAATCCAATCGCGGCCAGAACCAACCAGAAAGACGTTCCTGTCCACAAGGTGACCCATGCCATAAGCCAACCTGCGAGGACATAGAACCCGGCAAACAGCAGCCCAAAAACAGGTGCACGGCGAAAGTCCTTCCATCCCAGCGCAAGGGATTGGCGCAGCATCGCAACGCTGACAGGCTTGAGTGCCGGTACGCCAAATGGTCTATCCATTTTCGTTATCTCCTCCCCCTCGTCGAATGTCACATGGCCGGACGGTTTTGCGGCCACTCTGTTGCCTCGTGATAGGCTGATCCGATCGACAACAATCGCGCATCCGCCCCGCGCGGACCAAACAACTGAACACCCATTGGCAATCCTTGCGTCCCGAAACCGGCGGGAAGGGAAATACAAGGTAATCCCAGCAAACTGACGGGCGTGACGATCTGCATCCAGCGATGATAGGTGTCCATCATCGTACCATTGATTTCGGTCGGGTAAGGTATTTCGATTTCGAAAGGCCAGACTTGCGCAGCAGGCAAAATCAGCGCGTCATATGCCTCGAACACTTTCACGGACTGCCGAAACCATTCCGAACGGATCACACTGGCCTGATGGACATCCATCGCGCTCATGGCCAGACCGCGCGACAGTTCCCATTGTGCGCTGTCTTTCAGCATCGCGCGGCGGTCCGTATACGGCAACAACCCGGCGGCCACACTCCATGATCGCAGGGTGATCCAGCTGTTCCAGATCAGATCTGCATCGAAGGGCGGTGGCACCTCGTCGATTTGCGCACCAAGGTCGGCCATGACGCGCACTGCATTCTGGCAAGTTTCCAACACGCCCCTTTCGCAGGGAAAGGCACCGCCCCAGTCGCCCAGCCAGCCGACACGCATACCCGTCATGTCAATGGGCATCAGCGGACTGACAGGATCGACCTCGCGGCTGTGCGGCTGCCGTGGGTCTGGCCCGGACATAACGTCCAACAAGAGCGCAAGATCCCGCGGGCTACGGGCCATCGGACCTGCCGTGGACAGCTGATGCAAAAACCCGTCTCCCAAGGGCTCGGACGGGATTCGGCCCCAACTGGGCCTGAACCCATACACGTTGTTCCAAGCCGCCGGATTGCGCAGGCTGCCCATCATGTCGGACCCATCCGCCAGAGGCACCATGCCTGTGGCCAGTGCCACGGCCGCACCGCCCGACGAGCCCCCACTGGACAGCGCAGCGTCATACGGGTTTCGCGTCGCCCCGTAGACCGGGTTGAACGTGTGCGATCCCAACCCGAACTCGGGTGTGTTGGTTTTGCCAATCAGGATCGCACCTGCAGCCCGAAGTCGCGCTGCAAGCAGATCGTCAGACGTGGGTACGCGGTCCCGAAAGATCGGCGAGCCCTCAGTCGAAACGATGCCGGCCGCGTTGACAAGGTCTTTCACGGCCATCGGCATCCCGTGCAAGGGCCCTTTCGGGCTGCCCGCATCCATACTGCGCGCCTCGGCCATCAGCTCATCCGGGTTGCGCAGCGCAACGATGGCATTCACGGTGCCGTTGACCGCGTCAATACGTTCAAGCGTGGCTTGCATTAAGTCTTCTGCTGTCAAACGACGCGAAGACAATTCTTCCTGCAACGTGACAGCAGATGCGCGGGCGAGATTCATAGATTTCAGTGCCTGTACCGGTGCCGTTTCAGCCCAGCCTAGCGGGGCTCAACACGCATTTAAACCCGCAGTTTGCATACATCTTTTCAGGCGGCGACCAGAAGTCAGCGTGTTTTCCGCTCAAAACGCAAGTTGCTGGCCTGCCCGAGACAGCGGCGGAGGCACCAGACAATCAGGACGAGGCTGAGCATCAACCACAGACCACCCCACATCATCGTTGTGCCGCCGAACTCTTCGGCCAGCATAAACGCGTCAGATCGAATTCCCGCGCGCTGGATTGTGTCGTCGAAGATGTCATAGGGCACGTAAATCATGCTGGTCAGACCAATGATCCGCAGAACCAGATCGCAAACAGGGCGGCTCAGAAACCAGGCCATGCCAATCATTGCGGCTCCAACGCCTGCGCAGAACGCGATCGCAAAAGCCTCGCGGACGTAAAGCGCGGCGACCAGAAGCATGACACAACCGAAACCACCCAACACAGCCCTGTCCCAGTGCGTCCGCAACGCAATAACCAACAGACCCATCCCAAGTGCGAGCGACCCGAGGTAGCCCGCAGACAGGCTGATAAACCGGTTTCCGCCCCGCCCGATCACAAGGCCACCTTGTTGCGGCGACACCGAGAAGCTTTCGACCGAACCGCCCGTCAGCACAATCGCGATGGCGTGTGACAATTCATGCAGGAAGACGATCAGGATCTTCAAGGGCAGAACAACAGGCGTGCTCCAGAACACAAAGACCAGTGCGACGATCGCAATCAGTTGCCAATGGCCTTTGATCTGGTTGATCGCGGACATCACACGGCGCTGTTATCAGCCCTCACCCTGCGCTTCTGACCGGCTTTTGCCCGCCACGTTCATCGCAAGGGTGGCGGCCATGAACCCGTCCAGATCGCCATCCAGAACGCCCTTGGTGTCGGATGTTTCATGGTTGGTTCGCAGGTCCTTGACCATCTGATAAGGCTGCAGGACATAAGACCGGATCTGGTTGCCCCAGCCTGCATCGCCTTTGGCTTCGTGCGCGGCGTTTATGTCGGCATTGCGACGGTCCAGTTCCTGCTGATAAAGGCGTGACTTCAACGCTTTCATCGCAATGTCGCGGTTCTGGTGCTGAGACTTTTCCGAGCTTGTCACAACGATCCCGGTCGGAATGTGGGTAATCCGGACCGCCGAGTCCGTCGTGTTCACGTGCTGCCCGCCGGCACCAGACGAACGATAGGTATCAATACGAATGTCCGACGGGTTCACCTCGATCTCGATATTGTCGTCCACCACGGGGTAGACCCAAACCGAGCTGAACGAGGTGTGCCGTTTGGCGGCCGAGTCAAAGGGCGAAATCCGCACCAGACGATGCACACCGCTTTCCGATTTCAGCCAGCCATAGGCATTGTGACCCGATATCTTGTAGGCGGCGGATTTGATACCTGCCTCTTCACCAGCTGTCTCGGATTGCAGCTCGACCGTGTAGCCTTTTTTCTCGGCCCAGCGCACGTACATCCGCGCCAGCATCGACGCCCAGTCGCAGCTTTCTGTGCCACCCGCGCCTGAATTGATTTCAAGGAAGGTGTCATTGCCGTCGGCTTCGCCGTCCAAAAGTGCCTCAAGTTCCTTCTTTGCGGCCTTTTCCTGCAACTGACTGATCGCGGCTTCGGCGTCGGCGACGACCTCCTCGTCCTCCTCCATCTCACCCAATTCGATGAGTTCGACATTGTCGTTCAAATCGGTCTTGATCGACTCGTAGGTTTCGATGGCATCCACCAGCATCTGACGTTCGCGCATCAGCTTCTGTGCGTTTTCAGGGCTGTCCCACAGGTTCGGATCTTCCACCCGCGCGTTGAACTCTTCCAGCCGATGCGGCGCGGTTTCATAGTCCATGCGCTGCGCCAGCAGCTCCAGCGACTTTTCGATCTCCGCCACGGTATTCTGGGTTTCGGCGCGCATGGTCAGGTCCCAACTTGCTCAATCAGGGTTGCGTGATAGCAAGAGCTTGGAACCACCACAAGACGGGCAGGATGCGAATGGCGGATGTGTTGAGCGAGTTTCTGACAACATGGCAACTGGTGGCGGTCGAACAGGTTGCCGAATCCCCACATGCGCAGGTTTGGAAGGTGCAAACAGCAGGCGGTGGGGTTGCTGCATTGAAGCTCTACAACCGTGACGACTTGGGGAACGAAGGGCCGGGTATCCAACTGTTGCAGGATTGGCGCGACCGGGGCGCTGCCGAAATTCTTGCGGCTGAGGAAACCGCCATATTGATGGAATGGCTGAGCGGTCCGTCGCTCGGTGATATTGCGCGCGGCGGCGAGCACGAACGCGCAACGAAACTGCTCGCTGAAACAGCCGCCCGATTGCATTTAGAACCCAACCCTGAAACAGCAGGTTTAACCCCACTGGACGAAGTGTATGAGGCATTCTTCGACTGTATATTCGCACCGGAATGCCCGTCCGGTTTGAAAAAAGACATCACCCGCGGGCAGGAAATGGCACGGGAATTATTAGCCTCGCAACCGTCCACGGTTCCGCTGCATGGGGACCTGCACTTTGACAATGTCATCGCGGATGGTGGCAAACTGAAAGTCATCGACGCCAAAGGATACTTGGGCGATCCCGCTTTTGAACTCGCCAACGCCCTGCGCAATCCCAAAGAACTAACAGACTTGCTGCGGCAGCCGGACCATATCAGGAATTGCCTGACGGTTTACGCGCAGGCAATGAAGGTCGACCGTTCGCGACAGGCGAGATGGGCCGCCGCAAAATGCGCGCTGTCGATCTTTTGGCGTTCCGGAGGCGCGATTGACGTCGATGCCGAGGCAGATCTTCTCAACCTGCTCCTGCACGCTGCGGATCAATAAAGCCCGCCGCCCTGCAACTCGCCCTGGCTGGCATTGGGGCCGACGATAATCTGATCACCGGTCGACGTGGTGACCTGTCTGGCCGAACCACGCGCCTCTTCAAACAGCGGCAGGTCAGACCCCATCGCAAAGCCACCGTCGAACACGCGGTCGATAAAGCCGTCGACCCCGTCGCGGAAGTATTCAGCGACAACATATTCACCGCTTGCACCATCGGGCAGACGAGCGCCGCTGAATCGGTCAATCTTGATGAAGTGACCGCCGGGTGGGACATCAAACGGGCCGCCACCGTATTTGTCGACCGCTTTTTCCATAAAGCTCTGGAACACCGGGCCGCACATCGTGCCGCCGTAAGCGCCCCGCCCCATCGGGCGCGGACGGTCATACCCGATATAGCAACCTGCTACGATGTTCGAGGTGAAGCCAATGAACCAAGCATCCTTGGATTCGTTCGTCGTGCCTGTCTTGCCGGCTGTCGGCACCGGTAGATTCACGTAACGCGAGGCGGTGCCACGATCCACCACACCCTTCATCATTGATGTCAGCTGATACGCGGTGATTGCGTCCATGACCTGGCTGCGGTCTGTAATGATGGTCGGCGACTCATCCGGCTCCAACCAGCTGGAATTACAGTCCAGGCATTCCCGGTCATCATGGCGATAGATCGTCTTGCCGAACCGGTCCTGAATACGGTCAACCAGTGTCGGTTCTACCCGCTCACCACCATTGGCAAACATCGCGTAGGCCGCAACCATCTTGTAAAGTGTGGTTTCTTCGGACCCAAGCGAGTTCGCAAGGAACGCGCCCATCCGGTCATAGACGCCAAAGCGTTCGGCATAACCCGCAACCACCGGCATGGTGATTTCCTGTGCCAGACGGATGGTCATCAGGTTCCGCGACTGCTCGATCCCCGTGCGCAGCGGTGTCGGGCCATAGAACTTGTTGGACGAGTTCTTGGGTCGCCACAGGCCCTGCGGCGTGTTGACCTCAATCGGCGCATCCACAACGATTGTTGCCGGGCTGTACCCGCTGTCGAGCGCGGCGGCATAGACAAAGGGTTTGAAGCTGGAACCGGGCTGGCGCTGCGCCTGCGTGGCACGGTTGAACACGGTGTCCTGATACGAGAACCCGCCCTGCATCGCCAAAACGCGACCGGAGTTCACATCCATCGCAACAAAGCCGCCTTGGACTTCGGGCACCTGGCGAGCAGACCACTGGCCTTCTTCACCCGCCACGACAAGTATGACATCGCCGCGTTTGAAGTTGTCTTGGAAATTACCCTGCATCCACTTGATGTCTTCGCGCGGAATGGTTCCATCCGCCGGACCATCCTCGATCCCGACGGTCAGCGACTGATCGGCCACGTTCAGCACCACGGCGGGATACCACTGGGTCGGCAGCACCACATCGCGCGGGATTTCGATGATCGACAGAGCCTCGCGCCACTGGGTTTCATCAGCCAGCTTTTCCTCGGGGATCACCTCGCCCGTGCCGCGCCATCTACCACGCGAGCGGTCATATTTCTGCAAGGCCTCGCGCAGCGCGCGCGCCGCTTCGACCTGCATTTCTTCGTCCACCGAGGCGCGTACGGTAAAACCGCCGGTAAAGAATTCGCCCTCGCCGAAATCTTCGCTCAGCTGGCGGCGGATTTCGTCGGTGAAGTAATCACGGGGAGGAAGCGCGGTGCGGAAGCTCTCGAAATCGCCGTTCTGAACCGAGCGCAGTGGCATATCGACCTCAGCTTCGAAAGTCGCCTGATCAATATAGCCATTCTGCCGCATTTCCCGCAGAACATAGTTCCGGCGGTTCAGCAGACGCTCTTTCTGGCGGACCGGGTGATAATCTGACGGCGCCTTGGGCATCGCGGCCAACATCGCGGCTTCGTGCGGTTCCAACTCTTGCAGGGTCTTGTTGAAATAAGTCTGCGCGGCGGCGGTCACGCCATAGGAGTTCTGGCCCAGAAAAATCTCGTTCATATAAAGTTCGAGGATCTGTTCCTTGTCCAGCGTATCCTCAAGCCGTGTGGCGAGGATGATTTCCTTGATCTTGCGCTCGGCCCGGCGGTCGCCCGATAGCAGAAAGTTCTTCATAACCTGCTGCGTGATCGTTGACGCGCCGCGCACGGTTTCACCCTTGGTGCGCACGGCCTCGACGCCAGCGGCAATGATCCCGCGCGGGTCATAGCCCTGATGGGTGTAGAAATTCTTGTCTTCTGCCGAAATAAACGCCTGTTTCACCAGATCGGGGATTTCCTCGGATGGCGTGAACAGGCGGCGTTCCTGTGCGAATTCGTCGATCAGTTGCCCCTCGCCCGAGTAAATCCGGCTGATCGTCGGCGGTTTGTACTGCGCCAGCGATTCATGGCTCGGCAGGTCGCGGCCATACATCCAGAAGATCGCACCGATCACCAGTGCGGCCATAAATATACCCAGTGTCACGAGGCTGAAGATCGCCCCGAAAATCGAAAGAATGAAACGGATCACGTTACTGCCTTTTGCTCGCGGTGCCGCCTATATAGTGTTCGCCTTGCGCAGGGTCAAAACACGATGGCCAATAATAGCCGGTTTGCGCCGCAGGGTCACTGGCCAATCAGGGATCTCATGACCAGATCGTCCTGACGCCACTGCTCAAGCCCGTTGAAAATTCCGACTGCCATCTTGGCCCGCCATTCCGGGTCCTGGATATTTTCAAAATCTCTCGGGCTGGACAGGAACCCAAGCTCGATCAGAACTGACGGGATGTCGGCGGCTTTGAGCACGGAAAACGACGCTGTCCGGATGGGCTTATTGTTCATTGGCCCGCCCTGCTGCGCCATGCCATCCGCCAAGGCGCGCGCCAAAGCCGTTGTCCGAGGACGCGTTTCGCGGCGCGCCATGTCCAGCAATACATCCGCGATCTGATCATCCGATCCGCTCAGGTCTATGCCCGAGATCAGATCCCCGCGATCATGCCGTTCGGCCAACCGCAGGCTGGCGACATCTGACGCGTCCTTGGACAGCGTATAAACCGCTGCGCCGTGGGCCCGCCCGTCAGACAGGATATCAGCGTGCAGCGACACAAAAATATCGGCACCCGCCCTGTTTGCCAGCGCGATGCGACGTTCCAGCGAAACGAAGTGATCGTCGACGCGGGTCATCACAACCTCGTAGTGCCCCGACCGCAAAAGCACTTCGCGCAGTTCCCGCGCGAACGTCAGCATCAAGGTTTTTTCGTCGGTCCCACCAACCTCGGCCCCCGGATCAATGCCGCCATGACCGGGGTCGAGCATCACGCGCAATGTACGCGCTATGCTGTGTCCGGGCTTCGCTGGTGCGACGGCGGGTTCCGGCAAGTCCCAACCCGGTTGACGCGGCGCACCCGCACCAGCGGCAAACGCGGTGAAATCCGTGCCTTTGAGGTTCAGGGCAAGCCGTGCGCTCCCGTCTGCGGGATCAACGCGCAGATCAGCCGTGTCAACGGCGAGTGGCGCGCCCAGTTCCAAAACCATCCGCGACCATCCGGGCACGTAGGCGCCGTATTGGACGTCGCTGATGCGGCGGCTTTGCAGAAACGTTTCGTGGTCCAGCCCCGTCCAGTCAACTTCTTGAAAATCCAGCACCATTCGGTAGGGGTCCTGCAGCGTGAAAATCCGATACGGCACACCCTGAGTAAGCGCAAGTTCGACGCGAACGCCCGCACGCCCTTGATCGGTAATCTTCGATTGATCCGGCAACACGCGTGCCAGCGCACTGAAGTCGTGCGCAAGGGCAGCACTGCTCAGCACCCATATCAGCGCGATTGCGTAGAAAATCCTGCTCATGGCCTCAAGTTTTTTTTCGAGATCGTTTGATCTGACCCTAACGCACCTGCCCGATTTTGTGAACGCCTTAAGCCACGGTGGTAACCGCACCCCGGTTGATCATGAATTCGCGCAGACGGCTCAGCCCCTCTTGAATGTCCGCAGTTGACCGTGCGTAGGAAAAGCGCAGCGTTTTGTGTCCGCGTTCGGGGTCAAAATCCAGCCCGGGCGTCACTGCGACACCGGCCTTTTCCAGGATCTCAGCCGCAAACGCGCGACTGTCATCCGTTAGCTCGGACACGTCGGCGTAAACATAGAACGCACCGTCCGGGGGCGCGATGTTGGTAAATCCTGCTTGCGGCAAACCCGTTAGCATCAAGTCACGGTTCGCCCGGTAGACATCCAGATTCGCCTGCAATTCACCTTCGCATTCCATCGCCGCCAAGGCTGCAACCTGACTGGCGTGAGGCGCGCAGATGAACATGTTCTGCGCAATCCGTTCGACCACGCGAACCTGATCTTCGGGCACAACCATCCACCCGACCCGCCAACCGGTCATCGAAAAGTATTTGGAGAACGAATTGATCACATAACAATCATCCATCAATTCAAGTGCGGTGACCGCTTTGGCTTCGTATTCCAGCCCGTGGTAAATCTCGTCGCTGATGAACGACGCCTCTTGGGCTTGCGCCGCCTCGATCAATGCACGCATGGCCTCGTGATCCAGCATGGTTCCGGTTGGGTTGGCCGGAGAGGCCACCATCAAGCCCTGCAAACCCATTCCTGCAATGTCCTGCGCAACAGGCTGCAGCCGGTTTTCCGGCGCGGTCGGCAGGTCCACCGGAACCAAACCCAACGCTTTTAGAATTTGACGGTATGATGGATACCCCGGTGCGCCGATCCCGACACGATCGCCACTGTCGAAAAGGGCCGTGAACGCCAACAAAAAGCCGCCCGAAGACCCGGGCGTGACAACAACCCTTTCGGGATTCAGATCAACATTGTACCAGTCTCCGTACAGCCGCGCGATCCGCTGGCGCAGCGCCGGCAGCCCAAGGGCGACCGTATAGCCCAAGGGCCCCTGCTCCATTGCCCGGGCCAGCGCCGCTGTCGCGCCTTTTGGTGCACCGGTTCCCGGCTGCCCGACCTCCATGTGGATTATGTGGCGGCCTGCCTCTTCGGCGCGTCTGGCCGCCTCCATCACGTCCATCACGATGAAGGGATCGACCCCGGACCGGGTTGAGTTTCTCATGCCCATCTCCCATGTTGCAGCCATGGCTTTTGAACGCGTATCCAGGCTGGCGTCAATCCCGGCCCTGCTGCTGGTGGCAGTGACATGGATCACAAGCGCGTCTCAGGCCAGTTCACAAGGCCTTATTCGCGATCCTGATATCGAGCACGGTCTGCGCGAATTGGCCTTTCCGCTGCTGCGCGCGGCGGGGCTGAATACCAACAGAGTGCGGATTTTTGTGGTTAATGACAGCACGTTCAACGCCTTTGTCATCGATTACAATGCCATTTACCTGCATTACGGGCTGATCCTGTCTGTGGAAAGCCCCGAGATGCTGCAGGCCGTGATTGCCCACGAGGCCGCGCATATTGCCAACGGTCATTTGGCACGACGTGCCGAAAACCTGCGAGCGGCCCAGCGCAACGCACAGTTTGGCACTGCGCTGGCCCTGATTGTCGGGTTGGCGGGTGGCGGAGAGGCTGCCGCCGGAATTGCCGTGGGGACAAACTCGTCAGCTCTGCGCAGTTTCTTGGGCCACACCCGCGCGGAAGAGGCCGCGGCAGATCGCAGCGCCGCCAGCTATCTGCGGTGGGCCGACATCTCGCCCAGCGGAATGGTCAAGCTGCACCGCAAGTTCGCAGGACAAGAATTGTTAAGCGAAGTGAACCAAGACCCATACATGCGCTCGCACCCCACAAGCCGCGAACGCCTTCGCGCGGCCGAGGCATTTTTGGATGAATTCGGGGATCAGGCACAGCCAAACCCCAATGCCGATTACTGGTTTGCGCGCGTCAAAGGCAAGCTGTCTGCATTTCTGCGTGCTCCGGGCTGGACTTTGCGCCGGGCAGCCGAGGAAGACCACAATGACATCCGCCTGATGCGCACCGCATCGGCACACCACCAAAATCGTGATCTGGCTCAGGCGCGTGCCGCTATAGATGCCGCCTTGGAAATCCGCCCCGATGACCCGTTCTTTTACGAATTAAAGGGGCAAATTTTGTTGGAAAACAGAAGAGTATCGGAGGCTGTTAAAGCATACGGCAAAGCGGTCGAGATGGCGCCGCGAGACTCTCTGATACTGGCTGGATACGGGCGCGCTCTTTTGGCGAATGGTCAGACAAAAAAGGCTCTGGAAGTTCTTGAGAAAGCCCGCGCAAGGGATTACCGAAACTTAAGACTTATGCGGGATCTGGGCGTCGCTTACGCCCAGATCGGAAATAACGGCATGGCCTCGGCCGTGACAGCAGAACGATATGCCTTGCAAGGCCGGTTGGCCGATGCAGGTATCCACGCAAGACGCGCCGTCGGGCAATTGCCCGTTGGGTCTCCGGGTTGGCAAAGGGCGCAGGATGTGCTGATTGCTGCGGAGCGCGCAGAGAAAAAGAAAAGGAGACGGAAATGATCCTCAGACATGCTGCACCCGCCCTGCTGGGGCTTTCCTTAATCACCGGCCCCGCCCAGGCGCTGGACCTCAACGCGCTCAGCGACGCCGAGAAGGCCGAATTCGGCGCACAGGTCCGTGAATACCTGCTGGAAAACCCCGAGGTGATCATCGAGGCGATCAATATTCTTGAAGAACGCAATGCAGCGGCCGAGGCCGAGGCTGACAAGCAACTGGTTGCGGACAATCTGGAAGAATTGATCAACGACGGATACAGCTGGGTCGGTGGCAACCCGGATGGCGACATCACGCTGGTCGAGTTCATGGACTACCGCTGCGGTTATTGCCGTCGCGCCGTACCCGAAGTCGCAAGCCTGCTGGAATCCGACGGCAACATCCGGTTGGTCATAAAAGAACTGCCTATTTTGGGCGATGCGTCGGTGCAGTCATCGCGGTTCGCAGTGGCAACCAAACAGGTGGCCGGCGACGACGCCTATAAGCAAGTGCACGACGCGCTGCTTGAATTCAGCGGCGAACCAAACGAAGTCACTTTGCGCCGCATTTCGGACGGGCTGGGGCTGGACAGTGACGCCATTATTGCGGCGATGGACACGGATGCTGTCACCGAAGAGATCAACAAGACCCGCGCCTTGGCCCGCAAACTCAACATCTCCGGCACGCCGTCTTTCGTGCTGGGCACCGAAATGTTGCGCGGCTTCCTGCCCGCCGACCAGATGCAGCAGATCGCAAACGGCGTGCGCGCAGAACAGGGTTGATGAGAGACCTTTTTGACGACCGATAATGGGCGGCCTTGCCGCCCATTACTTTCTAGTCGTATGGATAAGGCGCGTCACATTTCATCGACACCACCCAAGTCGGGGTACCGGTTGTTCTGAAATCGACGGCAGAGACTGTTTCGCCTTTGACGCCGGCGGGGATTACATCACGGCCCTGCCGATGACTTTCCGCCAGAATGGCCTGCAAATCTTGGGGACGGGAGTATTTTCGGATCCCGGTATTCTTCGTAATCGGTCCCGACGGGCAATAGGTCGCGCGCGCGATCTGTTGGGCAAACGCAAAAGCTGCGCTTGAATCCTGACCATCGCGCAGCGACAGTGCGACCCGAGAGGTCAACTGCGGATCAACGGTCATGACCGGCGTCAATTTCCCCCGTGGCTTGCCCGTACCGCCCGGGCTGATCCGTACATCTGCGCGCGTGGTGGTGCCGTTTTCGCTCCAACCCGATACATCGACGGATAGGTAACCAAGCTGCGTCCCCTGGGTTGGCGGAACCGGGACATGAATAAAGCTCGGCCGATCATTGTAGTTGCCAGAAGGGCTGCTGCAAGCGGCCAAAGTCGCGGCCAGAACGCCCGCAAAAATTGCTTTGTATTGCAACGTTTACTGCTCCAGAATCGTGTTTCTTTGCAGCCACTAGTAATTGCAAATCGGGCCACAACATGGCGCTTTGCAAAGGCATGTGAATAGCTGGCAGAAAACCTATTCTGCTGCCTCGGCTGCGGCGTCCAGTTCCGCCGCCTTCTTCTCGACCTCTTCCACGATATGGTCGATCATCTGATCGTTGGACATTTTATGGCTGGCCTTGCCCGCCAGATAGACCATGCCCGACCCGGCCCCGCCGCCAGTAAAGCCGACATCGGTCATCAGCGCCTCACCCGGGCCGTTCACGACGCAACCGATGATCGACAGGGACATCGGCGTCTTGATATGCTCCAGCCGGTGTTCCAGCGCCTCGACCGTTTTGATCACGTCAAACCCCTGCCGGGCGCACGATGGGCAAGAGATGATGTTCACGCCGCGGTGGCGCAGACCCAGTGATTTGAGGATTTCAAAGCCGACCTTTACCTCTTCGACCGGATCCGCGGACAGGCTGACACGGATCGTGTCACCGATGCCCATCCACAGCAGGTTGCCAAGTCCGATGGCGGATTTGATGGTGCCCGAAACCAATCCTCCGGCTTCAGTAATGCCAAGGTGGATCGGAGCGTCCGTCGCCTCGGCAATGCCCTGATAAGCGGCGGCGGACAAAAAGACGTCGCTGGCCTTCACGCTGATCTTGAATTCGTGGAAATCATTGTCTTGCAGGATACGGATATGTTCCAGCCCACTTTCGACCATCGCCTCTGGGCACGGTTCGCCGTATTTCTCAAGCAGGTGTTTTTCCAGACTGCCAGCGTTCACGCCGATCCTGATCGAGCAATTGTGGTCGCGTGCCGCCTTTATGACCTCTTTCACGCGATCTTCGCTGCCGATGTTTCCGGGGTTGATCCGCAAACAGGCGGCGCCCGCTTCGGCGGCTTCAATGCCGCGCCGGTAGTGAAAGTGAATGTCCGCCACGATCGGCACCGGGCTTTCGCGCACGATCTCTTTCAAGGCTTTCGAAGACGCCTCATCCGGGACGGAGACCCGCACGATATCGGCACCGGCTTCGGCCGCGGCCTGCACTTGCGCAACGGTGGCAGCAACATCCGTGGTCAGAGTGTTGGTCATCGTCTGCACCGCAATCGGCGCATCCCCCCCCACGGGCACGTTGCCAACCATGATCTGGCGGGACTTGCGGCGATAAATGTCGCGCCAAGGGCGCACGTGATTGAGGGACATAAGGGCGAGGTCCGCGATAGCCAGCTTTGCGCCTTTAGATAGTCCGACGACTGGCGCTTCGCAATGGTCAGATCACTCGGTGGGTTCTTCCGCTGCCTGAGTCTGAAGCTCGGCCACCAATTGTTTCAAGGCGCTGTTCTGCTCGGCTTCGAGGTCTGCCACCTCAAAACGCTCAGCCACGGCGTCCTTGGACAGTACGACACCCTTGGCCACAGTCCCGGGCGCGCCAGCAGGCCCAAAGTGTTCGCCGTTCATCGAAAAGAAGACAGAGCCCGAGGCACCTGCGCGCAGTTGCGGCGGCTCTTCGGTCAGTGGGACTTCGAACACGCTGCCCTGTTCGACGGTGCCCAAAGTACCTTCAAAAATGACGCTGCCGTCAGCTGCGGTCACACGCATCCAGGCGGGGTTCACGGCCACGATCTTCAGTGTCGTGTCGACCTGTTCGACAACCTGAGGCAAGGTCGAACGCTCGACCGTATGCACATCAGCGACTTCGATCTGGGGCGGCTCGGGCGCACGGAACGTGCCAACTGAACGCGGATCAAGGGTCGAGATCGGAGCGTCCCGCGCAACCAGCACCGGGACATCCAACGCCTGCGGGCGGTACAGACGATCAAGGGCCTCGGCGCTCGGAGCATCAACGCTGGCAATCTCGGCTGTGTCAGACTGGGTGCGCGCGGCCTCCAACGGGTCGAGGTCAGTCAACACGACCGGCGCCTGCTCGACCGGGCTGACCTGAACCTGCTGAATGCGATTCAGAACAGACCAGCCGCCATAGCCAATGCCGCCGATCACAGCCAGCAACACCAGCGAGGACCCGATGGCCCGGGGTTCGATCTGACTGACAAAGGACTGTTTGCCCGGAATGTATGGCGTATTGGGTGAAATAAACGGATCACGCCCCATCGGTCCGCGCGACGGCAAATCGCCCGGCGACTTTCGCACCACAGATGCCTGGGCCGACATACCGTGTGCGACCTCGAAACCGCTTTCCTCACAGAAGGTCGCAAACGTTTCGTCCGGGTTCATACCCAGATAGCGTGCGTAAGAACGCACATACCCGGCGATGAAGCCGGGTGTGTCAAAGGCGTCGGGGTCCGCGTTTTCTATTGCAGCGATGTAGTTGGCCTTGATCCGCAATTCGCGCTGAACGTCGAGAAGCGACTTGCCCATCGTCGCGCGTTCACCGCGCATGACATCGCCGAGCCGCACTTCGTAGTCATCAAAGCCCTTTGGCCTGACGTCCGTGCCCTCTTCGGAATCGCGCTGTGATCTGCGCCCAATCATTCCTGCTGCCCCATTCTGCCCTATGCGTGTTACACGCCAACGGCGAATCATATCCCAAACGATTCGTCCGCCACTTTTGTTAGCGTAAGCTTAACACGCGTCAAACGTAATGCACACTTTGGCGTGAGGTTAACCGGCAAGTTCGGCGCGATTTAGCGCACAATGTGACCAAAGTTCGTCCATCGCGTGGATCAAACGGTTCATTTCGCCCGGTCCGTGAACCGGCGACGGCGTAAAGCGCAGGCGTTCCGTGCCTCGCGGAACCGTCGGGAAATTGATCGGTTGTACGTAGATTCCATAGTCCTCCAACAGCCTGTCGCTGAGGATTTTCGTGTGAACCGGATTGCCCACAATCACCGGAACGATGTGACTGCCATGATCGATCAACGGCAGACCCATCCCTTTCAACCTGAGCTTGAGCACCTTGGCCTGGGTTTGATGCTGCTCGCGCAGCTCGGAGGCGCCCTTGAGATACGCAACCGACGCCGCTGCTCCGGCGGCAACTGCGGGCGGCAAAGACGTTGTGAAGATGAAACCGGGCGCATAAGACCGAATGGCGTCGCACATCTTTGCGCTGGCTGCGATGTATCCGCCCATGACACCGAAAGCCTTGGCCAAGGTTCCGTTGATGATGTCGATACGATGTGCCAGACGATCCCGTTCGGTGACGCCGCCACCGCGCGGCCCGTACATGCCAACCGCGTGAACTTCGTCAATATAGGTCAACGCACCAAATTCGTCGGCCAAATCACAGATTTCTTCGATCGGACCAAAATCGCCGTCCATCGAATAGACAGATTCGAACGCGATCAGTTTCGGGGCTGCGGGATCATCGGCCTCAAGCAGTTCGCGCAGGTGGGCCACATCATTGTGCCGGAAAATTCGCTTGGCCCCACCATTGCGCCGCACGCCTTCGATCATCGAAGCATGGTTCAGTTCGTCGGAATAGATGATCAGACCGGGAAAAAGCTTCGGCAGCGTTGAAAGCGTCGCGTCATTGGCAATGTAGGCGCTGGTGAACAGCAACGCGGCCTCTTTGCCATGCAGATCCGCCAACTCGGCCTCGAGCCGCTTGTGATAGACCGTGGTGCCCGAGATGTTGCGCGTGCCCCCTGATCCGGCGCCCGCTGCATCCACGGCTTCGTGCATCGCATTCAGGACAACAGGGTTTTGCCCCATGCCCAGGTAGTCATTACCGCACCACACGGTGATGTTTTGCTGAGATCCGTCGGGACAGGTGCGGACCGCATGCGGGAAATGCCCGTTGCGACGTTCGATATCAATGAAGGTCCGATACCGTCCCTCTTCGTGAAGCCTGGCGATCGCAGTATCGAGCTGAGCAGTATAGTCCACCAAATTCTCCTTTAGCGCCTGGCTTTGCATTGCCGCCACCAGACCCATTCGTCCCCCGGCTAACATTCCCGAGGTTTGCGCCCCTGTATTACCATGACTATTGGCGAAATCAGAGTCGCAGCATTGATTTGCATCAATTATCTCTGATCTGCCCGCCGGACAAGTAAAGTTACGGCCATCAGACGCGAGGAAACGACGCAGGCACCTGTGCGCCGCATCTCGGGGTTTCCGTTAATGTACCAAAATTCACACCGATATGCACTGGACGGCACCGCGCGCGCTGATAGGCTCCGCCAAAATTCACGACTATCCAGGAGAAGCCTATGTCGCTTGACGCTGTTCTGAACAGGATCGACACCGACCTTTCAAATTCCATCGACCGGTTGATGGAGTTCTTGCGCATCCCGTCGATTTCGACCGACCCGGCTTACAAAAAACAAGTGGATCAGGCCGCAGATTGGTTGGTCTCGGACCTGCAAAGCATTGGCATCACTTGCGAAAAACGCACCACGCCCGGCCACCCTATGGTCGTTGGCCATGTCGGAGAGGGCAACGAAGGGCCGCACGTTCTGTTTTACGGGCACTACGACGTGCAACCCGTTGATCCGTTGGAACTGTGGACCCGCGATCCGTTCGACCCGGCGCTTGAAGAGACCGAAAATGGTCAGGTCATTCGCGGCCGTGGATCATCGGACGACAAAGGCCAGCTGATGACCTTTGTCGAAGCATGTCGCGCCTGGAAGGCCGTGAACGGCACCCTGCCCTGCCGCATCACCTTTTTCTTTGAAGGCGAAGAGGAGTCGGGCTCGCCATCGCTCGTTCCGTTTCTTGAGGCGAACAAGGAAGAGCTTAAGGCAGATCTGGCATTGGTCTGCGATACCTCTATGGTCTCGCGCGGCGTGCCGTCGATTGCGTCGCAGCTGCGCGGGATGCTCAAGGATGAGTTCACAATTATCGGTCCCCGCATCGACCTGCACTCGGGCCACTATGGCGGTCCCGGCCTAAACCCGCTCAGAGAGATGTCAAAAATTGTCGCGTCGTTCTACGACGATGAAACCGGACGTATTGCCGTGGAAGGTTTCTATGACGGCGTTCATGAAGTGCCAGCGGAACAGCTGCGCCAATGGGAAAATTGCGGATTTGACGAGGCTGAATATCTCAACTCGGTGGGTTATTCGCAGCCGCATGGAGAAAAAGAATATTCAACTCTGGAACAGCAATGGGCGCGCCCGACGCTGGAAGTGAACGGGCTGTGGGGGGGCTACAACGGCGCCGGTTCAAAAACCGTGATCCCTTCCGAGGCGCATTGTAAGATCACCTGCCGTCTGGTCGGTGACATGGACCCCGACGCTTTGCGCGACAAGATCCGCAAACATGTCGAAGCGCGCTTGTCTCCGGATGCCAAAGTCGTTTGGGACAACGACCTCGAAGGGTCACCCGCATCCGTCATGAACCTTGATCGCCCCGAATTTGAAGCTGCACGTGGGGCGCTGTCGGATGAGTGGAAACGAGAGGCCGTATTCACCGGAATGGGCGGATCCATACCGGTGGTTGGGTATTTTGCCTCGGTTCTTGGGTTGGACTCGATGCTCGTTGGCTATGCCAATGACGATGACGCCATCCATTCACCAAACGAAAAATATGACGTGAAAAGCTTCCACAAGGGTATCCGGTCCTGGGCGCGTATTCTGGAAGCGTTGACCAAATAGTGTATTTTGCGAGGCTCTGCCTCGCGCTCCGGGATATTTGAGGCCAGATGAAGACCGGATCCCCTGCTTCATCTGGCTGTAAATATCCCGGGGGAGACGCGGCTTGCCGCGGCGGGGGCAGCGCCCCCATTTTCTACATGTGTATCACGCGCCCATACGCATCCAGCACGCTTTCGTGCATCATTTCCGACAAGGTCGGGTGCGGGAAAACCGTGTTCATTAGGTCTTCTTCCGTGGTTTCCAGTTGGCGGCCGACCACATAGCCCTGAATCAGCTCCGTCACCTCTGCCCCGATCATATGTGCGCCCAGCAGTTCACCGGTTTTGGCGTCGAACACGGTTTTGATCAGGCCTTCAGGCTCGCCCAATGCAATCGCCTTTCCGTTGCCGATAAAGGGAAACTTGCCGACCTTGATGTCGTAGCCAAGCTCTTTCGCCCTGGCCTCGGTGTAGCCCACCGACGCGACCTGAGGCTGGCAATAGGTGCAGCCAGCAATGCTTTCCGGTTTGACGGGATGTGCATGTTTGCCGGCGATCAGTTCCGCAACCATGACGCCCTCATGGCTCGCCTTGTGCGCCAGCCAGGGTGCTCCGGCGATGTCGCCGATGGCATAGAGCCCTTCAACGCCTGTGCGGCAGAACTCATCTGTGACGACGTGTGTTCGGTCTACTTGCACGCCCAATGCCTCAAGCCCGAGGTTTTCGACATTTCCGACGATCCCTACGGCAGATATCACGGTGTCGAAATCATGCTTTTCGACTTTGCCCTTGACCTCGATATGCGCGGTAACCTTGCCTTTTGCGCGGTCCAGTTGCTTGACCATCGCTTTTTCCATGATGGTCATGCCTTGTTTGGTAAACGCCTTCTTGGCAAAAGCGCTGATTTCGGCATCTTCCACCGGCAACACGCGGTCCATCACCTCAACCACGGTCGTTTCCGCGCCCAGTGTGTTGTAAAAGCTTGCAAATTCGATCCCGATGGCGCCCGAACCGATCACCAGCAGTTTCTTCGGCATCCGAGGGGGCATCAGCGCATGTTTGTAGGTCCAGACCAGATCCCCGTCCGCCTCGAGACCGGGCAGTTCACGTGCGCGGGCACCCGTGGCCAAAATGATATTCTTGGCGGTCAGTTCGTCGCTGCCCTTTTCGGTTTTGACGCTGACCTTGCCCTTTGCTGGGATCGTAGCCTCCCCCATGATGACAGTGACTTTGTTCTTCTTCAGCAGATGACCCACGCCGCTGGTCAGCTGCTTGGCAACCCCGCGCGAGCGTTTGACGACCGCCTCAAGATCGTAATCGACCTTGTCCGCCTTCAGTCCAAAGTCCTTGGCCCGTTCCATCAGATGAAAGACTTCTGATGACCGCAGCAACGCCTTGGTCGGGATGCAGCCCCAGTTCAGGCAAATCCCGCCCAGATGCTCGCGTTCTACGACAGCGGTCTTCAGGCCAAGTTGCGCGGCGCGGATGGCGGCGACATAGCCTCCGGGGCCCGCGCCGATTACGATCAGATCAAAGGATTGTGCAGCCATGTGTACCTCTCGGCGCGGGTCTGATTAAAACTAGTTTACCATTAAACTATTTTTCTCAGCGCATCAATCATCGCTTCCGCGACAAATATGACGCAGGGTAAGAACGGCGCTATTGCGCTGGTTTCAGCCTATACCGACCCCGGTCCAGACGCTAGAAAAAGACAACCTCTGCACGTCAGGTTCCCAAAACAGATTGATATTCGAAGGTATTGTCATGGCCAAAACGCTAAAGGACTTATTACTCGCCCTCCTGAACGCCACTCTTATTCTACTGGCGTTGTGCCTGTTTCTGGGGTGGAAGCTGGCGCAATCCGTTCAGGACATCCGCGAAGGATTCGCCGAAAACCTGCAAGTCGTTGCGCCATTGCGCGAAGAGGCGCAGGGTATTCGTGGCGAGTTGGCCGGGTTGCGCAGCGACCTGACGTCCATCCGCGATCAGGGAATTGCCATCAGCCCGACCACGCAGGCCAAACTGGACACCGCTCTGGATCGCCTGAACGAAATTGAAACACGGCTGTCAGAGACGCAAACCCGGTTGGCCGGTCTGGTTGAGAATCCAGAAGAATTGATCGACTACGCAGTTACAACGGCTGCCGAGGCAGCCGCCGAAAAGGTGCAGGCAGTCCGAGGATGCACGCCCTCGGCTTAATTGGCGGTTTGTAATGCCCGCACGGTGGATCCGTAGCCACCTTCGCTGACATAAGCAGCCTCATGCGCGGTCGTTGGCCGTTCCAGCGCTTCATTCCGGTAGGGAAAGCGGCCAAACTGGCGGATCACTTCGCGATGCGCGCGGGCATGCAGCAGGTTGCTGCCACCGTTCTCCGGCATCCGTTCGCACATCAGTCGGACACAGCGTTCCTGATCGCACAGGTTTTCAGAATGCATCAGCGGAAGGTAGAAAAACTGCCGCGCCGGTTCATCTATCTTCATGTCCCAGCTTTTGTCGATCGCACATTTGGCTGCCGTCAACGCCGCCCGATCGGTTGAAAAAGCGCGTTTTTCGCCTCGGAACATGTTGCGCGGAAATTGATCCATCAGGATGATGTAGGCCAGTGCACCGCTGGGGTATGTCAGCCACATCGAGAACCTTCCCTCACATGCCGCTGACCACGTGTCCATGAACCGGTCACGGATGGTCGCATCAAGCGTTTCATCCTGAACGTACCAGCCGTCGGGGCCAATTTCATCCAACCAAAAACTCAGTACTTCTTCGGGACTAACCATGCCCTGAACTCCGTTTGTGCCCTCCCCAGGGACGTAGCGTCATTTAAGGCCGTTTTACAGAACTGTTACAGTAACATATTGCAACACGGACGTCACATTTCATGAGGTTAGGCGGGTTCTTGCCCGTCCGATTCGTCCTGGGCCGCTTCGATGACCACTTCTTGCGCCACTTCAAGTGCAACCGGCGACGCTGTGGGGTAAATCGGTGCAATCGCTCCGGTTTCATCGACGGGGACATAGGCGCGCTGTGTCATGCGATATGCGGCGTATGCAGCAGTCACGAACATCAGGGCCGCGATGAACAGGAAAAAGCCCTGTGGCCCAAAAACCGCATCCCCCATCAGCCAGCCCGTGATCAACGGCCCCGCTATCGCGCCGAGACCATTGGTGAAGACCAACCCGCCCGAGGCCGCGGCCATATCGTCGTATTCCAGGTAGTCATTGGTGTATGCGATCAGCAGGGAATACAGCGGGTTTGACATACCACCAATGCAGAATGCCGAAACAAGCAGAACGGGGAACGTCACCCCGAACAGCATTCCAATCACGGCGGCCACACCTCCGATTGCGGCCACCGACATGATCAGCAGACGGCGATCCATTCTGTCGGAAAGCCACCCCAGCGGATATTGCAGAACCAGCGCGCCGACATAGAAGGCGGCGACAAAGGTCGAGATTTCGGCCAGTGACAGGCCCGCATGCGCGCCGTAGACCGCGGCCATCGCGAACTGGGCGGAAAAGACGCCGCCAAGCAGGAACATTCCCACGCATCCCAGTGGCGAGGTTTCGAACAATTGCCGCAGCGACATGGGTTTGGTCGTGTCAAAAGCCGGTGTCGGGGAAATCGACAGCAAGATCGGTGCAAACGAGATGGAAACAAGGATCGAGGCGATGACGAATGTCTCATACCCGGCCGGATCACCGACCAGCATCAGCGCCTGTGCGCTGACCACCCCAGTCATCTGAACGATCATGTAAAGCGACAGCGCCTGACCGCGGTTTTCGTTGTTCGCCGCGTTGTTCAACCAGCTTTCCGCCGTCACGTAAACGCCGGAAAAACAAAATCCGATCAGCACGCGCCCCAACGCCCACGCAATCGGGTTTGTCAATAACGGGTACATGATCATGACGGCAGAGATGAAGGATGCCAGGGCCGCGAACACACGCACATGCCCGACACGTCGTATCATCTCGGGCGCCAGTCTCGAACCGCCGAGGAAGCCTAGGAAATAAGCCGACATGACAAAAGACATCTGCAGGGTCGAGAACGACTCGATTTCGCCACGAACGCCGAGCAAGGTGCCCTGCAACCCGTTGCCCACCATCAACAGGCCCATCCCAAGCAAAAGCGCCCATGCGCTTGAAATCACCTGAAGCATCCAAGGCCCCTTTCGATGTTACCGGCGTTTTTTGCCAGCTTGGTGCGATCAATTTTCGCCCCGGTCGCGCCTGTATACGACATTGTTGTGTTTTGATCCGAAAATCCGTGAGATCACGGGATCAACAGCGATGAGTCTCCGTACGAAAAGAACCGGTATTTTCGTGCAATTGCATGGTCGTATACCGACTTTATCCTGTCCTGCCCGATCAGTGCAGACACCAGCATCAGCAAGGTGGATTTGGGCAGGTGGAAATTTGTCATCAGCGCGTCCGTCACATTAAAATCGAAGCCCGGATAGATGAAAATATCCGTCTCGCCTTCCCACGCTTCGATAACCCCATCCCGCGCGGCGCTTTCGATCAGTCGCAGTGCGGTTGTGCCGACAGGGATGACACGCCCACCGGCAGCCTTTGTGGCCCGGATTTCTGCGGCGGCCTGTTCGCTGACCTGACCCCACTCGGCATGCATTTTGTGCGTGGTCACGTCTTCAACCTTGATCGGCAGGAACGTCCCGGCTCCGACATGCAGGGTCACGTGGGAAAACTCGACACCGCGCACAGACAACGCCTGCAACAACGGTTCGTCAAAGTGCAAGGAGGCCGTCGGAGCCGCGACAGCACCGGAATTCCGCGCCCAGACGGTTTGATAGTCGGTCTTGTCCTGCGCATCGGCCGGGCGTTTTGCTGCAATGTAAGGTGGCAGGGGCATCGACCCCGCCCGGTCAAGTGCCTGATCAAAGTCGTCACCTGAAAGATTGAACCTCAGAAACGCCTGCCCATCCTCGATACGCTCCAAACGTGCGGACAAAGTATCCGAAAACACGATCTCTTCGCCCGGTTTGACCTTCTTCAGGGGTTTGATCAACGCGGACCAAGCGCCATCTGCCTGCGGATCCAGCAACGTGGCTTCGATGGCCGCAGAGACCGGGCCTTGCGCACTGTTGCGGTGGCGTCGCCCGTTCAATCGCGCCGGAATGACCTTTGTATCGTTCAACACAAGACGATCGCCGGGGCGCAGTATGTCCGGCAGATCCAAGACCTGCCTGTCCTGCAATACACCCCTGTTCGCAACCAGCAATCGCGCGGACGAGCGCGGCTGCGCGGGCCGCGTCGCGATCAGGTCTTCGGGCAGATCAAAATCAAAATCGCTGAGTTTCATGGCCGCGCCATACATGGGCGAAACAGATTCGGCCACACGTCGCGCTCAGCGATCCTCGCCACGGGATTGCGCCGCCGGATGTTCGCTGATCGGTCTGTCGCGCGTGGCATTTGGCCCGTCGGACACGGTTGGGGGCGGCGCACGCATCAAGTTGCGCAAGAACAGGGGGGCCAGGCCCGATAGCGGGTTCACCGAAACCGATGGATCGGTCAAAGGGCCTCTGAGCGTGTAATTGAATGCAAAGACACCTTCGCCTTTGCGGGTCAAAACACTGCCGACGGCATTTAAAAGATAGATCGGAGAGATCGCCCCCCGCAAATCAAGCATCCCGGCAACTGTGTCGATCGTTCCATCGAAGGACAGGCCCATGGACGGGCCCACGGCGCTGCCGCTGAGGACCTTGATCTGGGTCGGTGTCACGCGCATTTGGCTTTCGATTGACGCGAAATATATGCCCTGCCCGGCCATTTCATCCAGCAGGCCGACAAGGCTGATTGCATTCAGCAGGGCCGCCATCGCGGGCGCGTCCTTGATCCGCGTATCACGGATTCTGAGGCCCACGTCGTAATTTCCCTCTTCGGCAATCGGGTCCAGCTGCAATGCGAAGGAACCGCCCCGGGCCTGGGTGATAACCCCGGCAGACCGCAGAACGGACCCCGCGTCATCCGATGTCAGGTTGACCGCCGTGCGACCCCCGCTGGGCGAGACCTGACCACTGATTGCAGCGCCACCATTGACCAAGGCCGTAAACGCCCCGGACAATCCGCCTGTGGTTTGAAATGCACCTTTCAAACCTGTCAGAGCAACGGACTCGGTCACTTGAAGTCGGTCCAACGCCACATCAAGCCTAGGTCCTGCGCCCGACCCCGAACCGCTGCCTTTTCCAAAGGTCGACTTACCGAGATTCAATACACCGCCCAACACCCGAATGTCCGGCGGCGCTGCGCCGCGTCCAATCAACTCGGCTGGAACAGCCAACCAGTCGCCCAATTCGAAACTGCTGAACCGGACCCTGTCCAATTCGCCATCACGAAAAGAAATCGAACCCGCGCTGCGCAGTCCTGATGCGGCCAATTGCAGGGATTGAACGGCAGGCGCTGCACCCAGCGTCGCATCAATCGACAGCGTACCGGACGTTTGGGCCGGTTTGCGCCAGCCCAATTCGGGAATGGCCAGCCCGACACCCACCAGATCAGAGTCAGCGGTCAGCGCTGGCGGTTCACCCGCGCCAATGCCCAAAGTGAAGTCGGCGAGACCCTGACCGGTTACCATCCCCGGCGGCAGGCCCGCGCCGATTTGGTTCATCAATAGATCGGAAATCTCGATCCGCCCCAACAATTGACTGCGCTGGGGTTCACTGCCACCGATCGGCTGGGTCCACGCAGCGCTGACCGGAACCTCGCCAAAATAGCCGTCCCCGTCGATTTTGACCTGCGTCTGATCTCCGGTCAGGCTGAGGCCGGCAGCGCGAACATTGGTGTCGGGCACCAGCTTGTCGCTCTCAATATCAAGCAAGTCGGCCGTATAGTGGAACTCGGTATCTTCAAGCTTCAACCCCTTGACCAATGGCAGCGCCAAGGTGCCTTGCAACGCCACCTGCCCCTGCGACAGGTCGACCGGCAGGTTGGCCTTGGTCAGCACCAACAAAGGCGGCTGGTCCAGCAGTGACAAAGCCGCCGTTACGCTGCCGGACGCCTTGATGCGGGCAATCGCGGGGGCCCGTTGCCGAATGCCAATATCGGGAATGATGAAGGACGTTCCCGATGCATCGACGACGCCGCCCTGCGCTGCTGTCACTGTGCCCTCTTGTGCGGTCACCGTGAAACGGCCATTCAACAGGCTGACCTGCCCCTGAGCCCGTTCGACCGGCGGCAGGGTTTTGGCAAAGCGGACTTTCGCGTCATCGAATTCGAAACTTGCAAACACGTCAGGCTGTTCGTCCGGTCTGAGGCGCAGAGCAAATTCCAGATCAGACATTTGCCCGTCGAAAATATTCTCCTCCACCCATCGGCGCGGCTTGACGGCCAGACGCGGCGGCCAATATCCCAAAACCTGATCAACGCGCATCCGGTCGATCTGTCCATCTATGCTGGCCTTCCAACCGTCGGCCAGACCCGCCAAATCCCCGCTGAGTCGCAAACGGTGGTCACCATCCTCGACCCGCATCTGCCCCAGCTTGAGCCGAAAGGGAGCAAGCTTCATCTGGAAATCGATGTCGGCATGGGTCAGTGTCAGCGGTTCGATGAACAGATCGGCAGGGTTGACACGGATACCGCTGAGGCGGAACTGCGCATCCATGCTCTCCAATCGCCCGGCAGTGACGCCCTGTAAGAAAGCTTTTCCGTCCCCCTGCACGGTGCCCCAGGCCGAGTTGACCGAGACCTCATTAAAGTCCAGCTCCTGCCGCGTTGGGTCATAGGTGAAGTACGTTCGCGCGGCATCGAACTTGATCGGCACTGTCTCGGGCGTCGGCTGTACGGCCCCTGCCCCCAGGTTCAACGTCGCAAACACCGGTCCCAACGCGCCATCCGCATCGACACTGCCGCGCAACGCGCCTGAAATCGGGCTGGTCAGCACCTGCATCCAGGCCAACGCCGGAGAATGCCCGCCGATATCCTCCGCCGGCAAATCGGTGATCGAGACGCCGAACCGGGCCGCTGCGCTGTCCAGCGTGCTGGTATAGTTGGCCTCTATCTCGCTGACATAGTCGCGGCCCGCCAGAACCGAGAAGCTGGTCGCAAGGCGAACTTCCTGCGCGTCGCGGGTCATCTGAATGCGGCCACCGTCCAGAACCCAGGACCGCCCTTGTCGCAGGTCGCTGTAGTCCAACGTAATCGCATCCAGCTCGACCGAGGTGAGCGCTGAGAGGATTGGAGACAGAAACACATCGTCCGAGGTTTCTATCAACTGTGCAAAATTCGGGGCCTCGCCCATCGGCGCGCTGCCGGATCCGACAGTCATCGTCAGCGCTCCGTCGTGACCGCGGGTCAGCGCGATCTGGGCCCCGTTAAGGACGATGCGTTTGGGGCGCACATGGCCGCGCAGCAAAGGCCGCATGGCCAGGCTGGCGCGCATATCCGAAACTTCGGCGATCTGTTGCCCCGCGGCATCGCTTATTTGAACATCGGTCAAGCGCAGGCGGGGGCGCCACCCTTCGTGGATGATGAAACTGACATCGCCAAACCGGATCCGAACGCCACCCAGCGCCTGATCCAGACGCGCTTCAACCCGGTCGCGCAACCAGATCGGCGCGTGCATTCTTTGTCCGATCACCATGAAGGCGGCAACGACCGCAAGCAAAACCAGAGCAAAGACTCCGCGCATTGCCCACAGCCCGGCCGAACGACGGCGAGAGCGGCGGCGCTTTTTGCTGCCCGCCGCCGGGTCATCCTTCTGTTCTGGCTGCAACAATTTGCGTTCCACGTCTTTCAACCTGCCCAACGCGCCCTATGATATCGGACAACCATTTATTTCTTAGCCAGAGGTCACACATGCCCGACGTTTCAGACACTGCCCCTGATTTCACCCTGCCTCGTGACGGTGGAGGCCAAGTAAGCCTTTCGGATCAACGTGGCCAGCCCGTCGTTTTGTTTTTCTACCCCCGTGATGATACGCCGGGCTGCACCAAGGAATCCATTGGTTTCTCGGAACAACTGCCGGCCTTTGCGGATGCCGGGGCACAGGTTTTCGGCATCTCGCGCGACAGCATTGCCAAGCACGACAAATTTGTAGCCAAACATGGATTGACGACGCCACTGTTGTCTGACGAAGGCCAGACCGTTTGCGAGGACTATGGGGTTTGGGTGGAAAAGAACATGTACGGGCGCAAGTCCATGGGGATCGAACGTTCGACTTTTCTGATTGACGCCGACGGACGGATCGCTCGTGTGTGGCGCAAGGTCAAGGTTCCCGGACACGTCGAAGAGGTACTTGAGGCCGTTCAGGCGCTTTAATCGCGCCCTCGACCTTGGCCGCCATCCGGTTTAAGTGCCGCTGAAATCCCAGACAGGCGGATCAACCCGATGACCAAAACCCTGACCCAGATGGCGACCGAGGTTCTGACAACTGCAGACGGTCACGCAAAGACTGCGCTGTCGAAACGCCATGCTGAAGTATGGTTCGCATCGCGCAAGGGTGATGCACCTGAAATCGCCATTGGGACGGCATCGCCACCCCTGTCTCCGGCGCGCCCTGAAAGGCCGGAACTGCGTTCCCCGCGAGATGTGCCCAGACGGCGACCGGGAACCGAGGCCGGACGCATCGCCCTGCTGCACGCCGTCGCACATATCGAACTGAATGCGGTGGACCTGCATTGGGACATCATCGCCCGGTTCGGGCATGTGCCCATGCCGATCGGTTTCTACGACGATTGGGTCAAATGCGCCGAAGAGGAATCGCGCCATTTCGAAATGGTGTGCGACTGCCTCGAACAGATGGGCTCGTCATATGGTGCGCTGCCGGCCCATGCCGGAATGTGGCGGGCTGCCGAAGACACGACCGAGGACCTGATGGGCAGGTTGGCCGTTGTTCCGATGGTCCTTGAAGCGCGCGGATTGGATGTAACCCCCGGAATGATAGATATATTCCGAAAGGCCAGGGCAGATCAGGCCGTTGCGGCGTTAGAGGTCATCTACGCCGAAGAGGTCGGGCATGTGGCCTATGGCTCCAAGTGGTTTCATTTCTTGTGCGGCCGCGAAAACGCAGACCCGAAGGATGTATTTCATTCGTTGGTTCGGCGATACTTTCACGGCTCACTCAAGCCCCCCTTCAACGAGGAAAAGCGCGCCGAGGCCGGTCTGCCGCCTGACTTTTATTGGCCGTTGACCGAAGATTTGCCTGCGCCGGGACAAGGTCCGGATTGAAGATCAGCGCCCCTTTTCGGCAATTTCCCGCCGATAACTCGGCTGAAATGCCCGACGTTGCGCCACAAAACGTCAAGAATGTTGCCCAATGCGTCCTGCCCCTTTATGCAATCGCCCCAAGAGGCGGCTACTCACTCACAACCTGCCTCGCATATGGGGACAATTGAGGTACGACGCGTGCGAACACGTCTGGCAATCAAACTACACTCACTGCTCGAGCGGCACTTTCCTGAACGCCGGGTCTTTTTGAAATCCGACAACGATACGCGGTTTATCCGACTGAGCTCGGAAACGCAGGTTGCAGCCGTGGCTGGTGTCGCCGTCATGGTCGGTTGGACCGCCGTCGCCACGGCCATCCTGCTGATGGACAGCATCGGATCAGGTAATTTCCGTGAACAGGCCAAGCGGGATCAGGCGACCTATCAGGAACGCCTGAACATCCTGTCTGCGGAACGCGATGCCCGCGCTGCCGAAGCATTGGCCGCTCACGAGCGGTTCAGCGCCGCGCTGGAACAGGTTTCGGCGATGCAATCGGAATTGTTGAAATCAGAAAACCGCCGCCGCGAACTTGAAACCGGAATTGAGGTTATTCAAACCACGCTGCGGGCCACGATGAAACAGCGTGAAGCCGCCAAAACCGAACTGGCCGAATTGCAGAAAACATCGGAAGGCGACGCGCCTCACGTAGCGGCATCCGCAAACCCCGCGCAGATGGCGTTCATGACCGATGCTTTGGCCCGCACTGCGCAGGAACGCGACCAGATTGCGGCCGACGCCAAAGGCGCATTGGATCAGCGCGACGAGCTTGAGTTGGAAATCCGCCTTATGCAGGAGCGCAGCGACGAGATTTTCCGTCAGCTTGAAGAAGCCATGGTGATCTCGGTCGAGCCACTGGACAAGATGTTCCGCAAGGCTGGAATGCCCACGGACCGCATCATTGACGAAGTGCGGCGCGGATACAGCGGTATGGGCGGTCCGCTGACCCCTTTGTCCTTCAGCACGCGCGGTGAGGAACTGACCCCCGACCAGATCCGCGCGAACATCCTGCTGGAACAGATGGACCAGCTGAACATGTACCGCATCGCCGCGGAACAGGCGCCCTTTGCCAATCCAACGAAGTCGGCAGTGCGCATGACATCCGGTTTCGGCTTTCGACGCGACCCGTTCACCGGCGGTCGGCGCATGCACAGCGGCGTTGATTTTGCCGGGGCACGCGGAACCGATATCTATGCAACCGCAGATGGTGTCGTCACGTTCGAGGGGTGGAAGTCAGGCTACGGGCGCGTGGTGACAATTCAGCACGCGTTTGGCATCGAAACGGTCTACGCTCACAACACGAAGAACCGCGTGAAAAAGGGACAAAGAGTCTCGCGTGGGGATCATATTGCTGATATGGGTAGCACCGGACGGTCGACCGGCACGCATCTGCACTATGAGGTGCGCGTAAACGGTAAACCCGTGAACCCTATGACCTATATCAAGGCTGCGAGAAATGTTTTCTAAGAGCAAAATTAACGAGCCCGGATCCAAAGAGGCTGAGGCAACAAAACCGGCTGCACCGGCGACACCGGCATCCCCGTCGCCGACCGAAACAAAGGCAAGCACGGCCCCAAAACCCAAGCCGCCAGCCTCGGTCCTGTCGTCGGACCTGCACATCACAGGCAACCTCAAGACCTCTGGCGACATTCAGGTTGAGGGCACTGTCGAAGGCGACATCCGCGCGCATCTGCTGACCATCGGTGAAACCGCAACCATCAAGGGCGAGGTCACGGCTGATGACGTTGTCATCAACGGCCGAATCGTTGGCCGCGTTCGCGGTCTGAAAGTGCGCCTGACGTCGACAGCCCGTGTCGAAGGCGACATCATCCACAAGACCATCGCGATCGAAAGCGGCGCGCATTTTGAAGGCTCGGTTCAGCGTCAGGATGACCCTCTGAATCCCGGACGCAGCGCCAAGTCAGGTGCCAATCCGGCAGCAGAGGTCAAACAGTAAGTCGACCGCGCAAGCAAAGTGATGAAGCGCCGCGAGGTTTCTCGCGGCGTTTTCTATTTTGACTTTCCAAGCAGAAATGGTGCGATACAGTGATGTTTTAAGGCATTTCTGGATGATGAGGGCATCGATGGAATTTCATGAAATCGTCGACCTGAACGCGTATCCGATCACCGATCCGGATTTTCGCGATGCCTGCAGACAAAAGATTGATCGCGACGGGCTGCTTGAAATGCCAGGGTTCGTCTTGCCCCCCGCCATCGCCGCGATACAGGCAGAAGGCATGGCGAACGAAGACCGTGTTTACGCCAAAACAGAAAACCACACAGTTTACCTCAGCCCGCGGGACTCGCGACTGCCGCCGGATCACGCGCGCAATCGGCTCGTGCAGTCATCGAAAGGATGTTTGACAGACGATCAGGTGCCTCAAAACTCGGCCTTGCGCACGCTGTATAATTCAGCGGCGTTTCGCGAATTTCTGTGTGATGTCCTGGGTGAAAGTCGCCTGTATGAATACGCCGACCCGCTTTCGTCCATTAACCTGCACTTTGCCAAAACAGGACAAGAGCTTGGGTGGCATTTCGACAATTCATCCTTCGCGATCACGTTGATGGTACAGGCCCCCGAACGCGGCGGCGCGTTCGAGTACGTCAAAGATGTCAGAGATGCGGATGCAGGAGAGATGAATTACGCTGCGGTTGATGATATTCTGGACGGGAAAACCCAGGTCAGTACGCTGGACGCGCAGGCAGGTACCTTGGTGTTCTTTCGGGGACGAAATTCGATGCACCGGGTAACGCCAAATCAAGGCGACAGGACACGCATCCTTGCCGTTTTGGCCTACAACACCGAACCGGGCATCGCCTTGTCCGAGAGCGCCCGTATGACGTTTTACGGCCGGACAGGCTGACACACGCAAAGCTTGCGAAACCGGATCACTCGGTTAGCGTGGAAAAGGACCACTTTTCCACCGGAGACCTTTGCAATGATAAAAACGTTTTTCCTTGGCCTTGCCATGACCGTGACGCTTGCGATTGCCGCGCCCGCCGATGCGAACGAAGGCAGCGGGTTCCCCCAAATCGTCGGAACATGGACCGGGACCTATCTGGTTGGCTTTGCGAAATCGAACCCAAACCACGCAAAGGGCCTGCTGAAAACCGAAATGGAACTCGAGATCACCAAGCTTGACGGCAACCTGATCACTGCAACCAATCGCTGGCGGCGGATCGGCGACACCGACTGGGTGGTGGAAGAGGCCATGGGAACGTTCAGCCTGGATGAACCAACGCGATTTGTCCTGGCCGAGGCCGGGATTTCGGGTGACGACGTGTCTGCCGGTATCTTTCACGGCGTCTATCTGGATGATGTGATCATGGTGACATATGCGGGGCCGGGAACGGGTGTCGCCTTTGCGGCGCAACTGGTCAAAAAAGACGCCAAACAATAGCCGAACAAACGACCCACTTGCCCAGATCCAAGGTCGCTTTTACCCCGCGCCATGACTGCGGGATCTGCCGCTGTGCCCAACAGTTTCACAAAACGCTCTTTTTGAATTACAGTGAAAGGCATTGTTTTCTGGAGGACTTTTCATGTCATCAAAACTCATGGCTGAATTCTTTGGCACCTTCTGGTTGGTTCTGGGCGGCTGTGGCAGCGCGGTTCTGGCGGCGGGTGTTGCAGATGTGGGCATCGGCTGGTTGGGCGTTTCGTTCGCTTTCGGCCTGACCGTTCTGACCATGGCCTATACCGTCGGCCATATCTCGGGCGGCCATTTCAACCCGGCGGTGAGCCTGGGTTTGATGATCGGCGGGCGCTTTCCTGCCAAGGATCTGCTGCCCTATTGGATCGCGCAGGTGGTCGGTGCAATCGTCGCGGCGCTGGTTCTCTACATGATCGTCAGCGGCGCTCCCGGGTTTGAGGGTGTCGGCGGATTTGCATCGAATGGCTACGGTGACGCCTCGCCCGAGGGATATTCGCTGATGTCCGCCTTGATAATCGAGATCGTGCTGACGGCGTTCTTCATTCTGATCATTCTTGGGGTCACGTCCGACGGTGCCCCGGCAGGGTTTGCACCAATCGCCATTGGTTTGGCCCTGACGCTGATCCACCTGATCTCGATCCCGGTGACGAACACCTCGGTCAACCCCGCGCGTTCGACCGGTGTCGCGTTGTTCGCGGATGGCCCCGCGCTTGCCCAGTTGTGGCTGTTCTGGGTCGCGCCGCTGATTGGTGGCGCGCTTGGCGCGATCATCTGGAAGGTCATGTCACCAGACGATTAAGCGCAGTGTAAGCCCGGTGCCGAAACCGGCACCGGGTCGGAGTGCATTACTCGGTCACGGTGACCTTTTTCATCGAGTCCGGTTGGCCGATCACGGCACCGTTCGGCCCATCGCCGCGTTTGATGGCGTCAACGACGTCCATCCCGCCGGTGACCTGACCAACGACTGTATACTGGCCGTTCAGGAACGGCCCCGGCTCGAACATGATGAAGAATTGCGAATTGGCGCTGTTCGGGTCTTGCGCCCGTGCCATACCGACGACACCCCGATCAAAGTTGTAGTCCGAAAACTCGGCAGGCAGATCGGGACGGTCCGAACCGCCGGTTCCGGCCCGACGTAGATCCGCGCCCAGCCGGCCGTGCTCGACGTCTCCGGTCTGCGCCATAAAGCCGTCGATCACGCGGTGGAACACCACGCCATCATACTGACCTGCAGCCGCCAGCGCAGCTATCTGCTCTACATGCTTGGGAGCAAGGTCATCAAACAGATCGACTGTGACGGTCCCATTGGCACCCTCGCCTTCGATCTCGATCTCAAGCCCGGTGGCAAGCGCGGGGCTTGCCATCAGAGCGAATACAGCGGCCAGCTTATGCATCTGCTGCCACCCTGACGCTGATCATACGGTCCGGGCTCGCAGGCGGTTCACCACGAACGATTGCGTCCACATGCTCCATCCCGTCGATCACGCGGCCATACACCGTGTATTGGCCGTTCAGAAAATGGTTGTCCTTGAAGTTGATAAAGAACTGCGAATTGGCCGAGTCCGGGTTGGCAGAGCGCGCGGCACCCAGAGTCCCCCGGTCGTGGGGCAGTTTCGAGAATTCCGCAGGGACGTTCGGCAGCGACGAACCACCTGTACCCGCCATTCGCAGGTTGAACCCGTCTTCCATATCGCCGTGCTGTACGTCGCCGGTCTGCGCCATGAAACCGTCGATCACCCGGTGAAAGGCCACGTTGTCATATTCGCCACCGCGGGCCAGTTCTTTCATCCGGGCCGAATGCTGAGGGGCCACGTCCGGCAGAAGCTCGATGACGACATTACCGTCCTTCAGCTCGATGATGATGGTGTTTTCGGGGTCTTTGATCTCGGCCATGAGGCCCTCCTGTCGTTTATCTTGCGCAAATACCTATGATGCAGGCACGCGAAAGCCAAGTGACGCATTGACCTGAGGGCAAAATGCAGGAAAAGAACCGCCTAAACCGAATTCAATTTCTGGGGATTGCACGATGGGTTGGAAAACGCTGGACGACATGGACCTGAACGGCAAACGCGTTTTGGTGCGCGTTGATATCAATGTGCCGGTTGTTGATGGTGTCGTCACGGACGCCACCCGTATCGAACGCATCGTGCCCACTGTTCGCGACATTCTGAACGCGGGCGGCAAACCGATCCTTTTGGCGCATTTCGGACGCCCTGGTGGCGAACGTCGCGAAAATCTGTCGCTGAAGCAACTGATCCCAACGCTGGAAACGGCCTTTGAGGCAGACGTTCTGTTTGCAGCCGATTGCGTCGGCAGCGAAGCGGAACTTGCCGCGCAGGCGCTTCAATCCGGTCAGGTATTGCTGCTGGAAAACACCCGTTTCCATGCCGGTGAGACCAAAAACGACGCCGATCTCGCGGCGGGTATGGCACGTCTGGGTGATGTGTATTGCAACGATGCGTTTTCTGCCGCGCATCGGGCGCACAGCTCGACCGAGGCGATCGCACGGCTTCTTCCCGCTTTCGCCGGGCGCTTGATGCAGGCTGAGTTGGAAGCGTTGGAGGGCGCGTTAGGCGCACCGAAACGTCCGGTAACAGCGGTTGTCGGCGGCGCGAAGGTTTCGACCAAGCTGGATCTCTTGGGCAACCTGATCGAAAAGGTGGACTATCTTGTGATCGGTGGCGGAATGGCGAATACGTTTTTGGTGGCCAAGGGCATCGGCGTCGGCAAATCCCTGGCCGAGCGCGAGATGAAGGACACCGCATCCGAAATCATGAAAAAGGCTGACAGCACGGGGTGCAAGATCATATTGCCCACCGACATTGTTGTGGCAGAGAAATTCGAGGCGAATGCGCCCAGTCAGGTTTTGCCGGCGGACCAGTGCCCCGAAAACAGCATGATCCTTGACGCCGGACCAGACAGTGTCGCGGCAATTTCGGACATTTTTTCTCAAAGCAAGACGCTGATCTGGAACGGTCCACTGGGTGCGTTCGAGATGGAACCGTTCGACACGGCCACCAACGCCGCAGCCATGAAAGCTGCAGCGCTGACCCGGTCCGGGCAGTTGATCTCGGTCGCGGGCGGGGGCGACACGGTTGCGGCACTGAATGCCTCGGGTGCGGCACACGACTTTTCATACATCTCGACCGCGGGTGGCGCATTCCTTGAGTGGATGGAAGGTAAAACGCTGCCAGGCGTGGCCGCCCTCGAGCAATAGCAACGCCCCGGTTAAGCCGTTGTAATTTTTCAGACTCGCCAAAGATGTTTTTGCGAATCGGGGGATTCACATCCCGAATCGGCTGTGACATAGTGCCGGGAGACGTCCGAAAAGGGCGCGTTTTTGAGGCAAGTTTCATACGGCGGTAAACAGAGTGTCCCGTTCCCATCGGCCCGGTTTGGGCGCAGTCGTTTTCTTCACGGTGGCTTTCATGCTGGGTGTGTACTTCACCTTTGCTGCCGTTCAGGGCGACTATGGCCTTTTTCGCAGGGTCGAGATTGCAGCGGAACGGGATGCTCTGTCACGCGACCTGGCAGAATTGAATGCGGAAATTTCCAAAATGGAAAACCTGACCCGCCGCCTTTCTGACACATATCTGGACCTTGACCTTCTGGATCAGCAGGCGCGGTCCGTTTTGGGTATGATCCGAGCGGACGAAATCGTCATTCGCTAAGGCAGCCCTCCCCCGCCATCAATGCGCAAGGCGGACGCGCGTCGAAACAGTCTTCCATTGTCGTCCCCATATTCTGCGCGTGTTGCCCCCGCGTCACATTTGCTCTCGCCAGATCGCGCGAAATGCTTTATGAGATAGTTTAACGCTAAACTATCTTGCCGAAAGGGGGAGGTCGCCACAATGGCTGCGCGAAAAACCACAAAGAAACCAAATGTTTCTGCGGAAGAGCTTACCACCTATTACCGCGAGATGCTGCTGATCCGCCGATTCGAGGAAAAGGCGGGCCAGCTTTATGGGATGGGTCTGATCGGCGGTTTCTGCCACCTTTACATCGGTCAGGAAGCGGTTGTTGTCGGGCTTGAGGCTGCGGCCAAGGATGGTGACAAGCGCATCACCTCATACCGCGATCACGGTCATATGCTGGCCTGCGGGATGGAACCGGGTGGCGTTATGGCCGAACTGACCGGTCGCATCGGCGGCCTGTCCAAAGGCAAGGGCGGCTCGATGCACATGTTCTCGAAAGAGAAGCACTTCTACGGCGGCCACGGCATCGTCGGGGCGCAGGTGCCGCTGGGCGCGGGTCTGGCCTTCGCCGACAAGTACAAGGAAAACGGTGGCGTCACCTTCACCTATTTCGGCGATGGTGCGGCCAACCAGGGTCAGGTTTACGAGACCTTCAACATGGCCGCCCTCTGGGATCTGCCGGTTGTCTTTGTGATCGAAAACAACCAGTACGCCATGGGCACTTCGCAGGAACGCTCGACCTCGACCAAGGACATCTATCATCGTGGCGAGGCGTTTGGCATTCCCGGCGAAATCGTCGACGGTATGGACGTTCTGGCGGTCAAAGCCGCCGGAGAAAAGGCCGTTGCCCACTGCCGGTCTGGCAAAGGACCCTATATTCTTGAGGTGAAAACTTACCGCTATCGCGGCCACTCGATGTCCGATCCGGCCAAGTACCGCACCCGCGAAGAGGTTCAGAAGGTTCGCGAACAAAGCGATCCGATCGAACATGTGCGCGAGCTCTTGCTGACCGGCAAACACGCGACCGAGGATGACCTGAAGGCGATCGACAAGGAAATCAAAGAGATCGTCAATCAGGCCGCCGAATTCTCGAAAGAAAGCCCCGAGCCTTCCGAAGAAGAGCTCTGGACCGATATTTACGCCTGAGAGGACGATTAAGACATGGCAACCGAAATTCTCATGCCCGCCCTTTCGCCCACGATGGAAGAAGGCACGCTGGCCAAGTGGCTGGTCAAGGAAGGTGACACCGTTTCCTCGGGCGATATCATGGCCGAGATCGAAACCGACAAGGCGACGATGGAGTTTGAAGCCGTTGACGAAGGTATCGTCGGCAAGATCCTGATTGACGAGGGCACCGAAGGCGTCAAGGTCAATACGCCCATCGCAATTCTCGTTGAAGAAGGCGAGGACGCCTCTGCCCTGCCCACTGCTGCACCCGCAGCGGTGGTCGAGCCTGCCCCGACGGCGGCTGAGGCCCCCGCTCCTGTCGCCACCGCACCTGCTGCACCCGTGGTGGATCATTCCCCTGACTGGCCCGCAGATGCGGAAATGAAAACTGAAACTGTCCGCGAGGCATTGCGCGACGCAATGGCCGAAGAGATGCGCAACGATGGCGACGTTTTCCTGATGGGCGAAGAAGTCGCCGAATATCAGGGCGCCTACAAGATCTCTCAGGGTTTGCTGGATGAGTTTGGTCCCAAGCGTGTGATCGACACGCCGATCACCGAGCATGGCTTTACCGGCATCGCGGTCGGTTCGGCCTTTGGCGGATTGAAACCGATTGTCGAGTTCATGACCTTCAACTTCGCCATGCAAGCGATTGACCAGATCATCAACTCCGCCGCCAAGACACTCTATATGTCCGGCGGTCAGATGGGCTGCCCCATCGTGTTCCGTGGCCCTAATGGTGCCGCCGCCCGCGTTGCGGCCCAGCACAGCCAGGATTACGCCGCATGGTACATGCAGGTCCCCGGCCTGAAGGTCGTGATGCCCTATTCAGCAGCCGATGCCAAAGGACTGCTGAAATCAGCCATCCGCGACCCCAACCCGGTCGTTTTCCTTGAAAACGAGATCCTCTACGGTCGTTCCTTCGACGTGCCGCAAGTGGATAATCTGACCGTTCCGCTTGGCAAGGCACGCATTTGGCGCGAAGGCTCGGACGTGACCATCGTCAGCTTTGGCATCTCGATGCAATTCGCGCTCGAAGCGGCCGACAAACTGGCCGAGGAAGGCATCAACGCCGAGGTGATCGACCTGCGCACCATCCGCCCGATGGACACCGGCGCGATCATCAATTCGGTGATGAAAACCAATCGTCTGGTGACCGTCGAAGAAGGCTGGCCGCAGGGGTCTGTCGGCAGCTATATCTCATCCGTGGTCATGCAAGAGGCGTTCGACTATCTCGACGCCCCGGTGATCAACTGCACCGGCAAGGACGTTCCGATGCCTTACGCCGCCAACCTTGAAAAACTGGCGTTGATCACAACAGACGAGGTGATCGCGGCGGTCAAACAGGTGACGTACCGGTAAGACGATGGAGATCAGGGGCCGCGATCCAGCAACCGAGTGTTACCGTGTCGAGATTGATCTCGATGACCGGACCGTCCGGGCGCTTGTGCCCGAACGTCTGGCGGCGGACATGCGGTTGATCGGCGCGCGCCCTTCCCATCAGACCGCCTATGTCTGGATGGCTGAAAACAAAGAAAAAATCGAGGCTGCGATTGCGACACTCGCACGCGGCACCGGGCGTCCCAAGGCGCCTTTTGACCAAATTACTCTGATTGAGGAGCGCTGAGATGCCCACCGAAATCCTGATGCCCGCCCTGTCCCCAACGATGGAGGAAGGCACCCTTGCAAAATGGCTCGTCAAAGAGGGTGATACCGTCTCCTCCGGTGACCTGCTGGCAGAGATTGAAACCGACAAGGCCACGATGGAGTTCGAGGCCGTTGACGAAGGCACTGTCGGCAAGATCCTGATCCCCGAAGGCACCGAGGGGGTCAAGGTCAACACCGCCATCGCGGTTCTGCTGGAAGACGGGGAAAGCGCGGATGATATCGCGGCCACACCCGCCGCAGCTCCTGCGGCTGCCCCGGCAGCCGCCGCGGGCAACGAGGCTGCTGCGCCCGCGGCACCCGAGGCGGCCGCCCCTGCCCCCGCCCCGGCGGCTCCGGCCAAAGCTGATGGAGGCCGCATTTTCGCCTCGCCACTGGCCCGCCGCATCGCCGCGCAGAAAGGTCTGGATCTGACACAGATCAGCGGGTCCGGCCCGCATGGCCGTATCATCAAGGTTGACGTCGAAGGGGCCACGGCAAAAGCCCCCGCAGCGGCATCCGCACCGGCGGCGACCGCCGCGGCACCGGCTGCAGCCCCGGCAGGCCCATCGGCCGATGCTGTTGCGAAAATGTACGAAGGCCGCGAATACGAGGAAATCAAGCTCGACGGTATGCGCAAAACCATTGCCGCGCGTCTGTCCGAGGCCAAGCAGACCATCCCGCATTTCTACCTGCGCCGTGACATCAAGCTCGATGCGTTGCTCAAGTTCCGCAGCCAGTTGAACAAGCAGTTGGAAAGCCGGGGCGTGAAGCTCAGCGTCAATGACTTCATCATCAAGGCCGTCGCCAATGCGTTGCAACAGGTTCCCGAATGCAATGCCGTCTGGGCGGGCGACCGGGTCCTGCAACTGAAACCCTCGGACGTGGCCGTCGCGGTGGCCATCGAGGGCGGCTTGTTCACACCGGTCCTGCAGGACGCCGACACCAAATCGCTCTCGGCACTCTCGACCGAGATGAAAGACCTCGCCGGTCGCGCGCGCGAACGCAAGCTGGCCCCGCATGAATATCAGGGCGGCACCTTCGCGGTCTCGAACCTTGGCATGTTCGGCATCGACAATTTCGACGCCATCGTGAACCCGCCCCATGCTGGCATCCTTGCCGTTGGAACGGGCCTGAAAAAGCCAGTTGTTGGCGACGATGGCGAGTTGACGGTTGCAACGGTCATGTCAGTCACCATGTCCGTTGATCACCGGGTCATCGACGGCGCGTTAGGCGCACAGTTGATGCAAGCCATCGTGGACAATCTCGAAAACCCAATGGTTATGCTCGCCTGATCAGCCGACCATAAACCAAAAACAAGGCCGCCCAAATTCAGGCGGCCTTTTTCTTAATCTATCGCGGAATCTACTGGTCTTTCCCCAGCATGTGATCCATCGAGATTGAAGGCTGGTCGCAGCCGGCCTCGCCCACGATCTTGGCCGGAATCCCGGCCACGGTCTTGCAGGCCGGAACCTCTTGCAGAACAACCGAACCTGCCGCAATGCGGCTGCAATGACCCACTTCGATGTTGCCCAGCACCTTGGCCCCGGCTCCGATCAGAACGCCATCCCCAATCGTCGGGTGGCGCTGTTCCTCTTCCTTGCCGGTTCCGCCCAGCGTCACCGAATGCAGCATCGATACGTTGTCGCCGACCACGGCGGTTTCGCCGATCACGATGGAATGGGCGTGGTCGATCATGATCCCTTTGCCGATCTTGGCCGCAGGGTGAATGTCGATCCCGAAAATCTCGGATGAGCGCATCTGAACAAAATACGCCAGATCGTGCCGCCCTTTGCGCCACAGCCAATGTCCGACGCGATAGGCTTGCATGGCCTGATAGCCCTTGAAATACAGCACCGGCTGCAACAGACGGTGGCAGGCCGGGTCACGTTCATACACCGCCATAAGATCGGCGCGTGCCGCTTCGATCAGGCTGCGGTCCTCTGCATAAGCCTCGTCCACGATCTCTCGCAATACCATCATGGACATTTCGTTTGAGCATAGCTTGGCTGCGATGCGGTACGACAGCGCCCGCTCCAGGCTACGATGATGCAGGATACAAGCATGTACAAGACCACCCATAAGGGGCTCTTTTTCAACCGCAGCATGGGCTTCGGCGGTGATCCGATCCCAAACCGGGTCGACGTTGGTCACGTGGCTGCGCGTTTCAAACATGGCTTTTCATCCTCCGCTACGCCTAAGATAGCCACTTAGGACCAAAAAGGCCAAACGCAAACCCTTGATGAGAATTGCAACAAAAAATGAACGCTGAAGAACTGCAGTATTTCGAACGCCTGATCCGGACCCGTTTGATCGCGCTAAAGGATGCATCCGAAGCCGGGCATGAAGCGCAGTCGGTTGTCGAACTGGACCAGCAAGCCGTCGGTCGCCTGAGCCGGATGGACGCGTTGCAAAATCAGGCGATGGCCAAAGCACAGCAAGCGCGGCGCGACTTGGAGGCGCGCCGCCTGCAGGCTGCACTCGCCCGCATGCGCGAGGGCGAGTATGGGTATTGCGAGGATTGCGGCGAACCGATTGCGCACGGTCGACTGGAGTTGGATTTGGCTGCCAGTAAATGCGTCAGTTGCGCCTCTGGCTGATCTGAAATCGGATCAATTGCTGAATAACCACCTCAAAACAATTACAATATTCCAAATCGTCAAAGCTCGGCTCATCCATCAGGGGGCGGTTACGAGCGACGGTCATAAGCGACCCATTTCCATGCACAGGGTGCAATCGACCCGTTTTCGTCACATGCCGATGCGCAATTTCCGCTTCGGCCAACATCCTTGCGCAAAGCGCGGCGCGGGCATTCCGCGGCGCGGACATCAATGCCCTAGCCGCGGAGCTCACATCTCCGTGCAAAACCGGCCGCATTGGCGGTCAGCCTACCGTCACGGAGGCGTAAGACCCGGGGCCGAAAACGGCGGAAACCTGTGCGACTTCGAGCGTATAAGGCCCATCGATGCCATCCGTCGCTTTCATCGTGGCCGTGTACGTCCAATCCGAAGCTGACATGGTGGTTTCACGCTGAATGGACCCGTCAACACGGATTCGCACAAGATAGGACTCGCTTTCTTCTCCTAACGGAACATCCAATCCACTCCAGTCGTCGCCGTCGATGCGCGTGCGTCGCACCCAACTGAACACGTCAGCGCCGTTTTCGGAGGTCACTCGCAAGTGCACCGGTGCATAAGGCCGAAGGCCATTGCCTTCAAACGCATGAATCTGATGATCATAGGATTGATCATCGTAATCACGCGCCGCCGGACCTATGCGGTAGTGTTTGGATACGCGCCTTTCGCTGCGCAGCAGGTTGACCTGCGACACTCGATCATCCAACAGAACAAAGACCGAGCCTTCGGGCCAGACCTCCGGCATCAGCGTATCGGTCCCCAATTGCCCGCGCAGACGACCTGACAGAGTATAGACGCCGGATGCGGTTAATTCCGCGTTTGCGAACTGAAAGACCTCCCAGTTTCCGGGCGTTCCGTCGCCGATCGCAGCCAGATTGGCACCGTTGAGCAAGGCAGCCCTCGGTCTCGATTCCAGCATCCCCTGAATCAAATTGACCCGCAGCGTTTGGCCCTCATCCCAGATCCCCGGGCTCGCGCGCCACATCGGTGTTTCGGTAAACCCGACCACCGCCGCATCCAAGACCAGCTGACGAAGGGCATAATCCTCATCTTGCGCGGCTGAATAGACACTCACGCTGCCCGGCCAAGGATCGGCAGTCACTGCTAGGTACGGCGCATGTGCTGTTTCCGTGCCGGTTATGAGTGGCAGATCCATGAAAACGGGCAGTACTGGCGCTGGTGCGATAAAGGGTTTCGTTGTTGTCGCATCATCGTCAATCTCGGCTGGCGCATATACACCGGGTTCGATCCGGATCGCGTCCACAATCTGCAGATCAGCCTGTTCCATCCGATCAATCCGAAACTGCGCACCGGGGAATTGGTCTTTTCCTGCAAGACGGACAACATCCCCTGCGCCAAGGTGCAGCATTGAAGGTGGCAGCCCAAAGCGTGCGCTTTCGCGCGACACGCGTGACTCGCTGAGCCAGCGTTCGACGGTTTGGCGACCCTCGGCGCGAGTCATGGACAATGGCATTTCACTGACCGATACCGCGTGGGTGCGGTCGTCGGGCAGCACGGCCTCCTCCGCGATAATGTCATGGTCGGCGTCTGACTGCACAAAGCGCAGCCGCACCCGGCCTGTCATTTCCGCCTCGGCCTCGCGTCGGTACTCCACTGCGCCATCTACGTCCGAGGTGATTGCAATCCGCTCCGGATCGACGTCGATTGGTTTCCGACCATCGCGAGAGCGGAAAACAAGCTTGCCATCCCTTTCGATTGCATCAAACCCATAGCGCAGCATCAACGGCTGCAACGCCTGACGTGCATCCATGACGTCTTCGATCGCATAACCACGGACGACACCATAAAGTGCGGTGACGTCAATATCCGTAACGCCGGCGCGCAGGCAGATTTCCGTCACAACCGAAGCCAGCGTGCGGGAACCCGACCGCCCGTTCAACCAGTGACCCCGCGAATAATTTGCACCATCTGTCCACTGAGACCGCAGGTTTGGAAATGTCGGATATGGCCTTGCATCCCAGGCCCAGACATAGGCGTTGGCCATATCGATCATGGGACCGCCGTAAATCTCTGATACCGGATTGTTGCCCGGCTCCTCCCAGTAACCCAACATCGCTTTCAGGTATTGAACCTGAATGAAATCGTCCCGCTGTCCGTTGGAATATTTGGGCAATTTCGATTCCGACGATTTCGGGTCCAGAAATTTGTTCGGCTGATTTGTACCCTTTTCGATGGCTGCGCAGCCCAGTTCATCCACCCAGGCCGCGTCAAACTGCGGCCCGCGCAACCCCTCGGAGTCATGGGCCGAAAACGCCTGCGCCTCGGCACCGTTGGGCCAAACCAGCTTGCGTTCCGACGCCTTCCAAACTGGCCGACGATCCGGCGGCGAACACTGCAATATCCCGCTGTCGCCAAAGATCATCACATCGCGTACCTGATCAAAGGTCTCCCCGACCAACGCCACGCGGCTCGCCTCGCCCTTGTCCAGCGGCTTCGACCCCTCGACCACCTGTCGCACCCACTCGGCCCCGGCCCGCGTCTTGCCCGCGCCGCGTCCGCCCATGATCACCCACGACCGCCAGTCGCCCTCGGGCGGTAACTGATGCGGCAACGCCCAGAACTCAAACAGGAAAGGGAGGGCACACAGCCCCCCCTCCCCGATCTCACTCAGAAATCTGTCTTGCACCGCAGCAGGCGCGGAGGCGAGCCAACCTGCACCCGATCTCAGATCGTGCCCGATCAAGGTCGAGCGCATAGCCCCCTTGGGCGATACCGGCTTGTCTGTGATGTTGTTCGACAAAGCTTGTCTCCACTTTCTGACAACTTCGGATCAGCCCCTCTAGCTGACCCAGTTGCTTGCCCGTTCCGGCAAGATCTGCATCCTCCCCGGCTCCGATCTGCTGGCGCAGTTCTTCTGCTGCTTGGCGCAGATCGCGAATGGACCTTTCAAGGGACTGCAACAAGTCAGCCGTCTGAGAAATCCGCTCTTCCGGGGTAATCAAAGTCATGTTTGCTTTTTGACCTCATGCGTGAGTTTTCTCCGCACGAGAGAAACGAAAAACGGCCACCGGGTCGCCCCGGGGCCGTTGCCCACTTCTTCTAGCATGCCACAACCTATACGGAAAATCGCACGCCAAGTCAACGTTTCACGCAACACTCCGCAACGGGCAACGTGCTGTAATCGTAATATTTTCTTAAGATCACATGATCGGCAACGGGCCGCGTGTTTTGTTCTGTCGAAGCACAAAATTGCTGCGGGTATCGCGCACCAGACCCGATTTCAAAAGCCGCTGCATTATGAAGTTTTCAAGATCTTCCGGCGTCTTTGCGTAAACCTTGAGAATGAAGTCATGGTCACCAGTGATCGAGGCACACTCGACAATCTGTGGTTCCGTTTCGACCAAGCGCAGGAAGGACGTGATGCTCTCCTCCTGATGATCGCGTAGCGCGACGTGAACATAGGCAATGGCATTCAAACCCACGGCTTTGGCGGCGACCTGAGCGCGATACCCAGACACTACGCCCGCAGCCTCCAGATCGCGGACCCGCCGCCAGCATTGCGACGCTGACAGGCCTGTCCGCTCGCCCAGTTCCTGCATCGAAAGCCGCCCGCTGATCTGAAGCTCTCGCAGGATTGCAATATCAGGAGGTTGAAGGTTTTCTTTCATATTTCATCATTTCCGAAACATATTTTTCAATTTTCCAGCAAAATCAGCGAAATTCAAACGAAAACTGCATAAGAAAGCGAATAACATGGTCGCAGAAGGAGATCAGTAATGCCCAAGTCGACCAAATACACCGCGAAAAAGGCCGATGCCCGAGGCCACATAGATTACTCAGCTGAAGAAGATGCAGTTTGGGCAGATCTCTACGCGGCGCAAGAGCAGAACATTCACAATTACATGGCCGACGAATATCTGGACGGGCTGGCCCGTTTGGACCTGCCGAAGCATCAAGTTCCGTCCTGCGCGGACATCTCTGAACGCCTGTTGGACATGACAGGTTGGCGTGTACAACCTGTGCCCGCCTTGATCGGCTTCAAACAATTCTTCGGCATGCTGGCAGATCGGATTTTTCCTGCAGCCTCTTTCATCCGGTCCCGGGAAGACTTTGACTACATAGAAGAACCTGACATCTTTCACGAGATTTTCGGGCATACTCCGTTGCTCAGCGATCCCCGCTTCGCGGCATTCAGCCATGCGATCGGCAAGGCCGGCGCCCGCGCTGAGGCATCAGACTACGCGTGGCTGATCCGGCTTTATTGGTTCTCGATAGAATTTGGATTGCGCCGACAGGACGGACAGATCAAGGCGCTCGGGTCCGGTCTTGCATCATCTCCGACAGAGCTTGTCTATTCAGTGACCAGTAATGTTCCCGGTCGGGATCCATTCGACATTCTGACCATCCTGCGCACGCCGTATAGGATCGACATGCACCAGATGGGGTATTTTGTCTTGGATGATACGGAAGAACTGTTTGCCGCGGCAGAACGTGATCTCTTGTCCGACATAAGGCAAGCGCGCGCGTTGGGTCTTTTACCAAACAAGTTCCCACCAAAGATGACCGCCGCCGAATAACCTGAGGGCCCAACGGTGTTTTCACGCTAATCAGCGGTATTTCCATCCTTTATGTGAACCGCCGCTTGACAAACTGCCCGCGAAGGCGCATCAGCCCCGAAAACCACGGCGCTGATGCGTGACTTTTTCGGGCTGGTCCCGATCCCAAAGCGCCAAACTCTCTCCAGTTCCCCTTCACGCAGGGTTCTTGATGCGACGGCCAGACGTAGCGGAATCGCCGATACGTCCCGAGGCTTCGCAGAACCCACCCAAGGTGCGCCACAAGCGTGCCCTCTCGTTTTCCGTGGCGAATGCGCGTCCCGGACCCAAAAGGATTGATAAGTGTTCGATTTCGACATGCTCGGCCTTGCGCCGGCTTTGAACGATGCGCTCAAACGCGCCAACTTCACGCAACCCACGCCGATTCAAAACCAGGCGATTCCGCTGGCTCTGAACGGCCACGATGTTCTGGGTTTGGCGCAAACCGGCACCGGCAAAACGCTAGCATTTGGTTTGCCTCTGATTGATCATCTGCTTGCGCAACCGGGCAAACCGGCCCCCAAAACGGTCAAGGCGTTGATCCTTGCCCCGACCCGAGAACTCGTCAACCAGATTGCGGACAATCTTCGCAATCTGACGACAAAGACAAAACTGCGGGTTGCGACAGTGGTTGGCGGACAATCGATCAACAAGCAGATCATGTTCCTGTCGCGTGGCACCGACATCCTTGTCGCCACCCCCGGTCGCCTGATCGACCTGATGGAGCGGAAGGCCGTCGACCTCAGCTCGGTTCGTCATCTGGTATTGGATGAAGCCGACCAAATGCTGGACCTCGGCTTCATCCACGCGCTGCGCAAAATCGCACCCGCGCTTGGGACACCCCGCCAGACGATGCTGTTCTCTGCGACCATGCCAAAGCAAATGGAAGAGCTCAGCCAAGCCTATCTGAACAACCCGCAACGCGTCCAAGTCGCGCCTCCCGGCAAAGCCGCGGACAAGATTACCCAGTCGGTTCACTTCCTCAGCCGCCCTGAAAAACCGGGTAAATTGCGCGAACTTCTGTCGGCGGATCCGGAAGCACTGACCCTGGTTTTCTCGCGAACCAAACACGGCGCGGAAAAGTTGATGAAAGGTCTAGTCGCGGACGGCTTCAACGCAGCTTCGATCCATGGCAACAAAAGCCAGGGTCAGCGTGATCGCGCCATCAAGGCCTTTCGCGCCGGAGAGGTCAACGTGCTGGTGGCAACTGACGTTGCGGCGCGCGGGATCGACATCCCCGGCGTGGCTTACGTCGTCAATTACGACCTGCCCGAAGTACCAGACAACTATGTCCATCGCATTGGCAGAACCGCCCGAGCGGGTCGCGAGGGTGAGGCGATCGCCTTCTGCGCCCCAGACGAGGTCGATCAGCTGCGTCAAATCCAGAAACTGATGAAGATCGAGATTCCCGTCGCCAGCGGTGAAATGCCGGAATTTGCAGAGCCCAAGAAGCCGGCCCGCCGCTCGAACCAACGACGTCGTGGACCAAAACCACACCACAACGCCAACAGCGCCAAACCGCAAGGGCACAGGCGTCGGCGTCCCCGTCGGCGACCCGCAGCTTGAACTAAAAAGAAACGGCGGGCCTCAAGCCCGCCGTTTCCTTTCGACCCGCGATACTCAGTTGCCCGAGTTTCGCTCAGCCTCGATCTCGCGCCACTTCGCAACGTTGCGATTATGCTCCTGCAGCGTCTCTGCGAAAGCATGGCCTCCGGTCCCGTCTGCTACAAAGAACACAAAATCAGTGTTGTCCGGTGCGACAGCAGCCTCAAGGCTGGCAAGGCCCGGATTTGCAATCGGAGTCGGCGGCAATCCATCGATCTGGTATGTATTCCATGGCGTTGGCCGGTTTAGCTCACTGCGACGCAACCCACGACCCAGCGCACCGCGCCCCTTGGTGACACCATAGATCACAGTCGGGTCCGTTTGCAGTTTCATACCCTGATTCAGGCGGTTTACAAAGACACTGGCCACCTGCCCGCGTTCTTCCGGAACACCGGTTTCCTTTTCGATGATCGAGGCGAGGATCAGCATCTCTTCCGGGTTCTCCAAGGGCAACCCGTCCTGCCGCGCTTCCCAAACCGCGTTGATACGCAGCTGCTGTTTCTCCTGCATGTCGTTCAAAACCGCGTTTCGGTCATCGCCGGAAGAAACCTCGTAACTGTCGGGGGCCAACATACCTTCGGCAGGTATCTCTGCGACTTCACCGCCCAGGAAATCCGCGGATTTCAATGCCTCAACGACCTGCCAACTTGTGACACCTTCGGCCAGCGAGATGCGATACCGGGTGTCAGCTTCATTTCGCTTTTGTCCATAGACGTCCGGGGTGTCATCGGTGCCCACTTCGAACTCGGCAATGTCGACAAAGTCCAACGTCGCCGGATCCAGCTCTCGCACCCGCGCCTGCGTGCGGGTCACACCGATGCGGTACTCAATCTCGGTCCCGCAGGTGCTTGCGCCGCTTTTGGTGATGTCGTCGATGATCTGCTCCATCGACGCGCCTTCGCGCACCAGAAAGCTGCCCGCCTTCAACTGCTGAGACTTGTCGGTATAGTCCGCGGCCATCCGGAACAGCGTCGCGCTGCTGACCGCGCCTTGGTCCTCAAGCTCGCGACTGACGCGGGTCATGTTTGACCCGCTTTCCACACGCAGACAAATGGCGGTTTCAAGCGGGCCGTCCGACTTGTACTGGGATTGCCCCCAAAGGATCAGACCGCCCATCAGAAACAGGCCGACCACCAGAATGGTCAGCATGTTCGAAGCCAGTGCGCGCCACATTTAACTGGCCTTTCCGAAGATCACGCTTGCATTGGTGCCACCAAATCCGAACGAATTTGACAGTGCCACGTTGATTTCACGCTCACGTTTCTCGTTCGGAGCCAGGTCGATCGGCGTTTCAACAGCCGGATTGTCCAGATTGATGGTCGGTGGAGCCACCTGATCACGAATGGCAAGGATCGAAAAGATCGCCTCGATCGCACCGGCGGCTCCCAAAAGGTGACCGGTCGCGGACTTGGTCGACGTCATCGTCGCGTTTCCAGCATGTTCACCAAGCAAACGCTCCACGGCGCCCAACTCGATGGTATCGGCCATGGTCGACGTGCCGTGCGCGTTGATGTAATCCAGATCCTTTGGTTCCAATCCCGCGCTGCGCAATGCGGCCTTCATCGAGCGTTCCGCGCCATCGCCATCCTCGGAAGGCGCTGTGATGTGGTAGGCGTCGCCGGACATGCCATAGCCCAGAACCTCGGCGTAAATCTTCGCCCCACGCGCCTTGGCGTGTTCGTAGTCCTCCAGTACGACAATGCCTGCGCCCTCGCCCATGACAAAGCCATCGCGATCAACGTCATAGGGGCGGCTGGCTGCCTTTGGATTGTCAGCGTATTTGGTCGACAACGCTTTGCAGGCGTTGAACCCGGCAATCCCGATTTCGCAGATGCACCCTTCGCCACCGCCAGCGATCATCACATCCGCATCACCCGCGCGGATGATACGGCTGGCATCGCCAATCGCATGCGCACCGGTCGAACAGGCCGTCACAACCGAATGGTTTGGGCCCTTGAACCCAAACCGGATAGATACTTGACCCGACGCCAGATTGATCAGCGCACCGGGGATAAAGAACGGCGAAACACGACGCGGGCCTTTGTCGCGGATCAAATTGGCCGTATCCGCAATCGAACCCAGTCCACCAATACCGGATCCGATCAAAACACCGGTCCGCTCACGTTCATCTTCACCCTCGGGCAGCCAGTTCGCATCCTTACAGGCCATCTCGGCTGCGGCGATGGAATAAAGGATGAAATCCTCGATTTTTCGCTGCTCTTTCGGGGCCATCCAATCATCCGGATTGAATGTCCCATTGCTGCCATCACCGCGTGGAACCTCACATGCATAGGTCGTAGTGACCCCGCTTGCTTCGGCATCAAACAGCGTGATCGGGCCCGCGCCGGATTCTCCGTCCAACAGCCGCGACCAGGTTTCTTCTACTCCGCTGGCCAACGGAGTGACCAATCCCAGACCGGTTACAACGACTCTGCGCATGAAGTGCCTCTTGCCTGCTTCCTGTTATGAGAACCGTGCATACCCCGCCCCGGGGGCCGGGGGCAAGAGCAACGGCATGTTCCGCGTCGGCATCCCGCCGCCAATTTTTGTGCAAACTTGAAAAATCGATGTTGGAAATCAATGAACCGCCCCGTTGCGTTCGGCGTCGGGGCGGTTTTGCCGAGCATTAGACCGAATTACTGGAACTGCGCCACAGGCTCATGCGCGGCCTGCGCCATATCCAGCGCCTCTTTCAGATCCACCGTTTTACGGAACAACGCACGCCCGACCAGCGCCCCAGCGATGTTGGGGATGTAGGCAAGGCGTGAAACATCATCCGCTTTACGCACAACCCCGCTTGCAACAATCGGTGTCCGGGAATGCTGTGCCAACCCCGAGATCAGACCAAGCTGCGCCTCGACGTCTTCCATGTCACTGTCGATGTCAGTGATCAGGATCGCAGCGAATGGAATGCCCGCAAAAGCGTCAATGAAAGCTTCCGGAGTAAAGGCGCTTTGGGTGCGCCAGCCTTCCGTCATGACCAGACCTTGCCAGACATCCACAGCCAAAACGATCTGATCGGGGTAGAGCTTTGCCAATTCCTTGACCAGATTCGGGTCCCATGCGGCCAAAGTACCGATGACAATGCGCCCGGCGCCTTTGTCAATCCAATGCGTGACCTGTTCGCGGGTCCGCATGCCGCCTGCCAGTTGCACGGGAATCTCTGCGCTGCGAATGATTTCTTCGACCAGCGCGGCATTGGTGTCGCGTCCCTCGATTGCGTCAAAGTCGGTCAGGTGCATCCACTCGGCACCGGCAGCGGCCCAGCTGCGCGCCGTTTCGACAGGATCCACATGCCAAATCATCGCATCGTTTAAACGGCCTTTGTCCAATGTGACACAACGACCGTTCTGCAATTCCATCGTGGGGTAAATCCTCATGAGCTTGCTCCTCCGCTCAATCGCTCTGGAAATCCATGATAACATACACTGCGACCGAACCGGTGATTCCACCAGTTTCGGCATCCAACGGTCGATTTGCGGCATCGCAAAGATAAACGCGTTTCACACCCGCGCCGGTGGCCCGTTTCTTCGAAACAAATGCACAGGAGTGTCGCGGTATTCCGCCTCACGCAGCAGCGAATAGCCAAGCTTGGCTGCCAGCTTTTGCGAAACGGTATTGCCCGCGTCAATCAACGCGACCAGCGGTCCGGGGATCACGCGATCAAACCAGTCATGCGCCGCTTGGGCGGCTTCAAATCCATACCCTTGGCCCTGGCCTTCGGGTGCCAGGACCCAACCGGCCTCGGGGAACGAGTCAAAATCGGACCCAAGACTCCGGTTCCCGAAAAAGAACCCGGCCTGACCAATCAATTTGCGATTCGACTGAAGCACCACGGCCCATTGCCCAAAGCCGGTCATTTGCCAATGGCCAGCATTGCGCAGAAACGAGTCCCAAGCCTCACCCCGCGTACGCGGCGTCCCGCCAACATGGCGGACGACCTCGGGGTCGCGCCAAATCTCTGCAAACCGATCAAAGTCCTCGGGTCGCATTGCACACAGCGTCAATCGCGCCGTGTTGATCATCGGGGTGGATCTTATCATGCCCTTGCCCGCTCGGAATGTGCCTCGAGACAAAAGTGCGAACACCTTTTGCAGCACGCAAGCGTGAAATTGGGCAAAACACAAAAAAACGGCGCCTCCGTTGCCCGGAAGCGCCGTTTTTTATGAATTCAAAGCGATCAGGACGCTTCGGTGATGAACTTGACGGCGTCGCCAAAGGTTTGGATGGTTTCGGCTGCGTCATCGGGAATTTCGATGCCGAACTCTTCTTCGAAGGCCATAACCAGTTCAACGGTGTCCAGGCTGTCCGCACCCAGATCATCGATGAAGGAAGCGTTTTCGGCTACCTTGTCTTCTTCTACACCCAGGTGCTCAACAACGATCTTTTTTACGCGATCTGCGACGTCGCTCATGTCTATTCCTCATTCCTTTTCAGGGCGGTCTGCCCGGTTCTGCCCATGCCCGCGCGGGGTGGCCTTGATTTGCCCTTTCCGGGCGGTTTGGGTCCCGGCTACCCGGGAAACAAGAGAACCGGTCAACCTGACCGGTCCCTAAGCATGTGCGCCGCCTATAGCACAGACAACGCGCAAGGCAAACGCTTTCGCGCCCGCCCCCAATTGCGCCTACAACATGGCCATGCCGCCGTTCACATGCAAGGTGCTTCCGGTGACATAGCCAGCTTCGGGGCTGGCGAGATACAACACCGCGGCGGCGATTTCTTCCGGATCACCCATGCGCCCGGCCGGTACTTTAAGCAGCAGGCCTTTGCGTTGCTCGTCGGTGAGCTTTTCCGTCATCGCTGTGGTAATGAACCCCGGAGCAACTGCATTCACGGTGATCCCACGGGTTGCCACCTCATGCGCCAGCGCCTTGGAAAAGCCGATCATGCCAGCCTTTGACGCGGCATAGTTGGCCTGACCCGGATTGCCGATTGCGGCAACAACAGACGAAACATTCACAATCCGGCCCCAACGTGATTTCATCATGCCGCGGATGACGCCTTTGCACAGTTTCATCGTCGAGGTCATGTTGACGTCAATCACACTCTGCCATTCTTCGTCAGACATGCGCATGAACAAATTGTCCCGCGTGATACCTGCATTGTTGACAAGAATATCCACCGATCCCATCGCCTCTGCGGCCTGTTTCGGAAGCGCTTCAACGGCTTCGGGGTCACTCAGGTTGCACGGCAGGACGTAGGCGCGTTCACCCAACTCATCCGCAAGCGCCTGAAGCGGTTCCACGCGTGTTCCGGACAGCCCAACCGCTGCCCCGGCGCCGTGCAAAGCCCGCGCAATGTCGCCGCCGATGCCGCCCGAAGCGCCGGTGATCAGAGCATTCTTACCAGTCAAATCAAACATTCTGTTTTCCTCGTCCAGCGCCCCTTGCGGGACGCATGTTTTTCTTACGATTCGGCCTGCAGGACCTTTTGTACGTCTTCCGGTGTTCCAACCGCCTTGCCCGCAATCTCGCGGTCAATTTTCCGGATCATCCCGGACAAAGCCTTGCCCGCGCCGATTTCCCACGTTTCGGTCACGCCATGCGCGGCCATGTATTGTACGCTTTCGCGCCACCGGACGGACCCGGTTACCTGTTCGATCAACAATTGCCGGATCAGATCCGGGTCGCTGACCGCTTCGGCACGCACATTTGCGACCAACGGCACGGCAGGCGAATTTATGTCCACTTCAGCCAAAGCCTGTGCCATGACATCTGCCGCAGGCTGCATCAGCGCACAGTGAAATGGAGCACTTACGGGCAACATAACTGCGCGTTTGGCACCCTTTTCCTTTGCTATCTCTGCTGCACGTTCAACGGCTGCCTTGGAACCGGACACGACCACCTGCGTCGGATCGTTGTCGTTGGCGGCTTGGCAGACCTCGCCTTGGGCCGCCTCTTCCGCGACTGTGCGAACAGCATCCAGATCGAGCCCGAGGATAGCGGCCATGGCCCCCTCGCCCACGGGAACCGCGCTCTGCATTGCCTGACCGCGCGTCCGAAGCAAGCGGGCCGTATCGGCGACACTGAGTGCACCGACCGCCGCCAAAGCTGAATATTCACCCAACGAATGCCCGGCAACAAATGCGGCATCTGTGACAGAAACGCCCTCTGCCTCCAACGCGCGCATCGCCGCCATTGACGTCGCCATCAACGCCGGTTGCGCATTCTGGGTCAGCGTAAGTTCCGCAATGTCGCCGTCCCACACAAGGGCGCTCAGCTTTTCCCCCAACGCATCGTCGACCTCATCGAAAACGGCTTGCGCCGCGGGGTACGCCTCGGCCAGAGCCCTACCCATTCCGATGGTCTGGGCGCCTTGCCCTGGGAAAACGAACGCGCGTGTCATTGCAACCTCATGGATGACATTTGATTGCGGCGGGGTGTAAACTGACAAGCCACGCGGCACAAGCATTGCATGCGTTCTGCATCTGGGCACCGTCAATGTGCGTTTCGTGCTGTTGAGTCTGCGGCCACTCTCTTTAGGTTGGGCACAGCCAACCAAATCCCGGAGTGTTCGACCGATGGCCGCGACCAATTCCTTCTCAAGCTACGGCAGTGTGACCAAGAGTTTTCACTGGCTTACTGCTCTGCTGATTTTCACTGCCCTGCCATTGGGTTGGTTTGCCAATAATCTGGCACACGCCATCTACGATCCGTCCATCCCCACGACCGAGGCGGACATCGCGCAGGCCGCACGCCTGTTCTCGCTGCACAAAACGGTTGGGATTGCTGTTTTCTTCGTGGCGCTGGCCCGGATACTCTGGGCTGCAACCCAAACCAAACCCGGCCTCTTGAACGCCGAAAACAAACCCGAGGCATTTGCGGCCGAAACCGTTCACTGGTTGCTGTATGGCTCGCTGGTTCTGGTACCTTTGTCCGGTTGGGTTCATCATGCCGCCGCCGAAGGCTTCGCGCCGATCCTATGGCCATTTGGGCAGAACCTGCCTTTGGTGCCAAAATCTCCTGAACTGGCGGAACTGACTGCCAGCCTGCATTGGCTTTTCATTCTGGTTCTTGCCGGTTCGCTGGGCCTGCACATCGCAGGCGCATTGAAACATCACGTCATCGACAACGACAGCACGTTGCGTCGCATGTTGCCCGGCCGCTCGGACGCGCCTGAACCGCCCGCACAACATCACTCGCCAGTTCCGGCCGCAGCAGCCTTGGTGGTCTGGGTCGCCGTGTTGGCAGGCGGGTGGTATGCCGGAGCGTTCTCACACCACTCAGCGGCCAGCACGGATACCGCCGAACTCGCCGAAGTTCAGTCGCAATGGCAAGTGCAGGACGGCACATTGTCGATTACGATCGCTCAGTTGGGCAGCCCGGTTACCGGCACGTTCGCAGACTGGACCGCCGCCATCGACTTTGATGAGCCAGCAGAGCCGGGTTTGGCTGGCACGGTGGATGTCGAGATTGCGATAGGCTCTCTTAGCATCGGAACCGTCACAGACCAGGCGATGGGCGCAGATTTCTTTGACAGCGGTCAGTTTCCAACCGCACAATTCGACGCCGACATCTACAAAACAGACTTAGGCTACGAGGCGCGTGGCCCTCTGACGATCCGCGACAAAACAATTGATATCGTTCTGCCCTTTTCGCTGGAACTGCAGGACGACGACGCCACAATGGCTGGCACTGTCGACCTCAATCGAATGGATTTTGACGTCGGCACGTCGCAGCCAACCGAAGACTCGCTGGGCTTTGGCGTGCAAGTCACTGTCGAACTGACAGCGACCCGAAGAGAATAAAGAAAAGCCGCCGGGGTCAGCAAACCCCGGCGGCTTCATCGCAAAACACCGCTCGCCGCTTAGTCGGCTTTCTGCGCCTCGATCGAAATCCTGACTTCGACCTCGTCGCTGACAAACGGCGCAAACTGGCCCAGATCAAATTCACTGCGAACCAACGTGGTCGTCGCATCGAACCCTGCCCAAGGCTTGTTCGCCATCGGATGATCGCCGGCCTGGTTCAGTTTGGCGTTCAGAACAACGGATTTGGTCACACCGTTCATCGTCAGATCACCTGTGATATTCGCCGTGTTTTCACCGGTAACTTCGATTCCGGTCGACGTGAATGTGATCAGATCACCCTCGGCGGCACCAAAGAAATCCTCGGTCATGAAGTGATCTCCTCGCGGTTTCCAACCGGTGATCATTTCGATAACGGGCATCGACACACTCACGCTCGAAGCAGCGGGGTCTTCCTGGTCGAACATGATTTCGCCTTCGAAGCCCGAGAACATGCCATAGGTCGTGGAATAGCCAAGGTGGTCATAGTTGAAAATGACCTGGCTGTGACTTGGGTCCAGAATGTATTTCTCGGCGCTGGCGAAGGCCGAGGTCGCTGAAACGGCCAGTACAGCTGCAAGAATGGTGGATTTCATAACAGTCTCCGCAATGTTGGGGTGCAGCCCGATGGGGATGCTCACAAACAAAAATGTGCCGCCCAAGGGCGGCACACAAGTTTTTTTGATTCACAAACTCTGTTCCTTTTTGAACAGAATAAAATTCAGCCGAAAATTGTTACGTTTTGGCTGAGTTGCCCTTTCAGCGCTCGGCTGACATCCGCCGATTCCAGCGGCAGCTTCATAAGCAGGCTTCCGTCCACATCGAAAAGCTCGACCTGGTCGTCTTCGAAGCGGGCGCCGCCCAGCGACTCGTAGCTGCGACGCAGAACTGTCTGTGGCCGACCGTTGGCGTTCTTCTGCAAAATGCGAACTTCACGGCGGATCGGATCAAAGTAAGCGTCAGGACGGCTGTCCATGACTTCGATTGTCAGAAGGCTTACGCCACCGATCAGGAACATCAAGGACGCAACCAGTTTGATCGGCCAAACTTCGGCACCCATTACGGAACCGGGCATCAACCACATTGAAAAGGCCGAAACGACCAGAAAAGCGCCCAGCATTCTGACCAGCACCATACGGGCCTTCCAGTTCGGCGCAAAAGTGATCAGAACGGGTACGGATTTGTCAAAAGCAGCCTTGGATGCTGTTTGTTCGAAAGTATTCGTATTCATCACGGCCATTGTCTCGCCCTGTCTGTTTTTTGGTGTACCGGGTGTTGCCGGCTTCATGAACAACCTCGGGTCGAAAAGCGTCAGGAATTGGGCGCGTCGGTGGAAATTGGGCGACTTCACAAAGGCATCTGCGGCAGGGCTTGCCCCGCCGCCATAAACGTGTATACGGGGCCATCCTTCGCAAGACACATGAATCGCGCAGCCTCTCGTGGCAGGGCCGCGAAGGGTTGAACGGCCCCGCCTTTGAAATGCGCCTTGATATAAACAGGAGTGCACATGCCACTGTATGAGCATGTAATGATCGCGCGTCAGGATCTGTCCAACGCGCAGGCAGAAAGCCTTGTCGAACATTTCGGCACCGTTCTGGCTGACAACGGCGGCAACGTCGTCGACAGCGAGTACTGGGGCGTCAAAACGATGGCTTACAAGATCAACAAGAACCGCAAGGGTCACTATTCCTTCCTGAAGACCGACGCCCCCGCTGGCGCCGTTCAGGAAATGGAGCGCCTGATGCGCCTGCATGAAGACGTCATGCGCGTTCTGACCATCAAGGTCGACGAGCATGCCGAGGGCCCCTCGGTCCAGATGCAGAAGCGCGACGAGCGCGAAGGCCGCCGCGAGCGCCGCTGATCAACGCCTGAGAAAAGGACACTAAACCATGGCCGCAAAACCATTTTTCCGCCGCCGCAAGGTCTGCCCGTTCTCGGGTGAGAACGCGCCGAAAATCGACTACAAAGACACCCGTCTGCTGCAGCGCTACATCTCTGAGCGTGGCAAGATCGTACCTTCGCGCATCACCGCCGTTTCGGCGAAAAAGCAGCGTGAACTGGCCCGTGCTATCAAGCGCGCGCGCTTCCTCGCCCTGCTGCCCTACGCCGTGAAGTAAGGAGAGACTGACATGCAAGTTATCCTTCTGGAACGCGTTGCAAAACTGGGTCAGATGGGCGACGTCGTTGACGTCAAGTCCGGCTACGCCCGCAACTTCCTGCTGCCCCAAGGCAAAGCGCTGAGCGCGTCTGAGGCCAACATCGCCTCGTTCGAAGCCCAGAAAGCGCAGCTGGAAGCCCGCAACCTTGAAACCAAGAAAGAAGCTGAAGCGCTGGCTGAAAAGCTGGACGGTCAGCAGTTCATCGTGATTCGCTCGGCATCGGATGCCGGTGCCCTGTACGGCTCGGTCACCCCGCGTGACGCCGCAGATGCCGCAACCGAGGCAGGCTTCACCGTCGACAAGAAACAGATCGCCCTGATCGCTCCGATCAAGGAACTGGGTTTGCATTCGCTCGCCGTAAAACTGCACCCCGAGGTAGAAGTTGAAATCAAGATGAACGTCGCCCGTTCGGAAGAAGAAGCCGAATTGCAGGCATCCGGCAAATCGATTCAGGAACTGGCCGCTGAAGAAGAGGCCGCTGCTGAATTCGAAATCGCCGAACTGTTCGACGACATCGGCTCTGCCGCGTCGGAAGACGAAGAGCTTGTCGCCGAAGAAGCGCCGGCTGAAGAAGAAGACGAAACCAAAGCCTGATTGCGCTGAGGATCTCAAATCAAAGGCCGCGCGTTTGGCGCGGCCTTTTTTGTTGCGCCGGGCCCGATAGCAAAATTTGGCCGCAATACAGGCCTACGCTTGCAGATGGTTTGATCATCCATATCATCCGCCACTCTCAATCGGAGCAAGCACTATGAGATTACAAATTCGCCGCAGCGTTCTGGCCATGATCCTTGCCAGTCCTCTAATGGCCTGCGGCGGCCCCGATACCCCCACTCAGAACGCCACCACGTTTGATCCACCCCTGTATCCCAACGAAACCCCAGAGTTGCGCGCCTCAATCAACAAATGGGCCGATCACTATGAGCTTCCGCGCGAACTGGTCCATAAACTTGCGATCCGCGAAAGCACGCACAGGCCCTGGGCCGTAAACCGGCCCTACTATGGCCTGCTGCAAATTTTGCCTGCTACGGCGCGCTCCATGGGATACAAAGGCAACGCCAAAGGGCTGTTGGACGCCGACACCAATCTGGAATTCGCCGGAAAATACCTGCGTGGGGCATGGTTATTGTCGGATGGCGACCAAAGCCGGGCGATCTTTCTTTATGCGAAAGGTTACTATCCCGAGGCCAAAAAACGCGGAATGCTGGTCGAAACGGGACTTGAACCGGCGTCCAACTAGCGGAATCATGGTTGAACAGCCCGATTGCCGGTGTGTTTCGGGGCAGGAAAGTCCCGAAACACCCGAAATTAGATGCAAAAAACACACAAAATCGACATTATGTCCGCATAAATCGGTTTCTAAGGCACAACTCAACCAAAAAGGCAGACATTTCCCCCGTGTTCTTGTCATATTGTGGAAAGTGTGATGTGTTGTTTGACGTCAGGGAAGACCCACTCTCATCCTCTGACGCAAAAGGGATGCCTCCGTGGTTGCGGAGTTAACTGGTCGTTGACGAATGGAAATTGTTGATCTCAGCACCCTGCCCCAAAAGGATACTCGTTACGATGAGTTCCTTAAACAGGTGTGCGAGAAATACGAGATGGACCATGCGGCCTATGCGGGTATGAACCCGGCGGCCGGTTCGATTCATGGCCACGTAACCTACAGCGACGAATGGAAAGCACACTATCAGGAGCAGGGCCTGCACCTGATTGACCCCACTTTGCACATGAGCCAGCGAAGCATCGCACCCGTTGACTGGAGCCGCCTTGAGCGTGGCAAGGATTTCCAGCGCGTTTTTCGGGATGCTCATGATTTTGGCATTCCGGATCAAGGGATTACGATCCCGGTTCGCGGCCCTTATGGCGATATCGGCCTGCTGAGCGCAACGCGTGAATGCAGCCGGGAAGAATGGAAAAAGCTGGTTGGCAGTGTCATAACTGATCTGCAGTCGCTGGCCGTGCATATCCATGATCACGTTATGACGTCCGAGTCGATCAGCCGGATGTTGTACCATCCCACCCTGTCCAGCCGCGAGCAGGAGATCCTGCAATGGGCGGCTGCCGGCAAGTCTCAGCAGGATATCGGCGATATTTTGTCGATTTCCCACCGCACGGTGGAAGTACACTTGCGTTCTGCACGAGAAAAGCTTAATGCGCTTACCACCCCTCAGGCAGTTGGCCGCGCCATTGGAATTGGGCTAATTTACCCAGGATAAACCAAAAAAAAGCCAAACTACGGGAATCCCCCAATAGATTCGGTGTGAAAACACGGTAACGATCAGGTTACGGACACACCACTCTAAGGGGGATAAAATGATCTTAGTAGTTGATGGCCTGAACAGACATCTGTTCAGCGATGTACTTGACGACATGTTTCAATTGCGGGCTCGTGTATTTGGCGGGCGACTCGGTTGGGACGTCAATATCGAAGATGGCAAAGAGATCGATGAATTCGATCATCTGGATCCTGCATATGTAATCGGTCTCGACGATGGGGGGAATGTCGTCGCAGCCGTACGTGCGCTCCAGACCACTGGTCCACACATGCTTTCGGATGTGTTCTCGGCAATTCTGTGTGGCGAGGCGCCACTGCGCAGCGCGACCATGTGGGAATCCACCCGCTTCTGCGTCGACACGCAGCGCTTGTCGCGCGGCAAAGACAAGAATTCGGTGTCCTACGCAACATGCGAACTGATGGTCGGTTCGCTGGAATATGCCCGCAGCGCGGGTATTCAGGATATCATTACGGTAATCGACCCGGTCATGGATCGCGTCCTGAAACGCTCGAATTGCGCACCCTATGACTATGTCGGCAAAACAGTACCGATGGGCAAGGTTGCTGCGCTGGCCGCACTTCTGGATTGCACCGAAGAACGGATTGCGGGCGTTCGCGAGTTCGCCGGTATCGAAGGCGACGTCTTCATCGACGAAGACAAGGCGCTGGAGATGTTCGAGGCAAAGAAAGCTGCAACGCTCAGCCCTGCTAATCGCGACCACAAACCGCTGACTGACCTCGAGAAATACTTTGTCGAACAGATGCACGCGGCCAAGACAGAAAGCGAGCGTCAGGCGGTACTCGATCTGATTGAGACGCTGTCCGAAAAGTTCACGCCAGAGCAAAAGACAGCTCTGCTAGGAACCCCCCGTGCTTTTGCTCATGAGGCTTGACCCCCTCACCTCATAAGTTGAAGCCACCCACGCGGAGCCGTCTTATTTTAGACGGCTCCGTTTTTTGTGCGGGTTCAAAGTGTGAGTAGAAGAGGATTATTCCTCTTCCAGAGCCTCAACAGCTTTTTGCAGGTCGTCTTTGCTGACTTCCTTGTCAGAAACCTGCGCCAGTTCGAACACGTAATCTACGACCTTGTCTTCGAACAGCGGTGCGCGCAGTTGCTGCTGCATCTGAGCGTTCTGTTGCACGAACTCAAAGAACTGGCGCTCTTGACCGGGGTACTGACGCGCCTGGTTCATGATCGCTTGTGTCATCTCGGCGTCCGTTACTTCGACTTCGGCCTTTTGACCAAGCTCGGCCAGCAACAGACCCAGACGCACGCGGCGTTCCGCAAGTTTGTTATGCTCGTCCGTCGGTTCGACCGGATCATGGTTTTCGCCTTCAACGTCCGGGTTTTCCTCGTGGAACAGCTGATGCGCAATCTGCTTCGCTTCGGCTTCGACCAAGGACGGCGGCAGCTCGAATGAGACTTTGTCATCCAGAACGTCCAGCAGGCCACGCTTCATGACCGCGCGCGACGCGCCCGCGTATTCCGCTTCCAGACGCTCGGCGATCTGACTTTTCAAAGCTGCCAGGTCTTCAGCGCCGAATTTCTTGGCCAGTTCATCATTGACCTCGGCGGCAACCGGTTCTTTGACCTCTTTGATTGTGCACGAGAAGACCGCGTCCTTGCCGGCCAGATGCTCCGCGCCGTACTCTTCCGGGAACGTGACGTTGACGTCTTTTTCCTCTTCGGCCTTTACGCCGACCAACTGCTCTTCGAAACCGGGGATAAAGCTGTTGGACCCCAAGACCAGCGGATAGTCTTCAGCCGACCCACCTTCGAATTCTTCGCCATCGACCTTGCCAACAAAGTCGAACACGATTTGGTCGCCATCCTTGGCTTTCGAGCCCTTGCGGCGGGCTTTGAAATCCTGTGCGGTTTCAGCCAGATTGTTCAACGCTTCTTCGACAGCGGCGTCGTCAGCCTTAACAACCAGTTTTTCCAGCTCTACTGATTTGAGGTCGACCTCGGGGATCTGGGGCAGCGCTTCGTAGGACATGGCGACTTCGACATCGTCCCCTTCTTTCCAGTCCTCGTTGGTCATCTTGACCTCGGGCTGCAACGCAGGGCGCTCACCGCTGTCCTCAAAGTGCTTGTTCATCGCTCCGTCGATGGACTCCTGCATGGCCTCGCCCAGCAGGCGCTGGCCGAACTGCTTTTTCAACAGCGCCATCGGCACCTTGCCTTTGCGGAAACCCTTCATCTCGACTTCGGGCTGCGCCTCGGCCAGTTTCTCGTTGACCTTGTTGTCCAACTCGGCCGCAGTGACGGTGATGTTGTAGCCGCGTTTCAGACCTTCGTTCAGCGTCTCGGTTACCTGCATTTTGGTAGTCCCCATAGGATTCGGGGCGCGCAAAATGGCGCGCCGGGCAAATTTGACGCCTTCTATTTGTACTGTCGTCCGCGTGCAAGAGGCAAAGGCCAGTTCAGCCCTTATTTGCCCGCATATCGTACGAAAAAACGCCCCGGATTGAACCGGAGCGCCATGATCCTTGGGAACACGTATTCAGAACCGCCAGCGTGCACCCAAAACCCACGCTTCGTTCTTGTCAAAATCGACCATGTCGTCGAAATCGTGATTGCGGTATTTTAGATAGGCATCTGTGTTGATGCTCTCGATCTTCTGAACGATTGCAATTCCCCAAGACTTGGTGCTTGAGCCATCGTTTTCGAAATCCGAGCCGTCAAAGTAGTCGATACCGATACCGGTCTTTCCCCAAGGCACCCAATCGTCGGTCTCGTAGGCAAGCTTGGTGTACCAGTAGCTCGGGTCGCTGACGCCGTCCCGCGTGTCGTCACGTGTTCCGGCAGCGGCGGTAAAGCTGAAACCGCTTGGCAACAGCACAGACGCCGAGCCGATCGTATCTTTTCGCTCGCCCGGGCCGTTGTCATAGTCGCGCACGGCATAGGCCACGCTGGCCGCGAACCTCACGCCCCCTGCGAAGGTTTCCGCATAGTTGAACGCGATGTCGTAATAGTCGTCGTCATCGCTGCTGGACAAGATGTTCTCGCCATAGGCGATGGCGGCCCAAAACCCGTCGTCGTTAGTACTTCCACCGAATTTAGGAGTGTCGTAACGAATGCGGCCCCGACGCCCTCCGTCAAAGTTGCTGGACGAGTCGCCGACCGTGATATCACTCAGGATGCCATCGGGCTCGCGGTAGAAAAACGCACCGTTTTCATCGTTGGTAAACGAGTAAAGTGCCGTTCCCACGTAAGAAAGATCAACCTCGGCCGCGCCGTCCGATGCCATGCTTCCCTGCCCTGCGGAAAACTTGCCATAATTTCCGGCAAGGGCAAAATCGACGTGCCGGATGTCTTCCCGCGACCAACCGTTGGTGTTCGTGCCATCCTGATTTGCGGTTCCCGTGCTGGGTAAACCAAGACCGGTTTCAAAGCGGAAGGTAAAGTCGTTGCTGCCGTAGGGCTGCATCAGGAACAGTCCGACGCGGCTGTTGGACAGATCATTGTCCAGCAGCCGGGTTTCCGTTTCTTCCCCGTCATCGACCGAGACAATGGCCGGGTTAAATTGCCCATAAAGCTCGACATAGCCGCCGCTGTTGTTGTCGTATTTCAACTCGGCAGCCGCCGGGATCGCAGTTGTTGCGGCCAAAATCGCCGGGATTGAGGTTATTCTGTAATTCACTGTCATGTCATTCACCATGAATGTTTCAAGTTCGCGTTCTGCTCAATTTCGCTCTCGATCGTGCTCTCCGATGACATTGCACCTGCGGCACGCAACGTCGTGCCATTCAGGGCATCATGGGTTTTGACTTATTGTTTTCTATCAATCTTTTATCAGATAAATCGTAAAAATCGCCGCCGGCACTCGGGTGGAAAACACCAACATCTTGAGGCAACCGAGCGCGACCGCGTGCCGTTAGTTTTTTCCAATTCCAATTAAATATCAAGCTTTTTGAATACGGTGGGCAACTGCTCGGGCAAATCTTCTGCGATCAAACCCGGGCCAAACGATCGCGCGCATTCCACGTGCAGCCAAGCAGCCATCTCTGCCGCCTGCATCGGGTCGAATCCGCGCGCCAGTAGACCGGTAATGAACCCAGCCAAGACATCGCCGGATCCGGCTGTCGCCAACCAAGGCGCCGCGCGTTCGTAATGTGCTGAATTGATCGCGCACCGCCCGTCTGGCGCGGCAATGATCGTGTCGGGACCTTTGAACAAGACAACGCATCCGGCCCGCTTTGCAGCGTTTCGGGTCGCATCCACTTTGGAATATGCCGGTCCCCTGCTCGGCGCGGCGGTCAGGGCCTCAAAGATGTCCGGGAACAGTCGCGCAAACTCGCCACCGTGCGGCGTCAGCACACAGTCTTCGTGCAGCAAAGAAAACAGGGTAAAGGAATCATCCGCAAAAGTCGTCAACGCATCGGCGTCCAGCACCGTTGCTCGTTTCGCCTCAAGGGCGGCTGGAACCAGACCTCGTGCACGTTCGATCCCAAGCCCCGGCCCCAAGCACAAGGCATTCAACCGCTCGTCAGATAAAGCCTCTGTCAGATCTGCCGCCTCTTTGACTGGCTTTAGCATGATGGCAGTTGCATGCGCTGCCACTTCCAGCTGCGCCGACGGTGGCACGGCCAGTGTCACCAGCCCCGCTCCCATTCGCAACGCGCCGCGCGCTGCCAAACGGGCCGCGCCAGTCTTTCCCGCTGCGCCAGAAAACACGAGGGCGTGACCGTGTGAGTACTTGTGATCCGTTTTCTTTTTGCCTGGCTTAATATTGGCTTGGGAAACGAGCTTTACGACTTGGTCATCGTTTTCGCGATTAAGCCCAATTGATTTGGTTCGGACGACCCCGCAATTTGCAGGGCCATCGCCAATCACGTGCCCCAGCTTCCTGTCATGAAATGTGACCGTCAGATCGGCGGCTATGGCAGCCCCCAGAACCCGACCGCTGTCGGCGCACAATCCGCTGGGTATGTCGATCGCAACAACACGAGTGCCGTTTTCTTGCAGCGCGGCTTTTGTCTTCGTGTTCGCAAGCCGGGAAAACACGCCTTCGAACGGACGTGTCAGCCCGGTGCCGAATAATCCATCGATCAACAGGTCAATATCCGGCGTGAACGGAAGGCTGTCGTCCGCTGCCGAACCGGATACAATCGAACGGATATTCGTAGTGTTAACCCTGTCCCAACGCTCAAAGTTTTTTCGCGCATCCGAAGGCAGTTTTTGGGGATCACCGTACAGAACAACGTCAACATTCCATCCCCATTCCTGCAGCAAACGCGCGATGACGAACCCATCACCGCCGTTGTTGCCGGGCCCACACAAAACACACGCCTTGCCCGAGGTTTTGGCAAGCTCCGGCCATTCCTCAAAGATCGCCTCGACAACCCCTCGCCCGGCCCGCTCCATCAACTCCAGACCCAAGGCTTCACCGGACTGGATCGCGGCCTGTTCGACGGCCCGCATTTGCGCGGCTGTCAGTACGTCTGTCATCTCATATTCCTCAGCGATTCATTTTTGATTACTTTTTGTGCAAGTTGATCAGAAATTAGACTACTGCCCGTTTTTTGTCGGCTCAGACATGCCGCCATTTTGGCAATGAGATTGCCGACCGAACTTAGACGTGATCAGTCCCATCCTGACAAGAGGCATAGGGAGCTTGGGATGAAGAAGATCGAAGCGATCATCAAGCCGTTCAAACTGGACGAAGTGAAAGAAGCATTGCAGGACGTCGGCGTCCAGGGCCTCAGCGTGATCGAGGTCAAGGGATTTGGTCGCCAGAAAGGCCACACCGAGCTGTACCGCGGCGCAGAATACGTCGTCGACTTTCTGCCCAAGGTAAAGGTCGAGGTCGTACTGGACGACGACCAGGTGGACTCGGCCATCGAGGCCATCGTGTCTGCCGCGAAAACCGACAAGATAGGCGACGGCAAAATATTTGTTTCGCCTGTCGAACAAGCCATTCGCATCCGTACCGGCGAAACCGGTTCAGAAGCGCTGTAATCGAACATCAAACCAGAGGAAAAAAGAGTATGAGCAAGGACGCAGTTCTCAAGCTGATCCAGGACGAAGGCGCCGATTACGTCGACATCCGCTTTACCGACCCGCGCGGCAAGCTTCAGCACGTTACCGTCATGTCCGATCAGGTTGACGAGGACTTTCTTGAAGAAGGCTTCATGTTCGACGGGTCGTCCATCGCGGGCTGGAAGTCGATCGAAGCATCGGACATGAAACTGATGCCCGACACCGAAAGCGCCTATATCGACCCGTTCTATGCAGAAAAAACGATCTGCCTGCACTGTTCGGTTGTTGAGCCCGACACAGGCGAAGCCTATGAGCGTGACCCGCGCGGCACCGCTGAAAAGGCCGAAGCCTACCTGAAGTCGTCTGGCATCGGTGACGTTGCATACTTCGGTCCTGAGGCCGAATTCTTCCTGTTTGATGACGTTCGTTTTTCCAACAGCATCAACAAGGTATCGTACGAAGTTGATGCAACGGACGCATCGTGGAACACCGATACCGAGTATGAGATGGGCAACATGGGCCACCGTCCGGGCGTCAAGGGCGGATACTTCCCCGTAAACCCAGTGGACGAAAGCCAGGACCTGCGTTCTGAAATGCTGTCGACCATGAAGCGTCTGGGCATGAAGGTCGACAAGCACCACCATGAGGTTGCCTCGTGCCAGCACGAACTAGGCCTGATCTTCGACAGCCTGACCCGTCAGGCGGACGAACTGCAGAAGTACAAGTATGTCATTCACAACGTCGCGCACGCCTACGGCAAGTCGGCCACTTTCATGCCGAAACCAATCGCAGGCGACAACGGCACCGGCATGCACTGCAACATGTCGATCTGGAAAGACGGCAAGCCCCTGTTCGCGGGCGACAAATACGCTGATCTGTCGGACGAGGCTTTGTGGTTCATCGGCGGCATCCTGAAACACGCCAAGACCCTGAATGCCTTCACCAACCCGTCGACCAACAGCTACAAGCGTCTGATCCCGGGCTTTGAGGCCCCGGTTCTGCGCGCCTACTCGGCCCGTAACCGTTCGGGTTGTGTCCGTATTCCGTGGACCGAAAGCCCGAAAGCCAAGCGCGTCGAGGCCCGTTTCCCCGACCCGGCCGCAAACCCCTATCTGGCGTTTGCTGCGCTGCTGATGGCCGGTCTGGACGGCATCAAGAACAAGATCGATCCGGGCGAAGCCATGGACAAGAACCTGTACGATCTGCCTGCCGAAGAACTGGCCGACATCCCGACTGTCTGCGGTTCGCTGCGTGAGGCTCTGGAAGCTCTGGCATCCGATCACGACTTCCTGCTGCAGGGCGACGTGTTCACCAAGGACCAGATCGACGGCTATATCGCGCTCAAGATGGAAGAGGTCGAAACCTACGAGCACACACCACACCCTGTTGAATACGGCCTGTACTACAGCTGCTAAATTCGAAGTGGTGAAGAATAACGGGGGCGCTTTCAACAGCGCCCCTTTTTTACGTTTCCCCGGCAGCAGGCGCTTCGTTCTGCGCCAGAGCCAAGTAGGCGTAGGCCAGGATCACGGCGGAAAACGCTGCAGTTACCCAGAACACCGCAGCGAACGATCCCGACATGGCATATGTCGTGCTGCAGATTGCCATTCCGAACGTTCCACCCAAGAGCTGACTGCTGAGCACAATACCGCCCGCTTGTCCTTGCATCTCGGGTCGGACGGCCATCATGACGGCCCGTTGCGGCGGGACGAACAGGAACGATATCGCGATCCCTGAAAAAAGCAGACCGGCGTAGACCAGTATGTTCGTGCTCATCGCCATTCCAACAGCCATCGCGACAAGCCCTACCAGCGTTCCCAGCACGCCCAGCAATGACGGAATTCGTGTCCCATAGGTGTCTGCAGCCTTGCCTGCAATTGTCGCCGTCAGCACAGGTGGAACAACTGCCGGTAACAACGCAACGCCGGCCATCAGTGGGGACAGCCCGCTCACTTTCTGGAAATACATCGCGCCAAACACAAAAGTCGCGATTTTCACGAACTGGGCCAGCAGAACGATCATGTTCGATGCGGCGAAGGTGCCGTTTGAGAACAAGCGCATGGCAATGAGGGGCGCAGACACACGAAGCTCCATAACAACAAGAAGCCCCAACATCAGAACACCAAGAACCAATGGACCAATCACATCGGTTTCACCCCAGCCGCGTTCGGGGCCTTCCATGATCCCAAACACGGTCAGGGCCAGCCCTCCAACCAACAAGAACAGCCCTGGCCAATCAAAACTCGGCTCGTCGCGATGTGGCGGATCACGCCAGAAAACCCAGGTTACCAGCGCAACGATCAAAACAATGGGCGGATTGATCCAGAAAATCCACCGCCAGGACAAGTAATCTGTAAGCAACCCACCAACGACCGGGCCAAGGGCAAGAAAGCTGGTTCCGATGGCACCATAGATGCCCAGCGCCATTCCACGCTCGCGTTCTTCAAAGGACATCGAAACAAGAACCAGTGACAGCGGAAAGATGATTGCAGCCCCCACACCCTGAAGAGCCCGCGCCAGGATAATTGCGGTTCCGCTGTTGGCGAACCCGGCCGCCAAGGATGAGACGCCGAACAGCAGCAAGCCGATGACAACAAGCGCCCGCGTTCCAATCGTGTCACCAAGTCGTCCGGCCGCGCCAGCCAGAGCGGCAAGGACCAACAGGTAGATGCTGACCACCCAATGTGCGCCCAGATCGCTGAGCCCGATCTCTTTCTGAATAGTCGGCAGCGCCACGCCTACGACGGTTTCATCCAGCAGGATAACGCCCAGGATCGCTCCCATCGCGCCCAAAACCCACCAGCGGCGGTTCGTTTCCTTACGCATTGAGAACCCGCCTCTGAAAAAGAAACCCGTGCCAATTATTGAACACGGCGCTGAAATGAGGCGTCAAGTGCTTAGTCCTCATCTTGTCCGCGTAGGGAGCTCACGACCTCAAAATGAAGCGGCGGTTTTTTTCTCTACGGGACGCAATTCCCCTTCTTTGCGGCATCGCCTACAGCTATCGTCGGACACAGTTCAACAACGCCACTGAGAAGTAACCATGAAACGACTTTTGGCCCCTTTAACTGCACTTATGATGTGCTGCACGACTGCCAGCTTTGCAGCAACCTGTGGCAACACGAGTAGCGGCTTTGAATCATGGAAGGCGGATTTCGCGCGCAAAGCCAAGCGTGCTGGAGTCAAGAAGAAAGGGCTGCAGGCGTTAGCGCAGGCGCAATATGCCACGCGAACCATAGCCGCAGACCGCAACCAAAAAAGCTTCAAATACTCTTTGAACAAGTTCATGCAGGTGCGCGGCGCCGATACGATTGTTGCGCAAGGCAGAAAACGCAAGGCGCGCAACCCACAGTTCTACGCAGCGCTAGAGCGTCAGTACGGCGTCCCGGCGGGTGTTCTGATTGCCATTCACGGGATGGAAACCGGCTTTGGGAACTTCATGGGCGACAGCTCGGTTGTTTCCGCTATAGCAACATTGGCATATGATTGTCGCCGATCCGAGTTCTTTGTTCCGCACGCCATAGGTGCGCTCAAAATGGTCGACAACGGTAGCATCACGGTGGCGACAAAGGGGGCAAAACATGGCGAGCTGGGACATACCCAGTTTCTGCCGGGTAACGCGCTGACCTATGGTGTCGACGCGACAGGGGACGGTCGCGTCGACTTCTACAACATGACCGATGCGCTCGCCTCAACCGCGAATTTTCTACGTAAGAAAGGATGGAAACCCGGTCGCGGCTACCAACCGGGAGAACCGAATTTCGCAGTCATTCAGCAGTGGAACGCGGCTACGGTTTATCAGCAGTCAATCGCAATTATGGGTGCGCGAATCGACAATTGAACCGCAGGGACGTTGTGCGCCGAGGAACCCCAATTCGGCCACATTCTCGCCACAGAGTCCGGGAAATCCGCCTAGTTTCTTGGTTTCCAAAGCGTAATCAATACAGCAAAAATTTCAATTTTTTGCATTTTCGTCAAAATTTACCCCTGTTCACCCCATAGGATAAGGTCACGAATTATTACGGCAAAGGAACATGCTGTGACCGCAAAGCACAGTTATCACGGTGGCCTGCAATTCAGCGGCAGTTCGGACGGGGCGATGGACCGCTCTTGCCAAATCGTTGTCGCGACGTTGGAGGACTATGGTCATCTGGTCGAGCGCAAGACCTTGCTTGCACCGAACGAGGCCAGCATTGTGACCAGCCAGTACTTGATCCGTCTTACGCTTGAGGTGGATGACGACACGGACTTTGACCGCTACGAGCGCAGAGATCGCACCGCTGGCCTGAAGGTTTTGGCGCGAAAGCCGGTGACGCTGCCGCGGAACAGGCTGGCCATCGAAGTCTCTCCGATCTCCAGCGTTTTGGATGACAGCGAAATTTCCGAATTGATGATGGTCGTCATCCTGTATCGCATGATCGATATCTGCACGACCCAGCGCGTGGAATGGCTGTCGCCCAACACGGTTTTGACCGTCGAACAATTCATGAGCGCGTTTGATTCAATCACGCCGCGCAAACCTCGTGATCGAAAGCAGATCTTTGAGGCTGTCTCAGGCCCCTTTGCAGGTCTTGATCTGCCCAATGGGGATTCGTCCGAGGCCGCCGCGGAAACCGCGCGCCCGATCCAGCTGAGCGACGAACAACTGCTGAGCATTGCATTCCGCAACGAACCCGAAGCACCGGTAAACATGCAATCCGGAAGCGTCACCGAAGAAGACGAGCGGCCCAGCGATATTCTGCGTCTGACCAGCTGGGGCATGACCGGAGCACTGGCAAGCGTGTCCATGCCGGTGGCCTTGTCGATGGCCGCCGTGAACCTGATCCGGGGCGAGGATTTTCGGCTGAACACGCAGGTTCTGTCGCTTACAACCGCCCTGTTTGCCCTAAATACAACAAGCGCTTTTGCAGGAGTAGCAAACGCGCTAGGATTTTAAGAAACGACCAAAGACCCTCCTAGGAAGGCCCCGCTATCTGGCGGGGTTTTCCATTTTCGGCAGGTCATGCGCGGCCAGAACGTAGGTATGGATCGAAAAAACGACGGCTTTTGTTTCAGGAAGCCGTACAAGTGTTTGCCGCTCACTTCTCAGATAACGCGCGTTACCGCGATCCCGGATTTCCCGGGGGTCGCTTATGCTGCGCGGCTGAAACAACTCCGCATCGTGGTACCAAAGCGCGTTAAAACGCCACAACGGGCGGTCAGGCTGAATTCCGTCGAACAGCCGCTGTACCCGGCGCGCAATGTTCTCATCATACGGCTCAATCCGGTCGTGGATGGCGATCAGCGGGCGCATGAATTTCTCGGACAGCCGCCAACTGGCTGGAAAGCACAATATCGCTCCGGTCAAAACATGTTCATCCCCATGTTTTTGAAGGATGCACAGGTCCTCCTGAACCAGGTTGCACAAGGTTTCCAAGGGGCGATTGCGGTCGATGTCGACATCCACCCCGTCCGGTCGTGAAACCTGTCCATGTGTGTTTGGATAGGCGTGGTGCAAAACCATGTCCAACAGTTCCTGAGCAGCCTCAAGCGCCTTGGGGTCCATTGCCAGAACCTCATCCCTGCAATTGGCAAGTAACCAGCTTCGATGGCGCATCTGGGCCGCGAATGCGTCATCGCGTTGCAACCATTCCGCCATATCTGCCGGTTTGATCCCCGGCAAAGCGTTGGGAGCAAGCGGATCATAGGGGATGTTTTTCTGCAAAATCACTGGCATGACCCTGCATTACCACCCCGAACCAGCCTTGTCGGTCAAAAAGCGACGTTGTCGCGGTCGCAAATTTCCGCGACGAACAATTGCCTCGCTCGCAAAGTTAGAACGCAAGCAAAAGAGGCCCGCTGTGAACAAACCCTATCGCGACACCCGCAAGATTGATCCCACCCAGGGGGCCAATCTGGGCGATGGCACCCCGAACAACAATGATCGGATCGAAATCGGGCCAACGCAATTGGCGTTCCGGGAATGGGCCGCGGCAGGGCTGCAGTTGCCCAATCTTGAACGCATGCGCGAGTTCCGTTGGAAAAGGCTGACGCAGGCGATTGTGGATCGCGGGTATGGCGGATTGTTGATGTTTGATCCGTTGAACATACGGTACGCCACCGACAGCACAAACATGCAGCTTTGGAACACCCATAACCCATTCCGCGCGGTTCTGTTGTGTGCGGACGGCTACATGGTGATCTGGGACTACAAGAACTCGCCATTTCTATCCAAGTTCAATCCGCTGGTGCGCGAACAGCGCTCCGGCGCGGATTTGTTCTATTTCGATCGCGGCGACAAGGTCGATGTTGCTGCGGATGTCTTTGCGAATGAGGTTCGCGTGCTGCTTGAAGAACACGGCAGCGGAACCAAGCGCCTGGCTGTGGACAAGATCATGTTGCATGGTCTGCGCGCGCTCGAGGCGCAGGGATTCGAGATCATGGACGGCGAGGAAGTCACCGAGAAGTCCCGCGCAATCAAGGGGCCCGACGAAATCCTTGCAATGCGTTGCGCCAGTCATGCCTGTGAAACCGCTGTCGCCGAGATGGAGAAATTCGCCCGCGCCAATGTTGGGGATGGACAGACATCCGAAGACGACATCTGGGCTGTTTTGCACGCAGAAAACATCCGGCGCGGCGGCGAATGGATTGAAACCCGGCTGCTTGCCTCGGGGCAGCGCACGAATCCTTGGTTTCAGGAGTGCGGGCCGCGCATCACGCAGAAGAACGAGATCATCGCCTTCGATACCGATCTGATCGGTTCCTACGGAATTTGCGTCGATATTTCGCGAACCTGGTGGATCGGCGACAGAAAACCGCGCGCGGACATGGTCTATGCCATGCAGCACGCGCATGAACATATCATGAGCAACATGGAGATGTTGAAACCCGGCGTCATGATCCCGGACTTGACCGCAAATTGCCATCGGTTGGACGACAAGTTTCAAGCCCAGAAATATGGCTGCCTGATGCACGGCGTCGGTCTTTGCGACGAATGGCCATTGGTCGCCTACCCCGACAAGGCCGTTGCAGGCGCCTATGACTATCCGCTGGAGCCGGGAATGGTCCTGTGTGTGGAAGCTGCGGTCGGAGAGGTCGGCGGCGATTTCTCAATCAAACTCGAGGATCAGGTCCTGATCACCGAAGATGGATATGAAAACCTGTCAACTTATCCGTTTGATCCGCAGCTTATGGGGATTGAATGATCTCAGAATCTCAATTCGGCCAATAAGATCGCTTGACGTTACCGTGCCAATCCTCGATCTGGGCCTCGGCACCTGTAGTTGTCGGTGCGGTGAGATCTTGCCAGTTCTGCCCGAGAAAGAACCCAATCGCCCCGACAAGGACGATTGCAATTATTGAGTTCAAGCGAACTTCGGGACCATGTGATACGGGTGTCGAAAGTGCCATCTGAACCTCCGTTGAAGTATTTAGTGACACCCGCTACATGGGGGTAAATGATACTTAATTAAAACGAATGTTTGATTGGCATAAGTTAACAAAAATTGATATTTCGAAAATGTGCGGCGGCCTCGCTTGGAGAACCAGTAATCGTCGACCAGAGCGCGCGCTATGCTCACCTTCCCGTGACGCGTCTTACATTGGGGTTGAGACGATCCGCGGCAGCACACAGTATTGACGGCATTCCAACTCGCAAGGAGCGGCCATGCCCACTGAACGCATTACATTTGCCGGTCACGATGGCAATCAACTGGCCGCGCGCCTTGACCTGCCGGATGGGCCGGTGCTGTCGACTGCGCTTTTTGCGCATTGTTTCACATGCTCCAAAGATATTCCCGCCGCCCGGCGCATCGCTGCGCGGCTGGCAGCAATGGGCATTGCCGTTTTACGCTTCGACTTCACCGGGCTTGGCCATTCGGGCGGAGAGTTTGCCAACACAACCTTCACCTCAAACGTCGACGATCTGATCGCAGCGGCGCACTACCTTGACGGGCGCAATATGGCACCCACGCTTTTGATTGGACACTCGCTGGGTGGCGCAGCGGTTCTGAGGGCGCGTGCGGACATCCCGTCGGTCAAGGCCGTTGTCACACTCGGGGCACCGGCGGACCCGAGCCATGTGGCGCATCACTTCCAAGATGCCCTGCCTCAGATCCAACAGGACGGCGAGGCGGAAGTCACGCTTGGCGGCCGTCCGTTCCGGATTGGCAAAGCGTTTGTCGATGATATCTCAACCGCAGCCCTAACACCGGCCATCACAGACCTGCGCGCTGCGTTGCTGATCCTGCATGCCCCCCGCGACGACACCGTCAGCATCGACAACGCAAGTGACATCTTTCTGGCCGCAAAACACCCAAAGAGTTTTGTGACGCTCGACGACGCGGATCATCTGATCACTCGAACCAAGGACGCAGAATACGCGGCGGACGTGATCGCGGCATGGGTATCGCGATATGTCAAACTGTGCCCGCCTGCCCCACCGCCCGGCGCACCCGAAGGCGTTGTGCGCGTGACCGAGGCTGACCCGAACGGTTTCCTGCAGGACATCCAATCCGGCCCGCGCCACCACACGGTAGCGGATGAGCCGGTGTCCTATGGCGGCACGGATCAGGGCATGTCGCCTTATGGGTTTGTTTCTTCGGGTCTGGGGGCCTGCACGTCGATGACGATCCGCATGTATGCGCGTCGTAAACAGTGGCCCCTGACGGCGGTCTCGGTCGACGTTTGCCATGACAAGGTTCACGCGCAAGACGCAGGGCTGGCGGGCGAGGGCAAAGTCGACAAATTTCGCCGAAAAATCAGATTGGACGGTCCACTGTCGCAGGAACAGCGGTCCAAACTGTTGGAAATCGCCGATAAGTGCCCGGTGCACCGCACCCTCGAAGGATCGGCGCATATAACGACCGAATTGGTACCCTCTGCCTAGCCCGGACCCTCGATTGCTTTAGCGGCGTCGCGGTGCCGGTCGATGGATCGGAGGCCGCGCTGCTGGCGGGCGCGCAACAGGTGGCCGCGGACGCGCGGGTGGCTTGGCGACCGGGGGTTTCGGCCTATCGGGTTTTGTCGGTCGATCGGGACGGTCAGGACGATCCGGGCGATCAGGCCTGTCAGGTCGGTCGATATCAATGTCTACGTCCACGTCGTTGCGATAATAATCGTTCCACAACATCGAGTCGTAGAACGGGTCGTACCCGTATCCATATCCGACACCAACCGAAACACCATCGCAACCGGACAGCGAAATCGCTGCGCCGCCCAGTCCCAGCGCCAACAACGTGCGCTTCAAAAACGTCTTTGTCATCATACGCGCCCTCACCGAATTGCCCGGAAAGACCCGAACACCGCGTTCAGATCATCGACATAAGCGGGGTCGGCACCCTCGCGCATTACGGCAATTGCCACCGCAACGCGTCCGCGTGGAAGGTCGATCACTGTCGCGGTAAAATTCACCCCTCTGCCGTCACGGCGTCCTGTTCCCCGAAAGACCCGAGCAGGCAGACCGCCAATCGAACGGTTCGAGATGTCGGTGACATCGGCGTCATTGACGAGAAATTTGTCGATGTCCTCCAGATAGCGAACGCCATCCTCGATGGTCGCAACGCCTTCGGGCGAAACAAAGCCCATCCAGACCGTGTCGTCGGTGACAGGTCGCATCCCTATAACGCGGGCCACGGCACGGGCATCGCCCAGATTTGTATCCTCGATCTCGCGCGCGCCACCGACACGTACGGCCCAGAAATCGGGTACGACAAATCGGAACAGTGCCTTTCCGGCGTCTGTGTATGTGACGGGTGTGTCTGCCATTGCTGGACCAACGCCGACCACCCAAACGGTGGCGCAGGCGGCAAGAGCCTTTGAAAACAATACGCGCATATCTTGATAACCTGATGACTTTGCTGGCATCAGATTGCCCCTTGAACGGTCGCCTTGTCCAGCACCGCGTTGGTTTGGCACAAAAAACCCGCGCCCGGAAGGCTCCGAACACGGGTTCTGTTAGTGCTGATCAGGTGTTGATCAGGTGCGGGCGTTGCCCACCAGCTTCCACAGCGCAGGGATCAGAAGCGCGGCCAATGCCAGCTTGATCGCATCCCCCACCAGGAACGGTGTCAGCCCCCACTGAAGGATCGGCTTGTCCCAGCCATACAGCTGACCCAGCCACAGCAGACCGGGCACATAGATCAGAACGTTGGCCAGAACCAGCGCCAGCGCCAGTTTGCCAACCGAACGGTCCCAGCCGCGTGCAGCCAAAGCGCCCAGGGCCAGCGTCGCCAGCACATAGCCGACGAGGTATCCACCAGTGCCGCCCATCATGTAGGTCAGGCCAAACTTCTCAGCCGACGAGCCTGCGAACACATCAAAACCCAGCGCTCCGACCAGCAGGTAGCCCAGCATGGTGATCAGGCCCAGACGTGCGCCATACGCGGTGCCGATGGTCAGAACGGCAAAGGTGCCCATCGTGATCGGAACCGGCCACATCGGTACTTTGATTTTGGCGGCAACCGCCAGAGCAACAATGCCCAGAGCAACCAGTACAACCTGTTTGACGCGCAGCGCCGTCCCTTCGCGCGGGCCAATCGCATTGGCCAATACGTTCGCATTCATTTTGTTCTCTCCACTTGCGGACCTATTTGCAGGTGCAGCAATGCCTGTTCCGGGCCCTTGCTGCAAGATGATTACGCTATCGGCGCGTATATTTGGTCTCCATCTCATAGGATTTTCGCGGTCCGGACACCGTCCATCGAACGGTCCAGCGCGGCCAGCCCATGAAATCATACTCTGCATCATAGCTGTCCGGTGGGCAATCGTGGTGGTCCGTCACCCGACCCTGCCCCAGTTTCAAAGCGTGAAAATAGCGATCATCGTCGAAGTGGATCGCAACCCGGTCGCCTGCTTCCCGCCAGAGGTATCGGCGAGTACCCTTCATGTCAGGCTGCCCGGGGATACGCAGCGTGACGGTTTCGTCATAGATCAATCCGCCCGCAACGCGCCGCCACTCCGCGCAGCCGTCAGCGCGAACGATCTGCCCCGCCTTGGCGTCACGGATCAGCCTCTCAAGGCTCCAACTTCCTTCGAAATCGGACAGGGATGCGGGCGGCGTCACTCGGAATAGACCCCGTCAGCCGTGCCACCCGCCTCATCGACAAAACGGATCGTATCACCGCTTTGCAGGACATCGTAACAGGCCCACAGGTCCGACGGTGGCCAGACCGAACAGTATTGATCGCCGCGCACTGCCCAGCGCCCTGCGCTGGGGCGGCCCGAGAAATACTGGGTCAGCATCGACTCCGCAAAAGTCTGCGAGACGCCATCGCCGTAATCGAGCTTTCGTTCGCTCAGCGCCGCAAGAATCTCATCACCGGTCAACGCACGGAACTCTTCCGCGGCCAAAATACCCGGACAGAGCAACAAAATCAGGGCAAACCGTCTCATCGCAGCACTCGTGCCTTGTTCCCACAGACATGCGCGGCTAAACCCGCGCCAACGCCTCATCCCAATCACAAAAAGGTGCCGCCGCCAATGATTCCCCGCTATTCCCGCCCTGACATGGTCGCCATCTGGTCGCCCGAGACCAAATTCCGCATCTGGTACGAAATCGAAGCGCATGCCTGCGATGCCATGGCCGATCTGGGCGTGATCCCGCGTGAGAATGCAGAAGCCGTGTGGAAAGCCAAGGACGTGGAATTCGACGTGGCCCGCATTGATGAAATCGAAGCGGTCACCAAACATGACGTCATCGCCTTCCTGACGCATCTGGCCGAGCATGTCGGCAGCGACGAGGCGCGCTTTGTTCATCAGGGCATGACCAGCTCGGACGTGCTCGATACCTGCTTCAACGTACAGCTGACCCGTGCCGCCGATATTCTGATCGCAGACCTTGAAGGTCTGCTGGCCGCCCTCAAGCGCCGTGCTTATGAGCACAAGGAAACCGTCCGCATTGGCCGAAGCCACGGCATCCACGCCGAACCGACCACGATGGGCCTGACCTTCGCGCGGTTTTATGCCGAGATGGACCGCAACCTGTCCCGCATGCGTGATGCGCGCGCTGAAATCGCAACCGGTGCAATCAGTGGCGCGGTAGGCACCTTCGCAAATATCGACCCGCGCGTCGAAGAGCATGTTTGTGATCAGTTGGGTCTTGTGCCCGAACCGATCAGCACGCAAGTCATCCCGCGCGACCGTCACGCGGCTTTCTTTGCGACGCTGGGCGTTATCGCCAGCAGCATCGAAAACATCGCCATCGAGATCCGGCACATGCAGCGGACCGAGGTTCTGGAGGCTGAAGAGTTCTTCTCGAAAGGCCAAAAGGGCTCGTCAGCGATGCCGCACAAGCGCAACCCGGTTCTGACCGAAAACCTGACCGGTCTGGCCCGTCTGGTGCGTATGGCCGTTGTGCCCGCGATGGAAAACGTCGCCCTTTGGCATGAACGTGACATCAGCCACAGCTCGGTTGAGCGGAATATCGGCCCGGACGCTACCGTGACGCTGGACTTTGCCCTATCGCGCCTGACCAGTGTGGTCGACAAGCTGGTCGTCTACCCGGAAAACATGCTGGCCAACATGAACAAGTTCCGTGGTCTGGTGATGAGCCAGCGCGTGCTGCTGGCCCTGACTCAGGCCGGTGTGAGCCGCGAAGACGCCTATCGCCTTGTTCAGCGCAACGCGATGAAGGTCTGGGAAGAAGGCAAGGACTTTAAAACCGAACTGCTGGCAGATGCGGACGTGACCGCCGCGCTGAGTACCGAGGAGATCGAGGAAAAGTTCGACCTGGGCTATCACACCAAGCATGTCGATACGATTTTCAGCCGGGTGTTCGGCGAATAACGCCCTAATTTCAGGCATTGCTGACTTGGCCCGGATCGTCCGCGCGGTTCGGGCCATGTTCTTTTGCCTGAATCAACAAAATCGTATATGGTTCATCTGCATTTTCCGAAAAGGAGAGACGCAATGATCCGCGCCCTACTTTGCAGTATCGCCTTGGTTCTAACGGCCTCGGCCGGGCTGGCCTGCACAGGCCATGCTAAGCAGACCCAATCTTGTGCAGAAGGCACGATTTGGGACAGCGACGCTCAAACATGCGTGAAACTGGTCAATAGTTGACGAAAATTTTTCCTGCTTGTGAATAAATGCGACCAGCCGGTTGTTAGATTTTCTGTAGATCACGCTACTGTCTCAGATAGCGCCCCAGAAAACGGAGTAGGAAAATGCGCCTCGTATTCGCTTCAGCACTTGCCCTTCAGGCCTTTGTAATGGCACCCGCCGCCTTTGCGGCAGGCGACGGCGGCAGTGTGCCGAAACCCACCAATACAACCAAGAAATGCCTGTTTGGCCGCGTCTATGACGAAGCCGCAGGAAAGTGTGTAAAACCGAACCAAAACAACTTCACCGAAGACCAACTGTACGACGCCGTGCGCGAGCTGGCCTACGACGGTCAATACGAACACGCGCAGGGCATCCTGCGGATCATGGATCAAAGTGACGATCGTGTTCAGACCTATTGGGGTTTTACATACCGCAAAATGGGCAAGCTGGAACTGGCGAATATGTTCTATGAAAACGCCATCGCCACCAATCCCGACAACATTCTGGCGCGCAGCTATATGGGTCAGGGGTTTGTCGCCGAAGGCAAAACCGATCTGGCGATTGAGCAGTGGCGCGAAATCAAGTCACGCGGTGGCGAAGGCACCTGGGCCGAGACATCCCTGCGCAATGCGATCCGGACCGGTCTGACATATAACTATTGAACTTCAGGGTTTATTTACCCGACTCTCCCTAATCTGCCGGTGAAACGAAAACTCGGCAATCGGCAGATGCAGGACACACAGGCACTGGTTCAAATGACGCCCGACGCGCGTGGCACATCAACAGAAAACGCGGAAGAACCCGCGCGCGTCGTGCCACGCACCCTCAGTAACCGGGAAAAGGCAGCCGTCGTTGTACGGCTGCTTTTGAATGAAGGGGCAGAAATTCCTCTTGAGGAATTGCCCGATGGTTTGCAGGAAAAACTGACCTATCAACTGGGACGCATGGGGCTGGTCGACCGTGTCACGCTGGCTGCGGTCGCAAAGGAGTTTGCGGATGCCTTGGACTGCGTCGGCTTGTCCTTTCCGCACGGTCTTGCAGGCGCGCTGGATGCGGTAAACGGCAAAATCGCACCCGCAACCGCCGCTCGCCTGCGCAAAGAGGCCGGCGTTCGGCAAATTGGCGACCCATGGGAGCGATTGCGCGGGGTTTCGCCGGACGAACTTGCGGACATGGCGCAAGCCGAAAGCACCGAGGTCGCGGCCGTTATGTTGTCAAAGCTGGACACTGCGAAAGCCGCGCAGCTGCTTGGGTGTCTGCCGGGTCCTGTCGCGCGTCGTATCACCTACGCGGTATCGATGACTGCAAATGTGACACCCGAAGCGGTTGAGCGAATTGGATGGTCTTTGGCCGCGCAGCTGGACCAGCGCCCGCACCCTGCATTCAACGATGCACCGGGTGCCCGGGTTGGGGCGATTCTCAATCAATCTGCGGCAACCACACGCGACGGCCTTTTAACGGCGCTGGACGAGGAAGACGCAGACTTTGCTGCCATTGTCCGCCAATCCATTTTCATCTTTGCCCATATCCCCGCTCGGATATTGGCCCGCGACATCCCGGCCATCCTGCGCGGGGTGGAACAGCCTGTTCTTGTCAACGCATTGGCAGGTGCAACGACAGATCTGGATCGGGAAGCGGCAGATTTCATTCTGTCCAACATGTCGTCCCGGATGGCTGATGCCCTGCGCGAAGAAATGGCAGAGCGCGGCAAAGTAAAGCAGGCTGAGGCCGAAGACGCCATGTCTCAGGTGGTCGGCACCATCAGAACGCTTCTGGACCAAGGTGCTATCACGCTGATCGAAAAGGACGAAGACCTCACCTGACAAGACCACCGAGGACGGGATTCACTCCGACCTCTGGGCAGGTACTTGAGGTCATTGGGGCGCGATAGTATGTCTGGCCATCCAGACCTCAGTATTCGGTGATCCTTCTATGCCCGCAGCCAAGTCCAAGTTAAGCCGATTTGAACTTGGCAAATACTACATCGCCAATCTGTTCCTGAAAGGCGTGATTGGCGGTATGCGCCTGCTGCCCTACGAGGCTCGGATCGCGACAATGGGCCGGATCGTGCGCTGGCTGGCGCCTTTGGTTGGATTTCGCACCCGTGTTCGTCGCAATTTGAAGCTGACGCGCCCGGATCTGTCAGAGGCCGAGATCAAACGGATTTGCCGCGCAGTTCCCGACAATGCCGGGCGCGCGATCATGGAACACTTCTCGCCAGAAGGGTTCATTGAGCGGCAGAGCACGGCAAAGGTAACCGGCTCGGGAGTGGCGGCCTTTGATGCGGCCGTGGCCGAAGGAAAGCCGGTGATGATGATCACCGCCCATTTCGGCCATTATCTGGCGGCGCGGATAGCCCTGCAAACCCGCAGCGGCAAACCGATCGGGTGCCTGTATCGCCGCATGGCAAACCCGTATTTCAACGACATGTATGTTGATGCCTTCTATCGAACCGGGTCGCCCATGTTCGAACAAGGCCGGCGCGGCATGGTCGAGATGGTGCGCACGCTGAAAACAGGCGGCATCATCGCCATCGTATCCGATCTGCACGCCATGGGCGGCGAGGAACTGACTTTCTTCGGCAAACCGGCCGTGACGTCCGTATTGAACGCCGAGCTGGCGATCAAGTACAAGGCCGTCATGATCCCATGCTATGCGGTGCGGCAACCCAACGGGATCGATTTTGAAATCGTTTTGCACGATCCTGTTCCGCACTCCGACCCGAAGACCATGACCCAGTTCACCAACGACGATCTCGAGGCGATGGTTCGCAAGAATATGGGTCAATGGTTTTGGATTCACCGCCGCTGGAAAGCGTGGAAGGGCCTGGGCGTACAACCCGAAGACATGCCGTGATCACCTGACCTTGGTTGCCGCGACGATCGGTCCATGACCGGCGCGTTGAACCAAGACAACGGCGGGCAAGTCCGCTGGCAGCGACACAGAAAAACTTTGACGGGCTGCGCCGTCCCACTGTCCGGCGGTCTGCCAGTTCTCGACCACGTTTGCATAGTCCAGATCGTGGCCTGCCAGTTCGCCCCGCCGAATTGACGCATGGCGTAACGGAGAATACTGAACGATCCGAACGTCATATACCTCGCCTGCGGGCAAATTGATCGACGCCACTTCGACGGAAACGGTATCCCCTGACTTTGTCGCTGTAACCTCAGCTTCGGGCGCAGCGGTCAGGTGTGCCGTTATAATCCGGTCCAGCTCGCCCGCTTTTGCACCGACAACATCCTGCTGACCGTTGATCACCATCTGCGGCGTATAGATCATCGTCCGTCCGCCTTCGCGGGCATAAGCCCGTTGGCGCGCCGTGTGATCCGGGTTTGCGTATTCGTCCTTCCAGCCGATATAGTCCCAATAGTCGACATGCAGCGCCAAGCCGATGACATCGTCGCGCTTTACCAGCTCGTGCATGATGCGATCGGCTGGCGGACAAGACGAACATCCCTGCGACGTGAACAATTCGACGACGACAGGATCGCTCTCGGCGAGGGTCGCGCCCGCGCAGAACATGGTAAGAGCAGAACTCAGCAGGACGGATTTCAGCATCTTTAACGGCCCCGATCAGATGGAAGGCTTTGCTTGTTTAAGGCGGATAGGCTTCAACAGCCAATCAAGGTTTCTTGAGTTCGTGCGCCGTCCGAAAGGTTGAGATGTATACAATAGTATGCAAAAATTGACGCAGGTCCGCACTTGGGCCTTGATCCGTTACAAAAGGTGATACAGATAACACTCAGCGAATCCCGTGATCTAAGTCATTTCAGAGGGAGGCCAGTAGATGCCCATCAAAGTTGGACAGGACACCGCCAAGACACGCCGCAGCCTGAGCGTGAATGGCAAATCCATTTCCTATTACTCCATCCCCGCCGCACAAGAAGCCGGTCTGGGTGATTTCTCGAACCTCCCCGCCGCATTGAAAGTCGTGCTGGAAAACATGCTTCGGTTCGAAGACAGCGGGTTTTCCGTTTCCGTCGATGACATCAAGGCATTCGGAGAGTGGGGCGCAAACGGTGGCAAGAACCCGCGCGAGATCGCATACCGCCCTGCCCGTGTTCTGATGCAGGACTTCACCGGCGTGCCCGCCGTGGTCGATCTGGCCGCGATGCGCGACGGGATCAAAGGCTTGGGCGGCGATGCGCAGAAGATCAATCCGCTGAACCCGGTTGATCTGGTCATCGACCACTCGGTCATGATTGACGAATTCGGCAACCCGCGCGCGTTCCAGATGAACGTGGACCGCGAGTACGAGCGCAACATGGAACGGTATCAATTCCTGAAATGGGGTCAGAACGCGTTCAACAACTTCCGCGTTGTGCCTCCGGGCACAGGTATCTGCCATCAGGTCAACCTGGAATACCTGGCTCAGACCGTATGGTCGGACACTGACCAGAACGGCGAAGAAGTCGCCTATCCCGACACACTGGTCGGCACCGACAGCCACACCACGATGGTCAACGGCATGGCCGTTCTGGGCTGGGGCGTCGGCGGGATCGAGGCTGAGGCTGCAATGCTGGGTCAGCCGATTTCCATGCTGATCCCCGAGGTTGTGGGCTTTGAACTGACCGGCTCCATGATTGAGGGCACAACCGGCACTGATCTGGTCCTGAAGGTCGTCGAGATGCTGCGTGAAAAGGGCGTTGTCGGCAAGTTCGTCGAATTCTATGGCGAAGGTCTGGACCGCCTGCCGCTGGCCGACCGCGCAACCATCGCCAACATGGCACCGGAATACGGCGCGACCTGTGGTTTCTTCCCAATCGACGGCGAGACCCTGCGATACATGCGCAACACGGGCCGCGACGAGGACCGCATTGCGTTGGTCGAAGCCTATGCCAAGGAAAACGGCTTCTGGCGCGGCGAAGACTACGCGCCGATTTATACCGATACCCTGTCGCTGGACATGGGCACCATAGTTCCCGCGATATCGGGACCCAAACGCCCACAGGACTATGTAGCCCTGACTGACGCCAAGGCCGCTTTCACCCGGGAAATGGAGGAGACCTTCAAACGCCCGATGGGCAAGCAGATTGAGGTCAAAGGTGAAAACTACGGTATGGAGTCGGGCAAGGTCGTGATTGCTTCGATCACGTCCTGTACCAACACTTCGAACCCTTACGTTATGATCGGTGCGGGACTTGTGGCGCGTAAAGCGGCTGCGCTGGGTCTCAATCGCAAACCTTGGGTCAAGACCTCACTGGCCCCCGGGTCGCAGGTTGTGTCTGCCTATCTTGAGGCTGCTGGCCTGCAGGAAGACCTGGACAAGATTGGCTTCAACCTCGTGGGCTATGGCTGCACCACCTGTATCGGCAATTCGGGTCCGATCCAGAGAGAGATCAGCGAAGCCATTGCCGAAGGCGATTTGGTCGCCACCTCTGTGCTATCAGGAAACCGGAACTTCGAAGGCCGCATTTCACCCGACGTGCGGGCCAACTATCTGGCGTCGCCCCCGTTGGTTGTGATCTATGCATTGGCCGGCACGCTGGACATTGACCTGACCACGGAACCGGTTGGACAGGACAAAGACGGCAATGATGTCTACATGAAGGACTTGTGGCCTTCGACACAGGAAGTCGCTGCATTGGTCGAACAGACCGTCACGCGCGAAGCGTTCCAGTCGAAATATGCCGACGTCTTCAAAGGCGATGAAAAATGGCAGAACGTTGAGGTCCCTCAGCAAGAGACTTACGACTGGCCTCCAACCTCGACCTACATCCAGAACCCACCCTACTTTCAGGGCATGGGCCCCGAACCGGGCACAATCTCGAATATCGACGGCGCCAAGGTTCTGCTTATCCTTGGCGATATGATCACGACGGATCATATCTCGCCAGCGGGCTCGTTTGCGACGACAACACCTGCAGGCAAGTATCTGACCGAACGGCAGGTGCAGCCGCGCGAGTTCAATTCCTACGGCTCGCGGCGGGGCAACCATGAAGTCATGATGCGCGGGACCTTTGCGAATATCCGCGTCAAGAACGAGATGCTGGACGGCGTTGAAGGTGGTTACACCAAAGGCCCGGATGGACAGCAGACATCGGTCTACGAGGCATCGATGGCCTATCAGGAAATGGGCGTTCCGCTGGTGGTGTTTGGTGGCGAACAATACGGCGCGGGTTCTTCCCGCGACTGGGCCGCCAAAGGCACGGCACTTTTGGGTGTGAAAGCCGTCATTGCGGAGAGCTTTGAGCGCATCCACCGCTCCAACCTTGTTGGTATGGGCGTGATCCCCTTCGAATTCACCGGCGGGGACACACGCAAGACATTGGGCTTGAAGGGTGACGAAACTGTCTCGATCGACGGGCTCGACTCGGTCGAGCCATTGCAGGAAGTGCCCTGTAAAATCGTCTACGGCGACGGGACGGAAAAGACGATCACGCTGAAATGCCGGATCGATACAGCACCCGAAATCGAATACATCGAAAACGGCGGGGTGCTGCAATATGTGCTTCGCAATTTGGCAAAAGAAGGCTGAGCCAGCGGTTCACATGATCCAAAAGGGACGCCTCAGGGCGTCCTTTTTCTTTTGGTGCGCTATCGGGTTACTGGAAAAAGATGAGGTTGTCTTTCCCGGCAATTCCCGATTTTCTGAGGCCATGAAAAAAGTTGCACTTATCTCTGGTGGCGCACGCGGGATTGGCCGCGCAATTGTCGAAGACCTTCGCCAAGATCACCGCATCGCGTTCACATGGCTGACAACGGAACCGGATCGTGCGCTGGTGCAAGGCGATGTGCTGCCACTTCAATCCGATTTATCCGAACCTGATCAGCCGGAATTCGTTGTGCAACAGGTTGTAGATCGGTTCGGTCAGCTTGATGTGATTGTGAACAACGCGGGCCTCGTGAAGCCCACCCCGAAAGAGCAGTTTGACCCTGCCGATCATCGGGCAGTACTGGACGTCAATCTGCTTGCACCCATTGCGTTGCTCTCTGCGGCTTTACCCCACCTGCATAGGGGGGCGTCTATCGTCAATATTTCGTCAATGAACGCGGCGTTGCCGCCTCGCGATGCGGCAACCTATGGGGCCAGCAAAGCGGCGCTGAATTTGTGGACACGCGCAATGGCCAAAGAGTTGGGGCCGCAAGGTATCCGCGTCAACGCCGTCGCGCCCGGCGCAATCAACATCCCCGAGGCCCCAAGGCCCGATGATCTGACCGCGTTGTTTGTCGAACAAACCGCCCTCGGAAGGGTGGGCAAGCCGCAGGATGTGGCAAAGGCCGTGCGCTTCCTTGCCTCGGACGCAGCAGATTTTGTGACGGGTGAGATTCTGGGCGTGACCGGAGGGTATCGGTTGTAGCCAGCGGTCAGTTGCTACCGGCGGCTTTCTCAAGTGCTGGCCGGATCGTACTTTCGATCACGCGCTGGGTGATTGGTCCGGCAAAGCGCAGGATGATCGTACCCTGGCCATCGATCACATAGGTTTCCGGTACGCCGTAAAGGCCCCAGTCCAGCGCCATGCGCCCTTGTTCATCCCGTCCGATCGCCTTGTAGGGGTCTCCCAATTCGGCCAGGAACGCATCTGCGTTGCCCAACTGGTCCTTGTAGTTGATGCCGTAGACTGGGATGCCTTCACCCGACAGCGCTTCAAGGTTAGGGTGCTCGGCACGGCAAGGCGCACACCAGCTTGCCCAGTAGTTGACCAGCTTGACCTGCCCGTCGCGCAATGTCTCATCGTCGAACATCTTTTTGCCCGGAAACTCCGTCAGGACGACCGGCGGCGCCGGTTGACCTTCGCGCGCCGAAGGCAGCGCATCCGGATCATCGCGGAACATTCCGATCCCTGCCAGCACGGCGAATGCGCCAAAGATCAGCGGCGGCGCGATCATCAAAGGTGAAATCCTAGCCATCTCGACGCATCCTTTGCTCGATCTTCTCCATCTCGGCCCGCACCTTCCGGCCACGCACAAGGCTAAACGCGACCAAAACGACCAGCAAGATCAACGACGCGCCATAAGCCGACAGAACCGTATCCGCGTATTTGCCCAGATCAGGGATCATCCGCCTACCCTTTCCCGCGCCAGCAGCGTCCTGATCCGGCGCGCACGGATTTCGGTGCCGGTACGGTACAGCACAAGCGCGACAAAAAGCAGAACGAAGCCGATGATGCATAGCAGCAGCGGATAGAAGAAGATATTGCTGACCTTCTCATCCGTGTCGGTTCCGGTGATGGCACCAGCGCGCAAAACGGATGCGCCCTGATGCAGGCCCTGATTCCAGAAATTCACGGCATACCGACTGAGGATTGCAAAGACAGACCCGACCAAACACAGGACCGAGGTCAGGTCGGCAGCGGTGTCGGGATCTTCGATCGCTTCCCAAAGGGCGACGTAGCCCAAATAGAACAGAAACAGGATCAGAAACGACGTCAGCCGCGGATCCCAAGCCCACCATGTGCCCCACATTGGCTGACCCCAGATCGCCCCTGTTGCCAGCGCGACCAGCGTCATCACGATCCCAACGGGAGCTGCCGCGCGTGCTGCAAGCGCACTGACATGATGCCGGCGCACCAGCCAGACCAGCGAGGTCACCAGCATCATCAACCAACAGTTAATCGCCATCAACGCGGCTGGTACGTGCAGGTAGATTATCTTGACGGTCGATCCCTGTTTGTAATCGTCCGGCGTCAGGAAAAAGCCCCAGATCAATCCGACGAACAGGCAAAGCCCCGCAGACGTCCAAAAGAACGGCAACGCTCGCTCGCTCGCGGCAAGAAACTTGCGCGGATTGGCGTATTCCCAAAGGGCATTGGCTTTTGCAGCGATTGTCATGGGCTCTATCTAGTCCGAGTCGAGCTTGTTCTCAATTGACTTCGGTCAAACATCGTTTTCGTCACCGAAGGTTGATGCGCAGCACGGCAGCGCTGGCAAACGGAAGCAAGGCAATGGTTGCGGCGGTAATGCCAGCCAGCATCAAAAGCGGAGTTTGCACGTCCATCCCTGTTGCCCCGCGTCGGGCCACTTCGGCGCCGAAAATCAGTGTTGGAACGTAGAGAGGCAAAACCAACAGGGACAGCAGCAAACCACCGCGTTTCAGACCCACGGTCAGCGCTGCGCCAAAGGTGCCGATGACGCTCATTGCCGGGGTGCCTATCAGCAGCGACAGGAAAAGCCAGACGTATCCCTGCGCTGGCAGATGCAAAAGAACCCCAAGAACGGGCGCGGCCAAAACCAGTGGCAAGCCCGTGGTCAGCCAATGCGCCAGCGCCTTGATTGTGACTGCGGCTTCAAGTGGTAGAGGCGATGTTGCCAGCAAGTCCAGCGATCCGTCCTCCCAATCCAGCGCCAGCAAACGGTCCAGGGACAAAAGGCACGCCAGCAGTGCGCCGAGCCAAAGAACACCGGGTGCGATGGTCGATAACAGCGATGATTGCGGGCCGACCGAAAACGGAACGAGCACCGTAACGATCAGAAAGAACGCGAGCCCCAGGCCAAAGCCCCCGCCAGCGCGAAACGCCAGTTTCAGGTCGCGTAACAACAGCGCAATCACAGGAACGCCCCGTCGAAATCGTCAATCGCCTTCGGTCTGGCCTTGTAGGGACCAACATCCAGAACCTCGCCGTCCAATCCAAGATCGATATGGGTGGCAATCAGCGCGGAACCGCCCTGACCCAGATGCCCGCGCACGGCGTCGGCAAACATCTGTACCGCGCTGCGATCCAATGACACTGTCGGTTCATCCAACATCCAGATCGGGCGCGCTGTAACCAGAATTCGCGCAAGGCCCAGGCGACGTTTTTGCCCCGCTGACAATTGACCAGCAGGCCTGCCCGACAAGTCGCCCAGATCAAACGCATCCAAGGCGGGTTGAGTGCTTTTTGTTCCAAAGACGGACGCCCAGAAGGCCAGATTCTCTGCCACCGTCAGCGTCGGCTTTATGCCGTCCGAATGCGCCGCATAGGCGATACGATCTTCGGCCCCGTTGACCTGGCCCGATAGCGGCGGCTGCAATCCTGCCAGCGTACGCAACAACGTGGTCTTGCCGATCCCGTTTGGGCCACGCAGGATCAGGGCTTTGCCGGGTTCCAGCGCAAAGCTCAGCCCCTCAAGCACAGGAATACCCCCTCGGGTAATTGCAAGATCGGTCACGGACAGCGTCATGACATCCCGCTTATCCCATTGTCGTCACGGGCAAAAGGATGGAATTGCCGCAAGATCCGGATCACAGAGACGCGCGGCCATCTGTTTACCGCGGGTCAGGTAGGGCTGAATCAGGTCGGGATCAGGGCCAGTGCGATCCGGCGACCTTCAGATAGAAGCACGTTGTATGTTCGGCACGCAGCTGGCGAGTTCATGATTTCGACGCCGATCCCCGCCTCCTCCAGAACCGAGCGAAAATCAATTGGTATGTGCTGCAAATCTGCGCCGGTTCCGACCAGCAGAACGTCAACATGTTCGGCAAGCTCCAACAGCCCGGCGCGATCCTGGTATCCGCCCCAATCGGAGGTTCCCTGAGGTCCCGTCAGGACCGGCCCGTTATGAACCTGTCCTCCAATTCGAAAAAACCCGGGGCCATAGCCGTCGACCGGCGTCGCGTTGTTATAGGTTATTTCATTCAGCCTCATGACGGTTTTCTAGCCCCAAAGCGGCAGGCCAGACAAGGCGGCAAGCGCAATTACAACATAGGCCGCCGCGCGATAGCGCGCTTCGTGTTCCGGGTTAAACAACCATCCGCCGAGCCAGTTTCCGGCAAGGTTTGGCAGGGCGAGAACCAACCCCAATCCGACCGTCGCCAACGTCAGGCGATCCATCCCGCCAAGGTATCCGAGGATCAGAAAGTCGAACCCGAACAGAAACAACAGGATTGTCGCCCGGATCACCGCGACAGGCAGCGGCCGGGACATGTAGAATAGGATCACAGCCGGGCCAGGCAGGCCCGCGACGCCGCCCAGAAATCCTGCGGCGCCCCCAATTGCGGTGACCATTGTTCGACTGACTTGCCCCTGATAGCGCATGCCAAGGATCAAAATGGTCAGCATGAGCAAGGCAAGAAAACTGACAGCGTATCGAAAAACCTCAGGCTCGATCCTGGTAAGCACCCAAAGACCAACGGGCAATGCCACGGCGCACCCCAGCAACAACCGGAACAGATCACGGCGATCGACAAGGCGCCAAGCCGGTCGCAAATTGGGCAACGGCCCGAAAATATCCATGATCGTCAATGCGATCAGCGCGCCAAAAGGACCCAATTGAGGCGTTGCCAGGGGCAGAAAAACAAGCGCGGTGCCAAAGCCCGAAAACCCACGCACAACGCCGCCCAGAAAAGCGGCGGCAAGGACGACGGCCAGCCCGGGAATGGACTGGCCGAAGACTTCAGGCATCGATGTTGGCGTATTGGTTACCCGCGTTGTTCGATGGCTTGGACCAATCGCGCTTGACGCCCAACCACAACAGGATGGTCGATGCCACAAAGACCGAGGAATACGTTCCCACGATCACGCCCCAGATCATCGCAAAGACGAAACCACGGATAACATCACCGCCAAGCACATAAAGCGAGATCAGTGCGAGCAATGTGGTAACCGACGTCATCACCGTCCGGCTGAGCGTTTCGTTGATCGAGATGTTCAGAACCTCTTTGAGGTCCTTCTTTTTGTACTTTCGAAGGTTCTCACGCACACGGTCGAAGACGACAACGGTATCGTTCAGCGAATACCCCACAATGGTCAGAAGGGCCGCGATGATGGCCAGATCAAACCGAATCTGAAGCTCAGAAAAGATGCCAATCGTCAGGATGACATCATGCACCAAGGCAGCCACAGCCCCCAATGCAAACTGCCATTCAAAGCGCAGCCAGATGTAGACCAGAACCGCGCCAATGGCGAGAACCACAGCAATCACAGCGGTCTGGATCAACTCACCCGAGACCTTTGGTCCAACGGATTCGACCGAAACGAACTGGATATCCGGCGCGGCAACCTTCAATGCGTCTTCCACCGCAGTTACGATCGCGGCTGAAACGGCTTCGGCATCTTCCTGCGCCTGAATTCGGATCATGGCGACGTTTTGATCCTCGCCAAAGGTCGGGTCGAAAATCTCGGTGATTGTGACGTCGCCCAGTTCCAGCGGCGCAATGGCGTCGCGGTAAGCGCCGACATCAATTTGCTGCGCGGATTCCGTGCGAATGGTCGTGCCGCCTCGGAAATCAATGCCGAAGTTCAAGCCCTGCACCAGAAAAGACGTGAAGGCGATGACCATCATCAGGCCCGAAATGCCCAGCCAGACCTTCCAGCGGCTGAAGAAATCGAACGAGGTGCCTTGGGGGACAAGTTTCAGTCTCATGTCAAACCTCGATCATTTTCGGACGGCGACGTTCGAACCACATCACGATCATCAGGCGCGTTACAAAGATTGCAGTGAAGACCGAAGTCAGAATGCCCAGACCCAGAGTAATGGCAAAGCCACGCACGGGGCCGCTGCCCATGGCAAACAGGATCGTCGCGGTAATGAATGTGGTTACGTTTGCATCCAGAATTGCCGACAGCGCCTTTTCATATCCAAGCTCAATTGCGCGGGCCGGGCCTTTGGCGGATTTCAGTTCTTCGCGGATGCGTTCAAAGATCAGCACGTTGGCGTCCACCGCCATACCGACCGTCAGAACGATACCCGCAATGCCCGGTAGGGTCAGCGTCGCACCAATCAGTGATAGCAGCCCGAACAGCAACCCGACGTTGATGATCAGCGCAATGTTGGCAAAGACACCGAACAGACCATAGCTGAGCGCCATGAAGGTCAGAACCGCAGCAAAGGCCACGATGGTGGCGACTTTGCCGGCATCAATACTGTCCTGCCCAAGTTCCGGGCCGATGGTGCGTTCTTCGAGAAACTCCAGCCCGGCAGGCAAGGCACCGGCGCGCAGCAGAACCGCCAGATTGGTGCTTTCTTCGACCGTGAAGTTTCCGGTTATGATGCCGGACCCGCCCGGAATGTGACTTTGGATAACCGGGGCCGAGATCACCTCGTCATCCAGAACGATCGCAAACGGCGCGCCGATGTTTTCCAGCGTGTAGTCGCCGAATTTTCGCGCCCCCGACGTGTTGAAGCGGAAGCTGACGGCGGGGCGCCCGTTCTGGTCGAACGACGGTTGCGCATCGACCAATTCCTCACCCGTCACCACCGGAGCGGCCTCGATTGTGTAGTACACACCGCTTTCATCAATTGACGGAACAACTTCTTCACCAATCCCCGGTACCGCGTCCGGGTCGGTTCCGCGGCCAATCACGGGATTGAACGTCAATTGCGCCGTCGTGCCGATGATTTCCTTCAACTCGCCGGCACTGCCGATCCCCGGCACTTGAATCAGGATGCGATCTGCGCCCTGACGCTGAATGGTCGGTTCGCGTGTACCAACCTCGTCGATACGTCGACGAATGATCTCAAGTGCCTGACGCACGGTGCGGTCATCGGTCGCCAGCTTTTCCGCCTCGGTCAGTTGGACAACGATGGTATCGCCTTCGGCGCGGGCTTCGATATCGGTTGCCCCTACCCCCGTTAACGTCTGCACCTGGCGGGCAAGACCACGAACAACCTCAAGCGCGCGAGGCATCCCTTCGGGCTGACTGATACGCACGCGAATCTCATCGGGCGGCGAAGGTTGCTTGCGGATTGTGCCCACGGTTGAACGTTCGTCCCGAAGGACATCGCGGATTTCCGGCCACATCGCCTCCATCCGGGATTCGTAGACATCCTGAACTTTCACCTCGGCCAGCAAATGAGCGCCGCCGCGCAGATCGAGGCCCAGATTGACCAGTGAGGACGGAAGAAAACTCGGCCACTCAGCCGCCTGCGCCTGCATTTCAGGCGTGTCGACACCAAGTTCGATCGCCGCTTTGGCGTCATTCGATTGCTCGACCCGTGTATAGAACGCATTCGGCAGGGCCAAGATCAGGCCGATCACACAGACCAGCCAGATCAGAACCCGCTTCCAGGTATCAATTTGCAGCATTACCCTGCCTTTTCAAGGGATTGTCGCGCGAAGTTACTTCGCCGGTTCGGTCTTGTTCAGCACCTGTGCAATTGTGGCCTGAACCACGCGAACCTTAACGCCGTCGGCGATCTCAACCTCAAGCTCTCCGTCTTCTTTGACTTTGGCGACCTTGCCGATCAAGCCACCTTGCGTGACAACCTGATCGCCCCGGCGCAGCGCCTCGACCATGGCCTTGTGTTCCTTCATTTTCTTCTGCTGAGGACGGATCAGCAGGAAATACATGATACCGAAAATCAGGATCAGCGGGAGAAACTGGGCGATTGCGCCACCTTCCATGGGATATTCCTTTGTTCTGGTGATGCGGAGTACGCTCCGCAAAGTTGGCGGGAACCTATGCTTTGCATCAAGTGTTTGCAAGCAATGGCGACGACGGAACGCACCTGCCATAGGCAATATCGGTCACGGTTGTTTCGCAGCGTTGCAGATATGTCCTAGGCACACATGCACAGTCCGATATATTCGAAATATCGGAGGGCACATGGGAAGACACTTCAAACCCTTACAATCGTTGGCGCATTTCCTTGTTGCTGCGGCGATTGTTTTGTCGCTTTCCCTTCCCCTTTGGGCGCAGGAGGCCGCGGATCAGGAAACCGAGGTTGAGGACGCACAATCCGATGTCTTCAAGGCCCCGGTCATTGTCGATGGCGACATCCTGTTCCGGCTGCGTGGGTCCAGTGCACTGCCCGCTCCGGAACGTGCCGAACGGGTTCAGAACCTCATTGTCTCGGTCGCCGAAAGCTCGGATGCAACGGACGTTGCGATAACGTTCGAGGAAACGGATCTGGGTGTCTGGATTCTTGCCGACGGCCAACGGGTTTCCATCGTTACCGAGGCGGACTCCGAACTGGATCAAATGGAAGTCAGCGTCCTCAGCCTGTTGCACGGCGACGCCATTCAAGAGGCAATCCTGGCTTATCGCGCCAACCGCACGGACGAAGCCCGCGTATCCGGCGCGATCGAGGCGGCGGCCTGGACCATTGGATTTGTCGTCTTTGTTCTTGCGATCCTTTGGCTTCACCGCAGGATCAGACGCAGAACGCTTAGATTTGTTAAGCGTTACCTGCGGGACGTGGAAACCGCGACTGCCAAAAGCGTGCAGGCCGAAGCCATCGCCGCGCTCGTTCGCTATGGCCTGAATTTCATTCTACTGGTCGTCTTCTTTCTGGGGTTTTATTATTACCTGTCCTTCGTTTTGCTGGCTTTTGCCGAGACGCGCTATTTTGCGCAGTTGTTGCTGACCTATTTGACCGAACCGGTCCTGCTGATCTTCAAAGGCATCATCAGCTACATCCCGAATCTGATCATGCTGGCGCTGATCACATGGGTCACGCTTTACGTCATCAAGGGCATGCGCGTGTTCTTTGACGCGGTTGAGGCCGGCAGCTTTGATCTTGGGGATTTTGAGCGGCACTGGATCAACCCCACCTTCAATATCGCCCGCGTCGTTGTCATCCTGATCGCGCTGGTTTTTGCTGTTCCCTATATTCCGGGGTCGGATTCGGCAGCGTTTCAGGGTTTGACGATCCTTGTTGGCGCGATGCTGTCTTTGGGTGCGAATTCCGTTGTTTCCAACATGCTGGCGGGATTGTTCGTAATCTATCGCCGGTCAACATCGGTCGGCGACCGTATCCAGATCGGCGATCACATTGGGGACGTTGTCCAGATCAAACTGATGGAAACGCATCTGAAATCGATCAAGAACGAATTGATCTCGATCCCCAATGCACAGCTCATGAACTCGGACGTGGTGAACTTTTCAAAGAAAACCGACGGCAGCGGGCTGTTGCTCCATACCACTGTCGGCATCGGGTACGAAGAACCGCCCGAAAAAGTCGAGGCGATGCTGATCGAAGCCGCCAATCGCACCAAGGGCATCAAGGCCAAACCCGAACCCTTTGTCTTGTGGACGGCACTGGCGGATTACGCGATTAACTATCAGATCAACGGGTATACGACGCGGGGCAGCATCATCCCCAAGATCCGATCTGACCTGCATCGCAATATTGTGGCCGTGTTCAACGAAAACGGCGTCCAGATCATGACTCCGTCGTACATGGCCGATCCGCCCGACCCGAAAATCCCGTCGGAAGAGTGGGATGGCCATTTGGCGCATGAAATGCACCCGGTCGCGGATAAGTCGTAACCGGTGCTACACCCTGCCTTTCAATTCGTGCATAAGCGGTTGCAGTGATTCACGCTTTCAAGGATCTGAGATATGCACGACATCCGCGCCATTCGCGAAAACCCTGACGCATTCGACGCCGCCCTTGCGCGCCGCGGGGACGCGCCGGTGTCGTCAGATCTTTTGCGACTGGACGAGAGCCGCCGCGCCAAGATTCTGGCTGCCGAAACCGCCCAAGCCGAGCAGAACAAGGCCAGCAAAGAGGTCGGTGCCGCCAAGGGTCGCGGGGATGAGGCTGAATTCGAGCGCCTGCGCGCGTTGGTGGCCGAAAAGAAGGCTGAAGTGGCCCGGATGCAGGTCGAGGCCAAGGATCTGGATGCGTTGCTAACCGATCAATTGGCCCGCATTGCCAACTTGCCTGCCGAGGATGTGCCGGAGGGCGCTGACGAAGAAGATAATGTCGAGGTCAATCGCTGGGGGACACCCCGGGAATTCGACTTCACGCCGAAAGAGCATTACGACATCCCCGCCGTCGCCGCTGCGATGGACTTCGAAACAGCGGCGAAAACCAGCGGCAGCCGGTTCGTAAATCTGTCCAAAGGTATCGCGCGCATCCACCGCGCTTTGGCGCAGTTCATGCTGGACACGCATATCGACAAGAACGGGCTGACCGAGATGCAAACGCCGGTTTTGGTGCGCGATGAGGCGATGTACGGAACCGACAAACTGCCCAAATTCGGCGAGGACAGCTATCAGACGACAAACGGCTGGTGGTTGATTCCAACGTCCGAAGTCACGCTGACTTATTCGGTCGCAGGGGACATTCTGGACGAAGCCGCCTTGCCCATCCGCATGACCGCACACACCGTCTGTTTCCGGTCCGAAGCCGGCAGTGCCGGCAAGGATACGGCGGGCATGCTGCGCCAGCATCAGTTTGAAAAGGTCGAGATGGTCTCGGTCACGCATCCGGACAAATCGGATGAAGAACAAAAGCGCATGTTGCGCTGTGCCGAAGATTTGCTGGAACAGTTGGGCATCCCGTATCGCACCGTTGTTCTGTGCACCGGTGACATGGGTTTCGGCGCGCGCCGCACCTATGACATCGAGGCGTGGTTGCCGGGCCAGAACACGTATCGCGAGATTAGTTCGGTCTCGACCACAGGCGATTTTCAGGCCCGGCGCATGAATGCCAGATTCCGCCCCGAGGCGGGCGGCAAACCCGAATACGTCCACACGCTGAATGGCTCTGGGCTGGCCGTTGGGCGCTGTCTGATTGCGGTTCTCGAAAACGGTCAGAACGCGGATGGCACAATAAGATTGCCTGACGTCCTGGCACCCTATCTGGGCGGAAAACTGAACCTGCAAACCGACGGCACGTTGGAATAAAACTGGCGCCCCTTAGGGCGCCGTTTTCTTCAGGACGGGGCGAAGCGGGTTACTTCTTCGCCTTTTTCTTGTCTTTCTTACTGGCGGATTTCTTGTCCTTTTTCTTGTCGGACTTCTTTTTGTCGTCCTTCTTCTTATCGTCTTTCTTTGACTTTTTGCCCTTTTTGGACTTTTCCTTCACCTTCTCCTTTGCGCTTTTGAAAACAGCTTCCATTTCGGATTTCTTTTTTGCTGCTTTCTCGGCCTTTGCCTTGGCCTTGGCTTTTTTCCTGGCTTTGGCCTCGGCAGCGGCCAATTCAGCGGCCGCGCGCTCTTCGGCCGCTTTGCGCTCGGCTTCGGCCTTTTTGGCAGCCGCAGTCGCAATCGCCGCGGTCGAACGTGTCGCCGGTTTGCGGGCGGCAGGCTTGCGTGCCGCAGGTTTACGGGTGGCCGGCTTTCGGGCCGGCGCACGGCGCGTTGTTGCCTTGGCGGCAGGTTTGGCGCGTGTCGCTTCTTTTGCCGCAGCAATCAGGATCGGAGCACGTGCAGCCCCAATTCGGGGTACGTTTACCAGATCTGCGGGTTTGGCTTTGGCCAGGTCCTCGGCGGTTTTGATGCCGGTGGCGCTCAGCGCTTGTGCCAGTGCAGGTCCTACGCCACGCACCTCGGTAACTGCGGTCATTTCGGTTCCTTTCGTTAACTCCTCGGATATGTATATACACAGCATATACGACCAGACAAGAGCCGGATGCCCTGCCCCAAATTTTCAGGTTCAGCCACTTTGCGCGAGTTGGGTCGCCTCATGCTTTGGAAACGGCACCAGCCGGTTGGCATCTTCATCCCACAGCTTAAGGGACAGGGCGGCGACCGCTTCGGGAAACTTGATCCGGCGCGGCGTGTACTCGGGCGGCAGGTTGTAATGGCATGCCCGTAGCCGATAGGACGGAATACGCGCGTTGAAATGATGGATGTCGTGCAGCGTGATACATGCCACGGCATTGTCGAACCACCAGCCGAAATCCAAAGCCGAAGAGCCCTGCAAAGCCGCCAACTGAGGGTCCAGATCCGGACGACGATCCCAATACGTATCCTCGAAATTGTGCTGAAGGTAGACGAGGAACACCCCAAGCATCCCGCCCAACAGCGAGAACACGAGCCAGACCAGAATACCGGTTGCTCCGGCAATCAGATACAGAAGCCCAAGGAACACGATGATCGACAGGTTGTGCAGCAAGACGCCTTTGACACCGAACCGAAGCGTGTTCTTGGGCCATCGGTAGCGGATGAAATAGGTGAACAGCGCGCCCACAGGCACAAGGATGAAAGGATTGCGATACAGGCGATAGAACAAACGGGTTTTCCAATCCGCCTCGTTCCACTCCCGCACGGTCATCGTATGAATCTCGCCCGTCTCTCGATGATCGAGGTTACCGATGCCCGCGTGATGCAGATTGTGGTTCTGTTTCATCACCTCGAACGGCGCAAAGGTGAACGGCGACAGGCCGTGCCCAGCCCATTCGTTCTGCTGTCGGGTCTCGAACAGCGAATGATGGCCACAGTCGTGTTGAAGCACGTAAAGACGCACCGCCGAAAACGCAAATACGATCCCGGCGGGAACCATGACATACCATTTATCGACATGGACGATGGCCAGTGTCAGCGACGTGAAATACACCGCGAACGTTCCAAAATAGCTTAGCGCGGCTAACTTATTGTCCTGAACCGCGTATTGTCTTGTGTATTCCCTTAAATCCATCAAGCCCGCTCCCCACGATGGCCCTGCAGAAAGTCGTTTCAAAGCTAAAGCGGAAAACCGCATGGCATCGCGCGCGAAAACAAATGCACGCAAACGAATGCTAGCGCGAGGAGATGGGGCTGTCACGCCCCATGCGCAAAAACGCATAAAATTGGCGCAGTTACGCCCGACCCTTCAGATGCTTTGCAAGGGCACCAGCGTTCTTCTTGCGCCGTCCTTTATAGGGGTTCTTGTCGCCCTGTCCGCGCAACGTAAGGCGAATTGGCGTCCCGGGCATGTCGAAGTCTTCGCGCAAGCCGTTCACCAAATACCGGGAGTAACTGTCAGGCATCTTGTCAGGGTGCGAGCACATGACGACAAAGCCCGGCGGGCGGGTTTTGGCCTGTGTCATGTAGCGCAGTTTGATCCTTCGACCTTGCGGTGCTGGCGGCGGATGCTGTTCGAGCATGGCGGTCAGCCAGCGATTCAGCGCCGCCGTTGGCACTCGGCGGTTCCACACATCATGCGCCCGCAGAATAGCGGCGCGAAGGCGTTCCAGACCCCGGCCCGTTTTTGCCGACACCGTGATCAATGGGGCACCGCGGAGTTGTGGCAGCAAACGCTCGAACGACTCCTTGAGGTCGCGCAGTTTTTCCTGCTTGTTGTCCTCAACATCCCATTTGTTCACTGCCACCACCACCGCACGACCTTCACGCTCGGCCAGATCGGCAATGCGCAGGTCCTGCTGTTCGAAGGGAATTGCCGCGTCCAGAAGAACCACCACGACCTCGGCAAACTTGACCGCGCGCAACCCGTCCGAGACTGAGAGCTTTTCCAGCTTCTCTTGCACTTTGGCCTTTTTGCGCATCCCGGCTGTATCAAAAATCCGCATTGGTGTGCTGTCGCCATCCGGGCCACCCCAGTCTACGCGCAGGCTGATCGCGTCGCGTGTGATCCCGGCTTCTGGGCCGGTCAACAAGCGATCCTCGCCAATGATCTTATTGATCAGCGTGGACTTTCCCGCGTTCGGGCGCCCAACCACTGCCACCTGCAAAGGCTTCGCGTCCGAGATCAGCGGTGCTTCTGCTGCACCCTCTTCGTCCAGCTCAACATCCGTTTCCGGCGCGTCGTCCGTCTGCCGACCCTCGGCTGCATCGGCCAACGGCATCAGTTGAGCGTAAAGGTCGGTCATGCCCTCGCCATGTTCACCGGACAGGCGCACAGGCTCACCGAGGCCCAGATTATAGGCCTCGAGAACACCCGCATCCGCTGCGTTCCCCTCGGCCTTGTTGGCTGCAAGGATCACGTGTTTCGACCGTTTCCGCAGGATTTCAGCGAACATCTCGTCGGTCGGGGTCAGACCGACCCGCGCATCAATCATAAAGAGGCACACGTCGGCCATGTCCACCGCACGTTCGGTCAAGCGCCGCATGCGACCCTGCAGGCTGTCATCCGTCGCGTCCTCCAGTCCCGCCGTGTCGATAACGGTAAAGCGCAGATCGCCCAGACGCCCCTCCCCCTCGCGCAGGTCGCGCGTGACGCCCGGCTGATCGTCAACCAAGGCCAGACGTTTGCCGACAAGGCGATTGAACAGGGTGGATTTGCCCACGTTGGGGCGGCCCACGATGGCGAGGGTCAGCGACATGGTTCTCAACTTTCAAGACTCAAGATGCGCCCTTTAACGCATCTTGCAGTCAACGGAAAGCGTGCAGTTCGCCCTTGGTCGACACGACGTACAGCGTCTGGCCCGCGACAACCGGCGCAGTGGTCGCGCCATTTGGCACTTCGACCTGATGAACAAGCGTGCCGTCGACGGGGTTGAAGAAGCGCAGAAACCCATCATTCGACGCCACGACAACGCGGCCGCCCGCAACAATCGGCCCGTAATGCGCAAAAATCGGGCCCCGGCGTCCGGGACGGTCTTTGACAAAGCCCGGCAAGTCCTGCGCCCAGACGATCGAGCCGTCCGCTGCATCCAACCGCACAAGCTGGCTGCGGTCACTGATCAGAAACACGCTGTTGCCAGCAGGCCAGACGGTGTCCACCGCGCCTTCGGGCGCAGTCCAACGGCGGTCACCGTTTGTGGCGTCAAATGCGACGGTGCGGCCCGAATGGTTGCCGATGTAGATCGTGCTGCCGGATACCATCGGCCCGCCGGTCACATCCACAATCCGTGCCGCAGCCCGCCCCCGACGCCCGCCGGCAACCGACGCGTTCCAGCGGCTGATACCACCTCTTTTGAAGGTCGCCGCGATATCGCCGGAGCCAAAGGCAAACACGGCCAGATCCGAGGTCACGACCGGCGCCGGGGCACCAAGCACGTTGCCAACGCTGGGTGTCCCGTCAATCTGCCAGATAATCCGCCCGTCATTTGTATTCACGGCCCAGCCGGTCTGGTCACCCGCAACAAGATACAGCAATCCGTCGCTGACCAGCGGCGCGCCACTGCCTGTGGCGTTCAGTCGTTTTTGCCAACGCTGCGCACCGGTCTTGGCATCAAGCGCAGTTAACCGCCCAAACCCGGATGAGACGTAGAGAACCCCATTTGCATAGGCCAGGCCACCTCCGGTCGCGTCCTGCTCTTTTTCCGTGGCCGGAATCACGTTGGTGCTCCAGGCAACCTGCCCTTGCGGCGTGACAGCCGACACCGTGGCTCCGGCGTCGAGCGTATAGATCAGCCCGCCAGCAACGACCGGGTCCGCCGTGATCCGCTGCTTGCGCGTGTCACCAGCCCCGATCGAAGTCGACCAAACGCGCTGAGGCGTCGCGCGGAGCGCGGCATTGGTGGTACGGAACGCCTGTGTGCCGGGGCTCTGCGACCAACTTGCGTTCGCGCTTTGAGATGGCAGGCTAATAGGTTTGGATCCGCGCAACTCGACAGTTTCATTGTCGATTGTCGGGCGAATGTCTTCTCGCTCGCCGGGCAGAACAATATCGGTTTCCTGACAGGCGCTAAGCGTGATCGCGGCAACCGCCGAGGCCACCAGTCCAAAACGTGAATAAAATCTTGATACCATGCTCTTTTGAACTCGCCTGTCGTTTTCTCGCTGCTGCGGCAGCTCAGCCTTGTGGTGCCGCCACCGGCTCGGGCTCACCCCCGAGCGCCACGATCAGCTGGGCAGCGCGTTGTTGCAGGTCAAAGCTGGCTTCTGCGTCCTGACGCAGAGCTTGCAGGCGATCTATCGCCGCTTGCGTATCACCTTCGGACATATCGATAAGAGCCAATTGCTCTTCTGCCAGCAGGCGCAATGGTGCGCCCGGCACGGCCAAGGCTTCGAATTGTTGACGTCGATCCGACGCAGGCAACGCGTCGGACTGCAGCAGCAGCGCTTTGAAGCTTGCGATGTGCCTGTAAATCTCCGGCAAGTCACCCTGAACCGCGATGGCGTTCAGGCTTTCGACGGCTGCAACCTCGCTTCCGGTTTCGGACTGAGAGGCGGACAGCAGCATTTTCAGAACGGCGTCACCGCCGGGCGATTGCGCCGCAACGCCTTCCAGATCGGCCGCACGGGCCGCCGAGTCGTTTTGTTCCAACGCAGACAGAATCGCGTCTCCCAACGCTTCTGCCTGACTGGCATCGCGGGCTTTCCGGTATTCGTTGAACGCGGCACCCCCGACGATGGCGACAACGGCAACCACACCAACCCAGCCCCACCGACGCAAAAGCAGGTACATGCGATCGCGCCGCACCTCTTCGGTGACCTCTTCAATAAAACTGTCGGCGTCGCTCATCCTGCCCCCCGGGCTATCTGTTCGGCTTTCTGGCGCCATGTCATACCCCGCCGCCACGGCCAAGCCAAGTGCCCGAATCTACACATTTGGTGATCTTGCCGCACCTCTTGCCTAAAATAGAAAACCGAACTAATTAGTTCAGCATGGACATGCCGAGGCGACGTCCCCATCTCAATGCATGTACGCCAATGATTTTAGGCGAAGATATCTGAGCGAGGCTTTGTATGCGGTTGATTTCTCTTATCAACGCGGTTTTGGTCACCGTTGCTTTGTATTTAGTGGTTTTTCAGCGCGATGCGCTGTTTGCGTTCGCCGGTTTGGGTGATGATGCTGCCGAAACCGCGGCGGGCGGCGAAGATGACGCTACGGCAGCATTGGAAGACGCGGTGGGCGTGGTGGCCTATCGCTCGGTCGCGCGGGAAATCGGCAGCGCGGTTCAGCTGCGCGGACAAACCAAGGCGAACCGCCAGGTCGAGGTTCTGGCCGAGACAACTTCGACCGTTCTGTCAGAGCCCAAGCGCAAGGGCAGCTTCGTTGAAGCCGGGGACTTGCTGTGCGAGCTCGACCCCGGCACCCGACCGGCAAGCCTGGCCGAAGCCATGGCGGGCAAGTTGGAGGCCGAAAGCCGCATTCCCGAGGCCGAAGCCCGTCTGGAAGAAGCCCACGCGCTTGTGGCCGAAGCCGAAATCAACCTGAAAGCGGCCAACAGACTGTCCGAAAGCGGGTTCGGTTCGGAAACGCGCCGTATCTCGAGCGAAGCCGCGATGAGCAGTGCCGAAGCTGGCGTGAAGTCGGCCGAAGCCGGGCTGGAAGCCACACAAGCCGGGATTGAAGCCGCCACTGCCGAGGTTGCAGCCGCCCGCCGCGAACTGGACAGATTGACTATCGAAGCGCCGTTCAAGGGTCTTTTGGAAAGCGACACGGCGGAACTGGGCAGCCTCATGCAGCCCGGATCGCTATGTGCCACGGTCATCCAATTGGATCCGATCAAGCTGGTCGGCTTCGTTCCCGAGACCGAAGTAAACCGTATTGTCGTGGGATCGACGGCGTCAGCGCAGCTTGTCACCGGTTTGCAAGTCGACGGTCGGGTGACCTTCCTTAGCCGTTCGGCGGACGAAACAACCCGGACATTCGAAGTTGAAATCACCGTCCCCAACCCGGACCTTCAGATCCGGGATGGGCAAACAGCGAACATCCAGATCGATGCCGAGGGCGTAAAGGCGCACCTTCTGCCGCAATCGTCCTTGACCCTGAATAATGATGGGCAATTGGGTGTGCGCACGGTCGGCGCTGGAAACGTCGTTGACTTCATGCCGATCCAACTGTTGCGCGACACACCCGAAGGTGTCTGGGTCGATGGCTTGCCGGAAACGACTGACGTTATTGTCGTTGGACAAGAATTTGTGACTCGCGGTGTTTCGGTCGCGCCCACTTATAGGGAAGCATTGCAATGACGGGCGTCGTCAGTTGGGCCGCTGGCCGCGCCAGAATGGTGCTGGCCTTCATCGCGATTTCGCTCATGGTTGGCGGGTTTGCGTATGTCGGCCTTCCCAAAGAAGGCGAGCCGGACATTGAAATCCCGGCCCTGTTCGTTTCGGTTCAGTTTCCCGGCATTTCGGCTGAGGACTCCGAAAATCTGCTGATCAAGCCGATGGAGACCGAGCTGGCAGATCTGGACGGGCTGAAAGAAATGACAGCCACCGCCGCCGAAGGTTACGCCGGTGTCGCGCTGGAGTTCGACTTCGGCTGGGACAAAACCGCGATCATGGCGGATGTACGCGACGCGATGAACAGCGCGCAGGCCGACTTCCCGGAAGGTGCCGAACAATACACGCTGACCGAAATCAACCTGTCAGAATTCCCGATCGTCATCGTCAACCTGACGGGTGCCGTTCCGGAACGCACGATGGCGCGCATTGCCAAAGACTTGCAGGACGAGCTTGAGGCACTGGATTCGGTTCTGGAGGCGGGGATTGCTGGCAATCGCGACGAATTGCTTGAGGTGATCATCGACCCGTTGCGTCTTGAGGCCTACAACGTATCGGCGGATGAGCTGATCACGGTGGTCCAGAACAACAACCAGTTGATTGCAGCCGGTGAGGTCGAAACCTCACAAGGTACATTCTCGGTCAAAATCCCGTCGTCTTTCAAAACCGCAGAGGATGTCTACAGCCTGCCGGTCAAGGTCAACGGGGACCGGGTTGTGACGATGGGCGAGTTGGCCCAGATCAATTATACCTTCGAGGATCGCGAAGGCACGGCCCGTTTCGACAACGAATCCACGGTCGCCCTGCAAGTGGTCAAACGCAAAGGGTTCAACCTGATAGACACCGTGGCGCAGGTCAAGGAAACGCTTGCTGCCGCGCAGGAAAAATGGCCAGCCGAAATGCGCGCCGCTGTAGATGTAGGCACCTCGAACGACCAAAGCCGCATCGTGGACTCGATGGTGCGCCAGTTGGAAGGTTCGGTTCTGACCGCAATCGCGCTGGTGATGATCGTTGTTTTGGCCTCGCTGGGAACGCGCGCCGCGCTGCTGGTGGGCTTCGCGATTCCGACCTCGTTCCTGCTGAGCTTTGCATTTCTGGCGGTCATGGGGGTCAGCATTTCGAACATGGTGATGTTCGGATTGATTCTGGCCGTCGGCATGCTGGTCGACGGTGCCATTGTGGTGGTTGAATACGCCGACAAGCGCATCAAGGAAGGCATCGGGCCGATGCACGCGTATGTCGAGGCGGCTCAACGGATGTTCTGGCCCATCGTGTCCTCCACCGCGACGACCTTGTGTGCATTCTTGCCGATGCTGTTCTGGCCGGGTGTTCCGGGCGAGTTCATGAAGATGCTGCCGATCACGCTGATTTTCGTGCTGTCGTCCTCACTGATTGTTGCCTTGATCTACCTGCCGGTTGTCGGTGGTGTTTCTGGTCGTCTCAGCCGTTTCTTTGATCGCACGTCGAACTGGCTGCGGCGGGTGTCGCCCTGGTGGGTGCGGGCGGTTTTGGTGCCGCCATCGCTCTACATGATTTTCCTGGGCGCGATGCAGATGTTGAACCCCGACTATCTGCTGCCTGGCGGCAGGATCGCTGGGGCACTGTTGTTCCTGTTTGGGGCGTTTGCCGGTTCCGTCACCTTGAGCGCGGCCAAGATCGAACGTCGCCGAGAGGAACGGGTGCACACCTCGCGCGAGCGCACGCCGTTCGGTCGGGTGGTCAAGTTCCTTGTCGGCAACCCGATCATGCCTATCGTATCCATCATAGTGGTAGGCTTTGCCGTGATGTCGGTCATGGGGGCCTTCGCCGCGAACAACCGTGGTGTCGAGTTCTTTGTCGAAACCGAGCCAGAGCAGGCCACGGCCTTTGTCCGGGCAAGGGGCAACCTGTCTTTGCAGGAAAAAGACGCGATGGTTCTGGCTGCCGAGGCCGTGATTGGCGCACATCCTGCGGTCACAAACGTTTTTGCCTTCGCTGGCGAGGGCGGGCTGACCCAGAATGATGGTGGGGCGTCTTCTCCCGCTGATACGGTTGGTCGTGTCCAGTTCGAGATCACCCCGTGGGAAGATCGGCCAAACATTTCCGAACCCGTTCTTGGCGGCCTGTTCGAGCAGGAGATCATTGACCCGGAATATGATGGCGACGTCGTTCTGGACCAGCTCGGTGCAGAGCTTGCGAAGATCCCCGGAATTGTCGTGGAAATCCGCCCGCTCGAACAAGGGCCAGCTTCGGCCAAACCCGTGCATTTGCGCATCAAGGGGGATGGTTGGGAAGAGCTGACCACCGCGGCGCTGTCGGCCCGCGAAGTCTTTGAAGCCACCCCGGGCCTGATCCAGATCGAAGACACCCTGCCCCTGCCCGGCATCGACTGGCAGATCGACGTGGACGTCGCCAAGGCAGGCCGGTTTGGTGCCGACGTTGCCACGGTCGGCGCGATGGTTCAGCTGGTCACGCGCGGCATCCTTCTGGGCGAGATGCGTCCGGACAATACCGACGAAGAGGTTGAGATTCGCGTCCGCCTGCCCGAAGAAGACCGGGTACTTTCGACGCTGGACTCGCTCAAGGTGCGTACACCGGACGGTCTGGTTCCCCTGTCCAACTTCGTGACCCGCAAACCGGTCGCCAAGCTGGCCGAAATCAACCGGATCGATCAGCAAAGGTATTACGATGTCAAAGCGGACGTCGAGCCAGGCTTGTCGAAGGTCGTCGTCGATGGCCCGGACGGTGTGGAACAGCGCCTGGCCGTGGTTCGTGCTGTTCCCGAGGGCGAAGAAGCAAGCGGCACCGCCATTACCGGCGCAGACGGCGCGCAATACGAATTGCTGCAACTGACCGGAGCCGAGTCCGTTGACGCCCTGCGGGCCGAAATCGAAAGCGGGGATGCGCGTTTCACGCTGATCAACCCGAACGAACGGATCGCGGTGCTGACCGAATGGCTTGATACCGGACCATTCTCGAATGTCATCAGCTGGGAGTGGACGGGCGACCAAGAGGACCAGGAGGAATCCGGTGCCTTCCTGATGAACGCGTTCGCGGGGGCATTGGGCCTGATGTTCGTGATCCTGCTGGCTCAGTTCAACTCGTTCTACAACTCGGTGCTGGTGTTGCTGGCGGTTGTTCTGTCTACCACGGGCGTGCTGATCGGCATGCTGGTGATGCAACAGCCCTTCTCGATCATCATGACCGGCACCGGCATCGTGGCGCTCGCGGGGATCGTGGTTAACAACAACATTGTTCTGATCGACACCTATCAGGAATACAGCCGGCAAATGCCGCGGATCGAGGCGATCATCCGCACGGCAGAGGCGCGTATCCGCCCTGTTCTGTTGACGACGCTTACGACGATGGCCGGTCTGACGCCGATGATGTTTGGCCTGTCGCTGGACTTTATCAATGGCGGATATACCATCGACAGCCCGACGGCACTTTGGTGGAAACAACTGGCGACCGCCGTTGTTTTCGGGCTGGGCATTGCCACGGTGTTGACGTTGATCGTCACGCCGTCGTTCCTTGCGCTGCGGGTTTGGGTGACGACCTACGCAATCTGGCTGGCAAAGCTGTTGGCCCGCGTGTCGTCAGGCCGATCCAGCCGGAGAGCACAGGACATGCTGCTGAGCCGCGCGGCGCGCGAGATTCAATCCACCGAGGTCATCTGGTCGGATGAGCGAATTGCGGCGTCGGACCTGCATGATGCGCAGGATGACCGCCCCGATCATCCGCCAACGACGCCGCTGAAAGCAGCAGAATAAGGAAGGGCGAGCCTGTTGGCTCGCCCTCAGTTTTTAGAGGTTCGTGTTATTCTACGAACGCGTATTCGCCCAATTCGCACAGGTCCAAGCCATAGTCTTCGACCGACGCGCCATCGCTGAAGACGCCGCGAATGTCATACACGCAGGTGGTCAGACCATCTGCGATCAATACGCCGACTTCGTAATCCGACGCCAGATAGCCGCCCTGTAACAAGTTTCGTTCCCAACTGTCGGAAGAGGCCGCAGATACGTTGAATTCGACCAGATCAACGCTGGTTTCGTTGATGATCAAGAACTCCAGATCTTCGGCCATTGCTGCCGTAGCAAAGATTGACAAGGCAGTCAAAGCTGCCGCTGCTCGCGATTTCATTCGGTTATCCCTTGTTGTGCTTGGGCCGCACGCATAGCGTGTTGCGGTCTTCGCAAGATGTCGGGATGGGCGTCTCGCGTCAAACACAAAACGGGCTTTGGGCATCTGTATAGCTATGCGATCAGGCGGCCTGAACATCCGCCTGTTGGCGGTTCCATAGCTGTGCATACCGACCGTCACGCCGCAGCAGTTCTTCATGTGTGCCCTGCTCGATTATCTCACCCTGTTCCAGCACCACGATTTGATCCGCTTCGGCTATCGTGCTCAGACGGTGGGCAATGGTGATCACTGTGCGCCCTTCACCCGCGCGTGACAGCGCGTCCTTAATGTCCTGCTCGGTATCTGTATCCAGCGCCGACGTGGCCTCGTCCAGCAACAGGATCGGAGGGTTCTTGAGAAGCGTGCGCGCGATGCCGACGCGCTGCTTTTCACCGCCGGACAGTTTCAACCCACGCTCACCCACCTTGGTGTCATACCCCTGCGGCAGGCTTTCGATGAATTCATGGATTTGAGCAGACTTGGCCGCTGCTTCGACCTCCGACTGGCTGGCCCCGTCCCGTCCGTAGGCGATGTTGTACCGGATGGTATCGTTGAACAGAACGGTATCCTGCGGCACCACGCCAATCGCCGCGTGCAGGCTGGATTGTGTCACATCACGCACGTCCTGCCCGTCTATTTTCAGCGCGCCTCCGGTCACGTCATAGAAGCGGAACAACAGCCGCCCGATGGTTGACTTGCCCGACCCGGTCGCCCCGACGATGGCAACAGTCTGACCCGCAGGAACAATCAGCGATACGCCTTTGAGGATTTCGCGATCCGCCTCATATCCGAAGCGAACGTCTTGCAAAGCGACCTCGCCACCCGTCACTTTCAGATTTGGCGCACACGCCTTGTCTGATACCTCGGCTGGCTGTTCAAGCAGGTCGAACATCTGCCCCATATCCACCAGCGACTGTCTGATCTCGCGATAGACAGTGCCCAGGAAATTCAATGGAACGGTGATTTGGATCATGTAGGCGTTGACCATCACAAAGTCACCGACGGTCAGAGTTCCGTTTTGCACGCCCACCGCTGCCAAAACCATGACGCCAATCAAACCGGCCGTGATCAGCATGGACTGTCCGAAGTTCAGAAATGCCAGAGAATAAGCCGTTTTGAGCGCCGCTTTGGCATAGGCTTTCATCGACACGTCATACCGGTCGGCTTCGCGCATCTCGGCGTTGAAGTATTTGACCGTTTCAAAGTTCAACAGGCTGTCGATGGCCCGTTGATTGGCTTCGGTGTCCTGATCGTTCATCTCGCGCCGTAGCTTCACGCGCCACTCGGTCACTGCGAAGGTGAACCAGATGTAAAGGGCAATCGTCACCGCAACGACAACCAGATACCAAACGTCGAACAGCCACATCAGGATCACCGCCACCAACAGCAACTCAAGGATCAGCGGCCCGATCGAAAACAGAAGGAAACGCAAAAGAAATTCGACCCCTTTGACCCCCCGCTCAATGATACGGCTCAGACCGCCGGTGCGGCGCGTCACGTGGTAACGCATCGAGAGTTGATGGATGTGCTTGAACGTCTCCAGCGCCAGTGCCCGAAGCGCGCGTTGGCCGACCGGCGCGAACATCGCATCGCGCAACTGTTGGAAGCCAACATTCGTCATCCGCGCCACGCCATACGCAACCGTCAAGCCGACCGCACCAAGCGCCAGCGGAGGCACCCCCTCGCCCGCAAGACTGTCCACCGCGCCTTTGTACAAAATGGGCGTATACACGGCGATCAGCTTTGCCATGACCAGCATGATCAACGCGAGGGTCACACGGCGTTTGACCCAGGGCTCGTCATCGGGCCACAGGTAAGGGGCAACCTTTCGGATCGTTCGCCACCCCGAGCGACGCTCGTCCGGCTGCGGCATGTCATCGGAATGCATCGGGGGCGCTTTCCTCATCACGTATCTTGACTGCGGTCTGAGATTGGACCGGCCCGGCAAAGGGCCAGTGCTTTTGTCTTATTCCGGGATCGTGAAGATCTGTCCGGGGTAAATCAGGTCCGGGTCTCGGATCGACTCGCGATTTGCTTCAAACAGACGGACATACAGAACCCCATCGCCGAACCGTTCGCGGGAAATGGCCCACAGCGTGTCGCCCTTTTGTACCGTCACCGAGCGGATCGGTGCAGCTTCGGGGCCGGTCGTGCCTTCTGCCGCGCGCAACGTCTCGATCGGTTCACGCTTGAACGGAGTTTCGATCCGGCTCACGACATTACCCTCGGGCGAGACTTCGTCGACGCGCAAGGTGTAAACGCCGGGGTCCACGTCCTCGATCTCTCCGCGCCACTGGCCATCGTCGACCGGGTCAAGATCCGCCACCAACTGATTATCCAGATACAGCCGGACCGAGGATTCGTCCTTCACGCGTCCGGTCAACTCGACCTCACCGGTATCTGAGTATCCAATCGTATCAAGCGCCACCTGATCCGGAGGCGTGTCCTCTGCCGGGGGTTGGACCAACTCAACACCCTCTTCCCCCGATCGCAAGATGGCGACCTGCTGGCCTTGTTCCGTTTCGGTTTGCGGCTGGGGTCCGGTCGCAGATCCGCTGCCCGGATTTTCATCCACCGCGGCGAGTTCTGTCTCTGGTGCTTCCGCTGCCGGCTCGTCAGCCCGGCTCACTTCGGCATCTTCTCCCGCGTCGTTCGGTGCAGCCAAACCTTCGGCCTCTGCAACCTCTTCCGTCGGTGTCGATGGCTGCGCCTCGGCGACTTCTTGCGTGGACGCGTCCGACTCTGACGGCTCGGGCTCTGCCACAGCGGGCGCGCCTGGCTCGGGGGCGGGCTTGGGCAAGGCGGCGATCAGGTAGTCGTCGGATCGAACCGGTTGATCCCCGCCCGGCGTCTCAAGCACCAATCCACGCGCGTCATCTGCGAACGGGATCAAAACAAACTCGGCAAACTGCCCGGTTTCGTCGACCGTAAAGCTGTGTACCGACTCGCCATCCAAAAGCACGTTGACCTGTGATCCGGGCGCGGCGTTGCCGGACAGGACCGCGTTGCCATCGGGTTCGACGAAAATCTGGTCAAGAACCGGCGCTGCCGTGGCCGACGCCGTTTCTTCCGACTCTTCCTGAGTGGGTTCAGGTGCCTGTGCAGATTGTTCCGGTTCTTCGGTGATGGCGGGTTCCGCTTCGGCCTGCGCATCCTCGGCTGGCGCAGCAGGTTCGGCTGTTTGGGGTGATGTTTCTTCAGGTTGTTGAACTTCGACCTCCTGCGGCGCAGGGGCGCTGCCGAAGACACCTGCCAAATACAGACCGCCTGCCCCCAGCAGGACGACGAGACCCGCAACCAGCCCCCAGATAAACGTTCCAGAGCTTCCGCTTCCCGATTTGGCGTTCATTTCTGTCCTTTCACTCCGCCCCGTAAACGCCCTGAGTGGCAGGCATTCCAACGGACGGTTGAGCCAATCTATCAATCCCGCTATCAGGGGTCAAAACCTCTGACACAAGCCCGGAGATACCCATTCATGCCCCAGAAATCTGTCTGTGTGTATTGCGGGTCACGCAATGGCGCAAATCCGGCTTATGCAAGGGCCGCCAGCCAGTTTGGCACCCTATTGGCGGAAGCCGACTGGCGTCTGGTTTACGGCGCGGGCGACGTCGGGTTGATGGGAGAAGTTGCGCGAGCGGCGCAGGCGGCCGGCGGCGATACTTTCGGCGTTATCCCGGTGCATCTTTTGCAAAGAGAGGTCGGTAAGACGGATCTGAGCCGGTTCATTGTCACCGAAACGATGCATGAGCGCAAAAAGGTCATGATCATGAATGCCGACGCCGTGGTTGTTATGCCGGGCGGCCCTGGTTCGCTGGACGAATTGTTCGAAGCGTTGACATGGCGGCAGCTGGGCCTGCACGACAAGCCCATTCTGGTTATGAACATTGATGGCTATTGGGACAGCCTGCACACGCTGCTTGAGCGTGTTATCGGTCAGGGCTTTGCCGACACTTCCCTGTCTGATTTCATCACGTGGGTCGCATCGCCCAGCGAGGCCATGACCTGCCTTCGTCGTTTGATCTGAGGCCGGGCGGCCAACACCGCCCGGCAATCGCTGGACCAATCAGGCCGGTTTTGCCAGACGCGCCGTCAAAATCTGTTCAACCTTGTGGAGTGGGTGATTGGTCAGGGTCTTATCAACCTCGGCCACAACCTTTGCCAGAACATCGCTGTGCAGACGCCGCCGCAGCAGCCCCAGAACGTGCGGGCTTGCGACCAGCACGAGACGCTTGAACGCGCCTTTCAGCCCGCGCCGGTTCAACAGGTTCGCGACATCTTGCACAAACAGAGATTTGGCATGGGTCTTCCATTGGTCTTCTTCGACTGCGGATTTCTGCCTGGGCCCGCCGTCATATCGACGTCCGGCCCGGTCCGTCGGTTTGGCCTGTGGCGTGTCCGGTTCTTCGACCGATACCACGACCAGATTGGGATCTTGCGCGTCGGTGATGTTCTCCATCACCAAGGCCTTTTCCCCATCCGCAATGATGACCCATGTTCCCTGTTCAAGTGCTGCCATAGTGGTCTCCTGTTAAGGTTGACTAAGCAATCCCTCGCCCTTGCAGGCACAATTCGAGCGGCGCGCGAACGGTACAATTCGCGCGAAACAAACCTGCTTGTGACTATTTGGCGGTTCTCTCCCTACCGCATACTATAGCTAGGTACTGCTTGGGCCCGTACAATAGGGTCGCGTCCGAAAGTTGACGTTTCGGCAGGTTTCCACCGGGGATGGGATCAGGCGGAAAGCTCTATCACCGTGATCTCGGGCGTTACGCCAAAACGCACAGGCAGGATTGAACAGCCGATGCCACCCGAAACCACCAGATCACGCCCATCCTCACGCACATGACCATAGGCATAGCGATTGCCGAACCGCGATGGGACCATGGGCGACCAGCCGAACAATCGCACCTGTCCCCCATGCGTATGACCCGAAAGGGTCAGCGCCACCCGATCCGAGACTTTCGGAAAAATGTCAGGCTCATGCGCCATCAACACAACCGGAGCGTCATCCGAGATCTGCGTCAGGGTCGCAGGCAGATCATCCAGCCCCTGATACCGGCCCGGCCCTTTTACGATGGCCAGTTGATCCTCAAGCCCTGCCAGCCAGAAGCCGGCATCCTCAAGCTTAACCGCAGCGTTGGAGAGCAACTGAATACCATGTCGTTGCAACGCCTCGCCATAAAGGTTCGGCCCGCCACCCCGGCGCTGCGCCTTCAGGTCATCCCACCAGTCGTGATTGCCCAAAATCGCGTAAACCCCATGCTTTGCTTCCAAATCAGCCAGTACAGGGGCCAGATCGTCTATCACCACCGGTTCGGACACAAATCTGTGCCCCGCTGCAAAATCACCCAGCAAGAGGATCAGATCGGGCGATAACGCGTTGGTCCGGCGCACGAATTGCCTGATCCGATCCAGCCCCATATGGGGTTCGCCAACATGCAGATCGGTCAAAACTGCGATCCGCACCGGTCCGGCCGTCCAGTCCGCACGTTTCAGACGCCACTTCTGAACGCGCAACCGTAACCCGGGCTCGATGAAGAACCCGTAGGCGGCAACAAAAAGACCTGCCAGCGTGGTTGCTAGCAGGCCCTTGATAAACCCTCGTCGGGTCAAAGATCACATCCGCGACGCGACGTTTTCCCAGTTCACCAGATTGTCGAGAAAGTTCGACAGGTAGGCCGGGCGTTTGTTGCGGAAATCGATGTAGTAGCTGTGCTCCCACACGTCGCAGCCCAGCAGCGCGGTTTGACCAAAGCACAGCGGGTTCACGCCGTTCTCGGTCTTGGTCACAGCCAGCGAACCGTCTGCGTTCTTGACCAGCCATGCCCAGCCCGACCCGAACTGACCGGCACCTGCGGCGCTGAACTGCGACTTGAATTCGTCAACCGAGCCAAAGCTCTCGGTCAGAGCCTTTTCCAACTCGCCGGGCATGCCGTAATCGCCGGGTCCCATCATCTCCCAGAACTGGTTGTGGTTCCACAGCTGGCTGATGTTGTTGAAGATACCGTTTTGCGCGACAGCATTTGCGTCATAGGTGCCAACGATGATCTCTTCCAGCGACTTGCCGTCCCATTCGGTGCCCGCAATCAGCTTGTTGCCGTTGTCGACATAGGCCTTGTGGTGCAGGTCGTGGTGATATTCCAGAGTTTCCGCGGACATGCCCTTGGCTGCCAGCGCGTCATGTGCATAAGGAAGATCAGGAAGTTCAAAAGCCATCTCGGCCCCCTGTTGAAATGAATGTTGCGGTTCCAAGGGTTAAATGCTTTGGCTGCGCCCGCAGGTCAAGGGCAGAGAAAAGAAAACTCGGAGGTCCGCGATGCTGATTGAGGCGCGCAAGATGTTCTACCGCGCCCGCGGATACTGTTCTGGCAATCTGAATGGCGAGCCGTTTCGTCTGGACCCCTATCACTCGAAATTCTGGCGCAAGGCATCGGCGGGCGACTGGGAGCCTGAAACCTTCTCCGTTCTGGACCGGTATCTTTCGTCGGACTGTGGTTATCTGGACATCGGCGCTTGGATCGGCCCGACAGTTCTGTACGGTTCCCGCAAAGCCCGGCATGTCTGGTGCTTCGAGCCCGACCCGACCGCGTATCGGCATCTGGCGTGGAATCTGGACCTCAATGGGATTCAAAATGTATCTGCCTTTGGGGTGGCGTTGTCGGATCAATTCGGAGTGGCCCGCATGGCTTCGGTGCGTGGCGAGGCGGGTGATTCCACCAGCTCGCTGCTTCATGACGGGGCACATGGCAGCGATGCTCTGACGATCTCGTGGGACCAGTTTGAATCTGTCAATGATCTGTCTGGCGTTTCACTGGTCAAGATGGATGTTGAAGGGGCCGAGTTCTTTGTTCTGCCGACTCTCTTGCCTTGGCTGAAAAAGCAGAAAGCCGCATTATACCTCTCGCTGCATGCGCCGTTGTTACCGGTGAGCGACAGGCACGGAGCGACACAAAAACTGCTTGAGGCTTTGGCCTTCTATTCCAACTTAAAAGATGAAAAACTGCGCCCCATATCGGTCGGTCAATTGTTGGAACCGGACGCCTTGTCAAAGTATCAGACCGTCTTGTTGCACCATTGAAAGTGCCTGCCTGAATTTCCCGCAAATCTTGTGTTTTGACTTGCAATTTCCCGCTTGAGGTGTTGTCGTGGCAAGACAAAAGCTAAGAAAACAAGGATTTCATGAAACATTTGTCATTCGCTTTATTGACGCTGTTTGGCGCACATGCTGCCGCGGCTGAATCGGTAACCTATGCCTGCGATATAACCAAACTGGATGGGCACGGATGGATCGCGCCCGAGTATTTCTTTCAAGTAGACGTTGCCACCGGCTCGGCGAAGGTCGCAAGCAACCACCATGACTGGACCAACGCACGTTTCAAGAACCGGGGGACAAAAGGCTATCGGATGAATTGGAACCTGACGCTTCCGGCGTCAGCGGGAGGCAACCTTCGCGTTCGGTATCAGGCCAACCTCGATCCGACGGACAATAGCGTCAAGCTTCGCATGGCATTCGTAACTACGAATGCTTCGAACAAGCCTTACGGCACAGGGACGTGCAAAGTTCAATAAAGACAATTAAGCCCCGGACGAACCGGGACTTATTCGCTGGTCGGATTAGTAAACCCCAACCTCGCTGCCGGGTTGCGCCGCAACCTTAAGCAGTTTGAAGGCGTAATCCGCCGCAGATCGGAAACAGACCACGCGGAAGGTCTGATCGTCGTCCATCCAGAAGGCACCCGCCACTTGAGCAAGACGCGAGCGGCGGATTTGGCCGGGCTGGAACATATCCGTCGAAAAATCGACCGGAGCGACCTTGCCCATCACCTCGCGCGCTGATGCGCCCGAGACGCGGAACACGGCGCGCGCATCCGAGACATTGACTGCAAGCGCGTGCGTGCCGCCGAGCACATTGTTCATTGCGCTCAGCTTGGCTTCGACCTCGGTATAGGGCACCAGCACCAGCAACTCATCGGGCGACATCCAGCAAACACCGGTATCGCCGTCGACCAGAGCCTCACGCTGACCGGGCACTTTCTGACCCGCGGCATCCTTGACGGCTTTGATCAGCACTTTGTCCTTCAGGTTTCCGCGCAGGGTGATCATCCCCTGCAGGCCGCATTCCTCGACCTTGGCGATGCCATCAAAGCTTGCGTGGTTCAGTGCGCTGATGGGTTCAGACATTCTGCTTCTCTCCGTCTTTGTCGAAGAAGATCGGGTCCACGATCTTGGCTTTGTAGGTTTTGTCGTCCGTGCCCGGGAACTCGACAATCTCACCCATCCGATCGGGGCCGTGCTTGATGAGGCCCATCGCGATGCCCTTGCCCAGATTGGCCGAGTAGTAGGTCGAGGTGACGCGCCCGATCACGTTGCGCTGACCGTTGGCATTGACGCCCTCGCCCACCGCATATGCGCCGTCGGGAATGACGGAACCATCCACAGTCTCAAGCCCGACCAGTTTCCAGCGGTCGGGGTCCGCCATATGACTGCGCAAATGGGCGCGCTTGCCCAGGTAGTCCTCTTTCTTCTTGGACAACGCCCAGTTCAGGCCCAGATCCTGCGGGATCACGGTGCCATCAGTCTCGTCGCCGATCATGATAAAGCCCTTCTCGGCCCTAAGGATGTGCAGACACTCGGTACCGTAAGGCATCACGCCGAACTCTTTCCCGGCTTCCATCAAGGCATCCCAGAAGGCTTGTCCGTGGCTCGCCGCAACGGCGATCTCATAAGACAGTTCACCCGAGAAAGAGACGCGATAGGCGCGGCAGTCGAAATCCCCGATCTTGCCATCGCGCCACTCCATGAAGGGCAGAGCCTCTTTGCTGACATCCATGCCCCCCAGTTTCTCAAGCACCTTGCGGGCGTTGGGGCCGACAACAGCGATTTGAGCGTACTGCTCGGTCACATTGGCGACATAGACTTTCCAGTCCCACCATTCGGTTTGCAGCCATTCTTCCATGTGACCGTGGATGCGTTCCGCTCCGCCAGTGGTGGTGTGGCACAGCCAGGTGTCATCGTCGATCCGGGCAACAACGCCGTCATCGATAAGAAAGCCGTTTTCCGAGCACATCAGGCCATAGCGGCATTTGCCGACCTTCAGCGTCGACATCATGTTGGTGTACATCATGTCGAGGAATTTGCCCGCATCCGGACCTTTGACGATGAGCTTGCCCAAGGTCGAGGCATCCAGCAGGCCGAGGTTTTCGCGGGTATTTTTTACCTCGCGATTCACGGCATCATGCACGGACTCACCGGGGCGGGTATAGGCGTAAGTCCGACGCCAATGGCCGACCGGTTCCCAATCCGCGCCGTTCTTATCGTGCCAGTCGTGCATCGGCGTGCGGCGGATCGGCTGGAACACTTCGCCACGCGCTTCGCCGCCAATCGCCCCCATCGAGATCGGCGTATAGGGTGGCCGGAACGTGGTGGTTCCGACCTTGGGAATTTCCGCGTCCAGCGCATCGGCAAGGATCGCCAATCCGTTGATATTGCTCAGCTTACCTTGGTCCGTGGCCATACCCAGCGTAGTATAACGCTTGGTGTGCTCAACGCTTTCATACCCTTCGCGGGCGGCGAGTTGAACGTCAGACACTTTGACGTCGTTTTGAAAGTCCAGCCACGACTTCATGCGCAGTTGAATGTCGGCATTGGCGGGCATGAGCCAGACAGGTTCCATCGCCGCTTCTTCGGTGGCGTCACCGCTTGGGGCCTTCGTGTTCTTGGGCTTGTGACCGGCGGCCTTCGCGGCGGCTTTACCCGCAGCATGCGCATCGGTCAGAACGTCGCCCAAAGCCAAGGGACCGTTGGCCGAGCCTGCGGCGACCACAAACCCGTCGCCATCCGCACCCAGCGGGGGGCGCTTGGGGTCGGGACGGAAATGCGCGTTGGCCTCATCCCAGATCAGCTTGCCACCACAATGCGACCACAGGTGAACGACCGGAGACCAACCGCCCGACATGGCGACCGCATCACAGTCAACCTCTTCCCGCGCGCCGCCGATACCGTCCTGGTTGCACAGCTCGACCTTCTTGACACGCTTACCGCCTTTGACCTTGGCGATGGCTTTGCCGGGGTCGACACGGATACCCAGTTGCCGGGCTTCCTCGGCCAGCAATCCGGCACTGGAGCGGGCATCGACAACGCGTATGACATCCACACCGGCCTGTTTCAGCGTAATCGCCGTGCGGTAAGCATCGTCGTTGTTGGTGGCGATGATCACGCGATCTCCCGGGGTCACACCCCAGTTCACGACATAGTCGCGCACGGCCGACGCCAGTATGACACCGGGCACATCATTGCCTGCAAAGGACAAAGGCCGCTCGATCGCGCCGGTCGCGGTCACAACTTGTTTCGCGCGGATGCGCCATAGGCGATGGCGCGGACCCTGAGCACCCGGCGCATGGTCTGTCAGACGCTCATACCCCAGCACATAGCCATGGTCGTAGACACCCGCCCCCATGCAGCGATTGCGCATGGTGACGTTGTCCATTGTTTCGAGTTCAGAAACCAATTGTTCCACGAACTTATCCACAGGCTCGTCACCAACGGTTCCGCCATCGACCGGGGCGCGGCCACCCCAATGGGCGGTCTGCTCGATCAGCAGCACCTTGGCCCCCGACGCCGCCGCCGCCTTTGCCGCCTGCAAACCCGCAATACCGCCGCCGATGACCAGAACATCGGTGAAGGCGTAGAAGTGTTCATATGTGTCCGCGTCTCTGGAGTCTTTGTCGGGCGCTTTGCCCAGGCCCGCAGACTGGCGAATGAAGGGTTCGTAGACGTGCTTCCAGAACGGCTTGGGATGAATGAACATCTTGTAGTAGAAGCCTGCCGGCAGAAAGCGCGACAGATGCGTGTTGATCGCGCCCACATCGAATTCCAGGTTCGGCCAGTGGTTCTGTGAGACTGAGGTCAAACCGTTGAAGAGCTCAGTTGTGGTGGCACGCTGGTTCGGCTCGAACCGGTTCCCCTGCCCCAGACCGACCAGCGCATTCGGCTCCTCCGCACCGCTGGCGACAACGCCGCGCGGACGGTGGTACTTGAACGATCGGCCCACCATCATCTGGTCATTGGCCAGCAGCGCCGAAGCCAGCGTATCGCCCTCAAAGCCCTGCATCGAGGTGCCGTTGAACGTGAAGGTAACCTTTTTCGACCGGTCGATCAGGCGACCATGGTTTGCGAGACGGGTGCTCATTTATGCGTACCTTTCGCAGGTGGAGGCGTCGGAGCCTCCGGCGGGAGTATTTTTGAAAAGATGAAGCATCAGGAGAATTCTCTCCACGTCCAGCCCGGGTGCTTGGCATTGATGGCGTCTATGACCTCTTGCGGCGGTTCGGTGGTTTGCGCCGGATAAGTTCCGTACACTTCCATCGTTTCAGTATCGCGGGCCGCGATGAACCATTTTCCGATGCCATAGCTGTGCAGCCAGAGTTCGAAATGCACGCCCCTGGGGTTCTCGCGCGTGAACATATAGGTCTCGAAATCTTCATCCGATGAGCCGGGACCAAAGCGTTTGCGATGCGCCTCGCCACCGCAGTTAAGTTCGGTTTCATCCAACAGAGCGCCGGTGAACGGGCATTTGAGTGTCAGCATATCGCGGTCTCCTTGAAGACGCTGTCTTGAGACATCTGGGAATAGGCGTAGAGCGGCGGCATCAGTGCGCCACCCCGGCGGCGACACTTTCGTCGATAAAGCGGCCTTCTCTGAAGCGGTCGAGCGTGAAGGCTTCGGTCAATGGCGAATGGCCCGTGGCCATCAGCTGTGCCATCCCCCAGCCCGAACCCGGAATGGCCTTGAAGCCGCCCGTGCCCCAGCCGCAGTTGATAAAGCAGCCGCCAAGTGGCGTTTTAGACAGGATCGGAGACCGGTCGCCTGTCATGTCAACGATCCCGCCCCATTGGCGCAGCATCTTGAGCCGTGAGATCATCGGGAAGGTTTCGACCAGCGCGCGCACGGTTTCCTCGATATGGTGGAAGCTGCCGCGCTGGGTGTAGTTGTTGAACCCGTCGGTGCCACCGCCGATCACCATCTCACCCTTGTCGGACTGGCTCATGTAGCCGTGAACGGTGTTGGCCATTACGACCACATCCATGCAGGGTTTGATCGGCTCGGACACGAGCGCCTGCAGCGCCACGGATTCCAGCGGCAAACGGAAGCCCGCCATGTCGGCCAGTTGCCCTGAATGGCCCGCAACGACGATCCCCAGCTTGTCGCAGTCGATCGCGCCCTTGGTGGTGTCGACACCAATCACGCGCCCGTTTTCGGAGCGAACACCGGTGACTTCGCATTTCTGGATGATGTCCATACCCATGGCCGAGCAGGCGCGCGCATAACCCCAGGCGACAGCATCATGGCGCGCGGTGCCGCCGCGTTCCTGCCACAGCGCCCCCAGCACCGGGTAGCGCGGCCCGTCTATGTTGATGATCGGCACCAGTTCCTTGACGCGTTCGGGTCCGATCCATTCGGTCTGAACACCTTGCAAGGCGTTCGCATGCGCCGTGCGCTGATAGCCGCGGATTTCGTGCTGGGTCTGCGCCAGCATCATTACGCCGCGCGGGCTGAACATAATGTTATAATTCAGTTCCTGGCTGAGGTCCTCATAAAGGCTGCGCGCCTTTTCGTACATCGCTGCCGATGGGTCCTGCAGATAGTTTGAGCGGATGATCGTCGTGTTCCGTCCGGTGTTGCCACCGCCCAGCCAGCCCTTTTCGATCACGGCCACATTCTGGATGCCGTAGTTCTTGCCCAGGTAATAGGCGGTCGCCAAACCGTGGCCGCCCGCACCGATGATGATGACGTCATAACGCTTTTTGGGCTCGGGCGAACGCCAGGCGCGTTCCCACCCGGTGTGATAGCGCAGCGCTTCGCGCGCCACAGCAAAGGCTGAATAGTGTTTCATGAGCGAATCCATCCGGTTCGGTGATTGAGCGCAGATATGCAGTGTAGGCGCATTTTACCTGTGCCGCGCAACGTCACAATATCGCAATATTGCGACATGGGTGCGGTTCGCGGCCTTTTGCCCCTTTTTTCGGCAGCCCGGCAGGTCTAAGTCAGGGCAACGGCTCCGGAGGATCAATGACGTTCTGGGTAATTTCTTTGCTTATCGCGCTTTTGATCGCGTTTTTTCTGGCGATGCCTTTGTTGCGCCGGCGGCAATCGGGCGCGCCGACCACCAACTACGATCTGCGCGTCTATCGCGAGCAACTGGCTGGCGTTGATCGGGATTTGGCCCGTGGCGTAATTGCAGACGCGGACGCCGAGAGGGTGCGTACCGAGATATCGCGGCGCATTCTGGCCGCTGATGCAAAAGCGCAGGGTGAAGCCGATGCCGGTGGGCCGTCTCGCACCGTATCCGTGATGGGGATGCTTTTGGTTGCGGCCATCCTGGTTGGCGGCGCTTATGCCCTGTATCGTCAGATCGGGGCTGCGGGATTTCCCGACATGCCGTTGTCCGCCCGTTTGGAGATGGCCGGAGATTTGCGCGAAAACCGCCCCAGCCAATCCGAGGCCGAAGATATGGCCACGCCGCCGCCATCGCCGACACTCGACGAAAACTACGCCAGTTTGCTGGAGCAATTGCGCGAAACGGTTGCAGGCCGTCCGGATGACATTCAAGGCCACATGCTTTTGGCACAGCACGAAACCAATGCCGGAAATTTTCGTGACGCGTATCAGGCCCAAAGCCGGGTCATCGAGTTGTCAGGCGATGCGGCCTCGGCCGACGTCTATTCCGATATGGCCGAAATGATGATCCTGGCTGCTGGAGGCTACGTGTCGCCCGAAGCGGAAGACGCCTTGCAACGGGCGCTGGACCGCAATCCGCATCTTGGGCCAGCACGTTATTATTGGGGTCAGATGCTGGCGCAGACCGGGCGTCCTGACCTTGCCTACCGCATTTGGGTAGACACATTGCGTTCCGCGCCGCCGGGCGCGCCATGGGCCACGGCAATTCGGGCACAGATCAACGAATTGGCGTTTCGCGCCGGCGTATTCAACGCGCCGGACCTGAGCGTCGAGCCCGCAGCGCCCGGCCCGTCGCAAGAGGATGTACAAGCCGCAACCGAACTGTCGCCGCAAGAGCGGCAAGAGATGATCCTTGGCATGGTCAACCGGTTATCGGACCGACTGGCCACCGAGGGCGGCGCGCCCCAGGACTGGGCGCGTTTGATTGCTGCCCTCGGCGTTCTGGGCGAAACTGAACGCGCCACCAATATCCGCGATGAGGCATTGGGCGTGTTTGCCGGGAATGAAGCGGCACTTGAAATGATCCGGGCTGCGTCGCAACAGGCAGGGTTGAACCCGTGATACACAACGCGTTCGAGGATTTCGCCGCCGCCCTGCCTCAGATGACGGCGCTGATGGGTCTGGATTTGGGTGACAAAACAATCGGCGTTGCCGTTTCCGATCGGATGCGCACGGTGGCCAGCCCGCTGGAGACTGTGCGGCGCAAGAAATTCACGCTGGATTCTGCGCGGCTTATGGAAATCGCAAACGACCGAGAGATTGGCGGCATCCTGTTGGGTTTGCCCATGAACATGGATGGATCGGAAGGGCCGCGTTGTCAGTCGACCCGCGCTTTTGCACGGAACCTGACCCGCTTGACCGATCTGCCCATTGGGTTTTGGGATGAAAGGCTGAGCACAGTTGCGGCAGAAAAAGCACTGCTTGAGGCGGATACGACACGAAAACGTCGCGGACAGGTTATTGATCACGTTGCGGCCGGTTATATCCTTCAGGGAGCCTTGGACAGGTTGCGCTTTCTTTGACGGATCGGAACACGCTGATGACGAATATGGTTTGGAAACGGAACGAGGTCGAAAGCCCTTGTATCCAGATCTGCGTCGTCCACCCGACCGAGCGCATCTGCACCGGCTGCTACCGCACGATTGATGAAATTTCGCGCTGGTCCAAAATGGACAGTTCTGAGCGCGCCGAGATCATGCAGGAATTGCCCAATCGCAAGCCCCGTCTTTCCAAGCGGCGCGGCGGGCGCGCTGCGCGCCTGAACGGCTCCTGAGCCAAAAACCAGGCTCATTGCGCGTTTTGTTGGTCAACGTCGGGATGCGCCAACTTTTCACTGGCTTGCAATTCTTCTCTGAACAACTCCGCCAATTCGGTTCGCGCTATCGTCTTTTTTCCGTTGGCCGCAGGGTCCAATACCCTGTTTGAGTTTGCGCGTTCACATGAAATGCGCCGCGCAAACAGGTGTTTCCAGAAAGAGCGCAGCGCCATTCAGCCTTCCAAAACAGGTTATTCAAGCACCGCCATGGACGCGATCCCGGGCTTCGAGGGGGAAAAGCCCAAGTGTCTGAAGTGAGTGAGCGGCGAGCCACGGCGGTGCAAAACGGTTTTCATTTCGGCCCCCCAAAAACCGAAGGTTCATTGGGCGGTGTGGAGAATTTTTGACTGACTGGTCAAGAAAACGCCAGCGGAAAATCCCGTTCCGTTACGTCATGCAAGAAATCAAAAATACGCTTGAAATTCAGGGTTTTGTTTCCTGCACGTAATGCGATTGATCGTTACCCTGCTGCCAGCCATGACTTGGCATCTTGGATCTCGTCCGAGGGGAAAAACTCGGTTCGCGCTCCTAAAACATGACTGGCCATCCGCTGCGCCATCTTCTGCCAACTTTTGTCACCAACAATGGCTGCGCGATCCAGCATACCCACGTGGCCAGCGGCCAATCGGAAATGCGCCGCAAGCGCCGACAGGCCTTGCCACCCGTCAAATTCCCGAAGGTCAATCAACAGGCGAAACCCATCGCGATTGCTGAGCAACGTGTCCAGATCGGATCGTGCCTGGCTGTACTCTTCGGAATCCAATTTGCCCATGAGACTGACCTGCACGCATGGGCCACCCAGGTCAATTACATGGATCGCACCCAGCGATTCACGAATCCAACGACGGGCCGTTTCAATCTCGTCCATCGAAAAGACCTGAACCGGGCATGGAAGAATGGGTGCCGCCAAACGGACACTTGTTTGCACCCAGCCCAGATCCGCCACAACGCCGATCCGGTCAAATCCACGCCAATGGCTCAGCCCCAGCTTTGTATCGGACCATGCCGCACCAAGATCATAGCCTTTGAACTCTGGCGTCACGATGGCAAGCAGCCGTACGGCGTCGTGGTCCTTCAATGCCGCCTCGATTGCGGGAACAAGGGTGTTCGCATAATCCGTGCTCGTCACCTTTCCCGACAACTCGACCTCAATCAGGGCTCCGTCGGAATTCGTTTGAACCGTAATCATCAAAATACCCTCCAGATCCATGCAATGGCAGAAGGTTACGGGGATTCGAGCCACTGCGCTACTCCGCCCGGCATCTCGGGGCGAAAATAGGCAATCATACGTCCTTCAGGCCCGGCGCTGGCGTACTCGCCCCACGGTGCGACACCATGCAGGCAATGGCGATGCAGAACGTATGCCTCGCCCGGGACCGCGGGCAATTCGATGCGCGGACAACTGTCAAAAACCGCACGTCGGGCGGTCTGATAGACGCTTGTCACATCTGTTCGGCCCCAATCCTGCCGCGGTACTTTCGCCAACGTCTCGCGAAATGCGGCGCCCAGAATTTTATGGCTCCCGTCCCAAACCACAAGCGGCGCGGCATCCGCGCTGGCAGTCGTCAAGGGAATGCCCAGAATCCACGCATGGGGCTCGTCGATATGCCTCCTGCGGTCTGGCCCGGTTGGTTTGAGGCCGTCCACATGTGCGGCGTCGCGCTTGGCTCGATAACGGGTCGCGGCCTCGCCTTCCCCACGTCGAGGCTTTGGATAGCCCGGATAGATCACCGACACCTGCGCCTTGTGCAAATCGATCGGACCATAGAGCTGAGTGACAAATTCCAACGCGCTTCCTGACAAGGGCCGCGACCCGGCAACCCGCCCTGCCCCATCGTTTTCCAGCGCATCGACGCCAACGAACCACGTGCCCTCACACTCGTGCCAATGGGCGTGGCGCGGATCGACCACTGCCGCCTGTGCCGCCGGCAGGACATCAGCCACCCATTGGGTCAGTTCCGGATCATCCGAAAACGTTTTCCATCCTTTTTCGTGAAACGCGCCTACCATCCCAGCGCCTTGCGCAGCATATTCAGCGCAACAAGGGTCAGGAAGACCGCAAAAACCCGCTTGAGGGGTTTGGGGTCCATCGCGTGCGCCAGTTTCACACCCCAAGGCGCGGTAATCATCGTCATCGCGATTATGATGAAGAAGGCAACAAGATTCACCGCGCCAATTGTCAGCGGCGGTCGATGCTCGGGCGCGATGCTGAGGAACAAAAACCCCAGCACCGATGGCACCGCGATAATCACACCAAAACCCGCCGCAGTTGCGACAGCCCTGTGGATCGGGGTGTTATAAAGGCTCATCAACGGCACGCCAAAGCTGCCACCGCCTATGCCCATGAGTACCGACAGGAACCCAACGGACGGCGACAACGCCGCGCGGCGCACTCCCTTTGGCATGGCCTCACCCAGTCGCCATTCGGATTTTCCAAGGCCCAGATAGACCCCGATGACCATGCCCAACACGCCGAACAGGGCTTGCAATATCTCGGTCCGCAAAGACGAAGCGACCAGAACGCCGGCAATTGCCCCGATTGCAATTCCGGGGCCCCACCCGCGCAGAATGTCCCAATCAACTGCGCCCTTCTTGTTATGGCTCATCACGGACCGGATCGAGGTGACAATGATCGTGGCCAAAGACGTTGCCAGACACATCTGCATCAACTGCGGACCGCCATACCCAAGTGTCTGAAAGGCATAAAAGAACGCGGGCACCAGAACGATCCCTCCGCCGACGCCAAGCAATCCGGCCAGAACCCCGGCAAATGCGCCGATCACAAGCAAAAGGCCCAGCATCTGGGCCAGCAACATCGTCTCGGTCATTCCTCCCCCATCCCGGCCAAAGGCCGATTTAGACCGCTGTATCCACTTGCGACAGAGGTAACACGCTTTCCAACGCGCGCAACACCACTTCGGGGCCCGCGTTCGCCTGAACGGCGCCTTCGGACAACGTCCGGCGCCAGGCGCGGGCGCCGGGGCGTCCGGCAAACAGGCCCAGCATATGCCGCGTGATCTGATGCAACCGCCCGCCCTCAACAAGGTGGCGTTCGATGTAAGGGATCATTTTCTTTGCGACATCGAACGGATCTGCGGTTTGTCCCACACCAAAAATCTGACGATCAGCGTCTGCCAGTATGTCGGCGGGCTGATGATAGGCCGAGCGTCCGATCATCACACCGTCCAACCCGGCGTCCAGATGGTCGTGCGCCTGTTTCAACGACGTGATTCCGCCGTTGATCGAGATATGAAGATCGGGGAATTCCTCTTTCATGCGATGGACCAGAGCATAGTCCAGCGGCGGAATATCCCTGTTCTCTTTCGGACTGAGACCCTTCAGCCATGCCTTTCGCGCATGAACGGTCACACGCCTGCACCCCGCCGCGCTAATTTTCTCAAGAAAATCAGGCAATGTCTTGGTTGGGTCCTGATCATCAACACCAATGCGGCACTTGACCGTCACATCGACATCAACCGCCTCCTGCATGGCGCTGACACAGTCCGCCACGCGCGCAGGCTCTTTCATCAACACCGCACCAAACGTACCCGATTGAACCCGATCCGAGGGGCAACCGCAGTTCAGGTTGATCTCGTCATAACCCGCGTCAGCCCCCAAAGCTGCGGCCTTCGCCAGTTCGGCGGGATCGGACCCACCCAGCTGCAGCGCCACCGGGTGCTCTTGCGGGCTGAACTCCAGCAAATGCAGCGCCCCGCCCCGCACCAAAGCAGGCGCTGTCACCATCTCGGTATACAGCAACGCCTGCGCACTGAGCATCCGGTGGAAGTAGCGACAATGGCGATCGGTCCAGTCCATCATCGGGGCAACGCTTAGACGTGCACTGCGTTCCTGTATTTTTGTATTTTTGTCAGACACTTACCTGATCCTTAAGTGTTCTAAATGCGCGTTTACCATAGAACCGCAACCACATTAACCCGAATTTCGGAGGAAATGCGACATAGGCCCGCGGCGGAGGGGCCAGTGCCACCTCGGTGGTCTATCAAGCAACATTCCACAAATGGTCCTGCTTTCTCTGAAAGTCATGGTAATCGACGCAGTTTCGGTAGAGGTCGAAAAACCCAGGTGTTTTGCAAGGCACAAAACAGCTTACCGACTCCACCACGGGCACACCTCCGCGAAAACTATCTCTATCGGCTAATTCCGCCTTTTGCTCAAGGTGATCCGCCAGACAGGGCGGCACGAGAACCCTCCATTCACGATCAGTTTAAAGCGCTAAAATCTAATGGGTGACCTTGCGCATAAATTCTTTGGCGAACTCATTGGCGTCGTGGTTAAGTCTGATCTAAGGCTACGAGATCGATTCCTCAGTTCTCTGTTTTGCGGCTAGAACGAACTTCTAGTATGTGTAAGTCAAATGCACTATGGGACGGATATGCAATCAGATCGTTTTGTCGCCGCGACCCGGGAAAAGCGGCTCACCAAAATTTTCCAGATCGGATTCAACAAATGCGGCACGCGAACATTTCATAGTTTTATGGAAAGAAACGGCATCCCGTCGACACATTTTCGCCGGGGCACCTTGGCGACGACCATGAAGGCGAACATCGAAAGTGGTTTCGCGCCGCTCAATGGTATTGACCGATGGATCGGATACACGGACGTTCATTATGTCGGAAAAAGACACGGAGTAATCGAAGGCGCCACGTTTTTTCGGGAACTGGCACGCTATTACCCTCGCTCGTATTTTGTGTTGAACTTACGAGACAAAGAGAAATGGCTGAAAAGCCGAAGCAGGCACGGTGAAAACGAGCACTATGGAGAGCGCTATCGGCGCGCAATGGGGTTTTCGACGCTCGAAGCAACAGTTGATTACTGGTCCAAACTTTGGGACCAGCATTTGGACGATGTAACAACCTTTTTTTCCAATCAGCCCTATCGATTTCTGAGTTTCAATATCGAACGGGACGACCCGCAGAAACTGAGCGACTTTCTTGCACCGGATTTTGATACAGACCCGACTTTTTTTACCCATGTCGGAAAAACGGATCCGGACGGGTCCACCGAGCGCCAAGATTCAGATGTAGGAAGCGTCGATGTTGAGCAACGCCAGCGATCGTGGCAGTCATCCTGAGCCAATCGGACTTTACTGAATGCGCGCTTTGATCGTCACAACAGTTCGGGATGAGGGTTCGTTTTTTCTGGAGTGGCTGGCCTACCACAAGGCTATCGGCTTCACGGACTTTCTTGTCTTTTCCAACGATTGCAGCGATGGCACGGACAGGATGCTCGACCGTCTGCAAGACTTGGGCCAGATCGTGCACAAACCAAATCCGAAGCGGGGCAAGAAGGCCGTTCAGTGGCAAGCTTTGAACAGAGCGTCCAAACATCGCTTGTTCAAGGAGGCTGATTGGGCCCTTGCAACCGATGTCGACGAATTTCTTCTCATCCATGCTGGTCAAGGAAAACTGGAAGACTTGATCGCAACCAAACCGGATGCAACGGGTTTTGCCATAGCATGGCGATTGTTCGGAAATTCCGGTCAACTTCACTACGAAGATAGGCCAATTACGCAGCAGTTTCTCAAAGCCGCTCCCGAAGGCATGCTCTGGCCGTGGCGGGCTATACAGTTCAAATCCCTGTTTCGGTGCGACGGCACATATTCCAGGTTTGGCGTGCACCGCCCGCGCGATCCCGACCCAGCGGCACAGGCATCAAGCCGCTGGTATGATGGTAGCGGACACTTGCTGCGATCCTTCCCCGGCCCCATGACCCTGATCCCGGGTTTCCACAATCAATACAGATTGGCCCAGATCAATCACTATTCCCTTGGTTCTGTCGAAAGCTTCCTTGTCAAAATGGCGCGTGGGCGGGCAGTTCATCAGCACGAGTCCATTGGTCTGTCATATTGGATCGACCGCAACTATGTGTCCGAAAACGATCCGCGACTATGGGACCGTTTCGGGGATGAAATAACCGAGCGCCGCAAAGAAATGCTGGATGATGAAGTGTTGCGAGACCTCCACCTTGCAGCAGTGGCATGGCGACACGCCCGTATAGAGGCGCTTATGCAAACACCGGAAGCCGTTTACCTGTCCGCCCGAATTCGCCAAATCGGCCCCAGCAAAGTTCTGCCCCGGAACGAACAGCAAGAGCTGTTTTCACAACTCATCAAGGCGCGCCAGCGGCGAAGCATTGAGAACAAGTCCGGATCCCGACCGGCTGGGAACACGTAGAAACTGAACTGGCAATACCACGCATTTTCAATTCCGGCACGCTGCATTAACATCAACCGAGCATCGTTGACAGTGTGGCCACGTTTTTGGAGCCGAAATTCTTGTTGTTACCGAAAGGGCTAGCCAAGGAATGCGACTTTTCCTTCTGATCGATCCACTTACCCCGGATCAACCGGATGATCTTAGACGACTAAACCGGTCGGATTCTGGTTCCATTGTTATGGCTGGAAGGCGAGTCGGTCGCGAACTGATGCAAACCGCAGAAGGGGACGCTGTGGAATCGTTTCCGATGCGCCTTGCGCAAAGTATCGCGCAAAACCGGCCCGGTTGCGTCATCTTGAATGCTCCGGCTCTTGGAAAAACCCTAACCTCTGAGGAACAAATCAACCGACTGGCCAGCACGCTTTTGACTCTGGCCGCCGATATTGTCGTGATTTCAGTCAGCCCCGAGGAACGGGCAATCTGGCAAAATGGGTTTGGGTCTGATGCCGTTTCGACCCCTGAAGAGTACAAGGCAGACTTAGCAATTTTCACAGACCCAGGCGCGACCAAGTCGGAAATCCGCTCAGAAAACCCGTATACCGATAGGTCTGCTTTCAACATCCCGTCTCTTTACGCGCCGCGTAACGATATCGTCGGGTTCGACGAAACCAAACCGCTGCCGAATACAACCCAGATGGACCATGCACCCATGCAAGGTACATCCGGCGTCGTGGTCATTGCATGTATGAAGAATGAAGGCCCCTACATTCTTGAGTGGCTGGCCTACCATCAAACTATCGGCGTGCATCACTTCGTGATCTACTCCAACGATTGCAGCGACGGCACGGATGAGATGCTGGACCGTCTTCAGGAGTTGGGCTTCGTAACCCATGTGCGAAACGACCAATGGAAAGGCAAGTCCCCGCAGCAACACGCACTCAACAGAGCCCTAAAGCTGAAAGTTGTTAAGGAAGCAGAATGGCTTATTCACATTGATGCTGACGAGTTCATCAATATTCGGACCGGCAACGGCACGTTTCAAAACTTGCTAGACAAGCTCCCGCCAGAGACGACCAACATCGCCATGACATGGCGGCAGTTTGGCAATGCTGGCGTAAGCGATTTTCAGGACCTTCCGGTGATTGAGCAATTTGACCGTTGTGCCCCATCTTATCTACCCAAACCGCACACCGCTTGGGGGTTCAAAACCGCGACCAAGAATATCGGTGCCTACACGAAGTTAAGCTGCCATCGCCCCAACAAAGTGCGCAGCCAAATGGCGGACCAGGTGTTTTGGGTTAACGGCTCCGGCGATCCGATAGAAGCCGCCAAATCGGACAAGGTTTGGCGCTCTGACATTAAGCGTATAGGTTACGACCTGGTGCAGCTGAACCACTATGCACTTCGGTCGCTGCAGGCGTTTCTAATCAAGCGGCAACGCGGCCGGGCTTTGCATGTGGACCGAACAATTGGCGCAGCATATTGGGTTCGCATGGATTGGAATTCCTATCAGGATATCAGTATCAAGCGAAACCTGCCCAGATGTCTGGATGCGCTTGCCAAGCTCAAGGCAGATGGTGAACTGGAGCGGCTCCATAACAAAAGCGTCCGTTGGCACAAAAACAAGATAAACGAACTTATGGCTGTTGAGGAGTTCAGAGACCTGCACGACGACATTCGTGCCATCGAGTTGACGGATCAGGAGCGAATTGAGGAATTCAAGCGGTTGGGTGTCGATTAATTATGCATCCAATTAGGCAAGTGTGGGCAATTTTCATTGTCGAAACCAAATGTGACCACGACCTTCAAAAACGATCCCGCAGCCGGAATTCCACATTGTAAGCGTTTCGAATCGAATCTGACGAACATGAGGTTATAACTGCAATGGCAAAAGTAGGTTTTCTATTGTCGACCGGACGCACTTCGACGCAAAACATTGGGTCTATTGCCGCTAGGTCGCATCCTACAGCAATTATCGAGCACGAAGGCCTGGGGCCAAATTATTATTCACGAAGAGTGTTCCGTCGCCCGAAAGCATTCGCTGCAGCTCTCGGAACCAACATTGCAATGCAAAGAAAGCTAATAGAAATTGAAGACGCGCTTGCCGTTGGCATTTCATATCTGGACGTTGGGTGGCCAGCGTTTGCATGGCTTCCGTACTTAAGCAAACGTTTCGCGGGTTCTTTCGCCTTCGCACACCTCGTTCGGAACCCTTTTCAAGTCGCGGCATCACTCACGACGCACGGACTTTTTTCACCAACCATTCGAAACGGGAGGCAGTTCGAGCGAAGGTCCATGATTCACACAAGCGACCCCATTTTATATAATCACGAGATTGCTAAAGAGGGAATGGAGTTTAGCCCCTTCGAACGGAACTTGTTTCATTGGCTAGAACTCAATCAATACTTGCTTGAGCAGCACGACAAAGAGGGTTTTTTGGGATTGTTTCGCTTTGAAGAGCTATACGAAGAAGGCCCAAATGATATTAAAAAGCTTCTCGACGGTTTTCTTGGGGAGGCAAAATATGACCTTAGTACGCCGCCAGTAGACAACATCCAGCGAACACTGCCTGAAAAAATTGCCTCGCCAAATTCAAAACTTGTAGCTGCCGTCTTTGAGCTGGCTACCTCCTTAGGCTACTCAGAACATGAACTGCGAGCCTCTGCCGATTTAGATGCTCTGAATAAGCGCTATGCAAGCACTCGCAAACCAGGTTCCAATTAGAGCTTCATTTTTGGCTCAACACCATTCGGTTAACAGGTAGCCGAAGACTTGAGCTAGGTTTGAAGTGTCTTCGTTGTCATTATGTTACTAACAAGATCAAAAGCGAATACGATCATCGTTCAAAAGTAAATTCTTCGTCCTAACTTCTACGGCTTCATCGCGGAAATTGCCCTATCGGACAAACCCAGCCATCATACTAGTATGGGTTTCGTTGCGTATATCGCCAATTGAGGACAGTCTTTTATATAAAACGCCGATAGTGTAATAGTTTTTGATGTCAATGCCGCCGCCCTTAACATACCGAAGACACCTCGCTTAACACTCGCTCGCCCATGGGCACTTTCGTTGAAAGTTCTGCTAATTATACGCTAAACACTAACGCAACCGATTTCACTTTGCAGCCAACTGTGGTGCGCACCGCTTCGTTTCAAAAGCTCCACTCTTTGTTCATCAAAGATATAAATCGTCTCATAAATTTCTTTCAATGCAGCCTCCGGATCGCTGGCGGAAAAAGCGTTTTCGAAATGTGCCTTGATTCTGGGCGTAAAGCCTCGCGAACTCAGCCTCCATTCAACCTTTTTTCTCCAGTTCAGAAATCCACCGTCTACAAAGTGCAACAACCAGGCACCCTCGTCGGGACCAAGTGTTACCTCTGTCAACTCGACGCCGCCTTCGCCCCAGGCATCATGCTGTCGCAGAGCGGACAATTGAAGACCTGTGCGAATGGCCACTTTTCCTATGTTGTGGCCAACCAGACCGCCGCGTTTGCGAAATCCCGGGTATAGTTCACCATACAACCCTCGCATTCCCCAAGGCCTGCCGCCCGGTCGGCGCACGTGAAAATTCAAGTCGTCGTCTGGTGTCTGAATGGGTTCAACAGGACGAAACCTGACTTTCTGAACGTCGCCATCTTGTCTGTTCAACTCGAACGCAAGATTGCGCCCGTCGAGGTGAACAAGCTCGTCGCCGTCCACATTTAAGAACCAGCCCTTCGGACTTGCCTGATACGCAAACTTCATTGCCGCGTTTTGACGAAGTGTGAAACGGTCCTTTGCGTTGGCACCAATACCACCCCAAAAACTGGCATCACAGCGCGTGCACGTAACGCCTTGATGGTCCTTTACGGCGTCAATTGCAGGATCCAAAGGGTCATCAAAAAAAAGATGTATCCGATCGGCACCCGCTTGCATGTACCAATCAATGAACCGGGCAAGTATTTGCACGGGTTCACTTACGATCGCGCCAACTGTCAACATATCGTTCTGCGGCTTTTCACGGCTAAAGCTCTTTGACACATGTCCAAACCAATCTGGTGGAAAGGTCGTTCTGCTTAACAAAGCCCGTTTCGGTTAAAATCGATTTGCAACGTTGCATTCCGGCGCGACCATATACCTTCGGGTGAAACTCAATCACAACGGCTCGGATCCCAGTCAAATCTGCGTTCTCGAGAAACTCCAGCTCGCCGCCTTCGATGTCCGAAATCAGGACCGTCGGAGATAACTCACTTTTTATGTCTTCGAAAGCAACTGTTGGTACTTCGACCTCCCGTGTCGTCTTTCGCGCAGCAGGAAGCAGAGAGGACCCTAAGAACGAGTTGTGCAGAAAAAATGTCATGGACTCTGCTCTGACGGAATCTGAAACAACCAATTGGTTTCGAACTTCGATCCGATCATTCACGCCATTCAGGCGATATAATTCTTGTACATGCGGTATGAGGTTCGGGTTGGCCTCAAAAGACAGAATACGTTCAGGTTGGGCCAACAAAGCACATGCCCCGCCAACCACACCAAGACCGGCACCGAGCTCCAAAACTCTGTCAGAATTCTTAACGACGGCAAGCGCGCCGTGAATTTCGGTTGCTTCATAGCGACCTGCATTGATACGTTCAGCCCGACGCTCGTTCATAAATGGGGAATGCGGAACCTTCAGGCCGGAAAAATTTGCAGCAATTTCAGAGTGTTTTGTCATATGGTCCCTGTGCCAAAAACGCTGCTTTGGTTCCGTTCCACCTAAAGTAAACAATCAGCTTAAAGCATCAACTGGTTTGATCAGGAAATTGATGTTCGTCGAATACCGCTGAACCTGCCAACTCACTTCATAAGAACGCATCTCACACCAACCTTGGAAAGCTGAGGTGTTTTCTACATCAACCTCGACAAAGAAGATCGGTTTGCAGCGTTCAAGAATTTTCTCAAAGCCGCTCAGGACCTTCATTTCCATTCCCTCTACGTCGATCTTAACAAAGTCTGGCGAAACGTCAGCGAACAGGTCATCAGCGCGAAATACGTCGATATCTCCATCCCCTTCCAGCATTTTTGCAGCTCCCAAGTTTCGTTTTCTTGGCTCCATTCCGAACCCGCTGTGCGCTTCGTCCGACAGGCCGCATCCAAGTCTGGTAAGATCAACTTTGTCCTGAATGCCATTGAGCAGTACGTTTTGAACCAGCAGGCGCCAGGCCAATGGGTTTGGCTCGATCGGAATGACCTTGCTTGCCGCCAGTATCTTCGCAAAGTACAACGTGTGGTTGCCTACATTCGCGCCTATGTCCAAAATCGTCGCGTCGTTGCTTACGTATTTTGATATTTCCGCCAGATCTTCCGCTTCGTAAAACTGGCCCTTTCTATGAACGCGCTGAATTGGATCTCGGATTAAATCCGTGCAGAACTTGACCGCAACATCGTTGATTGTGGCATGTGTGATCATAACAGGCTGGTCGTCGTGGTACGCACCCTTTTGGATATCCTCAAGAACCAAGCCAATGTCCCTGCTCATCGCGCTCTCCATTCCTCGCTTCCAGAAACGTTCAAAAGGTATTTTACGCTTTTGAATTGGAACAGGCGTCACAGGTTTTTTAGCGATAGTCAAACCTTTGAATCACAGAGGTCGGAAGCACGTGTTGCTCAGCCGAGGCGATTGACCCTATCCAAGTCTTGGACCTTTGCCAGCATGCGTCGTGCCGCGGCTATTGATCGACGGGCCCTGACCTCCTCTTTCGTAGCTCTTTTCGATTTCCACATCTGACATCGTCGACTTGACGGCTTATTCAACTGAAAAATATTTCGCCAGGCCAAACTGCCTGGCACGAGATGTCTGCATCTGCGAACAGCGAAGGCAAAACCTCTTCGGCTTGATCTGGTTCATTCAGAGCGAATGGCATGGTAGATCGCGTGGCAAACCAGAGCCCGACAGCCTGCGACGAAACCGTCGGCAGAAAGAGTTGCCTTTGCCATTCATTAAAAGTCGTGGTGTGCCTAATCGGTTGGCAGTCAGAGTTAGGTATCCACGATTTGGTCTATCAGGCCAGCGAGGTTGGCCTGAGAGATCTGCTGCTTATCCTTGCGATAGGAATCAATTCTACTGCTGATCTGATATAGCTCGGCGTCGCTTATGGCACCAATCTGGTCCAGTTCCTCCGCCAGCGAACTGGTGCTGGGCAAATGCGGGATCGAATAACAATCAGATGTGTCCCCTCCCATCGACATTGGAAGAGAAAATCCGCTTGAGGCGAAAACCGACGACGTAACTTTATTGCGCCGGTACTGATCAAAACCTGGCTTGATAAGTGCCAAAAGCACCGTCGCGTTTCGGAACGCGGCCATAACCGACGCGTGCGGCACCTGTCCCTGCCCGCCCAACGGCAGGGCAAAGACACGATCCTGCAGGCGGTTTTCAGAAATTTCCTGGAGCACAGTATCCCGATCTGCGCCGCTTGATGGCAGGATAAATTCAAGCGCATCCCAGGATGAACGTCGCTCTTTCAAAACGTCGATCAGCCCTTTGTAGTTGCGTGTGCGTAGGTTTAGGTTTCCGGGTATTACGACGCTGCGCCGCTTCGATGGACGATATGGCGCGCGTGTTGCGCTGAAAAAGTCGCAGTGGAACTCGCTGACCTTTTCAGCATATCGACCGCCAATTTTCTCGAACAGCGTGGCAGAAACATGATCGGCAAGCGTCAGGAAAGCGAATTGATTTAAATCCAGTGTTTCCGAATAGACAGCGTCCGCTACATATTGGTCAACATTGTGGATCAAGGCGATCACCGGCTTGCCGCAACCTCTGGCCCAATTCGCGGCAGAAGGACGGTTGAAGCTGTTCATCACGATAAAATCCACGTCTTCCGACAGAATTTCGGACTCCACGTCTCCGGGCCAACTCTCAACCGAGGGCGGGGTGTCGGACTTGGCCTTGAAACCGGTGTATTTTATCTCGGCATCAAGTTCAGGAAACTCAGAAAAAATATCACCCCGGACGCGCCGAATGCGCCTGTTGAGAAACACCTTGGGCCTGTATCCTAGCCGATTTAGGATATTGATTAACGAAGGAATTACCTCCTCATGGCGGGCTTCGAATTGGACGATGGAACAGGTTTTCATTGGCTTTCCCGGATCAAGTCAGAGAAGCCATACTAAAAGTCTGCACAGGTGTGAATTGATCTTAAGCGTGACCCGTTCAGAGTAGCACACCAACCACTTTCGCTTTGCTTAATCCCTCGGAGTGGATATGTGGAAATTCAGGAAACAAAAAAGTCTGCACAAGCAATGTCCCAAGACGTGCCCTTTAGATCACCCCCATGGAAAAGAAATGGTTGGTCCGGGAACTTGAGACGGGTTGATAATGCGGTTGTCGTACCTTCCAACGAGCGCTCGTTGGTGCAACCTAGCGGCGTGTTTGACGATCACGGTCGTTATTGTCACGACGCGGTGCTATGGCGCGCGAAACCGTTGATGGAACCGCCGCCAATACCCAGCCCCGACGACATAACGGAAAACCTTCCGGGGCATTGGATGTGGGGCGGCGTCATGCTCAACCACTTTGGGCATTTCCTTCTGGAGACGCTGGGGCGAACTTGGGGCATTGATGCTGTCCCTGAGCCGCTGGATGGTATCCTGTTCGTGGCCAAGCGCGGGAACGAGAGTGCGACAAGCCCATTGCTGCGCTCTGATCCCAGCGGCGAAGGCGTTTTGAATCCGTTTCAGAAACGGCTTTTCGAACTCTTTGAGATCGATGTTCCGATCTGTCTGGTTCAGGCACCGATCTCTGCGCAACACCTTTGGATACCGGGCCAAGGGTTCGGGATGGGCCGTCTGGCCACCGGGACCGAAAAGTTCCGTAACTTTGTCGAGACGCGGTTCGCGCACGGTATTCAAGCGGACGGACCAGAGAGGCTGTATATTTCCAGATCCGCTTACGGTGCCCGCCGCGGCGGCGTTGTCGGAGAAGTTCACATTGAATCACATTTGGCGGAAGCAGGATACGAGATTTTCCATCCACAGAAACACTCCGTCGAAACCCAGATCGCCCGGTACAAGGCAGCGCGTCAGATCGTAGCGCTTGATGGGTCTGCCTTACATCTGTTGGCTATGGTCGGGTCCAAGCGACAGCAGGTTGCAATGATCCGTCGTCGATCATCCGTGATCAGCAATGGGATTGTCAGCCACATGACGTCTTTTATGGGGCGCGAACCAATTGTAATCGACGCCATCAAGACAAACTGGATTCGAAGCGATCGTCGCCGAGTGGACCGTTTTTCAATGGGTGAACTGGATATCGAAGAAATTGGGCGCACTCTGGTGGCGCGGGGGTTGCTCGAAAGCTCTGAAAACTGGAAAAATATCAATATTGAGGAACGAGATCAGTTCTTTCGGGATATCGAAAGCACAGACGGCCTAACATTCTTTTGCGCTTAGGTATCCGTCTCGCGGATATAAGAATGGGTTTGTAGGCTCGGCTACAAGGCCGACCGCCCGCATCTGGTTCTTCGAGAGAACAAGCATCCCAAGACTAAGGGATTCATCTGAATTGGCGACACTCGCGTCTCGAAGATCGGGTCAAAAACCTAGAAGTCATTCAGGTTAAGTGACTTGAGGGGAATTGGGCGCTTTTCTACGCGGCAGGTTCTCGACTGGCAGGCACCACCTCATATCCCGGCTCTTCCGGTTCGTCGTCTTCCATCTCGGCCGGAAATCCTGGGGCGCGAATGTCCAGGCCTGTTGCTTCTTCGAGACGTTTGATGATGTTGGGGGACAGTTCCCGGTCGCCAAACCGCGCAATGCCGTCCTCGAAGATCTTGATCATTAAGGGGTTCATCTCAAGCGGAACTCCGGCCCGGTCGGCGACGTCCTGAAAAAGCCCGATGTCCTTCTTCACCAAGTCCATTGTGAACGAAATGTCGCGTGAGCCGTTCAGGATGACCTGGCTTTCGGTTTCATGCACAAAAGAGGTGCCCGACGAAATCTTGATCGCCTCATAGGTTGTTCCAAGATCCATACCGGCGGCTTTGGCGGTCACCAAAGCCTCGGCACAAGTGATCAGGTTGGCGGTGGCAAGATAATTGGTCAGAACTTTCAGAACCGAGGCCGAGCCGAGTTCCCCGGTATGCAGAATGCGCCGCCCCATCGTGGTCAGGAAAGGAAGGATACGTTCAAAGGTCGCGCGGTCGCAGCCCGCGAAGATCGAGATATTCCCGGTGGCGGCCCGATGGCATCCGCCTGAAACCGGGCAATCCACGGCTGCGCCGCCGCGTTCGATCACCATGGCACCCAGACGTTTGACCTCGGCCTCGTCCGTGGTGGACATTTCCATCCAGATTTTACCGGGGCCGACCTCGGGCAGCATCTCTTGCATCACCGCGTCTGACGCCGCAGGTGATGGCAGGCAGGTGATCACGGCGTCACAATCGCGCATCAACTGGGCTGGGCTTTCGGCTGCCTTGGCCCTTTTGGCCACAAAATCGGCAACCAGATCCGGGTTAAGATCATGAACTGTCAGATCAATCCCGTTCCGCAGCAACGAGCCTGATAGTTTGCCGCCGACATTCCCCAGACCGATGAAACCAACTTTCATGAACCGCAACTCCTTGTTCGAACCGTCCCGCACATGCCAGCACGGTTGAGCCGTTCAGTTCATGCCGCCCAACGACGCTGGCAGGTCGTTTTTCAACTGCCCGCGCAATGGTGGTCGCAACCCGCTTGACAAGCGGCCCACCCGTGCCGCATGTCGCATCTGTTGGTGTCTGCGAAAGCAGATGAAAAGGGAATGCGTCAGCGGGTTTTCCGTCAAACGCAGCCGCCCCCGCGACCGTGACCGGAGAGGGTGCCCAAGCCACTGGCCGAAAAGCCGGGAAGGCGGGACACCCGACAGAGGCCATCCTCTGACATCCGCAAGCCGGGAGACCTGCCAACGCCCGCGTAAGAAACCGGACGGGGTGTTCCGGTGTCGGGTCAACCGCGACCCGCATGAAACCCCGTCCCCCACAAAAAGGAATTTGGGGGATGAGAGACATGGCCGAGACCGCACCGGTCGAACTGTTGGTCTGCACCACCTGTCGCCGAGGCTTGCCCATTGAAGACGACGACCAGCGACCCGGCACCCTGCTGCACAAGGCGCTTGAACAGGCCGACCTGCCAGATGGCATCAACCTGAAGGCGGTGGAATGTCTGTCCAACTGCAACGAGGGATGTTCCATTGTGCTTCGCGGTGGACCGGACAGATGGACCTTTGTTTACGAGCATCTGAATGAAAACGAGCATGTCGACGTTATTGTCGAAGGCGCCACCAAGTATCTCGCGACCGACGATGGCTTGGTCAAATGGCGCGAGCGCCCCGAGCATTTCCGCAAAAACTGCGCAGCCCGCATTCCCCCGATTGGAGCCCTGAAATGAGCAATCTGGAAAAACTTCCCGTCACAGTGATCACCGGCTTCTTGGGCTCGGGCAAAACCACACTGGTCAAACATCTGATGCAGAACCCTCAGGGCAAGCGTCTGGCCGTTGTCGTGAACGAGTTTGGCGATGTCGGGGTTGATGGCGATATCCTGAAGTCCTGCGCCATCCCGGATTGCCCGGCGGAAAACATCATGGAACTGGCCAATGGCTGCATCTGCTGCACTGTGGCCGATGATTTCATTCCGACCATCGAGGCCCTGATGGCGCTGGAGCCGCGCCCTGAACATATCCTGATCGAAACGTCAGGCCTTGCGCTGCCCAAACCGTTGCTGAAGGCGTTTGACTGGCCCGATATCCGCTCGAAAATCACCGTGGACGGCGTGATCGCTCTGGCCGATGCCGAGGCCGTGGCCGCCGGTCGTTTCGCCCCCAATGTCGAGGCGGTGGACGCGCAGCGTTTGGCGGACGAGTCGATCGACCACGAAACGCCGTTGTCCGAGGTGTTCGAAGACCAGATTTCCTGCGCTGACATCATTCTGCTCACCAAGCCCGATCTGGCCGGTCGAGAGGGTGTTGCGAAGGCCAAAGAGGTCATTGCTGCCGAAGCGCCGCGCCCTCTGCCCGTTGTCGAAGTGGCCGAAGGGGTTGTGGATGTCCGCGTCGTACTCGGCCTTGAGGCTGCGGCGGAGGACGACATGGAGGCCCGCCCATCGCATCACGACGGCCACCACGACCACGAGCATGATGATTTCGAAAGCATCATCGTCGAGTTGCCGGAGCAAACCGACCCGCTTGATCTGGTCGCCAAAATTGAACGTCTTGCGACCGAGCAGAACATCCTGCGCGTCAAGGGTTACGCCGCCGTTCAGGGCAAACCCATGCGTCTGCTGGTGCAAGCTGTTGGCGCGCGTGTACGTCATCAATATGACCGCCCTTGGGACCCTGGCGAAGCGCGCCGCTCGCGTCTTGTGGTGATCGCCGAGCATGACGATATCAAAGAGGCCGCGATCCGCGATATCCTTGTGGGCGTAACCGAGGCCGCCGAGTAAGACCCATGCACGTCGTCTTCCGCGAAAGCCACGGGCTCGAGGAAACCGAGACCCCAACCGATCTGGGCCAGAGCCCGGCGGATTTGGTGGTCCTGTCGTTTTCGGACAGCGACCTCGGCGCTTTTGCGGCGGGCTGGCATCGCGGCGGCGGACCCGAAGGACGGATGCCAACCTTGCGATTGGCGAACCTGACGGCGCTGAAACATCCCCTGTCGGTCGACACTTATGTCGAGCAAACCTTGGAGGGTGCCAAGGGCATTTTGATCCGCCTGATTGGTGGTGTCCCGTATTGGTCTTACGGGTTGCAGCGGGTGCTGGCGCTGGCACAGGCCAAGGGGATCGCTTTGGCCGTGCTGCCTGCAGATGGGCGCGAGGATACACGGCTGGATGACTACTCCACCCTGCCCGTCTCAACCCTGCGACGTCTGGCGCATTTGTGCGACACGGGCGGCGAGGTCGCAGCACAGGCGGCGCTGGCCCAGATGGCCTTGGCGGCAGGTCTCTACGCGGGCCCCGTAATGGGAGCCAAGACGATCCCCGAATGCGGCGTCTGGTGCCCGGATCGGGGCGTGATCCCTGCAGATACAGCCTTCACCGGCGATGCAAAACGCATCCTTGTCACCTTTTACCGCGCCTATCTGACCTCGGCTGACACAGCCCCGGTCGCTGCATTGATCCGAAGGCTGCGCGCGCGCGGATTTGAGGCGATGGGCCTGTTTGCCCCATCGCTCAAGGCCCCGGCTGCAGCAGACTGGTTGCAGGAAACCGTCGTGGCCTTGGCCCCGGCGGCCATCATCAATGCAACCTCGTTCTCGGGCAAAGGCGCATCTGGTACGTCGCCCCTGGACGCAGCAAACGTGCCGGTGTTTCAAGTCGCTCTTGCAACATCGCGGCGCAAGGCCTGGGCAGAGGCCGAACGGGGTCTGTCCCCAGCCGACCTCGCCATGCACGTCGTCCTGCCCGAAGTGGACGGACGGGTTTCAGCAGGCATCGTCTCGTTCAAGGAACCGGGCAAACGTGATCCGCATCTGGAATATTCTCGCTTTGCCCACCGGGCTGAACCCGAACGGATCGAGGCCGTCATTGATCGGGTCACCGGCTGGCTGAGGCTGAACGACACACCCAAGGCGGATCAGTTGCCCGCGCTGGTGCTGTCCACCTACCCCGGCAAAGACTGGCAGATGGCGCATGCGGTTGGTCTGGACGCGCTGGCCTCGGCCGAGGCGATGCTGTCTGATTTGCAAAGTGCGGGTTATGATACCGCCCCGGCAGCACCGATTGCCGAGGCAATGCTGGATGCCCGGATTGCATGGCCACTGCAGGACTACCTTGCCGCGTTGGCTGAACTGCCTGAACAACTCCGCGCAGACCTCGAAACTGTCTGGGGTCGACCCGAGAGCGACCCGGCTTTCGCAAATGGCGCGTTCCATTTCACCGCTGTGCGCCGTGGCAAGGCTCTGATTGCGCTGCAACCCGAGCGCGGAACGCCCGAGTTGCGCGATGACGACTATCACGACCTGTCGCGCACCCCGCGCCACGGCTACGTCGCCTTCTATCTGTGGCTGCGCAAGGGTCTGGGTGCTGACGCGCTGATCCATATCGGGGCCCATGGCACTCTGGAATGGCTGCCGGGTAAATCGGTTGCACTGTCGCAGGACTGCTGGCCCGAAGCGCTGATCCGCGATCTGCCGGTGATTTACCCCTTCATCGTCAACGACCCCGGCGAGGCCGCTCAAGCCAAGCGCCGGATCGGAGCGGTCACGCTGGGCCACATCCCGCCTGCCCTGAAGGAAAGCGGCACACCCGACCGGATGGTGCGGCTTGAGGCGATGTTGGATGAGTTCTCGAACGCCGACGGTCTGGACCCCAAGCGCCGCGATCGGCTGCAGGAAGACATCCGGGACGAAGCGCAAGCGATTGGGTTGGAAAGCGACCTCGGCCTCGATCAGGCCACCTGCACGGCTGAGGCGATCACCCGGATCGACCGATTTGTCTGCGACATCAAGGAAAGCCAATTTGGCGACGGCCTGCATATCTTCGGCCGCGTGCCCGAGGTGACGGGCAATTTCGACCCTGCGCCCTCAGCCGATGCAGAACGCAACGCCCTGATTGACGCGCTTGCTGGCAAGAGGATTGAGGCTGGCCCATCCGGCTCCCCCTATCGTGGGCGGTCAGATGTGCTGCCCACGGGGCGCAACCTCTACACCACCGATCCGCGCTCGGTGCCGACCCGCGCAGCGTATGCGCAAGGGGTGAAACTGGCCGAGGAGTTGGTGCGGCGGCATTTGCAGGAGGAAGGCGACTATCCCAAAGGTCTGATCGTCGATCTGTGGGGGTCCGCCACGATGCGCACCGCCGGCGAAGAATTCGCCATGGCATTGCACCTGCTCGGCGTCAAACCGGTCTGGGACAAAGGGTCCGAGCGGGTCTCGGGGATCGAAGTGCTGCCGATCACCGACCTCAGCCGCCCGCGCCTGGACGTCACTCTGAGGGTCTCGGGTCTTTTCCGGGATGTTTTCCCGACCCTCTCAGCCCTGTTCGGGCAAGCCATCCGCGCCTTGGCCGCGCGCGATGAAGCGCCAGACTGGAATCCTTACGTTGGTCAGGAACATACCCCACGTGTCTATGGCCCGGCACCCGGCAGCTATGGGCTGAATATGACCCACCTGTCCGAGACTTATACGGACGAGGCGCGCGCGCAGGCAGGCCAAGCGTGGCTGGAAGCCAGTTCTTTTGCGCTGGAGGGTGAACATATCACTCAGGACAAGGACGGGATCACCCAGCGCGTCGCCAGCGCCGACAGTTTTGTTCACCTGCAAGACCTGTCCGAGACCGACCTGCTGCTGGCGAATGACTATGCCACCCACGAGGCCGGGTTTGCGGCTGCAAAGAAGATCACAGGTGGTTCAGCGCAGCTATACCATCTGGACAACACAAACCCGGAAAAACCGCGAGCCCGAACCCTGCCGGAAGAGATCAGCCGCGTGGTCCATGCCCGCGCTGCGAACCCTGCATGGATCGCTGGAATGCAGCGGCACGGCTTCCGCGGCGCTGCCGAGATTGCGGCAACACTGGACCACATGGCCTCCTTCGCGCATCTGTCGGGCACGGTCGCGCCGCATCTGTTCGACCTCTACCACGATGCAACACTGGGCGACGCAGAGGTTGATGCCTTCCTGCAAGAAGCCAACCCACGCGCCTATCAGGCGATGCAGGACCGGTTCCGTGCGTTGTTGGAGGCCGGGCTTTGGGACACCCGCCGGAATTCGATCCGCGCCGATCTGGAGGGGCTGGGATGAGTGCCCCGGTCGTCCAGGGTTGGTGCCCCGGTGCGCACCGCCCGATGATGTCCGGCGACGGGCTGGTGGTTCGGGTACGTCCCCGGCTGGCACGGCTGGATGCAGAACAGACCTTGGGGCTGTGCGGTTTGGCCGAGCGGTTTGGCAATGGAACGATTGACCTGACCAACCGCGCGAATCTGCAACTGCGCGGCGTAGATGAGGCGGATCATGAACCCCTCTTGACCGAGCTCGCGAAATCGAACCTGCTGGATGCTGAACCCGGCATCGAGGTTCGTCGCAACATTCTGGTCTCACCGCTTTATCGCAAGGGCGATCTGACAGCGCGGCTCGCGCAGGAATTAATCGACCGGTTGGGCGAGTTACCGGACCTGCCCGCGAAATTCGGATTTGCAATCGACACCGGGCCGCAGCGCCTGCTGGCCGGGGACTCGGCAGATATCCGGCTGGAAATCGGCATCGATGGCCTGATCCTGCGGGCTGATGGGGCCGAGACGGGTCGTTTTGTAGCCGAGTCGGACGCCATCGATCACCTGATTAGGTTGGCCGCTTGGTTTGCCGAGAGGTCTACAAGCGAGACCCGGCGCATGACCCGTGTCGTTGCAGTGCATCCCTTGCCGGATGAATGGCAAGGCAGCACGCCCGGTCCCGTTGGACATCCACTTCAACCCGGCACCTCCGATCTTGGCCCAGTTTACGGAGCGACGTTTGGGCAGTTGCCTGCGCGAAAACTCAATGATCTGATGAAAAGCAGCGGTGCCGCGGCGCTGCGGGTCACACCCTGGCGGCTGTTCCTGTTGGAAGGCGGGGCGGCGATACCCGCCCCAGACTTCGTCACAAATGCCACTGATCCGCTTATGAGTACCGACGCCTGCCCCGGAGCGCCGCTCTGCCCGCAAGCACAGGTGGAGACCCGCGAGATCGCCCGCGCTTTGGCGGCGCGTGTACCCGGCAGCCTGCACATCTCAGGCTGTTCCAAAGGCTGCGCCCGCATGAGTCCCGCCGACATCACTTTGGTTGGTCGCGATGGACAGTTTGATCTTGTCAAACGCGGACGCGCAGGGGATGAACCCAGCCAACGCGGGCTGACCGCCGAAACACTGATGACGATGGACCTGACCTGATGCCCTATGAATACGAAACCGATGGCGCGGCGATCTATAAACAAAGCTTTGCCACCATCCGGTCCGAGGCTGATCTGGCCCGGTTCGACGCGGATGAGGAGCAGGTCGCCGTCCGCATGATCCATGCCGCCGGGATGGTTGGGCTGGAAGAGTTCGTGCATTTTTCGACCGGTTTTGTCGCGTCCGCGCGTACCGCCTTGGAGAACGGAGCACCAATCCTGTGCGATGCGCGCATGGTCAGCGAAGGCGTGACCCGGTTTCGCCTGCCCGCCGATAATGACGTGATCTGCACGCTGCATGACGAGCGCGTGCGCCCTCTGGCCGCTGAGATGGGCAACACCCGCTCTGCAGCGGCGCTGGAGCTTTGGCGTCCGCATCTTGAAGGGGCGCTCGTTGCCATTGGCAATGCGCCCACCGCGCTGTTTCACCTGCTGAATATGCTGGAAGACCCGGAATGCCCGCGCCCAGCAGCGATCATCGGCTGCCCCGTTGGCTTTGTAGGCGCGGTTGAATCCAAAGATGCCCTGTGGGAGGCACAGCCCGTTCCGTCCTGTATCGTCAAGGGCCGCCTGGGCGGCAGTGCGATCACGGTGGCCGCCATCAACGCCATTGCGAGCCGCGCCGAATGAGCAGTGGAACCGTATATGGCGTGGGCCTCGGCCCTGGCGATCCGGACCTCATGAGTGTTCGGGCGGATCGGTTGCTGCGGAATGCCCGCCATGTGGCCTATTTCCGCAAGCATGGTCGCAGTGGACAGGCTCGGCAAATTGTCAACGGGATGATGCCGGAGGGTGCTGTCGAGTTCCCAATGGAATATCCTGTGACGACGGAGATTCCGCTGGATGATCCGCGTTACAATCAAATGCTGTCCACCTTTTACGAGGACTGTGCACAGCATCTGAAAACCCTTGCGGAAACGGGTCAGGATGTTGTGGTTCTGTGCGAAGGTGACCCCTTTTTCTACGGATCATTCATGCATCTTTACAACAGACTACGCGACGTTGTTAATGTTGATGTCGTGCCCGCCATTACCGGCATGTCCGGGGCATGGACTGCAACCGGCGATCCGATCACCTGGGGCGATGATGTGCTGACCGTTCTGGCAGGAACGCTGCCAGAGGAAGACTTGGCAAAGCGCATGGCGCAGACCGATGCGCTGGTCGTGATGAAGATCGGGCGGAACTTCAACAAGGTGAAACGGGCGCTGCAAAGCTCGGGCCTGTATGATCGGGCCTGGATTGTCGAATATGCGCAGATGCCAAACCAACGCGTGTGCAAACTGACCGAAAACTGCGACGGCATTACCCCGTACTTTTCGATCATCATCGTTCACGGGCAAGGTCGACGCCCATGACCGGCTGGGTCAAGATCGCCGGTTTGGGACCTGGGGACGAGGCGTTGATAACGCCCGAGGTTTCGGGTGCCTTGGACGAGGCAACTGATATCGTTGGCTATATCCCCTACGTCGCCCGCATCGCCGAACGCCCCGGTCTGACCTTGCATGCAAGCGACAACCGGGTTGAGATTGACCGCTCGCAGCACGCCTTGCAAATGGCGGCGGACGGCAAGCGTGTCGTAGTGGTCTCCTCCGGCGATCCGGGCGTGTTCGCCATGGCGGCGGCGGTGTTCGAAGCCTTGGAAAATGGCCCTGTGGAATGGCGCAATATCCCCGTCGACGTTTTGCCGGGCATTACCGCGATGCTGGCCGCATCGGCACGCGCCGGTGCACCGCTGGGGCATGACTTTTGCGCCATAAACCTGAGCGACAATCTCAAGCCCTGGTCATTGATCGAAAAGCGTCTACGCCTTGCGGCGCAGGCCGATTTTTCGATGGCGTTCTACAATCCACGCTCAAAGTCTCGCCCCGAAGGCTTTGTAAAAACATTGGAAATCCTGCGCGAGGAGTGCGAACCCGAGCGTCTGATCCTGTTCGCCCGCGCCGTATCACGCGCTGATGAAGCGATCCGCATTTCGACGCTGGATGAGGCCACAGCCGACATGGCGGACATGCAGACCGTGGTTCTCGTTGGCTCCTCACGCACCCGCATGATTGAACGCTCAGGTGTACCCATTGTGTATACGCCGCGGTTCACTCCTGACGAGGATCAGGGATGACCCAGCCAGTCCAGAACCTGCGCGACGCTCAAAAGCTCTGTCCTCGGCGGCAGGATCGGGCGATCGATCATGAGTACCGGCAGGCCCAGCGCCCGGGCCGCATCAAGCTTGGCGCGCGCACCGGACCCTCCGGCGTTTTTCGAGACGACAAGCTGCGTACCATGGTGTTGCATCAAGGCGCGGTCATCGGCTTCGGTGAAGGGGCCGCGCGCCACCACAACCTCGGCATTTGGCAGAGGCAGTTCTTCGGGGTCATCGACCAGCCGAAGCAAATAGTGGTGCTGAGGTTGCGCCGCGAAGTCGCTCAGGTGCATGCGGCCAACGGCCAAAAACACACGGCGCGGGGTGCCGGACAAGGCCGAAACTGCAGCGGTGATATCGGGCACATGCTGCCACGCATCACCTTGTTGCGCAGTCCATGCCTCACGCGTGAGCGCCGCCAGCGGGACTTCGGAAGACTGACAGGCGTCGATCGCATTCCGGCTCATCTGCGCCGCGAAGGGATGGGTGGCGTCGACCACATGCGTGATATGGCTTTCGCGAATGTATGCAGCCAGACCTTCGGCCCCTCCAAACCCGCCAACACGGACCGGCAGTGGTTGAGGGCGCGGGGAATCAACACGCCCGGCGTAGGAATAGACCGCCTCGATACCTCTGTCGGACACGGCGCGGGCCAATGCGTTGGCTTCGGTCGTGCCCCCAAGGATCAGGAGGTTGGGCATGTCTGAAGCTCCTTGGTTGACGGTCCTTGGATTGGGCGAAGATGGGTTTGATGGCCTGTCGCCTGCAAGCCGTCAAGTGCTGGACCGAGCCGAGGTCATCATGGGTCCGCCCCGCCATCTGTCGCTGATACCCGATAATGGGGCCAAGCGGTTCGAGTGGCCTGTGCCCTTTTCGGACGGATTGCCGCTGTTACAGCAGCAACGCGGTCGCGCGACTGTTGTGCTGGCATCGGGCGATCCGTTCTGGTTCGGCGCGGGATCGGTTATTGCCCGCAATTTCGCAGCCGGGGAATGGACCGCCCTGCCCGGTCAATCGACATTTTCGCTGGCCGCGGCACGTCTGGGCTGGCCACTGGAGAACACGCAAACCTTTGGCCTGCACGCTGCCCCCCTGACCCGGCTGCGTCCGCATCTGTCAGAGGGGCTGAGGTCCATTGTGCTGCTGCGCGACGGACCGGCGGTGGCGGAACTTGCCACCTACCTGACCGAAACCGGCTTTGCCGACACCCAACTCCATGTGATGGAAGCCCTAGGCGGTCCCCGAGAACGTACGCGCAGCATGTCCCTGACCGAGGCCTTGCTGGGATCCTTCGAGCACCCGGTTTGTGTCGGCCTCGAGGTTAGGGGCGCGGGCAAGGCGTTTCCCAAAGCCTCTGGCAAACCGGACGAGATATTTGAGACCGATGGCCAGATCACCAAGCGCCCGATCCGCGCCCTGACCCTTTCGGCGCTGGCCCCGCAGCGGGACGAACATCTCTGGGATATCGGCGGTGGTACGGGTTCAATCAGCATCGAGTGGTTGATGTGTGATCCCTCCCTGACGGCCACGTCGATCGAACCGCGCGCAGAACGCGCTGACCGTATCCGCCGCAACGCTGATTCGCTGGGACAGGATCGTCTGCAGGTCGTGCATGGCACCGCGCCGGATGCGCTGTCCGGTCTGCCGCTGCCAGATGTCGTCTTTATCGGTGGCGGTCTGAGCACCGAACTGATGAATTGGCTGCAAGAGACCCTACCCGTGGGCACGCGCCTTGTTGCGAATTCGGTGACGCTGGAAAGCGAAGCGTTGCTGGCGACGTGGCACGAAAAGCTGGGCGGTGATCTTTTGCGCATCGAACTGGCCCATTCCGCCCCGCTTGGGCCACGGCGTGGCTGGAAATCGGCCTATCCGGTGGTGCAGTGGAGTGTAACCCTATGATCGTCGCGGGGCTGGGCTTTTCCTCAAACGCAACGGCGGACAGCTTGCGGGCGGTCTTTCACGCAGCGGCGACCAGCCATGCGATCAATGCCATTGCGACAGTCGCCGACAAGGAGGGCAGCCCAGCTTTGGCCCGTTTCGCGCAAGACCTTGCGTTGCCCTTGCATTTCATCGCACCCGCCGATCTGGCCGGGCAGCGCACCCTGACATGCTCGAACCGCAGCCGGGCCAAATATGGGACCGGCAGCGTGGCCGAAGCGTCCGCTCTTGCTGCTGCCGGACCGAACGCGCGGTTGCTTTCACCCAGATATATCTCAGACGACCGGCAGGCGACCTGCGCCATTGCCATCGGAGGACAGACATGACCGTTCATTTCATCGGCGCCGGACCGGGTGCTGCCGACCTGCTTACCCTGCGCGGGCGCGATATCATCGCCTCCTGCCCCGTCTGCCTTTACGCGGGGTCTCTGGTTCCCGAAGAGATCTTGGGCCACTGTCCCGAAGGCGCGAAGATCATCAACACGGCACCGATGGATCTGAACCAGATCATGGCCGAGATTGAGACCGCGCATCAGGCCGGTCACGACATCGCGCGGCTGCACTCCGGCGATCTTTCGGTCTGGTCCGCGATGGGCGAACAAATCCGGCGTCTGAAAGAGATGGGTATCCCGGTCAGCGTCACCCCCGGCGTGCCGTCGTTTGCTGCCGCAGCTGCGGCGCTGGGGACCGAGCTTACGCTACCGGGGCTGGCACAATCGGTTGTGCTGACCCGCACCCCCGGGCGTGCGTCCTCGATGCCCGAAGGAGAGACGTTGGAGAACTTCGCGCGCACCGGTGCGACGCTGGCCATTCACCTCTCGATCGGCAATCTGGACAAGGTTATCGCGGACCTGACGCCAGCCTATGGCGCAGATTGCCCGGTTGCCGTTGTCTATCGCGCCAGTTGGCCGGACGAGCGGATCATCCGCGCGACGTTGGCAACTCTGAGGGATTCGCTGGACGACAGCATCTCGCGCACCGCACTGATCCTTGTCGGGCCAGCGCTGGCCGGTGAAGGGTTCGACGAAAGTTGTCTTTATTCAAAAGATTACGACCGCCGCTATCGCCCACAAAGTGCCGATAGCCCTTGGTCAAGCTGGAGCCATGGTGATGACTAACCCCCCGGGTCTGCTGATTTCCGCCCCTTCGTCGGGCACGGGAAAAACCACCGTCATGCTGGGGCTCTTGCGCGCGCTGGCCGAGGATGGGTTGAATGTCCAGCCCTTCAAGAGCGGGCCGGACTACATCGACCCGGCGTTTCATCGGGCCGCCGCAGGGCGCGCCTCGTTCAATCTGGACAGCTGGGCGATGGGAGACCCGCTGCTGAATGCGATTTCCGCACAGGCTGACGGGGCTGATATCGTCGTGGCCGAAGGCTCGATGGGTTTGTTTGACGGCGTCGCCAAGCCAGGCGAACTGGGACATGGGTCGAGCGCTGAAACCGCGCAGCGCATTGGATGGCCGGTCGTACTGGTGCTGGATGTCGGCGGTCAGGCCCAATCGGCGGCAGCAACGGCGCTGGGATTCAAGATGTATAACCCCGACCTGCCTTTTGCCGGAGTGATCCTGAACCGGTGTGCCAGCCCGCGACATGAGCGTTTGACCCGTTTGGGCATGGAGCGTGCGGGCCTGCCGGTTCTGGGTGTGCTGCCCCGCCGTGGAGACTTGACCCTGCCCGAGCGGCATCTTGGCCTGATTCAGGCTGTCGAACACCCGGATCTCGAAAGCGCAATCGTAGGCTACGCCGCGTTTCTGCGCGAACACGTCGATCTTGAGGCGATCAAGCGGGCGGCCTCCTCAGGCCCGCTCGGGCCATCGTCAGCCGCGCTGCCGCGGCCTCCGGCCCAGCGGATCGCACTGGCGCGGGATGCCGCGTTTTCGTTTACCTATCCGCATTTGCTGGAAGGCTGGCGCAGCGCTGGCGCCGAGGTCCTGCCGTTTTCGCCTTTGGCTGATGAAGCCCCCGCGCCGAATGCGGACGTGGTCTGGCTGCCCGGCGGTTACCCAGAGCTTCACGCAGGCAAACTGGCAGCGGCGAATTCCTTTTTGACTGGTTTGAGGACACATGCAGAGACCAAACCGGTGCATGGAGAATGTGGCGGGTATATGGTTCTGGGCGAAAGCCTGATCGACAAGGAAGGCGCGCGACATCGCATGGCCGGTCTTCTGGGACTGGTGACATCCCATGCCAAGCGCAAGTTCAATCTGGGGTACCGTCGTGCCGAGTTGCTGGAGGCGATGCCAGGATTTGCTGCCGGAGCGGCGTTGCGCGGGCACGAATTCCACTATTCGTCGATCGTTGAACAGCCTGACGCCCCCCTCGCGCTTGTGTATGATGCCGAAGGCGCGGAAGGGCCGCAAACCGGCTCGGTCAGGGGCAACGTGAGCGGAACATTCTTTCACCTGATCGCAGAGGCCTCGGAATGAGCGGTTTTGTCTCGTTTGTCGGCTCGGGACCCGGCGACCCGGAGCTTTTGACGCTCAAGGCCGTCGATCGGATGCAAAAAGCTGATGCCGTGTTGTTTGACGACCTCAGCAGCGGTCCGATTTTGACCCACGCGCGTGAGGATGCGGATTTGGTTGGCGTCGGAAAGCGTGCCGGTCGGCCATCGCCCAAACAGAACCATGTCAGCCGGCTGTTGGTGGATTACGCCAATACCGGAGCGCGGGTTGTTCGCCTGAAATCCGGCGACGGTGGCATGTTCGGGCGGTTGGAGGAAGAACTGATCGCCTTGCGCGCGGCGGGGATCGCCTATGAAATCATTCCGGGTGTACCCTCAGCCGTCGCCGCAGCCGCCGCAGCGGGCATCCCTCTAACGAGACGATTGACCGCGCGACGGGTGCAATTCGTGACCGGCCACGACGTTGACGGTAAGCTGCCCGAAGACCTGAACCTGCCCGCGCTGGCCGATCCCTTTGCAACCACCGTGGTGTTCATGGGCAAAAGAACATTCCCGCTGCTGGTTGACGCGCTGCATGCGCACGGCCTGCCGCTGGACACACCGGCGCTGTTGGCCGAGTCCGTCTCGACGCCGGAACAGGCGCTGCACCGCTCCACGATTGGTGAGATGGCGCAGTCACTGAAAAAAGAAATTGGCAAGGCTCCGGCCCTGATCCTGTACGGGCCCCTCGCAGGATTCGAAGATGTTTGAGCTGACGCTGATCGGAATCGGCACAGGCAACTCCGATCACGTGACCTTGCAAGGGGCGCAAGCGATCCGTGATGCCGACTTGATCCTGATCCCAAGGAAGGGTGAAAACAAAGCCGACCTGGCAGGATTGCGCGAGGACATAATTTCTCGAGTTGTGGAAGAAGCACCTGAAATTGCTTATTTTGACATCCCCAAGCGGCGCGCGGATGACGGATACCTGCGCGGTGTTGACGAGTGGCATGATGCCATTGCCGAACGATGGCAAACCGCAATCGCAACACACGCGGGTGCGCGAAAAATTGCATTGCTGATTTGGGGTGACCCGTCGCTTTATGACAGCGCGTTGCGCATTGCGGCACGTCTGAACCCGCGCCCTGTAACGCGCGTCATTCCTGGCATTACAGCGTTGCAAGCCCTGACGGCAGCGCACGCAATCCCAATAAACGATATCGGCGCTCCCTTCGTTGTAACGACCGGCAGACGCATTCGCGACGAAGGTTGGCCCGCAGCAGCCACAAAAGTGGCCGTGATGCTGGACGGCGAATGCTCTTTCCAGAACCTGGAAATGGCGGACTACTTTATTTGGTGGGGTGCCTATGTCGGGATGAATGAGGAAGTCCTTATCCGTGGTCCACTTGCCGAGGTTTCGGATGAAATCCTGACCACGCGGTCCAAGGCGCGGGCTGATCATGGCTGGATCATGGATATCTACCTTCTGGAAAAGCTCGAACCATAAAGCCGCAGGTCCACGCGCACGACAATGTGACTGCGGGAAACCCGGAAATCTGGCATCAAGCCCCACCAAAGTCAGGAGGCAACGCCATGAAGCTCAAACTGGTCACTCTAGCATTTCTGGCGGCGCCAGCTTTCGCGGAAGACCTGCAGCCGCGAACTGGCTGGGAAGTCTTTCCAACGGACAAAACCTATACAGACTTGGTGTCAGATACGGTGGCCGCGATCAAGGAAGGCGGCTTGATCGTGGTGACACAGGCCGGACCGACAAAAGCCGCCGCTTCGCGAGGCATCACAATTCCCGGCAACAGGGTGATTGGGGCATTCAACAACGATTATGCCGTCCGTGTTCTGCAAACGTCGACCGCCGCCATGATCGAAGCACCGGTCCGTTTCTACGTGACGGAAAACGCCAATGGAACGGCGACCCTGTCCTACAAGACACCCAGCTTTGTCTTCGAGCCTTACGCAGATGACGGCGGTGACGAATTGCGCAACATTGCCGATGAACTGGACGGAAGGTTCCAGTCCATTGCGGAAAACGCAGTCAAATAGTCACACTGACGTGATCCGTCTTGCGTCTGGGGCCGCGCTCCGCAATCTGCTGCGGAAGGAACAAATCGGAGCATGACATATGCAAGACCTTGCGCCCCGCGCCGCGGATCTTCTGGCCCAGCGTTTGTACGAGGCCGGGTGCCGTCACGCATTTGGAATGCCCGGTGGCGAGGTTTTGACGCTGGTGGACGCGCTGGAGCAGGCAGGGATCACCTTTCATCTGACCAAGCACGAAAACTCTGCCGGTTTCATGGCCGAGGCTGTTCATCATCGCGACGGCGCGCCCGCAATCCTTGTGGCCACGATCGGCCCGGGCGCGATGAACGGTATCAATGTGGTTGCCAACGCCCTGCAGGACCGGGTGCCGATGATCGTTATAACCGGATGTGTCGATGCAGATGAGGCGCTGATCTACACGCATCAAGTGATGGATCACGGCAAGGTCTATGACTCCATCACCAAAGGCACGTTCGTTCTGACGGCGCAAGGCGCGGATGTGATTGCGGACAAGGCGGTGTCGTTGGCCAATCAACCGCGCCCCGGCCCGGTGCATATCGACGTGCCCATCTCTGTGGCGGATACCCGCGTCCCGGATGTGAAACGCCGCCGATTGGCAAAAGTCCCGCCGGTTGCGCCGTTGGGCGAAAGCCTGGAAATCGCCCGCCGTTGGGTCGCCGAAGCGGAAAGGCCACTGGCGATCATCGGGCTCGACGTTATGTACGACGACTCGCGCTGCGTCGTTCGCGCCTTTCTGGAACATTTTGGCATCCCCTTCGTGACCACCTACAAGGCCAAAGGTGTCGTGCCCGAGGATCATCCGCTGTGTTTGGGCGGCGCGGGTTTGTCGCCGCTTGCCGACACGCATCTTTTGCCGCTGGTCGAGCAGGCTGACCTTGTGCTCTGTCTGGGTTACGATCCGATCGAAATGCGCCCCGGCTGGCGCGAGGTCTGGGACCCGGAGAAAAAGCGCGTCATCGATATTTCGGCCGTGGTCAACGACCACTACATGCATCAGGCCGGGCTGAACCTTGTCGCCGATACAGCCGCGACATTGGAAGCCATCGCCAAGGGCAACCCGGCCCGCGCGACCTGGCCGGCAAAAGAACCTCAGGCGGTAAAAGCAGCGTTGGCTAAGGCCTTTCCGACAAATGAGGAATGGGGGCCTGCCGCCGTCATCGCGGAAAGCCGCGCAGTCCTTCCGCCCGAAACACTGGCCACTGCGGATAGCGGCGCACACCGTATTCTGCTGAGCCAGATGTGGGAATGCGCCGAGGAACGCGGCCTGATCCAGTCTTCGGCTCTGTGCACGATGGGTTGTGCCGTACCGATGGCCATTGGACTGAAACTGGTCGAACCGGATCGCCCGGTCATAAGTTTCTCGGGCGATGCCGGTTTCCTGATGGTCGCTGGCGAGTTGTCGACCGCCGCCGAGATGGGTGGCAATCCCATCTTTCTGGTATTCGTCGACGCCAGCCTTGCTTTGATTGAATTGAAGCAGCGCCAAAGGCAAATGGGCAATCGCGGCGTCGATTTCGGCCATCACGACTTTGCGGCGATGGGCCGCGCATTTGGCGGTTATGGTCGCACCGTGCGCAACAGGGAAGAGTTGCGCGCTGCGTTGGAAGATGCTGTAAAAGCGGACAAATTCACAGTCATCGCTGCAGAAATTGACCGCGGGGGGTATGATGGCCGTATCTGAAGGACCACTCAAGGGCGTCAAGGTCCTTGATCTCAGCCGGATTCTGGCTGGGCCAACCTGCACCCAGTTGCTGGGCGATCTTGGGGCCAGCGTGATCAAGATCGAAAACCCCGCAACGGGCGGGGACGATACGCGGCAATGGGCCCCCCCTTACGTTGAGGATGCAGACGGCAATCAATCCGACCTCAGCGCGTATTTCATGTCATCGAACAGGAACAAGAAGTCGGTGGCGCTGGATATCGCAACACCCGAAGGACAAGCCGAGGTTCGACGACTTGCGGCCCATGCCGACATATTGATCGAAAACTTCAAGCCAGGGGGCCTGGCCAAGTACGGGCTGGATTACCCTTCGCTGTCGCAGGACTTTCCGGGCCTTGTCTACTGTTCGATCTCGGGCTATGGCCAAACCGGCCCCAACGCGTCGAAACCCGGTTACGATCTTATGGCGCAGGGGTATGGCGGTATCATGTCTTTGACCGGTGATCCCGACGGTATGCCGATGAAGGTCGGCGTCGGCATCGCTGATGTGATGTGCGGCATGTACGCCAGCGTCGGTATTCTGGCAGCCTTGCGTCACCGCGACCTGACCGGCGAAGGCCAGCAGATCGATCTTGCGTTGGTCGACACCCAGGTTGCCTGGCTGATCAACGAGGGTGTCAACTATCTGACATCTGGCACTGTCCCGCAGCGGCGCGGAAACGGGCACCCGAATATTGTACCCTATGAGGTTTACCAGACCGTCGACGGGCACGTCATTTTGGCGGTCGGCAATGACGGACAGTTCCGCCGCTTTTGCGACTTTATCGAAAAACCGGAATTGGCAGACGACCCCCGCTTTGCGAAAAACCCGTCCCGCATCGCAAACCGCGATGCCCTGAATGCGGTCCTGCGCCCGGCACTTCAGGCGCTGGATACCAAGACGGTTATTTCCGGGTTAGAAGCGCGAAAAGTGCCAGTCGGACCGGTGCAATCTGTAGATGAGGTCTTTGCCAGCAAACAGGTCGCTGCGCGTCAGATGCAGATCACAATGCAGGCCGAGCCCGGATCGGTTGAATTGATCGGCAATCCGCTCAACCTGTCCCGCACACCAGTTACCTACCGCAGTGCGCCACCGGTTTGCGGTGCCGATACCGAAGCGGTCCTGAGCGCGGAAAACCCGTTCGAAGTTTGAAACACTTTGCCCATTTAGGCGGCAAGTTGCTGAAACATCCTGTTGAATCGGCGATTTTTTTCATTTTTTGAGCACACAGGTTTTCACCAATTCGAGAGCAGGGTCGATACTGTTACGACGCGGTTGCACACTCTGTTACATCGAACAGTGTCAAAAATCGCAATCGGATTGGACCCAATAATGAAACAAGACGTTTTCGGACAGATGAACACCCTGACCCAGCCGGCAAGTGTCGATGCATGGGACGGTGTTCTGCTTGGGTTCATGGCGCACGCAGCTGTAACACCTCAGCATCTGGGAAAGGTGCTGGAGCTTGAGCCTGACTTTGCCCTGGGTCACGCCGTCAAGGGATTGTTCATGGTGCTTCTGGGACGGCGCGAGATGATCGCCGTGGCGGTTGACGCGCTTGCCGCGGCAAAGACATCCATGGATCGGCAACCGGTCACACCACGGGAAAAGCTCTATGTCGAAGCACTGGAGCTTTATCTTTCGGACCTGCCTTCTCAGGCGGTGCAAAAATTCGAGGAGATTCTGCGGGCGCATCCCGAAGACAGTCTGGCAATGAAACTCAGCCACGCAACGCGATTTGTACTGGGTGACGCCGAGGGAATGCGCCGCTCGATTGAGCGTGTTTTGCCGTCTTATGCACCGGACCATGCTGGGCGCGGATACCTGCTGGGCTGTCACTCTTTCGCGCTGGAAGAAACCGGAGCCTATGAGAAGGCCGAAATTGCCGGTCGGCAGGCGTTGTGGATGGTATCAGACGATGCCTGGGGCCTGCATGCTGTCGCACATGTGCACGAAATGACCGGCAATGCGCAGTTGGGCCTCGAGTGGCTGGCCGGGCGCGAAGATGCCTGGTCCCATTGCAATAACTTTCGCTATCACGTCTGGTGGCACAAGGCGCTGATGCATCTGGATCTGGGCCAGGTCGATCAGGTAATGGCGCTTTATGACGACCATATCCGCAAGGACAAAACAGACGATTACCGTGACATATCGAACGCGACTTCGTTGCTGTCCCGGCTTGAACTTGAAGGTGTGAATGTCGGAGACCGCTGGGAAGAGCTTGCCGATCTCAGTGCCAACCGGACCGAGGATGGCTGCCTGATCTTTGCCGATCTCCACTACCTTCTTGCGCTCACCGGCGACAACCGCGCCGATGCGACCGGGCAGATATTGAAGCGTATTCAGAAGGATGCTCAGCGCAACCAGGGTGACACCCCGATGCGCATGTCCGACCCGGGCGTCGCCGCCGCCAAAGGGTTGGAAGCCTTTGGCGACGGGCTTTATGGCGCAGCCTTCGACTTTTTGTCGACGGCGCGTGATGGTATGCAGCTTGCTGGGGGCAGTCACGCCCAACGTGATGTTTTCGAGCGCATCACCATCGATTCCGGCCTGCGCGCGGGCCGTCTGGATGCTGTCGAGCGCATTCTGGACGACCGTCGGGCAAAACGCGCCGGGGGCGAGGACAATTACGCACTGGCGCGCCGCGCATTGATCGACGCGGCTCGCGACAACGGAGACGCACAAAGCGTCCCGGCTGAATAACAAAAAGACGAAAGAAGGACAGAATACGTATGGCGACTTTATCGCCCGCTTCTGATTTTGCGCCCGTGGCGGCCTCGACGGCCGCCCCTGCCCGCACGCGCGACCCGCGTTTGGACTTTTATCGCGGTATCGCGATGTTCATCATCCTGATTGCCCATATTCCAAACGATCCCTGGGCCAAATGGATTCCGGCGCGCTTTGGCTTTTCGGACGCCACCGAGATATTCGTTTTTTGTTCGGGCATGGCCTCGGCCATCGCATTTGGCGGCGCTTTCGCCCGAAAGGGATGGTGGATGGGTACGGCCCGCGTGGCTTTTCGCATCTGGCAGGTCTATTGGGCTCATATCTGCCTGTTCTTTTTTGTGGCTATGTCGATGGCGGCGTTGGACCAGTCGGGGCTATTCGAAAAAACTTACATCTCGTCCCTGAACCTGCAACATTTCTTCAATGACCCAGCGTCGCAAATCGTCGGTCTGTTCACGCTGACATACGTGCCGAACTACTTCGATATCTTGCCGATGTACCTTGTGGTTTTGGCAATGATGCCGCTGTTCATGGGCCTTCACCGGATCGGATTCTGGGCTGTTGCCGTGACATCCGTCGCGATCTGGCTGGTCGCTCAGACAGGTGTTCTGGCCCTGCCGGCCGAGCCTTGGTCGGATCGTCAATGGTTCTTCAACCCCTTTGGCTGGCAATTGCTGTTCTTCACCGGTTTTGCCTTCATGCGCGGCTGGATCCCCGCGCCGCCGGTTTCAAAGACACTGATCTGGGCGGCTGCGCTGTTCCTCGTTTTCTCGATGCCCTTTGGCTCGTGGAAAGTGTTTACCTGGATCAACGCGGCCACCCCCGATCTGGCTGATGAAATCCGCAAGGTCTGGCCGATCACAAAAGAGTTTCGCGACAAAACCGACTTTGGACTGTTCCGCTACCTGCACTTCCTGTCACTTGCCTACTTGGGATGGGTTGTCGCCGGGGAACACGGCCACCGCCTGATCGCGACCGGTCAGAGCATTGGTGCAAAGGTCTGGCAATTCCTGCTGACCGTTATCACCAAAGTCGGCCAACAATCGCTGGCGGTGTTCGTGTTTTCCATGGCAGCAGCGCGACTTATCGGCGTCGGTCTGGACCTGAGTGGGCGGGATGTTGCCACTGTTTTCGTCGCCAACATGATTGGCTTTGCCATGATCATCGGCGTGGCCTATCTGGCCGCGTGGTTCAAGTCACAACCCTGGAAGTCGAAGAAATGAACTTTACACGGCGCGCATTTTTGGCCTCTACCACGGCCCTGGCTCTTGCCCCAGCCGCCTTTGCGACAGGCGGAGACACCCCGTTTCATCGCAATGACGTGATCGAATTGGCCCGCGATCTGGCCAGCCGCCCTTACGAAGAACGCGAAATGGTTCCGCAAGAGTGGCAGGATCTGACCTACCAGCAGTACCGTTCGATCCGGTTCCGGCTGGACCGCGCCTTGTGGTATGAGACCGAGACGCCCTTCAACGTCGACTTTTTCACACCCGGCTTGTATTTCCCGCGCACGGTCAAAGTGTCCACGGTCGAAAACGGCATGACCACACCGGTCGCATTCGATCTTGCCATGTTCGACAAGTCCGAGGATGTGCCGCAACTGCCCATCGACGACACGCTTGGTTTCTCCGGGTTGCGTTTACGCACCGAGATGCATCGCCCCGGCAAAACCGACGAGTTTTGTGTGTGGCAAGGGGCCAGCTATTTCCGCGCCATCGGCCTGCACGAGGTATATGGTCTCTCTGCGCGCGGTCTGGCCTTGAAAACCGGTGACCCGGAGGGCGAGGAATTTCCTGAATTCATCCGCTTTTGGCTCGAGCGCCCGGAACCCGGGCAACGCACGATGGTCGTCCACGCCCTCATGGACAGCCCCAGCGTGACGGGCGCCTATCGTTTCAACGTGACCGCAGGCGCGGATTGTGTGATGGATGTCGAGGCCACGCTGTTCCCACGCGAAGACCTGCCCCATGTCGGCATCGCACCGGGGACGTCGATGTTCCTGTTCGATCAGACCAATCACAGCCGGTTCGATGATTTCCGCCCTGCTGTTCACGACAGCGACGGGCTGTTGGTCCGAAATGGAGCAGGAGAGGTCCTGTGGCGGCCATTGGCCAACCCGACCCGGTTGCAGATTTCATCCTTCGTGGACACGGCCCCGCAAGGCTTTGGTCTGATGCAGCGCAAACGCGAGTTTTCGGACTATGCCGACCTTGAGGCCAATTACCACAAACGCCCAAGCCTTTGGGTAGAACCGAACGGGGACTGGGGCAAAGGGTCAGTCACGCTTGTCGAAATTCCCGCCGATCAGGAAATCTATGACAACATCGTCGCGTACTGGCGTCCCGCCGAAGCCTATGCTGCGGGCAGTCAGGTTGATCTGTCATACCGCCTGATCTGGGGAGAAGAACCCCAACGCACGCCGATGCCCCGTGTCATCAACACTGCAATGGGCGAGAACACGTTTGGCGAAGGCCGTTTGGCCGTGATTGATTTTGAAGACAGCGATCTGTTCGACGACCTAGACGCAGTGACAATCTTTGCCAACTCACCGCATGCCGAAACATCCGATGGTGTGTTGCAACGCAACCCTGATACGGGCGGCGTGAGGCTTGCGTTTTCGTTTGAACCCGGCGACCGCGATCACGTCGAACTGCGCGCACAGTTGCTGGTTGGCAAGCAACCCGCGTCAGAAGTCTGGCTTTATCGTTGGACCACATGAGTCGCGACCTGCATATCATGCCGCCAGAGGCGCCATTGGCGATGCCCGCGCAGGATTTCAGCGCCGGATTCCGCGATGCGCAGGTGCCATCGGGCCCTGCGCGCCGATCTGCCGGCTTTTGGCGCGCACTCGCCTTTTCCCCGGCAATGGCCGCGACTCTGGGCCTTGTTTGGGTCATGAGCGACTGGTTTGGTGCCGAAGGTATAAACCTGATCGAGGGCATACTGCTGGCGCTGATCTCGTTCAATTTCTTCTGGATTTCGTTCACGGTCTGCACCGTTCTTCTGGGCATGGTGTCGTTGTCACGGCAGGAACCGCCCAAACGTCAAAGCCGCGCCCAGCCCCTGCGCGTTGCGTTGCTGATGCCTGTCTACAATGAGGTCCCCTGGAACGTGCTGGGCAATGCCCGCACCATGCTGGAAGATCTGCGTGCTCGCGGCGGCCAGCATCACTATGCCATGTTCATCCTGTCAGATACCCGCGATCCCGAAATCGCTGCACAGGAACAGGCCAGTATCGAGGCATTGCGCACCACGCTCGCCCCCGGTCTTGAGTTGTTTTATCGGCGCCGCGCGGAAAACACTGACCGCAAAGTGGGCAATATCGCCGATTGGGTCAGCCGTTGGGGCGCGGATTGGGATGCGATGCTGGTTCTGGACGCCGACAGCCTGATGACAGGACGTGCCATTCTGCGTCTGACGGATTCGCTGGCACGCGATCCGGGCGCTGGCCTGATCCAGAGCTATCCGCAATTGATCGGTGCGCAATCGGTGTTTGCCCGTATGCAGCAGTTTGCCAACGGCGTCTATGGCATCGCCTTTGCCGAAGGATTGGCGCGTTGGTGCGGGCAAGAAGGCAATTATTGGGGCCACAACGCAATCATCCGAACCGGTGCCTTTGCCAACTGTGCCGGCCTGCCAAAGCTGCGTTCGTTCAATGGTCAGGACAAACTGATCATGAGCCACGATTTTGTCGAAGCGGGGCTTTTGCGCCGCGCAGGATGGGGCGTTAGGTTCCTGCCGCGCATTCGCGGCTCGTATGAAGAAACGCCACCAACGCTTATTGATCACGCATTGCGCGACCGTCGGTGGTGCCAGGGCAATCTGCAGCACCTGAAACTGCTGGGGTCGTCCGGGTTTCGGGCCGTGTCGCGGTTTCACATGTTCCATGGGGCGGTCGGCTATTTGATGTCGCCGCTTTGGTTTGCCTTGCTGGTGATGTGGGCCCTTATCGGTCAGGGCAAGGACGCGTCGGTTCTGCATTATTTCAGCCCGGACAACCCCATGTTTCCGCAGTGGCCGGAAATGTCGGAAACCCGTCATGTGCTGATCATTCTGGTCATGTACGCGATGCTGTTGGCCCCGAAGGTTCTCGGTGTTCTGGCTTTGCCGCTCAGCGGTGTCCGATATTCCGAGTTTGGCAGTGGGCGCCGGTTTTTGACCTCGTTTCTGGCCGAGGTTATTTTGTCGATCCTTTACGCCCCGATCCTGATGGTGCAACAAATGATCGCCGTGTTCCGAACGGCCTTTGGAATTCAGACCGGCTGGTCCCCACAAGCGCGCGATGGCGGCACCTACGGGTTACGTACACTCGTCTGGTGTCACACGCTGGAAACCATTAGCGGGCTTGCCCTGACAATTGGAATCCTTGCCGGGCTGGTCTCCGTTTGGCTGGCACCCATTGCGATCAGCCTCGCTCTGGCCATTCCTTTGTCCGCGCTCAGCGGTGTTTCTGCCGGTACTGCACGACGGATGGTGGGAATGCGCGAGGATTTTGCGGAACCGGCAATTACGCGGTCGGCGCGCTATTATCGGAACGAGCTGAAGCGGCTGGTTGAAGGCAAGGGAACGATGACGCCGGCAGAGTGATCAACTGCCGGGCAACCCCTCGTACCAGTCGACGATCATATCAGCCCAACCGCCTGGCACCGTATGTCCGTCGGGAAACAGCGCAAATTCCAGCGCGCTGCCATCGGCGCAGGTGGTCCAGCGGCGCCGCATGAAATCACCGGTCGTACTGAAACCTGCGGGTTTGTGATCGACACAGCCGTTGGCCTCGCGCCAGATCTCCAGCCCCGCATAGATATCGCCCTGCTGGTAACGCCCACCGCCAAGAAGCCGCCCCTCAAGCGGGACAACGTTGTCGGTCCAGCCATGGGTATGGAACATTCGGATCGGGCCGTCACACGCCTCCGGGTGCGGACGCCAGAACCCACCGGACACTGGCACATAGGCCGAAAAGGTATCTGGCGCATCACATGCCAGATAGTAGACCATGAATGCCCCGGCTGAAAATCCGCCCAGCATGACCCTGCCTGGGTCTATTCCAAATCGGTCCGCGGCATCTTGAACAACCTCGGTCAAAAAAGCTGTTTCATCACGCTCGCCAAAACCGGGGTAGAAATTCCAGCTTTTGGTGCCACCCCTGTCCGGTCTTTCAAGCCCTTCGGGGGCCATGACCGCATACCCCCGTTCAAGCATGGGATCGACAAGTCGTCGGTTATTCATTGTCCCGGAACCGCTGCCGCCGTAGCCATGCAAAAACACCAAAAGCGGGGGATTTTCGGCGTCGGGCAATTCGATGTGATAGCTGCCCATCGGCGTTTCGCAGGTCCCCTCTTGCGGTCCGCAGGCAGCAAAAGCTGCATTTGCGGTGAGGGCAAAGCAAGCTGCCAGCCAGGGTTTCAAAGTCATTATGCGTTTCCCTCGTAATTTCGGACCGGCAAACCGGCGCGCACCCAACCCGGGCCTGCGGCCGACCCCAACATGCCTTCCGGCACGTCGATGATTTGCGCGAATCCCGCCTCGGTCAACCGATTACTCAGCCGGGCCGAGCGGACACCGCGCGCACAAATCAGCGCAATCGGCTGGTCACGATCACCCGACACGAGATCCGACAGGGCCTGCGCGAAATCCTCGCGCCGCATATCCAGCGGGACGGCTCCTTCGCCGATGCCAGTGGTCTGCCACTCTTTCGGTGTTCGGATGTCTACAAGCAGAATGTCGCCTGACACCGCCTGCTCATGCGCCTGCGCCACGTCGATCTGCCCGCCCGCGTAGTCCTGCGGGATAAGGCGGTATTCACGAATGGCAAAGCCAGCCGCGATCGCTGCGCCCGCGCCCAAGATAACCGAGCGTCGTGACTTAATTGCAAACTGCGCCAAGTCTCTGACTCCTGCTAATGCAAAGGCCTTCTAACACACCCTGCGTCAGAATTCCGCGCTGGAATTGCGGGATCGGGATCAAGTTCCCGTCAACAGAAAATGGGCAAATTGACGCGGCAACATCGCCTTAGAACAGTGTGAAAATCTTGCAATATCTGGACAGCAGGAAATTTATGCTTACAAAATTGACAAGTCCTTGACCGCCCAGACCGGAGTATCGCACTTGTCCCTATTCCTTATCGCGGCCCTTCCCTTTCTCGGAGCTGTCTTTCCCGCCCTGCTGATACGGGCAGGCCGGAACGCAGCAGCGTCGGCGGCAGGGTTGACCACATTTTTGGCCTTGATGGGGCTGCTGATACACATCCCAAGCGTGATGCGGGGCGACGTCGTTACTGCCCGGTTTGACTGGATACCCGGGCTTGGCCTGAACGCAAATTTCATGCTGGACGGGTTAGGTTTTCTGTTTGCATTGCTGATTTTGGCCATTGGTCTTTTGATCATTCTTTATGCGCGTTTCTACCTGTCACGCGAAGATCCGATGGGTCAATTCTATACCTACCTGCTTCTGTTTCAAGGAGCGATGGTCGGGATCGTTTTATCTGACAATATCCTGCTTTTGCTTATTTTCTGGGAGCTTACGTCACTCAGCTCGTTCTTGCTGATCGGCTATTGGAAGCACCTGCCCGAGGGTCGCCAGGGCGCGCGCATGGCGTTGGCTGTCACCGGTTCGGGCGGCTTGGCCATGATCGCGGGGATGCTGATCCTTGGCAATATCGTCGGCTCTTACGATCTGAGCGTCATCTTGCGGAACAAGGACCTGATCCAGGCCTCGCCATATTACCTGCCTGCGCTGATCCTGATCCTTCTGGGTTGCTTCACCAAGTCTGCGCAGTTCCCGTTTCATTTCTGGTTGCCGCACGCGATGGCGGCACCGACGCCGGTGTCGGCTTACCTTCACTCGGCCACAATGGTTAAGGCGGGTCTGTTCCTGATGGCCCGCATGTGGCCTGTGCTGGCCGGAACAGATGCCTGGTTTTACATCGTTGCGACAACCGGTCTGGTGACAATGCTGATCGGTGCGGTGATTGCGCTGTTCAAAGATGACCTGAAGGCTTTGTTGGCGTTTTCAACGGTGTCTCATCTGGGGCTGGTGACAATGCTTTTGGGCTTTGGCACAAAGTTCGCGGCCGTGGCCGCAATTTTTCACATCATCAACCACGCCACGTTCAAGGCCGCGTTGTTCATGACCGCCGGGATCGTCGATCATGAGACCGGGACGCGGGATATCAAACGGCTGGGCGGTCTGCGCCATCTGATGCCCGTTACATTCACCATCGGAACGATCGCTGCGCTTTCGATGGCGGGTTTGCCGCCGCTGAACGGGTTCCTGTCGAAAGAGATGATGCTGGAGGAAACCGTCCACACAACATGGCTGCAGTCTCACTATCTGGTACCCGGTCTGGCACTGTTGGCGGCGCTGTTTTCTGCCGCTTACTCGTTCCGGTTCATCAGCCATGTATTTCTCGGCCCGCAGCGGGACGACTACCCGCATACACCGCACGACCCGCCGGTCGGGCTTTGGCTCGCCCCCGCGTTTCTCGTTGTACTTGTCGTTCTGATCGGCCTGTATTCCGCGGCGATTGTCGGGCCATTGGTCGCCGTCGTCTCCAGCGCGGTGATCGGGGGCGAAAAATTGCCCTACTATTCGCTGAAGCTGTGGCACGGATTCACGCCCGCGCTTTACATGTCGGTCGTGGCGACTTTGGGCGGGTTGTTCCTGCTGTCGCTTCACAAACACGGTGAAAAGCTATGGAACGCTTTGCCCCGCCCAGAAGCAAAAACCATATTCGAGGCGATCATTCATGCGCTTACGCAACTGAGCCGTTGGATCACCGACGAACTGCACAACGGCGTTATCAGTCGCTATGCGATCATTCTTGTCGCCTTCACCGTGGGGCTTGGGTACTACGCGTATGCCAGCGGGTCGATCGGCGTCGTCACGCGCGTGCCGTTACCTGCCCAAATCATCCCGATCATAGGCTGGATCTGTTTGGTCGGGGCGACCGTCGCAATCATGTGGTTCCACCGAAACCGCCTGCTGTCTCTGGTGCTGATTGGGGTCGTGGGTCTGATCGTGTCGATGGCGTTCAACTACCTTTCGGCACCTGACCTGGCGCTGACACAGATTTCGGTCGAAGTCGTGACGATGATCCTGTTGCTGCTGTCGCTTAACTTTCTGCCGACGGAAACGCCATGGGACAGCACCGCGCCGCGCAGGTGGCGGGATGCAGCGATCTCGGTCGTAGCAGGGATCGGCGCAGGTGGTCTGATCTATGCGTTGATGATGCGCGACTTCGCCTTCCCGACGATTTCCGATTTTCATCTGGCAAATTCGTACAAAGGTGGCGGCGGCACCAATGTCGTCAACGTGATCCTTGTGGACTTCCGGGGTTTTGATACCTTCGGCGAGATCATCGTTCTGGGTATCGCGGCACTTATCATCTTTGCATTGACCGAAGCGGTTCTGAGCTCGAACGTGCGCGGCTACCTGCTGAACCGCAAGCCGCATTGGCCGCAATCAGGCGACTCGCACCCATTGATGATGGTTGTGGCCACCCGAGTCATGATGCCGATCGCATTGATGGTCGGCGCATATATCTTCTTCAGGGGCCACAATCAGCCCGGCGGTGGCTTCATAGCCGGCCTGATCGTCGCGATTGCGTTCCTGATGCAGTACATGGCCAGCGGTTACACCTGGGCGATTGAGCGGCAGCGGTTCTATTACCACGGCACCATTGGTTGGGGCGTCCTGATTGCTGCCGCGACCGGACTGGGTGCGTGGTTCAACGAGCGTCCGTTCCTGACCAGCGATTTCGGATACATCCACTGGCCACCCCTGGAGGAGTTCGAGTGGGCCACCGCCTTGTTGTTCGACACGGGCGTGTTTCTGGCGGTTCTGGGTGCCGTGATGCTGGCGCTGGACAGCCTGTCGCGGTTTGCGTGGCAACCGGGCATGGCGCAGGAGTTCCCGATGGATATCAACCCTCTGCGGGATACCCCACCTGAAGAAGAACAAGAAAAGGAGCAGGCCTGATGGAAGCCCTCGTCGCCTCAGCCGTGGGCGTTCTTACGGCCGCCGGGATTTTTCTGATCCTGCGCCGCCGCACTTTCCCGGTTATCCTTGGCCTGTCTCTTATCACTTATGCCGTGAATGTATTCCTGTTCGCGACAGGTCGGTTGGCCCTGAACGCCCCGGCCGTTCTGAACAAGTACGAGGAGGTTCCCTATACCGACCCGCTGCCGCAGGCGCTGGTGCTGACAGCCATTGTGATTTCATTCGGCATGACCGCTGTGATCGTGATGATTGCATTAAGTGCCTATTTGTCCGCGAAAGATGACCATATCGACATGAGCGCAAGCGACAGCGTGGACGCGCCGGGAGAAGACGCATGAACCACTGGATCGTTGCGCCGATCGTCCTGCCCGCGATCCTGGCTCCGTTCATTATCATGGTTTTGCGGTACCACCTGGACCTGCAGCGCATCTTTTCGGTCGCTGGTGTCGTCGGTTTGCTTGGCATCGCGCTGACAATCACGGCGCAGGCCTCTGGCGGGGACATTCAGGTTTACGAACTTGGCGACTGGCCCGCACCCTTTGGGATCGTTCTGGTGCTGGACCGTATGTCGGCAATGATGGTGTTGCTGACTGCTTTGTTGGCCCTGCCCATAGTCCTTTATGCAATTGGGTCCGGGTGGGATGACCGAGGCAAACACTTCCACGCGCTGTTTCATTTTCAGCTTATGGGCGTTTGCGGTGCGTTCCTGACCGGCGACGCGTTCAACCTGTTTGTTTTCTTCGAGGTTCTTCTGATCGCGTCTTACGGCCTGATGACGCATGGCGGCGGTGCCGTGCGCCTGAAAGCCGGGGTGCAATATGTCACCTACAACCTGCTGGGATCGACCCTGTTTCTGTTCGCGCTGGGGACCATCTATGGCGTCACCGGCACCCTGAACATGGCGGACCTTGCCATCCGTGTGGCTGAGATTCCGCCTGAAGATACTGCCTTGTTGCGCGTCGGCGCGGTTCTGTTGCTGCTGGTCTTCTGCATCAAGGCTGCGGTTCTGCCCCTGCATTTCTGGCTGCCCGCAAGTTACGCCAACGCGCCGTTACCGGTGGCCGCGCTTTTTGCGATCATGACAAAGGTCGGGGCCTATTCGATCTTGCGTGTCTATACGCTCGTCTTCGGCCCGGATGTGGCGGTGACAGACGGGTTGATCGGCGATTGGTTGCAACCGGCGGCTCTGCTGACCTTGGCAGTCGGTGCGATCGGTATTCTTGGAACGCAACACATCGCCCGCATGGTGGCGTTCTGCGCAATCGCTTCGATGGGAACGCTGCTGATTGCCATTTCGTTGTTCGATGAAACGGCCACTGCCGCAGCGCTGTATTACGTGTACCATTCAACGCTTGCCACCGCGCTGATGTTCCTGGTCGCGGACCTTGTCATGCAACGCCAGGGCGGCGCGATCGAGCCGAAACCACCCATGGCGCAAAGCGGATTGATCTCCAGTCTGTTTTTCGTTGGTGCCATCGCAATGGCAGGAATGCCGCCACTGTCCGGCTTTATCGGCAAATTGCTGGTTTTGGATGCAGCGCGGGATGCACCGGACGCAAACGCAGTCTGGGCCGTAATCCTGATCGGTTCCTTCGTAACCATCGTCGGACTTGCCCGCGCCGGTACGCTGATTTTCTGGAAAAGCCACGACGCAAAAATCGACACGCGTTCCGAACACGAAGACAGCGAGGAAGATGAACCGCCATCAGCACCGGAACCACAGCCCGCACTGGCCTTCACGTCAGTCTTCGGAGCGGTGTTTGGCCTAGTCTTGCTGACCTTGTTTGCCGGACCAGCGCTCGAATACACTCGGAAAACGGCTGAGCAGTTGTTCACGCCATATCAATACATCACGGCCGTCATGGGGAGGGAAGAGTAATGAAATTGCTACACAGAATATTTCCTCACCCGCACCTGACCTTTCTTCTGACAGTGGTCTGGATGCTGCTGGCAAACTCGCCGTCGCTCAACTCGTTGGTTTTTGGTCTTATTCTGGGCATCATCATCCCGTTCATCACCCAACCCTATTGGCCGGATCGACCCAAACTGCGCAACTGGCCGATGGTGGTCGAATACATTCTGGTCGTTTTGTGGGACATCGTTATAGCCAACATAACCGTGGCGCGTATCATCCTGTTCAAACGTGACGCTGACCGGCAACCCAACTGGGTTTGCGTTCCGCTCGAATTGCGGACGCCCGAGGCGATTACGGTTCTGGCCGGAACGATCACCATGACTCCGGGCACTGTCAGCTGCGATTTGTCTGCGCAAGGGCATAACCTGCTGGTGCATTGCCTGGATGCGCCGGACACCGATGCCGTGTGCAAGCAGATCAAGACCCGTTACGAACGCCGCCTGAAGGAGATTTTCGAATGATCGAATATGCAATCTACTTTGCCTTCGCCTGTTTTGGCGCTGCGATCATGATGTGTCTCTGGCGGATCATTACCGCCGATGGCGTCGGAACGCGCGTTCTGGCGCTGGACACGATGGTCATCAATACGATCGCCCTTTTGATCCTGTACGGGATACGGCAAGGCACCGAAATTTTCTTCGAAGCCGCGATGATCATCGCGATGCTGGGCTTCGTTTCAACCGTGGCCTACGCGCGTTTCATGCTGCGCGGCAATATTATCGAATGAGGCCGACATGACGTTCCTTTTCGAATTATTGATCTCTTTCTTCCTGATTGTGTCCGGCATCTTTGGCTTTGTCGGCTCGTTCGGAATGATCAAGCTCAAGGACCCGATGTCCCGCCTGCACGCGCCAACCAAGGCGACGACACTGGGTGTCGGGGGTGTGCTTCTGGCATCTATTTTCCATTCCGTTCTGATCGAAAAACACCTGTCCTTGCACGAGTTGCTGATTACCCTTTTCCTGTTCCTGACCGCGCCGATCACGGCCCTGTTCATTGCCAAATGGCACATTCACCGTCATGAAAAGCCCAGCGATCTGCCGGACGCGTGCGAGGATGAACTTTGGGCCACGCACGCGGTCGAACAGGTCGAGGACGTACCTGATCACAGCACGAACTGAACACGATGCACACACCGCCGCTGCCTCTGACCCGCGATCTGGTTTTGATTGGCGGGGGGCACACGCACGCTCTGGTTCTGAAGAAATGGGGGATGAACCCATTGCCCGGCGCGAGACTGACAGTGATCAACCCGGGACCAACCGCGCCCTATTCCGGCATGCTCCCGGGATTCGTTGCAGGTCACTACGAACGCTCCGAGTTGGATATCGATCTGATTAAACTGGCCCGCTTTGCCGGGGCTCGCATAATCCTTGGCGCGGTGCAGGGAATAGACGCAGAAACCCGGCACATAAATGTGCCCGGATACCCGCCGGTGGCCTTTGATGTGGCTTCGATCAACGTTGGCATCACGTCGGGCATGCCGGACTTGCCCGGGTTTGCGGACCATGCCGTGCCTGCAAAACCGCTTGGGTCCTTTGCTGCCAGATGGGCCGCATATCTTGCCGGCGAACGTCCCGCATCGGTCGCAGTGATAGGCGGCGGCGTCGCCGGCGCGGAATTGGCCATGGCGATGGCGTACGCCTTGCGAAGCAAAGGCCACCCGGCACACATCACTCTGATCGACAACGCGGACATCCTGACGACCCTTGTCCCCAAAGCGGTGGCAACTATTCGCAATACCATGATGGATTTAGGGGTCGCGGTGATTGAACGCGCGTCCATTGACCGAATTTGCGACGACGGTGTCTGGCTTCAAGACGGTCGCAAGATCGAGGCCGATTTCGTTACTGGCGCAGCTGGCGCGCGCCCTTACGAGTGGATCGCAAACACGGGGCTTACATTGCAGGATGGTTACGTTCAGGTCAGCGAATACCTGCAATCCAGCGATCCCGCGATCTTTGCCGCCGGGGACTGCGCCCATCTTGCAGCAAACCCGCGCCCCAAGGCAGGTGTCTACGCGGTCCGGGAAGCGCCTGTTCTGTTTGACAACTTGCGTGCTGCGTTGGGGGCCGGGAGACTTCGACGCTACGTGCCCCAGAAAGACTATTTGAAACTCATCTCTCTGGGCAGAAAATCCGCGCTTGCCGAACGGCTTGGAACCGCGTTCAGCGGGCGGGCGATGTGGGCGTGGAAGAACCACATCGACCAAGGATTTATGAGCAAGTTTCGAAATCTGCCGCAAATGAAAGCCCCCGCTCTGCCCAAAGCACACGCGGCAGGTCTGGCCGAGGCGGTGGGTCACAAGCCAATGTGCGGCGGCTGCGGCGCCAAGGTCGGGCGAGATGCGTTGCTAGATGCCTTAAGCAAGCTTCCAGAACCCGACCGAAGCGATATATCGCCACTTCCGGGGGACGATGCCGCCTTGCTAACTACGGGCGGCGTACGGCAAGTGATGACGTCAGACCATCTGCGCAGCATGACGCCCGATCCTGTAATGATGGCGCGTATCGCCGCAGTTCACTCACTCGGCGATATCTGGGCGATGGGCGCCAAGCCACAGGCGGCAACGGCCACGATCATCCTGCCGCGAATGTCGCCTGAACTGCAACGCCGCACCATGGCCGAGATCATGACCGCGGCAGGCGATGTCATGCGCGCGGCAGGCGCCGAGATCGTCGGCGGGCACAGCTCCATCGGTGACGAGATGACAATCGGCTTTACGCTGACCGGCTTATGCGACAAAGACCCGATCACATTATCAGGCGCGCGGCCCGGCGACGCACTTATCCTGACGAAACCATTGGGCAGCGGCACCCTGATGGCCGCCGAGATGGCGGGTCAGGCCGATGGGGCCTGGGTCGCCGCAGCATTCGACCTGATGATCCAACCGCAAGGCGAAGCCTCGCGAATTCTCGCAAACGCGCATGCGATGACCGACGTAACGGGCTTTGGGCTAGCTGGACACCTGAAGGGCATCTGCGCGGCATCAGGGTGCGGAGCAACATTGAATATTGATGCCATACCGCTCATGCCCGGCGCTTTGGACTTAAGCGCACAGGGCGTCCGGTCGACGATTTTTGACGACAACCGTCGGCTTGCACCCGAACTGCCGGACGTTGGCCCGGCACGTATATTGTTCGATCCACAAACCGCGGGCGGGTTGCTGGCGGCCGTGGCCGCGGATCAAGCTGCTGGTGATTTGAAAGACTTAAAAGACGCAGGTTATCCGGCTGCAATCATTGGTCATTTGACCGACATACCGGGCCTTACGGTTCAAAACTGATCCAGAATTTTTTCGATACGCGCCGCGGCATCGGCAAGGCCCCTGCAATCCAGCGCGGCCACGCTAACCTGCGCAATCACTTCGGCACCATGGGCGCGACGGGATTTGGCGTAGGCCGGGTCATAATGTTGCTCCATCAACGCGCGGGTGAGTGATTTTTTGTCATCAGCCTCGATAAGTTTCAGCCATCGGTCCACGACCGCATGCCCGCGATGAAAGCGCAGCGGCGACAACCGGTCCCGCAACCTGTCGCTGTCTGAAAGAATGTCGTCATAGGCCTCGACAAGATAAGTGACCCGCGCCTCAATCGGTGCAGAAATCTGAACGCGTGGCGCAACGCACAGCGCGGTCCAGAAACTGGGCGGCAGGATCAAGCTTCCGATCTTGGACGACTCTGCTTCGACCACGACGGGAATAGTCGGGTCAAGTTTGCACAAAGCTGCGGCCAAAGCAGACTCGAACGCTTTTTGGCTGGGTTGCCCGCCCTTCATTTCGCCCAGCAGCGAGCCGCGATGGTTCGCCAAACCTTCAAGATCCAACACCTGAACACCGCGGCTTTGCAACTGCGCCAGAATTTCGGTTTTGGCCGTACCGGTATAGCCATCCAGCGCCACGAGGCGATGCGGCAACGCGCCATCATACAAAAACGTTTTTACCAAACGTCGGTAGGCACGATAGCCGCCTTCGACCACATCGGCTCGCCAACCGATCTGCTGAAGCATCCACGTGAACGCACCGGATCTTTGCCCACCACGCCAGCAGTAGACCAGCGGGCTCCATCCTCCCTCATGATGGCTGAGCCGTTGTTCGATGTGATTGGCCGCATTGCGAAAAACCAGCGCCGCGCCAAGCTTTCGGGCAAGAAACGGGCTTTGTTGCACATAAATGGTGCCAACCTCCGCGCGTTCTTCGTTGCTGAGGACTGGCAGGTTGATCGCACCGGGCAGGTGATCCTCGGCATATTCTGCTGGGCTGCGCACGTCTATGATCGTGTCAAAGCCGTGCGCGTATAGCTGCGGCAAGGTCGAGAATTTCAGGGCCATGCCTGTCCTGTATCGCGGTCGGAAATGAAATGAAAGACGTTGTCAGACACTGATGTCGGGCTCGATCAGTTGGGGACCTTTGGCGCGATTTGAGTTGACCGCGCGACCGACGCGATGAAAAACAAGCGCGTCTTCCGGACCCGGTTGCATCAGAGTGGCCGCGCCCCTGCCCGCCTCGCCAAGCCAAAGCGCCCAGTCGCCGGGATCAAGGATCAACGGCATGCGATGGTGAATGCTGCCAAGGTTCTTGTTGGCCGCAGTCGTCACAATGGCACAGGTCCCCTTGCGCGCCGCATCGGAACCCCAATCCTGCCAGACACCTGCAAATGCAATTGCTGCGCCGTCGCGACGATGGATGTACCAGGGCAATCGTTCGCCATCTTCGGTCTTCGTCCATTCATAAAACCCGGTGGCCACGATCAGGCAGCGCCTTTCCCTGCAGGCGGCGCGAAAGGCCGGCTTTTCGGCCAGCGTTTCAGCGCGCGCGTTAATCAGCAACGGCCCGGCGGTTTCGGATTTATACCAATGCGGCAGGAACCCCCAGCGCAAGGCGTCCAGTTTGCGCCCCCCATCGCCCGCGCGCACGACGTGTACCTGATTTGTCGGGCAAACATTGTAGTTCGGGACTGCGGGCAGATCATTCGCAGGCCGCGCTGCAAAAAGCTGCGCCATCGCGTCGTTCGGAAGGGTGACCGCAAACCGTCCGCACATTGGTTCGAGCTCTCTTTCCTATTGGTTTATCGACGCAAACGCTCTCGAGAAGTAAATCAGCGAATCCGCGAAACGGCAAAGCCTTATGTTGGCACACGAGAATAAGAAGGCCGCCCAAGTTGGGCGGCCCTCAAGACGAAAATCCAAGCTTGATTACTTCTGCTTGATGCGCCCGTCCAGATAGGGTTCGTAAGGCGCGTTTTCAGCCAGATACTCGGCCGTTACATCCGCCAGATCGGGGCCAAAATCATAGGCGTTCTTGTCATCACCTTCGAACATTTTGTAACCGTCACCGCCGTTGCGCACATAATTGTTGGTCACAACCAGATAAGTCGCGGCAGGATCAATCGGTTCGAACCCATCACCCTTGGCAACCAGAACCTCGACAATGCGACCTTCATTGGGGGCGACCGAAGGGTCCCAGGTAAAGGTCATACCGGCAACTTGCGGGAACCGACCCTTGACCTCTTCCACCTGACTGACGCCATTTTCCAACGCGTCAATGACGCCTTGGCCGCTGATTTCGAAGGTCGAAAGCGTGTTCTGGAACGGAAGCACGGTCAGAACCTCGCCCATCGTCACCTCGCCCGGATCGATCGAGGCACGAAGACCACCCGAGTTGGCAATCGCCAGCTGCACGCCCTGATCCGCGACGCGATCCAGCATTGCGTCGGCGACAAGGTTGCCCATTTCGCATTCCTGTATACGGCAGACGGCACGGTCACCCTCGATTGCTGCGGCAGAATTGGCCACCACCCGCTGCTTCATTTCTTCGATCGGCGCACCCATTTCCGCAACGCGCGCGGCAATGTCGGCGTCCGGTGTAACCGAAGCGTCCAGCAGGATCGGCTCGCCCTCGGCCGAGACCAGGTTGCCGTCATCGTCGAAGGTCAGGGTAACTTCGCCCAGATACTTGGAATACGCGTAAGCCTGCACCACCGGCACATCGCCAACCATCATGGGATACGCGCCCGAGGCGCCCTCCTGCGTGTTGGACAGCAACGAATGCGAATGGCCGCCTATGACCAGATCAAGACCGGGCACCTGTTCCGCGATCTCGATGTCCTTTGCGAGGCCAACGTGGTTCAGTGCGATGATGATATCGACACCTTCTTCCTGCAGGGAAGCAACATCTGCTTTCAGGCTTTCGATCTCATCCTGAAAAACGACATCCTTGCCAGGGCTGGACGTGTCCACCGTATCCGTGGCCAAAGCAGAAATTATTCCTACTTTCTGACCACCGACGTCCAGAACGACATGATTCAGAACCTTATCCTTCAGCTCTGCCGAGGATGACAGATCAAGGTTGCCAGAAATCACCGGAAAGCTAACCGCGTCGATAAAGGTGGCCAGTCCCGCGGGTCCGTCGTCAAATTCGTGGTTTCCGACAGCCATGACGTCATAGCCTATGGCCTCCATGAACTCGGCCTCGGCGGCGCCTTTATAGGTGGTATAGAACAACGATCCCTGAAACGGGTCGCCTGCATCCAACAGCAGCACGTTTTCGTCCGCCAACTCGCCGCGCTTGGCATCAACCAGCGCTTTCAGGCGCGCGACACCGCCGAAACATTCGCCTGCGGCTTCATCCTCTGCGTTGCAGGTTGAATCGTATTTGTTGATCGACTCGATCCGGCTGTGGAGGTCATTGGTGTGAAGGATTGTCAGCTTGAATTCGGCAGCAGCCATGCCCGCGGTCAGGCCCAGCGCAGCCACCGATGTCAGTAAACGCGTAAACATCTTGAATCTCCCTGTATTGTATTTGGGTTGGATCGTGCGCTGCCAAAGACAAAGAGTCAAAGGGGGAAATCCGACTTGATTCTGCCCCCTGCCCAAGGCATCACGGGGCCATGCTGATCTACAAGATTTTTCGGGCCGCTGAGTGGGCCAAACTTGAGGCCGACGGTGCCTCGGACGGTGCGCCAATTGATGTTACGGACGGATACGTCCATTTCTCAACCGCGCAACAGGTTGCGGAAACGGCGCAGAAATACTTCTCTGACATTCCCGATCTGAAACTGTGCGCCTGCGACACCGACAGGATGGGCGCCGATCTGAAATGGGAGGCTTCGCGCGGCGGGGCGCTTTTCCCGCATCTCTATCGCCAGATTCGATTGTCCGACGTGGTCTGGGCGCGGGACCTGCCGTTTGACGGGCAAGTGCATGTCTTCCCAGAGGACATGGAATGACCGGTTTCATCGACCCAGAGCGCGAACAGTTCAACGCCTTCAAGAGCCTGGATCGAGACCACCCGATCGAGATGCTGAACCTTGTTCGTTTTCGCGACAAGGCTGCCTATCCAGCCGGGCATGAATTGGCCAAAGCCGGCCTGACCGGTGCCGAAGCGTATCGCAACTATGGCAGGGATACCGCGCCGATCATTGCCCGTCTCGGCGCGTCGATCCTGTGGCGGGGCGCGTTCCAGACGCTGTTGATCGGGCCTGACAACGAAACCTGGGACGAGGTATTCGTTGCGCGGTACCCGACAGCGCATGCGTTTCTTGAGATGGTCACCGACCCTGTCTACCAAAAGGCTGTGGTGCATCGTCAGGCCGCCGTTGAAACTTCACGCCTGATCCGCTGCGCGCCAGGCCAAAGCGGGACGTCGTTCGGATGAAACTGACCGAGAAACTGGGGTTGGCCGCGCTGCATCGGCTGGATCCTGAAACGGCACATGGGTTGTCGATCAAGGCGCTTAAGGCGGGGTTGGCCCCTTTGGCCGGGCCTGTGACGTCGCCTCGGCTGACCATCCAACTCGCAGGTTTGAACTTGCCAAACCCAATCGGGCTTGCCGCCGGATTCGACAAGAATGGCGAAGTCATCGGCCCGCTTTCCCGCGCTGGGTTCGGATTTATCGAAGTCGGGGCGGTGACCCCAAGGCCCCAACCCGGCAACCCAAAACCGCGTCTTTTCCGCTTGACCGAAGATGCCGCCGCGATCAATCGCTTTGGGTTCAATAACGAGGGGATGGAGGTGATGGCCCGGCGTCTGGCCAACCGCCCCAAGGATGCCGTGATCGGGCTGAACCTGGGTGCCAACAAGGACAGCGACAACCGCCCGGGTGACTTTGCCGAGGTTCTGGCGCATTGCGCGGAATACCTTGATTTCGCAACGGTCAATGTCTCTTCTCCCAACACGGAAAAGTTGCGAGATTTGCAAGGGAAAGCTGCGCTTACCGCGTTGCTGAGTGGCGTCACGGAAACGCGCAATGCACTGTCGAGACCGATGCCCATCTTCCTTAAAATCGCGCCCGATCTGACGGATTCCGAGTTGAGCGATATTGCCGACGTGGCGCGGGAAACCGGGGTCGACGCCGTGATCGCAACCAATACGACACTGTCGCGCGACGGATTGCGCAGCGGGCACAAGGACCAGGCGGGTGGCTTGTCCGGCGCTCCGTTATTCGAAAAATCAACCCGCGTTCTGGCGCATCTCAGCCGGGTGACCGACGGGCAGGTCCCCCTGATCGGCGTCGGCGGCGTCAGCTCGGCCCAGCAGGCCTACGACAAGATCTGCGCGGGCGCTTCCGCAGTGCAATTCTACACGGCGATGGTCTATGGTGGACTGTCCCTTGCCGCAAAGATCGCCAAAGGTCTGGACAGATTGTTGGAACAGGACGGTTTCGACAATGTGGCTCAGGCCGTGGGCAGCAAACGAGAGGACTGGCTGTGATCGAATTTTGGCACAATCCGCGCTGCTCCAAATCCCGGACCGGGCTGGGTTTGCTGGAGGAAAAAGGCGCGGAGCTCAAAGTCAGAAAGTACTTGGAAGATGCGCCGACCGAGGCTGAACTTCTGGCTGTCCAGTCCAAGCTCGGATTGTCCGCAGCCCAGATGATGCGAACGGGTGAGAAACGGTTCAAGGAACTGGGTCTTTCGAAAGCAACTCCCGAAACGGATCTGATCCGGGCGATGGCCGAAAACCCGATCCTGATCGAACGACCGGTGGCGATCACTGACAATGCAGCCGTGATCGGGCGGCCACCTGAAAACTTGCTGTCCCTGCTCTAACCGATTTGTGCCTCAAGTCGACGATACCGCCATCCCATTGTGACGCCGCGCGCAATGTTCAAAACCATCAAGGCAGCCCAAAGGCCATGATTCCCGTAGATCGGAACCAAAATTACCAGCGCAACAACATAGACAGCAACTGACTGGATCATTGCGTTGCGCATTTCGCGCGTCCAGGTCGCACCGATGTAGACGCCATCGTACATCCAACTGGCGACCCCGATCACTGGTCCCAGAGCCGCCCAGAACAAATACTCTCGACCAGCTGCTCTGACGTCCGGTGATGTCGCCATAAGGTCGATCAGCGCTGGCCCGCCCACGAAAAACAAAATGGCCAGAAGTATGGCACCGCCGACACCCCACTGGGACGCCATGACCGAGGCTTGTCGGACCCGTGCGCGATCTTTTGCGCCGACCGCCCCGCCCACCAGTGCTTCGGCCGAGAAGGCAAATCCATCCAGGGCGAATACAGTGATCTCCAGAAATTGCAGCAGCACCTGGTTTGCCGCCAGATTGACGTCGCCTAGATCAGAACCGACAAAGAGAAAGGTGGTGAACGCGCCGGTCAACAGCACCGAACGCACCATGATATCGCCGTTGACCTGCATCATCCGACGCAAGCGTGCGGCATCAAAAATACGACGTCCGTCCCGCCATTGGTTGCCGCCAAACGCGTCTCGGCACAGCCAGAGGCCGAGTGCCAAGCCAGTCCATTCAGCGATCAACGTTGCAATTGCGACGCCTTCGACGCCCCAACCCAAACCAAGAACGAACCAAAGGTCGAGCAAAATGTTCAACCCGTTCATCCAGACTTGCAGGACGAATACGCCCTTTGTTCGCTCGACCGCGATTAACCAACCAGTCACGGCATACAGAGCGATTGTCGCCGGGGCACCCCAGATGCGGATTTCAAGATAGCTGCGTGTCAGTGCTTCGACTTCGGGGCTGGCCGGGGACAAGGCAAACGCTCCCCAGAAAACCCAAACCTGCGTCAGGATGAAGAATAAGCCCGCAGCGCCACCAATCAGCAATCCGCGCATCAACAAGGCGCCGGTTTCTGCCGTGTCGCCCGCGCCGCGCGCTTGGGCAGCCAGCCCGGTTGTGCCCATTCTAAGAAAGCCAAAAGCCCAATAAATCGTCGCCAGAATGACCGCGCCCATGCCGACCGCGCCGATCGGCGCCGCCTGCCCCAATTGCCCGACGACACCCGTGTCCACCGCGCCAAGAATTGGAACCGTTGCGTTCGACAGAACAATCGGAGCCGCGATTTTTAGCACCCGGCGGTGGGTGATGGGCGCAGATGCGTCCTGCATCGTTAACCTTTGGGTTCCGGGTTTTGTGGCATCAGGAAATGACCTGTACCTTGCGCGAACAGTCTTGCGTGGTTGTCCTGCCAGGCCTCAACCCGAACGGACGCATAGCGCCGCCCGGACCGATTGATAAAGGCACGCGCATAGGCATCGCGCGGCAGACCTGAGCGCAGGTAATCCACGGTAAAGTCGATCGTCTTGGGAAAACGAATGCTGTCATCCGACAGAATGTCGTCGGCGTCTATCTCGCCACTTTCGATCTTTGGAAACATCTTCTCCCAACTCAGCGTGATGACCGCCGTGACCTCAAGAAATGCGGCTGTGACACCGCCGTGCAGAGCGGGGAGAAGCGGGTTTCCGATCAGCTTTTCGTCAAAATTCAGGACCCCGGTCAGTTCATCCCCGCGCCTGTCGAAGTTGATACCGAGAAACCGGATATATGGCACCCCTTCAACCAAAGCGTTAAGTGCGGCATCACGGCGTTGCTTGACGACCTGAACAGGCTCGGGACGTTTGCGGGCCATTCAGCGACCCTCGACCGTGAATGCACCCGAAGCGGTGGCGACGGGGTGGTCCGCATCGTCGTCTGTGGCGGTCGCCCGAACAAAGGCCACGTTGCGGGTGATGTGATAGCACGTCGCGCGGGTCTTAATGCTCTGCCCCGGAGTGGCGGCGCGCATGTAGTCAATACGCAGATCAATTGTTGCAGTTGCACCGGGTGCGGATGGATGGCTCATGACCGCGGCCCCGCAACAGGTATCCAGGATCGCTGAAACGGCACCGCCGTGGATCACGCCGGTTCTAGGGTCGCCGATCAATTGTTGATTGTAGGGCATCGAGATTTCCGCCTCCCCCTCTCCGATATGGGTCAGGGTCAGGCCCAAGGCCCTTGAATGCGGGATCGCTTCGATGAACTGCCGGGCTAATTCCGTCTTATTGACCATAGAGTTGGGTCCTGTGCTGTGCCTGCCCCTTTATGAGCCGCAGTCAAAGCAAAGGGCAAGCCCGGCTGTTGCGCTTGTGGTCACGACGCCCTAGGTTGCTGCCGAGGAGACTTGGAATGTCCGACAAGCGTTTGTCATTCAAAGAGATGTGCGCCGAGTTCGACGTGACCCCGCGCACTCTGCGCTATTACGAGTATATCGAGTTGCTGCAGCCGGACCGGGAGGGGCGGTCGCGGTTTTACGGTTCGCGCGAGCGCGCGCGAATGACACTGATCATGCGTGGCCGAAAGTTTGGCTTTCAATTGGAAGAGATCCGCCAGTGGCTTTTGATTTACGAAGATCAGGGAAATCAGGCGCAGATGGCCACATTTGTTGAAATGGCCGATCGGCAAATGGAAGAACTGCAAAAGCAACGGCAGCAGCTGGATGAGGCAATGGATGCCCTGAAGCAGTTGCGGGACCAGACCGCGAAATCGCTGGGCTAAACACACCTGTTCGACCAAGATCTACGCCGCACCGTTCCTTTGCCCGAACCAACCACAACCTGGTAATGGCGCGAAAGGAGTCGATTTAAGCGGCAAGAATGTTGCGAGTCGGCAAGTTAACGCGACCGGATGTTACGTCAACTTGGTTGTGACGTAGCGTTCGCATTACGTAAACGTCATCTTCATGTTGTAACGGACCCATCAACTGCGCAAATCATGCTCAAGACGCCAGTGATGAGAGTTTGAACCATGACCGAAGATCTGATGACCATCCGCGAGATGTGCGAGACCTATGATGTCACGCCGCGCACCTTGCGGTTCTACGAGGCCAAAGAACTTTTGTTTCCGATCCGTGAAGGCCAAAAGCGGCTGTTCACGAAAAGCGACCGTGCCCGCCTGAAACTTATTCTGCGCGGCAAGCGTTTTGGCTTCAGCCTGGAAGAAATCCGCCAGTTGCTCGACCTTTACCATGTCGGCGATCAGCAGCTGACCCAGATGTCGCGCACCTACGAAATCGCCCTGGAACGCCTGGCTGATATGGAAGCGCGTCGCGAAGAGCTGACACAGGCCATCGACGATCTGAAAGAACAGCTGCGCTGGGGCGAAAAAGTCATTGCCTCGATGAAAAACGAAAAGAAGGCGGCCGAGTAAACTCGCCCTGCCCTCCGGACATATGAATTAAGGGAGCTTCACATGCCCGTCTACAACGCGCCAACTAAAGACACGCAGTTCATTCTGCATGACGTTCTGAAAGTCTCGCAGTCGGACATCCCCGGCTATGACGAACTGGAAGCCGAATTTACCGGCGCGGTTCTGGAAGAAGCCGGCAAAGTGGCCACCAATGTTCTGCACCCGCTGAACGTTGTCGGTGACACCGAAGGGTGCCGGTTGGAAAACGGAATTGTGTACACCCCTACCGGGTTCAAAGACGCCTTCGAGCAGATGAAGGAAGGTGGCTGGACTGGCCTCGACATGCCGGAAGAGTATGGCGGCCAGAACATGCCTTATGTGATGGGCACTGCGGTGGGCGAGATGTTCTCGGGCGCAAACCAGGCATTTGTGATGTATCAGGGCCTGACCCACGGCGCGGCCTCGGCCATTCTGGCTCATGGATCGGACGAGCAGAAGAACACCTATCTGCCGAACATGGTCAGTTGCGAATGGACTGGCACCATGAACCTGACCGAACCGCATTGCGGCACCGATCTGGGGTTGATGCGCACCAAAGCTGAACCGCAGGGCGACGGCAGCTACAAGATTTCCGGCCAGAAGATCTTTATCTCGGCTGGCGATCACGACATGGCGGACAACATCATCCACCTGGTGCTGGCCAAGATCCCCGGCGGCCCCGAGGGTATCAAAGGCGTGTCGCTGTTCATCGTTCCCAAGTTCATCGTGAACGAAGACGGAAGCCTGGGTGAGCGCAACGGCGTGTCGGTCGGCAAGATCGAAGAGAAAATGGGCATCCACGGCAACTCGACCTGCGTCATGAACTATGACGAGGCCACTGGCTGGTTGCTGGGCGAAGAGCACAAAGGCATGCGCGCCATGTTCACCATGATGAACGAGGCGCGTCTGGGCGTGGGCATGCAGGGCTTGTCTCAGGCCGAGGCCGCGTTCCAGAACGCCTTGGAATACGCCAAGGACCGCTTGCAGGGTCGCGATGTGACCGGGGTAAAGAACCCGGACGGCCCCGCCGACCCGCTGATCGTACACCCCGACATCCGCCGCAGCCTGATGGACCAGAAGAGCTTTACCGAAGGCGCGCGTGCGTTCATCCTGTGGGGCGCGACCATGATCGACAAGGCGCATCGCTCTGGCGACAAAGACGCGGACGGGCTGATCTCATTGCTGACCCCGGTCATCAAGGGCTTTTTGACCGACGAAGGCTACGACATGACCGTTCAGGCGCAGCAGGTCTATGGCGGGCACGGCTACATCGAAGAATGGGGCATGTCGCAATACACCCGCGACGCGCGGATCGCGATGATCTACGAAGGCGCCAACGGTGTTCAGGCGCTTGACCTTGTGGGTCGCAAACTGGCGCAGGACGGCGGCAAGCATGTCATGGCCTTCTTCGAAATGGTCAAATCCTTCTGCAAGGAAAACGGCGGCACCGACGCAGCCTATGACAAGGCGTTCATCGAACCGCTGAAGGCCGCGTCCAAAGACCTTCAGGCAGCCGGCATGTACTTCATGCAGGAAGGCATGAAGAACCCGAACAATGCTCTGTCCGGCTCATATGACTTCATGCACATGTTCGGCCATGTCTGCTTGGGCTTGATGTGGGCGCAGATGGCGAAAGCCGCGCAAGATGCTCTGGACAGTGGTGCGTCTGACAAAGAGTTCTACGAGACCAAGATCAATACCGGCCGGTTCTACATGGCCCGGCGCCTGCCCGCGACTTCGATGCATTTGGCCCGCATCCAGACCGGCGCGGACACGGTGATGGCACTGGACGCGGCGAATTTCTGAACTCAATGTGGGCTTGGGAACCATGTCCCCAGCCCACGTCCGGAGGAATCACGATGCCCAAACGCTTTCGCCTGACCCGGCGATTTCCCGTCGCAATGACCGAGGATGGGTACCGCAAACTCCGCGGTTTCGCGCGTGAAGCGGGATTGGATGAAGGTGAGGCACTGTCGTTCCTGTTTGAGAACTTCAACAGCGTTATTGATGAGGAAAACCTGACGCACAGATTACGAATCTTCAATTCCGAGCTGGAGGCCCGCAAGCGGTGATCGACACGCACAAGACAACAGTCAGAGGACACTTGAAAGCCGGGCGCCTCCGGCGGGAGTATTTGTGAAAAGATGAAGACATGATGCGTCCCTGCCACCGGGCGCACTCGCCATCAGGACAGGGACGACTTCACCTTTTGCGGTCATCGGCTCTCCAGCCTGTACCGCAAGACCTTTGAAATCGATCTTGGTTGATCAAAGGTTACCAACAGAGCTTCATCTTTTCAAAAATACTCAATTCCGGCCTGGCCACATGCACCTTGGGAGGGGCAAACGCATGACGATCAAACTTCACTGCTTCGGAGAAAGCGGAAATTGCTACAAGGCGGCGCTGGCACTGGAATTGTCCGGGCTGGAGTGGGAGCCGGTGTTTGTCGATTTCTTCAGCGGCGAGACGCGCACAGTTAAATATCGCAGGGACGTCAACGAAATGGGCGAAGCGCCGGTTATCATTGACGGCGATTTCAGCACCACGCAGTCCGGCGCGATTCAGGCTTATATCACTGAGAAAACCGGCAAGTTTGGCGGAAAGAACCGAGAGGAAAACTATGAGATTTTCCGCTGGGTTTTGTGGGACAACCACAAGCTCAGTTCGATGGCCGGCATGACTCGGTTTCTGGTCAACTTCCTTCCTGAAAAACACCGCAACCCGGATGTGATTGCCTTCAACCAAGGGCGATTGAAAGCCGCCTATCAGTTGCTGAACAATCACCTTGAGGGCCGCGACTGGATCGTTGGTGAAGATGTCACCAATGCCGACATCAGTTGCTGCGGCTATCTTTATTATCCCGAACCCTTCGGCTTTGACCGTGCCGATTGGCCCAACATCGACGCCTGGTTGACGCGACTGAGCGAACAACCCGGCTGGAAACACCCATACGACCTGATGCCCGGCAACCCGTCGGATCGAGCTTAAGGAGAAGACCTATGACCGAAGCTTATATCTATGATGCCCTGCGCACACCGCGCGGCAAGGGCCGCAAGGATGGCAGCCTGCACGAGGTGACATCGGTGCGCCTGTCTGCCGTGACCCTGAACGCAATGAAAGAGCGCAATAATCTGGAAGGTCACGCTGTTGAGGACGTGATCTGGGGCAACGTCACGCAGGTGATGGAGCAAGGTGGTTGTCTGGCGCGCTCGGCCGTTTTGGCATCCGATCTGGATGAATCGATCCCGGGTCTGGCGATCAACCGCTTCTGCGCCAGCGGAATGGAGGCCGTAAACCTGGCCGCGAACCAAGTCAAAGGCGGTGCGGGCGAGGCCTATATTGCGGGCGGCGTCGAGATGATGGGCCGCATTGCCATGGGCAGTGATGGTGCCGCGATCGCGGTCGATCCGACGCTGGCGATGGAAACCTATTTTGTGCCGCAAGGGATTTCGGCTGACATCATCGCGACGGAATATGGTTTCGACCGCGATCAGGCCGACGCGCTGGCCGTCGAATCGCAAAAACGCGCCGCGAAGGCGTGGGAAGAAAACAGGTTCGAAAAATCGGTAATCACCGTCAAGGACCAAAACGGCCTGACCATTCTGGACCGCGACGAATACATGCGTCCCGGCACCGATATGCAATCGCTTGGCGCGCTGAACCCGTCCTTCCAGACGATGGGCGAGCAAATGCCCGGTTTCGACAAAGTGGCGATGCTGAAATACCCGCATCTCGAGCGCGTGAACCACATCCACCATGCGGGCAACAGCTCGGGCATTGTGGATGGGGCAGCGGCTGTTTTGATCGGCAACAAGGAATTCGGTGAAAAGTACGGCCTGAAGCCGCGCGCGCGCATCAAGGCGACCGCCAAGATTGGCACCGATCCCACGATCATGCTGACCGGTCCGGTTCCTGTGACCGAGAAGATCCTCGCCGACAATGGCATGAAGATTAGCGATCTGGACCTTTTTGAGGTGAACGAAGCCTTCGCCTCGGTCGTGTTGCGGTTCCAGCAGGCGTTTGACGTCGATCCTGAGCTGGTCAACGTCAATGGCGGCTCCATCGCGATGGGTCACCCGCTGGGTGCAACCGGTGCGATGATCATCGGCACTCTGCTGGACGAACTGGAACGTCAGGACAAGGAAACCGGTCTGGCCACGCTCTGCATTGCGTCGGGCATGGGTGCTGCAACGATTATCGAGCGTGTCTGATGCCCAAGCTGGACCTTTCCCAAATCCCATTCAAGGGCGGTTCGTCCTATCCCGGCAAACTGGCCGAGGCGGTCGGGGGCCGCTTCAACCAAGGCGTCGGCGACGCGGGCGGGCTGACGCAGTTCGGCGTCAACATCGTTCGGCTGGAGCCGCAGGCCCTGTCCTCGCTGCGCCACTACCATATGGAGCAGGATGAGTTCGCAATCATGCTCAGCGGTAAATGCGTGCTGATCGATGACGATGGTGAACATGACATGCTGCCCGGCGATTGCGCCGCCTGGCCAGCCGGTGAGGCCAATGGCCATCACCTTGTAAACAGAACCGATGCGCCTGCAAGTTTTCTGGTGGTGGGCACACGGACCCCGACCGAGACCGGCTATTACAGCGACGTAGACATGATGGTGAAGGATGATGAGAATGGATTCTCCTTCACCCGCAAGGATGGAAGCCCGCTGACGGCTGACCAGATTGGAGATGACAATGACTGATTTCACTCTGACCAAAGACGCCGATGGCGTTGCGCTGATCGCCTGGGATGTTCCGGGCAAGACGATGAATGTGATGTCGTTCGATGGTTTGGCACAGCTGAGCGAATTGATCGATCAGGCATTGGCCGATGATGAGATCAAGGGCGTTGTCATCACCTCGGGCAAGGAAGGCACGTTTGCTGGCGGCATGGACTTGAACCTGCTGGCAGTCATGAAGGAACAGGCCGGTGACAACCCGGCCAAGGGTCTGTTTGACGGCACGATGCAAATTCATGCCCTGCTTCGGAAAATCGAATTGGCGGGTATGGACCCCAAGACCAAAAAAGGTGGCAAGCCAATCGCGACGGCGTTGCCCGGAACTGCGGCTGGCATTGGCATGGAACTGCCGCTGTCGACGCACCGTATCTTCGCCGCCGAGAACCCCAAGGCCAAATACGGCCTGCCCGAGATCATGGTCGGCATCTTCCCCGGCGCCGGCGGCACCACACGTATGGTGCGCAAGGTCGGCGCGATTGCCGCGGCTCCGCTGCTGCTGGAAGGCAAGATGCTGGACGTCAAAAAGGCGAAAGGCGCCGGATACATTGACGAGATCGCCGCCGATCCCGTTGCCGCCGCCAAAGCGTGGGTACTGAACGCCAAAGATGGGGATCTGGTCAAACCGTGGGACGCCAAGGGTTACAAAATGCCGGGTGGCGCACCCTATCATCCCGCAGGGTTCATGAACTTTGTTGGTGCTTCGGCAATGGTAAACGGAAAGACCCAGGGCGCATTCCCAGCTGCCAAAGCGCTGCTGAGTGCGGTTTACGAAGGCGCGCTGGTCGATTTCGATACCGCGCTGAAGATCGAGGCGCGCTGGTTCACCTCCGTGCTGATGAACCCCTCCTCGGGTGCGATGATCCGGTCGCTGTTCCTGAACAAGGAAGCGCTGGAAAAAGGTGCTGTGCGCCCGGCGGGTATCCCGGACCAATCGGTCAAAAAGATCGGCGTTTTGGGCGCTGGCATGATGGGGGCCGGCATCGCACTGGTCTCGGCACAGGCCGGAATGCAGGTCGTCCTGGTCGACCGGGATCAGGAAGCGGCGGACAAGGGGAAAGCCTATTCCGAGACCTATCTGGACAAGGGGATCAAACGCGGAAAGGTCACGGCTGAGAAGAAAGAAGCCATGCTGGCCCAGATCACGGCAACCCCGGATCTGGATCACCTCAAAGGTTGCGACTTGATCATCGAGGCCGTTTTCGAAGATCCCGGTGTCAAAGCAGACATGACCAAGAAGGTCGAGGCGATCATCCCCGAGGATTGCATCTTTGCGTCGAATACCTCGACCCTGCCGATCACCGATCTGGCAAAGGCGAGCGTGCGGCCTGAACAGTTCATCGGCATCCATTTCTTCTCACCCGTTGAGAAAATGTTCCTTGTCGAAATCATCAAGGGCAAGGAAACCGGGGATCGCTCGGTCGCCAAGGCGCTGGATTATGTTCGACAGATCCGCAAAACACCGATTGTGGTCAATGACGCCCGCTTCTTCTATGCCAACCGTTGTATCATTCCGTACATCAATGAAGGTGCGCGGATGATCACCGAAGGCGTGAGCCCTGTACTGATCGATAACGCTGCGCGCCAATTGGGCTTTCCCGTGGGCCCAATCCAGCTAACGGACGAGACGTCTATTGATCTGGGCGCCAAAATCGCGAGAGCGACCAAAGCGGCAATGGGCGACGCATATCCGGACAGCCCGTCGGACGACCTGATCTTCTGGATGGAGGAACAGGGCCGTCTGGGTCGCAAAGCCAATGCCGGGTTCTTTGACTACGACGACAAGGGCAAACGCGTCGAATACTGGAAGGGCCTGCAGGACAAGTACCCTCTTGCCGAGGCCCAACCTGACCTGATCGAGGTGCAGGAACGTCTGATGTTCGCACAGGTTCTGGAAGCCGTGCGTGCGCTGGAAGAAGGTGTTCTGGAAGACATTCGCGAAGGCGATGTGGGCGCGATCCTGGGCTGGGGCTTTGCCCCGTGGTCCGGCGGCCCGCTCAGCTGGCTGGATATTATCGGAACACCCTATGCGGCTGAACGTTGTGACCAACTCTCCGCGCAATATGGGGAACGTTTCACCTGCCCGCCGCTGTTACGCGAGATGGCGGACAAAGGGCAGAGCTTTTACGGTCGCTTCGACCCCGAGGCCAAAGCCGCTTGAAACAAAAAGGCGGGCGCTTGACCTATGCGCCCGCCCGGCATGCCCCACCCAGACAAGACTTATGGCTGGTGCCGGATCATCATCCATTCCGGCCGAAGGAACAGGGTCGGCATCGCTGGTCGCCCGGGACGACCGGGTCGGCGCTGGCCCTTTGGCGGTCTGATCGGAAAGATTGGATGGTCCGGAACCAGCGCCGGCAAGGCACCCAGAGGCTTTGCAAGAGATGTCAGGTCTTTCATCCCCGCAAGTTTCTTGACCCAGTGCGCCGTTTCTTCGTCGGTGACAGCCCGGTAGCGCTTTCTTCCGGGCGCAGGCCGCGATCCCGATCGGCCACTTGCACAAAAGGCCTGAAGTCCACCGTCGATCAAGACCACCTCGTCCTCATCAAAGAACAAGCTGGTGACACCCAAGGGTCCACTCGGTGCGCGGCTTCTCAGGCGACCTGCCCCCGCCAACAACCGTGCCGCAATGATCGCGCGGCCCCGGTTCGTCGGGTCAAGCCGACTTTGTTCCAACGCGATCTCCTGCTCTGGCATCAGCCAGATGGCCCGACCATTCAGCGACATATGTGCAGGCACCTGAACAGGTAGGACTTCGGCCCGACTTTCATCATCCCTTATGGTGATCAGGTCGGAAGACAACCGCCGGACTTCCCTGAACCCATTATCAAGGGTCCGAACCAGATCGCCGACCGCAATACGCTCGACCGGCGTCCACCCTGCCGTCGTTGCGATCCGTGTACCATGTATGAACCCGCGACGCCGCGCCGCTTGTGCATTTGCCCCCACCCCGGGCTGGGCACCGTCCACCTGATCTGAAAACTCAGAAACACTCACTACTTTCAACACGTGCCGAACCCCCTTTTGGCACTAAACAAAACCAACTCAGTGCTAACATGGAACAGAAAGGTCGGACTTAGTTTTGCCATAATTAGGCCAAATTCAGACCAATTTCTGAGCCCGGACAGCACTTTCTCAGAACAACGTGGGAAATTCTACTGGCATTGGAGCCGTCACGGAAACTCTGAACATCAGAATCAAGACGACACTGTCGTGTTCTTCGACGGCCTCGGCGCATTCCCCCGCACTACAGGATTTGCCGCTTGTGCGGCCGCAACACGTTTGCACGGCGGCTTTTCAACATGCTAAGAATGCTAAAAAGTATCGAGCAGCATCACCTCATGACCGCACTGAAACAGTATCAGCGGATCGAAGCCACGGGTCTGTGGCGCACATCGCCCGATGAACAGCGGCGCGAGGTTGTGGTGTCGATCGGCGAGGCAACGCTGACCATTTCAGACTTTAATGATCGCGCCCTGACACATTGGTCACTTGCTGCGCTGGTAAGGCAGAACCCGGGTGAGTTTCCGGCTGTCTTTAACCCCGACGGCGACCCGGATGAGACGCTGGAGCTGGCAAAATCCGAAACCACGATGCTGGAGGCGATTGACCGACTGCAACGCGCCATTGACCGAGCGCGTCCGCATCCGGGTCGATTGCGTTGGGCATCCGTGGCCGGTGTCGTTTTGGCTGTTCTGGCGGTCTTGCTGCTTTGGTTGCCGCGCACCTTGCAAAGCCACGTTGTATCGGTTGTGCCCGAGATCAAGCGGCAAGAAATAGGGGCCGCGATCCTCGAACGGATCGAGAGAGTTTCCGGACAAGCCTGCGCGTCGCGCGAAACAAACCCATCGTTGGAGCGTCTGGCGCAGCGTACGGGAGTGCGCCAGATCGTGGTATTGCCCGCCGGTGTACCGGACAGCCTGATCTTACCGGGCGGGACTGTATTGTTGAATCGATCCTTGGTGGAAGATCACGAGGACCCCGCTGTTGCGGCAGGTTACGTGGTCGCGGCACGCGCCCGTGCGCAGGTCCAGGACCCGCTGGACGACTTATTGGACCGAACCGGGCCGACCACCGCATTCCGGCTGCTGACAACTGGTGAACTGACCGCGGAAATAATCGACACCTATACCGAGCAGGTCCTCTCGGGACCGCGGCCCGAAATTACGGATGACGAATTGCTGTCTGTTTTTGCGCAGGCCGCCCTGCCCTCGACGCCCTACGCCTATGCCCGCGACATCACTGGGGAAACCGTGATCGGCCTGATCGAAGCGGACCCGATGGCAGGCCGAACCTTGGAACAGGTGTTGCCGGACCGCGACTGGGTCCAGCTGCAAAACATCTGCGGGCAATAGCGCGGTTTATTTGGTGCCAAACATCCTGTCTCCGGCATCGCCGAGACCGGGCATGATATACCCTTTTGAGTTCAACGCGCGATCCAGTGCCGCAGTGACGATCTTTACATCCGGATGCGCCTCTTTCATCCGGGCAACACCTTCAGGAGCGGCCAAAAGGCACAAGAATCGAATGTCCGTGGCACCCGCCTCTTTCAGCAGATCAATCGCCGCAGCAGAGCTGTTGCCCGTGGCCAGCATTGGATCAACGGCTATGACCAAGCGGTCTTTCAGCCCTTCCGGCGCCTTGAAATAGTATTGCACCGGTTTCAGGGTTTCTTCGTCCCGGTAAAGACCTACAAAGCCGACCCGGGCTGACGGGATCAGTTCCAGAACACCGTCCAGCATCCCGTTTCCGGCACGCAGGATGGAAACCAAAGCAAGTTTTTTTCCGGCGAGGATCGGCGCATCCATCTCCTCCATCGGGGTTTCTATGTGGCGTGTGGTCAAGGGCATTTCCCGCGTGACCTCATAGGCAAGCAGCAGCGTGATTTCGCGCAACAACTGCCGGAACACGGCGGTCGACGTACCCTTGTCCCGCATGAGCGTCAATTTGTGCTGTACCAGTGGATGATCAACGACGGTCAGGTGTTCGCTCATGGTTTCTCCAGTCTTTTCAATATGTTTTCTCGGGTGGCGTCATCGCAGAAAGCTGCATCCAGTGCAGTTTTATTCAGCGCGGTGAAGTCTTCGTCATCCCACCCAAATGCTTTGTTCAACATTTCGTATTCGCGCCGCATTGTCGTGTGAAAGAAAGGCGGATCGTCGGTCGATATCGTGACCTTAACGCCGGCATCTCGCAGCCTGGCAATTGGGTGGGCGTAGAAATTCGGGAATAGACCCAGCACGACGTTTGAGCCGGGGCAGACCTCAAGCGTGATGCCGCGATCAACCAGTTCGCCCACCAGATCAGGGTCTTCAATCGCGCGCACACCATGACCAATGCGTTCAACATCCAGATGTCGGATCGCATCCCGAACGCTTTCTGGACCGCCAAATTCCCCCGCATGGGTCGTCAGGCGCAATCCGGCCTCGCGGGCGCAATCGAACGCCCAATTGTAATCGCCCTGCGCACCGATGGATTCGTTGCCGCCCATACCAAAACCGGTGACCCAATCGCCGGCGGTCTCGGCCGCGCAATAGGCGCTGCGTTTGGCCTGCTCGGGCCCGAAATGCCGCACGCAGGTTACGACGCCGCGTAAGGTGATGTCGTACTTTCGTTCCGCCTCGTCAGCTGCGTCCTGAATGGCATTCAAGTAGTCCTTCCACGCCGCCAGATCCCCGCCCCCGCAGAAGTCCGGGCTAAGGAATGTTTCGGTATACACCACGCCGTTTTCTGCGCTTTCCTCCAGGATCGCGAGAGTCAAACGCCGGAAATCTTCCGGCGTTTTCAGAACTTCACAAGCGGCTTCGTAAACGCTGAGGAAATGCGCAAAGTCGCGAAAGTCATAAGACCCGTCAGGCTTGAAAATCCCGCTCAGATCAATGCGTTTTTCATGAGCGAGTTGTCGGATGAATGCCGGTGGTGCCGCACCCTCGTGGTGCAGATGAAGTTCAATTTTGGGCAGGTCTGCAACGTTCATAAGAAAGTCCTTCCCGGTCCTTGTGCCGGTACACCGAGGTGATGCGCTATACTGGCGGCAACATCAGAGAACTCGACCTGACCGATCTGACCCGCCCCCTGCCCCGCAATCAACACGGGCACCTGCTCACGCGTATGATCAGTGCCGGTCCAACTTGGGTCATTCCCATGATCTGCCGTCAACAACATCAGATCGCCGGGGCGCAGCTTTTGCAAGATTGCACCGATTTCACGGTCAAACCACTCCAGCGCCCGGGCATAGCCGCTGATGTCGCGACGGTGACCATACAGGCTGTCGAATTCAACGAAGTTCGCAAACGTCAGGCTGCCGTCCTCGGCATCATCCACCAGATCAGACAAGTGTTTCATAAGCTCCGCGTCGGATCCTTTGTGCAAGGTATCGATCCCCTGCATCGAGAATATGTCGCCGATTTTCCCCACTGCGTAAACGTGGCGTCCAGCTGCCTGAACCCAGTTTGTGAGAACGGGTGCGGGTGGCGAAATAGCAAAGTCCTTTCGGTTGGTTGTGCGGGCAAACCCGGCCGCGGGTGAACCCACGAAGGGGCGGGCGATAACACGTCCTACCTTCATTTCATGCAACTTCGGGGCCAGCGTTCGGCACATATCAAGCAGGCGGTCGAGGCCAAAGCTTTCTTCATGCGCGGCGACCTGAAAGACGCTGTCGGCCGAGGTGTAGCAGATCGGCCAACCGGTTCGCATGTGTTCGGAACCCAATTCGGCGATGATGGCAGTGCCCGACGCATGACAGTTGCCCAAAATGCCTTCTGAACCAGCTGCGTCAGCAGCAGCTTGACCGAGATCCGCGGGGAAAGCAGGCACAGTATCCGGAAAATAATGCCAGTCCCAGGGCACCGGTACCCCGGCCAGTTCCCAGTGACCGGACGGCGTATCTTTTCCAGGCGAATGTTCTCGGGCGCAGCCCCAGGTGCCGGTTGGCTTGGCCTCCAGCCCCGGTGTGGACGCGCCCGAAGCCAATCTGGTCGCCGCGCCAAGCCCCAACGTATCCAGATTGGGCAGGCGCAACGCCCCGGACCGTCCTTCTTGGGCGCGGCCTTGCGCACAGGCTTGCGCAATATGTGCGACGGTATTGGCACCAGTATCCGGCGTGTTGCCGTTGAAGAAAGCGTCCGCATCCTCGGCACCGCCGACACCGACCGAGTCCATGACGGCAAGGAATGCGCGGCTCATCCCGTGATCCTCTCGTGGACCAAATCCGGTACCTTGATCGGCGCATCAGAGACGGTGATCGCAGCCAATACATCTGCAACAGCCCGCCGTGCCGTGTCTTCGCGGGCAGCATGAACCACGGCCAAAGGATCACCTTTTTCAACGCGCTGTCCAAGTCGCACGATCTCCGAAATGCCTACTGCCGGGTCTATCTCGTCGCTTTCAATCTGACGCCCGCCGCCAAGCGCCACGACAGCCAGACCCAAAGTCTCGCCATCAATTGCGGTGATGTAACCGGCATGCGGTGATGGGATTTCCTGAATAACATTGGCTTCGGGAAGAAAACGCGCCCAGGTATCGACAAACTGCATCGGACCGCCTACTGCAGCCATCATTCGGCCAAAGCGTTCTGCTGCTCGTCCATCACGGATGATCTCGGAAATCCTGTCCCGCCCGGCCTCGAACGTGGCGCACATTCCGGCATCGACCAGCAACACACCCCCGAGTTCAGCAGAGATCTCGGCCAAGGGCGATTGGTGATCCCCGGTCAGAACCTTCATCACCTCGGCCACTTCCAGCGCATTGCCCAACGCCGGGGCCAAAGGCTGCGACATGTCCGTGATCACAGCCGATGTTCGACATCCCGCCGCATTTGCGGTTTCGGTCAACGCCTGAGCCAGACTGCGCGCCGCGTCGAGGGTTTTCATGAATGCGCCGCTGCCCATCTTGACGTCCAGAACCAGGGCGTCCGGGCTGGCGGCCAGCTTCTTGGACAGGATCGACGCCGTGATCAGATCAAGGCTTTCAACCGTGGCTGTTACGTCCCGCACTGCATAAAGCCGCCTGTCCGCAGGTGCGATCTGACCTGTCGCGCCAACAATGGCCGCACCCGTGTCTTGCAGGATTTGTGCCAGCCTGTCCTGACTGATCTGCGTGCTGACGCCGGGGATCGCTTCGAGCTTGTCCAGCGTTCCACCGGTGTGGCCCAACCCCCGGCCCGATATCATCGGCACATAGGCCCCGCACTCTGCCAGCGCTGGTGCCAGTACGAGGCTGACACTGTCGCCCACACCGCCCGTCGAATGTTTGTCGATGACGGGGCCGTCGAAGTTCCAGTTCAGAACGTCGCCGCTGTCGCGCATTGCCACCGTCAGATCAGCCCGCCCCTGCGCGCCCAGACCGCCCATACAGACCGCCATGGCAAATGCGCCAGCCTGCGCGTCGCTGATGCTGCTATCCGCCAAACCTTGCGCAAACCAGTTCAGTTCTTCGCTGCTTGGCAACTCGTTCCTGCGCAGCTTGGCAATGATCGAACGTGCGTCCATCCGGTCAGCTATCCTCCATATGCGAGGCGTCGAAGGCACCCGGAAGCAGTTGTCCGATTGTGGTTTCCAACTCTTCTCCTTCGACGGTTGCCAAGGTGACCTTGACGTCATGGTCGCCGAACTCCGCCAGTTTCTGGCGGCATCCGCCGCAGGGCGGCACGGGTTGCGGACTTGAGGCGACGACGTACACCTCGGTCAATTTCTGCTCTCCGGCGGCGACCATGGCTGCGATTGCACCGGCTTCGGCGCAGGTGCCTTCGGGATACGCCACGTTTTCGACATTGCACCCGGAATAGACCTCGCCCGACGCGGATCGCACGGCTGCGCCAACTTTGAAGTTCGAGTACGGCGCATAAGCGTTTTCGCGTACAGACAAAGCGGCATCTTTGAGTGACATGGCGATTCCCCGATTTTTTATCATCTGGTCAGAAAAACCAACCTAGTTGAAAGCAACAGGGGAGTTAAAGCCCCCGCTGACCTTTTCCTAACAGATTCGCACCTATTTCAGTGTTGTATTGAAAGTCCCCGGCAGTGTGACTTCCAGCAGTTCGACATCCTCGGACGGTTCTGCCAACCGTGTCATCATTCCGGGCGGGATCACAAACGCATCGCCTTGTTCCAACCGATAGGAATCCCGCCCTTCGCCTTCAAGTGTGACCTCACCGTTCATGACAAAGGTAAAATGGATATCGGTGTCATGACTTGCCCAAACCGTGTCGCCTTGGCCGCGGCGCACCACCTGTACACCAGCGACCCACCTCGTGTTTTCGGCAATCGTTGTGTCGCGACAGATGTACCCCGGCAGCCTGAATGGCTGCCAAGTGGCGTCCCTGGCTTGATTGTAAACAAAACGTTGGCCCTGCCATTCTCGGTCCGGGCGCAGGAACGGCGTCGGCAACTCCATCTCATGGTCGATCTCGGTGACATGTTCTGCAGGCACACCAATTTCGATGACCTGCACATTGTCCGAGGCTTCCAACACGCGGTGACGGATTTCCGGCGGCTGAATAAAGCAATCGCCCGCGGTCAGGCGCATCTTGTCCCCCTGATCTTCGTAGACAACATCGACCCAGCCATGAATGCAGAAAATCAACTGAAAGCCGACTTTGTGGAAATGGACCATGTCCGGCACCGGCCCGCCGTCAGGGATGCGAATATGGCTTGCGATGATCGAACCGCCCAGCCGGTCGGGCACGAGATCACGATAGTGCATCCCTGCCCGCCCGATTATCCACGGAGCCTGATCCTTGAGCCGCCGAACGACGAAGGAATGAACCGTTTCCGGCATAACAAGCGGCGGATCGCGTTCTTCAACTTCGATGCGCGTGCCGTTGGGGGCGACCAAAACGCGTTGACCGCCTGCAAACTCGTCGGGTTTCTCGGTTAAAATGCGCAGCGTGCCCGGTGTTTCGGGCGCGTCTTTCTCAATGCGCAAGCGTATCCCGTGACCTGAAAACACTGCGACGCGCGGATCGTCTGCGGGATAGATCATGTCCATCCGCATACCCAGAACCTTGGTGAAAAAAGGAATGTCGTCGCGCAATTCCCGCGTTGGCAAGCGGATTTCAGCGCAGGTTGGGTCGCAATTCTGGGTCATTCGATGTCTCTTTGATCTCGGATTTCGGCCATCCGATCAGAACGGCGGCCAAAATACCAATCGAAAAGAACATCTCGAGCGTTTCTTCCAGAACAAACAGACGCATGAGCATAGTCGCGGACAAAGAGTCATGCAGAACACCGGCCACTTCCTCGAGCCCCTGCGCGACAACCGCGGCACAACCAGCCAGGAAAAAAATCAACAAAAACGGTGCCTTGTCTTTGAACGCGCGCCACGCGTTGGGAATGCCGTGCCAAACCACCCCGCCGACGACGATAAGCGCCAGCGCGGCCCGAACAAGGGTTATGTCCAGAACGGTGTCCAACCCGTTCAAGATCCAATAAGGCAGACTATCCGTTTGATAGATATCGGCCTCCAACTCTCGCTCGGCCAAAAGCAGACAAACCAAACCGATGTAGAGGCGGCTTAAACCAGGGTACCGCCACAAGGCAGCCAGACCTGCGGCCAACAATGCGGCCGCGGAAACCGTTTCAAACAGCCCGCCTTCTTGGTTGAAAACCGCAGCCTGCATGGGCCAAAGGCTGACCATCGCTAGTATCACGCAGATCAGTGCCGCCGCAGCAATGGCCGTGAATCGACCATAACCGGAACGCCCTTGGCTTGCCGATATGCCTGCGACCGCCGAAAAGTCTTCTTTTAAGCTCATTTAAGCCTGCGCTGCTCGGTTTCTTGGTTGAAAAGTTGGTTGTATGTAAAATTTTTGCGACACTTTTCAACCCACGCGCACCCTGTGCAAATAAACTGTTGCAAATCGGCCTTACGTAGCCATTTCAAAAGAAATAGTTTAGCCTTAAATCAAATTTCCTGAGGAGCTGAATCGCCGATGTCTGATACACCCAGTCTGCGGCAGGCCGCACTTGACTATCACGCCTATCCAAAACCCGGAAAACTCGAGATCAAAGCCACCAAGCCAATGGCCAACGGTCGTGATCTGGCGCGTGCCTATTCCCCAGGCGTGGCAGAGGCCAGCACCGAAATAAAGGCAGACCCGACCAACGCCGAAAAATATACATCCCGCGGCAACCTGGTCGCTGTTGTGTCGAACGGCACCGCCGTTCTGGGGCTGGGGAACATCGGCGCGCTCGCCTCAAAACCCGTGATGGAAGGCAAGGCTGTGCTGTTCAAGAAATTTGCAGGCATCGATTGCTTTGACATCGAAGTCGACCAGCCAGATCCCGAAAAACTGGCCGACATCGTCTGCGCGCTCGAGCCGACCTTTGGGGCGATCAATCTTGAAGATATCAAAGCACCTGACTGCTTTGTCGTTGAAAAGCTCTGTCGCGAACGGATGAACATCCCTGTTTTTCACGACGATCAGCATGGAACTGCCATTGTCGTCGGAGCCGCCGCTAAAAATGCGCTGCATGTGGCCGGAAAGAAGTTCGAGGACATCAAGATCGTTTCGACGGGCGGCGGCGCTGCCGGCATTGCTTGCCTCAGCATGCTCGAAAAACTCGGCGTCAAGCGCGAGAACATCTGGCTTTGTGACATTCACGGTCTGGTCTACGAAGGCCGCCAAGAAGATATGAATCCACATAAGGACCAGTTCGCTCAAAAGACTGATTTACGGACTTTGGACGACGTGATCGACGGGGCCGACCTGTTTCTCGGTCTCAGCGGCCCGAACGTGCTTAAACCTGAAATGGTTGAACGAATGGCCAAGCGTCCGATCATTTTCGCACTGGCCAACCCAACACCCGAAATTCTGCCGCAGGCCGCACGCGAGGTCGTGCCGGACGCCATTATCGCGACCGGACGCAGTGATTTTCCCAATCAGGTCAACAACGTTCTGTGCTTTCCCTTTATTTTCCGCGGCGCGTTGGACGTCGGTGCGACCGAGATCAACGATGAGATGCAGATCGCCTGTGTCGACGGAATCGCCGAGATGGCCCGCGCCACAACCAGCGCCGAGGCAGCCGCTGCCTACAAAGGTGAGCAGCTGACGTTCGGCCCGGACTACCTGATCCCAAAACCCTTTGATCCGCGTCTGGTCGGTGTGGTGTCGTCTTCCGTGGCGCGCGCGGCGATGGAAAGCGGCGTCGCAAAACGCCCCATCGCTGATCTGGAGGCATACAAGGAACGGCTCAATCAGACCGTATTCAAATCTGCGCTGTTGATGCGCCCGGTGTTTGAGGCGGCAGCCGTCGCCTCTCGCCGGATTGTATTTGCCGAAGGCGAAGACGAACGTGTTCTACGCGCCGCGCAGGCTGTCTTGGAGGAAACGACAGAAACGCCGATCCTAATTGGCCGTCCCGATGTGATCGACGCCAGATGCGAGCGTTTGGGGCTCACGGTTAAACCGGGCGAAGACTTCCAGATCGTGAACCCCGAAAACGACCCGCGCTATTACGATTACTGGAACTCCTATCACCAGATCATGCAGCGCAAGGGCGTTACGCCGGACCTGGCCAAGGCAATCATGCGCACGAACACTACGGCAATTGGTGCGATAATGGTGCATCGCGGCGAGGCAGACAGCATGATTTGCGGCACCTTTGGCGAGTACCGTTGGCACCTGAACTATGTTCAACAAATCTTTGACGATGGGGCCATGCACCCGCACGGGGCCTTGTCGTTGATGATTTTGGAAGATGGTCCGCTGTTCATCGCGGATACGCATGTCCGGCAGTTGCCCGACCCGGCAGAATTGGCCGAAAGCACGATTGGTGCAGCGCGGCATGTCCGGCGGTTCGGAATAGAACCCAAAATCGCGTTCTGTTCACAATCTCAGTTCGGAAATCAGGCCGAAGGATCGGGCAAACGCCTGCGGGCCGCCATCGACATTCTGGATTCCGAACCGCGCGATTTTGTGTACGAGGGCGAAATGAACCTCGATCTGGCGCTCGATCCGGAGTTACGCGGTCGAATTTTCCCCAACTCACGCCTTGAAGGGCCTGCAAATGTCTTGATCTTTGCCCATGCCGATGCGGCCAGCGGCGTTCGCAACATCCTGAAGATGAAAGCGGACGGGCTGGAGGTCGGGCCAATCCTGATGGGTATGGGGAACAAGGCGCATATCGTGACACCATCCATCACGGCGAGGGGTTTGCTGAACATGGCGGCCATCGCAGGAACACCGGTAGCGCATTACGGCTGACCACTGTTACCGATAAGGCGGGCGTCCACTCCGTGGGGCCCGCTTGATTCTTAGGTGCATTTTGCATGCATGTATTTGCAGATTTGCAAAACTTGCCGATCGATATCAAAAAAACTCCGGAAAGCACTCGTTTTGCAAAAATTTGCAGAAATGTTGGCGGGTTTCTGCAAATTTTTCGCGTTAAACTGACGCGGCGTTATGCGCGTAGCTTGTTTCCTTAAAAATCGGTGCCTAACACAATGCCCAAGACAAGTGGGAGGAGGACACCATGGCCTATCAGGACGTTTATGACAGTTGGAAATCCGATCCCGAGGCGTTCTGGATGGAAGCCTCGAAAGGGATAGATTGGGTTCGTCCTCCGAGCAAAGCCCTGTTTGACGATAACGCCCCGCTATACGAGTGGTTCTGTGATGCGCGCGTGAATACGTGCTGGAACGCTGTCGACCGCCACGTGGAAAATGGCCGAGGCGAGCAAGCCGCCATTATCTATGACAGCCCGATCACGCACACCAAACGTGAGATTTCCTATGTCGAGTTGCGAAACCGCGTGGCCACGCTGGCAGGTGCGCTAAGATCAAAAGGCATCGAAAAAGGTGATCGTGTCATCATCTATATGCCGATGATCCCAGAAGCGCTGGAAGCAATGCTGGCCTGCGCTCGTCTGGGTGCCGTACACTCCGTGGTTTTTGGTGGGTTCGCCAGCAACGAACTGGCGGTGCGGATTGATGACGCCAAACCAAAGGCAATCATTGCAGCGTCCTGCGGAATGGAGCCGGGTCGCGTGGTTCACTACAAACCTCTGCTGGATGGCGCCATCGAGATGGCAAGCCACAAACCTGATTTCTGCGTGATCTTTCAGCGCGAACAGGAAGTGGCAGAGTTGGTCGAAGGACGCGACTTTAACTGGCACGGGTTTCAATACGGTGTCGAGCCGGCGGATTGCGTTCCAGTCGATGGAAATGATCCTGCATATATCCTTTATACCTCGGGCACCACGGGCGCCCCGAAGGGCGTTGTGCGCCCAACGGCTGGACACTTGGTGGCGCTGAACTGGTCGATGAAAAACATCTATAATGTCGACCCAGGCGATGTGTTCTGGGCGGCATCGGACGTCGGCTGGGTCGTTGGACATTCCTATATCTGTTACGCACCGCTGATCCACGGCAATACGACCATCGTGTTCGAAGGCAAACCGGTCGGCACACCGGATGCCGGAACATTCTGGCGCGTGATCTCAGAGCATAAAGTCAAAAGCTTCTTTACCGCGCCCACCGCCATTCGCGCGGTCAAACGCGAAGACCCCAAAGCCGAAATGATGGCCAACTATGACCTTTCGGGTCTCGGCGCGCTTTTCCTGGCTGGTGAGCGGGCCGACCCGGACACGATTACCTGGGCGCAAGAGGCGCTGAAAGTACCCGTCATCGACCATTGGTGGCAGACTGAGACGGGTTGGACGATTGCCGGAAATCCACTGGGAATCGAAGAGCTTCCAACAAAACTCGGCTCTCCAGCCAAGCCAATGCCCGGTTACGACGTGCAAATTCTTGATGAAGGCGGTCACCCAATGAAACCGGGTGAACTGGGTGCGATTGCGGTCAAACTTCCCCTGCCGCCCGGAACGCTGCCCACGCTTTGGAACGCGGAAGCGCGGTTCAAAAAGTCCTATCTGGAACACTTTCCCGGTTACTACGAAACCGGTGATGCGGGCATGATCGATGAGGATGGTTACCTTTACATCATGGCCCGCACCGACGACGTCATCAACGTAGCCGGGCACCGTCTGTCCACCGGCGGGATGGAAGAGGTTCTGGCCGCGCACCCTGATGTCGCGGAATGCGCGGTAATCGGCGTATCGGATCAGTTGAAAGGCCAGATGCCGGTCGGGTTCCTGTGCCTGAACGCCGGATCAGACCGGGCTCACGATGATGTGGTGCAGGACGTGGTCAAGCTGGTACGCGAAAAGATCGGACCTGTCGCTGCTTTCAAGCAGGCGGTCGTGGTTGATCGTTTGCCAAAAACCCGATCAGGCAAGATTCTAAGGGGCACAATGGTGTCGATTGCGGACGGCAAGGAATACAAAATGCCAGCCACCATCGACGATCCGGCAATTCTGGACGAGATTACATCGGCGCTGCAAACCCTGGGCTACGCCCGGTAAGCCATCACCCAATTGGACATGACGCACCTGCCTGACGTGTTTCCCTTGCAACCTTTTCTTGGGCCCCTACTGTCACGATAAGACAGTGAGGGCCCATGACACATTCCGACCTCTGGCGACTAAGCGCCAGTGAACTGACGACGTTGACCCGCAACGGAGACCTGAGCGCCGAGAGCGTTGTTCAGGCTGCCTTGGACCGCATGCATAAGGTCAATCCAGACTTGAATGCCGTCGTCGAGGACCTTGGTGCCGAAGCCTTGGATCGCGCGCGCAGCCTTGACCGAGCGCGCGCAAATGGTGCGGAACCCGGGCCGCTGCATGGCGTTCCGGTCACGATAAAAGTGAACGTCGATCAAAAGGGTCATGCCACGACAAATGGCGTCGCCGCGTTGAAGGACGTCATTGCGCCGGATGATGCACCGGTCGTAACCAACCTGCAAAAAGCCGGAGCGATTGTGATCGGGCGTACCAACACGCCCGAGTTCTCGTTCCGCGCAGACACCGACAACCCCCTTTACGGCCGGACGCACAACCCTTGGGGACAGCACATTTCTGCCGGAGGATCATCGGGCGGTGCCGGTGCAGCTGTGATGGCGGGTATCGGCGCTTTGGGACACGGCAATGACATTGGCGGAAGTCTGCGATTTCCCGCGGCGGCGAACGGGGCCGTGACCGTCAAGCCCGGCCTGGGCCGCGTGCCTGCTTGGAACCCAAGCCAGACGGCTGAACGCGGTCTGCTTGCGCAATCCATGTCGGTCCAGGGGGTTATTTCGCGCTCCGCTGCTGATTTGCACCAGTCGATGCCCAGTTTGACCGCCAGTGATGTCCGCGATCCGTTTCACGTTCCTCTGCCGTGGCGCGGCGCGCCTTTGGAAGGTCCAATCAAGGTTGCCTTTACCAAAAACACCTTTGGCTATGCGCTGCACCCAGATGTTGAAAAGGCACTGGAGGCCGCGCGCGAAGCTTTGACCGATGCAGGCTATGCCGTGGAGGAGATCGATCCACCAGATGTCTTCGATTGCGGTCGCACGGGTTATCGCGCCCTGATGGGCGAAGTTCTGACCCTGATGCAGAGTGATATCGAAGCCGCAGGATCGCAAACCATTCGGGAGATCTTTGGCGTCTACTTTCAGGAATTCCCGCCCATCGTTGGAACCGAATTGATCCAGGCGATGGCGAAACGGACCCAATATGCCCGGGAATGGTCCTTGTTTCTGGAAGATTACCCGTTGGTCCTGTCGCCCTTCCTGCCGCAACCGTTCTTCAAGCCGGACCGGGATACAGAAGGCGCAGACGGCGTGCACGAGGTTCTGGGCTGCGCGGTGTATTCCTACGCAATGAACTTTCTGGGCCTGCCTGCAGCCTGTGTTCCGGCACGATTGGCGGAACTGCCTAATGGGCCACAACCTATCAACATTCAGATCGCCGCGCGCCGCTGGCGCGAAGATCTGGCCGTGGATGCCGCGATGGCGATCGAACAGCGCGTCGGATCAATGGCACCGATTTTGTGGGAGAAGATGGAAGGCATATCTTAGACGCGGTGCTGTCAGTCGAACAAAATAGACCCCGGGTTATTTTGCCCGGGGTCCGCATACTAAAATATGCCCGGATTTCATTGAACGAGCGTAGCACCACCTACCCTCGCCAGCGCTAAAACTGCGCAATCATTGGACAACACCATCGGATGGCCACTCACTTCCATCCCGGCGTGTTCTCCGGGCATGTTCAGATTAGCGAGTCGTTCTGTCCAGTCCTGTGAACTTGTTCACACAAGACACCGGAAAATTCGGGATTCCGAAGAAAATTACGTAAATTGTTCGGAAATCAGCCGCTCTTCCAGCCCGTGGCCAGGGTCAAACAGGATACGATGCTCGACTTTTGGTTCCGAGCGAATCTCTACCCAGTCGATATCGGGGAATGCCACCGAATCAGCGGAAACGATGACGGGGCGCTTGTCCGCTTCAATGACTTCAAACCTGACCTGCGCACGTTTCGGCAGCAAGGCGCCCCGCCATCGCCGGGGTCGAAACGCTGCGATTGGCGTCAAGGCCAACACATCAGCGCCGATCGGAACAATTGGACCATGGGCAGAGTAGTTGTAGGCTGTTGATCCCGCCGGTGTCGCCAAAAGCGCGCCGTCACACACAAGTTCGGCCATACGCACGCGTCCATCGACGCCAATCCTGAGCCGCGCCGCCTGTGGACCGGCGCGCAGCAACGACACCTCGTTGATCGCAAGTGCCTCATGCTTTTTTCCGGATTGGTCCATTGCCGTCATGATCAGCGGATTGATGACCTCTTCTTCTGCCTCGGCAAGGCGACTCATCAGATCGGTCTCGGTGTACGCGTTCATCAAAAAGCCGATCGTGCCGCGGTTCATGCCATAGACCGGCGTGTTCAGATGCTGTGTGCCGTGCAGCGTATGCAACATGAAACCGTCGCCGCCCAGCGCCACGACAACATCTGCGTCCCGCGGGGCGACATGCCCGTAACGCGCGACCAAAGCCTCGCGCGCGGTTTGGGCAACGCGGGCGTCGCTGGCTAGAAAAGCGATTCTCTTGGTCATCTTGTCCGGTTTCCGGTGCTGCACATTTGGTTCCGAAACAAACATACCTTTCCCCGATAGGCCAGACTTGACGCCGCAGCGAGCGAAATCGTCGCTTTAAGCCTTTTGCAGCGGGCAGGTTTCCGATAGGAAATCCGCAAGTTTTCCCCCAGTAATGTGGAGCCCCCATGAACGCCAATCTTCGTGACACCGGTTTTTTCACCCAGTCCCTGTCTGATCGCGACCCCGAGTTGTTTGGTTCGATCACCTCTGAGCTGGGTCGCCAGCGGGACGAGATCGAGCTGATCGCGTCTGAGAACATCGTTTCTGCAGCCGTGATGGAGGCGCAGGGCTCGGTGATGACCAACAAATACGCCGAAGGTTATCCGGGACGGCGCTATTATGGCGGCTGCCAGTTTGTCGACGTCGCAGAAAACCTGGCCATCGACCGCGCCAAGGAACTGTTCGGCTGCGGCTTTGCCAATGTGCAGCCCAATTCCGGCTCTCAGGCCAATCAGGGCGTCTTTCAAGCGCTGATCCAGCCCGGCGACACCATTCTGGGCATGAGCCTGGACGCAGGCGGCCACCTGACCCACGGGGCCAGGCCCAACCAGTCGGGCAAGTGGTTCAACGCCGTGCAATACGGCGTGCGCCAGCAGGACAACATGCTGGATTATGATCAGGTCGAGGCATTGGCGAAGGAACACCAGCCC
>NZ_JWLK01000004.1 GCF_000814005.1 Ruegeria sp. ANG-S4 | reverse complement strand
GTCTCTCCGACCCGTCAGCAACACCCTCAGCGCCGCCAGTGAAGGGCGTTCTAAGCACTACGCAAATTACACGCAAGTGGAAAATAGCATCTTGATCGTTTTTTTTGCGACAGGACAATTATTGCAATGTTTTCAGTATTATAGTCACCTGCCATCAGCGGAACTCTATCCTGGACATTTAAGCCAGGACCCATCGGCAGGCGAGTTTCTAGGTACGATCACCACGGCAACCACAATATATTGAGTTGCTGCAACGACTCGCCACGAGAAACGGGCAAGGAAAACGCCGACAATTGAGTCGAAACGCGCGCCCCGTGGCCAGAGACTGTCGTAAATTTTGCTGTCCGACTTGCGTATTGGAACCAGATGCGCTCATCTCGGCACGTCACGCGACCGAGTACCAAGACTTAATGACCCGAACAAACCATTCCCCCGAATTTCGCACGGTTGGTATCGACGGCCTTCTCGTCACCTTTGCGGACAGGATGGCAGAAGATGCAAATAGAGCGGCTTTGGCGCTGCGCGGGGAGTTTGAAAAGCGGGCCTGGGATGGCGTAGAAGAAACATCAACCTCTTTAGCTTCGACCTATATACGGATCGATCCAACGCGGTCTTCTCTCGCTGAGTTCGTTCCACGCGTTCAGCAGTTGGTGAGAACACGGGACTGGTACGACGCGTCCCTGCCGCCCGGGCGAGTACTGTGGCGTGTGCCAACTGTTTTTGGAACCGAGCTTGCCCCGCAATTGGACGAAGCTGCGAAGATCGCGGGTTTGACACCGGGCGAGGCCATAAAGCGCCTAAGTCAATCCCGCGTTCGGGTGCTGACAATAGGCTTTGCCCCTGGCCAACCATATCTGGGCCCACTTGGGGCCGAGTTCAACATTCCCCGGCAAAAGGACCTGACCCCAAAAGTTCCGGCTGGGGCCTTGGTCATGGCGATCTCGCAATTCGTTCTGTTTGCGGGGCCTGCGCCTACTGGCTGGCGGCACATCGGGCAGACCGCATTTCGCTGTTTCCGACCCGAAATGCAAAACTGTTTTGCTTTGAACCCCGGCGACGAGATGCTTTTTCACCCGATTACCCCGGACGAACTTGACCAGATCCGCGAGAACAATTCGGATGGAAACGGCGGCGCGACACGCGAGGAAATCGTCGCATGAGCCTGATCGTCCATCGCATCGGTCCCTCGTGCACGATTCAGGATTTGGGTCGAAACGGGTTCCTGTCTCAGGGCTTGTCCCGATCCGGGGCTGCAGATCAGATCGCTCTGCACGAAGGTGCCGCGCTACTGGGTCAATCACCCGCCTGCGCAGCATTGGAGATGGCCGGGATTGGGGGTGAGTTCGAAGCTGGGAAGGATACCCAGATTGCGCTGACCGGCGCGCCAATGCAGGCCAGCATTGATGGCGCAGCGGTGCCCTGGAACGCGTCGCACCTGCTTTTAACGGGGCAGCGTTTGACTTTGGGTTCGGCTGTGCGGGGCAACTATGGCTACCTGCATCTGGGCGGCGGGATCGATTCAGATGTGTTTCTGGGGTCCAGATCGGTTCATTTGACGGCCAATGTCGGTCGTGCGGTTCAGGTGGGGGACATCCTGCCATCCGCTTCTTCGCATGGGGAAGCCGGGTTCAAATTGCGTCCGGACGACCGGTTCGCCGGCGGCGAGTTGCGTGTTGTGGCCAGTTTTCAGACCGCCCTTTTCGATCAGGAAACGCTGAACCGTTTTGCAAGGACCGAGTTTCGGCGTGGACAACGTGCCAACCGGATGGGGATGCAGCTGGAAAGCGACGGCGAAGGCTTTGCTGCCGCCGGGCAGCTGAACATTCTGTCCGAGGTCATCACCATTGGCGATATACAAATGACCGGAACCGGGCGACCATTCATCCTGCTGCCTGAATGCCAGACGACCGGAGGTTACCCGCGGATTGCGACTGTCCTGCCGTGTGACCTGTCGCGCGCGGCCCAGAGCCCGGCCGATTGCGCGATCCGTTTCAAATTCGTTTCGCTAGAGGAAGCAACCGAAATTCAGGCGGCTCATTCGGTCGAACTCGCACGATTGCCAAACCGGGTCGAGCCATTGATACGCGATCCCAACGACATCCCCGATCTTCTGTCCTACCAGTTGATTGGCGGTATGGTCTCTGCAACGGACTAAGGAGGACCGCCCATGCCCAGCGTCGATCTGAATGCCGATATGGGTGAGAGCTTTGGCCCATGGAGCATGGGCGATGACGACAATCTGTTAAGGATCGTCACGTCCGCGAACATCGCCTGTGGTTTTCATGCTGGCGATCCTGACGTTATGGCCAGGACAATGAAGTCAGCCTCGGAAAACGGCGTCGGCATCGGTGCGCATCCGGGCTTTGCCGATCTTCAGGGTTTTGGCCGACGCGGAATGAGCATACCTCATGAAAGTCTGCGAAACCTGATACGCTACCAGGTTGGCGCGGCCCAGGGTATGGCCCGAGCATTGGGGACGCAGGTCCGCCACCTCAAGCTGCATGGCGCCTTGGCCAATATGTGCTCGGTCGATTTAGAAATGGCGCGGGCCTGCTATCAGGGCGCACTGGACGTTGATCCGGACATTATTGTCATGGTTCTGGCCGTAACCGAACAAGAGCGCGCGGCACAGGAACTGGGATGCAAATGGGTCGGAGAGATCTTTGCCGACCGGGCCTATAACGACGACGGCACACTGGTGAACCGCAGCCTGCCCGGCGCCGTAATCCATGACCCTGAAATCGCTGGCCCACGTATCGCCAACATGGTTCGTGAAGGTGCGATCATAACGGAAAGCGGGAAACGTTTGGAAACGCCGATCGACACAATCTGTTTGCACGGCGATGGCCCGACGGCGGTACAAATGGCGCACTCGGTTCGGGATGCGCTGACCGATGCCGGAATCGAAGTGACGAAGTTCACCAGATAGAAAGGCGGGCGTAATCTCGGTCGCCTAGATGCTAGCTGTTGCCCGGAAAGGTCCGAGCCCCTAGCATGCCAGCAAGTGCATGTTCTGAATACCACAAATCCCCGCATTCCGGTTTCGACCCGGCCAGTTTTCGCAAGGAGGTAAGCTTATGTCTTTCGATCTGATGTCCTATCAGCCCAGGGGCGACAAGAAGAATTCGGAATTTTTCACCGAATACCTCCCCATGATCTACGAGCGCCGCATCAGCTCGGGCATTGCCGATCAGGTTGGCCCAATGCGCGCCATCGTGATTCAGGTCGAACCCGGGGCGCTGTTCGACACAATGGTCGAGCTGTATGTCATGACGCCCTACCGGCACACGGCAAGCTATCTGGGCAGCACGCATAAATTCGGGGTCATGCATTCGCATTCCGACTATCCCGCGTTGGTCCTAATGGCGCCGCTCAGCGAAGCGTTCGAGGATTTCATTCCGCGCATCAATCGCATGTATCCTCTGGCCCGCAGCACACCGCAAACGCGCTATGTCGGCGAAGTGTTCGGAGCAACGGACCTGAAGGCGTTAAGCAAAACCCTTGAAGATCAGAATATCCGGTTCGAATACAACGGTGACACTGAGAATCCGTTTTACACGCAGGACGGGTTCCTGTTCACCACGCCGTCGGATTTCACCTGTAACCGCGTCGGGTATTCCACGCATGATTTCAATGATCCCGACAGCCTCGGTCTGGGGGATCGCGTTTTGCTGAGCGACGCAGAAAAGGCACGTCTGGACGAAGCCGCTGCGTTTGGTGAGGACACCAAGATTGCGCCGCTGATGCTTGGCTTCGACCATCTTGCAACCCGCGTGCTGGCGGGTGAGCGTGAGGACGCCATTCTGGAATTCCTGACGATGGTTCCCTACTACTTCTGGGGGGCATACAATATCTTCGACATGAATTCGTCGACCAACGTCAACCGGAACGCCAATGTGGACGACGACAAAAAGTCACCCGCCAAGGTCTTCACAGCCAACAATACACCGTCGTTCGTAAACTCATTTGCCAAGCTGCCCATGCCGACAGAGGATTTTGTGCGCAACTTTGGGCGGCGCCTGCACCATATGGCGGTCGAGATTCAGGACGGGGATCATGGCGCCGGCGAAAAGAATGTTGATTTCGTGGTGAACACGCTCAAGGACAAGGGCGTGCCATTCCTCGCGCATGTCGTCGGCGAATGCAAAGACGATCCGAACCTGAAACAGATCTTTTCAAAGCATTCGAAGAACACGTTGCTGATTACCGAGTACATCGAACGCTGCCATAAATACGACGGGTTCTTTACCAAGGATAATGTCGCCGCGCTGACCGCAGCCGCCGGGCAGGACGAACAATATGAACACGGGCACGTTTTTGACTGACGTCCGTTCAAACGAAAAAGGCTGCGAAATTGCTTTCGCAGCCTGAGTTCACACTTAAGCGCCGGTCCTTATGACGGTCCGATCATGAAACACGTGACGTTCCGCGCCTGTAGTCGGCGGCAGGCCAGATCGGCCTGTTCGCGGGTCATACCCTGAAACGTCGCATCAAAGCCGCGCGTGCTTTTGTTCACCTTGCGCAGCGTGCCTTCCAGCGTCGTCATTTCCGAAAGCGCCGTTTTTAGCAGAACCTTTTCGGCCTCGTAACGGGTAGTGTAGCGACCCACGTTTACGCCCCACAAATGCCCGCCAGACGTCGACAGACGCGTCACCACTTCAGGCTCGGGTTCCGGCTGCTTCACGGGCTCGACCGAGGCCACAACCTGAGTTTCTTCCGCCTGACCCGTCGCATCCGATGGCTTGATATCGGCTGCGGCAATGGCTGCAGCGATGCCGTTCTGGATTCGCGATCCGTTCTTTGCCGCGGTTTCGGCGACCGTACCTGCAACCTGAATTGCGGTGCCTGGTCCGGGCCGCAACACGGGGCGCAGGCTGGACTTCGGCGCAGCGGTCAGGCGGGCGACCTTCACGGCCCCTTCCAAACCGGCGTTGCCAGCGTAAGCCGGGCGCGAGGGCTTGCGGATCGGCGCACGCGACGGTGCCCGACGGAACCCCATATCCAACAGCTCAGCAACCCGCGCGTTGCGTGACGCGCCGGACTTGCCGCCGAAGACGGTTGCGATAATCCGTTCGTCCTTGCGCTTGGCAGACGCAACAAGGTTGAAGCCTGCAGCGCGGGTGTACCCCGTCTTGATACCGTCCGCGCCCTTGTAAGCCGCCAACAATCTACGATTGGTGTTGGGCACGGTCTTGATGCCGGCATCGGTCGATTTCCGCGAAAACAGATTGTAGTACTGTGGATAATCATAAAGCAGATGCCGCCCCAACGTGGTCATGTCGCGGGCCGTCGACATATGCCCGGACTCCGTCAATCCGTGAGCGTTCTTGAAGGTTGTCCGGCTCATCCCCATGGCCTTTGCGGTACGGGTCATACGGCGGGCAAATGCTGCCTCGGACCCGCTCAGCGCAATACCGATTGCCGTTGCCGCGTCATTTGCCGACTTCACCGCGGCGGCGCGAATCAAATAACGAAACGCAATCGTCTGCCCCGACCGAAGCCCCAGTTTCGACGGCGGTTCGGACGCAGCCTTCTTGGTGATGCGAACGGGCGTATCCAGCGTAATCTCGCCGTTCCGCACCGCTTCGAAAGCGATGTACAGCGTCATCATTTTTGTCAGAGAAGCCGGGTGCAACCGCGTGTCTGCGTTTCGCGAATGCAAAACCTCGCCGGTGCGCGCGTCGATAACCATAGCCGCATATGGCGCGGCGGTGACCTGCATGGGTGCGAATGAAAGCACCCACATCAACACAATGAGAAGGAAGCCCATCCGGGCCGGAACTGTCCGCCGAACCTGCACGATCTTTGCCTCTGTCTGCCTCGGGCCGCCGGGTTTTCCCGGTCAGCGTTTTTTATTTTATTGAAGATCAGGCTATCACAGTGTCGCCGTCAGATAAACCTAAAGGTGGCCAATGCGCTAATTCTCTGCGACTGCAAAATGTGCCCATATGTTGTTGCCACAGGCGCGCCGCATACAAGACCGGCTATCGCGGTCCGAATTCGGCCACATTTCGCGCGAAAAGTTGCGAACTGGGACTTAATGGCAACATTACGACAAGGTCTGGATCAGCCCGGCCAGTTCTCCAAGATCATTCAAGGCACGGTACCTTGGATTGTCGTCCGGCACCTCGGCTCGTTCGACTTCCCAAACCAGGCCGTGCGGTACGTAGACACCCCAACATCCGGCCTGAATCGGGGCGACAACGTCTGATCGCATCGAGTTGCCGACCATCATAGCAGACTGCGGCCCATCGCCGTGCTGTGCAAAGACCGAGTGGTAGGTCGCGGCCGTCTTTTCCGAAACGATTTCGACCGCGTCAAACAGCTCTCCCAAGCCCGACTGCGCCAGCTTCCGCTCCTGATCGATCAGGTCGCCTTTGGTTATCAGTACCACGCGATGGGTTGCTGCAACGGTTTCGATCGCCGACCGCGCATGGGGCAGCAACTCGATCGGATGGGCCAGCATTTCTTGACCGGCGTCGATCAACTGACGGATCACCGAAGCCGGAACCCGGTCTTCCGTCACTTCGATCGCTGTCTCGATCATCGACAGCGTAAACCCTTTGATCCCATACCCATAGTGTCGGATATTGCGTTTCTCTGCAGCCAACAGACGGTCCATCAGATGGCCCCGTTCCGCGTGATCGGCCAAAAGTTCCGCAAAATAATCCTGCGTCAGTTGAAAGAACCGTTCGTTGTGCCAAAGCGTATCATCGGCGTCAAAACCGATTGTCGTCAACTGACTGTGCATCCTGATTCCACCCAGTTCCTCTTTTCTCCGACGGTTCTGACGTTATATAAGCGCAGAAATAAACCGAAGCTTGAATCGGATTCTCACAAGACATGCTCGAAACCCCATGGATGATGTCTGACAAATCGGACGAGGACGACGACACGTCAGTCCTGGTACAAACGCGTCCGAAGACCAAGCGCCCGCCCCTGTATAAGGTGCTGCTGCTGAACGACGATTACACGCCCATGGAATTCGTTGTCCACGTGCTGGAACGTTTCTTTGGCATGACCCATGCGCAGGCGTTCGAAATCATGTTGACCGTGCACAAGAAGGGCGTCGCAGTTGTTGGCGTATTCAGCCATGAAATCGCTGAAACCAAGGTTGGACAGGTGATGGACTTTGCCCGCCGCCATCAACATCCCCTGCAATGCACAATGGAACGCGAAGAGTGAGGTGAAGCCGGGTCCGCCCGCCGCCCACTGTATTCGCAGGACGCAGTCATGTCCCCTCGCCTTAGCCTAGCCCTCGAAAATGGTCTGACCCTTGCGCCGCCGGTCTCGGTGATCGGCGCGACACCGGCGCACGATCTGTCCGCTGTTCCCGCCGGTTCACAAGTTGTGCAGCCGTTCAAACCCTTCCATGACCATTTCGCCTCTATGGGCTTTGAAGCGGTGCCGGAGGCGGACGACAAGTGCCACGATATCATAGTGTTTCTGCCACGCGCCAAGGCGCAGGCACGAGCTTTGATTCAATTGGCGTGCCAACGCGCAAGCGGAACAGTCGTAATTGACGGGGCCAAGACCGACGGCGTTGACAGCGTGCTGAAGGACATTCGCAAGAAAGTTGCCGTTCAAGGGCCGATTTCCAAGGCACATGGCAAAATTTTCTGGTTTCAGGCGGACCCCACTGCTTTCGACGATTGGGCCGCGCCCGTTACCCAGATCGCAGGCGGTTTCCGCACTGCGCCCGGTGTTTTTTCCGCTGATGGCATTGATCCCGCCTCGGACCTTTTGCGGAAGGCCCTGCCAGCAAAACTGGGCTCTCACGTGGCCGATCTGGGGGCTGGGTGGGGCTATCTGTCCGCGGGTTTGATTGCGGATGAAACGTTGACCAGCCTGCATTTGGTTGAGGCCGACCACACCGCCCTGACATGCGCCCGCGCCAATGTGCAGGACCCGCGTGCGCAGTTTCATTGGGCCGATGCAACTACTTGGCGCGTTGACGAACCCCTTGACGCCGTGGTTATGAACCCGCCTTTTCATACGTCGCGCAGCGCGGACCCAGCGTTAGGTCAGGGCTTTATAAGGTCCGCTGCACGCAATCTCGGCCGGTCGGGTGACTTGTGGATGGTCGCCAACCGGCATCTTCCTTACGAGGCAACCCTGGCCGAAAACTTTGCCCGCGTCGAAGAGGTTGCGGGCGATAATCGGTTCAAGGTGTTTCATGCCTCTCGCCCCCGCCGGTGATCCCGGCTAACCTGCGCCGCAATTCAGGAGGAAATACATGTCCTTTTCCATAGCTGGCAAAACCGCGATCGTCACCGGCGGCGCCAACGGCATAGGTCTTGCGATTGGCCGGCACTTCGCGGATGCCGGTGCGAACGTCATGTTTGCCGACATGGATGAGAAACGCCTGACCGAAGAATTGGGCGACGATCTGGACGACAGCAACATTCGATTTTTTGCGGGCGATCTGCGCGAAAGGCTGACGCTTGCCAATCTGCTGTCAGCGACGCTGGATGCCTTCGATCAGGTCGACATTCTGGTCAACGGAGCCCGCCAGGTCATCCCGTCTGATCCGTTGGACATGGAAGACGACTCGGTGCGCACCCTACTGAACCAGAACTTGATGCCCGCGCTGCGCCTCAGCCAATTGATCGCAAAGCGCATGATCAAACAGGCTGACGAAGACAGCGACAATCCGGCCGGATCCATCATAAATCTGTCTTCTATTGCGGCGCGGCGGACACACCCGGACCTGATGGCTTATTCTGTGGCTTCCGCGGCGCTGGATCAGATGACCCGGTCGCTGGCCGTCGCACTGGCCCCGAGCCGCATTCGCGTGAACTCTATCGCGCTTGGATCGGTGATGAGCGCATCTTTGCAATCAACTCTCAAGGAAAACCGCGATTTTCGCGACGATATCGAAAAGCATACACCTCTGTCCCGAATAGCCGCGCCGAACGAATTGGCGGAAACAGCGCAATTTCTGGCCTCGGATGCAGCTGGCTTCATGACTGGTCAGATCCTTACAATTGATGGAGGCCGCACCCTTTTGGATCCGGTCGCAGCACCCGCCCATTAATGCCCATGTTTGATACCGAAAAAGCAACCGCTTCCGCCTGGTTCCGACAGCTTCGCGACGAGATTGTCGCTGCGTTTGAGCGCCTTGAGGACAGTCACGACATCGGTCCACTTTCGGACGCCGCGCCGGGTCACTTCGAAGTCAGAGAGACCAAGCGCCATTCGGATGACGGATCGGATGCCGGTGGCGGACTGATGTCGGTGATGCGCGGCGGTCGGGTCTTCGAGAAGGTCGGCGTCAACGTCTCGACCGTATATGGAACGCTGGGCGAACGTGCGCAGCACGCCATGGCAGCGCGCAAGGGCATTCCCGGAATGACGGACGACCCGAGGTTCTGGGCTTCGGGGATCAGCCTTGTGGCGCATATGCAGAACCCGCATGTCCCGGCGGTTCATATGAACACGCGCATGTTCTGGACACCGCATGCCTGGTGGTTCGGAGGCGGGTCAGACCTGAACCCCTGCATAGAATATGACGATGACACCGCCCATTTTCATGCCACGCAAAAGGCGCATCTGGACCCGCACGGCCCGGCGCACTATCCGCGTCTGAAAGACTGGGCGGACGAGTATTTTCATATTCCCCATCGCAAAAGGGCCCGTGGCGTCGGCGGCATTTTCATGGACGACTATTGCAGCGGCGATTGGCAAGCCGACTTCAATCTGACGCAGGACATAGGCCGCGCATTCCTGCCTGCCTTTGTGCCGCTCGTCGAAAAACGGCGTATCCAGCGTTTTTCAGAAGCTGACAAGGACACGCAACTGATCCATCGCGGGCTTTATGCGGAGTACAACCTCGTCTACGACCGTGGCACGAAATTCGGACTGGAAACGGGCCACGATCCGGATGCCGTGCTCATGAGCTTGCCGCCGGTCGCCAAATGGGTCTGAGTATCAGATACCCATGTCGATAAAGTTGTCGAAACAGTAGTTCTGGGCCGACGCGGCAGACATGTTCGCGCCCACCTTGCGGACGGTGATGGAATAGCCCGAACTGGTCTCACCGCCGGGCGGCGGTGAAAACGAGAATTGCACCGTTCTGACCCCGGGCTCATAAGCACGATAGATGTAAATGCGCTGCGAATTGGAAAGGCCCAGCGTTCGGATCGCGTAATCGCCAATTCCGCACCAGTAATTCACGGGTGCAGACGACCCAAGTGCCTTGACCTCATATATGCCGTCGTTCAGCGGGGTGATCTGAGTTCTGAAACTGGGCCTCAGCTTGTAACCAAAACCAACGCCCTGGGCCCACGCGGACGTTGTAACGAAGGCTAACAAAGTGAAAATCATGCAAAACCGCATTGCCGCTCATCCCGCCATTTCAATTGTCGATTCAAATAGGTTTGCCCAAAGGCCCGTCAAACCTACGACATTCAAACCCTTGGGGAAACACCTGCCTTTTTCACCTTTGCTTCAGGATTGCGTCGCGCCGGACAAAAAGCTTTATTTGAATATGATACGGGGTATTATTTTGAAATGTCAGCCCAATCAGGTGTGATTTGAAAAAGCCCTTTCCAAAAGACTGGTTCGATTTGCCGCCGGATAAATATGCGGACTTTGGGGTTCTTTTTTACCTTGCATCACTAACGAAAACACACCGCAACCGGACTTTGGGGCAAGTGCTTTACGCTTTTGAAACGCCATTGCGGCTGGGCCAGTACCACATCTTTCGGCAAAACGGGTTCCCACGCGGATTCGTGACCTTCGCCGGGCTGAGTCCCGAGGCAGAACACCGCTACGCCGTGCAGGAGAAACCCCTGAAAGAGGCCGACTTCACATGCGGATCATCTTTTTGGATCATTGATCTGGTCGCCCCGTTTGGCCAGACCAACCAGATTGTTGAAATCCTGAAAACCGAAATCCCACATCCCAGAGTGCGCACCAACAGAATGGACAGCGACTTGACACGCAACCGAATTGTCGAGTGGACTCGGGACGACGCGGGCGAGGTTCATATGCGCCTTTATCGAAAAAAGGAATTCGCGCAGGCGTTGAAAGAAGGGAACACATAGTTGGTTTCAGTTACTGGCGATACCACGGGACTTGTCACAGGCGACCCGCCGAACCAGGCAATGGGCGATCTTGATGCCACCAGTATTGCGCCAATTCTGGATGAGTTCTGGCAGATCACCACTCCGCCAACGTTTGGCACAGCTTCCATCGACCCCGATACCGGCGAGTGGACATACACCGTGGACCCCACGGTTTTTGACAGTCTGGACAACGGGGAGATCCTGAACGACACGTTCGAGGTTCAGGTCACCGCGACAGTTGCCACCTTCCTGGGCCCGATCCCCGTAACACCCGACCCCATAACGATAAATATAACCCTCGAAGGCGTTTGTTTCACAGCCGGCACCCTGATCGACACCGACAGGGGGCCGCGTTTGATCGAAACCCTGTGCGCCGGGGATTTCGTACAGACGGCCGACCACGGGTTGCAGCCGATCCGTTGGATTGAAAGCAATCTGCTGGATGCGGCGCGATTACGTGAGAACGCCGCGTTGCGACCTGTTCGTATCTCAGCCGGAAGTCTCGGGCCCGGCGTACCTCGTCGCGATCTGCTGGTGTCCCAGCAGCACCGCATTCTGATCCGTGGGCCAAAAGTGGAAATTCTGTTCGGCGCACAGGACGTGCTGGTTGCCGCCAAATACCTGTGTTCCTGGCCCGGCATCCGGATCGACACATCCGACACGCCCATCGAATACCTTCATATCCTGATGGAACGGCATGAGATTCTGCTTGCCGAAGGTGCCTTTGCCGAAAGCCTGTTCTTGGGCGACGAGGCACTACACGCTCTCTCATCTGATGCATTGCAAGAACTGGCGGCAGTCTTTCCGGATCGCCCCAACGCCTCAAACCCAGGATTTGGGCGCGCTGCCCGTCTCATCCTGCGAGAGCACGAGGCGCTGGCGCTCGCCTAACCACTTAGCGCGCCGCCGACATCCTCGGGCGCCAGCGCGACGGTTTTTATGACGGCATAGCAATGACTGCCCGGTTGAAAACCCAAGGACGTAAGCGACCGCCGCGTGACCCGTGCCAGCACCACACCCGCCTGCGTCTTGACCGACACGATCGCCCCGGGCCCTTCGCCGGCCCGGATTGCCTCAATATGACCGTTCAGAACGTTCAAGGCCGACAGACCTTCGGGCTTTTTACTCGACAGGATGACCTCTTGCGCCGGAATGCGAATGCGAAGGTCCTGACCTATACGGTGCGCCACGCGCGGTAAGAACAACCGCGCCCCACCGGCATCCAGTTCGGACAAGCCATCCTCATGATGCTTGGCGACGCGCACCCGCAGAACCGCACCGACAGCCCGAATGCCCGCGGGCGCCACGGACGGGTCTGAAAGAACCTCGGACGCGGGGCCGTGACGCACGACCTTGCCATCCTGCAAAGCCACCACCGACGTGGCCAGACGCGCAACTTCTGCCGCCGAATGCGTGACGTACAGGATCGGAACCGAAATCTCATCCCGCAAGCGCTCAAAGTACGGCAGAATCTCGGTTTTTCGCGCCTCATCCAACGCGGCAAGCGGCTCGTCCGCAAGGATCAATCGCGGCGCGGCCAAAAGGGCGCGACCGATTGCGACGCGCTGTTTTTCTCCACCCGACAGCTTTGCAGGACGCCGGTTCAGCAGATGACCGATCCCCAACATCTCGATCACGCGATCCGGTTTCTCACGTTTCGCATCTCTTGGCGCAAACCAACGGCCATACGCCAGATTTTGGCGAACGGTCAGGTGCGGGAACAAGCGGCCTTCCTGAAAGATGTATCCCAGACGTCTGCGATGTGGTGGCAGCCAGATGCCTTTTGTCGTGTCGAACAGGACCCAATCATCAACCGACACACACCCGGCGCTTGGGCGCAACAACCCGGCCACGGCGTTCACCACGGTCGTTTTCCCAGAACCCGAACGCCCGAACAACACTGTCACGCCCGGCGGGGCGTCGAAATCCATGTCCAATGCCATCTCCGGCAACTGGTGTTGCAATCGCACGGACAAGCTCATGTTCCAGCCACCCGTTGCGCAACGCGCCGAGCAACAAATTCCGACAACAGCAACGCCAGCATGGCAACTGCGATGGAGATGATGACAAGGCGCGTCGCCGCTGCTTCACCGCCCGGAACCTGAAGGAAAGCGTACACCGCAGATGGCAGGGTTTGCGTTTGGCCCGGAATGTTCGAGACGAACGTAATCGTTGCCCCAAACTCTCCCATCGCTTTGGCAAAGGCCAGTATTGCACCGGCGATAACCCCCGGCAGGATCATCGGCAACGTGACCGTGGCAAAAACCAGCAGGCGCGATGCGCCGAGCGTCGCGCCCGCTTCCTCAAGCTTGGGGTCGACCGCTTCGATCGACAGTCGAATGGCCCGGACCATCAGGGGGAAGGCCATGATACCAGCCGCAAGCGCTGCACCCGTCCAGCGGAAAGCAACGACAATTCCAACTTCAGCCAACAGCCTGCCCAACGGGCCCTGCACCCCAAAAGTCAGCAAAAGAAGATAACCTGTCACGACCGGCGGCAGGATCAGTGGCAAATGGACCAGCCCGTTCAGAACCTGCCGACCCGGAAATCGCCAGCGTGCCAGCGCGTAGGCCACAAATATCCCGAACGGCAAAGCCACCAAAGTCGCCCAAAAGGACACGCGCAAGGAAAGGCGCAAGGCCTCCAACTCTGCTGGTCCCAACCATCCCATCCGGTTACCGGCCCGGCAGGGTGAACCCCTGCCTCAGAAATTCGGCGGTGGCGGCCTCCGATTGCAGATATGCAAGAAATGCCTCCGCCTCGGGCTTGGAGTCGAGGATCAAAGACGCAGGATAAACGATCGGAGCATGCGCCTCTGCCGGAAAAACGCCGACAAGGCTTACCCTGTCCTCGGCCAACGCGTCAGACCGATAGACAACACCCAAAGGAGCCGCCCCTGCGGCGACCAAAGCCAAGGCCGCGCGCACGTTATCTGCTTGCGCAATCTGTCCCTGGACCCCGTCCCAAAGGCCTAAAGACTGCAAGGCCGATTTGCCGTAAATCCCTGCGGGAACCGCGTCCACCAGGGCCATCGACAGATACCCGCCATGCAACCGCTCAGGCAAGTTAAAGTCCGGGCCGATCTCGGCACGCTCACTGCCCGCAGCCCCGATCAACGCAAGCTGGTTTCCAACAAGATCAACGCGAGAGACAGGGTCCAGCAAACCGTCCTGTTCCAAAACATCCATCCACTCCACATTGGCCGAGATAAATATGTCCGCAGGCGCACCCAGCTGGATCTGCCGGGCCAGAACCGACGATGCCGCATAAGACACCGTTACCGAATGACCACCCTGAGCCTCGAACGCCTCGGCGATTGAATCCAGGGCTGTTTTCAAGCTGGCGGCAGCAAAGACCAAAACGCCCTCGGCCCCGACCCGGGAGGGCGTCGCCAACGCGGCACAGATCGCAAGAGCAGCGATAAGGCAGCGAAACACGTTGGTCATCTTGTGCCTCCGGTTCAATGGGTTGCGGTCCCCTTCGGCATATCGGAGGCGGCATAGGGCAGGCAAGGCCCCATTGCCCGTACCGCAATTGCGTGACCCCGGTTGTTTTTGCCCGGGTTTTTGTCGCGAACGGGATTGATCGGTCCCTGAATTCAGGTTGATCTGCAAAAGCATACGATAGGAAGAATAGCATGCTCCAACAGTCCCCCGACCTGATCACGGAAATCCGCACCCGGTTCGCGCATGTAGACGAATGCCCGTTCCAGGGCCCGCGCATCTTCTTTGAGAACGCCGGCGGAGCATTGACGTTGAATTCAGTGATCGAGACCTCGGCAAAATTCGCAGCCATCCCGGACAATCAGGGGCGCGACAACGTGGCCAGTCACGCGCTGGTCAATATTATCAACAAAGCAAAAGCGGATATGTCCGTCTTCATGAATGCCCGCGGCGGGCAGTTCTTTGTCGGCGAAAGCGGCACCGAACTGCTGTTCCGAATGATCCGAACCGCCTGCGTCAACGCGCCCGCTGGCAGCAAAGTGATCGGCAGTTCCATCGAACACCCGGCCAGCCGCAGTGCCGCACGCCGCTGGGCCGGGATTGCCGGATTGGAATACGTCAACGTTCTGCATGACGACACTCGTGGCCTGGTGACCGCCGATGCCTATCGCGCGCATATGACCCCGGACGTGTCCGTTGCGACGATCCTGCATGCCTCGCCCGTAACGGGCATGGGCATGGACGTGGCCGCGATTGCCCGGGCGATACGCGAGGTCGCGCCCGCCTGTTTCATTATTGTGGATGGCATTCAACATGCAGCGCACGGGCAGATGGATCTGAACAGCTATGGGGTCGATGGCTATGCGATTTCGCCTTACAAGGTGTTCTCGCGCCACGGGTTCGGTGTGGCGTGGATATCCGACCGGCTGACCGCGCTGCCCCACGACCAGTTGATCAATGCGCCAGCCGAAGGATGGGAGTTCGGAACCCGCGACACAGGCGCTTATGCCACCATGTCTGATGTCGTCGGGTACTTTGATTGGCTGGGCTCGCAAATCTCGGACGCGACAGACCCGCGCGCCCGAATTGAGGCTGCAGGCCAAGCCATCCATGCCTACGAGACTCATCTGACGCAAGCGATGATCAACGGGACGGGTAACCTGCCGGGACTGCGGGACATGGACCACATCTCGATTCTTGCCGGGGCGGACAACCCGGCCCGCGAAGGGTTGGTTTCCATTGTGGTGCGCGACATGCCCTCCGCCGAGGTGGTCACAAAGCTGAACACGCAAGGCATCAGAACCCACACACGCAAGGCGGACCACTACAGCGGTAATGTCCTTGATCCGCTGGGTTTGAGCGATTGCATCCGGATTTCTCTGTGCCACTACAATACCGAACAGGAGGTAGCGCAGTTACTGGCCGCCCTGAAGGAATTGCAGGCCTAAAAGTCCTTGCGCGTCAGGGCACGAAAGAAATTCCTCAGAACCCTCTTGCAACCGCCCGCGCGCTTGGATAAATCCCCCCTCACGGGTGATTAGCTCAGTTGGTAGAGCGCTTCGTTTACACCGAAGATGTCGGGAGTTCGAGTCTCTCATCACCCACCATATCCATCCATTGAAATCAAACAATATTTTTGGCCTCACCGCGGATACTGTATGTGATTCATTGGCGACCTGTATGTGACTCGGCTTGGTGCCACCGCTTCCTTTGAAGGCCGATTCCGTACATCTTCTGTGGCTAGACACCCTATGTTACTCCGACAAGCAAGGTGTTCCGAACTGCCCAAGACCCGCTGTCAGATACCAGACCGTGACCCGTCTGATTTTTGACATTTGAACGATTTTGTGGTAGTTATATTCCATAAGACCGAGACACCGGGGGTGTCTCAAATGCGCCGGGGGCGCTGTCTGTTCATCTGAAAATTCAACTACTTGGAGGGCCAATGAGCTACGGACTCCATTCTATCAGCTCGGCTGCAATATGCCAATTGTATGCGGTAACGCCTCGTACGGTTCACCGCTGGCTGAATGAACCCAATCCTGCACCACGCCTCCGCGATGGTACTGAGCATTTCTACGCACTTGGCGACCTAATCTCGCGCGTATCTGATCCGATGCCCCTGCTTTTTTATCAGCGTCAGACGCATCTTACCACTCCACCCGACGTCGATCTGGGGTTGGAAGTAGCGGGGCGCGCAAGGCAATTGTGGGAGGCACTGGATGACGCCCAGCGCAACCGTGCGGCTAAGATACAGGTTAGCTTTCGCGAGACCATTGCGCGCGCTTTTTGGGAGAAGTTACAGTACCTTGATGGTCAACAGCTCGCCAATGCGTTGCTTCTCCATCCAGCAATCATCCAAGCAGTATTTGGTGATGATCTCCCTGAAAACTGGGAAGATTTCTGTATCTCGTTCACGATCAAGAACACTCCGACCAAGGCAATTTGGCGCTTGGCGATGACGCACACTTATCAAGAAGGAAAAAGAAATGTCGCATGAACCTAAATTTTCGATCACCGAAGAGATGATCTCATTTCACGAAGAGTCCTCCGGAGCGACCGAGGCGCTTCTGGAAAACTTGAATAGCGCAATTGCTGGTGCTCGACTGTCGTCAATTGTTGCGAAAGTCACTGCCATTGTCGCACGCGAATTCGGAGTAGAAATTGAGCCTGATCAGGCGTTGACGCTGCCCGGAGTAAAGGCGGCTGTAATTGGGGGTGGTTCTTTGGATCGCGATACGATCATTGCAAGTGCACGCAACAAGGTTCCTTCCGTGGCTTACGCTGCAGGAAATTGGGCCCAAGAAACGGATGATGACCACCAGAAGCCCGCAAACTGGAATGAACTCCCGCCCGCTGAAAGGATTAACTGGGCGCGCCGTCGCGGGCTTGCATGATGAACGCTAGTAGACGAGCTTTTGCACGTTATCAGCGTCGCTGTCAGCTTTGGCATGCACATCGATTGCTTTGTCGGGACTACGCAGAGTTCCGCCAACACCTTTCCAGAATTGAACTGGCGGTCGCCGCTCAATTGCGTACCGAATTCCCCGAGCTTGCGCAGGGTCGCTCCTAGCCCTGCGCAGCACCGCCCCCGGCGTGGTTGTTGCCAGACCACGCCGGGGCGCACCAAACATCCCAACAAGAAAGATAAGTAATGAGTATCGAGCTAACCCCCGTCGAAAAGCCACGTGTATATCTCGCGCAGATCGATGCACTCGGCATCGAGAATGACCCCAAGACTATCCGTGACCGCATGCTTGAGCGCCGCGCGTGGCTGTCTACGCACCTTGACCCGCAGGACTACGCTGACGCGCTCCTGCTGGCTGAGGCCATCGATACCAAGTTGGTCGAACTGGGCCACGGTCTTAACTTTGCAGTTTCTTTGCGCGCGGTCCGGGAGGCGGCAGAGACCGACCTGACGGAATGCGTGTGGGCGCTGGAATTGCTAGGCGCTCACGAGGTCCGCCCCGGCGTCTACGGCAATACTGATTCGCTTCCGGTTGTAGAAATCGGCAGTCTCGAGGACTGGCGTCTGTCCGGCCACCAGCGGGTTGCTGAGCAACTTAGTTGATTTGCTAAGAACCACAACCCTCCTACAATGCAACCCGGTTGCAGGGGACCCTGCTGCTTGAACCCACCCCATGTCTCAATTCACAATTCGGTCTCAAAAAATTTCAGATGCCGCCAAAAAGAGTTGCAATCGGCTTACCCTCTCACCGGCCTACTGGCATGGATTTCAACGGGAATTGAGGCCCAAAGACAATTTAACTCGGCGACCTAGTCCTAGTGCAAACTACCTTCAGACAGCACGTAGCTCAGCCATAAACGCTTCGACTGTCAGTATGTGTGGGCGAATGTCTTTTGCGTATCGCTCGATCCTTTTCTCCGGAACAACCAACCGAATCCCCGCGTCGGTAATCAGCTTGAACTGCGCCTCGGAAACACCTTCCTGCAGCGTCAGCAAATGCCGCGTCGGGAGGTCGGAACATTCCTCTGTGACCTGTCGCCAACGGTCTTTGAAAGTTGTCTTAACAGCAAGCATGTGTACCCGCTCACGCGGGCATGTAGCATCCAAATAAGCAGCTTCGTTTGGAAAAATAAAGTCGGGATTGTTTCCTGATTTCGGTTGATAGGTAAAGTCCTTACCTTCCTGAAATGCTTCCTCTATCAGGATTTCCCGCATGTGCAGTTCCAACGATTTCCCGGAGCGGGCCTTGCGACGTTGAAGAACGGTTTGAGCAGCGGCAAGGAATTCTGCAATCGTGGCAAATCCAGCCTGAGCACGGGGCAATTCCACTGCCTCTTCTAGAGACTGAAACAGTTCGAACTCACAATCGCGCCGCCTAAGCAGTCTTTTGTCGACCATCAGTACGCTGTCTGGCCGTAATTCAATCACTTTTTGGACGATCTCAGCTCCACTGGGAAACTTTTTGAGCCACTGCTGCGGCAGTTCGTGCTTTGCCAACCTGCAATCGGCGCGGACGGCGGTTTGAAGAAGTGCCAACAGCCCCCCGTCAGGGGGCCACGTTGTCCAGCGGCCCGGTTCTATCGGGCCAGTTTCGCGCTCGACCATATCTTCTTCGATTTCGTTCCGACATACCCAAACGTTACAAGCCTTGGCGTCTCCGTTACTACCAAAGGCAAAAGCAAAAACGACGAGTGCACCGGTGCTTTCAGGGTCAAGCAAGGCTGATGAAGCCCCACCAAAATTCGTGAGTCTTGTTTCGTCGCGCGGTCGGTTTGGCTTGGGGACCTTCCAATACTTATTGTTGTACCATGTTGCCGTGACGCGCCTGAAGTCCGGGTGTGAATCAATGGTAAGATCGATTTCAGCCTTAGCGTTAGCGTGTGTGTGTTCCTTTAGTGAAGGGAAGAGCCGAAAGAACACCCCCTTAGGAACGTAAGGTCCTGCCTGATGCGAACCGTTCGCTAGTGTGTCATTGCCAGACAGGCGTTTGACGTACCACAACCACCCTTCTGAATGTTCTTCTAACCAGTCTGACAGGTCCATCCAGCCGTCCTCAATCAAATTTGCCTGAAATCTCGCCCGTAGCTGCGTCGGATATTAGCCACTCGCCAATACTGCCCACAACCTCAGGTGGTTCAAGCCTTCCTCTACCCATAAGAGCACATTCCCACACGACAAATTGCCGCCAACCGGACGCCAGAAGTGCGCTGGTCACCTCGATGTCGCGTTCAGCATTGCGCCTGAGTTTTCTGCGCCAGAATTCCGAGTTTTCGCCGCCCGGCTGTTTGAAGCGGGGGCAGTCATGCATATGCCAGAAACAACCATGGACGAATAAGGCTGCCCTATACTTCTTCATTGCAAGATCAGGCTTTCCGGGAAGCGATGAACTCAACCGGAACCTAAATCCCGCTCGATGCAAGGCAGAGCGCAATAGCTTCTCGGGCTTGGTGTCCCGCCCCCTGATAGCCGCCATATTGCGGCTGCGAGTTTCCCGATCATGAACGTCCGTCAAGCTAACTAGAGCGCCTCCTGAGCGGCCTGTGCCACGCCTGCAACCTCTGCAATGTGCGGCAGCATCAATCGCGCCACATCTGTAGCCACAGGCGCGACAACCGCATTGCCAAATTGTTTATAAGCTTGCGTATCTGAAACTTTGATCTTGAAACTGCTTTCGCCCGGCTTGTCGAAGCCCATCAACCGCGCGCATTCGCGCGGTGTAAGGCGGCGAGGTGAGCCATTGGGACGACGTATCAAGATTTCTGATCCGTCTTTGTAGTAACGTGCGGAAAGGGTTCGGGCCACGTCTTCCGGGCCGTTCAATCCGAACCCGAACCCGTTACCCGCAGCTCGGTGCTTTTCCGCATAGCGTTGTAGATAGTTCCAAAGGTGTTCAGTAAGCACATATTTTTCAGACACTTTGGCCTTAGGGCCAGTGGTGAAATGCCCCTCGGCTTTTTCCGTCCCGTTTTCCGGGTGCAGGATTGTAGAAAGTTTTGGGCCGCTCAGTGGGTCGCGATCTTTTAGCGGTTGGAGGCTAAAGTCAGTGACTTTCCGCTCGCGGGGAAACCCCACTATGAATATGCGCTGCCGGTGCTGCGGCACCCAAGACTTGGCATCAAGGATCATAGGGAAGATGTCATACTCAAGTTCATCTTCAAGCGTTTGACGGATCACACGAAACGTGCGCCCCTTGTCGTGATTGGCAAGGTTGCGAACGTTCTCCAATAAAATGGCCTTCGGGCGGTGATGCTTGACGATGCGGGCTACATCAAAGAATAGGTTACCTTGGTCTTCGCACGCAAAGCCATGTGGTCGCTTCAATGCATTCTTCTTCGAAACACCAGCGATAGAAAACGGCTGGCATGGGAAACCGGCCAGCAATACTTCGTGTTGAGGGATTTCCGTTTCACTGACTTGAGTAATGTCGCCCGCGATTTCGTCGTCAGTTTCGCCGTAGTTCTGCGAATAAGTTATGCGCGCATATTTGTCCCACTCTGACGTGAAAACGCATTGGCCGCCGACGCCTGTCTCCATGTCGAAAGCACGGCGCAAGCCTCCAATCCCCGCAAACAGGTCTATGAATCTAAATGCCGGTTCGCCATTAGATTTCTTTGGTGTGATTTTAGCGGCAAGTAGCTTCTCGACTTCGGCAGGCTTAGGGCCACCTCTGCCTTCTTCCCAATTGTACACCGTGCGGTTTGGACGGCCAAGAAGTCCTGCGACTTCTGGAACACTCAGGCCGGTTTGCTCTCGAATTTCGGTGAAGTTCATGCCCCTGCTCCTTTTTTTGTTCTGGGAATCTCTGTGCCATATTGGCACAAGAACATCAAGAGAACATTAAAGGAACCTACGCAACATATCGGTACAGTGCGCAGCAAGTCCACCACCTATTGAAGCCCGCTGTGCAAGCATGAAGTTACAGTTGAAGAGTGAAACGTACTGTAAATCGTGATTTCTTTGGCCATAAGTCGGCCTATTCAATTGGAGTAAGCATCCAGTTTATTCCCGACGAACTACATTTTCATACGAGCATGAACGCGCCTCCATCTACCGACCGTATAAACGGACAGAAGGCAATATGTGCAAAACCATCCTGTACGCACGAGTTTCGACTGCTGACCAAACACTTGACCATCAGAAAACCCAAGCCGTGGCTGCAGGGTTCGAGATTGACGAGGTAGTGTCAGACCATGGGGTGTCTGGTGTCAGCACGACCCTACAGGAAAGACCAGAGGGCAAGCGATTGTACGACAAGCTGCGCCATGGAGATACGCTGGTCGTCCGCTGGGTGGATCGCTTAGGCCGCAATTACCAAGATGTAACTGACACGATCAGGCATTTCATGAGACAGGGTGTCGTTGTTCGGACAGTGATCAACAACCTCACCTTCGATGGCTCGACGGCAGATCCCATGCAGGAGGCCGTGAGAGACGCGCTAATAGCCTTTATGGCAGCAACGGCACAAGCACAGGCTGAAGCCACCAAGGAGGCTCAACGGGCTGGAATAGAGATAGCCCGTAAAGATGGATCAAAGTACCGGGGCAAAAAACCGAGCTATGACAGAGATAAACTACACGTTGTGTTGGAAATGTTGGACAACGGAAGTGGAGCAACTGAGATCGCCAAAGTCACTCAACTGACTCGTCAAACAGTTCTCCGCATCCGAAAAAGCCCATCAGCAGCGGAGGTGGCTTTAACACGTTGGGGAATGTGAAATGGTTTTAGTTTAACTGTCTGTGGTCATACCCCCCCCAAAAAACTGTCACGTAACAAGCGCAACCAACGCGCCGAAACATGCGACCTCGCAAAAACCAAAACAGACTCCATTGTCGACCGGGAACCAATGAAAGAAACACACACCAAAATAGAAGTTGAGTTGCAGCGCAGCGAAATGGAAGTTGACTATCGCTTGAGGGTCATAGCTGCTAACCTAATCCGCCTCGCCCGAGGTGGTGGCAAGGCATATGAATTGGAGGCCCAAATAAATCAAGCGCAACTTGCTTTCGAACGGTACCGTGAATTGGCTACGCACGGTGTTCCTCCTCATGTTATCGATAGGGCTTTAGCGAGCCCAAATGCCCCACGGAGGAAGCAATTTAAGTTGTGATGAAAATGCTTGAGGAAACTGGCTTCCGTCGATTGACATGTGCTGATGTCAGACTTCCTGCCATCGACAGACTCTTAGCCTTGTCGGGGTTTCTTTTACGGATCAATTCTGAGTGCAGTGAAAGATAACGTCACGCTAATAACTGAAACCATATTGCGCTATCAAAAATCCTGCGCGTTTAAATGGAGGCTTGAGAGTTTGTTTCTCTTGTCATCCTGCATAGCGATCCATCTAAGTTACGGTTCGCCTAATGTTCATCGAACTTTCCTTGGTAGAGCAAGAGAACAATCGGCGTCCACGCCGAAAGCTGTTCACCAAGCCGTATCATGGAAGGCGGCAACCCACCCTCTCACTCATTTCAGGCACAAAAAAGGGCGTCCCTTGGGACGCCCTTTCTGATTGATCATTCGCTTACGCGACTTACTCGATGATCTTCGACACAACGCCCGCGCCGACGGTGCGGCCGCCTTCGCGGATGGCGAAGCGCAGGCCGTCTTCCATCGCGATGGGCGCGATCAGTTCGACGGTGAAGCCGACATTGTCGCCGGGCATAACCATCTCGGTGCCGGCTGCCAGGGTCACGGTGCCGGTCACGTCCGTGGTCCGGAAGTAGAACTGCGGGCGGTAGTTCGCGAAGAACGGGGTGTGACGACCGCCTTCTTCCTTGGTCAGGATGTAGGCTTCGGCTTCAAACTTGGTGTGCGGGGTCACCGAGCCGGGCTTACACAGAACCTGGCCACGCTCAACTCCGTCACGGTCGATACCGCGCAGCAGGGCGCCGATGTTGTCGCCCGCTTCACCGCGGTCCAGCAGCTTGCGGAACATCTCAACACCGGTACAGGTGGTTTTCTGAGTGTCGCGGATGCCGACGATTTCAATCTCGTCGCCCACATTGATCACGCCACGCTCGACACGGCCGGTCACAACGGTACCACGGCCCGAGATCGAGAACACGTCTTCGACCGGCATCAGGAACGGCTTGTCAACTTCACGCTCAGGGGTGTCGATATACTCATCAACAGCCGCCATCAGTTCCTTGATCTTCTCTTCGCCGATTTCCGGGTTGTTGCCTTCCATCGCGGCCAGAGCCGAACCTGCAATGATCGGAACATCGTCGCCGGGGTAGTCGTAGCTGGACAGCAGCTCGCGCACTTCCATCTCAACCAGTTCCAGCAGCTCTTCGTCGTCGACCTGGTCAACCTTGTTCATGAACACGACCATCTTCGGGATGCCAACCTGGCGGCCCAGCAGGATGTGCTCGCGGGTCTGAGGCATCGGGCCGTCAGCGGCGTTCACAACCAGGATCGCGCCGTCCATCTGGGCGGCACCGGTGATCATGTTCTTGACGTAGTCGGCGTGACCGGGGCAGTCGACATGCGCATAGTGGCGGTTGTCGGTCTCGTATTCCACGTGGGCGGTCGAGATGGTGATGCCGCGCGCTTTCTCTTCCGGCGCACCGTCAATCTGATCATACGCTTTGAAGTCACCAAAATACTTGGTGATCGCTGCCGTCAGCGTCGTCTTGCCGTGGTCAACGTGGCCAATCGTGCCAATGTTGACGTGCGGTTTTGTACGCTCAAACTTTTCCTTTGCCATGATGGCCTCCTTGTTTTGCGGATGCCGGGCTGAAGCCCGGCCTACAATTGCCGGGCAGGCCGGGCGTGCGCCCGGCCTACCGTCTTATGCGAATTTCGCCTGAATCTCGTCCGAGATGTTCTGCGGAACCGGATCGTAGTGGTCGAACTGCATGGTGAACTGGGCACGGCCCGACGACATCGAACGCAGGGTGTTGATGTAGCCGAACATGTTCGCCAGCGGCACAAACGCGTCGATCGCGATTGCATTGCCGCGCGGTTCCTGACCAGACACCTGGCCCCGACGCGAGGTCAGGTCGCCGATGATACCGCCGGTGTATTCTTCCGGGGTGATCACTTCGACTTTCATGATCGGTTCCAGCAGTTTCGCGCCAGCTTTGCGCATGCCTTCACGCATACACATACGGGCCGCGATTTCGAACGCCAGAACGCTCGAGTCAACGTCGTGGAACTTACCGTCCAGCAGGGCAACCTTGAAGTCGATCACGGGGAAGCCAGCCAGCGGGCCGCTGTCCATGACCGAGTTGATGCCTTTTTCAACACCCGGAATGTATTCCTTCGGAACGGCACCACCAACGATGCGGCTCTCGAACGAATAGCCTTCGCCCGCTTCGGTCGGCTGAATCTCCAACTTGACTTCCGCGAACTGACCCGAACCACCCGACTGTTTCTTGTGGGTGTAGGTGTGTTCGACCGGCATCGAGATGGTTTCACGGTACGCCACCTGCGGTGCACCGATGTTCGCCTCGACCTTGAACTCGCGCTTCAGACGGTCCACCAGGATGTCCAGGTGAAGTTCGCCCATGCCCTTCATGATGGTCTGACCGGATTCCAGGTCAGTTTCCACACGGAAGGACGGGTCTTCGGCAGCCAGACGGGCCAAGCCTTGCGACATCTTTTCCTGGTCGCCCTTGGTTTTGGGCTCAACCGCGATCTCGATCACCGGATCGGGGAAGGTCATGGTTTCCAGAACCACCGGATCCTTCGCGTCACACAGGGTATCACCGGTGGTGGTGTCTTTCAGACCCGCCAGCGCGATGATGTCGCCTGCAAACGCTTCTTCGATCTCTTCCCGGTTGTTCGAGTGCATCATCATCATACGACCGATGCGCTCTTTCTTACCTTTGGTCGAGTTCAGGATCGAGTCGCCCTTGTTCATGACACCCGAATAGATCCGGGTGAAGGTCAGCGAACCAACAAAGGGGTCGTTCATGATTTTGAACGCCAGACCCGAGAAGGCCATGTTGTCATCGGCACGGCGTGCGATGTCACGAACTTCGTCCTCGTCGCCGGGCTTGAAGCCCATGTAATCGACAACGTCCAGCGGGCTGGGCAGATAGTCGATCACAGCGTTGAGCAGCGGCTGAACGCCCTTGTTCTTGAACGCGGACCCACCCAGAACCGGAACAAACGCGATGCCCAGGGTCCCTTTGCGCAGCAGGGCGCGCAGGGTTGGCACGTCGGGCTCATTGCCTTCCAGGTATTCCATCATTGCGTCGTCGTCCATTTCGACGGCCGCTTCGATCATCTTGCCGCGCCATTCGTCAGCCATGTCTTTCAGGCTGTCGCGGATGGGGGCCTTGACCCAGCTTGCGCCCAGGTCTTCGCCCTGCCACAGCCATTCTTCCATAGTGACGAGGTCGATCAGACCTTCGAGCTCGGACTCGGCGCCGATCGGAATACCAACCGGAACAGCGCGTGCGCCAGTGCGGTCTTCGATCATGCGAACGCAGTTGAAGAAGTCTGCGCCGATCTTGTCCATCTTGTTGACGAAGACCATACGCGGAACCTTGTAGCGGTCAGCCTGACGCCACACGGTTTCGGTCTGGGGTTCAACACCGGCGTTTGCGTCCAGAACGCAGACGGCACCGTCGAGAACCGCCAGCGAACGTTCAACTTCGATGGTGAAGTCAACGTGGCCGGGGGTGTCGATGATGTTCAGGCGGTGCTTGGGGGTATCGGCGGTCTGACCGTCTTCGGTGCGTTCCCAGAAAGTCGTGGTTGCAGCCGAAGTGATGGTGATGCCGCGTTCCTGCTCCTGCTCCATCCAGTCCATGGTGGCTGCACCATCGTGCACCTCACCGATGTTGTGGGATTTACCAGTGTAATACAGGATACGCTCCGAGCAGGTGGTCTTGCCTGCGTCGATGTGCGCCATGATACCGAAGTTACGGTACAGTTCGAGCGGATATTCGCGTGCCATTTTTGATAAGCCTCTGAATTACCAACGGTAGTGGCTGAAGGCTTTGTTCGCCTCGGCCATCTTGTGGGTGTCTTCGCGCTTCTTCACGGCGGTACCGCGGGACTGTACAGCGTCCAGCAGTTCACCGGCGAGGCGTTCTTCCATGGTGTTTTCGTTGCGGCCACGCGCAGCAGTGATCAGCCAGCGGATGGCCAGTGCTTCGCGGCGCTCGGGGCGCACTTCGACCGGAACCTGATAGGTTGCACCACCAACCCGGCGCGAGCGAACCTCGACCGACGGTTTGATGTTGTCGAGCGCTTCGTGGAACACTTCGACCGGTGCGCGCTTGATCTTGTTCTCAACGCGGTCAAAGGCGTTGTAAACGATGCGCTCTGCGACCGACTTCTTGCCGTCGATCATCAGGTTGTTCATGAATTTGGTCAGTACCTTGTCGCCAAATTTGGCGTCAGGCAGGACTTCGCGTTTTTCGGCGGCGTGACGACGTGACATATCAGCCTCTCCTTCTTACTTGGGACGCTTCGCGCCGTATTTCGAACGACGCTGCTTACGGTCTTTGACGCCCTGAGTATCCAGAACACCGCGCAGGATGTGGTAACGCACACCGGGAAGGTCTTTCACACGGCCGCCACGGATCAGAACAACCGAGTGTTCCTGCAGGTTGTGGCTTTCACCGGGGATGTACGAGATGACCTCGAACCCGTTGGTCAGGCGCACCTTGGCAACCTTACGCATAGCCGAGTTCGGCTTCTTCGGTGTGGTGGTGTACACACGGGTGCAAACGCCGCGCTTCTGCGGGCACTGCTCCAGGTGCATGGACTTCGAGCGTTTTACTTTGGGCTGCCGCGGCTTGCGGATCAGCTGTTGAATAGTTGGCATTCCGGTTTCTTCCCCGTTTTGCAACACACATGACATGCACGCGCGCTGCGTGCGGTTAAACTTTGCTGCACTTATGCGTCCACAAGCGCAAAACCCGCGAGCGTTCCCATTCCGAGGTGAACGTCGCGGTTGGTTATCAGAGGGCGCGAACGGCAAAAGTGTCCGGGCCTTGACCAGTTCATTACTGAAATCGGTTATGGGGCGGCCCCCGGTACCGAGATGGGCGCGTATTAAGGGGAGTCGGGCCGCGTGTCAACAGCACACCCGTCCGCTTGCCGCGCCGACCGATTTGTGCCGCGTTATCAAATCGCACGCGTGATATCCACAGGCCATTTGGATTGCCGAGAAACCCCGACGCAGGCATAGTCAGAAAATGCGCTGAACCCCAGGTGGACCATGCAAGTCATCGGCCTTTGCCGCTTTTCATACCCCGCGATCGGCGGCTTTCAGGTCGAACACGCGACGATCGAGGATCGCCGCCGCTATCTGTATGCCTCAAAACGTCTGGAGGAACGGTTCAGGCTGTTTGAAACGATCACGTTGCCCGGCTTGAAGGCCCAGACCGACGACCTGTTCAACTTTGTCGTCGTGGTGGGCGATTGCCTTCCGAAGTCTGCAAGCGACCGGCTTATCGATCTAACGTCGGGAATTAAGCAGGTTCAGATCGTGGCACGGCCGTCTGGTGAGCATCGAAATGTAATGAAGGCCCTTCTGAACCAGGCTCGCACGGATCCCGCCCGCCCGTGCCTGCAGTTCCGGCTGGATGACGATGATGGCGTGGCCATCGATTTTGTTGAACGCCTTCGCGCTGCTGCTGTCGATTGTAGAGGGCTTATCAGTGCCAACCCGACGGTCGCGATTGATTTCACTCATGGCTACATAGCAGAGGTCCGTGCCGGAGAGATAAACGCCATGCCGGTCCATAGATCGTTGGTCACTGCGGGATTAGGCATGTATGTCGGCGGCGGTTGCGATCTGACGATCATGAACTTCGCCCACCAAAGGATGGGCCGCTTCATGCCGGTCGTTTCATACCCGGACGGCCCTATGTGGGTACGCACACTGAACGGGTTCAATGACTCGCCCAAAGCGCGCAAAGGAAAACTGACGCTGGAGAGATTGACGCGCGAACAGGATCAATTGTTCTCGGAACGCTTCGCGATCACAGCCGACGACATCAGACAGTCTTATTCAGCCGCCTGAACCACACGTTCACGGAACAGCGTAAACAAGCCTGCCCCGACAACCAGCGTCGCGCCAATCATCGTGATGGAGTCCGGCCAATCTCCAAACACGAGCCATCCCAACGCCAATGCCCAGATCAGGCTGGAATAGCGGAACGGCGCTACGAATCCGACCTCCCCCACTCGCATGACCATGACGCTGAAAAGATAACCCATGAGAACAAACACCGCGGACGAACCCAGCATCAAGCCAGACGGGATTGGCACGGCGACCCAACCTTCGACCGCAGATGCAAATCCGGCAGTCAGCGTAATCGAAAGTGACGTGGCAAGTGTCACAACCATTGACGGAACTTCGGGCGACATGCGGCGCGTGATCAGATCGCGCAGGGTTACCGAAACTACGGCGATCAGCGCATAGATCGCATAGATGCTAAAACCTTCAGGACCGGGCCGGACAATCAGCAACATTCCGGCAAACCCCATTCCAATAGCCAGGATTCGACGCCAGCCGATATGCTCTCCAAAAAACAGGGCAGCGCCCAGTGTTACGGTGAGCGGCAGCACCTGAAGAACCGCTGTGACATTCGCCAGCGGCATATGCATCAGAGCCGTCAGGAAAAAGAAGGTAGCGGACAACTCTGAAAGGCAGCGCAGGGCGATCAGCCATCTGTCATGGTGAGAAAAATTGAGGTGAAGCGCACCCAGATTTCGGGCGAGAAGGTAGATCAACAGGGTGGCCAACGCCCCCCGCAAAGCAACCAGTTGAAACAGGGGCATATCCTGACCGACAACCTTGACCAGCGCGTCATTGACGGTAAATGCCGCCATGCTGCCCATCATAAGCAACGCGCCTTTTACATTTGGGGTCATTCTGATCCCGTCCGGTTTCTGGTTTTATAGGCATTGGCCTACTAGGTTGATGCAATGTCAACTCATGACAGGCAAATCAGAAGTTTTGGGTGGGTGCTCTACCAGCCAGCTTTAGTAGGCTCCGACGATAGTCGATTTTTGGAATTGGCGCGCAGACGCATCGTCTTTCAATGCTGTGTGTTGGTCGCCGACCTTCCGAAACAAAGACTTTTCCAAGTGATCCGCCAAAGTTAAACCATCATCATGTCTGATTTATCTAAGAAACCTGCAGCAATTGCCGACGTCCTCGCGGAAGAAATCATTAGAGGCGAAATCGCTCAGGGTGCGCGGCTCGCGCAAGAGCAGATCGCCACACGATTCAAGTGCAGTCACGTCCCTGCCCGGGAGGCGCTTCAGCGCCTTGTGCAGATGGAACTCGCCACCTTTATCCCAAAGCGCGGTGTCAGAGCGTTTTCTTTGAATGCAGAAGACCTGGACGACATCCTGGAGATGAGACTTGCCTTGGAACCACTGGCGTTGGCGAAAGCTGTGGCCAATGCGACGCCAGCGGACATGCGGGAAATGGAAGTCTATCGGCTTGCTTGCGATGTTGCCAGAGATCCCATTTCCTGGGAAAAAGCCAACCGCCAGTTTCACTTGGAAATCCTGAAGCCCTGTGGGCGGCCACTTTTGTTGGGACGTATCGAGCAGCTTCAGCGCCTTTCCGCGCAGAAATTTCATGCCAAATGGCGCGAAACATGGCTCAGCACCTCGGACAACGATCATGTCGCAATTCTCCACGCCATGGAACGAAAAGACGCAAAAACCGCATGCACCATCTTACGACGGCACCTCGCGCGCGGATGACTATGGGATTGCCTTTACAAATTATCTATACTTTAAATCTGCGAGGATTCGAATCCCGATTTTAATAGATAAAATGTAAGGTATGTCGAAATGACCCCATCCAAAACCGCACTCGCTGGCAATGTTTTCAAAGCATTCGATGTGCAGGGCTTAACCCTACCATGGAAAATTGCCGCCGTTTTCATAGGCACTCTTTTCCTCACCCTGTCGTCATACATCGAAGTTCCAATGATACCTGTTCCGATCACGATGCAGACATTTGCGGTTACGCTCGTGGGTGCTCTCTACGGATGGCGTTTAGGCGGTATCACAATCGCAACGTGGTTGATGGAGGGTGCCCTTGGGCTGCCTGTTCTGGCCGGAGGAGCTGCAGGAGCTCACCACTTTCTAGGCGCGACCGGCGGTTATCTCTTTGCGTTCCCGGTCGCCGGCATGGTCGTCGGTTGGCTGACAGAGCGTGGCTGGGACGGGTCGCGCGTTTGGCTATCGTTTAGCGCTATGCTTATTGGCAATGCGATCTGCCTGATCCTTGGCGCAGCTTGGCTTGCTGTGCTGATCGGGGTGGAACAAGCGATTATGGTTGGCGTCGTTCCCTTTGTGTTTGGTGGCATCCTGAAATCCGGCCTCGGGGCGATGACGCTCAATCTGCTGACACGTGGCATCAAACGTACCCCGGTATGACAGTCCGCCTGCGTGCCCACCATCTGCTTTGCATTCTTACTTATGTAGGCAAGGGGTACAGCCCCGCATTCACCAACAACATGACGGCGATTGCGGGGCGAATATCTGCGGGAGAGAGTATCGTAATTGTAGAGGGGCCAGATGATATCTGTGCCCCTCTCCTCGCCGAAGATAACGCCCACTGTCGAGACGAACACGTTCACAATCGAGACCTGCAAGCTGCGAAGGATGTCAACAGGGTTCTGCAGGTTCAGACGCATGCCGGCGCAAAGATCAAATTGGATAAAGGTTCGTTGCTTCGGCTTCGGACAACTTTCACACAAAATCAGCTTCGACCCGCCTGTATCGGCTGCAAGTGGGGAGACTTGTGTACCAGCATTTCTTTGAATGATTACAAAGGTACATTCGTTTAACCGCCCTTGCGTTAGCGGTGATAGACGGGCTGCTCTCAGGTTTCGGTCGTGACAGAGGATGAAACGATCGCGCGGAACATTGATCTAAAACTTCGCACCAAAAAACGGTACTTGGTGATCCTGCATTCAGGCTCACGTACAAGAATGAGCTTTCGCGGTCAGGTAAGCAGTATTTTCCCAGTCTAGATTCCGCCGCGAAAACGCGAGCCGGAGAAGTTTCTTGTGATTTGCGATCAAGGACCTCAACGCGGACATTGCCGCCGTCCAGTTTCTCTAAACCGATTCTGGCATTCCGAAGAATACGAAGTGCTTTACACCAAAGTTACGACTCCGACTGCGGCGGGACATCTTAATGCTTTCTCGTCGTTCGAAATTATATTGATCTCATTTCCAGGGCATTTGGGGATAGAGACGCGCCCAGTTGCACTCGGCATCAGCAAGGCAAGACCGAACGGCGGTTTTGGTTTCTTCATCATAGATTTTGGTTTGATCACCTTTGTAGTGACCCCCGATTCCCATCATTTCCTGTGCGTAGCCGATCACACTTTTGTGGGCTACGGAGAGAGATTTGTCCCAAACGACGAGCGCCTCAGCAGATCGGTCCTGCACTTCGTAAATGGATGCTACACGAAATAGGGCCTGTAAAAGCTCTGGCGAGTAGCCTCTTGCGGCATTCCAATTCTCAGGTCTGGCTATGCGGATAGCTTCCAGATAGCTAGCCAAGGCCTCGTCCTCGCGACCGAGCCGGTCGAGAACCTCACCCCGACGGGTCCAAGGCACGTGCGTGTAAGGTTTAACTGTAATAAGCTCGTCCAGAGAAGCCAATGCGTGTGTCCACTTCTCTAGGTCCATTTGCAATTGGATTTTTAGTCGTAAGGCATCGCGATAGACCGAAGAGAATTGAGCATTGCGGGTACTAAACTCATCCGCAGCGCAGGAGTTCCCCGCCGCCCTTAACTCTCGTATCTGCGCTCTGAGTTGTTTTCCGACCCGTTCATAAAGTTCCCGATCCGCTGTCAGTGAGTCCAGGTCGTCAATCGCGTCTTCATGTTGACCCATCTGGGCACTTATCCAAGCGCGTCGCAATATCAGATGTTCAGGTCGATCTGTTGAACTTATCAACTGGTCCAGAACATCTTGCGCCCCGCGATATGGTCCATCCCTGAAGTTCGCCAAATGATTGACAAAGGCGAGGTACTGGTCGTGTTGCGCGGTACATTGTCTGGTCTCAATTATTTCATCCAACGCGGACTGACCATTTTTTCCAATTTTATACGTTACGTGAGTAATATCGCCCAATATGCGATGTGTCCGGCAGTACAGTGGGTCTGCAACCAAAGACATGTGATAGTCGGAAATAGCTGCTTCCACATCCCCGGCAAGCATGTTCAAGCGCCCGCGCCAATACCAGGCCCAGGCAAAATTTGGATCAAGTTTCACCGCCTCGGTGGTGTCGGACAGTGATCCTTCAAGATCATCCAGCACGTATTTCACCCATGCCCTTTTTCTCAAAAGAACTGGTTTCTGATCAGCGTTGTCATAACCCGAAATTACCTTGTCAAGCACGGCAAGCGCTTCGCCGCATACCTCGGTTTTATAAGCCGATTGAACGAATACATCACTCGCCGTCGCACCAGACAATCTCCACAACAAAAAAGGCCCCGCAAAACTGCGGGGCCTTGATTTGTTTATGAGGCGATGATTACTCGCGGCTTTCCGGGGTTTCGACCAGAACGTCCAGCTCGTCACCGACCATATCGTCGTCCATCATCGGCGCTGCCAGGGCAGCGGCGGCTTCGGCCTCTTCCCGGCGGGCTTCGATCACCACGTTGTCGCGCGATTGCGCGACCTGGCGGACTGCCTGAGTGGCCCCACCGGTACCGGCGGGGATCAGGCGACCGACGATGACGTTCTCTTTCAGGCCAACCAGCTTGTCCTTCTTGCCCTGAACCGAGGCCTCGGTCAGAACGCGAGTGGTTTCCTGGAACGAGGCCGCCGAGATGAACGAACGCGTCTGCAGCGAGGCCTTGGTGATCCCCAGGAGGATCGGCTCGCCCTGAGCTGGGCGACCGCCGCGATCGATGGTCTTCTCGTTGGCCGCGTCGAACTCCTGCTTGTCGACATGCTCGCCTTTCAGCAGGGTGGTGTCGCCTGAATCCAGGATCTCCCACTTCTGCAGCATCTGGCGCACGATGACCTCGATGTGCTTGTCGTTGATCTTCACGCCCTGCAGGCGATAGACATCCTGCACCTCGTCGATCATGTAATCCGCCAGCGCTTCGACACCCATGATGGACAGGATGTCATGCGGGGCCGGGTTACCGTCCATGATATAGTCCCCCTTCTGCACGAAGTCGCCTTCCTGCACCGGGATATGCTTGCCCTTGGGCACCATGTACTCGATCGTTTCCATCGACTCGTCAGCCGGTTCGATGCTGATGCGGCGCTTGTTCTTGTAGTCGCGGCCAAAGCGCACGTAACCATCGGCCTCTGCGATGATCGCGTGATCTTTCGGACGGCGCGCTTCGAACAGTTCGGCCACACGCGGCAGACCACCGGTGATGTCCTTGGTCTTGGCACCTTCGCGCGGAATACGCGCGACAACGTCACCGGCTTCGACCGTCTGACCGTCTTCGACCGAGAGGATCGCATCCACCGACATCGGATAGTGAACCGGGTTGCCCGCATCGTTGCGGACCGGTTCGCCATCTTCACCGACCAGAATGATCTCGGGCTTGAGGTCGCTGCCTTTTGGGGCCGCGCGCCAGTCGATCACGATCTTCTGGGTCATGCCGGTTGCGTCGTCGGTCTCGTCACGGACGGCGAGGCCCGAAACCAGATCAACGTATTTTGCAGTACCGGCTTTTTCGGCGATGATCGGCAGGGTGTAGGGATCCCATTCGAACAGCTTGTCGCCACGCGCCACCTTGGTGCCGTCCTTGACGAACAGCTTGGAGCCGTAGCCCAGCTTGAAGCTGGCACGTTCTTCGCCGTGCTCGTCGTTGATCACCAGCTTCATGTTCCGGCCCATGACCAGGCTCTCGCCTGCGGCATTGACCAGGATCTGCGGGTTCTCGAACGCGATGACACCGTCCTGGTTGGCTTCCTGGAACGACTGCTGACCACCTTGGGCAACGCCGCCGATGTGGAAGGTCCGCATCGTCAGCTGCGTACCGGGTTCACCGATGGACTGGGCGGCGATGATGCCGACAGCCTCACCCGTGTTCACCATGGTGCCGCGTGCAAGGTCACGACCGTAGCACATTGCGCAGACGCCTTCCTCGGACTCGCAAGTCAGAGGCGAGCGGATGCGGGCAGACTGAACGCCAGCCTCGTCAATGGTGTCGGCCATACGCTCGTCGATCAGCTGACCGGTTGCCACGATCACCTCGTCCGAACCCGGACGCAGGATGTCGCTGGCGGCGACACGGCCCAGCACACGTTCAGCCAGCGACGCGACAACTTCACCGTCGTTGACCGCTGCTTCGGCGGTGATGCCGCGATCGGTGCCACAGTCGATCTCGCGCACGATACAGTCTTGCGCCACGTCCACCAGACGGCGGGTCAGGTAACCCGAGTTCGCCGTCTTCAGAGCGGTATCAGACAGACCCTTACGGGCACCGTGGGTCGAGTTGAAGTACTCGAGAACGGTCAGACCTTCCTTGAAGTTCGAGATGATCGGCGTTTCGATGATGTCACCGTTCGGCTTGGCCATCAGGCCGCGCATACCGCCCAGCTGTTTCATCTGAGTGACCGAGCCACGCGCACCCGAGTGGGCCATCATGTAGACCGAGTTCGGTTCCTGATCCGACCCGTCGTCGGCTTTGGCGACATCCGAGATGGTGCTCATCATCGCCTCGGTAACGCGGTCGTTACACTTCGACCAGGCATCGACAACCTTGTTGTACTTTTCGCCCTGAGTGATCAGACCGTCCATGTACTGCTGTTCAAAGTCTTTCACCTGATTGCGGGTGTCATCGACGATGCCCCACTTGTCGCCCGGAATGACCATGTCGTCCTTGCCGAACGAGATGCCCGCCTTGAACGCCTCTTTGAAACCCATCGACATGATCTGGTCACAGAAGATGACCGACTCTTTCTGACCACAATAGCGGTAGACAGTATCGATCACCTGCTGCACTTCTTTCTTCCGCAGCAGGCGGTTGACCAGTTCGAACGGCGCTTTGTTGTTCAGCGGCAGCAGCGCTCCAAGGCGCAGACGGCCCGGAGTGGTTTCGTAACGCTTCTGAACCTCGTTGCCTTCGTCGTCGATCTGCGTAATCCGCGCGGTGATTTTCGAGTGCAGATGCACCTCACCCGCGTCCAGCGCGTGCTGAACTTCTTCGATCGATCCAAAGATTTTGCCTTCGCCGGGCATGCCTTCACGTTCCAGGGTCACATAGTAGAGACCCAGGATCATGTCCTGCGACGGAACAATGATCGGCGCGCCGTTTGCAGGCGACAGAACGTTGTTTGTTGACATCATCAGAACACGCGCTTCCAGCTGGGCCTCAAGGCTCAGCGGGACGTGAACGGCCATCTGGTCCCCGTCGAAGTCGGCGTTGAAGGCCGAACAGACCAGCGGGTGCAGCTGGATGGCTTTACCTTCGATCAAGACCGGCTCGAACGCCTGAATGCCCAGACGGTGCAGCGTCGGCGCACGGTTCAGCATGACAGGGTGTTCGCGGATCACCTCGTCGAGGATATCCCACACTTCGGGACGCTCTTTCTCGACCAGTTTCTTCGCCTGTTTCACGGTCGAAGACAGACCCTTGGCTTCAAGGCGCGAATAGATGAACGGCTTGAACAGCTCCAGCGCCATCTTCTTGGGCAGGCCACACTGGTGCAGCTTCAACTCGGGGCCGGTCACAATGACCGAACGGCCCGAGAAGTCGACGCGCTTACCCAGAAGGTTCTGACGGAAGCGGCCCTGCTTACCCTTCAGCATGTCCGACAGCGATTTCAGCGGACGCTTGTTGGCGCCAGTGATCACACGGCCACGACGGCCGTTGTCGAACAGAGCGTCAACGGATTCCTGCAGCATCCGCTTTTCGTTGCGGACGATGATGTCAGGCGCGCGCAGCTCGATCAGACGCTTCAGACGGTTGTTCCGGTTGATGACGCGGCGATACAGATCGTTCAGATCAGACGTCGCGAAACGGCCACCATCCAGCGGAACCAGCGGACGCAGTTCCGGCGGAATGACCGGGATCACGGTCATCACCATCCATTCGGGACGGTTGCCCGACTCGAGGAAGGATTCAACGACCTTCAAACGCTTGATGATCTTCTTGGGCTTCAGTTCGCCAGTTGCTTCGGCCAGATCAGCGCGCAGCTGCTCGGCTTCAGCTTCCAGATCGATCTGGGCCAGCATCTCACGGATGGCTTCGGCACCGATATTGGCGGTGAACGCGTCCATGCCATAGGCATCCTGCGCATCCATGTACTCTTCTTCGGTCAGCATCTGGCCGTAGGTCAGGTCGGTCAGACCGGGCTCGATGACGACGTAGTTTTCAAAGTACAGAACGCGTTCCAGATCGCGCAGAGTCATATCCAGCATCAGACCGATGCGGGACGGCAGCGACTTCAGGAACCAGATATGTGCGACGGGTGCGGCCAGTTCGATGTGGCCCATACGCTCGCGGCGGACTTTCTGCAGGGTGACTTCCACACCGCATTTCTCGCAGACAACGCCGCGATACTTCATCCGCTTATATTTGCCGCACAGACATTCGTAATCTTTGATCGGGCCAAAGATACGCGCGCAGAACAGGCCGTCACGCTCGGGCTTGAACGTCCGGTAGTTGATGGTTTCGGGTTTCTTGATCTCGCCATAGGACCAAGACAGGATCCGCTCGGGCGACGCCAACGAGACCTTGATCTCGTCGAAAACCTTTGGGGGCGTCAGCGGGTTGAACGGGTTGTTGGTGATTTCCTGGTTCATTTTTCTACCTCAGAGTTAGAGGGTGCGGGGGTCACGCAGTGCCGGGCTGAAGCCCGGCCTACGCCGGATCGGATGGTAGGCCGGGCTTCAGCCCGGCATCCCTTCGTCACTCATCGACCTCCGCATCCAGGAGTTCCATATTCAGGCCGAGGCCACGGACTTCTTTCACCAGAACGTTGAACGATTCTGGTACGCCCGCTTCAAAGTTATCCTCGCCCTTGACGATCGACTCATAGACCTTGGTCCGGCCGGCGACGTCATCCGATTTAACGGTGAGCATCTCCTGCAGGGTGTAGGCGGCGCCGTAAGCTTCCAGAGCCCAGACCTCCATCTCACCAAAGCGCTGACCACCGAACTGCGCCTTACCACCCAGCGGCTGCTGGGTCACCAGGCTGTACGGCCCGGTAGACCGCGCGTGGATTTTGTCGTCCACCAGGTGATGCAGTTTCAGCAGGTACTTGATGCCCACGGTCACCGGACGTGCAAATTGCTCACCGGTGCGACCGTCGAACAGAACCGACTGACCGCTTTCCGAGAAGCCTGCACGCACCAGTGCGTCGTTGACGTCAGCCTCTTTGGCACCGTCAAAGACCGGGGTTGCGATCGGAACACCGCGGGTTACGTTGCCCGCGGCTTCGACCAGGCCATCCTCGTCCAGACCGGTGATGCCCTCTTCGTAGACATCCTCGCCATAGGCCAGCTTCATCGCTTCGCGCACCGGGGTCAGATCGCCGGAACGGCGGTATTCACCCAGAGCATCATCAATGTTCAGACCCAGACCGCGTGCGGCCCAACCCATATGGGTTTCAAGGATCTGACCAACGTTCATACGCGAAGGCACACCCAGCGGGTTCAGACAGAAGTCGACCGGCGTACCATCGGCCAGGAACGGCATGTCTTCCATCGGAACGACCTTGGAGATCACACCTTTGTTCCCGTGACGACCGGCCATCTTGTCGCCCGGCTGCAGCTTACGCTTCACGGCGATGAAGACTTTGACCATCTTCATCACACCCGGCGGCAGGTCGTCGCCACGGCGGACTTTCTCGACCTTGTCCTCGAAACGGGCGTCCAGAGCACGCTTTTGCACTTCGTACTGCTCGTTCAGAGCCTCAACGATCTGTGCGTCCTGCTCACCTTCCAGTGCCAGCTGCCACCACTGACCACGGGTCAGGGTTTCCAGCAGGTCTTCGGTGATCACCGACCCTGCCTTGACGCCTTTCGGGCCTTTGACAGCGGTTTTGCCAAGGATCAGGCCTTGCAGACGCGCATAGATGTTGCGGTCAAGGATCGCCAGCTCGTCGTCCCGGTCACGGGCCAGACGTTCGACTTCCTCACGCTCGATCTGCAGCGCACGCTCGTCTTTCTCGACGCCGTGACGGTTGAAGACGCGCACCTCGACGACCGTACCGTAGTCGCCCGGCTTCACGCGCAGCGAGGTGTCGCGCACGTCAGATGCTTTTTCACCAAAGATGGCGCGCAGCAGCTTTTCTTCCGGGGTCATCGGGCTTTCGCCCTTCGGAGTGATCTTGCCGACCAGAATATCGCCCGGCTCAACATCCGCACCGATGTAAACGATGCCCGCCTCGTCGAGGTTGCGCAGCGCTTCTTCACCGACGTTCGGGATGTCGCGGGTGATCTCTTCCGGACCCAGTTTGGTGTCACGGGCGGCGACTTCAAACTCCTCGATATGGACCGAGGTAAAGACGTCATCGCGCGCGATACGTTCCGAGATCAGGATCGAGTCTTCGTAGTTGTAACCGTTCCACGGCATGAACGCGACGACCACGTTCTTACCCAGAGCCAGTTCACCCATATCGGTCGACGGACCGTCGGCAATGACCTCGCCCTTCTGGACGGTGTCACCCACCTTGATCAGCGGACGCTGGTTGATGCAGGTGTTCTGGTTCGACCGCTGGAACTTGCGCAGACGATAGATGTCAACGCCAGCGTCGCCCAGTTCCAGATCCTCGGTCGCGCGAATAACGATACGCTGAGCATCGACCTGGTCGATGATACCAGCGCGTTTCGCCTGAATCGCAGCACCCGAGTCGATCGCAACCTTTTCCTCGATCCCGGTACCGACCAGCGGCGCCTCAGCCCGCAGCAGCGGAACCGCCTGACGTTGCATGTTCGAGCCCATAAGAGCGCGGTTGGCGTCGTCATTTTCAAGGAACGGGATCAGCGATGCAGCTACTGATACCAGCTGCTTCGGCGACACGTCGATCAGGTCCACATTTTCGCGCGGGGCAAGCGTGTAATCGCCGGCCTGACGGGTCGAAACCAGATCGTTGATGAACTTGCCATCCGCATCCAGCGTCGCGTTCGCCTGCGCCACGGTGTGACGCATTTCCTCGGTCGCGGACATGTAGTGAACCTCATCGGTCACCTCGGCGTCTTTCACGACGCGGTACGGTGTTTCGATGAAGCCATACTTGTTCACGCGGGCAAAGGTGGCCAGCGAGTTGATCAGACCGATGTTCGGACCTTCGGGCGTTTCAATCGGGCACATCCGGCCATAGTGGGTCGGGTGCACGTCGCGCACCTCAAAACCCGCACGCTCACGCGTCAGACCACCGGGGCCAAGCGCCGAGAGACGGCGTTTGTGGGTAACTTCCGACAGCGGGTTGGTCTGGTCCATGAACTGCGACAGCTGCGACGAGCCAAAGAATTCGCGGACCGCTGCCGCAGCCGGTTTCGCGTTGATCAGGTCCTGCGGCATGACGGTGTCGATCTCGACCGACGACATACGCTCTTTGATCGCGCGCTCCATGCGCAGCAGGCCAACGCGGTACTGGTTTTCCATCAGTTCGCCGACCGAACGGACACGGCGGTTGCCGAGGTGGTCGATATCGTCCACGTCGCCTTTGCCGTCGCGCAGTTCCACCAGCGCCTTGATGCAGGCCACGATGTCTTCGCGGTCCAGCGTGCGCTGAGTGTCGGGCTTGTCCAGCGCCAGACGCATGTTCATTTTCACGCGGCCAACGGCGGACAGGTCATAACGCTCGCTGTCAAAGAACAGCGTGTCGAACAGGGCCGACGCAGCCTCGACGGTGGGCGGTTCACCCGGACGCATGACGCGGTAGATGTCCATGAGCGCGCTTTCGCGGTTCATGTTCTTGTCCTGCGCCATCGTGTTGCGCATGTAGGGGCCGACATTGACATTATCGATGTCCAAAACCGGAATATCGGTGATGCCCGCGTCGATCAGCTCTTTCGCTGTGCCGCCGATCAGTTCGCCGTCCTTGTCGTATTCCAGAGTCAGCTCATCACCGGCCTCGACATAAATCGCACCGGTTTCTTCATTGATGATGTCTTTGGCGACATACTTACCAACGATATGATCGAACGGTACCAGCAGGTCTGTCACCGCACCTTCGTCGATCAGCTTCTTGACCGCGCGCGGGGTAACTTTCTTGCCCGCTTCGGCAATCACTTCGCCGGATTTGGCGTCAACCAGATCATAGGTCGGGCGGGTGCCGCGCACACGCTCGGGGAAGAACGGCGTGACCCAGCCCTTCTTCTTGTCCAGCTTGTAGGACACGGTGTTGTAATACGCGTCCATGATCGCTTCCTGATCCAGACCCAGAGCATAGAGCAGGGTCGTCACAGGCAGTTTGCGGCGACGGTCGATACGGGCGAAGACGATGTCTTTGGCGTCGAACTCAAAGTCCAGCCAGCTGCCGCGATACGGGATGATGCGGCAGGCAAACAGCAGCTTGCCCGAGGAATGGGTCTTGCCCTTGTCGTGGTCAAAGAACACACCGGGCGAGCGGTGCATCTGGGACACGATCACACGCTCGGTACCGTTCACGATGAACGTTCCGTTTGGTGTCATCAGGGGCATGTCGCCCATAAAGACGTCCTGTTCCTTGATGTCCTTCACCGACTTGGCGCCGGTATCCTCATCGACATCAAAGACGATCAGACGCAGAGTGACCTTGAGCGGCGCGCTGTAGGTCATGTCGCGCTGCATGCACTCTTCGACGTCATATTTGGGCTTTTCCAGATCGTATTTCACGAACTCCAGAACGGAGGTTTCGTTGAAATCCTTGATCGGGAAAACCGACTGGAACACGCCTTTGATGCCTTCGCCGTCTGTGGGCTGTTCTGCATCGCCGGAGCGCAGGAAAAGATCATAAGAAGATTTTTGCACCTCGATGAGGTTCGGCATTTCCAAAACTTCGCGGATTTTGCCGTAATATTTACGAAGACGTTTCTGGCCAAGGAACGTTTGAGCCATGTCAGATGTCACCTTTCGATGTTCTCAGCGGGCAAAGACGCCGTCGGGCCCCGGCATCTTGCACATTCGAGACGACACGTCCGGATCAATTCGTGGCCACCGTCCCGAAGGCGGCCTCCCGATCCGAAAACCGTGTCTTAGAAAACGCCCCGCATCTCGAGGCCCTTTCTAAGACAGGTTCGGCTGGACCCGGATTTCTCCGGACCCAGCCAAAATTTTCGGCACATCAGCGATGCACCGGAGACTGGACTTAGGCCAGTTCGACCTCGGCGCCAGCTGCTTCCAGCTTGGCTTTGACTTCTTCGGCTTCCGCCTTGTCAACGCCTTCTTTGATCTTGCCGCCAGCTTCAACCAGTTCCTTGGCTTCTTTCAGGCCAAGACCGGTGATGCCGCGAACTTCTTTGATCACGTTGATTTTCGAAGCGCCGGCGTTCTTCAGAACGACGTCGAATTCGGTCTTCTCTTCCTCGGCTGCACCGCCGGCATCGCCAGCTGCACCTGCGACCATTACGGCGCCGCCTGCTGCGGGCTCGATGCCGTACTCGTCCTTGAGGATGGTTTTCAGTTCTTGTGCTTCCAGCAGGGTCAGACCAACGATCTCTTCTGCCAGTTTCTTCAGATCAGCCATTTTATCAGCTCTTTCCGTTTACAGTGTGTGTTCCAACGTCAGGGTGTTCACCCTACGCAGATCATTCAGTGCCAACCGCTTACGCAGCTTCCGCCTTCTCTTCGATGGTGGAAAGGATGCTTGCGATGTTGCTTGCAGGTGCGCCAATTGCACCGGCGATGTTCGCAGCAGGCGCGCCGATGCAGCCCACGATCGAAGCAATAAGCTCCTCGCGCGACGGCATTTTCGACACGGCTGTAACACCAGCCCGGTCCAGAGCGTTCTCGCCCATTGCACCACCAAGGATTTCGAACTTCTGGTTCTCCTTGGCGTAGTCCTCGGCCACCTTGGCTGCTGCCACAGGGTCCTCGGAATAGGTCAGAACGGTCATCCCTGTCAGCAGGTCGGCCATGCTTTCACACGGCTTACCCTCAAGGGCGATTTTGGCGAGCCTGTTCTTGGCAACACGCACGGAACCGCCCGCGTCACGAGCACGTGCGCGAAGGTCCTGCATCTCGGCAACTGTCAGACCGGCATAGTGTGCAACCACTACGACGCCAGAGCTTTCGAAGATTTGGCCGAGTTCCTCGACCACTTTCTCTTTCTGGGCTCTATCCACAGTTCTCTCCAAGTTAGGGATGTTGGACATCCCGGCTCATATTTGCCGCAGCTTTCGCTTCGGCGTTCAGGTCCGTTGTTACGGGGTTTGGCCAAAATGCGCCCGAGGGCGGGACCCTCGAAATTCTTTGGTCTTACCCGTCTCAGGCAGGGAATTAAGGGGCCGGATGGCACCACCCACCGTCTTGGACGAAACGAAATAAAGCGCACGACGAATCGCACGCTTTATTCCGCAGGTCTACTTAGGACAGATAGTCGGGGTTTCCAAGAGGTAAATTGGGGCAAATCGTAGAGTCATTCCGAGGTATCTTGATTGCGAGTTTCCCAGATCGCGCGGACATACGGACGAATGTCTGCTATGCGGACGAAGTGACACTTTGTCAGTCTAAGCATTCTGACTTATTTAGGGCCCAAAACTGTTGAGCGAGAGGACTGTGTCGTGGCAGAAATTCCTATCAGGTCGTTCCTTGCATCGCTCGTTGCAGTTCGGAAAATCGAAATGCGGCATGAGGTGCTGCTCCTGAAAAGAACACAGACCTTGATAGGGGAGTGGTGTCAGGTTGCGGGAAGTATTGAAGAAGGTGAAACCGCTTGGCAAACAGCCTTGCGCGAGCTTGATGAAGAGACTGGGTTACGGCCTAACGCTCTGTATTCGGCTGATACTTGCGAGCAGTTCTACGAGGCAGATCGTGACGCAATTACGATAGCGCCGGTATTTGTCGCATTCATCGACAACTCCGCAAAAATCACACTGAATCACGAACACAGCGAATACAGATGGGTTAGTTTTGAGGATGCCATTGAGATGGTGGCATTTGGCGGGCAACGACGCGTTCTCCGTTGGATCGAAAACGAGTTCGTCAAAAGAGCTCCAAGCAAGCATCTTTTGATCGAAAACATCTAATTCTAATTTTGTGCGGTGAAAAAGGGGCTCGATGCGGCCATTCTCTGCGACTACCCCGATTTACCGAACGAGCCCGTACCGGACGTTCACTTGTGCCCTTCGTTCTACGAGTACTTTTTTGCTTTTCAAACAGCGCACGCAAGCTTCGATCAGCAAGTTGGACGGTAAGAGAAGTTCGCATACTATAGCTCGGCCACTTGCATCCCTTTTCGTCTTCAGCCAGCATCTTAGGGAACTTTTTCTTTTGTTGGTTGTTGGAGCAGTATGACCGGGAAATTTGAAGTCTACGAGGACAAAGCTGGCGAATACCGTTTCAGACTCAAAGCCGGAAATGGCGAAATCATCTTGGCAAGCGAAGGCTACGTGCAAAAGGCCAGCGCCGAAAATGGCATAGCGTCCGTTCAGAAGAATGCCCCGAATGACGACCGGTATGAGCGCAAAGAAACCAAGTCCGGCGGCCATATGTTCAACCTAAAGGCCAGCAACGGGCAGGTCATCGGCACCAGCGAAAGCTACACCAGCTCGTCCGGACGGGACAACGGTATCGAATCCGTCAAGCGCAATGCCCCGGATGCGCGAGTCGAAGACCTAGCCATTGAAGATTCGAAAGAGGACGAGCTCCGTGAACTGGGTATTGATCGCCGTCGTGTTGCCTGGGCACTGAACGAAGCAGCAGAAGATTCCTACGCATTTCTAGCTTCCGCCCAAAACTGTCTAAAGTACATCCTTTAGGCAACCGAGCGCCAAATACCTAACGATCCCAAAAGACGCCAGGCTTGGGAAGACGAAATTGCGTTCCTACGCAAAGCCCAAGACCACATAGAAAAGCTTAAAGGGTTGGTGCCAAACGAAGAGAATTCCGATGAAGATTCAAGAATCAGAGTCGCTGAAACTCGTGAGGCTTTACAGGGATATTTGGATCATTTTAAGTCTTGGCCAAAAGAACACGTCAAAGAGGTTACTGACAGTGTTTGGAGGGCCGGACTAATCGGAATATTCACCGGAGTAGGCTTGATATTTGGTATCCCGGGAATTGCAGCTACAATTGGAACCGCGATGTTTGGCGGTGAAAAAATATCAAAGGCGGTGAACACACTCATCAAAGGCGGGGGGCTTAGTCATCCTGGGCCTGAAAGTGGCTTTCGCCGAGAAATAGTCCAGCACAAGTAGCCATTCGTGCACCGCGCAGGATCCGTCACTATGCGCTCCCAGCCGACATCCAACCAGAGAACAAAAAATCCCGGGTAGTTCACACCACCCGGGATCAAATCTTTAAAGCTTAGCGCCTCGGCTTACTCGCCGGCCGCAGCCGCGACATCCAGCGTTACGCCAGGGCCCATGGTCGAGCTCAACGCGATTTTCTTCATGTAGGTGCCTTTGGCGCCCGACGGTTTGGCCTTGGCCACCGCCGAGATGAAGGCACGGACGTTTTCGACCAGTTTGGCTTCGTCGAACGAGGCTTTGCCAACACCGGCGTGCACAACGCCGCCTTTTTCCGCCTTGAACTGAACTTCGCCACCCTTGGCTGCTTCCACGGCCGCTTTCACGTCCATGGTCACGGTACCGACCTTGGGGTTCGGCATCAGGTTGCGGGGGCCCAGAACTTTACCCAGACGGCCAACAATCGGCATCATGTCCGGGGTGGCAATGCAGCGGTCGAATTCGATGGTGCCGCCCTGAATGGTTTCCATCAGGTCCTCTGCGCCAACGATATCTGCGCCTGCTTCTTTTGCTTCGTCAGCCTTGGGGCCGCGCGCAAAAACAGCAACGCGCATCGCTTTACCGGTGCCGTTCGGCAGACCGATAACACCACGCACCATCTGGTCCGCGTGACGCGTGTCAACCCCCAGGTTCAGTGCGATTTCGATGGTTTCGTCGAATTTCGAAGTTGCGTTGGATTTAACCAGAGCAACGGCTTCTTCGACCGACAGGTTTTCCTTGCCAGCGATAGCTTCGCGCGCAGCGCGGGTACGTTTACCAAGTTTTGCCATCTTACTTCACCTCGATGCCCATAGAGCGGGCCGAGCCCAGGATGATCTGCATTGCGCCTTCGACGTCGTTGGCGTTCAGATCTTTCATTTTGGCTTCGGCGATTTCGCGAACCTGCTTCGAGGTCACGGTGGCCACGGTCTCACGACCGGGGTTTTCCGCGCCACGGGGGCGGTTCCGCTTTCCGACCGGCTTCAGACCAGCCGCTTTTTTCAGGTAGTAAGACGCGGGCGGCGTCTTGATGTCCATGGTGAAGGACTTGTCCTGATAGTAGGTGATCACGGTCGGGCACGGAGCGCCGGGCTCCATGTCTGCGGTCTTGGCGTTGAACGCCTTGCAGAATTCCATGATGTTGATGCCGCGCTGACCCAGCGCCGGACCAACTGGCGGCGACGGGTTCGCCTGACCTGCAGGAACCTGCAGTTTCATTGTACCAGCAAGCTTCTTGGCCATTTGGTTTTCCTTTCAACTAAGGTGAAACGCGTTTCACCCAGACTATGTTGCGTGGTCCGGTCCGGGATCGCGATCCCAGCAACCTCCCACAAGAGATTCTCGCCCGAAGACGATAGAGGCGGCATTTATAGGGGAATGGCGGGGTTGGCAAGGGCATTGCATCGCAGCGTGCTGGAATTACAGTGTGTGAAAGTCGAATTAAAAACAACATCCAAATGAACATTACGCAGCGCATTCTGAAACTCATAGGCGGGCTTTTATTGCTGTGGCTTGTCCTGCTTGGGGCAAGCATACATTTTGGCCTTAAAGCGAGATCAGAAGAGGAGGAGGCTGCGAAAGAACAGAGAGTTCAGAAACTCCGACATGAATGGCAAGAGTTATGCGCCATCAAAGACTGCGATCAATTTCCTGTCGGTTACATTACTCACAAGTTTGGACCCAACCTGTACTACTTTCCAACAACACGCTCGATGACCGAAAAACCACCCGGTTTCACTGGTGGCCTTTTGCCCGGCAGGTATGTCGAACTGAACGAAGAGAACAAAACCAGACGCTCCTTTTCAGACAGCGGTAGTTTCAAAGTCTCTGCTTGCTGTCACTACCTCTTATCATTCTATGGGCTCGCCGAAGGCGTTCCAGAGATACTTCGCGATAGTAGAGGCACTAAAATGCTTCCAACCGTAACAAACTTCAATTCCCATGATCGCCCTAGTGGTCACAACCAAATCGGCCACTGGATCGATTTTGAGGTCGAGGAAACACCCTCAATCCAAGCGGTCATCCGCGCTGACCAACGGTCTTTCAACAACGACTTTTGGCTTCTTTATTCTGGCGAGCCAAATGAGAAAGGCGGAAGAGACTTGCGGCTGTTGTCAAAACAACCACTGATCAATGAAAGGCATATTTTGGCTGTATGCGATTCATTGTGCACATTTTCTTCAGTTTCATTGAAGGAAGCGACTGGTGGTACGCAGCCGCATATCGCTCTCAATCGGATGACAATACCGAGAGTGGAATCTTGTAATCCGGGCGGCTCTCGGTATCGATGCCCCCTCTCTATGGAAGCCTTCGAAGAGGTTCCGAAATTACTGGCAGTGATCGACGATATGTTTGAGGCTGCGAGAAAGAGACCATCAGTTGAGCACTGATGTTCGAGCTGCGAATTCTCCCCAAGCAAGACGCCAAAAACAAAAACGCCGCGCTGCTAAATGCAACGCGGCGTCAAAGTCCGTACAAGGCTCTCATTAGCCCTGCTTGGTCACCTGCGTAAAGTCCAGCTCCACCGGTGTTTCGCGACCAAAAATCGAAACCGAGACCTTCAGCTTCTGCGCCTCGTCGTCCACACCTTCGACCATGCCGTCGAAATCTTCGAACGGACCGTCGTTGACCTTGACCTTCTCGCCGACCTCGAAGGTGATCATCAGCTTGGGCGCTTCTTCACCTTCCTGAACGCGGTTGAGGATCTGGTTCACCTCGGCGTCGCGCATCGGCATCGGGCGACCTTGCGGGCCCAGAAAACCGGTGACGCGGTTGATCGAGTTCACAAGGTGATAACCCTGATCGGACATTTCCATATGCACCAGTACGTAACCCGGCATGAAACGGCGTTCGGTCGTAACCTTCTTGCCCCGGCGCACTTCGATCACCTCTTCGGTGGGCACCAGAACCTCGTCGATATCGTCCTCAAGGCCCTGTTCGGCCACCGACGTGCGGATCTGCTCTGCGATCTTCTTTTCGAAATTCGAAAGAACGCTGACCGAGTACCACCGTTTCGCCATGAACCTGTCGTCCTTGTTTGCCTTCGGCTGCATCCGGATCGCCGGACGCACCGTTATTGAAATTCTGTCACGTCACCCGGAATAAAAAGCGGCGCACAGCCCGAATCGCCGTACGCCCATTCCGAATAGTTCCGCGTCACCTACTCTGACACGACGCGCTGTGCAAGGGGGCAGCCGTGTTTCAGCCTGCCAAAGCTGCGTTAACTGAAGGCGCCGAGGACCAGTTGCAGACCGCCGCGAATACCCAGATCGACCAGCGCAAAGAACACAGCGGTCAAAGCCGCCATGATGAACACCATAACCGTTGTCAGCAGCACTTCGCGTCGGGTCGGCCAAACAACCTTGGCAACTTCGGCACGGACTTGCTGAATAAACTGGATCGGGTTTGTGGTGGCCATTTGGCTTTTGTCTCTCTGCTAGCGGATGGATCGCACATAACCGGGCAATGCGGCAATTTCAAGGGCTCTCAGGGTTTGGGGCGGTCGTCCCACTCGTCGCTCAGAATCCGACGCGCATCGCCTTCGGGGTCTTCGTACTGATTGGATCGGACAGTGTATACGAAGGCAACAAGCCCAACCCCGCCCAGAAACAGGGAAATCGGGATAAGATAAGCCAGAACTTCCATCTGTGTTACCTCAATCGCAGCGCATTCAAAGACACGGTGATCGACGACGTCGACATGGCGAGCGCGGCAATCAACGGGGTGGCAAGCCCCGCCACGGCCAACGGCACGGCGATCACGTTGTACACCGTCGCAATGCGAAAATTCTCGCGAATACGCCGAGTCGCCTTCACCGCAGTATCGCACGCATCCGCAATCGGCGACAGATCATTGCCCAGCAAAACGATGTCCGAGGCAACCCGCGCCGCATCCAGCGCCGAGGCCGGAGAGATGGACACATGTGCAGCGGCCAATGCCGCCGTGTCATTCAGACCATCGCCAACCATCAGAACTTTGCGACCCTGATTGCTCAATTCGGTTACGCGGGCCGCTTTGTCCTGCGGCAGCGCTTGCGCCATCCAGGACTGGATTCCCAGCCTTCCGGCAAGATCCTCAACGGCGCCCTCGGTATCGCCCGAGATCAACACAACATCTTTACCCGCATCACGAAAGGCCTGAACGGCCTTGGCGGCGCCGGGTCTCAGACTGTCGGAAAAGAGGAACGCCACAGGCGCTTGATCACCGACCGACAACCATGCAGAGGTCTGGCTGCGTTCATCGCCGCCGGTCCACGCTGCGCGACCCAACCGAACACGCTGACCGTGATATTCGCCTTCGGTGCCGTATCCCGGTACCTCGGTCACGTTCCTGACGTCGGCGGCTTTGATCCCTGCACCAGTTGCCGACTTGGTCAATGCCACTGACAATGGATGAGAGGACGCTGCGGCCAGCGCAAGCGCAATCTCAAGATCGGCGTGGGCGTGATCTGCCAGATTGGTCAGCTCTGGCGTGCCCGACGTCAAAGTGCCGGTCTTGTCAAAGACGACCATGTCGATTTCTGCCAGCCGCTCCAGCGCCGTGGCGTCTTTGATCAACATCCCGTTTCTGAACAATCGCCCCGAGGCCGCAGTCGTCACCGCGGGAACAGCCAAACCCAGTGCACAGGGGCAAGTGATAATCAGAACCGCTGCCGCGATGTTCAGGGCCGTGCGGATATCGCCGGAATAGATGTACCAGCCCACAAAGCTGAGAGCGGCCAGAATATGAACGCCCGGCGCATAAAGCTTGGCGGCCTTGTCAGCCAGCGAGGTATAGCGGGAACGCCCGGATTCGGCGATCGCGACCAGATCGGCCATGCGGTGCAGCGAGGTGTCTTCACCCACCGCGGTTGCGCGAATGGTCAAAGGACCGGTCAGGTTCACTTCACCAGCGCTGACGTTCAGACCCTCAGGCGCAAAAACTGGCAGGGTTTCCCCGGTCAACAGCGAACGATCCAGTTCGGATTGACCCGAGACAATCTGTCCGTCCACCGGCATGCGCCCGCCGGGTCGAACCAGGATCAAATCGCCAACGCTGAGTTCGGAAACGGCGACCTCTTCTTCGCCTGCGTTGCCGAGCCGAACCGCGCGGGGAACCTCAAGCGCAGTCAGTTCTTCGGCAGCAGAGCGTGCAACCGCGCGTGTGCGGTAATCCAGATAACGCCCGGCCAGCAGGAAGAAAGTCAGCGTCAATGCAGCGTCAAAATAGGCATGCTCGCCGCTGAGCGCGGTTTCCCAGAGCGACGTGACCAGCGCCAGCAGTATTGCCAGAACGATGGGCACATCCATGTTCAGCCGACGCACGCGCAGCGCACTCCAGGCATTTGCAAAGAACGGCTGCGCAGAAAAGGCGATGGCTGGCAGTGCGATCGCGGCCGAGATCCAGTGGAACATGTCACGCGTCGCGTCCGTGGCGCCCGACCAGACCGAAACCGACAACAACATGACGTTCATTGATGCAAAACCTGCGACTGCCAACCGCATCAGCAGGTCGCGGCCCGCCTTGTCCGACTGTGTGGCCGACAGCGCACCGGGGTCCAACTCGTGCGCCTCATAACCCGCACCCTCCAGCACCGGGATCAGGTCTGCGGCCCGTATGTCCGGGGCCGCTTTGATCATGGCGCGTTTGAGCGTCAGGTTCACCCGTGCATCAAAGACGCCGGGATAGGCGTTCAATTCTCGCTCGACGGTCGAGATGCAGGCCGAGCAATGGATGCCGGGCAAGGACAACGCAATTTGCGCATCCTTGGGGGCTGGTCGCATTGGCTCTGCCGGAGATGCGATACAGCCGGGACAAGCGGCGGTATTGGTAATCTCTGCCGTCACCCCATCAACCTTTTACGTAAAGCGGGATGCGCTGCGCGAATTCTGACCCATCCATGTCTTTCGCCAACAAGCGTATGTTCCAGTTCCCTTCCCCCAGCGAAGCCGGGGCCGCATACGCGATCCCGTCAAAGGTAAAATCAGGCGAGAAATCCTCTTTCACATGGGTTGCCCGCCCGACGACGGCCTGCAACTCGGAAACCTGAACCGGGGCGCCGGTTTGATCGGTGATATGCAGGATCAACAGCCCGCCTGAAAGCTCGGCCTGAATGTCCCAACCAAGCGCCTGTTGTTCTTTCAGTCGTTCATTGAACTCCTGACTTGCGACATACGAGTTTTTGACCTCAAGCCCCGGAAAGGTCTGCACTGCTTTGTAAGCCAGCAAAAGGTTGACCGCGATAATAACACCGAAGGCCGCGACAAAGATGGCCAAGGCGTGTTTCCCGGTGAATTGCCGTTCTGCCATGTTCAGTCCCCTCGTCCGTTGAACGTCGTATCCTTGTAAGCACGCTCACCGTTTTCGACATCCTCGACCCAAATTCTGACGGAGGTCGAATCCGCACTGGCCGGGCGCGTGTCCTTCGCAGAGAGAATGTAGACGCGCGTCAATTGTGCCGTATCGGCGGCCACGTTTACAACAGTGCCGTCAACGCCTTCGATTTCGATCTGCATCGCCGGATCACCGACAAGAGACAGACGGAAGGGCCGCTCTTCACCGTGTTTATTGCGCAGACGCACATCATAGGTGTTTCGGATTGTTCCGTCTGACATAGTCACGAATGTCGGATTGCGTACCGGGGCCACCGTCAAGTCGATGTCCGAGCGGATGAACAAAGCAAACAGCAGCGCGAAGCCGACCAGTGACCACAATGCAGTGTACATAATTGTGCGCGGTCTCAGGATATGCTTCCACACACTTTTTGGGGGTTTACCCTCGCGCTCGCCGGTCTCATCGCTCAGCGCCATATAGTCGATCAGCCCGCGTGGCTTGCCGATCTTGGCCATCATGTCATCGCAGGCATCAATACAAAGCGCGCAGGTGATACACTCCAATTGCTGCCCATCCCGAATGTCGATGCCGACGGGGCAGACATTGACGCAGGCCATGCAATCGATGCAATCGCCCAGCTCAGAGTCCGCTGTGCGTTTGCCCTTGCCCCGCGGTTCGCCGCGCCACTCGCGGTAGCCGACAACCAGCGTATCTTCATCCATCATTGCAGCCTGAATGCGCGGCCATGGGCAGGCGTAGATACAGATTTGTTCGCGCGCAAATCCACCGAAGAAGAATGTCGTGCCCGTAAGGATCAGCATGGTTGTATAGGCAACCGGGTGTGCATTGCCGGTAACCAGATCGCGCGCCAGCGTTGGCGCATCCGCAAAGTAAAAGACCCAGGCCCCGCCGGTGGCCAGACCTATGAGAAACCAAACCGCCCATTTGGTCACGCGCAGCCGTGCTTTGCGAAAATCCAGCTTCTTTTGTCTGTGCAGGCGCAGCCGGGCGTTCCGATCGCCTTCGATCCAACGTTCCACCAGAATATAAAGATCGGTCCAAACGGTCTGCGGGCAGGCATAGCCGCACCAAACGCGCCCAAGGGCCGAAGTGAACAGAAACAACCCCAAACCCGCCATGATCAGCAGGCCGGCGACAAAATAGAATTCGTGCGGCCAGATTTCGATCCAGAAAAAATAAAAACGTCGGTTTGCCAGATCCAGCAGGACCGCCTGATCGGGCAGGCTTGGGCCGCGGTCCCATCTGATCCAGGGCGTGATGTAGTAGATGCCCAACGTGACAGCCATGATGATCCATTTCAGGTTTCGAAACGGACCTGAAACCCGTCTGGGAAATATCGGCTCCCTGGCAGCGTAAAGGCTTGGGGCGGGGTTGGAATCGCTCACGGGTTGGCTCCGGAATCTGGCTTTTGTTCAGGCGACTTCTTCCAGATCATATACGTAACGACTTTGATTTGGGTCAAAAGCGTATCGTACAGACACCTTTTGTCACACCTGACGCCGCGTTGGCCTGGTCAAAGCGGCAGGATACCTTAGGCCTGCAACGATCAGGCAAGCTGCTGCCACCGGGATCGCCAATAGCAAGGCTTCACACATCTCTGGACCAAAACCAGACTTGGTTCTAATTTCTGAAAATCGACACCGGCTGTTCAGGAAACGCGCGAACAGATGGAACAGCCGGTGCCGCAGCCTTCGGGCGGTATACCGCCCGGAGGTTTCCCGTGACTGTTACTGACCGCCGCCCAACTGGTGAACATAGGCCGTCACAGCGCGGATTTGCGCTTCGGTCAGGCGGTTTTCCCAAGGCGGCATCACACCAAACCGGCTATAGACAACCGTTTCGGTCAAAGCCTCTTCGCTGCCGCCATAAAGCCAGATCGCGTCGGTCAGGTTGGGCGCACCCTGCGTGACATCACCTTTGCCGTCCTCGCCGTGGCAGACCGAGCAATTGTCAGCAAAGACCACCTGGCCCGCTTTTGCGGCTGCGTCATCGGTCTGCGCATTGGTCAGCGACATTACATATTGAACGACCTGAGTGATCTCGTCAGGTTCCAGGATTTCGCCGAAAGCAGGCATCTCGGAATAACGCGCATCATCGCTTTCCTCGTTGCGAATACCATAGGCGACCGAGTACTCGATATCCTCCATCGTGCCGCCCCAAAGCCACGCATCATCCAAAAGATTGGGAAAGCCGGCCGCACCCTGAGCACCCGATCCGTGGCACTGCGCGCACCATGTTCGGAACACGGCACTGCCAGAGTTAACGGCGTATTGCTGCAGTTCCGCATCGTTGGCTATGTCGTTCAGAGGCGTCTCGACCAGTTTGGCGTTCCAGGGTGCGTTGGCCTCCTCAAAGGCAACCATGTCCTCTTGCACCAGTTCCCGCGATGACCAGCCCAGCACACCGGCTGTCGCCGATTGCACCAGCGGCCACGCCGGATACATGATCGTATAGATCACACCCCAGAAAATCGTGGCGTAAAAGGTCCAGAGCCACCACCGCGGCATTGGGTTGTCAAATTCTTCGATGCCGTCCCAGCTGTGGCCCGTTGTATTTGGATCGCCCGGCTGTTTTTCAGGTGTCTTGCTCATTGCCGCGCCTCCTTGGATTCGGCGGGATTGTCGTCGCCCCCATGGGACGATTTGGCGGGGTCCCGCGTGGGTGCAGGCGCATCGGTATGCCGGAAGGGAATATTGGCTGTGTCTTTGTATTCCTTGCTGGCACCAGGGCGGAAAACCCAGATCACGATGCCAATGAAAAAGACAAAGAGAAGCAACAGCATCCAACTATCCGCGAACTGTCGAAGAAGAGTGTATTCTTCCATGAAACCCTCCTCAGCGGCTCGGATCCGGGGTGAAGGTCGAGAAATCGACCAGAGTACCCAGCATCTGCAGATACGCGATGAGCGCATCGGCTTCCGTCAGCTCGGGCTGCCCGTCAAAGTTCCGGATATTGACCTTGTCGCCATAGCGTTCCAGCAGACCGTCGTAGTCGCTGTCCGGATCAGCCTGCGCCCGGAAATCAGCCTGAGCATTTGCAAGCATCTCTTCAGTGTAAGGCGTACCGACCACTGCGTTCGCGGCCATAATGTCGCCGATGTATTCGCCATCCAGTTTGCGGTTTTCGAGGAAGCCGTATTTCGGCATCACGGATTCCGGTACAACCGACTGCGCGTCACGCAGGTGGCGCACATGCCAGTCATCCGAATAACGGCCACCGACGCGGGCAAGGTCAGGCCCGGTCCGCTTGGAGCCCCATTGGAACGGGTGATCATACATCGATTCAGCCGCCAGCGAGTAGTGGCCGTACCGTTCAACCTCGTCCCGCATGGGTCGGATCATCTGGCTGTGGCAGACATAGCAGCCTTCGCGCAGATAGATTTCGCGCCCTGCCATTTCGAGAGGGGTGTAGGGGCGCATACCCTCTACCTTCTCGATGGTGTTCTCAAGATAGAACAACGGTGTGATCTGAACGATGCCCCCGATGGTGACGACCAGAAAGCTGAAGATCAGCAGGAGGGTCGCGTTGGTCTCGAGGATCTTATGTTTGTCGAGAATTGCCATTGCTCCGGCCCTCCCTCTATTCAGCCGGGACCGCGACGGTCAGGCTGGCCTCTTTGGCCGGCGCTTTCCGCACAGTCATCCACAGGTTGTAGCACATGATCACCGAGCCAGCGAGGAACAGGACCCCACCCAGACCGCGAACCACATACATCGGGAACTTGGCGGCCACTGTGTCGGCGAACGAGTTCACCAGGAAGCCGTTGGCATCCACTTCACGCCACATCAGGCCTTCCATGATACCGGTGACCCACATCGACGCGGCGTAGAGCACGATGCCGATGGTGGCGAGCCAGAAGTGCCAGCTGACCATTTGCAGCGAGTAGAGACGCTCGCGCTTCCACAGGACAGGTACCAGGAAGTAAAGAGCGCCGAAGGTGATCATGCCGTTCCAGCCCAGCGCGCCCGAATGCACGTGCCCAATGGTCCAGTCGGTATAGTGGCTGAGGCTGTTCACGGCGCGGATCGACATCATCGGACCCTCGAACGTGGACATGCCGTAGAAACCCACCGAGATCACCATCATGCGGATGATCGGGTCGGTGCGCAGCTTGTCCCAGGCGCCCGACAGGGTCATCAGACCGTTGATCATACCGCCCCAGGACGGCATCCACAGCACGACCGAGAACACCATGCCAAGCGTCGAGGCCCAGTCCGGCAGCGCTGTATAGTGCAGGTGGTGCGGACCCGCCCAGATATACAGGAAGATCAGCGCCCAGAAATGGATGATCGACAGTTTGTAGCTGAAGACCGGACGCTCGGCCTGTTTCGGGATGAAATAGTACATCATGCCCAGGAAGCCTGCGGTCAGGAAGAAGCCCACGGCGTTGTGGCCGTACCACCACTGGATCATGGCGTCTTGTACGCCTGACCAGACGATGACTGATTTCGAGCCCCAGATGCTGACCGGAATGGTCATGTTGTTGACCAAGTGCAGCATGGCAACGGTCACGATAAACGCCAGATAGAACCAGTTCGCCACGTAGATGTGGGGTTCTTTCCGTCTGACGATCGTACCCAGGAATACGGCCAGATAGGCCACCCACACGATGGTCAGCCAAAGGTCAACATACCATTCAGGCTCGGCATATTCCTTGGACTGAGTGCCGCCCAGAATATAGCCCGTCGCGGCCAGCACGATGAACAGTTGATAACCCCAGAATACAAACCACGCCAGATTGCCGCCCCACAAGCGCGCGGCGCTGGTGCGCTGCACCACATAGAAAGACGTCGCAATCAACGCATTGCCTCCAAAGGCAAAAATCACGGCCGAGGTGTGCAGGGGGCGAAGACGCCCGAAATTCAGATAGCCTTGTGCCCATTCGAAATTCAGTCCCGGAAAGGCAAGCTGGAACGCAATGAAGGTCCCCGCCAGAAACCCGACAACACCCCAGAACGCAGTCGCGATGACGCCGTATCGGATCACGTCATCCATGTACTCCGCGGATCGGTCGGTTAGAATATCTGGCTCATCGGTGTTTCTCAGCGTCCAGATGAACAATCCGGCGGCGATGACCATCACCAGAATCGCATGCACCTGATACGCCAAATCCCGTGCGTAATTGGATCCTATGGCGGCAAACAACACCACAAGACCAAGCACGATCAGCTTGATGTAATTCGACATATTGCGTCCCTTTGCCATGCCTCGTGCGATTCTTGTGTCGCACAAAGCCCTTTTTGACTGGCTGCTGTTTTGTCGAACGGCGGCCAATGCTGCTTTGATCTGTGTCAAGACAATAGCCGGTTTTCTGTGACACGCATAAGGAATTGAATATGTTACACGGTTGGGCAGCTCCAATCGTCAAGAATATGAGGCCGACATGGCGTATAAAACTCTGCTCACAGTCATGACCGAAACTGAGAAAGCGAAGGCGGCGCTGGCACAAATGGCGATGCTTGCGGATGCACAGGATGCACATGCCGAAGCTTTGTGTCTGGGCGTCGACCGCAGTCAGACCGGGTATTATTACGCCGGTGCAAACGCCCTGATCCTGCAGGAGACGTTGGCCCGCGCCAATGCCGAAGCCGACGATTTGCTGAGCTTCGCGAAGGATTATTTGGGAAAGTCGGGCGTTCGCTGGTCCGCCGAAAACGGTGTTGCGCAGATTGCGGATATCAACCGCCACGTGGCCCATCGCGCCCGGTTTTCGGACCTAGTCGTTCTGCCCCAACCCTACGGTCAGGATCGTACCGCCGAGGCGGAACCCATAATCGAGGCCGCAATGTTTGACGGCCACGCCCCTGCCCTTGTGGTGCCCGAAGACGTTGAGCCATTCTCGGTCCCTCACACCGTTTTGGTTGGTTGGAACGAAAGCGTCGAGGCGATGCGCGCCATTCGCCGCGCCCTGCCTTTCCTGAAGCAGGCTGAACTTGTGCGGATCGTGGTTATTGATCCACCGCGGCACGGGCCGGATCGGTCCGACCCCGGCGGAATGCTGTCACAGATGTTGTCGCGCCACGGCGTCAAATGCGAAATTGACGTCCTCAGCAAAACCATGACCCGAGTCTCCGATATCCTGAACAGGCACGCAGCAGACACAGAGGCCGATATGATCGTCATGGGTGCTTACGGGCATTCCCGCTTTCGCGAGGCGATTTTGGGCGGTGCAACCCGCAACATGCTGGAACAGGCAACGGTACCGGTTTTTCTGGCCCACTGATCGCGCAGGCAGTTTCGGATCAAATCAGATTGCATTAACCCGAAAGGGCAGTGTTGAGATCGATTACGCTACCCATCGCGTCCGGGTTCACTGGGGTCGCTGGAAAAAAGTGCGATTTTGTTGCCCTGAGGATCGCGCAAGTAGCCAACGTAGAATTGAGGTCCATAAGAGGCGCGGAAACCCGGCGCCCCTTCATCCGAGCCGCCGGCTGCAAGCGCAGCTGCGTGAAGGTCGCGGACCTGCGCTTGATTGCGCGCCTCGAATGCAACCATGGTTCCGTTGCCGACCGAAGCCGATTGTCCGTCAAAGGGTGACTTTACATAGAACTCCGGCGGTTGGTTCGTCTGGTCGGGCTGTGTGGGCAGCGCGTAGCTCAGGTCTCCGTGGTATCTTTCCAATTCGTAACCAAGGGCGGGAAGGAACGCAGAATAAAACCGCTCGGCACGTGCGATGTCATCAACACCAACGGTGACGTAAGCAATCATTCGGTGTTCCCTTTCGAGATTTCCTAATTTGGCGCGAGGTTACACAATTCCAACGTGCCAATACATAGCTTCAGCCAAACGACGTCGCCGAGCTTTCTGAAATACAGAACGCCCGGCATTTGTTAGACGCGATCTGGCGCACCGGGTCTTGGCCAGGTGTTGGCTTTACAAATCAAGCCGGGGTTTGGGTCCATTCAAGGGCAAAGGACTGTCAGGTTGAACGTGGTAACTGCGCGGCCTCAGGCCTTACGCTTTGCGCACGAGCCCGATCAGGAACAACAAGATCACTGCCCCCACCGTTGCAAAGAAAATTGACGAAAACAGTCCACCGCCAACCGCAAACCCAAGCGCTGGAAAGATCGTGCCGGACAAAAATGCACCGACGACCCCGACGATGATATTGCCGATCAGGCCAAATCCCCGGCCTTCCATGATTTTGCCAGACAGCCAACCCGCGATTGCGCCAATGAACAGCATGGCAAGGATGCTTGAAAATTCCATTGTTCCCTCCTGATCGCTAATCGGTCACTGCTCAGACCAGAAAACCGCCATCGGTATCATCGCCCGCCTCTTCCATCAGACGGCCCATATCGGGGATGGTGACATGCCGCTTGCCTTCCAGCGTGATGACACCGTCCCTTTTCAGAGCCGAGATTTGGCGGCTGACCGTTTCCAGTGTCAGCCCCAGATAATCTGCCATTGCCTCACGCGTCAGCGGCAGATCGAACACAATTGGTCCGGCCATCCCGGCCTTGTTGATAGAGGCATCGCGACGCGCAATGATCGACAACAGACTGGCAATTTTTTCCCGCGCGGTTTTGCGTCCCAAAACCAGCATCCATTCCCGCGCGGCGTCCAACTCGTCCAGTGTCATCTGCAACAGCCGGTGCGCGATATGCGGTGTCGTTGCCATCAGTTGTTCAAACGGTTTTTTTCGAAAACAACACATCACCAGATCGGTGGTTGCTTGAACATCGTAGGGGGCTACTTCGCGCCCAGGGCGACCGACAAAATCACTGGGCAGCAACAGGCCGACCATTTGGGTGCGCCCGTCCTCCATCGTTTGTGTCAGGGACGCGATTCCAGATACGACCGAACCGACAAAACTCATTTGATCGCCGGACCAGATAAGGGTCTGACCTGCCTCGAAGCTGCGGTAATATTTGATCTCTTCCAGCTGTTCGAGTTCATCTTTCTCGCAATGCGCACAGACTGCCCGGTGCCTGATCGGGCAATCGTCACAGTTTGAGTGCTCATACAGTGCTTTGAGTGTCATCCGCCTGTCCATTTGATCTCGGTCAAGGTTTCCGAGCGTCCCCCGGTATAGCCGTATCGATATGATAGCAAAACAGCAATTGGCACAGCTTGGACTATTTGACGCGAAAGTCCCGCGTTACACAAGCTATCCAACCGCCCCCCATTTCAGCAATGACGTGGGGTCAGATGTATTCGGTGACTGGATTTCCGGCATCGCGCCGGGCAGCGCGGTTTCGCTTTATGTCCATGTGCCCTTCTGTCGAAGACTATGCTGGTTTTGCGCCTGTCGCACCCAAGGGACGCAGACCGACAACCCGGTCGTTGCCTATGTGGATGTCCTGAAGGCCGAGCTGGACCTGCTGGCGGACCGCCTGCCGGAGGGCGTGACACTGTCGCGCCTGCATTGGGGCGGCGGCACGCCGACGCTGCTGAACCCACAACTGATGCGGGATCTGGCAACCCGTATCTTTGAGACGGTGCCCTTGGGCCGCGACGCTGAATTTTCGGTCGAGATTGATCCGAACGAAGTGGACGAGGCGCGTTTGGATGTGCTGGCCGAGGCCGGAATGAACCGCGCCTCAATAGGGGTTCAGGACTTCGACAGCGACATTCAAAAGACCATCGGTCGAATTCAAAGCTATGACACGACCCGCGACGCTGTCGAAATGATCCGTGCGCGTGGGATTGCCAGTCTGAACGCCGATATTCTCTATGGCTTGCCGCACCAAACACGTTCCCGGATGACGGAAAGCGTTCAAAAACTGCTGTCGCTGTCACCGGATCGCGTCGCACTATACGGCTATGCCCACGTGCCCTGGATGGCAAAGCGGCAGCAGATGATCCCCTCGGACGTGTTGCCCACGCCCGAGCAACGCTTGACGCTGTTCGAGACCGCGCGACGGCTGTTCATGTGGGACAACTATGCTGAAATCGGCATTGATCACTTTGCAACTCAGAACGACGGGTTGACCCATGCGCAGCGCACCGGTCGTTTGAAGCGGAACTTTCAGGGCTATACTGACGATCAGGCCCCGGTTCTGATTGGCCTGGGGGCCAGCTCGATCTCGCGTTTCCCGCAGGGCTATGCGCAAAACGCACCCGCGACATCGGCCCACACCAAGGCGATCAGGGACGGGCATTTTTCTACGGCGCGTGGGCATCTCTTCAAAGATCAGGACATACTACGCGCCCGATTGATCGAGGCGCTGATGTGCGACTTTCGTATCAGTTCCGCCGAGATTTTGCGGGATCACGCGATCTCATCAAGCGACCTGCGCCGCATGTTCGATGCCGCCAATCTTGCTTTCGACGGGCTGCTGCACGTCAGCGACGACGGTTTGTTCATCCCGCCCGAGGCCCGCGCCCTGACCCGGATGATTGCGCGCAGCTTTGACGCCTACGACCTCAGCAAGGCCGGCCACAGTTCGGCAATCTGAGCGCCCTTTCGCATTGCCCGGCACAGGGGCTTGACGGGGACCCGCCGTTTTTTCCAAACTCGAAGGGTGAGCTGGCATCGCCGCTCATGGCCTGAGGCAGGCTAACTTGCAGACAATCCTCTCCGACGCCACGGCGTTGGGCAGCCCCTTTCGCGCAGCCAATTGCAACCTGAAAGAGGGACAGCACTCATGCGCGTTTTCACCGTCCTTGGCCCGACCCAATCGGGCAAATCCACTCTGGTCGAGGCTATCAGCCGCCTCGACGGGCGGCCCACCACATTCGATGTTTCCGGAACCGTGCATTTGCACGGTTTTTCTTACTTGGACGAGCCCTGGTGCGCGATCGACGTAGACGGAGGAGGCGACGCGCTGGCCTACGTTGGACCAGCTATGGCCATTTCGGATGCCGCAGTCGTCGTTGTTCCACCGGACCCGGACGCGGCGGTCTTGTGTGCGCCCTACCTGCGATTGGTGGAAGAGGCCGGAATTCCCTGTTTCCTGTTTATTAATCGTATGGACAATCCTAACGGGCGCATCCGTGACATTATCGCGGCGCTACAAACCTATTGTTCGCATCACATCGCGCTGCGACAGGTCCCGATCCGCGAAGGCGATACGATCATTGGTGCGGTCGACCTGATCTCGGAACGAGCATGGAAGTACCAGGAAGGCCAGCCTTCGGCTCTGATCGAGCTGCCCAAGTCGGTGGAAGACCGTGAACAAGAAGCCCGGACCGAGCTTTTGGAGACGCTTTCGGACTTTGACGACCACCTGCTTGAACAGCTGATCGAGGACAAACAGCCCCCCAGCGCAGAGGTTTACGACCTTGCCGCGCAAGTGTTGCAGAACCATCAACTGATCCCGGCCTGCCTGGGCGCGGCCTGCCACGGCAACGGACTGACACGGCTGATGAAAGCGCTGCGCCACGAAGCGCCGGAATTCGACATTGCCGCTGGGCGGGATGAGGCCGAAGGAAACGCTCGCGCCATAGCCGGATTTGCAGATGTGAAAAAGCATATCGGCAAGATCATCGTGCTGCGGGGTTTGGGCGATGGCATCAAAGCGCATGAATTGCTGGGGGGCGAGACCGTCGGCAACCTGACCGGATTGGATGCCAAGACCCAGATCGCCGAGTTGCAGGCGGGTCAGATCGGGCTGGCGGTAAAGTCCGACCATTTGAACCCCGGCAACATCTATGACAGCAACAAGGCGACGCCACTGCCGGAATGGGCCTCTTCGCATCCTGTTGCACATCGTCAGATCGTCTCACCAGCCCATGAACGCGACGACGTGCGGCTGTCCAACGCACTAAGCCGGATGGGTGAGATCGACCCGGGGCTGCATCTGGCACAGGATGAGTTGAGCGGGCATGCGATCCTGGGATCGCAGGGTCCGCAACATATGCGACGGGTCACCGCGAAACTGGCCGAGGATTTCGGGATCGAAATCGTGGCCGACCCCGTTGAGACCGCTTATCGCGAAACCATCCGCGCGCCCGTTGAACATCGCCACCGCCATCGCAAGCAATCCGGCGGTGCAGGACAGTTTGCCGATGTCGTCATTTCGGTCGCGCCGATGCCGCGCGGGTCCGGTTTTCAGTTCGAGGAAGTCGTAAAAGGCGGCGCGGTTCCCAAGAACTATATCCCGTCGGTCGAACACGGCGCCAAGGACGCGCTGGCACAAGGGCCCGAGGGCTTTCCCGTCGTTGACGTCAAAGTCACGCTGAGCGATGGCAAGCATCACAACGTCGACAGTTCGGACTTTGCCTTCCGCACAGCGGGCAAGAACGCTGTACGCGAGGCCCTGCCGCAAGCAAAACCCGTGGTTCTGCAACCGATCCTGAGCGCCGAGATCCATCTGCCTTCGGACTTCGTTGGTGATCTGGTGCCCACGATCAGCTCGCTTCAGGGTCAGGTGCTGGGATTTGAAGGCAACCCGAACGCCTCGGGCTGGGAGATCTTCAATGCTCAGTTGCCCGCTGTTGCCGAAGACGAGTTGCATCGCAGCCTTGCAAGCGCCACACGCGGCACCGGCTGGGTCAAGTTGAGCTTCGATCACTATGAAGAACTACGTGGACCGGTGCCAAAGGCCGCCGCCAAGGAAAGCGCAAACGCCTGATAAATCAGCGCGGGCTTGGGTCAGCCCGCTGCCGCAATCAATTCGCGGGTGTAGTCGGTCTGGGCGTTTTCGAACAGGTCCTCGGCCGATCCCATTTCGACCACGTCACCGTTGCGCATGACGATAACGTTGTGCGACATCGCGCGGACGACCTTGAGGTCGTGACTGATGAACAGATAGGCCAGCCCGTATTTGCGCTGGAGATCGCGCAACAGATCAACAATTTGCACCTGCACGGTCATATCCAGCGCACTGGTCGGCTCGTCCAGAACCAACAGCTTAGGTCGCAGAACCATGGCACGCGCAATGGCGATGCGTTGTCGTTGACCGCCCGAAAATTCGTGGGGATAGCGATCCATCGCAGCGGGATCCAAACCCACCTCTGTCATGACCTCAGCTACCAATTCGCGCGGTGCGCGATGTGGGTCGACCTTGTGGATGGCCAAGCCTTCAGCAATGATTTGCATACAGGTCATACGCGGGCTGAGGCTGCCGAACGGGTCCTGAAACACGATCTGCATGTCCTTGCGCAGTCGCCGCAGCTCGCGCGTGGACCAGCGCCGCACATCCTGATCGCGGAAGGTGATCCCACCCTCGGACGCGATCAATCGCATGATGGCCAGCGCGAGCGTGGTTTTACCTGAGCCGCTTTCGCCGACAATGCCCAGCGTTTCCCCCGCGCGAACGCTCAGCGTCGCATCGTTGACTGCCTTCACGTAACCGACTGTCCGTTTCAGGAACCCCCGCTGGATCGGAAACCAAACCTTCAGATGTTCCGTACGCGCAACCTCTTCCGCGTTTTCACCCACCGGATCAGGTTCACCCGAAGGTTCCGCAGCAAGCAGCTTTCGCGTGTAAGGATGCTGTGGGGTGTCGAAAATCTCGGACGTGACACCGGTTTCGACAATCTCTCCGTCTTTCATGACGCAGACGCGATCTGCAATTCTGCGGACAATACCCAAGTCATGGGTGATGAAAAGCATCCCCATGTTTTCCGATTTCTGAAGCTCTGCCAGCAAGTCAAGGATCTGGGCTTGGATAGTCACGTCCAATGCCGTGGTGGGTTCGTCCGCAATCAATATGTCGGGCTTGTTCGCCAATGCCATCGCGATCATGACCCGCTGCCGTTGGCCGCCTGACAATTGGTGCGGATAGCTGTCCAACCGCTCTTCTGGGTCGCGGATACCGACTTTGGTCAGCAACTCGATGATCCGATCCTTTGCTGCATCGCCGCTCAAGCCTTGGTGCAACGCCAGCGACTCGGCCATCTGTTTCTGGATCGTGTGCAACGGGTTGAGTGAGGTCATTGGTTCCTGAAAGATGAAGCTGATATCGTTGCCCCGAGCATCCATCAGCTTGTCTTCGGACGCCCCGATCATCTCGTCGCCGTCATAGGTGACTGACCCTTCGACAATTGCGCTGTCGCCCAACAGGGACACCGTCGACAAAGCCGTCACCGATTTTCCGGACCCGGATTCGCCCACAAGGGCGACCGTCTCGCCACGATCGACCGTAAAGGACACGCCCTTGACCGCGGCGCTGACCCGACCGTCCTGCTTGAACGAAACCTTGAGATTGTTCACATCCAGCAGGCTCATGAAAAGGTCTTTCTGGGATCAAACGCATCGCGAACGCCTTCGAAGATGAAGACCAGCAATGACAGCATGATGGCAAAGGTGAAGAACGCCGTGAACGCCAGCCAGGGGGCCTGAAGGTTCTGTTTCGCCTGCAGGGTCAACTCGCCCAGCGATGGGGCTGAGGATGGCAGGCCAAAACCAAGAAAGTCCAGCGACGCCAGCCCGCCGATGGTCCCGGTCACGATAAATGGCATAAAGGTCAGCGTCGCGACCATTGCATTGGGCAGCATGTGGCGGAACATGATGGTCATGTTGCCGACGCCCAAGGCCCGGGCTGCACGGACATATTCCAGATTGCGCGCGCGCAGGAATTCAGCCCGAACCACACCTACAAGTCCCGTCCAGCCAAACAGGATCATCAACGCAACAAGCAGCCAGAAACTTCGCCCCAGGATCGCGAACATAATGATGATGACATACAGCGACGGCGTCGCCGACCAGATTTCGATCACGCGTTGGAAAATCAGATCCAGCCAGCCGCCAAAAAAGCCCTGAATCGCACCTGCGAAGATGCCAATCAGACTGGCCGCGCCGGTCACGATCAGCGTGAACAGGATCGAAAGGCGAAAGCCGTAGATGACGCGGGCCAGAACATCGCGTTTGGTGTCGTCGGTGCCCAGCAGGTTCTGGCCGTTCGGCGGCAACGGTGCTGCGCCGGGGCGGTCGACACTGGTGTTGAAGGAATAGGGGATCAGCGGCCAGATGGCCCATCCGCGTTCAAACCCGTCGGCCTCAAACGTACCCGCCTTGATCTCATCAATAATGCCTTCGGGGTCGTCAAAACACTGATCCAGACCGCCGCTGTCGATCAGGCACATGACCTCGGGGTCGCGATAGATCGCCTCGGTCTGGAAATCGCCGCCAAACTCTGTCTCGGCATAAAAGTTGAAGACCGGCGTGTAGAACTCGCCGCGGTATTTCACGAGGATCGGTTTGTCATTGGCGATGAACTCGGCGAACAGCGAAACACCGAACAGGACCGAAAAGATCAGAAGCGACCAATACGCCCGGCCATTGCGGCGGAAATTGCGCCAGCGGCGCTGATTGAGAGGGGAAAGTGCCATTTACCCCTCCCGCTTTTCGAAATCGATGCGTGGGTCGACCAGCACATACATCAGGTCGCTGATGATGCCGACGACCAGCCCCATCAGGCCAAAGATGAACAGCGTTCCGAAGATCACCGGATAGTCGCGCGCCACGGCAGCCTCGAAACCCAATCGACCGAGACCGTCCAGCGAGAAGATGGTTTCAATGATGATCGAGCCGCCAAAGAACACGCCGATGAACACCGCCGGAAAACCCGCGATCACGATCAGCATCGCGTTGCGGAAGACATGGCCATAAAGAACCTTGCCCTCGCTCAGACCTTTGGCGCGGGCGGTCATGACATATTGCTTTTTGATCTCATCCAGAAACGAGTTCTTGGTGAGCAGCGTCAAGGTTGCAAAAGCCGAGATGGTCAGCGCGATGATCGGCAAAGTGATATGCCAGAAATAATCCGCTATCTTGCCCATCAGGCTGAGGCTGTCCCAATTGTCGGAGGTCAGACCGCGCAGCGGGAAAATCTGCCAGTACGAGCCCCCGGCAAACAGCACCAGCAACAGGATTGCGAACAGAAATCCGGGAATGGCATAGGCCACGATGATCGTGCCGCTGGTCCAGGTATCGAAGGTCGAACCATCCTTGACCGCCTTGCGAATGCCCAGCGGGATCGACACGAGATAGGCGATCAGGGTGGACCACAGACCCAACGAAATCGACACGGGCATCTTTTCCAGTACCAGATCAATCACGCTGATCGAGCGGAAATAGCTCTCACCAAAATCCAGCGTCAGGTAATTGCCCATCATCCCCAAGAACCGCTCAAGCGGCGGTTTGTCGAAGCCGAATTCCTTTTCCAGTTCCGCGATAAACTCGGGCGGCAGGCCACGCGCACCCACATATTTGTCGTCAAAAACACCGCCGCCGGGTTCAGCCCCTGCCCCGGCATCGCCGCTGCCGGCAAAACCGGCAAACACGTCGCCCTGGCCTTCGATCTGCGCGATGATCTGTTCGATCGGACCGCCTGGCACAAACTGCACAAGCGTAAAGTTCACGACCATGATGCCCAGCAAGGTCGGAATGACCAGCAACAGGCGTCTTAGGATATAGGCGCCCATATTATCGCAGCGCGCCTTTTGCTTTCAAAGCAGCTTCTTTTTCCGGATTGATCCACCACAAGTCCAGATAACCCAGATTGAAGGGCGGCAGGTTTTCCGGGTATTCGTACATGTCGTAATATGACGTCCAATAATCTGCGATGTATCCAACCGGGATCACAAAGAACTCGTACCGCAATGCGCGATCAAGCGCCATCAGGGCGGTATCTTGATCCGCCTGATTGTCGGTCTCGAATGACGCTTCGATGATGGCATCTACAAGGGGACTGGCCAGACCCGCCGGGTTGAACAGGCTGAACGCAGCTTCTTCGGACCCGTACATCTGGCTCAGACCGCCACCGGTAGACAGGAACGAGCCATAGCGTGTCGAGTACACCATGTCGTAGTCCCGCTCGCGACTGCGCAATGTGTATTGTGCCGGGTCCACCTTTTCAGCCGAGGCATCGACGCCGATAGACTGCAGGTTCTGCACATAGGTCTCGATCATCGTCGCGGTCGACGTTGGAAGGTTGGACGGGTACGGGATATTGACCTTGAGCGTCTGACCTTCGGCATTGCGGCGCAGATTGCCCTCTCCTACGGGCCACCCTGCTTCGTCCAGAGCCTTTGAAGCCTGACGCAGATTGCGCCGATCGTTCAGCCGCGCTGGGTTTGACTCGTGCACTAACACGGCCTCTTCGGTGAGCAATTCGGGTGGAACCACATCCCCCAGACCTTCCAGAAAGGTCAGTTCGTTCCCCTGCGGCAAACCCTTTGCCTCAAGTGGCGTTCCCTGAATAAAGGAACTGCGTGGCGAGTTCAGGCCGAACAGCAACGACTCGTTGGCCCATTCGAAATTGAAGGCAAGCGCCAGAGCCTTGCGGACGTTCTTGTCGGCGAATTGCGGTTTGCCAAGGTTGAATACAAAGCCCGACGGGGTCGGCGGGCTGCGATCGGGAATTTCGTCGCGGACAACAGTGCCCTCTGTCAGCTTTGGAAAGTCGTAGGCCGACGCCCACAGCTTGGGGTCGTTTTCGATTCGGATCGTGTATTCGCCCGCTTTGAAACCCTCGAACGCGGCAGTCTGATCGGCGAAATACTCGACCCTTATGGTGTCGAAATTGTTCTTCCCGACGTTGAAAGGCAGGTCTTCACCCCAATAGTCATCGCGACGCTTGTAGACGATCCGGCGGTTGATGTCGTAGCTGTCCAGTTTGTAGGGACCCGATCCAACCGCGACCTCCAACCTTGGCTCGTCCAAACGCCGGGACTCGTCGGCCTCAAACCAAGCCTTTGAAAATACCGGTGTCGCACCAACAGTTTCGATCAGGCTGCGTCGGGTGACCTCTGGGTTGAAGGTGAATTTCACCGTGTGATCATCCAACGCCTCGGCACCGGTAACCATTCGACCAACGGCTTGGGCGTAGGACGGTAACCCCTGCTCAATGAACAGCCTGTGACTGTAAACAACATCTTCGGCAGTCACCGGCGTGCCATCCCAGAACATCGCCTCGGGTCGCAAATGAAAAATGACAAAGTTCCGCCCTTCGTCGTATTCCAAACTCTCGGCGAGGACACCGTAATACTGACCAACGCTGTCATCGGTGCTTTCGAACAAGCGGTCATATTGAATTGTCGTCAGGGCACCGGGGCGGCCTTTGCGGGAATACGGATTGAGCGAATCGAATGTGCCTGAGGCGGCCAAGGACAGCTCGCCGCCCTTTGGGGCGTCTGGGTTTACGTAGTTCAGGTGAGGATAGTCTGCCGGGTAATCGAGATTGCCGAAATATGAATACCCATGGCTTCGGATCAGATTGTCTTCGGTCGCTGCCGCAGCGCCGTTCCAGAAAACTGCCGCTGAAATTCCCAAAACCGCCGCCAAAGGCCGAAAACTCGAAACGCGTGCTGCGGTCAAACAGGAAATCATAAGGCTCATCCTCTGCGTTCTGTCACGGTTCATATGTTGTTCATGCTAGCTAAAGGTCCAGCACTGTCAGTTGCAAGTTTAGAATGCGTGAGCGCAATGTGAAGATTACCTCAGACAAAAAATAAGGCCGCAACGGGACGTCGCGGCCTTGGAAACTTGCATTTTGAGCAGCAGATCAGTTGCCGATTGTCTGCAAATACGCAATCAGGTCAGCGCGTTCTTCTGGCTTTCTCAGGCCAGCGAAGCTCATGGATGTGCCCGAAATATAAGCGCTTGGGCGTTCGAGGAAGGCATCCAGCGCCTCGGGTGTCCAGTTGCCGCCGTGTGCTTGCATCGCCGCAGAGTATCCGGTGAACCCTTTTGCCGATGCAACGGGGCGGTCAACAATCGCGTACAGATAAGGGCCGGTACCGTTCGCGCCATCCTCGAGTTTGTGACACGCGGTGCACTTACGGAATACCCGCGCGCCTTTCTCCGGATCGGCTGCGGCCAGCAGTTCTTCGAAGACAACCTCTTCGCCGTCGGCGCTTTCGCCCGAGCTTTCGGTTTCGATGATATAGGCCGCTTCGGCGCTGTGGCCGCCAACGTGATACAGGATGTCACCACCCCATTTAGCCAGAAGAAGCACCAGGAAGGTTCCAAACAGGCCAGCGGCGGCCTTGGTAACTGTCATCGTGTCGAACATTTTGATCGCGATCCATTTCAGCTGTCTGCGGGGTGTCTAAGGCTTCCCCTCGCAAGAGGCAAGGTATAGACACCGCGACGAAACGCCCAATGCGGGAACTTGTTGCATGGAATCGACCAAATGACCAAACGCATCGCTTTTCAAGGGGAACCCGGCGCTTACAGTCATGAAGCTTGCCGTACCGCACGGCCGGATATGGACGCCCTGCCCTGTCGTACCTTCGAGGACGTGATCGAATCGGTTCGATCCGGTGAGGCGGAACTGGCGATGCTGCCGGTGGAAAACTCGACCTATGGGCGCGTCGCCGATATCCATCGGCTGTTACCGCACAGCGGTCTGCACATTATCGAAGAGGCCTTTGTGCGTGTGCATATCAACTTGCTTGCTGTCCCGGGTGCGACGCTTGATGATATCACCGAAGCGCATTCGCATCTGGTTCTGCTGCCCCAATGCGCCGGCTTTCTGAAAGAACACGGAATTCGCGGTCGTGTGAGCCCGGACAATGCCCGCGCCGCGCGCGAAGTGGCAGAGGCCGGTGACAAACACTCGGCGGCGCTGGCCAGTGAAATCGCCGGAGAGATTTACGGCCTGGATATTCTGGCACGGCACATCGAAGATCAGGGCGACAATACGACCCGCTTTCTGGTCATGTCCCGGCAGGCCGACACATCCCGCCGCGGGGCACATGGCATGATCACCAGTTTCGTTTTTCAGGTGCGCAACATTCCCGCGGCGCTTTACAAGGCAATGGGCGGTTTCGCGACGAACGGCGTCAATATGACCAAGCTGGAAAGCTACATGATTGATGGATCGTTTACGGCGACGCAGTTCTATGCCGATATCGTAGGTCACCCCGAGGATCTAAACGTCAGGCTTGCGATGGAAGAGCTTGAGCATTTCACCACAAATGTGGAGATTCTTGGCGTGTTCCCGGCTGCCCGGCCAAGAGGGTGATGCGCCACGCGGTCAACTGAATTCCGATCGCCTTAAACCGCTGCGCCAGGCACCCAGCAACATCTTGATATTTGCATCAAGCCCATCCTCGGAATTGAGCTCAAGATCGTACACGCGGGTCTTATGGATGCTGCGCTGGTCCCGCTCCGCGCTGCCGATGGGGCGGTCGGCGCGACGCCTTTCGCGCTCGGTCAGGACCGGCAATGCACAGTGAACGGCAACAAAAAAGACATCGTGACGCGCAAACTGTTGACTTAACGCAGACGCCCATCCGGGTGTGTCCAGAATATGCTCCAATATCAGGTTGTTTCCGGCGTCGGCATAGGCACCCACGGATCGATGAAATCCGTCAAAGATGCGTTCACGCTCTTGTCGCCAATCAAACGCGCCGTCGTGGAACCTGTTCATCGGCAACATGCCTGAATCTCGCAGGTGATCTATAGAAACATGCCAGAATGGGATCTCGATCCTTTTTTGCAACGCCTGCGCCAAGGTCGTCTTTCCGCTGCTTGATGCGCCGTGCAGAAATATCACCTGAGCCAATTCACATCTCCGGTACTGTCTGTGGTCGGTCTTCGGCGGTTCAGGTCCGATGCCGGTAACGGTCTTCAATCTCGCGTGCGAAGTCACTTAGCCTGGACTGGAACTGTCGCCGGATTCGCGACTGGCCCAGTTTCATGGATTGCAATAACAACTTTGCTGGCAGGGTTTTGGCAGATAGCGACATCGACAGAGTCAGGCGGGTTCGGTTTCTTGATAGCGCCAGCAAATCAACCTTGGTGATCCCGACCATACCTTTGCCATTGGCCTGAAATTCCATCAGCGCCGGATCGTCCCGTTCCGTCATTTCAATCGTGACCTCGCGCGGCTTGCCCCGGATATTGAACTTGGTTTCCCAAACGGTTCCCGCTGCCACCGGTCCCCTATCCGCAACGCGCCGCACATCAGCGCCCCGCCGAAGGGCCATACGTTCGAAACGCTCGAAATCGGCAACCATTGCGAACACATCATCAATGGGGGCTTCAATGTCTTCTTGCGCTGAGAACTTCATTGTCTGTCTTGTCTGCCCTTCTGCCAGCTCAATTTCGCGTCAGTCCAGCGTATCCGCAAGCCAGTGATGCAACAAAAAATGGGCAATCGCGCCTTTGCGCGCTGGCAGCAGGTTGGGGTGCTCGCCCGAAAATGCCTGCATCATTTCGGTTCTGGTGACCCACATGGCATCTTCGATTTCAACCGGGTCGATCTTTATGTCGCGTGACAACGCCCGCCCTGCACACCCCATCATCAAGGATGCCGGAAACGGCCAGGGTTGACTGGCCAGATACTGCACTTCGCCAACCGGTACCCCGGCCTCCTCCATCACTTCCCGACGCACTGCAGCTTCCAGTGTTTCACCTGGCTCTACAAACCCCGCCAGCAATGAATACATGCCTTCAGGCCACCCCGGGGAACGCCCCATCAGGACCGAGTTTCCATGCGTTATCAGCATGATCACCACCGGGTCTGTGCGGGGAAAGTGATGTGCGCCGCAAGCCGGGCAACTGCGTTGCCAACCGCCCTGCGAAATCTCGCTCGGCGCACCGCAGCGGGCGCAAAACCGGTGCGTATCGTGCCATGCGATCACAGCTTTCGCAGTCGCGGCCAGTTCTGCGTCACGTGGCGACAGTCTGGTCATGATCCGACGCAGTTCGGCAAAGACATGGCCGTCGGGCAAATCGGGGTGCTGTTGTTCAGTCCGGTCAACGAAGTCGCCGACGCCCGACAGATCCAGTCCTTCAGCCTGCCAGCCGGATATGTCCATGGCGAAAAGTGGCGCGCTTGCGTCGTTGTTGCCGAGAAAGACGGGCGCTTCAATCGCGCCGCCCGACGCGTTTTGTATCAGGTCGTGGCGCATTGGCACCAGGGCAAGACCGTCCAGATCCGGTCCACGGACCAACACCTTGCCGCGCCACACCATCACACATTGCGCGTCGGGATGGGTGGTTGCCTGCTTCATGCTGTCTGCGTCGCCGCGAATATGGGCCGCGCGGTCCAGACCCGAGCCCCCGAATGTCACCTGTTCCGCGCGCTTCATATTTTCTTTCCTTCGCTTCCGAGCCAAGGGCTGCCATGTCTTGACCTCTGACGCAACGGCGTTTCAATACGCACGGGTCCGGTGCCGCCTTCGAAAGGCCGAACGATCGCCTCGGAAATTGCATTAACGCGAAGTTTAGTGAACACAAGATTACCAGTTCCATCAGAAGCAAGAACTTTGGAAGACACAAAAAGACCGCCGCAAGGCGAAGACCCGCAAGCCACGGCACGGGTTCGAATACTGGCCACGTCAGATCTGCACATGAACCTGATTGGTCACAACTATTATTCCGATTGCAGAGATGAGCGAATCGGATTCGCCAGAACCGCCACTTTGATCCGACAAGCGCGACGTCAGACCGAGCGGGATGGCGCATTGACCCTGCTGTTCGACAACGGAGATTCGCTGCAAGGCACCCCGCTTGGCGATTGGGTCGCGCAGAATAGCACAGGCCTGCACCCATTGCCCTTGGCATTCAAGGCGCTTGGGTATGACGTGGTCGGGCTGGGCAATCATGACTTCGGATTTGGATTGGACTTCTTGCAGCAGATCGCCAAGCAGTCCGTCTATCCGATTGTCAGCAGCAATGTCACTTTCAATGACGGTTCGAACAGCATCTGGCAAAAGGCGGTTGTCCTGACCCGCACAGTGATGGTGAACGACTTTCCTGAGGAGCTGAAAATTGGTGTCCTCTCCGTTCTGCCGCCCCAAACAGCCCAGTGGGAGGCCCATAAGCTTGGCGGCCAAGTCACGGTCGACGACATCCTGATCGCTGCACAAGACACCGCAAGCGAGCTTCGCCAGGAAGGCTGCGATCTCATTGTTGCATTGGCGCATACCGGGCTTGGCCCGGCTGAGGCAGCTCCGGGTCTGGAGAATGCCGCCATTCCCCTTGCCGCGAACAAGGAAATCGATGCCGTTGTAGCAGGACATACCCATCTGACTTTTCCGGCAACCGCACCGCAAGGTTTAGACTATGTCGACCATCAGAAGGGGCTGGTTCACGGCACGCCGCTGGTAATGCCCGGATTTGCCGGGTCGCATCTTGGCGTGATCGACCTTGACCTGGCACGGGATGACCGAAACCGATGGCGCATCTGCAGAAGCAAGTCAGAGATTCGGGCAATACATGGCGGCAATGGCGCCGCCACGTTCGAGGTCGCAGAGGACGTTGAAATCACCAAACTGCTGGGAAACGCGCATGATGCGACCCGTGCCCATGTCGCCCGGCCAGTGGGTCGAACGCGCCAAAGGTTCCACAGCTATTTTGCCTACTGCGCGCCGGATCGTGGATTGGCGTTGCTGGCCGCAGCACAGGCAGCCGCTTTGCGCCCGTTCCTGACGGGCACGTCCCTTGTAGACCTACCTGTGTTGTCCGCCACGGCACCGGCCAAATTCGGGGGACGCGCCGGGCCCGAGTTCTATACCGATATACCCGCAGGCGATCTTTCCGTCCGCCATGTAGCCGACCTGCACGTCTTTCCGAACGAGTTGCGCGGCGTATGTGCCAACGGCGCGCAAATCCTCGATTGGCTTGAGATGTCTGCCGGGCTCTACAACCAGCTATTGCCGGACAAACTGCGCGACCTGCATGATCCATCGCGCGCGGGTCACAATCTGGATGTCATGCATGGTCTGTCCTATCAGATTGATCTGTCCCGACCCGCTCGCTTTGACGCAAACGGCAACCTGGTTGACCCATCGCATCGCCGTGTGCGTCATGTGGTATTCAATGGCCTGCCAATCGACCCGGAGCAGTTGTTTGTCGTCGCAACAAACAACTACCGCGCCAACGGTGGTGGCAATTTCCCGATCGCCAATCAGGGTGGGGCTATCCCTGTTCCGCCGCTGCAAATTCACGACGTGCTGACAGAGTATCTGGCTGCACAGAACAGGCCCGATCCACTCGAGACTGCGCCAAGGCCCTTTTCCTTTGCATCGCTTGGCGGCGTTCGCACCGTTCTGAAAACAGGGCCGAAAGCCCGAAAGTATATGGATGAACTGTCAGAATACGCACCGCGGGATTTGGGCCTTGATCCTGACGGGTTCTTGCGCGTTCAACTGACCTTGTGACGGGTTGCCATTTTATCACGAGACGCCTATATCGTGGGTTGAGAGGTTGGCGCGGGCGAGCGCCTCGCCAACCTGGTCAGGTCCGGAAGGAAGCAGCCACAACGAGCCCCGCTTGGGTCGATGTCCAACCTCTCACTTGATCCACTCGGCCGCAGGAGGGCGTTTATGATTGTTGCAATGACCCTTCAGGCGGATCGGTTCTAGATCTACTTCTTCGGTTCTGCCTGAACACATAGCCAACGAATGCGCGTACGCCATTCGTTTGGTCCGCTGTCCCTGAAAACAGGCAGACCAATGAAGTATTCCCTATCGGACCTCGGATGGTCCTCTCACTTTGCTGCGCAACATGCAGCAGACCCCTCGTTCGCACCGTTTCGCATCAGCGCCGTCCATCGGGACCGCCTGATCGGAATATCCCCGGGCGGCGAAACACCGCTGTTGACGCCCAACCGGTCAAGCGGTGACTTTACCGTCGGTGACTGGGTGCTGGTTGACGAAAACCAGCGTGTTCAACACCTGTTGGAGCGGCGCAGCGTTTTGCAGCGTCGCGCTGCGGGAACAGGCGCGGAACCGCAGTTAATCGCCGCCAATGTTGATGTTCTGTTCATTGTCAGTTCCTGCAATGCCGATTTCAATCTGCCCCGGCTCGAGCGCTATCTTGCACTTGCCCATCAGGCTGGGTGCTATCCGGTTGTTGTCCTGACCAAAGCCGACACCTGCGAAGATCCTGGATCTTACGTCACGCGCGCCGAAGAATTGGGGCCCTTTTTGACGGTTCTTGCGATCAATGCGTTCAGGCCAGAAGACATCGCGCAAGTTCTGTCCTGGTGTCCGAAGGGTCAGACCGGCGCATTGGTCGGGTCATCCGGCGTCGGAAAAACGACATTGGCCAACGGAATGACCGGTCACAGAGATGCCACAGCACCCATTCGCGAAGATGACGCGCGCGGACGCCACACGACAACGGCCCGGGCGGTACGAAGACTGCGCAATGGCGGCTGGTTGATCGACACCCCCGGAATGCGGGCGCTGAGATTGATGGACGCTCAAGAAGGTGTGGACGAAGTGTTTTCGGACGTGGCCGAACTGGCGTCAGCGTGCCGGTTCTCGGATTGCCAACACATTTCGGAACCGGGGTGCGCCGTGCAAAAGGCTATCGCTGAAGGCTCGTTGGACCCGTCCCGGCTGGAGCGGTGGCGCAAGCTGCGCCGCGAGGATCGGCGCAACTCGGAAACCATTGCCCAGTCCCGCGCGCGCAACAAGGCGTTCGGCAAGATGGTGCGGTCGGTCATGCTCGACAAGAAATCCCGCAAGGGGTTCTGAGGGTGTCGGGCGCTGAGTCAGCGCCCGGCCCTATAGGGCAATCAGTCGGGGCCACACAGCCGCGTTGCGACGGGCAAAGGCCCCGATATGGCCTATTTCTTTCAGGCCAAATTCCTGCGGGGACAGCAAATGTCGACGCGTGTCCGGTCCATAGAGATCGGCAAGTCGCCAAACGGCCTCGGGCGGGACCATCTGATCGTCATCAAAAGTGAACAGGTCCACCTGTCGACCGGCCTTTGGCCAGTTTGCGTCCGGCAGCAAGTTCCCGATGTCGGGGACATAGTTTTTGGGTGCCGTGCACCAGCGCCGCCATTGCCAATATACCGCTGCCGGCAAATCTGTTCCGAATCCGGTGAGTTTTCCCGGAAGATAGCCCAGCATCCGCGTCGCCAGCGGAGCGTGCCCATACCAGAATAACCAGGCCAACGCACGATATGGCCAAGGGTGATCCGCCAGCGTCACCAACCCCGAGCAGACGCAGATCATACGATCTATCTGTTCGGCGTCTGGCTGAACCGGGCCCAACATGGCACCCACCGAATGTCCGATCGTCCAATGCGCGGCGTCAGGAAACCTCCGCCGCATCTCGGCGCGCGCGGCGGGCATATCAACCAGCGCCCAATCCGCCATAGTCGTCTTCGCGCTCGACATGCGCCGTTGAACGGAATGCCCGAAATCGCGGTAGTCATAGGTCAGGCAAGCGATGCCCTGTTCCGCTGCCAACCACCTGGCGAAATGTCGGTAATAGTCCCTCGGAACGCCGGTTGCGCTGTTTATCACCACAACTGTCTTGGGATCAGTCGCGGGTAAGTACAAACGGGCCGACATAGTTGCCTGACCACATGGGATGGGGAAGTCCTCGGTCAGAATCGCAGTTTGAGTGTCCAGCATCGCAAGCTCCGAACCAATTCAATGAATTTTTAAACCAATCAGTTCACTTTCGGTAATCGACCGGTTTTGCTGTTCCAAGTCAATACTTTGGTAAGTTGACCAAACGTCCACTTGTGTCCGTTTCCTCGAACACGGGCGATATCACCTCGCAAGCTGCTTGACTCGGACTGGTATCGCCCGATAGCGATGCTGTGATGGTTTCCGCGCCCCTGATCGGGGTCCGGGATGAAAAGGGAACACGGTGCGGCCCAGCCGGTTTATTCCGGGACAGCCAAGTCCGCGACTGCCCCCGCAACTGTAAGCGGAGAGCAATGCCGAAATACCACTGGCCGCAAGGCTGGGAAGGTCGGCAAAGCGACGACCCGCAAGTCAGGAGACCTGCCATCAGGAACTGAAACCGAAACTCGGGCGGGGTGTCCGGGCAGGGTAGGACCGCACCGTGCGGATACTCCTGATCTATACCCCTCGTCTGCTATGCGCGGAGGGCGCATCATGATCTGGAAGTCCAACACACATCAATTCTCGGCGACCGTTTGCCAGCGCACTGGAAAGACCTGCCCGGCATTGGCACGCATGGCGCGCGCACTTGTTCAGTCAATCTCGACAGCCGGGTCTGCGACGACACGAGAACTGGAAATCGAAGGCAGCGCCGAACTGACCCACTGCCCCGGCGGCTGCACCGCAAGGTTCCGTGCGCAACCCGACGAAATTCGCATCTTCTGTGGCACGCTTCCCAATTCGGATATCGACAAGCTCGACGATTATGCCAATCTGATGTTTGGAACCGGACCGAGCGCATTGCCGTCAGGCGCAATCACCGATCCGCCGTGCGCAATGCTGCAGGCACTTGCATGCGAACCCACGCGGTCCGCGACGGCGGATGCGCGCGCGAGCGTCTGATTCAAGACGCGGCAAGCGCCACCGACGGTGCTGTGGCCCAATGCAATTGATCATCCGTCTCGACAGCACAAGGCCGCAAGGCACGCAAACGCGTCAATGCGGTATCAGGGTTTTCGCCGCATTCCACCATCAGGCGCAACACGACCATCCCTGACCGTCCGCAGCCGCCCCGGCAATGAACCAGAACGCGACCACCGCCCGACAGCGCCTGCCGTGCCGAGGCGCTGACACTTTTCCAGCGCTCGCGGATTTCCGCCGACGGCGCACCGAAATCGTCGATTGGCAGGTGCGCCCACCGGCTTGCCCGGCTTTGCACATCTCGTCCAAAGTCCCGGGCGCCGTCCTTGATCATCTCGATTTCGGTCGTCATGGAAATCACCAGACCCGGTTGCCATCCGGCGACAAGCTCAAGATCACCGGCATAGTCCCCACCCCGTCCCGGCATAGAACTAAGCGCCAATGAGCCACCGCCCACCTGCAATGCATGAATCACCATCTGAGACATCTTTGCGTTCCCCCCGAAACGAAAATCAGAAAGTCTTACCCCTGGCCTATGAGTCGGCGATGTTACCTGTGCGGACCCCGTTTCCAAAACAAAAATCCTGCCGACCCGCTGTGGACGCGGCGGGCGGGGCCAACTACGCTGCACTTTGAATACGAATCCGCCAGAGCAGACATGACCGATACCCCAACGCCCGCCTATCAGGTTCTCGCCCGAAAATATCGCCCGGAAACCTTCGCCGATCTGGTGGGCCAGGATGCGATGGTGCGCACGCTCAAAAATGCGTTTGCGGCGGACCGGATCGCGCAGGCTTTCATCATGACCGGAATTCGGGGAACCGGTAAGACAACCACCGCCCGGATCATTGCGAAAGGCATGAATTGCATCGGCCCGGACGGCAATGGCGGCCCCACCACCGAGCCTTGCGGCGTCTGCGAGCATTGTACCGCGATCATGGAAGGCCGGCATGTCGACGTGATGGAGATGGACGCGGCCAGCCGAACCGGCGTGAATGATATCCGCGAGATCATCGACAGCGTGCGTTACCGGGCCGCCTCGGCCCGCTACAAGATCTATATCATCGACGAAGTTCACATGCTGTCGACCAGCGCGTTCAACGCGTTGCTCAAAACGCTGGAAGAACCGCCCGAGCATGTGAAGTTCATCTTCGCGACAACCGAAATCCGCAAAGTGCCGGTGACGGTTCTGTCCCGCTGCCAGCGCTTCGACCTGCGCCGGATCGAGCCTGAGGACATGATCGGGTTGCTCAACAGGATTGCCGCGTCGGAAAACGCCCAGATTGCCGAGGATGCGCTGGCCCTTATCACCCGTGCCGCCGAGGGCTCGGCCCGTGACGCAACTTCGCTGTTGGATCAAGCCATTTCGCACGGGGCTGGTGAAACCACCGCGGAACAGGTTCGCGCCATGCTGGGCCTCGCCGACCGGGGCCGGGTTTTGGATCTGATGGACATGATCCTGCGGGGCGATGCAGCCGGGGCGCTGACAGAGCTCAGCGCGCAGTATGCCGAAGGTGCCGACCCGCTGGCGGTGCTGCGCGACCTGGCCGAGATTACGCACTGGGTCTCGGTCGTGAAGATCACTCCTGACGCCGCCGAAGACCCGACCGTTTCGCCGGACGAGCGCGCCCGCGGCCAGCAGATGGCCGAGGCGCTGCCGATGCGTGTTCTGACCCGTATGTGGCAGATGTTGCTCAAAGCGCTCGAGGAGGTTTCGGCAGCACCAAATGCCATGATGGCCGCCGAGATGGCGGTTATCCGCCTCACCCATGTCGCAGACCTGCCCAGCCCCGAAGAGCTGATCAAACGGTTACAGGACACCCCGCCGCCTCCGAACAGCGGACCGGGGGGTGGCACACCCTCACCGTCCCCGCGCAATGCCGCGCCTCAGGCCGCTGCGCAACCGGCATACACCGCCGCGCCAAGCGGCCCGGCAGGCGCCCCAACAACGGCCTTGGCTCAGGATGTTCAGACCGCTCTGGCGCGTTATCCGACATTCGGACATGTTGTCGAGCTGATCCGGTCAAACCGGGACGTCAAACTGCTGGTCGAGGTTGAAAACGGTGTCCGCCTGGTCTCGTACCAACCCGGGCGGATCGAATTCACGCCGACCACGCAGGCACCCACCGACCTGGCAGCGCGTCTGGGGTCGGCCCTGCAGCGCTGGACCGGCAACCGCTGGGCAGTATCGATTACCTCCGAAGGTCAGGCCTCGACGATCGCCGAACTCCGGGATGCCGCAGAACTGGCTTTGCGCAACGAGGCCAAAGAACATCCGTTGGTCCAGGCGGTTCTCGCTCACTTTCCCAAGGCCCGGATCACAAATATCGAGACGCCCGAGCAACGCGCTGCGAAAGTCGAAACCGAAGCACTGCCCGAGGTCGAAGACGAATGGGACCCGTTTGAAGAAGACTGACCCTGCGACCCTGCCCCGGCCCTTGTGTCGAACGAATGGCGCCCGTATTTAAGCTTCAAACGGACTTACAGGAGAATTCCGATGCTCAAAGGACTAGGCGGTCTGGGCGATATGGCCAAGATGATGAAATCCGCGCAGGATTTGCAGACCAAGATGACGGACATGCAGGAAGAGTTGAACACCATCATGGTTGTCGGCGAATCCGGTGCCGGTCTTGTCAAAGCCACCGCCACCGCCAAGGGCGAACTCAAGGGCCTCGACATCGACCCGTCGATCTTCAACGGCGACGACAAGGAAGTGGTCGAGGACCTGATCCTCGCCGCCATCAAGGACGCGCAGACCAAAGCCGCCGAACGCTCGCAGGCGGAAATGGCCAAACTGACCGAAAGCATGGGCCTGCCCGCAGATATCAAGCTGCCGTTCTGATCTTCATCTTTTCAAAAATACTCCCGCCGGAGGCTGCCTCCGGCGCCACACAGGACAGGCCGTGAGTTCGAACAGCGACATTGAAAACCTGATCGACCTGATGGCCAAACTGCCCGGCCTCGGCCCGCGCTCGGCCCGTCGCGCGGTGCTGCACCTGATCCGCAAACGCGCGCTGCTGCTGACCCCGTTGTCAGACACGATGCAACAGGTCGCGGCTACCGCCCGCGAATGCCTGAACTGCGGCAATGTCGGCACCACCGATATCTGCGACATCTGCAACGACGAAGCCCGCGCAACTGGAGAGCTTTGCGTGGTCGAAGACGTTGCCGACCTCTGGGCGATGGAGCGCGCCGGCGTGTTCAAAGGCCGATACCACGTTTTGGGAGGCACCTTGTCAGCACTGGACGGTATCGGCCCCGAAGACCTGCGCATCCCGCGCCTGAAGGATCGAGTGGTGGCCGAGGGTATCACCGAGATCATCCTCGCCCTGAACGCCACCGTCGACGGCCAGACCACCGCCCACTACATCGCCGATCAGCTTGAGGGACAGGTCCGCCTGACCTCATTGGCGCAGGGCGTTCCGATTGGGGGTGAGTTGGACTATCTGGATGACGGGACGATTACAGCAGCGCTGCGGGCGCGTAAGGAGTTGTAGTCGCAACCCCCACAACAGTCTCAAAGTAATTGTTTACACAGCTTGCCTTAGAGCGATAGTTTTTGACCTGTTTTTGCCAATTGAGTTTGAAGACAGGAAATTATGATAAGATTTCTGATAAGAGCGTTGTTCGGATCTTTCCGAAAACCCTCAAGGATTCCACGCCGATACAGTGCCACAAATCCTTCCAGTAGACCAAGCATCAAGCGAAACGCTTCGCCCCCTCCGTCGCGACTACCAACGACCGATACCTTAAAGGGCAAATGTCACGTAATCGATGGCGACACGATCGTTATCAGCGGTACAAAAATTCGAATTGCAGGGATCGACGCACCGGAGTTGGAGCACCCATGGGGAAAGAAATCAAAGTTTGCTTTGATTCAAATGTGCAAAAGGCAAGTAGTTACTGCGATAGTCAGTGAGGAACCGTCATACGACCGCATCGTTGCCAAATGTGTACTACCGGATGGGACCGATGTCGCCGCTGAACTTGTGCGACAAGGATTGGCGCTTGATTGGCCCAAATTCTCTGGTGGAGCATATTCTCATCTTGAACCACCAGACGCACGTAAGAAATTGTGGCGAGCGGCTGCACGTCAAAAAGGCCATATGAAAGCATTCAATTCGGAAGTTAAACCGAAGAGGGCACCGGGCCAGAAATGATTGATCGCTAGCTCAGCAAAATTGCAAATGCGTGGTGACCTTTCGGCATTTGGGTCTAAAAGTTAGAAAACAGAATTTGAATGCATTCATTGGAGTTCAAAATGACCCGCCTTCTCGCCCTCACCCTAGCCGCCTTCACCGCAACCGCCGCCCTCGCCCAAGACCTCATCGACAAAGGCTTCGTCGAAGGCTGGAACATCATGATGGACCCAGCACTCGGCAACGGGTGCCTGATCCAGACAGTGTATCAGGACCTCTCGGTGGTGCGGATTGGCTATGATGCGCTGGACAATCGCGGCTATTTCGCCGTTTACAACAAGGCTTGGGGCGACATCAAACAGGGGGAAAGCTATCCGATCCGGTTTGAACTGGACGGAAAGAGTTACGACGCGACTGCCATCGGGTTCAACGAACGCGACGTACCCGGCGCGACCGTATTCTTCACCGACCGCAGTTTCGTCAACGCAATTGCGCAGAACAAAACCCTGACGGTGTACAACCCGGCGGGCGACGTGGTGATGGCGATTGATCTGAACGGAACCGCCAAGGCACTGGAATACGCGCGCGAGTGCCAGAATCGCGAACTTTAGCGAATCGGATCAAACAGCGCGTCGGTGGCCGTGCAATCCCGGATCACGTCACGCCCGCAGGGCACGGGTTCAAGATCACGAGACAGGCACAAGCGCACCTCTTCGATATAGCCTTGTTTGCAGGTGACGGTGATCATATCCCGCTCCAACCCCGGATTGGCGTTCAGAAACGCTTCTTCCACGACCGAGGCCGGAAGTTTGACCGAGCTATCCAGCTTGCGGAACACTTGCGGGCGCTCAACGCCCTCAAATGCCTGCCGGGATAGCGCAAAGTAATCGCGCGGCGACAGGCCCGAACACGTCCCGTGTTTTTTCCACTGGTGCCAGGCCAGTCCGGAACTGCCCTGAATATCCGCCATATCGCGTGTCATCGCGCGCGAGGGCGGGGCCTCGGATGTGCGGCAATAGGCGGGCCAGCCCTGATGGTATTGCGGCCAAAGACCATGCAGGATCCAACCGTGATCGTGGCGCGTATCGCATTGATCAGAACCTCGCGCATCACCTTCGCGCGCACACCAATTCGGCGACCAGCTGAGCGCCAGCACGTAGTAGTCGAATTCACCCGCTTTTTCGCCATCGGCAAACGCCGCCATTGCGGCCAGCATCCACAGAACAAACGCGGTAATCCCCTGGCGCATTCGCCTCTTCCCTTCTCAGCCCGACGCGACTATATACAGCCCAAGTTCCCCGACAACGGAAACCTGCCCCAAAAATTGCGGGGCCGCCGAATTCCGGCGACGGGACAGATGTATGTATAGGAGACGGGCTGATGGCAAAACCGCTTATGGCCAAGGCTACCGCCGTTTGGCTGGTGGACAACACCACGATCAGCTTCAAGCAGATCGCGGATTTCGTAGGGATGCACGAGCTGGAGGTGCAGGGCATCGCCGATGGTGACGTGGCCGCCGGCGTCAAGGGTTTTGACCCGCTTGCCAACAACCAGCTGACCCAGGAAGAGATCGAAGCGGCGCAGGACAATCCACTGCACAAGCTGAAGCTCAAGTTCAATCCGGCCGCCTCGGGCGAGGAAAAACGCCGCGGCCCGCGTTACACTCCGCTGTCCAAGCGTCAGGACCGTCCGAATTCGATCCTGTGGCTGGTCAAGTTCCATCCCGAACTCAGCGACGGTCAGATCGCCAAGCTGGTCGGCACCACCAAACCCACGATCCAGTCCATCCGAGAGCGCACGCATTGGAACATCTCGAACATGCAGCCGATTGACCCGGTTGCACTGGGGCTGTGCAAACAGTCCGAGCTGGATGCGATCGTCCAGAAGGCCGCCGCGAAGAAAGCCGCCGAAGGTGGCGTGATGAGCGACGACGAACGCCGCAAGCTGGTTTCGACCGAACAATCGCTGGAAATGGATTCGACGCCCAAGATTCCAACTGCGATTGAGGGTCTGGAAACCTTCTCGCTGTCCGATGATGGCGAAGAAAAAGAAGAAGCAGAGCCCATTGTGGATGCGGACAGCTTCTTCAACCTGCCCAAGGGTGGCGGTGAGGACGAAGACGAAGACGATTTGCGCCCCTGATTCAGGTCTGGCCCCGGCCCTTGTCGCCGGGGTCTTTCTTTTGGGAAATCGCTATGCTGAACCTACTATCTGCAATTTTTGGCCCGCACCGTGCCGTCTCCATCTATGTGTTTTTGAAAACAAAGGCTCTGGCGATTGCCGGGGGTGTCGTGATGATCGCGATTGTAACCAGCCTTTTTTTGCTTGGCGATGATGGCGATCATGAACACGAGGCCTTTATGACTGTCGCGGTGCTTTCTGCGACTCCGATGAATGGTGATCTAAAGAACGGCGTGATCGCCTCGGTCCGATTGCCGGACGGAACGGCCACATCGATCACGTCGAACGAGGGGCCGGTCGCGCAAACCGTAGGCACCAGCGCCTGCGTGGAAAAACGGGTCTATGTCGAGAGTGGCGAGGCACGGTACAGATTCAAACTACCCCGCTATTGCGAGGCAGGGTAAGGGCAATCCGCCCGGGCATTGCCGGGCGGGATTTGTCTTAAAGCATCTGAAACAGAATACCGGCCACAATCGCACCGCTGATACCCAACCCAAGGTATGTGGCAAACACCCTTGGTTTAACCAGCGACCAAACAGCCGCCATCGCGGGGATCGAGCTGACGGCGCCAGCAACCATGAATGCCATCGCCGCGCCCGCTGTCATCCCCTGCTCCATCAGCCCGGCCAACAGCGGCGGTGCAACGTACGAATTCAGGTAGGCGGGCATACCGACCAGCGCGGCAACCACGATGGGAACGATCCCCTCGCCACCAACGACACGCGCAATCAAGTCTGCCGGTACGTAATTGACCAAGAGCGCTTCGAGCACATAGGCCAACGCCAGCCACTTGAGCAGGAACAGACCGTTGTGCACAAACTCGGAGCGGAAACGCATGCGGCGCTCGGGTTCTTGCCAGAACTTCCAGACCGGTTTGTCATCCATCTTGGGGCCGCAACCACAGCAGCCAGTTGGTTTATATTCCCGCAGCGGCTGCGCAAAAGCACCCCCGCGCATCAAAAAGCGCACGGCAAACCCGCCGAACAAACCAAGCGCAACCGCAGCCACGGCTTTGCCGATTGCAAAGGGCCAACCCAGCGCGGCGGCCGTGATCAGCAAGGTCGGCGGGTCGATCAGCGGCGAGCTGAGCCAGAAGGCCATGACCGCCGACAATGGCGCACCCAGGGCCAACAACCCGGCGATAAACGGTATCACCTCGCAAGAACAGAATGGAGCCAGACCACCAAACACGGCAGCCAGAAAAATCATCCGGGTCTCGCGTCCTTCAAACGCGCGTGCGACCATGACCTCGGCCCCGGTCGCTTTGAGGTATGATAACAGCAGCACGGCAAACAGGATATACTGCCCGGTATGCGCCAATGCCTTACCGGCAAAAGTGACAACCGCGATCCAGTTTCCCGGGTCGAGAATGGCGACCGCCAAAAGTAGCGCCAAAATCAACGCCCACGGCGTCTTGATCATTTCGACAAGCGCCTTGGGCGACACTTTCGGGTTTTGCGTCAGCTCAGCCATCGTTCGCGGCCTTTCCAAATTCATCAGCGCAACATTCGGCAAGGATAAACTGCGCGAGATTTCTAAGCTCATCATAACAGGCGCGATTGATGGTGCTGCGCCCAACTTTCTCTTGCTCGACAACCCCGCCCGCGGCCAGAAACCGCAGATGATGGGCCAATGTCGACGGAGCGATTCCGGTGCGGTCCTGAATTTCGCCCACGGTCAATCCAGCCTGTCCGGCACGGACCAGAGTTCTCAGAACTTTCAACCGGGCTTCGGACCCCATGGCAGAAAACCCTGCAGCAGCTGTTTCCCACATTCGATTTCTCCATTAAACTAATTTTCTAGTTATTTAGTTCAATCAGCAAGACACGTCAACCCTTAAGACAAAGATCCCTTCATCCGCCTTATGTCCAGATTGCAGCCACTGTAAGTCCAGCCTATAACCTGTTCATGAGCATCTCAGTCGACACATTCTTTCTTGAGCCCAACGGCCAGGGCACCTTGCAGGCCCGCATTCAACAGATGATTGCCGAAGGTATTCTGTCGGGTCGGTTTCATGTGGGTGAGAAGCTGCCATCCTCCAGAAACCTTGCCGCGCATTTGGGTGTCAGTCGGATCACGGTCACGCTGGCCTATACCGAATTGTTGGCCAACGATTACCTTACCGCCAAGGATCGCTCGGGATACTACGTGTCTCAGAACGCGCCGGTGCCGCCAAAATACACTCCGTTGCAGCGCGGAACCGAAACCGTTGATTGGGATGCCGCGCTGGCCAGGCGGTTTTCGGGTGGTGACTTTCTGCACAAACCCAGTGATTGGCAAAACTACCGGTACCCGTTCATCTATGGGCAGGCCGACAGAACCCTGTTCGATCATGCCAACTGGCGCCTTTGCGCGGTGCGGGCATTGGGGCACAAGGACTTTGACACACTGACGTCTGACTACGTCGATCAGGACGACCCCCTGCTGATCGAGTTTATTGCGCGTCACAGCCTGCCGCGCCGGGGCATCGCCGCGCGTCCAGAAGAGATCCTGATCACCATGGGCGCACAGAACGCGCTGTGGCTGGCGTCGCGTATTCTGCTGACCCACAACCGCAATGCGGTGATCGAAGACCCCTGTTATTACGCGTTGCGGACATTGCTAAACTACTGGGATTGCAACGTTACCCCATTGGGCGTCGACCGCGATGGCCTGCCACCAGAGCTGTTGCCAGACAACACCGACGTCATATTCACCACACCCAGCCACCAAAGCCCCACAACAGCAACCATGCCGGTGGATCGCCGACGTCAGCTGCTGGATCGCGCCCGCGCGCTGGATGCGATGGTCGTTGAAGATGATTATGAGTTCGAAATGGCCTTTATGGATGCGCCTTCGCCCGCGTTGAAATCCATGGACCAGGATGGGCGGGTGATCTACGTCGGCAGTTTCTCAAAGTCTTTGTTCCCCGGTCTACGTCTGGGTTACATGGTCGGGTCAGAACCCTTCATTCGCGAGGCGCGGGCGTTGCGTTCGCTGGTTCTTCGGCATCCCCCCGGCCATATGCAACGCACGGCGGCCTACTTTCTTTCGCTTGGGCACTACGATGCCCAGATCCGACGCATGTCCAAGACACTGGCCGAGCGTCGACAGGCTTTGGATACGGCAATAGAACAGTTCGGACTGACCGTCGCCGGGCGCGGTATCATCGGCGGGTCTTCCCTTTGGATGTCTGCACCTGAACATGTCGACACAACGAAACTAGCAAGAACGCTACAAGATCAAAGCGTGCATATCGAACCCGGCGCATCCTTTTTCTCAGAGCCGGACCAACCGCAGAATTTCTATCGCCTTGGCTACTCCTCGATCGCGGCCGAACAGATTCCCGCCGGCGTGGAACTGATCGCGAACGCGATCGGCGACTACTGACTCGGCGCTGGACTTATTTCGCCTCTCTGTCTGGCCCTAACGCCGCCGCGCGCCATGCTCCAAAACCAAGTGCAACGGCAGGGCGGCATGCCCGGCCAGTCCTTACTTGCGCGGAGATCAATCAGATGAAAATGACGACCGAAGAGGCCTTTGTTAAGGTTCTGCAAAAGCACGGTATTGAACATGCGTTTGGAATCATCGGTTCGGCGATGATGCCGATCTCGGATCTGTTCCCAAAGGCAGGGATCATGTTCTGGGACTGCGCGCACGAAGGCAGCGCCGGCATGATGGCGGACGGCTACACCCGCGCCACCGGCAAGATGTCGATGATGATTGCGCAAAACGGCCCCGGCATCACCAACTTTGTGACCGCTGTGAAGACGGCATACTGGAACCACACCCCGCTGCTGTTGGTAACGCCGCAGGCGGCAAACAAGACGATTGGTCAGGGCGGCTTTCAGGAAGTCGAACAGATGAAACTGTTCGAAGATATGGTCGCCTATCAGGAGGAAGTGCGCGATCCGACCCGTGTGGCCGAGGTCCTGACCCGTGTGATCAGCCAAGCCAAACGTCTGTCCGGTCCGGCACAGTTGAACATCCCGCGCGACTTCTGGACTCAGGTCGTCGACATCGAAATCCCTGATCCGGTTGAGTTCGAGCGCAGCCCGGGCGGCGAAAACTCGGTCGCCAAAGCGGCTGAAATCCTGTCGAATGCCAAGAACCCGGTCATCCTCAACGGTGCTGGCGTGGTTCTGTCCGAAGGCGGAATCGACGCGTCGATCGCGCTTGCCGAACGCTTGGATGCTCCTGTCTGCGTTGGCTACCAGCACAATGATGCGTTCCCCGGCAACCATCCCCTGTTTGCCGGTCCGCTTGGCTATAACGGCTCGAAAGCCGGAATGGAGCTGATCAAAGACGCCGACGTCGTGCTGGCACTGGGCACCCGCCTGAACCCGTTCTCGACCCTGCCGGGCTACGGCATGAGTTATTGGCCCGAGAACGCGACAGTCATTCAGGTGGACATAAACCCAGATCGCATTGGCCTGACGAAAAAGGTCACCGTGGGCATCGTTGGTGATGCGGCAAAGGTTGCAAACGGCATTCTGCGGCAGCTGTCAGACGAAGCTGGAAACACCAACCGCGCCGAACGCAAAGCCAATATCGCGCAGAAGAAATCGGCTTGGGCTCAGGAACTGACCTCGCTCACCCACGAACAGGACGATCCGGGCACGACTTGGAACGAACGTGCCCGCGCGGCCAAACCTGACTGGATGAGCCCGCGCATGGCGTGGCGTGCAATTCAGCAGGCTCTCCCACGCGAGGCGATCATCTCGTCCGACATCGGCAACAACTGTGCCATCGGCAACGCCTATCCTGATTTCGACGAAGGCCGCAAATACCTGGCCCCCGGCCTTTTTGGTCCGTGCGGTTACGGCCTGCCGGCAATTGTTGGCGCGAAAATCGGGCAACCCGACGTGCCGGTTGTCGGTTTCGCCGGTGACGGCGCATTCGGCATCGCGGTGAACGAATTGACTGCAATCGGTCGCTCGGAATGGCCCGCCGTGACCCAGATCGTTTTCCGGAATTATCAATGGGGCGCGGAAAAGCGCAATTCGACCCTTTGGTTCGATGACAACTTCGTCGGCACCGAGTTGGACACGCAAGTGTCTTATGCCGGTATCGCGCAAGCCTGCGGATTGAAAGGTGTCGTTGCACGCACGCAAGACGAACTGACCGCCGCCCTGAACCAGGCCATTGAAGATCAGAAAAACGGTATAACCACCCTGATCGAGGCAATGATCAATCAGGAGCTCGGGGAACCCTTCCGCCGCGACGCAATGAAGAAGCCCGTTGCTGTAGCCGGGATTTCGTCGGACGACATGACAGCGCAGGCCGGGACGTAAACGCGTGACGCCATTGCGCACAATTCTCGGGGCTGCCAGCAGCCCCGACAAGATCATCGCCCTTGCCGAGGGCGATGACCCAAGGATTGTCGAAGGTGCGCTGAAGGCGCGTAAGGAAGGTGTTGCGCGCGTCATTCTTGTAGGCGATGCAGCAAAGGTTCGGTCACTTTTGGCAGAACATGATGCTGAAACCGTTGATGGCATCGAAATCCACGACCCAAATGACTCGCCACACGCCGAAAGGTTTGCAACCGAGCTTTACGAGTTGCGCAAGCACAAGGGCATGACCGGTGATCAGGCCGCGCAGCAAATCCGGAATCGCCTGACCTATGCCGCCATGCTGGTACATACAGGCCTGGCAGATGGCACCGTAGGCGGCGCGGTCGAAACAACCTCGGACACCGTTCGGGCTGCGCTGCAGATCATCGGTAAGGCACCCGATGCGGCGATGGTTTCCAGCTTTTTCCTGATGTTCTATTTCCGCGATCACCATACGGTGAAAGGCGCGCATATCTTTGCCGATTGCGGTCTGGTCGTCGATCCGGACGAGCAGGAACTGGCGGAAATCGCCCGTGCATCTGCCGCATCGTTCAAGACGCTGACGTCCCAGACACCTCGGGTTGCGATGCTGTCTTTTTCGACCAGTGGCAGCGCCAGCCATCCGAAGGTCACAAAGGTCAGCCGGGCCACGCAGATCGCCAAGTCAGCCGAGCCGGATTTGCTGATCGACGGAGAACTTCAGTTCGACGCCGCATTCGTCCCCGAGGTTGCCGACAAGAAAGCCAAGAACTCTCCTCTGCGGGGAGAAGCAAATGTGTTTGTGTTTCCAAATCTCGATGCGGGCAACCTTGGCTACAAGATCGCCCAACGCATTGGCGGAGCAGAGGCAATCGGTCCGATCCTGCAGGGCCTGGCGAAACCGGCCAATGATTTATCCCGCGGCTGCTCGGCCGAGGACGTCTTGCACATGATCGCAGTCACGGCGGTGCAGGCGCAACACAGCCAGTCATAATCTGGCAACCGCACCCACCCGGGCGAGGCGTTGTTCTTGGGCCCGAACCGCATATGCCGGACAGGTTCGGCCAACACGATAGAAAGAGCGTCAAGCAAATGCTGGCAACACCGAAATCGCGAAATCCAATGGGCTTGGAAGCCGCTCGAACCGCCCGAACGCTGTTTCCCGGCATCGCGGTTTCCGCCATCGTCGCAGTGACCGCGCAGTTCCTGGCGGACCACTACGCCACCCCCGCGATGCTGTTGGCCTTGTTGCTGGGTATCGCGCTTGGATTTCTCAGCGAAGAAGGCAAGGCCGTCGCGGGCATCGCCTTTACATCCCGCACATTGCTAAGGGTGGGCGTCGCCCTGCTGGGCGTTCGCGTTTCGATGGTTCTGATGATCGGACTTGGCCCGCAATTGATCGCACTGGTGATCGGCGGCCTTATCGCCACAATCCTGTTCGGGTTTCTGGTTGCACCCTTGTTTGGCCACAAGTGGCGCTTTGCCTTGCTCACTTCTGGTTCGGTTGCCATTTGCGGGGCGTCGGCGGCTATGGCGATCAGCGCCATTCTTCCGCGCGACGAACGCTCGGAAGAGCGGCTGATTTTCACTGTTTTGGGCGTCACTGTACTGTCCACAATCGCGATGATCCTCTATCCGATCATCGTCAACAGGCTTGGGTTATCGCCGCTTGAGGCCGGGGTCTTCCTTGGCGGAACAATTCACGATGTTGCACAGGTCGTCGGTGCCGGTTTTTCGATCTCGGACGCTGCTGGCGAAACGGCCACTTTGGTCAAGCTGATGCGCGTGGCGATGCTGGCCCCGATTGTTCTGATTGCATCGATCGTGATCCGGACCTACGCCGAATTGCCCGCAGACGGGAAACGCCCACCGATCCTTCCGGGTTTTGTGATCGCGTTCATCATTCTGGCCGGCTTGAATTCTGCGGGCTTGATTCCGCTGGAGATTAGTGAATTTCTTGGACAGGTATCGCGCTGGCTTTTGCTGACGGCCATCGCCGCGGTGGGAATGAAGACGAACCTGAAACAGGTGCTGTCTGTCGGCGGGGCCGCGATTGCCCTGATCGTCGTTGAAACGCTGTTTATCGCAGGTCTGATCCTCGCGGGAATACATATCTTGACCTGAAGCAACATCAATTAGGGAGGCCAGATGACATTCCAGCAACCCCAGATCGAGACCTCGCCGAAGGTCTCGGACGAGGTCCGCAAGACGACCTGCTACATGTGCGCCTGCCGGTGCGGCATCAACGTGCATATGAAAGACGGCAAGGTCGCTTACATCGAAGGAAACCGGGATCATCCTGTCAACAAAGGTGTTCTTTGCGCCAAGGGGTCCGCAGGAATAATGCAGGTCAACGCGCCGTCGCGCTTGCGCAAACCGTTGCGTCGTGTTGGCCCGCGCGGCTCGGGCGAGTTCCGCGAGATCGAATGGGACGAGGCGATCAGCACCGCCGTCGGCTGGTTGAACGAATTGCACGAGACAGCGCCGCAAAAACTGGCATTCTTTACCGGTCGCGATCAAAGCCAGAGCTTCACCAGCTTCTGGGCCCAGAATTTCGGCACTCCGAATTACGCAGCCCATGGCGGATTCTGCTCCGTCAACATGGCAGCGGGTGGCATCTACACGATGGGTGGCGCATTTTGGGAGTTCGGCCAACCGGACTGGGAACACACCAAGTTGTTCATGCTGTTTGGCGTAGCCGAGGATCACGACAGCAACCCAATCAAAATGGGTATCGGCAAGATCAAGGCACGCGGCGCACGGGTGATCGGCGTGAACCCGATCCGCTCGGGATACAACGCTGTCGCAGATGATTGGGTCGGCATCACACCCGGCACCGATGGCCTGTTCATCCTGTCGCTAATCCATGTTCTGATGAAGGCGGGGAAGATCGACCTCGACTATCTCAGCCGCTACACCAACGCACCCGTTCTGGTAAACGCCGCTGAAGGACCGGAAAAGGGTCTGTTCCTGCGTGATACGGACGGCAAGCCGCTGGTCATCGACCGGGTGACGGGCGCGCCCACTGCCTTTGACAAACCCGGCGTGCGCCCGGATCTTTCGGCCACCTATGAAAAAGACGGCGTTACGCATCGCCCCGTCTTTCACCTGATGGCCGAGAAGTACCTCTCGGACGATCATGCGCCCGAAGCCGTAGCCGACCGCTGTGGCATATCCGCAAAACGCATCCGCGCCATCGCAGCGGAAATTGCCCGCGTCGCCTTCGAAGAAGCCATCGAGCTGGATCACGAATGGACCGATTTCCGGGGTGAGACACACGCCAAAATGACTGGCCGCCCTGTCAGCTTCCACGCCATGCGCGGGATTTCCGCGCACGCGAACGGATTCCAGACATGTCGGTCCTTGCACGTGCTGCAGATACTTCTGGGTACGGTCGAGGTTCCGGGCGGCTTTCGCTTCAAGCCCCCCTACCCCAAGCCGGTCGAGGCGCACCCGACACCGCACGGCGATCGCCGGCCCGGGCGGTCGCTGAACGGGCCGCATCTGGGCTTCCCGCGTGGACCGGATGACTTGTTGCTGGACGATTGCGGCACACCGCAGCGCATCGACAAAGCGTTTACATGGGAAAACCCGATGTCTGCCCATGGGCTGATGCATATGGTGATCTCGAACGCAGTCGCTGGCGATCCCTACAAGATCGACACGCTGTTCATGTATATGGCGAACATGTCGTGGAATTCATCCATGAACACCAAGGGTGTGATGGAGATGCTGTCCGCTAAGACCGAGGACGGAAAATACGTCATCCCAAGGATCATCTACTCGGATGCCTATTCGTCGGAAATGGTCGCCTATGCCGATCTGATCCTGCCCGATACCACCTATCTGGAACGTCACGACTGTATCTCGTTACTCGACCGCCCGATCTGCGAGGCCGACGCCGCCGCAGATGCGATCCGCTGGCCGGTGGTGGAGCCTGACCGGGATGTCCGCGGATTTCAGTCGGTTCTCATTGAACTCGCCAACCGCATGAACCTTCCCGGTTTCACCAACGAAGACGGCAACCCCAAGTGGAAGGATTACGCAGACTACATTGTCAATCACGAGCGCAAGCCGGGCATCGGCCCCCTTGCCGGATTTCGGGGCAACGGGGAAAAAGTCGGGCGTGGCGAGGTCAATCCGAACCAATTGGATCAATACATCGAAAACGGCGGGTTCTTTGTTGCGCATATTCCGGAAGGCGCGGACTACTACAAACCTTGGAATACCGCCTATCAGGACTGGGCCGTTGGCATGGGTCTTTACGACTCACCACAGCCGTACCTGTTCCAGCTCTATTCCGAACCGATGCGCCGGTTCCAGTTGGCTGCCGAGGGCCATGGCGACCGCCAACCGCCCGATCACCTGAGACAGCGCCTCAAGGAAACGATGGACCCCCTGCCAATCTGGTATGAAACCGACCAACAAGGCAACGAAGGCTTCACCGTTAACGCCCTGACGCAACGCCCGATGGCAATGTACCACAGTTGGGGCACCCAGAACGCTTGGCTGCGCCAGTTGCACGGGCGCAATCCGCTTTACGTGCCCACAAAGCTAATGCGCGAGCACGGATTGCAGGACGGCGACTGGGCCAAGGTCACCTCGCCACATGGCGAGATCACCGTGCCCGTCATGGAGATGGCAGCGCTGAACGAAAACACCGTCTGGACATGGAACGCAATCGGCAAACGCAAAGGCGCCTGGGCGTTGCAAGAGGACGCACCGGAAGCGACCAAAGGCTTTTTGCTGAACCATCTGATTCACGAATTGCTGCCCTCGAAGGGCGATGGAATGCGCTGGGCAAATTCGGACCCGATTACCGGCCAGGCCGCCTGGTTCGACCTCAAAGTCAAAATTGAAAAGGCCGCGGCCCCATCAGATGCAGAAAGCCAGCCCGAGTTTGAGCCGATCAAATCCCCGGTCGGGACCGGCCCCAAAGACCTGGCGTGGAAGGTAGGCAAATGACCCAACTCCCCCAATCCACCGAACGCAAGATGGGTCTGGTGATCGACCTGGACACGTGCGTGGGCTGTCACGCCTGTGTGATTTCCTGCAAAGGCTGGAATACCGAAAACTACGGCGCGCCGTTGTCGGATCAGGACGCCTATGGCGCGAACCCGTCAGGCACATTCCTGAACCGCGTGCACTCGTACGAAGTTCAGCCAGACGACGGTCCGGCCCAATTGATCCACTTTCCCAAATCCTGCCTGCATTGCGAAGACGCGCCCTGCGTGACCGTTTGCCCCACCGGGGCCAGCTATAAACGGGTCGAGGACGGTATTGTGTTGGTCAACGAAAGCGACTGCATCGGTTGCGGTCTCTGCGCGTGGTCCTGCCCCTACGGCGCGCGCGAGATGGATATGGCCGAGGGCGTGATGAAGAAATGCACGCTTTGCGTGGATCGCATCTACAATGAAAACCTGCCCGAGGTGGATCGCGTCCCGTCCTGCGTACGCACCTGTCCCGCAGGCGCACGCCACTTTGGTGATCTGGGCGATCCTGATAGCGACGTCAGCAAACTGGTTGCCGAGCGCGGCGGCATGGACCTGATGCCCGAGATGGGCACTAAGCCGGTCAACAAATACCTGCCGCCGCGTCCCAAAGATCAGGTCGAGGACCAGATCGACATTCTGGCGCCTTTGCTTGCCCCTGTCGCAGACGAGCCCAAAGGGTTTCTCGGCTGGCTCGATAAGACCTTGGAGAAGCTCTGATGCATCCGGCCCCTTCTGTCATCATTTTCACCACCTTTTCGGGTCTGGGCTTTGGATTGCTGTTCTTCCTGGGCCTCGGCCAACCGGCGGTAACGGGCCTCGTTGCGTTCGTGTTCTATGCGATCGCCTTTGGTTTGGCGGTCGGGGGGCTGCTTGCTTCGACCTTCCATCTGGGACATCCGGAACGTGCATGGAAGGCGTTCAGCCAGTGGAGATCCAGCTGGCTCAGCCGCGAAGGCGTTTGCGCCGTTGCGGCTCTGGTCGCTATGGGACTCTTTGCCTTTGGCGCCGTTTTCCTGCACAGCCATTGGACACTGCTGGGATGGATCGGTGCGCTGCTCAGTCTTGCAACAGTGTTCACCACATCGATGATTTACACCCAGCTGAAGACGATCCCGCGCTGGAATATGAACCTGACGCCCGCGATGTTTCTGTCCTTCAGCCTTGCGGGCGGCGCATTGTTGTCCGGAGCGGAGGCACTGGCCCCATGGCTGCTGATCGTTGCCGGCGCTGTTCAGCTTGCCTATTGGACCAGGGGCGATGCAGCGCTGGACGGATCCGGTACAAACCTGGCTACGGCCACAGGATTGGGCAGTCGTGGAACCGTGCGCGCTTTCGAACCACCGCATACCGGGACAAACTATCTGCTTCGCGAGTTCGTCCACGTGGTTGGCCGTAAACATGCGCAGAGATTGCGCGTGATTTCCTTCGGGCTGGCTTTTGCACTACCGCTGCTGCTTATTTTGATCCCTGTCACCGGCGTTGTCGTAAAGCATATCTTTGCGCTGTTTGCGGTGCTGTCGCATTTGGCGGGGATTTTGGTCTCTCGCTGGTTGTTCTTCGCGCAGGCAGAACATGTGGTGGGGCTATACTACGGAAAACGGTGAAGGGGGCTCTGCCCCCGTCGCGGCAAGCCGCGCCTCCCCCGGGATATTTCTGGCCAGATGAAGGTTGGATCCGCAGAGAATGGGCGGCGCGCAAGGATCACGGCCGCTCATTCGTTGGTTTGACGGGAACTAGATCAGGCCCGCGTGTGCCATCGCCGCGTCAATCGCGGATTTGGTGCTGTCTTCCAATGTCGTCAGCGGAGAGCGAACTTCATCCGTACACCGTCCCAGTTTGCTGAGCGCATATTTGGCGCCAACCAGGCCGGGCTCGATAAAGATCGCCTCGTGCAATGGCATCAACCGGTCCTGATAGGCCAGCGCTTTGACGTAGTCTCCGTCCAGCGTTGCCTTCTGAAATTCGGCACAGAGTTTCGGAGCGACGTTGGCCGTCACCGAGATGCAGCCCACACCGCCATGGGCGTTGAAGCCAAGCGCAGTGCCATCTTCGCCAGATAACTGGCAGAAATCTGCACCGCAGGTTGCCCGTTGTTGGCTGACGCGCGCCAGATCGCCGGTGGCATCCTTGACCCCGATGATGCGTGGCAGCTTGGCCAGTTCACCCATCGTGTCCGGGGTCATATCGACCACGGAACGGCCCGGGATATTATAGATGATGATCGGGATATCGGCGCAATCATGCAGTGCACGGAAATGCGTGAACAGACCTTTCTGGGTCGGCTTGTTGTAGTAGGGCGTCACGACGAGCGCCGCGTCCGCACCAACCTTCTGGGCGAAGCGCACGAAACGGATCGCTTCGACCGTGTTGTTCGACCCCGCACCGGCGATGACCGGAACACGGCCCGCCGCGGTTCTGACAACCTCTTCAACGACGATCTCATGTTCCTCATGGCTCAGCGTCGGGCTTTCGCCGGTTGTACCAACAGGAACCAATCCGGTCGAGCCTTCCTGAATCTGCCATTCCACCAATTGTTTGAGCGCATCCAGGTCCAACTCGCCGTTGTGGAACGGGGTGACGAGGGCTGGCATAGAGCCTTTGAACATGGGTGCACTCCTTCAAGGTGCGAATTGCAGTTTTTGCGCCTCGGTGTCTGAGGAATTACGGTTTGTGAGTTGATCCCGGCGGCGCAAGGCTTATCCTGAATGGCTCTATCCTTGGTTGGTCAGGAATTGCAAGGGATGACACGCTTTCTAGCGCTTTTGATGACGGTGATTATGGTCTGGGCGCTGCAACCGCAGATTGCCCGTGCGGATGCGACGGCAGATTTGCGCGCCGGGTTGCACGAGATGCGCAAGGGCGATTGGAACGAGGCGCTTCGCGTATCGGGCGCGCGTGGATCGGTGTCGCGCGACATCATCGTTTGGCATTGGCTGCGCGAGGGGTTCGGATCATCCGGGGATGTGCTGGTCTTTCTTGACCGTCGCCCGGACTGGCCCGGCCTGAGCTGGTTGCGGCGCAAAAGCGAACCGGCATTTACCGGTGCGGACCCAGACCGCGTTTTGAAGTTCTATGCCGAGACCCCGCCGCAAACCGCCGAAGGGGCACTGAACTATGCTGTTGCGCTGATGGCCAAGGGTCAACAGGGCGAAGCACAGGCCGACATCGTCACCGCGTGGCGGACAATGCCCATGGGTTCTGGGTTGCAAACCGACTACCTCGAAAATTTTGGCAAATTGCTCAGGCCCCACCATACGGCGCGATTGGATCGCATGCTGTGGGACGGTCACCTTGTCAGTGCCGGAAACATGTTGCCTTTGGTCAACGCGGATGAACGCAAACTGGCCGAGGCGCGGATTGCGTTGCAGAAACGCCAGCCCGGAGTGGACGGCAAGGTTTCCGCAGTGCCCAAATCCCTCTCCAATTCTCCGGGTCTGGCCTTTGACCGGTTTGTGTGGCGCGACAAGAAGGAATTGGATGACAGTGCCATCGACCTGATGCTGCAACGTTCGACAGGACCCGATGCGCTGGGGGAACCGGATCAATGGGCCGAAGGTCGCCGCCGTCTGGCGCGGCTGGTCATGCGGCAAGGCAAAGCTTCGCGCGCCTATGACATCGCCGCAAATCACCACATGACCCCCGAGATGGGTTACGGCTATGCCGATCTGGAGTGGTTGTCCGGTTTTCTGGCCCTGCGCATGCTGAATGACCCCGACACTGCCGTTCGGCATTTTCAGAACTTTTCCTCGGCCGTCCAATCCCCCATCTCGAAAGGACGGGGCGGCTATTGGCTGGGCCGGGCGTACGCCGCACAGGGCAACTCGGACAAAGCCTATGAGGCTTATGCGATCGGTGCCGACTATCAGACGTCGTTTTACGGCTTGCTGGCTGCCGAGCAGATCGGTCGCCCCTTTGACGCGGAGCTGGCCAACCCCAGGCGGGCCGCGCATTGGAAACAAGCCGAATTCGCCGATTCCAGTGTTCTTGAAGCCGGATTGTTGCTGCTTCGGGCGGGCGAGGACAATCTGGCGGAACGGTATCTGACACATCTGGTCGAAAGCCTCGATCCTGTTCAGGCCAACCAGCTGGGCGATCTGGTGATCGAGCTGAAGGAACCGCATCTTGCGGTCATGATTGCAAAACGTGCGGCGACGACCGGCACCGTGCTGCCTGCCGCGTATTACCCCGTTCATCCGGTCGCCGATATGGGTCTTCCAATGGCCAAGGAGATGACTTTGGCCATCGCCCGCAGGGAAAGCGAATTTGATCCGGTGGTGGTCAGCGGTGCAGGTGCGCGTGGCCTGATGCAGGTGATGCCGGCGACGGCACAACTGGTGGCCAAAGAACTGGGAATCCTCAGCGGTCACAAGACCGGTCGCCTGACTTCGGATTGGCAATACAACGCCAAACTCGGGGCGAACTATCTTTCAGGGCTAGCGGCGGATTTCAACGGCAATGTCGTCATGATGTCCGCCGGGTACAACGCAGGGCCCAGACGGCCAATTTCATGGATGAACCGGTTCGGTGACCCGCGCAGGGGCGAAGTCGATGTGATCGATTGGATCGAAATGATCCCGTTTACCGAGACCCGCAACTACGTGATGCGTGTGGCGGAAAGCCTGCCGGTTTATCGCGCGCGTCTTGGCAAGCCGCCCTTGCCGGTACCGTTTTCGCAGGAACTGGTGGGCTCAACCCTGTCGTCTTTCGCGCCATAGGGTGAACAACCCGGCCGCGATGACCAGCCCGGCACCGACGATCACCGCCGGGCGCAACGTCTCGCCAAAGACCGTTATGCCCAGGATCGCGCTCCACATCAGATGAAAATATGCGAAGGGCTGGACCGCGCTGGCTTCGGCCATTTCATAGCATTTGATCAGCAGCCAATGGCCCAGAACACCGCTTACGCACAAAAGACCCATCCAACCCCAGTCATGGATTTGCATCGGTTCCCAAAACCAAACCCCGACCACGGTCATAGCGGCGGCACCGGCAACACCGGTCCAAAAGAAACTGGTCGCGGCGCTGTCTCTCCGTGCTGCATATCGGGTGAGAAGGCCATAAACGGCAAACATCAGCGCCGAGATCAACGGGATAACCGCCCACGGGTTAAAGACCCCGACTCCGGGTTGCAGGATGATCAGCACGCCGACACAGCCAACACCGATGGCCGCCCACCTGCGCCAGCCTACTTTTTCACCCAATACCGGACCACTGAGTGCCGCGATCAAAAGCGGATAGCAGATGAACACCGCCTGACTTTCAATCAGGCCGAGGATGGTAAAGGCATATACGGCGACGCAAACCTCGGTTGCCAACAGAACGCCGCGCGCGATTTGCAGACCCAGTTGACTGGTATGCGCTGTTGCCCTGATCCCACCGGTCGTGCGCAAGGCCAGCGTCACAACAAAGGCCGCAAAGAACCAATAGCGGATCATGACCACCATGTAGGTGTTGTACGCCCCTGCCAGATGGCGCGAGATACCATCCTGCAGGGCGAAAACCACCGTTGCCGCGATCATCAATGCGATACCGGCACGGATGTTGTTCTGCTGCGTCATGGCAGGCTGGCCCGCGTCATATGCCGCTTGCGCCCATAGCCCGGCGTTCGGGTCACGGTGAACCCACCCTCCTGCAATCCGCGCCGGACAAAACCGGCGGCAGTGTATGTGGCGGCGGTTCCGCCTTCTGCTGTATGCTCGGCGACTTGTTTCATCAGGTCCGCGCCCCAAAGCTCGGGGTTTTTTGCCGGAGAAAATCCATCCAGAAACCAGGCATCGGCGGCACCGGACCAGCTGGGCAGCGTATCGCGCGCATCACCTTCGACAACCTGCAACCGCAATGTTCCGAAGTCGCAATGCCCGCCCTGCCATTCAGCTAAAAACCGGGTGCTCCAAGGCCCGAGTTCCGGGAACGCGGCCAGGGCGCGGGACATGTCGTCAAGGTTCATCGGAAAGGCTTCGAAACTGGTGAAGGTCAGGGGGGTGGTCTGGCCGGACTTTTCCCATTCGGACCACGCGGTCAGCATGTTCAGACCGGTGCCAAATCCCAGCTCGGCGATGCGAAAACCGGGCGCGAACCGCGCTGGCAGATCATTGCCCGCAAGAAAAACATGCCGCGTTTCTTCCAACCCGTTTTGCAATGAGAAATACGGATCATCGAACCGGTCCGAGACGGGGATTTGATCCTTGGTCCACGTCAGTTTGGCGCGCTGGTCTGCCATGAGGTATTCCTGTAGCTAGGCCGCGCGACACTGAACAAGGATAAAGGGATTGGCAATGGTCGATGTGACGGTGCGCGGCGCGGGTATTTTTGGCCTGTCAATCGCCTGGACGTGTGCCCGACGCGGCGCACGGGTACAGGTTGTCGACGCATTTGGCGCGGGTTCAGGCTCCAGCGGTGGATTGGTCGGTGCGCTGGCCCCGCATGTGCCGGAAAACTGGAATGTCAAAAAAGCGTTTCAGTTCGAAAGCCTGATCATGGCCGAGCCGTTCTGGAGAGAGGTCGAAGCCACCGGCGGTGTATCGTCGGGATTCGATCGGCTGGGGCGCATTCAACCGATTGCCGACGCGCGAACCCTTGATCTTGCGCGCGAACGTGAAAACAGTGCCGAAATCCTCTGGCAGGGTCGGGCCGAATGGCGCGTTCGCGCAGTACAGGACGTGGGTGCTTGGTGCCCGCCCAGCCCGACGGGATTTGTCATACACGACACCCTTAGCGCACGGATGCACCCGCGCCGTGCCTGCGCGGCATTGGTGGCCGCTTTGGGCGTGATGGGCGTAGAAATTAACTCCGAAGCACCGGACGCAGGGCGGGTCGTTCACGCAACCGGGGTCGCGGGGTTGAAGGAGCTCAACGAGGCTTTTGGAAAGACAATTGGCAATGGCGTCAAAGGTCAGGCGGCGCTGTTGCGCTTTGATGTTCGTGATGCCCCCCAGCTATTTGCCGATGCGATCCATATCGTGCCGCATGCAGACGGGACCCTGGCCATCGGATCGACGTCAGAACGCGATTATGACGACGCAAACCGGACTGACACGCAATTGGATGACGTAATCGAGCGTGCGATGCGCGCGGTACCGGTGTTGCACGGTGCCGAGGTGATCGAACGTTGGGCCGGCGTCCGTCCGCGCAGCAAAAGCCGGGCCCCGATGTTGGGCGCTCATCCGCTGCACGCAGGTCAATTCATCGCCAATGGCGGTTTCAAGATCGGGTTCGGCATGGCCCCCAAAATCGCCGACGTGATCGCCGATCTGATGCTCGAAGGCCGCGATACGATCCCGCCGGAGTTCCGCCCCGAGGCCTCATTCTGAAGCCGCGCCCGCCTCGGCCTGCATGCATTGCCGCCCGTCCGGGCCCCGGACCCACAGAGAACTGCCGTTTCGGCACAAAGTTGCAGTTTCAAAGTCAAAAAGCGGCGAGGACGCGCGGAAGGAAAACGTTGCCAACGGACCCAACAGCTCCGAGGCATAAAGCATCAGCATCTGCGCCAGCAGCGGCCCATGAACCACCAATCCTGCATAGCCTTCCACGTCTCTGGCATAGTCAAGGTCATAGTGAATTCGGTGCCCGTTGAACGTCAGCGCTGAGTAGCGGAACAACAGCGTTGAATCGAACGTCTGGTACCTGCGATCTGTTTCATCCGTTCGGGCCATCGGAGGCTGAGGTTTTGCCGCGTTCCCAGCCGGGTCTTCCCGGTAAACCAGATCCTGCCATTCCGTCACACACAGCGCCTCGTCCTGCCATACTTCATGGCGCAGCGTCACAAACCCCAGCGGCCCGGTGCGGCCCGTTTTTTGTTGCGACGTCTCCAGAACCGACTTGCGAAGCGCCGGTTTCCCGGCAATCAACGGTGCGTCAAACCGAAGCCGACCCCCCGCCCACATACGCCGAGGCAGACCCATATCGGGTATCAGCCCCTGTCCGACACTTGGATGCCCATCGCGCCCCAGAGCGCTCGGCGGCAGAGGGGACCAAAAGTAAAGTTGGTGGAAAAACGGCGGCAAAACTGCGCCGTCCGAGATCGTGACGGCCTGCGACAGCGCAGTTTGCAAGGCCGCGCCGCGGGCCGGGTCCATCACGTCGCGGCATGTCTCGGTTGCTGCGTTTGTCGTCATGCTTTGACTCTAGGCAGCCTGCTCTGACGGAACAACCCGCACGTTCAAAACCCGGCAGTGGATCGCAGTTTTTGCATCAGTTTATGCAGGCTTTTTTCATAGCGTTCACTGCTCAACTTGCCGTCGTCATCGAACTCGTTCGAGCTGTTTGCCAGATGAATTTCCGGGCCCTGAAGGATACAGGGCTGAAACGGGACCATGTAGGCCCGCAGGATCATCTGTGCGCGCTCACCACCAGCGCGCCCCGCTGCGGCCGACATCACGGCAACAGGCTTGTTGGCCCACGGGTTGCCTTCGGTCCGGCTGACCCAGTCCAGTGCGTTTTTCAGAACGCCGGAAGGACCTTTGTTGTATTCGGGTGTGGAAATGATCACCGCATCGGCTTGGGCGATTTGGTCAGCTAGTGTCCGAACCGCTTCGGGAATGCCTTCGCCTTCCTCCAGATCACCATCATACAGGGGCAGGTTCAGGTCAGCTTCGACAAAGCGTTCAGGATCAAACAACCGGGCCGCTTCGCGCAGCAGCTTGCGGTTGGTGGCATTCTGGCGCAGCGACCCGGACAGGCCAAGCAGGTTCGGTTCGGACATCAGGGGAAACTCCGGTAGATTGTTTTCTCCTGTGTACACCTAGATGCCTGCCTGCCAAATACCAGTGGCCGCACAACCGATGCGCATCGGACAACGTTCCGGGTTTTGATGCCTTGGTCCGCTGTTTTGTCCGATCAGGCGTTGCCGCTGGGCACGATGACAATCTCGACCCGCCGGTTTTGTGCCTTGCCTTCCGGCGTCAGATTCGACGCAATCGGGTTGCTTTCGCCCTGACCGATTGTTGTGATCCGGCCAAAGCTCACTCCGTTGGCCTGAAGAATATCCGCAACAGCGTCGGCTCGACGGACCGAGAGGCCCTGGTTGTAAGCGGCATCCCCATCGCTGTCGGTATGCCCGATGATCTGCACATTCGAATTGGGGTAGTCGACAAGGTTCTGACCGACGCGAACCAGATCGGCACGCAACGCCGGGCGCACCGTCGCGCTGTCGATGTCAAAGGTGATGTCGTTGGGAACCGTGACAATTAGGCGATCACCCGCATTGACGATGGTGATTCCGTCGTTGGCAAGCTGCTGACGCAGTTCCGCCGCCTGTTTGTCCAACTGGTTGCCGATCAGCCCGCCGCCAGCCGCACCAATCGCGCCACCAGCCAGCGCCCCCAACAATGGATCCGAGTCGTTGGCAATTGCACCAACACCCGCGCCGACCAGGCCGCCCAAAATGGCCCCCTGCTTGGCGTTTTGGTTGGGATCGCTGGGCAGGTTCAGAGTTCCGGGGTCCGTACAGGCCGCAAGTGCCAAAACAGAACACAGCCCCAATGGCAGCGCAAACTTGGAAATGGTCATAAAATCACCTTCTGCTCCGATACCCGTTTGCCGGGTTTGCTTCGTTTGGCACAGTATAGCACCCGGTCCGCAGGTGGCCTCAAGCAACAAATCGGTGAAATGAGCAAATACCCGCCGTTTCAGGCCGCTCCGTAAGTTTCAGCCCAGCGGTTCTGTTCCTGCCAAAGCGCGCGCAGTGGCTCTCCCTGTCCGCAAAAATGATCTTCGACCAGGTCGCAGGCCCAAATCCGGTCGGTCCTGAAATGCCGAAACCCATTCCGCAATTCGCACCACCCGGCCAGCATGGTGCATTCTATATGATAGATCAGGGCAACTGGCCGGACGATGCGCTCGGTGCGGCTATGGTCCGAAGATTCGTAGGTAATCCGAATCTTTTGTTCGGCCCGGATCGCCTCGCGATAGGTTGCGATGGTGACGCACCCTTTGGCCGGATCGTCCGGCGGTGCGCCCCACGGCGCAACCTGCAGCCAATCCGCGGGTGCGCGCAGGGCTTCGATCTTGCGACACACCCGATCTGCGGCCTGTTGCAAGGTACTGTCGCCAGTACGAGCCAACATCGACAGCCCTACCCAGAGCGCTTCGACCTCTTCAGCATCAAAATTCAATGGCGGCAGATCGTAACCGCGCCGCATTAGATAACCAACACCGGCCTCGCCCTCGATTGGAGTCCGCTGCGCCTGAAGGGCAGCGATATCGCGATAGACCGTGCGCACCGACACTTCGAGTTTGGCAGCCAACTCTTCCGCCGTGACCGGATCACCCGATGCCCGAAGTATTTGAATGATTTCAAACAGCCGCGCCGATCTGCGCATGTCAGCCTCCTTAACGTCTCCTGACAGTTTAGCACATCCCACTGACAACGTGGTGTCAGGAGCATTGCGCCACACTGGTCGCAACTTCAAGGAAAGGAGATTGCCATGCCAAGCCGCGACAACCACGTGATGATGACCCTGAAACTGGACCGTTGGGCGCAAGATCACACTCTGCGAGGGTTCGAGATCGAACGCGAACTGGCCGCCGCCCGCACTCAGCCCAGATCGCAAACCCGAAAGCGCGCAAGGCGGTTTTCGCTCGGCAACCTGAAATTGCTTTGGACAAGCTGGGCCTGAGTTCAGAAATCAGGGGCCGCGCGAAACTTCATCGCGATACCACCTTCGGGGTGTTTCAGCCGCAATTCTTCCGAGTGCAGCATCAAGCGGGGGAAGTCACGCGCGTCCCCTTCCGCATAAAACGGGTCACCCAAAATCGGGTGTCCCAGCGCTTTCATGTGAACCCGTAGCTGATGTGAGCGACCGGTTTTGGGAAACAGGCGAATGCGCGTTGTGCCGGCATCATATCGAACCACGCGCCAGTCGGTGACCGCCGGTTTGCCGGTGTCATGACACACCATCTGGCGCGGACGATTGGGCCAGTCCACGATCAAGGGCAAGTCCACCGTCCCTGTCTTCTGGGCCACTCGCCCCCAAACCCGCGCCACATAGGTTTTGCGGGTCTGACGGTTTTCGAACTGCAGACCTAGGTGGCGTTGCGCATGCGCAGTTTGCCCAAATACCATGACACCCGAAGTGTCGCGATCCAGCCGGTGAACCAGCAGAGCCTGCGGAAACGACGCCTGCACACGTGCAAGCAGACAATCGGCAAGATGTTCGCCACGCCCCGGCACCGACAAAAGCCCTGCGGGTTTGTTCACCACGATCAACTGCGCATCTTCATGCAACACATCCAACGGCGTCATGGGGGGGTCGTATGCTTCGCTCATGCGGGCCTGCCTAACGCAGCCTCCGACCTCCCGCAACGTCGTCCTTGCCCTCTGCACTCTGTTGGTCAACTCTTTCTGCACAAAACAGGAGTTGTCATGCACCCCACAATCGCGCGTATGCAGGAGGTGGTCGCCAAAGGCGATGAAAGCCTGATCCAGGAATTGCTGGCCGAAGACGTGCGATTTTCGCCGCCCACCTACTTCAGCACCTGGACGGGGCGCGCGCCAGTCACGGCGGTTTTGGGGCATGTCGGCCAGGTATTTTCCGGCTTTCGCTATCGCCGGATCATGGGTCTGGATCGGGATTGGGCGCTGGAGTTTCAGTGCAAGGTAGGTGATCTGGACGCAATAGGTGTCGACCTGATCACTCTGAACGCGGATGGGCTGATACAGGAGTTCGAAGTCGTCATGCGCCCGTACAAAACGATCGGGGCTCTGCGCGACGAAATGATGGCGCGCGTGACACAGGACCCGAGGTTTCTGGCCTTCAAGGACGCGCTTGGCTGAGTATGCGATCCCCTGTCTCCGTCGATCAGGTTCTGCGCATTCCATTGCTGCCCGTTTTGGCTGCCCAAGCCGTTGCCGTGCGCCGCAAGGCAACGCTGCTGCCCGAACCCGACGGGCCACGCACGGGATGCGTAGGGCGCGGCCCTCGGGTGCGGCTGTTGATTGCGGGCGACAGTTCTGCCGCCGGCGTTGGCGCAAGCACGCAGGAACAGGCATTGAGCGGCCAACTGGTAGCCTGCCTGGCACGTCACTTTACTGTCGAATGGCGGCTTGAAGCGACGACAGGTCACACGACCAGAGATACTCTGGATCGGTTAGCGGATCTGGATGGTCCCTATGATGCAGCCGTGACGGCTTTGGGGGTAAACGATGTAACGCGGGGCGTCACTCAACGGCAATTCCAGAGCAGGCAATCCCGGCTTTTTGACCTTCTGTCAAACAAACTGGGCGTGCGTTGCATCGTGGCCACCGGCGTGCCGCAGATGGATCGTTTCCCGGCGCTTCCGCACCCTCTTGCTTGGGTCTTGGGGCAACAGGCGGCTCGACTGGATCGTGGCCTGCGCCAGGCCGCAGATGCGTTTCCCGCCGTGCGTCATCTCGCCCTGGACTTTCCCGACGATCCAGCGCTGGCCGCAGCGGATGGGTATCACCCCAGCCCAAAAGCATATCAGTTATGGGCCGCAGCCGCAGCCGATCTGCTGCGTCAGGCCTGAGCCCGAATTTGCCGGATCATCGGGATGCTGTAGACAACCAAAGCAGCCCAGATCAGCGGAAACGCAATCATCCGACCCCGATCGATATGTTCGCCAAACACCGCAACCGCAGTGATGAAGATCATTGTGGGCGCGATGTATTGCAGAATACCCATTGTAGACAGCCGCACCAGTTTTGCTCCGTTCGCGTAAACGAGCAAAGGTACAGCCGTCACCACGCCTGCACCGGCCAACAGCATGGAATCGGCAGCAAGTGCTCCGAAATGCCCTGCGCCGCTCGCACCCAGCCAGGTGACATAGGCCAGCGCGGGGATCAGCAGGATCAAAACCTCCAGCAGGAACCCCTGGTTCGGGCCAATAGGAAGCGAGCGTTTGAAAAAGGCATAAAACCCCCAGCTGACCATCAGGCCCAGCGCCGCCCACGGCAGCCTTCCGGCCTCAAGCACCAAAACCAGAACACCAAGGGCCGCCAGACCAACCGCCAACAACTGAGTTCGGTTCAGTGGTTCACGCAGCAGCACCGCGCCCAGCGCGATACTGAACAGCGGATTTATATAGTAGCCTAACGCCGCATCCAGCGCATTACCGCTGGCAATGGCCCAGACGTAGATTGCCCAATTCACCGATATCAGGGCCGCAGTCAGGCACGCCATCCCAAGCATCTGAGGGTTTCGCAATGCGGCCTTCAGGTCCTTAGTGCGCCCAAGGGCCACCAGCAACAGCCCGGCAATAGGGACCGACCAAATGATGCGGTGCGCCACGATCTCAACCGGACCGATATGCGCCATTGCCTTCATGTAAAGCGGCAGAAAGCCCCAAAGAACATAAGCCGTCACCGCCAGGGCCAGCCCTTTTGGCGTATCCACATTCTGCGGCGGTGTGAGAGGTGCGGCCATCACAGGTCTCCGACTGACATCGTGCTTCTCTACGGCAAATCAGGCCCGGTTGGGAACCGCGGAAACTGTGAAGCGCCCCATAAGGGATTTTGATAGGTCAAGCGCGTGCACGCCTAATGTTCTGGACGCCTCTGACGCGGACAGTGTGATTGCTCGAACGATGGGGGCAAAGCCCCCACCGAACCAAGGGTTCAGACTTTCACGCGCTCGGACTTCGGATCATACATCGGCTTCAACGAGGCCTCGGCTTTGACTTTGACGCCACACACATCGATCTCGTAGGTCGAGGCCAGAACGTCCGCCGCCTTTTCGCCCTCGCAAGGCACGTACCCCAGACCAATGGCGCCGCCCAGCGTGTGGCCGTAATTGCCCGAGCTCAGATACCCCACGTATTCCCCGTCGCGCACGATCGGTTCATTGTGGAACAGCAGGGGTTCTGCGTCGGTCAACTTGAACTGCACAAGGCGGTTTTTCGGCCCGCTTTCCTTGCGCTTGATGACCGCTTCGCGCCCGATGAAGTCGCTGCCTTTGTCCACTTTGACCGCAAAACCCAGACCTGCATCCACAACATGGTCTTCGCAGGTGATATCGTGACCGAAATGTCGGAAGCCTTTTTCGATCCGGCAGCTGTCCATCATGTGCATGCCGCACAGTTTCAGACCCAAGTCCTGCCCGGCCTCATGCAATGTTTCAAACACGTGCCCGGCCATGTCGGACGAGACATAGATTTCCCATCCAAGCTCACCGACGTAAGTTACACGATGTGCACGGGCCAAACCCATACCGATTTCGATTTCCTGCGCGGTTCCGAACGGGTTGGTTGCATTCGAAAAGTCGTTGGGAGAGACTCTTTCGAGAAGCGCGCGCGTGTTCGGGCCCATGACAGCCAGAACGCCTTCGCCCGAAGTCACATCCGTGATGACCACGTTGAAGCCGCCCGCGTTGCGCATCATCCATGTCTGATCCGCCAGACGGGTCGCAGCAGGTGTTACCACCAGGAAAGAAGTTTCGGTCAGGCGTGTCACGGTCACATCCGCCTCGATCCCTCCACTTCGGTTCAGGAACTGGGTATAGACGATCTTACCGTTCGACACCGAATAGTCGCCACCGCCGATGTAGTTCATGAACTTTTCTGCATCGGGTCCTTCGACCCGGATCTTCCCGAACGAGGACATATCGTACATGCCCACGTTTTCGCGGACCGCGCGATGCTCGGTCGCCGAGTTCTCAAACCAGTTCTGGCGCTTCCAGCTGTATTTGTATTCTCGTTCCTGTCCCTCATCGGCAAACCAGTTGGCGCGTTCCCACCCTGCCAGTTCGCCCATGACGGCACCTTGTTCCAACAGATGATGGTGGAACGGCGTTCTGCGCACGCCCCGGGCCGTCGCCTTCTGCCGATAGGGGAAATGATCGTCATACAGCAGGCCCAACGTTTCCTTCGACCGTTCAAACAGGTATTTCTTGTTGCCCTGAAACGGTTGCATCCGGCTGATGTCCACGTCGCCCAGATCAAAGGGTTTCTCGCCCGTGTCCATCCACTCGGCCAGCGCCATGCCCGCGCCACCGGCGGACTGGATGCCGATCGAGTTGAAACCGGCGGCAACCCAGACGTTGTCCATCTCGGGTGCCAGGCCAAGATGATAGGCATCATCTGGCGTGAACGACTCCGGACCATTGAAGAAGGTGTGGATGCCTGCTTCGGCCAGCAAAGGTACGCGTTCCACCGCCTTTTCGAGGATCGGCTCGAAGTGGTCGAAATCCTCTTGTAGTTGGTCAAATTCGAACGAGTCGGGGATACCATCCATCGCCCACGGTTTTGACTCCGGTTCAAACGCACCCAGCAGAATTTTACCTGCGTCTTCCTTGTAATAGGCATATTCGTCCGGGACACGAAGAACCGGCAGCTGTGTCATTCCGTCGATGCCTTCGGTCACGATATAGAAGTGTTCGCAGGCGTGAAGCGGCACATTGACGCCCGCCATGCGGCCCACCTCGTGCCCCCACATGCCCGCGCAATTCACCACCATGCCGCATTCGATATGGCCCGACGCACTGCCGTCGTCGGCAACCCAGTCCACGCCTGTGACCTTGCGGCCTTTCTTGACGATTTCGGTGACTTTCACGCGTTCCTTAACGACACCGCCGCGCTGACGCGCACCCTTGGCCAGCGCCAGCGCGATATTTGCCGGATCACCCTGGCCATCCAACGGCAGGTAGACGGCGCCCTTCACGTCCTCGACATTCAGATGCGGATAGAGCTCTGCCACGCGATCGTTCGAGATTTCTTCGACCTCAACCCCAAAGGCACGCGCCATCGCAGCCTGCCTATAGATTTCTTCCTTGCGTTCTTCGGTCAGGGCAACGGTGATCGATCCACAGCGCTTGAACCCGGTGGCCACGCCCGTTTCCTCTTCGAGCGAGCCGTAGAGTTCCTGACTGTACTTAGCCAGTTTGGTCATGTTGGCGGTCGCGCGCAGCTGCGCGATCAATCCCGCCGCGTGCCACGTCGTGCCGCTGGTCAACTGCTTGCGTTCCAGCAGGACCACATCGTTCCAGCCCTTCTTGGTCAGGTGATAGGCAACCGAGCATCCGATCACGCCGCCGCCGATGATCACGACCCGTGCTTTGTTGGGAAGATCAGCCATTCTGATGACTCCGAATTTGAGGTTTTGCCCTGAATGGCATGGATAGGCGACGGGAAGTGTGCAAAAAACGTCAATTGCCGCGCTAAAATCAACTTTGTACGGATTGTCGCTTTGCCCGCCGCTGGGCAAATGGCGTGATGCCAAAGAAACTTTTGTAAACCGAGGAAAACCCGTTTGGGAAACCACAGGCCATGCCGATCTCGCGGACACTCATGGTGGTGTTGAGAAGCAGATTGTTCGCCTTGGCCAATCGCATTTCTCTGTAGAACCCGTTGGGAGTGGTGCCAAAGAAGGACTTGAACTTGCGCTCCAGCGAGCGGTTTGAAAGTCCCAGCATGCCCACGATTTCATTGATGGGCAGTGGGTCTTCGATGTTGGCCTGCATCAGTTTGATGCACTGATCCAGCTTGGCATCCCCCGTCGCCGTGTTCTTGAAACCGGAAAACGGTTGAAGTGAAGAAAAGTCGCGGATGTTCTCGTGCAGCATGATGTCGGCCACCGTCATCTTGGCCGGTCCAGAGATGTGACGCCCGATAACGGCCAAAGCCACGTCCGCGGTTGCCTCCATCCCAGCGCAGGTGACGACAGGGCCTTGTTCAGTCGCCAGCGACAACTTCGCTTCGAAACGAGCCCCACGTTCGCGCAGGAACGATGCGTTTTCCCAATGGGTCGCCATATCGGCACTGCCCTTTTCGTCGATATACCGGCTGGCGGCTTCGGCGAGCAAAAACACTTGAGCGCCGGCATAGGTATAGTCCGAAACCGTACGCCCGAGGGATAACTCCGGTTGATCCGGATCGGAATTGCCGATCACGAACAGATAATCCGCGCGCGGTCGGGCCGGAATAGCTTCGGTCGGGATCGTCGCGCAGCTGCTGCTTTCCACGGGTCCGCCCCGCAGCGACCGATAGGTGTAGCTGAAAGGCGGTTTGGGGCAGACCCGGTTGGCAACACGCAGTACATCAACCAAAGAGGCAAACTCCAAAAGCACAAAGCCCGGCGCGACAAGTATGTCAAAATGTGTTTGCTGATCGACTTCATCTTCCTTGCCGAACGACGAACGGGCTTGCATGGCTGTTTCCTCAAACGATCCGGTGCCCTGCGGCGCGCAGGCGCTCGGCAATGGCCGAGATATGATCCGGTCCGACTTCACAGCATCCGCCGACGATGGTCGCGCCCTGATCCAGCCAGAGCATCACGTGGTCGGCATAGGCGTCTGGCCCAAGATCATGTCGCCTTTCCAAAGCGTCCACGGTCGGGGCGTCTTTTAAAAACCCATCCGAAATACCGGTGAACCCATTGGCATAAGCGCCAAACGTGACACCCATGGGTGCCAGAATACCAAGGGCTGCGGGAATTGCTTCGGGGCGAGAGCAATTGATCAAAAGCGCCTGAGGTTTGTACCGTTCGACCAGAGGCTGGATGTCAATCAAAGCCTCGCCCGAACGCAGGCGGTGTCCGTCATTGTCCATGACAGACAGGGCCAGCCAAACGGGTTTGCCGCAATTCTGTGTGCCGCGCAGGATGCCTTCGGCCTCTTGAACGGACGACACTGTTTCGATCAGGAACAGATCAACGCGTTGCGCCATCAGGTTCACCAGCTCGGCGAATTTTTCGGCCGCATCCTGCGGATCGGGCTTCAGGTCCGGTCGATAGCTGGCCAGCAATGGGCCCAAAGCGCCGGCAATCCGTCCTTGACCGCCATTTCGTGCCCGCTCGGCCTGGGAAAGCGCGGCATCGATCAGGATTGGCAGTTGATCCTGAAGTCCCACCCGCTCCAACCGCGAACGGTGCACCGCATATGTATTGGTTGTCGCGACCGTTGCACCGCGCCGGAAGTATTCCGCATGCATGTCACCAACCAGATCCGGATTGTCGATCATGACGCGGGTCGACCACAAGGGTGTCGGTGTCTTTCCGCTGCGATGCACCAGTTCCTGACCGATCGAACCGTCCAGAAGTGTGATATCCGCCAAAACCAAGCCTCCTTAAGGAATGAGAACGAGTTTTCCCGGCATCGCCTTGGACTGAAACTCTTGCTGAGCCATTTTGATATCACGCAGCGCATAGGTTTTCGAGATCAGGGGTTTGATACGACCCGCATTCATAAGTTCGACGAGGCGCCCGAAGACCTCATACGCCTGATATGTGCAGCCGTGTATGGTGATGTCGCGCAGATAGATGTCGCGCAGATCAGCCGACACCACCGGGCCTGCGATTGCGCCCGAGACGGCATAGTCCCCGCCGGGCCTCAAGGCCAGTATCAGCCTCGGCCAGGCTGGACCGCCGACAACGTCGATGACGACATCGAACATATCTTTGGGCAAGGACGCGTCGCGGTCAAATGTCTCAACCGCGCCCTGCGCTTTGACCACCCCAGCCTTCGCCGAGCTGGTCACGCCCCAGACCGATGCGCCCCGCAATGTCGCGAGTTGAACGGCAGCCAGACCCACGCCGCCTGATGCCCCGGTGACAAGCACCTTTTGCCCGGTCGTAACACCCGCGCGGGTCAACAGGTTCTCAGCCGTGCCAAACGCGCAGGGGATCGCAGCAACCTCGACATCCGAAAGGGGCGAGGCCGTCACATCGTACAGGTCACCAGCGTCGACCAAACAAAATTGGGCAAAAGCTCCGTCGACTTCCGATCCCAGTGCGATAAAGCCGTTTGGGTTGTTTGGTCGTGGGCGCGGCAGGTTGATCGGGCAAGTGACGCGCTGTCCCGGCTTGAATCCGCTCTGGGCGCCGGCGATCTCGACAATTCCACACAGATCGCCACCCTGAATACGCGGAAAGGTCAAAACGCCTCCCCACCCTCCGACTTCTACATCCTGATCCACATCTTCGGTCGCGCTGGTCACGTCCGACGAATACCAGCCTATGCGCGTGTTGATGTCCGTATTGTTGACCCCTGCTGCCGCGACGCGAACCAGAACCTGTCCGGGGTCGGGAACCGGCACCGGAATATCCTCATGCCATTCCAGCGCGTCAAGGTCGCCGTGCCGGGTGAGGTAGACGCCGGACATTACTTTTGGAATTGCCATCCTCGCGCCTCTATCTCTTGTCATCCGGATGAGGTGGAACCGGCCCCATTGGGATAATATCATACCGGGCGTTCAGGGCGTTCATTTTGGTCTCATCGGCAAAATCCGCCTCGTTCATCTTGGCCAGTTCTGCCAGAAAGCCGTCGAAACCCGACGGTTGGAATATCATCAGCATCTTTGCCGGTTTGCCTTCTGCCACACGACAGGCATGGGGGACGCCGGGCGGTACGTGCATGGTTGTGCCAGCGGTACACTGGTGCCAATCGCCATCCACGTAGAAATCAACGGCACCGTCCAGAAAGTAGAAGGTTTCGGCATGGGTGTCATGGCGATGAAGGCCAAGCGCGAAGCTGGCCTTCAGATTGTCTTCCATGAGCGTGTATGCGCCGTCGGTGTCCTGACCTGAAACCTTCACAAAGGTGTGGTCGTTTTCCCAATCATAATTGGGACCTTCGCCGGGCCCCAATTTGGCATATCGTTTGCTCATGGCGAACTCCGTTCGTGGTTAGGCGCGCAACCGTTCGTTCTGGGGATCCCAGAGCGGCTGATCCTGCTCTACCACAGCGCGGAATTTTTGCCCGTAAATTTCAACTTCAAGTTCGGTACCCGGGTTCGCCAGCTCTGCCTTGATCATCCCCAGGGCGATGGACTTGCCCACGCGATAGCCCCAGGCACCCGAAGTGGTCTCGCCTACGATCTGATCACCCTGCCAGATGCAGGACATATAGGGCGCATCGCAATCCCCGGCCTCGACCGTCAGCGTCACGAAGGCTTTCTTGACGCCTTGCTGTTTCTCGTTCAGGATCGCGGCCTTACCGGGGAAGTCCTGTGGTTTGTCCAGTTTGACGAACCGTTCCAGCCCGCCTTCCAGCAGAGAGTAGTCGGTCGACAGATCGCCCTTCCACGCGCGATATCCTTTCTCGATACGCAGCGAATTCAGAGCATACATTCCGAACGGCGTGGCACCGGCGTCAAGGATCGCGCCATAGATCGCCGGCATGTCTTCGTTCAGGGCGTGCACTTCCCATCCCAGTTCGCCTGCAAAAGAGACGCGGATCAGGAAAGCGGGTTTGCCCGCAACTGTCGCAGACTGGTGGGTCAGCCATCCGGAAGACAGGTCTGCATCGGTCAAACCGGACAGGATCTGACGCGACTTCGGGCCGGTTACGATCAGCGTATCGCGGGTTGTGGTCACATCCTCAACCGAGACACCGGTTGGCATTGCGTTCATCAAGATGTCGCGGTCATGCCATTGCGCTGTGGCGGCTGTGATCATCACGAACTCGTCCTCACCCAGGCGGATGCAAGACATTTCCGTCAGAATGCGGCCCCGACCGTCCGAGATGTACACCAGATTGATGCGTCCAACCTTCGGCAGGCCGCCGGTGACCAGCCCGCGCAACGCCTCAGCCGCGCTTTCGCCCTTGACCATAAAGCGCGAGAAGCCGGGCAGGTCCAGCACGCCGCAGTGATCGCGGACGGCTTCACATTCTTCCTTGATACGCTGCTCCCACGGGCCGGAACGTCCCCAAGTATGGGTAGCCTCAAGCGAGGTATCATCGCCCGGTTTCGCAAACCAGTTGGCACGTTCCCACCCGTTATAGGCACCCATGACACCGCCAAGTTCCTTGACCCTGGCGTGAACCGGCGACAGTTTTTTGTCGCGCGCGGCAGGCCATTCGTGGTGCGGGAAGTGCATGGCGTATTCGTTGCCGTAGACTTCCATGCCCTTCTGGTTGCAATAGTCCTGATCGGTGTAGTCGGTATAGCGTCGCGGATCGACGGCCCACATATCCCATTCGGTGTGACCATCAACGATCCATTCGGCCAGCACTTTGCCAGCCCCGCCGCCCTGCGCGATACCGAAGGTAAAGCTGTGCGCTTCAAACGCATTTTTGACACCCGGCATCGGGCCGATCAGCGGCAGACCGTCTGGTGCATAGGGGATTGGGCCATTGATCACGCGGCCAACGCCCGAAGTTGCCATCAATGGGACCCGTTCCATCGCGTCTGTGACGATGTCTTCGATACGGTCCAGATCGTCATTCCAGAGCTGGAAGCTGAAGTCGTCGGGCATCGGGTCGTCCTCGGTCATCCAATGGCCCTTGCAGTTGGGCTCATAGGGGCCGAGGTTGAAGCCGTTCTTTTCCTGCCGCAGGTAGTACGAGATATCCACGTCGCGCAGCAACGGCAATTTGCCGCCGTGTTCCTTTGACCATGCCTCAACCTCGGGCACTTCGTCGGTCAGCAGGTACTGATGGCTCATGACCATCGCGGGCACCGTGCGTCCGCCGAAGGGCTTGAACATCTCACCAACGCGCTGCGCATAGTACCCGGCCGCGTTCACGACATAGTCGCACGCGATGTCGCCTTTGTCCGTCGCAACCGTCCATGTGCCGTCTTCATGTTGCGTGACACCGGTGGCCGGTGTGAAGCGCAGAATCTTCTGCCCCAGATCGCGGGCACCTTTGGCAAAGGCCTGAGTCAGCTGCGCAGGATCGATGTCACCATCGGTCGGATCGTACAATACACCTTCGAGGTCGTGGGTTTCGAGGAAGGGATAACGCTCTTTCGCTTCCTCAGGCGTCCACATTTCCATCGGAATTCCCTGATACAGGCCCATGGACATGGCGCGTTCAAATTCCTGCATCCGCTCTTTGCTGTGTGCCAGACGGATTGAGCCCGAGACGTGATAGTTCATCGGATAATCGACTTCTTCGGCCAACCGCGAATACAGCTCGGTCGAATAACGTTGCATGTTCATGATCGCCCATGAGGTCGAAAAGGTCGGAACGTTGCCTGCCGCATGCCAGGTCGACCCGGCTGTCAACTCGTTCTTTTCCAGCAGCACGCAATCGGTCCAGCCTTTCTTGGCCAGATGATAAAGGGATGAACAGCCGACAACGCCGCCGCCGATGATGACCACGCGGGCCTTAGTTGGAAAATCACTCATCTGTTTTGATCCTTGTTACTGTGCCTTCTGAGGCAGATCGTCTGTGATGTCGTAGTAGTCGCCCTTGTCGGCCACAAAGATGTGGCGGGCGAGGTTCAGTCCGGTGGGCTCATCCAGCGCCCCCATGGAAATCGAAATCGTGTCTTCTTTGTTATGTTGCCAGAAAAGGAACGAGCCGCACGTACTGCAGAACCCGCGCCGCGCGGTGTCTGATGCCCTGTACCACCGCAGCGTGTCGCGGGCAGTAAAGGTCAGGTTGTCCTCATGGGTCCAGGTCGAGGCCCAGACATGGCCCGACTGCTTGCGGCATTGACCGCAGTGACAGACCGAAGGCGGCGACAGGTGTCCGTCGATGGTAAACGCGACCGCGCCGCAGAGGCAGGAACCAGTAAGCATCTTTCTACCCCCTGGCCGTCGGCGCGGTGCTGAAACCCAGCAAAACGCCGTAAACGACAAAACATCCCGCCATTACGCGGCGAAACCATGTGTTGAACACGGCCCCCAATGCGGCTTTGCCCATCACCGCGCCAAGCAAGGTGAAGCCTGTGTAGCTCAGCGTCGTGATGACCAAAGCAGTTGGCATGATGACAACCATTTGCTGCCAGATCGGTACGTCTGGCTGAACGAACTGAGAAAAGGCCGCAAGATAACCTGCCACGCTTTTGGGGTTTATGGTCGCAACAGCGAGCGCATGCATGTACACCTGACGCGCGGGCCGCTCTGTCGCCGGAGCCGGGCGCGCGGCATTTATCCAGCCGCGAATTCCGACCCAGATCAGGAACCCTGCGCCAGTCAGTTTCGCAATGAAAAACCCCGTGGGCGACGCTGCAATCAGGGCCGTGATACCCAAAGCAGACAGGATCAGAAACGCGCTGGCCTGCGTCAGGATTGCCAGAACCCCCAGCATCGCCTTGGGGAAAGGCAGGCTCATCCCGTTGGAAATGCAATTGACCGCGTTCGGCCCCGGTGTGGTCACGAATACCACCCAGAACAGAGCGAATATGGTCCACACCTCAAAGCTCATCAATACACCGGCGGGGCAATGACCCAGACAGCCACGGCAGGCTCGTCATAGGGATTTGCCCATTGATACGGCTCGTTCTTGATGCGAAAGCTGTCGCCCTCACCCACAGTGAAATGGCGCGAGCCGATCGTCAGATCGAGTCGGCCGGACACGATATAGCCGACTTCCTGCGTTGGTCGGTCCGCTGGGGTCTGCATTCTCGAGCGGGGCTCGAACGTAGAATGTACCATCTCAAAGTCATCGGTCAGATCCGGGGAGAGCAGCTCTTCGATCAAACCCTCGCGATCCGATCCCATCGGGCGACGCGCGCCGGCACGGACGACATAGCCCAGTTCCTCCGCCGGCGCAGCAGAATGCGCAAACAGCATCGACATCGGCACGCCAAGGCACTCGGCAATCAGACGCAGGTCCGAGATCGACGGGTCCGACATGTCGCGCTCAACCTGACTGAACCATCCGACGGACCGATCAAGCCGCGCTGCAATTTCGACCAACGTGAATCCGCGTGCCTTGCGAAGGGCACGGATATCGGCACCAAGAGTGGCACTACTGGGGGCCTGGGTGTTCAAGTGGCGCTCCGGACTTTGGTGAAATTTTCTTTCTTTTTTTCACGATGGCCCGAATCGGTGAAAATTCCAAGCGTTTTTTCACTTGGTCAGGCGGTGCTGATTGGCTATGCCGCGCTGATGTGGATCGCGATTTCTTACCTCTGGGTGATCAACACCCTGACCTTGCTGGCATTCGGCTGGGACAAACTGCGCGCCCGACGCAAGCGAGGGCGTATCAAGGAACGAAGGTTGCTTTGGCTGGCCGCATTGGGCGGAAGCCCCGGTGCGCTGGTCGGGCGCTGGATCTTCCGGCACAAATCCCGAAAAGGACGGTTCTCGCTCTGGCTGTTTGGATGGTTTGTCGCTCAGGTCCTTATGGTCTGCTTGATTGCCTCGAAGGATTTCAGGGGTTTGTTCTAAACCGGGTTGGACAGGGCTGAATCGCGGGCGTAAACAGATGTGGTGTCGTTGACAGAAGACTTTGATCTGCTGGCCGAAATCGTATCATCGGTTGACCCGAGCTTTCGCGGCGCGGACCAGCGCGAGCTTGCGGTTTGCCTTGACGACGCCCGACAGCAAGCAAGTGCAAACAGACCGCAGGGCTTTGTGCTTGCCGCGATGCGCGTGATGGCTCTGGCAAACAACGGACACACCCGCGTGATCCCGAACGCGGCAATTTCTGTGCTTCCCATGCGGTTTGTTTCAATTGGCTCGCGCGTCCATCTGCTAAAATCGTCACTGCATGGAGGCGAAACCCCGATTGGCGAATTGATCGCGGTAAACGATATGCCCGTTGAGGACGTGTTGTCCCGGAGTGCCGCTTACCTGGCGGGAACCAAACAGCGAAAGCGCGTCATTGGCCCCATTCTTTTGAGCTGGCCGTTTGCCCTGTCGGAACTGGGCGTTTCATCGGCAAACCCCTGCACAACCTATCGGGTTCGAAACACCGACGGGAACGTTTTCATTGTCAAGTTGGACCACGACGACGCAGTCCCCGCAGGAACTTTGTATCCGCGCAATGAACATGGCCGTTCCGACCCAGATTGGGCACCTGAAACCTTTGCCAATATCCATGAATGCGATGTTGGTCTCGCCATCGCGTTGCCAAGCTTTTTCGACCCCTCTGGGGATCGTCTGGAGCCTTGCATTGCGCAGGCGGCCGAGCGCGTGTCCGCTTGTCGCGGCGACGGTTTACTGTTGGATGTTCGCGGGAACACCGGTGGCGATTTTCTCAGGACATTGCCTTTGATCGAAGCGATTTCTCAGCACCCAGAATTACGACAAGTGGCTGTATTGGTAGACAAATTCACGTTCTCTGCCGCAATTGTCTTTGTGGCCCTTCTCAAGCACCGGCTGGGGCAGCGATTGACGATATTTGGAGAAGAAATGGGCGACAGGACGACGTTTTTTGCCGAAGGCGATCTTGTCACGCTACAGCACTGTGGCGCCGAGCTTCGATATTCAACTGCCTTCCATGACTGGACTTTGGGATCCGTCGACGACACGACCCCTGAGGACATCGCAAAGCACGTTGTTGCGGCGGGTTCTCTTGAAATCGACAGAGGCTGGATTGCGAGTCCAAGCGACCTATCCGCGCCTGACAGCGAATATCGGACCATATTGCGCAGTTTGTGAAGACCTTTGAGAGCCCCTCAGGCGCGAGCGAATACACCGGTCAGAATCGCGCCAATGTGATCAGCGTCTTGATCGGTAAACGCATCGGGTTGATCACTGTCGATATCAAAGACAGCAATGATCTCACCACCGGCATTCCGAACAGGAAGCACCAGTTCAGACCGTGTGGAAGACGCGCAGGCGATGTGACCCGGAAAGCTGTCCACGTCGGCAACGCGCTGAACTTCACCCGTGCGGGCCGCCGCGCCGCAGACACCACGTTCGAAAGGGATGACGAGGCACCCGTGCCCGCCTTGATAGGGGCCGATTTTCAGAAGCCCCGGTTGGGTCACACGGTAAAACCCGGTCCAGTCGAACCTGTCGTCAGCGTGATGGACCTCGCACGCGACCGTAGCCATGAGGGCGATCTGATCCGTCTCGCCTTCGGTCAGGGCAGCGATGGTCTTGGCAAGCGTTGTGTAGTCGGCGGTCATGCTGGTTCTCGTTTCAGGCGTCCGCGCCCCGAGTATTTGGAAAAAGATGAAGCGTCAAATTCGTTCGATCGCAATTGCCGTGCCTTCGCCGCCGCCGATGCAGATTGCGGCGATTCCGCGTTTCAGGTTTCGGGTCTCCAGCGCATTCAACAGCGTGACCATGATCCGGGCGCCTGAGGCCCCGATTGGATGACCCAAAGCGCAGGCACCGCCATTTACGTTCACGATCTCGCGCGGCAAGCCCATTTCCTGCATGAAAGCCATCGGAACAACGGCGAAGGCTTCGTTGACTTCCCATAGATCGACATCGTCTTTGGACCAGCCAATACGGTCCAGCAGTTTTTGGGCGGCCGGAACCGGCGCAGTGGTAAACAGACCCGGCGCCTGCGCGTGGCTTGCATGACCCAAGATACGGGCGCGGACCGTCAGGCCGTTTGCTTGCGCCGCGCCTGCCGAAGCCAGGACCAGCGCCGCGGCCCCATCCGAAATCGAGGATGCGTTGGCGGCGGTCACGGTCCCATCCTTTCGGAATGCCGGTTTCAGGGTCGGAATCTTCTCGGGACGGGCCGATTGCGGCTGCTCGTCGGCGCTTTGCCTGACATCCCCCTTGCGGGTTTTTAGTGTCACCGAAGTTATTTCACCCTCGAATGCTCCGCTTTGCTGGGCGTTGAGGGCGTTGGACAGAGACTGCAGCGCGTATTCGTCCTGCGCCTCGCGGGTGAATTGGTAGGTTTCCGCGCAGTCTTCGGCGAAGGTTCCCATAAGCCTGCCCTTTTCATAGGCATCTTCCAGCCCGTCGAGGAACATATGATCCACGACCTGGCCATGACCGATCCGCGCGCCGCCGCGCATTTTGGGCAGCAGGTAAGGGGCATTCGTCATGCTCTCCATCCCGCCGGCAACCATGGTGTCCGCCTGCCCCAAGGCGATCTGGTCGAAGGCCATCATCGCAGCCTTCATGCCCGATCCGCACATTTTGTTCAGCGTCGTGGCAGGAACATCCTCGGTCAACCCAGCGGCGAAGCCAGCCTGGCGCGCCGGGGCCTGACCTTGACCTGCTGGCAAAACGCAGCCCATCAGAACCTCATCCACGGTCTGCGCGCCCGCACCATCCAGCGCGGCGCGAATGGCTGCACCGCCCAGGTCCGCTGCTGCAACCCCGTCGAACATGCCCTGAAACCCGCCCATTGGTGTGCGCGCGGCCCCCGCAATCACAACCTCGTTCATCTGATGCCTCCCCAGCGATTTCCCCTCATGGATACCGAATGGTAAGAATTGCCGTCTAGCGTATTTCTACGATCCAATTTGACCGGAGGGTGGCTGCCATGTCGCTTAGCAGCACAACAACCGACGATACGCAGGTGATTTCAGTGCAGTGCGACCGCATCGATGCCGCCATGGCAATTCAGTTCAAGGAAGATATGCGCACTGAAACCGGCACCGGCGCCCGGCGCGTGGTTCTGGACCTGTCGGCAGTAGAATTCATAGATTCCAGCGGGTTGGGGGCAATCGTCGCGTCGATGAAACAACTGGGGGACGGGCGTCGTTTGGATCTGGCCGGTTTGCACCCAGTGGTCGAAAAAGTGTTTCGGTTGACACGAATGGACACCGTTTTCAGGTTGTTCGCCTCTTTGGACGACGCGCTGGCGGCGGGTTCAAACTGATACCGGGCAGGAGTGGATTGGCGTGTCCAAGAACTGCGGAGAAGGCAGCATCGACCTGAGCTTTCGCGCCACCGAAGCTCAAGCCAGCGCCGGGATCGCAGATTTCAGCAGGCAGTTATTGTCGCGTGGCGTTCCCCCGGAATGGGTGGACAGCGTCAAAATCGCAGTTGCAGAGGCGATCAATAATGTAGTCGAGCACGCCTATGCCGGACCCAAACCGGGAATGGTCAATTTGAGATGCAGAATGATGCAGACCGCCCTTGAAATCCAGATCGTGGATAAAGGTGTCGCGATGCCTGGCCTTCATCCTCCAGACGGTATCCCGCCGAACATCGTGAAAGAGCGCCAACTCCTGCCCGAAGGTGGCTTTGGATGGTTCATGATCCACCAGCTGACCAGCGGTGTCATCTACAATAGAGAGGATGGCATCAATCGCCTCTGCCTGACCTTCGACTTTGCCGATCCTCCGTGACGGGCACCAAATGGTCACAATGAAGCCCAGATCGAACCATTGTCGCGCCGCAAAGCGCGGCCAAACAGAGAGGGTAGCTCAGATAGCTTCCCTCGGCGCCTAGCGTCACAGCCCCCACCCAGTGAACGGCGCCGAGGACCTCTCCCTTCTTACCGAAAATATTGGACAACCCTGCGCCGGGGCTTAGTGTCTGCCTGCCAAACTCAGGGGAATTCACTATGCGCGATTTGCATCAGCCGGGCCGGTCCGAAGTTTTGTCCACCAATGGAATGTGCGCCACATCGCATCCGCTGGCGGCCAAGACGGCACTGGATATTCTGGCCCAAGGCGGCAACGCGATGGATGCCGCCATCGCCGGGGCCGTTCTGCTGGGCATTTGCGAGCCGCAGATGACAGGGATTGGCGGCGATTGCTTTGTGTTATTCAACCGGGCCGGAGAGGACAGAATTCGCGCTCTGAACGGGTCCGGGCGTGCGGCGGCGGCGGCAAATGCGGAAGCCCTGCGTGCAAAGGGGTTGATGACTGTTCCAATCGCAAGCCCCGACGCGGTGACGATACCCGGCGCAGTGGACGCGTTTTGCCATCTTGCCGAAGCCGAGGGTCAGTTGGGCCTGGATGCGATTTTGCAACCTGCCATCCACTATGCCGAAACCGGCGTGCCCGTGGCACCGCGCGTGGCATTTGATTGGGCCGTCGGAGAACAGACGCTGCAGGGCGCCGCCCGTCAGCACTATTTGATCAATGGAGATGTGCCAACCACCGGGCAGGTTTTTCGCGCGCCCGGTCAGGCAGAGGTTTTGCGGCGCGTTGCAAAGGACGGCAGGGATGCGTTCTACACCGGCGAAATTGCCCAGGACATGGTGGAAGCCTTGACCGGGTTTGGCGGTGTTCACAGGTTGCAGGACTTTGCTGACGTCGCATGTGATGAGACGGACACAGTGAGCGGCGAATATGCTGATGTCGAACTTTTGGAACATCCACCCAACGGTCAGGGCGCGACCGCATTGCTTTTGCTCAACATCCTCAAGCATTTTGATCTCTCCGGTATGGATCCCTTCGGGGCCGAGCGCATTCATATCGAGGCTGAGGCGACAAAACTGGCTTATGATGCACGCAATCGGTTCATTGCAGACCCTGACTACAGCACCCGGATGGCGCATTTCCTGTCACCTGAAACGGCCGAAAACCTGGCGGCTCTGATTGATCCAAGACGTGCAATGCCCGCCCCTGCCGCGCTGACCGAAGCAATTCACAAGGACACGGTCTATATCACGGTCGTTGATCGCGACCGGATGGCCGTTTCGTTGATTTATTCGATTTTTCACGGCTTTGGGTCGGGCATCGCCTCGGAAAAATTCGGTATCCTGCTGCAGAATCGAGGGGCCGGATTCACGCTCGAAGCTGGCCATCCGAACGAGTTGTCGGGCGGCAAACGCCCCATGCACACGATCATACCCGGAATGCTGCGGCAGAACGCGCGGGTTCTGATGCCGTTCGGCGTAATGGGTGGAGCGTATCAGCCCACAGGCCACGCGCGGTTGTTGTCGAACCTCACCGACTTCGGCCTTGATCTACAACACAGCGTTGATGCACCGCGCGCGTTTGCGGATGCTGGCGTGTTGAAAGTCGAACGCGGCTACTCTGATGCCGTCAGGCAACAATTGACTGACCTGGGGCACACTGTTGAAACACCACCCACACCATTGGGCGGCGCACAAGCGATCCGAATCCGCGAAGATGGTGTTCTTGAGGGCGCAAGCGACCCGCGCAAGGATGGCTGCGCACTGGGTTACTAGCGTGCAGAACGACGTTGCGACCGAGTCAGTTCAACTGAAAATGCAGAGGGTAGGATCCGTCCTGAAACGGGCCAAACATGTTGGGGATGTCGGGATGATCAACAGGCTCGCCCGATTGATCCTCGACCAGATTTTGTTCTGAAACATAAGCCACATAGAAGGATTGGTCGTTCTCTGCCAGCAGGTGATAGAACGGCTGATCCTTAACCGGGCGGCTGTCTTCCGGGATGGCCTGATACCATTCTTCAGAGTTCGCAAACTCTGGGTCCACGTCAAAAATCACCCCTCGAAAGGGATGTCTGCGATGTCGAACCACCTGGCCTAGGCGGTACTTGGCTTGTGTCTTTAGCATTGTCTTGGCCCCCAAAGTATTTACTACATCGTTCCGGGCCGAAATGCCAATAATTGATCTGAATTTCCGGGAAACAGTCTGTGAACCTCTTAACTACAGTGTTCGAAATCGTGGCCCCGGTTTTTCTTTTGGCAGGAATTGGCTACGCGTGGGTCAAGCTGGGATTCGAATACAAGCTTGAGTTCGTGACCCGATTGGGCGTAACCCTTGCGGTGCCCAGCCTGATCTTTGTCGCGCTGATGCAGACCCAGATTCCCGGTGGTGACCTGACCCGTTTCACGATGGCGGCCATTGTCGCGCATATCGTTTTTGCGTTGGTCTTTTGGGGTTTTGTGCGCGTAACCGGATTGGAGCAACGTACCTACCTGTCGCCGCTTATCTTCGGCAATACCGGAAATCTTGGTCTGCCCCTGTGCATATTTGCGTTTGGGCAAACCGGTTTGGGCTATGCGGTGATTTTTCTCGCTGTTACGGCTTTGTTTTCATTTACTTATGGGATCTACTTGGTGGCCGGTCGCGGTGCTTTTGGAAAGGTCCTGCGCGAGCCTATGGTGTGGGCCACGTTGCTGGGCGCCCTGTTTTTGTGGCGTGGGTGGCAGACCCCGGTGTTTCTGACAAACACGCTGGAATTGTTGGGGCAAATGGCCGTGCCCTTGATGCTGATCACTGTTGGCGTGGCGATTGCACGCCTCACCACACGCAAGATCCGTCAGGCGGTTTGGTTATCTCTTTTCAAACTCGCCGTGTGTTTTGCGACCGGTTGGGTTTTGGCCGTCACCTTCGAATTGGAACCGGTGGCTTTTGGCGTTGTCGTCTTACAGGCCTGCACGCCCGTTGCCGTTACATCTTACCTACTGGCCGAGCGTTTCAAGGCGGATTCTGATGCTGTTGCGGGCATGGTCATGGTCTCAACGCTGCTGTCCGTGGCCGCATTGCCGTTAATTCTAGCGATTATTCTGTAACGATTGTGATTTCCTCAGGGCTCAATCTGCGCTAGAATAAAGAAAAAAGGCACGAGGCACATGAGCAGATTTCTTTTCGTTCTCTTCGGGGTGCTGCTTTTGGCATCCTGTGGGGGCGGTTCGAAACAACCGCCCAGCAGACTGAATGACGCGTGCAGTATTGCGCGCGAAAAGCCTGACTACATCAAGGCCTTCCAAAGAACCGAGCGGAAATGGGGTGTCCCTGTCCACGTTCAGATGGCGACGATCTATCAGGAAAGCCGATACAAGCACGATGCGCGCACGCCGCACAGATATGTTCTGGGCGTTATCCCGATGGGGCGGCAAAGCAGTGCCTATGGCTACAGCCAGGCTCTGGACGGAACATGGAAGGAATACCAGCGCGAAACCGGCAAGCGCCGCGCCAAGCGGGATCGCATTCGCGACGCGTCGGACTTTATCGGCTGGTACATGAACAAAAGCTACGAGCGTAACGGCATCCATCCCACGGACACGCGCAACCAGTATCTGGCCTATCACGAAGGGCACACTGGGTATGCCAGGGGCAGCTACAACAGAAAGTCATGGTTGCTGAATGTTGCCGGCGACGTGGACGCTCGTGCTCAGATGTATCAGACGCAACTGGCGGGATGCCGTTACTGAGGCTTAACGCGGGTCAGCGGTCAGATGACCCGCGTTTCTTGCTATCTGAAAACAGGCTTTGATCCAGTCGGCCGCCTTCGGAAAGCGGCCCGAGCAAAACCGTTGTCTGGGTCCCCGCATTGTCGTGGATGACCCATTTACGCAACTCGATCGGGTTGTCCGTGAACATCAGCTCAATGCGGCCACTTTCGGGGTTCTTGGGATCCTGCGCCGTCACGACTGTTGCAGTGCCGTCGAAATCATGCCCAACCACCATATTGGCTTGGCTGAGGTTCACGTTCCGCGCCAATACAAGTGACAACGGGGTGCGCCGTAACGGGTATTGTTCGGGCGGCTGATTGGACTTTGCGTCATAGATCAGAACCGATCCCGACCGTGCCAGAACAACCGCGTCGTTGGGCGGATCGTATTCGAACCGCATCTTTCCCGGGCGCTCAAGCCAAAGCCTGCCGGTGCTGAGCGAACCATCGTCGTTCACTTGGGTGAACGTTGTCTGAACGGTTTTCAATCCGTTCAGATAGTTGGATATCTGAGACAACGGCAGTTTGTCCGCCGCCCACGCAGCGGGCGCGGCCAGTGTCAGAGCAAGGGCAAAAGCAATCTGTTTCATAGGCTCCAGATAGGCGTTCCGCCCTTGTTATTAAATATCCTATTGCTCGGGGACGAGGATTTCGCGTTTCCCAACGTGATTGGCCCCGGAAACAACGCCTTCGTCCTCCATCTGCTCGACCAGACGCGCGGCCTTGTTGTAGCCGATGGCGAGTTTCCGCTGAATGTACGAGGTTGAACATTTGCGATCCTTGATCACAATCGCCACCGCCTGATCGTACAGCGCATCCTCTCCGTTGGTGTTGCCCCCGGTGTTGAGGCCCAGAACGGCGTCGATATTGTCAGCTTTCTCTTCAGCTGGACCATCGACGACACCACTCATATAATCCGGCGGGCCGAACTGTTTCAGGTGGTTGACGATTTCCTCGACCTCTTCGTCCGCGACGAACGGACCATGGCACCGGGTGATCTTGGCCCCGCCCGCCATATAGAGCATGTCGCCCTGCCCCAGCAGTTGTTCGGCGCCCATCTCGCCCAGAATGGTGCGACTGTCGACTTTCGAGGTTACCTGGAACGAAATCCGGGTGGGGAAGTTCGCCTTGATCGTCCCGGTGATCACATCGACCGAAGGCCGCTGCGTCGCCATGATCAGGTGAATACCCGAGGCCCGCGCCATCTGCGCCAGACGCTGGATGCAGGCTTCGATCTCTTTGCCCGCAACCATCATCAGGTCGGCCATCTCGTCGACGATGACGACGATGTAGGGCATCGCTTCGGGCGCGAATTCCTCGGTCTCGAACATCGGTTCGCCGGTCTCATCGTCAAACCCGGTCTGGACCGTGCGGCTGAACAACTCTCCCTTGGCCAGCGCATCCTTTACGCGACCATTGTAGCCCGCGATGTTGCGCACACCCATTTTGGACATCTTGCGATAGCGGTCCTCCATCTCGCCCACGACCCATTTCAGGGCGACAACCGCCTTTTTCGGGTCGGTCACAACGGGTGAAAGCAGATGAGGGATACCGTCATAGACCGATAGTTCCAGCATCTTGGGGTCGATCATGATCAAACGACATTCATCCGGCGTCAGCTTGTAAAGCAGCGACAGGATCATCGTGTTGATCGCAACCGATTTACCCGAACCCGTCGTCCCCGCGATCAGCAAGTGAGGCATCTTGGCAAGGTTTGCCACAACGGATTCACCGCCGATATCCTTGCCCAAGGCCAGCGGCAGCGCGTGGTTGCCATCACCAAAATCACGGCTGGCGAGGATTTCACGCAGCACCACCATCTCACGATTTTCGTTGGGCAGTTCGATCCCGATGACTGACCGCCCCGGCAGGGTCGATACGCGTGCCGACAGCGCCGACATCGACCGTGCTATGTCATCCGCCAGACCGATCACACGGCTCGCTTTCAATCCCGGCGCGGGTTCCAGTTCATACATGGTGACCACCGGGCCCGGGCGGACGCTGACGATCTCGCCCTTGACGCCATAATCATCCAGCACGTTTTCCAGCATCCGCGCGTTTTCTTCCAAAGCCTCATCGCTCAGATGATGACGCTGAATGTTTGCGGGATTTGCCAGCAGACCCAGCGGCGGCAATTCAAAGTCGGAGTGCTTTTCTTCGAAGGACAAAGTCGGCTGTGCTTCGGCTTGCGCGCGACGCGACGGCGGCGGTGTCCGACGCACGGGCTGCGCAACGACGGGCTTACGCGGTTCTGCAACCGGTATTTTCATCGCAGGGCGCGCGTGCGGCGCGGGCTCAGGAACAGCCGAATCCTCAAACACAGCGTCGTCTTCAAAATCCGTTTCGGGATCATAGTCCTGGTGGTCCGGCTCATCCCACGCGGGCTCTGGATTGGACGTAAGCATCGGTTCGGGCGGCAAACCCATCGACGTCATCGGCGGTTCCGGCGGCAGTTCGCTATTCTGGCGCTCGCTCAGGATCAACGGGTCCGGTCCTCTTCCCCGGCCTTTGGTCAGGGGCCGGTTCGGATCGTGCTCGGGGGCCCCTTCACCCGCCGCAACCTTGCGGTTTCGAACGGCTGCCGAAATTTTCGAACGAATGCGATCCTCGCCCGGCATTTCGTCGTAACCCTGCACAGGCTCCTGCATCACCAGTTCGGGTTCAGGCATCGGTTCTGGCCGACGGATCAGCGACGGCATGCGTGCAAGCAACCCCGGCTTTGGCGCAGGTTCGGGCGCTTCGACCATTGGCTCTTCAAAGATTGGGTCGGCGTAGGCCAGATCGTCGTCAAACCCGGCCTGCACAGGGACCGAGCGTTCGGCTTTTCGTTCCGCCCATTGCGCATGTCGGTCCCGCGCGGCTTGTGCCGTCGCCGTGGCACTACGGCCAAGCAGGTTCATCAGCAAATCGTACGCCATTACCAGGCCCAGCAGGAAGGCGCGGAACCCGCGTTTCACATCGGTCTTGGTAAAGCCCAGCACAAAGACCCCGAGCGCCAGCATGCCAAGTGCCATGGTCAGCGACATCATCTTGACCATGAAATGCGACGAGATCGGCAGAAGCGTCAGAAACGCGCCCATGACGGTATCGCCAAACAGACCGCCCAACCCATAGCTGTGCGTCGCGCGCCATGCTTCTCCAGGCACAAGCGTTGCGGCATAGACCGAAACCACAGCGATCCAGATCGGTGCAAAGATAAGGCGGGCGATGGCGCGTTCTTCCGAGAAATGCCCGGTGAACCGCACACCCCAACCGATCAACACAAGAGCAACACCCCAACTGCCCCATCCGACGATCATGAACAGCGGTGCTGCGATTGATGCCCCGATACGGCCCATCCAGTTCTGCACCGGTGCGTCGGTCGAGACCATCCAGTTCGGATCGTCCGGCGTGTAGGACCAGATCATCGCCGCAGCAGCCAGACCCAACAGAATCAGGGCGATCCCAATCAGTTCCTTGCTGCGCCGTTCGATGGCCGCCTGCGTTGTGCTGTCCAGTAATGGATCGCGGTTGCGCACGTTCAATGATGCCATTTTGCCCTCGTACCTCACGAATAGATGCAGTCGCGGAGCGTAACCAGCCCGCGCTGCACTTCGGTTTTTGGGGCCACCAGCGCGACCCGGATAAAGTTTTCGCCCGGGTTTTGCCCCGGATCCCCTTGTGAAAGATATTCGCCCGGCAAGACCCGTACCCCGGTTTCCTTCCAGACTTTCAATGCTGTTTCTTCGCCATTTTCGACCGGCAGCCACAGGAAAAACCCGGCTTCGGGCGACATATAGCCTTGGCTACCGGCAAAGACCTGATCCGCGATGGCGTATTTTTCTTGATAAAGTGCGCGGTTTTCGCGGACATGAACCTCATCCGCCCAAACTTTGGCCGCGGCTGCCTGCAACGGCAGCGGCAAAGGCGCGCCCGCATAGGTGCGCAGCTTTTTGACGTGGTTGATGGTCTGAGGTCCGCCAGCAATCAGACCGGACCGCAGACCGGCCAGATTGGACCGTTTCGACAGCGAATTGAACAAGGTCACCCGTTCGGGATCGGCGCCAAGCTCTTGCGCGACGGTCAACGCCCCGACGGGTGCCCTGTCGCGATAAATCTCGGAATAGCACTCATCCGCGAAAATTCGGAAGTCGTATTTCTCGGCCAGTCGGATCAGATCCGCCCAGTAGTCACGCGATGCAACCGCACCCTGCGGGTTGGCTGGGGAACAGATATACGCGACGGCGGTGCGATTCAGCACATCCTCTGGCAGGCCTGCGTAGTCCGGCAAATGACCGGTCGCCGCAGTCGCTGGCACAAAATACGGCTGCGCCCCGACCGAGATCGAAGCAACCATGTAAACCTGATAGAAGGGATTCGGGCACAGGACGATCGGCTGTGCGCCATTCTTTTGTTCGGGGCACAGCGTCATTGCGGCGTTGTACAACCCCTCGCGTGTCCCATTCAGCGCCATCACGTTGGCGTCCGGGTCCATCTTCACACCGTAACGACGCCCGATCCAGTCGGTGATGGCCGTGCGCAATTCGACCGAGCCTTCGTTCGGGGGATATCCCTGAAATCCGGCAGCATTCTCCATGACCACATCCGTGACCCATGCCGGAAAATCATGGGTTGGCGCACCGATGGTCATGTGAACAACCTCGCCGCCCGGCTGATGGTGATCCAACAGGGCGCGAAGACGCGGGAATGCATATGCCGGTAGGTCCGAAAACCGCTCGGGAAAATTCATAACAACTGCCTCAATACCGGGATCGTTCTCGCCCCGTTTATCTGGCAGATTACAGATCGCGCACCTCTTCGTCCAGACAAAGAGGTGCCGAATCAGGGGATTGTGGCATTCAGGCCAATGCGGATTCCGCCGCTGAACCCAGCCGCAACAGGGCCTCTTCGGACCCCGGATAGCCCATCATCATGAGCCCGCAGCTTGGGGTTCCGGTGGGCAGCGTCAGCGCCGCAAGACCCATCAGATTGCCGATCCGCGTGTTGCGCAGGGCAAGCAGGTTCTCGGTGACGTAGTAGTCATGGTCGTTCATCAACCGATCCAGATTGGGCGGCAGGATGGGTGCCGTAGGCGCGAGAACAGCGTCGAACTCTGCCGTTGCCGCGTCCCAAACGCTGCGGCACGCCTTGAGCTTTGACCACGCCGCGACGTAATCCGGTCCTGAAAAAGCTTTTCCGGCCCGAAACCGCTCAAGAATCTCGGGATACATGGCCTCGGGGTTGGCCTCGATCACGTCGCGCCACAGGCCATAGGCTTCGGTGGTGTAAAGGACACCAGACAGGCCCATCGCTTCGGTCAGTTCCGGCACCTCCAGCGGGATGATTTCGGCCCCGGCGTCCTTCAGTTTCTCCAAAGCTTCCGCGTAGGCTTTGCCCGGTTCCGCGCGAAGATCGTCCTTGGCGACGTTTTGCAGATCGGCAAAGCGACATCCCTGCAACGACGCGCCGCGCAAATCGGCTGGGGTGCCGCCTTCGAGAACGGCCAGCATATGCGCCGCGTCTTCCACCGACTTGGCCAAAGGACCGACCGTGTCGAACCGCAGACACAAGGGCACGACGCCTTCAAGACTTAGCCGACCGGACGTTGTTTTGAGACCGACCAGATCGTTCCAAGCCGCAGGAATACGCACCGACCCGCCGGTGTCAGACCCAATACCACACGCCGACAGCCCCCACGCGACAGAGGCAGCGGCACCGGATGACGATCCGCCCGGTATGGCCGTTTCGTCATGAATACACGGCGGCGTCGCGGTTGTTGGGTTCAAACCAAGGCCCGAGAAAGCAAGTTCGCTCATATGTGTCTTGCCCAGGCAGACCGTTCCCATTGCCGTTGCATTGCGCAGAACCAACGCGTCAGCGTCGGGGACGCGGTCTTTCAAAAGGGCAGAGCCTGCCTCGGTACCAATCCCCGCCGTGTCGAACAGGTCTTTCCAACTGATGGGCACGCCATCCAGCAAAGACCGCCGCAAACCGGATTTGACGCGGCCCTGCGCCGCCTGCGCTTCGGCTCGCGCACGGTCATGGGTGACGCGCGCGAAAATCGCGTCGCGATGCGGATGGGCATCAATGGCGCTCAGAAAGGTCTCGGTCAGCTCAACCGGGTCGATCTGGCCCATGCCGATTCCGCGGCCCAGATCACACGCGGTCATGGTCAACCAGTCCTGCATCCTCACCCTCCTGACTTTGGCGTGGTGAGCGCGACGGTAGCGACAGGACCGCACATGGACAATCCCGAAACGGCGGGCATATTGCAGGGCATGACAACAGGTTCCGAGATTCTGATCGTTGGCGGCGGCTTGAATGGCCCCGCACTGGCGCTGGCCCTGGCGCAAACCGGTCATTCGGTCACGGTGATCGACGCGCTGGCCGAGAAAATCCGCAAAAATGCCGCCTTTGACGGACGCGCCTATGCGCTGGCGTTGGCTTCAAAACGTTTGTTGGATGCAATCGCCGTTTGGGACCGGGTCGCTGAACATGCGCAGCCCATGCTGGAGATCAAGGTGACCGACGGCCATGCAGGTGCCGGGCCGTCGCCCTTTTTCATGCACTTCGATCATGCCGAGATCGAAGAAGGCCCGATGGGCTATATGGTAGAAGACCGCCACCTGCGCCGCGCCTTTTTGGACGCCATGTCGGACCAACAGGGGATTACTCGGATCGACGGCAAATCTGTCACCGCGCAGGACCCCGTCGCGAACGGCGTTTCGCTGACATTGGATGACGGAACCAAAGTTCAAGGCGGGTTGGTGATTGGTTGCGATGGTCGCAACAGCGGAACAGCCGCACGCGCCGGCATCACTCGCACGGGCTGGGATTACGGGCAAACGGCCTTGGTCTGTGCGATCGAGCATGAATTGCCACACAATGGAACCGCGCACCAGTTCTTCATGCCGCCCGGCCCGCTGGCGATCTTGCCACTGACCGGCAACCGCAGCTCGATTGTCTGGAGTGAACGCGCCGAGACCGCCCGAAACATAAATGCCCTGCCAAAACCCGACTACCTGCAGGTGCTGCGCCCGCGCTTTGGTGATTTTCTTGGCGAAATTGAGCTTGCCGGAGAGCGTTTTGCTTATCCCCTGAACCTGACCATCGCCAATTCGTTTATCGCTGATCGGCTGGCCCTGGTCGGAGATGCCGCACACGGCCTGCATCCGATTGCGGGTCAGGGACTAAACGCAGGTCTGCGGGATGTCGGCGCGCTGGCCGAGGTGCTGACGCTTGCCGTGCGTCGGGGCGAAGACCCAGGTTCGACCTTGGTGCTGGAGCGTTATCAGGAATGGCGTCGGTTCGACACCGCATCGTTGGCGTTGGCCACGGACGTGTTCAACAAGCTGTTTTCCAACGACAATCCGCTTCTACGGATTGGGCGGGACATTGGAATGGGACTCGTCGGATCGCTGCCAGCGTTGCGTCGCGGGTTCGTGCGCGAAGCGGCCGGGTTGACCGGTGATCTGCCGCGGCTGCTGCAGGGTCGCGCGATCTAATCCAATTCGCGTGCTTCATCGACCAGCATAACGGGAATGCCATTGCGGATCGGAAAGGCAAGGCCCGCAGCTTTGGATACCAGCTCTTGCCGGTCAGCATCATAGTGCAGCGTCGTTTGTGTCTTGGGGCAGATCAACGCCTCAAGCATATGCCGGTCAAAGGCGTGTTCCGGTTCGCTCATTGCAGTTTTTCCTCGTTCGAGCCGCCACGCATGGCAAATTCGATCAATGTAACCAATGTCTCGCGACGCGTGCGCAAGCAGGGCGCTTCGAGCAGGGCCTGTTTTTCTTCGGGGTCAAAGTCCAGAAGCATCGACAGGGAGTTCACCAAAAGCTCGTCGTCAGCGTCTTTCATCGTTTCCCAATCGGTCGACAACTGGCGCGACGCAAAGAAACGCTCGAGAAGCGTCAGAAATCTGGTGCGGTTGAAACCGTCATCGACTTCGGCCTTGCCAAGATCGCGGTCAAACCCATTCCATGACACGGCGCAGCGGCGATAGGGCGTGAACCCCTCAAGCTCGGAGGTCACGCGAAATCGCGATATTCCGGTCAATGTGATCAAGTAACGACCATCTTCCGTTTCCGAAAACTGTGTGACACGTCCGGCGCAGCCGATCTGATGCAGCTTGGTTTCGTCGCCCTGACAGGTATTGGGCTGCACCATTCCGATCAGACGCTCCTTGGTCTTGAGCGCGTCATCCAGCATTTGCAGGTAACGCGGTTCGAAAATGTGCAGTGGCAAGCGCGCGCGCGGCAACAGCAGCGCCCCGGGCAATGGAAAAACAGAAACCGTTTCCGGCAAATCAGCGGGATGCATCATAAACCCGAGTCTAGCCCTGAACGGAGTTTAGGCAAATATCATCGAGCTAAGCTTGCGACGTCCGTTCAGAACAATCGGGTCGTTGGGCTTGAGCGCGTCGAAGATCGTGAACAGTTGCGCCTTTGCTGCACCCTCGTTCCATTCACGATCGCGCCGGAACAATTCCAGCAATTGCGCGACCGCCTCTTCGACGTCGCCGTTGGCATGCAAAGCCTGCGCAAGATCGAACCGGGCCTGATGGTTGTCAGGATCGGCTTCTACGGCGGCTGTCAAATCCCCAACGGGTCCGGCATCGGCGGCCTGTCTGGCCAGCTCCAATTGCGCATGGGCCGCTTCAATCTCGGGCGAGGTGGAAATTTCTGCCGGCGCGCCGTTCAGGATGGCTTCGGCCTGATCCAGATCACCCAGCGCAATATGCGCCCGAACCAGTCCACCATAGGCCGCCGCATGGTTCGGATCTTCGCCCAGAATCGCGGCGAAGGTCTGTGCTGCATCGACGGCGGCACCATCGGTCAGCATTTCTTCAGCGGCCTGAACGGCATCTTCCAGTTGGCCACCGGGGCTTTCGCCCCCGCCCGCTTCGACCACGCGGTCTACAAACGCCTTGATTTCGGACCCGGGCACAGCGCCTTGGAACCCGTCCACCGGCTGACCTTTGAAAAAGGCATAGACCGTCGGGATCGACTGAATGCGCATCTGCGACGCGATCATCTGCGCCTCATCGACATTGATCTTGACCATCTTGACCGCGCCTTTCGCGGCAGTCACGGCGTCTTCCAGCATCGGCCCCAGTGTCTTGCAAGGTCCGCACCACGGTGCCCAGAAATCGACAATCACTGGGGTTTCCTGCGACGCTTCGATCACGTCGGTCATGAACGTAGCCTCAGAGCCATCCTTGATCAGATCGGTGGCTGGGGTGTTGTCTGCGCCGTTCAGAAGGTCCATGGCAATCACTCTCTGGTTCGAATTTGCGCCTTATATGCAACCGCCGGACGCGGAAACCAAGGGCAGAGTTACTGTGTTAAAGGTCGAAAGCGGCAAAAACCGGGGCGTGGTCGCTGGGTTTTTCCCAGCCGCGCGCCTCGCGCAGGATCCGGCTGGAGTGGCCCGCGTTCGAGATATCCGGCGTCGCCCAGATATGATCCAGCCGCCGCCCTTTGTCGGCTGCATCCCAATCGCGCGCTCGATACGACCACCAGCTGTAAAGGTTTCCTTCGGGGATATCCTGCCGGGTGATGTCCACCCATCCGCCAGAATCCTGGGTCTCGGCCAGATGTTCCACCTCGATCGGTGTGTGCGAAACGACCTTGAGAAGCTGTTTGTGCGACCAGACGTCATCCTCGCGCGGGGCGATATTCAAGTCGCCAACCAGAATTGATTTTTCGGGCTTTTCGGAATGGAACCAGTCACGCATATCAGTCAAATAGTCCAGTTTTTGGCCGAACTTTTCATTCTTTTCGCGATCCGGAACGTCACCGCCTGCCGGGACATAGAAGTTATGGATTGTGACACCGTTTTCCAGTCGGCCAGCAATGTGACGGGCATGCCCAAGCCCCGCGAAATCTTTGTCGCCCACCTCTTCCATCGGAATACGCGACAGGATCGCGACGCCGTTATAGCCTTTTTGACCGCGTGCAATCATGTGGGTGTAACCCAACTCTGCAAAGCCTTCGGTCGGGATTTTATCGACCGGCGATTTACACTCCTGCAGGCACAACACATCCGGCGCTTCTTCCTGCAGCAGTTTCAGCACGATAGGTTCGCGCAGACGGACCGAGTTGATGTTCCAGGTGGCAAGGGTGAATGGCATGGGGGATTCCTTCGTCGGGGTTGGCGCAGACTAACGCGCAGATTGCGCGTGCACCATGCCAAAACGAATTTTGCGACACGGGCCGAAAACCGGCGACCCTTTGCGACGGGAACGGGTGCGGGCTAACTTAAAGCACAGATGAATTCCCCTTTATGTTCCGCCCTTCGCATAGAAATCAGGCAGACAACTGCCAACATTGGCTACAGGAAAAACGGAGGAAATCATGACCAGATTCAAGACACTTGGTGCCGCCGCTCTGGCCAGCACATTTGCCTTTGCCACCCTTGCGGCTGCCGAAACCACGCCCGACCTGCGCGGCGTCTGGAGCGGACAACACACCGTTGCCGCGTTACCCAACGAAAACAGCGATGGAGCGCCGCGATTCAATCAGTCTGAATGGGTTCTCGAGATCAAAGAACAACAGGACAACGTGTTCTGGGGCACCAGCAAGTGGAGCCGGACAAGCTCGGACAGCTGGAATGAAGGTCAGGTAACCGGAACGATCAGCCGCGACGGCTCTGGTTCGATCGCTATGGTCGAAAGCCGGATCGGCGAAACCAATCAGGTTAACGGGTTGATTGATGCCACCTTCGAAGATGGCAAAATCTACGCAGATTTTCGCAGCCTAAACAGCGGCATAACCTACAGCACCGTTCTTGAAAACGGCGAAACCAGCTAATCTGAGTTTTGGCCTGAAAGAAAAAAGCCGGGCCATACGGCCCGGCAGTCCAACAGGGAGGTGCATGCCGTTACCCGGACATGCGCGGGTTGGGAGTAATCTGTTTATGGCCCAAGGGTATCACTTTGAGCCCAATCAATCCACCTTCCGTCAAGAGACCAGTCGATATCCGCCAGATTCTGTGACCAAAAGGCGTGCATTTGACGGATCGGGCTCGATTTTCTGCCGAAGACGATAGATGTGAGTCTCAAGCGTATGGGTTGTGACGCCCGCGTTGTATCCCCAAACCTCATGCAACAGCACATCGCGAGCGACCACGCCGTCGGTTGAACGGTAGAGGAATTTAAGAATATTCGTCTCTTTCTCGGTCAGGCGAATTTTTCGGTCGTCTTCGGTCATCAACATCTTCATGGCCGGTTTGAACGTGTAGGGGCCCAACACGAAAACGGCATCTTCGGATTGCTCGTGTTGACGTAGTTGAGCGCGAATACGGGCAAGCAGAACGGGGAACTTAAACGGCTTGCTCACATAGTCGTTGGCGCCCGCATCCAGACCCAGGATCGTATCTGCGTCGCTGTCATGTCCGGTCAGCATCAAGATCGGGCTTTTGACGCCCTGTTTTCGCATCAGACGGCACAGCTCGCGCCCGTCAGTGTCGGGCAGGCCCACATCGAGGATAACGAGGTCGTAGATCGCTTCGCGCGCGCGCTCCATCGCGGATGCACCGTCAAAGGCTTCGAACACATCGAAATCCTCGGTCATCACCAATTGCTCGCTAAGCGCCTCGCGCAGGTCTTCGTCGTCATCCACAAGCAGGATTTTCTTGAGCTGAGCCATGTGCGGTCCTCCTAAGCCTTTTCCATCACTTGCTTACGGAAGATGCAATCAGCAAGCTTTGCTGCAAGCGTCTCACGCCCATGTGTCTGACGCATAGGAAATGTTTCACATTTTGCCGGGATCGGGTTAGGAGAAAGGCGAAACGTTACAGGGTAACATGAATGAGTCTTATTCCCGACATCACCGAATTGCTGGCGCGTGCGCGGGCTGATCTTCGTATGGGTGTTCCTGTCGTCCTGAATGATGACAGCGGCACAAGCGTTCTGGCCCTTGCATCCGAGACGCTGAGCCCGCAGCGCCTTGCCGATCTGCGCGCGCTGGACGATGATCTGGTGGTTGCCATCACAGTCCGTCGCGCGGAAACGCTCAAGGCACGGGCATACGACGGCGATCTGGCCCGGGTTGTCATCCCGGCGGACGCAGATCACGCCTGGGTGCGGGCGGTCGCGGACCCGTCGGATGATTTGAATGCGCCGATGAAGGGCCCGTTGATGACAGAACGGCAGGGAAACGCCCACCTGCATCGAATCGCAATCGCGTTGACGAAATCCGCCCGCCTGCTGCCCGCCGCCGTCGTTGTAAAGGTTGCGGACGGACCGGCCTTTGCCGCTGCGCACGGTCTGACCCGGATCGACCACACCCGCGCGGCACCGCATCTTGCCGATCGCAGCGCCCTGCACGAAGTCGTTGCGGCCCGGTTGCCAATGGAAGTGTCCGAGGCCGGTCGCCTGCACGTGTTCCGTCCGGAAGATGGCGGCGAAGAGCACTATGCCATCGAAATCGGTCGCCCGGATCGGTCCCAACCTGTTCTGGCGCGGCTGCACTCGGCCTGCTTTACCGGTGACCTGATGGGCAGCCTGAAGTGCGACTGCGGCCCGCAATTGCGCGGTGCGCTTGCGCAAATGGGGGCAGAAGGCGCTGGTGTCTTGCTGTACCTGAACCAAGAAGGGCGTGGGATTGGGCTTGCGAACAAGATGCGCGCCTATTTCCTTCAGGATCAGGGGTTCGATACCGTCGAGGCGAACCATCGTCTGGGTTTCGAGGATGATGAGCGCGATTTTCGGCTTGGATCGGACATTTTGAAATCGTTGGGATTCGGCGCCGTTCGTTTGCTGACAAACAACCCCGCAAAGATCGCGATGATGGAGCGGACAGGAATCGCGGTCACCGAACGCGTTCCTCTGAAAGTCGGCGAAACCGCGCATAACCGCGGCTATTTGGCCACCAAAGCCGCGAAGTCGGGCCATCTGCTGTGACGCCCGGCGACCTGGTGCTGGCACCGGGCGGTGTCCGGTTTCTGGGCCGGCGGTTTCCCTGTTCGATCGGCCGCGGCGGACTGAGTTCGGACAAACGCGAAGGTGACGGTGCGACGCCAATCGGCGAGCATCGCATCGTGGGCATGCTTTACCGTTCCGATCGAATGGCGCGTCCCGCCTCTTGGGCCCGCGCGATCGGTACCACGGATTTATGGTCAGATGATCCAGCCGACGCAGACTATAATCATTTGGTACAAGCACCTTATGGTCATAGCCATGAAAGGCTATGGCGCGCCGATCCTCTCTACGATCTGGTATTCATAACCGATTGGAACTGGCCGAACGCCGTACCCGGGCGCGGATCGGCCATATTCCTGCATCAGTGGCGCCGACCACATTATCCAACCGAAGGCTGCGTGGCGTTTCGGCGCGATCATCTGCGCTGGATTGCCAGCCAAATCGTACCCGGTTCGCGATTGATCATCCCGGCTGTTTGACCCGATCCCCGAAAATTGCAGAGCCCACGCGCACATGTGTTGCGCCCAGCGCAATGGCAGATTCAAAATCGCTGCTCATGCCCATCGACAAACCCGTCAATCCGTTTCGTTCGGAAATTTTGGCGAGCAATGCGAAATGCAGCGCGGGTTCCTCTTCAACCGGCGGAATGCACATCAGGCCTTGGATAGGCAAGTCGAGGTCGCGGCATTCTGCGATAAACGCATCAGCGTCTTTGGGGAGGATTCCAGCCTTCTGCTCCTCTTCGCCTGTATTGACCTGAATGAACAGATCAGGACAGGATCCCATCTCTTGCGCCAATCTGGCCAAGGTTTTGGCCAGCTTTGGTCGGTCCACGGAATGGATAGCGTCGCACAGGTCCATCGCCTGTCGCGCCTTGTTGGTCTGCAATGGGCCAATCAGATGCAATTCGATGTCGGGATAGCTTTCCCTGAAGGCTGGCCACTTCCCTGACGCCTCTTGCACGCGATTCTCTCCGAAACAACGGTGGCCTTGCTCCAGCACGGCTTCGACCCGTTCGTTTGGTTGCACCTTCGAAACCGCGATCAGTCTGACCGACCCTTGGGCGCGACCTGCGGCGGTTTCAGCTTTGGCGATGCGTGTGTTGATGTCTTGCAGTGACATGGGGCCCTTACCTTCTGCGTTTGCAGCAGAAAAACACCATGTCGGCGCAAAAGAAAAGGGCGGGTCCGAAGACCCGCCCTTGAACCTTGTGGTTCAGGACAACTTAGAAGTTGAACTGAGCACCAAAGTCTGCACGGAGCTGACCGTCTTCGTCACCGGTTTTGATTTCACCGATACCACCGCGCAGCGATGCACCGCCGCCCAGGTCGTAAATGGCACCAATACCATAGTTGCGAGTGTCGGCGTCAGCACTACCGTCACCGTAAACAGCGTTCAGAGTCAGAGCTGCGCCAACATTGTACGCAACCGAGAAGCCGTATGCAGTGCCGTTCTCGTCATCGTCTGCAACGTCATCGTCAGCAACAAACAGGGTACCCGAGAAGTCGCCGAATTCTGCGCCCAGTGTCAGAACCAGCAGGCTCTGATCATCAATGCCGCTGTCGCCGTCGCCGGTTGCACCATAGGCCAGTGCGGCCGTGATGTTGTTGAAGGTGTAGGTCGCGCTGATATCCCAGCGGTCTGCACCGTCAGTTGCGTCGGTGTCATACGATGCACCGAATGCAAAGTCGCCAACTGCGTACTGGAAGAACACAGCGTTTGCGCCAGTGCCGGTCGAATCGTAGGCCAGGAAGTCATAGTCTACACCGGAGTACTGACCAAGGAACGACTCCAGACCAGGCTCGTTACCGTAGTAGTTGGCCAAGTTGTCGAACGAACCGGCAACGTTGCCGGCGTCAACACGAAGACCACCGAAGATGACCGAGAAGCGTGCGCCGTTCAGGCCGGCTTCGCCTTGCTCACCTGTCGAGGCGTCATCGTCAGCCTGCAGACGAACGCGGCCTTCAAAGCGTACACCGCCGTCGGTTTCGGTGATGCCGTCGATGTTCAGACGGAAGCGCGAAACCAGGATGGTGTCGTCTACGTTGTCGTCGGTCGAACGGTCTTCCAGGTAGCCGATACCAAAACGGCCGTAGCCGCTCAGGTTTACGTCAGCTGCTGCAACGCCTGCGGTCGCTACCAGCGCCGTCGTTGCGAAGAGAACTTTTTTCATCTTGTTTCCCTCGGTTTCAAAGGTTTTTCTACTCGACACATGCCACGCATATGTCTCAGCACGGACACCGTGTCGCTCTTTTTGCCCCCTTTGTGCAAGTATGGCTTAGGCGACTTTCCGTCATTCGGCCCAAATTGGTGCAAGGATGTCACAGTGGATTTCGGCCTTTTGCCACCGCCACGCACGGACATTTCAAAAGAATAGGCTTGTTGCTGACTGGGTCCTTGGCTAGGAGTATGCTCCAGCTAATGCATTACCAGTGAAACAGGACCCGCTCACGATGCGCCTGACACCGCTTATGTCTTTGATCGTGCTGACTGCAACCCTTTCCGCTTGCGGACAGAATCGCAGCACGTCGACGGTCAACCCGAACCTCATTGGCGGCAACACCGACGAGCGGGAGCTCAACGACCCCAACCGCTCGACCATATGGGATATCTTTGACCGCGGCGAAGCTGAACAGATCACCAATGTTAACCGTTATCTGTGGACTGCTTCGCTGGACGTTCTGAACTTCCTTCCGTTGCAGGAAATCGATCCGTTCACCGGCGTAATCGTAACCGGATATGGAACGCCGCCGGGCGGGGGGCGGTCCTATCGGGCCACTGTGCATATCAGCGATCCGGCGCTTGCTGCGCGATCCCTGTCCGTGGCGTTGCAAACCAGCGGCGGCGCACCTGTCAGTGCCGCAACCACGCGCGCGGTCGAGGATGCGATTCTGTCGCGGGCCCGCCAGCTGCGGATAGCGGACAACAAGTTCTAGCAACCCGCCGAAAATCAATCTATGACACGCCGGGCTCACACCCGGCGTTTTCATTCACGAAGGACCGCACGATGTCGCGCTACTCGGCCACCGAAATCGAAGCAAAATGGCAAGAGGCCTGGGACAAGGCCGGTATCTTCACCGCCAACCACAAGGCAGATAAGCCAAAGTACTATGTGCTTGAGATGTTCCCTTACCCTTCGGGGCGCATCCATATGGGACATGTACGCAACTACACGATGGGCGACGTGATTGCGCGGCACAAGCTGGCGACCGGGCACAATGTGCTGCACCCGATGGGCTGGGATGCCTTTGGAATGCCAGCAGAAAACGCCGCGATGGCGATTGGCGGCCATCCCAAAGACTGGACCTATGGCAACATTGCCGACATGCGCGGGCAAATGAAACCACTGGGCTTGTCGATCGACTGGTCACGTGAATTTGCCACCTGCGACCCTGAATATTACGGCCAACAGCAGGCCTTATTCCTCGATATGTTGGATGTCGGTCTGGTCTATCGCAAGAACGCCGTGGTCAACTGGGACCCGGTGGACATGACCGTTCTGGCCAATGAGCAGGTGGAAAATGGCCGCGGATGGCGGTCAGGTGCATTGGTGGAACGCCGTGAACTGACGCAATGGTTCTTCAAAATATCCGATTTTTCGGAAGAACTGCTCGACGCGCTGGATACGCTGGACAATTGGCCGACCAAAGTGCGGTTGATGCAGGAAAACTGGATCGGCAAGTCGCGCGGTCTGCAGTTTGGATTCGAACGCACCGATGGTGGTGCGCCGATCACGGTCTATACGACTCGCCCGGATACGCTGCTGGGCGCGTCCTTTGTTGGTATCTCACCGGATCATCCGATTGCCAAACAGCTTGAGGCCGAAAACCCGGAAGTCGCTGAATTCGTTGCTGAATGCCGCAAGGGTGGCACCACGGAAGAGGCGATCGAGACGGCTGAAAAGCTGGGATATGACACGGGGATCAAGGTCAAGCACCCGCTGGACCCGAATTGGGAACTGCCGGTTTGGATCGCCAATTTCATCCTGATGGACTATGGCACGGGCGCGATCTTTGCCTGTCCGGCCCACGATCAGCGTGACCTTGATTTCTGCCGCAAATACGACCTGCCGGTGATCGACACGTTCTTTGCGCTGGATGACGACACGCCAGTCGACAAAATTGCCTTTGTTCCCCCCAAGACCGAGAAAGTCCGTTGGGTGAACCATTTCGCCGGATTAACCGAGGCAACGGGCGAAGTGGCCATCAACGCAACGGTGGATTTTGCCCAAAAGGCGGGATGGGGCGAAGGTGTTACCAAATACCGCCTGCGAGACTGGGGCCTGAGCCGCCAACGCTATTGGGGTTGCCCGATTCCCGTTGTCCATTGTGAAAAATGCGGCACGGTGCCCGAGAAGAAAGAGAATCTGCCGATTCAGCTGCCTTATGATGATGGCAATGGCAAACCCATCGACTTCTCGATCCCCGGGAACCCGCTGGACCGCCATCCCAATTGGCGCGACACGCCCTGCCCGGCCTGCGGCGCACCTGCCAAGCGCGAAACCGACACGATGGACACTTTTGTCGATTCGTCTTGGTACTACGCGCGTTTCACCGCTCCGCATGCCGAGACACCCACCGATCTGGCCGAGGCGGAGTACTGGATGAATGTCGACCAGTATATCGGCGGGATCGAACACGCGATTCTGCACCTGCTTTACTCGCGCTTCTTTGCACGGGCGATGAAAATCACCGGGCACTTGCCGGAAAAGGCGATTGAGCCGTTCGATGCGCTGTTCACTCAAGGCATGGTGACGCACGAGATCTACCAGACCCGCGATGACAAGGGTCGCCCGGTTTACCACTTGCCCGAGGACGTGACGGACGGAAAACTGGCTGACGGCACAGAGGTCGAGGTCATCCCCTCTGCCAAGATGTCGAAGTCCAAGAAAAACGTTGTCGATCCGGTCAGCATCATCTCGGCCTTCGGTGCCGACACGGCCCGCTGGTTCGTGTTGTCCGATTCGCCGCCCGAGCGTGACGTGGAATGGACCGCATCCGGGGCAGAGGCCGCGTTCAAACACCTCAGCCGCGTACATCGCATTGCCACCGAAATCGCCGAGTCGGACGTTCCGGCCAATGGCGAGGACGAAGCCTTGCTGCGCGAGATGCACAAGGCGGTCCACGATGTGTCGGGCGGTGTGGAATCCTTTGGCTTCAATGCCTCTATCGCCAAACTCTATGCGTTCACCAACACGCTGGCGAAATCCAAGGCTGGCACCACTGCTAAACGCGAAGCCGCCAAGACGCTGGCGCAGTTGATGTCACCGATGACCCCGCACCTGTCCGAAGAATTGTGGCAGATGCTGGGGGGTGAGGGCCTTGTGGCCGTTGCCCAGTGGCCGGTCGCGGACGAAGCGATGCTGGTCGACGATACGATTACCCTGCCGATCCAGATCAACGGCAAACGCCGTGCGGAAATCAGCGTGGCGAAAGATCTGAACAAAGCCGAGGTTGAAAAAATCGCGCTCAGCACCGAAGCTGTGCAAAGAGCGCTGGATGGTGCCACGCCCAAGAAAGTGATCGTAGTGCCCGGACGGATCGTGAATGTCGTCGTGTGACCGCAGAACCTTGTTGCTGATGCCACTGGCGCTTGCCGCCTGCGGATTCCAACCGGTCTATGCACCGGGCGGGGCGGGCACAGAGCTGGATGGTCGTGTTGCTGTCTCGGCGCCGAACACCGTCGAGAGCTTTCTGCTTGTCCAAAACCTGGAACAGAAGCTGGGGCGCAGCGCCACCTCGGGCAGCGATTACATGCTGGCGGTTAATGTCTCGACCACGACGCGGGCGGTCTCGATCACAACCTCAAACGAGACGGATCGGTATTCCATCAACGGCGTCGCGCGGTACTCGTTGACCTCTGAATCCACTGGCCAGATCGTGACCTCTGGCCAGGTCGCAGACTTCGTTTCGTACTCAGCAGCAGGTTCAACCGTATCGACGCTTGCGGATGAACGCGCGGCCACGGAACGGCTGATGGTGATCTTGTCGGACCAAATTGTCGCCCGCCTGTACACCACGCCGGACCTGACCGCATGAAGCTGAGCCCGCGCGAGGCCGAAGGGTATTTTACCAAGCCAGACGTGAACAAGCTGGGGTTGCTGATTTATGGAGCTGACGCAATGCGCGTCGCCCTCAAACGGCAACAGGTTCTTGGCGCTTTGCTAGGACCAGCGGCCGAAGAGGAAATGCGCCTGACACGGATTGCAGGCGCGGAATTGCGTAGCGATCCGGCGCTATTGCTGGACGCAGTCAAAGCAGTGGGCTTTTTCCCCGGTCCACGTGCGGTTTTTGTCGAGGATGCGGGCGAGGCCGCCGCCCCGGCACTGCTCGCCGCGATCGAGGATTGGGCGCCCGGGGACGCGCAGATCATTGTTACGGCGGGACAGCTTAAACCCAGTTCAAAAGTCCGCAAAGCGTTCGAGGCCCACGCGCAAGCGTATGCCGTGGGTATCTATGACGATCCGCCGTCACGCGCCGAAGTGGAACGAGTCCTGGCGCAGGCAGGTCTTCGGAACATCCCGCGCGATTCGATGTCCGCGCTCAGTGAGCTTGCAGCATCGCTCAGCCCCGGGGACTTCGCACAAACCGTTGAAAAACTGTCACTTTACAAACGCGGTGACGAAACCGAACTTTCCATCGAAGATATAGAAGCCTGCGCGCCGCAGTCGACTGAGGCCGCATTGGACGATGTACTGAACACCGTTGCCGAGGGTAAGGCGACAGAGATTGGCCCGCTGATCAAACGGCTACAGGCGCAAGGTACGACCGGCGTTACATTGTGCATCGGAGCCACCCACCATTTCCGCAGGCTCTACGCCTGCGCGTCGGATCCCGGCGGTGCCGCACAAGGTATTGGAAAACTGCGCCCACCGATCTACGGCAAACGGCGGGATCGTATCGTTCGTCAGGCACAAAACTGGGGGGCACCAAAACTGCAGACCGCATTGACGGTGCTGACAGACACGGATTTGTCTCTACGCTCGGCCGGGCAAACCGCGCCTTCAATGGCGCTGGTCGAGCGCGCCATGATCCGATTGGCGATGCTGGCGCGGTCAGGCTAGGTTTTACGCCGCGCCCAGTCTGCCGCCGATCGTCCGGCCCAACGCCCGGTCGCCAAACAGGCGGTCAACAGGTAACCGCCTGTCGGGGCCTCCCAATCCAGCATTTCTCCGGCGCAGAAAACGCCGGGCAACGCCTTCAACATCAACCCTTCATCCAGTGCGGTTTCGGGCACGCCTCCGGCGGTAGAAATCGCCTCATCCATAGGGCGAAGGCCCGAATGCAGGATCGGCAGCTGCTTTATCGCGCTGACCTGAGCGGGTGCCGGAATGCGACCGCGCTTTGTCATCTCGTGAAAAAGTGCGATCTTTTGCGGGGACAGGCGCAGGGACTTTTTCAACCATTGCGACAGTGTGGTTTTAGGACTTTTCAAAGCCAGTCGCCCCAACAAGGTACTTTCATCCAGATCGGGCACCAGATCGACAAACAAGGGTGTCGCCACGCGCATAGCCGGAGTGAGCGGGTACACCCCACCCCCTTCCAAACCGGTGGCTGAAATCGTGGCTTCACCGCGGCTCTCCAGCTCGCCAGCAATCCAGCGAACCGACTTGAGGGCGGCACCATGGTGGCGTTGCATGTGTGGGCTCCAATCCACAGAAACTGCTGAATTCGCAGGGGCGAACGGAGTTACGTCCACGCCGTTGTGCAACAGGACCTCCGCCCAAGCCCCGTCCGACCCCAAGCGAGCCCAACTTGCCCCACCCAACGCCAAAACCGTCGCAGCGGCGGTAATACGCTGCTCACCTTCCGGTGTTTCAAAGACCAATTCGTCGTTATCCCAACCCAACCATCGCCAACGTAGCTTGATCTGAACGCCCGACCCGTCGAGGCGTGCGAGCCACGCGCGCAGCAGTGGCGAGGCTTTCATTGCCTTGGGAAACACCCGGCCCGTCGATCCGGTGAACACGTCCTGCCCCAATCCCCGCGCCCAGTCCTGAACCACGCGCGCGTCCATTTCTGCGATCATTGGCCCAAGCCAAGTTGCGGCCTCGCCATAGGCGGCCATAAGTGTTTCAAACGGTTCGTCTTTTGTCAGGTTCAGCCCGGATTTACCGGCCATCAGAAGTTTGCGCGCGACCGAGGGTTTGGCCTCGGCCACCAGAACGTCATAGCCGTGCTCGGCCAGTTGATCCGCCGCCATCAACCCGGCGGGCCCTGCCCCGATCACCACAGTCTGCGCCATCGTCACCTCTTGCCTTGTCCGCTGATCGTGGTGTCTTCTGCCGTCATGAGCGATGACGCACCGATCTGCCCGCTATGCGACCGCCCGATCCCCAACGGGGGCGGCAGCCTGCACCATCTGATCCCAAAACTCAAAGGAGGCAAGGCCGGCCCGACAGTTCTGCTGCATCAGATTTGCCACAAAGAGGTACACGCCACATTGACCGAGACAGAACTGGCCCGCGACTTCAACACCGTCGACGCGCTGCGCGGGCATCCGAGGTTGTCAAAATTCCTGAAATGGGTCCAAAAACGCCCGCCGGGCTTTCGCTCGAAGGTGCCGGGAAAGCGACGCGGACGCTAACCGGGAAATATCGAATCCCCAAACGCATCCTTCGCCGGTTCGGTCAATCCCTCGACCTCGATCCCTTGGTAGTCCGGCACCGGGGCAAACTTCGCACCGGCAATGTGTTGAAATTCGAGCGTTGTGTAAGGCCGCTTCCCAAGCCACTCGCGGTTCTGGACCGACCAGAGGTCGGGAACCGGAGGCTTTTCTTCGGTAAACCCATAAAAATGCAGATCGAACCCGTGGGGGGCAACCTCCTGCATCGACAACAATCGCATTCCAATCGAACGGCAAAACGCATCTTCGGCAGCGATGTCACCGGTGCGCAGGGTAATCTGGCCAATTCCGGCGTCGGCAAATGGGGCGTCCGGACTCGCCGCATTCGCCGGACGGTTGCCCTCAAAGTCATGCTGGAGCAATTCTATGGCGAACCCACAAGGATCGGTGAGATGGCACATATAGCCGATATCGAGAAACTGACCCGGTGCACTGACGGAAATACCCTTGTTACGTAGGTGAGCAGCCGCAAGATCGACGTCCGGCAAAGTAATGCCAATCTTCCAGTACCTCTGCCCCAGGTCGTGCGTGTATCCACCGCCGCCAGGCGTCAGCAGCAGATCGGCATCCTGTCCGGGATATCCAACGCGCCGGTTCGCACCTTCGGTTTTGACGCGCATGCCCAGCGCGTCGCGATAGAATCCTGCCAACATGTCGGGGTTCGCGACCCGAAGGCGCAGCGCCGAGAGCCTCATCTGCACAACTCTGCAATCCCCGCCGCAACGTCGGTATCTGCCGTCAGGCAATCCGAGACAAGTTCTCGTGCCGTTGGAAGCAGATCTTCGGGTTCCACAATTCGGTCGACCAACCCAAATTCATAGGCTTCCTGGGCGCTGACCTTTTGCCCTGCCATCAGAATCAGCTTGGTCCGCGCCGGTCCGATCAATGCCGCCATCCGCTTTGGATCAGACGGTTGCGGCAGAAAGCCGAGCTTCATGACAGGATAGAAGAACTTGGCCGTCGGCACTGCAATGCGCAGATCACAGGCCAGAACCATACCATTCGCTCCGCCTGCCAGCGTGCCGTTCAACGCGGCAACCGTCAGGCAGGGCAAACCCGCGATGGCCCCCGACAGCGTTTCCCAGAGGGTCGAGGTCGCAAGCCCTGCCCGTGCCGCGTCCAAATCCGCCCCGGCGCTGAACACGCGTCCGGCCCCGGTCAGGATCAACGCGCGCGCATCAGTGGCGGCCCGGACGATGGACACCAACTCCTCGAGCATCTCAGCCGTCAGGGCATTGGCCTTGGTCGGGTTGTTCAGGGTGACGGTCCAAAGCCCGTCATCCTGCTGAAGATCGATCAAATCAAGCCCACCCGTTGGCGAATATCCTCCTGACGCAGCGAGATTTCCGACCCCAGAAACTCATCCGCGTCGCTTGAGCACATCCATAGCAACGCACGGGCAGGCCAATCCGCCGGAATGTGGACATCCCAGTCCAACTGACTGACCGGATTGATCCCGCTGGCCTTGATGACCCGTTGCATGTCGGTTGCGACCGTGCCCGGCGACAAGCCCATGGCGCGAATGCCATTGTGGCCCTCTTCCAGATGCAGGCATTCTGTCAGCATTTTGGCCCCGGCCTTGGATGTGCAGTAGTGGCTCCACGCTTCGACCGGGTTGGAAGCGGCACCTGACGAAACCGTGATCACCGTGCCGCCGCCGGTGGCGCGCATAATGGGCAAAACGGCCCGCATGCCGTGGAACACGCCCTTTAGATTGATGTCGATGGCTTGCCCCCAAGCGGCGACGTCGGCGTTCGTCAAATGAAAGATCGGCTCGATGACACCGGCGTTTCCAATCAGAACGTCCACACCGCCAAAGCGATCGACGCAGTTTGCAACTGCTTGTTCCATTTGCGCAAAATCGCTGACATCGCAGGCCAACGCCATCGCGTTGTCGCCCAGCGCCGCCGCCAAAGCGTCGATTTGATCATGACTGCGCGCCAAAAGAGCGACATTGGCCCCAGCCGCGGCAAAAACGCGCCCCGCCTCGGCGCCAATTCCACGGCTTGCACCCGTAATCAGCACCGCTTTGCCTTGCATTTCCATTCTCTGACCCCATTCGTTTGCAGATGCGCTCAGTCGTACCCTGCAAACGGGGAAAGGGTCCAGCCCTTGCCCCTTGACGATATCCGCCACAGGCACGACGATGCCGGAAAAATTGATCAAGAAGGGTTCTCTTATGTCTGTTTATCTTCGCCGCGGTTGCGGCGCTGCTTTGGCCTATGCTGTTGCGACCCAAGGTGCGCTGGCCGACCTAACCGCCAACGATGTCTGGGCCGACTGGAAAGCGTATATGGGCGGCATGGGCTATACCGTCTCGGGCGATGAAAGCACATCCGGGGATGTGACCACCATTTCCAACATGGTCATGAGCATGGTCGCGCCGGACTCGGACAGCCGGGTGAGCCTTGTCGTACCGGAAATGACATTGACTGAAAACGGCGACGGCACGGTTCAAATCGCGTTCCCGGAAAGCTTTCCGATTACCATTGAAGGGACAGGCGATGGCGAGGCTTTTTCGGTGGAAATGCTGTACATCACCGAAGCGCTGGACATGGTGGTTTCAGGCACTCCCGAAGACATGACTTACGACTACAGCGCCGCCAGCATTGGACTAGAGCTTGCCTCGCTTGATGTGGAAGGCGAAGACATTCCCGAGGATGCACTGGACGTTGATTTCAAAATCAATGACCTGTCCGGTCAGTCCCGCATGCAAATCGGTGAGAACCGGGAAATCAACCAGACCTTCAAAGCCGCCGATCTGGTTTACAACCTTGCCTTTCAGGACCCCGAGTCGGGTGAAGACGCACGGGTCAACGGCAAGCTGGATCAATTGGACTTTGAAGGCGACACCGTGGTCCCCGCCGAGTTTGATCTGGAAAACATCCGGAGCATCTATGACGCCGGCTTTGCTGCATCCGGAACATTCACCTATGGTTCCGGTTCGACCGAGATCGCAGGTGTGTCCGAAGGAGAATCATTCTCGATGGGCAGTTCCTCGGAAGGGGGCCGCTTTGCAGGCAGCATCGACGCGCAACGCATCGTTTATGATCTGGAGCAGAACAGCACCAAGCTGGCGGTCACAACGGCAGACCTGCCATTCCCGATCGAAATCGCGATGGAAAACGCAGGCCTTAAGTTTGAATTCCCCATTGAGGCGTCAGACGAAATCCAGCCCTTCGGTATTGGCGTGAACCTGACCGAATTCACCATGTCGGACGTTTTGTGGAGCATGTTTGATCCCGCAGAAGCCCTGCCGCGTGATCCCGCGACAATCGCCCTGGATGCAACGGGAACCGCCAAGGTCTTGGTTGATTTCATGGACCCCGATGTCGCCGAGACGCTTGAATCCGGCGATATCGTACCGGGTGAGCTGCACTCGTTGAAGATCAATGAATTGCTGGTATCGCTGGTCGGTGCCGAACTGACCGGCGATGGCGACTTCACGTTTGACAACACCAACACCGAAGAGTTCGGAGGAATGCCAACACCCACCGGCGAGGCGAACCTGCGTCTTGCGGGGGCGAATGCCTTGCTCGACAAACTGATCGGAATGGGCTTTGTGTCGGAGGAAGACGCATTGGGCGCACGGATGATGATGGGACTGATGGCCGTTCCGGGCGAAGAGCCTGATACACTGAATTCCAAGATCGAATTCACCGAAGATGGTCAAATCATTGCAAACGGTCAGCGCATAAAGTGATTTCGCCGCGCTGAAAGACCGATTTAGCAGTCTTTCCAAAGGGGCCGCACCCGGAAACGGGTCCGGCCCTGTTTTCTTTCCGGTCGCAGGTCTTGCGGGTCGGGCAGTCCAAGGCTAGGTCCAATGTGGTCAGACCGGAGGCGACATGACACAGACACCAGAACAGATCAGCCACAACCTGCTGGACGCAGCCCGTACAGCGGGCGCTGAGGCAGCGGATGCGATTGTTATCGATGGAACGTCTGTTTCGATTGAGGTGCGCGAAGGCGCGCTGGAACATGCCGAGCGGTCCGAGGGCACGGACCTTGGTCTGCGCGTGTTTCTGGGCAAACGCCAGGCCATCGTGTCCAGCTCGGACAGCCGGCCTGAGACCCTTATCGCGATGGCCGAACGCGCCGTTGCAATGGCGCGCGAGGCACCCGAGGACCCTTATACGGGCCTGGCCGCCGCGGATCAGCTGATTTCCGACTGGGACATGGACGCGTTGGAGCTTTTCGACCCGACCCCCGAACCCAGTGCAGAGGCGCTGATGCAGGACGCCTTGGCGGCAGAAGCCGCCGCCGCAGGAATAACCGGCGTTACGCAGGTCTCGGATGCGGCGGCGTCCTATGGCACGCACCGCGTGCACCTGTCCGCAACCAACGGGTTTTCGGGTGGATATTCACGCAGCAGCCGCTCGACCTCATGCGTTGCAATTTCGGGCGAAGGCACCGGGATGGAACGCGACTATGATGGTGACAGCCGCACGTTTCAAAGCGACCTGCGCGACCCAGTCGAGATCGGTCAAACCGCCGGCGAACGCGCAGTCGCACGAGGCGGTGCACGCAAGCCTGAAACGGGCACTTATCCGGTGCTGTTTGACGAGCGCATCTCATCGTCGCTGGTCGGTCATCTTCTGGCCGCCAGCAACGGTGCCGCAATTGCACGCGGTGCCTCTTGGCTAAAAGACTGCCTTGGTCAGCAAGTTCTTCCGGACCACTTGTCGTTGATCGAGGACCCGCACCGTCCCCGTATCGCGGGCTCACGCCCGTTTGACGCCGAAGGTTTGCAGACCCAAAAACGCGCAATCGTTGAAAACGGCATCCTCACCGGCTGGACTCTGGACTTGTCCAGTGCGCGAAAGCTTGGGATGGCCCCCACCGGAAACGCCGCGCGCGGGGTGTCGGGACCACCTTCGCCCAGCAACTGGAACCTCAGCCTGACGCAAGGCGATCAAAGCCGGGAAGACCTGATCCGCGACATGGGAACCGGCTTGCTGGTGACGTCGATGATCGGATCGACGATCAACCCCAATACCGGCGACTACTCGCGCGGTGCATCCGGGTTCTGGGTCGAAAACGGCGAGATCAGCTATCCGGTCAATGAATGCACCATCGCCGGGAACCTGCGCGAGATGCTGATGCGGATCATCCCCGCCAATGACGCGCGCCGCTATTTGTCGCGCGTGGTGCCGTCGATCCTGATCGAAGGGATGACACTTGCCGGCAACTGACCTGCCCCTGCTGATTGACGCCGCCAAACAGGCCGGACGGATCGCAACCCGGTTTTCCGGACCTCAAGCGCAGCGTTGGGACAAGCCAGATGGCGCAGGTCCGGTGACCGAGGCGGATCTGGCCGTCAACACGATGCTGGAACGCGAATTGCGCACAGCACGACCCGATTACGGCTGGTTGAGTGAAGAGACTGAAGACACCGAGGACCGGTTGCACCGCGACCGCGTATTCATCATCGACCCGATAGACGGCACACGCAGCTTTGCCGAAGGCTCGCGCACATGGGCGCATTCCATCGCCGTAGCCGACAGCGGTGAAATCACAGCAGCGGTTGTATACCTGCCAGCGCGAGATTTGCTTTACGCCGCCGCAAGGGGACAAGGGGCCACGCTGAACGGCGAGGACATTTGTGTATCCAACCCCGGAATCATGTCCGAGGCCGAGGTTCTGGCGGCGAAACCCAACCTAAATCCGCGCCATTGGCGGTCCGGGTCGGTGCCGGAATTCCAAAGGGTCTACCGCCCGTCACTGGCCTACCGCATGGCGTTGGTTGCCCAAGGCCGGTTCGATGGCATGCTCACCTTACGCCCCAGTTGGGAGTGGGATATTGCAGCAGGCGACCTGATCTTGCGCGAGGCTGGCGGGCTTTGCACGGACCGCTGGGGGGGAGCGTTGCGATTCAACAATCCGCACCCCCGTTTGAACGGCGTTGTCGCGGCAGGACCGGACCTGCACCCCCAGCTTTTTTCGCGTCTTGAACCGCAAGGATCAGGAATACCGGGATGAGCAAGCCGCGATCTCTCAGTCTTGCGGCCTATCGCGTGCTGTCGTGGGGCGTGCAATCCGGCAACGGGTCGACGGACACAGTCCGGCCCGAGGGCGAGCTGCTGTGGGTCCATATCGAAAACCCGGCCAGATTACGTGTGGTCGATGACTTCTGCCGTAGGTTGATGCCCCTAAGGCCTGAATTGTCGCTGCTGCTTACGGCGCCACCCGAAGCGGATCTGTCAGATTGGGGCGATTGCATTGCACCGCTGGTCAGACTGCCCGCCGAACAGGCCGGGGCTGCGCGGGGCTTCCTTGATCATTGGCGCCCGGACATGGGTATCTGGGTTGGCGGTGGATTGATGCCAAACATCATCACCCGTGCAGAAGAACGTGGCATTCCAATGGTGCTTGTCGAAGCCAGCGTCGATATCAAACCTGCGCGCAGCGGTCGGTGGCTTCCCGATCTCAGCCGCTACACGATGGATTGCTTTGGCCAAATTCTGGCAACATCCGAGGACACGGCGAGGCAAATTCGGAGATTGGGCATTCCCAGTCACAAAGTGACGGTTTCCCCCCCGCTGAGGATCAGCCCCAACCCGCCGCCCTGGCCTGAAGAAGAGTTGATCCAAACCAATCAATCCCTTGCCGGTCGCCCGGTATGGCTGGCCGCTTGGGTGCAGGACAAAGAGTTCATCTCGATCCTCAGCGCACATCGACAGGCCATGCGGATGTTGCCGCGTCTGGCACTTGTGCTGCATGTGGCGGACATAGCCGAGGTCGTACCCCTGCAGCGCCGGCTCTCCGCCATGGACCTGCGCTGCGCGAACTGGGATGACGGGCATCCAATCGAAGATACAACGCAAGTTATCCTGACGTCCGACCCCGAGGACCTCGGGCTGTGGCATCGCGTCTCGGCTGTGACCTTCATGGGCAGTTCGCTGGAGCGGGGCGTTGGCGGGCACGACCCATTGACCTCGACGGCACTTGGCTCGGCGGTTATTCACGGACCGCATGTCAACCGGCATCAGGATGCCTATGACAGGTTGGACAAGGCCGGAGCTGCGTTGAAAATCAAATCCGCAACCGAATTGGGGGATGGTGTCGTGGCGTTGCTGGCGCCGGACCGCACGGCTGATATGGCGCTCGCCGGATGGCAGGTTGTGACTGAAGGTGCACCGCAGATCGACCAACTGACCGATATGGTTCAGGATGAACTGGACCAGCGGAGGGCTCGGAATGCGCGCACCTGATTTCTGGGACACAGCCCCCGATCAACTGGACCTGCGCGCCAGACTGCTGGCTCCGCTGGGTCGGATCTACGCTGGGGCAACGGCGCGCAGGGTCGCATCGACTTCGGGCTTCAAACCCGACGTTCCGGTCATTTGCATTGGCAACCTGAACGCCGGTGGTACAGGAAAGACGCCAACGGCCATCTGGGTTTTGGAACAGCTTCGTGACGCCTGGCATACCCCACATGTCGTCACGCGCGGGTACGGCGGATCACTGGAAGGACCGGTGCAAGTCGATCCGTCACGCCACACGGCCGCACAAGTCGGGGACGAACCGCTGTTGCTTGCCGCCTTCGCCGAAGTCTGGGTTTCCAAGGATCGTGCGGCGGGCGCACGCGCAGCGGTGGACAGCGGTGCAACCGTTATCGTGCTGGACGACGGTTTCCAGAATCCCTCTGTCGCCAAGGATTTTTCGATCATCGTGGTCGATGCCAAACGCGGGTTTGGCAATGGGCTTTGCCTTCCGGCCGGGCCGCTGCGAGAGCCGGTTGAGGCGGGGATGAAGCGGGCAGATTTGGTCCTGTCTCTGGGGGACTCCAAAGCTCAGGACATGTTTTCCAAGAAATGGCGCAATGCGTTGACCGTGCCGCATGTCGTTGGGCAAGTCAGCCCGTTGCAAACCGGGATGGATTGGACCGACACGCCCGTTGTCGCGTTTGCCGGGATCGGCCATCCCGAAAAGTTTTTTCAGACGCTACGCCAGCAGGGTGCGACGCTTGTACGGTCCGAGGCTTTGGACGACCATCAACCGTTGACACCCGCATTGATGACCCGGCTTGAAAGCGAAGCCCGAGCATTGGGCGCGCAAATGGTCACGACCGAAAAAGACGCGGTGCGCCTGCCCGCCGCATTCCGTAGCAAGGTCGTAACCCTGCCCGTCCGGCTTCAAATTGCCGAAGCTGATCGGGTCAGGAATATGCTGCTCAAGTCGGCACCATCACCGAAATAGATCGGTGTGGTTGGCCATCCCTCGGGGGCATGACCAACTTGGGTGATCACGAACCCAGTTCTTCCTCGATCAACTGTTTGAAGCTGTCGTAGGACTGGTTCTCGATCTTCTTGCCGTTCAGGACAAAGGACGGTGTGGCCTGCACGCCGTCACGTTCGGCGTTCTCCTGATACCATGCGACCAAGGTCTGTGCGCGGGTCCCGTCCTGAAGGCAGGCTTCAAGCTGGTCATTGTCGATACCGGCCAGACGACCAATCTTGCGCAGCTCATCCACAATCTCGGTCGGGCCACCGGCTTGTGTCCATTCTGGTTGGCCCTCGTAGATCAGATCGGAGATGCCAAAGAACTTGTCCGGCCCGGCGCAGCGCGCGACCATCGAAGCCCACAGACCGTAGCGATCAAAATACACTTCGCGATAGATGAACCGAACCTTTCCGGTGTCGATGAAATCCTTCTTGAGCTGCTTGAACGGCCCCTGATGGAAATTTGCACAATGCGGACACGTGTAAGACGCATATTCGATTATCTCGACCGGCGCGTCCTCGGCCCCAAGCACCATTTCGACGATGGTCGAGGTATCCAGGTCCGCCTCTTGTGCCTCGGCGCTGCTGATCAGCGGAGCGGCGGGGGTGGTGTTGGACGTCGTCAACCAATATCCGCCCGCGGCCACGGCGACGGCCGCACAGATTACTGTTGCAATACGGCTCATTCTCAGCCCTTTCTTAGTGTTTCTGTCTGGATAAAACGTTGCGGCCCAGTCGTTCAAGGGCAGCGCGCAAATCTTCATCGTTAACGTCACGCGACACATTGTCTGCTTCGGCCGCTATTTCAGGCGCTATTTCGGGTTCTGCCTGTTTTGGCTTATGGTCGAAACTTGCCTGGCCTTCCGCAAATCCGGTCGCAGCGGTCTGGGTTATACGAACACGACTGATCGCACTGAAGCCATAGACGGCGTTGACGCGCTCTTTCAGTTGTTCCTTCTGCATTTCCAGCATCGGCGCTTGGGGACCGGTGGTCAGCACCGTCAAGGTGGCTCCAAACCCGCCCTTGGCGTATCCGACCTTGACCGGTTGGGCGATCGCAGCGATGTCCTGGCCCACGATCTCGGTCCAATGAGTCAGCAGACGCGACACCGCAAAGCCACGGCTTTCACCCGCGCGCCTGATCTGGTCGTTCAGCAAGGTCGCGGTGCGCTTGAACCCGCGTGTCGAGGATCGTCTGCGTTGCATCTGGTATCCAACTCCTGCGCCGCTATTGTAATAGGCAGACGCCCGGGCGCCAGCGAAACCCGACAGAGAGACAGATAAAACTTGCGTGACATAGCTGAATTTGACGTGAGCGCCGAATTGCTCGACTGGTATGACCGCCACGCGCGCCAGATGCCTTGGCGCATAGGCCCGGCGGACCGGGCTGCGGGCGTCGTTCCCGACGCCTATCGCGTCTGGTTGTCCGAGGTCATGTTGCAGCAAACCACTGTCGCAGCGGTGCGCGACTATTTCGTGCGCTTTACAACCAGATGGCCCACTGTGGACGCGTTAGCCGCGGCGAAGGATGAGGATGTCATGGCAGAGTGGGCCGGGTTGGGGTACTATGCCCGCGCCCGAAACCTCTTGAAATGCGCGCGGGTCGTGGCGAACGAAAACGCGGGCAGGTTCCCTGATACTTATGATGCCCTGCTGGAACTACCGGGCATCGGCCCTTATACCGCCGCCGCAATTGCCGCGATTGCGTTTAACCAGCCCGAAACGGTTCTGGATGGCAACGTAGAACGGGTGATGGCCCGCCTTTTCGACATTCACGATCCTTTGCCCGGGTCAAAACCCATCCTCAAAGAAAAAGCTGCGTCGCTGACGCCAACCAGGCGGCCCGGAGACTATGCGCAGGCCGTGATGGATTTGGGCGCAACAATTTGCACGCCGAAGTCCCCTGCCTGCGGTATTTGCCCATTGCGTGCGCCTTGTCTGGCACGGGCCGTCGGCACGCAGGCGGAGCTGCCCAAAAAGACGCCGAAAAAGCCGAAACCTGTCCGACATGGACACATCTACATCGCACGCCGCGAGGATGGCGCGTTGGTGCTGGAACGCCGACCGGACAAGGGTCTTTTGGGCGGCATGCTTGGTTGGCCAGGCTCGGAGTGGTCGGATGCCCCGATACCATGCCCGCCTTTCGACGCGGATTGGACGGCGTTGCAGGGCGAAGTGCGCCACACCTTTACGCATTTTCACCTTGTTCTGCGGGTTTGGACAGCCTCGTTACCCAACGGAATCAACCTGGATGGGCTGATCGTTCTGGACAAACATGACTTTCGGCCAAAAGATTTGCCTACAGTGATGCGCAAGGCCCACGATCTTTGGCGTGGGCGCTAGCGCGCCAATCAACGCAACAGGGCAGGCCCACTGCCCACAAAAGGTTTGAAGCATCCAGATGATCGCGTCGGAAACCTTGTCCCGTTGGCAAACTGCCCTGCCGTTTTGGGCGTCATTCCTTCTGATCCCGTTGATTTGGATTTCAGCATTCTCTGGCGGCGTGTGGATTCTGTTGGTGCCCGTTTCGACATGGTGGGCTTACGCTGTACTGGACCATTTTGTGGGTCTGAATCTGGAAAACGCCGATACCGAAACACCAGACGGGCCGTTGCGTTGGTACATCTTGCTGACGAACGCCTGGGCGCCGTTCCAGTTTCTGACACTTTACGGGCTGATCTGGTATGTGACCCACTCGGGCACGTTGAGCACGCTTGAAAAGATTGGCGTCTTCTTCGGGATGGGCGTGATTTCTGGCACCATCGGGATCAACTACAGCCACGAGTTGATGCATCAAAAAGGTCGTGGCGAGCGTTGGTTGGCCGACATCCTGCTTGCAATGGTGCTGTATTCGCATTTCCGGTCCGAACACCTTTTGGTCCATCACCGATATGTCGGTACGCCGCGTGATCCAGTGACCGCGCGCTACAACGAAGGCTTCCATCGGTTTTATCCTCGTGTGCTTAAACAGAGCCTCGTTTCTGCCTTTCGTGCAGAACGCGACAAACTCGCGCGGAAGGACTTGCCGTGGACAGACCGATCCAACCCGTTCTGGCGTTATTGGATGTTGCAAGGCGCGATGCTTTTACTTGCCTTTGTGGTCGGCGGCTGGGCCGGGATGGGTCTGTTCTTGCTTCAGGCCGGTATCGCGATCTGGCAGTTGGAACTGGTCAACTATGTCGAACACTATGGTCTGACCCGCAAACACCTGGGCAACGGAAAATACGAACACGTTCGACCGCGCCACTCCTGGAATTCATCCCAGAAAGCCTCAAACTGGTTGCTGATCAACCTGCAACGTCACTCGGATCACCACTACAAGCCAAGCCGCCGCTTCCCTTTGTTGCAACACCATAGTCAGGATGCGGCACCGCAATTGCCTTACGGGTATCCAGTTATGACCGTGGCAGCGATGATGCCGCCCTTGTGGCGGCGGGTCATGAACCCAAGAGTACGCGCCTGGCGGCGTCAGTATTACCCTGAAATCACAAATTGGCAGCCCTACAACAAGGCGCAAAACCCTTATCCACCCACCTGACCGCAGCGCGTTTGCGCGCTGCTCAGCCCAACCGGCAACGTGCATCTATGATGCGCAATTGCCGGGCGGGAGCGTTTCCGACTAATAGGCCCAGACGTCCATCGGAGCTTCGACGCCCCGTATGGCTTGGTTCGATTTCCGGACAAAGCCCTGCATATCCTGCTGCGAAGCGGGGTTTTCCCGGCGAGCCTGCTTGTGAACGGCGTCGCTGATAACGATGCGGGCGGAAAGATCACGGGTCATGGCTTCGAGTTTGGCAGCCACATTTACGGCGTCTCCGATCACCGCGAACTCCAACCGATTTGCACCGATATCGCCCAGGACGACGGGGCCGAAATGTACGCCAATCCCTACGCGAACCTCGGGCTCTCCGGTCCGGCGCCGATCAAGATTCCAGCGCTCTATGACATCGACCATCGACCGCGCACAGGCGAGGGCGTTGCTGGCATCCAGCGGTGTTGGAACGGGCGTGCCGAACGTTGCCATCAACCCGTCGCCCAAATATTTGTCCAGCGTGCCATGATGCCGGAACACTTCGGTCTCCATTCGCGCATGGAACCCGCGCAGGGCCTCGATGACTTCATACGGATCGCGCCCGGCCGCAAAGCGGGTAAACCCGACAATATCAATGAACAGGACCGCGACATTTTCTTTGCGAACCTGTTTCAGCGGTTCGTCGTTGTGGCTGAGCGCCTCGACGACATTGGGCGAAAAATAACGGGACAAATTGGCGCGTTCGCGCTCAAGACCAGCGTTGCTCAGCAACAGGCGGTTCAGCCGCCGCATCGAGATCCCCAACGTCACCGCGACCATGACAAAAACGACCACCTGTTGAATGCGCTGATGTACCATAAAGCTGTTGGGGTCCAGCAACTCGGCCACGTCGGGGTATCCTTGCAATGCTTCCGCCACGCGCTCGCTGATTCCCGGTATCGGCGTCGCGACCCACCAGGCAATAATCCAGCCCAAGGTCCATATTCCGGCAGTCCACGATCCTATGGCCACAACCGTACGCCAGGAATACGCCATCGTGCCCGCGGCCAGGATGATAAAGAAATACTGGAAATTATCGAACCGGTACTGCATCGCCAGCGGTCGCACATCGTCGCTGAACGGATTGGGCACGATCATCGCCAAGGTCATGATCAGAAGATCAAGAAAAATCAACAACAACTCGGTTCGCGACTGGCCCACACGACCTGCGCGGCGGATCAGCCACCCATTTGCGCAGATCAGAAGTAGAATGAAGTGATACCACAGAACTTCCCAATGCGGGTTCAGAAACACCAACAGCACACCGGTCAGCCCCATGGCGATCCAACGTGCGTAAACGGCCAGTTCCAGCCCTTCGCGTTTGTGCCGCTCAAGTGCGGCTTCGGTATACTTATTGTCCAGATCGACGCTGTCAGGTTGCGTTATGAAAAACCGGTCCAGGCGGGACGGGCTGGCGGAAGTATCGGTCATGGGTCTGCTCTCCCATTCGGACTGTCAGGGACAGGGCTATGCAATCATTCCTGCACAAAAAACAAAAGACCCCGCCGAAATCGGCGGGGCAAGGCTTAGTGCCTTGTGTCAGGCCACAGGCACCGGCGGTATTCAGTTGTGCAGTTCGGCCCTGATCTGCTGGCGTAAGACATCGATGGGCACCGTCTTGCCGTCACGCTTGAAGCACCAATAGGTCCAGCCGTTACACGACGGCGCGTTTTCCAGATGCGCGCCGACCTGATGAATCGACCCTTTGACATTTTGCCCAACCAGCGTGCCATCTGCCCGAACCTTGGCCTTGTGACGTTGGTTCATCGAATAGAGTTCTTCGCCCGGGCGCAGCATCCCGCGTTCAACCAATTGGCCGAAGGGCACACGTGGTTCTGCGCGTTTGCTGGCGCTGACCTCAAGCGCCTCGCGGTCGAACTTGCGAACCTTCGCGATGCGTTTTTCGGCCACCTTGCGATAGCTTTCCTCGCGTTCGATGCCAATAAATTCACGGCCCAGCATCTTGGCAACCGCGCCAGTTGTGCCCGTTCCAAAGAACGGGTCCAGAATTACGTCACCGGGGTTGGTCGAGCCGATCAGGACCCGGTGCAACAGCGATTCCGGCTTTTGTGTCGGATGCGCCTTGTCACCGTTTTCATCCTTGAGACGCTCGTGCCCGGTGCAGATGGGCAGCACCCAATCGCTGCGCATCTGTACACCTTCATTCAGGGCTTTAAGCGCTTCGTAGTTAAAGGTGTACTTCGCCCCTTCCCGTTTAGACGCCCAAATCATCGTCTCATGCGCGTTTGTAAAGCGCTTGCCGCGGAAATTCGGCATCGGGTTCGACTTGCGCCAGACTACATCGTTCAGAATCCAATAGCCCGCATCCTGCAACGCCGATCCAACGCGGAAGATGTTGTGATAAGATCCGATTACCCAGATCGCGCCATTGGGCTTGAGCAAACGGTGCGCCGCCTTGAGCCATGCGCGCGTGAATTGGTCATAGGCCCCAAAGCTTGAGAACTGGTCCCAGTGATCGTCGACCGCATCCACTTCTGAATTGTCCGGGCGATGCAGCTGGCCTTTCAGTTGCAGATTGTACGGCGGGTCCGCAAAAATCAGGTCCACCGACGCCTCGGGCAGACTGTTCATCGCTTCGATGCAGTCCCCGGACAGAATCGTGTTTAAAGGGAGCGCGGTTGCGCCCTTCGTCTTAATAGTGGTCATATCACTGCCTCAGTTCCACGGCGCTTTTGCGCTCATTTGGTTGAAACAAGGATGAGTCAAAGATGATTCGCCGTCAAATTCTTTTTTGAATCAGTGACTTACGATTTACTCTTGATACAAGATATTGTGGACCGGTTTAAAGGAACGTCTATGGTGTGGGGTCACACCAAGATTTCGCAACGCTTCGCGATGCATTTTTGTCGGATAGCCCGCATTTGCTTCCCATCCATAACCAGGATGCTGTTGCGCCAAATCCACCATCACCTGATCGCGCCAGTTTTTCGCGATGATCGAGGCCGCCGCGATCGAAACGGACCGCCCGTCGCCTTTGACAACGGCCTGTGACGGGATCGTCAAACCGCTGGGAACCAGGTTACCGTCGATCAGTAGAAAATCAGGCGCCGGCGTCAGCGCCGCCACCGCGCGTTCCATCGCCAGATGCGAAGCCCGAAGAATGTTCAAGGCGTCAATCTCCGCAACTGACGCTTCGGCCATTGCAATTTCGGCTTGGCCGCGCAGCGCTGTTTCCAGCGCGATCCGTCGCTTTGCCGTCAGTTTTTTGGAATCGTTCAGACCATCGGGAATATTGTCTGGGTCCAAGATTACGGCCGCGGCAACCACCGGACCGGCCAAAGGACCACGCCCGACCTCATCCACTCCGGCTATTCGAACATAGCCACGAGAATGCAAGTCCTGCTCGATCTCAAAACTGGGTTTGGTCATAGCGTCCGGCAAAGCGTGTTTTGTCCCAATTCGCAAGAACAAAAGAGGGGATGGCCCAAGCCACCCCCTCCCGGTGCGACGCTTCTGATGGCGTCGCTCCTGCTCGATATTCGCAATCAATAGACGACGCGGTAACCGTATTCTCGCAGGCAAGCGGGTTCGTAGGCGCGTTTTACCTGTTTCCCGTTCCAGAATCCAACTTTGCACTGGTTGGGCAGTTTGCCTGCATGCTTGTAGTATTTGTTCAGGCAGCTTGGTCCAAGCAGTGGCCGCGATCCGGAGTAGTTCTTGTATGTGCGCAGGCAGCGCTGCGGCAGATCATACCGGGCGACACGGTCAGGCAGCGGCCGCGCCTTGTAGTGGTTCTTTTTTGCTTTTTTACGAACGTTGTTTTTTGGCTTTTGGTACTCGTAACGCGGCGCGCGGGTCACTGTTTGAGCGCGATCCTTGCGCTCTTGATTGGAATAGTGGTGAATCGCTGCCCCCACGATTGCAATGGCGGCCAATCCGCCAAGTATGTCCCGCGCATCCGCTGCCCGCGCGTTTGACGCTGAAATCCCGGTAATAGCCACCGCCGTGGCAACAATCAAAGCAATGAATTTCCGATGCATGATGCATGTCCTTTCGGATGTTCCTGCGGTCTGCATTAGTCCGCGTCTTCTATGCATCGACACTGCGGGCGTGGCCGTCAGACAGGCAATAACGGGACGTTGTTATCGGATAACGCCTGCCTAAACCCCTTGAGGTTATTGAATATCGGCCCCACCCATGCGCAGGATGCAGCTTATGAAAACGATCCTCTCTTCTCTGGCCGTTGCGGCCCTGATATCGCTTGGCTCTGCGGCGGCGGCGGATTGCTATGCGGACTACAAAGCCAAGCAGGACGACCCCCTGCGCCTGCATTATGGGGTGATGCAGGTATCGGGTTGCGATAAGGGCAAGGCCAAAACTGAAGTTGCCAAACGTCTGAAATCGTCCGGTTGGACATTGCTGAATGTAATGTCTGTGTTCGGGCCGGAAGGGTTGGATCAAAGGAAGGCCAATGCCGGAAAATTCTATCTCCGTTACTGAGGCGCGTCGCTCTGGCGTCAGACTGGTTGGGGCGGGTATCGCGGCGATTGTCCTGATTCTGATCACGGCCGCGGTTTTTCTGTTCTGGACGTTGCCAGATGCCAACGCATTCAATGCGCGCGTCGAGCGGTTGTTCGTCGAAAGCGACCTGACCTCGCAGGCTGAAATCCGCTTGCTGGAGATTTTGGCGCAATCCGGCACGGCCTTTGCCGACACCCTGTCCAGTTACAGGATGGTGATTTTTGTGTTGTTGGTGTTTGCCAGCGCCATGCTGATCACAGCGCTTGTTGTTCTGGTCATGCTGGTTCTGTTGAACCGGCGCATGGCACAGATTGAACGAACGGGCATTCAGGTCACTTCCCTGCTGATAAGCCGCGAGGAGAATACCGTTTACCTCAACAATATGGATTTTCACCTGACGCCTGCCGCGATGGAAACTCTGTCAGTTCTGGCCGAATCCCGAATGGATGACGAGGTTCTCTCCGGTGCTCAGATCGAGGCCACGATTTCGGGGCGGGATGCGGCCGATTGCGACGAAGCCGCAGGTGCGACCCGCATAAAACGGCTGCGCGATGCCCTAGGCAATCAGATGGTCAGCGAGCTGCTGGTCAAGAACATCGCCAAGCGTGGCTATATGTTGTCGATCGAAAAAGACGTGATTCAAATGGTCTGAGCCGGTATATTCTGCGTCCCGCCCCTTGGAATGGTCTGCAAAAGGACCCATCCTATAGGGGCCCGAGCAAGGGAGGCTGATGATGAACGTCCATGCCACGCCGAGAATCAAAGGCTACGGGATTTCTGTCGAACACCTACAGGGTCGCGTCGCGATCTATCGCGGAGATATCCTGCTGGCTGAAAGCCACAATGCCAAAGTGATGTATGAAACACGGCTTCCGCCGGCGATTTACATCCCACGCGCAGACCTTTGCGTTGAACTGAGCCCCGAGACCGAGTTGCAGACGTTCTGCCCCTTCAAGGGTACCGCCACCTATCACGATATCAGCCTGCCGGGCGAAAGACTGGCAAACTCGATCTGGGCCTACGAGGATGCACTGCCTGAAAGCGCAGCCATACAGGGGCATATCGGATTCATGCCGGATGCTTTTACTCATATCGACTTGGGTGAAAACACGTTGCGCGAACCCGAGGACGGCAACATCAGCGGTCCGCTGATTGACTGGCTGATGCGCGGTGCTGCCGAGATAAAAACGGCTGAAGAGTTTACCAAGACCCTGTCGGAAAAGATGCTGGAACACGGGATCGCAATTCAGCGACTCAGCGTTCTGGTTTGGTCCCTGCATCCTTTGATCGCCGGCAAACACCACATCTGGGAAAAGAACGTGGCCGAGATTTCCACGAATGTTCCAACTTACGAAATTCACGACCATCCGGCCTTTATCAACAGCCCTCTGCGTCACGTGTCGAATGGTTTGGGCGGCGTGCGGCAACGCCTGGACGACGACCACCCCCACAACAGCTTTCCCATCATGGAAGACCTGCGCGCCCAGGGTGGCACGGACTACGTCGCCATGCCGCTGCCCTTTTCGGACGGCCGGATCAACGTACTGACCCTGACCAGCGATCATCCAAATGGGTTCACCACCGAGAACCTTGGGCTGGTGTTCGAATGCTCGACCGTGATCGCCCGGTTTTACGAGGTATTCATGCAGCGCGAGAACGCGCAGGTGTTGCTGGAAACCTATGTCGGCAAGCGAACCGGTGCACGTGTTCTGGGCGGCGAGATTCGGCGCGGCGATGGTGATGACATTGATGCAGCAATCATGTTCTGCGATTTGCGGAACTCGACCAGCTTGGAAGAGAAACTGGGACGCAGCGAGTATATCAACCTGCTGAACGACTTTTTCGAGACGGTTTCGAACATCGTGGACCGAAACGATGGCGAAGTGCTGAAATTCATCGGGGACGCGGTCCTGGCCGTGTTTCCCGCTGAGGAAGACCCGAACGCAGCCCGGGAGAATGCGCAGCGCAGTGCGATTGAAATCGTTCAACGATTGGCCGAGGCGCGGCAAACGGAAAAGACGGATCACTGCGACTGTTCTATAGGTGTTGCCTATGGCCGGGTGACCTATGGCAACGTTGGATCACAGGAACGCCTTGATTTTACGGTTATTGGTCAGGCCGCCAACGTTGCGGCGCGTTTGGGTGAATTCAGCAAATCCACGGGTCACAGCATCGTCGTGTCACACGACATCCAACCCGCTTGCGTTCACGCGATCCCTCTGGGCGAGGTTGAGCTGCATAACGTATCTCAGCCGGTAAAAGCCTTTGCGCTGCAGACGCCCGACGGGTGAAAATCCGCACAAACGACCAAGGTCAGTTTGGATGGGCGAGGTTCGAACTTTGAAGTTACACCGGCTTAGACAAGCTCGCCTGTAGGCTGCGTTCCGTCCCTGTTTCTCACCCCCCCAACAAGATCAACGCCGTTTGCGCCGGAGAAAAACCGGCCTGAAACTGCGCAATCTGATTTCGCGCCAAATAGGTATCTGTCAGCTTGCTGACGGCTTCGGGATCCGTGAACTGTGCCAGATCATCCGAGCCCGTGACGCGCGCGAGTCGCTCTTTGAATTGTCCCAACTGCCGGTCGAGATCGAGTTGTGCGAAAGATGACGGTAGACCCAGTGCTGTCTCCATCATCTGGCGAAGGGGCGGGTTTCCCATAAGCTCAAACCATTTGCGATCGCCGGATCTATCCAGTGAGGCGATTTCTGGCAGAGCGTGCTGTGCGTATAGCGCGATGCGCATCGCATCATCGGATTGCCCGACGGCAACCTCGAACCGGGCGGTCAGACTGTCGTCCGCAATCTGTTCCATATTCGTGATCAGGCCGGTTTTACGCGTGGCCCCGGCCCCCAGACCAAACGCGTCTGAAAACTCGCGATATCGACCGTCGGCCAGCCTGTTGGCCAGCGCGTCATCAGCGCGTGTCCCGTCGGACAGGACTTTCTGAATGAAGTACGTATTGTTGAGATCATCTTCCAATCCGAAAGCACCCAAAGCGACTTGTAACAGCCGCCGATCCGAGACCAGATCCTCGGCTGTCCGGACGTCTCCGATGTTGTCCAGAAAGTACGCCCTGTCGCGGGCGTTGACGTCTGAGTCTGCAAAGCTCTGAAGCTGCGCGTCGTAGGTGCGTTGCAAAAAACGCCAACCCGCGATTCCTCCGGTGGGGACGACCGGTTGGAAAGTCATTGGTGATACGCCATCAGGCGTTCCTCGCGCGGCAACAACGAGCGAAGCGCTTTGAGGCACTTGTAGTACTGCTCCGCGACCAAAGCCTCGGTTGCCTCGGTCAAAACCCGGCGGCTGTCGGTATCTGTGAACACCTGGCTCAACTCCTCGACGCGGCGCAGGAGTTGCTGACGGGCCTGATCCGGCGCCGTGTCGCCAGACAACACGAGCTGAGCGGCGTAGCAGACGCGCCGCACGGGTGTATTGACCTCATCGGGGTGTATGGCATCCCGCAGTCGCAGAACGTTGGCCTGTGGTGTCATGATGGAAAATCGACTGCGCCGATCGCCATTCTCGATCACTACGCCATTGATCAGCACCCGCTCTTTGGGCGCAAGTTTCAAAACCAGTCCACTCATCACACGCCTTTCATCTGCCTGAGGCCCCGTAAAACGGCCATGTTAATTTCCAACAGCGGTTCAACCACGGCATTGTTGTTCAGAACTTGGCTGCTGTGCTGTTCGGTGAATTCAGCAAGGTAGAAAATTCTGGCGCGCAGGTCGTTGGGCAAGCCATTGTCAGAATCCGAAACACTGGTTGCAAGGACGTTCCACAGACGCCGGTTTTCATGCAACGCGCGAACAAACCCACCAAAATCCGTGGTGCGTCGCGCTGCAGCGGCTTTGAGCCTGTGCGTGATCTTCGAGATTGCTTCATATTCGGTATCGCGCGGTGTTCGCGTCGGCGCAGCAGTTTGGGCGTAAGCACGTTGTGCATTGATTTGAGGGGTCACGAAGTATCCTTCCAAGCGTCCATCAGGTATCTGTCAGTCACGGGGCGCGGTAAACGCGCCCCGATCTGGTTCTGCGATCAGCGGAACAAGGACAGGATGGACTGCGGTGCCTGGTTCGCGATCGACAGCGACTGTGTTGCCAGCTGTTGCTGAACCTGAAGCGCCTGCAAGCGGGCAGAGGTTTCTTCCATATCGGCGTCAACCAAAGAACCGATACCGGATCGGAACGAGTCCGTCAGGTTCGAAATAAACTCTTTCTGAGTTTCAATGCGCCCCTGAGCCGAACCGAAGGCTGCCGCTGCATCGATTGAGGTGTCGATCAGCGTTTCGATGGTCCCCAGCGCAGCCGCTGCACCGGCATCCGTTGAGACATCGATCGAGCTCAACGCGCCAAGCCCCCCCGCACCAGCATTCGTGAATTGGGCGGATATCGAAATATCCTGATCCGCATCAGCGCCGGCCGCGGCCGCGCCGGTGGCGAAAGACAGGGTGTTCGGCGCACCAGCAGAGTCGTAATCGACGGCAAGGCCGGTAATCCCAAGTGCGTCGACCTGATTCTTGAGGCCTACGGCAACCAGAGCATCCGTGTAGTTCGCATCGTACGTTCCGGACGGATCAAGATCGCTGTCCTGGATGGTGTAAGCCACCTCTTGATCGCCGACCCTGATCGAAACCCGGTCACCGACTTCAAAGTTGGTTGTCGAGCTGTCGATCACGATGTCGCCGGCGCCCCCGGCCCGGTCCATTGTGAAACCGGCAACATCGTTGTCGGTGGTTGCGCCATCCGAACCGGCGAGCACAGCCTTGGCGGTGTACCCCCCAATGGACAAGTCCTGACTGGCCACCGAAATTGAAGACGCGGTAACCGCACCCGTACCATCCCGATCCAGAGAGGACAGGATATTGGCCCCTGCACCCCCGTTCACCAAGTTCAGACCGTTGAACTGAGCCGCGCCAACAACCGCCTGAATCTGATCACGCAGCGCTGTTACGTCATCGTTGATCTTATCACGATCAACGTTGTCCTCCTGCGCCGCAACGATCTTTTCCTTCATCTGGTTCAGCAGGTCAGTCACGGTTTCCGAAGCATTGCGAGCCACGGCAACGGTCGATTCCCCCAGCGCCAGACTGTCCTTGATCGCGTTGAAACCCTTAACATCCGATTCCATGACTTTGGAGATTGCCCAGACAGCCGAGTTATCCTTGGCCGAGGCAACTTCCTTACCGGTTGAAATCGCGTTCTGGGTCATCGCCAGGTTCTTGTTGACTGACTTGAGCGTCTGCAGCGCAACCATCGCGCCGTTGTTCGTCAGAATGCTGGACATAATTGTCATCCTTCTTTTGTGCGGGCGCATTTGGCACCCATGTGTTTCCCACCAAGCAGGCAGGCATTCTGTCGTTCTGACCTGTGCGTCTTGCCCTTCGGCCTGCGCGCCACCTGCTTTGTCAGGTGCGAGGCCACGTTGGCCGCTTATCCCCTAACGGAGTGCTAAGACACGACGCCGGAAAACCTCAGATTTGAATCAAACCGTGCGTTAAGCGCGTTTTTCCAGTTTGGCTTTGCCCCGCATCGGGTAACCGCTGCGCTGGCCGTCCGCATCATATGTGCTGAATTCCTGCCGCACTTTCCGAAGTTCGGACATACGGTTGGCCACCGAACGGATTCCTTCAGCAGCGCTGTTGAGCAGTGACTGATTGCGCTCAAGCTTCTTTTGCAGGGCGATCAAATCCGCGCTGTTCAGCACCTGCAATTCATTGATTGCCCCGATCAGTTTCTCCTTTTCCGGAGTCATGGTTTTCAGCCGGTTCAGATCGCCTTCGACCAGCGCCGCACGCTCCAGATCCAACACTTCTTCCAATGCCGTAATCAGCTCATTTGACATCTGACTTCTCCATCATTGCCGTTATCAGAATCTCAGACAGTCCAATGCCGCCGGATTGCGCCAGTTGGCGGGCCTGATGCTGCACCAGGAAAGAGCTGAACTGATCTTCGCCCGCGCCCCCGCCAAAGGACTGGCTTGTCTTTCCAAGCCCTGCGGATTTAAGCATCTGAGCAAGAAAGGTGGCTTCCAACTCGACTGCAGCAGATTTCAAATGGGGCGGAATCTCTGATTTCTGCGCCACCGGAATCGTCGGTGTAATCTTCATCGGGTTCTCTGAAATTTGCTTCTAACTTTCTTGATCAAAACGGAAAGCAGTTAAAAAAAACGTAACTTCCTGCGGGCAGGGTTCTGGTGAACAAACGGTCCCGGAGTAAGAAATGCCCAATCCTCTGACAAACGCATCATTGGCATCGCAGACAGGGACCGCACCCGGAGCCAACAGCATGGACACCGATCAGAAAACGGCCGAATCGTCCTTTCTGAGCATTCTGAATGGGCTCGAACCAGACGTGGGTTCAGATCAGCAAGAGCCTGTCACCAAGGAACCGATTCTGGACGCAGAGGACCTTGAAGAACCTGCTGAACCGGAAGCCTCGGCGCCGCCTGAAACTGCCGACATTGCTACGCCATCTTTGGAAAGCCCCGCAAATCAGGACACACCCCGGAACAACCCCGAAATACAGTCATCCTTGGCCAATTTTTTTTCCGCGAAAGGCGCACCATCAGGCGAGCCGTTGGATGATCGGGGCCAGGCCAATTTGCCAGCCACCCATCAGCATTCGGGCAAAACCAGCAGCGAACCGAGCACGGGATTACAACACTTAACAAATGCACGCGTCCCGGAGCCGCGGCAACAGACCTCCATCTCCGCCACCTATGATGCGCCCAGGATCGCAGGACCAATAGACCGCGATGGCGAGGCGCGTATTCCCGCGCCAAACGCATCACCACAATCAACGGAAACATCGGCGGCACCCGAAACGCGACGACAAACCGTTGTGGCACACGCAGTTGCGACCCAAGCGGCCGCGTCCGCCGCCGAAACAAGAGACAAAAGCAGCCCCATCTTCACCGATTTCGAAGTTCCCGCAGATGCGGAGGCGGCAGACGTTGCTCCTGTCGCCACGACGCGCGACAGTGCAACCACGTCAAACGCCGCACCATTTCGCACCGAAGTCGCCCGCGCTGTAGCCGGTCAATTGGCGGCTTCCATAACCGCCCGACCCAGCCAAGGCGGACTTGAAATCGCACTCAACCCCGAAGAGTTGGGGCGCGTTTCCATCTTGATGGGCGGGCGAGACGATGGCCTTCACCTTTTGATTACAGCAGAGCGCCCCGAGACATTGGATCTCATGCGGCGGCACATCTCTGTGCTGGCAGCCGAGTTTGAGAAGGCGGGGTATGGCGAAATGTCCTTTGACCTCGGCCTGACCGGAGAAAACCAGCATGACGCAGACAAATCGTCCAGCGAAAAGACATATGATTTGAGCGAGACAGAAGACCCTTCCGATCCGGCACCGCCACCTTACCCGACCGCGTCTGGTGCTGGCCTTGATCTGAGGCTGTGATCGATGATTGATAGTGTCAATTCCGCGACCGCTGGCTCGGCGGGCTCTGGCAGCAGGCAAGGCGCCTCGGCCCTGGCGTCCGATTTTGAGACCTTCCTGTTGATGCTGACCACACAGGCCAAAAATCAGGACCCGCTGGAACCTTTGGACTCGTCGGAATACGCGTCACAACTGGCACAGTTTTCGATGGTTGAGCAACAGGTTCAAACCAACAGCCTGCTGGCAGAGCTGACGAATACAATCGGCCTTAACCAGTTGTCCAGCTGGATCGGTACAGAGGTCCGGGCAGCAGCAGATTTTCGATATGACGGTGAGCCCGTCGACATCGAAACCCTTGTTGCTGCCACCGCCGACCGCGCAACGCTGGTCATTCGGGACGCAAACGAAGCAGAGGTTGCCAGAATTCCAATCCCGATCGACCAAACCGAGTTCGAATGGGACGGCGTGGGCAACACTGGTGAATTGCTGCCGCACGGTACCTACTCTGCGACCGTTGAAAGCCACAATGGTCGTCAGTTGCTGGCCAGTATTCCAGCCGCTGCGTTCAGCCGTGTGGTCGAGGCGCAGATTCGTGACGATTTGGTCACGTTGACGCTGGACAGCGGTGCAATTGTTTCAGCCGACTCGGTCCGACAGGTTCGCAAGGGCGCTTGATCTGAACAGCAGGGCGGTCCAAGTCTTAGCAACCTTCGATTCGCCTGCAAGTTCTGGTGCCGCTCTGACCGACCCGATACTCCCACCTCCCGAACTCGTAAGTCACCTGAGAGTTCTGGGCCATACCCAGCCGAGCGTGCGTTTCGAAACCTTGTACGGGGGACGCACAAATCAGGTCTGGAAAGTCCTGGACGAGACGTGCAGCTCGGTATTGAAGCTATATGACACAGCCTTCAAAAACCCGCTGTTTCGCAATGACGCGACGCTTGAGGCTGCGTGTTTGCGCGCACTCAATGAGGCAGGCTTCGCGCCCAAACTCAGAGCCTCGGGCTCGTTCGAAAACGCACATTGGGTGTTATATGACCATGCACCCGGTGCCCCGTGGCGATCACAGGCGGACAGCGTTGCCAAATTGCTGCGTAAACTGCACGGCCTGTCCGTCAACGTCGACGCCCCAAATGGATGCAACGGCAGCGATGATCTGGCAAGAAACGGGCAAAGCATTTTGGACGATTGTCATTCAGATTTCGCCGAATTCTTGAATGCGCGGAAACCCGACATTCATGTGGACCCGACCAAAAAGTTAAGCCTTGTCCACGGTGATCCGGTACCGGGAAACATACTGGTGGATACTACGGGGTTGACGCTGATCGACTGGCAGTGCCCAAGTTTTGGCGACCCTTGCGAGGATCTGGCGTTGTTCCTGTCACCCGCCATGCAACACATCTATCGCGGCTCGCCCTTGTCACAATCCGAGATCCAGCGCTTTTTAACGGCATACGAAGATACCGAAATTACAAATCGTTATCTGGCTTTGCAGCCTTGGTACGCGTGGCGCATGGCAGCATATTGCTTGTGGCGATCCGAAAACGGTGCGCCGGATTACGCCGCCGGAGTGGAACTGGAACTGGCCACGCTGTAGCAGGTCAAAAGTCAGCCATTGCCAACAGGGCATAGGCGGGCGGCATAAGCAGCCTGCGCCACCGGCCCAATGGAATGCGCCCCGGGGTGGTAGAAATGGGAATGGGCACATCAGACGGTTGCCCCATAGCGAGACGGGCAAGCGCCCGACCACAATAAGTACCCATGGCAATACCATTGCCGTGATAAGCGAAACCCGCGAACAGACCGGGCTGATCCGGTATCGGACCCGCGAAGGGCACCAGATTTCGGGCAAGACAGACAAGGCCCGACCAGCAATGGGTCACTTCGACCTGTGACCATGCCGGGAACATGCGCCGGAAGTTTCGCTGAACCGTGCGACGAATGCGGGCCTCTGCCGTGGGAGAGGACCGCAACCCTCCGCGCATACCGAACAGAAACCGTTTGTCGGGCATCAGGCGAAAATAATGCAGCAGATTGCGCGTGTCATAGCACATCTGATCCGATGTCCAGCCTTGCGCCCGCAATTCCGTCTGTTGCAATGGGCGCGTTACCAAAACCGTGGACTGCGCGGGCATGTAGCGGGTTGCGAGCCACGGCGGCAGGTCCTCGCTAGAGTAGCCGTTTGTGCAGATCAGAACTTGTTTCGCATGAACCAAACCATTGCGCGTCTGCAGTTCGAACCGGTTTGAGAGACGCCGAACCTGCGTGACGGCGCTGCGCCCGAATACGTGGGCACCTGAAGCCCGCGCCGCGGCGGCAAGGCCAAACAACAGTTTTCTGGGATTCAGCCCAAAGCCAACAGGCGTCGTGTATCCGCCAAAGAACTTACCATTCAAACCCAGCGCCGGGAGGTCACCAACCTCATGCAGCGCCCCGTTTTCATCCGCGTTTTCACGCAGTTTTTTCATAGCGCGCGGCGAATGTGCCAGAACCGTTTCGCCCTGTGAATGCGTATCTGCGTCAATCTGATATCGGGCCAGCAGATCTGATACCAAGCCAACGGCCTCGACCTCCGCCCGTGCGTAGGCATCCGCTGCGTCTTCGCCATACCGTCGAACAAGCGTTATATGGTCCAGTTTAGACCCGCCCACACAACAAAAACCGCCATTTCTGCCCGAAGCCCCCCATCCGGGGGCTTCCGCCTCAAGCACAGCAACCTGCGCTCCATTCTCTGCCAGGTTCAGCGCCGCAGAAAGGCCAGTAAACCCACCGCCAAGGATCGCAACGTCGACATCCTGTTGACCGCTTTGCACCGGCCAATCGGGTGCCGCGATGGTCTCGTCCCACCAACAGTTGGTGCGGGGGTCCGGACCATAGGTGTAGTCGGGAAAAATTCGCCTCATTCCGCGCGGACAGCAGCCAATTCATCCTGACGTTGCCGCATCATCGCGCGCTTGGTCACCAAAGAGGCGGTGATCACACCGACCGTTACAACGGCAATCATCAACGTCGACAAAGCGTTGATCTCGGGACTGACACCCAGCCGCACGGCCGAGAAAATCTTGATCGGCAACGTGGTCGAGGACGGACCCGAGGTGAAAGACGCAATCACCAGATCGTCCAACGACAAGGTAAAGGCCAGCAGCCATCCCGAGATCACGGCAGGCGCGATGATTGGCAGTGTTACAAGGCGAAAGGCCTGGGCAGGTGAGCATCCAAGATCCAGCGCGGCCTCTTCCAGTGAACGATCAAAAGTCACCAGCCGCGATGACACGACGACCGAAACGAAACACATGGAAAAGGTGGTATGCGCCAGAACGATCGTCAGGATACCCCGGTCCAGGCCGATTCCGATAAAGAGCAGCAACAGCGAAAGGCCCGTGATGACTTCGGGCATGACCAGCGGCGCGTAAATCATCCCGGAAAACAGGGTGCGGCCAAAGAACCGGCCACCGCGCACCAATACGTAAGCCGCCGCCGTGCCCAGAATCGTTGCCAGCGTCGATGAAAAGACGGCAACCCGCACCGTCACCCATGCCGCGTCAAGGAACGCCTGGTTCTGCACCAGCTCACCGTACCACTTTGTTGAAAACCCGGCCCAAACCGTGACCAGCTTGCTTTCGTTGAAGCTGAAGATGATCAGAATGATCATCGGGATGTAAAGGAACGCAAATCCCAGTGTCAGCGAAACCGCGTTGAACCAGCTGAGCCTGTTCATTGGTCAGCCTCCGTCTGTTTCTGCTGATTGCGCTGGAACAGCACGATCGGAATCACAAGTATCAGTAGCAAGACAACGGCCACGGCACTTGCGACCGGCCAGTCGCGGTTCGAGAAGAACTCTTCCCACAACACTTTGCCAATCATAAGCGTACCGGACCCGCCCAGCAGTGACGGGATGACAAACTCGCCGATGACCGGAATCATCACGAGGAAACAGCCCGCTATGATGCCGGGTTTGGACAGCGGCACTGTCACCAGCCAGAACGCCTGAAAGCGCGAGCATCCAAGATCCTCGGCCGCTTCGATCAGGGATCCGTCCATCCGCTCGAGCGCGGAGTAAACGGGCAGGATCATGAATGGAAGATAGGTGTAGACGATTCCGATATAGACCGCCGATTGCGTGTTCAGGATCGTCAACGGTGTCGAGATTATGCCCGTCCAAAGCAGAATTTGGTTCAGGTAACCTTCGTTCGAGAGAATTCCCATCCACGCATAGACTCGGATCAGAAACGAAGTCCAGAACGGCAAAATGACCAGCATCATCAAGGTCGGGCGCCATTCTTCCGGCGCGCGCGCCATGCCATAGGCGATGGGATAACCCACAATCAGGGTCAGGAAGGTCGAGATCAAAGCGATTTTGACGCTGGACAGGTAGGCTTTCCAATAGAGGTCATCCTCGGTCAACCAGACATAGTTTTCGAAATCCAGCTGGCTGAAGAAGCCCTTGATCCCGGCCCAGCCCTGCGACAGGTCCAGCGTCGGCGTATAGGGTGGAATGGCCAGTTCCGTGTCCGAGAGCGAGATTTTGAGAACGATGAAGAACGGCACCAGAAACAGCGCCAGTAGCCAGACATACGGAACGGCGATCAGCAGGGCGCGACGCATCAGCTTGCCAGCAGAACCGCAGCCGTGGCTGTCCATGACAACCAGACCGGGTCTTCCCATGTGAAAGATCGGCGCGAGATTCGCCGGGTGTTGGCCGATTGTGCCTTTATGATCGTGCCGTCAGGCAATTGGACGTGATAGGTGGAAAGGTTCCCCAGGTAGGCGATGTCGTGCACTTTGCCCTGTATCGCATTAACCGCATCAACCGGCCGTTCCGCCGAAATCGTCACCTTTTCAGGCCTTATCGCCAAATGGCATGTCTGGCCATTTTCGAACCCCGCCAGCGAGGTCGCCGTGATCGGCGCCTGCCCTTCGGCCCAGTCAATCCGGTAGGTTTCGTCCCCCTGTGCCGAGGCGCGGCCCTTTATGATGTTCACATCTCCGATAAAGTCGGCGACGTAGACCGAGGCCGGGTTCTCGTAGATACGGTCGGGCGTTGCCACCTGCATCAACTTTCCCTGATCCATCACCGCGACCCGGCTGGCGACGGTCATGGCTTCTTCCTGGTCATGAGTCACGATCACAAAAGTGGTGCCGGTCTTTTCCTGAATATCCATCAGTTCAAACTGCGTGTCTTGTCGCAGTTTCTTGTCCAGTGCACCCAGCGGTTCGTCCAGCAACAACAGCTTTGGCGCCTTGGCGAGCGATCGGGCAAGGGCCACCCGTTGCCGCTGACCACCGGAGATCTGATGAGGTTTACGGCGGGCGAACTGCTCAAGCCGGGTCAGTCGCAGCATCTCTTCGACCCGCGCGTCAAGTTCGGGTTTGGGCATGTTGTCCCTGCGCAGCCCGAAAGCGATGTTTTCCCAAATGCTGAGATGCGGAAACAGGGCGTATGACTGAAACATCATGTTCACCGCCCGTTTGTTGGGTGGGATCGGGTCGATGTCCTGACCGCCCAACATGATGTGTCCCTCGGTTGGCGTTTCAAACCCCGCCAGCATTCGCATCATCGTCGTCTTGCCACAGCCCGATGGGCCAAGAAGGGCAAAAAATTCACGTTCGAAAATGTCCAGAGACAAGTTGTCGATGGCAGTGAAATCTCCAAACCGTTTGGTAACATTCCGGAACTGGATCAGAGGTTTCGCCTGCGGATCTTCCCACGGCGCAAAAACAGTCGAGTTCAAATCAGCCCCCGTATGTCGGTCTGGATTGAAGTGACGCAAGGCGGACGGTCCGCCTTGCGCAAGTCGTTCAGATCAGGTGCCTGATTTGATCTTGGTCCAAAGACGGGTCACAACGCGCTGAGTTTTCGCCGGGTACGGCGTCGTGATATAGAGGTTCTGCATGGTCGTTTCATCCGGATAAATTGCCGGATCGCCAATTACGTCCTCTTCCAGAAACTCTTGCGAGGCTTTGTTGCCATTGGCGTAGTAGACGTAGTTCGACGCGGCGGCCATGTTGTTGGCGTCCAGAATGAAATCCAGAAACTTGTGCGCACCTTCCGGGTTCGGCGCGTCAACTGGTATCGCCATCTGGTCGAACCACATCAACGAGCCTTCGGCAAATGGGTGGTACTCAATCTCGACACCGTTGTCGGCCTCAGCGGCCCGATCACGCGCTTGCAGAATGTCCCCGGACCAACCGACCGCGACACAGATGTCCCCATTTGCCAGCGCGTTGATGTATTCCGAGCTGTGGAATTTTTGGATGTGCGGGCGCACAGCGGTCAGAATTTCTTCGGTCTTCGCGATGACATCTTTGTCGTGGCTGTCCGGATCTTCGCCGATGTATTGCAACGTCATGGGAATGATCTCGGTCGGTGCGTCCAGGAAATGAACGCCACAGGACGAAAGCTTTTCCATGTTTTCCGGCTTTAGCACCAGATCCATGCTGTTCAGCGCCACATCATCCCCGAGAACTTCTTTGACTTTGGCTACGTTTACGCCCAGCCCCGTTGTTCCCCACATGTAGTTGATCGAATAGGCATTGTTCGGGTCATAGCCCGACGTGCGATCCTGAATGACGTCCCAGAGGTTTCCCGAGTTTGCCAACTTGGCCTTATCCAACTCCTGAAAGGCACCTGCCTGAATCTGTCGCTGCAAGAATGTTCCGGTCGGTACGACCACGTCATAGCCCGACCCGCCGGCCAGCATCTTAGTCTCCAGCACCTCGTTGCTGTCGAACACGTCGTAGATCAACGTCAGTCCGGTTTCTTCTTCAAACTTTTTCAGCAGATCTTCGTCGATGTAGTCAGACCAGTTATAGACGCGCACCTCTTCGGCGAACGCCGCCGAAGCCCCCAGTGCGACGACCGCTGTCATCGTCAGCATTTTCAGTTTCATTTTTTTCTCCCTGTCAGCATGCGGGTATTTTCCCCGTTTTTTGGATTTGATCAAGTTTTGCGTTTCTCGCCGATCCCGGCTATGGTTTCATGAGGTCCGGCACCTGACAAGCGAGGACCACCGAAACCGGGGCGAACTGTTTGGATTTGATCAAAAATAAGGCGACGACATCTCTGACAGAGACTGACAAGCGCCCGGCGCATGCGCAGGTTTATCAAACGCTGAAGGCGCAAATCCTGTTCGGAGACCTCGTGCCGGGTCAGGCTGTCACGATACAGGGTCTGACAGGATCACTTGAGGCTGGCATGACCCCTGTGCGCGAGGCGATCCGCCGGCTTATTTCCGATGGCGCGCTGGTGTTTCAGGGCAACCGCCGGGTCAGTGTTCCATTGCTTTCCGACGCCGATGTCGAACAGGTCATATTTGCAAGAAAGTCAGTAGAATCAGAACTTTCCAGACGCGCCGCTGCCAACCTGTCGCCAAAGGAAATTGATCAGATCGAAAAGATTGACCAGATGCTCGACCGCACGATTGCGGACGGAGATGTCGGCGGTTACCTGCGGCTGAATCACGCCTTTCATGAAACGCTGTACGCTCATGCCGAGGCTCCGATCCTGTTTGATCTCGCCGAACGGTTGTGGCTGCGATTCGGACCATCACTGCGGGTCGTTTGCGGGCGATTCGGAACGCAAAACCTGCCGGACCGCCACAAGGATATCATTTCAGCCTTGCGTGCGAAGGACGCCGAAGCGGCAGCTTTGGCGACTGTACAAGACATTGAACAGGGCATGGAGCTGATCACCGGTTCGTTGTCTCAGCCCTAGGGTATCGCGACTCAATTGACAGCAAATAATTTGATCATATTCTAGCCACCAACCGCTTTTTGCAGGAGGGTCTCTGATGTCTGCCATCACCAATCATATGCCGACAGCCGAATTGCAGGCGCTGGATGCGGCACATCACATGCACCCGTTTTCCGCAAACGGATCGTTGGGACAAGAAGGCGCGCGTGTCATTACCCGCGCAAAAGGCGTTTACCTGACCGACAGCGAGGGCGAAAAAATACTCGACGCGATGGCAGGTCTTTGGTGCGTCAATATCGGGTATGGCCGCGACGAACTGGCCGAGGCTGCCGCGCGCCAGATGCGCGAACTGCCCTATTACAACACCTTCTTCAAAACGACCCATGTACCCGCCATCGCGCTGGCTGCAAAGCTGGCAGAACTGGCGCCCGGCGATCTGAACAATGTCTTTTTCGCTGCTGGCGGGTCCGAGGCGAACGATACCAACATTCGTCTAGTGCGCACGTACTGGGCCGAAAAAGGTCATCCCAACAAGAACATCATCATCAGTCGCAAAAACGCTTATCATGGGTCTTCTGTTGGTTCGGCCTCTTTGGGCGGGATGGCCGGGATGCATGCTCAAGGTGGCATACCAATTCCGGACATCCACCATATCAACCAGCCGAACTGGTGGGCCGAAGGCGGGTTCATGACACCCGAGGAATTCGGATTGGCCCGTGCCCGTGAATTGGAAGATGCGATTCAGGAGTTGGGTGAAGACCGTGTGGCCGCGTTTATTGCAGAACCGGTTCAGGGCGCTGGCGGCGTGATTGTCGCACCCGATACCTACTGGCCCGAGATTCAACGGATTTGCGACAAGTACAATATTCTTCTGATCGCGGATGAGGTGATCTGCGGCTTTGGTCGAACCGGCAATTGGTTCGGGTCGCAAACCGTGGGCATCAAACCGCAGATCATGACCATCGCCAAGGGGCTCAGTTCCGGTTACGCGCCGATCGGCGGATCGATTGTAAACGACGAGATCGCCGAGGTTATCGGGCGCACCGAATTCAACCACGGCTACACCTATTCAGGACATCCGGTTGCTGCGGCGGTGGCGTTGGAAAACCTGCGTATTCTGGAAGAAGAAAGGATCGTCGATCACGTCCGCGACGTGGCAGCCCCCTATTTGAAAAAGAAATGGGAGGCTTTGGTCGATCACCCTCTGGTCGGTGAGGCAAAAATCGTGGGCATGATGGCTTCAATTGCCCTGACCCCGGACAAGGCCAGCCGCGCCAAATTCGCATCGGAGCCGGGTACGGTCGGGTATGTGTGCCGGGACCGTTGTTTTGCCAATAACCTGATTATGCGTCACGTCGGGGATCGCATGATCATCTCACCGCCGTTGATCCTGACACCAGCGGATATCGACGAAATGTTTGTCCGCATTCACAAGTCGCTGGACGAAGCGCAGGACGACATCATCGCCCAGGGGCTAATGAAAGCTGCGTCCTAGAGAACAGGGCAGAACAAAGGCGGCTGTCTATAGCCGCCTTTTTTTGTTTGCTTCACAGTGTTTCAAGGCTCTGCCCCAAAACAGAACTGGCGCAGGCTACATTTCACCGGGAGACAGGGAGCCTTGGCTCCAGCCGTTTTCGTACTCTCCCATCACTCGGGACAAATCCAGTAGTGAAGCAAAAAGCCGCGCGTAGAAGTCCCGCGACATAAGCGGCTCGTTCTCGTCCAGCAATTGCACAAGCTTTACAACGTCGGCCGCAAAGGCCTCATAGACGTCTTTGTCCGCGGATGTCGGATCAAAAGTCCAGATATCGTGCTTGTCATAGTATTGTGCTGGCTGTGGTTCGTCATCAATCATCGCGTGGCCTCGTGAATCTGAGCCACAGGTGGGAGCAGCAGGCCAACGCACAATAGCGATGGCAGGTCGTCACAAGAAATTGGCGACTACAACCAAGTGTTTTTTGGTTTCGGCGCTAAACCAATAGAAGCTGGCCCGGTCCCGCCCGACGTCTCAGCGCAATCGTTCCAGCAGCTTCAGACTTGCGTACCCGTCGGGCAACAATCCTTGCGCCAGTTGATACGCGCGCACTGCGTTTATTGTGTTGGGTCCCGTTCGACCGTCGATGCCCTGGGTGTCAAATCCAGCCTCCGTGAGGCGGGTTTGAAGCTCTTTCTTTTCGGAGAAGCTCAGAACCCGATCGCCGCGTGGCCAATCCGCTTGAAACGGCGCACGACCGGCCAGACGGTCGGAAAGATGCCCGATGCCAATCACATAGGCGTCGGCCCCGTTATAGGCTTCGATAACTCTGAAATTGTCGAAAATCATCAACGCCACGCCCTGACCGCCAGCAGGCAGCAAAATAGCCGCACGGCCATGATCTGGCACCGGTCGGCCATCCAGTGCGACGACGCCCAACGCAGCCCAATCCGAGGGCATCAAGGTATGATCACGCTTGGCCGATGCATAATCGAAATCGTCGGGCAGACGCACCTCAACGCCCCAGGGTTGCCCTTTGGACCAGCCGTGTTTTGCAAGGTACGACGCGGCAGACGCCAGCGCGTCGGTCGGGTCATCCGACCAGATGTTCCGCTGGCCATCACCATCAAAGTCGACAGCGTGCTCAAGGAATGACGTCGGCATGAATTGTGTATGCCCCATCGCACCGGCCCAACTGCCGACCATGTCATTCGGTCGAACGTCACCCGCCTGAACGATTTCCAGCGCAGCGATCAACTGCGTCTCGAAAAACTGCGCCCGCCGCGCATCGAAAGCCAGGGTCGCCAAGGCTTGAACCGTTCGATTGTTGCCTCTGAACCCACCAAACGAGGTCTCGAGACCCCAAATCGCCGTCACAACTTCCTTTTCGACACCGTATCTGGCCTCGATCCGTTCCAGCGTCCGCTGATGCCGTTGCAACGCATTGCGACCGTCTGAAAGACGCCGTTGTGAAACCGCGGAATCCAAATACTCCCAAATCGGTTTGGAAAATTCCGCCTGATTTCTGTCCCGTTTGATGACGTCCTTATCATAGGTCAGACCCGACAAGGCGCGGTCCAACGTCAAAGAAGAAATTCCATGATCCAGCGCCCGCTGCCGAAATGCGCCAAGCCATGCCTGAAACCTTGCATTCCCTTCAGCCGACACGCGCCAGACCTCGTCCGCAGGCCGAAGGGCCGGTCGGATGGAAACCGCAACATCGGCCGAGGCCAGATAGACCCGGGCATCTAACTGTTTGGATTTTCGCCATTTTGAGTTTTCTGGTTCGTCCGCCTGCACAATGGATGCCCATAATGCAACGGTCATTACGCCGCTTACGCATTTCCGCATTCCGGTTTTTCCTGATTACTGCTCGGCGACAGGATAGCGTAAAATCAGGTTTTCTCAAAACGCTCAGGCCTCGTTTGCTTGTTCTTTCGCTGCACGGTCTGCACGAATCCGATCCAATGCAGCACGTAACAATGGGACCCGGTTGGGCCGAAAGCTTTCATCCGTGACGGACATGTCGCGCATCCGGTCCAATCGGAAAACCCGGAAATCCTGACGCAGATGGCACCAACTGAGCAACACATTCGACCGGTCCATATAGACGATGCTCAAAGGGTTCACGCGTCGACGGGTATCGTCGCCCTTGACGTCAGTATAGGCGAATTCGACGGCGCGTTCGTCCCATGTGGCCTGACGCAAATCTGAAACTTCGATACTGGGCAGTGCTGGCCTGTCAAAACGCGTGGCGGTCAAGACCGCGTGGCTCAACCGATGGGATTGTCTTCGCGGCAACCGCCCCTGCAGCTTGCGCAGCGCTGCGGCGGCGGCATCAGACAGTGCCGGATCACCGATCAGTTGCACCTCTCGCAGGCCCAGAACCAATGCTTCCAATTCGTCGTCGGTGAACCCCAACGGCGGCAAGGTCGCGTCTTCGATCAAGGTGAACCCAAACCCGGCCTCGCCATCAATAACGGCCCCAAGCCCGCGCAGGGTGTCAATGTCGCGATGCACTGTCCGGGCCGAAACACCCAAATCCTGGGCCAATTGGTTGGACGTCTTCGGCGACGGGCCAGAGCGGAGGGCTTGCATCAGTTGAAACAGACGGGCGGTGCGGGACATAGCGCAGACTAACCTAATGCTAATGACGGCTTCTGTCATCAGCGGACGGTATCCCTGACGACGTTCTGTCACGGAGGTACCAATGCTGACCCTTCTTACCTACCCCGCGGCGTTTGGCGTGTTCAGTGCCAGCCCGTTTTGCGTGAAAACTGCGTATATGCTGCAAAAATCCGGGCAGCGTTGGCAGCGTTCCGACATGCTTGACCCGCGCAAGATGCCGCATCAGAAACTGCCGGTTCTGCGCACTCCAGAAAGGCTTTTGCCAGACAGCGACCAGATTCGCGAGTGGCTGGAATCGCAGGGGGCTGACTTTGACCAAGGCCTGACCGACATTCAAAAGGCCCAAGCCCGAGCGCTTATCCGACTGGCCGAAGAGCACCTGTATTTTCACGTCGTTCAGGACCGTTGGGCAAATTACGAGGTCTGGCCCGTGCTGCGCCGAACGTTCTTCGTCGAAATCCCGTCGCTGCTCCGCAATCCCATTGCGAACTCGATCCGCAAATCCGTCGTCAAAGGACTGTCGTTTCAGGGCATAGCCCGATTTTCGCAGGCGGAGCGAGAAGACCGGCTGGAACGCGACCTCGAAGCGATTTCGGCCTATCTGTGGCAATCACCTTTTCTGCTGGCCGAGCATCCCACATCGGCTGACATGAGCGTGGGTCCAATGCTTGCAGCCATGCGCGCAACGCCGGCAGACACCCCCCTGACCAAACGGATCAAACAAGATACGCTGCTCAACAGCTATGTTGACCGAATGGAAAAAGCGATCCCGCTGTTATGACGCCCTTCGACGATCCCAAAGTTGCTGCAGCATTTGATGCATTGCCGAAACCGGCACGCCCTGGGGCAATGCTGTTGCGAGAGTTGATCTTTGACACCGCTGGTTCTTTGCCCCGCGCGCAACCGCTCAGCGAAGAATTGCGCTGGGGTCAGCCCGCTTATCTTGCGCCCAAGGGATCGACGATCCGGTTGGGCGGGCATAAATCCGCGACCTTTGCCCTGTTCGTGCACTGCCAAAGCCGATTAATGGGTGATTTTACCTCGGCCTTTCCGGGTGAAGACAGGATTGATGGCACTCGCGCCATTCTGTTTGACGACCCTGCACAGATCGACGCAACCCGGCACGGCTGGCTGATTGCGCGGGCTCTGACCTATCACCTCTGACGGCGTTTGCGTTCGACCTTGCGCTTGATCTTGTCCTTCTTGCGCTTGGTGCTGACAGCTTTGCGCCGGGCGCCCCGTTTGGTCGGTCCGCGCCCGCGCGGCAGGGCCTGATCGTCGATGGACAAAAGCTCCAGCTCCAATCCGCCCGTCACCGGTGTCGCTTCGGTCAGTCGTACGGTCACGCGTTGACCGATGGCGATGGTCAGGCCGGTCTCCGACCCCATCAATGTCCCGGCCTCACGATCAAAATGGAAAAACTCGCGCCCCAGCGAGCGGATCGGCACCAGCCCATCCGCGCCTGTTTCGTCCATTTTCACAAAGGCCCCGAACCGCGCGATCCCGCTGACACGCCCGGTAAACTCATTGCCCACGCGTTCACTCAGGTAAGCGGCAAGGTAGCGGTCAGTCGTATCGCGTTCAGCCATCATCGAGCGGCGCTCGGTGTCCGAGATATGCGTCGCGGTTTCGTCCAACCGCATGATTTCATCCTCGGTCAGCCCATCCTTGCCCCATCCATGGGCCGAGATTAGCGCACGATGCACGATCAGGTCGGCATAACGGCGAATGGGTGACGTAAAGTGTGCATAGTTGCGCAGTGCCAATCCGAAATGGCCGAAGTTCTCGGGGTTGTAATAGGCCTGTGCCATAGACCGCAGGGTCGTCAGGTTGATCAGTTCCGCATCCTCTGTCCCGGCAGCCGCATTCAGCAGCGCGTTCAGGTGGCGGGTTTGCAGCACCTGCCCCTTAGCCAAATTCAAACCTGCGGCCTGCGCGGTTTCCCGCAGGCTTTCCAGCTTTTCGGGTGCCGGTTCTTCGTGGACGCGGAACAGCAGCGGACGCCGCTTCGCGATCAGCGTTTCCGCAGCGGCGACATTGGCGAGGATCATGAACTCTTCGATCAGCTTGTGGGCGTCCAGCCGATCGCGGAAGGCCACGCTTTCGACCTTGCCCGCCTCGCTAAGCACGATCTTGCGTTCCGGCAGGTCCAGTTCCAGCGGCTGTCGCACCGAACGTGCCTTTTTCAGCGCCCCATAAGCGGCGTAGAGGGGTTTCAGCACCGGCTCCAACAAAGGCCCGGTGCGATCATTTGGGTTGCCATCGATGGCCTCTTGCACCTCGGCATAGTGCAACGACGCAGCCGAGCGCATCAGGCCGCGCACAAAGCGATGCCCGATCGTGTTGCCGTCCGCGTCGATCTGCATACGGACCGCGATACAAGCGCGCGGAACGCCTTCGTGCAACGAGCACAGATCCCCGGACAGCCGATCCGGCAGCATCGGCACCACGCGGTCGGGGAAATAGCTGGAGTTTCCACGCTTGCGCGCCTCTCGATCCAGAGCAGTGCCGGGCTGCACATAAGCCGCGACATCGGCGATCGCGACCCATATGACATGACCGCCGGGGTTTTTGGGATCGTCATCGGCATGGGCATAGCAGGCGTCGTCATGATCCCGCGCGTCCGACGGGTCGACAGTGATCAGCGGCATGTCCCGCAGGTCTTCGCGCCCTTTCAGGCCAACCGGTTTGGCCTTGTCTGCCTCGGCGATCACCTTGTCGGGAAAATCGTCTGGGATGCCGTGCTGATGGATGGCGATAAGCGAGACAGCCTTGGGCGCTGACGGGTCGCCCAACCGCTCGACAATGCGCGCGCGGGGCAGGCCCATGCGGTTTTTTGGTCCGGCTTGTTCGGCCTCGACCAGTTCACCATCCTTGGCCCCAAGAACCGCCCCGTCCGCAACCAGCCATTCGGACTGACCAGCCTTGTCGATGGGCAAGATACGCCCGCCCTCGGCCCCTTTGCGAAAGATGCCGACGATCTTGCGCGGGTTGGTTCCGATGCGGCGGATCAGACGCGCCTCGTAATTGTGGTCTTCCTCGTGCACCACGGTCAGCCGGGCCAAAATCCGATCACCCTCACCCAGCGCCGGGTCGCTGGCGCGGGCGATGATCAGAACGATGGGTTCCACGCCTTCGCCGTGCCATTCCAGCGGTCGTGCAAACAGGTCTCCATCCGAATTCGGCGCTTTGACCTGCAGCACGCTGACCGGTGGCAGACGATCCGGGTCGCGATAGCTGCGCTTGCGCTTTTCCAGATGCCCTTCGGCCTCAAGCTCTTTGAGGATTCGCTTCAGATCAATCCGATCCGCGCCCTTGATCCCAAAGGCTTTGGCGATATCGCGTTTTGAGGTCAGATTGGGGTTCGCCGAGATCCAGTCCAGGACCTCCTGCTTGGTGGGGATGCGAGTCATATCTTCGGCGTATCACGGGGATACGACCGCGTCATGACCAAAATGTCTCAGGGTTTTAGATCGGCAACCGTGTCGACGTCACGCAGGCAGCTCAGCAGTGCCACGCGGCAATCAGGGACCGATGACAGCGTATCTGCCAGAGCATGCTCGGTAGACCAGCGAACGTCGTGAAACAGGCCAAGCGGCACAGCGCAGAAACGCTGCGCACCGACCAGCCAATAGCCACCGTCCGGGGCCGGTCCGAATACCAATTGTTCTGACCCGAGCGCGCGGAATGCCTGCCCAACATGGGCCCGCTCGATGCCGGGGATATCCGCTCCGATCAGGCAAACAGGCCCTTTGGGCATACAACGCAGCATCCGGCCCATTCGATCACCCAGATCGCCCCCTCTCTGCGCGGCCCGGGGCAGGTCGGCTGGCCAGACGCGGCTTAGCATACCCGCCCGGTCCGGCGAGACGGCCAGCACGATCTGCCAGCGCGGATCACGCAGACGCCGGATCAGATTTCGGGTCTGATGCCGGAACCACCACGCCGCACCAACCATCCCGATGTCGCGCCCGAGCCGTGTCTTTACCCGCCCCGGACGTGGTTCTTTCACCATGATCACAAGAGTGCGCTGCATGGTTCAGGCAAAGTAATCCTGCAGGATTCGGGTATAGATCGCCTTAAGCTGCACGATCTGCGCCACCGGTACGCATTCATCGACCTGATGCATGGTACGCCCGACAAGGCCGAATTCGACCACGGGACAATGGTTCTTGATGAACCGCGCATCCGAAGTCCCTCCGGTGGTCGAGAGGTCCGGCTGGACGCCGGTTTCCGCCTCGACTGCTTGTGCCACCAGATCGGACAGTGGACCCGGCGGTGTCAGAAAGCTTTCGCCCGAGATTTTGATCTTCACATCGACCTCAACGTCGAAAGCTTCTGCAACGGTGCGGGCTTCGGCCTTTAACCACGCGCTCAGGCTTTCGCCGGAATGCAAATCGTTGAACCGGATGTTCACGGCTCCGCTGCATTGTGCCGGGATCACATTGGTCGCGGTGTTTCCGGTGTCGATGCTAACGACGGCAAGTGTCGACGCGTCGAAATGGTCGGAGCCGGTATCAAGTTCATGACTGGCCAGCCGATCCATCAACCGGGCAATGGCAGGCAAAGGGTTCTTGGCACGGTGAGGATAGGCCGAATGGCCCTGCACTCCGGTCACTGTGAACCACGCGGTCATCGACCCACGACGACCGATCTTCATCATCTCACCCATTTCGTTTGGACAAGTCGGCTCTCCTACAAGGCAGACCGACATGTTCTCGGACGCGCTCTCCATGTAATCCAGCAAGGCCGTAGTGCCATGCAGGGCATCCGCCTCTTCATCCCCTGTGATCGCAAGGATCACCGCCCCGTCGGGCGGGGTATCCTGTACGAATTCCATAGCCGCAGCAGCAAAGGCCGCGACACCGGATTTCATGTCCGTTGTACCGCGCCCATACATCACGCCGTCTTTTACCTCGGCACCAAAAGGCGGCATGGTCCAGGCAGCTTCGTCCCCAACTGGTACGACGTCCGTGTGACCATTGAACCCAAAACTGCGTGGGTGGCCCTTATCCCCCCACCGTGCAAACAGATTGCTGATCCCACCCCGATCGACACGGGTGCAGTCAAATCCTGCGCCGGACAGGACACTCTCCAAAAGTACAAGCGCCCCACCCTCTTCAGGTGTGACCGAAGGGCAACGGATCAGGTCGGCTGTCAGTTGGATCGGATCAGTCATGTCGCGCCTCGTTTTTCGGGTTCAGACCAGGGTTCGCGCACAGATTCAATGAATTGACCGAATTGCCAACCCCAGCTGAGCAAAATTTACCGGCATGTGCTTGAAGTTTCCTCTTGATACACAAACAAAATCGGCGCGGTTGACCTCGTGTACGCCTTGCCGCGCGCCTCAGAATTGCGTTACAGCGCCGCCAAACAGGTGTTGTGACGATGATGCGTATATTCTTCGCCTTGATCTGCCTGACCTTCTCGGTTCTTGCCCAGCAAAGTCAGGCGCAGACGCTGACGGTGACCACGGTCACCCGCCCTCCGTTTTCCTATGTCGAGGACGGAGCACAGACCGGTTTTTCCATGGATCTTCTGGCCGCATTGGCCGAATCTCTGGACTGGGACTATGAGATCAATCGTGTTGATAGCTTTGGCGATATGTTGGACGCGGTTCAACAGGGCGACGCAGATCTGGCGATTGCGAATATTTCGATCACTGCGTCCCGCGAAACGATGATGGATTTCAGCCAGCCTATTTTCGAGGCCGGTCTGCAAATCATGATCCCATCGGATGCCGCGCGCAGACCGTCGCTTTTGCAGGCACTGCTGTCGCGCGAGCTGTTCATTGCAATCGGGCTGGCCTTTGCCATTCTGCTTGGCGGCGGTATGCTGATGTGGGGTTTCGAACGCCGCGCACAGCCCTATTTCGACCGCAAGCTGAACGAGGCCTGGTTTCCTTCGTTTTGGTGGGCGTTGAACCTTGTGGTCAATGGCGGGTTCGAGGAACGGATGCCGCGCACTCCGTTTGGTCGTCTATTGGGCGTGGTGCTGGTGGTTTCCTCACTGTTCATCGTTTCGGTCTTTACCGCCCGGATCACATCGGTCATGACCGTGGACGCAATCACAGGAAGCGTAAATTCGGTCAACGATCTTTACGGAAAAGAGGTTGGAACGATCACTGGATCGACCGCAGCCAATTTCCTCAATCGCCGCGAAATCGAGTTCACCGGCTACCCCGGCCTGCAGGAAATGCTGACCGCATTTGAGGACGATACGCTGAACGCGATAGTGTTCGACGCGCCAATTCTGTCCTACTATGCCACGCATGAGGGCAGGCGCATTGCGACTATGACCGGTGGTGTTTTCCTGCGAGAAAACTACGGCATAGCCTTCCCCACCGGGTCTCCGCTGGTTGAAGACGTCAATCAGGCGCTTTTGGCCCTGCGCGAAGATGGAACCTATGACCAGATTTACCGGGACTGGTTCGGGTCGCGCAACTAGTCTTCATCGCCATAAAACGGGGTCATCTGCGCGACGATGACGGCGTTTTCGTCCAACGCCCTTTGCATCAGTGCCCTTTCGTCCGCGTCAATTTCGTGCCCTTGCGCCTCGCGCTCGGCCAGTGTGCCATAACCCGTGACATCAAGGGGTGCTGTGTCCGCCTGTTTCAGGATGGCGACTGTTTCGCGCACGGCTTCGGCCTCATCCACGCCGCTGGCAAAACACATCAGCGCAGCCCCGGTCGCCCCTTCAGGCAGGCCATCACCGTCCTTGCGACCGATTTGGACCAACAGGGTATAGACCTGCTGCCGTGAGGGTTTTTTTTGCTTTTCCATGAAGGCGGCCTTAGCGACCCGTGCCGCAATGGTCAAGTTGGCGTCCCTTTGGGTCGACTCCTGCTTGGTGTATTGGCCTGCAGGCAGGCCACCAGCGGCGGCCGCGCGAACGGAACCAGCGGGTTTCTTTGGCAGTGATTGCCGGGATTGGGCTTGCCTGAACTTGCAGTCTGTAACACCGAAAATAGTGTTATAACTTTGTTATTTATGCACTTTTAACATTTACTAAAAATTTAGTTTGACACGTCACCTCTAAATCGCTGATGCTGACGGCCATCCGGTGCGTGCCGGATAACCATAATCTTTGGGAGGAGACAGATGCGGAGACATCTACTTTCCGCAGTGGCGGCGGCTGCCGTCATTGCGGGGCACGGTCCTGCTTGGGCCGACGAAGCCGCAGCACAACGTTGGATCGACGACGAATTCCAGCCATCGACCCTGTCGAAAGACGAACAGATGGCAGAAATGCAGTGGTTCATCAAAGCTGCTGAACCTTATTCCGGTATGGAAATCAACGTCCTGTCCGAAGGCATTCCAACGCATTCCTATGAATCCGAGGTTCTCGCCAAGGCGTTCGAGGAAATCACCGGCATCAAGGTCAACCATCAGATTCTTGGTGAGGGCGAGGTGGTTCAGGCCGTTCAGACCCAGATGCAGACAGGCCGGAATCTCTATGATGGCTACGTCAACGACAGCGACCTGATCGGAACCCACTCGCGCCTGCAACTCGCCTATCCTTTGACCGACATGATGGAAGGTGATTGGGCTGCGACGACCTCGCCGACGCTGGACCTGGATGACTTCATGGGCATTCAGTTCACGACCGGGCCGGACGGCAAACTTTACCAGTTGCCGGATCAGCAATTCGCGAACCTCTACTGGTTCCGCAAGGACTGGTTCGATGACGAGGACAACAAGGCCGCGTTCAAGGAAAAATACGGCTATGATCTGGGTGTGCCGGTCAACTGGTCGGCCTATGAGGACATCGCCGAGTTCTTCACCAATGATGTGAAAGAAGTCGATGGCGTCGCGATCTATGGCCACATGGATTACGGCAAGCGCGCGCCTGACCTAGGGTGGCGTATGACTGACGCGTGGCTCTCGATGGCTGGTGCTGGTGACGTGGGTGAGCCGAACGGCGTTCCCGTTGACGAATGGGGCATCCGCATGGAAGCGGGCACCTGTAACCCTGTGGGTGCGTCCGTCTCGCGCGGTGGTGCTGCGAATGGCCCGGCTGCGGTCTATGCGATCCGCAAATGGGACGAATGGCTGCGGAACTATGCGCCTCCGGGTGCGGCGTCTTACGACTTCTATCAGTCGCTGCCTGCACTCAGCCAGGGCAACGTGGCCCAGCAGATCTTCTGGTACACCGCCTTTACCGCTGACATGGTCAAGCCCAAGTCCGAAGGCAACAACACCGTGGATGACGAGGGCACGCCGCTGTGGCGGATGGCGCCCAGCCCGCACGGCCCCTATTGGGAAGAAGGTCAGAAGGTTGGCTATCAGGACGTGGGTTCCTGGACCTTCCTGAAGTCGACGCCCTCGGATCGTGCTCAGGCGGCTTGGCTTTACGCACAGTTCGTGACGTCCAAGACGGTTGACGTGAAGAAGTCCCAGGTGGGTCTGACCTTCATTCGCGACAGCTCGGTCAATCATGAGTCGTTCACCGAGCGCGCGCCCAAGCTGGGTGGTCTGGTCGAGTTCTACCGCTCGCCTGATCGTGTGGCATGGTCGCCGACCGGCATCAACGTGCCGGACTATCCCAAGCTCGCCCAGATCTGGTGGCAGCAGATCGGTGACGTGAACTCGGGAGCGTTTACTCCGCAAGAGGCGATGGACCGTCTGGCTGAAGAGATGGACATCACCATGGCCCGCATGCAGGCCGCGGATGAAAGCGCCGGTGTCTATGGCGGTTGCGGTCCGCGTCTGAACGAACCGCAGGACGATGCGTTCTGGCTTGAAAAAGCGGGTTCGCCCAAGGCCAAGCTTGAGAACGAAAAGCCGCAAGGCCAGACCGTCAACTATGACGAACTGGTTCAGCGCTGGCAGTCTCAGTGAGCCATTGAAAACCGGGGATGCCGATTGCGGCATCCCCAGCCCTAAGACCAGTGCAATGCACTGAAGGACCGGAACCCACGGACATGATCGAACTTCAAGACGCGACCAAACGGGTCGGCAACGTCATCCATATAAAGCCCACCAACCTGACGTTGCAGACAGGCCACTTCAATGTGCTGCTTGGTGCGACGGGTTCGGGCAAAACGTCTCTGATCAAGATGATGGCCGGGCTGGACCCGATCGCGTCGGGCAAGGTCCTGATGGACGGTCAGGATGTGACCCGCCTGAACACCCAGAAACGGCAGATCAGCCTCGTGCATCAGTTCTTTGTGAACTACCCGCATATGACCGTATTCGACAACATCGCCTCGCCGCTGCGCGTCGCGGGCATGGCGCAATCCGAGGTCGAAGGCCGCGTTGAAGAAGCCGCCGACCTGCTGCAATTGCGCCCGATGCTAAAGCGCCGTCCGCACGAGCTGTCGGGTGGGCAGCAACAGCGTACGGCCCTGGCGCGCGCCATCGCGAAAGAGAGCCGCGCCGTATTTCTGGATGAGCCACTCGCCAACCTCGACTACAAATTGCGCGAAGAACTGCGCGAGCAGCTGCCCGACCTCTTTGCAGGACGCGGTGCGGTTGTCGTCTACGCAACATCTGAGCCTGAAGAAGCCCTGCTTCTGGGCGGCTATACTGCGTTGATGGAAGACGGGCGTGTGACACAGTTCGGACCCACCGCCGACATTTACCGCAACCCCGAAAACATCGCGGCGGCACGCGTGTTTTCCGATCCGCCCATCAACGTTGCCGGCATTACAGTGTCCAACACTCAGGCTCAGTTGGCCGGTGGCGGCGGCTGGACTGTGACCGACATGCCGGACGGAGAGTACATGGTCGCGGTCCGCCCGCATCGCGTGACGCCGTATCGGACCTCGGACGCGGATGTGGAACTGACCGGGCGTGTGATCGTGACTGAGCTTTCGGGCTCGGATTCCAGTGCTCATTTCCGGCATGGATCCGACGACTGGGTGTCTTTGGCTGCAGGCGTTCACCCTTATCAAGTGGGCGAAGACCACAGTTTCTACATGAACCCGGCCCATTGCCGGTATTTCGGCCAAGACGGCAAAAGGGTGGCCTGACATGGCGCAGATCAATCTCTCCAACCTCAAACACAGCTATATGCCCGCGCCGAAAGGTCCCGAGGATTACGCGTTGAAGGAAATCGACGTGACATGGCGCGATGGCGGTGCCTATGCACTGCTGGGCCCGTCGGGGTGTGGCAAGTCCACGCTGCTGAACATCATCTCGGGTCTTTTGACACCGTCAGAAGGGCAGATCCTGTTCGACGACCGGGACGTAACCGCCCTTCCGCCGGATCAGCGCAACATTGCGCAGGTTTTCCAGTTCCCCGTAATCTACGACACGATGACTGTGGGCGAAAACCTCGCCTTTCCGTTGAAGAACCGCGGCGTCGATGCCGCTACGATCAAACGCCGCGTCGATGAGATCGCCGAGATGTTGGATGTCACGGATATGCTGAATACCCGCGCCAGCGGCCTGAGCCCGGACAACAAGCAGAAGATTTCGATGGGGCGCGGGCTGGTCCGCGATGATGTGAACGCGGTGATGTTTGACGAACCGCTGACCGTGATCGACCCGCATCTGAAATGGAAGCTGCGGTCCAAGCTGAAGGAACTGCACCAGCGCGTCAAAGCGACGATGATCTATGTGACCCACGACCAGACCGAGGCGCTGACCTTTGCGGACGAAGTCGTCGTCATGCAAGAAGGCGAAGTGGTACAGATCGGCACGCCGGTCGAACTGTTCGAACGGCCGCAACACACATTTGTTGGCCACTTCATCGGCTCTCCGGGCATGAATGTTCTGCCGTGCGAAGTCAAAGGCGACCGTGCGGTGTTCGAGGGCCACGAAGTCATGCTGGAAGGCCCAACCCGTGGCGACGGCGGCCGCACCGATCTGGGCATCCGCCCCGAATATGTGGGTTTTGGTGAAACTGGCATCCCTGCGCAAGTCACCAAGGTTTCAGACATCGGTCGCCATTACGTGGTCAGCGCAATGGTCGGCAACACCGCCTTGAAGGCGGTTGCCGAACACAACGCCCCTAACCTGGGTTCACACGTTTTCCTGCAATTCAAACCTGAACAATCCCGCGTCTATCGCGACGGCTGGATCGCAACCGAGGAGCGGGCGCAATGAGAACGGAAAACCAAAAAGCATGGTTCTTTGTCCTTCCCGTGCTGGCACTGGTCGCGTTCAACGCGCTGGTGCCAATGATGACGGTGGTCAACTATTCGGTGCAGGAAACCTTTGGGAACAACCAGTTTTTCTGGGAAGGTTTGGGCTGGTTCGAACAAATCCTGCGCTCTGACCGGTTTCAGGCCGCATTGGGGCGGCAGTTCCTGTTCACCTTCCTGATCCTGATCATTGAGGTTCCGCTTGGCATCATCGTTGCCCTGTCTATGCCGCGCAAAGGGTTCTGGGTGCCCGTCTGTCTGGTCCTGATGGCCCTGCCGATGCTGATCCCGTGGAATGTGGTTGGGTCGATGTGGAACATCTTCACCCTGCCAAAGATCGGCCTGATGGGGTATTTCCTGAATGACGTCCTGGGCATCAACTATGACATGACCCAACAGCCGCTGTCGGCCTGGATCACCGTCATTGTCATGGATGTCTGGCACTGGACCTCGCTGGTCGTTTTGCTGTGCTATGCGGGCCTCGTGTCGATCCCGGATGCCTATTATCAGGCTGCCAAGATCGATGGTGCCAGCCCGTGGTCGGTGTTCCGCTACATCCAGTTGCCCAAGATGAAAACCGTCCTGACCATCGCCATCCTTCTGCGCTTTATGGACAGCTTCAACATCTATACCGAGCCGTTCGTGTTGACCGGCGGTGGCCCCGGCAATTCCACCACCCTGCTGTCGATCGACCTTGTGAAGATCGCGCTGGGACAGTTCGACCTTGGCCCTGCGGCCGCGATGAGCCTGATCTACTTCGCCATCACGCTGCTGGTCAGTTGGGTCTTCTACACTCTGATGACAAAGGATGACGCGCAATGAAGAAGCGGTCCCTCATCCCGATCCTTTATATCGCGTTCCTGATGCTGCCGATCTATTGGCTGGTGGCGATGTCGTTCAAGACCACGAACGAGATTCTGTCGGGCTTTTCCCTGTTCCCCCAGACCTTCACGCTGGAAAACTATGTCACGATCTTCACCGACCCGACGTGGTATTGGGGCTACATCAATTCGATCATCTACGTGACGATGAACACCGTGCTGTCGGTGTGTGTTGCCTTGCCTGCGGCCTATGCGTTCTCGCGCTATCGGTTCTTGGGCGACAAGCAGTTGTTCTTTTGGCTGCTGACCAACCGGATGGCCCCGGCTGCGGTCTTTGCACTGCCCTTCTTTCAGCTCTATTCGTCGATCCACCTGTTCGACACCTATCTGGCCGTGGCGCTGGCCCACACACTGTTCAACGTGCCGCTGGCGGTGTGGATTCTGGAAGGATTCATGCGCGGTATACCCAAGGAACTTGATGAGACGGCCTATGTCGACGGTTATTCTTTCCCGCGTTTCTTCGTGACGATCTTTCTGCCGAACATCAAAGCCGGCGTCGGTGTCGCGGCCTTCTTCTGCTTCATGTTCTCGTGGGTCGAGATGCTGCTGGCCAAGACGCTGACCGCGGTCGAGGCCAAACCCATCGCTGCCGTCATGACCCGGACCGCATCCAGCGCGGGGTATGAATTGGGACTGCTGGCGGCTGCCGGAACACTGACCATCATCCCCGGCGCCATCGTCATCTGGTTTGTTCGTAACTACATCGCGCGCGGGTTCGCGATGGGACGTGTATGAGGTTCGAAATGCGGAAACTTCTTCTTCTCTTTCCTCTCATCCCATCAACGGCCTTTGCGCAGGCACAGGCGGGATGGGGAAATGTCGGCCAGCAAGAGGATAAAGGATTCTCTTGGACCGATCCGCTGTGGCCTGATTTCTGGATGGCCTGGACGCCAGCCACGCTGGCCGTTTTCGTTGGGATATTCTCGGCAATCGCCCTGATTGGTGTGCTCGAGGTGGTCAAGTTCCGTGACGGAATAGAGCGACGAGGCGTTTTGGGGCTGACCACAACCTTGGGCGACCGGTTGTTCATCACCCTTCTTGGGTCGGCCTATATCTTCCTTGCCTGGCTGGGAATTGTGGGACAGCCCGTCTGGACACCCCTGTTTTTGGCCATGGGCTGGGGCGTTTTCGTGTTCTGGAAAGTTTAGGCTTTGAGAAAGGGCGAAAGGATGCTTGTCTGTCAGGCATACTAAAAAATGACGACACCGAGATCGATGCGAAAGAAAAAAAGTACAAACCTGCTGACCGAAGTGGAATTGGAGTTCATGAACGAACTCTGGGCGCTGGGTCAGGGATCGGTCCGTGACGTTCTTGATCGCCTGCCGCCGGAGAGGAATCTGGCCTACACGTCCGGCGCGACCATTCTTCGAATTCTGGATGAAAAAGGGTTCGTTGAAAGCCGCAAGGACGGCAAAACGCTGATTTACAAGCCGCTTTTGCAGAAAGACAGGTATCAGGCGAGGTCGCTTCAGAACCTTTCTCGTACATTGTTTGACGATACGCCGGCAACTTTGGTGGCCCGTCTGGTCGATGATGCAGGGCTGAGCGAAGCAGACTTGGAGGAAATTCGGGCACTGGTAGAAAGGAGACTGCAAAATGACGGCGGTTAAACCGGTTCTCGACATTTATCTCGAACTGAATGTTGTAATTGTTCTTTCAGCTTTGATCTGGCTGGTCGCGAGGTCCCTTCTGGCAAGCACGTCGCTGCGAGCCGACTATTCGGCCCACCTGCGGGTCCTGAAGACGCTGTTCCTGTGCATCCTGTTCAGCCCGCTTCTTGCGCTATGCGTGCCAATTGTATTCGACGCCCTATGGCCGGGGCGTGCCGTTGCAATCGGTGACATAGCCGTGGCCGCCTATTTGCGGGGCGACATCTCGGTTCCGGCAACACAATTCGAGGCTTATCTGAACGCGCGTCAGAACTTTGAGGATACGCTTTTGGGCGGCGGCTCCGCGGCGATCACGCTCGTTATAGCTGCGATGGCCGTTGTGGGCGCAATGCTGGTCTTTCGCGTTATCCTTGCCGCGGTGCGTATCCGTGAAACGGTGAACAGCAGCTATTTGTGGCGCAGCACAGCCAAGGTCGACGTTCGTTTGTCGGACCGCATCGTTGTGCCGTTTGCCGTACGGGGCGTTTTTCGGCGCCATGTTGTCATACCAAGCCATCTGCTCGACAAACCAAACGAGTTGCGATTTGCAATATCGCACGAGTTCCAGCATGTCCGCGCATGTGATGTTGAATGGGAGCTTGCGCTCGAGCTTATGCGCCCCCTGTTTTTCTGGAACCCGGCTTATCACGTCCTGAAATACCAGTTCGAACGCCTCAGAGAATTGGGATGCGACCAATCAATCGTCGAGAGACGTCGCCTCGACACGTCGGACTATGCAAACTGCCTTTTGGATTATTGCGCGCGAACAGTATCTGGCGAGAAGTCTTACGTTTTCAAAGTTGCATTGGTGACGGGCGGCAAAGCCAAAAGGGTTTTGCGGCAGCGCGTCCTGGCCCTTGCAGACGCCTCGACCGGAACGCGGCAACTGCCCGCTATTGTGTTCGCAGTTTCCCTTGTCTTTGGATCGCTGCTCGCAGTCGGCTCTGCGTCACTGCAACAAACAGACGACTGGAGCCATGACCGCATCATGTTGTCGACCGTGGTCAACCTTGAGCGTCTGGCGGAAAGAAGCCGCGGAAACTGAAGAACGTGCAATTGCGGCGCGTTGAGGGTCTGCTCTGTTGCAGATTCCTTTTTAACCCGCGCGACAAAAAAAGGGCGCAGCAATGATCGCTGCGCCCTTTTGTTTCGTCTGTTTGGCGATCAGTCGCGCAGCAACTCATTGATCCCGGTTTTGGACCGCGTCTTTTCGTCGACGCGCTTTACGATCACGGCGCAATACAGGCTGATATTGTTCTTGGAAGGCATCGACCCTGCCACCACCACCGAATACGGAGGTACCTCACCATAAGTGACCTCGCCTGTTTCGCGGTCTACGATCTTGGTCGACTTCCCGATGAACACACCCATGCCCAGCACCGATCCTTCGCGAACAATACAGCCTTCGACCACCTCGGAACGGGCACCGATAAAGCAATTGTCTTCGATGATGGTCGGGCCGGCCTGCATCGGTTCCAGCACACCACCAATGCCGACGCCCCCGGACAGATGCACGTTTTTTCCGATCTGGGCGCATGAGCCGACCGTTGCCCAGGTATCGACCATTGTCCCTTCGTCGACATAGGCACCGAGGTTTACAAATGACGGCATCAATACGACGCCGGGCGCGATGTAGGCCGACTTGCGCACGACGCAGTTCGGAACCGCGCGGAACCCGGCGGCGCGCCATTGATTGTCACCCCAACCGGCGAACTTGCTGTCAACCTTGTCCCACCAGCCGCCAGCTTGTGGCCCGCCTGTCTGAATCTCCATGTCCTTGATACGGAAACCCAACAGGACTGCCTTTTTGGCCCACTGGTTCACATGCCAGTCACCGCTGTCCAGTTTTTCCGCCACACGCAGTGATCCGCTGTCCAGCGCGTTCAACGTGTCTTCGATAGCTTCGCGCTGTTCGCCCGAGGTTGAAGGTGTGATGGTGTCGCGCGCTTCCCAGGCGGTTTCGATCGCGGCTTCCAGTTGTGCGTTGGACATTGGGGGTGCTCCCTGCAGACTTTGTTCACGTTGGTCTTGCCTATACGCAAGCAAAGGACTGGCCGCAATGCGACGCAGCAAGCGCGATTTGCGGCTGATTGCCCGCCTGCTAAGCGGCGAGCGGATCAGGTGAGATATTTCCGCCGCAGATCAAAACGGCCACACGCTCGTCCGGAGCCGGCGTATATGCCCCTGACAACAGCGCCGCCAGCGCCGCCGCGCCTGCGGGTTCAACAAGAATTCGGTGTGCGCGCCACAGGACCTGCTGCGCCTGGACAATCGCATCGTCGCTCACCAGCACCGAACCCATCCCGTTTGCCAAATCAAAGCAGATCGAACCGATACGCCGTGCGCCCAGCGCGTTGGCCGCAATGCCGGAAACGGTCACGTCTACCGGCTCACCGGCGTGCAACGCCGCGTTCAGCGCGCACGAGGTTTCGGGTTCGACCGCCACGACTTTGCGTGCGCCCTGCAACCATGCCAACGCGCCAGCGATCAGCCCGCCGCCACCAACGGCGATCAACAACGTGTCAGCTTGCAGCCCCTGTGCCTCCCACTCGGCAAAACAGGTGCCCTGCCCCGCCACCGTCGCAGGCGCATCGTAGGCATGTATCTGCATCGCGCCCGAGGCATCTTCGTGCGCCTGCGCCTCGGTCAGCGCGTTGGCGTATTCGCCGGGCACGACGCTCAGATCAGCGCCAGTCCGTTTGATCAAAGCAATCTTGGACGGCCCCGCGATCTCCGGCACGAAAATCTTGGCCGGATGGCCAAGCGACCGCGCCGCATATGCAGCGGCAGCCCCGTGATTGCCACCGGATGCGGCAACAACGCCAGCCTTGGGCACATCCTGGCTGAGCAAGGTGTTGAACGCCCCGCGCGCCTTGAAACTACCTGTATGTTGCAGATGCTCCAGCTTCATCTCGACCGGATAGTCCAGCCCAAGCGAGTGGCTTTCCATCACCGGCGTAACCTGCGCATAGCCGGCGATCCGCCCTGCGGCTGCAGAAATTTCGTTCTTCCAATTCATTCTTGTTCTTCCGTGACTGGCGCTCTGTCCGCGAACCCTATAGCTGTTTGAAAAACACGCAAGCCGGGAACCACAATCCATGAGAGAAGATCGCCTCAGCCCCTTCCGCGATGCGCAGACTGATCGCTCGACCGCGCGCGAGGTGCCGGACACACCGCAGACGCGTTCACCCGCCTATCGCCTTGCATTCGCGGACGACGATTTCCTGTGCCGCGATGAATTGCGCCCTGTTCGCTTGCAACTGGAACTGCTGAAGCCCGAGATGATCATGACCGAGCGTGAGATCGCCTCGACCATCGTCATGTTCGGCGGTGCGCGCATCCCCGAACCTGCGCAGAAACATACGGCGCGGACAGAGACCCTGGCCAATCTGTCGGAGTATTATGACGAGGCCCGCGAATTTGCCCGCCTGATGACCGAGAAATCCAACGAAACCGGATGCCGCGAGAATGTGATCGTCACCGGCGGCGGACCCGGCGTAATGGAGGCCGGAAACCGCGGTGCGCAGGACGCAGGCGGTTGCTCGATTGGCCTGAATATCGTGCTGCCCCACGAGCAGGCGCCGAACCTCTATGTGACACCCGATCTCAGTTTCAACTTCCACTATTTTGCCATCCGCAAGATGCATTTCCTGATGCGCGCGCGGGCCATTACCATCTTTCCCGGTGGGTTTGGCACAATGGACGAGCTGTTCGAGTCTCTGACCCTGATCCAAACCGGGCGGATGGAACGCGTCCCTTTCCTGCTGTTTGGTCGCGAGTTCTGGGAAAAGGTCATCAACTGGGCCGCACTGGCAGACGCGGGCACCATCTCGGAAGAAGATCTGGACCTGTTCCGTTTCGTGGACACCGCGCAAGAGGCGGTCGACATCATCGAAAACTGGGAACCCGCGCCCCCGCGCGACGAAATTCCAGGGCGCTGAACCATGGCGAAACCGAAACCCGGAGAGATGCTCCACTTGCGCGGCAACAGTCTGGCCAAAGGCGAACCCGTGGCGCCGCCGCTGACACAAAGCAGCATGTTCCACCTTCCGGGCGCGCCCGACGGGCAATACAGCTATGGCCGTGTCGACAACCCGACGTGGCAGCATCTGGAGCACGTGCTGTCGCACCTGGAAGACGCGCCGTGTCTGAGCTTTCCGTCGGGAATGGCAGCAGTTTCGGCGGCCTTGTTCGCCACACTCAAAGCTGGCGCACGGTTGCTGATCCCATCTGATGGTTATTACGTCACGCGGCTGTTGGCTGATCGCTTTCTCTCAAACCTGGGCGTTTCGGTAACCGAGCGGCCGACAACCGCATATGCCGAGGGCGGTTTTGAGGCCTTTGACGTGGTCTTTGTCGAAAGCCCGTCAAACCCCGGACTGGATATGATTGACCTTGCGGCGGTGGCCAAGCAAGTGCGCGCAGCGGGCGGAATGACAATCGCCGACAACACGACGCTGACGCCCCTCGGGCAGCGTCCGCTTGATCTGGGCATTGACGTGGTCGTGTCCTCGGACACGAAAGCGATGGGCGGGCATTCCGACATGCTGATGGGCCACGTCGCCAGCCGAAATACGCATGTGATGGAACGCGTCGAGGAATGGCGGCGTGTGTCCGGCGCGATCCCCGGCCCGCACGAGGCGTGGCTGCTGCACCGTGGGCTCGAAACACTCGACGTGCGGTACGACCGCATGTGCAATTCCGCTTTGGTTCTTGCAGAGCGATTGGCCGGGCACCCTGCGATAAAGCGCATTCGGTATCCGGGCCTGCCCGACGACCCATCACATGAGCTGGCCAAAGCGCAAACCGCGCGGTTTGGCTTTCTGCTGTCCCTGACCCTAGACAGCGAAGACAAAGCGGAGGCGTTCATCAACACCTGCGCACTGTTGCGCCCAGCCACGTCTTTTGGCGGAGTTCACAGTTCGGCCGAACGTCGCGCGCGATGGGGCGATGACGTCGACCCCGGTTTTGTGCGTCTTTCCGTTGGATGCGAGCCGGTTGAAGAACTTTGGCACGCTATCAAGACCAGCCTGAACGCCCTGTGATTACTTCTTGTTTTCGCGCAATTCGGGGAAGACATAGATCGGCAATACGATGCTGCCGATCAGCGCACCCAGCCAAACCAAAAGCGTGGCACCCAACAGGTTCGAAAGGCCACCGACCGTAAGGCCCGTCGTAATCAGATCGGTTACCAACAGGCCCACCAGTGTCACAATCAGGGCGATCCCGCCTTTAAGCGCCGGGGCCTTCTTTTCGCCCAGCTTCAGGATCAGCGGTTCAGCCACGACCTGAACCACCGTGAAGATGATGACCACGACGATGAAAGAGATCGGTTTGATCGCAAAACCCGTCAACAGCAGCGTGGCAAGCAGCAACCCGATGGCATTCCCGGCCAGCAAGGCCAGAGCGGACTTAATTCTGCGCGACATCTCGACATCCTCGTGTGTGACAACAATCAGACTTAAGCAGATATTACCAAATCAATCGGTTTTGGCGAGGGATTTCAAAAGGCTCTTCCTTTTGACCGGTTGAAAACGCATGATAAAATGCATTCATCAAGATCAGACCTGCCCCTGACCGCGAGAGTGAGATGAGCGACGATCCCTATTCTGTCCTTGGCGTCGCAAAAGACGCCAGCGCCACCGACATCAAGAAAGCCTATCGGCGCATCGCCAAGGACTGCCATCCCGACCTGAAACCCGGCGACGCCAAGGCCGAGGCAAAGTTCAAAGCCGCCGCCGCAGCCTATGACTTGCTGAAAGACCCCGAAACCCGGGCCCGATACGACAGCGGCGAGATCGACGCATCCGGTCAGGAACGGCCACAGCAACAGTATTATCGCGAATATGCCGAGGCGGCCGGCAACCCATATCGCGGGCGGGCAGCTGACCCGGATGATATGTCGGATATATTTGCCGAGTTCATGCGCGGTCGCGGCGGCTATGGCCAACGCAGTCATGAATTTCACGCACCGGGCCATAACCTCAGCTATTCGTTGGAAATCAGTTTTCTGGATGCGGTTTTCGGCGCAAGCCAGAAACTGACGCTGCCGGATGGAGACCGGATTGAGGTCAAGATACCAGCGGGGATAACGGATGGTCAGACGATCCGCCTGCGCGGAAAAGGGGCACCGGGTTACGGCGACGGCCCTGCGGGCGATGCCCTTGTCACGGTCTCGGTTTCCAGCCATCCCGTTTTTGATCGTCAGGGCGATGACATCCATATCACGCTGCCCATCACGATTGACGAGGCCGTTTTGGGTGGAAAGGTTCCCGCGCCCACCATTGACGGGGGCGTCAACGTAACCGTCCCCGCGGGTACAAGCAGCGGCAAAACCCTTCGTCTGAGGGGAAAAGGGGTCAAGAAACGCGGTTCATCCGATCGCGGTGACCAGTTGATCGAATTGACCGTTACACTGCCCGAAACGGTCGACGATGAACTGAAGCAATTCATGGAAACGTGGCGCGACAGCCATCGCTATGACCCGCGCAAAGGAATGCCGTCATGAGCCGCACTTTGACAGAAGACGAACTGATTGAAACCGTCGCGCGGCTGACATCGAGCCGTTTGACCGAGTATCTGGCCGCCGAAATCGTGATCCCCGAGCAATCCGAACAAGGGCTTGTGTATCAGTCGCTGGACGTGGCCCGGCTGGAACTGGCGTGCGAGCTGCACGACCAATACGATATGGAGGCGGACGCGCTGTCGATGATGATTTCACTGATCGACCAGATGCACGGCCTGCGCGCAGAGTTGCGAGAGGTGCTGAACGCCGTCGAAGCGCAACCTGAGCCGGTTCGCCAGCACATGATCGAAGTGATCGGCACCGCTCGGTTCAGCCGCCGATAACCCGCCCCCCGGATCGACCTCACTTGGGAATGCGATACTCTTCGGGTACGTAGAACGTATAGTCGCGGTCGGCGACAGCTTCGTGGCAGACATGACAGTATGCCACCGCACCGGCGCGATCGCCCATCGTGTCACCAAAGAGCGAACCATCGGGCATCACCATGATATAGCGCCAATCTGCCGTATCCGGGCTGCTTCCGGACGGCAGTTTCTCCATCACGAACAGCGCGCCGGGGTGAACATTGCCCTCGTCGGTTACAGTCATGCTGTCCTTCGCCAGAACCGAGCCTACAGGCAACACCTCGCCATCCTGTAACGTGCCATAATTATGCGCCATACGATTGGCATAGCTGTTGACGTACCGCTGGCCATGCGTGGCCGAGATGTAAGGCGCGTCGTTGAACAGCGGCCATGCCTGATAGTTCAGGATCAAATCCAGCTGCGCAGCGGCATAACCCCGCGCCATGCGCCGGATCAGCGACTTGTAGTGCTGCTGCGCCTCGTCCTTTGACAGGTCCGCCGGGTTTTCAATAGCCAGATGCGCATCCTGTTCGCTTGTCTGGGCAAATGCACCCGAGACGTCGGAAAAAATCACGAAAAACGCTGCTGTAATTCCGGAAATACATATATGTCGTGCAATCATAATATTGGTCCACCTGAGTGATCCGTTCGCCTGAATGCCGCGTGTTTAACAATAAAAAGATAGCGGCCTTGAAAAATCTTGCCAGAACCGCCCCCGCCTTCTCACCGTCTTGTGCACAACGGTGAGGTCCCCGGGCCGGGGCAGTCCCGATTCAATATATAGCAAAAATTGCATGTAGAAGCAGCAGCGCGAACATTAATATTTTTTTGTCGGTCGCTGCCGAGCAAAAGTTAACGGTTCAATCCCGCTTCGGCCTCAATCTGCTTGCGCGACTTGCGGGCACGCTCGGTGGCCGACTTCAACTGCCCACAAGCCGCCATGATATCCTCACCTCGGGTCTTGCGGATCGGCGAAGCATAACCTGCCTGATAGATGATGTTGGCAAAGGCGCGAATGCGATTGTTCGAACTCCGCTTGTAAGGGGCACCCGGCCATTCATTGAACGGGATCAGGTTGATCTTTGCAGGGATGTTGTGGCGCTTGATATGGTCGATCAGACGATGTGCATCTTCGTCACTGTCATTCACACCGTCCAGCATCACGTATTCAAACGTGATCCGTTCCGAGTTCGATGCATTGGGATAGCTGGCCAACGCCTGTAGTAATTCCTCGATATTCCACCGCTTGTTGATCGGAACCAGCACGTCCCGGGTCTCGTCCGTTGTTGCGTGGAACGAGATCGCCAACAGGCACCCGATTTCTTCGGCGGTGCGCGCAATCTCGGGTACGACGCCTGATGTCGACAGGGTGATGCGGCGGCGCGACAAGGAAATGCCTTCGGGGTCCATCGCAATCTTCATCGCGTCCCGGACATTCTCAAAATTATAAAGTGGTTCCCCCATGCCCATCAAAACGATGTTCGAGAGAAGGCGGGTCTCGTCCTTCGGTGCGCCGGGGGTCGGCCATTCCTCAAGGTCGTCCCGTGCCATCATGACCTGCCCGACGATTTCCGCCGCCGTCAGATTGCGCACCAGTTTCTGTGTCCCGGTATGACAGAAAGAGCAGGTCAACGTGCACCCGACCTGAGACGAAATGCACAGCGTGCCGCGATCGTCTTCCGGGATGTAAACCACTTCAACCTCGTGACCGCCAGCAATGCGGACAAGATACTTGCGTGTACCATCCTCGGAGACCTGACGGGTCACCACTTCGGGTGTTTCGATCACGAAATTTTCGGCCAGCTTTGCGCGATAGGTCTTGGCCAGATTGGTCATCTCGGCAAAGTCGCGTACGCCCCACTGATAGATCCACTGCCAGATCTGGTTCACCCGCATTTTGGCCTGTTTTTCGGGCGTGCCATGCTCGACCAGTGTTTCGCGCAGGTGATCGCGGGTCAGGCCAACAAGATTGATCTTCCCCTCGGGCATTTTGCGCGGGATGGTCATGACGTCTTGAGTGATCGGCGCTTTGGGCGACATGTGGCTATCTCAGATATTCTGGCTTGGGATGCGCCTCTATATAGGAATGTGCGCCAAGATCAAAAGAAATCGACATCGAAAAGGTTTCGAGCATCTGAACCTTCTCGGTTCGAACAAATATCCGCGCAGGCGAGAAGGTGCAGGCCCAGCGTGCCCCGCTGTCAATCGGCGAGGCTCAGCAATTCATCCACCCGAGCCCGGCCCAGTTCAACTCTGCACGCAGTGATGCCGATTCCGGTGCCGGAACCTCCTCCGAACGAGGCGCCAACGGCTTCGCACTGTGCGTCCCTGTACGCCGTCCAGGCGACCTGCGACGCCTCCAACGCAGGTTGCGCCACGACCCGGCCCGTCACGTCGTCCAATTCCGCGGCCGCGTTCTGGGCCAGCGAATAGGCCGTTTCCACGGCAATGTTCACGCGATTTTCCATATCCGAGACGCAGGCGCCGATTTCCACCTGCGATCCGGCGTCGGGACATTCCAGCGTCGGGTCCGCTAACACGGCACAAGGAAGAAAAAATGCAACAACACCCCAGCGCATGACCAAATCCCTTTATTGTCCGCAACGGGATCAACCTAGCACAAGTTCAAAACCCAACGTAGCAAAAGCGTTTTTGCGCATCCGTTCAGGATCCGATCGCAATTGCCGGCCTTTGAACCCAAAGATCGGGTTCGACGTAGGTGGCCCGATCGCAAGAGGATGTGCCGCGTCGGGGTTGTTTTCCGAAAGGACCACCCGTGCGGTTCGGGACACGCCGTCGGGATGATCAGATCAGTTCGTGCAGCGTTTTTCCGCGTCTTCAAGCGCAGCTGTGAAGCCCAGCAAGGAAAACGTATCCTTTGTCTGCGTACCGCGTTCAGATCGTGCGGTTAGAACAGCCTCGGTTCCGCGCTTCATCGCGGTCACGATCTTTGCATCGTCAGCAGCCGTCGCGGGCCATGCCCATTCGCCGTCCGTGAACAGCTCAAAATCTGTTCCGTCCACGACCAGATTCACCGTTGATCCGGATGCGAACGGATAACCGCCGGTAAAGGTCACTTGGCCTTTGACCTCGGCGTTGGGGCGGTAGAACACGAATAACAGGATGTCGCTGCGGCGAACCGAAACCACGCGTCCACCGCGGGTGTTTACGGTTTCCTTAGGCGCTGACACGCTCCAGCATTCTGTTGGATCATCCTCGACAAAAACGCTCCAATCGGTCTTTGCCGCTACCCGGTTGGTGCTTGTTGCCTGTTGCGCGATCGCAGTTGTTGCCATCCCTGCCACGCACAAGCCCGCAATAACGCGGACGAGTTTTGATCCCATCAGTCCAGCCTCCTAGCTCGCCCCATACCTCTTACCCATCGGAACTGGCTGCAAACCCTGCCGGTTTGTCTGTGATTAGTTGCGCATTCCGATGATTGCCGACATACACACACTATCGCAGGTTTCGCCACAGGTGAAAGGGCGATTGGCAGAATTTTGCGCATTAAGCGGGGGGCCAGATGACGCAGCCGGTGGCAATGACGGAACTGTGGCGCGGGCCATTGTTGGAAAGCCAGCATTTGGGTCACGCCGTGATCTGCGACGACACCGGACAAATCGTGCAAAGCTGGGGTGACCCGAACGCGGTTATCTACCCCAGATCCTCGTCCAAGATGATTCAGGCGTTGCCGCTGATCACTTCTGGTGCGGCGGCAAAATACGGGCTGACCAGTGAACATCTGGCGCTGGCCTGCGCGTCACACAGCGGTGCCGCGATTCATACCAACCGTGTGTCAGCATGGCTGGATCACCTGGGACTGGCCGAACCGGATTTGCGCTGCGGCGCGCAGGAGCCTCAGGACATGGCCGCCCGGGACGGTTTGATTTTGGCAGATGATACGCCGTGCCAGATCCACAACAATTGCTCGGGAAAACACTGCGGGTTTCTGACCGTATCGCAGCATATGGGCGCGGGGCCCGAATACCTCGAAATCGATCATCCCGTTCAACAGGCCTGTCTTACTGCGGTTGAAGAGACGACCGGCGAAACCAGTCCCGCCTATGGCATTGATGGCTGCTCGGCCCCGAACTTTGCCACGTCTTTGGTCGGGTTGGCCCGGTCGATGGCCTGGTTTGCCAGTGCGTCTGATCGGTCAGACCGGGCGGGCGATGCCGCGCAACAGCTGACGACCGCCATGATCAGGCATCCGGAACTGGTCGCAGGTGAATCCCGCGCCTGCACCGAATTGATGCGCGCAATGAACGGACGCGCCGCCATCAAGACCGGAGCAGAAGCCGTCTTTGTTGCGATCATTCCTGAAAAACGTATGGGTGTCGCGCTCAAGATCGTCGATGGTGCGACGCGCGCCAGCGAATGCGCGATTGCCGCCATACTGGTGAGCCTTGGCGTGCTGGAGGCCGATCACCCGGCCACCCGCAGATTTATGAACGCGGCGCAGTTCAATCGCCGGGGGTTGGAGTGCGGCATCATCAAGCCGGCACCAGGATTTCCCGGCTAAAGGCGTTACATTTCGATTTCGTGCACTTCCGCGACTTCAACCGAACCCGACCCGTTCACAACCATAGGACAGCCCTTGGCCATTTCCGTTGCGGCGTCGATGCTGTCGGCCTTGATGACCGTGAAGCCTGACGCAGGATTGGCGCCGCCATTGTCGACAACTCCGCCGTTGCTGACGGTATAGGACTGACCGACCGGGTTTCCTGGAATATCCAGCGCCTCGCCCATGCCCTGAAACCAGGCCCCCCAGGCTGCCATGGTTGCTTCGACCTCTGCCGGGTCTGTTGGGGTATGACCACCGTGATAGACAAACAAATATTGGGGCATTTTGCTCCTCCCTGATTGAAATTACTTGCAGTTGGCTTCCAGCTTGCGCAGGGACGATGTCCAACCCTGATTGTGGTTGGCGGCGACCTCGGCATCTGCCAGCTCGCGATGATCCAGAACCAGCCGCGATCCGCTGTCGGTTGCGGTTACGGAAAACGTCACATGGCTTTCCGCCCCGCGCTGATCCTGATCGTCGTGCCACGCCCAGGTGAACCCCACCGAATTCGGCGGATCGACATGTGTGACGTGTCCGGACACTTTGTATTGCTGGCCTTCGCTGTTTTGCATCACCGAATACCAAGGCCCAAGGCGCGAGAAGTCCAGATCATGTTCCGGCACATGCATCCCTTCCGGCCCCCACCATTGCAACAACTTGGCTCCGTCGCTGATCCACGCGAACAGGGTCGCTGGTTCAACGGGAAACTCCCGTTCCAGTTTCAGGTCGGCCATGAATTCTCCCTTTCAAGAATGTCTCCCAGCCGGTCGAGGCTGCTTTCCCAAAACTGGCGTTTGGAAATGGTCCAATCGGCGATTGCCCGAAGTCCTTCGGGCTGAATGGAATAGATCCGTTGCGGGCCTTTTATGCGCTGCTGCACCAAGCCAGCCTCGCGCAGCACTTTCAAATGGCGTGAGACGGCCGCGCCGGACATGCCTTTTCCATCGATCAGATCGGCAGCAGGCAATTCGCCATGTTCCATGAGCTGCTCAACAATCGACAGGCGCGTGGCGTCGGATAAAGCGGAAAATGCAGAGAGCAGGCTTGTCATGATCTTTATTTAACACAAATGTTAAATGAAGGCAAGCCGACAGTCGTGAGCCCCATAAAGCGCAAAAACCGTGAGGTATTTCACATACAGAACGACGCAGCAGTCTAGAATAGACAGATATTAACCATGGGCGCTATAGTCATAAGCGTATCAGTTGTTTGGTTATCGGTTTATTTGAGGAGACATATGATGCGTATCGCGTCGACTTCAGTAATTGCTCTGAGCACGCTAGCTCTTGCAGGGTGCGCTTCGCCCTGGTCCCAGACCGAAACAGTAAGCACCCCCGCGGCAGCGACAGTTCCTGCGACACCGGCGACTCCAGCACCTTCGACGCCGACATACACGACTGCGTCTTCGTCAACATCATCTTTGGCAGGCGAAGAACGCGAAGGCCGTGACGGCGGCGACTCGGGCGGCGGCGGCGAGTCCGACGGTGGCGGCGACTCGGGTGGAGACGGCGGTGACGGTGGCGACGGTGGTGGTGGCGACGGTGGTGGCGACAACGGCGGAAGCTGGGACGGCGGTTGATCTGAAAGGATCGCGTAATGTCACGCTTTGGCCTGCAACGAAAAACCGCTTGGTTTCTGACGACAGTCGCTTTGTCCCTTTCGCATCCCGGGACCTTGAAAGCCCAGACTGGCACGGTGGCCGAACAATCGGTCAGCGGCGGTCGCGTTGCCATCGTTATTGGCAACCAGGACTACGACGCTGTCGGTGATCTGACCAACGCGCGCAAGGATGCTGAAGACATTGCGGATATGCTGCGCGGGTTCAACTTCAAGGTCTACGACGGCTACGACCTGTCCAAGCGCGAATTCGAAGAGCTCATCCGCACTGCGGTGCTGAACATACCGGATTCGGCGGATGTTCTGTTCTATTATGCGGGCCACGGCATCCAGATCGGGCGGCGAAACTATTTGCTGCCCGTCGATGCCAAATTCGAAAGCATCTATGATGTGCCTCTGGCGACGATGACGCTTGATCGTGTGATCGATACGCTGTCGGCGCGCAGCGCGGCGCATGTCGCCATTCTGGATTCATGCCGCGACAACCCGTTTCAGGACTTGCGGCTGGCAGCCGATTTGGACGCAAACCTGTTTGAAACCCGGTCCGGGTTCGACGTGTTTCGCACGCCCCTGAATTCTCTGATCGCCTATTCGACCTCTCCGGGTGCCGTGGCAAGCGACGGCGATCTGGGCCAAAACAGCCCTTACACCGCAGCGGTTCTTGAGACCGTTCAATCGGCCCCGTTCGACAATATTCAACAACTGTTTCCCGTCATTCGCGAACGCGTTCACACCAAGACCGCGGGCAAACAGATACCCTGGGAAAGCTCGACTCTGGTGCGGCCATTCTTTTTGGCTCAGCAACAGGTGGAGACGGAAGACTTGCCCGTAGCCACTGCTGAGCCGCAATCCTTGGACCTTAGTCTTCAGTTCGACAAAACGGTCCCGTTGACACAAAGCCTTGAGGCCGAATTGGGTGAGGGCATTGTCGGTGTGCGTCTGGTCGACACCCCTGACCGGGGTGTGGTCAATACCGGGGACCAATCCCAAACCGCATCCGTGATTTACGTGCCCGAGGTTTCCGACACACGCGCGGTCGAACTCGGCGGTGGTGGGTTTTCCGACAGTTTCACGGTCGAGATCACAACCAGCGATCAAAAGACCCAGAACGTGGATGTTTCGCTCCAATTGGGCATGAATGCATGTGACCTTGAAGCGGGCGATGCACTGGATCTCAACGGCGTCGGCGTGTTTCGCCTGCCAAACGAGTTGAACATCAGAGATGCATTGGCTGCCTGCACGGCAGCGGTCGCCGATTTTCCGGGCACGGCGCGGTTCAAGTATCAGCTGGGACGTGCACAACAGGCGGCAGGAAATGTCGCCGATGCGTACAACAACTTCTCGGCTGCGTCCGAGGCCGGGCACGTTCGTGCGAAATACGCGCTGGCCATCCTGCTGGACAGCGATCGCATTGATCGCGCGGTTACCAAGATACCCTACGACACCGCCAAGGCGCGCGACCTTCTGGAACAGGCCACTGCCGAGCAAGACCCATATGCAATGCATCGGCTGGGCAAGGCGTTGCTGCGCAACGGCGAAACGACGCAAGACAAGAAACGCGGGTTTGAGTTGCTGGAACGTTCCGTCGAACTCGGTCACACATTTTCAATGAACGAGCTCGGCCTCTACTTTCTGCGAGAGAACTCGGACCACTATATCCCCGAACGCGGCATGCGATACTTGCGGGCGTCCGAATTGCGCAAGGACATATACGGCTACAACAACCTTGCCTATGTGTCCCTGAACGGGCTGGGCGGAAATCCCGTCGATCTGAACAAGGCCGAGGCGTATTTTCTTGCCGCCGCCGAAGGTGGTCACCCGACTGCGCCAGCAAGTATTGCGCGTATGATCCTGCGCGATCAGTTGCCGGGCAGAACCAGCGAAGAAGCCCTGCAATGGTACGACGCGTCACTTTCGCGCGGCGACGCGTGGGGGGGCGCAAACGGCGCCTACATCATTCTGGACGGTCAGGTACCTGGACAAGAACCAGCAGATGCCGCCGTGCGGGCGGCCAAAGCCGCGCTGCTGTCCAACGAAGAACCCGCCGGTCGGGCGGAAGCGCAACTTGATCGGTTGTCACAGGGCGATCTGAATCGAGCCTTGCAAAAGGCGTTGAACGAATTGGGCGGAAACATCGCGGTGGATGGGCAAGTGGGCCCGGCGACGCTGGCGGCGCTGGAAAACATCGCTGCTGAACATGGGGTTCCGGTGCCGTATTCAGCGGCCAACGATCCCAAGGCGCGGCTGCTGCTTGCCGCCCGTGTATACTGGGCGCAAAACCCGGTGCGTTTTGATCTGTTCTGACGGCGATCAGACCACAAAGTCTGCGCGGGAATAGCCCTGAAGATACAGTAGGGCCGTAAGGTCGCCGTGATTCACACGCACGTCGCACTTTGCGGCAACCGATGGTTTGGCGTGCAGTGCCACGCCAGTCCCGGCCCGACCCAGCATGCCCAGATCGTTGGCTCCGTCGCCAACGGCAATCACATCCGCCTCGGCAATCCCCAGCCGGTTTGAGATTTCTTCGAGTGCCTCGATCTTTGCCTGCCGCCCCAGAATGGGTCGCGCAACATCCCCAGTCAGTTTGCCCGCCTCGGCCAGCAGCGTGTTGGCCCGGTTCTCATCAAACCCCAGTTTTTCAGCGACCTTTGCGGTGAAGGCCGTGAACCCCCCTGAAACCAAGGCGGCATATGCCCCATTCGCACGCATCGTCGCCAACAACGCCTTGCCGCCTGGCATAAGCGTGATCCGTTCATCCAGAACCTTACCGATCACGCCAACATCCAGATCTTTCAGAAGCCCGACGCGTTCAATCAACGCGCCTTCAAAGTCCAACTCACCGTTCATCGCGCGGGCGGTGATGTCTTTGACGCGCTCCCCGACCCCTGCCTCGTCCGCCAGTTCGTCGATGCATTCCTGCTGGATCATCGTGCTGTCCATATCGGCCAGCAGCATCTTTTTGCGTCTGCCCTCGGCAGGCTGAACGACAAGGTCGACGCCCATAGGCTGCAGATCGGCCCAGATATCCCAAAGGTTTCCGGGTTTGTGTGGCAATTGGAATTCCGCCGCCGCACCGGGATGCAACCAGTTCACCTCGCTGCCACCCCATGCGTTCCGCATCGAATCGACCAACGCCGCTTCAAGCGATGGCGCATCGGGGTTGGTCAGAAGCGTGGCAACAAACATATTCGATCTCCGGCAAAGTCACCTGCGCATATCGCAGGCGCAGCATTTTCGCCAGAGCCTGTTTGCCCTACCCCAGAATACCCGGCAGACGCAGCCCATGTGCCCGGGCACAGTCCTTCGCGGCCTCATACCCCGCATCCGCGTGTCGCCACACGCCCGAGGCCGGATCGTTCCACAACACCCGCTCCAACCGCCGCGCGGCGTCCTCGGTGCCATCTGCACAGATCACAACACCCGCATGCTGGCTGAAGCCCATGCCAACCCCACCACCGTGATGCAGCGACACCCAAGTCGCACCGCTGGCGGTGTTGATCAGCGCATTCAGCAGCGGCCAGTCAGACACGGCGTCCGAGCCATCCAGCATCGCCTCGGTCTCGCGGTTCGGGCTGGCGACCGAGCCCGAATCCAGATGATCGCGCCCGATGACAACCGGTGCTTTCAACTCGCCACTGGCGACCATTTCGTTTAACGCCAATCCCGCGCGATGACGGTCACCCAGACCGATCCAACAGATGCGGGCGGGTAGGCCCTGAAACGCGATCCGTTCCTGCGCCATGTCCAGCCACCGATGCAGGTGTTCGTTCTCGGGGAACAGCTCTTTCATCTTGGCGTCGGTCTTGTAGATATCCTCGGGATCGCCAGACAGGGCGCACCAACGGAACGGACCAATGCCTTTGCAGAACAGCGGGCGGATATAGGCAGGGACGAAACCGGGGAAGGCAAAGGCGTTCTCAAGCCCTTCATCCTGCGCGACCTGACGGATATTGTTGCCGTAATCCAGCGTCGGAACGCCTGCATTCCAGAAATCAACCATCGCGGATACGTGCTGTTTCATCGAAGCACGCGCGGCTGTTTCTACTGATTTAGGGTCTGTTTCACTTTTTTCGCGCCATTGCGCCAAAGACCAGCCCAGCGGCAAATACCCGTTGATCGGATCATGCGCGCTGGTCTGATCAGTGACGATGTCGGGACGCATCCCGCCTTCGGTCATCCGACGGTATATTTCCGGGAAAACCTCGGCGGCGTTACCCAGTAAGCCGACCGATTTCGCCTCACCCGCTTTGGTCCAGCGATCGATCATCTCAAGCGCTTCGTCCAGCGTGTCGGCCCGCTCGTCAAGGTATTTGGTGCGCAGGCGGAAGTCGATGCTGTCCGGGTTACATTCGACCGCCAGACAGCACGCGCCCGCAAACACCGCGGCCAGAGGCTGCGCACCGCCCATTCCACCTAAACCGCCCGTCAGAATCCACTTGCCCTTGAGAGCACCGCCATAGTGCTGACGACCCGCTTCGGCGAAGGTTTCATAGGTGCCCTGAACGATGCCCTGCGTGCCGATATAGATCCACGACCCGGCCGTCATCTGGCCGTACATCATCAGACCCTTCTTATCGAGTTCGTTGAAGTGATCCCACGTCGCCCAATGCGGAACGAGGTTCGAATTCGCGATCAACACGCGCGGTGCATCCTTGTGGGTTCGGATGATCGCAACCGGCTTGCCGGACTGGACGACAAGGGTCTCGTCTTCCTCCAGATCCTTCAAACCGGCAACAATAGTGTCGAAATCCTTCCAGGTGCGGGCCGCGCGACCGATACCCCCATACACCACCAGTTCGTGTGGATTCTCGGCTACGTCCGGATGCAGGTTGTTCATCAACATCCGCAAGGGCGCTTCGGTCGCCCAGCTTTTGGCGTTCAGTTCCGGACCTGTCGGCGGGTAGATATCGCGGGTATTCTTGCGTGGGTCGGTCATGATGCAAGCTCCAATGCAGTGTCTTCGATGGCGTCGAGGATGTCGTGCAGCCAGCGGCGCAGGCGCCTCGCCTTTCGTTCGTCATAAGCCCATGGCGCGGCCTCAGCTGTCAGGTAAGCGGACTGCGCCAATTCCATCTGAATCGCATGCACCCCCTCGGACGGGCGCCCATAGTGACGGGTGGTCCATCCCCCCCGGAACCGTCCGTTCAGAACGGTGCTATAGGGCGACGAGGCAGAGAACTCATGCGCAATGGCCTCGATCGCGGGCGCGCAGGTTGCGCCGCCGTCGGTGCCAATGTTCATTTCCGGCAGGGTGCCTTGAAACAAAAACGGAATTCGGCTGCGGATCGAGTGGCAGTCGAACAAGACGGCGATCCCGTGTTTGGCCTTTACCCGATCCAACTCTGCCGCCAGCGCGGTATGGTAAGGGGCATGGTAGGCCTGTCTTCGGGCTTCTACATCGCCTTCGGTTGGTTCTTTGCCGTCCTGCCAAATGGATTTGCCATCAAAATCGGTCATCGGCACAAGAGTTGTCGTGTTCTGACCCGGATAGAGCGAGACACCCGCAGGGTCGCGGTTCGCGTCAATCACGTAGCGATGCACATGGGATTGAACGACGGTCGCAGTGGGCCAAATCCCTTCATAGAGCCTGTTTATGTGCCAATCGGTATCGGCAAGCTGGCTTCCGTTTTCGTTCAGCCGGTCGGCGATGTCCTCGGGCACATATGTTCCCCCGTGGGGCTGCCCGAGAACGATCGGGCCGTCACCGCGATGAACATCAAAGACCTGCATCAGAACAGCCCAGGCAGTTTGACGTTTACTGCCTTCAGGATTTCGCCTTCCGCGACGATTGCCCGTGCGGTTTCCAGGTCGGGTGCGAGATAACGATCGTCGCCCAGCGCCGGAATATCCGCGCGCAACCGCGCCACAACACCCTGCAAGGCCGCGCTCGTCGACAAAGGCGCGCGAAATTCGATACCCTGTGCCGCACAAAGCAGTTCGATCCCAAGTATGTAATTCAGGTTCTCGACCATCCGGGTCAGACGTCGCGCACCATGTGCAGCCATTGAAACGTGATCTTCCTGATTGGCAGAGGTTGGCGTCGAGTCGGTGACACAGGGGTTGGCCAGATGCTTGTTCTCGCTCATCAGCGCCGCAGTGGTCACCTCGGCGATCATGAGGCCCGAGTTCAATCCAGGCTCGGGCGTCAAAAACGGTGGCAGGTCAAAACTGAGGGCCGGATCGACCATCAAGGCGATCCGGCGCTGCGCAATGGCTCCGATCTCGGACAAGGCAAGGGCGATCATGTCGGCAGCAAACCCGACAGGTTCCGCGTGAAAATTCCCGCCCGAGACGATGCTACCATCTTCGGCCAGGACCAGTGGATTGTCCGTCGCCGCATTTGCCTCGACCGCCAACGTCGCGGCGGCCTGCCGGATCACATCCATCGCTGCTCCGGTCACTTGGGGTTGGCACCTGATACAGTACGGATCCTGAACGCGGGTATCGCCCTCGCGATGACTTTCGCGGATCTCTGATCCCTGCAACGTCGCGCGCATGGCCGACGCAGCCTCGATCTGACCGCGATGTCCGCGCAGATCGTGAATGCCGGGTTGCAAAGGGGCAGTCGAGCCCATGATTGCATCGGTCGAAGCCGCTGAAATCACCAGCGCATTCTGCGCCGCTCGCCAGCTTTCGAACAATCCGGCCAGCGCGTATGCGGTGGAAAACTGCGTTCCGTTGATGAATGCCAGACCTTCCTTGGGTCCAAGCTGAACAGGCTCTAATCCTACGGAATGCAGCGCCTGGGCACCGGGCATTTCGACACCATCCACCAGCGCGGTGCCCTCTCCGATGACGACCGCGGCCAAATGCGCCAAGGGTGCAAGATCGCCCGAAGCGCCGACCGATCCTTGCGCGGGAATGACCGGTATGACTTTCCGGGCCAGCATCTCTTGCAGCAACTCGATCAATGCCCAGCGAACACCCGAAGCGCCGCGTCCAAACGACAGCAGCTTCAGCGACATCATCAGACGAACAACGCGGCGCGGAACCGCCTCGCCCACGCCACAACAATGGCTGAGGATCAGGTTCCGTTGCAGGGTAGAAGTATCTTCGGGCGCTATTTTGAGGCTGGCCAGCTTACCAAAACCGGTGTTGACGCCATAAACAGGGTCTGATCCAGCTGCAGCTTGGGCAATGCGGGCGGCTGCATCCTCGACCTGAGGGCGGCACCGCTGATCCAACAAGACCGATGCCTCGTCCCAGTAGACCCGCGACAGCTGCGCCAAAGTAGCCTGACCCGGAACAAGGGTTAGGGCCGTCATTCCAGGCCTCCAAAGATACGTTGATGCAACGGGTTGAATCCTATTCGATATGATAATTCGGCCGGGTCGGTGACGTCCCATACCGCCAAATCTGCGCGATAGCCGGGTGCGATTATCCCGGTGTCTGGAAGACCAAGCGCCTGCGCCGCGTGTCGGGTCACGCCGGCCAACGCCTCTTGCGGTGTCATCCCGAACAACGTGCATCCCATATTCATTGTCAGCAACAGGGATGTCATCGGCGAAGACCCCGGGTTGCAGTCCGTGGCCAAAGCCATCGGCACGCCGTGTTTGCGAAGCTGTCCGACCGGGGGCACCTTCGTTTCACCCAGAGTATAGAACGCGCCGGGCAGCAGCACTGCGACCGAGCCTGCATCTGCCATTGCTGCAACACCATCTTGGTCCAGATATTCGACATGATCTGACGACAATGCGCCGTAAGAGGCCGCCAACTTTGCCCCACCAAGGTTTGACAACTGTTCGGCATGCAGTTTCACCGGCAACCCAAGATCCCGTGCTGCATCAAAGACCCGCGCGATCTGGTTCGGGGCGAAAGCGATCCCTTCGCAAAATCCATCCACCGCATCAACCAACCCCTCGGCATGCGCGGTCTTCAGTGTGGGGATACACACCTCATCGATATAGGAGTCGCCCCGACCTGTGTATTCTGGCGGAATGGCGTGAGCACCCAGAAAGCTGGTCACAACACGGATCGGGCGTATTTGCGCGATCCGGCGCGCGGCCCGCAGCATTCGCAATTCCGTTTCGGTGTCCAGGCCGTAGCCGGATTTGACCTCGATGCACACCGCACCTTCGGCGATCAAAGCATCCACACGCGGCAAAGCATCGGCCAGCAAAGCATCTTCGGACGCGGCACGGGTTGCCGTGACGGTGGACAGTATTCCGCCGCCTGCGCGCGCAACCTCTTCATAAGTGGCACCATTCAGGCGCATCTCGAATTCTTTTGCGCGGTTGCCCGCAAAGACAACGTGCGTGTGCGCATCAATCAGGCCCGGCGTCACCAACCGATGCCCATAATCCCGTCTTGGCCAATCCCGAAACTGCGACGGGAGATCAGACGCCGATCCGACCCACACAACGGTCTGCCCTTCAATCGCGATGATACCATTGCCGATCAGACCATAGGACCCACTGCCTTGCAGGGTCGCAACCGAGGCCGCCTGAAGAATTATTTTGTTGGTCATGACGATTCTTTTTGGTTCCCCTACCGGACGCTTTTTACGTATATGTGTAAAAACTTAAAGTCTACACAAAATGGATATACGATGCCGATCCATGCAAAAACCGCCTTTTTAGGCTCTAATTGGGCAAAGAACCTTCGCGTTGAATTCAGTGGCGGGCTTGTCACTGCGGTTGATTCCGGGGGCGCGGCCCATGCCGACGATATTCAAGTCGAGCTGCTGCTGCCGGCCTTGGGAAACCTGCACAGTCACTCCTTTCAGCGCGCCATGGCTGGTCGGACCGAGGTCAAAATGGCGGGCAAAGAAAGCTTCTGGACCTGGCGCAGCCTTATGTACCGCTTTCTTGAAAAGCTGACACCCGAGCAGATCGAAGCCATCGCCGCCCTGACCTTCATGGAGATGCAGGAGGCGGGTTATGCCGCTGTTGGCGAGTTCCATTATGTTCACCATCAACAAGGCGGTACTCCCTATTCGGATTTGTCGGAACTCAGCCAACGCATATGCGCAGCAGCCGCGGAAACCGGGATAGGCCTGACCTTGTTGCCGGTCCTCTATTCCTATGGCGGTACAGGGCAAGAGGCGCTTTCCGGCGGTCAATTGCGGTTCGGCAACGGTGTCGATCGTTACCTTCGTCTGGTCGAAACCTGCCGGAAACACCTGCCTGCGGAAGACGCCGTCTTGGGAATTGCCCCCCATTCCCTGCGGGCCACGACGCCAGACGATCTGAAACGGGTCCTGCAAGAACATGCAACCGGCCCCGTTCACATCCACATCGCCGAGCAGGTGAAAGAGGTTCAGGACGTTCAGGCCGAACTGGGCCAACGTCCTGTTGATTGGTTGTTGAACAACGTAGACGTGAACGCACGATGGTGCCTGATCCACGCAACGCATATGACGGATGACGAAACCCGCGCGCTGGCCTTGTCGGGCGCTGTGGCGGGTTTGTGCCCGATAACCGAAGCAAACCTAGGAGATGGTATTTTCAACGGATCTGTATATGTCGGCAGCAATGGCCGGTTTGGCATTGGATCAGACTCTAACGTTCGCATTTCGATGCCAGAGGAGTTACGGACGCTGGAATATTCTCAGCGCTTGCGTGATCGCGCGCGTACGGTTTTGGTACGCGAACAAGGGTCGGTTGGACAGGCGCTGTATTCCGGCGCGTTACAGGGCGGCGCGCAGGCGCTCGGGCGCAACAGCGGCGAGATTGCGGTCGGGAAACGCGCCGATTTCGTCGCGATAGATCGGGCGCATCCGGCCCTTTCAACGCTGGCCGACGATCAATTGCTCGACGGGCTGTGCTTTGCGGCAACCGATGGTCTTGTGACGGATTTGTGGTCAGCCGGGCGCCACGTGGTGCGGGGCGGGCGGCACATCGCCCGTGACCGGATCGTCCCCGCCTACTCGGCCGCGGTTACAGACCTGCTGGCCGACATATAGTCCGAAAACCCCTGAATCAAAGCCGATATGAGCCAATCAAGCGACACAACCAGTTACAAAGACATCAAGCAAACAGTGCTGGATCGCATCCGGTCCGGCGTCTGGAAACCTGACACCCTGTTGCCGAACGAACAAGCGCTCGCGCTCGAGTTTTCCTGTACCCGTACAACAGTTAACCGTGCGATGCGGGAACTCGCCGAAGAAGGGTTTCTGGAACGTCGGCGCAAAGCGGGAACCCGTGTTTTGCGCGCACCGCATCGCCAAGCCCGATTTACCATTCCGCTGATCCGCGACGAGATCGAAGCGCAAGGGGGTGCGTATCGCTATGCCTTGGTGTCGGCAGAGACGGTGGATGCACCTGAATGGCTGACCGCGCGCCTGGCATTGAAACAAGCGCAACGCGTGGTCCACGTGCGATGCATGCACTATTCGAACAACACGCCATTCCAATTCGAGGATCGTTGTATCGTCGTCCAAAGTGTACCGCAGGTCGAGCAGGCCGACTTTTCGACGCTGGGACCAAATGAGTGGCTCGTCGAAACCGTACCCTTCACAAATGTCGAACTGGCGTTTCTGGCAAGCCGCGCAGATGAGGTTGTGGCGGGTTTTCTGGATGTGCCCAGAGACGAGCCTGTGTTTACCGCTGAACGCATCACATGGCTGCAGGGCCAACCGGTGACCTTTGCGAAGCTGTATTTTGCAGCCGGGTATCGCATGACCACCCGGTTCTAAAATAGCCGCGATCGTACCCGGCGGGGCTTTACCCTTCGCGATTTTCCGATACAGACATCCGAGGTTCTGCAGTGCATCGGTTCGGAAGGGACGAAGGTATGGCCAACCCGCTTTTTGATCGTTTGTTCGGACGGCATCTTGGCAAGCAAACCCCGTTTTTGCGGCTCGCCGACGGGCGTTTTCTGACCCATGCCGACTTTCTGGACATGGCTGCGCGCATTGCCAACGCGCTGACGGGTATGGGACTGGCCCCCGGCGACCGCGTCGCCGTTCAAGTCGAAAAGTCACCCGAGGCCTTGGCGATTTATGCCGCGTGCGTCCAAGCCGGGCTGGTTTTCCTACCGCTCAACACGGCCTACACGACGGGTGAGCTGACGTATTTTATAGATAACAGCGGGGCGGCGCTGATTGTTTGCGACGCTGAGAAGTCTGACGACCTGTTGCCTATCGCACAGGCGCAGAACGCGCGGTTAGAGACTTTGAACGCCGATGGTTCCGGCACTCTGATGCGTCTTGCGTTCGGTATGCTGCCCGCCTTTGAACCTGTGGCACGGGGTGAAGATGACTTGGCCGCGCTGCTGTATACATCCGGGACAACCGGACGGTCCAAGGGTGCGATGCTGACGCAGGCGAATTTGCTGTCAAACGCTGAAACCCTTGCCGAGCTGTGGCGATTTACAGAAGACGATGTGCTACTGCACGCTCTGCCAATTTTTCACACTCACGGTTTGTTTGTGGCAACAAATGTTGTTCTCGCTTCGGGCGGTGCAATGATATTTTTGCCCAGGTTCGATCTGGACGAAATGCTGCGATTGATGCCTCAAGCCACTTCGATGATGGGCGTCCCGACATTCTACACGCGTCTGCTGGGCGATGATCGATTCAATTCTGATCTGACGCAGAACATGCGACTGTTCATTTCCGGGTCGGCCCCAATGCTGGCCGAGACGCATGAAAAGTTCGCGGCCCGCACCGGACACCGTATCCTCGAACGATACGGCATGACCGAAACCAACATGACAACGTCGAACCCCTATGACGGCGAGCGGCGTGCCGGTTCGGTTGGCTTTCCGCTGCCGGGTGTCGAAGTGAAGATCACCGACCCGGACAACGGCGAGGGTTTGCCGCAAGGCGAGATTGGCATGATTGAAACGCGCGGGCCGAACGTGTTTCAGGGATATTGGGAAATGCCCGAGAAAACGGCTGACGAACTGCGCGAGGACGGGTTCTTTATCACCGGCGATCTGGGGCGCGTGGACGCGGATGGCTATCTTCACATTGTCGGGCGCGGCAAGGACCTGATCATTTCCGGCGGGTTCAACATCTACCCGAAAGAGCTTGAACTCGTTCTGGACCAGCAAGCCGGGGTGCTGGAAAGTGCCGTAATCGGGGTACCCCATCCGGACTTTGGCGAAACGCCATTAGGAATTCTGGTCCCGGAACCGGGGGTGTCACCCGATCTTCCAACGATCTTGGCATCCGTCCAGGAACAATTGGCGCGTTTCAAACATCCCCGCAAATTGATTTTGCTGGATGAACTGCCACGCAACACGATGGGCAAGGTGCAAAAGAACGTCCTGCGCGAGCGCTTTGGGGATGAATTTACCTCGGATTAGGCTCTAGTGGGACGCGGCCCTTGTCGGTCAGCAGCCAACACTGTCTGCCTTCAAACACGGCGGTGGCAAGTGGCCGACCATAACCGGCACCTGCGTCCAGATTGATCCGATTGCCGTGGTGTTCGGCGCGCTGGACCGCCGTGTGCCCATGAACAACCAACCAGGGATATGGGCGCGCGTCGTTCAGAAACTCCTGCCGAATCCAGATCAAATCTTCCTCAGACTGATCTGCCAGCGCGACGCCGGGCCGGATACCGGCGTGAACAAAGAGCAATTCGTCTTCCAGCTGGTAGGTGGTCAATCCGTTCAGAAAGGCAACATGCTCTGGCGGGACCGCTGCGCGGGCGCGGGCATGTACCTGATACTGGCGGTCCGCTTCCGAGATTGTGACGCCATATGAAGCCATCGTCTGAATTCCGCCAAGGCGTTCATGAAACCAGCTATATCCGACCAACAAATGCGCGTCCTGAACCGGGTAGTCGCGCATGAACATCGAAAACATCCGGTCGTGATTGCCCAACAACGTGACCCAATTTCGACCGGCCCGTTTCCCGTCGACCAGCAGGTCCAAAACCCCTCGGCTGTCCGGACCCCGGTCGACATAGTCGCCCAAAAACACAACCCGCGCGTCGGGTCCGCCATCTGCTTCGATCTTTTGCAACGCGTCTTGCAGCATGTCCAATTGGCCGTGGATATCGCCGATGGCATAAATCGGGCTGGTCATGTCAGCGCCTTTCAATTCCTGTTTCCTGCCCTTCTGACCCAAACGTGCCCGACAGAAAAGACAAAGCCCGCGCCAGCGGTGGCACGGGCCTTGTTCTGTTTCCCAAACTCAACAAGACAGCGTCAAGCGACGTCGAATTCCAACGGTTTGATCTGCGTAAACAAACCCGTTTCGGCGAGTTTGGCTCGCGCCTCGGCTGGGACCGGTTCGTCGACGTAAAGCAGGGCAATCGCCTCGCCCCCTGCACCAGCACGTCCAAGTGTGAAGTTGGCAATATTCACACCGTTTTCGCCCATCGTCTGACCCAATGCGCCGATGATGCCCGGAACATCTTCGTTGGTGGTATAAAGCATGTGGGCTCCGATCTCGGCATCGATATTGATGCCCTTGATCTGGATGAATCGCGGCTTGCCGTCGCTGAACACGGTGCCCCCGATCGAACGTTCGCGTTTCTCGGTCACGACAGTGACCTTGATATAGCCTTCAAACGCGCCGGATTTATCCTGATTGGTGGTCGAGATTTGAATTCCGCGCTCCTTGGCCACAACCGGGGCCGAGACCATGTTCACCTCGGGGTTAAACTTTTTCATGATCCCTGCAACGACCGAGCAGTTCAGCGCCGCGAGGTTCATGCTTGCCGCCACACCGTCATAGAGGATGTTGATCGCCTTGATCGGCTCGTCCGTCATCTGCCCGATGAAGCTGCCCAAATGACCGGCCAGTTTGATCCACGGGCCCATGACCTTGGCCTCTTCCGCGGTCACGCTGGGCATGTTCAGCGCGTTTTCGACCGCACCGGTCAGCAAGTAGTTCGAAATCTGCTCGGCCACTTGTAATGCCACGTTTTCCTGCGCCTCTGTCGTGGCCGCGCCCAGATGCGGCGTGCACACCACGTTATGCAGGTTGAACAGAGGGTTGTCCTTGGCCGGTTCGACGCTGAACACGTCAAAGGCCGCCCCGGCGACATGACCGGATTGCAGTAATTCGGCCAACGCCTCTTCATCGACCAGACCACCGCGCGCGCAGTTGATGATGCGCACGCCCTCTTTGGTCTTGGCCAGATTCTCGCGGCTCAGGATGTTGCGGGTCTGATCCGTCAGGGGAACGTGCAGAGTGATGAAATCGGCGCGGGCCAGAAGCTCATCCAGCTCGACCTTTTCGACACCCATCTGGGCTGCTTTCTCTTCACCCAGATAGGGGTCATAGGCGACAACCTTCATCTTCAGGCCCAAAGCGCGCTCACAAACGATGCCACCAATGTTGCCCGCACCAATGACGCCGAGGGTCTTGTTGGTCAGCTCGATCCCCATGAACTTCGACTTTTCCCACTTGCCCGCATGGGTCGAGGTGCTAGCCTCGGGGATTTGCCGCGCCACGGCGAACATCATCGCAATCGCGTGTTCTGCGGTTGTGATCATGTTGCCGAAAGGTGTGTTCATCACGATCACGCCCTTCTTGGAGGCCGCATCCTTGTCGATATTGTCGGTTCCGATCCCGGCCCGACCGATCACTTTCAGCTTGTCGGCTTTTTCCAGAATGGTCGGCGTCACCTTGGTGGCCGAGCGGATGGCAAGACCGTCATATTGACCAATCACCTCGGCCAGCTTGTCCTTGTCCTTGCCCAGATCGGGCATGAAATCCACGTCGATGCCGCGGTCGCGGAAAATCTGGACGGCGGTTTCGCTCAACTTATCGGATACGAGTACTTTGGGGGCCATTTCTTTGGTCCTTTGAAGAGTTCTGGCGGATGGCGGGCTGAAACCCGCCCTAAATTTCGGTTATGCGTAGGCCGGGCTTCAGCCCGGCACAGCGATCTCAGGCAGCTTCAGTTTGCGCCGCGATCTCGGCCGCAAAGGCCCAGGCAAGCCAGGGCAGCATCGCCTCGATATCCGAGGTCTCGACCGTGCCGCCGCACCAGATGCGCAGGCCCGCAGGCGCGTCGCGATAGGCCCCGATATCCAGCGCGATATTCTCGGCCTCCAACCGCTTCGCCACAGCCTTGGCGAATGTCGCGCCGTCCTGAATACGAGCGTCGGTGAATTTCAGGCAAACGGACGTGTTCGATTGCGTCGCCGCATCCTCTGCCAGATTGGTGATCCAGTCGTTTTGATCGCAGAACGCGTGAACCGCCCCGGCATTGGCATCGGCACGGGCAATCAAGCCCTGCAAGCCACCCACCGAACGGGCCCAATCCAGCGCGAACAGGTAATCCTCAACCGCCAGCATCGAGGGCGTGTTGATCGTCGCGCCAGTGAATATCCCTTCGATCAGCTTGCCGCCTTTGGTCAGGCGGAAAATCTTCGGCAATGGCCATGCGGGCGTGTAGCTCTCCAACCGTTCCACCGCACGCGGGCTAAGGATCAACATCCCGTGCGCAGCCTCGCCGCCCAGAACCTTTTGCCAGCTGAAGGTGGTCACATCCAGCTTGTCCCATGGCAGGTCCACCGCAAACGCGGCCGAGGTCGCATCGCAGATCGTCAGCCCCTGACGGTCATCTGCGATCCAGTCGCCATTCGGAACCCGAACGCCCGAGGTTGTCCCGTTCCACGTAAACACCACGTCATTGGCGAAATCGACCGAAGCCAGATCAACGATTTGACCGTAATCCGCTGTCTTCACCTCAGCATCAATCTTCAGCTGCTTGACCACATCGGTCACCCAACCCGCGCCGAAGCTTTCCCAAGCCAGCATCTCAACCTTGCGCTCGCCCAAGAGCGACCAAAGCGCCATCTCAACCGCGCCGGTGTCCGAGGCGGGAACGATACCGATCTTGTAGTCCGCCGGAATGCCAAGCACTTCGCGCGTACCTTCGATCGCGGCCTTCAGCTTGTCCTTGCCAACAGCAGCCCGGTGCGACCGGCCCAGCGCGGCATCGGCCAGTTTGCTCAGTTCAAATGTAGGGGGTTTGGCGCAAGGCCCCGAGGAGAAACGCGGATTAGCCAGCCGCGTCGCCGGTTTTTGAATACTCATCTGTATTACCCTTCCAGATACACGCCCCTCGTTGGGGAGGGGTGTCCCACGGACAGGCGTAGGTGGCGTTTCGGTGCGCAGCAAGCAAAAAAGACGCTCGCTGCGCAGAAAACGACACCCGGGAAGGGGATGAATCGGAAAACTGGTTTCCGATTGGCGAAAACCCCACCGGTTTCCCGATAGGGTTAGGGTTTACTCTGCCGCTTCTTCGTATTCCGACATTGGCGGGCATGTGCAGACGAGGTTTCGATCTCCATACGCGTTGTCGACACGGTTGACCGGAGACCAGTATTTGTCGACGCCCATGGAGCCCGGGGGGAAGCAGGCCTGTTCGCGGGTATAGGGTCGATCCCAGCTGCCCACCAAGTCGCGCACCGTGTGAGGGGCGTTTTTCAGCGGGTTGTTTTCCGCGTCGATCTTGCCGTCGATGATGTCCTGCGCCTCGGCACGGATGGATAGCATGGCGTCGCAGAACCGATCCAGCTCGTCCATGGGCTCCGATTCTGTCGGCTCTACCATCAGCGTCCCCGCCACAGGCCAACTCATCGTTGGGGCGTGGAAACCCGAGTCCACAAGACGTTTGGCGACGTCGTCAACGGTCACATGCGCCGCCTCGTCCAGCGGACGGGTGTCGAGGATGCATTCATGCGCCACCCGACCGGTCTCGGACGTATAGAGGATCGGATAAGCATCCTGCAGGCGCGCCGCGATATAGTTGGCATTCAGGATCGCCACTTTCGTGGCCTGCGTCAGACCCGCGCCGCCCATCAGCAGCACATAGGCCCATGAGACGGGAAGGATCGAGGGCGAGCCGAAGGGCGCCGCCGAGACCGGACCCACGGCGGTGCCGTATTCCGGGTGGCCGGGCAGATGCTCCTCCAGATGCGCCTTGACGCCGATCGGGCCCATGCCGGGGCCGCCGCCGCCATGGGGGATGCAGAAGGTCTTGTGCAGGTTCAGGTGGCTGACGTCACCGCCAATGTCACCGGGACGCGACAGGCCCACCATGGCGTTCATGTTGGCGCCGTCGATATAGACCTGACCGCCGTGATCATGGGTGATCTGGCAGACCTCCTGCACGGTGGTCTCGAACACGCCATGGGTGGACGGATAGGTGATCATGCACCCGGCCAGATGATCCGAGTGCTTCTCGGCCTTGGCGCGGAAGTCATTCAGATCAATGTTGCCGTTCTCATCCGATTGCACCGGCACAACCTGCCAGCCCACCATCTGCGCCGAGGCCGGGTTGGTGCCATGGGCCGAGGTCGGGATCAGGCAGACATTGCGGTGCCCTTCGCCGCGGGCGAAGTGATAGTTGCGGATGGTCAGCAGACCTGCGTACTCGCCCTGCGCACCCGAGTTGGGTTGCTGCGAGATCGCGTCATAGCCGGTGATCTGGCACAGCTTGTCGTTCAGATCGGCAATCATCTCGTGATAGCCCTGCGCCTGATCTTCCGGGCAGAACGGGTGCAGATTGCCGAACTCGGGCCAGGTGACCGGGATCATCTCGATCGTGGCGTTCAGCTTCATGGTGCAGGACCCCAGCGGGATCATCGCCCGGTCCAGCGCCAGGTCGCGGTCGGCCAGACGGCGCATATAGCGGGTCATCTCGGCCTCGGCTCGGTTCTTGTGGAAGATCTCGTGGGTCAGATAAGGCGTCTCGCGCAGCGCGTAATCGGGCAGCCGATAGGCCACGTTTGAGCTGTCATCTTCCTTGTCGATGCCAAAGGCACCCCAGACGGCCTCGATGGTTTCAGGCCGGGTCTGTTCGTCGAGACTGATGCCGACCTTTGTCTCACCCACCTTGCGCAGGTTGACGCCACGGGCCACGGCGGCTTCCATGACCGTCTTCTGCAGGTGGCCGACCTCGACCGTGATGGTGTCGAAGAACACGTCCGGTTCGACCGAGAAGCCCGCCTCTTCCAGACCAGCCGCCATGCGCGAGGTCTTGCGGTGCACCGATTGCGCGATGGCCTTGATACCATCGGGGCCGTGATAGACCGCGTACATCGAGGCAATTACAGCCAGCAGCGCCTGCGCGGTACAGACGTTTGAGTTGGCTTTTTCGCGGCGGATATGCTGCTCACGCGTTTGCAGGGCGAGGCGATAGGCTTTGTTGCCCCGGCTGTCGATGCTGACGCCGATGATCCGTCCGGGCATCGCGCGTTTCAGCTTGTCGGTGGTTGCCATATAGGCGGCATGCGGGCCGCCATAGCCCATCGGCACACCAAAGCGCTGGGTCGAGCCGATGGCGATATCCGCGCCCATCTCGCCCGGTGACTTCAGCAGCGCCAGCGACAGGATGTCGGCAGCGACGATGGCGATGGCTTTGTGTTCATGCAGGGCGGCGATTTCCGATGAGAAGTCGCGCACGTGGCCATGGGTGCCGGGATATTGGAAGATCGCGCCGAAGACCGCACCCGCGTCCAATTGATCGGGGTCGGCCACCTGCACGTCGATGCTAAGAGGTTCGGCACGGGTCTTGATCACGGCGATAGTCTGGGGATGACAGTTCTTGTCGACGAAGAAGGCGGCGTTATTGGCCTTGGACCGGCCGCCGCGCTTGGCCATCGCCATGGCTTCGGCCGCGGCGGTGGCTTCGTCCAGCAGCGAGGCGTTCGCCACGTCCAGCCCGGTCAGGTCGCTGACCATGGTCTGGAAGTTCAACAGTGCCTCAAGCCGGCCCTGGCTGATCTCGGGCTGATAGGGCGTATAGGCCGTGTACCAGGCCGGGTTTTCCAGAATGTTGCGCAGGATCGGCGCGGGCGTAGTGGTTCCGTAGTATCCCTGCCCGATCAGTGAGGTCAGAACCTTGTTCTTGTCTGCCACCTGCTTCATGTAGAAAAGAGCGTCGCGCTCCGTCATAGCCGGACCCCAGTCCAATGGCTCTTTCTGCCGGATCGCAGGCGGGACGGTGGCGTCGATCAACTCGTCCAGCGTTTTGAAGCCGATCACCTTGAGCATATCGCGCATTTCGGTCGGGCTGGGCCCGATATGGCGGCGATTGGCAAAGTCATAGGCTTCGTAATCAGTCAGTTTGAAGGCCATTTGGTGCGCTCCTCAAGGATAGGTCGAGCCCGGCGGAGCCTGCGGGAGCCTCCGGCGGGAGTATTTGGGAAAAGATGAAGCAGCGGCGCCCCTGTGCCGGGGTTCCGGCGTGGCGTTAGCCGATGAAGGCCTTGTAGCCGCTTTCATCCATCAGATCTTCGAGCTGCGAAGCGTCTGCGATCTTGATCTTGTAAATCCAGGCATTGCCCTCGGGGTCTTCGTTCAGCGCGCCGGGGTTGTCGGCCAGCGTTTCGTTGACCTCAATGATCTCACCATCGACCGGTGCATAGAGTTCCGAAGCCGCTTTGACGGATTCGATCACGCCGATCTCGCCGTCTTTCTCGAACTCGTCGCCCACTTCCTGTTGTTCCACAAAGACCACATCACCCAGCTGTTCTGCCGCGTGTTTGGTGATGCCGAGTGTGGCGGTGTCGCCGTCGACGTCGATCCACTCATGCTCTTCGGAATAATAGGTTGCCATCTTGTCTTTCTCCTGACTTCAACGCTTGTAATTCTGGGTGACGAAAGGCAGCGCCACGATCTGCGCGGGTTGTGGCTTGCCCCGGATGATCAGGTTCACGGTCTCGCCGGGCTGCGCATGACCCGTCGCGACATAGCCCATCGCAACCGGTCCGCCGACCGTGGGGCCGAACCCGCCAGAGGTTATCTGACCGATCGTGGTGCCTTCGGCGGATTGGATTTCGACGCCCTGACGCGCCGGGGCGCGGCCTTCGGGCTTGATGCCCACCAGTTTGCGGGCCGGACCTTCAGCGAGTTCTCGTTGAATACGGTCCGCACCCGGAAATCCACCCTCTTCCTTGCGTCGTTTCTGGATCGCCCAGCCCAGGCTGGCCTCGATGGGCGAGGTCGTCTGGTCGATGTCATTGCCGTAAAGGCACAGCCCCGCCTCAAGCCGCAGGCTGTCGCGGGCGCCCAGTCCCGCCGGCTCGCAGTCTTCATGCGCTAGGAACGCGCGGGTGATGTCGGTGGCCTTATCCTCGGGGATCGAGATTTCATAGCCGTCTTCGCCGGTATAGCCGAGGCGCGAGATACGGCATTCGACACCGTTGATTTCGGCAACAGTGGTTTCCATGAACTTCAGGTCGCGGGCTGCGGGGCAGAGGCTGCCCACAACATCTTCGGCGCTGGGGCCCTGTACCGCGACCAGCGCGCGGTCGAAGATTTCGATGACTTCAACACCGTCTAGATTGGCCTGCATGTGCGGAATGTCCTGATGGCGCAGCGCCGCGTTCACCACAACAAAGAAATGATCCCCTGCGTTCGACACGATCAGGTCATCCATGATCCCGCCTTCAGCGTTGGTAAAGAACCCGTAGCGCGCCTTGCCGTCCTTCAGCGTTGCATAAGCCTGCGGGCACAGGGCTTCCAGCTTCTCGCCCACATCCTCTCCGCTCAGGATCACCTGACCCATGTGGCTTACATCAAACAAAGCGGCCTTTTCGCGGCACTGTTTGTGTTCCCCCATGATCCCCATCGGGTACTGAACAGGCATCTCCCAACCTGCGAAATCAACCATCTTCCCACCCAGCTCGACATGCAGGTCGTACAAGGGTGTGCGTTTCACATCGGTCATGGCGAGTACCTCTTGGTTCATAGTGGTCAGCGCGCATGTGCGTCAGTCTGACGCAAGCCGCGTATTTTGCAACTTCCGAATGCACTGGTCCCTGCACGTCAGTGGCCGGAGGGGCGGCTGGATCGGTGTCACAAAGCGTCTAGGCGGCTTGCACCAGGGCAAATGGTATGCGAGCGCATGCTTCGATATTTCCTATAGGAAACTTTTTTCCGTTACGCAACACAGAAGATGAAATTGCTAAAGACCCAGTTCGCGGACTGCGAGGTCCAGAACGCGAAGACCTGCAACAAGATCGTCTTCAGCGGTGTCCTCGGCGAAGTCATGACTGATGCCATTTATCGAAGGGACAAACAGCATCGCAACCGGCATCAATTGCGAAACATTCGTTGCATCGTGCAGAGCGCCGGAGGGCATATCGCGCCATTTGCCGGGCGCAACCTGTTCGGCACCGACTTGAAGGGCGCGGCGCAAGGCGCCATCCATCGCAACTGGCTCAAGCCCCAGCATCGGTCCGAAATCGAGGCTCAGATCCAATTCTGCCGCGACGTCTTGCGCTGTATCGCGAATAATCGCTTCCATGCGCCCCAAGCGATCAGAGTCCCCATCGCGCCATTGCATCGAGAACCGCGCGCGGCCCGGCACAATGGAGGACGCATTGGGATGCAGATCGACCCGGCCAATTGTCCAGACCGTTTGCGGTGTCACAACGTTTCGAAACAGGTCATTGATCCGGGTGTTGAACACCGAAACCGCCTGGAATGCGTCCCGACGCAGGTGCATCGGCGTGGTACCGGCGTGGTTTTGTTGGCCGTCGAAGGTGATGACCATATCGCGAATACCGACGATATCGGTCACGACCCCGATTTTCTCATCATTGGAATCCAGTGTCGGCCCTTGTTCGATATGCATCTCAATAAAGCCACGGAACCGTGCCGGATCGACGAACCCGGCCGCCAGATCAGTCATCGAGGAACGGGCATCCCTGAACGTGGTTCCCGAAGCGTCCGTCAAAGTATCGGCTTTCGAGAGCAGCAGCCCTTTGGACCAGACAGCGGAGCCGGTGGTGACGCCAAAACGCCCTTCCTCATCCTGAAAACTCACGACAGAAATGGGCAGATCGCTCGACCGTGCGACCTCGAGCGCGGCGATCACGCCAAGTGCGCCATCCAGCCAACCGCCTTCCGGCTGGCTGTCGGAATGCGAACCCATGAGCAGGGATTGGCCTTCGGCCAGACCGAACAAATTGCCGACCGGATCGAAATGCGGTGTCAGGCCAGCGTCAGACATCCGTTCGGCCAACCACTTGCGGGCTGCGATATCCGCCTCGGAATAGGCGGGTCGGATGACACCCTTGCCAACGCCCGAAGCGCCGAAGCTGCGCAGTTTGTGCAGATCGGCCAGAAACCGTGTGTGATCGACAGCCATTGGTCCCCCTCGAATGGTCGCGGATGACGCGAAACCGCCCCAGACATAGGTTTTTTCAGTCGGCTGTGAAACCCCTCTGGCACCGGCCTTGAACCTGCCCTAAGACATCCGTGCAAGAGGGATCGTCATGTCACATATCACACTGGTGCGCCACGGGCAGGCCAATACAACCGCGCGGGATGAGCTGAGCTATGACCGGCTCAGCGATCTGGGTCACCAACAGGCGCGCTGGCTGGGCGCGCATCTGCGAGACACGCGCGTGCACTACCCGCGCGTCTATTGCGGAACGCTGAACCGGCACATTGAAACCGCAACCAGCATGGGGCTGTCAGAGCCCATCCGCGACGCGCGGCTGAATGAGATCGAGTATTTCACACTGGCCCAACTGTTCCAGCAGCAGCATGGGGTCGAAATTCCGACCGACCGCGAAGGTTTTGTCGATCACCTGCCCCGCACATTTGCCGCATGGTCCCGAGGCGAAATCAAGGATGCACCAGAAACGTTCCACGAGTTCGAGACCCGAGTCTCTGACGCCCTGCACGATATCGGGACCGAGGGCGGCCCCGCGATCATCGTTACGTCGGGCGGGTTGATCTCGATGGCGGTGCGGCAGGCAATGGGGTTGGACATCCCGTCTATGGCACGGGTGACCCTTGCCATCATGAATACGTCGATGCATCGTCTGCACCCGATTGGCGCGCAGCTGAGCCCGGTCCTGTTCAATGCCGTTCCCCATCTGGAAGCACCGGATCGAAAGTTCGCCCAGACCCACTTGTAAGGAAACCCTGATGCAACTCTACTATGCCCCCCGCACGATCTCGATTGCCGTGGCCATCGCGTTGGAAGAAGCCGGGCTAGAGTATGAGGCCATCAAGTTGAACTTCGCCGAGGGCGAGCAGACCAAGCCCGCTTATCACCAGATCAACCCCAAGGGCCGCGTACCGGCGTTGGCCGTTGAGGGAGGCATTCTGACCGAAACCGGCGCGCTGTTGGATTACATCGCGGCAATTGCGCCGGACGCAGGGCTTGTCCCCAGCGACCCGGTTATGGCGGGTCGGATGCGCGAGGTGATGTACTACCTCGCTTCAACCATGCATGTGAATCACGCGCACAAAATGCGCGGGCCCCGCTGGGCCGATAACGAGGCCAGCTGGACAGATATGGCGGCGAAGGTTTCGGAAACGATGACCGCCTCATGTGACTACATCTCGTCGAACGGGCTGCGTGGGCCGTTGGTTCTGGGTGACACATTCTCGCTGGCCGACGCTTACCTGTATGTGGTGTGCAGCTGGCTTGAAGGTGACGGGGTCGACGTCTCTGCCTTTCCCAAGATCGTTGCCTTCCGCGAAGCAATGGAAACGCGGCCATCCGTCAAGGCCGTACGCGCTGCCGGAATGCTCTGACAAAAGGATACGGAATGACACATCTTTGGGTCCGGGCAGAACAACGCCCGAACGAGGAGCGGGTGGGCCTGACACCGCAAGGGGCCGCCGCTTTGATCGCAGCCGGAATTCGCGTGACGGTCGAGGAAAGCTCTGTCCGTGCGATTGCCATCGACGGATACAAGAACGCGGGCTGCGAGATTGCACCCGAGAATTCCTGGCCCGAAGCCCCGCTGGATGCCATCATATTCGGCCTCAAGGAACTGCCCGAGGATGGCACGCCCTTGCCCCACCGCCACATCATGTTCGGACACGCCTATAAGGGTCAACATTCTGGTCGCGCCTTGTTGGCGCGGTTCAAGGCTGGTGGCGGCACGCTCTACGATCTGGAGTATTTGGTGGACGAAGATGGCCGCCGGGTGGCGGCCTTTGGCTATTGGGCGGGGTATGCCGGTGCAGCGGTGACACTTAAGGCATGGGCGGCGCAGCAAAGGGGGCAGCTATGCCCGCCGGTGGGTGTTTACCCGGGCAAAGAGGCGATGAACGCAGAGTTGCTGGCCGAGTTGGATGCGACGGGTGCCAATCGTCCCAACGCCATTGTCATCGGTGCTTTGGGCCGCGTCGGCACCGGTGCAGCAGACATTTGCGAAGCGATGGGTGTGCCCGTCACCAAATGGGACATGGCCGAAACCGCCAGCGGTGGACCGTTCCCGGAAATCCTGAACCATGACCTATTTCTGAACTGCATCTTCGCCCGCCCCGGTACGCCGGTCTTTGTCCCGCGTGACGCACTGACCGCCCTGCGCAAGCTGACCGCCATTGGCGATGTCGCCTGTGACCCGGACAGCGATTACAATCCGGTGCCGATCTACGATCACGCCACCACATGGGACGCCCCCGCCCTGCGGGTGGCGGATAACCCTGTTATGGACGTGATAGCAATCGACAACCTGCCCTCGATGCTGCCGGTCGAAAGCTCCGAGGATTACGCCGCGCAATTGCTGCCTTCGCTGCTGGCCCTGACCGATCTGAATAGCGGCGTCTGGGGTCGGGCGGACGCAATTTACAAAACACAAATCGAAGGGATCTGAGTGATGACGATTCACTGGTGTGGCACCGGCCTGTCGGCCATCCCCGGCCTGCGCCGACTGATCGAGGGCGGGCAAAAGGTGACCGTCTGGAACCGGACACTCGAAAAGGCCAAACAAGCGGTTGGAGATTTGACCGACGACATCCACGCCTTCGATATCGACGCGCTGGGCGCCGTGTTGGAGCAGGGCGATGTCATCGTCTCAATGCTGCCAGGCGATTGGCATGTGCCACTGGCTGAACTTGCGATCTCGAAACAGGCCAACTTTGTATCTTCGTCCTACATCTCACCCGAGATGCGGGCCTTGGACGAGCAGGCGCGTGAAGCAGGTGTGGTGCTTGTCAACGAAGTTGGGCTGGACCCAGGTATAGATCACCTGATGGCGCATGCCTTGGTCGATGACTATCGTGCCTCGGATGTGTTCGATCCACAAAACCACCTGAGTTTTATCTCATATTGCGGCGGTGTCCCGAAACATCCCAACGCATTCCGCTACAAGTTCAGCTGGTCGCCGCTTGGGGTGCTCAAAGCGCTGCGCTCGCCGTCCAAGTCGATCCGCGATTATGCGCCGCTTGAGGTTGCCCGCCCCTGGGACGCAATCAACAGCTATGTCGCCCCTTTGCCCACGCCCGAGAGCTTTGAAGTCTATCCAAACCGCGACTCGATCCCGTTCATGGCCGAGTACCAGTTCGAAACACACTGGCCGGTGAAGGAATTCGTGCGCGGCACGCTGCGCCTGAACGGCTGGACCGACGCGTGGAAGGATGTGTTCACCGAAATCGAAACCCTCTCTGGCCCCGAAGGCGACGCGCGGTTGAAAGAGATGTCAGATCAGTTCTGGGCCGAGAACGCTTACGAAGAAGGCGAACCAGATCGCGTGGTTCTGTGCGTGGGCCTGAAAGCCGAAAAAGATGGCGTAGCGGTCTGGAACAAAACCTACGTGATGGATGCCTGGGGTGATGCGCGCGGAACCGCGATGGCGCGTCTGGTCTCGGTTCCGGTGTCATTGGCGGTTGAGGCAGTTCTGAACCGCGCCATCCCTGCGGGCGTCCACGCGGCCCCGAGCGATCCGAAATTGGTGCGCGACTGGATGACAGAAATCGACAAGCTGGCGCAGCATTTACAGGTCGTGGATCACGCTGGCTGACTTTCGGGGCGGGTCGAACTCAACCGCGTTTCCAAAAAAAAGGCCACTCCAAAACGTTGGAATGGCCTCTATATTCGCAGATCATCAGAAACGTTCATTCAGATGTACCGCCTGATCGTATCTTCGATGTCGCTGCGATTTATGCCGATCTCCGCTAGCTGTTTGTCATTCAGACTGTCGAGCTGCTGCGCAGCGCGGACAACGTCGTCCTTGATTGCGCGAATGCGCATGGCGCGGTCAAACAACAAAAGTGAGCTGGCCATTGGTTCCTGTTCGTTCGTCGGGAATTCATCAAACATTTGGATCACCTTTCACCTGAAGACTGATTTTGTGGCCGGGAAAACACCCGAACATCTGATCACTGCTTGTACGGCTTTTGGTGATACACGCTGTCATACGCGCGCTGTTTGATTTCGTCGCGCGGCACACCAATGTCGTTCAACTGCTGGTCGCTCAGGCGCTCAAGCTCGCGCACGGTCTTGGCAAAATGCTTGCGGCGGAATTGCTCGACACGTGCTTCGGCGTAGTCGGCAAACAACCCTGCGAAAAGCCCGCTTTGAGGGCGTACTGTACTGACGTTCTGCATTGCATTCTCCTCCTGAATTGACTGTGTTTCGTCGTCACAGTTCAAATAAAGGAGCCTTGCATTAAGGCAGCCACAGCGGGAAATTAAGGTCTGTTAACCTTGGCCCCGGCTTGGTTTTCCAAGCTACATCAGATCATTTTCAACGTCTTCTGCCGATATTCCCAGCGCGTTCAAACCGTTTTCCAGATGGTCCGACATATGCGGCGTACCGATCAGGTAATCAGCGCAAGGGGTCGAGGCCTCGGCCTTGGCGGTGGCGATAGCCTCGGCCAAATCCTCGGCAAAAAAGCTCTCGCGTCCGATCCACATAATGGCGACCAATTCGGCCTGTTCGTCCTCGCTCATCCGGTCGACAAACGCGCGCAACTCGCCCTCGGCCCTTTCCAGTTCGCGGCCCATCATGGCGACCTGGGCGATTTTCCGTGCCGAAATTTCCAGCATATGACCAACTCCTTGCGTTCGCGGTTTCGATCTATCCAAAGCACTGAGGAAACGCGCCGTCTTTGATCTTACGCAAACCCGAGCGTCATTGGCGGCGCGAGCGAGACACCGACCGCGCCGGCACGGGGACCGAGCGGAAGGGGACAAACCGCGCTTTTTTGGCCCATAGCTTGAACGCTTGCCAAACGATCAAGGCAAAGGCCCGCCTTGCGCCAAACGGGCGTCGTACCAGGGCCCAAAGGATCGAGCGATTGGTCAGCTTTTGTCGCGTCCCCGTCAGCGTTGCAATCAACCCGCCATTGTCGCGGGTGTAGTCGATCCAGACGCCAACCCGTTCTGCACGATAGTCGAAGCGGAACGTGTAGGTCCCTTCGATCTTTTGAAACGGGGACACGTGCATTTCCTTGTCAGCCACAATGCGATCTCCGGGCAGGATCGGCGACAGGTCGGATTTGTGGCACAGATAGCTGTGGCGCGTGCCAAAGGTATTGGTGACCTCGGACACCACCGCGTAAAGACTGTCATCCTTGTCGAAACAAAACCAAAAACTGACCGGGTTGAACACGTGGCCCAAAACCCGCGGCTGCGTCAGCAGACGAATATGGGCAGGCTGCGGAAACTCCATTTCTTCGAACCGCGCCCGCAGCCAACCAGCCCCGTTGCCTTTGCCGGGTGCACCGCCGTGATCGCGGTCCCGCCAGTTGGTCACGTTGGGCCGATTGAACGAGAACAACAGCGGAGTTTCATGCTGCGCCTCGGGGTCGAACAAAATGTAGTCCACGGAATAGCGAAAAGCGTTTTCGATTGCGCCCTTTCGCCCGTGATAGGTATGACCCGCGATATGGTCCAGTGTATCCATGAGTGACCGCTTTGCCCGTAAACTGTTCACAGGGCATGATTTTCCTTGCATTACCCTGTGTAGCATTACGATATTTAACGCAAACCGGATTAAAACGATCCAGAAAAGTGATCCGACCTGGGGAGAGCCACGTAATGTGGGCATGTTTACCGAAACTGACAGTGCAATTCTGGATGCGCCATCGGCTGATGCCGGTGCGGTTGCCGTACCGGCGCTGCAGAAGCGTGTCATGGGCAAACCGGTGAACGGATCGAAGGGCATTAATCCCCGTCAGGAATGGGTTCTGCATGTCAGACGCATTCGTGACGATCAGGACCAGGCCGCCTTTGCCGAACTCTTCCGGCATTTCGCGCCCCGGGTCAAAGCATTCCTGATCAAGTCGGGCTCGGACGCCACGACGGCAGAGGAATGTGCACAGGAGGTGATGGCGACCTTGTGGCACAAGGCGCACCTTTTCGATCCGTCACGGGCCACCGTGGCCACGTGGGTGTTCACCATTGCCAGAAACAAGCGCATCGACGTCTTGCGCAAGCAACGCCGCCCCGAACCCGAGGATTTGGGCTGGGGGCCGGAGGCAGAGCCGGATCAAGATGATGTGGTCGCACTGCAACAGGAAACCGCGCAATTGCGTGACGCACTCAAAGCGTTGCCAGAGGCGCAAAGACAGCTGATCGAGAAGGCATACTTCGGAGATCTGAGCCATCGAGAAATCGCATCTCAGACCGGATTACCGCTGGGCACGATCAAATCCAGGATACGGCTGGCGCTGGACCGCTTGCGCCACGCGATGAATTGAGATGATGGAAATGAGTAAGGATATCAAACATCACCTGACAGACGACCTGCTTATGGCCTATGCCGCAGGGTCGCTGCCCGAAGCGTTCAACCTGATGGTCGCGACACACTTGTCGCTGTGCGATCACTGCCGTGCGCGTGCAGAAAGCTTTGACGCTGTCGGCGGGCACGTTTTGGAAGAACAGTCTGCGTCAGCGCAGATGGATGAAGGGTCGCTGGCTGCGACGATGGCCCTGATCTCTCAGGGTGCGCCAATAGCGAAACCAGCGCGCCCCGGGTGCGATGTGCTGCCTGCGCCTTTGCAGGACTACGTTGGCGGTGATGTGAACGCGATCAAATGGCGCCCTATCGGCATGGGTGTGAAGCAGGCGATCCTGCCGACCTCGCGCGATGCGACGGCGCGCCTGCTGTTCATTCCGGCCGGTGCCGCAGTGCCAGACCACAGCCACAAGGGCATGGAACTGACCATGGTGCTGCAAGGTGCGTTTTCAGATGAGGTTGATCATTTCGCCCGCGGCGATGTCGAGATCGCGGATGAAAGCCTGCATCACACGCCGACCGCTGACATTTCAGAGGATTGCATCTGTCTGGCAGTGACGGACGCGCCGCTAAAATTCAACAAACTGGTGCCGCGCCTGTTCCAACCGTTCCTGCGCATCTGACGGCCCGGTGTGCGTCATGATATAGTAGTCTGGTTCAAAGCAAGGAATGCGATCATGACGAAATGCTTTTTGGTTTGCCTCTGCCTTATGGGTTTTGCCGTGCCTGCGTCGGCACAAATGACTGCGGACGTAAAATTTCAGCCCGGCAATTTTGGCACGATGGTCAACGGCACTGTGACCGGAGACGAGTATTTCGATTACAAACTGGGCGCCAAAGCCGGGCAAGAGATGTTTGCCGACCTCAAGGTCAGCGACACCAATGGCAATGGTGTCATCTACTTCAATATCCTGCCACCGGGCAGTGACGGGGTGGCGATCTACAATGGTTCGATCAATGGCAACACGGCACGGATCGACCTGCCCGAGGATGGGGATTACACGATCCGCGTCTATTTGATGGGCAATGACCGGGATACAGGAAAGACCGTTGGCTACAGTCTGGATCTGTCGATCCAGTAACCCTAACCCTCGGATTTGCCCAACGGCACGACATTGCTGTGATCGTCCGGCGCCAGTTCTTCGAAATCAAAATTGTCCAGCCGCTGAGCCCGCCGGCCCGCCTTTTCTGCACTTATCTTGATTTCGGAAATATCCTTCGCAGCCTGACCGAAATGACGGTCGAGGTTGGTGACGCGTTCACCCAATCGCTCGACATCCTTGTGCAGCATACCCAGCTCTTTGCGGATTGCCCCGGCCTGTTCCCGCATCCGCGCATCCTTCAGGATTGCGCGCATTGTGTTCAGCGTGGCCATGCATGTCGTGGGTGACACGATCCAAACCCGTTTGCCAAAGCTTTCCTGCACCAGTTCGGGGAACTTGGCATGCAACTCGGCGTAGACCGCTTCGGACGGAAGGAACATCAACGCGCCGTCTGCCGTCTCACCGTCCAGAATGTACTTCTCGGAGATGTCGGTGATGTGCTTGCGCACCGTAGACCGGAACATCTGAATTGCGGCTTTCAGCTCTGCGTCATTGGTCGAGTTGATCAGCGCCTCATAGGCTTCCAACGGAAACTTGCTGTCGATCACGATCGGGCCCGGCGGATTTGGCAGATTGATCAGACAGTCGGCCCGGCGTCCATTGGACAGCGTGGCCTGAAGCCGGAAACTGTCCGATGGCAGGGCTTTGGAGACAATATCGTTCAGCTGAATCTCACCAAATGCACCGCGTGTCTGCTTGTTCGACAGAATGTCCTGCAAAGACAGGACGTCCCCCGAAAGTTTGGTAATATTGTCCTGCGCTTTGTCGATCGCCGCCAGTCGTTCCTGCAATTGCGTCAGTGAGGTCGCCGTCTGCTTGGAGGACCCATGCAGCGATTCCTTCATGCGTTCCTGCATCTCTGCCAAAGCCCGCGCCGATTTCATCGCGTTGTCTGCGAGCCGGTCGTTCATCTGCTGTTGAACAGAAGAAAGGCGTGCCTCGACGGTTTGGATCACCTGTACTTGTGCGTTCGCTTGAGTGTCCGAGACATGTTGCAGCCCCCCGCGCAACTGTTCCTGCCCTTGCCCCAGTTGCTGAACATTTTGGCCCAAATGCGACATTTGCCGCGCCAAGGGTTCCGCCATCCGGGCCGAGCGATTGGCCGCTCTCAAGGACAGAAACAAAAGCAGCAAAATCAGCGAAACGACCCCACCCACCATCAGGATCAGTGGGTCGTTCAGCGCGTATTGGGTACCGGCTATCTCGATCATATCGCCTCGGATGTTCTTGTTTTATTCTTATTCATAGCCCGCGTAGGCCAGCGGATCAACTGCGGCCGAACAAACGCTCGATATCGCTTAGCTTGAGTTCCACGTAAGTCGGACGCCCGTGATTGCATTGTCCCGAATGCGGTGTCGCCTCCATCTCGCGCAGCAGGGCGTTCATCTCTTCGGCCCGCATCCGGCGCCCCGAACGGACCGAGCCGTGACAGGCCACCCGGCTGAGGATCGCTTCGATCCGCGCCTGAACTGTCTGGCTGTTCCCCTGATCGGCCAATTCGTCCAGAATATCGAGGACCATCGCCCGCGCGTCCACCTCACCAAGAATGGCGGGTGTTTCACGCACCGCGACGGCGCCGCCCCCGAACGGCTCCAGGGTCAGGCCAAGGCGCGACAGGTCATCAGCGACTGACATCAGACGCGTGCAATCACCCTCCGACAGTTCGACAATCTCGGGGATCAGCAAAGCCTGCGCCGCGACTCCGTTTTCTGCCATCTGGGATTTGAGCTTTTCATAGACCAAACGTTCGTGCGCCGCGTGTTGATCCACAATCACCAGTCCGTCCGCAGTTTGCGCGATTATATAGTTCTCGTGCACCTGACCACGCGCAGCCCCCAAGGGAAGCTCCTGCGCCGGCGGGTCCTCTGCGGCGGCGGCAGGTGGCGTCGGTTCCACCACCGTGCCGCTGTAGTCATTCGCCAGTTCAGCAAAGCCCGGCGACTGCGCCAGATACGCCGCTTGCCGCGCTGCAGGCGAAGGCCGGTCCATCTGATAGACCCGGGCAGGCGACGGCTGCGCAGGTTCTGGTCGCATGGCCCCCAACGTCGCATTTGCAACGGTTCTCGAGGCGCGATGCCCGGCTTCCGCCAAAGCGTGCCGCAGGGCCGAGACAATCAATCCGCGGGCCACGCCGGGATCTCGGAATCTGACCTCAGATTTCGCGGGATGCACGTTCACATCCACAAGCTCGGGGTCGCAGTCGATGAAAAGCGCCGCAGCCGGGTGCCGGTCGCGGCTGAGGAAATCGAAATAGGCAGCACGCAGGGCACCGGTCAGCATCTTGTCTCGTACGGGACGACCGTTGACAAACAGATACTGTGCCACAGCCGCACCCCGCGAATAGGTCGGCAGCGCCGCATACCCATAAAGCCGGATACCATCGCGCATGGCGTCGATCTGCAACGCGTTCTCTGCGAACTCGCGCCCGATAACACGCGCCAATCGCGCGTGCAAAGCGTCGAACAAATCTCCGTTCTCGCGGTCGGCTCGAAAGGTCACGCGCCCCTCGCCACCTCCCGAAACGTCGCGCAGCGTGAAAGTGACGGCGGGTTCCGCCATTGCAAGGCGTTTGACGATATCGGTGACGGCCTGCGACTCGGCTCGATCCGTGCGCATGAACTTCAGCCGCGCAGGTGTCGCAAAAAACAGATCGCGCAATTCGACGACCGTACCACTGCGCAAAGCCGCAGGTTTGACGGCCTCCATTTTGCCACCCGCAACATGGATCGAGGCCGCCTGCCCCCCGGGGACCCGGCTGGTGATCGTCAGGCGTCCGACCGCGCCCAAGGACGGCAACGCCTCGCCCCGAAAGCCGAATGTGTGGATGTTCAACAGGTCCAAACCGTCGATTTTCGACGTGGCATGGCGCGACAGCGCCAGCGGCAAATCCTCTGCCGCGATGCCGCAGCCGTTGTCGGTGACCCGAATCAACGTCTTGCCCCCGTCCGCGATGTCGATCGCAATTCGGTCAGCGCCAGCATCAATGGCGTTTTCCACCAATTCCTTGACGGCCGAGGCCGGACGTTCGACAACTTCGCCAGCAGCGATCCGATTGATCGCCGCATCGTCCAGTTGCCGGATAACGGGCCGGTTGTCGCTGATATTGGGGTTCGCCTGCGCCATACCCCCAGACCTAGCATAGGTCATCCCGATTCTGCCACCGAATTGAGCGTCTGAACCCCCCAGAATCGAGATGTCCGGCCGCTGGGTCCACGTCGACAAGGGGGAAGCGATCGTGGGTTTAAGCGGCCGGACAATCCAAGGTGAGTGGTGGTCATCCTGTTAACAATTGAATGATGGTTAGCACGTGTTTGCGCATAAATCTTATTAAGAATGTATGATTGTTTCCCTTTGGCGGAGTTCAGCCGAAACCCCGCCAAGAGCATTGGCGTGAATACGCCAAATCAAGTTGAAACGCGCTCTCCGGTACGGGTTCGGCAAGGCCCGAACAAGGCCGTCAGGGCCAGAATCAGTCCAGACATGGTGGCGATCATTCCGGCCGCGCTCACGGCCGCTATACCCCCCACCCACAAGGGACCATACCCGGCAAGGACATAACCGGACACAGCCGAAATCGCCGCGAACACCACGCTCCACGTGATTTGGGTTTCCAACCGGTTGGTCATCATTCGTGCTGCCGCCGGCGGGCAAATGAACATGGCGATCACGATGATCGAACCCACTGCGTCAAATGCCGCAACAGCGGCTATGGCCGCAACGATGACCAACGCGAAGCCCAAAACACCGGTGCGGATACCTATGGTGCGGGCGAACCCTTCATCGAAGGTCGAAATCTTGAGGGGTCGCCAAAGCCACCACGTGAACAGCGAGACGCCAAGCAACGTCGCGGCGATACGCGACAATTCAGGTGGAAGCCCAGCCAGCGCCCGTGCATCCAACAACGATGACCAACCGGTCGCATCAAGCCAGATCAGGCTTTCCAGATTGCCGTAGAGCGCATGCTCGACGTCAAGATGCACGGTTGATGTATCCGTCTGCTCCAACAACAAAACACCGGCGGCAAACATGGTGGTGAACACAACGCCCATCGCCGCCCCCGGTTCGATCCGACCCAGCCGACGTATCGCTTCAATCATAGCAACGGCGACCACAGCGGCAGCAGCAGCACCCAACATCATCGGCCACGTTGAAATCGTGCCCGTCAGCAGGAATGCCACAACGATGCCGGGAAGAACCACGTGACTGATCGCATCCCCGATCAGCGCTTGTTTCCGAAGCACCAGAAAGTTGCCCGGCAAGGCGCAAGCGATGGCCGCGAATGTCCCGATCAAAAGCGGCGTCAGGGACAGGGGAACGAACTCGGCACCGCTCATGGGCGCACCTCTTGTGGGCCGCCGATCTGCCGGTCGATTTCGTCGATCTGGTCCTGTGTCAGGACTGTTTCGATGTCTCGCAACCCATCGTAGAGGGCCGCCGTTGCTTCGTGCGTCTGGTCCGCGCGCACAATCTCCCATCGTTTTTCGTCGCGCAACGCTTTGGCCGCGCGGGCGCGGCCTGCATCCGTGGGCACGCCATCGGCCCGCAGCAATCCGGCCCGACGCAAAAGGCGCAGCGTCAGAGGCTCATAAATCGTCTGGTCCTGTGCCATTGCCAATAACCCCTGCCTGATATGCACACGGCGTTGAAACCGCAGGTGGCGCAGAACGGCGGCCAAAACCCCCCGGACCGGGGCCAGCAATATGGACACTGCAAAAAAGCCAAAGCTTACCAACACGATAATGGGCCCGGTCGGCAGGTTGGGGGCCGAGGCAGAGATTGCCGCCCCAAGGTAACCCGCCATTCCCCCGACCAGCCCCGCAAGAAGGACAACACGGTCAGATCTTTCGGACCAGAACCGTGCGGCTACCGGCGGGATGATCAACAAAGCAACGATCAGGATAAGACCGACAATTTTAAGGCCAACCACGGTCACAGCCATGACCAGCCCCATCATCGCCAGATCGATGCGGTGCACGGCAACCCCCTGGGCTGCGGCATATTCGGGGTCAAATGCAACCAACATCATTGGGCGCCGGATTATCATGACCAGCGCCAGCGTCGCTGCGCCCCCTATGGCGATAATCAACGCATCAGCCCAGAGCATCCCTGCGGTTGACCCCAAAAGGAACCCTTCGAGGCCGGCCTGGCGGCCCACGCCCAAGGTCTGTATGACCGTCAGCAGCACGATGCCGAATCCGAAGAAAACTGACAAAACAGCGCCGATTGCAGCGTCCTCTGCCAACCTGGTGTGGCGTGTCAGCCAAGTCATGCACAGCAACCCGACCCAGGCCGACAGGGCTGAGCCGATCAGCAGTCCAATCAGATTGCGCCCGTCGCCGCCGAACGCCACAAGAACCATGAAGGCAAGGCAGACGCCGGGCAGGGTCGCATGGCTGATCGCGTCGCTGACCAATGCGCGTTTACGTAGAAACAGGAACGTTCCGGTGACCCCGGCTGAAACACCCAACAGAGTCGCCCCCACGGCCACCAGCGTGGCGTTATAGCCAAGCTGAAGGGTCAAAGCGTCCCAAAGCATGAGCTACCCCAATGCGCGTGAGATCTGGTCGATTTGGGCTGTGGCCAAACGGCCTCCGTACGTGGCCTGCAGCGTTTCGGCGTTGAACGCCTGCGCCACCGGGCCTTCTGCAACCTTGCGGGTGTTGATCAGAAACACATTATCGAAATAGTCGGTGACGGTGGCCAGATCATGATGAACGACCACGACGGTCTTGCCGGCCTGTTTCAAAGATTTCAGAACGCCGATGATTGCTTTTTCCGTGGCCGCATCGACACCGGCAAAGGGTTCATCCAACAGGTACAAGTCAGCGTCCTGTGCCAGAGCGCGGGCCAGAAATACCCTTTGTTGCTGCCCGCCCGAAAGCTGCCCGATCTGGCGGTCGGAAAAGTCGCGCATCCCGACGCGGTTGAGGCAATCCATTGCCCGGGCCATGTGACGCGCCCGAATGCGTCCAAGCAGACCCAACTGGCGCGACAGACCCATCAGAACCACATCGATCACGCGTGTCGGAAAATCCCAGTCAACACTGGCACGCTGAGGAACATAAGCGATGCGCGCGCGCTGATCCTCGAGCGCTTGACCGAAAACGGTAACGTGTCCGGACAGGGGTTTCACAATCCCCAATGCTGCCTTCAACAGCGTTGATTTCCCGGCTCCGTTCGGTCCTATGATCGCGGTCAGCGCACCCAGCTGTACCGTCATATCCACCGAAAACACAGCCGGTTTCTGGCCGTACGACACCGTCAATCCGCGCACAGCCAGCGGGCTGTTTTCCGGTTGCGGCTCTTCGACGGTAACACCGCGATCACTGACCAGATCCAGCATGGCTCAGAACCCCGCCGACAGTTTGCCGTCCATGCCCCGGCCCGGAACGTCGCCGCCCAGCGCACCTGCGATCACGGTGATGTTGTGATCAAGCATCCCCAGATAGGTGCCTTCATATGTGCCGGGTTCGCCCATCGCGTCCGAGAACAACTCACCGCCCACGGTGACTTCGTGTCCCTTGGCAGCCGCCCCTTCGATCAGCGCCCGCATCGATCGATCAGAGACCGAGCTTTCGACGAACACAGCGGTGATGTCGCGGTCGACCAGCAGATCGACAAGCTCACCAATCCGGTTCAGGCCAGCCTCGGACTGGGTTGAGATGCCCTGAATACCCAGAACCTCAAACCCAAAGCTCTCGCCAAAATAGCCAAAGGCATCATGTGCCGTGACCAATACCCTGCTTTGTTCGGGCACCGACCGCAGCGAGGCCGCCGCGTAAGCGTTCAACCGGTCGATATCAGCCAGATGAGCCGCTGCGTTGGCAGCAAAAATGTCTGCGGCTTCGGGGCGTGTTTCAGTCAGGGCGGCTTGCACGCCGGTCACCACATCGCGCCACAATTCGGGGTTCATCCAGACATGTGGGTCGTATTTGTCGGCATAGTCGTCATGTGCCTGCAACTTGGAAGGATCGATGCCTTGAGCCACGGCGACGACTGTCTGCTTGCGCCCCAGATCGTTGAAGAAACCTTCCATCTGGGCTTCGAGATACAGACCATGCCAAAGAACCAAATCCGCGCGGGTCATGGCCACGATATCCGTGCGGGTCTGACGATACGCATGCGGGTCCACGCCGGGGCCCATCAAGCCAGTAACCTCAACCTGATCCCCGCCGACCTGACGAGCGGCGTCAGCAATCATTCCAGTCGTAGCGACGACCTTCAACGGCGCATCGGCCCACGCCATCATTGGCAGGGTAGCGACGAAAGCCAAGGTGGCGATAAAGCTGCGACGAATCATGTCTGACCCCAATTTCGGCATCCTGTTGAGAATGAATATGCGAACCATTCGCAACTAAGTCAATGCTATTGAGAATTATTCGCAAGAAAGATCCACTAATTTGTCCAAATGGTCAAATTTTTGCACTGTTGAGGCGAGCCAAGCCTTCCATTTGCCGGCAACCCGTGCGATTTTGACGCAAACCTCCCAAAGGATGTGACTATGGAAACGCAGAGCTCAGAAAGCCCCGTGCGCACCGCGCATCTGCCGCAAGTGACCGAACCCCGGAATCCGGGAATGGACCTGGATTTGGACTGGGTGCGCGCCGTGCAAATCAACACGTCGGCGATTGAACGCCGCGCGGCCACGTTGCCGGGCCGTCGATCGGTAAAGAAGGATCATCAGGCGGCTTGGCTGCTAAAGGCGGTTACCATGATTGACCTGACCACCCTGTCAGGTGACGACACCGTGGGCCGCGTGCGACGTTTGTGCGCAAAAGCCCGGCAGCCGGTCTCGATGTCTTTGCTGCAGGCAATGGATATGCCGCCGATCACAACCGGCGCGGTTTGTGTCTATCACGACATGATCGAAACAGCGGTCTCTGCGCTGGAGGGCACGGGCATCCCTGTGGCGGCAGTCTCGACCGGGTTTCCGGCGGGTCTGTCACCCTTTCATCTGCGCGTCGCGGAGATCGAAGAAAGCGTAAAAGCCGGGGCGGAAGAGATCGATATCGTCATTTCGCGGCGCCATGTTCTGTCCGGCGACTGGCAGGCGCTTTATGACGAGATGAAAGCCTTCCGTGCCGCCTGTGGGGACGCGCATGTAAAGGCCATTCTGGCGACCGGAGAGCTTGGCAGCCTGCGCAATGTCGCCCGCGCGTCACTGGTCTGCATGATGGCCGGGGCGGATTTCATCAAAACCTCGACCGGCAAGGAAAGCGTCAACGCCACCCTGCCTGTGTCGCTGGTGATGATCCGCGCGATCCGCGACTTTTTTGACCGCACCGGGTATCGTGTCGGCTACAAACCTGCGGGCGGCATATCCAAAGCCAAGGACGCGTTGGTTTACCTGTCACTGATCAAGGACGAGTTGGGAGATCGCTGGCTTGAGCCGGATCTGTTCCGCTTTGGCGCGTCGTCACTGCTGGGCGATATCGAACGGCAGTTGGAGAACTACGTCACCGGGGCTTACTCGGCTGGGTACAGACATTCGATGGGTTGAGCCTGACCGCAATGTCCGGACAGTGAGTATTTGGGAAAAGATGAAGTCATGACAGTCAAAGAGATTTTCGAAACCATGGACTATGGCCCCGCCCCCGAAAGCGCTGCCGAGGCGCTGGCCTGGCTGGTCGATCAGGGCGACAAGTTCGGGCATTATATCGACGGGGCTTTCACCAAACCCGGCAAAGGCTTTGAAAGCCGCAACCCGGCGACCGGAGAGGTGTTGGCCAAGCTGACCCAAGCGAAACAGGCTGATGTGGACGCCGCGGTGGCGGCTGCCCGCAAGGCGCAACCGAAATGGGAGAAGCTGGGCGGCGCGGGCCGCGCGCGGTACCTCTACGCGATTGCGCGGCTGTTGCAAAAGCACTCGCGCCTCTTTGCCGTGCTCGAAAGCATGGACAACGGCAAACCGATCCGGGAGTCGCGCGACATCGATATCCCGCTGGTGCAGCGTCATTTCTACTTCCACGCGGGCATGGCGCAGCTGATGGAAAGTGAGTTGCCCGATGCAGAAGCGCTTGGCGTTTGCGGGCAGATCGTTCCGTGGAACTTCCCGCTGCTGATGTTGGCCTGGAAGATCGCTCCGGCGCTGGCGATGGGGAATACGGTGGTTCTGAAACCGGCCGAGTATACTTCGCTCACCGCGTTGCTGTTCGCTGATATTTGTACGCAGGCCGGGTTGCCGAAGGGCGTGGTCAATATCGTTACGGGTGACGGTGCCGTGGGCGAGATGATCGTTGCCTCGGACGTTGACAAGATCGCCTTTACAGGTTCGACCGTTGTGGGTCGGCGCATCCGCGAAGCAACTGCCGGGTCCGGTAAGGAACTGACGTTGGAGCTGGGCGGCAAGTCAGCCTATATCGTCTTTGACGACGCCGATATCGACAGCGCCATCGAAGGGCTGGTCGACGCGATCTGGTTCAATCAGGGGCAGGTCTGTTGCGCCGGGTCGCGTCTGCTGGTGCAGGAAGGCATTGCTGATCGCTTCCACGAGAAACTGCGGGCGCGGATGGACAAGCTGCGCATTGGTGATCCGCTGGACAAATGCATCGACGTGGGCGCGGTTGTGGACCCGGTTCAGTTGCAGACCATCAAGGGGATGGTCGAAAGCAATACGGTGGGCCATGTTCACCACGCAGCGTGTGAGCTGCCTGAAAACGGGTGCTATTACCCGCCGACGCTGATCTCGGGGCTCGAAACCTCAGACCCGCTGATGCAAGAGGAAATCTTTGGCCCTGTCCTGGTGTCATCGACATTCCGCACCCCGGCTGAGGCGGTCGAACTGGCCAACAACACCCGCTATGGGCTGGCCGCGACGGTTTGGACCGAGAATGTGAACCTTGCGCTGGATATCGCGCCCAAGCTGGTTGCAGGTGTCGTCTGGGTGAACGCGACCAATCTGTTTGATGCCGCAACCGGGTTTGGTGGCGTGCGCGAAAGCGGCTTTGGCCGCGAAGGCGGCTGGGAAGGTCTTGCAGCCTATACCAAGCCCAAAGACAAGGCCAAGCCGCTGGCGAAGATGGAAGCGGCACTGGGCGAAGGCGCACCGGTCGATCCCATCGACCGAACGGCCAAGATGTATATCGGCGGCAAACAGGCGCGGCCTGACGGCGGGTATTCGAAACCTGTCTGGGGTAAATCCGGCCTGCTGGGCCATGTGGGCCTGGGCAACCGCAAGGATGTGCGCAACGCGGTTGAGGCGGCCGCTGGGGCCAAAGCTTGGTCGAAGACCACCGGGCATCTGCGGGCGCAGATTCTGTATTATATCGGCGAAAACCTCTCGGCCCGTGCGGATGAATTCGCGGGCCGTATCGACGCCATGACCGGAGGCAAAACCGGCGCGAAAGAGGTTGAGGCCTCGATCCAGCGCCTGTTCACCGCCGCCGCCTGGGCGGACAAATATGACGGTCAGGTGCATGGTGTGCCGATCCGTGGCGTGGCCCTTGCGATGAAGGAGCCGGTTGGCGTCATCGGGGCACTCTGCGCGGATGAGGCACCCTTGCTGGGTCTGGTTTCGATCATGGCGCCTGCGATTGCGATGGGCAACCGCACGGTTCTGGTGGCCTCGGAACCCTATCCACTGGCTGCAACCGACTTCTATCAGATTTTGGAAACCTCGGACGTGCCCGCAGGCGTGGTCAACATCCTGACCGGCAGCCACGCGGACCTCGCCAAACCGCTGGCCTCGCATATGAACGTGGATGCGGTCTGGTCCTTCTCGTCCACCGATCTGTCAAAAGAGATCGAGGTTGTGTCCGCCGGGAACCTGAAACGCACCTGGGTCAATAACGCAACGGCATTTGACTGGGGCGTGGACCATTCCCGCCGCTTCCTTCAGGCTGCGACCGAGATCAAGAACATCTGGGTGCCCTACGGCGAGTAGGGCCCCCCGCAACAGGGAGGCCCAAATGGATTTTTCAGGCAAAACCGTCATCGTCATTGGCGGTACAAGCGGCATCAACCGGGGTATTGCCGAGGCATTTGCAACCTCGGGCGCAAAGCTGGCCGTTGCCAGCCGGTCGCAGGAAAAGGTGGACGATACCTGCGCCGCGCTGAGCCAAGCGGGTGCGGCAGAGGCAATCGGCGCGGCCTTTGATGTACGCGACCCCGAGGCTGTAGCCAGCGGCCTCAGTCAGTTCCATGAGACGCTGGGCGATTTCGATGTTTTGGTCTCGGGCGCGGCGGGCAATTTCCCGGCGCTGACCTCTGAGATGTCGGTGAACGCATTCAAAACCGTTGTGGACATTGACCTGATGGGCACTGTTCACGTGATGAAAGGGGCGTATCCCTTCCTGAAGCGCCCGGGTGCCAGCATCATCAACATCTCGGCCCCACAGGCGTTTCTGCCATATGAAGGGCAAGCCCACGTCTGTGCTGCCAAAGCCGGTGTTGATCAGATCACCCGGACGCTTTCTATGGAATGGGGTATCGAGGGTATCCGAGTGAACTCGGTTGTGCCGGGCTTTATCGAAGGCACCGAAGGCGCGCGTCGTCTGGCGCCAACAGAGAACGCCCATGACGAAATTCGCAGCGATGTCCCCTTGGGGCGCTGGGGCACCCCACAGGACGTGGCGAATGCCTGCCTGTTTCTCAGTTCAGATATGGCCAGCTATATCAGCGGCACGGTTCTGTCCGTGGACGGCGCGCTGTATCAGCGCGGATCGGGCAAGTTCGGTCAGATGATGGGACAAATGCTGCGCGATGCCGCTGGGAAAAAGGACTGAGCATCGCCCGGCCCTGTGTTGCCTCAGTTCGTCGTCTCCAGACCGACTGGTTTGCCGACCACGGTAAAGTGCAAGCCTTCGGGGTCCAGCAATTCCGACGCCACGCGGTTCACCTCCTCCAAGGTTACTGCATTTACCTTATCGTTTCGTGTCGCGATGTAGTCGATAGGCAAGCCCTGCATCTGCATCCCGACCATGATCCCGGCAATCCGACCATTGCCGTCAAACCTTAGCGGATAAGCACCCGTCAGATATGTCTTGGCATCGTCCAGTTCTTTTTGCGTAACACCGTCGGTCGCGGCGCGCGCCCATTCGGCGCGGATCACGTCCACCGTTTCGGCAATCCGGTCATTGGCCGAGGACACTGAACCCAAATAGACCGAGGCCAGATCCTTGGGGACAAGATACGTTGCCACGCCGTAGGTCAGGCCGCGTTCCTCGCGCACCTCTTGCATCAGGCGGCTCTCGAACCCGCCACCACCAAGAATGTGGTTCAAAAGAAATGCCGCAAAGAAGTCTTCGTCATCCCGGTCAATGCCCGCATGTCCGAACAGAGCCACCGATTGGGGCGTGTCAAACTCGACGACGCTCACACCACCGGGAATGTTCACGTCTGCGCGGTCCGGAATGGGCTTGCCAGATTCGGGCAGATCGGCCAGCAGTTTGTCCAGCAGCGCACCCAATTCCTCCGCAGTAATATCGCCCACGGCGCCGACATAAAGCCGGTCCTTTGCGAATACGGCGTCATAAGCGGCAACCACATCGTCCCGCGTCAGCGCGGAAACGCTTTCAAGCGTTCCCTTGCCTTCGCTGCCATAGGGGTGATCCCCATAGGCCATCTGCGCAAAACTGCGCCCTGCAATGTCGTTCGGGTCCGTCTGATCCGACCGCAACCCGGACAGAACCTGCGCTTTTACGCGTTCGACCGCATCCTGATCGAACCTTGGTTCGTGGATCGTCGTTCGCAGCAGGTCGACCACCTCGTCGCGGTTTTCCGTCAGGAACTGCGCGGAAATCGAAACGGTATCGTCGCCCGCATTGTACCGGAACGACGCCGCCAGAGATTCCAGAGCCCGCGCGTACGTGCGGGCATCCATATCGCCCGCGCCTTCCTCGATCAGGCCGCTCATCAGATACACGGCGCCGCGCTTGTCAGGGTCGTCCAGAGATGTGCCGCCGCGAAATCGCAACTCGAGCGCGGTAAACGGGATCGAGTGATCCTCGACCAGCCATGCTGTTATGCCGCCGGGCGAGGTGACTTCTTTCACTTCAATTTCAGCCCATGCGGGCCAAGCGATGACGATCGCAATCAGGGCAGCAAAAATGCGTTTCATTGCGTCACCTCATCGTCGCGCATCAGCCAGCCGGTGACCGATGCCTCTGGTTGCAGCACTTCGCGTGCGGCGGCGATGATTTCATCCCCGGTCACCGCCTGAAGGATGTCCGGCCAGGCCTGTACGTCCTCTACCGTAAGGCCACTGGTCAGCGCCCGGCCATACCGGTTTCCAATGCCATCGACATTGTCACGCGCATAGGTCTGGGCCGCGCGCAGCTGCATCTTGATCCGATCCAAGTCCTCGGCCTTCACGCCTTCGGCGATGAACTCTGCAACGACCTGATCCATTGCGTCCTCGGCTTCTTGCAGCGAAACGCCTTCTGCGGGCACCACAACCAGATCAAAGGTCGTGTCATCCAAGGAAACACCGCGGTAAAACGCTCCGGCGTAAACCACCTTTTCCTGCTCGAATTGCAGTTTTTCGTTCATGTAGGACGTTGTGCTACCGCCCAGAAGCTCGGCCAGAAGGTAAAGCGCCGCCGCTTTTTCCTGTGCCCCGGAATCACGTTCAGGTGCCAGATAGCTGCGCTGGACATAAGGTTGCGCCACACGCGGATCCTTGAACGTCAGTCGGCGTTCGGCAGTTTGCGGAGGTTCCTGCGAGCGCGCGCGCGAAAGGATCTCGGGGTTGGCCGGGATCACGCCGTAATACTGATCGGCAAGCGCCTTGACCTCGTCGGGCTCAACATCTCCGGTAACCACCAGAATGGCGTTATTTGGCGCATAGTGGTTTTGGTAAAAGGACAGCACGTCCTCCATGCCCAGCGTCTCCATTTCGTGACGCCAGCCGATGATCGGCACGCTGTAGCCATGGTTGAGGTACTGCGCCGCACTCATCTGTTCGCCGAACAGGGCCCGGGGGTTGTTCTCGGTGCGCTGGTTACGCTCCTCCAAAATCACATCACGCTCGGTCGCGATGTCTTCCTCGCTCAGGCTGAGGTTGCGCATCCGGTCCGCTTCCATCTGCATCATCAGTTCCAGACGGTCGGCGGCGACACGTTGGAAATAAGCAGTGTAGTCATAAGACGTGAACGCATTGTCGTTGCCACCATTGGCCGCAACGGTCGCGGAAAACTCGCCCGGCGCCAATGTGTCCGTTCCTTTGAACATCAGGTGTTCCAGAAAATGCGCTATTCCGGACGTGCCGGCGGGCTCGTCAGCCGAACCCACACGATACCAGACCATGTGCTGAACGACGGGGGCGCGGTGGTCTTCGATCACCACGACATCCATGCCGTTATCCAGTGTAAAGGTCGTGACGGCCTCGTGGCCTTCGCTGGCCATCAAGGGGGTGGCAAACAAGGCGGCCGACAGTGCAAGAGCCCGAACCATGGGGCGTCCTCCGTTTCGTTTCAAGTCTCAAACTACGGTGGTACGGCCCGTGTTCAAGGGCGATGACGGAAAGTTAAGAATTATTCACTCGGTGGGGACGAGGGGGTTTCCAGGCCGCGCTGCCGTGCCGCTTCGGTCGCGGAAAAGGGATCAATCGACTGCCGTTCATAAACCTGCGCGTATCGATCGACCGGGAACAGGCGCAAGCCGGTCCAGCGACCACGCCGCTTGCGGAAGGCCGTATCGTCCTCTTCAACAACCTGACGCGTATTCGCAGGAACGCCATACCGGCTGGACGCAGTCACAAGCGCTGCATCAGACGAAGGAACCGCCGTATTCGGGTTCAAAGCCGACTCGTTACCGCCAAGTGCAACTACGGCGTCCGCCTTTGGCGTCGGATCGGTCAGGTTCCCGCCGCCGGGCGTCGGTGCCGGCAAAAACGCATAGTCCTTGGGTTGCGTCAGTGGCTTGACCGGCAGAACCGAAAACTCATCCGGTCCCGGCCCCGGTGGTTGCAAATCCCGCAGGCCCGGGTTGGAACAGCCCGCAACCGCAGCGGCGAGCGTCAGGATCAGAATGGCGTGCGACGTGCGCATGGGGTTCTCCGGCCGGTTTCAGGCGCTTTTATCGCATATCCTGCGATAGGTCACGAGGGCTTTTTGCCATCAAACAGAACCAGTCCAATTGCCCCTGCAAATATGAACACATCGGCGAGGTTGAACACAAAGGGGTTGTTGATACCGCAGCAGGACATGTTCAGAAAATCCAGAACATAGCCATAAAGCACCCTGTCCACGACATTTCCCAGCGCACCGCCGATCAAAAGGCCAGCGCAAATCTGCATGAACCTTGTTGGTGTGCTGCGCCTAAGCCAGATCAGTACCGCAACACAGATTGCCAGCGAGATACCGATCAGCACCCAGCGCGCCGCCTCGCTGTTGCCCTGAAACAGGCCGAAATTGATGCCGCGATTCTCGCCGTATTTGAACACCAACAGCGGCGGCAGCACATCGATGTTGCCTTCGGCCACGCGCATTATATGGACGACCAGATACTTGCTGATCTGATCGATCAGGAACGCGGCCAGCGCCGCCCAGAGAAGCAGGCGGGACAGCATCAGTGACGGAAGTGGCGCATGCCGGTGAAGACCATCGCCAAACCGGCCTCATCGGCTGCCGCGATGACTTCGTCATCGCGCATAGACCCACCGGGCTGGATCACACAGGTCGCCCCGGCCTCTGCGGCTTCCATCAGCCCGTCGGGGAATGGGAAAAACGCATCCGACGCCACAGCCGAGCCGATAGTCAACGGTTGGGCCAAGCCCAGCGCGTCTGCCATGCGTTCAGCTTTCTTGGCCGCAATCAGGGCCGAGTCGACCCGGCTCATCTGTCCCGCGCCAACACCCACGGTTGCGCCGTCTTTGACATAGACGATGGCGTTGGATTTGACGTGTTTGGCCACTTTCCAGGCAAAGAGCAGGTCTCTCATCTGTTCGTCAGTCGGGGCCTTTTTAGTAACGACCTTCAGGTCATCCATGCCAACAAAGCCGTTGTCCTTGTCCTGCACCAGCAGGCCGCCAGCAACCTGACGCACGGTTTTGCCCCCGGCAGTTACATCCGGCAAAGCCTCCGTCGTCAGCAGGCGCAGGTTCTTCTTGGCGGCGAAGATGTCTTTGGCCTCATCCGACGCGCCCGGCGCGATCACAACCTCGGTGAAGATTCCCGTGATCTCTTGCGCAGTTTCCGCATCCAGCGGCTGGTTCAGCGCCACGATCCCGCCAAAGGCCGAAGTGCGGTCGCAATCGAACGCTGCTTTGTAAGCTTCCAGCAGGGTCGCGCCTTTGGCCACGCCGCAAGGGTTGGCGTGTTTGATGATGGCACAGGCTGCACCCTCGGCCGGATCAAACTCGGCGACCAGTTCAAAGGCCGCATCGGTGTCGTTTATGTTGTTGTAGCTCAGTTCCTTGCCCTGATGCTGCACGGCAGTCGCCACGCCGGGACGATCCGTGCCATCGGTGTAGAACGTCGCCTGTTGGTGGCTGTTCTCTCCATAGCGCAGTGTCTGTTTCAGCTCACCGGCAAAGGCACGGCGTTTAGGGGCCTCAAGCTGCAGCGCCTCGGCCATCCAGTTCGACACAGCCGTGTCATAGGCCGCCGTGCGGGCATATGCCTTTTGCGCCAACCACTGACGGAACCCATATGAGGTCTTTCCGTAGTTTTCCTCCAGCTGATCCAGAAGCGAGGAATAATCCTCGACATCCACGACCACGTTGACAAAGGCATGGTTCTTTGAGGCCGCCCGGATCATCGCCGGACCGCCGATATCTATGTTCTCGATACACTCATCATAGCCCGCGCCCTTGGCCACAGTCGCCTCAAACGGATAGAGGTTCACCACCAGCAGGTCGATCGCGCCGATACCGTGCTCCTCCATCGCGGCGACATGGGTGTCGTTGTCGCGCAAGGCAAGCAGCCCGCCATGCACCATCGGATGCAGGGTCTTGACCCGGCCATCCATCATCTCGGGGAACCCGGTGATTTCGCTGACGTCCTTCACCTGCAGCCCCGCCTCGCGTAGGGCCCTAGCCGTGCCGCCGGTCGAGAGCAGCTCGACCCCGCGTTCGGACAGCGCCTTGCCCAGCTCGATCAGCCCGGTCTTGTCGGAAACGGAAAGCAACGCGCGGCGCACGGGGTGAAGGTCGGTCATGGTTCCAAAGGTCCTTTTGGCGTCAGTCGAAATCGGGCTCGTCCCGGTGCAGGTCCCGCACGGCATAGGCTGTATCCTGTGCCTTGCTGAGCGTCCACCGGATGCGCGTCGCATACTCCATTGCGCGGCCAGATAGAACGATCTGTTTTGTCGCGCGGGGCTTCAGACGGCCCTTTTCAAGGTAAACGCTTGGTTCGACTGATAACTTTCCAATGTTGTCATGGCGAAATACCCAGATTTCGCCGCTTTTGAGCGCCATGGACACCGCCGACCCGCCCAGATCAAGCGCCGCGTCCACGTCCGGATGCAGGTGAAACCGGATGTCAAAGGCGATCCCTTTCAGGCCGGACGCATCCATTGCCTTGTCGAATTGCCGCTTGGCCTTGTCGGTCGAGGTCAACAGGATATCTTCGCCAATCAATTCTCGCCCATCGAAGCGCAATTCAAGTGTCCGTGCGTGGGTCAGGCCGAACACCTTGGCATAGCCATCCTGGCCGACCATGAACCGCTGCCCTTCAAAGGCATCCTCGGTGTCTGTGGGAACACTTGTGGGACCATCAATCAAGGCCTCGCGTGGGCTTCCGCGCGTCGGTTCGGACAACCGCGCGCTTGAATAGCCATCCACACTGAGCGTCGAATGCGATGGCGTGGCCCTTCCGGCGCGCCGCCAATCCGCGCCGAAACTGTCGCCAGATCCGCAATTCACGATCAGGGGGCGACGACCCGAAGTCAGTTCGAACGCCGCTGTCGAAGCATGCGCGTTAAAAGATGCCCCGCCCTTGGGTGGTGCGCTTGCATCAACGATGACAGTGGTTCTTGCGGCGGCCAGCCGCGCGAACCCCATCGACAAGCCCGCGGCGGGCTGCGGTTTCACCCCGCTTTGAGCCAATGCCTGGTCCAGGCGCCCGTCTATACCGCGACCGCCGCCATGAAACCGGGCCAGCGCACCATCGGCGTGGCGCAAATTGCGCAATGTCGGGGTCATACGTTTGATTGCGTCTGTTTGGGCGGCAGGCGTTCCGCGCCCAACCTCGCTGAGGGCCGCAGACGTCCAGGACAAAAGCGTAAAGACCTCAAGCAATTCCTCTGGATTGCGTGTGGGAATTCCGCCCTGCGTATCAACATGTTTTTCGCATTCGCGGGCCAGTGCTCGCAGCGCGGGATCGGCTATTTGCTCCGACCCTTCCAGCGCAAGGCCAGCCTGCACCAAACCGGCCAGAGCCTCGAACCGCGGCAGGCCGGGGGTCGCAGCAGACCAGCGCTTCGACAGGAACCAGGACTGTTGTGACAACGATCGAAAGAACAGTTTGCTTTGAGCCTCATCCGCGCCGCGCAATAAGAACATGGCGTGGTTGATCCAGCGCATGACCCGACGACCGGTCAGGTCCGGCGCCCATCCGGGACCCTGACCGGCGCCGTGAACCTTGATCCAGGCCCATACCCAGCGTTGCGCTTTTTCGCGGGCACGCATGTCCCCAACCGCTGCAAGATCGTCCAACCACGCAAAACCGTGACGCTCGTCATCGAACTCGGCGCTGGGGGCGGAAACGTCCCACAGATCGGTGTCATCCGCTTCGACCAGATAACCGGCAAACAACAGGTTTCCGGCCACCAACTGCCGACCGCGTGCAAACGAGCCGACCGTTCGTGGCTCGGGTTGCCCGACAAAACCGGACACCGCCCGCCGCCTTTGGCTGAGACGCGCGTACAGCCGGTTCTGGAACCGTGCCCATCGGTTTGCCATGGTGTCTGACTGTGACATGCCGCTCGTTACTCTGCCCCTGACGCTCTGCTGGCGCCTGACCCAACGATAGACAGGACCGAAGGTCAAGTCACCGAAAAGCGTGCGCTCAGGCGGATTTGTTCAGACACGCGATATAGAACCCGTCCATACCCCCGACTTCAGGCCAAAAATCCGGGCGCAGACGCAAACCGCCTTCGTCTGTGATCCAAGCTGGATCAACACCGGAAACCGTCAGCGCCGAACGGTCCGCCGTCATATCCGTGTGCTGCTTTAGTGCATCTTCGATCTGCACTTCGCCCTCATCCGGCAGCAACGAGCAGGTGCAATAGACCAGCCGTCCGCCGGGTTTCAGCAAGGCCCACGCGTGCGATAACATCTGTGCTTGCAAGTCAATCAGGTCGCCAAACTCTGAGCCGTCCTTGGCAAATGGCAAATCTGGATGGCGGCGGATTGTGCCTGTGGCCGAGCAGGGGGCATCCAACAAAATCGCATCGTACTGGCCCTGATGCTGCAGCGCGTCCTCGGCAATAACAGTGGCCGAAAGCCCGGTGCGCGCAAGGTTCTCGCGCACCCGTTCAAGCCGCCCTTCCGACACGTCCAGGGCCGTGACCCGAGCGCCGGCAGCCGCCAGTTGCATGGTTTTGCCACCGGGCGCGGCGCAAAGGTCCAGAACCGTTTCACCGGCCTTCGGCGCCAGAATGCGAACCGGCAGGGCGGCGGCGGCATCCTGCACCCACCAATCGCCAGCGTCAAAACCTGGCAAAGCAGAGACCTGCCCTGCATCCATCAATCTGATGGACCCGGTGGGCAGAACTTGGCCTTCGGGAAGTTGGCCGTTCGACTTTGCGGTCAAATCCAGCGGCGCACCTTTGAAATGGGCCTGCTCGATACCTGCGACAGCATCCTGACCCCACGCCATGATCAACGGGGCGCGCAACCACTCCGGCAAGCGCGGAACCCGCATTTTGGGCCACGCGGCTGGCCCCTCGTCCGCCACTTTTCGCAAAACCGCGTTGACCAGCCCCTTGAGCCGCCCGTGTTTTCGCGAGCGTCCGACGATATCCACCATCGAATTGACGACGCCATGCGCCGCCTCGCCCTGACACAATTCGACCGCACCCACGCGCAGTGCATTGTGAACGGTCAGTGCGGGTGTCCTATTCAGGTGATTGTTTAACAACCGGTCAGCGCGTTCGAGCCCGCGCAGGGTTTCCAGTGTCAGCCGCTGCGCCCTTGCGCGATCCTCACGGTCAAGACGGTCCAACGCGCCGGCAGACAGGCATTCGGACAGCAAGCGCCCCTCACCCAGGATCTGGTCCAGCAAATAGATCGCGCTGCGTCGCGCCGCTGTTGCGCTGTCGGACATGAGGTCGCCTTTCTTCTGACCGAGGCCCGCATTGCCAAATGCGGACGCGGGCGTATATCAAGCCAATGACCGGAAAGGAACCCGATGGCATGAGTGACAACCGCAAAGACCTGCCGCCTGCCGCCCAACGTGCTTTGGCCGAGGCTGAAGAACGCCGCCGCAAAGCTGACGCTGAAGCAGAAAAGCGGCCCAAAGAACTGGGTGGACGCGACGGACCCGACCCGGCCCGCTATGGCGATTGGGAGAAAAAGGGCATCGCGATCGACTTCTGAACGCTCAGCCCCGCATCGCCGTTAGAAAATCATCGATCAAAGCACGCTGTTTCTTTGACCGCACCCGATCCTCGGGCCAGGTCAACCAATAGCCTTCCCGCGTTTCCAATTCCGGCAAGTCAAGCCTGAACAATTGCCCCGACCGGGTGTTTCGCGCCGCAAGCGGCACCGATCCCAGTACCACGCCCATTCCCTGACGTGCCGCTGCGATGGCGTGACCCATCGAGTCGAAACTGACCCGTGCGGACGGCAACTCCTTGACCCCGGCGCTGCTCGCCCAGTTCCTCCATCCCGGACGTTCGCCCCTCTGTTCGATCAGCGGTGCCCCCCAGACGACACCCGGCGCTGCCATCGGTACAAGGACCTCTTCGGCGATCAAGGCTGATTTGCGCCCCGGCCAATCGCCCCGGCCAAACCGGATTTGCAACCAGGTTCTTTCTTCGTCCAGCGACGCGCGTCGGGCAACAGAATCCGTCATCAGGCGTAGTTCGGGTTGCATGTCCAACAAGTGCGGGAGGCAGGGCAAAACCAGCGCGTAGATATGCGATGACAGCCCGGCAACGCGCAGCTCTTTCGGCGATGTCCCGAACAGATCCTCGGTATTCCGCTCCAGCGCTTGCAAACTGTCCTGCACCAGGGGCAGATAGCTTTCGCCTTCAACCGTCAGCGATACACCGCGCGCCTCTCGGATGAAAAGCGTGCGGCCCAGCCACGCCTCAAGATTTCCGATGCGCTGGCTGACCGCTGCCTGCGTCAGTCCGAACTCTCGCGCGGCGGCGGAAAAGCCACCCAGGCGTCCGGCAGCTTCGAAAACGCGCAGCCAATCCAGCGGTGGCAATCCGATCTTTTTCTTAGCCATAAGATTTTCCGGGCCTCAGTCGGAATAAGGTTTAATTGTCGTAATGCCACGAACCGCGTATCCCCTCAAGCAACACCCGCGCCAAACAGGAGCAACCCCATGCTGCGCACCGTCACCTTTGATCCGTCCACGGTTTCTGTTGAATTCGCGGATGGCACCCGATCACGCTTTCACGCAATCTGGCTGCGCGACAATGCGTTGGATCCCGAAACGCGTGCGCCGGGGAATGGCCAACGCCTGATCACAATCGGCGACATTCCCGCGAAGACCACGCTGAGCGCGGCTGAGGTTGTTGGCGGCGCGCTGTCGGTCACCTTTCAGCCAGAAAACAAAACCGTCGCGTTCCCTGCCGACTGGCTGTTCGCGCACAGGTATGATCGCGATCAAAGCGTTGAGCCCGGTCGGGTCGCGCTTGGCCTCACCACGTGGCAAAATGGGTTTGATGCGCCCAGCGGTGACTGGGCGCAGGTTCATTCCAACCCCACCGCCAAGCGCGATTGGCTGGCAGCGGTCGCCGAATTTGGCTTTGCCAAGCTGACAGGTGGCCCGGTCGAGCCGGAGGCCTTGCTGAAGGTGGTCGATCTGTTCGGCTATGTGCACGAGACGAATTATGGCCCCTATTTCGAAGTCCGGACCGAGGTGAATCCCACAAACCTTGCGTATACCGGGCTTGGGTTACAGGCGCACACGGACAATCCCTATCGCGACCCGGTGCCGACACTGCAGGTACTCTATTGCCTCGAAAACAGTGCCGAGGGTGGGGACTCGATCGTTGTTGACGGGTTCCGCGCTGCCCAGCGCTTATGTCAGGAAAACCCGGACGGTTTTGCCCTGCTGGCTGGCCACCCGGCGCGGTTTGAATACAAAGGTGCCGATGGTGTTTGCCTGCGCGCGCGACGCCCGATGATCGAGCTTTCGCCGGACGGCGAATTAATCGGCATCCGCTTTAACAACCGCTCTTCCGCGCCGTTTGTCGATGTGCCATTCGACAAGATGGAAGGCTATTACGCCGCCTATCGGCAACTGGCCGAAATCATCGACGACCCCGCGATGGGCGTTTCATTCAAGCTTGAGCCCGGCGAAAGCTTTATCGTCGATAACACCCGTGTCCTGCATGCGCGGCTGGGCTATTCCGGCGCAGGCTCGCGCTGGTTGCAGGGATGTTATGCCGACAAGGACGGGCTGCTGTCCACGCTGGCCGCGTTAGAGATGGCTCAGCCGGAGGCCGCAGAATGACGCCCGATTTCACCACTCTGAACCGTGACAACGTCGTCGCCTTTATTGCGGATATCTTCGAACGGCGGGGCGATGAGGAATATCTGGGTGAACCAGTGACCATGGCCGAGCATATGCTGCAAGGCGCCACCATCGCCGAACAAAACGGCCAGCCCGAAGAAATCATCGTGGGAGCCCTGCTGCATGACATCGGGCATTTTACGTCCGAGTTCGGCACATATCACCCCGACGACACCGAAGACCGCCATCACGAGGATGCCGGGGCTGCGGTGCTGGAGCAGTTTTTCCCCTCCGTCATCACCGATTGCTGCCGCTATCACGTTGCGGCGAAACGGTACTTGTGTGCGACCAAGCCGGACTATTTCAACCGCCTGTCCGAAGCCTCGGTTCATACGCTGGAACTGCAAGGGGGTCCGATGAGTGCGGAGGAGGTCGCCGCGTTCGAAGCCAACCCAAACCTGAAACAAATCATTCAGGTGCGGTATCTGGACGAGGCAGGCAAGCATCCCGACATGGAAACACCCGGTTTTGCCCATTTCGCACCAATGGTTCAGCGCATGGTCGACAGGCATTTGGGAACCGCGTGATCGTGCCAATCCACATCAATCGGGTCTGTTCAGAACCGGGCGCACGCTCGGGGATCAGCCTCTCACAACGTTCTTTCAGATTTTCTTAACCTTCTGCCCAAACTTCTGCGATACTCTACTTGTGCGTGCAGATCGGAGGCGCTGATGGGATTGAATCGACGGAAAGTGGTCCAGTTGGGAACGGCGGCTGCAATGGGTACGATGGTGCCCCGGTTCGCCATTGGCGCAACACAGCAAAACGACGCGTTCGAGGCGCAGTTTGCTGAGACGCTGGCAGGTTTGAAGGCGGCCTTTGCGGGGCTTGGTTTTTCCGAGGCGCAGCCCTTGTCAATCGCCACCGGCAATTCCGACTATAATGGCGGTCTGCGCCATGACTTCGACCAGGATCAACTGCCAACAAACGCGTTCATCATTCAACCGCTGGCCCGCGTTGCGGATGTGGATGAAAAGGCCCGTCCCGACGTCCTGCCCTTGTTTCACGAGGTCGGATGCCATCCGGGCGAGACCGTCAGTGGGCGTGATACGACCGAATTGATGATTCAGGTTCTGACGCAGGATTTTGGTCTTGATCCCGCGCGCATTGCCTTTGTCAGCGTCCCGCAAGCCAATGACATGCGCGCTGTATTGGACGATCTGAACATGCCCTTTGCCGAAAAAGTCCTGCTGCGTGACGAGGCCGAGGCATTGGCCGCCCGCGATGCTTCAGGCTTTTTCTTCCCCGACCCGATGGGTGAAGACTATCTGGTCACGATGGGTGTTTACTACCGCATCGGCGATACCGATGAGCCTGCGCCGGCCAGCTATCCACCTTCGTCCAACTGGACCGAGATCGGGGAAATCATCATCGGCGGCAAAGTCGCGCCACTGGGCATTTCGATCGGGGCCGAGCGGCTGACATATGCCCAGACAGGCCAGTTCCCGACATGGGATCAGCGCTTAGCCGCATTGTTTGCATTGGCCGCGCAGGAGGGATCTGAACCGGACGGGCTGGCGACCTTCCGCTAGTGAGTTAGAGCCCCAGCACATCCACCATGTCATACTGACCCGGAGCCTTCCCCTGCCCCCACAGCGCCGCCTTCAGCGCACCGCGCGCAAAGATGGCGCGGTCTGTTGCCAGATGGCGCAGAACGATGCGTTCTCCGGGTGCGGCGAACAGAACGTCATGCTCACCCACGATGTCGCCACCGCGAATGGCGTGAAACCCGATCGCGCCGCGTTCGCGTGCGCCGGTGATGCCGTCCCGGCCACGGTCCGCCACATCCGACAGTTTGACGCCACGCCCCTCGGCAGCGGCCTCGCCCAGCATCAGCGCCGTGCCTGATGGCGCGTCGACCTTGTGATGGTGGTGGCCCTCGATCACCTCGATATCAAAATCTTCGTCCAGTGCGGCAGCGACCTTTTTGGTCAGTTGCACCAGCAGGTTGACGCCAAGGCTCATGTTCCCGGCCCGCACGATCACCGCATGACGCGCGGCTGGCTCAAGTGCGGCGATCTGTTCGTCGGTCATGCCTGTGGTGCCGATCACATGCACACATCGCGCCTGCGCGGCCAGCGCGGCAAATTCCAGCGTTGCCTCGGGCGCGGTGAAGTCGATTACGGCCTGCGCCTGCGCAAATGCCTCCAGCGGGTCATCGGTCACGATGACGCCCAGCGCCGGGCCACCCATAGCAACACCAACGTCCTGACCGATCCAGTCGTGGCCCGTACGCTCGACCACGCCGACCAGACGCGCCTGATCGCTGTCGGTCACCGTCTTGATCAGCATCTGCCCCATACGGCCCGAAGCCCCTGTGATGACGATCCCCGGAATATGGGTCATTGCTTTCTTCCCCTGTTGCAGTCGGCTCAAAGCCTCCTACCCCGTTCGCGCCCGCTTGGCAAAGCCCTGCTTTGGGCTTAGATCGGGGACATGGCAAAGAACAAATTCCACGATGGCCCCGGCCCGTCCCAACGGCAACTGCGCGTCGGCGAACTGATCCGCCGCACTCTGTCCGAGGTTCTGGCACGCGGCGACGTCCATGACCCCGATCTGAACCGCATGTCGATCACAGTGGGCGAGGTGCGCACCTCGCCCGATCTGAAGATCGCGACCGCCTATGTTCTGCCCTTGGGTGGTAAAGGACAGGAGGACGTGATCGAACTGTTGGCTCGTAACAAGGGTGAGCTGCGGCGCATGGTCGGCAAGAAGGTCGGGCTGAAGTTTTCGCCCGATCTGCGGTTCCGGCTGGATGACACGTTCGACCGTCTGGACGACACTCGCCGCATGTTCGAACAGGACGCGGTGCGCCGCGATCTGGACGAGTGATCCGCGCGTTTGTCACGGCGGGTGCGGTCCTCTGGGCCGCACAGGCGGGCGCGGTGACCTGCGAAAAGGTCACGCACGACGATAAGCGTTACACCGTTTGCGAAGTCGATGCCGCGACCGAAGACATGCGCTTGTTTTTGAACGGCGATGACGGTGCCCTGTTGGGCCATTTCTCATCGGTAAACGAGGCGTTGGCCACCAACGGCGAGCGGCTGGTTTTTGCAATGAACGCGGGCATGTATCACGACGACCGCTCTCCGGTCGGGCACTATGTCGAGGAGGGTCAGGAGCAGATGCGAGTGATCTCAAACCCCGGCCCCGGCAATTTCGGGCTGTTGCCGAACGGTGTGTTCTGCATCCGCGAGGGTCGCGCCGATGTGTTCGAGACGCTGGATTTCGTCGATCAGGCCCCCGCATGTCGCTTTGCAACCCAATCCGGCCCGATGCTGGTCATCGACGGTGCGCTTCACCCGCGCTTTCTGGAGGATTCAACCTCGCGCTATATCCGGAACGGGGTCGGAACGAGCGCGGACGGCACGCGCGTGGTGTTTGCCATTTCCGAGGACGCGGTCACCTTTCATGAGTTCGGCAGGTTGTTCCGCGATATGCTGGGCACGCCGAATGCGTTGTTCCTCGATGGCAATATCTCTCGGATGTATGAACGGGCGAGCAACCGCTCGGATATCGGCTTTTCGCTTGGGCCGATCGTGGGTGTGGTTGAAGATACCCCATCAAATTGACAGCGCTCTGACGATCCGCTAGGTCGCGCGCCTCAGCAGGAATTTAGGTGCAAGATGGGACGCAAACGCAAGGGTCGCGACATTTCCGGTTGGCTGGTGGTCGACAAGCCCGCGGGCATGACTTCGACCGCGGTGGTCAACAAGGTGCGTTGGGCGATGGATGCCAAGAAAGCGGGCCACGCGGGCACTTTGGACCCCGAGGCGACCGGCGTTCTGGCGGTGGCCTTGGGTGAGGCGACCAAGACCGTTCCCTACATCACCGATGCGCTTAAGGCTTACACCTTCACTGTGCGTCTGGGTCAGGCCACCAACACCGACGATGCCGAAGGCGAGGTCATCGCATCAAGCGCCATGCGTCCTTCGGATGAAGATATCAAACAGGCGCTCGGTCCGTTTCTGGGCGAGATCATGCAGGTGCCGCCCAAATTCTCTGCGGTGAAGATCGACGGTCAGCGTGCCTATAAGCTCGCCCGCGACGGAGAAGAGGTCGCGTTGACCGCCCGCCCGCTTTGGGTCGAAGAACTGGTGCTGATCGACCGCCCCGACGCGGATCATGCGGTATTGGAGATGACTTGCGGCAAGGGCGGCTATGTCCGCTCTATCGCGCGTGATCTGGGTGAGGCACTGGGCTGTCACGGGCACGTCAGAGAGCTGCGGCGCATTTGGTCCGGCCCGTTTGACGCCGAGGATGGGCTGAGCATCGAGCAGATCGACGAGATGGCCAAATCCACCGCATTGGACGACTATCTACAGCCGCTGGAAACCGGCCTATCGGATTTGCCGGAATTGAAATGCACCCCGGAGGGGGCCACGCGCCTGCGCAATGGCAACCCCGGGATGGTCTTTGCCTCTGACGTCGAATATGGAGACGAAGCCTGGGCCTCGCTGGACGGCAAGGCGGTGGCCGTTGGGGTGTATAAATCAGGCGAATTGCATCCCAGCCGGGTGTTCGTCACCTGACGGCTGTGTTAGGCGAGGCACATGATCACCCGTTCCCACACAAAGGGCGATGCGCCCTCGACCGCCGTTTATTCCGATTGCGAGAAATACCGATACAGCTTGACGCGCGTGTGGGACTCGGAGGGGCGCAAAGCGTTGTTCGTGATGCTGAACCCCTCGACCGCGACCGAAGTCCAGAATGACCCGACCGTTGAACGCTGCGAGCGCCGTGCGCGGGCGCTGGGGTTCGGGGCGTTTCAGGTGACCAATATCTTCGCGTGGCGCGACACCGACCCGCGCAAGATGCGCGCAGCTGCCGATCCGGTGGGGCCGGAGAATGATGCGGCAATACTGGACGGTGCCGCATGGGCCGATCAGGTCATCGCCGCCTGGGGAACCCACGGCGCGCATCTGGAGCGTGGCCCAGCGGTCGAGACACTGCTGCGTGGTACTGGCCAGCCCTTGTTCCATCTGGGTCTGACCAAGGAAGGGCATCCGAAACACCCGCTTTACATCGCCTACACCCAACAGCCGGAACCGTGGTGATCACTGGTTTACCCTTGGAAACATGCGGCTTGTAACCGAGATGCATCTGGCGTACTGACTGCCATGGGCTGATCCGGTAAATTCCCTTTGCCATTACGCTCAAAAGCGCCTATACGCGCCCATCCGCATCGGAATCGGTGCGGTTTTCTCCATGGGCCTGTGCTGGACGACATCCCGGCCTGCGCCATTCACGCTAACCTTTAAAGGAGACCCCGATGTCGATTACTGCCGCTGAAAAAGCACGCGTTATGAAAGAATTCGCAACCAAAGAAGGCGACACAGGTTCGCCCGAAGTACAGGTTGCCATCCTGACCTCGCGCATCACCACCCTGACCGAGCACTTCAAGACCCACAAGAAAGACAACCACGGTCGTCGCGGTCTGCTGAAGATGGTTGCCCAGCGCCGCAAGCTGCTGGACTATCTGAAGGGCAAGGAAGAGGCGCGTTACCAGGACCTGATCAAGAAACTGGGCATCCGCCGCTAAGCGCGTTTTGTCCGTGTTGTACACACCCTGAGAACGGGTTTGTGCATCTTGTACATCTTTTTCGCCCGCCGATCTGGCGGGCGTTTTCTTTTTAGGCGTCGAAAAATCATCGCAAACGCGACGGCAAAGCGAACGTGTGCCCGACCGAAGCCGGGCGCTTCCAGATCACCTTCGCATGGCTCAATCCGCCTCGACACGGACCACATCAACCGGGATGGGCGCGGTCATATTCCATGCGAGCGGTTTTGACGTCATCCATCTGTTCGTGGGACCAGTAGACAAGCGGTTTGAGCAGTTCCAGCAGCGCGCGACCCTGCGGCGTGAGCGCATATGAAACCGCCACCGGTGGGCCGGGATCGACCGTGCGGGTCAGATACCCGTCGCGCTGAAGACCCCGTAGATTCTCGGTCAGCACCCGCTGCGTCACGTCACCGATGCATCGCTTGATCTCACCAAAACGCTTCGGTTCATCCTCGAGCGCCAGAATGATGATCATGCGCCATTTGCCAGTGACGTTGGACAGAACGGACCGGATCGAACAGTTGGACGCTTCGGACTTGGTGTGAACACCGATCGGGAGCATGGGAGCCTCTGGTATGATATTGATACTTACTGCAAGCATAGTACCACAGCGCCAAGAAACAAAGCCCTGTTTTATATGGTAGTATCCTTAAAGTAACTACATGACTTATTAGTGCGTAATTGCAATGTGGTGCGTTTTTAATACTTACTATCATCACAACACGAATCATCAGGAATTGATCCATGACCCCCAAAGAGCTTGTCCTTGCCCTGTTCTCGGCTGCCTTCATCGAACACGACCCCGACGCCGCGCGTCAGCTGGTGACTGCGGATTATATTCAGCACGACCCTCAGGTTCCCACCGGTGCCGAGGGGTTGATGGGCCTGATCCCGTTGGTCCAACAATCGGGCATGACCGCCACAACCCATCGCGTCATTACCGAAGGTGACATGGTTGTGCTGCACAACACCTATGACAATGCCGACGCGTTCGGTGCCCCCTCGCTTGCTGCGTTTGACATTTTCCGGGTGGAGGACGGCAAGATTGCCGAACACTGGGACAATTTGCAGCCCATCCCCGAAACCACGGCCTCGGGCCGCGGCATGACGGATGGGCCGACCGAGATCACCGATCTAGACAAAACGCAGGCGAACAAGGCGCTTGTGCTGGGCTTCGTGCGTGATGTTCTGGGCGGGGCCGCGCCTGAGAATGTCACGAACTATATGGACCCCGAGGTTTATATGCAGCACAACCCGTCGATCGAAGACGGTCTGTCCGGCCTGATGGTCGCGATCGAATCCTTTGCGGCGCAAGGCATGGTGATCACGAAGTTCGAGCCGCAATTCGCCGTGGCCGAGGGCAATTTCGTCTTCGTCGCAACGGATGCGATCATGGGCGGGGAGCCTTGGGCATTCTTTGACCTGTGGCGGGTCGAAGATGGCAAGATCGTCGAACACTGGGATGTCGTTTCGCCCATCCCTGCCGAAATGGCGCATGACAACGGCAAGTTCTGACACCGAAACGAAAAAACGCCCGCCGGTCTGGCGGGCGTTTCAATTCTTTTCAGCCAGACGTTACATCTTGGACTGTTCCGATTTCAGTGCCAGCCACAGGCAGTAGCACATGATCAGAACCACCAGCGTGAAGGGGATACCGGTTGAAACGGCGGCCCCTTGCAGCGCTGAAAGGCCACCTCCCAGCAGCAGCGCGATGGCGACCAGACCTTCCAGGGTGCACCAGAACACGCGCTGGATCACAGGTGCGTCCATCTTGCCGCCTGCGGTGATCGTATCAATCACAAGCGAGCCTGAGTCAGACGAGGTGACAAAGAACACCACGATCAGAACCAAGGCGATCGGAGCGATCAGACCGTAGAGCGGAAGCTCTTGCAGGAAACCGAACAGGGCACCTTCGGGGGCATAGCTGTCGATCACCGTTGCCCGTACACCTTCGGCTCCGCCTGCGTTCAGCATGTCGATGGCGGCACCGCCAAAGGTCGACATCCAGAGCGCGCAGACCGCTGTGGGCGCAAGAAGCGCGCAGATCACGAACTCTCGCACCGTGCGGCCCTTCGAGATGCGGGCGATAAACATGCCGACAAACGGCGACCATGCAATCCACCACGCCCAGTAGAACGTCGTCCAACCGTGGAAGTAACTGGTGTCCTCTCGTCCGAACGGATTCGATAGAGCGGGCAGCATCGTCACGTAGTCCACCATCACGTTGAAGTATCGCGCGATGGCCGTGCCGACGCCCGTGACAACGATGACAAAGATGAACAGGCCAACGGCCATGATCATGTTGATCTCACTCAGACGTTTGACACCGGCGTCCATGCCCATCAGCACCGAGCCCATCGCGATGAGCGTAATGCCGATGATCAACAGAACGGTCACAGTCGGGCTTGGTTCGATACCGAAAACGGCATTAAGCCCGGAGGCAACCTGTTGCGCACCCAGTCCCAACGAGGTCGTAAGACCAAAGAGCGTGGCGAACACCGCCAACGTGTCGATGATATGACCCCACCAGCCCCAGACGCGTTCGCCTAGGATCGGATAGAACGCCGACCGCAACGTCAGCGGCAGATCAAGGTTGTAGGCAAAAATCGCAAGACTAAGACCAACAGCGGCGTAAACCGCCCAGCCCTCGAGGCCCCAATGGTGGATTGTACCAACAACACCGATGTATTCATTGCCTGGAACCGCGATATCTATGCCAAGCGGGCGCGCATTCCCGTCTTCTGCAAAGTTGTAATAGACAGGCTCCATCACGCCAAAGAAAAGCAGACCGATACCGATACCGGCTGCGAACATCATCGCAATCCAACCGGCATAGGAATAGTCTGGTTTCGCGTCCTTGCCGCCGATCCGCACCTTGCCGACCGGCAGAATGATCAATGCGAGACAGAACAGGGTTATCGCATCGACCGACAGAACAAGGAACCAATCAAAGGTGCTTGTCAGCCAGGGTCGCAGCCAGCCGAAGAACGATGCAGCGGCGTCCTGATTTGCCAAAGCGATCAGAACGAACGCGAAGATCAGGATGCTTGAGATAAGGAAAACAGGATTGTGAATATCCAGACCAAACGGTCTGACATTATCCTGCCCAAGTTCGTATTCCGTTTCAAAATCGTAGATCCGTGGATCCGGATCTAGCATTTTCTTTGTTTCCGCCATTCGTCTGCCCTTCTGTTCGCTAAGTGCAAAACGCCAAGGTATTCGGTCAGCGGACGGATTGAGATTTTAACCCCCTTGGCGCGTTTCCGTCATCTCGACCGTGGGTTTCGTGCTAACAGGCTACACGAACATCAAAATTTCACAAAATGCATTCATTTTTATAAATGTTAGCGTACAGCAGCCTGACGATTTCAGGGCGGATTTTCGATGTTTCCTGCGGTTCAACTTTGCCTGATCGAAACTGAAAATCCGATCCTTGTTACCATCCAAAACCGCCTCAGTTGCCCTGCCCCGCGCCGCCGGTTTTGCGATGTGCCGCTGCGCGCAATTGATCTGCCATGCTCTGTTCTTCGGCATCCCAGTCAAGCGGTTCTGCCGTGTCCGCATCCAGAACAAAGGTCGCTTGCATCGGGACCAATCCGTCCACCACGTTTATTCGGTGATCTGAAGGCGAGATTCGCAACGTGCCGGTCAACCGCACCGGTTCGTGGTTTTTGTCAGGGGACCAATCACCCGGCAATTGCACCCGGATCATCTGGTTCGGAGGCGGTGGCGGCAGGTGGCTACACATACCGGGTTTCGGTACCAGATAAGCAATGGACCGGCCGTCTGTATCTGGCGGGGCCGGGATCGCATAACCCGAAACCATGACTTCTGTTCCGTCGATTTGTGGGTTTCCCGCTGTCATGGCCCGCGTGCGCCGCTGAATCACGGCCTCGCGCTGAGACAGAAGCCATTCGATATCAATGTCGTCTGTCGCCAGCGCGGCCTCGGTCTCTGACAAAAGCTGTTGCCATTTTTGGCGCTCTTCCTCACTGCCGATGTCCTGTTCCAGTCGGGCGCGAAGTCGCAGGGAAAACACGAGGTCATCGTATTGTTCAGGCGTGAGGTCGCGGAAAGGGTCGTCAAAGCGCTGCGCCGCCGGATCGGGCATTTCTGCCCATTCCAGCATCGCCGCGCCAGCGGTAGCAGCGGAAGCGGCCAAGCCCAGTGCGGCCACCGCCAATGAGTGCCACAATATCCTCATCCAAGCCTCTGACTTTGATCACCACGCAAGTGTCGGAGATTTATCAACGCGGCACAACACCCGGCCAACTGCAGGATTGCGGTTTCTCTTCCCTTCGGGTGCAATCTCATGTATGCGCCCAACATCTGAGACGTTGTGCCCTGACCCCGGCACTCGAATGGAAGATAAATTGGGGTCGGCGGCAATGGGGCCGCCATGCAAAACGGGAGACCCGGAGGGCCGGGAGTGCTCCCTTCTAGGATACGCATATGTTTGATGTAACAAAGAAATCAATGCAGTGGGGCGAAGAGACGCTAACACTGGAAACCGGCAAGGTTGCCCGTCAGGCGGACGGCAGCGTGATTGCCACGCTGGGCGAAACCAGCGTCATGGCAAACGTGACCTTTGCGCGGGCTCAAAAGCCGGGTCAGGACTTTTTTCCGCTGACCGTTCATTACCAAGAGAAATACTATGCCGCCGGTAAGGTTCCGGGCGGCTTCTTCAAGCGCGAGGCGCGCCCGACCGAGAAAGAGACGCTGACTGCGCGTCTGATCGACCGTCCGATCCGCCCGCTGTTCGTCGACGGCTTCAAAAACGAAGTTTTGGTGATGTGCACCGTGCTGTCCCACGATCTGGTCAACGATCCCGACATCGTGGCGATGATCGCCGCATCCGCTGCGCTGACCATTTCGGGCGCACCGTTCATGGGCCCGATCGCCGGTGCCCGTGTTGGGTTCGTGGATGGCGAATACGTCCTGAACCCGACCGTGGACGACATGCAGGACCTGCGCCTGAACCCCGAACAGCGTCTGGATCTGGTTGTGGCCGGAACCAAAGACGCCGTGATGATGGTGGAATCGGAAGCCTACGAGCTGTCCGAGGCGGAAATGCTGGGTGCCGTGACCTTTGCGCATGAGCAGATTCAGCCGGTCATCGACTTGATCATTTCGCTGGCCGAAGAGGCGGCGAAGGAGCCGTTTGAATTCGAAGCGCCGGATTATTCTGATCTGTATGCTGCTGTTGCAGCTGCCGGTGAAGAGCAGATGCGCGCCGCATTCGCGATCACCGACAAGCAAGAGCGCACTGCCGCTGTTGCTGCGGCCCGTGAAGCGATCAAGGAAGCGCTGACCGAAGAGCAGTTGGAAGACGGCAACCTCGGGTCCGCAATGAAGAAGCTGGAAGCAGGCATTCTGCGCGGCGACGTCGTCAAGGGCGGCAAGCGGATCGACGGTCGCTCGACCACCGATATCCGCTCAATCGTTGCAGAAACCTCGATGCTGCCGCGTACGCACGGCTCTGCCCTGTTCACCCGTGGCGAAACGCAGGCGCTGGCGGTGACCACGCTGGGCACCGGTGATGATGAGCAATTCATCGACGCGCTGCATGGCAACTTCAAATCGAACTTCCTGCTGCATTACAACTTCCCTCCGTATTCGGTGGGTGAAGTTGGCCGCGTTGGTGGCCCGGGCCGTCGTGAGATTGGTCACGGCAAGCTGGCATGGCGCGCTTTGCAGGCGGTTCTGCCTGCGGCAACAGACTTCCCCTACACGATCCGCATCGTGTCGGAGATCACCGAGTCCAACGGCTCATCTTCGATGGCGTCGGTCTGCGGTGGTTCGCTGTCGATGATGGACGCGGGTGTTCCGCTGAAAGCGCCGGTTGCCGGTGTGGCCATGGGTCTGATCCTGGAAGATGACGGTGAATACGCCATCCTGTCGGACATTCTGGGTGACGAAGATCATCTGGGCGACATGGACTTCAAGGTGGCTGGTACCGAAAACGGCATCACCTCGCTGCAGATGGACATCAAAGTCGCGGGCATCACGCCCGAGATCATGGAGAAAGCCCTGGCGCAAGCCAAGGATGGCCGGATGCACATTCTGGGTGAGATGGGCAAAGCCCTGTCCGAGACCAACGAATTCTCGGTCCACGCGCCGCGCATTGAGACCATGAACATCCCGACCGACAAGATCCGCGAAGTAATCGGTTCGGGCGGCAAGGTCATCCGCGAGATCGTGGAAACCTCGGGTGCCAAGGTCGACATCAACGACGATGGCGTCATCAAGATCGCCTCGCCCGACGGTGAATCGATCAAGAAAGCCTATGAGATGATCCACTCGATCGTCGCCGAGCCGGAAGAGGGCCAGATCTATACCGGTAAAGTGGTCAAGATCGTCGATTTCGGTGCCTTCGTGAACTTCTTTGGCAAGCGCGACGGCCTGGTCCATGTGTCGCAGATCGAAAACCGCCGCCTGAACCATCCGTCGGACGTGCTGAAGGAAGGTCAGGAAGTAAAGGTCAAGCTGCTGGGCTTTGACGATCGCGGCAAGGTCCGCCTGTCGATGAAAGTCGTCGATCAGGAAACCGGCGAAGAGATCGTGCCCGAGAAGAAAGAAAAGAAAGAAGACGCAGAGTAATCCGCGCCACCTTTTGAATGCGAAAGACCCCGGCTTGGGCCGGGGTCTTTTCAATTTCAGATATCGACAGTCCAACGGCTTTCCAGTTGCAAAACCTAGTCGCCCGGTTTGTGGCCCGCGACGCTGGTCGCGCAACCAAAGAAATGAGATCGCATCTCCACCACAAGACCTGCATTGCGCAGTACCTGCGCCATATGTCGACTGTTGCCGAAATTCCTTGTGTAGGTACCGATCATACTGAAATCATTTGCCCCCTTGAGGAAAAACCGCTCAATTTGCGGTAGCATCCTGTCCAAATAAAACCTGTAGAGAGGGCGAAACATCCATCCCTTCGGGTCAGACGCCTCGATCAAAGAAAATCGACCGCCCGGTTTCAGGATACGCGCGATTTGCTCCGCCAGAACTGCCTGTTGATCCTGATCGAACGTCTTGAGGCCAAATGAAGACACCACAATGTCGGCGTGTTCAGTCGGCAAATCAGTTTCCAATGCATTTACCTCGAGATGCACAATTTTGTCAGCATAGCTTTGGTGCAGACGCTCGACCGCTTCAAGGTGCATTCGGTGCGAAATATCCAACGCGGTTATTGAGCCAACCTCGGGAAACCGCCGCAGAATATGCGGCCAGATTTCACCGGTACCGGCCATCAGATCGACCACGACCGGGGATTCTTTGCCCAAGGGTTCAATGCGCGCAACGCATTGATATCGCCAGACATATATAAAGCCAAAGGAACTTACAGCACTCCATCGACGATAGTTCGCCGAACACCGATCAAACAAATCAGCAACAAATTCGGGATCGTAAATCCTGTCACCTGCCTCGCAAGACAAATTTTCCAACTCTATTCAACTCTTTGGCGACGGTCGCAGAAATCAGCAAAGCTCAAAAACTCGGCTCCAATCAAAGTGAAGCGCCCGCCCGCTTCATCTGTCCAAAAATATCCTCAGGGGGAATCGCGCCCTCAGGGCGCGATGGGGGGCAGACAGCCCCCCGACCCGGCTCCGATTAGGACGGAGCTTTGGTTTTGCGCAGGTACGGAAAAATCGTCTCGAACTCGCCGAACTTTTCCTTGGCATCTTCGTTGGACACTGCGGGCGGTATGATCACGTCCTCACCCGGCACCCAGTTGGCCGGGGTGGCAACACCTTTGGCCGACATCTGCAACCCGTCCAGCGCGCGCAGGATCTCGGCAAAGTTGCGGCCCACTGTCATCGGATAGGTCATCGACAGTTTCAACTGCTTGTCCGGCCCTATGATGAAGACCGAGCGCACGGTGGCGCTGTCGGCAGGCGTGCGACCGTCCGGCAAGTAGGCCTCGGCGGGCAGCATGTCAAAAGCTTTGGATACAGCCAGACCATCATCGGCGATGATCGGGAAACCGGGATTGGCGTTGCCATAGGCCTCGATATCTTTTTTCCACTTCTTGTGGTCCTCGACACCGTCGACCGAGACACCGATCACCTTGGTATTCCGCGCCGCCCATTCATCACTCAACTGTGCGACGGCTGAGAACTCGGTGGTGCAAACAGGCGTAAAGTCCTTTGGGTGCGAGAACAGAATGGCCCAGCTGTCCCCGATCCAATCATGGAACTGGACGGTGCCCTGATCCGTTTCTGCTGTGAAATTCGGGACGGTGTCGTTGATACGCAAACCCATAAGGAATCTCCTTTCCGTAATACAGGCGAGTCGGATGCAGCAAACTTAATCACTTTGCGCTTGGGATAAACCTTTCAGATGCCCTAAGACCGGAATTTCTGGAACCCAACGTTTTTCGATTGGCCACTGGGAATCGGCTTGCCCCTGCGCTGTGCCAATGACAGAGTGCCACAAAACCGACCGCACGGTCGGCATAAACCGGATCAGGAGGAACTGCCATGATCGAGAAACGCAACTTCTATATCAACGGTGAATGGGTTGCCCCCTCGGTGGCCAATGACTTTGATGTCATCAATCCATCGACAGAAGAACCGTGCGCGGTGATCTCGCTGGGGTCAAAGGCCGACACGGATGCCGCTGTTGCTGCGGCCAGAGCAGCGCTTCCCGGATGGATGGCAACCCCAGTCGAGGAACGGATTGCGCTGGTCGAAAAGCTGATCGAGGTCTACCAAAGCCGTTCCGAGGATCTGGCCGAAGCAATTTCTCTGGAGATGGGTGCGCCGATTGATATGGCCCGCACGCAGCAGGCCGGCGCGGGAAGCTGGCATCTCAATAATTTCATTCGCGCTGCCAAAGCGTTTCAATTCGAGCGCCCATTGGGCGATCACGCCCCGAACGACCGAATTATCTACGAAGCCGTCGGCGTGGCCGCTTTGATCACGCCGTGGAACTGGCCGATGAACCAGGTCACGCTCAAAGTCGGGGCCGCAGCGATCGCCGGGTGCTCGATGGTTCTTAAACCGTCCGAACAAAGCCCGCTGAACGCGATGATCTTTGCCGAACTGATGGATGAGGCAGGGTTCCCCGCGGGCGTGTTCAACCTTGTGAATGGCGACGGAGCGGGTGTCGGCTCTCAACTGTCGGCGCATCCGGATGTCGATATGGTCAGTTTCACCGGCTCGACACGCGCGGGCACCGCGATTTCCAAGAATGCCGCCGAGACATTGAAAAAGGTGCATCTTGAACTGGGTGGCAAGGGGGCGAATGTCGTCTTTGCTGATGCGGATGAAAAGGCGGTCAAACGCGGCGTGCTGCACATGATGAATAACACAGGCCAAAGTTGCAACGCGCCCAGCCGGATGCTTGTACAGCGCCCCATCTACGATCAGGCAGTCGAGACCGCAGCGGAAGTGGCAAACACGGTCTCGGTTGGCAGCGCACAAGAAGAGGGCCGCCACATCGGCCCGGTCGTGAACGAAGTGCAATGGACCAAGATTCAGGATCTGATTCAGGCGGGCATCGACGAAGGGGCACGCCTTGTCGCAGGCGGCACGGGTCGGCCCGAGGGTCTGAACAAGGGTTACTATGTACGCCCTACGGTCTTTGCCGATGCCAACAACCAGATGACCATTGCGCGCGAAGAGATCTTTGGCCCGGTTTTGGCAATGATCCCGTTCGACACCGAGGAGGAGGCTGTCGAGATTGCCAATGACACCCCGTATGGCCTGACAAATTACGTGCAGACGCAGGACGGAACACGTGCCAACCGCATGGCGCGCCATCTGCGTTCGGGTATGGTGGAAATGAATGGTCAACCCCGCAGCGCTGGCTCTCCGTTTGGCGGAATGAAACAGTCCGGCAACGGGCGCGAAGGTGGCGTCTGGGGCCTGGAGGACTTTCTGGAAGTCAAAGCCGTAAGCGGCTGGGCTGCAGAGTAAGCCGCGCACGGCTAGCGATTAAGGGCGAGGCGATGTGCCTCGCCCTTTTTTTACACCGGGCGCACGATCAGGTGCGGCTCTCCGTCCGAAGTATGGCGAACCGATCGTCCGTCCCAACCGATCTCGCCTGTGACACGTTGTCGGAAAGACGAAAAGCTGTCGAACCGAACCACGTCCACGGGCGTGTCGAGTTGCAATGAAATCCTGCGGTGTGCGCCATCGCCCAGCACCGTCAAGCCACGGATTTCGGCCGTAAAGTCCTGACCCAGATAGCGCCCCTGCACCCGGTCACCGACGCCCAGATGCACCCGGTTTCCCGCCATTGCGTGCAGCGTGTTCCAATCGCGGACGCCATGTTGATGCGCCAGCATTTCCAAAGACTCGCTGTGTGACAGCGCAACGCCGTCGCGCCGCAGCTTCTCTCGCAAACGTTTGGCCTGAAGCTTAAGTTCACCGACGGGCGGTGTCGTGTTTGATATCGTTTTCATGTGCCTCGTTTCCTTGAACGGGCGCGAAATCAGGACGGGGTTCGCATTGCCATCCGCGCGCCGGGAAGGTGGGCAACAGATGAAGTGTTCAAATGGGTTTCACCAAAGCCAAAGGCCGCGAACGGCAGGAGACCCAAACCGCGCGCCTTTTGGCATTGACGTGGCCTGCTGTCAATCACGCGTCTGCTTGCGCGGCCTCATAGGCAAGCATTGCCCGCTTGACCGGCAGACCCCAGTGATAGCCGCCCAGCCCGCCGGACTTACGCAAGGCGCGGTGGCACGGGATCAGCCAACTGACCGGGTTGCGGCCCACGGCAGTTCCAACGGCACGCACAGCCTGAGGCGAGCCGACACGTTCAGCAATCTCGGAATACGTCGTGACCTGACCCGATGGGATATGCATCAGCGCTTCCCACACTTTGATCTGCAAGGGTGAGCCAATCAGGTAAAGAGGTGTCGGTTCCAGCCGTTCGCTGACCGAACCGAAGGCACTCAGAACCCAAGGTCGCAGGTGCATGGGGTCCTCTACAAACTCTGCCTGCGGCCAGCGCGCAAGCATGTCCTCCATCGCCTCGGCCTCGCCGGTTTCGGCGCCGAAAGCCATGCCGCAGATGCCCTTGTCCGTGCCCATGACCAAAGCCGGACCAAAGGGGCTTTCGAACCAGCCCCAATAGATAGTCAGCCCTGCCCCTTTTCGGGCGTATTCGCCAGGGCTCATGGATTCCCATTTCAGGAACAGGTCATGCAAGCGACCACTGCCCGACAGGCCGACATTGTGCGCTGTTTCAAGCGTTGTGAACCGCTCGCGCAGCAACGCCTTTGCATGGCCAAGCGTCAGGTATTGCTGATAGCGTTTTGGCGAAACACCCGTCCAGCGCGAGAACAGGCGCTGGAAATGCGCCGGGCTCATGTCCATCTGCGCGGCCAATTCGTCGAGGCTCAGAGTCTCGCCGCCCTGATCGATCAGGTCGATTGCCCGGCGCATGACATTGTAGTGATAACCGGTTTCGGGGGTTTGGACGTTCATGGTCGCACTCCTTTGATGGACCATAACTAGACGATCCACGCCAGAGTGCGACCCGTTTCTTGCGCTATTAGACTCCGGGTTTATAGGGATACCGTTCAGCATCTTCCGGTGGGGCAACTTTTTCCATCGTGTTGATGCTGACATGTGGCCAACGGATCAGACCGGGTTGCTGTCCAAATTTCGGGAAGAAATCCAGCCCCACGTTTTGCAGATACATCATCATCAGCTTTGGTTCGGATCCGACGCCGGGCTCATCCAACTCCATGATCCAGAAGATCGAATCCATGACTTCCGCATCCGCCTGTTTCTCGATGAAGGGGATGTTGACGATGCCTGCCTTTTCAAGCTCGGTATTGAAGGGCAACACCGTGGTTCGGACCACATTATTGGGAACGCCCAATTCCAACAACAGATGCGGATGCACCGGGTTGAAGCCATCAAAATCGGGATGCGTGATGGTGCCCTTGAACGGGTTGTCATTGTAGTGCTTGTAGGGGGCCAGATAGCCGCTGTTGAGGTCCTTTGTTGCGCCATCCGGCAATCCGTCAACGGCTGGTATCGTTGGCGGGCCGTTAATGACCTGCGCCTGTCCCAATCCCAGCAGAGAGTTGCCGTGCGGGATTGTACCTAACCGGGCCACATCCAGATCGCTGGTCGTGAAGTTCGTCATGTGCAGGAACAGGCCGGGCTCATGATGGATCGGCAAATCCGCCGGACCGGCCTTGCCGCTGACCGGGTTGTCCTCAGCCGCCAGCTGCGCAATCGACTGCTGGTAATCCAGCGTGACTATGAATTGATCGGTGTCGAAGGATGGGTTGCCGGTCGATGGATCCGGGCGTTCGATCCCCCGGTTCGGCACCGCCTTGTCAACCGTGGTGAATTGCAGCGTTTCTTCATATTGGTTGACCAAGAGACGGTAGTTTATCCGACTGCCCGGCTCGGTCGCAAAGGGCAATGCAATCATGTTCCAGCCACGCCCGCGCGTGCCTTCCGCGTTCTTCCAAACGCCCGGCAAAAGCTTGAGTGGGCCGAGGTCATCGTCGCCTTGATGTGCCAGCTCTACAGACCGATGGAGGGACTGCATTTTTGCGGCAAGATCTGGGTTCGCCATGAGTAAGCCTTTCAATAAGAAATAAGAAAACAACCCGCCGTCGCGGGCAACTAAGCGCTGAAATACAAACTGATACGCGCGTTAGAATTGTATCACACATTTGCTTTACCTTACGTAAAGCAATGAAGCCCGATGCCTGCTGAGCAGAATCCCGCTTGTGCGGTGTCACGCCGCAACCGCTTGCCCTGCACCGTAATACGTGCATACGTCCCAGCATGGCCAAGCAACTCGGATACCACCAGATCCGCGAGATCTTTACGCGTTTTCATGACGCCGACCCCGAACCCAAGGGCGAATTGGAACATGTAAACGTCTACACTCTTGTTGTGGCGGTGGCCCTCTCGGCGCAGGCGACCGATGCTGGCGTGAACAAAGCCACGCGTGAATTGTTCAAGATCGCCGACACGCCGCAAAAGATGTTGGAATTGGGCGAAGCCGGCTTGACCGAGCATATTAAGACCATCGGATTGTTTCGGCAGAAGGCCAAGAATGTCATCAAGCTCAGCAAGATCTTGGTTGAGGATTATGGCGGCGAGGTCCCCAATTCCCGCGCTGCACTTCAGTCACTGCCGGGTGTCGGGCGCAAGACGGCAAACGTCGTGTTGAACATGTGGTGGCGGTATCCAGCGCAGGCTGTGGATACCCATATCTTTCGTGTCGGCAACCGCACGGGCATCTGCCCCGGCAAAAACGTCGACGCGGTGGAACGCGCCATCGAAGACAATATCCCAACCGATTTCCAACTGCATGCACATCACTGGCTGATCCTGCACGGCCGTTATCACTGCAAGGCGCGCAAACCCATGTGCCCGACCTGCATCATCCGCGATCTCTGCGACTTTGAGGAAAAGACTCTATGAAAACCTACCAATTGACTGGCATCGGAAATGCCGTTGTAGACGTGATTTCCCAGGCCGATGACAGTTTTCTGGAGCTGATGGGCATCGAAAAGGGCATCATGCAGCTGATCGAGCAGGAACGGGGCGAGGTTCTGTATGCGTCGATGGAAGGGCGCGTTCAGACCCCGGGCGGCTCGGTGGCAAATACAATCGCAGGGGCCGGAGCGCTGGGTTTGGACGCGGCGTTCATCGGACGTGTGCACGATGACGCTTTGGGCCGGTTCTACGCGGATGCGATGAACGAGGATGGCGTCGATTTCGTAAACCCGCCGGTTCCGGGTGGAGAGTTGCCGACCTCGCGTTCGATGATCTTCGTATCGCCCGATGGCGAGCGGTCGATGAACACTTATCTTGGGATTTCTTCAGAGTTGTCGTCGCAAGACGTGTCCAGCGAGGTGGCCGGTAACAGCCAGATCATGTTCCTCGAGGGCTACCTGTTCGACAAGGAAAAGGGCAAGGCGGCCTTTCTGGAAGCCGCGCGCAACTGCCACAAGGGTGGCGGCAAGGCCGGCATCGCCATTTCAGACCCCTTCTGTGTCGAGCGGCACAGGGTCGATTTCCTGCTGCTGATCGAAAACGAGTTGGATTTCGTCATTGGCAACGAGGCCGAGATCAAGTCGCTTTTCGAAACCGACGATCTGGAAGACGCACTGACCAAGACTGCTGCGATCTGCCCATTGGTCGTCTGCACCCGTTCCGGCGACGGGGTCACCGTGTTGAGCGAAGGTCAAAGAACGGATGTTCCTGTCGAAAAGGTCGTTCCCGTTGATGCAACCGGGGCGGGCGATCAGTTCGCGGCTGGATTTCTGTTTGGCATGGCGACGGGGCGCGATTATGAAAACTGCGCTCGGATTGGCAATGTCTGCGCGCGCGAGGTCATCAGCCATATTGGCCCACGCCCCGAAGCAAACTTGCAAGAGTTGTTGCGCGCAGAGGGGCTGCTGTAGACCCTCAAGGGCTGGTCGCATCGTTCAGGGCCCAGTCATACGCGTAGGAATTCACGCGGGTCACCTGGCTGAGACGTCTGCGCAGGTCAGGTTCAGCCGTCGTTTCCAGATAGGCGATTACAGCCTGCTCGTCAGGGCCAAAGTCCTCGCGGAACCAGATGAATATCTTGGACAGGATCAGGCGTCCCCTGTCATCGAAACGCACGCCGCGCGGGTCATTGACATAGGCGTGTTCGGCCGCAGCGAAGTCCTCGTTCAGCGTCCGGGATTGCCAAGCGCGGGCCATCAGGTTTGGGCACCCAACCGCGGCGCAATTCAGCGCGTAATGGATACGAGGCTCGTTGAAGGTCGGACGTATGATGCGGTGTTCGATATCGTTCAGCGTGAGGGTCTGGTCGCCGACGCGAGCAACAGGTCGGTTCCACGGCCCGATTGAAAATGGGCCATCCTTGATGTCGCGGATCGAGTCGACCGGATAGTTGTCCAGAACAACCTCAACCGTCAGAGCGTTGTACAGGTTGATCCAATAGGCCAGTTGCTGATCGCGCGTCAGACGTGTTGGGTCAATGGACTGCATTCGGCCAAGGTAGTGGCCAAGCCGTTCCCGGTCGATGGTCGATACTTGCCCATAGGCCACACGATTCACGCCTTGCGGGTCCGATGCGACGTAGCGTGACAAAAAGTCGGTCCAATCCTTATGGTCCACGCTCCTGTCGGCGGGCGTTGCCGAACGCGTCAGACTGGTGTCAGGCAGCGGCGTTGCTTTTGGAAGGGCCAGACGCTCAACACTCGCACACGCCGACAGAACGACCAGCAGAAGACATAAGAAGCAGGTCCTCATGATCCGGTTCTTTGACCCGCGCGTCGGGCGCGCAACTGACCTTTGAGCCTTTTCAAAGGTGCCAGATCGGCACTTTGCAGATCCGGTAGGTCCGGTCTATCGGACACCTCGCGCACTGCCGAGTTCCACCAGAACACGCCTTTTTCTGTCTCGATCCGATCCGGTTCCGCCAGATGTTGATCTCTGTGGGCGTTATGCGCGCACATTGAAAGTGGGCCATTCGCCGTGGCAACCATAAAGACGCAACCGGCACAGCGATCCTCTTCCAACGCATCGGCGGCCATAAAGTTGTGAATGAAAACCGATTGCCTTCGCACCGGGCCGCGCAGCAATCCGGCACCCAGTCTCAGAAGACATTCAGCCAAATGCACCCCCGCCCGCAAAGCCAGAACAGGGTGGTGCAGAACGAGGCGCCGCACTGTGTCGCGCGTGTCCAGATGCCCGTCATTCGAGCGATCCAAACCTTCCAACGCTTCGATCAAACGATGCACAAGTTTGCGGTTCGATAGGATCGAAACCGCCCGCCCGTGGACGGTAAGCACACTGGCGTAGCGATTGCAGCGGGAATGACCCACCGCGGCAACGTCGAAATTCAGGTTGGTCTCGTACCCTTCTTCGACCGCACGTATCACACTGTCCTGCGTGATCGCGTCCGGCCGCCTGCGCAGCACACCCCGCCCGGTATCTGCCTGCATCTGAAATGAGACAAATGCCACCTCGGGCTGATCCCGCAGAAAGCGGGCCAGTGCGGGCAGTTCATCAAAGTTGCCACCAAACACAGTGGTGTTGAACAGAATGCGCAAGCCCAAATCCTTGGCTGCCCGGATGTAAGTCAGCCGAACCGTGTTCAACTCCGCCTCGGTGTTGAAACCCTTACGTTGCTGCGTCATGTCCACATGAAAGGCCACGTCGTCCAGACCCGCCGCCGCCAGCCGCGCCAGAAAGGCCCGGCCCGCGCGGATACCATTGGTCATCAGACAAGAGCGCATACCCAAGCGCCCGATCTCGCGACACAGGGCTTCGAGGTCTTCGACTTTGCGCAGTGTGGGGTCTCCGCCGGTCAGTTGCACTGAAACGCCGGGGCCGTAGTGGCTGTGGATCATCGCAAGGCGCGCAAACAGGACCGAAAGCGGTGGGTCATAGGTCAGTTCGGCACGATCCGACAGATAGCACAAAGAACAGTCCAGATTGCAGCGTTGCGTGACCTCAAGCGCGACGCAGGCAACAGGATAGAACCGACCGGCGGTTTGGCCGGGTCCATATTCCCCGCTGCTCCACAACCCGTCCCGCAAGGGCGCACGGCGATCCGATCCGGCGAACCGACGCCCGGCGGGCAGAAAGGCAGTTAGGTCTGGTAGGACATCTTTCATACCAACCAAGCTAGAGGGGCCCGGCCACGCGGGCCATCACCCCTCACGTCAACGTGCAGGACGGTGAGGAAACCTACCCACAGCACCCGCCGCGTACCGGGGTCACGGTATCAGAGGGTGTTTCATCCAAATTCGCACCCCGGCCCAGCCATGTCCGGTCGGATAAGTAGAAATCCAAGAACCTTTCGCTGAAATCCTCGGATATGGACTTTTGCGGGATGCCTGTTGCCAACAGCGCCTTGCGCCACTCCTTTACGCGGGGATAGGCGTCCAACATATCGTGCCCGCTGTGATCCGCCACAATCGCCGAGCGGTGCAGCAATGGCAGCCATGCCATATCGACATTGCCAAGAGTTGCACCCGCAAAGAACGGCCCCTCTCCAAGCTGGGCTTCTGCTTTCTCGAAAGACTTGGCCAGTTTTGCTGCGCGTTCGTCGTAAAGTGTTTTGTCCCCGCTTTGCATGGTGCTGCACTGAACCAGATAGTGTTTGCTGGCCTGATAGCTCCACGCCCTGTTCAGCGCGCGCTGCTCGGGGGTCAGGTCTGGTTGCAACGGCGCGCTGACCTCGTCGATGTATTCGACGATTGCATCGGATTCGAACAAGGCCGTTCCGCCTTCGGTCACCAGAACCGGAACCTGCCCGGTGGGTGAGAGTTTCAGGAACCAGCCGGGTTTGTCGCGCAGGCTGATGTAGTCGATTTGGTATCGAATCTGCTTGGCCTCCAGCATCGCGGTCACGCGCTGGACGAAGGGACAGATTTTGAAACTGATGATGCGGATCATTTGTCTTTCCTTTTGGTGGTTTCATCTGTCAGACGAACCCCCAACCAAAAAGACGACGCTTAGATCAACATTTTTTGCAGGCTTGCGGTTTTTCCTGCACGTCCGAGATGTTTCCGCGCGCATCCATTGAAATATTGCAGCAGTCTTCAAACGCTCTGCGCAATTTGGCCCGACCTTTCCGAACCCGCGATTTCAGCGTCGAATATGGCAGACCCAAGTGGTCCGCATAGTCCTGTTGAGACATCCCTTGGATATCGATGGCCAACAACATATCTGCTGTTTCGGAAGGCAGGCCGCGGATAAACGGTTCAACACAGCCTTCGAGGGCTTGCCGGGTTTCGGGATCATCCCGGTGATACCACAAGTCGTCCGGATGCGCCTGTGCGCGACCGTTTTTTCGATAGTGATCGATGATGGTGCGATCCGCGGTCTGAAACAGCCACGATTGCAATTTGGCAGGGTCCTTAAGCGCGGGAAGCCCGGCCATAACCTTGATCGAAATGTCTTGCAGCAGGTCATCCACATCCGCCGCGTTGGAAACACGCGAATGCAAAAACGCTTTCAGACGCGCACGGTACTTGGGCCAGATGTCTTCGATGCGCATATCGGTTTATGACAGATGATCAGCAAAAGCAGCAACCACCTGTTCATAGACATCCCGCTTGAACGGGACGATCTCGGCGATCAGCTTGGACGGCTCCTGCCATTTCCAGCGGGTGAATTCCGGGTGTTTGGTGTCGATGTTTATCTGATCGTCGCGACCGGTGAACCGCAGCAGGAACCATTTCTGTTCCTGACCGCGATAACGTCCTTTCCATATCCTGGGGACAATATCATGTGGCAAATCGTACGGCAGCCAGCCGTCCGTTTCCGCGATGATCTCAACTAAATCCGACGTGACACCGGTTTCTTCCCACAGCTCCCGCAGCGCCGCATCGCGGGGGTCCTCGCCTTTGTCCACTCCGCCCTGAGGCATTTGCCAAGCGTCCTTTGGTCCGTCATTGCGCATACCGACGAAGATCTTGCCCTCGGCATTCATCAGCATCAGACCAACGCAGGGCCGGTACGGCAATTTGGCGATCTCGTCTGGGGTCATGCGGGGCCTCATGGGTTTCTTACGAACCGTCTGTAGCAACCGTCGCCCCGGACGCAAAGGGGGTGACGTTAGGTTTCACGTGACAATGTTGACGCGGACGTCAATCTAACACTCAATTTCGGGAGGGAGAGTTCGCCATGACTGCGTACCCAAACATGCTGGCCCCGCTGGATCTGGGCTTTACCACGTTGAAGAACCGGGTCCTGATGGGGTCGATGCATACCGGGCTCGAAGAAACCGGGGATTGGAATCGCGTCGCCGAGTTTTATGCAGACCGCGCCCGTGGTGGTGTGGCGCTAATGGTAACAGGCGGAATTGGCCCAAACCTGGAAGGCTCGGTCCTGCCGGGTGCATCCATGATGACCAACGAGAAAGAGGTGGCGAACCATTCGATCGTGACACAGCGTGTGCACGAAGCAGGCGGCAAAATCGCGATGCAGATCCTGCATGCAGGGCGCTACGCCTATGGGCCGAAATGCGTGGCGCCCAGCCCGGTCAAATCTCCGATTTCACCATTTCCACCGACCGAGTTGGACGAAGATGGGATCGAGAAGCAGATCAGCGATATCGTCAATGCCGCGGTTCTGGCCCAAAAGGCTGGCTATGACGGGGTCGAGATCATGGGGTCCGAGGGATATTTCCTCAACCAGTTCATTGTCACGCATACCAACAAACGCACGGATCGCTGGGGCGGGGCTTATGAGAACAGGATGCGCCTACCAATCGAGGTTGTCCGGCGCACCCGTCAGGCCGTCGGGACGGAATTTATCATTATCTACCGGCTGTCGATGATCGACCTTGTGCCCAACGGCTCCACCCATGACGAGGTCGTCCAACTGGCGCAAGAGGTCGAGAAGGCAGGTGCCACCATTATCAATACCGGCATCGGCTGGCACGAAGCACGTATCCCGACCATCGCAACCAGCGTCCCCCGCGCGGCGTTTGCATGGGTCACAAAAAAGTTGATGGGGAAAGTGTCGATCCCGGTGATCACCTCAAATCGGATCAACACGCCCGAAGTCGCCGAAGAGGTTTTGGCGACCGGATGCGCCGATATGGTGTCACTGGCGCGGCCGATGCTGGCCGATGCAGATTTCGTCAACAAGGCGATCGCCGGGCAATCTGCACAGATCGCGCCTTGCATCGCATGCAATCAGGCGTGTCTGGATCACACGTTCAGCGGCAAGCTGACGTCGTGCCTTGTGAACCCGCGCGCGTGCCACGAGACGGAACTGGAAATCGGCACTGCGGATACAGCAAAGACGGTTGCCATTGTCGGCGCGGGTCCCGCCGGTTTGTCGACAGCGATGACGGCAGCTCAACGCGGTCACGATGTAACCCTTTTTGACCGTGCGGGTGAGATAGGCGGTCAGCTCAACATGGCCAAACAGGTACCGGGCAAGGAAGAGTTTTGGGGACTTGTCGATTGGTATCGAACCATGCTGACAGATTTGGGAGTGCGCGTTGAATTGAACAGAGACATCGAAGCTGATGACCTGACCGGGTTCGATGAGGTGATCATCGCAACCGGCGTCACAGCGCGTGACCCGCAAATACCAGGGCAGGAACGCGACAATGTCCTCAGCTATATCGACGTGCTGCGTGGAAAGGCCAAGGTCGGCCAATCGGTCGCCGTTATCGGCGCAGGTGGAATCGGGTTCGATGTGTCAGAGTTTCTGCTCGAGGATGGACACAGCCCAACGACCGATCTGCCGCTTTGGATGAAAGAGTGGGGCGTGACCGACCCGGCCGAGCATCGCGCCGGTCTTGCCCCCGAAGGCCCACAGCCTCAACCACCCGCCCGACAGGTCACCCTGCTGCAACGCAAGGCTCAGCGACACGGCAAGGGGCTTGGCAAAACGACAGGCTGGATTCACCGCGCGGCCCTGAAAATGAAGAACGTCAATTTTATCGGCGGCGTGAACTACGAACGGATCGACGATGACGGGCTGCATGTCAGTTTCGGCGAGACGCGTGAGAACCCGACTTTGATTGCGGCGGACACAATTGTGCTGTGCGCAGGTCAGGTGTCAGACCGCAGTTTGGCGGATGATCTGATCGAACGCGGGATCGAACCGCATGTGATTGGGGGGGCCGATGTTGCCGCAGAATTGGATGCCAAACGCGCCATCAACCAAGGGACGCGGCTGGCAGCACAGCTCTGACCCTCTGCGCGCTCGGCCCGATCAGTCCGACAATGCCAGCTTGACGCCCAAAGCGCCGAACGCCGTCGCGAAACATCGCTTGATCCATGCCATCACAGACGGCCTGCGAATGACGTAGTCCCGTGCAAGCGCGGCGCAGGCACCGTATCCGACAAACACAACAAAGGTCATTGCCATGAAGGCCGCGGCCAGCTTGACCAGTTCAAGCTCCGCATTCGCTGTACCCGCCGGCAGGAACTGGGGCAGGAACGCAAGGAAGAACAGGGACAATTTGGGATTCAGAACATTGATCAAGGTGCCAGTCACCGCAATTTTCAGGAAACTCACCGATGATTTCTCGGCGTTGACCTCCATGGCACCGCCTTCTCTGACGATCCCCCAAGCCATGTAGAACAGATAAAGGACGCCCAGGTATTTGATGACCTGAAACGCAAGCGCGCTGGTGTGCAGCAGGGCGGCGAGCCCAATGATGCTGGCAATGGCGGCTGGCACGATTCCCAATGTGCACCCCGCCGCCGCTGCCAGACTGGCACGAAAACCGCGACCAAGACCAACAGCCAACGTGTAAATCACGCCGGTTCCGGGCAAAAGCACTACGATCAAGGACGTCAGAAAAAACTCAAGCGACATGGCTCACCCCTTTTTTCGGGGCCAGAGTTTCCGACATTCGCTATCTTGTAAACAGGTTTCGTTGGCGTCCTTGCCGACTACTCCACTTTGATCGTGATTACGTCGGACACGATGGGCGTATCATGCGGCACGTGCCCGGCATCACCCAGCACCAGTTGCAATGTGTGCTCACCTTGCGGCAGCTCCAGTGTGACCTCGGTCTGCCCTCCGCCGAAATGCAGATGGTTGTCATCCGCCGGAAGACCATAGGCCAGTTCGTCGGCACCGTCTTCGCCCTCTCCGATCGGCGGGCGGTTTATCAACAGGTGGTGGTGCCCGGTGTTTTCCGTTTCGGTCCCGGCGGGTGCTACACCCATGCCACTGAGGCCAAAGACGATTGTCACCGGTGACTGGACACTGTCCCCATCCGCAAGGTTCACGAAATAGACTTTTGCGTCGGGATTCGACGGTGTCTCGCCCCCTGCAAGCGCAAAGCTGGCCATCAGGATCGTCGCCAGAGCTGTCAGAATTGTTTTCATCCTCTCCTCCGTGGTCACAAAAATGCCATTCTTAACATAGCACAATTAGGACGATTGCCTGAAATCTCAGCATTTTTGAACGTCGACATCTCAGGCATCCACGGTTTCCGGCGTTTCCCAACCGCAAACGATCCGATTTAAAACCCTGATATTATCCCATGTATGCCCAGTTCTCGCCCAGATTGATCGCGAAAGTGAGACAACGAACAGAAGACCTGGGGAACGAGAATGGATCGACTGACCGAAATGGAGGCATTTTCCAACGTGGTGGACCAAGGCGGGTTCACTGACGCGGCCAAGAAAATGGGTATCTCCAAATCGGCCGTATCAAAGCATGTGTCGAGCCTTGAGGCACGACTGGGTGCACGGCTGCTCAACCGGACGACGCGTCGGGTTTCACCAACCGAGATTGGATTGGCCTATTATGATCGTGCACGCCGCGTTCTGAACGACGCAGGCGAGGCAGATGCTCTCGTGACCTCCATGCAGTCCGATCCTTCGGGATTGCTGCGCATCAGCGTTGCGACGGATTTTGGGGTGAACCACCTGTCACCCGTTCTGTCGGATTTTCTGTCTGCCTATCCCGATATCACCGTAAATATGGTGCTGAACAACCGCTATGTGGAACTGATTTCCGAAGGTTTCGACGTCGCCGTGCGTATTGGTGAGCTGGAGGACAGCACGCTGCGGGCCCGCAAGCTGACCGAAACCGTCAAGCGCATGGTCGCCTCGCCGAAATACATCGAGCAGTTCGGACACCCGCAAAAGATCGATGACCTGAATGAGCACAAGCTGCTGCATTATTCCAGCCAGTCTTCCGGCAACGTTTGGAGGCTGACGGCCCCATCCGGCGAGAAACGTCAAGTTCGGACCGCCGGCTGGCTGAGCGTAAACGATGGTCAATCGCTGCTGAACGCAGCCATATCGGGCCTTGGGATCGCCTATTTGCCCAGCTACCTGTACGCAGACGCGTTGAAATCGGGCGAGGTTGTCGACGCGATGCCGTCGCTGCCTGATGATGTTCAGGGCGTATTTGCGGTCTATCCGCCCGGTCGCTTCACGCAACCCAAGGTGCGTGCCTTCATCGACTTCCTTGTCGAGTCCTTTTCCGAGAAAGGGCCGATGAACTGGTAAAACTCTCCCTACGGCAACTTTCAAGCCCGCGCTGAACAGCGCGGGTTTTTTTTTAGTTTTCCGGAACAGACAAGCCCATCCCCCGCGCCACCGACCGTAGGGATCGTGTCAATACGTTTTGACCTGTCAACGGTGCCTCCGCGCTGCGGGCCAAAAGCGCGATGTCCCGGTTTGCATTTGGGATGGACAGCGGGCGCAGACGAACCTCGTCGCGATAAATCCCCTGTCTGCGGGCGTAAAGATCGGGCAAGACAGCAACGCCAACGCCAGATGCCGCCATCAGAACGATCGAATCCAGCGTCGTGCCCTCATATTCGTCTGACACAACGCCACCGCACTCCGCCGCCAGCGCATAAACGATCCGGGACAGGCGGTGGCTTTGATCCAGCGTCAGGAAAATTCGATTCTGCAAATCACCCGCCCCGACCGCCTGCAGATCCATGGCCAGCGCGTCGTCGACGGCGACGGCCACCCACAACGGTTCATTGAACAAGCGTTCCTGCGTGGTGTTGGGATGATCTTCGGGGGTCGAGATGATCAGATCAAAGCGCCCGGACTTTAACCCTTGTTCAAGGTCCCGCGTGTTTTCTTCGCGTACAACGACACGCAGCCCGGGCCGCGCGTGGTGAACATCCTTGATGACCTGCGGCAGCAAATACGGACCAATTGACGGCAGGACGCCCAACCTCAGGCGCCCCCCGGTCGGCGCATCGTTTGTCATCGCGTGGCGCAGGTCCTGCAGTTCGGCCAGAATTTTTTGTGCGCGGGCAATGAAATCCTCGCCCTTGGCGGTGATCTGAACACCACCGCGATTGCGGTCAAAAATCCGAACGCCAAGCTCTTGTTCAACGGTCGCGATCTGCGCAGAGAGGCTGGGCTGGCTGACATTCAACACGTCTGCCGCAAGACTGAATCGTCCCAGCCGGCTGACCGTGACGATGTATTCCAATTGACGCAAGGTTGGCCGCATTACATAGCCTGAAACTAATTAAAGCTTAGAAAGATAATATTGGGATAAAGTAAAATCGCAAGGCATCTGGCGCCAAAGACGAAGTTAGGAGCCCGAAATGCCCGGTGTTATCGAAACCCTGTCCAGCAACCTGCTGGTGCCAACCATTCTTTTCTTTGCATTGGGACTGCTGGCCGCCTTTGCGCGCAGTGATCTTTCCATACCCGGCGGCGCGGCCAAGTTCATGTCTCTGTACTTGCTGCTTGCAATTGGATTCAAAGGCGGCAGCAGCCTGGCAGAGCATGGTATCCACCTTGACCTGTTTCTGACGCTGTTGGGCGGTGTCGCCCTGTCATTTGCAATTCCGTTCGTCGCCTTTGGCCTGTTGCGGGTAATGACCCGACTTGATGCGCTGAACGCGGCAGCGGTCGCCGGTCACTATGGCTCGATTTCAATCGTTACCTTTGTAACGGCGACCAGCCTGCTTGATCTCGTCGGCCTGAGCCACGACGGGTTCATGGTTGCCGTAGCCGCCGCGATGGAGGTTCCGGCGATCCTGTCCGCCCTGTGGTTGGCGCATAGATCCGGCGGCAACGGCGTCAAGGACGATGGGTTGTGGCGGGACCTGCTTGCCAATGGCTCGATCGTTCTGCTGACCGGTTCATTTCTGATCGGTGCTATTACAGGTGGCGAGGGCATGCAGATGATTGCGCCGTTCATCGTCACGCCTTTTACCGGAATTTTGTGTCTGTTCTTGCTGGACATGGGCCTGTCTGCCGGGCGCAGTCTGATCCGGAACCGTGACAAGCTGTCTGTTGGTCTGTTCGCATTTGGCGTCGTGATGCCTTTGATCGGCGCGTCGATGGCCTGGGCCGTAGGTGCCGTGATCGGTCTGTCCGCAGGCAGCCTGTTCCTGTTCATGGTCCTGTCTGCCTCGGCATCCTACATCGCTGTTCCGGCGGCAATGAAAATCGCGCTGCCCAAAGCCGAGGCCGGGATCTACCTGACCTTATCCTTGGGGGTCTCTTTCCCGTTCAACATTACTGTCGGTTTACCGCTGTATCTTTGGTGGGTGATGTAGTGGTCAATTGACCAGCAACACGGCCTCGACCCGGCGGTTGAGGTCGCGACCTTCCGGCGTTGCGTTCGAGGTAAGCGGGGCAAGATATCCCACGCCTTGTGCCTCAATCCGATCGCCCGATATCCTATGCGCCTCGATCAGGCGCGTTCGCACGGACTGGGCGCGTCTGGTGCTGACCGCGGTATTCGCCTGCAAATCGCCGGTGTCATCGGTGTGTCCGACAAGGGCCAACCTGACGTCCGGGTTGTCGGTCAGATAACCGGCCAGCAGCGCCAGCGATGCAAATGGGCCCGGACCCAAGGCAACCTCGCCCGTTGAAAAGTGAAGATCGTCGAGGATGACATGACCATCCCGCTGAAGAACCTGCAAAACTTCGCTGGGATCGTCGATCGCGGTCTCGACCACCAGCGGCGGTGGCGAAGTGGCGGCAACCGGAGCGACGCGGATAAGTTGTACAAACCCGTCAGGTGGATTGCGGCTGACCAGCAGGCTTAGAACGTTTTCTCCGCGCGACGCGGACAGAAAACGAAAGTCCTGAATGGCGACATACATGTCCGGTGTCGGCACCACCTCGGTCCCGAAACGGAAATCAAAGCCGCCGCAGGCGCGCGCCTCGCATTCAAACAGAATGTCGTAACCTTGCGCCTCAAGCTGATCACGAAGGGGTGCCAGGATTTGCAGGGTCGTGCTGGACCCCGATTGCAACCGCCACGTTGTGCGTTCCACACGACCCTCGACCGTTCGCGCAGGTACGGCATCTTCGGCATAAACGCCGACCGGCAACTCATAACTGTCCAGCGGGCTCACCCGTTCGCTGATCTGTCGCGCGTTGGTTGGCAAGCTCAGGTCCTGCCCGGTGGCTGCGCTGGCAAGCAATGCCAGGCAGATCGACAAGGGCCGGATCATCGGAACTGCGCGTGGTATTCAGGATTGGGCACCATGCCGGTTGCACTGGCCACGCGGTTGGTCATGTTGAAGAACCCGGCGACATTGGCGATATCCCAGATGTCACGCCCGGAAAATCCGGCATCCCGTAGCCTTTGGCGGTCCGGCTCTTCTATTGCGGCGCTACCTGTTGTCACTTTGGCCGCAAAATCCAGCATTGCCCGCTGACGCACATCCAGCGGCGCGACGCGATAGTTCATGACCAGCATCTCACCCAATTGCGGATCACCCGATAGTTGGCGCACCGCCGCGCCGTGGGCAACGAGGCAATAGAAGCATTTGTTGATCGACGACACGACCACCGCAATCATTTCGCGTTCCAGTTTCGACAATTCACTGTCGGCCAGCATCAGGTCGTTATACATCGTCGTGAAAGCATTCAGCTTTTCGATGTCAAACGCATAAGCTTTCAGCACGTTCGGCACCATGCCCAATTTCTCGACACAGATGTCAAAATACTTCTGCGTCTCGGGCGGCAGAGGGTCCACCATCGGCAGGTTGAGCGCGGTGGGCTTGGTTTGGTCTGTCACGGCGGTTTAGTCTCCTTTGACGCGATAGTGGTACTCTCCCACGATCTGCATGCCGAGTGAATGATAAAGGCCATTTGCCCCGTCATTCGCCTTGGTGCAAATCACGCCGAGCGTATGGGCACCGTTGTCCTGCGCCCAGATGGCTGCAGCGCGCATGGCCCACTGCCCCAATCCCTGGCGGCGATGGGACGGTAGAATTTCAAGCGCATGCACTACGCCGATACCGTCGTGGATTGCGACAAAACCTGCGCCTGCGGGTTGGTCGTTCTGGCGCATCAGCAAACCGGTTTTAGGCCCGGTGGCGCGTTCCATGACGGCGATCCGTTCGGGCCCAATCCCGCCCTGCGCCCAAATCTCGCGCATGATTGCCAGCGGCTCCCAGATTGTGAAGACCGTTACGCGCGGGACTGTCACGTCCGTCAACTGCTTCACTGGGCAGGTGTAAATGTTGACGGGGTCGAGAATGTCGTACCCGCGCTGCGCCAACAGCGCATCCAGACCCTCGTCGCCGGGACGCAGGCAGAAAATGCGCTTTTGGCCCATTGCCTGCATCGCCCGTTCCGCGGCTTCGACATCCTTGAGGCTGAGCGGACCAACAGAACTGGCCGCCGACACCCTTGAACCACCGCCACGCCCCTCGCGCAGTTGAAATGGGCCGAGTTTTTCGTATCGGGCCGCTGGCCAGGTGCCATCGACGATGTCCGCCCAATTGACATTCACTGTTCAAGATCTCTGGCCAGGCGGGTTACGGCGGCATCGATGCGCCCGCCTTCGGTGCCCCGGATCACGACGTTGGCCCCGAAAACGCCATTGATCTGGAAGGGATAGCACCCGATTGAAAGATCGCCGAAGTCCTTCGCCAGAGATGACAAAGTCGCTGCGATGTCGCCCTCGCCCCGGTCCACCCGCAAGGTTTGCGACAACAACGGCGCACCGCCGGTCAGGGTGGGCAGAACGCTGGCCACCATCGCCTGAAAGACCGACGGCACCCCCGCCATCACGTGCACGTTTTCCAGCGTGAATCCCGGCGCTGTTGACACCGGGTTTTCGATCAACGTCGCGCTTTCGGGGATACGGGCCATGCGCAGACGGGCTGCATTCAACTCGAGGCCGGATTTTTCGTAATGCGCCTCCAAGAGCGCGCGCGCATCAGCGCGGATGTCGATCGTCTTTCCGAACGCCCGCGCAATGCAATCGGCAGTTATGTCGTCATGCGTCGGGCCGATTCCACCGCTGGTGAACACATGCTCGTAGTCTTCGGACAGCGATTTAACCGACCGCTCGATTGCAGCCGCGTCGTCACTGACGATACGGACCTCTTTCAGGTCTATGCCCTGTTTCGTCAGTTCCTGCGCCAGAAAGTGCATGTTTGCATCACGTGTCCGGCCCGACAGAATTTCATCACCAATGACCAGCATGGCTGCGGTGGGGTTTGGCATGATCTGTCCTCTCGTGCTGCAGGGTGTGGGCAAGATATCTGTCTTGATCCGGCTCGCAAGGCTTGATTGTCGGGCGAAGAGGATTTGCCCGAAACGGTGTCGGGCACTTCCCTTGCCGTCAACCGCACGGTAAGGCAGATGGCATGAAATTCACCACCAAACTGGTCCCCGCCCGCCTTATCCGCCGATACAAACGTTTTCTGGCCGATTGCACCCTTGAGGACGGGCGAGATGTAACCGCGCACTGCGCCAATCCCGGTTCGATGCTTGGATTGGCTGAACCGGGCACGAAAATCTGGCTTGAACCGAATGATGATCCGAAGAAAAAGCTGAAGTTTGGCTGGCGATTGGTGGATCACGAAAATGGGCATTTCACGGGGGTTGATACTTCGGTTCCCAACAAGGCCCTGCGCATGGCGCTGCAGGCCGGGCAGATTTCCGATCTGGCAGCATATCAAACGGTCCGGCCCGAGGTTCGGTACGGCGAAAACAGCAGAATTGATTTCCTGTTGACCCAACCGAGCTTGCCGGATGCGTATGTCGAGGTCAAAAGCGTGACGCTGTCGCGCCAACCCGGACTAGCCGAATTTCCAGACAGCGTAACGGCGCGGGGAACCAAGCATCTGGGTGAGCTGGCTGAAATGGCCAAACAAGGTCATCGGGCCATCATGCTATACCTCGTTCAACGCACCGATTGTGACCGGTTCGCGCTGGCGAAAGACATTGATCCGGCCTATGCGGCAGCATTCGAAGCTGCCGAGGCGACTGGCGTCGAAAAGCTGGTTTTGGGAACATTGATTTCGCCTGACGGCGTTCTGGTTGGCGACGCTATCCAGAACTGACGGCTGCGCAACCGGGCATCCACAGCCGTCGCACCCATCTTTGCCGATCACCTGCCGCCGTCAGCCATCCCTGCGCCTTTGCTTTCCACAATTTTTGCCTGGTCAAGTCCGGATCGGGGCGCGTGCGCAGCATGCGTCTGAAGCGGCACGTTCCTCCGTGCCCGTCGCGCCAGACCGACGCCGGCAATACAGATCGCAAAAAGAAGAAGGATCGAAACTACAACGAGAATTTGACCAAAACTCAATTGAAACCTCAAATCGTAAGGTGTCTGGCAGGACAGTCGACCGACTTTTGTCAGCGGGCTCGCATATTTGACAATATGAAACCGGGCTTAAATATCAATGTGAAACGGCAATCCTGAGGCCCGCGACACCGCACCCTCTGGTACTTTCTGCACAAGCAGCGTAAAAGGAGTGCTGCGCGCAACATTTGGAGTTCAGCGTCGATGAAGGAACATCGTGGCCGTCTGACAAAAGACGGTATCCGCATCTATGAACAAGGTGACTTTGCCGGGATGCACGCGGCAGGGGCGCTGGCCGCGCGGATACTCGACGATATCGCTGAGCACGTCTTTCCCGGCCAGACCACGGGCGCGATCGACGGCATTATCACCCGGATGGTGGAAGATGCGGGCGCGACCTCGGCGACGATCGGCTACAAAGGCTACCAGCACGCCAGTTGCATTAGCGTTAACCATGTTGTCTGCCACGGCATTCCCGGCGACAAGAAACTCAAGGATGGTGACATTCTCAACGTCGACGTGACCGTTATCGTCGACGGTTGGTTCGGTGACACCTCGCGGATGTATGTGGCCGGAAAACTGCCACGCAAGGCGGAGCGCTTGATTCAAGTGACCCATGACGCCCTTTTCAAAGGTATCGAGACGGTCAAGCCGGGCAACACATTCGGCGATATCGGTCACGCAATTCAAGCCTATGTCGAGGCGCACCGGATGAGCGTTGTGCGCGATTTTTGCGGCCATGGCCTCGGCCGCGTGTTTCACGCTCCGCCCAATGTGTTGCACTATGGTCGGCCGGGCACGGGAGCTGTTTTGGAAGAAGGCATGTTCTTTACCATCGAGCCGATGGTGAACCTTGGACGGCCCGAAACGAAAACGCTGGCTGACGACTGGACGGCCGTAACCCGCGATAAATCGCTGTCAGCGCAATTCGAGCATTCGGTGGGTGTGACTGCAAACGGGGTCGAGATTTTCACCTTGTCGCCGGGCAACAAATACCACCCGACCTATTCCTCTTCGTCCACCGCCTGATCGCGTAGCAGCTTCAAAAGCAAGGTTTCATCCCGCCACGGGATGACTGCATCGTGGATAAAAACCGGTGCGCGCAACGGCTTTGTCGGTGGGCCCGTCGTTGTGTCCGTGTCCTTTGATACAGCCCAGATCGGAGGGGTCAGTGCGTGGTCCATGGCAGCGACAATAACATGCCCTGGTCAAATTCCCAAAAGCCTCGGCACCTCGGCCATATCGGTGAAGACTTCTGCCCCGAGATCGGCCAATTTTTCACCACCGCCTTCGGGCGCATAAGCGAGGCAGCGCATGTTAGCGCGCGCCGCCGCCGTTACACCGCTGGCGCTGTCTTCGATCACAACCGCTTGGGACGCGCCAAAATGCTGCGCCGCAATCTGAAACATCTTAGGGTCGGGTTTGGCGGTCCCCAAAACATGCGCTGAAAACACCATATTGCTGAACCGCTCCCAAAGGCCGTTCTGACCGAGCGTGATCTGCATTTTTTCAGGGCTGCCGTTCGATGCGACGCAGGCAGGAATTGCACGATCATCCAGCGTATCGAGAAGCTGTGGAACACCGGGCATCACGGCAACACCCTTGCGCAGGCCCTCATAAATCTCGGCATATATCTGGTCGACCCAATCATCCGGCAGGTCAGCGCCCATCTGACGCGCCTTTTCGTGCACGCCGGCCATCGTACCACCAAGGAAGAGGCCAAGGCTTTCTGTGACGGTCAGCTTTAGGCCGTAACGTGAAAGGTTGTCGACCAGCACCTGATTGGATAGCGGTTCGCTGTCAACCAGAACGCCGTCACAATCAAAAATAACCAGATCATGCATGAAAGCCTCCGTATGTTTTCTGTCCGGGCTAACCGAAACGATGTAGTCTGGCAATTTCGGGGTCAGCGGGTTCCTGCTGCGCCTGTTTCACGCTGAAACATTGCGCCACATCAAAGAGATATGCGTGTCACCATATTTGCGCGCGGTTTGCAGGTCAAACCCGTCCGGGGCAGTCATCGGCGCGTTTTCTTCCCAAACCAGCAGAGCGTTATCGCTGATCCACCTTCCGGTCACAGCGGCAGCGATTGCCTTTTGACCCAGCGCCTTGCCATAGGGTGGATCCAGAAAAACCAAGTCATACGGGGTATCTGTATTTTCCGGCAGTCGGGTTGCATCCCGCCTGATCAGATTGGTGCGATCAGCGCTGCGTGTCAGGTCAATATTCTTGCGGATCAGACTTTGTGCAGCCCGTCCGTCATCGACGAAAGTCACTTTTGCTGCACCCCGCGACAGAGCCTCGAGCCCCAATGCGCCGGTACCTGCGAACAGGTCCAAAATCTGCAAGCCGTCAAAGTCGATTTGGTGCGCAAGCACGTTGAACAGGCTTTCCCGCACCCGGTCGGTGGTCGGGCGCAAATGTGCGCCCGCGTCTCCTTTACCGACCGAGGCCAAAGCGCGGCCGCGGAACTCACCCGCTATGATCCTCACGCCTTGAGCAGCGGTTTCAGGTCCGCTTGCGCGTCGGCGACAATTGCGGGATCGGCGGTTTTGCCCGATTCAATCAGGCGTTTGCCGACCATATAGGCCCTCGGATCGTTCATCGCGTCCACGGCGATCAGCTTATCGCCGCGATAGTACCAGAACGAAACTGTCTGCCCCTCGCCCTTGCGGGTCACGACGCGGTCATAGCCGGTGTTCAAGCCGGCAATCTGCAACTTGACGTCATACTGATCCGACCAGAACCATGGTGTCGCGACATAATCCTTGGCCGCGCCCAGCATGTTCTGCGCTACGACTTCCGCCTGATCAATCGCGTTGGGGACACTTTCCAATCGGATGCGGTCACCCCTGTGCGGGAAAGACGCGCAATCACCCGCCGCCCAGATCGATGGGTCCGAGGTACGCCCGTGGGCGTCGGTTTTGATACCGTTGTCCAGTTCCAAACCTGCCATCTCGGCCAGCTCGGTCGCAGGCGCGATGCCCACACCGACAACGACCAGATCAACTTCAAGTTCTGTGCCGTCGGTCAGTACCGCGCCGACCACCTTGCCGCCTTCGCCGACCAAACGATCCAACCCGACACCTTCGCGGATATCGGCGCCATACTCCGAATGCAAATTGCGGAAATAGTCGCTTGTCTCGGGGGCCGCGACCCGTTGCAGGATGCGGTCTGCCATCTCGACCAAAGTGACTTTGACGCCGCGCTTGGCGCAGACCGCTGCTGCCTCCAGCCCGATGTATCCGCCGCCCACAATCAGGGCGCGCGCACCTTCGGTCACAAACGGCCCCATGTCGTCCACATGCGCCAGATCCCGAACCACGTGAACGCCGTCCAGATCACCCCCGATCGCCGCAGGTAAACGGCGCGGGTCCGAGCCGGTTGTCAAAGCCAATTCGTCGTACGAAATCACATCATCCCCCACCGTCACGGTCTTGGCTTGCGGATCTATTGCGCTGACCCGCTGGCCCAGTCGCAATGTGATGTTGTTTTCGGTATAAAAGCTCTCGGGTCGCAGAAACAGACGCTCCAACTCCATCTCACCCAAAAGATACGCCTTGGACAGCGGGGGGCGCTGATAAGGAAGATGCGGCTCGGCACCGATGAGGGTGATATCTCCGTCAAAACCGTCTTTGCGCAGTCTTCCTACAAGTGAAGACCCCGCCTGTCCCGCACCGATCACGACAATATGGCTCATGTTCCTCCCACCCTGTCGAATTCCCGTGGTCACATCCACTTGGTCACCTATATTGCGGCTGAGCCCGACTCTGCAAATCCAAACGACAGGAGCCAAAAAATGATTTCAACAGGCGACACTCTGCCCGATGCCACTCTGACCCTGATTGGCGCGGAAGGACCGGAAGAAGTTCGCGTCTCGGACAAGACCAAAGGCCGCAAAGTCGTCATTTTTGCGGTGCCCGGCGCGTTCACGCCAACCTGCCACTCTGCCCACGTGCCCAGCTTCATTCGAACAAAGGATCAGTTCGACGCCAAGGGCGTGGACGAAATCATCTGTGTTTCGGCCAACGACCCATTTGTCATGAAAGCCTGGGGCGAGGCCACCGGAGCAACAGATGCCGGATTGACCATGCTGGCCGATGCCGCATCCGAGTTCACCAAGGCCATCGGCATGGATTTCGATGCCCCGCCCGCCGGGCTGATCGCGCGGTCGAAACGTTATGCGATGTTGGTCGAGGATGGCAAAGTCGTTGCCCTGAACCTGGAAGAAAGCCCGGGTGCATGTGAGATTTCGGCGGGCGAAGGTTTGCTGGACGTCATCTGAATCCAATTGGCCCCGGCATTGCCGGGGCTTTTACTCAGCAATTTACTTGATAGACCGTTCCGTTCGGCCAATAGTTGAGTCGACGAAACGCGGAGGTCTGTCATGAAGATAAAACTATTCACGCTGGCCTTGGCGGGTGCCGGTCTGCTGGTCGCTTGCGGGCCAGCCCCGACACCGCAACAGCAGGCCGCGCGACAGCATGAGATCGCATGCCTGTCCGGGACACTGGGTGGCGCGCTGATCGGCGGTGCAATCGGCAATCAGTTTGGCGGTGGATCAGGCAAGGCGATTCTTACGGCAGCAGGCGCAGCCGCGGGTGGGTTTGAAGGTCAGAGATACGCATGCTGAGGAGAGCCGGAATGAGATCTGTACTATTTGCAACAGCCGCCCTGCTTGTAACCGGTGTGGCCAACGCGGAAACCGTGGCGGAACTGAATGAAAAGGAACTGAACGCCATCGACGCCAACAATGACGGTTTTCTGTCGCGCGACGAATTCAATGCCTTTTCGGATTATGCCTTTCAAGAGATGGACGAAGACAAAAACGGGACACTGGGTCTGGACGAGGCCAAACCGTTTTTGGACATAAAGCAATTTCAGGACGTTGACCGGAACGGCGACAGCTTTATTTCCCGAGGGGAGTATGACGCCCAAATGGCGGATGATTTTGACGCGGCCGACAAGAATGAAAACGGCCAGCTTGATTAAAGCCCGGAGCATGGCATGAACAAATGGATCACAATCGGGATTTTGGTACTGGTTGCGGGTTGCGACGTACCGCAGGCCCCTGTTGTGACCGGACCGGACGGACAGCCGCGCATCCAGATCAACACCAGCGGCCTGACATGCTATGAACAGCGTTGCCTCGATATTAATCCAGCCGCCCGCAGCGTGCGCCAGGTGGGGAACCGAACAACCGGCATTCCCGGCAATATCAACGTGAGCAGCGGCACGGTCACTCCCGACGAATTCAAACAAATGGGCGTTGCCGCGTCCTTGGCGGGCGGCATGGGGTCGCGCGGTGACAACCGCTAGGGCGTGTCGCGCTTGAACTGGCCTTCGGAAATCGGCGCAAGCCGCGTTGAGGCGCGGTCAGTGTTTGCGACCGAAAACGGCGATGCGCCTCAGACCAGACTGTCCATCTTGCGAGCCAGCTTCGCATCCAGCGCAGACAATCCACCGACATCGTGGGTCGATAGAACCACGTCGACAGTGCGGTAGACGTTGAACCATTCGGGGTGGTGGTTCCATTTCTCGGCCCAGATCGCGACTTGGGTCATCCACCCGAACGCATGAACGAAGTCCTCAAAAACGAAAGTCTTGGTGATCGCGTCGCGTTCTTCCGCCATGGTCCAGCCGTTCTGGAACAGCGGGTCCAGCAGTGGCCCTCGGGTCTCGGTCGACAAAAGTTCGGTCATTGCTGTTCCTCCGGGTTCGACTTTCTGAACGGTCCATAATCCGTCAGAATCTCAATCTCTTCTCCCACTGCACGGGCCTCGGCGTCCAGATATTTCTGAACCGCCTCAGCAAAGCCCGGATCGCCAACCCAGTGCAAACTATACGTGCGCGTCGGCAGATAACCGCGCGCCAGTTTGTGTTCACCCTGCGCGCCTGCCTCGACCCGGTTCAGCCCGTGGGCAATGGCAAAATCAATCGCCCTATAGTAGCACAGCTCGAAATGCAGGCAGGGGTGATGCTCGGTACAGCCCCAATAGCGACCAAACAGTGTCTCGCGCCCGATGAAATTCAACGCGCCTGCGACCGCGTACCCGTTCCGCTCGGCCAGGACCAACGCCATGTCAGCGGACATGGTTTCCTGCGCGATATCAAAGAATTCACGCGTCAGATACGGTGAGCCCCATTTGCGCGATCCCGTGTCCTGATAGAAGCGCCAGAAATCATCCCAATGCTCGGGACGCAGATCGTCACCTGTCAAGGTGTGGATTTGACCGCCAAAATCACCTGCCTGCGCCCGTTCTTTTCGGATGTTCTTGCGTTTGCGCGACGACAGCGCGGCAAGAAATCCGTTGAAATCCGAATAGTTGTCATTCAGCCAATGAAACTGCTGAGAGCTGCGCAACATCAGGCCCATCTGCTCGCCCGAGATCGCCTCATCCTCGGTGCAGAAGGTCGCATGCAGGGATGAGATTTGATTGTCCGCCGCCAGTTGCACCGCACCCTGCACCAGCGCCGACATGCCGATCGCCTCGTAGCCCGGTCGCACAAGAAACCTGCGTCCGGTGGCAGGGGTGAACGGGACTGAAACCTGAAGTTTTGGGTAATACCGCCCGCCGGCGCTTTCGTAGGCGTGGGCCCAACTGTGGTCGAAGATATATTCGCCCTGACTGTGCGACTTGGCATACATCGGTGCAGCGCCAATCAAAACGCCGTCCAGATAGGCCGTCAGGTATTGCGGCTGCCAACCTGTCCCGCGCCCGACCGATCCGCTTTCTTCCAACGCCATCAGAAACCGGTGCGTCGTGAAAGGGTCAAGGGGGCGACCGCCGTCTGCCGCTTCAGGACAAGCGCACGCATCCCACTCATCCGCAGCAATCTGCGAGAGAGATCCGAGAACCTGAACCTCGATCTGTGCCTGATCCATTTGCCCTCCGCGTCTGATCCTAATCTGTGACTGCACGCGACGGGATCAAGCCAGATAGCCCTCAAATGTCACATTGTCGGCGATCTTGCGCGCCTCTGCCTCTTGTTCGGGCGATCGGATTGTCCAGCTTAGGATCGGAACACCTCGCGCCTTAAGCTCGGCGACGCGGGGACGATCAAGGTCTGCCACCTCGTGACTAATAAAGCTGGCACCCACGCGATCGAAATCGGGAATGTCGCGCAGTTGATCGCAAACCTTGCGCGGCAACAGTTCAACCTTTGGCTGGTACGAGCAAGTCACAAGACCGCGTGGCAAATGCGGCGCCAGCCGGGCCAATTCCGCGACAGAGTTCGGGTTGAACGACATCAGGGCCACCGGCCCTTCATAGCCTTGCAACGCCCGCACCGCATCCTGTTCCAATGGCCCGATGTCAGGCCCCATAGCGCCATCTTGATCCTTGAACTCGATCAACAAAGGAACTTTACCGGCCACCAGTTCAAGAACTTCGTCCAGTGTTGGTATCCCGTCATCCGCATTCAGCAGCGCGGTTTCGGCCGCTTGCCCGGCGGTTACTTGACGTATTGGGCCGGGTTGGCCGGTCAGGCGTTTCATATCATAGTCATGAAACACCACTGCCCTGCGGTCCGAGGTCATCTGCAGATCAATTTCAATTCCATACCCGGCCTGAACGGCGGCCAGAATGGCGGCCCGGCTGTTTTCGGGTCGGTTATCCGCAATATCATGCAGCGCCCGATGCGCGATTGGGCACTGCAAGAACACCTGTGGCAAGGGCGGTGTCATTGAACTTCGAAGATCCCTTCGATCTCCACGGCCACGCCCAGCGGCAAAGACGCTGCGCTGACGGCAGAACGCGAATGGCGACCGGCCTCACCCAATGCTTCGACCAGAAAATCCGAGGCGCCGTTGATAACTTGGGGCTGGGCGGTGAAGTCGGCTGTCGAGTTTACGAAACCGGTCAGTTTCACCACCCGAACCAGCTTATCGATGTCGCCACCACATGCGGCTTTGACTTGGGCCAGCAGGTTGATCGCACAAACCTTTGCCGCCGCAGCGCCTGCCTCGACATCCATATCATCGCCAAGCTTGCCGGTGATCAGGTCATCGGCCTTGGAAATCTGGCCCGAAACGTAGACGGTGTTTCCGACCCGAACGAAGGGCACATAGTTGGCCGCCGGCGCGGGCGCGTCCGGCAAATTGACACCCAGACTTTCCAGTTTCGCAGCGATGCTCATGAGATGATCCTTTGGTAAATTCGACTCGGGCGGACGCTAACCGGGAACGGCAGCGCCGAAAAGCAAGAAAGCGGCAAATTGCAAATTGCCAGCGGTCTGAGCGCCTCTCCTCTCATTTGGAATGTGTTGATGTAGTGTCACTTTACCCAAGCGCCTTTGTCGGGGTACATGCTAGGAGTTTCAAAACGGCGTTGAAACGTTTATGTGACATTGGACTGCGCCACCACAGCGCAGCGGACGTATTGTTTGATAACCCGGACATCTCGCGCCGGGTGGCATTTGGAGTGACGAGGACCGTGTCCACCCGAGCCCGCATGAAGTTGCTGATTGTCCTGTCCGTTATGACGGTCTTGTCTGCCTGCGCGACGCAACCAGCGCAGGAAGCCGCACGCGGAGAGGTCTTTGACCCTTATGAACGAACCAATCGAGGCATTCACAAGTTCAACTTGGGCGTGGATCGGTTTCTGTTTCGCCCCGCGTCGAAAGGGTATGTCAAAATCGTGCCTGACCCGATGGTCACAAGCTTCAGCAACTTTGCCGAAAACCTGACGATGCCGGGCCAGGCGTTGGATTACCTCTTGCAGGGCAACCTCAAGCAATCCGGAAATGCGCTGTTGCGGTTCGTAATCAATTCAACCGTTGGCGGATTCGGTCTGTCCAAACCGGCCGACGAACTGAATCTGCCGCCGGTGGACACCGATTTCGGAGAAACCCTGCATGTGTGGGGCGTCGGCGAAGGCGCTTATGTCGAACTACCGTTTTATGGCCCCTCCACCGCGCGGGATGCGGTGGGTGTCGTGTTCAATCTTTTCTCGAACCCGATCAATTTCACTCCGGTCCGTCCGGTCGACAACATCGGCGTTTATGCCGAGGTTGTCCGGCGCATGGGCGACCGGGGGCGTTTCTCGGACACGGTGGACTCGATTCTGTATGAAAGCGCCGACAGTTATGCTCAGGCGCAAACAATTTACCTGCAAAATCGCCGCTTTGAACTGGCGCGCGATGATGAGGACGCCTATCTGGGACTGTATGACGACCCATACGCCGAAATCGGGACCGACCCTGTCAGGGACCCCTACCTAGACCCCTACGAGGACCCTTATGCTGAATAATCCCCTGAACCGACGCGGTTTTATTGCAACCGGCCTCGCAGGCATGGCACTCAGCGTGCTTCCTGCGTTTGCCCAGACCGAAGCCAGCGCCAAGGCGCTCGTTGTCAGCGTGGTGGATGAAATCAACCGCGTGATCGCCTCGGGCAAATCGGAAAGGGCGATGATCCGCGATTTCGAGAAGATTTTTGTGAAATACGCCGACGTTCCGATCATGGCGCGCTATGTGCTGGGGGCCGATGGCCGTTCGGCCAGCCCCTCTCAGATCCGGCAATTCACCAAGGCGTTTCAAGGTTACATCTCGAACAAATACGGGCGCCGTTTTCGCGAATTCATCGGTGGCCAGGTCACCGTTCGCAATGCTCGGAAAATCAAAGCAGGCTATGAGGTCCGCACTTCGGTCAAACTGCAAGGCTCGTCCCCGTTTGAGGTGACGTTTCTGGTTTCCGACAAATCCGGGCGCGATAAGTTCTTCAACATGTTTATCGAAGGCGTGAACATGCTGCTGACGGAACGCACCGAAGTTGGTGCCATGCTGGATGCCCGCGGCGGAGACTTGAACCGTCTGATCAAGGATATGAACCAAAACAAGATCGGGTAGTCTTGTCTTTTCCAGATCGTGCCACTTTTAACCTTTTGATTTCCAGGTCAAAATCGACCGGGTTGACTCGGGTGGAGTGCTAGGGGTCGAGGCCGGTGGCGGGTAATTGTCATGTGCCGTGCCCGCAGAAGTCAGTTTTGGACTGCCATTCCGATCTGCTGCGATCCAAACGACATCTTCACTCAGTTGATATTGAAACGCGTTGCGGCCGCAAACGCGCGTGTTGGCACTGCCGACAGCGCACAGGTCAGCTTTAGGCGAATTGGCAGACTCACGGGACGTAACTGCGCACCAAAGCACTGGCAATCAGCGTCCAGCCGTCCGCAATCACAAAAAACGCAAGTTTGAACGGCAGCGAAACCGTGGCAGGCGGAACCATCATCATGCCCATCGACATAAGCACCGCCGCGACAACCAGATCGATGATTAGGAAAGGCAGGAAAACCAGGAATCCGATCTGAAACGCGCGGGCGATTTCGGACAGCATGAAGGACGGCAGTAACACGGATAGTGGCGCGCCCGGCCCAGGCTGCAGATCGTTGCCACCCGGACGCAGCGCGGCCATCGCCTGAAACGTCTCGCTGTCCAGCCGCGCGGCCATGAACTCGCGAAACGGGATAAGTGCGCGTTCCAGCGCCGGTTCTACACCCAATGTTTCGTCCACCAGTGGCCGAATACCCGTGGCCCAGGCCTCGGAGAACACAGGCTCCATAATGAAATACGTCAAAAACAACGCCAGACTGACAATCAGCATGTTTGGCGGAGATTGCTGCAGGCCGATCCCTTGCCGCAAAATCGCGAATACCGTGATCAGGAATGGAAAACAGGTGATCATGATGGCCAGGCCAGGTGCAAGGCTCAGCACGGTGATCAGCAGGATCAACTGAATGGACCGCGCCGAGATCGACCCGCCCTCACCCAGCGACAGCGACACCTCCTGCGCCGACGCAAAGGTCGGCACCAGTATCAGAACCGCCAGCCATACAAGGCGGCGCATCATCCGATACCGTTGCTCAAATCTGAGATTTCGGTCAGCCGAACGGCAAGTTGCCCTGGCTGGTCGCCGTCGACCTCTTCCAATGTGCCCCGAGCCACCAACTGATCGCCGACATACAAATCAACCGGATCCTCGACCCGTTTGTCGAGCGTCAGAACGGCGTTTTCCCCCATGTTCAGCAGATCCCGGATAAGTGGTCGCGCCCGACCTACCGACACGGTCACTTCAATTGGCACGGCCTCAAAAGGGTTGGGTTTGTTGGTGTTCTGTGCGGACGTATCACTCATTTGACAAAGCCTCTTTCGCTTCAAAAACATAGGCATCGAAGGCACCGCTGAACGAGGCCAGCAGGGCGCTGCAGTCCACCTGTCGCCGGGCGGTCCCGACCTGAACGCGCGCCTGCCCGGGCTGCAATGCGGGATCCTCGATCACTTGAACCGGCGGGGATAACGCTTGGGGCAGGATCGCTTTGACGCGTTCTGCCAATCCAACCGGAACGATAACTTGCATAGGTTGTGCGATCTGATCTTGCGCCATCTGGTTCAGCTGTTCAGTCAATCGGGCAGGAAATCCCTTATCCAGCATCTCTGGCAGGACGATACGGCACAGGCTGTCAAACATCGGCTCCAGCGACAGCGACATTCGGGCCAACGCCTCGTGATAGGTGAATGACAAATCGGACAAGGTCGCCGAAAAATCGGCGCTCACCCGATCCTGCTCGGTCTGTTGCGTTGCGATAGCATCTTCCCAACCCGCGCCGTAACCGCGCTCGAAAGAGGCCAATCGCTGCTCTTCAAGCGCATCCTCGTCCAACAGGTGAATGCCGCCTTCGCTGCCCGCGGTGAAGTCCTCGAGAAGATGGGCAATCGACATCACACCCGCTCCTCGCTTTCCTCAAGCCAACTGCGCAGGATTTCGACCGTTTCCTCTTGCTTGTCTCCGATCATCGAGCGCAGCCGGTCCACAGCGTCGGCGCCCTGAGGTCCCGGCAGCGGTGCCGCGCCCGCCTGGGCCGGATTGGGCAGCGGTTCGAACTCGGCCGAGTCGTTGGCCGCCACTTCGCCAACGAGCACAGATTGCGTATCCTCGGCAGCAGAAGCCGTGGCAGGCAGCAGCGCCGGCGTGGCCGTCTGGTTCGTCAGGATCGGGCGAATAACGAACAGTCCCAAAACCACAGAAACAGCGGCCAAAACGGCCATTTGAACCAGTGACATCACATCGAGGTGGAATCGTTGCCAAATCGACGTCACGACCGTGGTGCCCTGTGGGTCAACCGCAGGCAGGTCCAGCGATTTGAGCGTGATCACGTCACCGCGATCTGCGCTAAAGCCAACAGCGGACGCGACCAGCTCTTCCAGTGCGTCGAGTTCGGATTGCGGTATAGGCTCAAACGTTTCAACTCCATCCGCGCCGGTAATTCGCGACCCATTGACGAGGACCGCGACGGTCAACCGTTTGATCGCTCCGGGCGCGCGGTGCACCTCGACCTCGGTCTCCGAGACCTCGTAATTCACTCGTTCACGGGTTTGCGTAGCGGTCGAGTTGGACTCGTCACCCCCGGCGCCATCACCGTCCGGCAGGTTGGAGGCCACGGTTACATCGGCCGACTGGTTGCGCGCACTGTCTGATCGTTCTTCAACGTCTGTGCTGATCGCAACCCGGCTCTCGGGATCAAAGCGGCGTTCACGGATCGACTCGGATTCGGTCACGGTATCGACACTCACCTCGACCACGGCATTGCCTGCGCCCACGCGCGCCTCAACCAACCTCAGCACCCGTTCGCGCAGCTGGCGCGCCTTGTCATCGGCTGTATCCGAGGCGACAGCGCTGTCCTGCGCGCCAATCACCGCCCCGTTCGAATCAATGACGGCGACGTTTTCAGGCGTAAGCCCGCTGACCGCTGACGCGACCAGATACCGGATCGCTTTTGCCTGATCCCCGGTTATCTGCGCCCCTGCAGGCACGACATAGGCCGAAGCAGTTGGGTTGACGGTCCGTTGAAACGGATTGGCCGAACCGTTGGCGATATGGACACGCGCCTGACTGACATGCGGGCTGCCGACAATGGTCCGCGCCAACTCACCTTCTTTCGCACGCCAATAGGCGGCATCAAACATCTGAGAGGTAGTACCAAAACCGCTGAGCGAATCGAGCAGCTCGTAACCACGGTTGCCGTTGGCGGGCAGGCCCTCGCTGGCCAGTGTCATGCGCAGCTCATCCCGTTGGGCACCCGGCACATAGATTGAACCACCTTTGATCTCATACGCGACGCCACGTTGATCCAGCGCGCGCACGATGTCGCCCGCGGCGCCGTTTTCCAGCCCTGCATAAAGCAGCGACATCGACGGTGCCGTGGCAATGCGCGACATGGCGAGAATACCCAGAAAGACAAGCGCGACCGCGCCGGCCACTATGATTTGTTTGCGCCTGCCCAAATTTACCCAGACAGTTCCGATCTGCTGCACGCTCACCTCCGACTCGCCGACCTTCTGTACGGCTCGGACCCTGTTTGAACGATTGCCCTTAACAATCGGTTAGTCCCTGCCGGGTTATGACGGATGCCAAGCGAAAGGATGAGGACGGCATGACCGACACGACAGCAGACGAGGCGCAAGCCAATAGAAAGTCGGGAAAAAAAGGTTTTGTCCTGTGGTTGATTCTTGCTGTGGCCGGGGCCGCGGGCGGATACTATGCGACCAGCACCGGCCTGCTTCCGATCGGGAATGATGCACAGACGCAAACCCCGCCTGAGAAGCAGGAAAACAAGGTGGCCGAAGCCCTGCCAAAGGTTGCTTTCGTCGACCTGCCCGCCGTGATCGTGTCGGTCAAGGCGGGGGATGCAAGACATCTGAAATTTCACGCGCAGCTGGAAGTGAACGCCGCTTATGAGGCGGACGTCAAAAGCCTGCAGCCGCGAATCATGGATGTTCTGAACAGTTATCTGCGGGCAGTCGAATTGTCTGACCTTGAAGATTCTCTCGCACTTTTGCGGATTCGCGGGCACCTGCTGCGACGCATCGGAATTGTCGTCGGCGAAGGCCGGGTGCGCGATGTTCTGGTGTCGGAATTCGTGTTGAATTAGGAGACAACGTTGGAACTGATCGCTGATATTCTGCTTGTCGCAGGCGCACTGGGGGCGGGTCTGTATTGTTTCGTGCTTGCCCGACGCCTGAAAAGATTCACGGACCTGGAGAAAGGCGTTGGCGGCGCAGTCGCTGTTTTGTCCGCACAGGCCGATGAATTGAAGGCATCCCTGGGCTCGGCCCGTGCCGCCTCTGACCAGTCTGGCGAGGAACTTCGTGCTCTCACACACCGCGCTGAAGCGGTCGCGCAACGGTTAGAGCTTATGATGGCCTCGATGCACGACGTGATTCCCGAAAAGGAAAAACCTGCGAATGAGGAACCAGAGCCAGTGGAGCCAACTGAGTCCGAGGCTGATTTACCGGAACCAGCGCCATCTTCGACTGAAGACGATTCAACTGAGGACAACGAAACTTCAGATACGAAAGATAGCCCCCAAACTGCCGAAGGGGTGATGTTCCTGCGGCACGCGCGACCGATTCGCGAGGCGGCGAAATGAGCAAGGTCGGCTCAAAATCGATGGCGCGTCCCCGGGGCGGGGTCCTGACAGTGATTTCCTTGCTGATGATCGGCTCGGCCACGTTGCGGCTTGGCTTCGAAGCCGGGCCAGCCTTGGCTTGCAACACGGAACCCGCACAAGAGTCTCTGCCGGAAAAAGGCTCTAATCTAGAGGATTTGGGTATCCTTCTTGCCGAATTGTTGCGGCGCGAAGAAGATCTGAACCAACGCGAACAGGCGGTTCAGGATATGGAGAATGCCCTGGAAATCGCAAAGACCGCGTTGGACTCTCAGTTGGTTGCACTTCAGGAAGCCGAAGCCGCCTTGCAGGACACGCTTATGATCGCTGAAAAGTCGGCGGAAAGCGATCTCACGCAACTGACCGACGTCTATCAGAACATGAAGCCAAAAGACGCCTCGGCTTTGTTCGAGACGATGGACCCGGTTTTTGCTGCCGGATTTCTTTCGCGCATGCCGCCCGACGCGGCAGCCAGCGTCATGGCAGGTCTAAGTCCGGAAACCGCCTATACCATCAGCGTTGTGATGGCCGGGCGGAACGCGCGCGCTCCAAAGGAATGAGCACTGTGAGCATCGAGATTTTAGCCACCGGAGACCATCCATGATTGGAATTTTTGGAATCGCCTTCATCTTTGTCATGGTTTTTGGTGGCTATCTGGCCGCTGGCGGCAAAATGACGATCATCATGAAGTCGTTGCCGTTCGAAATGATGATGATCGGGGGAGCCGCCATAGGGGCTTTCCTCATCAGCAACGACATGAGCGCCGTCAAACACACGGCCAAGGACATCGCCAAGGTGTTCAAAGGCCCCAAGTGGAAGCCCGAAGATTACCGGGACTTGCTGTGTTTGCTGTTTTCATTGATTCGTATCGCCCGAAGCAACCCGGTCGAGTTGGAGCAACATATCGAAGAGCCTCAGGACTCGCCTCTGTTCTCGGCTTACCCAAAGATACGGGCAGACAAAGAGGCCGTTGATCTGATCTGCGACACCATGCGGTCTGCCGCCATGAACTACGACGACCCGCACCAGGTCGAGGAAGTTCTTGAAAAGCGGATGGAGGCCAATTTCCACCATGCCATGCACTCCAGCCATGCTTTACAGACGGTGGCCGACGGTTTGCCCGCCTTGGGCATCGTCGCCGCAGTCTTGGGCGTCATCAAAACGATGGGGTCGATTGACCAGCCGCCGGAAGTGCTGGGGAAACTGATCGGTGGTGCGTTGGTGGGCACTTTTCTCGGCGTGTTTTTGGCCTACTGCCTCGTTGGCCCCTTCGCGGGCAAACTGAAGGCGGTGGTCGAAGAGGACAATCACTTTTATCAGCTGATCAAAGAGGTTCTTGTTGCTAACCTGCACAACCATAATGCCGCCATGTGTATCGAAGTCGGCCGACAGAACACGCCGACCCACAATCGTCCCGGTTTCTCAGACCTCGAAGATGCTTTGAAAGAAATCAAACAGGCGGCTGCATGATCAGAAAGCTGGTTCTTGTTTGGGCTTTTGTCTGCGCCGCATTCAGCGCAGGTGCCCAAACCCTGACGGTGCGATCGGGCGAGCACGGCGCATACACGCGCCTCGTCGTCCAAATACCCCCGGGGACGGAATGGAAACTGGACCCAAAGCCAGATGGGGCAACACTGGATGTGGCTTTGACGGGTGTGGTTTTTGATACCAAATCGGTTTTCCAACGATTGTCTACCGGTCGGCTGGAAGCCGTGTCCCAGAATAGTGCCGGCGAGGCGCTTGATCTGCGTTTTGGTTGCCAATGCGTGGCAAAGGCGTTCCTGCACCGTGGCACGATGGTTGTAATCGACGTTGCCCCCGGCGAAGCCGTTCTGCCGGAGACAATTGACACCAAATCGCCTTTCTGGACGATCCCGGATAGGCCAAACCCAAAAGAGACGCCGGAGCTTCCTGCCTTGGCGCTTGATCTGCCTTTGCTGGACCTCAGCCGCCGAGACCTGGAAGCCCAGGTGATGTCCCGAATCCTGCAAGGCGCTGATCGGGACGTTGCCGATCTGACACTTTCGGAACCCGGACCCAGGCTGTCTGCCGTACCCAGGTTGGCTCCAAGTTCGATCAACCCGATCCAAAACATCGGCGTATCTTCAATATTAGATGAATTTCAAGATCTTGGCGACCGCGCCAACCCGAACATCCTGCACCAACCAAAATGCATTACCAATGCAGAGCTTGCCTTTGATTCATGGTCCGATGCGCGCCCTTTTCAGATGCAAGTCGCAGCACTGCGAAAGGGTCTTTTTCAGGAGTTCGATCATGTGAACGAGGACCGCACCATCAAGTTAGCGAAGCTGTACACCTTTTTTGGGTTTGGTGCAGAGGCTATTCAGGTTCTTAAATTATTGCCCCAACAGTCCACCGAAGCGGCACGAATTTCCGCCATCGCCAAGGCGATGGATGGCGAAGTTGCAATGGGCCAGACCCCCTTTTCCGGACAACAGGCGTGCGGGGGCGATGCAGGTCTTTGGGCGCTCTTGACCGGTCAATCCGTCGCGTCGGATATTGACCTGAATTCGATTGAACAGTCATTTGCCCGTTTACCCGCACATCTGCGACGACACTTCGGGCCAAAGTTGGCCGAAGCGCTGACTGACGCCGGCAATCTCGAAGCCGCGCGGCGTGTTCTCCGATCAGTTGATCGTGTGGAGCATCCGGACAGTTCAGCTGCAAGACTTGCCCAGGCAAAAGTCGCTGACGCAGGCGGCGAAACCGAAAGAACAGAGGCATTGCTGTCCGAGGTGACCGCGACCGCAGACGCAGGCAGAGACGCCGCACTGGCGCTCGCCCGGTTGATCGAGAAACGCTGGTCGGACCGCGGATCGGTTTCGCCTCGGGAAATCGAACTTGCGGCGGCCTATTCGGTGGAGTTTCGCAATTCAGATTACGGGCCAATGATGGCGCGGGCGCATGCATTGGCCATGGCTCTTAACCGTGAATTCATTGGCGCGTTTCGCGGTGTTCAACAGTCGCCACTGGACAAGGACTGGCGCAGAACGCTGAACCAGGTCACGCAATTGCTTGCTGAACGTGCGGATAATATCACTTTCTTGTATCAAACGGTTGCTATGCCAACTGCTATGCAGTCAAAATTAGATACTAATACGGCTGTTTCCGTGTCGGATCGGCTGATTTCGCTTGGGTTTGGCGAACAGGCTATGACGTGGTCCAACCGCCCGTCAGACAAAACACGACGCAAAGATAGAACATTGCTGCGGGCGCAGGCAGCTGCGCTGAATGGGCGTCCGCGACAAGCCCTTCTTGAGTTGCAGGATGACGATTCCGAGCGGGCCAACCGTTTGAAAGCTGACGCCTTGATACAGGCCGGGGATTTTGCACAAGCTGCGGCTGTCTTGGCGGAACTCGGTGAAGTTGACCGCGCCCAACGTCTAAATTGGCTGTCTGATCAGGTCGAGAACGCCGATCCTGGTGCGCCCGGAAAATATTCGGAACTGACCAAAATCGAATACTCCTTGTCGCTGCCGCCCGAGCGACTTCCCGATAAACCGTTGGCGGATGCAAAAGCTCTGTTGGAAGGCAGCGTTCAGGCGCGTGCGCTCATCGGCGAAATGTTGGACTTGACCGGTAGCGACGTAACGAACTGATATCCATGGTAGACGCACCCACAATATGCGATTTCGCAACGAACCCCCGAAAGGCTCGTAGCGCGTCGCTCGTTTGCTGCCCAGGGTGCATGACGATCCGGCAACCCGCCTGCGGTTACGGAGGGTCGTACAATAAAGGCTCTAAATCGGAAAATAACGCATTCGGTCGAGTCAGTTCCAAGATGGCGTCCCGAATGAGGACAGCCCTGGCTTCTCCGACCGTTGGTGTCGAAAAATCCATGAATTTGTCGATAACTTCATGCTGTTTCAAAGGCGCCTCCGGTCCGCCTCTTGCATGAATGTCGCCCGATTTCAGAAGGCGTCCGTCCACTGTTTCGATCACGACATCAGCCCAGCGCCCCTGCGGAAACCGCTGACTGTGGCGCGCATCCTCTGCCACGGTGATGCGTGACACGACGTTGGCGACAACGGGATCACTCAACCCCGAGCCTGAGATTTGCTCGACCCCGATCCGCCCATGTACGGCGAATGAAGCCACCGCAAAAGCCAATGAATATTGCGCCTGCGATGTGGTCGCTGGAACCGCGGAAAAGAGACACGCCGCCTCGTGAAAGCTGTTGATATGAAGCGTCGCGATCTGATCATGGGTGAGATCGTGATCAAGCATCAATTGGCGCGTTCCGTCGATGGCGGCGTGTGCCCAGCGGCATATCGGATAGGGTTTCACATATTGATGTTCCATCTGCCAAAACGTGCCCAGATCCTGCCAATGCACGGCAGATCGGTCCTCTTCCACCGTCAGAGCGGGGGCGCCCGTAAAGCCCTGCTCGGCCAGGATGGACGCCGACAGGCCGACCATCGCGCCCCAACCGGACCCGTCATGCAGCATCGTGGGATTGGCGATTTCGCGCATCATCTGACTGCGTGGTCCATGGTATTCCGCAATTCCGAACGCCTGTCGCAGTTGATCGGGGGCGTGCCCACGAAGGCGCGCTGACATCGCCGCGACGCCAAGCGCGTTCCATGCGCCCGATGTGTGATAGTCACTGACCGAGTCATGCAAGGCCAGTCCGGCGCGACCCGCAACTTCGTACCCGACGACAACAGCGGCCAACGCCTCGGGCCCGCTCAGATCAGGACAGTGTTCCGCCAACGCCGCCAGCGCCGGAATGATCACGACGCCAATATGCCCCTTGGTCGGATTGTAGCCGTCATGCGCGTCCAGATTGTCGGTTTGCGTTGCGGCTGCGTACGCGGCTCCAGCCATGCTTACCTGGCGACCATCAAACAACATCCGCGCACTGTGGTCGGGCGAAGAACTGGAATAAAGCAGTGCCGCAGTATTTCGGGCAATGACGCCCGCCTCCATCGGCCCGGCGCCGATCAGAACGCCCATCGTGTCCAGCATCATCAGCGCCGCTGCGTCCTTCACCTCATCCGGCATCTGATCGGCGGAACAGGCAAGAGCGAAGTCCGCAATGCGCGGGAAGGCGTTTGTCATTTGATCATCTCTGGTTCGGCGGTCCGCGTCCCCCGTAGACGGTGTCCGCCTGGATCGAACGGCGGTTCCGACAGGATCATCGCGTCGTGCGGCTTACCAAGTATGAATACCTCAACCTTGTCCCCCGGCCTCGCGACCGATGGGTTTACGTAACCGATCGCAAGTGACTTACCCACGGAATAGCCGTAAGCGCCCGAGGTCACGCGCCCGACCGCCTTGCCATCCGGCGTGAAAATCGGCTCTCCTCCGGCTGCGTCTGCATCAGTGGTTTCGACTGACAGGATCGAAAGCACTTCGCGCGCCGCGTTGTCCCTGACCGCCAGATAGGCGTCCTTGTGCAGGAAATCCTTGTCCAACTTGATCAGACGATCCAGTGCGACCTCCTGCGGCCAATATTCCTGAGAATACTCGCGGCCCCAGGATCCATATCCCTTTTCAATACGAAGCGATCCGAGCGCACGCCCCCCCACCGGACCGCCGCCAAAGGCACGCGATGCGTCCAAAAGACTTGTGTAGAGCCTGATCTGGTCTTCTTCGGCGCAGTGCAATTCCCACCCCAGATCACCCGTGAAACTCACGCGGATGGCCAGGCAGGACACCCCGGCCACCTCAATCGTAGCCGACCGCATAAAGCGGAACGCGTCGTTGGACAGGTCCGAATTGGTCAGACGTTGCAACACATCGCGGGACTTTGGGCCAGCCACATTGAAGCCGGCGATGCGGTCCGTCGCGACTTCGAACGTGGTGCCCTCGTGCAATTCCACCATGTTGAAAAATCGCTGATGATAGCGTTCGGCCATGCCGGATCCGATCATCATGTATTCGTCGTCCGCCACCTTGGTGATGGTGAAATCCCCGGCAACGCCGCCGCGAACCGAGATCAATGGCGTCAGGCAAGAACGGCCGATGTCGGTTGGAACCCGGTTTGCGACCAGTCGATCCAGCCAATCCTGCGCACCCGGGCCTTTGATGACGTAATTGGCGAAGTTCGAGATGTCGATGACGCCTACATTCTCACGCAGCATCCGAACCTCGCGCCCGACGGGTTCCCACCAGTTCTGGCGGGTAAACCCGTTGGTCTCGACTGTTCCCGGTTGGTCGGCGAACCATAATGGGTGTTCCCAGCCGCAATTCAGGCCAAAGACGCAGCCCATGTCCTTTTGCATATCGTAGGCTGGGCGCACACGTGCAGGCCGTCCCGCGCTGCGTTCTTCATTCGGGAAGTGAATGGCGAACCTGTGGGTGTACGCGTCTTCGACGCGGGCTTTGGTAAACGCCTTATCGGCCCAATCGCCAAAACGCGCCAAATCCCATGCGAACATATCGTATTGCGGCTCGCCTTCGATCATCCATTGTGCGGACAACAGCCCGAGACCGCCGGATTGCGAGAATCCGGGAATAATGCCGGTGCAACAGAAGTAGTTCTCAAGCTCCGGCACTGGTCCCCAGATCGCGTTGCTGTCGGGTGACCAGATCATCGGCCCGTTGATAACACGCTTTACACCCGCGGTGGCGGCAACCGGTACGCGCTCGGTGGCACGGATTACGTTCTCCATGATGCGATCCAGATCATCGGGGAACAGATCATGGGCAAAGTCCAGCGGCGTTCCGTTTTCGGCCCAGAACCGCATGTCTTTCTCATACGCGCCGATCAGAAGGCCGTTGCCCTCTTGCCGAAAGTAATACTCGCCATCCCGGTCCGCGATCGAAGGAAGACGGCGACCCAGTGCGGCCACCTCATCAATTGCTTCGGTTACGAAATACTGATGCTCGGTCGGTTGCAGCGGCAATTCGATCCCGGCCAGTGAAGCGACCTCACGCCCCCAAAGACCACCTGCATTCACTACCCATTGCGTATGAATGTCACCTTTTTCTGTTCTTACGATCCAAGACCCGTCTGGCTGCTGTTCAGTCCCTATTACGGGGCAAAACCGCTCAATTGTTGCCCCCATCGCCCGCGCGCCCGCTGCATAGGCATGAGTCACGCCAGAAGGGTCAACATTGCCGCCATCAGGCTCGAACATGATGCAGCGGATGTCGTCGAACTGCGCCAGAGGGTGCAGTTCTTTGGCTTTGTCCCGGCTGATTTCATAGAAGTTCAGGCCGTAAAACTTGGCTTTTGCCTCTTGCAAGCGCAACTGATGCTCACGGTCTTTAGTCTGTGCAAGATATAGCGAACCGGATTGAAACACGCCGCAACCTTGCCCGGTTTCCTTCTCCAGCTCTTTGTACAGGTTCATCGTGTAGTGCTGGATACGGGTTATGTTGTTATTGTCATGCAGCCCGTGGATATTCGCCGCCGCATGCCACGTGGACCCGCTGGTCAGTTCATCCCGTTCCAGCAACACCACATCTGTCCAGCCGAGCTTGGCCAGATGGTAAAGGATCGAGCAGCCGACAAGCCCCCCTCCGATCACGACGGCCTGGGCGTGGGTTTTCATCGTCTCTCTCCAATGCGCAAATCCTGTGCTTAACCGAAGTCAGCCATAGGTATGTTGCCTCTGATACTCCGTTCCCGACGCCAAATGTCGGGAACAGATCACAAAGTGCCGTTTCAGTTTCGCCAAGGACCAAACCATAAGCGAAATGCCGCCTTTGGCGCGCCGACCCTCGGGGTTGTGAATCGTTGTGTATTGAAAAACCGCGTTCCGATTCTTTGATTGGGTCTGAAAGCGCAGGAAAAGCGCTGGCTTCAGGTCGCATGACGGCGGGACAGGCTGATCAACAAGGGCGCGAAAAGTGCCGGTATCAGCGGAAATCTTGAAAAAGTTCCGAAAATGTTCTATATTTGTTCTCATGTGGAACGGAGGTTTTCGAGCTATGACAAACGCTGCCCGTCAAAGCTGGTTCGATGCACCCAGCAACGATTACCATATGCTGCCGGTTACCGACCGCCAGATGCGCTATGCCCGCGCCATCGCTGAAAAATCAGCTATGGAAATACCGGTCGAAGCGCAGCGGGATCGCAAGGCGCTGTCAGACTGGATTTCCGCACATAAACCTCGGGATCCGTCTCCGTTCGCCAACTACCCCACCGGCAAACAGGTCGCTTTTGCCGAACGTATCTCGCGCACCAAACGCCGCCCGATCCCTGCCGAGTGCTTTCGGGACAAACAGATGATGTCACAGTGGATTGACCGGAACAAATAGGGGCGGTCAGTGACCGTGGTTGCGTGAATACAGCGCAACGGCGGCGGCAACGAACATGCCCAGCAGAATATACCCTGTAACCGCTTCGGCCACAGCCAGCCCCCGGCACAGGCCAATGGGGGCCATATCCCCGTAACCGACCGTGGTGAAGGTAACGTAAGAAAAATACAGAATGTCCGCCGGTCCGTTTGCGCCTATGACACACAGATCGTTGTATCCGAACGCGCCGTAAACGGCAGCGAACAGGAACGGGACGACCTGGATGAACGACACGCCCATCAAAAGCAATAGCCGTCGTGGAGATTTCACCTGTGTGAGGTAGAACCAAGACTGCGACGCAATCCAGATGATCAATCCAACCGCAGCGATGTGCCCAATTGTGTCACCTGCAGTTGCTTCGCTCAGGCGGGACAAGCCGTACCAGGCCAGAAAGCTGGCGATGACCAGCCCCAGCGCCGCGTAGAGCGTTGATTTCCATTCTTCCAGAGTTCTGGGTTCGCGGGACATGGGTACTCCGATTTCCAGCCTGAAAGTGATCATCCGGCGTTCGGCGTCGGCCTGCAAGGCCAATTGGCCTTGGGGTTAGCCCGTCCCCAAATGATTTGAACCCCGGCTGCGAGCCAGCAGAATCTGTTTCTGCCGCTCGCGAAAGCGTGCTTTGTCCTGCTCGGAGGTTTCGTTCACGCATCTGTGGCAGGTCACGCCATGCTCATATTCCGGTCGCTTCATGTCTTCCGGAAGGATCGGCCGTCGGCACCCGTGACACAGCTTGTGTGGGCCCTCAACCAGCCCGTGCCCAACGGAAACGCGGTTGTCGAAGACAAAACACTCACCCTGCCAGGAACTGTCTTCCGCGGGCATTTCCTCAAGATAGCGCAGAATACCTCCTTTCAGATGATAGACATCCTCCACGCCCTGACCCAGCAGGAAATTCGTGGACTTCTCGCATCGGATGCCGCCAGTGCAGAACATCGCGACACGCTTGTTGTGGAAGCGTTCCTTGTTCTGTTCCCACCACGCAGGAAATTCGCGAAAACTTGCTGTTTCAGGGTCTATTGCGCCTTCAAAGGTTCCAATCGCCACCTCATAGTCATTGCGGGTGTCGATTACGACAACGTCGTCCGACCGGATAAGGTCATTCCAATCCTGCGGCTCGACATAGTGACCGACGCTGGCGCGCGGATCGACGTCGGGCTGCCCCATTGTGACGATCTCTTTCTTCAAACGCACTTTCATCTTGCCGAATGGCGGATGGTCCGAGGTTGCCTCTTTCCATTCCAGATCGGCGCAACCCGGAAGCCCCCGGATATGTTCAAGCACCGCGTCAATCCCTGCTCGCGGCCCCGCGATGGTGCCGTTGATACCCTCTTGCGCCAGCAAAAGCGTGCCCTTGACGGATTGGGCCTGACACACCGCTTTCAACGCGGGCCGCAGCGCGTCCGGGTCCGGGAAGCGGGTGAAATGGTAAAGGGCAGCGATCGTGTACATGCGCGCGATCTACTGCGCAGGCGCTCAAGACGCAAGAGATCGGATTGACGCCCCTCTCTGTGGCCCATACCGATAGAGCAACCCGTATAGGAGGCCTCAATGTCCCACGCGCTGCTTGTCATCGATGTCCAAAACGATTTCTGCCCAGGTGGCGCATTGGCCGTTCCGGGCGGGGATGAGGTCGTGGCACCGATCAATACCATGATGGAGGAGTTCGACGGGGTTATCCTGACACAGGATTGGCACCCGGCTGAGCATTTGTCGTTTGCAAGCGCGCATGGGGGCATGTCCCCGTTCGAGATGGTCGAGATGCCATATGGCCCGCAGGTCCTGTGGCCGGATCATTGTGTTCAAGGCAGCCGAGGCGCAGCGTTCCATCCGAATTTGCGCACCGATGGTGATTTGATCCTGCGGAAGGGGTTTCGCGGCGCCATCGACAGCTATTCGGCGTTCTTTGAGAATGACCAGACCACACCGACCGGCCTGAAAGGCTATTTGGACACGCGCGGCATCAAGGCGCTTACCCTGGTTGGTCTCGCTACCGATTTCTGTGTGCACTATTCCGCCGTCGATGCAGCCCGACTTGGGTTTGACGTGACGGTCAGAACCGATGCTTGCCGGGCCATCGACATGGACGGGTCCCTGGCTTCGGCCCAACAGGCAATGAAAGATGCGGGCGTAATCCTGATTTGAACCTCAGGGCGTTGCGCCCTGTTCGGCCAGATACTTCAACGCGACAAACACGATCACGGCAAGACCAAGGGCGAAACCGATCCGCCCCGGCACCGTTTGCCGATTGGGGCGAGACGGCTCTGTCGGCGGGCGACGGCGTTGCATCGGTCGCGCTTTCTCGACCTGCCTCGGCCCGGTGCCCGGTTGTGCCGCCCTGACATGGTTCAGGAACTGCCAGAAATCAAACTCGCCACAGTATTCGCCCTGAACGCCCATGTTTCGGATATTCGCAAACAACCTGCGTAGAATGCGGTGCCGGTCCTCTTCTTCGGCCGGAGCATAAAATCCGTTCGGAGAACCGCCTTCACCCGTGTCCAGACTGAAACCAGACTCGGTAAATATTCGCCGGATTTTTGGCGACGCCCCCCGCAGCGCGTCCGCAGTTTTTATGTCCCGAAATTGCGCACGTACGGCAGGTGCACCAGTCACCGCCGTCTTGGCATGTTCGGGGTCAATCGCGTCTTGTGCGACTGCCACAATATCAAAGTCGTATTCCAGACCCATTCACCAACTTGAACCTTCTAACCATCCCCACCCCTTCGCTAACGTGCGAAGAGTACTCATAATTTGCCGGTAATGTGACTTGACCTTGTCATTGTCATCAGATCGGCGACTCTTGCCATTCACCCCGTCGATTGATCTAACAGCGGAAATTGCAGGAGCTTCCCATGGTCGACATTGCAACGCGTGTCTACAATCACAAATGGAAGATTGACCCGATTGTCCGGTCTTTGATCGACACCGACTTCTACAAACTTCTGATGTGTCAATCAGTGTTTCGAAATAAGCCCCAAACGGATGTCACCTTCTCGCTGATCAACCGCTCGAATCATGTTCCATTGGCCCAACTGATAGATGAGGGCGAATTGCGTGAGCAGTTAGATCACATCCGATCGCTCGGCCTCAGCCGCGGGGAAAGCACCTGGCTGCGGGGTAATACGTTTTACGGAAAACGCCAGATGTTCCGCTCGGATTTCATGGAGTGGTTCGAAGACCTGCGCCTGCCGGCCTACCATCTGGAACGCAAGGGCGATCAATACGAGTTGACCTTCGAAGGCAAATGGCACGAGGTAATGCTGTGGGAAATCCCGGCCCTTGCCGTGTTGATGGAATTGCGGTCGCGCGCCGTTTTGAACGGCATGCGCAGGTTCGAGCTGCAGGTGCTTTATGCACGCGCCATGACGCGCGTCTGGGAGAAAATCGAAAAGTTGCGCCAGATCGACGGTTTGGGAATAGCCGATTTCGGAACACGGCGACGTCATTCCTTTTTGTGGCAAGACTGGTGCGTTCAGGCCATGATCGAAGGGCTGGGCGAGTCCTTTACCGGTACCTCGAACTGCCTGATCGCGATGAGACGCGAGGTTGAAGCGATCGGGACCAACGCGCATGAATTGCCGATGGTTTATTCTGCCTTGGCGTCAACAGACGCAGAATTGGCGCAGGCGCCTTATGACGTTCTAAGTGACTGGCACGAAGAACATGATGGCAATCTGCGCATCATTCTGCCCGACACCTACGGCACAAAAGGGTTCTTGGACCACGCCCCGGACTGGCTGGCGGGTTGGACCGGCATTCGCATTGACAGCGGCGATCCCGCTGCGGCGGCCGAAATCGCAATCGACTGGTGGAAATCGCGTGGCGAGGACCCTCAGGAAAAACGGATCATCTTTTCGGATGGTTTGGACGTGGAAAAAATTCAGGAGCTTCACGCGCAGTTCGCTACCCGAACCAACGTGTCATTCGGTTGGGGCACACTGCTGACCAACGACTTCCGCGGACTTGTGCCTGGCGATTCCCTCGCCCCCTTCTCGCTCGTGTGCAAAGCCATTTCGGCCAATGGCCATCCAACGGTCAAACTGTCGGACAACCCGGAAAAAGCGATGGGCCCGCCAGATCAGATCACCCGCTACAAACGGGTCTTCGGCGTTGGCGCGCAAAAAGCGATTGAGGTCATCGTCTGACGTTCAGCCGTGATAGGCCGCAACCGTTTTGAGCTCGGAAAAGCCGTAGAGCGCTTCGAATCCCTTTTCGCGCCCATGCCCGGACTTTCCGACGCCGCCAAAAGGCAGTTCCACGCCGCCCCCTGCGCCGTAATTGTTGATGAACACCTGCCCGGACCGAAGCCTTTTCGCCAATCGCATCTGACGACCTCCATCGCGTGTCCAGATACTGGCGACCAGCCCGTATTCAGTACTGTTCGCTATGGTTAGAGCCTCTTCTTCGGTCTCAAACGGGATCAAAACCTGAACAGGGCCAAAGATTTCATCTCGGGCCAGATCATGATCCGGTGGCACATCGCCAAATAGCGTGGGTTGTACGTAAGCGCCATCCGCAGGCGCATCCGCCAAAATCTGACCTTGCGCCACAATCGTCAGGTCTTCTCCTTTTGCAAGAAATCCGTTGACGATCTGCTTCTGACGATCCGAAATCAGTGGACCAACTCGCAGATCCTGCAGGGCAGGGCCGACTGTCAAACGCCCGTAAGCCTCTGCCATCAGGGCCCTGACATGTTCGTAGATGCCGCGTTGCACCAGAATGCGAGACGACGCCGAACAGGTCTGGCCCGCGTTCTGAATGCCCGCATTGATCAGAAAAGGCAGCGCCGCGTCGAGATCGGCATCGTCAAACACCAGTTGCGGCGACTTGCCGCCCAGCTCCAGCGTCACCGGAACCACATTGCGACCCGCCGCCTGCTGCACCAAGGCACCGGTGGCGACCGAACCAGTGAACGAGATGTGGTCGACCCCCGGATGAGATGACAACGCTGCGCCGGCCTCGGCACCCAGCCCGGGCACCACGTTCAATGCGCCAGCGGGCAATCCGGCCTCTGTCGCAAGCTCGGCAAACGCCAGAGCTGTCAGGCAGGCCTCTTCAGCCGGTTTCAACACGCAGGCATTGCCCATCGCCAGGGCCGCGCCAACCGAACGGCCGATTATCTGCATCGGGTAATTCCACGGCACGATATGGCCAGTCACGCCATGCGGCTCGCGCATGGTATAAACCGTGTAACCGTCCAGGTAGGGGATCGTTTGACCCATAACCTTGTCCGCCGCGCCGCCATAGAATTCGCAATACCGCGCCAACGCCAGCGCATCCGCACGTGCCTGCGTCAATGGCTTGCCCACATCCATCGCTTCCAGCTGCGCAAGATCGTCCACCCGCCCCAGAACAAGCTGGCCGAGACGCGACAGAATTCGGCCACGCTCAAACGCCGGCATCCGGCCCCAATCTCCGTCCTGTGCTGCCCGCGCCGCATGAATGGCCGCGTCTATATCCGCCGAATCCCCGCGCGCGATCTGGCAGATTTCGGACCCGTCTGAGGGGTTGATGAGTGTCAGCGTCTGTCCTGATACCGCTGGACGCCATTCGCCTGCGACAAGTGTCAGGCTTGGATCGAACCATAGGGATTGGGTCACGGGCATCTCCTGTTCAAGACTCTAACAATGGGCTGGCGACCGATGCGCTCACATCCATTGCGGGTAAACGCGGGGCGGCAGCGATCAAATCACGCGTGTAGGGGTGTTGCGGATCGGAAAATACGCGTTCGGTTTCACCTTGTTCCACGATCCGTCCCGCCTTCATCACCATAACCCGATCTGTAATCGTCCGCACGACGCTCAGATCGTGGCTGATGAACAAATAGGTCAACCCGTAGGCGGCGCACAGGTCCGCCAGCAAATCGAGTATCTGAGCCCGGACCGAGACATCAAGGGCCGACACGGCCTCGTCGAACAGGATCAGCTCGGGCTTGATGATAAGGGCGCGTGCAATTGCGATGCGCTGGCGTTGACCGCCCGAGAATTCATGGATGTATTTGTTGGCATCATCGGGGGACAAACCAACAGCCGTCAGCATTTCGGCGATCCGGTCCTGCTTTTCCGAGCCCGCGGGCGGGACCTCGAGAAGGTGGAAGGGTTCCGTGATCAGACGTGCAACGCGGTGCCGCGGGTTAAAGCTGCCGAACGGGTCCTGAAACACAACCTGCATCTTGCGGCGAACTGCCATATTCGTTTTTTTGACTGCAAAAACCGATTGCCCGCCGAGCGATATCTGCCCGCCTTGAATGTTCTCAAGGCCAAGGATTGCCCGTGTTAGGGTCGATTTTCCACACCCGGATTCCCCGACCAATCCCAGACGTTCTCCACGGCTCAACGTAAAGGTAACGTCGTCGACGGCACGGTGTCGCCCAGGGGGGTCGAACAGACGCTTGCGGGGCAAGGTATATTCCCGCACGACATTTTTGACCTCAAGCAAAGCTTGCGGCGGTGGCGGTTCAGGAAGCGCCACCTGATGACCTGAGGCTTCGAACAGCATTCGTGTATAGGGATGCCGCATGTGGCGGAGCAAGTGCTGCGTCTTGCCGGATTCGACCACTTTTCCCTTTCGCATGACGACGATGTCGTCCGCCATTTCGCCCACCACCGCCAGATCGTGCGTGATCATCAGAAGCCCCATGCCGTATTCGGTCACAAGATCGCGGAGCAGCCGCAGGATCTGCGCCTGGGTCGTTACGTCCAGCGCCGTGGTCGGTTCATCCGCAATCAAAAGCCTTGGCCGCAGTGCAATCGCCATGGCGATCACAACGCGTTGACGCTGACCGCCTGACAGTTCGTGTGGATAGCGCGACATTGGAAACCGATCTGACGGCAAGCCGACCCGGCTGAGGACCTCTTGCGCCCTGCTCCGCGCCTGCGCCGGTGACATCGCCTTGTGGATCAGGATGGTCTCCATAACCTGATCTCCGATTGTCCTGACCGGATTAAGGGCGGTCATCGGCTCCTGAAACACCATGCCCACCGACGCGCCGCGCAAGGCACACAACTCCGCCTCGGACTGGTCCAGCATCTCTTGTCCATCCAATTGGATGGACCCTTGGCAAACTGCCCCGTTCGGCAACAATTGCATCGCGGCAAGCGCAGTCATTGATTTTCCCGAACCGCTTTCGCCAGTCACCGCCACAATCTGACCGGGCGCGATGGATAGGTCGACGTGATCCAGGATAGGTTGATCGTGAATCACCACCGACAGGTTTTCTATCAGCAATAGGCTCATACGCGGGCCACCCTGATCCTGGGGTCCAACCAATCGCGCAACCCGTCCCCCAACAGGTTCAACCCCAGCACCGTCACGATGATCGCCAAACCGGGAATCAGAGCCAAATGCGGGGCAAAACTAACCATTGTCTGCGCATCGGCTAGCATGCGACCCCAGCTGGGCGTTGGTGGCTGCGCACCAAGCCCGACATAGCTCAGACCAGCCTCGGCAAGAATACCCAGCGAGAACTGTATCGTGCCCTGAACAATCAACAGGTTTGCCACGTTGGGTAGAATATGCTCGGCGGATATGCGGGCTGCGCCCTTGCCCGAGACGCGCGCAGCTAGAATAAACTCGCGTTCCCACAGCGACAGCGCCGCACCACGTGTGATGCGGGCAAACACCGGGATGTTGAATATGCCGATCGCGATAATCGCGTTGATCGCACCTGCGCCAAAAACGGCGGTGATCAATATGGCAATGACAAGGGACGGAAACGCAAAGACAAGATCGTTGCCCCGCATGATCATCTCGTCCAGCCAGGACCCCTTGCGCGCTGCTGCGGTCAGGCCCAACGGAACACCCAAGGCCATTCCGATGCCAACGGCGACAAGCGCGACGGCAATGGACGTGCGCGCGCCGACCATAATCATCGAGAGCATGTCGCGACCAAAGTGATCCGTGCCAAACCAATGCTGCCCGTTCGGCGACTGCAACTTGTTGGGAATGTCCAGCGACGTATGGTCATATGGCGTCCATACAAAGGAAATCAGCGCCGCCAAAAGCACCAGCGACGACAATGCCGCCCCAAGGGTCAGATTGCGCGTCATGTCCTGCCCCGCAACCTTGGATCAACGGCGGCATAGGCCAGATCGACAAGAAAGTTCACGGTGATGACAGCAAAAACAAGCAACATCACAACCGACTCGACCACAATCAGATCGCGCGCGGATATGGCCTGAAACACCAGCCGGCCAAGACCGGGCAGGTAGAACACCTGCTCGATGATGATCGAGCCCGCCAGAAGAAAGGAAAATTGCAGTCCGATGATCGTCAATACCGGGATAAGTGCGTTACGCACCCCGTGCCGCCACAACGCCTGACGCGGGTTCAGGCCCTTGGCGCGCGCGGTGCGCATGAAATCCTCGCCCAGGATGTCCAACAGCGATGATCGCATGACACGCGCCAGAATAGCGGCCTGCGGCAAAGCCAGCGCGATGGCCGGCAGCGTCAGGGATTTCAATCCGGGCCCAAATCCATCTTCCCAGCCGGCAAACCCGCCGGCGTTGAACCAACGCAGGTTGATGGCGAAGATCAGAACCAGCATCATTGCGAACCAGAAATTCGGGACCGCGATACCCAACTGTGTTGCGCCCATTACGGCCAGATCACCCGGTTTCCCCCGGCGCGCGGCGGCATAAATACCGGCGGGGAAAGCAATCAGTGTCGATAGAATCAGCGCATAAAGCGCTAATGGAAGGGACACCCACAAGCGGTCGGCGATCATCTGCGATACCGGCGTTCGATAGGTGTAGGATGTGCCAAAATCGCCGCGCAGCATCCCACCGATCCAATTGACGTATCGTTGCGCTTTCGAGGTGTCGAGACCCAGCTCTGCGCGCAGCGCCGCCAATGTATCCGGCTGCGCATTCACACCCAGCATGAAAGACGCCGGGTCGCCGGGCGCAACCTCGATCACCGCAAAGATGACAACGGACGCCACCGCCAGACTGAGGACCAGCGACATCAGGCGTTTGAGCATGTAGCGCAACATAGTCAGCACGTTAGGGGTGCACGATGCCCCGGTCCAGCATCTAGCGGTACTTGCTGCGTTCGGACTGAATCAAATCCGCGGCACAACTTGAAATCTGCGCCAGTTGCGGAGAGTCGGACAGCCAATTCTGATTTGTCTCTGTCCGCGCCAGCACCGCGCGGCGCAATACCATCAGGCGTGCGCGCGGACTGTTCAGAAACTGGTCCTGTGGGATCACCGTCTCCAGCGGGCTGTCATACCGGATGACCTCGAAGTAACCGCCAGAAACAGCCAGAAAGGCAAAGGCACAGGCACGTGCCTGGCCCGAACACTGGGTCTTGCACAAGTCGGCGACCGGTTTCGTGGATGGCGCAGACATCAGCCAGTTTTCCACGTCGGTTCGCCAGCGGTTGTCGGGCGATACGTCCCCATATCCCAAACCCAATGCCAGCAGACCCGCCATACCAAGGGTGTCGGGCTGCGCCGTATCAACCGGGTTGGGCTGAATGTGACGCAAGGCGGCAACGCCGTCACCGCGATGCTCGGAAGTTCCCGAAAGATAAGCCAAATAGGGCAGAAGGTCCTGCATTACCGCTTCATCCTCGGCAAGCTCATCCCGCAGACCCTGATCGCCGTAAAGCGCAACAATGCGCGTTGGCCGATCTGTCGCCTGATGCTCGCCAAACTTGTTCAGGCGATCAATCAGCTCAAGGTCGGGTTCGGCACTTTTGGCCTGCATTAGAGCCTGCGCAAGCTCATTCCCTTGTTGTGCTTCGACAAACAGCCATGACCGTCCGAACGGGCTGAAGTCTTTGTAACGGAATAGATCTCGTGCCGCAGATCGATCCAGCGATTGGCGATACGGGGACGGCCCAAGGTCAGCCGTTTCGATTCGCGCCAGCAAAAGGCGTGCGTTGGCATCGCCTTCCGCCGCCAAATCCGCGAGCATTTGAAGACTTTGCCGGTCGTCGCCTTGTAACCAAAGGTCTACGGCAGACTGCAAGTCCGAATTGGCCTGCACCGAAGTCGCGCCGAAACAGCCGATCGTCACGGCCAGGGCCGCAATCACGTTTCTGATCATCCGTTCTCTCTTCGCTGCTTCGAAACGCCGTTCTATTCGCTCCAGCTGATGGCTGAAAGGTCAATTGCAGCGGTTGGCGCATTTTCCCACAAGCCCTGCACCCCTGCCCGCGCGACGCCCAGCTTAGCCAGTTGGAACAGGTACCCGTTCACGTAGTCATTCGCTATCAGACGCTGTGCTTCACCCAGCAGTCTTGCCCGCTCCTCCGGGTCAGTCGTCGCGTTCAGCGTCTCCATCAAAGCCTGAAAATCGGTGCTTTCGTACTGGAAGTAATAGTCCGGGCGCGCGTAGATCCCGATATCCATGGGTTCGGTATGGCTGACGATGGTCAGGCCAAAGTCCTTGCCTTTGAAAACGGATTCCAGCCATTGAGCCCATTCAACATTGATGATCTCTGCCTTGATACCGATATCAGCCAACTGCGCGGCGATAATCTCGCCGCCCCGGCGTGCATAGGATGGGGGCGGCAGGTGCAATGTCGTCTCGAACCCGTCCGGATAACCCGCTTCGGCAAGCAGAGCTTTTGCCTTTTCCGGGTCATGCGCCGACCCGCCGGTCAAATCGACATAGGCCGGATTGTGCGGTGCAAAGTGAGTCCCGATGGGTGTGCCATAGCCAAACATTGCGCCGTCTATGATGGCCTGCCGGTCAATGGCGTGGGCCAGCGCTTGACGAACGAGAATATCGTCAAACGGAGCTTGCTTGTTGTTGGTCGACAGAATCGTCTCGCCCTCGGTCGAGCCGATCAGCACCTGAAATCGCGGATCGGCCTCGAACTGAGGCAGGTTTTCAGGCGCCGGGTAGATATCAAACACGTCCACGTCCTCGGCCATCATGGCCGCAAACGCAGCTGTCGGGTCCGAGATAAACTTGAATGTTGCAGTCTCTAGCGCGGGTTGTTCGCCCCAGTAATCCGGGTTTCGGTTGAGTGTGATGCTGTCGCCCTGCACCCAGTCGGCAAACGTAAACGCCCCGGTTCCCACCGGGTTGGTCTTGATATTCTCAATGCTTTCTGGCGCGACGATAACCGCGTCACCCCAGGCCAGGTTGAACAGAAAATTACCGTTGGGTGCGGACAAGGTCACCTTCACGGTCAGCGGATCAACCACTTCGACACTTTCGATTCCGGCGAACAGGGCCTTCTGCGCATTTGCGCTGTCTTCGGCCAATGCGCGGTCCAGGCTGAACTTCACGTCTTCGGCATCCATGGAAGTGCCATCGTGAAAGGTCACGCCATCGCGCAGTTTGAACGTGTAGACGGTGCCGTCATCAGAAATCTCCCAACTTTCGGCAAGGCCCGGAACAACCGATCCGTCGCCCATAAAGCGGGTAAGCCCCTCGAAAATATTGGCATAGACGACCGAATCGATGGCCTGCGCGGCCGCACTTGTCGGATCCAGATGCGGCGGCTCAAGTTGCATCGCAATGGTGATGTCCGATTTCGCCGCCGCCTGAGATGCAAGCATACTTGCCCCGAAGACCACTGCGGTCACAAAGGGCCGAAACAGGTGCTGGGTCATTGAAATCTCTCCCTTTGGGTTTTCTCGACGCGTGGTTCGCTGGTGGTTCAGCTGGTAATGTCCCTTTAAACCTTGGGTCAATCAAGGAAATGTTGGCGCAACCGGGGTTTCTATGGACCCGACCCATCTGTTATGCCGCGCTGCAACATGAACCTCGGAGGAGCGAGCCATGAGCGCAACAGCCCGCAAAAAGGCCCCGAACGCACAGGATATCCGCGCGCGAAAAGGGGGCCAACCTCTGGTCAGTCTGACCGCGTACACCACGCCCATGGCGCGGTTGATGGATGGGCATTGCGACTTTGTGTTGGTGGGCGACAGCGTCGGAATGGTTCTGCATGGGCTGGAATCGACGCTTGGCGTCACGATGGAGATGATGATCCTGCATGGGCAGGCCGTGGCGCGCGGGCTTGAAAAGGCGATGATGGTCATCGACATGCCTTTTGCCAGCTATGAACACGAACCGTCCGAGGCGTTTCGCAACGCGGCCCGCCTGATGGCGGAGACCGGTGCCGGGGCTGTCAAACTCGAAGGTGGGGTGGAAATGGCGGAGACCATTCGCTTCCTGGTTCAGCGTGGCATCCCGGTCATGGCCCATATCGGGCTGACACCGCAATCGATCAACACCTTGGGCGGCTATAAGGTTCAGGGCCGGAATGACCAAGCCGCTGCCGTCTTGGCCGATGCTCATGCGGTGGCCGATGCCGGGGCTTTTTCCGTGGTGCTGGAAAAGGTTCCCCAAGGTCTGGCCGACCGGATCACGGACGAGGTATCAATCCCGACTATCGGCATTGGTGCGTCCGCCGGGTGCGACGGACAGATCTTGGTGGTCGACGACATGGTGGGCTTTTTCACGGCTTTCAAACCAAAGTTCGTCAAACGGTATGCCGAACTTGGCCCCCAGGCCGAAGCCGCAATTGCCCAATACGCCGCAGAGGTGCGTGCCCGCACATTCCCTGCGGACGAGCATGTATTTGCAGATCAGGCTCCGGCCAAGGAACCCAAGACATGAAACCGCAGATCCTGCGCCGCCTGACCGATCTGCGCACCCTGACGCGGGACTGGCACCGCCGCGGTGAAACCATCGGGGTGGTTCCGACGATGGGTGCGTTGCATCAGGGTCATCTGTCGCTGGTCGAAGCGGCCAAAGCAGGATGCGACCGGGTAATTGTGACGATCTTTGTGAACCCAAAGCAATTCAACAACCCCGACGACCTGGCCAAATACCCCCGAACCGAAAACGAGGATGCCCAAAAGCTGGCCGCTTACGCCGTCGACGTAGTGTACGTGCCCGAACCCGACGAGATTTATCCCGAAGGGTTTTCGACCACCGTCTCGGTCGCCGATTTGACGGACGTGATGGAAGGTCCGGGCCGTCCCGGCCATTTTGATGGCGTGGCAACGGTGGTGGCCAAGCTGTTCCTGCAGACGCAGGCCGACAGAGCCTATTTCGGGGAAAAAGACTATCAACAGCTTCTCGTCGTACGTCGAATGGCTCGTGATTTGAACATCCCAATCGACGTCATCGGATGCGAGACGGTGCGCGAACCTTCGGGCCTTGCCATGTCTTCGCGCAATCTATTGCTGTCCTCGGGTGGTATGGAAACCGCGGCAGAATTGAACCGGGCGATGCAGAACATCGCCAAGGGATTGGCCACGGGCGGCGCTGTTGAACCCATGGTGCAACAGGCCAAGTCCGACCTGTTTGAAGCCGGATTCAGCGAGGTTGAATACATCGAACTGCGCTGTGCCGAGACATTGTCGCTTTTGACACATGCGACGCAACCGGCGCGCCTGTGTGCCGCTGCATGGCTGGACGGGGTTCGGTTGATCGACAACATCGCTGTTGCACCCGCCTGATTTCCGCACTGGAACGCCCGCAACTGTTTGCGCTAAAGTCCCACAAAACACCACGGGGGAGAGGGCAGGCATGACCTATATTCTGGCCATCGATCAAGGCACAACGTCGTCGCGTGCAATTATGTTTGACGCCAGCATGCAACGCGTCGGCACGGCACAACACGAGTTCACCCAGCATTTTCCGCAGGAAGGCTGGGTCGAACATGACCCCGAGGATATTTGGGACAGCGTTCTGACAGTTTGCCGCGAGGTCATGGAGACAACCGGAATAGCCGCTGAACAGATCGCGGGCATCGGCATCACCAATCAACGTGAAACAACCGTGGTTTGGGATCGCGCCACCGGTGAACCGATCCACAACGCAATCGTGTGGCAGGACCGCCGAACCGCCGAGATATGCGAGAGGTTCCGCAAGGAAGGGTGCGAAGACGACGTGACCGCCCAGACCGGCTTGCTGCTGGACCCTTATTTCTCGGGCACCAAGGTCAAGTGGCTGCTGGATACCGTGCCCGGCGCACGCGACCGCGCCAAGGCGGGCGAGCTTTTGTTCGGCACAATCGACTGTTTCCTGATCTGGCGACTGACAGAGGGCAAGGTTCACGCCACGGACGCAACCAACGCCGCGCGGACCCTGCTGTTCGACATCCACAAGGGGGCTTGGAGTACCGATATCTGTGACCTGCTGGATGTACCGACGGTCATGCTGCCCGAGGTTCGCGACTGCGCGTCCGATTTTGGGCAGACAAGGCTTCTGGGTGGCCAGATTCCGATTTTGGGCGTGGCTGGCGATCAGCAGGCCGCAACGATTGGCCAGGCATGCTTTAGCCCCGGGATGTTGAAATCTACCTACGGAACCGGGTGCTTTGCGCTGTTGAACACTGGGCCACAACCGGTCGAATCGAAAAACCGTCTTCTGACAACAATTGCGTATCAACTGGACGGACAGCGCACCTACGCACTGGAGGGATCGATTTTCATAGCCGGTGCGGCGGTGCAATGGCTGCGTGATGCGCTGCAAATCATCGAAACCGCGCCGGAAAGCGGCGGGCTGGCGGAAAAGGCGGACCCCACTCAGAACGTTGTTCTGGTTCCGGCATTCACCGGGCTTGGGGCACCCTATTGGAAACCTGACTGTCGCGGTGCCCTATTCGGCCTGACCCGCAATTCCGGTCGGGCGGAAATCGCCCGCGCCACGCTGGAAAGCATTGCCTTTCAGACGCGGGACCTGTGGCATGCCATGCAGGGCGACTGGGGCAGCGCGGCGGACGATGTGACGCTGCGTGTCGATGGTGGCATGAGCGCGTCGGACTGGACGATGCAAGGCCTGTCGAACATCCTTGGCGCGCCTGTTGATCGTCCGGTCATGCAAGAGACAACCGCGCTGGGCGCGGCCTGGCTGGCCGGAATGCGGGCTGGGGTCTATCCGGATCAGCAGGGTTTCTCGGAAACCTGGGCGTTGGACCGGCGGTTTGAGCCGGACTTGTCCGAAGACAAACGTGACTCGGCCTATGCGCGCTGGCAGCGCGCCGTGTCCGCGGCCATGGCTTTCTGATATCGGGTCAGCTGTGATCCTTCATCAGCCGCTGCTTCTGGCGTGACCAGTCACGTTTGGCCTGCGCCTCGCGCTTGTCATGGGTTTTCTTGCCCTTGGCGATACCGATTTTGATTTTGGCCATGCCCTTGTGGTTGAAGTACAAAACCAGCGGCACCAGCGTCATACCTTTGCGCTGTGTTGCGTTCCACAAATTTGACAGTTCCTTGCGCGAAACCAAAAGTTTGCGGCGGCGGCGTTCCTCGTGCTTGAAGACCTTGGCCTGCTCGTAAGGTGCGATGTAACTGTTGATCAGCCACAGTTCTCCGTCATCAACCGATGCATAGCTTTCGGCGATGTTCGATCCGCCGGCACGCAGGGATTTGACCTCGGACCCTTGCAACATGATGCCGCATTCCAGATCGTCCTCGATCGCGTAATCGAAGCGCGCGCGCCGATTTTCGGCGATCACTTTGTAATTCGGGTCTGTCTTTTGCTTGGCCATGACGCGTTGATTTAGGCGGCTTGGGCAGCCCTTGCAAGCAGACGTGTCAGGATTTGGCCGAGATTATCAGGTCCGGGCCGAAAATCGTGTCCGCGTGATTGCTCAGATAGATCTTTAGCCAAGGGGTATACCGATCCGGGTGCCGTTTCACTTCGGCCAACAGATCATGGTAGTCCATCCACCGGGTATCCATGACTTCGTCAGGATTAGGGTCTATTTCCAGCGGTTTGCGTACATGGGCCAGAAACACGTCGACAACTTCGTTCTCGACCATACCGTTGCCAACATCGGCGAGGTACTCCAACCTGTGTCGGTATTCCGGATAAAGCCCGGTAATCCCAAGCTCTTCGTTCAACCGCCTCACCGCGCAAACCGATGCGCTTTCGTTCCAATCCGGGTGCGTGCAGCAGGTGTTCGCCCACAAACCGGGCGTGTGGTATTTGCCCAGCGCGCGACGTTGCAACAGAATTTCGGTGCCGCGCACCACAAACACCGAGACGGCCTTGTGCTTCAGACCTTTTTCATGCGCCTCCAGCTTGTCGACCGGGGTAAGCGCCCCGTCTACCCATGCCGGGATCATGATTCCCATCCGTCTTCTCCTGCTGCCGATCTTTTTCGCGGCGGTCTTCATGAACTGGCTCTGGCCTGATCGGCTTGGCGGGTTGACTGCGTCTTGCAGCTTTGCAACCGCTGTCGTCAAAGTGGCGCTGATCGGCGCATCAATCAAGCGCACGAAAGGCCGCAGGGGCTGCGGCCTTTGACAGTGCTGCTTTAAGCCTTGTTGCCTGACGTCATTCGCCTGAAACGCTCACGATATAGGCATAGACGTCCTCGGCTCCTTTTTTCAGCTTGAACGTCATCTTGGATTTGGCCGAAGTCTGATCAAGATAGTCTTTCAGGAACGCCTTGGGGTCTTGCGTATAGGCCACAAAGGTCTCTTCATCCCAGACCAGCCCGTTTGCACCGGCCTCGACGATACTGTCGCCATACCGGAAGTCTTCGACGGTACCTGCGGTGCGGCCCGAGATGCCGTAAAGGTTTGGCCCGGTTTTACCGCCTTTCACAATCACCTCGCCCGCGGGATCGGCAATCATGTGGCAGGATTTGCATTTGTTGAACGCCTTTTTACCGGCGTCGGCATCCCCTTCGGCGAAGGCGGGGACGGCGAGCAGACCAACAATTGCGGCGGCGAGTATTCGAGTCATTGCTGAAACTCCGTTGAGACTTGGCTGAGTAAAACTGAAGCCCACGACCCTGGGAAGTCAATTGGCAGATTGACGCGCGGCATTTCGAAAAACGGAAATCGCCTTGGTATCAGGTCGATTTTGCGTGCAATTCAGACCAACAAGGCAGCAGATCGCCCTCGGCTGGAGTTGCCAAATACACCGCACGCGCAATCGCACGGCTCAGACACAGCGATGCAGCATGACCAATTTCGGCCATCGCTGCGGGATCGGACGCTATTGATCGCGCACCGGTGCTGACGCCAAAAACCAGATCACCATCGCCGGGTGTGTGCGCGGGCACGACTGCTCGGGCAATACCGTCATGTGCCGCGATGGCAAGTCGCTCGCATTGCGGTTTGGTCAGGTCAGCATCCGTGGCCACGACGGCGATAGTTGTGTTGGTGGTGTCGGCCGTGGCCGGTCGCATAGCCCGCGCCTTAAGGCTGACCGGAAAAGACCCCAACCCCGTCGCCGGATCCGGCCCAAGCCCGCCAAATTCAGACCCTAATTCGAACGATGCGGCCCAGAAATGCCGATCACCGGGTGTCGTCACGCTGCCAAGCGGGTTGGCCGCTACAAGCGCCCCGACCGTAATGCCATTGTCCAATCGCATCGATGCCGATCCAAGACCACCCTTCTGCATCGCCGCCAATGCGCCGGTTCCGGCCCCCGCCGTTCCCAAATCAAACGACTCGGAAGCGGCCAGAAAAGCCGCGCGCCCTAACCCGCGATAGGGATTATCGGTCCAGTTCTTTTGTCCACCGTTCAACAGATCGAACAGGATGGCGCCCGGCACAATCGGGACCGTAATCGGCCCGACAGCAAAGCCGCGCCCTTGCTCCTGCAAGGCATCCACCACGCCAGAGCAGGCGTCCAAACCAAAAGCGGACCCGCCGGACAAAACAATGGCATCGACGCGATCAACAGACTTGTTCGGCGCAAGAAGGTCCGTTTCCCGTGTTCCCGGAGCGCCCCCCATAACATGGACGGACGCCGCAAAGGGGTCATCCGCCGTCAGCACAGTTGTGCCAGACTTCAGTGTCTCATCCTGCGCATTGCCCACTTTGATACCGGGAACATCGGTGATCAGGTTCTGAGGTCCGGGGGTCACGATATACTCCTCAGATGCAGCGGCCGCCGTCGACCTCAAGCGCGGCGCCCGTGATCATGCTGGCTTCGTCCGAACAAAGAAAGCAGGCGGCGTTTGCCATATCCTCGGGCGTCGAAAAGCGGCCCAGAGGGATCGTCGACAGGAATTTGGATCGCATTTCCGGTGTGTCTTCGCCCATGAAGGACTTCAACAGGGGTGTCTCGCCCGCAACCGGACAGATCGCGTTGACCCGTACCCCGGACGGGGCCAGTTCCACGGCCATGGTTTTTGTTGCCGTGATCATCCAACCCTTGGAGGCGTTGTACCAGTTCAGATTGGGACGCGGAGACAGGCCGGCCGTAGAGGCCACATTCAGAATGGCACCCGTTCCCCGCGCCTTCATTGCGGGAACAAGTGCGCGGGCCGTCAGATAAACCGACTTCATATTCACGTTAAAAACACGGTCGAAATCCGTTTCGCTGACCTCTTCCAATGGCGCTGGCAGATGGGTGATGCCCGCATTGTTGACCAGAATGTCCAACCGCCCGAACCGTTCCGTCACGACGTCGGCCATGGCTTGCACCGACTGTGCATTTGCCACGTCCACCAACTGGGCAATCGCGTTCGGGCCAAGCTGTTTCGCCAGAACTTCGGCTGCATCCCCGTTGACATCGGCGATCATCACACGTGCGCCCTCGGACAGGAATTTTTGCACGATACCGGCGCCAAAGCCGGACGCGCCGCCAGTGACGATAGCCGTTTTTCCCTCTAACCTCATGACCTTAAACTTCCTCCCGCCGCCAGACTAGCAAGGCGCAATGAAACGTCCAGATCAATCTTCTGAAACCTTGCCGCGCAGCGCCTTCACGTCTGAACGCGCCTTTTTTGCAGCCAGACGGCGCTTGACCGACCCATAGGTGGGTTTCGTTGCGATCCGCCGTTTGGGTTTGACCAAAGCGCGGGTAATCAATTCTGCCAGGCGCGCGCGGGCAATCTCGCGGTTTCGCGCCTGCGACCGGGTTTCCTCGCACTGGATGATGATTGCGCCATCTTTGGTCCATCGGCGTCCGGCCAGACGTTTCAACCGGCTTTTCACTGGGTCGGGCAGCGAAGGTGAACGCGCGGCTTCGAACCGCAGCTCAACGGCGGTCGAAACCTTGTTCACTTTTTGCCCGCCAGGGCCTGACGAACGCACAAAGCTTTCCGTCAGCTCCCAATCTTGCAGGGTGATATCGTCGGTGATGCGCAACATGTGCCGAACCTTACAAGCGCCACGTAAAAACAGAAAGGGCCGCCCCGGTGGGACGGCCCTTCGAAAGTTCAGGAGGTCGGGTCGGTTAGATCATTCGACCAGCCGGAGCGCACGCTCCGCCAAGGGCTGCCCTAACAGGCGATCCCCCCGGTTGTTCCGACACCTCTCTCCAATCTCTTTCTTGACACTGGATCACCTCCTTTTCTATCTGTTGCGGTTAAGAGTGAGCGTGGCACAAGTTGTGCCAATCTCAAAGCACTTTTTTACGCGGGCTGCGCCGTCAGTCGGGCCACGATCACTTTGAATGGAATCAAGGCGATCAGCGCCAAAGACAGCTTCACCAACCAATCGGCAAAAGCCAGGGTCACCCAAAGCGGCGCCATCGGGCCCGTCAGCATAAAGGGCACAGGCTCCCACGCCCAGTTGATCGCTGCATCGGCATTGGTGCCAAAGAAAGTGACCGATGCGGAAAAGGCCAGCGTAAAGAAGATTGCAGTGTCCAGTGCCGATCCGACCAGCGTAGACACCAGCGGTGCGCGCCACCAGCGACCACCACGCAACGAGTTGAACACGGTCACGTCGGTCAATTGTGCGATCAGGAAGGCTGTTCCGGATGCGACCGCGATCCGCAGGGGTACGGCGGCATAGGTGAAACCGTTGCCTTGCAGCATGATCTGGCTGCCGATCAGCGAACAGATGATGCCGGTGATGAAACCGGCAAACACAACCTTGCGGGCCGTGGCAACGCCGTAAACCCGATTCATGATGTCTGTGACCAGAAAGGCCAGCGGATAGGTGAAGGCACCCCAGGTCAGAAGTCCGTCAAAGATCAGGAACTGCACAAGGATGTTGGACGCCACAACGATGGCGGCCATGGCAATAATGCCGGGAATATATGAGCGTTGCATTTTCAGATGCCCGTTTTGACAAGGTAGCGGCGACTTGGCCAAGGGAGTGTCCCAAGGCAGGCCGCGCTTCTAGCGGCTCGAATCGTCTTTGGCAAGTCAGTCGGGCAAAAGGTATTCGACCAACTCGGTCTTTTGCAGCGCCAGAAAGTTGTCGTCCGAGACCATCGTGGCACGCAGCTGCCCTTGGGTGTCACGCCAAACCGACACCCCTTCCAGATTGTCGTGCGTTCCAGACGCAGTCTCAAGCAACGTCTCTTCCGCGCTTGGTCCCGCCTGACCCAATTGCCACCGGCGGAGGCGCGATCGAAATCCAAACATCGACACGCTGCGCTCCAGAACATAAAAGCGCCCATCCGGCCCGAAATCGGCAGCGACGGGCAGAAAACTCCCGCGCTGCTGCAAAACGAAAGGCGTAGACCAACCACCGCCATCCCAGCGATAGACGGGGATGTCGCCCGCGGCAGTGCGGCTTTTTTCAGTCAGGGTATACAGGCGACCGCGATCATCCATCGCCAACGCTTCGAATGACCCGTTGCGCTCCAGCTTCTGAAACGCTTTGGGCCTCGGCAATACCCACGCAGGCGATTTCGGAGAGGCATAGTACGCGACCCGATGCACCCCTTCGAACGAGAGGAAGAAACCTCCGTCCGCGGTCACGGCGATGCCTTCTGAGTCTCCGGCGCGCCCCGAAAGCTTGTGGCCCCGGCTGGATAGCAGAGGTGATCGGCTTTGAACTGCGATGTCCGCAATCTGGTCGCCACGGCGTTCGATCCGTGCTGTCACGACGTTCGACCGGTCGCTCACCGCAATCATCTGTCCACCGTCTGCAGACATATGGATTGCCGAAAACCCGCCAAACCAACCGGCACTCTCTCGCCACGCGTAACTGCCCAAGAAGACAGCCTGCTTGCTTTCGACCGCGCCGACAGGAAACGCCAGCACAACCGCCAGACTCAGTTGGATTGCAAAACGGCGACGCATTGTTGGGGTAGGTCTGCAAGCCGGTATTCACCGCGCTTTTTGGGCGCTGGCGCGTTCGGATCGGGTGGCGGCGGGTTCAGGATATTGTTCACCCATTTCTGCGCGTCTTCACATCCATCCCCTTTTGGTGGTGGATCCTGATTAACGCAGCCTCTGGACCCCCGAGGGCAGCTCAGCCGCACATGGAAATGATAGTGATGCCCCCACCAGGGTCTGATCTTGCGCAAATAGGCCCGGTTGCCCTTTTCGTCATTGCACATCTGAACCTTGGCACCGGGGAAGACAAATATCCGCGCAACGCGTTTGTCTTTTGCGGCGGCCCGCAGCACCGCATGGTGCTGTTTGGTCCAGTTGCTGTTCACAAAGGCCCCGTTGGCGCGGCGCAGGGAAATAGACGAAATGTTCTCGCGGGCTTTCCGGCTCAGGCGCATGTCGCTGCCGGGCAGCATCCAGATGTCTATATCAAGCCCCAATTGATGCGAACGATGCCCGGACGTCATCGGACCACCCCGCGGTTGGCTGATGTCCCCGACATACAGACCATTCCAGCCCGGCTGCTTGGCCGCAAACCGGCTTAGGTCCTGAACATAATCGATCGCGACGGGATGCCCCCAATTGCGATTGCGCGACAAACGCATCGCCTGCCATGTTGGCCCCGTTTCCGGAAGCTGGACCGAACCTGCGGCGCAACCGCGCGAATAGCTGCCGAATGCCGCCGGTTTTTGTTGTGAACTGACCTTCTGCGCCCCGAACAATTGCTTGGCCAAAGGCTGTGCACCCGCCGTTCCTGCCCATGTCACCGCGACGAGTATTCCTAAAAAACGTAATAAATTCATTTGCTCTGATCCCCTTCCGGTTTAACCCAGCGCATCAGGACTAGGCCCAGAATAAACAACAGAATGATCGGTGACACCCCCAGACGCGCGTTGCCGGTCGCGACGGTAGCGATGTCGATCAAAATTGGCGCAACAAACGCCGTGGCCCGCCCGGACAGTCCGTACAGGCCAAAACTTTCCACCGGTGCCTTTGGATCGGTGTGTCGCACCATAAGTGAGCGGCTGGCAGACTGCAAAATACCGCCCATTCCGCCGATCAGTATCCCACATCCAAAAAACACGAAATCGGGCAGTTGCGATCCCTCGGGCAGCGCGATCCCCATAATCTGCGTCCGATCCATCGAAACGACAGTTGCACAAACCAGGATCAGCACCCAGATGGCCACCAGAATAACCGGTTTAGGGCCGTATTTCCGGTCCAGTTTTCCCCCGATCCATGCAAACAGCGCCGAGGCCAGAACGCTGACAATCCCAAACACCCCAATCTTGATCAGATCCCAATCCAGGACCAATCGCGCGTAAACGCCACCAAAACTGTAGAGCCCGTTCAATGCGTCCCGATAGAACATTGAAGACCCGAGGTAGGCTGCCAGACTGCCCCGGTGGCGAAGATCGGCAATCGTGCTGCCAAGCAGACGCAGCGCCTGCCCCATGCTGCCATGCTTGCCGGTTCGCTCGCCATCGCGGACCCACATAAAATAGGGCACCATGAACAAAATGAACCAAGCGGCCGAGAACGGCCCCACAAACCGGGTCCCTTCGCTTTCGGCGGCGTCAAGTCCAAACACCGGGTCGATCCCGATCAGGGTTTTGCCGTTCGGCTGCTCGACAAACATCGTCAGAACGATTGCCAAAGAGATGAGGCCCCCCAGATAACCGAATGCAAAGCCCGAGCCCGATATCTCTCCGACCTCGCTTTCGTCCCCCAGTTCGGGCAGTTGGGAGTTGATGAAGATCAGCGCATATTCCGCGCCAACAAACCCAAGACCAAAAGCCGACAGCATAAGCCACATGTTCGACCCGTCCGGAAACGTGTACCACAGCGCGGCGGATCCAACCGCGTACATCAGCGAAAAGCAGAAGATCCAGGGCAACCTGCGTCCGGTCACATCTGCGAAGGCCCCCATTAGCGGCGCACCGAATGCGATGATCAATCCCGTGATGGCAAGGCATCTGGCCCAAAGACTTTGCGCCTGCGCATCAGCTGCCTGAGCATCAAGCCCGGTGCCCGCGAAATACTCGGCTGCAACGCCGGCAAAGTACGGTCCGAAAATAAAGGTGACGAGCAGCGTGTGGTACGGCTGACTGGCCCAGTCAAAAAACCACCAACCCCAGATCCGCTTTCGCTTGGAAATCTCTGCCATGACTGCCCTTGTTTTCGTTGCTTTCATAAGACGGACCTTTGGCGCATAGCGCAAGTGTTCAGTTGGCGCACACTTGCTCTTTGCCGCCGGGGCGCTTAGGTCTCTGGCAATTGACGAACGGAGTGCCCATGCTGTCGCTGATCCAAATCCTATTGCTGATCCTGGACATTGTCTGGTTCATCATCCTCGCCCATGTGATCATGAGCTGGCTGATCAACTTTCAGGTGCTTAACCTGCAACAGCAACTTGTGGCGCAGATCTGGTATGGTCTGAACCGTATCCTAGAGCCGATTTATGGACCCATCCGACGTGTTCTTCCCAATATGGGCGGGCTGGACCTGACACCTTTGGTCGTGCTGGTCGCCGTCTATGCGCTGCGGATTATCCTGATCAACAACGCGGTCTATTTCGTCTGACCTCTTGTTCACTGAATCTTAGTGTGTGATTGTCCTGTCTTAAGAGCAGATAAAACTTAAAACAGGGCCAACCCGCACATGTTCGACGCCGCACCCTTGTTGCGAGATGTCTTTGGATTCGACGATTTCCGCCCCGGGCAGGAAGAGATTGTCGACGCCGTGACCGCCGGCGAAAACGTGTTGGCGATCATGCCCACAGGTGGCGGAAAATCCCTGTGCTATCAACTCCCTGCATTGTTACGAGACGGCGTTACCGTGGTGATTTCGCCGCTTATCGCCCTGATGCGCGATCAGGTGCGCGGTCTGCAGGAAGCCGGCGTAGAGGCCGGTGCACTGACATCGGGCAACACACCTGAAGAAAACGATGCGGTCTGGGACGCGTTGGAAGCCGGAAGGCTGAAACTGCTCTACATGGCGCCGGAACGGCTCGCAGCCGGATCAGCACTGGGCATGCTGCGACGGATCAATGTCAACCTGATTGCGGTGGACGAAGCCCATTGCGTCAGCCAGTGGGGCCACGATTTTCGCCCAGACTATCTGCGGATCGGAGAGCTGAGGCGCGCGCTGAAGGTTCCGCTTGCCGCCTTTACCGCGACAGCTGACGCCGAAACACAGGACGAGATCGTCCAGAAACTGTTCGACGGCACCGAACCTTTCAGGTTTTTGCGTGGGTTCGACCGCCCCAACATCCATCTGGCGTTTGCCGCCAAGGACGGGCCGCGCAAACAAATCCTCGACTTTGCTGCTGCGCGCAAAGGTCAGCCCGGTATCGTCTACTGCGGAACCCGCAATAAAACCGAAGCACTCGCGCAGGCACTGCGCGACGAAGGTCATGCCGCCTGCTATTACCACGGCGGGATGGAGGCCGAAGATCGCCGAATCGTCGAAACCCGTTTTGCGCGCGGGGATGGGCTGATCGTCGTCGCAACCGTTGCTTTCGGCATGGGCATCGACAAGCCGGATATCCGTTGGGTTGCGCATGCCGATCTGCCGAAATCCATCGAGGCCTATTATCAGGAAATCGGACGCGCCGGGCGCGATGGAGGACCGGCCGAGACGCTGACCCTGTTCGGCCCCGACGATATTCGCTTGCGCCGCTCACAAATCGACGAGGGGCTCGCCCCACCAGAACGGCGCATGGCCGACCATGCACGGCTGAACGCTCTGCTGGGGTTGGCCGAAGCGCTGTCATGCCGTCGTCAGACCTTATTGGGCTACTTCGGAGAACAAGCCGCCCCCTGCGGCAAATGCGATCTGTGCGATAGCCCGCCCGAGGTATTCGATGGCACCACCCCCGTCCGCATGGCCCTGTCCGCGATCCTGCGCACCGAGGAATGGTTTGGTTCGGGGCATTTGATCGATATTCTGCTGGGCAATGAAACGGACAAGACCCGCGCCCGGCGCCATGAAAGCCTGTCAACCTGGGGTATCGGCACAGACTGGTCACGCCCGCAATGGCAGGCGATTTTTCGTCAGATGATGGGGCACGACCTGATCCGTCCCGACCCAGAGCGCCACGGTGCGTTGCGCATGACCGAAACCGCCAAACCGATCCTGAAGGGCGAGGCGCAGATCAGTCTGCGCAAGGATACGATCCGTAAAGCCACCCGCCGCCCCGCTGTCAAAGCAATGGTGGCCGAAGAAGACGCGCCTCTGCTGTCCGCACTCAAGTCCAAACGCCGCGCTCTGGCCGAGTCCGCTCGAGTCCCAGCATATGTCATTTTCCCGGATCGCACTCTGATCGAAATGGCCGAAAAGCGCCCAATGTCCTTGGACGACATGGCGCGTATTGGTGGGGTGGGCGCAAAAAAGCTGGAACGGTATGGCGATACGTTCTTAAAGGTGATCGCCGGAGAGGTTGCCGCAGTACATCCGGTTCGTCGCAAACTGGCGGGTCGTGACCAAGGCGATATTTACGACCAACTATTGGCTGTTCAGAACGACCTGGCCCGTGGCCCGGACGGTACCGACAAACCGCTGACCTGCTCGGCCTCGCAGCTTGCCAAGGTCGCGAAGCTGCGCCCTGACAACCCGCGCGGATTGGAACAGGTCTTGGGGGATCGCCGGCACGAAAGGTTCGGCGAAGCCTTTCTGGACGTGTTGCGGCAAGCGGGCTAGATACCCCGGTGAAGGCAAGGAACGAGGGCAGATATGCTGGTAGTGATTTCCCCGGCCAAGCGGCTGGACTGGGCGGGGCGGGACGTGGACGTCACGCAACCGGATTTCCAGGATGACGCCATCCGCCTGTCCAAAACCGCGCGCAACCTGACGCTTGGCGACCTCAAAAAGCTGATGGACCTGAGCGACGATCTGGCCCGGCTGAATCGGGACAGGTATCGCACCTTTGCTGAAGCGCCCGCAGCAGAGGCAACACGCCCGGCAGCTCTGGCCTTTGCCGGCGACACTTATCAGGGTCTTGAAGCGGCATCGCTGGATGCGGATGAGATGGACTGGGCGCAGGATCATCTGCGCATCCTGTCCGGGCTTTATGGCGTATTGCGACCGTTGGATGGAATTCAGCCTTACCGGCTTGAGATGGGAAGCAAATTGAAGACCCGCCGCGGCAAAAACCTTTATGAATACTGGCGCGACCAACTCGGCAAGGCCCTGAACGCGCAAGCCGACGCGGTCGGAAGCGATACCTTGGTCAATTGCGCCAGTCAGGAGTACTTTGGGGCGGTTGATCTTAAAGCACTTAAGCTGAAAGTGATCACGCCCGTCTTTATGGAAGACAAGGCCGGAGCCTCCAAGATCGTCAGCTTTTTCGCCAAAAAGGCGCGCGGGGCGATGGCGCGGTACATCATTCAGCATCGGTTGACGGACCCGCAGGCACTGCTGGAGTTCGACAGCGGCGGATATGAATACCGACCGGAGCTTTCGGGCGAAGACAAACCCGTCTTCGTGCGCCCTTATCAAGCCTGACTTAACATCGACCTGTCATAGGCAACCAGTTCAACTGTGTTACCCTCGGGGTCTTCGGTGAAAATTCCGCGCCAGCCAATCCAATCGAAGGTTTCGACGCGGTAGGATTGGCCGATCTGGTCATACCAACTCATTACGGCTGCCTGTTCATCAAAAGGCAGCGACAGGGCAATATGATGCAACGACGAGTTGCCTCCGGTTACCGGTCTATCGTCTCCGGTTGGGTGCAGGCCCGGACGAGGCGCCGCTTTGTGATGAAAAAGCGCAAGAACCTGCGTATGCCCATCAAATCCTGCGGCAATCCGAAAGAACGTGATGGCGCTGTTGTGATCACCACTGAGACGCTCCAAACCAATTACATCTTCGTAGAAGGCAACCATTGCGCTCATGTCTGAGCAGCGAATGGCAATTTCGCCAAGTGCGCGGACGCGAAAATTCTTTGGATGTGGCATGGGGCCAGAATAGCCCCCATGCTTGTCGATTTGAACCGCCCAAGGCGTCAATCAGCCGATGGAGAGTCATCCGTCAATGCAGCTGTATCTTCAGGATGGTGATCCATGATCATTTGGTGGATCAGTTTCTTGTGCAGCGGTTTTGTCAGATAATGATCCAGACCAGCGGCCAGGATGCCCTGATCGTCTCCGGCCATTGCATGCGCCGTTAGGGCAACGATGGGCACGCTTTTGGCGGTGCCGATTTCGCGTCTTCGGATCTCCGCTGTGGCTTGTTTTCCGTCCATCTGCGGCATCGAGATGTCCATGAAGATCAGATCCGGGTTGAAGTCCAAATAGGCTTCGACCGCCTCCAGCCCGTTGGCGGCAAACCGCAGTTCGATGTTCAGGTCCTTGGTCATCTTTCGAAAGATCAATTGATTGGTCCGGTTGTCCTCCGCCGCCAATACCCGCATTTGTCTCTGGTTTTTGCCAGCTGGCTTTTTGACTTCCGGATGTCGCGTCGGTTCGGGGCTTGCCGCACGCGGCACACCAAGGTCCAGAAGCCGGGCGTACAGCTCGGACCTGGGGATAGGTTTCTGCAACACACCGTCAATCAGGTTGTGCGTGGGGTCGGCGTGAATGATGGCGGGATTGGCGGACATCACGACGATTGGCAGATCATCCCAACCCTGTCCCCGCAGGGTCTTGGCCAATTCCAACGCTTCCATATCCGGCAAGTCCTGATCGCAAATCACAAGGTCAACGGTATCGTTGATGGCCCCAAGTGCGGCACCACCGGATTCACATACGGTAACCTGCGACCCCAGGCGCCCCAGTTGCTTGGTCAATATCGCCCGGTTCACTTCAAGGTCTTCGACCACGACAACATTTTGCAACTGGTCGGCCAGATTCGGCGGTGCAGGCTGTGGCCCTTCCGCCGTCGGCAGCGTGATACGGAAGCCGAAACACGACCCTTTGCCCGGCTCGCTTTCCACCCAGACCGTTCCGCCCATCATTGTGATCAGCCGCTTGGTGATTGCCAGCCCGAGCCCAGTCCCCTCGAATTGCCGGTTGCGCTCGTCTTCGACCTGATTGAACTCGCCGAAGATATGCGAGATTTTGTCAGTTTCGATCCCAATCCCGCTGTCTTCGATGGCGACGTGAATGTCACAGCTTTGCGCATCTGAATTGGGAACCCCGGTAACCCGGACCAGCACATGCCCGTCCGAGGTAAATTTGACTGCGTTGCCAACAAGGTTGGTCAGAATCTGTCGAATACGGCCCGGATCGCCCACAAACAGGGTCGGCAGGAACAGGTCGTAATCCACCAGCAGCGTCAGTCCTTTGTCGCGAACGCTGGGCTGCAGCAGCATCGAGACTTCAAGGATACACCGCTCCAAATCGAATTGTTCAGGATGCAGCGCAAGCTTGTCCGCCTCGATCTTGGAATAGTCCAAGACGTCGTTGATGATGACAAGAAGTGCCTCGCCCGAGTTGCGGATGGTATTTACGTAAAGCCGTTGCTCATCACATAACGGAGTTTCCGTCAGCAATTCTGTCATGCCGACAATGCCGTTCATCGGAGTGCGGATTTCGTGGCTCATGTTCGCCAGAAAGGCGGATTTGGCACGATTGGCCGCCTCGGCACGCTCGCGCGCAGCGTGCAACTCGGCCTCGTGCCGGACGGACGACGTTATGTTCAGTGCCAGGCTGACCACATCCCCGTCCGAGCCGCGCTGGTCGATAAGGCGGATATAGTGACCATTCCACAGTTGGATCACGATCGGTTCGGGGTTGGAACACGCCCACCGACGCCGCATATTGGCTTGCCAGTCAGCAGCGGAGTCTTCGCCGATGTCGACAATGCCTTCCTGGGTCAGAAGATCGAGAATACGGTCGTACGATATACCCGGGGCGACCTCGTCCAACCCCTCAAACACGCTGAGATAAGCCTTGTTTGCGCTGATCAGGTAACCGTCGCCATCAAAAAAGGCAAATCCGTCCTGTATCGTCTGGATCGAATGCCAAAGACGGCGTTCGGCGACCTCGATCTTGGCATGTGCGACCGTCAGATCGGATTTGACCTTTTCGTTTTCGCCACGAACGGTTTCCACCTCAGCCTGGGTTTCATCAATCTGGCGCGTCAAGGCAATCGCGTGGCGGCCCAGTTTCTGGTTTGCCGCTGACAGTTCAGCCTGCTTCAGTTCCAACAACCGCTCTGCCGCAAGGCGGGCGCGCCTTTCCTGGGATAATTTTTCAGCAAGGCTCATAAAGCGAAAATCCTCGGACCGTCTCGTCCCAGCATCCGCGCAGATCGTGAAAAAGTGCTTAAGCCTCTATCGTCGCCCTTCGCGCAGCCACCCGGCCACCAGGAACCCGCCAGCCAGAAGCAGGGCAAGCCACGGCGGCAGTAGGCCCGCTTGTGTGACGTCGCGGGTCTCATAGGCATCGCGGGGGGTCAGACCGATCCACCCGCGTCCGGCAGCAGGTCGCCCCGCCCGCACATTACGTAGGGCCGGCAAACCGTCTTCGACGCGAATTGCGCCCCCGCGTAAGCTGGCGAGCACGGGTGCCAGAACCTCATCCGTCGCGATTGTCCGTTCGAACTCTTTCGGTGCAGCGGGACCCAGACCGATAACCGCCGAATGATCACCTTCCTGCAATCGGTAAAGGCCGATCTCGGGCCCGACATAAACGGTTTCGAACCGACCCGGTGAAACTTCGCGCAGTTCCACCTCGAGCGTTTCGCCATTCGGGCGGGTCACAGTGACGGGCCCGACTTCTTCGCCAAGGGTCTGACGAATAATGCGCATCGACTGGCCATTGGCCTCGGCCCACAGTGCTTCTTCCTCAAGCTCGGGCTCTTTCATCATCCAATGGGCAAGCCTGCGCAGCAGTTCCAGTTGGGGGCCACCGCCTTCGAATCCGCGGCTCCACAACCAAGCATGATCCGAGGCCAACAGAGCCACACGGCCTTCGCCTACGCGATCCAGAACCAGCAGGGGGCGATCTTCCAGACCGGTCATCAGAACTTCGCCTGTCCGGTGTTTGACATCGATCTGCCGCAACCATGCGCCCCAGTCCTCGGCCTCTCCCAGGTCGGTAGTCACCGGATGCCTGTGGCCCAGATCGGTCACCATTGGAACAAACCGCTCCTCAATAACGCGCGCCGTTGGCTGCGCCGGCAGCATCGAGGCCAGTGGCGAGCGGAAAATACTGTCAGCAGTCGCAAAGTCCGGACCGGCCGCGACCAGCACCGCACCCCCGTCGTTGATGTAGTTTGTGACGTTGTCCAGATAGATCGCGGGCAATATGCCACGCCGTTTGTAACGGTCAAAGATGATCAGGTCGAAATCATTGATCTTTTCGAGAAACAGTTCGCGCGTGGGAAAAGCGATCAGCGAAAGCTCATCCACTGGGACGCCGTCCTGCTTTTCAGGCGGACGCAGGATGGTGAAATGCACAAGATCGACAGAGCTGTCTGATTTCAGCAGGTTACGCCAAGTACGCCCACCGGGATGCGGTTCACCTGAAACCAAAAGCACGCGCAGGCGGTCGCGCACCCCGTTCATCTGAATGAGGGCCGTGTTGTTGCGGTCGGTCAACTCGCCTTCGGCCTGCGGGACCGAGAACTGAATGACGTTGCGGCCACCATGCGGCAACGTGACCGGCAGTTCCACATCCGTCCCGATCGGAATCGTAAAACGCTCGGGCTCGGCCCCATCCACGGAGATTTCGAGCGGGGCGCTGGTGGCGCCTGCCGGTGCAGCGCCGCTGTCTTCGACACGCAGCGTCAGCGTGATCGGTTCGCCAATGATGGCAAAGGCTGGGGCGTTGCGGACAATCAGTCGGCGATCCCAATCCTCGGCACGGCCTGTTTGCAGCAAATGCATCGGGGCCGGTAAATCCGGTGCCTGATCGGCGTCGTGCACCAACCCGTCCGATATCACCAAAATTCCGGCTATGCGCGCCCGTGGCTCTTCGGCCAATGCCTCGTTCACCGCAGCCATCACCTGTGTGCCCTCATCGCCGTCGCTGTCGCCAACGCGAATCCTGCGCAATTCGGTATTGTCGCGCGCCTCGATGCGTGCGGCCAGGTCTTCGGCGGTTTGCAGCGTCTGCTCGGCACGATCCGACAAGGTTTGGCTGGCGCTTTCGTCTTCGATCATCAGAACGATATCGGTCAGCGGCGCGCGGTCCTCGATCTGATAGACCGGGCCAGACAGCGCGGCAAGAACGACCAGCGCTGCCAACCCACGCAACGCCCACCCCGAAAGGCCACGCCACAACGCAAGGATCACCCCGCTGACAGCAATTGCGGCCACCACCAGCAACAGAGGCCAGGGGACGAGCGGATCGAAAATTACGGTTCCTGTCATTGCCCCAACCTGTCCAGTAGAGCGGGCACATGGACCTGATCGGATTTGTAGTTTCCGGTCAGAACGTGCATCACCAAATTGACCCCAAACCGGTTCGCAAGCTCGCGTTGACGCTCACCGGCATAGCCGCGCCCAACAGGCAACAAGGCCTGTCCGTTTCGGTCAACGGCCCATGCTCCGGCCCAATCGTTGCCGCCAATCACAACCGGCGTAACGTTGTCGTTGAGGTTGCGGAACGGCATGCCCTCGATCTGCTCGGCGTCCAAAGGCGCGGATTCCACCCAGACGCCTGAACCCGCATAGCGGCCGGGGAAGTCCTGCAACAGATAAAAGGCTCGTGTGAGAACGTGATCGTTCGGAACAGGCTCTAACGAAGGGATGTTCAGCGGAGCGGCCAGTTGCTGCAGCTTGCGGCCATTGGGGCTGGAAGCCCCAAACTCGGCAATATCGGCGTCGCGGGTATCGAACAGGATCATTCCGCCCGAGCGGAGGTATGTGTTGAGTTTGGCATAGGCTTCGACCGAAGGTTGCGGTTGATCCGGCGTGATCGGCCAATACAGCAGCGGGAAGAAGGCAAGCTCGTCACGCTCCAGGTCGACACCGATCGGTTCAGCCGGTTCAACCGACGTTCGGAAATACAGAGTCTGCGCCAGCCCCCGCATTCCGGCAAGCGCAATGTCGTCAACCTCGCGATTGCCGGTCAATACATGGGCCAAAACAAGCTCGTGAGTGGCATTGAGCGCAAAGTCGGTATCTTCGGGTGCCTGTGCCCTGGCATCCGGGGCGATCAGCAAAGCACCCAGTACCACGGCAGCTGTTCGTGCCATTCCCAACCGTCCCGACAAGGCGAGCGAGGCCAGCACATCGATTGTCAAAAGGACAAGTGCGAGGCTGAGCAGCAGACCCCCAATCGGGGTTTCCGTGCTGACCTCTTGCCCTCTGATCGGCACATCCGCCGGCCAGACAACCGGGGTGAGCACGGCGTCCTCGGACAAGACGTTCAGCGCCAGTTTTTCCTTGCCGCTTTCGTACAAGCCCGGACGCAGATCCGGCCCGATTTCGCCGCCGATCAGCTGGGCGCCGTCCACCCCCGGCAGGCTACCGGCATCGGACAAAGTACCGAACCCGTCCAGAATCTGGATCGGTTCCCAAGTGGTGCCCTGAAGCTGTTCCTGCTGTCGCGACTTTGCAGCCGAAGCGACCGCCAATCGGTCCAGCATCTCAACAAACAGGCCCGACAGGGGCAAGCTCGACCATTCGGCATCTGCCGTGACGTGGAACAACACCACTTGCCCCAAACCCAAGGCCTTGCGCGTCACCAAAGGCGTTCCATCAGACAGCGATGCTATGACCCGATCTGCCAAATCCGGGTCCGGCTGCGCCATCACCTGAGTCGTTACATTCACGTCCGCAGGAATCCGCAGGCCAAAAAACGGAGAGGAGTCCGGGAACGGTGCCAGACCCTTGGCTTCGCCCCAACTCATCGCTCCACCGACTGAGCGCCCGCCGCTGCGCAGGCGAACGGGCAAAAGGATGTCCTCCTCATCGCGGCCCAGATCGCTGGCGGCCATGCGCGGTCCGGCAAAACGCAAAAGCAACCCGCCCTGTTCGACCCATTCGACCAATGCGGCCTCTTCGGTTTCCGCCAAAGTGGCAACGTCTGCCAGTACAATCACATCCGGGTTGGCAGGCAGAACGTCAAGCAGGCCGCCATCCACGAAATCAGCCGTGGGACTTAGAACCTGTGTCAGATAATGCAGCGGCGACAGCAGTTCCAATCCTTCACGGTTGAGCGTTCCCGCAATCAACGCGACCTCGCGTCGACGCAGGCTGTCATCCGTCAGGGTTATCGCCCCGGCAGAGCGTTGGCCCTGTATCTCGAACCGCGTGATTCTGGCGCGCAGTTCGGAGGGCAGCGCTAGCTCAATCTGCGCCAGCGTTTCACCGCTTTCGAACTGCATATCAACCGACTGCAGCACGCGCATCGTTCCAGCCGGGTCCCGGCCCTGCGCCAGAACGGTGATGTCGGCAGCCGGACCGGGTGCCGCCCGTACCGCTGTCAGCTGAATGACCCCGTCCTGATAAGAGGCAGGCAAAAGGGCCGTCACCGCGGACGCGGCCCGGTAAACCGTTACATCCCCCCGCGCCTGCAACATCGCAAGCATCTGATCATGGCCCGGGTAATCCAGCCGGTCGCTAAACCAGTGGGTGTCAAACCCGCCTTCGACCTGGGTTAGAGCCTGAACAGATTGTGCAACCTGCGCCTCGGTCGGTTGCCACGCTTGCGGCGTCAAACCCGGAAGACGGCCGCGCCAAGCCTCCGCAGCCTGAAAGACCGGAGCCTCGGGTTCGGACAACCGCAGGATGGAAACTGGGCGACCCGCACGGCCCGCTTCGGTCAATTGCGCGTCGATCTGATCCAGAACATTGCCCCATCGCGACGCCCCCGCCCAACTGGCGTCCAGAACCAGCAAAAGCGGACCCGTCCCGGTTTGATCCCGCGAGGGGTTCAGGACAGGTCCGGCCAGCCCGATGATGATCGCAGCCGCCGCCAGCATTCGCAGCAAAAGCAGCCACCAAGGTGTCCGGTCCGATACGCTTTCATCATCCTTGAGACCCAACAAAAGGGTAACGGCGGGGAACAAACGGCGGATCGGCGCCGGCGGTACCGCCCGCAGGATCAGCCACAGAATCGGCAGCGTCAGAAGACCCAGAAGAACCCAAGGCGCGGTAAACCCGATGCCCGCCAAAACCGTCATTGCGTGCCCCCGTCAAGCGCCCGGTAGAGCCACAAAAGCGCGCTTTGGGGGCTTTCAACCGTATGGTGCAGGCCCAATTGCCAACCCGTTGCGCGGCACAGATAGGTCAAAGCGTCTTTACGCCGGGCCAGGCGATCCAGATAGCGGTCGCGCAAATCCCCGGCCTTGAGCGTCTCGTGCCGGGTCGTTCCGCCGACGCTTTCAAAGATGGTGCGGCCACGGTAAGGAAACGACTCTTCGCTGGGGTCCAGAACCTGAAGCAAAACGCCGCGCACACCGCGGTCGGCAGCCTTGGTCAACGCAAGTTCGACCTCGTCCATCGGACCCAGGAAATCGGAGATGAACACCGCACGCGCATGAGGGATCATGGCGCGATGTTCAGGTGGGGAATAATCGGCATCCGAATCCTCTGACCAAGCCTGTGCAAGACGCACAATCTGCGCATTTCCGCGCCGGGGCGGCAAGGTCGTTCCGGTCAAACCAACGCGTTCACCGCCACGAACCAGAAGGATCGCAGTCGACAGGCCCAAAAGACGCGCCCGATCGGCTTTGGTGGCCAGCGTCTTTTCGGACGCAAACCGCATCGAAGCGCCCTGATCAATCCACAGCATCACCGATTGCGCGATTTGCCATTCCCGCTCGCGCACAAATTGCTGGTCCCCCCGGGCCGACCGGCGGTGATCGATCAAACGGCGGCTATCGCCGATCTGAGCAGGGCGATATTGCCAGAAATCATCGCCCAAACCGGCGCGACGGCGACCATGATCTCCAAGCAGAACGGTGCCTGCCAGATGCTCTGCCCGTGCAAGCAGGGGCGGAAGCCGCGATGCCTCGGCCTCGGACCTTTCGCGAAGGGTCAGCGCGGCATTCACGCTGCAGCCTCGGTACGGACCAACCCGGCTGCGGTGGACTCGATGAGTTCGGCCAGACTGTCGCCGCGTGCCCGCGCCGCAAAGTTCAATGCCATCCTGTGGCTGAGAACGGGCCGCGCCATGTCCATGACGTCTTCGGCGTTGGGAGCCAGCCGTCCTTGTAGCATGGCGCGCGCACGGACCGTCATCATCAGCGCCTGGGCGGCACGCGGGCCGGGGCCCCAGGCAACGGTTTCGGCAACGCGCTCGGACGCGCCTGCCTCATCCGGGCGGAAGGCGCGGACCAGATCAAGGATCAGTTCGACCACGGACTCGCCGACCGGCATGCGCCGCAACAAAACCTGAGCAGCAAGCAGGTCTTCCTTGGTGAAAATCTGATGCGCCTCCTCCTCTTCAACCCCGGTGGTCGCAAGCAAAATATCCCGCTCGGTCTGGCGATCCGGGTATTCAACGTCGATCTGCACAAGAAAACGGTCCAGCTGCGCTTCGGGCAGGGGATAGGTCCCTTCCTGCTCAATCGGGTTCTGCGTCGCCAGAACATGGAACGGAACCCCAAGCGAGCGGTCTTCGCCGGCCACGGTTACCGTGCGTTCCTGCATCGCCTGCAACAGCGCGGATTGGGTTCTGGGGCTGGCACGGTTGATCTCGTCCGCCATAAGTAATTCGCAAAAGATCGGGCCGGGAATAAAGCGGAAATGACGGCTGCCATCTTCGGCAGTGTCCAGAACCTCGGAGCCAAGAATATCGGCGGGCATCAGGTCGGGTGTGAACTGGATGCGGTTGCCATGCAGGCCCATCACCGTCGACAACGTCTCGACCAGCCGTGTCTTTCCAAGCCCCGGCAAACCGATCAGCAAAGCGTGCCCGCCGCACAACAGCGCGGTCAGCGTCAGGTCGACGACCCTCTCCTGTCCGATGAAACGGCGAGTGATCGAGGACTTTGCCTCTTGCAGCTTGTTTTCAAGCGCCTCAATCTCGGCGACAAGCTCGGCAGGTTCGGACATAAGGTTCCCTTCCGTGGACTGTTATGGTTGAAGTGTATCGCGCTGACAGCAAATGGCAAAAGCGATGAGCGGACAAAACCCTGTGAAACCGTCGCCGAATGGTCTGGCGGCATCAGTCAAGGCGGCCAATTCGGCGGGTTTACCGCCTTTGGATCAATGGAATCCCCCGTTTTGCGGCGATCTGGACATCCGGATCGCAAAAGATGGCACCTGGACATATTTAGGGTCGCCGATCACCCGCTTCGAGTTGGTAAAGCTATTTTCCTCAATTCTTAAGAAAGAAGACGGCAAATATTACCTCGTCACCCCGGTCGAAAAGGTGGGAATCACCGTCGACGACGCGCCATTCATCGCCGTCGACTTTGACCAAGCTGGAACCGTCGAAGATCAGACACTGACTTTCACCACACACGTCGGCGACACAACCATTGCCGGACCAGACTTTCCAATTCGAATTGTCATCGATCCAGAAACAAACGAGCCATCGACCTATGTATTGGTTCGCGCCAATCTTGAAGCCCGCTTGGACCGCAAAACCTTTTATCGTCTGGTGGACATTGGCACGGATCACGGCGACTGGTTTGGGGTCTGGTCGGGTGGAGCGTTTTTCCGCCTGATCCCATCGGATCAGATGCAGGCCGACTAGGACACCTGACGCACACCGCGGTCCTGTGCCAGAATGACGGCAAAGGCAACGATGCCAGCCCCCAACGCCCGGGTCCAATTCCAGTCCTCGCCCAAGACCACCATGATGACCATTACGTAGAATGGCGCGACGTTGATGTGGAACGACGACAACGCCACCCCCAATCGACCAACCGATGAAATGAACAGAACCTGGCTCAGACCCATCGAGATCAACGCATAAATCACCAGCATCCCGGCTTGTTGGGCGTCAACCGCGGTCGTCGGCATGACATCCATGCCAAGCTGAGCCGACACGAAGACCAGCAACGCGGCCATGCCGAGCCCACCGATAAAGGTGATGGTCGTGCGTCCGGTTTGGCTGAGTTCGGGAAAATCCCGAGCCGTTGCCATGCTGGCCCAGCAGAACAACGCCGTGGATGCGACCGCGCACACCGCACCCAGCCCCAATTGCGCCGGTGCCAACGCGCTGGTGGCAATCAGACCCCCAACAATCGATACAACCACGCCCAGCGCAAAGTTCCAACGCAAGCGGCGCGTCCCCGCTGCAAGTTCAAGCAGTGCCGCCACCAACGGCGCACATGACGCAATAATGGCGACTGTCACCGGATCGGTCAGTTTTTGCGCCAGAATTAGCAGGAACATGCCTGATCCCAGAGCGACTCCACCAACGACCATTGCATGACCCCAGCGGGCCGAAAGCACCCGGCGGGGACCGTCCATCAAAACCCAAATCGGAACCATGACGGCCACTGCGAGGGCCAGTCTTGCCGCCAACAGCGCGACAGGCGGCCAGGTCTGCAGCAGGATTTCAGCGGCCGGAAAGCCTGCGGCCCAGGTCAACATCGAGGCCACCGCCAATCCGTTGCCGGACAGGGCAGAACCCCGCTTGCCAGACAATCCGATTGTCGTCCCGCGTGCGGGATCAGGGCTCATCGCCATAACGTTCAGACCTTTTGTTGGAACGGCACGAAGAAATGATTCGCCGTATTGATGGCACTCTCCCTGAATCCGGTGGGTCGTTCTGGTCGATTTTCGACAATCTGTCGTTTTTCGTCCCTTTCACATAATTCGACCTGTGACTACGCTCCGCACAACGATCACAAAGGCCGCTCATGCCCAGATTTGCTGCGAACATTTCTCTGCTCTTTTCCGAGCTTCCCTACCTCGACCGGTTTGCAGCTGCTGCGGCATCAGGGTTCACCGCGGTCGAAATCCTGTTTCCTTACGATCTTGCCGCCAAAGAGACACGGAGGGCCCTTTTGGCCAATGGGTTGGATCTGGTGCTGATCAACGCGCCGCCGCCCAATTACACCGGGGGTCAACCGGGGTATGCCGCCGTGCCCGGCGGCGAGGCGCGTTTTCGATCGGACATCCGGCGCGTCCTGCGATATGCCAAGGCGCTGCGCCCGGATGTGATCCACGTGATGTCAGGTGCGGCTTCGGGACCCGTAGCTTTCGAGACGATGGTGCAGAACCTGCAATGGGCCGCCGATCTGGCGCCGGCCCAATGCTTCACGATCGAACCACTCAACCCCGTGTCACAACCGGGCTATTTCATGAACGACTACGAACTGGCGGCCGAGGTCCTGGAGCGTGCAAACCGCCCCAACCTCGGGCTGCAATACGACAGTTTCCACGCGGAAATGATCCACGGCGACGCCCTTGCCGTGTGGGACCGCCATCAAGCAAAAGTCGTACATGCGCAGATCGGGGCCGCGCCTGACCGGTCCGAACCGGGGCGGGGCAAAGTCGATTTTGCTCAGCTGTTTCAGACAATGGACGACAGCGGCTATACCGGATGGGTGAGCGCAGAATATGTACCGTCGACCGGACAGACCGCCGCCTCGCTCCATTGGCGAACAGGCTGGTAACAGCATCCTTATTGGAAAAACGCTCTGAAATGACGCACATTGCGGGCGCCCGGATTGCAAGGATGCCCGATATGGTCCCAGCCCGTTATGAAAACGCCCTGTTTGGCCTGCTCATGTCTGGTCTGATGTCCTGCATCGTGACGGGGATCACCACCGTCAAAGCGGTTGGGTTGGGCGCAAATGCGCTGGGTGACTGGATTGAATCGTGGATCTTCTGCTGGCCGATCGCATTTATCGTCATTCTGATCCTCAGCCCATCGGTCAAACGGCTGGTCGCGCGACTGGTCAGGCCGCAGGACTGACCCGCTGCGAAGCGGGCCCGGCCGGCCTGATGCGCTGCGCGGCTAGTGCGCCTCGGCCCAGTTGGCCCCTTGCCCTGCATCCACGCTCAGCTTCACATCCAGCTTCACTGCCGGGTCCGACGCATTCTCCATCACGTCGCGGGCAACGCCGACCAGCGGATCGACTGCATCCTCGGCGACTTCAAAAAGCAATTCGTCATGCACCTGCAACAGCATCTTCGCAGGCATTCCGTTGATCGACTCCGGCATCCGCACCATCGCGCGCCGGATCACATCCGCCGCTGTGCCCTGGATCGGTGCGTTGATTGCAGCGCGGCGCGAGAATCCAGCATGCGGACCCTTGGCATTGATCTCGGGCGTATGGATTTTCCGCCCGAACAGGGTCTGCACATAGCCATGCTCCTTTGCAAAAGCGATCGTGTCGTCCATGTATTTCCGAATGCCCGGGAAGCGCTCGAAGTACCGGTCGATGAACCCCTGTGCCTCGGCCCTCGGAATGCGCAGGTTGCGCGCCAGACCAAAGCCTGAGATGCCGTAGATCACACCAAAATTGATCGCCTTGGCCTGACGACGAATATCGGGCGTCATTTCGTCCAGCGGCACATCAAACATCTCGGATGCGGTCATGGCGTGAATGTCCAAACCGTCCGCAAAAGCCTGTTTCAGGGTCGGAATATCGGCGATATGCGCCAGTATCCGCAGTTCAATTTGGCTATAGTCCAAACTGACCAGCACATTCCCCGGTTCGGCGATAAACGCCTCGCGGATGCGCCGCCCCTCCTCGGTTCGTACAGGGATGTTCTGAAGGTTCGGATCGGTCGAGGCCAAACGGCCCGTGTTGGCCCCGGTGATCGAATAGGACGTATGCACACGGCCCGTATCCGGGTTGATATGGGTCTGCAGCGCATCGGTGTAGGTCGATTTCAGCTTGCTGAGTTGCCGCCAGTCCAGCACCCGACGCGGCAGCTCATGTTCGGTTGCCAAGTCTTCTAGCACATCAGCACCGGTCGAGTATTTCCCCGTTTTGCCCTTTTTCCCGCCTTCCAGACCCATCTTGTCGAACAGGATCTCACCCAGCTGCGCCGGAGAGCCCACGTTGAAATTCTCACCGGCCAGTTCGTGAATTTCAGCCTCTAACCCGGCCATTTTCTGGGCAAAGGCATTGGACATGCGGCTCAGTACGTCGCGGTCAACCTTGATGCCATGCATCTCCATCTCGGTCAGAACCGGCACCAGCGGACGTTCCAGCGTCTCGTAAACCGTCGTCACCTGCACCTGATGAAGTTGCGGCTTGAACAGCTTCCACAGGCGTAGGGTGATGTCCGCATCCTCGGCGGCATAGGCGGTCGCCTCGTCAATCGGCACCTTGTCGAACGTGATCGCCGACTTACCCGACCCGAGCAGCGGCTTGATCGGGATCGGTGTATGGCCCAGGTAACGCTCCGAGAGCGTATCCATGCCGTGCCCGTGTTCACCGCCATGCATGGCGTAGGACATCAGCATCGTATCGTCGATTGGTGCTACATCGATGCCGTAACGCCGGAATATCTTGGCGTCATACTTCATGTTCTGCCCGATCTTGAGGATCGACGGATCCTCGAACATCGGTTTCAGCAAGGTTAGAGCCTCATCAAGTGGCATTTGCCCTTCGGCCAGCGCATCCGAACCAAACAGATCATCCGATGATCCGTCGCGATGGGTCAGCGGGATGTAACAGGCCTCACCCGCCTCTACGCAAAGAGATATGCCCACCAGATCGGCGATCATCTCGTTCAGGCCCGTGGTCTCGGTATCCACCGCGATCCAGCCGCGTTCATAGGCCTGATCGATCCATTTCTGCAAAGCAGCCGTATCCCGGACACATTCGTATTTCGATGCATCAAACGGCATCGCTTCGGCTGCTGGCTCTGCCTCTGCGGTGGGAGCCTCGGGGATCACCGGCGACTCGAAGCCCAATTTGTCCGCAATGCGCTTTGTAAGCGTGCGGAATTCCATCTCGGCCAGAAAGCTCATCAAAGTGTCCGGCTCGGGATCCCTGACTTCAAGATCGTCCAGCGTGAAGTCCAGCGGCGTGTTCTCGTCCAGTTGCACAAGCTTTTTCGACAGTTCGATCTGATCGCGCTTTTCGATCAGCGTTTGGCGGCGTTTGGGCTGTTTGATTTCTTCCGCGCGGTCCAGAAGTGTTTCCAGGTCGCCATATTCGTTGATCAGCAATGCCGCTGTTTTTACCCCGATGCCCGGCGCGCCCGGCACGTTGTCCACACTGTCGCCTGCCAAAGCCTGCACATCGACCACGCGTTCCGGCCCGACGCCAAACTTTTCCACCACGCCATCGCGGTCGATGCGCTTGTTCTTCATGGCGTCCAGCATCTCAACACCGCCGCCAACAAGTTGCATCAGGTCCTTGTCGGAACTGACGATGGTCACGCGTCCCCCTGCATCCCGCGCCTGAACCGCCAATGTGGCAATGATGTCATCGGCCTCATAACCTTCCAGTTCCTTGCAGGCAATGTTGAACGCCTTTGTTGCCTCGCGGGTCAACGGCATCTGCGGGCGCAGGTCCTCTGGCATCGCTTCGCGGTTGGCTTTGTAGAGGTCATAGAGGTCATTGCGGAACGTGTGCGACCCTTTGTCGAAGATCACGGCAACATGGGTCGGCGCGTCCAGCCCGTCATTTCCTTCGACGTACTTTTGCAGCATGTTGCAAAAGCCGGAAACGGCCCCGATCGGAAGCCCGTCCGATTTGCGCGTCAGCGGCGGCAGCGCGTGGTATGCCCGAAAGATAAAGGCCGATCCGTCGATCAGATGCAGGTGACATCCTTTTCCGAAACTGCTCATGCACGCTCTCCCTGTCGGTCAGGGACGGTTCTGCCACAGGGCAGAACCAGAGGCCAGTCCAGAACGTGCGCTAGCCGCCGAAGAGGCCCGAGAAGGTTTCCGTGAAGAAATCGGAAAAGCTGTTCAGCAACGCCATGATGACCAGAACGCCGAGGAAGGCCACAAAAGCCCAGGCGAAGAACTGAAACAGGATCGCACCGATGCCCACCGCAATACCAGCGATGGCTGGGCGCGTTCTTTCGTGACGCAGAAGCCCGACAACGGACAGGATGATGGCAAGCCCACCCAGCATGGCAACGCCGATTTTCAGAATGTCATCCAGATCGCGGGCCGGTGCAACGGGTTCAGGCTGTTCCAGTCCGGCTGCGGCGCGCAAGGTGGATTTACCGATCTCGGCCGCAAGTTCACCCAGCGAAACGCCAGCGGATTGCTGCGGCGCGAACGGCCCCGCCCAGAACACAAAAAGCGCGGCCAGCAGCGCAATCGCAGCAGCACAAAACCCAACCCATCCGAATATGGGGGCAGCAGAATGGTCAGCAGTCGCGTCGGTCATCGGTCCTATCCGCTAATTCGCGCGGTCAGATACCTACAGAAACAGGGCAGGAATTGGGCAACTCCGCTTCAATCGGCGTATCAGCTTTGTTCTGTGCTTTTCAGAACATACCGGCAATCGCAATACGGGCACTCGACCCAGCCGGTATCTTCGGGGATCTGCAACCAAACGCGCGGATGGCCCAACGCGCCTTCGCCACCATCGCAGGCGACTCGGGTGGTTTCCACAATCTTGGTTTCCGGCGCTTCGATTGTCACGGCTGGCGATCCTTCACTGGTTGTCGGCCTCGCGGGCATGCATTAGGTGCGTTTATGAGCGATGAGCAAACAAGGGGCAAGAGCCACATGGCCGATGCGGCGATCAGGATCGAAAGGCTGCGCAAGACCTATAGGGGCGGCAAGGGACAGCCTGAAAAGCAGGCCCTCAAAGGCATTGACCTGACCGTGCCTCGCGGATCGGTTTTCGGGTTGCTTGGGCCAAACGGTGCAGGCAAATCAACGCTGATCAACATATTGGCGGGTCTGGTGGTGAAAACGGCCGGGCAGGTTTCGATCTGGGGGTTCGATCAGGATCAGCACTCGCGCCAGTCCCGCGCAGCCATTGGCGTTATGCCGCAGGAACTGAACCTCGATCCTTTCTTTACGCCGCGTGGAGCGTTGGAAGTTCAGGCCGGCCTTTACGGCGTGCCCAAGGCGCAGCGGCGCAGCGACGAAATTCTGGAACTGGTCGGCCTCAGCGACAAAGCCGAGGCTTATGCCCGCACGTTGTCCGGCGGGATGCGGCGGCGCTTGTTGCTGGCCAAGGCGCTGGTGCACCGCCCCAAGATTTTGGTGCTGGATGAGCCTACCGCCGGTGTGGATATCGAATTGCGCCAGATGCTTTGGTCGAATGTGCGCAAATTGAACCAGCAGGGCATGACCATCATCCTGACCACGCATTATCTGGAAGAAGCACAGGAAATGTGTGACGAGATTGCCATTATCAACCACGGCGAAAAGATCACGCAGGACAGTACGGCCAATTTGCTGGGGCGCATGGACAGCCGCACCATGGTCATCATGCCCGACAGCCCGGTCGCCGAACTGCCCGTCACGGCAGGCGTCGAGGCCGCGCTACGCGATGACGGCAGCCTGATGCTGCAATATCGCAGCACCCAGACCAGCGCCGAGCAGGTTCTGGAATCCGTGCGCGCGGCAAACATCCGTATCCGCGACGTTCGAACCGAGGAAGCCGACCTGGAAGACGTCTTCCTTGCGCTGACATCTTCGCGCGCGGATGATCCACCGGCGAACGATCAGGATCAACCGCGTCGCGGGATGCATCGCGTCAAGCTTTAAGCCCGGTCAATCCGCGCCTGATAGCAGTTGTTCCGCGCGGATCGGACATGGATGTAGGCGACATCCGGTCTGGCAAAGATATCGCTGACTTTGGCGCTGATTTCTTCCGTCGGCGTGACCGCACCGGTGCCATAGACGATCCGATCATCCGCGCCATAGCCCTTGATCAGATAATCAGGGGACGAGGTCAGAACCTCGGGCATCGCGTCGCCTTCGTACCGGGTACAAGGCGCGGCACACAGAAAGATCGGTCCGGTTTCGGCGTATGGATGTGGCTCCGAAAAAGGGCGATGTGCCAGTATCAGCATCTCTTCGCCTTCGGGAATGTTCTGAAGGCAATGACGGCAGGGGTTGCCGGTGCCCTTGGAAATGGCTCGCTCTGGCACGGCACCATAAGCATCGGGTCCGCCTGCCTGAAGGGCGCGCACCTCATCTGTTGGTAGGGCGATGATTTTGAACATATCGGGTCTCCTTTCTCTGTGACTATGTCCACTGCTTTTCACTCAAGCGACCCGTTTTCTGCGCAAAGGACTCGAAAAAGAACAAAACGTGAATATAATAGTGACTCGCCATGTATGCCGAGCTGTCGATCACATCGAACTTCACCTTCCTCACCGGGGCCTCGCACCCCGAGGAATACATGGAGCGTGCCGTGACCCTGGGCCTGCCCGCGATCGCAATTGCCGACGACAACTCGGTCGCCGGGATCGTCCGCGCCCATACCCAAGGGCGCGAAATCGCCCGCAAGGTCCGCGAACGGCTGGAGTGGGAAACGCAGAATACGCACATAGGCCCGCCCTGCCCCGATCACATCCCCAAACCGCCTTCGTATCCGATTCACGCGGTGCCGCGCCTGATCCCGGCAGCCCGGCTGATCTTTACCGACGCGCCCAGTGTCACCGCCCTGCCCCTGAACCGGCAGGGCTGGGGGAACCTGTGCCGCATCCTGTCCGAGGGTCGCCTGCGCGCCGAGAAGGGCGACTGCATCCTGCACTTGTCCGACCTTCTGGAATTCTCCGACGGTCTCCACCTGCTGCTTTGGCCACAAACGACCCGCTCGCCGGGCGGCGCGGATGCATGGCGGACACAGGCGCAACAGTTGACGCGCCGCTTTGCCGGACGGATGCATCTGTTGATGCATCCCCGGTATGATGGCGCAGATAACGCGTATTTCTCCGTGTTAGAGGCTGAATCAAGGCAACTCGGCGTTCCCACGCTCGCCAGCGCCGCACCGATGATGCATCACGGTGCCCGCCGCAAGCTGGCAGACGTCGTGACCGCCATTCGCCTGCGCCGCAAGGTTGACGAGTTGGGCCGCGAGGCGCTGGCCAATGGCGAACAACGCCTGCGGTCCGAGGCCGAGATGCTGCGCATCTTCAAGGGCCATGAAGGGGCCGTCGCCCGGGCGCATGAACTTAGTGGGCAGCTGACATTTTCGCTTAATGAGCTGCGATATGAATACCCCAGCGAAGGCAGTGAGCAGGAAACCCCGACCGAACGTCTGCACCGATTGGCGCATGAGGGGCTGAATTGGCGCTATCCCGCGGGCGCGTCTGAAAAGGCGAAAAAGATGCTGGCGCATGAGCTTGCCCTGATCGGAAAACTCAAATACGAACCCTACTTCCTCACCGTCCGCGACATCGTCAAATTCGCCCGCTCGCGCAATATTCTCTGCCAGGGGCGCGGGTCAGCGGCCAACTCCGTCGTCTGCTACTGCCTTGGTATCACCGAGGTCAGCCCCGAATTGGGCACGATGGTCTTCGAACGCTTCGTCTCCGAGGCACGCGACGAACCACCTGACATCGACGTGGATTTCGAACATGAACGCCGCGAAGAGGTGATCCAGCACATCTATGAACGTTATGGCCGGGAACGCGCGGGCCTGTGTGCCACGGTGGTGCATTACCGGGGCAAGCGCGCCATCCGCGAGGTGGGCCGCGCCATGGGTCTGACCGAAGACACAATCTCGGCGCTCTCGTCGCAGCTTTGGGGGTTCTTCTCGACCGTCGGACTCGAGGCGCACCGGATGCGCGAGATTGGCCTGGACCCCGAGGACCGGCGTCTGAAACAGACTCTGACACTGGTATATGAAATTGATGGCTTCCCCCGCCATCTCTCGCAACATGTGGGCGGATTCATCATAACCGAGGGGCGATTGGACGAACTCGTCCCGATTGAAAACGCCACGATGGAGGACCGCACGGTCATCTGCTGGGACAAGGATGACATCGACAGTCTGGGCATCCTCAAGGTCGATGTGCTCAGCCTTGGGATGCTGACATGCATCCGCAAGGCGTTCGACCTGATCGGCCAGCATCACCAGACCAGCTATACGCTCGCCACCCTGCCACCCGAGGATCCGGCGATCTATGACATGCTGTGTAAGGCGGACTCGGTCGGCGTGTTTCAGGTCGAAAGCCGGGCGCAGATGAACTTCCTGCCCCGGATGCGACCGCGCAATTTCTACGATCTGGTGATCGAGGTCGCCATTATCCGCCCCGGCCCCATTCAGGGTGACATGGTTCACCCCTATATCCGCCGCCGGAACGGAGAGGAGGAGGTCAGCTTTCCCTCGGACGAGTTGGGCGAGGTACTGGGCAAGACGCTGGGCGTGCCGCTGTTTCAGGAACAGGCGATGCAGATCGCGATTGTCGGCGCAGGTTTCACTCCGGAACAAGCGGACCGGCTGCGGCGGTCGCTGGCGACGTTCAAGAAACATGGCAATGTCAGCGAATTCCGGGCGTTATTCCTGCGCGGCATGAAACGCAACGGGTATGAACAGGATTTCGCGGAACGCTGTTTTTCGCAGATTGAAGGCTTCGGCTCTTACGGCTTTCCAGAAAGCCATGCGGCCAGCTTTGCGCTGCTGGTCTATGCCTCGGCCTGGATCAAGTGCCACCATCCCGGCATCTTTGCCTGCGCGCTGCTGAATTCGCAACCAATGGGGTTCTACGCCCCCGCCCAGATCGTGCGCGATGCGCGCGAACACGGGGTACAGGTGCGCCCGGTCTGCATCAACGCCAGCTTCTGGGACAATGTGATGGAGCCTGATGGCCATGGCGGGCTAGCCTTGCGGCTGGGCTTTCGCCAGATCAAGGGGTTGAGCGAAGAGGATGCCAGTTGGCTGACCGCCGCGCGCGGCAACGGGTATCATCAGGTCGACGATGTCTGGCGTCGGGCGGGCCTCAGTCCGTCGGTCATCGAACGGCTGGCCGAGGCCGATGCCTTTGCCGCCTGCAACCTGACCCGGCGCGAGGCGCTGTGGCAGGCCAAGGCGATTGCCACCGCCAAGCCGCTGCCGCTGTTCTCGCAGGATCTGGAGGGTGAGGCGCTGGATGAGCCCGAAGCCTATCTGCCACAGATGACCCTGGGCGAGCAGGTGGTCGAAGATTACGTCGCCACCCGCCTCAGCCTGCGGGCGCATCCCGTAGCCCTGCTGCGGCATATCCTGACACCCGCGCCACGCGACAAAAGCACCTCTGTTGCATGACAGCTGAAAGGGGTATTGCCCTTGCTCAGAGCCGGTTCCGAGACTGCAATGACCAAACCAAACCTTCCGCCGCGCTTCCCAGCGACACCAGAGCTGATCAAAGCTCAGGTCAGCGCCTTTTATGCCCGCGTCCGCACAGACGACGTGCTGGGCCCGGTCTTTGCCAACCATGTCGATGACTGGCCCGCACATGAGGAAAAGATCGCCACTTTCTGGCGCAACGCCATCCTGTTCGAACGCAGCTATGACGGCAATCCACAGCGGGTTCATATCGAACGGACGGACGTAAAGCCCGAATTCTTCGCCCATTGGCTGGATCTGTTCGACGAGGTCGCCACAGATACACTGCCACCCGAGACCGCAATTCCGTGGGTTGCACTGGCGCGCCGCATCGGGGCAGGCATGAAGGCCGGCGTTCAATCTGCCCGCCAACCCAAGGACGCGCCACCCGTCCTGCGTTGACCTCCGGTCATGGCGGCTTTGCAATGTTAGCGGTAAAATAGGGGCTATGCGCCCTGACAAAATGGGTTTACTCAGAACCCCGACAGCCCCTTCGCGCTGCACCGGCATAGAGCCACCACACCGACACATGATCCGAGGCCATTGGCATGAGCACTCAGAACACCACCCTGCGGGGACTTGGCTTTGCGTTTCTGGGCTTTGCCGTCTTTGCCAGCCACGATGCGCTGATCAAAGTGCTCGGCGGAACGTACTCGGTGATGCAGATCATCTTTTTTGCCACGCTGTTTTCCTTTGTCCCGATGGCCGTCACCATCCTGACCGACAGGACCACCGGAAACTTTCTGCCTCATCACCCGTGGCTTGTCTTGCTACGGTCGGGCCTGATGGTCACCGCAATGTCCTGCGCGTTTTACGCTTTTTCGGTCCTGCCGCTGGCCGAGGTCTATTCGTTGCTTTTCTCGTTCCCGCTGATCGTCACGGTCTTGTCGATCCCAATTCTGGGCGAGGTTGTCCGTATCCAGCGCTGGGCCGCCGTTGGCGTGGGGTTGATTGGCGTGCTGATCGTCCTGCGGCCCGGCGCGACGGACATCACATCAGGCCACCTTGCCGCCCTGGCCGCCGCGTTTTGCAGCGCCTTTGCATCGGTCCTTGTGCGCAAAATCGGCAATGAAGAGCGTTCTGCGGTGCTGATCCTCTATCCAATGCTTCTGGCCATTGCGGTCATGAGCCTCGCCCAACCTGCTGTTTACCAACCGCCAACACTTTTTCATCTGGCAATGATGGCTCTGGTCGGAGTGTTCTCGGTCGTGGCGCAGCACCTGATCATCCTGGCCTACCGCGCCGCGCCTGCAGGGGTCGTTGCCCCCAGCCAGTACAGCCAGATCATCTGGGCCACGATCTTCGGCGCGGTGTTTTTTGGTGAAAGGCCGGATGTCTGGGTTGCCGTCGGTGCAAGTATCATCATCGCCTCGGGCGTCTTTGTGGTCTGGCGCGAGGCCCGGTCAAACGCTTCTGCCAATACGCCGGTCCTTCGGGTTCGATCGCCGCGTGCCGATACAGGGGCCACACGGCCGGGGGCGTAACTTCCAATCTGCAAGAACCATCACCTTGTTTGAATACGATTGTTTTTAGCGATCTTTCAAACGAATCTTGTAACCGCCATTTACGCCTTTTTCTTCAAACTTGCCTGTTGCACGCACAAGATCGCTCAGCTTTGAAAAACCATAAGACCGGGGATCGAAGTCAGTATAAATTTTGCCGAGCTGGCTACCAACTTGCCCGAGTCTCACCCACCCATCCGGTTCGTCAGTACCCTGAATCACGTTGCGAATGACTTGGAAGGCGTGGTTTAAATCTTGCCTCGACTTTGAGCTTGCAGCCTTTTGGGTCTGCGACGAGTCGGTTTGGGCCTTTTCGATGTTTTCGATATAGATGAACTTGTTGCATGCCGCCACGAACGCTTTGGGTGTCTTGCGTTCTCCGATGCCGTACACGTCCATCCCCTGCTCTTGAATGCGACTGGCGAGACGCGTGAAATCACTGTCGGAAGACACCAAGACAAAACCGCCAAAACGACCGGAATGCAGAATATCCATCGCATCAATCACCAATGTGATATCGGAGGCGTTTTTTCCGGCGGTGTTTGTAAACTGCTGTTGGGGAACAATGGCATATTCAGCCAAAGACTTGGGGTTCCACCCTTGCGGCGAACCCTTGGAAAAATCTCCGTAAATCCGTCTTAACCCGGCCTCGCCCAATGTGGCGATTTCTTCAAAAATCTCGGCTGCGTTTTTCGCGGGCACATTGTCCGCATCAATCAGAACCGCAAGGCGGTCCGTATTCCTTGTCGTCACTTCAATCCCTCAACCTGAAATAGTATTCTCAGAGAGGAATGTAACAACGAAAGGGGCGGGAAAAAGCCCGCCCCAAGCGTTTTTCGAAATTTTATCAGTAGACTACGACAGACCGGATGCTTTCGCCACGATGCATCAGATCGAAACCTTCGTTGATGTCATCCAGACCCATTGTGTGGGTGATCATCGGGTCGATCTCGATCTTACCTTCCATGTACCAGTCCACGATCTTGGGCACGTCGGTCCGGCCACGGGCGCCACCAAAGGCAGTACCGCGCCAGGACCGTCCGGTGACCAGTTGGAACGGACGGGTCGAAATCTCGGCACCAGCGGGAGCCACCCCGATGATGATCGATTCACCCCAGCCCTTGTGGGCTGATTCCAGCGCGTCGCGCATCACGCCCACGTTGCCGGTGGCGTCAAACGTGTAATCCGCGCCGCCCTTGGTCAGGTTGACCAGATAAGGCACCAGATCGCCTTCGACCTCCTTCGGATTCACAAAGTCGGTCATGCCAAAGGCTGTGGCCATGTTGACCTTTGATGGATTCAGGTCGACACCAACGATCTGATCCGCGCCAGCAAGGCGCAGGCCCTGAATCACGTTCAGGCCAATGCCACCCAGACCGAACACAATGGCTCGGCTGCCGATTTCGACCTTGGCGGTGTTGATCACCGCACCGATACCTGTCGTGACGCCGCAACCGATGTAGCAGATCTTGTCGAACGGCGCATCCTCACGCACCTTTGCCAGTGCGATTTCCGGCAGAACCGTATGGTTCGAGAAAGTGGAACACCCCATGTAGTGCAGGATCGGATCGCCATCCAACGTCGAGAACCGAGACGTTCCGTCGGGCATCAGCCCCTTGCCCTGCGTCTCGCGGATCGCCTGACACAGGTTGGTTTTGGGATGCAGGCAGTATTCGCACTCGCGACATTCCGGCGTGTAAAGCGGGATCACATGATCGCCGGGCTTCAGGCTGGTCACGCCTTCGCCGACCTCAAGCACCACGCCTGCACCCTCGTGGCCCAGAATAGCCGGGAAAAGACCTTCGGGGTCAGCCCCCGACAGGGTGAACTCATCGGTGTGGCAGATGCCGGTGGCCTTGATCTCGACCAGAACCTCTCCCGCCTTCGGGCCCTCCAGGTTCACGTCCATCACTTCCAAAGGTTTGCCCGCCTGAACGGCGACGGCGGCACGGGTACGCATGGTGTTTGTCTCCCTGTCACTTTTGTCTCGACCCTGCGTCAAATACAGGGTGTTTTCAACTGCGCTTTCATGGCAGGCTGGCTAAATATTTGATATTGCAGAAACGACATTGTCAGAATGAGGAACGCCAATGCACCGTTTTTTACCGATCCTGGTCCTGTCGGCGGCCTGCGCAGACACCAGCATTCCTCAGGATGTGGCCGCGGCGTCCGGGGATGCGCCGGTGGATTTGGCGTTTTGCAAGGGTGAGTCCTTTGCCGACTCGGTAGGTCAGCCCGTATCGACCATTGAAGCCGACCTTCCGGAACGGTCGCGCGTTCTGGGACCCGATGACATCGCTACACAGGATTACCGGATCGACCGGCTGAACGTCTATGTGAACGGTGCAGGGATCATTCAGCGGCTCACCTGCGGGTAAAGCCAGACTCGACTCGGGGCATGATTCTCATTTAAGAACAAAATAAGAACATTCTGATGTCTGCCCAATGCCGAAACGTCGCATACTTTCCCTGTGGTTCCCGCGTCTGGGGGCTGAACGGCTGGTCCGCGCCGCGCGGGGCCTGCAGGATGGTCCTTTGGCCGTGGTGGCTGAGCAGTCGAACATGCAGGTCGTTACCTCGCTGAACGCCGAGGCTCAGGCCGCCGGTCTGCGCGTGGGTCAGCCGGTGCGTGATGCCCACGCCATGTGTGCCAGCCTGATGACCCGCCCGCGCAATGCCCCGGCCGAAGCCGCATTCCTGACCGCACTGCGTCGCTGGGCCGGCAAATTCAGCCCGTGGGTGGCCGAAGAGGCTCCGGACGGGCTGATTGTCGACCTGTCGGGCTGCGCCCATCTGTTTGGCGGCGAAGAGACGTTGCTGAGCGTTCTCGAAACCGACTGCGCCGATATGGGTCTGAGCGTACAGATGGGTATCGCCGACACATTGGGCGCGGCCTGGGCGCTGGCGCGCTATGCAGGGCAAAAAGCCACTTCTGATCGTAATGGCGACGCCATCAGCCAAGAGGCGCGGGCCACCCGCGCCCGCGCAGGCAAGCGGCGGCACTGGACCAAGGGCGGGGCCGCACCGCAAGTGGTGGCGCTGGGCGGTGGCGCGCGGATTGCTGCGCCGGGGCAATCCTATGGCGCACTCAGTCCCCTGCCGATTGCGGCGCTACGGCTTGACGATCAGGTGGTTGCACAATTGAACCGTCTGGGTCTGCGCCGGATCGGCGATCTGCTGGGGCAACCGCGCGCCTCGCTGGCGCGGCGGTTTGGGCGGGGATTGGTGTTGCGGCTTGATCAGGCGATGGGCAGCGCGCCCGAGCCGGTCTCACCCGCCCGCCCACCGCATCACTTTGCGGTGCGGATGACCTTGCCCAATCCGATCGGTCTGATCGAAGACGTGATGGCCGCTATCGACCGGGTATTGCCAACGCTGTGCGCCAAGCTGGAAGAGAAAGGCCGTGGCGTGCGCACATTGCGGCTTGAGGCGCATCGCGCCGATCAGGCGGCAGAGATTATCGAAGTCGGGCTGGCGCGTCCAACCTATGATAAAAACCGTATTCGCCCTTTGTTAGAGATGAAAATCGATAAAATCGACGCCGGCTACGGCATCGATATGCTGCGGCTGGAAGCAGTTCAGACCGAACCCATCCACGCCCGCACGATGGCCGGTCATGCCGAGGCCCGACAGGTGGCCCGCAATCGCCTTGAAGGTAATACAGCCGTGGATGACCTGATCGGAAAGCTGGGGGCCCGCGTAGGGCTGGAGGTAATCACGCGGCACCATCCGGCAGCTTCGCATATCCCCGAGAAGACGGCGCAGACGCTGGCGGCGGCCTGGTCGGAACCAGCCCGCGACTGGCCCGCACCTGCGCGCCCGCGACCCCTACAGATGTGGCAGCCTGAACCGGTAATGGCTCCGGAAACGCCGGATGTGCCCGCCACTTTTCGCTGGCGCGGGCGCGACTGGCAACTGGCGCAGGCCACTGGTCCGGAACGTATTGCGCCCGAGTGGTGGCTGGACGACCCCAACTGGCGCAGCGGTGTGCGCGATTACTGGACAGTGGTGACAGAACAGGGCGAGCGGCTGTGGCTGTTTTATGGCCATGGCGGCACCATGTCGGCGGGTTGGTTCTGTCAGGGGCAGTTCGGCTGAAACCCTATTGTTAGGGCCTATTTCCCGCGATAGACCAATATATCGGGCAGATAATCAATCAGGCGGATCACCCAGGAAAACGGAGCCGGGAAATCGGTGCGAAAACGCCGACGTGACATCGCCTTGACCACACGGTCTGCGGCGTCTTCGGGCGTCATCAGCATCGGCATTTTGAAACTGTTCTTTTCCGTCAAGCGGGTCTTGATGAACCCGGGATTGACGATGCGTACCGTTACGCCACTGCCAGCCAGATCATGCCGCATCGTTTCTGCCAACGAAATCAAAGCAGCCTTGCTGGCCCCGTACCCAACCGCAGCCGGTAAACCATGGTAACCCGCCAAAGACCCGATCAGAGTAATGTCCCCACGACCTGCGCGCACGAACCCGGGCACGGATTCACCCAAAACCCGCAGCGCACCGGTGTAGTTTACGTCGCTCATGGCCAGGGCGGCTTGGCTGTTCCACTCTGTCGCACGCATCGGGTCATAAGCACCGGCGTTGTAGACAAGCGCGTCGATTTCCCCGGTTTCAGCAGCGGCATTGCGAACCGAATCCAAATCGGTCACGTCACAACGCACCGCGCGCGCATTCGGCAGCATTTCACAAATCTCGGCAAGGCGGTCAGAATTGCGAGCCGACAGAACCAAATGTGCGCCCTGACGGCTGAGCGCCACGGCCAAAGCACGGCCAAGGCCCTCGCTGGCTCCTATGATCCAGTAGGTTTTCCCGTCAAAGCTGCTCATTGGTGCCCGGTCCAGTCTTGCATGATGCTTTTACGGCTCCAAACCCGCACTGGATCAAACCTCGGGCACTTGGCCCAGTCTCGGACCCAGAAGTCACAGTATAGTACATTGTCAAAAAAGTTCTAACGCGATTGATCCATCTCAGCCTACCCTGCGTATCCTATTGTAAAATGTCACATATCGAGGCTTGAATGTTCGACGAAACCCGGGGCGTACGTAAGAAAATCGCAGTAGTTGGTGCAGGTATCTCTGGTCTGTCGGCAGCGTATTATCTTTCCGAAAAACACGACGTTACAGTATACGAGGCGGAGCCGCGCCTTGGCGGCCACGCGCGCACAGTGATGGCCGGGCGCAACGGTGATCAGCCGGTCGACACCGGATTTATCGTTTTCAATTACGCGACATACCCGTACCTCACGCGGTTGTTCGATGAACTGAATGTTCCGGTCACAAAAAGCGAGATGAGCTTTGGTGCGACAATCGATAATGGGCGGATCGAATACGGCTTGAACAATCTGCGCACGCTCACCGCGCAAAAACGCAACCTCGCCCGCCCCGCCTATTACAAGATGATCGCCGATATTGTTCGGTTTGGCAAAGAAGCCCCGGAAGCCGCCCAAGACGATGACACAACCATCGGCGAACTGGTCGATCAGCTCCGTCTGGGCTATTGGTTCCGCCATAATTACCTGATGCCGATGTGCGGCGCGATCTGGTCAACTCCGATTGAATTCGTGGATCAGTTCCCGGCCCGGTCGCTTGTGCAGTTCTTCCGCAACCACGCATTGCTGGCCAGCGGGCGCGCCAATCAACACCAGTGGTATACGGTCAAAGGTGGCAGCATCGAATATGTGCGCCGGATCGAGGCCGCATTGAGCAATCGTGGATGCGATATCCGGGTGGCTGCGCCCGTCGATGCCGTCGAACGGCATGATCTGGGCGTGACCGTCACAAGCGCAGGGCGCGCCGATCTGTTTGACGAAATCATTTTGGCCACGCATTCCGATCAGACGCTGTCGATCCTGGGCGAAAACGCCACCAAAGACGAAAAAGACGCACTGGCTGCAATCAGATACCAACCCAACACGGCCGTGTTGCACTGTGATCCTGCACAAATGCCGCGCCGCCGCGCCTGCTGGTCCAGTTGGACCTATAGGTCGCAAAAGGGCAATGTTGGGGTCACATACTGGATGAACCGCCTTCAGAACATTCCGGACAGTGACCCGCTGTTTGTCAGCCTGAACGCGTCATCAGAAATTCCCGCGGAAAAAATCTATGATCAGGTCGAATTTGCCCATCCCGTATTCGACAAAGCCGCCCTGAAAGCACAAGGGCAAATCCGCGCGATGCAGGGACAGAACCGAACCTGGTTTGCCGGTGCCTATAACAGGCACGGCTTTCACGAAGACGGAATTGCCAGTGCGATGCATGTTGTCGATCGCATCAACGGCAGCCCGCAAGACCTCGGAGTTCACAATGGCACTCTTGAAAAAGACCCGGCCATCGCTGTCCCGGCCGAATAGACGAACATGGCGCGCCGCGCTTTTTTCCTTGACCCTGCTGGTCCCAAGCGGGCTGGCAGCCTCGCCGCTGTCAGACGAATTGAAAGATCCTCAGTTGCTCGGAAGCGCGACATTCCGCTACTTGGGTCTGCCGATATACGACGCAAAGCTGTATACGCCCGGTGGGACGCAATTCAGCTGGAGCGAGGATTTCGGGCTTCAGTTGACGTATCGCAAGAATCTAAAGCAAAAAGCCTTGGTTGAATCGACGCTGGATGAAATCAAGCGGCAGGGCAATCAGGCTCCGACACAGGCGCAGTTGGAACAGTGTTTCAAGGCGGTCAGCAAGGGCGACAGCTATCTGGCGATTTCGGAAGGGCCCAACAAGGTCGGTTTCTGGCGCAACGGGGTCAATACCTGCACGCTGTCCAATCCGGGAATCAAGCAGGCCTTCATGTCGATTTTCCTCGGCAACAACACCAGATCCGCCTCGTTCACACGGCAGTTGAAGGGGCAGTGATGCTGTATCCCCGGGTCAGCCTCTATGCGCTGATGCTCGCCGCGGCGGGCATTCCGCTCTACATACACCTGCCCCGGTTTGCTGCCGTCAATCTGGGTATCAGCCTCGGCGTGATCGGCACAGTCTTGTTGGTCATCCGGTTGGTTGACCTGGTGCAGGACCCGCTGATCGGGTGGGCGATTGACCGCTGGCCGGGCGGGCAACTTTTGTTTGCCGCTATGGCGTCCTTTGGATTGGCGGTTGGGTTTCCTCTGCTGTTTTCGTTGCCCGAAGGTGCAAGTGTCGGCACGCTGATCGCCATTCTGATCCTGCTGTTTTCTGCCTATAGCCTTGGCACCATACTGCTGTATGGGCGCAGCGCGACGCTGGCCAAAAGCCCCGACGCGAAGGAACTGATGACGCTGGCCGCGTTCCGCGAAGGCGGTCAATTGACCGGCGTCGTCATTGCAGCCAGCGCCCCGGCGCTGTTCGTCGCGTTGGGGGCCGGCGCGCAGGGTTATCCGGCATTCGGGATGTTTCTGGGCCTTCTGGCGATTCTGACCATCGCACTGACATTTCCGATGTGGCGACGCACGCCCATCACCGGCGACGGCTTGTCTTTTGCCGGATTGGGCCAAGCCGGGGCGCTGCGATTGCTCGCGCTGGCCTTGGTCAACAGCCTGCCGGTTGCCATCACCTCGACCTTGTTTTTGTTTTTTGTCGAAGATCGGTTGCAATTGCCCGGTAAGGCCGGCCCGCTTTTGATCCTGTTCTTTCTGAGCGCAGGTGCAAGCGTGCCGCTCTGGGCCCGTCTCAGCAATCGAATTGGCTCGAAACAGACTCTGATTATTGCGATGCCGCTATCCATCGCCGGTTTCATCGGTGCGGCAATGCTGCCCGCTGGGGAACTGGTCGGCTTCGCCCTGATCTGTCTCGCCTCAGGTGCGGCATTGGGGGCGGATATGGTGGTTCTGCCCGCCATGTTTTCGGTGGTCCTGACACGCGCCGGTCTGAATGCTTCGGCCGCGTTCGGGATCTGGTCGTTTGCCGGCAAGCTGGGCCTTGCCCTGGCGGCCTTTTTCACATTGCCACTGCTCGAACGCAGCGGCTTCACACCCGGTCAGTCAAATTCCGCACAGGCGCTGGAAACTCTCAACCTCGCCTATGCGGTGCTGCCCTGCATCCTCAAACTGGGTGCGTTCGGGATGGTTCTGACCCTACCGACAGAGGTAACCGCGAAATGAACTTTCTTGTTGTCGTCCTGATTGCCATTCTGCTTCTTGTCATCGTCAGGGGACGGTTCCTGAGCTTTCGCGCGCAATCGCCTACGGACTATTCCGCCACAGGCCCCGCGTTTTCCCTGAAAAAACACCTGAACGGGGAAATCCTGTCCGAAGGCCTGATTTACGGCCCGAACGGGAAGGTTTCGAACAGTTTCGTCGCCCGCATGGTTGGTGAATGGGATGGCAACTCGGGCACGCTGGCCGAGTATTTCACCTATTCGAACGGCAAGCAGATGACGCGCAAATGGTATCTGACCTTGGGAACCGGCAACACCTTTATCGCAACGGCCGACGACATCGTCGGAGAGGGCCAAGGCGTGATGTCCGGTTCAACCGTAAAACTGAACTACCGGATCATCCTGCCGCAAGATGCCGGCGGCCACACGCTGGACGTCACGGACTGGATGTACCTGACTGAAAACGGTGCGATCATGAACCGATCTGAAATGCGCAAGTTCGGCATCAAAGTTGCTGAACTGGTTGCCACCATGCGACCGGCGCCCGAGGTCAAGCCGGTGCACCTCAACGGTGCCAATGGCTATGACGCGGATGCAGAGCAAAGGCCACTGCAATGACACTCCGTCGCATCCTGATCGGTGTTGTGGCCATCACCGGACTTGCTGTACTGGCCGCATGTTCGGCAAAGCCGAGGGTCCCCAAAACCTTTTTGTCGGATCGCCAGTTGAACCTGGAAGAGTTCTTTGAAGGCAAGACCGTGGCCTATGGTCAGTTTCAGGACGTGTTGGGCAATGTGCCCCGCCGATTCAAGGTCGATATCGACGGCACTTGGGACGGGGAAACGCTGACGCTGGTTGAAGATTTCGTTTATGACGACGGCGCGACCGAGCAACGTATCTGGTCGCTGACAAAGACCGGAGAGGACACCTGGACCGGGACCGCGCCGGGTGTGCTTGGTACAGCATCCGGCATCGAACGCGGCGACACTTTCAATTGGAAATACAAGATCGACCTGCCTGTCAAAGACGGTACGATGCGTGTCAATTTTGATGACTGGATGTGGTTGCTGTCCGATGATCGGTTGCTGAACAGGGCCTATGTCTCGCGCTATGGAATTCGGCTGGGCGAGGTCATTTTGTATTTTGAGAAGCTCTGAACCCCGCCGGAGCGCGTCGTTGGCCCGGCCGGTCGTCATGTTTTGATTGCGTATTGACGCATCCAAGATTCTCAGGCACTCACTTTGTCGATGGTTCCCGCGGGCTCGCCCAAGGGATGAAAAGGGAATACGGTGCGGCCGCCAAGGCCAAGTCCGTAACTGCCCCCGCAACTGTAAGCGGTGAGCGACGCCGAGAATCCACTGGTCCGACGGGCCGGGAAGGTTGGCCAAGCCACGACCCGCAAGTCAGGAGACCTGCCATCTGATGTTCAACCAACCCGGGGCGGGGCGTCCTGGAAGGAGGCTTAGATGGCACGTTCAGCACGTGTTCACACATACGGCACCTTCTGTCCGCGCTTCGCCAAAAGCGGAGCGGACGATGCCGGACACAGCTGATCACTTCATCCTCGTTTGTGCGACGTGCAACGGCTCTCAATCGTTTGAATCGCTGAGAGAGAAACTGGGAAAGAACGCGCCACCCGGATTTGCGATACGGTCGGTCGACTGCATGGCGGGGTGCGCCCATCCAACAACCGTTGGATTTCAGGCCGATGGCAAGGCGCAATACCTTTTCGGCAACATCACCACAGACGAAGACGTCATGGCGTTGACAGAGTTTGCCCGTCAGTACCGCAGAAGCGAGGACGGCTGGACCAGCGCGACGGACCGACCACGCGCTTTGTATACCAAAACGCTGTCGCGCATGCCCGGGATCAGACCCGAGGTGGCGCAGTGACCTTTCTTGCCGCCAGAGATCTGGAATACTACGCGCTGAACGGCGATGTCCTACTGAGCGGTATTTCGTTCGATCTTGAGGAAGGATCGATTCTTGCCATTGCCGGTCCGAACGGCGCTGGAAAGACGACGCTCTTGAACCTGCTCTGCGGGGCTGAACCTCTGGCCTTGGGAGACGTTCAAATCAAGGGTCAGTCCCTGAAGCAGCTGTCGGCGCAGGACCGCGCGCGCATGATTGCTGTGGTCAGTCAGCAAGAGTTACCGGACGGACGGCTTTTCCTGCGCGACTATGTTGCCTTGGGGCAGATACCCATCCGCGCAGACCGGTCCGCCGAAGGACATGCAGCGGAACTGGACCGGATTTTGGAACTGACCGATCTGACCAAACTCGCGGACAAGCGCATGGCTGTTCTGTCCGGTGGTGAACGCCAACGTGCGCATATCGCGCGGGCGCTGGCGCAAAACCCTTCGTTGCTGTTTCTGGACGAGCCGACAAACCATCTGGATCCGGATGCCAAAGGGCGAATGCTGTCGCTGGTTGCGGACCTTGGCATCACCGTCGTGATGATTGTCCACGATCTGGTCATGATCCCGGAATTCGCCACCCATGTTGCACTGATGAAATCCACTCGGCTGACTGGGTTCGGACCGGTTGATGCGGTGCTGACCTCGGACCGGGTGCGCGAAACCTTTGGCGTTGATTACCTGTGCTTCCATCACGAAGGCCGCGTGATCCCGGCGTTGGACATCCGAAAAACCAAAGTCTCACCCTAAATCAAGGAGCATTCCCCAATGAAACACATCTGGTCCGTGGCGTTGGCCACAGCCATCGCAGGCGGCGCCTCTGCCCACGAGGTCTCGGTCGACAATTGCGGCGAACCGCTGGTGTTCGAAACCCAGCCCGAACGCTTGGTCGTACATGATATGAACATGTCCGATATGGCCTTTGCCCTTGGCTTGCAGGACAAGATTGTCGGCCTGACAGGTATCACCGGATGGTACAAGACCAGCCCGGAATTCGACAATTTGCGCGGTGATATACCGGAACTGGCACCGAAATACCCGACCGTCGAAAACCTGGTGGCGGTCGAGCCGGACCTGTTCTTTGCCGGTTGGTACTACGGCATGAAGCCGGGTGGCGACGTGACGCCCGACACGCTGGAACCCTTCGGCATCAAGACCATGATCCTGACCGAAAGCTGCGTGCATCTGGACAAAGATCGCCCCGAGGCCAGCATGGATCTGCTGTTCGACGACGTCCTGAGACTGGGCAAAGTCATGCATGTCGAAGACAAGGCTGAAACCCTTGTTTCGGGCTGGAAGGATGAACTGTCGGCGATCGAAGCGCAGACTGCCGATCTGTCCAAGCCCCGTGTTTTCCTGCTGGATGGCCCTGCGGACGCTCCGTTCACTGCCGGAAAGTTCGCCATTCCGGACGCAATGATTGCCGCTGCGGGCGGAGAGAATGTCACCCACGACATGGACACCAGCTGGGGTCGCTCCTCGTGGGAGGCTGTCGCCGCATCCAATCCCGAATTCCTTGTTCTGCTGGACTATCAGACCGGCAACGGAGCCGAAGACACCTTTAAGTTCCTGCAGGAGCATCCGGTGATGTCGCAGACTGATGCGGTCAAAAACGAACGCTGGATCGGTCTGCGCTATGAGGAACTGACACCCGGACCGGCAAATATTGAGGCGATCTCGAAAATGGCGAAGGCCATGCATCCGGGTCTGAACTGATATGGGCCGAATGGCTCTGACGCTTTTGCTGGGGGCGGTCGTTCTGACCGCCCTTTTGCTGATATCGACAGTCTACGGCACCACGTCGATCCCTGTTTCCGATACGTTCAACGCGATCCTGTTGGGCACCGGACTGACCGAAGGTGACATGTCGCCGATGCACCGGATCGTGTTTGACCTGCGCCTGCCTCGCGCCCTGTTTGCCGCCGTGATCGGTGCCGGGCTGGGCATTGTCGGCGTTGTTTTGCAGACAACGACGCGCAACGATCTGGCTGATCCGTTTCTCTTTGGCCTGTCTTCAGGGGCCGCGGCAGGGGCCGTGTTCGTTATCACCGTCACTGGTGACGTTTTGGGTCTTTGGACCTTGCCATTGGCGGCGTTTTGCGGCGGCCTGGTTGCTTCGGGCATTGTTCTGGCGCTGGTCCACGGGCTTCGGACAAGTGCGCCCGAAAAGCTGATCCTGGCCGGGCTGGCCGTATCCTTTCTGTTTTCGGCGATTACCAATTACCTGATCTTTGCCGGCGACAGCCGGGCCGCGCATTCGGTGATCTTCTGGATGCTGGGCGGGCTGGGCCTTGCGCGGTGGGAGACTTTTCCGCTTGTCTGCGCTGGTCTGGCCTTGATTCTGGCCTATTCCTTGTACCGCGCGCGCTGGCTGGATGCTTTGCTGACCGGCGATCTGACCGCCGCAACGTTGGGCGTTCCGGTTCAGGGCCTGCGATTTCGCATGTTCTTTGTCGCCGCGCTCGCCACCGCTGTTTTTGTGTCGGTTGCTGGCGTGATCGGCTTTGTGGGTCTTATGGTGCCGCATATCGCACGCGGCATAACGGGACCTCTGCACAACCACCTTGTGCCCACAGCCGCCATAGTTGGCGCTGCCCTGCTGACCGGTTCGGACATCCTGAGCCGCCTTTTGCTCGCGCCACAAGAGTTGCCGGTTGGCATCGTGACCACATCAATCGGGTCGGTCTTCGTGTTTCTGTTGCTGTTCAGAACGGCCAGAAAGCAGCGCTAGCTGCTTTCTGACAACGTTCCAAAAAATCAGACAATGCCCAGCGCATCATCCTCGATACGTGTCACGGTAAAGACCACGTCCTCATAGTCCTGATCGCCACCACCGGTCAGGTCTTCGAACCCGATTATCATCGACTCTCCGCCTTCGACGATGCCCGACAGAGCGTGCTGTGCATTATCGACATTCAATGACGCCTTTTCCGCATGGAACGTCGTTTCGTTTGCGGCCCGTCCGTTCACCATGAGGATCAGATCGAAGTCATCATCTACGTCCGCAACATCTCCGTTGCTCGAACGGAACTCCAGCACATCGCTACCGGAAATCGAACGCGCCCAATCAGCGGCATTCTGGACAACGAAAAACCCAAGGCGCGCGCCATCGGCAACATCGTTGATCGTGACAGACCCGGAATCGCGGTTCGTGTTGTTGTAGATCAGGCGAACATTGGTGATCTCGCCATTGTCGAGAATATCGTAGACGCCCAGAACGTTGTTATAACCTGCATGCCCGATGTCATTCAGTTCGATGCGAAAATCAGTCTCGCCATCGCCAGCAAGGAATTCCTTGTTCACGATGCCGTTGACGTCGCTGCGGCTGACGCGTTCTCCGTCTGACAGGTTGGGAAGATACTTGGCGTAGCTGATAATGGTGTTTCCATCAATGGTGATGGCAAAAATGTCACCGCCCGAGCGCCCCTCGGACAGTGAGATCGTCACATCCATATCGCCATCGCCATCAGTGTCGATCGCGATTTCGGAATTGCTGTTGAAGCGGATGTTCGAACGACCCGTTTCGACGCCTTCAAGGATCAGCTTTTTGCCCTCATCGAAGTTGCTGATCGTGTCCCTGTTCAATTCCGAAGGCGACCCCTGCAGAACACTGTTCTGACCGTCGAATGCAAAATGCTCGCGAGAGGATGTGGGCTCGGGGTTGTTGTTCTGACCGGGGGTGTCGTTGACGATCACAGTATCGGGCGGCGGATCAGATGGTGTCGGATTCGGTGCACCTGTATCCAGCTGAACACCCGCCGATGTGCGGGCAAAGTTCTGGGTCACCATCACAGCGGGATAGCCGTCAAAGGTTCCGATCTCGATACCGATCCCTATATAGTCCAGATCCCGGTGCAATATGTTTGCGCGGTGGCCCGAACTGTTCATCAGCGCGTTGTGCAAGTCGACGACATCGTCGCTGAACCCCGGAACGCCGCGCTGGCTTTGCCAGGCAATGTTTTCTGCAGTGCGCCAAGACCCGGACAGCACAAAACCGGAATCCCGAATGCGATCTGTCGCCGAGCTGTTACCGACGCCGGTGTGCGAAAAGATGTCTGTATCCAGCATCCATTCGCTGTGATCCTCGGCTGCTGCGTTCAGCCGCAATTCCAGTTGAACCGGATCAAGCCCGCGTGACGTACGCTCGGCATTGATCAGGTTGAGCATCTCGAGCTCAAGGGAACTTGCCCGTGACATCCACTGTCCTCCAGTACTTTTTAGTATGATTGGAGGCAATATTGTCTAGAATTTGACGAAGCCTCATCACAATTTCCTGACGCGCCGCAAGCGGCGAGTTCCCGCTTGTTGGCGCGCAGGGACCGGCAAAAATCAACATTGGGGGTCGAGAAAAGGCCCAATGACGACATAGCCGACGAAAACAGTGGTGAGACTCTGCACAGCCTTTTTGACGCTGCGCGGGATTATGGCGAATTCATGTCCCGCAGGGTCTGTGCCGCGTGGAAATTGCAGAAACCGATTCTTTAGTCTGCGCATAAGAATCGATACCGCTGGACTTCGCGCTCTAATCGCAAACGCTCATCGGCTGACTTCAAGGTTTGCGTTATGGCGTGCCAAAAAGCCCGAGAGCCTCTTTAGCCCCGCCTTCAGATCCGCCGTCGGGTTGGTGTAGCCAAGACGCAACCACCCCTCCATATCCATTGCGCTGCCCGGGGTCAGCATAACGCCTTCTTCCTTCAGCAGCGCGACGCACAGATCGCGTGACGACATCGGTAGATCGTACTTCAACAATGCCGTCGTGCCCGACTTTGGCGGCACCCAACTCAATAGGGGTTCATCTGAAATCCAGTCTTCGACGATCCGCAGGTTTTCGCGCGTAATCCGCCGCGCACGTTCAAGGATCTGGTCACGGTTTTCCAGCGCCATCGCGGCAAGAAGCTCGTCCACCTGTCCGACCGAGATCGTATTGTAGTCGCGGTGGAACATCACATCGTGCAACAGATCTTTGGAACCTGCGATCCAGCCCACCCTCAACCCGGCCAGCGAATAGGCTTTGGACATGCCCGCCGTGCTGATCCCTTTTTCATAAAGGTCCGCGACAGCCGCCGTGAACCCATCCCCGGTTTGATCCGTACCGCGGTAGACCTCGTCGCATAAAATCCAGGCGTCAACGCTGCGTGCGACCTCAACGATCTGTTCCAGCATCGCGCGATCCATCAAAGCGCCGGTCGGGTTGTTGGGATTGTTGATTGCGATAAGCCGCGTGCCCGGTCGGACCATGTCGCGCAGCACGTTCAGATCGGGCAGAAACCCGTTTTGGGGCAAAAGATGCAACAACTCAATGTCGGCCCCAATGCTCTCGGGAATCGAGTAGTGCTGCTGATAGGTCGGGATGACCGAAATCACGTGGTCGCCACGTGACACAAGCGTCTGATGCACCAGAGAATTGGCCCCGATGGTGCCGTGCGTAGTCAGGATATTGTCGCGTGTCTGGTGCTCGTATAATCCGCAGATCGCATGTCGCAGCCGTTCCGAACCTTCAATGGCACCATAGGTCATCTTCAATGCCGACAGGTCGCCAAGAATGCTGTTATGCTGCCCGGCCATTTCGAACAGTTCACCCAGCGTTATGGATTCGACGCAGGTTTCCGCAAGGTTGAGTTCGCATTTCGTCTCGAACTCGTTCATCCACATCTCGACGCCGAAGGGTCTGATTTCCATGGGTCTCTCCTAAACTCGCGGATCAGGCCGCACGTGCGCTTCGGACGGCGCACGACGCACAGATATCGCCAATCAAACGATTGATAGAACGGAAGACAACCGATTTATTGTCGGGTCGGGAATTACGGACCCCTCTACTGACGCATTTGGATCGCTTCAGAAAGTGTTCCAACCGACTGCTCAAAAGAGCTGAGGTACGTCGCATCTGCGGGTTCCCGGACGAGCGTCGGAAAGATCACACTTTGCAAACCCAGGGATTCGACGGCCTCAATCGCTTCAACCGGTGGTTCAGCTTCCCAGATCAACACCTGTGCGGCGGTTTCCTGCGCCAGCATTTGAAGCTCTGCAATTTGCGCGTCGTTTGGGGTGGCCCCGGCCTCCCATTCAAGGGAGGAGATTTCCAGGCCATAGCGGCGACCGAAGTATTGGTACCTCGGATGGGTTGCGATTAGCGCAGCGTTCTGGACGTCTGAAAAAGCCGATTTCGCCTGTTGGTCGAGCGCTTCAAGTTCTTTGCGGAGTTGCTGTAGCCGGTCCTCTACCTCATCGGGCGGCGCAAGGTTGCGGGCCTTAATCGCCTCGGCAATCGCCTCGGCCTGCGCCATTGCAAGCGTCGGATCGAGCCAAACATATGATGCCAGCCCTTCATGCGAATGTTCACCCCCGTCGCCGTGGCTGTGGGTGATGGACTCGGTCACGATGAACTGATCCTTGATCGCGGCAGTGGTGTTCACCAAGCGCGATCGCGGCAGCGTTACGCGGTCCACCCAGGTCGCAAAACCCGCACCGTTCAACAGGATCAGATCCGCCGACTGGATCATGCTGATATCGCTGATGGACGGCCGCCAGAATGACGGATCAACTCCATCCGGCACCGGGAACACAACCTCGGCAGAACCGCCCAAAAGGCGTTCGGCGAAATACTGGAGGGGATAATTGACCGCGACGACCTTGGGCCGGTCCTGCGCCACGACAACCGTCGCCATCAGCAGGCCAAAGACCGCAAGGACAACACGTTCGATATATCGATGCACCATCAACTCCCGCATTTCCGCGCAATGTCTTCCGGGGTCACAATCCAATAGTTGTCATGCCCGCCGGTATCCACTTCGATCACCAAGCCCGAAGAATGGTCAACACTGGTCAACGGAACACGCGCCATGCCATCGCTGCCGAGCGGCAATGTTGTCATCAGCGCGTTTTCACCGTCCAAAACCCGAACCTCACCCGTTTGGGCGACCCTGCCGTTCGAAAACTTGGCTTCGACGGTGACAACCTCGCAATCTACCGAGGCGAAGACCACAAGCTGATGCGCGGCTGCCGCCAAAGGCGCAGCGGCAAACAGCGAGGCTAGGCCCATCGCGCGTATCACTGGCCTGTCCATTCTTCGAAGTGCACCCAGATCACGGCCCCCAACTCAACAGCCTTATCCTCACCATCCTGCGGTAAGGTATAGTCGGCAGTGTTCAGCGCAGCAAAGCCCCACCAGCCATCCGATGGGGCGGCATAAGTAAACACGCCATCGGCGTCGGCCTTGACGGTTTGTGTGATCATTAGTTCATCCGGCACAGTCGCACCGGCGCCATCATTGAAGAACTCAACCTCAACCTCGGCATAGGGAACCGGCTCCCCGTCCATCTTGACGATGCCCTGAAACACATTGTGCTCCCACAGCCCAAAGGGCTTGGACAGGGGCACGATCTCGGTCTTCAGGCCAAGTTCCGTATCCCACCCCTCATCATCGCCGTAAGCGGTCACATAGGTTTTGGTGTAGTGGACGATGAACGCATCCTCGGCAGGTTCCCAATAGGGCGTCGGCTCCATCGCGAAGATGTAGGTGCCGGGCCGTTCCAGCGGGTAATCGAGCGTGAAGCCCTGATCTTCCATCACAGTGGCATCTTGAAGGCTGCCGAGCAGTTCGGTTGTGGTGCCCTCATGCGTGACAGTGAACGCCACAGGCTTTTCCAACATCATCCCGTCCAATTCGAAGGGATGTGAGAAAGACATGGTCAGGGACAAGCTGCGCCCGTCTTCCTGACTGATCATCGGATCATTCGGGATAATCATACCGTAATGCGCCAGCGCCGGCGTGACCGCGACACTGCTCGCCAAAAGTGCAAATAATACGTGCTTTTTCATGTAGTCTCCCTTTCTCATGCACCGAGCGAAAGCAGCCAGCCCACCCACGTGTCGGCATTTCGTGCAACCAATGCGGCCCCGATCGCCGCGATGCACCCCGAGATGAACAGCAGGGTCACTGTCTCTGCCGCCAGCAGGCGCAACACCATGCCCCGTCTGGCACCCAGCTTTACCGCCGTCGCGATTTCTTTTGCGCGTAGCCGGTAGCTTAGGAAAACCGCAAGCCCGACAGCCGCAAGCGCGGCCACAGCAACGATTGCTGTCACCACGTCCAATAGGGATTTGATGCGAAAGATACGATCCACCAGTCCTTGAATTACACTGGCGGGTTCGATCAACTGGCTCGGGTTTTCGCTGTCCAGATACCGACCTTTGAGGATTGTCGCGGATCGCGTGTCGGCAGGGACGACGATCACAGCCGTGGCCGGAAAATCGCCTTGCGATCCGTGGAAATGAAAGCTTTCGATATTCTCAGGCGTGATGCGCTGAAACTGCACGACGGAGGCATTGGCCAGCGCTTCACTTCCAGCGGCGATATCTGCTGCGGTGACGACATCCTCATGCCCGTGCCCGATCCCCTGGATCACCCAAGCCGTTTTGATATCAACGAAAATCGCCTGATCGTCAGGCGTATTTGTAGCCTCCAGAACGCCCACGATTGGCATCTCCAAGGGATAAACGCCATCCAGATCAAACAGGTTCTCTGGCGAAGAGACCAGAGTGTCACCAACGCCTTTGCCCAGCGCATCCGCCACCGCAGCACCGATCACGGCGTCCCCCAGCAATGACAGGCCACGCCCGTCTGAAAAGGTCAGATCGCGAAAGTCGAAGTAGTCCAGCGAGGTGCCGACGATCCTGAACCCGCCGGATGAAAATGCGGTATGCAGCGGTATCGGCACCGCCAGGTTGCTGTCCCAGATCGTATCCACTTCGCGCATCGCAATGGGGTCTGGTCGCTCATTGGAGAAGTAGAGGGCCGCCATCGTTAGGTCCAGCTGAGACCCACGACTGCCGAGCAAGAGCGGCGTTGCCTCCCCCCGCGCGATCAAAGCCGTCTGGCTGGTCGAAAGCAATATCTGCGTCGCAACAGGCACAAACAAGATCAGCGCAGCGGCGATCACCAGCACAAGGCTGCGCGCCCAATGGTAACGCAGGTAAGCAAACGCAAGGTACAGCGTGTTCATGCGTCTGCCACCTCGCGATAGTCTGCAAAATCAATCACACGCTCGAAACGCGGCAAAAGCTCATGGTCATGCGTGACGGCCAGCAGGGTCGCACCCGCCTCGCTGGCCTGTTCGAACAGCAAATCCAGAATGCGGCCCTTGCTTTCAGGGTCCAGATTGCCCGTCGCTTCATCCGACAGGATGAGTTTGGGTTGCGTGACAAGTGCGCGGCAAATCGCAACGCGCTGTTGTTCCCCCTGGCTGAGCTCATTGGGGTGCCTGTCCAGCTTGTCGCGAATACCGCAGGCCTCCGCCAGAACCTCGACACGTTCCCGAACGGCCTGATCCAGTTTCAGCGCGGGCGTGACGCGATAGGGATACAGGATATTCTGTAGTGCGGGCAGGTAATCGAGCAGCGCAAAATCCTGAAACACAAACCCGATATGGCTGGCACGGAACTGGCGGCGTTCGGTATCGGTCAAAGCCGTGACATCCTTACCGGCGACGACAATGCGCCCTGAATCCGGCGACAAGATACCCGCGACCAAATTCAGAAGGGTCGTCTTCCCACTGCCGCTGGGCCCCACAATCGCAAGGCGTTCGCCCGACTGCATCGACAAGCGCGGAACATTCAGTCGAAAATCACCCGTGCCATAGGCGAAAGAGACATTTTCGACACTGATCATTGGTCACCTTCAGGTGCCAAATACGTCTCACCCGCGGCATCCCTGTTCACGTCGCGCAGATCGAATTCAGTGATCCGCCACGCGCCTTCAACCGGGGAAATGGACAAATTCGCTTTGTAGGTGTTTCCCCGCACATGCAGGTGCTCGGCATGGCCGACCGTACCAATGACCTGCCACGTTGCATCAATGGTCAGTGTTGCCTCGTCACGCGCGACCTGACTGTCCAAAAGGTTGATCTCGTGGATCGTCTGGTCCGCTTCGTCGAGGCCACCGCCCGCCATGGCTCCGACACGCTCGAGGTAAAGATATTCCAACGCGTCGCCATGGGTCACCTCGGCCAGGGTGTCGTAGATCGCGTCTTCCTGCGTCTGACCGAATGCGTCGTACACGACCAACAGCAGTGCAGGTGTCAGCTCATCAGCAAGTTCATGCGCGATGGGAACAGTCATTCCCGGCATGCCCGGAACTGAATAGGCCTGTTGCTCCGGCGCGCGTGATGCGCCTCCGGAAGACATGAAAATCACACCGGCAATAATGCCGACGCCTACCGAAAAGACTGCAGTTAACAAAAGCCCTTGGCGCACACGTTCAGTTCCCAAACTGTTTTTGATACGTGGCAACCGATGACTTGGATCGGTTTTGTTCGGGTTTTTCGCATGGTGACGGGTTCACGACCGATTTCGGCAAAAACAGCGGTCATTGCAGCCCAAGGTCCATGGCGCTTTGGTTTTCCGCCTTAGAACGCAAGCGGCCTGCATCGGCTTCTGATCCAACGGACAACATGACAGCGACCAATCAGGTGGCCAGTTTCCAGGTTCTGAACACACGTTTGGCCGCTGCACCCCAATCCATCATCTGCGCTTTCTGCCGCGGCAGGACATGCCCAACAGGGGCCTTGAGCGGTAACAAAAGCGCGTCTTCAGACCCCGAGATCAGGTAATCAGCGATGTTTGTTCCAAAGACTGTTCCGGGCGCGATTCCTCGTCCGTTATAGCCCGATGGTGCGATCAGGTTGGGCGCGGGCTGAAAGTATGACGGAACATGGTTGGCCGTGAATCCAATTGTCCCGGTCCAGCTTAGCTGCCAGCCGACTTGGCCCAGCTTTGGGAAAAGCCATCGTATCTCGGCACTTAGCCATCTTCGGGCCAACGCCATCCTAATGCCATTCAAAGATCCCACGCTTCCCATGACCAGCCTGTTTTCGCTGTCTTTTCGAAAGCAGAACGCGACGTCTCGTGTGTCCCAAGCGCAGTGGCCTTGTGGCAATACCGCTTCGCCATCCGCGTCCAGCGGATCGGTAGCAAACTGGAAAAATGGAACTGGTATAATGGGTGCCGGGATTCGTGGAAAATCACGTTTCGCCGTCAGTGCGTTTGTCGCGATCACCACAGTATCTGCAGTGACTTTGCCTCTTGCCGTCTCGCAACACCACACATCCGACGCGCGTTGCAAGCCCGTGACGCGCGTACCCTCAAAAACCAAGGCGCCGACCTGTTCGGCGGCCTGCGCAAGCCCACGACAATATGCCAGCGGGTTGATACTGCCCGCTCTTTTGTCGATCAATCCTGTTTGGTAGCGGTGCGTTCCGGCGACGTCTGAACATGCGTCACCGTGAACCATGTGCACATCACAGCCAAGGTTTGACATCTGACCATAGCGTCGCTGCAGTTTTTCGACATCTGTTTCTGAATAGGCCAACTGAATGGACCCTGCGCGTTGCGCAGCACATTGAATTTGATGCTTGGCGATCAGATCGAAGACGCGATCCGGGCCACCGGCCAGCGCGGAGTTCAGCCGCTTTCCGACCTTTGGTCCCACCGTCGCCGCGACATCATCCGGGTCCAGCCAAAGGCCGGAATTGACCATGCCGGCGTTTCGGCCTGAACCGCCCCGACCAACATGATCCGCTTCAAGCACGACAACGCTCTTGCCGGCTTCTGCCAGCCTGAGAGCTGCTGACAACCCGGTGTAGCCGGCACCGATGATTGCAACGTCGCATCGCAGATCATCCCAAAGGCTTGGATAGCTCTTTTGGGCGTCGGAACTCAGGCTCCAAACCGGGTCTTGGTCATTGGGTCGAAACACGGGCGGGTCCGGAGCTAAAGTCTGCCTATTGCCTGATCGATGTCTGCAATCAAATCTTCAACATCTTCAAGCCCGACGGCCAGTCTGATCAATTCGTCGTCGATGCCGAACTTCGCGCGTTCCTCGGGTCCATAAATACCGTGCGTCATGCTAGCGGGATGTTGCACCAGCGTCTCCGCATCTCCCAGGGAAACCGCGCATTTTATCAGCCCCAAATTGTTGATAAAGCGCCGCCCCGCTTCCAGCCCGCCATCGAAACGAAGGGCAATGATCGCGCCGCCAAGGTCGCCCATCTGCCTTGCCGCCAGATCGCGCGACGCATAATCCGGCAAAGTTGGGTAGATAACGGATTTGACCTTCTCGTTGCCGGACAGAAACTTTGCAATCGACGACGCGGAACTCGAATGGCGTTCGACCCGAAGACTAAGGGTTTTCAAACCGCGCATAATCAAAAAGGCGGAATGCGGCGACAGCGTTGCCCCGGAAAGAACGCGCAAACCCTCGCCGCGCACGCGATCGACAAGACCTTGGTCGCCCGCAACGAGCCCCGCAAGTAGGTCTCCGTGCCCGCCGAGGAACTTCGTCGCGGAATGAACAACCAGATCAGCGCCATGTTCCAAGGGTCGCTGAATGACCGGGGTGGCAAACGTGTTGTCCACGATCACGAATGCCTCAACCTCATGTGCCATTTCGGTGACGGCAGCAATATCTATTATCCGCACATTGGGATTGGACGGGGTTTCAAAGAAAACCGCTTTGGGCTTCAGCGCCATGCAATCGCGCACCTGATCAAGATCGGTCATGTCGATGAATTTCACATTCACCCCGAACTTCGCTATCCCTTTGGAAAAGAAAGCAAAGGAACACCCGTAGATCACCTGATCCACGATGATCGTGTCGCCTGCCTTCAATAGCGTCCACATGGTTGCTGTGATGGCTGCGATCCCCGACGCCGTTGCAACGGCTGCGTCCGCGTTTTCAAGGCTGGCTATTCGTGTCTCGAGAATCGCCTGGGTCGGGTTTTTCGTCCGCCCGTATACAAGCCCCGGTCTTTCGCCTGCAAATATCTCCGAGCCTTCTTCGGCGGTTTCAAAGGCGTAGGTGGATGTCATGAAGATCGGCGGCGTCAGCGCGCCCATGTGATCAGATGGCGAGTACCCTTCATGAATTGCGCGCGTTGCAGGGCCAAGTTCTTTGGGACTATTTTTTAACATTTTCTTTCTCCTGCATATTCTGATGGGTCGTTTCGTTCAGTGCCAATCCATGCGGCAGCGTAAGGTTCCGGGTATTCCGCAAGCCGCCTTTTCGGTCCGTGGGGGTACGCCCCATAGGCCGCGTGCCCGCAGATTGACCTATCGTCAGGCTTGAGCCGGACCTGACGGGAAACACACAGCTTGCGTTTGTGATCATCGTATCCACATCGCGCGCCGATCCCAGCGTGATCCGTACACAAGGTGTTTCACGCGCCGGACCTATCAAACCCATGATTTGGGACGGGCCAGACCCGATCCACTGGCCCTTAATACGGAAAGTTTCGCTAAAGGTCATGTTGCCTCGAGATGTCTCAAAGGGCGGCCCGGCGAGATTTGTGAAACTGCGTCCAGTATGCCTCTCGTGTCGATTCCGAAGTGCCGGTACAAGTCAGCGACACGGCCGGATTGGCCAAATTGTTCGACACCAAGTGCGCGGGTGGGGTGCCCGCAAACGCCGCCGATCCACGCAAGAGTCGCAGGATGCCCGTCAATCACTGTGACCATGGAACAGTTTCTGGACAATGGCTTCAAGAGGCGCTCGATATGGGCTTCGGCATCTCGCTTTCCTTGTCCTCTGGCGGCTTGGGCGGCGGACCATCCGGCATGAAGCCTGTCAGGTGACGTGACCGCAAGCAATCCAACGTTGCGCCTGTCTTCCTGCGCGAGGGATACGGCCCGCAGTGCCTCGGGGGCAACGGCCCCGGTATAGGCAATAACCAACTCTGTGTTCGGGCCGGGTTCACGCACCCAATAGGCGCCCCTGATAATGTCAGCCTCTCGCGTCGGTGTCATGGGCAAGGTGATCTGTTCCAGCGGTCTTGTGGACAGCCGGAGATACACGGACCCTCCTGTCTGATCCCGGAGCCATGTACCCGGCTCCGGTTTCTTGTCTCCGTCACGTTGCATGTAATCAAAAGCAAAGCGGATTATGACAGCCAATTCATCCAAATATGACGGCTCGAAATAGGCCAGCCCATCCTGTGCGATACCGAGCATGGGCGTCGATATGGACTGATGAGCACCCCCCTCGGGCGCCAGTGTCACGCCAGAGGGTGTCCCGGCCAGCAGGAATCTGGCGTCTTGATAGCACGCGTAGTTCAATTGGTCCGCCGCTCGCAAAATGAAGGGATCGTAGACAGTCCCAACAGGCAACAGACGCTGACCATTCAAATGATGCGACAGACCGAGTGCCGAAAGCATCAGAAACAGATTGGACTCGGCAATGCCCAGCTCAAAATGTTGACCGTCCGGGGACGCTTCCCATTTATAGGCAGACGGAATGCGGGCGTCTTTGAACGCGTCCGTCTTTGGGTGTTTGGAAAACAGTCCGTTCCGATTGATCCAAGGTCCAAGGTTTGTCGATACCGCGACATCTGGTGCCGTTGTCACAATTCGTCTCGAAAGCTCGCTGTCGGACTTTGCGATTTCATGCAGGATTTGACCGAAACCTGCTTGCGTCGACATCGGCTTTTGTTTGGTATCCGGTGCTGGAAATTCGGCGTCCAACTTTATCTTCGGCGCACAGAGCCGACGGTTCTTCGTCGAGAAGAATGGCGCGGTTTTGATCAAGTCCCTGATCGTCTCAACCCCGGGCAGCCCGTCAAGCTTTGCCCATTCGTCTTGGGGTTTGACGCCAGATTTGGATCGCAGCGTTTCGATCTGGCCGCCGGTCATCAAACCGGCGTGGTTATCTTTGTGACCAGCCAACGGCAGGCCGTAGCCCTTGATCGTATAGCAAATAAAGACCGTTGGCCGTTCATGTTGCCGGGCATCCTCAAAAGCGCCGAGGATACTTTCGAAATCGTGCCCCCCGAGGTTGCACATAAGTTCCGAGAGCTGCTCATCATCGTACGACTCCAACAGCTTGACGACGTCTTTCTGGCGACCAAGATCTTCCAGCAGCGCCTTTCTCCAGGCCGCCCCGCCCTGAAAGGTCAGCGCGGCATAGATCTGGTTCGGGCACTGATCAATCCAGTCTCGCAGCGCCTCACCCCCCGGCTGAGCGAAGGATTCAACCTGCTTCGTTCCATGCTTGAGCACGACAACGTCCCAGCCAAAACTTTCGAAAATATTGAGCAGCCTTTCCCAAAGTCCTTCCTGCACGACACCATCCAAAGACTGCCGGTTGTAATCCACAACCCACCAACAGTTTCTCAAGCCGTGTTTCCAACCCTCCAGAAGCGCCTCATAAACGTTCCCCTCGTCCATTTCGGCGTCGCCAAGCAGGGCCACCATGCGTCCGGGCTTTGCGACGGGGGACCAGTTTTTTTCGAGGATGTAGTCCTGAACCAATGACGAAAAAATGGTCTGTGCCACACCCAGCCCCACCGAGCCGGTCGAAAAGTCGACATCGTCGGTATCTTTCGTCCGGGACGGATAGCTTTGAGCCCCGCCAAAACCGCGGAAATTTTGCAGTTTTTCGAGGCTTTGCCGCCCAGCGAGATACTGGATGGCGTGAAAAACCGGGGACGCATGCGGTTTTATCGCCACGCGATCCTCTGGGTTCAGGATCTTGAAGTACAGCGCGGTCATCAATGTCGTCAAAGAGGCTGAGGACGCTTGGTGCCCGCCGACTTTCACTTCGCCGTCTGCGGCGGGTCGATTGTGATTTGCCGAATGGATCGTCCAGGCCGCCAGCCACCTTACCCGCGCCTCGATTTGCGAGAGTAGGCTCACTTCATCGCGCATTGGTATTCTCCAAGTGAAAGGGACGCTGAGAGCGCCCGAAGTCGGATGGCAGGACGAAAGGCAGCCAGGCCCGGCTGCCTTTATGCCTTATTCGTAGTCGCGGCGCTGGATTTCGGTGTAGTGACGGCTTCGCTGGTCCCATCTGCTGAGAACGCGTTGAGCGGCGTCGGGCACGTAGCACGCCTCGTAGTCTTCGCCTTGAAAATCAATAACGTTCTGAAGCGAGTCAAACGTCATGATGGTAATGAACTCGACCTCGTCTTCCTTATCGCACCGAAGCAACTCGATACTGCGATATCCGGGGATTTTCTTGGCTTCGATGCCCGGAAAGACTTCGTCATTCAGAAGGTTTTGATAGGTGTCGGCGTTTTCCAAGGTGGTATAGCCGTGCCAGATACGTTTGATCATGTTTCGAACCTCGAACTTGTTTGTCAGCACCATAGCCGCGTTGAGATTGGGAAGTTATCGAATTTCAAAGGTTCAAGCGCGCGAACCCGTCGCTCTGCCAGCCGTTTTTCTACTGCTGAGAGAAATTTTCTCTCTCAATCAATCTGGGAAACAACAATTCTCCAAGTGAATTTAATCTCCGAGCCGGGCACCGGATAAGGGCGATCAAAGGTTGCGCGAACAGTTTTTCTTCTGTCTTGTGCGTGGTTGCGATATTTTTCGCCGGGTTCCGAAGGAAAAAGTCAAAAGAGATAGGAATTCTCTGCAACGCTGACACATCCAGTGACAAAATGCTGGAGGGGTCATGTTAATTCGTGGCGAAGACCTGGGTTGGACTTGGGCAGCGAAATCCAATTCCACTATTGCGCAGGCGCATTCTGGAATACTGTATGTTTCAGGATTGGTGGCCTTTGACGCGGACGGGAAAATCGTCGGCGCAGACATGGCGGCCCAATCCAAGCAGGTTTTCGGGAACCTGCGGCAGGTTCTGACGCATGCCGGCATCACGTTTGAGCAGGTCTTGAAGATCAATTGTTACCTGAGCGACCTGAGCCAATTCCGGGCCTTTGCAGACGTACGCGGCGCTGCGTTCCCAGATCGATTGCCGGTCAACACGACGGTGGGCGCTGCACTCGCACTTCCGGACTTACTTGTCGAGGTAGAGGCACAGGCCTTTTATCAGTCTGACGATCAGGGCCGATCTGAGGGCTGAGTAAAAAGCAGGTCCCGGAACCCGCTCTGCAAAAGAAGTGGTAATCAGACCGTTGCCCCCTTCAGCCGAATGGCCGTGCCGACGCTTCCTGCGCAGATGCCGACAATTATGGCGATCATCAGTTCCAGAGTTTCGATATTGCCAAATTGCCAATGGGCAAAGATGAGCGTTTCCAATACGCCGATCACGCCCCCCATCAGCGCACCCAGCCACAGTTTGCGTGTCATCATGCCCAGCGCCAGCCCGAGAATACCGGGAAGGCTCAGGACGTTGCCGCCGATTGTTCCAAGAATATCAAGCATATCGTCCCGCCTCAATCCGTCGTTTCATTCAGGAACACGCGAATATCGTCGCCTGCAGCCGCGTGTTTTTCGGGCAGGTCGCCCGCTTGCGCACTGAGCGTTTCGGTGACCTTCTGGTATTCTTCCAGATATCCGGGTGGAAGGTTGTGGGCGATGCCCTGATGGCAATCAATGCAAGTCATGTTGTTGTCGATGGCGCGCTGGTGTTCGGACGCAGCGCGGGCTTCTTGAATGGTGAAGTCCATGTAATCGAAATTGTGACAGTTCCGGCATTCGCGACTGTCTGACGCCTTCATCTTTTTCCAAACGGCTGCCGCCATGCTCAGGCGATGGGCTTCGTATTTTTCAGCCGTGCCAATGGTGCCGACAAGTTCATGGTAGACGTCTTTGACGGCCATGACCTTGGCCTTGATCTTGTGGTTCCACTCGTGCGGGACGTGGCAGTCCGAACAAATCGCCCGAACCCCGGAGTGGTTGTTGTAGTGGATGGTTTCACGGTATTCGCCCAGGTTGGTTTCCATCGAGTGGCACGAGGTGCAAAACTCTTCGGTATTTGTCAGTTCGAGCGTCCAGTGAAACCCGCCCCAGAAAAGAATGCCCGCCAGAAACCCTGCGATCAGGGTAAAGCCGACGCTTAGAACGGGGATCGGGCTCCAGAACCAATCCCACAGGCGTCGAATCCGACCTCGGCTGTCTTGGGAGTCTGCCATTTTGCGTGCTCCTTTTACGATCCGTTTCGATCAATTGCCGTGGGACGGCACAAAGACGTTTTCGACCAGCGGTGGCGTATCGGCCTGCGGCACGTGGCACTGGTTACAGAAGTACCGCGTCCCCGCGATGTGATCCAACTCGTTACCTTCGCGATCCAGGTAGTGAGTCATCGAAAGCGTGGGCGCGTTGCGCTCCCCCGCTTTTGTCCAGTCGTGACAGGACAGGCACTGGTTGGTTCTGAGGTCGATCTGATACTGCGTGATCGAATGCGGGATAAGCGGCGGTTGCTGCCGGTAATTCCGAACCATGCGACCTTCGCGTCCTTCCCACTGAAGGCTCATGTTGACGACGCTGGGCGCATCGGGGGGCGTACCGCGAAGATCCCGAAGTTCCTGCGCCAAGGTAATGCTGCCAAGCGCGGTCAGAAGGGCAGCGACGAGAACGATAGTCTTTTTCATCTTGCATGTTCCTTGTCTTTGGCTGGACGGCTAAATCTCGGTTTGCCATCGCTGCTTCAGGCACGCTCGACTTTGCAGGCGCATTTCTTGAAATCAGTTTGCTTGGAAAGCGGACAGGTCGCATCAAGGGTCAGCTTGTTCGTCAACTGGCCTTCATCGAACCAAGGCATGAAAACCAAACCGCGTGGCACCTTGTTTCGGCCCTTGGTCATGATCCGGCTTGTCACCTCGCCCCGACGGGTCTTTATCTTGATTTCCTGACCGTGCCGCAGATCGCGATCCGCGACATCATCGGGATGCATGTAGAGAACGGCCAACGGGAACGATCTGTGCAATTCAGGCACACGGCGCGTCATCGAGCCCGAATGCCAGTGTTCCAGAACCCGACCGGTGCAGAACCAAAGGTCGTATTCCTCGTCCGGCACCTCCGGGGGGGCCTCGTAAGGCGCGAAGATGATCTTGGCCTTCTTGTCGGGGAAGCCATAGAACTGCAACTCCGATCCCGCTTCGACATACGGGTCGTGGCCCTCGCGATAGCGCCAGCGGGTTTCTTTGCCGTCAACAACCGGCCAGCGTAGGCCACGCTCTTCGTGGTATCGCTCGAACGGTGCAAGGTCGTGGCCGTGGCCGCGTCCGAATTCCGCATACTCTTCAAACAGGCCTTTCTGCACGTAAAAGCCAAAGTGATTGGCGTCGTCGTTCGGATGGCCGTGCTGGATTTCGCTGAGCGGGAATTTGTCAACGTTTCCATTGTTAAAAAGAACGTCGTACAGGGTCTTTCCGGCCATGTCGGGCGCTGTGGCGACAAAATCTTCTCCCCAGGCCTCTTCGACGGTGAAGCGTTTGGAAAACTCCATAAGTTGCCACAGGTCGGATTTGGCCTCGCCCGGCGCGTGCACCTGCTGGCGCCACATTTGTGTGCGGCGCTCCGCATTGCCATAACACCCTTCTTTTTCGACCCACATGGCCGTTGGAAGGATCAAATCCGCCGACATGGCCGTGACGGTCGGGTATGGGTCCGACACAGTTACAAAGTTATCGGGGTTGCGATAGCCGGGCCAACCTTCTTCATTCATGTTCGGGGCCGCTTGCATGTTGTTATTACACTGCACCCAATACGCGTTCAGCACGCCGTCGTTCAGCATTCGGTTCTGTTGCACCGCGTGAAAACCAACCTTGTCGGGGATAGTCCCTTCGGGCAGTTTCCAGATTTTCTCGGCCTTTGCGCGATGCTCGGGATTGGTGACGACGTAATCGGCAGGCAGGCGGTGGGCAAAGGTGCCGACCTCACGCGCGGTTCCGCAGGCAGAGGGTTGTCCTGTCAGCGAGAAGGGCGAGTTTCCGGGCTCCGATATCTTTCCGGTCAACAAATGGACATTGTACATCAACGAGTTCACCCATGACCCGCGAGTGTGCTGGTTAAAGCCCATTGTCCAAAGGCTCATGACTTTGCGGTCCGGGTCTGCGTACTGCTGTGCCAGCTTTTCCAGTTTCTCGGCAGGAACGCCGGACAGTTCGGCTGTGTAGTCCAACGTGTATGGCTTAACCGACTCGGCGTATTCGTTGAAACTGATCGGGGTAAGTTCGCCAGAGTTCGGATTGGCGGCAGCGAGCTGCAACGGGTGCTCGTCCCGCAGTCCGTACCCGATATCCTGGGCCGTCTTGGTGATGTTCACATGTTTGGACAGGAACTCTTCGTCTACGGAACCCGTCTGGATGATGTGGTTGGCAATATAGTTGAGGATCGCCAGATCGGTTTGCGGCGTAAATACCATCCCGTTATCGGCGAGTTCGAAGGACCGGTGTTCGAACGTCGACAGTACATGGACCTGACAGTCCTTCTTGGTCAGCCGGGTATCGGTGAGCCGCGACCAGAGGATGGGGTGCATCTCGGCCATGTTCGACCCCCACAAGACAAACGTGTCCGCGGCTTCGAGGTCGTCGTAACACCCCATTGGTTCATCCACGCCAAAACTGCGCATAAAGCCCATGACGGCGGACGCCATGCAATGGCGCGCATTAGGGTCTATATTGTTCGAGCGAAAGCCCGCCTTCATCAGTTTCGATGCGGCATATCCTTCCCATACCGTCCACTGGCCGGAACCAAACATGCCGACGCCCTCTGGCCCTTTGCTGCTAAGCGTCTCTTTCCACTTCTCAGCCATGATGTCGAAAGCCTGATCCCATGAGATCGGTTCAAAATCGCCGTCCTTTGCGTATTCGCCGTCGCGCATACGCAGCAACGGTTGCGTCAGGCGGTCCTTGCCGTACATGATCTTGGACAGGAAATAACCCTTAACGCAGTTGAGGCCCCGATTGACCTCGGCCTGCGGGTCGCCCTGTGTGGCAACGACGCGGCCATCTTTTGTGCCGACCAGGACCGTGCAGCCTGTCCCGCAAAACCGGCAGGGCGCCTTGTCCCACCTGATGTCCGGGCCTCCGACCTGAGCGTCGGCGGGTCCCGGTGTCAGCGATAGTCCGGCGGTCGAGGCCGTTGCGGCGGCAGCGGTCGCTTTCAAGAACGTGCGGCGGGATTCAGAGATGGTCATGGCATGGGTCTCCGGCTTCATGTCTGGTGAGAGGCGGGATCGTGCGCGCGCGCCTCAGTAAGGTCTTCGAAATGGTGGTAGGTCAGCGAAAGCGAGATCACGCCCGGCACATGGTGCAGATCCATGATCGTCTCGGATGCCAGGCGCTCATCTGTATCTTCGACGACAACGACAAGGCGCCCGTCATCGGTGGCGGCGTGAACTTCGGCACCGTTTACGCGGTTGATTGCGTCCTGTGCGCCTTGCACGGAACCGGGCGCAACATGAACGAGGCAGCCGCAAATATTCATGCCGAAACCTCCGGTCCGTCTTGCGTCGGGCGCTCAAACCCAATGGCCCGAACCGGACAAGCACCAGCACACGCGCCGCAACCGGTGCACGCGTCCGTGTCCAGAACTGGTTCGGATCGCCCGCCAAGCTGGAGGCGAAACCGCAACGCATCCCGATCGCAGATGTCCTGACAAATTCGGCAGGTGACGCCGTTTTTCGATAGGCAGGTGGCCGCAAAACTTGCACGCCAAGGCCAATCAGAAACACGGTCACGGTCTAATGCACCGGTCGGACACGCGTCAGCGCAATCTCCGCAGAAGGTGCAGGCGGCGTTTTCAAAACGCACCTCGGGCCAACCCTGAGCGTCAATGGTAATAATGTCCTGTGGGCAGGCCTGAACGCAAACATCGCAGTCGTGACACAGTTCAAAAAAGCTGTGATCCACCGCACCCGGAGGCCGGATGGTGGACCGGTCTGGTCGTAGAACTCGGCCGCGCAAAAACGCGCGTCGGCTTGCTAGCTTGTTCATTTGCTTGCCACTTTCGGTACATCTGACAGCGCAATAATCGCTTGCTTGCAGGCCTAGCCTAGCACGAAGTCAGCGAATGTGACTCAGAACATTTTCTGGGAATGGGAAACCACGTCGGAATAAAATATTCATATTATTATGAATGACTTGCCGCAACGTTGCGAAAGTCGATGACCCGCTCAACCGCCTTACTTGGAAATTACCAAGCGCGACTCAGGCCCGTTTTTCGCCGATTGAAGCGACACCGAGAATCGACAGTACCTTGGCTTCGATGTGTTCCGCGTTCATGCCCGCGACAGAATACATATCCGCCGGGCTGGCCTGATCAATGAACGTGTCGGGCAGCACCATCGAGCGGTATTTGAGGCCCCGGTCAAAGATGCCCTCTTCCGCAAGCAACTGCCCGACATGGCTGCCAAATCCGCCAATTGCCCCTTCTTCGATGGTGATCAACGCCTCATGGTTTGCGGCAAGTTCCAGGATCAGGTCGCGATCAAGCGGTTTGGCAAAGCGGGCATCTGCGACGGTGGGCGTGATCCCGCGGGCCGACAGAGCCTCGGCAGCTTTTTGAACTTCGGCCAATCGGGTGCCGAAGGACAGCAGCGCAACACGTGCGCCTTTTTGGATCATGCGGCCCTTGCCGATCTCCAGAACCTCGCCGCGCTCGGGCAAGTCGACGCCCGCGCCCTCGCCGCGCGGATAGCGAAAGGCAATCGGGCCGTCGCTATGGGCGGCGGCGGTGGCCACCATGTGCATCAGTTCAGCTTCATCCGCCGCGGCCATCACGACAAATCCCGGCAAGTTGCTGAGATAGGCAATGTCGAAGGATCCGGCATGGGTCGCGCCATCGGCACCGACCAACCCAGCGCGGTCAATGGCAAAACGGACCGGCAGGCGCTGGATCGCCACGTCGTGCACGACCTGATCATATCCCCGCTGCAGAAATGTCGAGTAGATCGCGCAGAACGGTTTCATTCCACCGGCCGCCAACGCGGCAGCAAAGGTCACGCCGTGCTGTTCCGCAATCGCAACATCAAAACAGCGCGAAGGGTAGCGTTCCGCAAACAGGTTCAATCCGGTGCCATCCGGCATCGCCGCAGTGACGGCGACGATCTTGTCATCCCGCGCCGCTTCGTCGACCAGCGTTTTGCCAAAGACGGAGGTATAAGACGGCGCATTTGACGGAGCCTTTTTCTGTTCCCCCGTGACAACGTCGAATTTGGCAGTCGCATGCCCTTTGTCCCGGGCTTGCTCGGCAGGGGCGTATCCCTTTCCTTTCTTTGTAAGGACGTGGATCAGGATCGGCCCAGTCGCCTTGGCCCGAACCATCCGAAGTACCGGCAACAACTGATCCATGTCATGCCCATCAATGGGCCCGAGGTAGGAAAACCCCAGTTCTTCGAACAATGTTCCACCGACGGCCATGCCCTTCAACATTTCCTTGGCCCGTTTGGCACCCTCACGGAACGGCTCGGGCAGTAGGGAAACAGCGCCCTTTGCGGCGGCTTTCAGGTCGTGGAATGGTTCTTCGGCATAGATACGCGACAGGTAACTGGACAGGGCCCCCACCGGCGGCGCAATGCTCATCTCGTTGTCGTTGAGGATAACGATCAGGCGCTTGTTCAAGTGGCCGGCGTTGTTCATGGCTTCGAACGCCATGCCCGCAGACATCGCACCGTCACCGATAACGGCAATCGCATCACCCAGACCTTCGGGTGTCACACCGCCCAGATCGCGCGCCACGGAAAAACCAAGCGCGGCACTGATCGACGTGCTGGAATGCGCCGCACCAAAGGGATCGTATGGACTTTCGCTGCGCTTTGTGAATCCACTAAGCCCGTCCTTCTGACGCAAAGTGCGAATTCGATCTCGCCGTTCCGTCAGAATCTTGTGCGGATAGCACTGATGCCCCACATCCCATACAATCTTGTCACGCGGCGTGTCGAAAACCGCGTGAAGCGCGGTGGTTAATTCCACAACGCCCAGCCCGGCACCCAAATGCCCGCCAGTCACGGAAACCGCCGAGATCGTTTCGGCCCGCAACTCCTGTGCCAGCTGGTGCAACTGAGCATCCGAAAACTGCTTCAAATCCGCCGGGCGGTTCACAAGGTCCAACAGGGGCGTATTGGGGCGTTCAGACATTTGGCGCTTTCTTGGCTTAGCTGTCCCGGGCAATAACGAAGCGGGCAGCCTGCTTCAAGGTTTCTGCCTTCGAACCATATCCGTCCAGAGCAGTGCAAGCCTGTTCCACAAGCTCCTCGGCCCGTGCCTTGGCTGCGTCCAAGCCCAAAAGCGAAACGAACGTGGCCTTGCCCGCTTTGGCGTCTTTCTGCAGTCGCTTGCCGGCCTTTTCGGCATCTCCCTCGACATCCAAGATGTCATCAGCGATTTGAAAAGCAAGACCAAGGGCTTGGGCATATCGGCGCAGGGGTTCGGGGTCAGCCTGCGCCAGCCTCGCGCCGGCACAGGCCGACCACTCGATCAACGCGCCGGTTTTTCCAGCCTGCAGATGGGTGATTTCATCCAGCGTCAGCGGGCTTTGGCATGTCTCGGCTGCAATATCCAGCGCCTGACCCAATACCATCCCCTGCGCACCACTGGCTTTTGCCAAGGCCAGAGCCAGTTCCGCGCGAATGTCCGCAGCACCTATCTCGGGACGCGTACACATTTCGAACGCCAGCGCCTGAAGGGCATCCCCCGCCAGAACCGCCGTGCCCTCATCCCATTTCACGTGGACAGTTGGTCGGCCGCGCCGCAAGTCGTCGTCATCCATGCAAGGCAGATCGTCATGAACCAAGGAATAGGCGTGAAGCGCCTCAATCCCCGTCGCAGGCCAGATTGCCCGATCCGGCTCGACCCCATGTAAACGCGCGCTTTCCATCACCAGAAACCCGCGCAAACGTTTTCCCCCCTGCGTGGCATAGGCCATCGCTTGGGTCACGACCAGATCTTCCAGTGACCTGAATGCACGGTCGAACTGCGCCTGAATGCGGACGGCATCCTGCGCAAGGATTTCGCGAAACATCTATTGACCTTCGACAGGCGTTGTCCCGGTCGGTTGACCATCCGAGTCCAGCGTGATCGCCGCAACTTTTTCTTCTGCCCGTTTGAGCTCGTCTTCGCACCGCTTTTTCAATGCAGCACCGCGTTCATACAATGCGATAGACTGATCCAGCGCCACGTCGCCGCGTTCCAACTGGCCCACAACGGCCTCAAGCTCTTTCATCGCTTGTTCGAAAGTCATCTGCTCAACGGGTGTATGGGTCATCGGGCTGCCTTCATCAGTTCTTCTACATGGGCGCGCGTCGCTTCGGCCAGTGCGTTCAGATCATAACCGCCTTCCAGAGTCGAGACGATACGGCCCTGGCAATGCTCTTCTGCGATCTGGCACAGTTGGGCGGTGATCCAGGCGAAATCCCCGGTGGACCAATTGAGATTGGCCAATGGATCATCCTGATGCGCATCAAACCCGGCCGAGATGATTATCAACTCTGGCCTGAAGGCCCGCAGTCTGGGGAAAGCCTGCGCCGCATACGCGGCCCGCATTTCGGACCCGCCCGTTCCGGGGGCAAGCGGGATGTTCAGAACGGTCTCGTAAGCCCCGGTTTCGTCTGGGCGGCCCGAGCCCGGCCAAAGTGGCATCTGTTGACTGGTGATCACCAACGCACGGGCTTCGTCCCACAAAAGGTCCTGCGTCCCATTCCCGTGGTGGACGTCGAAATCCACAACCGCCACCCGGTCCAGACCGTGGTGATCCAGCGCGTGTTTGGCGGCAAGCGCCGCGTTTCCGAACAGGCAGAACCCCATCGCCGTTTCTCTTTCGGCATGATGGCCCGGCGGACGCACGGCGCAAAACGCATTTGGCGCCTCATCACCCAGCACAAGATCCACGGCGCGGACCACCGCGCCCGCCGCGCGATACGCGGCGTCCACCGATCCGGGCGACATGAACGTGTCGCCATCTATTTGCGTGAATCCGTCAGTGGGCCGGTTGTCGCTGACTTCACGTATGTAGCTTTCAGGATGAATCCGAAGCAGATCGTCATCAGCCGCCAAGGGCGCTGTAACCCGTTCAACTTCAAGCCCCTCTAACGCGTGCAGGACATGCTCCAGCCGGGCAACGCGTTCGGGATGTCCTTGGGGTGTCACATGCCCAAGACAATCGGCATGGGTCAAAAGGGCGGTCTTCATAAGGATCCCATCTTCATCTGGCTAAAAATATCCTCGCCGAAGGCAAAAATCGCCGCGCAGCGGCACAATCAATCCGGCGCCAGCATATAACCCGCCCCGCGGACGGTCTGCAAATACCGAGGCTGTTTGGGATCCTGCTCAATCTTGCGGCGCAACCGCGTAATCTGAACGTCGACGGCGCGTTCTTGTGCCTGTCCCTTGTCGCGACCCAGATCCTCGACCAGCTTTGCGCGGCTGATCGGCTCGCCCGGCTGACCCGAAAATATCTTCATCAACTGGCTTTCCGTCGCGGTCAGCCGCACGGGGTCCTCACCCTGCCACATTTCGCCGCGCTCGATATCATAGCGGATCGGGCCAAGATGAAGGATTTTCGCAGCTGTGTCCTGCGCTGCGGTTTCGGGCATCCGCCGCAAGATTGCGTTGATCCGCAGCAGCAGCTCCTTGGGTTCAAACGGTTTGGCCAGATAGTCATCTGCCCCAGCTTCAAGCCCGGCGATCCTGTGCTCTGTTTCCCCCTTGGCGGTCAGCAACAGAATTGGCGTTGTGTGCGTCTCGCGCAATGCACGCGTCAGGCTGACGCCATCCTCACCAGGCATCATCACATCCATCACGATCAGGTCAAAATCCAACCCCGACAAAACCCGACGGGCGTGGGCTGCGTCGCGGGCTGACGTCACCAGAAAACCGCTGCGCATCAGAAACTTCTTGAGCAAATCTCGAATTCGCTCGTCATCGTCGATGATAAGAAGATGCGCATCCATATCGCTCATGAAGTGGTATCCCGCAGTTTGGTGTATGCATGACGCATATCAGCATCCATCATCGCTTCAAGCACTTTGCGAAACCCTGCAACGGCCTCGGGACCCGCATCTTTGTATGCCGCCCGCATCCTCGCGCGCTGGGCGTCGGACAATCGCGTTTCGAGGGCCTTACCCTTCTCTGTCAAAAATAGGTGCCTTTCACGCTTGTCCACAGTCCCGACACGGCTTTCCACTAAACCATCTTCAATCAAGGTGCGCAAAACACGATTGAGCGATTGTTTCGTGACGCCCAGAATGGCCAGCAAATTGTTCACCGTCGTGCCCGGAGCACGGTTGATGAAGTGTATCGCACGATGATGTGCCCGCCCGTACGCCATTTGCTCCAGAATGCGATCGGGGTCGGCGGTGAAGCCGCGATAAGCAAAGAACATCGCCTCGATGCCCTGTCGCAACTGCTCATCCGTCAGAAACAGCAGGCTTTCGCCGCTAAACGCCGGAGCAGGCCGGATTTCGGACATATCGCGCCTCATATGTTGTGTCGGCCGAGTTTATGTCAGCGTTGTTGACATTCCAAGACCGCAGGAGTATCGATCCCCGGATTTTGCGCAACATTTATGTGAAAATCCATTTGAATTGCGCAACATCTGAAAATTCATCCCGGTTCAGGAGGGTTCGCATGGCGGGGTATGACGATCGTGACGGTGTCATCTGGATGGATGGCGAACTGGTAGATTGGCGTGAGGCCAATGTGCATATCCTGTCTCATGCAATGCACTATGCCTCGTCGGTCTTCGAGGGCGAACGCGCCTACAATGGCAAGATTTTCAAAAGCCGCGAGCATTCCGAGCGGCTGATCGCCTCGGCCGAGGCGCTGGACATGCCGATGCCTTACTCGGTCGACCAGATCGAAGCCGCAAAGGAAGAGGCCTTGAAAGCCAGCGGGTTGAAAGACGCCTATGTCCGCGCCCTTGTCTGGCGCGGCTCGGGCGAAGATATGGGCGTTGCATCTGCACGGAACCCGGTTCGCATGGCAATCGCCGTTTGGCCTTGGGGCGCCTATTACGGCGATGCCAAAATGCAGGGCGCCAAGCTGGACATCGCTGAATGGAAGCGTCCCAGCCCGGAAACGATCCCCGTCCACGCCAAAGCGGCCGGTCTTTACATGATCTGTACCATTTCCAAGCACAAGGCCGAGGCAAAAGGGTGCTCGGACGCCCTGTTCCTGGATTGGCGCGGTTACGTCGCCGAGGCGACCGGCGCGAATGTTTTCTTCGTCAAAGATGGTGAGGTCCACACGCCCTTGGCAGATTGCTTCCTCAATGGGATCACCCGCCAGACGGTCATCGAGATGCTCAAGGAAAAAGGCGTCACAGTCCATGAACGCCGCATCCAGCCCGAGGAAATGGCCGATTTCGAGCAATGCTGGCTGACCGGCACCGCGGCAGAGGTCACCCCGGTTGGCCAGATCGGCGACTATACATTCGACGTCGGGGATCTGACCCGCGAGATTGCCGAAGACTACGAAAAACTCGTGCGCGCATAGCTCGGGTTTCAGCGGGCTGCGTGCATGCAGCCCGGTATTCGTTCTCTGCCTTCAGCAAGAAGAGCCGCCTGACTCACTTTCCGGCGGCCCTGAGCAGTTTTTCGACTTGAAAAATCTGACTAAAACAATCAGATAAGAATCGACGCCAGAAAAACCGAATTCCAGCACCAGATTTCGAGGCGGTTTGCGGGCTTAGCGCGCGACGGAGTGAGAGCTTGCCGCCGCCTCGGAAACGAACTGCGGACATGCCATGCGTATCTGAGAGGCAAGAGATGGGAGACCCGCTCGACGAAGTAATTGCAAAGCATGACGCGGCCACCGCCTGTGGCTGCGGCTGTTGTGACGACGACTTTGCAGCATATGTCGAGCAGAAAAGACGCGAACTCGCGATTGACCAGACCAATGACGCGGATGCGCTGCCGCCTAGCGCCGCCAGCCGACGCGGATCAGTGCGTTACGTGTTCGAACAGGTCCTGTCGCGCCGCGATCCCTAGCGGGTGCAGCGCTTCAAACGACACCCACCTTTCGCAAATCAGTAGTCGACGCCGCGCTGCGCTTTGATCCCGGATTGAAACGGGTGCTTTTCCTCGGTCATTTCGGTCACCAGATCGGCGTAGTCGCACAATTCCTGCGGCGCATCGCGTCCCGTCAGAAAGACGCTGGTCTTGTCCGACCGCGCATCCAGTCCCGCTATGACCTGCTCGACGGACAAATATTCATAGCGCAGGGCGATATTAATCTCGTCCAGCACGACCAAGTCATATTCGCCACTCGACATCAGCGCGCGCGCCTTGTCGAAAGCAGCATTTGCGGCGGCGATATCGCGCTCGCGGTCCTGCGTGTCCCAGGTGAATCCCTCGCCCATTGTATGCCATGTCACCAAATCGCGATCCTGAAAGAACCGGCGCTCTCCGGTTTTCCATTTGCCTTTGATGAACTGCACGACGGCCACTTTCTGACCCCAGCCCAGCGCACGTATGACCACGCCAAACGCAGCCGATGACTTGCCCTTGCCTTTGCCGGTATTGATCAGAATCAAGCCTCTGCCCGGATCGACCGCCTCGGACACTTTCTTGCGGTGCTGGGCCTGCACCTTCTGCATCTTTTCCTTGTGATCCTGCGCGTCGCTCATGGGGGAACCTCGTTTTTTGTGCGGCCCAAACTAGGCGAAGTTTTCGAAAGGTAAAGGTCAGGCTTTGGGGTCGGTGACCGAGCGGGCCTTGCCACGCTCCAACCCCAATTGATGCTCACGCCAGATTACAACAACATTTCCCGCAATCACCAGCGCTGCACCCAGCAAAATCGCAAGCGTCGGCAATTCATCGAACCAGATATAGCCGATCACGATCGCGAACAGCATCGTCGTGTAGTCATACGGCGCCAACATCGAGGCCTGCCCAAAGCGATATGAAGACGTGACGAGAATCTGGGCCACGCCACCAACAAGGCCCATTGAGACCAATATCAGAGCCTGATTCACTGTCGGCATGGTCCAGCCCCAAAAAGCGGTCAGTGCCGACAAAAGCGTGGCCGTCATCGAAAAGTAAAAGACGATAGCAGCCGGGTGATCGACCTTGACCAGTTGCCGGATGTGTATCTGAACGAACGCGCGGGCGATGGTTGCGCCCAGGACGCACAGCGCACCGACAGTTGCGGCGACCTCCATCTGGGTGGTGCCAAGCCGGGGCCAGATCATGATCAGAACGCCCAGCAGTCCGATCGCGACCGCGCCGATACGGATCATGCGAATACGCTCGCCCAGCATGACGGCGGCTAGAATCAGGGTGAAAATCGGTGTCGCGTAACCGATGGCCGTGACCTCGGGCAGCGGCAGCAGACTGAGGCCTGTGAAGGTCAGTCCCATTGCGCCGGTCCCCAGTACGCCCCGCCAGAAATGTCCCATCGGTTTCTTGACCACAAAGCCTTGCGCCAATTCTCCGCGCGCAATCAGCCAGATTATGATGACGGGGATTGCAAACAATGAACGAAAAAACACCAGCTCACCCGGTGGGAAATCCTCGGACAGTGCTTTGACCAAGGCCGACATCGACGTGAACAGCATCAAAGCGGCCAGTTTCAGACCAACGGCAAGCATAGGTCGATGCGATGTTAAGGATTGTGCCATTGGCCGCGACCCTGCGCTTTTGACCCAGAAAGATCAACGACGGGATTGTACCAATCAGGTGGATTTCCAGTTGTCGGGAACAGGATGGCCAATCTCTTCCGCAAACACCTCAAGATACCCAAGCATCTGAGACACCCGCTTGTGCGCCATATCGCGTCCACCTTCGGTCAACATGTCCTTTGGCAAGGTCAGCAGTTTGACCCGCCAATGGTCCATTGCGTAGGTCAAATCATCCAACTCGCGCGTTTCAGCAAAGGGATCCTTTGGGTCATAAAGTGTTCGACCCAAAGCACCGGCCACAACGAAGCAACGGGCGATGCCGATTGCGCCCAGCGCATCAAGTCGATCCGCATCGCGCAGGATGCGGGCCTCGGTTGAGCGTGGCGGTATGTTGGCCGAGTAACTATGCGCCTCGATGGCGTGTTGCGCTAAGCGGATTGCAGGATCATCAAGACCCAAATCCCTCAATATAGGCTCTGCTATCTGTGCGGATTTACGAGATGCAAGATGGCGATCCGGATCATTTTTGGGCAGGTTGACCAGATCATGAAGATAGCAGGCGGCCAGCAGGACCTGCATGTTTGCCTGTTCGTCCGCAATGGCCTGAGCGTTGTTCCAGACGCGATCCAGATGCGCCAGATCATGGGCCGGATCGGTTTCCATCCGCTGCGCGACAATGCCGCGAAGCCGCGCGCGCAGATCAGCCGATATGTCCACGGTTCTCGCCAATTTGACCGCGATGCAGCAGCAGGTGGTCAAGAATCACGCAGGCCATCATCGCCTCACCCACCGGCACGGCACGGATGCCAACGCAGGGGTCGTGGCGGCCTTTGGTGATGATCTCGGTCTCTTCGCCGGATTTGGTAATCGTTTTGCGGGTGGTCAGGATTGAAGAGGTTGGTTTGACCGCGAAGCGCAAAATAACGTCCTGCCCTGTTGAAATACCGCCCAAAATACCGCCCGCATGGTTGGAACTATATTGCGGGCCGTCCTGACCCATGAATATCTCGTCCGCGTTGGCTTCGCCCGTCAGTTCGGCGGCGGCCATTCCTTCGCCGATCTCGACGCCTTTGACGGCGTTGATCGACATCATCGCAGCGGCTAGATCAGTGTCTAACTTGGCATAAACCGGCGCACCGAGCCCGGCAGGAACGCCGCGCGCCACAACCTCGACCACCGCGCCGACCGAGTTTCCGGATTTGCGCAGGTCATCCAGATAGGTGGCCCAGTCTTCTGCGGCCTGAGCGTCCGGCGTCCAGAACGGGTTCTGTTCGATCTGGGACCAGTCGAAGTTGTCTCGGTTGATCTTGCGCGGTCCGATCTGGGTCATGTAGCCGGTGATTTGCACGTTCGGCGCGATCTGTTTGATCGCCTCGCGCGCCAGCCCACCGGCAGCGACGCGGGATGCGGTTTCACGGGCCGAGCTGCGCCCGCCGCCGCGATAGTCGCGGATACCGTATTTCTGCCAATAGGTGATATCAGCATGCCCCGGGCGGAACTTGTCTTTGATATCGCCATAGTCTTTCGAGCGCTGATCGGTGTTTTCAATCATGAGCTGGACCGGCGTTCCAGTCGTCTGACCTTCAAACACGCCGGACAGGATCTTCACCTGATCGGCTTCGCGCCGCTGAGTGGTGAACTTGTTCTGGCCCGGTTTGCGCTTGTCCAGCCAGTGCTGGATCATGCTCTCGTCAATCGGAACACCCGGCGGGCAGCCGTCAACGGTGGCTCCCAAGGCCGGTCCGTGGCTTTCACCCCAGGTGGTGACGCGGAAGAGGTGGCCAAAACTGTTCATCGACATGGGGCATGCTCCTTTGAGCGTCGTGATTAGCGGGCAAGGCCCCCGGCCTCAAGCGCAATTGCGTTTTGACTGGATGCGCTGCCCGATGGGCAGCGCGTTTGAGTATTTTTGAAAAGATGAAGATCAGGCCGCGTGCGCGATTTTCGCGCGGGCTTCGGTGATTTTTAGCGCGGCGTGTGCGGCCTCGCGTCCCTTTTCCACAAAATGTGCGCGGTAGATGGCGTTGTGGTGGTCGGTTTCCTGATACTGGTGCGGTGTCAGGGACACGGACAGAACCGGAACGCCGGTATCCATTCCTGCGCGCATCAGGCCATCAACCACGGCCTGCGCCACGAAGTCATGGCGGTAGATGCCACCATCCACGACAAAGGCCGCGCATGCGACGGCGGCGTAGCGCCCGGTTTGGGCCAGGTCGCGGGCCAAAAGGGGCATTTCGAATGCTCCCGGAACATCGAACACATCGACTTGGTCGGCGGGGACGAGGTCCAGAAACCCCTCTAACGCGCGGTCGACGATATCAGAATGCCAGTTGGCTTTGACGAAAGCATAGCGGGTGTGTGTCATGGCGATCTCCTTTCGGTTTGGTGGCCTGCTGGCGATCGCGAAAACCGGTTCCCGAATTTCGCTGCCAGCACGGCATGACACGTCACCCAAGGCGATCACGAGCAGACACGCCGAAACGGCGCGCTGCGCATTCTCTTTCATCCGGACTATAACCGTCGGCTCTGGCCTCTCACCAGATCTGCTGACACCCCTTGGTGGTTCCACGATCTGTCCGAAAACCGGTTCCCACTTTTCGGATTGTGGACGCTGCGGGGCCGCTCGCGGGCTTACGGGTCCATGCCCGCATACCGCCGGTGGGGAATTTCGCCCCGCCCTGAGAACGCCGCAGACCTTGCCAAGAACCGGTCCGTTCTGCAAGAGGATAGGCGGGAGGTTTCAGATGCATCCAAATCCCGCGTTTCGTGCCGAAGACCGCGCCCGGCACATCGGGTTCGCACGCGATCGGGCGTTTGGCGTTCTGGCTTTGTCGATAGAAGGCGCGCCGTTGCTGAGCCACGTTCCATTCCTGCTGAGCCAGGATGGTGCGATCGCGGAGCTCCATCTGGTTCGGTCAAACCCCGTTTTGCGCGAATTGAAACAGCCGAAGGCCGCGCGCATCGCTGTAACCGGACCGGATGGGTATATCTCGCCCGACTGGTATGGGGTGCAGGATCAGGTTCCGACGTGGAACTACGTTGCCGTGCATTTGATCGGAACGCTTGAGAAGATGCCGCAGGATACTCTGCTGGATCTGCTGGACCGCCAGTCTGCGTTCTATGAGGTGCGCTTGCGGCCGAAACCGCAGTGGACCACTGGCAAGATGTCGGACGAGGCTTTGACAAAGATGCTGCGTATGATCGTTCCCTGCCGTATGCAGATCGACGACATACAGGGGACATGGAAGCTCAACCAGAATAAGTCAGAGACCGTGAGGCTGAACGCGGCTGAGCGTGTTTGGCCCGATGGTTTCGGCTCGGAGCTGGAGGCGCTGCAGGCTTTGATGCGCGCCGCAGGGCCAGACAAAACCTGAAGGGTTTCGCTTTGCCTGGCAAAGGCTAAGGTGCAGTCAGCAAGGAGACAGGATATGAAACTCTATCACAGCCCAACCTCGCCCTATGTCCGTAAGGTTATGGTATTGTTGCACGAAACCGGTCAGCTGGACGACGTTGAGTTGCTGCCCGCAACGGGTACGCCAATCTCTCCGGCCGAGGCGTTGGTCGGCAAGGCGCCATTGACCAAAGTGCCCGCGCTGGAGCGGCCGGATGGTCCAACGCTGTTTGACAGCCGGGTGATCTGCGCGTTTCTGGATGCGCGCGCCCAGGCAGGGCTTTATCCTGACGGACCGGCCCGATGGGATGTTCTGACGCTTGAGGCACTGGCGGACGGTATTCTGGATGCGGCCCTTCTGATGACATACGAGAATCGATTGCGCCCTGCCGACAAGCAGTGGGGCGACTGGGTCGACGCGCAGTGGGACAAGATTGATCGCGCGTGCGCTGCTTTGACCGAACGCTGGATGGCGAATCTGTCGGGGTCACTCGATATGGGTCAGATTGCGGTCGGCTGTGCGCTTGGCTACCTGGATTTGCGCCATGACGCGCGTGGATGGCGTCAAGGCAACGATGCCTTGGCCACATGGTATGCCGAGTTCGACGCACGGCCCAGCATGGTTGAGACGCGACCGCCGGCCTGAACGATGCATTGAATCGGGGATGAACTGTTCCGCCTCAGAACGCACCGGTCGGGAATCCCGACCGAATCAGGCAGTCGCTGCGGCACTTCGAGGCGAAAAAATCGGCCTCAGAACCAGAGGCATCTTGAAATTTGGCCTCCGCGTAGTGACCTGAAAGCCCAGATGCGGCGTATTGCGCGTTTATGACCGCTGGACGAACACTATTCTCCCCGATAGATAGCGCGGTTAAGACATCGCATTCGTGCGGTGCGCGAGCTATATGCCCGTCCGCGGGCGCCAGACAATCGGAGAGAACCTCGTGTCCCACGCAGAAGACCACGAAGGCACCCGCAGAGATTTCCTGTATTACGTCGCTGGCGGCGCAGGTGTCGTTGCAACGGGTGCAGCCGTATGGCCCCTCGTCAACCAGATGAACCCCTCGGCGGATGTGCAGGCGCTGTCCTCGATCCGCGTGGATGTAAGCGGGGTCGAACCGGGCACGCAGTTGACCGTTAAATGGCTGGGCAAGCCCGTCTTTATCCGCCACCGCACCGGTGCCGAGATCGCGGAAGCGCAAGAACAGGATGCCGAAGGCGTCGGCGCATTGCCTGACCCGCTGGCCCGTAACTTTAACCTGAACGCAGATGCGCCTGCCACGGACGCCAACCGCGTCATGCCCTCGCCTGAGGGTGAAGCGCCGGGGGCCTGGATCGTCCAGATGGGCGTCTGTACCCACCTTGGCTGTGTACCGCTTGGCGATGCTGGCGATTTTGGCGGCTGGTTCTGCCCGTGCCACGGATCGCACTATGACCTTGCGGGCCGCATCCGCAAAGGCCCCGCGCCTGAAAACCTTCCTGTTCCGCCTGCCGAATGGGTGGACAACAGCACAATCCGCCTCGGCTAAGGGAGACCCAATATGTCAGGAATTCCCCACGACCATTACGAGCCGAAGACAGACGGTGAAAAGTGGCTGAACAGCCGCCTGCCGATCGTCGGCCTGATATACGACACCATCATGATCCCCACGCCAAAGAACCTGAACTGGTGGTGGATCTGGGGTATCGTCCTTGCCTTCTGCCTGGTCTTGCAGATCGTCACCGGTATCGTTCTGGTGATGCACTATACGCCGCATGTCGATCTGGCCTTTGCCAGCGTCGAGCACATCATGCGCAACGTGAACGGTGGCTACTTTATCCGCTATCTGCACATGAACGGCGCATCGCTGTTCTTTGTCGCGGTGTATATCCACATGTTCCGCGGCCTGTTCTATGGCTCGTACAAAGCCCCGCGTGAGATCACGTGGATCATCGGGATGCTGATCTACCTGATGATGATGGGCACCGCCTTTATGGGTTACGTGCTGCCCTGGGGTCAGATGTCCTTCTGGGGTGCGACCGTGATCACCGGCCTGTTTGGCGCGATCCCGTTTGTGGGTGAGGCGATCCAGACCTGGTTGCTGGGCGGACCGGCGGTGGACAACGCCACGCTGAACCGTTTCTTCTCGCTGCACTATCTGCTGCCGTTTATCATCGCGGCACTGGTCATCGTGCATATCTGGGCCTTCCATACCACCGGCAACAACAACCCGACCGGAGTTGAGGTGCGCCGCGGCTCGAAAGCCGAGGCCGAGAAAGACACGCTGCCCTTCTGGCCCTACTTCGTGATCAAGGACCTGTTTGCACTGGCCGTAATCATGGTCGTGTTCTGGGCCATTGTCGGCTTCATGCCGAACTATCTGGGCCACCCGGACAACTACATCGAAGCCAACCCGCTGGTGACACCGGCGCATATTGTGCCTGAATGGTACTTCCTGCCGTTCTACGCGATCCTGCGCGCCTTCACCGGCGAGGTCTGGGTCGTGCAGTTCGCCAGCTTCATCACCGGCGGCATCATCGACGCCAAGTTCTTTGGTGTTCTGGCGATGTTCGGTGCGATCCTTGCAATGGCACTGGCGCCGTGGCTCGATACCTCGACCGTGCGTTCGGGCAAGTACCGCCCGATGTTCAAGTGGTGGTTCTACCTGCTGGTTATCGACTTCTTTGCCCTGATGTGGCTGGGTGCGATGCCTGCCGAGGAACCGTATGCCACATTCTCGCTGATCGCGTCGGCCTATTGGTTCGCTTACTTCTTTGTGATCCTGCCGATCCTGGGGGTTATCGAGAAACCGCTTGTTCCCCCGGAAACCATCGAAGAAGACTTCAACGCGCATTATGGCAAGGCTGATGCCGAAGCCACGCCTGCAGCGGCTCCGGCCGAATAAAAAGAGGGACCGGATACAATGTTCAAGAAACTTGCAATCGGTGCCGCGTTTGCCGTCGCATTGACCCCTGCTGCGTCCTTCGCGGCAGGTGGCGAGGGGCATGTCGAGGACTTCCACTTTTCGTTCGAAGGTCCGTTTGGCACTTTCGACGAAAGCCAGCTTCAGCGTGGCCTTCAGGTCTATACCGAGGTCTGTGCGGCCTGCCACGGCCTGCGGTATGTACCCCTGCGCGACCTTGAGGCGCTGGGATATTCGGAAGAGCAGGTCATCACCTATGCGGCTGACAACTTTGAAGTGTTCGATCCCGAGCTGGACGATTTCCGCCCGGCCATCCCGACCGACCACTTCCCGGCAAACGATGCCGTCGGTGCACCTGACCTGAGCCTGATGGCCAAGGCCCGCGCCGGGTTCCACGGCCCCTACGGTCTGGGCATCAACCAACTGGTCAAGGGCATGGGTGGCGCGGAATACATCGCTTCGCTGCTGGATGGCTATACCGGAGAAGAAAAAGAAGAGGCAGGCACGATCCTGTACGAGAACAAGGCCTTCCCCGGAGGCTGGATCTCGATGGCCCCGCCGATGTCGGATGATCAGGTCGAATACGCCGATGGTCACGCCGCCACGGTCGAAGAGATGTCCAAGGACGTTTCAGCCTTCCTGATGTGGGCCGCTGAACCCAAGATGATGGACCGCAAAAACGCGGGATTCGTCGGTGTTCTGTTTCTGACCGTCCTGTCGGTGATCCTGTATCTGGTCAACAAGCGCTTGTGGGCACCTGTGAAGGGCAAAAAGCAGCACTGACCTGCCTACACACCAACATGCATGGAAAAACCCGCCTGATCGGCGGGTTTTTTTATCAGCTCATCTTTTTCACGGCTTCAGCAACGGCCTTGTCATACGCGGCCCGTGCCTTTTGCACTTTCATATCCACTTTGTGTTGCTGGTCCAGCAGCTTGCGCACTTGCTTCATCGCTTCGGCGGCCTTGATCGGCGGCAGCTTGAAACTCTTTTTCTCGATATCCGCCCGCTTTTGTCTGATCAGGCCGGCCATTCCTTCGGCTTTTGCCAGAGCCATGCTTAGCTTTTCGAGTTTGCCAATTACAACTTTGTCCATATTGCTTCCTCGTTTGCTGATGATCCTGCTGCCAATCATAGCAAATTTTAAGAAAGCGCGATGTGACACGCATCACGGTCACAAGTTCGCGTAGCGAAGCGCGCCTGTTGAGATCATTCGCAAGAGACTACGCGTGCTGATTTTGTGCTGGCATGACACGTCGGCCAAGCGCCATGATGGGCACCGTTAATGCTATGCCGTCAGCCGGTTTCCGTCGTTACCTGTAATCGCAGCCTGCACAATCTGGCCTTCGGCTTGGGACTTCGAGAATGCGACTTCGGCGAATTGCTCGGTTCGGCCCATATGCGGGTTCTCCATCAGGATGTGATGGGATTTGCCGACCTGATCCGAAAGGTGCCTGGCCACCTGCGCCTCGCCCGCTGCGCGCAAACGGGCGGCGCGGTCCTTGATCACGCGCCCGTCGATTTGCTGTGGAATGCGGGCCGCAGGCGTGCCTTCACGCCTGGAATAGGGAAACACGTGCAACCATGTCAGATCGCATTCCGCAACCAGCCTAAGGGAATTTTCGAAATGCGCATCGGTTTCGGTTGGAAAGCCCGCGATGATATCGGCGCCGAACGTCATGTCCGGCCGCAGTTTGCGCGCGTCTTCGGTAAACCGAATGGCATCGTCGCGCAGGTGACGGCGCTTCATCCGTTTCAGGATCAGATCATCTCCGTGCTGCAGTGAAAGATGCAGGTGCGGCATCAGGCGACGCTCGGTTGCGATGGCCTGCATCAGGTTCTCGTCCACTTCGATGGAATCGATCGAACTGATCCGCAAACGGGGCAGGTCAGGCACCAGTTTCAGGATACGCGTGACTAGATCGCCCAGCTTCGGTTGCGCAGGCAGGTCCGCCCCCCACGAGGTCAGATCAACGCCTGTGAGAACGACTTCGTTATATCCCTTGTCCACAAGCCGCTTGATCTGATCCACAACCACACCAGCCGGGACGCTACGCGAGTTCCCACGGCCATACGGGATGATGCAAAACGTGCAACGATGGTCGCAGCCATTCTGAACCTGAACATAGGCACGCGACCGTGTGCCGAAGCCATCGATCAAGTGGCCTGCGGTTTCCGTTACGGACATGATGTCATCAACCTGAACGGCTTCGGTTTCGCCGATGAAGTCCGCCGCCATGCCCTTCCACGTACCGGGCCGCATTTTCTCGGAGTTGCCGATAACTGCGTCCACCTCATCCATCTGCGAAAAGGTCTGAGGTTCGGTTTGCGCGGCGCATCCGGTGACGATCAACCGCGCGTTCGGGTTCTCGCGCCGCAGTTTCCGGATCTCCTGCCGCGCCTTGCGCACTGCTTCGGCTGTTACGGCGCAAGTATTCACCACCACTGCGTCGGTCAAACCCGCCTGCCGCGAAAGCTCTTTCATCGCCTCTGTTTCATAGGCGTTCAGGCGGCAGCCCAACGTTGTGAACTTGGGCGCGTTCATCCCAGCGACCTCAGGAACTCAGACGTCAAAGTACCAGAGAACACATGGCAGGTCGGACCGGTCATCCACACACCGTCGTCGCGCCAGTCGATCCAGATCGTGCCGCCATCCAGTTCTATCTGTACCTTGCGCCCGGTCAGGCCAAGCCGCGCAGATGCGACTGCGGTCGCGCAAGACGACGAACCGGATGCCAGTGTAATCCCCACGCCACGTTCCCAAACACGCATCCGGATATGGTCAGGACCCAAGACCTGAGCGACCTGCACATTCGTGCGCTCGGGGTATAGAGGGTGGTTCTCATAGCGTGCGCCAAACTCGTCCAGCGGAATAGCCTCGGCATCATCCACAAAGAACGTGCAGTGCGGGTTGCCCATACCGGTCGCCGTGGGACGACCTTCGACTGGCAATCTCAGCGTATCCATCTCTTCGGCCAGCGGAATCTCATCCCAGCGAAGTTGCGGCAGCCCCATATTGACCGAGGTCAGACCGTCCCCCGAATCTCTGGCTGTCAACGCGCCGCGTTCCGTGGTCAGATTGAGTTCGGACTTTCCGCTCTCGTTCATCAAAAACCGGGCTATGCAACGGGTTGCATTTCCGCAGGCCGCCGAGGTCGAACCGTCCGCGTTGTAAAACGTCAGATGTGCATCCGTTTCACCGGCTTCGATTATGGCAAGCTGGTCAAAGCCGACACCAAACTGACGGTGCCCGATTCCTCTGGCCATGGCCGGTGTGATCGCGCCTGCCTGCGCGCGCGCGTCCACAATGACAAAGTCATTGCCCAGCCCGTGCATCTTCATAAAGGGCAGTTCGGTGTCGTTTACCTGTTGCATGGCGGGCATATAACGTTGGTGCGGATGTGAATCCACCCTATGCGGGAGATTCCTGAAAAAAGGGCTTGACCACCCCGCATCCCCTGCCTAATTAGGCCGCCTATCGGGGCGCCGGACACCAGTTGAATGTCGGCGAAACGGGGTGCGAAATAAGGGCTTGAACCCGATCGGGAAAATACCTTACAGAGCGCCACGGATCCATGCGATCCGACAAAAGAGTGGGCCGTTAGCTCAGTTGGTAGAGCAACTGACTTTTAATCAGTGGGTCGCAGGTTCGAATCCTGCACGGCTCACCACTTTTTTAAATACAAGGCCGTTCGCAGATAAGATTGCGCTTTGAATACACAAGCGTACGATCACAGTTTCGAATTCTAAAGTTTCCGGATGCATACGGCGCGGTATCGTTGGGTGAATGCAAAATTTAATTCGGCGTGGCCTCACTCTTTTTTGGTAGTGAGTCCCAATTGCGGGTATTTTGCGAAGGTCAAAACCGCTGGACAAACGGCGTTGTTTACACTGAGGTACGCCTAGCCGGTCTCAAAAATTCGCTTGGCTTCATCAAGTCGCACCACTGGTTTGGCTAATCTGTATCCAACGCGTTCTGCCATTCCCGTTGTCTCGGAAAGAAACACTTGTATTCGATGCCTTGGGAGCAACCCATTTTTAAGGCTGTACCCAGGTTTGCACTAGAGGTCCCGCGTCACAGTCCATCTGGGGGCGCGGTGATCAAAGGCAAAGACCCAAGTCAATTGGTGGCACCAATTCACATTGATCCATTTTCGAACCGAGCAATAGAAAGCCGCCGCAACACAATCAAAAGCCACTTATTCGCTCTATCAGCCAATACATCGACACCGAACCGATGCCATATGCGGCAATCACTGTCGCGCGTCGACTGATCGGATGCGCCGTCAACCGCCAGATCGCTACCAGCAGAGCCAATGCGCCGATAAAACTCAGCTGTCCGGCTTCAACGCCCAGGTTAAAGGCAAGCAAGGCCGCCGGAATATCGTTCGCGGGCAGTCCAATATCAGCCAAAGCGCCAGCAAAACCAAGGCCGTGCAACAGCCCAAATCCGAAACAAATGATCCAGGGCTTTTGTTTTGAAAGCCGGAACCGGCCCTCTTCACCCTTTACGATCTCCATGGCCAGAAAAACGATGGACAACGCAATGACAGCCTCGACCGGCGGACCAGGAACATTCAAGACACCAAATGTCGCCAGCGCCAGAGTGATGGAATGCGCAAGCGTGAATGCAGTGACAGCTCCGACCAATTTCCACGGCTCGCGCACCAGAATGAAAAGCGCAAAAACAAACAGAAGGTGATCCCAGCCCTCCAGTATGTGTTCAAAACCCAGCAGGAGGTAAGCGGCGAAAACCGCCCATGTCGTTTGCTCGGCAGGCGTGATTTGCACGGACGTCTCAGGTGTGAAACGAAGCGTGGTTGGTTCGGCATTCAACGGGAGCAAGCGGACCAGAACGTCGTTCTTTTGGGAGTCCAAGCCGTCAATTGCAATGGGCTGGCCTGCGATACCTGCATGGCACTCGACAATCCAGGATGAAACCCATGCTCGACTATCGGAGATGGGAGACGGCCCGCGCGCGGGTGTACAATTTTCCGGCAACACAGCATCAATCGCCATCGGTTGGCCATTCACATCGGGCTTCCGCCAGTGGACGCTCCAGTTAACGGGTGAGATTTGGCGTATCTCCAGATATCCGGGATCGAGCGCGTGGGCATTTGCCTTGCCTGCGGGCCAAGCGCACAAGACAAAAAGAAAAACGCAGACCAGCAACCTCATTTGTCTGGTCCTGAGAGATCGGGACTTTCGATCTCGTAGTTCTCGACCAAGCTTTCGAACTGCGCCTGCGCCAGATCTTCACTCGCGGCGCGACGCCAATCGCGCAGAACATCACTGCGAATTTCGGACAAAGGTGGTGTTCGGCTCGGTTCAAAGGCAAGCACTTGGACAAGATGGACACCATAGCCCGATTGGATCGGTCCGGTCCAAGGACCTGTTTGAGCCTCTGCGAGACCCTTTGAAAATCCAGCACCAAAGACCGAGTCGATAACTCTGGTCGCAGTCAAAGGCATCGAAGCAGGTAGCAATATCGAAGAATTCGAGACGGTGACATCCTGTCCGGCATTCAGCGTATTCAACGCGGTTGTGATCTGGGCCTCGCTTGGTTCTTCACCCAGAAAGATCTGCGTGAACGCCACCTTGTCGGATGTTGCGTAGCGTGCGGGATTTCGATTGAGAAACGCCTCTAATTCTTCGTCTTCCGGGACCACTGAGGTGGCAATTGCCTCTGTCAGAAAGTCCATTTTCTGGCTCAGCCGAGACCTGATTACGGAATCTCCGCGATCCAGACCGAGCTTTCTTGCCTCCCTGACCAGAACTTCTTCACGAATTGACGCATCGACCAGGGCTTGTAGCTCGGCCTCGCTCGGTCGGCGCTTCCACCTGGCTTCAAACTGATCTGCCAAACGGGCGACATCGGCCTCGTCGACCCGGATGGTTTCCAGGTTTTCGACAGCTTCGCCGTCGGGCGCAATAATATGGAACCAAACGAAAATAGCCGCTCCAATCAAAAAGAAATGGAACAGAGGTTCTTTCAGTATGCGCATGAAGGCTCCTGCGTGACGCGAACTTGTGCTCTCAGGACCGATGCTGGCATCGTCCGATTGACTTTTGCAAGGAGCCCGGCAACAAGCAGGTTTCACACATATGGCGACTGCACTCGGCTGAGGTCACAAGCTCGGTTTCCGGACCCATGCCTGAAACACTTCAATCCGCCGGGGTGTACCAGATCGGAGAGGAATATGCGCGCTCCTGATGTGTGAGAACGGCATCTTGCGGCAACTCTGCGCCGAACCTTAGCTTGTCATAAAGGATCCAACGTGGGGTCGGGATTTCGATTGCGCGAACGTAATAAAACGCTCTTGCGTCGGGGTCGAAATCCGGGTCGGACCAGACGGTCACCAACTCGGCAGTGCCGATCGTGTTGGCCCAGCTTGCGGTCTCAACGTCCACGGTGTTTCCAACCGCAGGAACCTTGCCATTTTCGTCAGCCACACGGCCATCCGACCAGGCAACGTCGTAGACCTTTTCCTGCAAGATGCCGTCCGAGTCGAGCCATCCCTTGACAACCTGAACGCGGTCCAGATTGGCACCAACCGGGTCACGTAATGCAGCAATCAAAAAGGAAGGTGCCACATCGCCTTCGCGAGGGCGCAAATCCGAACCCATTGGAACACCTTTGGTATAGCCCACGTTTGCAAGGAACCGCGTTTCGACGTCAGCATCGCTGAAATCCCATCCGCCAAAGAACCTAAGCCCGATCCGAGGTCCGGTTGTGGCGTAGGTTTCGCGCCGCTTGAATGCATCGAAGATCGCCGCGCGGGTGTTCTCGGTCGCCCAAACGGCTGTGTACCCGGACGCGACCAGAAGATCGCCGGGAATTTCCCCAAGATCATTGGCAATGAATGGATGCTTGATACGAGAGACTGACGGCTCAACACTGACAGACTTGCCAAAAAAGTTGTCCTCTTCAGCCGTCGCCAAAGATGTATGACTGTCCGTTGCGCCGCCCATCCCGAACTTGTAGGGGTTCACACCAAACTTTTCTTCCAGCATCAAGCCACGCTTCAGCGCCTCTCGGGCATATTCTCCGGCCAGCATGTCTTCTGTCTTAAGTTCGGTGATATCGAGATTGCCAACGTCCCAGTTTTCATAGTCTGCAAATTCATCGTCCGGGCTCAGGAAGGGGTGCGCTTCTCCGTCGCCCTTGATCTGCGTGACTTCATAGTGGGGCTCCCATTTCGCGCGGGCAGCCACGTATTCTTCGTCCACCTTGCCGCCGTGGTACGTGTCCTCGGTCGGAAACATCCATCCATTCGACAAGTTTCCATTATGGGCAAAGGCGACAGCGCGGCCCCCGGTTTTCTCCTGATATTCTTCCAGCCATGCGTAGAGCGATTTCGGGTCGGTGTCGCCGTAAGGCGGTTGCGTGACCGGGGGAACCATCTGAAGTGCTCTGATCGGTCCGTCCCGCAACATTACGTTCCGGTGCAGATTGAATCCCTTCGGAACAGAGGTCCACTCGAACCCGATAAAGGCGGTAAAATTCCCGGGGTCGTTGTGCCGCTCGGCCGCGAGAACAATGTGCTCCCAAGTGAACGCAAAAGCGTCGGCACCAGGGCTGTAGGACTCAAGCAGGATTTCCGGCAGCGTCATTTGGGAGAAATTTGTAATAATATCAAAGGCGGTTTTTCCGGCCTCTTCACCACCGGCTTTATATCCTTCGTACCACTCCAATCCTTTTGGGTCGGAAATAACACCCGGCTTGCCAGCTTGCAGGTCCGGAGCGAACCCCATCAGATCCGTGTGATCCGTAAGAACCATCCAGTCCAACGGTCGCGCCAGCCTTACAGGTTGGCCGGTAGAGGAGATGACCTGCTCACCCTTTGCAAAACGCCACGCGTCATCTGGCAGCAGCGTGTTTCCAAAGGCACCCGCGTCCAAAGAAAGCCCTGTGTGAAGATGGGTATCACCCCATAACGGCCGCTCTGGGAAGCTGCGTTGTGCATAAGGGGAGTAGGGTTGTTCCAGGAACAAGCCTTCGGCTGCCTCTTCGCTTGGCACAGCGTCGGAGAAAGCGGAAGCTGGCGCAATCACCAGCGCGAAAGCAAAGGCGGATACCCGGTACATATTGACCTCCCAAATCAACAATACGGTTCGAAACAGGGGCTCTTTTCGGCCCGATAATATTCGATTTTGTTTATATCATAAGGCGTCGACTTCTGTTAAAAATTTTTCTTCGCCGATATTTTTGGACCATTGAAGGACGCCGTTCCGTGCCAACACGGGCTTCTTACGGATCAACTTAAGGTCTTATCGCAGTCTTGATCCGGCTCATTCGGACGTACCGTCATCCTGTAGAACCATGTTCAGAAAAAATTGCGTCGCTGGGTCCGTTTCTTCAAGCGCAACCAAAGCTTCGAACTTTTGGTAGAGAGCAGTTTCGCCCCAACTTCGCGTTGCAATAGCGATTTGCAGGGTCAATTCTGGATCGCTATCCAATACATCCTCAAATACCCGCACGATCACACCCTGCAACTGGTTCTGTGACGATCCCGCCTCGGATAAAGCCCGAACCAGAGCTTTCTTGTCATCTTGCGTCTTTCTGCCGTCGTTGAGGGCGAGACCAATTGCGTTTATCGCAGATACCCCTTCCGCCTCTATGCCGGCGAGCGCCCACTCATGGGAATGCAAACCACCGGATTTCAGGGATTTGGCAAATCGCGAGCGGACGATCGAACGTGCCTGCGGATCGGTTTTCAGTCCCAATAGTCGAATAGCGACGGGCCAATAGGCAAAACGGTTCAGGTCATTCAACTCTTCCAGAATCTGGCCGGTTGAAAACCTGTCTCCGATCGGGCGCACAAGTGCATAATTCGCGCGCCCGATTTCCACCAAGGCCGAGTCATGCAGGGCTTGATCCGGGTGCCACAAATAATCGGCAAAAAACGAAACGCGCGCAGCGTTTTCGGTTTTTCCCAAATCCCAAAGTCGACCATCGGTTTGAAGTCTTTCAAGAAACGCGCTTCGGTCCGGGTTCATCACAAAGACACGCCGCCAGGCCCGCGAAAAGCCGCGCCCCGTCTTGTCGTTGATTTCTGGTCCGTACGTCAGCAGAACCGTTGTTGTCGGGTCAGCGCGAAATGCGCGCCGCGTAACGCTGTCGATGAGAAATGGAATTCTCGGTGCGTTATGGAGTTTTTGTTCACTTCCCTTGATGACGTGTTGAGGCGAATACTCGAACGGGTTCTCTGATGCAGGACCCGCGAATACGACGACTTCCGCTGCCAAAATCTGATCAGTAATGGATGCCTCCGGCAGTTCAGTGCAAACCGCGCAAGCGTGCAATGCACGCGGTGTCGCAAGTGCGAGGATGCACATGACAGCTGCTATCGGCTTTCGTATTTCCAGGCTCACAGACCCGACCTTCACTTCGCAAACGATACTGGCGCTTTGAAAGTACCAATAAAACACCGCTTTGCGAAACCGCGTTGACTTATGCAGTGTATTTGACCGGCCCCGAGGTCCTTAGGACCAATCTGAATGTTGGATGAATACGTGTTCTGGAACCGCGCCCGCTCTTGCGCGCGCGCGACTAACAGAAAAGGCTTCCGCCACCCCGGCTGCCCATATGATCCTGCCTCATGCGAAGTCGGGGCCTGTCCGGAAATCCTCGACTTGCCCTGTGCAGGGCGCTTTGGATTTCAAAACACGCAGAGTTGCGCATTCACCTCTACCATGGCATTTGGCAACAACGCCTCAACACACTCAACGCGAACACCACATCCGCGCGCACCGGGTGAGGACAGGCAAGCGGTATGCGGGACAAGCCGTCGGACAAAAAACAGACGCAATGATGAAAACGAACCTTGATGAGACAAACCGCCGAATCCTGCGCGCGTTGCAACGGTTGGGCAGAGTGACGATGGCAGAACTGGCGGAGCACGTGAATATGTCGTTGGCGCCGGTGCACAAGCGCGTTCGAAAGATGGAAGAAGACGGGATCATCAAAGGCTATTGGCCGCGGGTGGATCGGTTGGCACTTGGACTTGGGGTCGAGGTGTTTTTGGAAGTCACATTTCGAGAGCACCATGATGACCACACTCAAGCGTTCCGCGCAGCGCTCGGGCGCGTGCCCGAGGTCAAATCCGTGCGGATGATCTCGGGCGAAGCCGATTACCTCGTTCAGCTCGTCGTTGGCGACATCGCGGACTATCAAAGGATTGTCAGGGAAGTTCTGTTGAAACTACCGATGATCAAGGACATCCGCAGCTCGATCGTATTGGAAGAAGTTTTCGACAATCAGCCGCTTCATGTGGATTGAATTGCGTGCCCGCCTGTCCGGATTGCCGCAAGCGCCAATTATGAATCCGTTCACGGACGCGTTTGTTCTGCCGGTGGATCGAATTCGATGACCTGCACAACGCTCGACAGTTCTATTTCCGGATAGTGCTCGCGCATGCCGTCCAGCATGATGTCGTCCGGCCATTCCTCTGCGCGCCCAAGGTAAGCCGCGGCCTCGCTCAGTGGCATGTCAGTGCATTTGACCACATGAACACTCACGGTTTGATCCGCGTCAGAGAGATTGAAAAAAGTCAGAACGCCGGGTTCAACACGCTGTTCCCGCCACCGAATTGTCGAGGTTTTGGATCCATCCAGGACGAAGGGGAAAAGCCGATCCACCACGGCAAGCCTTTGACTTTTCTGTTTCATTTGTCACATGTACGTTGGTTTTCAGAACGTTAGTACGAGGGGGTCGGCCAAAAGTCTACCGATCAACGCAGTGATGTTGCCCAAAGTTCAGAGGCTTATGGATTGGCCATTTTCGAAAACGTTCGCCTAGGCCATTCGCACATTTGCAGGCTTGCGTGGCTTGGGTGTAACGGTTAAACGACGACCCGTCGACGCATTACCCCACCAATGACGACAACCGCCTCGCAAGAAACGGGTGCATGTCAGGCTGAATTGCAAAGCCGAAATGGTGAGGGCAATGTGCAGATGTGAATTGAGCCTATGTTCGGGTTCACAGTGCCTCAATAGCTCAGCTGGTAGAGCAGGTCCTTCGTAAGGACAAGGTCGGGGGTTCGAGTCCCTCTTGAGGCACCAACTAATCAAGCAAGATAATGAAGTACAAAGGCTTTTCAAAAAGCCGCTTCTCTATCCCCTGATTCATCCCCTGATTTTTTCATGGATACCCGCCTGTTTTGGCCGCCGCTCCTGATTGAGTGCCAGCCATCCTTCAAATGAAACCAACCGCCAGGTGTATTGGCCCTAGCCGGTGGTTCGCACGGGAAGCCTTAACCGATAGACGCCGGAAATCCATGTCCGCGCGGTTTGAAGCCTGTCCCGTTTGTTTCGAAGTTTAATTGAGCGACCCGCTTTTCTTGAATGGATGCAGAATAGCGGGGAGACCCGTTTATAGGCGATTCTTGCAGAGCTCATAAATCACGTTCAAAACTATCGCGAATGATGGCCATTCCCACTTTTCGATATCCTGATATCGCTCGTCCACCGGTTGGACCAAGTCTACAGTTGTTACGGCGAGGTCAGACAAGCACTCAGATTCTATTTCAGCCCTTTGGTTGTGGCCGGTCTCATCCCCATCGGTTGTCTGCGCTAAGTCTCGGTCAACAACGCCAGCGACAAAGCCTAGACGTTGGCTATAATTCATGTCGTTCCATTATCCACGGTTCGCGTGAAACTGGCTCAGAGCGGCGGTCGGCGAGGCGACAAGCGCAAATAAGAGTATGAATCTATTCATGGCCTTATGCCTATTCGACTAGGCGCGCGCCCATCAAGAGCACCTATCAATGAAAACCCGGTTTCGACGTTACTCCCCTGATAATCACGCCAAAACCACTAAACGGCTGCATGGGGACTTTTAAACCGGCTCCCCGCTATTCACCGCTAGAGAGCGGCTAACGCTCTATTTGCATCTACAATGGCTAAATTTGCAGGCAGATTTCAAGCCTTAGGGGGTTGAAGGGTCGGCAAGCACACTGTGATATCCAACCACAGAAGGAAGTTAACTGGAAGTAACCAATGAAAAAACTAACTGCACTCATTGTATTAATGGGTTTGGCCGGATGCGGCGATCCTCAGCCAATTGTTTCGGAATTTAACGGCGACAGCGTCAATATCATTACCTCGTCCTTCTCGGACCGCCAGCAAGCTTTGGCTGCCTCGACAGCTGAGGCCCAACGTATATGTCAGAAAGGATCTAAGAAAAAAGCCGAACATGTGTCGGTGCGACACAATCCGAATACCTACCAAAATAACGACCTTTTCCTCTGCTTGAACTGATGCTGAAGAGTCTAGGCTTTTGGCCTTCGCTAACGCGGGGGCGTTTTCTTTTCTGCGAGGAATCATTTCCAGTTACAGCCTACCAACTGAAAGCCCAACACCAAGCGCAATCGGCGTGGGGCGGAACTTTTTTGATAGGCCTCGGGACTTAAAGCGACTAGGCCTTCTCGAGCGCTGTGTCCAAAAGCAAAGGCATGCTTATTGGGAAATTCATTGTGCTCTCTGCCTGAACGCTGAAGTTACCGACACGCGAAATTACCGCGTTGCGATATTCTGATTCCCCCAACACGTTACGCTCGACAAACCAACTTGTAACACGCACCCAGTCATACAGTGGGCGCTTAGACGAACCGCGCCATGCGCCTGTCAATTTGGCAAGTTGTACGGCTGTTTCCGGGGTTCTACTTCGGGCCGGGCGTTCGCGCCACGCGGTATGAGCCGACTTAAGTGACCCTGACTACAGTTCGAGATTTCGTCCGGCGTCAAAGCCATCGTTGCCCGTTTGACACACAACTTAAGCGAAAGATTGTAACGAGAACTTCTCGCTATAATTGCTATTGTCAAACCCTTGCCCTTCGGTCAACAAGCTCAAAATGAGACAACAAAAACATGAGGTAATCGAGTTGTTTTCGAAAAGAATAATTTCCCTTGCAATGCTGGCTACCATTGTTCCGGGTATCGTTGCAGCGCAGAGTTTTCAAGGTGCCACGACGCTTGGATACGGTCATGCGTCAGCATCAGATGGTGCCGGAGACATCGACACTCCCACCTTGGATGCTTTTGGTTTGATCGATTTTGAAAATGGCCTGTATCTTGGCCTGGTGGGCAAATACTCGAACATCGATCCGGACAACACATCCGGCGACCTGTCCTTGCTTGATCTCGGTACCAAGCTTACATACCAGTTTGACAATGGTGCTACGGTCGGCGCCTACTTGGATTATGCGGACGCGGATCTGGACACCGGGCTGGGCATCGATCTGTCAGGTGACGCCACCTCATACGGGATCACCGGTGGCTATTCGACCATGGGCTTTGGCATTGAGGCGTGGATCGGTGAAACCGAAACGTCACCGGACCTGAACGGGGTCGACTGGACGGATTACGGCTTATTGTTCCGTTACCAAGCCACAGAGAAGGCCGTATTCGGCGCTCATTACGTCAGAAGTGAGCTTTCAGGTTTCGGAGACAGCGCCGATTTATCCAGCATCGGTATGGGGGGTTATTATCAGTTTGCTTCGGGCTGGGGCGCATATGCCGGTATCAGCCGGCAGTCTCTGAGTGATGTTGATGTTGATTTCACGACAATTGGCATCGGCGTTGACTATGACTTCAGCCAGATCAGTGAATTTCCGGCACAACTTTCCTTGGAACTGGCGCGAACAGATCTGGATGTCGCCAACCTGAGCGGTGACCTCGACACGGTTCGCCTGGGCCTGACCTTCCCACTCGGGCAACGCGAAGTATCAACCCCTCTCAACAGCGTCGCACGGGCAGCGATGGCACCCCGCCACAATGCTCTGACCACCCTTGTGGACACCCTGTTCTAAGGCGCGAGCGGTTTGCGAAGATACGGTCGGCAAGTTATCTTGCCGATCATTTCTAAAACAGTCATGACAACGGTAAAATAGGCACGTCCCTGCTAGGGTTGGAAGCGTTTGCAGATTGCTCCGAATGCCAACGCACCATGACCCGGAGAGTGAAAACGAGTCCTGCCCGCCGACTTCGTCAGGCCCCGCGGCGTTCGTGTCACAAAAATAGGCTGCGAAAACCGCGGCTAAATGTAACGATCGGCAAAGGCTAACCGCAAACAGCCTTTCTAGTTCGTTGTAAGTCTCCCGGCGCGAGTCACTTTTCAGGTCCCGGATTCAGGTCGGTCACAAATATACCAGAGAATAAATCAAAGCGGCAGATGAGCCGACAATAATGATGCAAAAAGTTCCAACCACAATCCAAGCCTCAACCCGGTTCTTGAGCGGGTTTTTCTGCCGCATTTCCTTCAGATTTGTCTCCCATCCAAGACCATTTCCAACTTTTTTCCGCCATACTTTGAACATTTGCCCCAATTGCCATTATTCTCATCATAATGGCTAACCAACTTAGCAGACCAACAATCGTGAAGGTAACGGGAACTGCCTATGCAGCCTTCAAATACAAGGGATCAATTGGCGGATTTCGCCCAAGCACGTAGGGCCCCATCCCAGCCATCAAGCGGGCGGGATTCCAGTTCTTTGTGGAAGTCGTAGGGGATGCGGTTGGGCCAAGTCATGTGAGGTATAGGACGTGCATGAATAACTGATGCCTTAAATCAGCGGCAGTAACTAGCCCGCTTGAGCCGTGATTTAGCTGCTGGGGTTTCGTACTTCTTATATCGCCCGCCTGAGTATCGGGCACAGTCTAACGCGTGCCCCGCGGCGATAACAGCGGCTCCTATGTCCTGTCCGTTTGCTAAACAGGTCCCAACCCAGCGGTCATAGGTGCGCTCGCCGTTCAGTTTGCAGTCAACGGATTTGTCGCGAAGAAAGTTCACCATCCAGCGCTTAGCATTCTGTCCTGAGCGCGTTCCCAACTCGGGGGCATCCACGCCATTCAACCTAACTGGGGTGCCATCAACAACGATTGTGTCCGCGTCTCTGACGTGTACCTGGGCCTGTGCAGCGGTTGCGAAAAGGGCCAAACAAATAGCTAGTCGTATCATGCCTGTAATATAGTGATTCCGGGTTAATCCTTCACCCCTACAACGCAAAAAAGAACGCCCAGCCGTTAAGCTGGGCGGTTGTGGGTAAGGACACCTATCGACGTGGCGGCCATCCAAATCATCGTGAAGGTCGTGCGGTATGGCTTATCGTCAGTTTTCCGTTCGCCTTAGTCATTCAAAACCAAATCCGATAAGTTGAAAACGCCTATCCCGAAGTCAAACAACGAACCAATCGCACAAAGAACCGCAAAACTACTAGAAGTCGGCGCTAAAAATCCCCACCACCATCGTGCCCGGGCGCTATAACTGTCCACTTCGTACAGGGTATCTAGGTTGCTGCTCAGAAAAACCTCGCGGCTGTGGCTGGCCAAATATGCAGATGCGGCGCACATGCCCCCGAATAGCGCACCCATGCCAAACCATGAAAGAGAGTGAACTGCGGCTTCAAAATCCAACTTAAGTGGGGAATTTTGGTTGGCTATTGAGGAAATGAAGCCCAGCATTGCCACAGCGGCCCCGCCATTGATTAACAGCGTCGATTTCACAGCCACGGAAATAAGCTCTGACGTAGATTTTTGCGCACGTTCGAGCTTGTCGAACTGTTTCTCTTGACGTTCTATCTCCATTTGCCGCTCGACGAAGCGGGCTTCTACTTCTTTATCAATTTTCTCCAACATTTCCTTTCGCCATTGGGCAAGGCGGTCATTTATTCCGGTAGTCATTTCCCACCCTCGATGATCCCAATAATTTCGATAGCTTCCATCTAAAAAACCTCTGATAAATCTGGGGGAGAAAAAGAAAGAAACAGGCAGTGGCAATTGCCATCGACCAGAAAACCAAAAACCCAAATACTGTTGATGCCGTCGCTTCCAGGCTCCCGAACAAGAACGGCAAAGCGAAGGCAAAAACCAACGCCGCCAACAGCCAGAGCCAGTCCTTCATAGAAGCGAAACCTTGAAGTAGTCCTCAAGCCACTGGATTTTGTCCATAAACCCTTCATCTAAAGACAGCGCATTCGCCTCACGTCTGGTTGTGCCAGCCCGTCTTTTTTCGTCGGGGGTTCTGTTGGAGCCGCGTGTTTTTTCTATGGCCCTTTCGATCTCTTCCCGAGGCATGCTCACGCCCATGGGATCATAGAGGTTCTTTTGCACCCAAGCTGGACCATCTGATTTTATGAATTCATCGAGAAAAAGCGGCCTAACTTCGAAAAAGTCGTCCTCCGCCATTTCTTGTAGGCCAACGATGGATTCGGACAGCCTCTTTATGTAATGCGAAACAGTGTAGTCGAACGCACCTGCCAGCGAGTTGAAATTAGGGTAGACGCGGCGAAGGCAGTAGAAGTGCAGCACTGACTCATGCGACGGCTGGAACAACGCTTTCGTGTGCCGATAGCTCAACTCCACCAAAGGTTTTTTCAGGCCAGTAATGGTGACCTCATCCCAATTGGGTCTGGTATTTTTGCGGGATTTTGAGAACAAACGATAGGACTCAAAAACTGCCTCGGTGCGCCTATCGAAGTAATTCTTCCTCGCTATGAGACCGCCACCTTCCGTTTTCCCCTTGTGGATCCGGTCTGTCTCTCGGACAAGTTCAGCGAGGTGCGCGTATGGTCCGGCATCCATTTCACCTTGGATGTTGCAGCCCGGAACATAGTTGACCAAATTGCAGAATTGTCGTGTCCCTGCCCTCGGGAATCCGCCAATGATGACGATTTTTGGCTGTGGCTGTTCGGTTTCTATCTTTTTGGGTTCCGCAACCTTTTTTCGAATTCCAATCATTTTTGACCCGGCCCAAAGGTCATAAATCTTACTCCCGAGCTATCGCTCGATGCTTCGTCAGTCATTTCGCCTGCCATTTCATTCTAACTTGTCATCCGCGCTCAATTCGCGGGCAGGCTTTACGTAGAGATGCTGGCCAGTATCACAATGAGATTGTTAACCACTGGCAGAAATCGAGGGCAACTTAGCGGGAATTGCGGGTTTTTCAGGTTGTGGCCAGAATTGCCCTGCACAAACGATTTGCACGTCTCTCGTTGTCTGACATCTCTCCGACAAGATACCGCGAAAGCAGGTTGAATTCCTGTGACGCTGTCAGGACGAGCGGCAGCGCCGCCCACCGCAAAGGGTGACCAGTTTAAGTCCACTGTCTTTCCCCAATAGAAAAGGCCCCGCAAAAGCAGGGCCGCAGTCAGGTTGTGAGGCAGTTTATGCCCCCCTTTTGGCGCGTTGTGCGCCTTGTGGTTTCAATCTTGGCGTGAACAGGTTTGACCTACTAACCCAAGAAGAATTGAGCGCTTTTTGCTCAGAAGAGGACTAGAATGAAAACCCTAAACGCCTGCGCTTTTGCAGTCAGCGCCGCCATGTTTTTGAGTGTCGGTGCCCACGCCATGCCAAATGGCTTTACCACTCACGTCGAAGATGTCGAACACGGCGGTGGATGTCGTAAAGATAGTCCTCGCGGCCAGTGTTGCCATGCGGGAAGGCAACCCTACCACTGCCACTGATATTCGACACTACTAGAGGTCGCGCTTGGGTTAGCGCGGCCTCTTTTTTGTCCATGCGCCATCCAAACGGCAGAATTTGCCGCCTGTTTGGCTTTGACTGCGCCTAGCTGGGGCTTGCCCCGTGGATAGCTAGGAAATCGTTAACTAGCGAGTGAGTTTTTCCCTCATAGAAAAGAAGACAGACAAGCTATGAAACGGTCAATCCGAAACGGACTATTAATCAGAGGCACACTTTCATTAATGATTAACGTCGCCCTATCACTTCTTTGCGCTTACTTTTTTGAATTCCGCAGCCCGCAACTGACATTTGGGATCGCCCTCGCCTTCTTCTGCGTTGCGCCCACCCTATTCGGCGCTAAGACGGCAATAGTCACAGCCCTACTCAACTGGATCGCTCGCAAAAAGTTACGGCAAATGATCCTGGTAGACGTCCAAAGGGCCAAGATGCCAACTGGGGACCAATACGATTACTTCGATGCTGATGAATACCTGATCCAAGTCGCTAAGGACCGGTCAGTCCCAACTAAGACGCGAATGAAGGCCACGGAATTTGCCGCGACCCTAGCCGCCTTTCGCCAGACAGAGTGGGTGTTTGCCACATTCCTTCAAGCGGCACTCAATGGCGCGATCCGCGACCACTTCGTAATAAACACTGCCCCCTCTGTTACCAGTGAGGACAGTGCTAACTAGGCCAGCGGCGCACATGCGCCGTTAGTCATTTGATGCGTGAAGACCGTTCAAAAGGCGGGACGCCTCGCTAGGGTCTGTGTTCAAAAACAGTTGCACGTAGATGTCTGGGCAATAAGCCGCGGCGCACTTCATAACCCAAGGGAACGGCTTCATTCCCAATGCCTTAGCGATAGGACGCCATTTTCTCGGCGGAATCGGGGATTTTGCCCTTTCGTAATGGGTGACAATTCGCGAACCGGGAAGGCCAATTGCCCTCGACAGTTGCAACTGAGTTAAACCAGCGGCTTCACGGTTTCGTCTCAGGATTTCCCCGAGTTCTACGCGAAGCTTGTACTTCCGTTCATTTTCTTCGCTCAGCACCAGAAAATCTTTCCTTGCAAATTGATGCCGCTCGCAGATGAACCTCAGAAATGGGGAGCACAAGGTGACAAAACCGGTATTGGCAGGATGTGCAGGGTCAATGGCAGTAAGTGAATGCTTACTGAGTCTATCTCCACGTCGTTTTCGCCTAAGGCAAAGTGCTGTAAGCGTTTTACAAGCTGAGTTGTCTGGATCGCAGCGCGTGTTTGGTCTTGCTGTAGCTTTGTTGGTTTTGTCTTTGGGGCTGCCATATCAGTTCAGGTTCGTTGCCGGTTGCCTTCCTTTAGTGTTTGTGGGGAAGGCTTTGCTTCTCTTTTGTCAGCTTTTGCGTGTTTTCTGCCGTTATTGTGGCTGAGATTTATCCCAATTTGAGACTTTCGAACTCAGATGTAGGACCCCGATTCGATGAGAATGACGAAGTACTTTTCAATGATTGAGCGGAGCAAACCAGACGCGTGGCGCGTTGAGGTATTGCCGCCCTATCTGGCCGAAATTCAGCAGCTCAATGATCCCTTGGAGGAGCCGCCTTACCTTTTGGCGGAGAAGCCGACCAGTTTGCTTGTGTTCAGAGACGATGTGCGGATTTCCGTCGCCATGGGCCGAATAGAAGAAGAAGAATTCAACGAAGATTGGGCAACGGGTTTTTCAGACAAGAAAGCAACGCTTCGCCGTGCCGATTTTCTTTTCAGCGGCTCGTTGATCTACTCGTGCTCTTATGTTTCCGTTGATGGCGGCAGATGCGATCTACCCCTTCTCTCCAGTGGGAAACTGACGGTTCCGAAGCGCTTTAATCGAGCTATGCAGATATTCCACCAAGCCAGAGAGACAGGGTGTAGCTACTCAAACTATATCGTTGGGTCTCGCGCTACTATCGTGGATGAGGAGTGGCCTGTTTAGGTTATTATCGATCGCCCCGTCTTGGACGAATTTTGGACCTAAAAGGGTTTCGCGCTTACTTAAAATTTATGAAAGCTCGTAGCCGTTGGCTTTATCAAGGTTACCCTCGGTACTCGCCCGGCCAAACTGGTCGGGCCTTTTTCTCTTTATTCTAATGAACCTAAGTGCAAGCGATTCAGTGGGGGTAAACAGAAACACTACAAGCAGCACATGGAGAGCACCCGTGAATAACTCAAAACATGCCCCCGATTTGTCATGCGAAGACAACGTAGCCAATCTGCAAGCGCGGCGAAGCCCGTACTGGAACATATTGGAGTTTTGTCGTCATATCGGAGTCGCGAAGCTGCCTTCAGGTGACTGCTATTGGGCGGCGCGCATTCGAAGAAAGGATGGGAAGTATAGACAAACGCGCATCGGAAAGCTTGCACCGATACATGCCGACGGAATGAACTACAACGAAGCGTTAGTGCTCGTGAGGCATTGGTTCGACCTACCAGAAATCAGGGCGATTGCTTCGCAACCATACCCGGTCGGCACAAACTCGACGCTTAAGTACCAGAAGACCAACGAGCGCTTCACCATTGGTGACGCAATGCACGGCTTCGTCGAATGGAAACGTATAGCCGCTGCAAAAACCTATTTTGAGACATCTCTGTCCCTAATCAACCATCACATAATTCCGAGAATAGGCAATCTACCCGTTGAAGAGCTCAATCATTCGGTTTTCTTACGATTTTGTACTGATGTACTTGAGGCGGCTCCAAAAAGAGGTAACCAGTTTCAAGGTCCAAAAACTCGGATTGAGGCATTGAGTTTTGAACAGTTGAGGAAGCGAAAGAAGACGCTCAATACCGTTATCGGTATCCTCAGAACTGCTGTCGAGATGTCGTGGGAAAACGGTGATGTCGAAAGCGAACGCTCATGGCGGGTGTTGCGGAGACTTCCCCACGCAGACACACCTCGCCAGTTTTTCCTTACCCGGGCACAAGCGAAGCGCTTGGTTGCTTCCAGTCGACCAGATTTGGCTCTTTTGGTTCAGGCTGCCCTATACACAGGGTGTCGTGTCTCGGAACTGGCAAGGCTCAAGGCGCGTGATGTTGGCGGACACGTATTCGGCATCTACGTAGCGCCAATGAAGAGCTATCGCGGGCGCTATGTAATCTTGCCCGAAGAAGGCATGTCCTTTTTCTTGGATCAAGCTGAAGACTTAGACGAAGAAGATTTGGTGTTTAGAATGTCGTCCGGGAAGGCATGGACCGGATGCCATAAACACCTGTTCAAGGACGCAGTTCGGCGCGCTGGTTTGCCGGATGGATTTGTTTTTCATGGCCTAAGGCACACTTACGCTAGTCAGTTGGTGCAGGCGGGTACGCCACTGGCAATCGTTGCAAGGCAACTTGGCCATTCAAACACCGATACGGTCAGCAGAACCTATGGCCACCTTTGCTGCCACTCCATTGAGTCAGAGATTTCGCGTAGGTTCGTTCCTCTGAAAGAGGCCCGCGAAGACCCGCGACTTGTTGACCTTCGAAACACCCTTCAGGGCATTGAGGAGCCCAGTTGGTCCTGGCCTCAGAAGAACTATAGCAGAGCTCAAGGGACAGTAGTCGAGATTCTTAGACAACGAGAAGACGAGTTATCCGAGAGGTAAAGTCTTAGGCTTACCTTTTGTTAAGGAGTTCGGGTCAAACTGCTTTCTCAGACTTGGAATGGAATTGCTGTTATGGATGACGAGTTCTTACGGAACGCAAATGAAATAGAGCTCAGATTGAAAGCGGAAGGTATGTTCGCCACCGCAAACTCAATCCGTAAGTTTGTGAACTCTTACGTTTGCATCACTATAAATACGCTCGATGATCCTACGTTAAATGCCGCAACACTGCATCCGAACCCGGATTTAGAGGCCATTAGCGTCGATTGATAGTATTCGCCCTGGTCAGTGTTTCTTCTCCTTATTTGACCGGTTCTTCGCCGATTTGTTCGTAGGTGAAGCTGATTTTGGCAGCGAAGACGTTTGAACTATTTTTACTTTTACCACTCACCAACGGCGCGCGTTGTCGCTTTGCCCCCTCATCAACTGGCAACGTGAGTTATTTTCGAGCACATCCAGGTTAACCGGCTACTGAACCCGTCGGGTTAAGGTGACGCGGCGCGTCATAATGGGGTTTAGCGATTTCATTAGGGGGTACGAGTTCGGCGCGTCGTACCAATCCGTTTTTGCCGCGTTGAAGACCATGTGCGTCACGCTTTGGGAAACTCAATTCAGTAGTTTAGTCATCGGTAGCCGGATCTTTAGAAGCTATGACCTCCGATTCAGAAATTACTGAGTATCCCACGTAAACAGTTCCCAGAGCACAGATTACACCCATCGCGATCCAAAAAACGTATCTGGTTTCAGAGTACCCGCCAGAGGAACTACCTTCAATCGAGCGGTAGTAATGGACTGTCCATCCTCCACTGTCCGACAGGTCAAGCTCTGTCGCCTTCAGGTATTCGTCCAACTTGCGCGCGTGAGCGCGAAGCTCAGAATACCTGCGAATTCCAATGAACACGATGACCAAAGACAAAAGGGCAAGTACCAGACTAATCAAGGTTGTTTCTGTCGACAAAATGAAGGCAAAGATTGCAGACACTGTTCCTGCAGAGAAGTTTTCGTTGCCATTCATTCTGTCGATTACAGAATTCACTTCGCCCCTAAGCGATCCAATCTCAGCCAATTGAAGTTCTTTCAACATAAATTTCTCCAAAATATACCTTCATCAGGATGCTGACAAAGCCGAACATGCATCGCAAGCCATCCTGCGTTCAATGACATGCGAATTGCCAACCAGCAGTAGGCAAGAACCGGCTTTGTTTTCGCTTCTGAGTGCGTTTTCGCATTCCTTGTTTAGGCGATTACTGAGGTCTCTAAACTCTTCATCATCAAACCGCTCGACTTTGATGTCTTCCAAGCCGTCGATTTTGGCTGTAGCACAGAAAATGACAGGTTCCAGCCTTCCTGAGAAATCATCAGGTGTACGACAAAGACCTCAGACGCTATGCACCAGCCGTCCATCTCGGGAGTAAAACTCAACATCAGGCAAAACCAAGATTGGGCCTTTCGGAGATACTTTCTCAAGCCTTTCCAGTCTTTTACGTACGCTCATTTCCCTTACCCCCTTAGAGCCGCTTTGCGCCCCAATAAACCCAGATGCCCTTCTTGTCGGATGCGGCGTACATCTCCCGTGTGGCATCAGTAATACGCGATTTGAAGCCAGAGAGGCTCTCGCCTTCTTCTCGCACAACGTTGCGTGTTTCCATGCCCGATACCGAGAAAAGCGCGGACCGAGCCAACTCGTCCAATTGCTCACGCCGTACAAATTCATTGGAGCGCTCAAGCACAGTTCCGTTTTCGTCCAGGAAGGAAACCGTCGGGCAAATAACCTTGAATCTATCCGATGAACGTATTTCCAGCTTTTTGACTCTGTTCTTCACGCTCATTTCTTTGCCTCCAATGCCGTGATCCGGTGTTCAAGTTCGGTCATCTCCAGCACCCGCCGAAACTGCTCAACCAACCCCATGACGGTTGCACCTTCAAGCGGGGTTACTTCGCCTTGTGATACGGCCTGTAGGACCGCCTGAGCAGCTTCAGACGCGTCCTGTGCGTTCTGGATAGGTGGAAGCTCAAAGTTTACCGGCGCGTCCTTTCTGGTGGGCGCTATCCGTTCCAGGCACAGACGTAGAGCAGTGCTGTCGCCCTCAAGCGCCAACTCAACGGCCTTTTGAGTGATTGCCTCAGATTGACCCTCTAGCAGTTCCTCAACCGCCCGCGTGACCCTATGCCGGGTTCCGCGTGGTTTCCCGGGGTTACCTTGTGCGAACTTGCCGCTCTCATCCGTGTACGTATTGACTACGTTTTTTCGTTCGGATTCATCCGTCATTGCTCATGCCTCGCTTGTTGGATTGTTGGTGCGGTAGGTGTCCGTTTCCCCCAGACCCCCTGGTAGATTAAGGATGACTTAAATATTGCGACGGGGGACTTGCCGAAATCGGGTGTTTTCGTCGCAAATATTGATACGGCCCGTCGCATTTATTGCGTCGCCTCCGTCATTCTCGTCGCAAAATCTACGACGGTCTCGTCGCAGTTTTTAAGACAGGGTTTTGTTTTTCCGCCCTTGCCTGTCGGGTTGTGAACCGGGGCTTTTACCACAGGGAAATCTGCACCTTCAGACCACTGCTTGTACAATCTGCGGCCGGACTCCCCGTGCGCCGTCGGCAACGAAATCTCGGTTAGCTCGAACAGCGGAGATGATGCGACGCCACTGGTGCCAAGTTTTGGCGGGCGGGTAACGGCAATGAAGCCTTTTGCCTGAAGCTCCCGGAACCCTTTGGCGGCGGTGTTGTAAGACACGCCCAGACGTTCAGCGGCTTGTCTGACGCTCAAGCAAATCTTGCCATTGTTGTTATTGTCTACGCCGTGCCATTCCAGCCTGAGCCAAGGGTACAGAGCCTGAGCAGTGGACGAGAGGGCCCGCCAGGCGGGCTCCTCCATCATGTTTCGCACCATCTTGGTCCAGTGTTCACCACGGCGCTCGTTTTTCTTGTCGCGCCCCATCTAAGCAGCCTCCGCCTTACTGAGCGCGTCTATGAACTCCGGCAGCAATTCCGCCTTGAACGCGACGCCTTGCTTTCCGGGCAACATCTCTCCGTCTTTTGAGACGAAGAACACGCGGATATTGATGATGTCGTAACCCTGAAAGTCATCCCGGCTGACACGGAATTCCTCACGGCTGTTCTTGGGGATCTGGGTGATGAGGGCCATCAGCGGCCCTCCCCGAAATACAACGTTGCGACAATGCGAGCAGCGGCTTCAGTAAGGCCATGCTTGCGGCGAAGGATCTGGAATTGAATGTTGAAGGCACTCATTGGGGCGCCTCCTGACCGTCGATCCGGGCAACGGCATCGCGCAGAAAATATACTCCGCAACGCTTACGCCCCGTTGAGATGTCGTTACTGTACCATTCAGTCTCGATGCTGAGGCCTTGTTCCTCACGAAACTCCGTAACGTACTGCGACAACCGGCATGGGCTGGCGCAGTACATCGGGCGCTCATTCAGCCCGTCCAGGATGCAGCGTTTGTTTTTCCTGACGTGAATAGTTCGACTTTCGCCGCTCTGGTCTGTGATCCTGTATGCCGCCGTTTCAATCTGGTGCGGTAGGTCCAGCCATTTCAACACCCAGCGCGTGTTGCGTGGGGCTCGTTTGGTCTTTGCTTCACTGCTCTTTTCAGTAGCCATGTGTGCTTACCTCGCTTGCGCGTAGGCGACGAACATCGTACACTTTGGGCGTCTTTAGCGTTAGCGATACAACGAATAGCCCGTGTCCAATGTGTCCCCATTGGCGCGGATTTCGTTTAAGCGCTGCGGCTTTCACCCATGATCCAGTTGTCAATCTGATGCGTGTCCACAAACGCGGCGTTGCCAACCTTATGCTTGGTGATGTGACCAGCATTTGCGGCATTGTCGAATGTGGAACGACACAGCGAATAACGCCGTATTGCATCCGTCAGACGGATTAGGTTTTTAGGCTTGTCGGCACTGTCTGCCATGTCATCTTCCTTATGACACGCAGAAGCTCAGAACAGAATTTTTGGCAGTCGCGACGGTCTGTCTGTTCACTATTTGCGAAAATATAACTGTTGCGAATACCACGACATGTTGCCATATCGCATATAGCCATATAACGTGGTCGATGACGAAGGGAGAAATTTTCTAGCAAGCCAAATCTGGCTTTCGCTTTCTCTCCAATCGTTAGCATTCTATTCCGAGCCTTCTGCTTGTTGGTTTCGGATTTCAGCAGAGGGTCGCCTAAGTATTGGACCACGGCGGCGGCCCCTCTGCTCTTTATGCCCATCGCTCCCCACTGGAAAGCATACCGGCCTATTCATGATAACGGCCCTTGTTGTGTGGCACAAGGGAATGTTGCCCATTTGTCCCCATGCGCAAGATGATGATAAATATCAGGATATTTCTGCGCTATAGGTGCGGGCAGGCCTCTGGCGCGGTCGCAGGTCTCAGCCATTCCCGCTCTCCCTCAGGTGGATCACCTTCGGCCTGATTCCCGTCACATGTTCTGCCCAGCGCTCGGCCAGCAACAACCGCTCATCGAAGTAATCTGACCGCTGGTAAGCCCGCGATACGGCAGAGCCGACTTTGTGGCCGATTGCCGTTTCCTTGATTTCATAATCGGTTTTCGTGGCCTCATCTGCCCATGTTCTGAAACTGGCCCGAAACCCGTGGGGTCGTGCATCCAGTTCCAGCCGCTCCATATGCCGTGACATGCTGGCATCGCTGATGACGCCCTTGCGGACGCCCGGGAACAGATAACCGTCTCTGGCGGTTTCCTTTGCCGCCTGGACAATGCGCATCGCCTCTGCCGACAGGGGCGCACGGAAATCATCTGTCTTGCCGCGCGGCCCCTTCACTAGCTCTGCTGGTACGGTCCATGTGTTTCCGTTAATCTGATCCAGCCTTGCAAATCGGATCGGCCTAGACCGCAGCCCGGTCAGGATTAACAGTTGCAGCGCAAGCTGGACCGTGCCGCCCCCTTCAAGGGACTGATAGAACGCCGGAACATCCCGCCAGTTCATTGAGGGGATGTTCTGTGCCTTGTGTATCTGTTTGCCCAGCAGTTCGCGGGCGTCGTCTATGGCGTGGCGGTCAATCTCGAACCTCTTGGCGCTGGCATAGCTCAGGCAGGCTTTAAGCCGGGTTAGGGCTTTCCTAGCTACATCCGTCTTGGTGTGCCAAATCGGGCGCAATGCATCGGCTATAACGGTCCCAGTGATTTCCTCGACCGGCTTCTCGCCCAGAGAGGGCAGGATGTGCGTTTTGATTGGGCTGTACCATCGGCCAGCCCGCCCATCGTCTTTAAGCTGGGCTTGGCGGGCCTTGAATGCCTCGGGGGCGATGTTCTTCAACAACCGCGCCTCTCTGGCGTTTGGGTCGTTGGCAATCAGATCCGCTGCGGCCTGCGCCCGTTCACCGCTGCGCACCTCGATGGGGTTGCCACCGCTCTTTACAATGGAACGATAGGCGTCTGCCATTTCCCGCGCCTGCGCCAGCGACACGCCGGGGTAGCCGCCCAAGCCCATTTCCCTACGCTTGCCCGAGATAGTGAACCGAAACACCCACTGGTCGCCTGAAGCCAGCCGGTAGAAATACAGGCCGCCACCATCACTGTGCTTGCCGGGTCCGACGCTGCGAACCTTTGCCGCTGTCAGCTTGTATAGGGCTCCTGCCATGCGGTCCTCAGGGGATAGGAGTTTACATCCCCTGTTTTATCCCCTGTTTTTTCGTCGGTTGCAATGGGCATATATGGGCACCTTTGGGCATAGAGACCTAAAAGTACATTAATTACATAGCAGTATTGAGAGGGGAACCGTCGAAGTTAGGTAGCCTTGGGCAATTGTTCAGTGCCCTCTTGAGGCACCAAATTTTCTACCAAATTACTGAAACTATAAGGATTTTCGGTAATCTCGTTCTGTATCCCGAGATTTGCCCGCCGATACTCAGCCCAACGGCGTCACTCATACTGACAGCCTTGAACAAAAGCACCACTTAAATCGACTTGCGAAATCAATTCCAAGGGCGTCACGCGCACAGTGACATCAGCAACTCCCAAAGATACGGCAAGCTGGGCATGCCCAGCGCGTGATGCATGGCCTTCAACAAAAGCACCACCAAAAGCATCGCCGAAAAATAGACCCCGGTAAGCATCAAAACCACTTTTGGATCGGTGCCGCGAAAGCACCTGTCCAGCTTCGGCCCGACAACGATATAGTCAGATAGCATTGATCCTGCGCGCCTTCGCGTTGATTTCTGCTCAGTTATCATGGAATTTTTCCGCAAAATTCTGGCTCGACGATGGCGCTGTGGTGGCGATTTGAACGTACTTTCGGTCATCAACCTGCCCAAGGCTGTTTTTGAGAAATGCGGTCCCGCAGCAAAAACCTGCGCGTCCTTCCGGAATGCCAGCGATGCACCGCTTATCGTTTCGGAGTTCTGACGTCGACGGAAGGGACATTCGCTCTGCCTCCGCGAAGGTTCAGTCTCGTATCTCTGTTTGAATTTCAGTCACTTAATATCCACTTTCTGAAAAGCCTTTTTTCAATCGCTCCGTGGCGATCAATGGAATTTGGTTTGGTGTTTCAATGAACTCGCACAACAATACGCGGCTCAGTTTCCCGTTTGGATGAGGTCATCCCTGCCCCTCAACCAAGGACTTGAGGTTCTCTAATCCGCGTTCGTAATCCCCGCCGACCCAGCGATCCATCATAAGACCCATCCATCGCGACATGGGGTTTAATCCCAGCTCGGACAGAAACCCCCAGGTGACCTGCGTTTGCGACCCGTCAGGCTGCAACACGAACGAGGCCGAAGCCGTGCCCATCGGTCCAAAGTCAAGCGCTGTTTTTACAAGCTGATCATCAACACTCTCGACAATTTCTTGCGATCCTGTACCCACTTGCGGATGGTCCGAGCTCCAATTCAAGGTGTTGCCCACACCTGCGTCCGGGCCGGAATACGAGAGTTTCGTTTCGGGATCACGCGACAGCCAGGGCGACCATTTCTCGGTTTCCTGCATGGAATTCACATAAGGAAAAATCTCTGACGCGGGCGCATCGATCGTGATGCTGCGCGATACTTCGGTTTTGCCGGGCAACAGGTAGGATACGCCCACCAAGATCAGAACAATTGCCAGCAAAACCAGAATAACGCGTTTGATAAGCCTCATGGATCTCATTCCCAATCCTGTGACATTCCCACTATTATAACAAAAAACGGCGCGGAATCAGAGACCTGTTCCACGCCATCGGTACCGCAATTTACGCCAGACACTGTCTGATTTTGATGTCGATTTCTTTGCCGCCCAGCTTATGGCTCGTAAGGCAAGGACGAGTGATGCAGGACGATACGCAACACGCCATCGGCGTCTTTTTTGTAGCCAAAGCTCTTATCGACTTGCGTTACATCGCCGTGCCGGTCTGTCAGAATGACCTTACCCATCCACATTGCGACATCGCCTTCCACAAAGGATGCGGACGTCTCGCTTTCCATTGCGCGCCACCCTTTGATCCCGAAACCGCTATCGAGCGGATAAGCGGTGTCATGGCCGACGAAATATGACAGCGCACCCGTGCGCGTAGGTCTGAAGGTCTGATCCCCCGAGGCCAATGTTGGTTTGAACAGGACCGGTCCCAAATTATAACCGTAAGCTGCGTCCAAAACACCTTCGGCAACAGGTCGCGCCGCGTCGATGCCGCCATCTTCGAATGCCTGTGCAATCGCAATCAGCCCTTCGCCCCAGGCATTCCGGGCGGCGATCAACTCGTCGTTGGTAATTGGCATGATCCAGTCCTTTCGTGCCCTGCGCGTTTATTTATCGTAATAGGCGGCTGGTGGGCCCTCACGCAATGGTGTTGGTCACGCGCGACAACATGAAAACAAACGCATGGGCGTTCAATTGAGCGCAGGCAGGGGGGCAAAATGTGCGTGGACAAGGCCGAAGCTCGCCTCCTTCCATCACTTTCGCGGGAGCGCCTACGCAGAATTCTCACAAAATTCGAAACATTATGAATACCTTAGCGCAAGAAATCAAAAAGGGTTCGGGGTAATAGTCGTTCTGCGTCGTGGGGGCGTGAAGAATGGGGTGAATGCTGTGAGCAAGATTATCACGCTTGAACAAAAGGAATCCGTTCGTCTGGATCCGGACCGGCTGAACGGGTTGTGTCGTCAATTGGGTGGCACGAATGCAATGAACGTGCTGTGCCGAACGGTCGAGGAGCTGGCAGTGCGCCTGTCGAACTGCGAACGGTTCTGGCGGCGGCAAAACTGGGCCGATCTGCGGAAATGTGCCAAATCTCTTGTCGCAATTTCCGATCAGGTTGGAATGACGGCCCTGTCTCGCGTGGCCGGGGACGTTGCGCAGACCATCGACGCGGGGGATGCAGTGGCCACGGCAGCAACGCTGGACCGGCTGATACGGGTGGGTGAGCGGTCGCTGACGGCGATCTGGGACCAACAGGATCTGATCGTGTGACAGGGGGTTGCGGGTCGGGCGCAGGCGGATAATCTTGGCGAAAACAAACAAGGCTGAGATGACCATGGCTTTATCCTTTGCGCCACCCGCTGAGCGGTCGGTTGCGCTTCACGTCATTGCAAAACCTGATCTGCAGGCATGGCTGGCCGAGCAACCGGATCATGTCGCCGCATGGGTGAATTCCAATGAGTTCACCGGCGCATTGGGGCAGGCATTGCTGCTGCCGGGTGCCGATGGAACACCTGTCGCCGCAATCGCTGGCTACGGCACCGAAAGCACCCGCGTGCGCAAAAGGTTTCCGCTGGCCTCAGCCGCCGAGAAATTGCCTCAGGGCAGCTATCAAATCGTCTCGGGCCTGCCGGACTCGGTTCGAGAGATGGAGTGTTTGGGTTGGCTGTTGAGCGGGTATTCATTCGACCGTTACGCATCCCAAACGCCCAGCCAAGCAGCCCTTGTCGCTCCCGAAGGTCTGGATGCCGCCCGGATCGAAGCAATGGCCGCTGCCGAGGCACTGACCCGAGATCTGGTAAACACGCCAGCCGCTGACATGGGGCCAGATCAGTTGCAGAAGGCGGCAGAAGACTTGGCCCAGAGATTTGGCGCAACCTGCGATGTAACGCTGGGCGACGCCTTGCTGAAAGACAACTTTCCAGTGATCCACGCCGTCGGGCGCGCAGCTGCACAGGTACCGCGACTGATCGAGGTCAATTGGGGCAGCAAAGGGCCAAAACTGACTTTGGTGGGCAAGGGCGTATGCTTCGATACGGGCGGGCTTGACCTGAAACCCGCGTCCGCCATGGGACTAATGAAAAAAGACATGGGAGGTGCGGCCAACGTTCTGGGGCTGGCGCACATGATCATGGCGCTGGACCTGCCGGTGCAGCTTCGCGTACTGATCCCGGCCGTGGAGAACGCAGTCGCGGGAAATGCCTTCAGGCCGGGAGACATACTGACCGCTCGCAATGGTTTAACGGTTGAGATCAACAACACGGACGCTGAAGGACGGCTGGTTCTGGCCGACGCTTTGGCCTTGGCAGAAGAAGCCCGACCCGACCTTCTGATTTCGATGGCGACCTTGACCGGCGCGGCACGTGTTGCGGTAGGGCCAGATCTGGCTCCTTTCTTTGCCAGCGACGATCAGATGGCGCAGATCGTGCATCGCGCCGGAAATCAGACGGCAGACCCGGTCTGGCAAATGCCGTTTCACACGCCGTACGAAGCAATGATCGAGCCCGGGATCGCCGATCTGGACAACGCCCCCTCTGGCGGTTTTGCAGGTTCGATTACCGCCGCGCTTTTCCTTCGACGGTTTGTTGGTGAATGCCGATATCTGCATTTCGACATCTATTCGTGGCAGCGCACCAAAGAACCGGGACGCAGCAAAGGCGGGTTGGGTCAGGGACCCCGTGCCCTGCTTGCCGCTCTGCCGGAGATTCTGGAGTTATGACTCACAAACGCGCCATCCGCCCGGTCGTTGACATTCTGCGCCGTCCAGACGGCCCTCGCGACCGCCAGCTGCTGTATGGGGATACTGTGACGGTCGCCGAAGAAACCAACGGTTGGAGCCGCATTACCTCGGATAAGGACGGCTATAGCGGCTGGGTCAGTTCGGTCCAGTTGGGCGGCTTGTCACCGCAAACCCACTGGGTTTTGGCCCCGGCAACCCATGCTTATGACCAGCCCGATATGAAAAGTCCCGACCTCGTTTCGCTTAGCCTGGGCAGCAAGATACGGGCGTTGTCGGAGGAAGAAGGGTTTCTTGAAACAGAGTTGGGGTATGTGCCACGGGTCCATACTGTGCCCGCATATACGCGCTTGAACGATCCCGTCGCGGTTTCCGAGCAATTCCTTGGCACACCCTATTTGTGGGGCGGCAACAGTCGTTTCGGGTTGGATTGTTCGGGTTTGATTCAGGCCGGCCTACTGGCCTGCGGAATCCCGTGCCCCGGTGACAGCGATGATCAGGAACGGGACCTGGGTAATCCACTGACGCCCGGCGAGCCTGCCAGACGCGGAGATTTGATATTCTGGAAGGGCCACGTCGCGTGGGTCGCCGGCGATAACCTGCTGCTGCACGCAAACGCCTATCACATGGCCGTTGCATTCGAAGCGATGGATCAAGCCATTGCCCGGATCAAGCAACAGGGTGACGGGCCGGTTACGGTCCGAAAGCGGCTCTAATCCGGGTCAACGGCCCGGATCAGCTTGCGCTCCAATACCCGCAGGACGGCCCGTAAATCGTGGCCGCGTTTCAGGATGCGCCCATCCATACCAACGACCGAGTACATGCCTTGCCGCAACCGCAGGCGCGGATGCTTTTCCACGCGATATATCGGGTGTTCCGCCGTTCGCCTGAATATTGAGAAAACCGCCGTATCCCGCAGGTTTGAAATTCCGTAATCGCGCCATTCTCCGGCGGCGACCATCCGGCCATATACGGACAGGATCTGGGACATCTCGCGCCGGTCGAACGCGACGGGCATCTGGGCCTGGCTTGCAGTAAACCGGCTGGGAGGCTGCATGTTCATACCTCAAGCCTTGCCGGAAATCGAAAAGGAATCAAGCCCGCTGCGCATCAGCCTTGGATTTTGGATTGCCTTGTTACCGACGACCAACTTGTCGGCAGATCAGAATGACAGGCAACAGACCAACGGCGACAATGACCAGAGACGGTACTGCCGCACCTTCAAGTCGTTCGTCCGAAGCCAGCCGGTACGCCTGAACCGCAAGGGTGTCAAAGTTGAAAGGCCGCATGATCAGGGTCGCCGGGAGTTCCTTCATGACATCCACGAAAACGATCAGAAGCGCGGTCAGCAACGATGGCGTCAGGATCGGCAGGTGAATGCGGCGCAACGTCCCCAGTGGCGTTTGGCCAAGGGATCGCGCCGCAGCGTCCATGTTGGAATGCACCGTGCTTTGTCCGCCTTCATAGGCGCTGAGCGCGGCAGCCAGGAACCGCACCATGTAAGCCGCAACCAGCAACCAGATCGACCCGGTGACCAGCAACCCGGTCGAAACCTGGAAAGTCTGGCGCATCCACGCATCCAGCGCATTGTCAAACGCCGCGAAAGGCACAATCAGCCCAACGGCGATCACACCGCCGGGAACCGCATATCCCAATCGCGCGATATATGCCGCCAAGTTCGAGCGACGCCCGGGCCGCAAGCGTTGGTAGAAGCCGATGCTGATCGCAGCACAAACTGTTACCACCGCAGCGATGCCCGCCAGCGTCAGCGAATTTTGAATGAAACCTATGTACCGCCGGGACAGAAGGTTCTGTTCGGATTCCAGCCCCATTTCCACAAGGATTATCACAGGCAACAAGAACCCGAAAACAACAGGCAGCGCGCACAGTATAAAGGCCATCACTGACCGCCAGCCCTTGAGCCTGGCGGCTGTCATGCCTTCATGCCTTTTTCCGACCTGATAGTACTTTGCCTTGCCGCGCTGAGTGCGTTCGGTCACCGCCATAAGCAGCGCAAAACACAGCAAACACAGCGCGAGCTGTGCAGCGGCACCTCGGTCCGCCATCGAAAACCAGCTCGTGTAAATTCCGGTGGCAAAGGTCTGGACACCGAAATAGGCCACCGTTCCGAAATCGGCGATGGTTTCCATAACGGCCAAAAGCACCCCGCCGGCGATTGCGGGGCGCGCCATCGGCAGAGAGACCCGCCAAAACGCCGCCCAAGGACTGTCACCGAGCGCACGTGCAGCCAGAAAGGCAGTCGCGCTTTGCTGAAGGAACGCGGCACGCGCCAACAAATAGACATAGGGGTACAACACCAGGATCAACATCACCGCCGCCCCCTCGGTCGAGCGGATTTCGGGGAACCAATAGTCTCGCGGCCCCCAACCCATCACCTGCCGCAAGGTCGACTGTACGATCCCCGGATGATCCAGAACAAAGGTATAGGCATAAGCCAAAACATACGCCGGAAATGCCAAGGGCAGAACCAGCGCAATCTCAAGCAGCTTTACACCCGGAAAACGGGTCATGGTGACAAGCCACGCCGCCCCGACCCCGATCGCAAACGTCCCGATTGAAACCAGAACCACAAGAACGATTGTCGTCAGCGTGTACTCGGGCAGAACCGTTGCCAGCAGATGCGATACTGTGTCCGTCCCGCCAGTCAGGGCCGCAAGGACCACTGCCACCATGGGCAACAAACATGCGGCTGCGACGGCAAAGGAGATACCGCCGACCAGCCGGGTGCCCAGCACGCCGCGATTGCGTGTTCCATGTTCCGCGTATTCGATTTCCGCCATTGATCCGGCTTTTGACTCAAACCCTGAGGAATTCAGCCTTTAATCGACCAAAACGCTCGGAAAGGCCAGTAGGACGGTCGACAATTTCGCGATATCCGACGGCAACATTCACTCGTAAACGCGCTGATCCTCGATCACCAGCCCGTCTTTCGGCAGCGAGCCCGGGGCGACCACCTCGATCGCGCCTTTGAGTTTCAACACCTCGATCACCGAGTTTGCGTAAGCAGATTCATCCCCGCCCGGGCTTTCGATTTTCACGGTCATCGTGTCCATCTCGCCCTGACGCGCGGCGATGACCCGCGCCTTGACGATCTCAGAGTGTTTGTCCACCAGAACCGCCACTTGTTCGGGGCGCACGAACATGCCCTTGATCTTGGTGGTCTGATCCGCGCGGCCCATCCAGCCTTTGATCCGCATGTTTGTCCGCCCACATGGGGACTCGCCCGGCATCACGGCAGACAAGTCGCCAGTCGCGAAACGGATTAGAGGGTAATCTGGGTTCAAGGATGTCACCACGACCTCGCCGACCTCACCCAAAGCAACCGGCGTTCCGGTTCCGGGGGTGACAATCTCGACGATCACGTGTTCGTCGATAATCATCCCTTCGATGGCCGGGCTTTCGTATGCGATATTGCCCAGATCCGCAGTGGCATAGCACTGCAGACAGGCAATGCCCCTGTCCGCGTATTCCTGACGCAGGGACGGAAACAAAGCGCCGCCGCCCACGACCGCCTTGGAGAACCCCAACGAAACGCCCATCTCGTCGGCCTTGTCCAGAATGACCTTCAGATAATCGGGCGTGCCCGCGTAAGAGGTGCATCCGACGTCGCGTGCGGCCGTCACTTGCAGCTCGGTTTGTCCGGTTCCCGCAGGCAGTACCGCTGCACCGACGGCGCGTGCCCCACTTTCAAAGATCATCCCGGCGGGCGTCAGGTGATAGCCAAAACAATTCTGCACAATGTCGCCCGGGCCCACCCCGGCAGCGTGGACAAATCGCCCCATCCGCCACCAGTCATCGTCGGCACTGCCGGGTTCGTAGATCGGCCCCGGCGACTGAAACACATGGTGAAAATTGCGCGCCGGCTTGACAGTGAAACCGCCAAACGGCGGACGCTCGGCCTGCGCGCGGATCAGGTCGGATTTGCGCAAAACCGGCAACTTCACCAGATCTTCAATGGACGCCACGGCCCCTGTATCGGTATCCGCAAGATGTGCCGCGAATCCCGGTGCGGTTTTCGCCTGTTCCAACTGGACGCGCAGAGCATCCGACTGATCAGCAGCCCGCTGGTCCGCTGACCGGATCTCGAGCGTATCGTAGTATTTTGACATCGTCAGATCCTCCATCCGCTTACAGCCAACGTTTGCGGCGCCGATACGACCGCACGTCGCGAAAACTCTTGCGGCCTTCGTCCGACATCCCGAGATAGAATTCCTTCACATCCGGGTTTTCGCGCAATTCAGCGGCCGGGCCGTCCATCACAACGCGACCGGATTCCAGAATGTACCCATAATGGGCAAAGCGCAGGGCAACATTGGTATTCTGCTCGGCCAACAGGAAGGACACGCCTTCTTTTTCATTCAGGTCCTTCACGATGCCGAAAATCTCTTCGACCAATTGCGGCGCAAGGCCCATCGAGGGTTCATCCAGCAAAATGGTCTCGGGTCGCGACATCAGGGCCCGCCCCATCGCAACCATCTGCTGTTCCCCGCCCGAGGTGTAGCCCGCCTGACTGCGGCGGCGTTCCTTGAGGCGCGGAAAATAGGTGTAAACAAGGTCCAGGTCATTCTGAATCGCCGCCGCTCCGTCCTTTCGGGTATAGGCGCCGGTCAGCAGGTTTTCTTCGACCGTCAGATGTTCAAAACAGTGGCGGCCTTCCATCACCTGGATCACGCCTTTTTCCACCAAATCCGCCGGGTCGCTTTCATGCACGCTCTGGCCGCGATAGGTGATCGTGCCTTTGGTGACTTCGCCACGCTCTGAATGCAGCAGGTTGGAAACTGCCTTGAGCGTCGTCGTTTTCCCCGCCCCATTGCCGCCCAGCAACGCAGTGATACCACCCTTGGGCACCGTTAGGCTGACACCCTTCAGCACGAGGATCACGTGGTTGTAGATCACCTCGATATTGTTGACCTCAAGCAGCGTTTCTGCCTGTACGTCCGTGGTTTGTGCCGCATCCAGCATCTGGGCCAGTCCTCATCAGAGTGTCGGGATCGGAACGGCGGTCAACCGCCGTTCCGTGTGTCTATGTGTGCGATCAGCACCGCGGATCGATATTGTTTTCCGCTGCATACGCACTCGAGTCTTCCGTGATCAGTGGCCCGATCACGTCCCCGTCTGTGGGTTTGAACTCGGAAATCAGGCTCCAGGTCTTGGTTGCCGCATCCCACTGGGTCACACCAACCAGGGCGTCACCGCCGTGGTTTTCACAGCTGACCGAAAAGGTCGGGCCAAAATTTGGCAGGCCGAGTTCGGACATCTTGGCTTCTGTAATTTCCAAAGCCTCCATTCCATCGCGCATGTCGGCAGGCGTGATTTCAGCGTTACCCGATATTTCCTGCGCTTTTTTGGCGGCTTCAGCGGCCAACATCGCGGCGTACAGACCTCGGTTGTAAAGAACCGTACCCACCTGATCTCCTGCGCCTGCTGCCTTGCCAGCGTCAATGACGTATTTGTTCAGATCATCGTACAGCGGAAAATCGGATCCCACATTGTGGAAGGTCAGAGCCTTGTATCCATTGGCGGCTTCGCCCGCTGGCAACACGTCATTTTCCGATCCAGACCACCAGATGCCGATGAAATTTTCCATCGGAAAACGAATATTGGCTGCCTCTTGCACGGCAACCTGGTTCATCACGCCCCAGCCCCACATCAGGACATAATCGGGCTTGTCGCGGCGGATTTGCAGCCATTGAGACTTTTGTTCCTGGCCCGGATGGTCGACCGGAAGAGCAACCAGCTCAAAGCCGTGTTTCTTCGAAAGCTCTTCCAGCGTGCGGATCGGCTCTTTGCCGTAGGCAGAGTTGTGATAGACCAGCGCAACTTTTTTGCCGTTCAGATCGCCACCATTTTCTTCGAGCAGGTAGTTGATCGCGCCCGATGCACCGTCCCAATAGTTGGCCGGATAGTTGAATGTGTGGCTGAATACGCCGCCGTTCTTGGCCGATGTCCTGCCATATCCCATCGTATGCATCGGGATGCCGTCAGCAGTGGTTTTAGGGATCAACTGATAGGTAATGCCGGTCGACAATGGCTGATAAACCAACGCGCCCTCACCCTTGGTCGACTCGTAGCACTCGACACCTTTCTCGGTGTTGTACCCGGTTTCGCACTCGATCACCTTGGCCGGAACGCCCCCGATACCGCCGTCACGTTCGTTCAACAATGTGAAATAGTCAGCGTAGCCATCCGCAAACGGGATGCCACCTGCCGCGTAAGGGCCGGTGCGGTAGCTAAGCGACGGGAACACGAGGTCGGCCATGACCGGTCCTGCCGCCATAACGGCGCCCAGCGCCATGGTTGCCAGTTTCGTTTTCATCGGGTGTATCCTCCCTTGATTGATCCGATGTTGGTTTCGGGCTTGTTCCGCCCGTCTTTGTGGTTGGGCCGACCCATCAGTGCGGGAACGGCCAAAGTCTGAGTTTCTCTTTGGCCACGCGCCACAACTGGGCCAGGCCGTGCGGCTCGAGGATCAGGAACAGAATGATCAGCGCACCGACGATGACCAATTGCAGATGGGCAACGATGTCGGTTGGCCACCCCATCCAATCTGCGCCGACAACCTTCAGGACGACGGGAAGCAAAACGAGGAAAGCCGCACCCGCAAAGGAGCCGAAAATAGACCCTAATCCGCCAATTATGATCATGAACAGAACCAGGAACGATTTCTGAATGCCAAAGACCTCACCGACTTCGACAGCACCCAGATAAACCGCAAAGAAGAGCGCACCCGAGATGCCGACGAAGAAGGAACTGACAGCAAAGGCCGTCAACTTCGCCTTGAGTGGATTCACCCCGATAATCTCGGCCGCAATGTCCATGTCACGAATGGCCATCCATGTCCGGCCGGTGGTGCCGCGCGTCAGGTTGCGCGCGACGACGGCACACAAGGTCAGGAAAATCAGACAGAACACATAGGTTGCCCAGGCTGGCGCGTTGGGCCCGGTGATGATGATGCCAAACACATCCCGTTCCGGCGCGTTGATCTGGCCCGAAGCCGAATAGTTGTAGAACCACGGGACCCGGTTGAACAACCAGACCAGAAAGAATTGAGCAGCCAGCGTGGCAACAGCCAGATAGAACCCTTTGATCCGCAAACTCGGAAGGCCGAACAGCACGCCAACAATTGCGGTTATGCCGCCGGCAAGGATCACATGGATAAACATGCTGACATCGGGGAATGCTGTCATCAGCTTGTAGCAGGCATACGCACCCACAGCCATGAACCCCCCGGTGCCAAGCGACACCTGCCCGCAATAGCCAACCAGGATGTTCAGCCCGATCGCTGCAATTGCATAGATCAGGAACGGCAGCAGCAGCGCATTCGCCCAATAGTCGTTGATAATGAAAGGAATGATGCCGAATGCCACGGCGAGCACGACATAGTACCTGTACCGGTCGAACTTGATCGGGAAAGTCTGGCTGTCATCGACATATGAGACTTTGAAGTCTCCGGCTTCACGATAGAACATGTCTTACTTTCCCCATTCTTCCTGCGCCCGGTTCCGGGTCGCCGCGTCAATCTGGTTGGACCCTTTGGCATACCCGCTCAACTCCGAGGCCCGCACCAGTTTCATGTATGCCAGCACGCCTGTGACCAGCCCGGCAAAAGCGAGGATGGCGGCCACGACAAGCTGGGCCTCACTCAGATCATCCGACGTCACCGCAATGTACCCGAAGGCCCAGAAACCAGCCCAAGCGACTACATTGACGACGGCGATCAGCTTTTGCATCGCTACACCCTCTCGATGATCTTCTCGCCAAACAGACCTTGCGGTCGGAACACGAGGAAGATCAGCGCCAGTACATAGGCGAACCAGTTCTCGGTCGCGCCACCCAGCGCAGGGCCAAGCGTGAACTCAAACAGTTTTTCGCCCACGCCGATAATCAATCCGCCCACAATCGCGCCGGGGATCGAGGTAAATCCGCCCAGCATCAACACCGGCAAGGCCTTGAGCGCAATCAGCGACAGCGAAAACTGAACGCCTGACTTGGTGCCCCACATGATCCCTGCGACCAAAGCCACAAACCCGGCCACGGACCAGACCATGATCCAGATGAAGTTCAGGGAAATCCCGACGGACAGCGCCGCCTGATGGTCGTCCGCCACAGCGCGCATCGCGCGGCCCTGTTTGGTGTATTGGCTGAATGCGACCAGCGCGGCCACCAGCAGTGCGGCAATCACCGTCGCCACGATGTCCAGATTGTCGATGAAGAAGCCGTAGCCAAAGATGTTGAACGTGCTCTCGTCGATCCACAGGTTGATACCCTGCGGCAGACCCACATCCAGCGTCTTGATCTCGGACCCCCACATCAGGTCGGCAACGCCTTCAAGGAAATAGGCCAGCCCGATGGTGGCCATGAACAGGATGATCGGCTCTTGCCCGACCAGATGCCGCATCACAAACCGTTGCACGGCCCAGGCCAGCAGCACCATGACAGCCATCGTCAGCAAGATCGCAAACAGCGCTGGGACATTCCAGCCGAAGTAGTGGATGTGGGTGCCAAATATAGCGTTGATCAGATGGGAAAACGGAACCTGACCGTTCATGATCCCCACCAGGGTCATGGCCGCGAACAAGGCCATAACCCCCTGGGCATAATTGAAAATCCCGGACGCCTTGTAAATCAGCACAAAGCCCAGCGCGACCAGAGCGTACAGCACGCCGGCCATCAGACCGTTGAGGATGACCTCCATCCCAAATACGAGTTGTTCAGGCATGCAAGCCCCTCCCCAATCCTGCCCGGATCCTAGTCATGGCTTACCCCAAGATAAGCGTCGATGACTTCCTGATTGTTGCGCACCTCGTCGGGTGTGCCGTCGCCGATTTTGCGACCGTAATCCATCACGACCACGCGGTCGCTCAGGTCCATGACCACGCCCATGTCATGTTCGATCAGGGCTATGGTGGTGCCGAACTCATCATTCACGTCGAGGACAAAACGGCTCATGTCCTCTTTTTCTTCGACGTTCATTCCGGCCATCGGCTCGTCCAGCAGCAGCAGCTTGGGTTCTGCCGCCAGCGCACGGGCCAGTTCGACGCGTTTCTTCAGACCGTAGGGCAAGCGCGAAACAGGCGTTTTGCGGATATGCTGGATTTCAAGGAAATCGATGATCTTTTCCACCGCTTCGCGGTTTTCGACCTCCTCCGCTTCCGCTTTTCCCTTCCAAAGTGCTTGTTGGAAGATATTGGTCTTCATGAAATTCAGCCGTCCAGTCATGACGTTGTCCAGAACGCTCATCCCTTCGAACAGTGCGATATTCTGGAACGTGCGGGCGATCCCCTGTTGCGCCACCTCGAAGGGCCGCATTTGCGGTCGCTTTGCCCCATGAAACCAGACCTCGCCTTCCTGCGGGATATAAAACCCCGAGATCACGTTCAGCATCGAGGACTTGCCGGCCCCGTTCGGCCCGATGATGGCCCGGATCTCACCCTCGCGGATGTCGAACGAGATATCCTTGATCGCCACCACGCCGCCAAACCGCAGGGTGATGTTCTTCATCTCCATAACCACACCGCCGATCTTGCGGCCGTCTTCGGTGACATATCCTTCGGAACTATCCAGCATCAGCTTCTCCTTGAGCCGCGCGATTCGGGAGGGCGGGCGGGGCGATTACCGCAGGTCGAGCGGCGTTCGTCCTGCCGCTCATTCCGCCGCCACCTTGTGCTGTGCTGCCGTGTCTACCGGCGCATCGACGATCTCCAACGTGGCGCTGATCGATCCTTTGCGACCGTCCTCATACGTCACTTCGGTTGTGGTCGAGACGGTCTTGGCCCCGCCATAAAGCGCGTCGATGATGTCCTGAAACTTCTCTTCGACAAAGCGG
>NZ_JWLK01000003.1 GCF_000814005.1 Ruegeria sp. ANG-S4 | reverse complement strand
CTCAGGCTGTCGCCCGAAATGACCTCGCGCCGACCATTGCTGTCAGGCCCCACCCACTCCAGGATTAATGTTTGCGCCGCTCCGGATTCGAAATAACGAACCTCAATGTCATGCGCGCCAGCCGAAAGATCAAGCGTGATAATTCTTGAAACGTCCGGATGCCGACCGTCGTTATCAATGACCAACTGTCCGTCAACATAGAGGGCCGAGCCGTCATCCGACGTCAGGTAAAAGGTGTACTTCCCACCTGTCGCGACATTCAGATCGCCTGCGTACTGCACGGCAAAATAATCCGAAGGGCCATTCTTCCAGAATGGATCAAAACGGAAGCGGGAATTCAGCTCGGTTGTTTGGAACGTCGCCGCAGAATCCGCCTCAAAGTCGATTTGCGTCAGCGAGGTGGTTGCCGCAGGTATGACGAAACCTCGTGCCAACAGCCCCTGATTGGTCTTGGTGGGGCCATCATCAGGCGTATCCGGCGTGGAACCGCTGCCCGTATCGGTATCACCACTATCGGGCGTGTCGGGTGTGGAACCGCCATTATCTACAACGGTATCGCCATCATCAGGCGTATCCGGCGTGGAACCGCCATTATCTGCAGACGTGTCGTCAGAATCGTCTTCACCTGCAACAGTGTGGCTCAGGCTGTCGCCCGAAATGACCTCGCGCCGACCATTGCTGTCAGGCCCCACCCACTCCAGCTGCAGAGTGGAAAGACCTTTGTTCTCAAAGTAGAAAATTTCTATTTTATGGGCACCAGCGGCAAGATTCAGAGTGACGTCCTGCTCTCTCGCCGCATGCAGCCCGTCATTCGAGATGACCAGTTTCCCGTCAATATAGAGGGCCGAGCCGTCGTCCGACGTCAGGTAAAAGGTATATTCCCCATCTTCATAGACATTTAAGTCGCCAACATGAGACGCTGCGAACTTGTCGCGCGGTCCATCACGCCACATTCCGCCGGTGCTGAGATACGTATCCAGCGAGTCTACGACACCCGTCGCATCAGGTGTGCCGGTGAAATCAATCTCACTCAGAGACGAGATTCCGCTTCCCAAAGTGAAGTACTGTGCAAAAAGACCCATCATGAAGCTCTGCCCATTCGTTCATTAATATCGCAGTTAAGCGACAATTGTTGCTATCTCGCGACCTGAAGAAGGCCCAAATAAGGCTGTAATATGGTCAAGCAACAAAACATCTAAATCTGCCAACTAAATTTTAAGCAGAGTTTAAGTTAACCTCGATGTTTTGATTGCTGGTTTTACCTTGCAACAATCCGTTGACCCCGGTGAGTGTCGAACACATTGTCTGCAGTACTTGTTACGCTATAATTTTGCCTTTCTGGCCCACTTAACGCCGCGTGTGTGAGTGCTGCACCTTATCAAATTTAAAACTGATGGGGTTTCAAGCAGCTATGGATAGACGCCGCCGTTTAGGCGGAAATTCGCAGAGTTTGCTATATTACTTGTATTCAATCAGTCGAGGCGACACGCCGCGAAAGCGGTGCCAATAGAATTCTACAGCCCCAATCGCTTCCGGGAACTTGCCCAGCGTCAAGAAGAAGGCAATTTCCCAACTGCCTTTCCTGTATATACCATATCGCGCGGACAGTCTCATTAATTGTGTAGGATAAACAACGGCGGCAACCGCCCACCAAGGGCTAAAAGCAATCGAAAACAGGATAATCGCGAGCGGCATGAATACTCCCCATATGAGTATACGCCGCAGGGCATCAAGATTGTGGCGCTCTGCCAAAGAGCCATGAAGATAGGCCCCTTCCGCAAAAGCATGACCACTGCGGCGTGACCGCCTCCACCATTGGGAAAATCGAATCATTGCCGCGTCATGCAGGGTCATATCGGCATCGAGCCGCCAGACTTTCCACCTCCGAGAGCGCAGCCTTACACAGAGTTCCGGCTCTTCCCCGGCAATCAGGTCTTCCCGAAAACCCCCCGCATCGCGAAAGGCCGAAATGCGCATCACAGAATCCCCGCCACAGGCGTCTGCCTCCCCTATAGGCGTATTCCATTCCCAATCGCAAAGTCGGTTGTAAACAGAGTGATCCGGATGTTGCTCCTTTCGTCGCCCGCACACCACAGCGACATCGGGGTTGTCGGAAAGAAATCTGCGGGCCGTCTCCAGCCAGCCGGGTTGCAGGCTGCAATCGCCGTCGACAAACTGGACCAACTCAACATCGTGGCAGAGTTCAAGCGCTTCAAAACCTGCGTTTCGTGCGCGGGCTGCGGTGAAAGGGATGGAAAGATCAAGCTCAACGACGTGAGCCCCGGCAAGCTTTGCATGTTTCACGCTGTCATCTGTAGACCCGGAATCGACATAGACCACCCCGGCGACATCCTCGGGTAAACTCTGCAGGCAACCAATAAGGCGCTGGCCTTCGTTTCGGCCAATGACGACAACACCGATAGAGGAAGTCTTCTGCATCAATTTAACCCTGACAAGTAGCATTCGCCCCTTCAAAGGGCACGGGATAGTCCTCAAAACGGTTATGCTTTAGCGCTCAGTTCCGTTAAATTTCGCAGATCATCCACGTTAGGTAATTTTGTGTTGTAGTTTGTAGTAAAAGCGACATTTCATGTCTATGGCCCCAATATCGCCACTGATCCTGATACGAAATGTCATCTCGCGCTTATCGTTTACGACAAAACCCCACGAAGCAGGAAACCTACGCCTGCCGAGTCTCTAGATGCTGCGCGCGTTGTGAATACTGAACTCCGTTTGATCATCTGATGAAAACAATTGCAGTAGTCGGCCAGCCTCCAGATCAATATTGTACTCTGCTTCAATTTTCTTGCGCGCGCTCAAACCCATCTGCTCGCACCTTTTGGGATTGGACAGCAGTTCGTTCAGGCGCTGCGCCAAAGTGTTTAGATCTCCTGGTGGAGTAATGAACCCGTGAACACCATCATTCACCAGTTCAGGCACACCGGCAACCTGAGACGCAATCACCGGAATACGGCTTGCCATGGCTTCCATCAAAACAACGGGGACCCCTTCGGCAAAACTCGGTAAAACCAGGATATCCGATTGTCGCAACAAATCCGCGACCTCTGTCTGGTTGCAATACCCCAGAAAGCGCACGGCCTCTTTCAGACCTAAGACACGAGCGTGTTCTTCCAAAGCGGCCCTGTCATCGCCATCCCCAACAATGGTCAGTTGCGCAGCGGGATGGTCGCGGAGCACCTTTGCAAAGGTTTCAAGCAATAACGGCGCGCCTTTGACCGCGCTCAAACGCCCAATAAAGAGGACATTTTTGCCATAACGCTTTTCGTCAGAGCTGCCATAGTCGCCGACGACCACACCGCAATGAACAATGCGAAGCTTTGACCAGTGCTGCTGATCGGAAAACAGCATGACCTGCGAACGACAAAAGTAGCTGATACAGGATACAAACCGGGCACGTGCAACTTTTTCGTCGATTCTCCAACGCTCGGCCTCAAAGAAAATTGCGGGGCCGTGCATGGTGAAACTGTAGGGAATACCGGAAAGCTCACTGGTCAACATTGCCACTGTACAGCTGGAATTGCCAAAATGATTGTGCAAGTGCTTTACATGTTTTGTCAGCAAATGATCTGCCAAGATTCCGGCTTCGACAAAATAGAAGAGCTGGTACAAAAGCGCTTTTGGCCCGGGCGATGTGGTTTTTATGGCCAATAAAAGCGCCGAGACCCAACGACTAGGGGATCGGGTAAAAAGCTTTGTATGCGTGCGGAGAATCCTGAGCGGAGATTGTGCCGCCTGAAGAATGCAAAACGTATTGTCGTTCTCGACGACCTGTTCGGGCCCCGAAATTTCTTTGGGGGGGGGGCGCCTGACCGTGCATGTCAAAACCTCCGCACCTTTTGCCCGCAGCGCCATCACTTCGCGTTGGATAAATGTATGAGAAACCTTCGGGTATTCTCCGGTCAAATAAGCGATTGGACCCTTTATAACTTTCTGTACCACTTCAACTCCAACACTTGGGCCCCGGACATGTGGGCAGCAACCTTCCAAGCCAAGCCACTTAGAACACTCTGTTACAAAACAGATTACCTAAATTCCTACAATAGCTTCCGAGATGCGACCTTCGCTTAGAGGTCAGATGATTGTTGCTTTCTTCCGGCCATTCTGAATTGTATCTTTCGTCATGCGATTCAACTTAAACACGGGGTCGATTTTCCGCGGCCACCTCTTACGGATGCTTTACACACAGTTCAGATCAATCTTGTAGATGTGATACCCCGCAATCTGCGCCACACTGGCGGCGGAAATATCGTTAAGCACTTGCATCTGCGCACTCGCGGTTTGAGGGGGTGACAGAATGACAAGGTCGACGCACAGGGTTTGCATGGCTTCAATAACCGCAATTGCATCCGCATCCTCATCACCATTCACCCAGTTGGACAGAATACGTCTTGGGCGCAATTGTTCCGGGGCAACAACCGGCGTACTTTGGTCCAAATACAGTCGCCTGCTGTAAACTAAGGGCGGACTGCCTTCAAAACCCGGGAGCAATGCTGCAACCGGCTCAGCGGCAAGTACCGGGTGCTCATGCGTTGCAATCGCCAAGACATGGGCGGCTACTTTTTGTTCATTCACAGGTAGCTTGACCATTGACGGCAAAATAGATGTGTCGCGCGTTCCGATAAGGCCAAATGGTGTCATGGTTGCAAGCAACAGAGCTGCACAAACAATTGCGACTCCGGCCCGTGTCCACCCCGACGCGACGACGCCCCAAGTCAAAAAGGCAGCAAGCATCATGGGGACCGGGATCGCCCACCATAGTCGAAAGTTCAGCCCCCCCGTTACAAAACGATCATAGGCCGGCCAAACCCAGGGATTGATGACAAATAAAAGCGTCATCACGACAAAGGCGGAAATCCAGCGTCCGCCACGCAGAAAGCAGGCCGCAGCAGCAGCTATGACGGCAACCAGAAGCAAAAGCAGTAGATTGGGTTTTCCGGCCACCATATCCCAAAGCGCTAGGCCCTCATGCGGGGGAAGATTGCCATCCACCTGCACACTGACAGGTTTGTCAAAGAGCAAAAGCCAGAGGCCTGCGGCAAGTACAGGAAGCGCCGCCGACAAAACCAGCAAACGGCGCGGTTCTCGTCCTGACCGTGCAACCCATCCTGCGCCAAGCGCCAACCCAAGCGCCAGTGGCGCAATGTAGACGGCATTTGCTGTCAGCCCGAGTGCTGCACATGACAAACCGGCCAGCATTGGAATGACCCGTCCCGGCCGAACATCAAACATATCGCTCCGCCATACGGTGAACACGATAAGCGGCACCACAATCAGAATAAGCGGGCCCTTGCCATGGAAAAGGCGCGTAAGCCCGTGCACGCCCCAGCTCTGCAATGTTCCGGCAAATATCATGGATGCCAAGACCGATAGAACTGCGAAGACCCACCAGTTGCGCCCGAACATGCCATAGCCGATGACCGCTAGGGTGGCTGCCAATACAACACACCAGATCATCGGCAACACAAAATGCGAGACGATGACGACGGGCAGACCGGTTGCCCATGCGATTGCAGCAATAAGTGTCGGAAGGGCTTCAATTTTGTAATTTGTCCCCAAAACGGGCCACGCATCGATCCCGTACATCGTATCCGTGGTCAGCATGCCGCCCTGCGAAAAAACCATGCCGATCGGCAAATTCAGATAAAAGGCATCATCTGCATCCGGCCGGAGGATCAGAACGTACAATCCACAGATAAGCACAACCAGCAGACAAAATGGCACAAGACCCGGACCTTGCTGCGGCCGATCGTATTGCGCCGCAGTGGCAACGTGATCCCGAGGCGTTACAACAAGCGAAAAAATAGCCAGTGCCAGGGTTGTCGCCCACAATGGTCGCGCATCATTTGTCGGGATAAAATATATGGCAGCAGCGGCCATGCATAACCCGCCAATTCCACAGGCGATCAAAACGCTGCGCGGGGGGGGGTGAAACATCTGGGGCCCGGGGTTTGATGTCATCAGGACCGGTGTCCAAGTGGCTTCCGCCCTCAGGGCAGCGATTGCACCCAACACCCCGGCCAAGGCAGCAACCCACACCGAACTGAAAGGCATTCCCATGAGGGTGAGTGGAATTGACCCGACACTCCAACCGGCGAAAAAACCAAGCCAGAGGAGAAGGATTCTCAGGCCAAAGAAATGCGGGGCCGTTGTTGACATGCTCTAGCCCGCCACCTGAGTTACGGTGACACCCGCGATAATCAGCCCCAAACCCAAGAGGAACCCTGGTGTCAGCGGTTCATTGAAGAAAATTGCCGAAATGACCGGCACTATGATGAATGACAATGACATGAACATATATGCCCGGGACAACGCTAGGTTCTGTAGCGCAAGAATCCACAAGACCGTAGCGCCTGCATAAATCATGAGTGATCCGATCAGCGGCCACATGAATGAAGAGTCTTGGACGAGCATCAGCGGCGGTCGGCCATCAATGCGCGAGGCAACGATCTTAAACAAAATCTGCCCGGCCGCGATGCCCATGACTGCAAGGATGGTGAATACGTAAGGCATGGCGTTCATCAAATCTGATTTTTGCGGAGGGTGTGCTCGGATGGTGCATCCGGTTTAGCGACGGCAGGATCAAGCGCAGACAACACCGCTTGTTTCTGAACGGGTCGCTTTGGCTCGGCACTAATGTCGTAGCCAAGGAAAAACAGCAGCATTTGCAGGCCTGCGATGATGGGCAGAACGGCGAACATAACCGTACCGGTCGAGGCAGGTACGCCGCTGTGTATTGAGATGATCCATTCAATACTGCCAAATATCAGACCAAAGACCATAAGCAGGCTGCCAATGATGAGATTCAGGGATGCTATATTGAAATCGCGCATGACATAAAGATACGTGAAGCGCCGGATCGTCGCCTTGATGTGCTTTGTCAGGAATTCATGAAATATCTGGCGGATATGCAAACCGCTCACCTCATCTCCGTACACGGCCCGCATCGGGATATCGATGATCACAGCCCTCAGATCGCCCAGCCTGATTAGCATGTCAGTCTCAAAGAAATAACGTTCCGATATCGCGTCTAGATCAATGGACGCCAAGGCACGTACATGAATTGCGGTGTATCCATTGGTAGGGTCGAAGATGCTCCAATATCCGCTGGACAGCTTGGTCATGAAACTGAGCGCAGCATTCCCGAACAACCTGACCTTGGGCATGCTGCGAACCGCCCCGGCAGAGAAGAAACGATTGCCCTTTGCATAATCTGCCTCACCGGCGATGATCGGACTGATGAACAAAGGGATCAGGGACGGGTCCATTTGCCCGTCGCCATCGACCTTGACCACGATGTCCAGCCCTTCTTCCAGAGCGGCACGATACCCAGTCATCACGGCCCCCCCGACGCCTTTGTTGACCGGGTTGCGAAGGACTCGAACACGACTGTCAGTAACATTCTTTTCGATAAAGTCGGCGGACCCTTCCGGGCAGCAATCATCTACAGCAAGAATACGTTCCACCTCGGGACCGATTGAATCGATCACATCAAGAACAAATGCTTTAACTTTGTAACAAGGAATAACAACAGCAACACGCACTGAACGCTCCTATCGGATTAGGTAATTTAGGCATAACTTGCCGCGGTGTTTAAGACTAATCCTTATTTTCCACACTTTTCCAGACTGTGCCATGTCCACCCGCATATGCGACTATGGCGGTTTGACAACTGATTCCGGTATTTATCCGGGCCGTCAATCTGGGATATTGCTTTCAAAATCCGATTCGCCTTGAGAGGAACACCAACAGGGTTGTGACAAACATACGCGAGCCGATGATATCAGTCTTCAAATGATCTTAACGGCCACGCGTCCACTCGTCACCGCCTCTGCGCAGTCGAACCGCAAGATGCACGCATAAGTAAACAGCACAATTGAATGGTTGCTGCAAAAAAAGCTTCAATAAATCCGATTTGGACAAGCTTCCCTTTTGATCGTTTTGCATAAGCGCAGGGTATAGACGATTCACCTCGTCTACCCCCGCATCCTGCCGGCGGCGCACACGAACGAGATTTGTAAACCCTTCGACCATGGGCCATTCATACGCGGCTTCGACCTCGATCCGCTCATGCGGCGCGAATGTAAGACGTACGAACGTATCGTCTGAAATAATAGAAGGGAATTCTCCCCAACGTTTACGGCCCGCCACATTCACAGCAAAAAGCCCGGCTCCAACCGCGCCGTCCTGGACGAACGGCAAGCGGACCCAAAAACGCGCATATGCACGGGTCACCCAACTCTGCGCGCGCATGACGTGTATGGTTCCTGTCGCATAGGTCGGTTCAGCAATGCCGAGAGCTTCCTGCAACTGTCCAAGCAACTCGGGGCTGCAGATGACATCCGCGTCCAGATAGATGCGCGCTGTGTCCATTGCCACTTGATCTGCACAATTCAATGCGTTCGCTTTGCCTGCCTGCGCAATGCTCAGTATTGTCAGACCCCAACCCCGATCTGCGAACCGGCCGCTGTAGCCGCGTGCAAGATCTTCGGTTTGGTCAGTACATGCGTTTGCGGCAACAATAACAGTCAAAGACGCAATTACACCCTGTTGCTTCAACAAAGCCTCAAGACAAGGACCGATATACAACTCTTCATTATGGGCGGCGATGATGATACTCAGGGCATCCGCGGCACTATTCGCAGAGGGCATATTGCCTGTCGTATTTTTATCCAGGACTTGCATAAAATCGCTATACTCAAAACCTATTGAGGTGCATCCGCACGTCGTCAGGATTCATAAGTTTTGTAACCATTCTGGACATATGATTGTGGCTCGGTCATCAAAGAGGATATGGATTTTATTATAGCAAGTGCTTTCGGATGCCTGAACTGAGAACTCCATTGCGCCCGGATTTTTTAGCTTTGGTCAACCAACCGACGCATGCAGGGCTTACTCAAAGCATACTTGAGCACTGGCAAGACGGACGTGGATTTACGCTCGCAACGCTGAACCTAGATCACATCGTCAAAATGCGCCAAAATCCAGTTTTTTTAGGATCGTACATGGCGCAGAGCCATGTCGTGGCGGATGGAAACCCGATTGTCTGGCTTTCGCGCCTGGCTGGGAGGCGCATTGAACTGATCCCGGGATCAGAGTTGGTTATGCCTTTGGCTGCCTTGGCCACCGAGCATGACATTCCGGTCGCCCTTTTGGGTGCAACCGAAGAAACGCTGCAACTGGCCGCCGATAGCCTGAGGAAAGATTATCCCAAATTACAAATCGTGGCGCAGATTGCTCCACCCTTCGGTTTTGATCCGACCGGAGCAAACGCGGATACGTATCTGGAAACTTTGCGCCGCGCCAATGCAAAGCTGTGCTTTTTGGCTCTGGGCGCCCCAAAACAGGAAATATTTGCCTCGCGCGGTATTTCTCAGGTACCTGAGTGTGGGTTCGTGTCTATAGGAGCCGGTTTGGATTTCATTGCCGGTCAGCAGACCCGAGCCCCGCAATGGGTCAGAAAACTGGCGTTGGAATGGGTTTGGCGCATGCTGGGTAATCCGCGTCGCCTGGCTCTGCGTTATACACGTTGCATATCGATTATGCCGGGGTTGATCTGGCAGGCCATTAAGGACAGGGCTCATTCATGAATGACCTAGAGGCAGGCATTTCTGCATCCGATCCGGATTGGAAGCGGGAAAATCCGCAAAGATTCTGGGATCCGTCCCGCAAATTTCTGCGCAGCATCCGGCGTTATCAACACGCCATGGAAACACAGACGTTCTGGGCAGGGATCGCCCGAAGAAAATGGGCCCTTACCCATCAATTCTGGTCTCTTGTAACACAGGCAGAGATTCCGAAAGCCACTAGGCTTGGGGGTGGGTTACTGTTGCCTCATCCAAACGGGGTTGTTATTCATCCCGAAGCGGAAATTGGCCCTAATTGCATTTTTTTTCAACAGGTGACTATCGGCGCTGTCGCCGGGAAAAAGGGCCTTCCCGTCATTGGTGGGCATGTGGACATCGGGGCTGGTGCGAAAGTATTGGGCCCGGTTCATATTGGTGATCACTCAGTGATAGGAGCGAACGCTGTCGTCACAAAGGATGTACCTGCATATTCCGTGGCGACCGGGATTCCCGCGCAGGTTCGCCCGCGATAATCCTAGATCAGCGAGGGGCCGACCTAGATTATGGGCTGGCCTGCAACATCCTGTTCCCGTGAACAACAAATAGTAATTCTCGACGGCTGTGGTCGATGACAACACGCCCTACAGCCTGGCGAGGTTGGCCATGACCACGCCTCGGGGTCCGGCCCGTGCCGCCCGCGGATATGCCAGCAATCATCTTTATGTTGATCCCAAGCACAAGGATCACGATGACTTTGATCTGTTCCTAGCGACCTGGCCTTAGATGGTCATATCTCAGGGGTCTTCCGGCTCAGATTAGCCGTTTTTAATGGCGTTGTTAATGACCCTTGCCGGCTTCAGGCCCGACACGCGCGGTTCTGGAGCAAGAGAACCTGATTGCACCAACACTTCGGATGATTTTACGTCGAACCCTGAAAGGTAGCCATGGGCCGGACACCTATCTTACGGCCCGCAGCCATCCAACCGTATTTACCGCCGAGCACCTGTCTGCGGACCGCATGCTGCCGCGATGACCCCCAAAGATGTTCCACCCTTGATACAATTACAGGTGCTTGGACCTGTCATTGAATTGTTCCGCTCCTTTGACTTGGTATTTTGCCACAAAGGAGAAACAGCATGGCACCGAAACCAACCCCGGAATTCCGCGCCAAAGCAGTGCGTGTGGCGTTGACGAGCCGTCACCTCTTAATATACAATCCTGCCCCCTGCCGGGATCCACCCCTCTTTCGATCCGTCCCTGGAAGCGGCCCTGTCGCCAGCGCAATGTTGGTCGCCGAGATGCCCGAACTGGGCCATCTCTCAGGAGAACAGGCCTCAGCTCTGACTGGCCTTGCTCCGATTGCACACGACAAGTGGTACACTGAGAGAAAAGCGAGCTATAAGCGGTGGGAGACTGCTTCTGCGGCATGTGATGCTCCACACCACTATCGTTGCCCGCCATCACAATCCCGTCGTGAAAATCTTTGCCGACCGACTTCGCGATGCAGGCAAACTTCACAAAGTCATCATCACGGTCGTCGCTCGCAAACTGGTCACAATCGCCAAGTCCCGTCACATATGGAGTGCTCATAGCGCCTGAGAAATACCGTTTCTAGGCGAACGTAGTCATTGGAAATTCAATTTTCTATATGTTAATTCTATTGAACGTTTTCTCCGGGATATTCCGGATGATCATCATGATCAAACGCCAAACTGAACGGACATAGATTACGTTCTGTTTTTTCTCAACGGCACGGGTGATGGCTTTGCCTACTTCTTCCGGCTGTGCGGTGAGTTTGGCGGGCAAGTCCATGCCTTCGGTCAATTGTGTGGCAACGAAGCCCGGCAGAACGGTTACGACATGCACGCCTTTTTGGGCCAGCCTGTTCCGCAAGCCCGAGAGAAAGGCGGTGAATCCGGCTTTGGCAGAGCCGTAGACATAATTGGTGGCGCGACCTCTTTCGCCCGCCACCGAACTGATACCAACCAGGGTTCCGTAACCGCGTTCTTCGAAACAGTTGGCAAGAGCCGCGAGTATGCTGGCGGGGCCTTCGAAGTTGCTGCGCATCACGCGAGTAGCAGCTTCCAGATCACGCTCGTTTTCCGACTGGTCGCCCATCAACCCAACGACGCAAACAGCGGCCTCAGGCAATTCCGGTAGATGATCAACGAAGCTGTTGTGAGACTGGATGTCGAGGGCGTCGAATTCATGTAGGGACACCTCGACATTGTACCTAAGTGAAATATCTGACCGATCCGCTTCTAGCGTGCCTGCACGCCGGGCTGCGAGTTGGATCGGATGACCAAGGGATGCGAAAGCATGAGCCGTGGCCTTGCCAATGTCAGAGCGCGCGCCCAAGACCAGAACAGGTGATTTTGTCATAGGGCGAGCCTTTCCGATTGCGCAGACGCGAAAGCGTCTCGCCAATTGTTATCTTTTCGCTCTGCGCGAAACGCCTTGATCCTGTTATCAGAGGCGGCAAAGGTCTCTGCAGACATTCGGCTATCCTTGGCCAGATAGAAGCGGCCGCCATGTCCAAGAGTGATGCGGTCAAGTTCGGTAAGCAGACGTAGCGTCTTCGCGTTGATCGGGAAATCAAGCGCCAGGGTATAGCCTTCCATTGGGAAGGAAAACGCGCTGTCTTGTGCGCCAAATCGCTTCAGAACAGCGAGGAACGACCCTGCTTGTGCCTTGGAGATTACTTTGAGCAGTGCAGAGAGACCTGCTTCGGACGAATCCAGTGGTAATACACATTGGAACTGAGCAAAACCTTTGCGTCCATAAATGCGGTTCCACTCCAAGATCGCGTCAAGGGGATAGAAGTAAGCATCCCAATCGACAAGTTGCTGCCCTGCCTTTCGCGATCCCGCCCGGTAGTAGAGCGCGTTGAAGGTTCGGACGGTAAGCCCGTTAAGCACAAAGCCTGGGAAGTCAAACGGAGCCTTACGCTTCGGCTTTTTGGGCACGATGAAAGGCATCTGACGATGTGTTTCGGAAAGATCATCGCGCCGTACATGCTCGCCGAACATGACCAGTGATCGGCCCAAATCTGCCCCGCCCGCCAAGCAATCAATCCATGCAACCGAGTATGTCGCCCCCTGGTTGGCTTCAAACATATCCATCGCAGCCTTGAAGTTCCGCACAGGGTGTATGGTTTGGCAGATCCAAGCTGTTTCCACAGGACGCAAACGGATCGCGGTCTGTGTGATGATCCCGGTCAAGCCCATCCCTCCGAGTGTATACTCAAAGAGCATGGGGTTTTCCGCACGACTGCAGCGAGCGACCGAGCCGGAGGCACCCATGACGTCAATCCAATCGACGCAGGACCGGAAGCTACCGTCTTTATGATGGTTCTTACCGTGCACGTCCGCTGCAATGGCTCCGCCAAGCGTCACGAATTTCGTGCCGGGTGTTACTATGGGAAACCAGCCCCTCGGAAGAAAGGCAGCGATGATGTCGCCGAGTAAAACACCGGCTTCGGCCGTCAACTGGCCGGTTTCGGGATCGAATGCCAACATGCGGTTCAGGTGGCATGTTGTGACCGTGGCGGCTGAATTGATTGCGCTGTCACCATAGGCACGCCCATTGCCGCGCGCTATGAGAGTAGGCTCCGACCGTACAAACTCCTGCAGCGCGGCCACGTTGCGCGGCGCGTGAATGTTGGCCTCCAAAATTGGATAACGCCCCCAACCTGACAGTTTCATGCGGTCACCTCTAGGCGGCTGTCGGTAAACACAAATCGCCTGTCGAGATTGTATTTCACAACATAACCAATACTCAGACCAAGAACGGCACCGAGTTCCCGCATGATATCTGTTTGCCAGACCAACCAGAATACAGTCTCGGCACCCCAGAAAATCGCCGTCGTGATCAGTCCCATTGCTGTGTAAAAGGAAAATTTCTGGCTGTGAGCCCTCGCACCGGAACCGAAGTCGTAGAAGATCCATCTTTTGTCGAGAAGATATTTGATGAACAGGCCCACAAACGTCCCCGCTCCAACCGCTAGCGCGAAAGTTTTTCCATCGGTTCCTTGGGTGAGGACCAAACGCTGAACACCCAAATTCGCGAGGGACGCAATAACAGCAAAAGCTGCGTATCGGAGCACAAGCACAAGAAGGGTCAAAGAAACGATCCTGCTATTACAAACATCAGTATGATCAAGAAACAAGTCTGACTGACGTGATCCTTGGCAGCGTAGACAACCGGATCGTCATGCATCCTGCCGCGATGGGCGATCATAACGGTACGGGTAATCCAATAAAGCAAGATGGAGCATACACCCCAAAGCGCCTTGGGTTGAGGATACAGCTCAATCACAGCAGGCGAATTCACATAGAGTGCCATAACAAGCACAGAGACATATCCAGCGCTTATGGAAATCATCGATATGATAGGCAGATCATCCACGTGATATCCACGCCCAGAGGCTTCGAGCTTGCCGTGTTTGACACTGTCGACAAGCTCTGCCTGCCGTTTTACCGCCGCCAACGACAGAAAAAAGAAGATCGAAAACGCAAGGAGCCAAACGGATAGAGGAATCCCAGTGGCAGCCCCACCTGCCACGATGCGTATCGTGTAAAGTCCCGCAAGCACGCAAATGTCAATGACGGTACGTCGTTTGAGATACAGGGAATAACCTGTGGTCAAGGCGTAATATCCGATCAAGACGCCCAAGAAGGCAGGACCTAAAAACGCCGCGATAACCGCTCCTATCGCCAAAAGACCTACTACCATCCATGTGCCGGATTCAATCGGAATGATGCCAGCCGCGAACGGCCTCATACGCTTACGCGGGTGAACGCGATCTGCACTTAGGTCGAGCAGATCGTTCAGAACATACACGCTGGATGCGACCAGACTAAAGGCGATGAGGGCCAGCAATGACGCAAGGAAACTGGGCCCGTCAATTTGGTGTGCCGCTAGCATGGGCAGAAAGACCAATGCGTTCTTAATCCATTGATGGGGTCGGATGGCTTTGAGATAAGCACCTATCGTAGGCGTATGAGTCTCAAGATGCTCAATCTCATCGGCTATCTGTGCGGCGCGTGTATTTACCGACTTAGGAGTGTTGACGGTAATTGCCCTTTTTGCATGTTTCCAGACGGCAAGATCGGCCTCTGAATCGCCCATATAGGAAAATTGCTTCTCGCCATATGCCTCGCTCAAAAACTGCGCCTTGCGTTCGCCTTTCAGGTTTTCTGTGCCGTTCGAGCCGTGAATTTCGTCGAACAACATGAGGTGATTGCCAATATCCTGAGCAATTTTTTCATCAGACGCTGTAACCAGGGCAGTACGCCCACCTTCGTCGCGCCAAGTCGCAATGTAAGAAATCACCTCGGCATCATATGGAAGTGTCGACACATCAACCTGCGCCGACCCGGCAAGATATCGCTTCAAAGATGCTTTCCCCTGAAGCAGAGCCGCAGCGGAAAGGAAAGGACTACGCCAATCCTGACTGAAAGCGGACCAGAAACTTTCAAAAAGCATATCGCTTTTCAAGAGTGTATGATCCAAGTCAACAACAAGAATTTCGGGCATAGAAACCGGGAAAACTACCCTTAGACTAGTTCACGGCTCGGATATGCGAAAAATCTGGCTTTGTCTCCCCCCGACGAAAAAATTCTGGTTACCTGTTCTGTTTCTAGTGGAATTCGTTGCAGCGAGAGTTCTGTGGGCGAGCTCCACAAACTCCTTCTCCGTGTGAATGGGAAGCCGCCCGCGATGGTTTGTGAATATACAGACAACTAAAGACACCAAATCCTGAGTCTCTGTCTCGAACATGTCTACAGCTAGAAATTAAAGTCCCCGTAACAGAGCTATTGCACCTAGAACTTCTCTTTTGCGAGACGCTAATTCATCCTCATCAAGCCGCGTGGTCGTTGTGACAGATTTGGACTGGGCTTTCAGCATCGGGTGATTCTTCACGATCAGAAACCGGGAGCCGGCCCAGTGGGCCGCGCTTTCACAAAATCAATCTTAAGTTGGAGGCTCGACCAGTCGCAAGTCCGAAAGATTGTCGGTACTACAATCTGTATTATTCTGCAAAGAAACCATAGTTTGGATTGGTAGACCAGCGGGAGGCGCCAACTGCTCCCATCCGTTGCAGACCGACAGCCGCTGTTGATCGGGCTGAAGCAATCTTCAGAGGTACAAAAGAGATTAAAATCCAGTCAATCCAGAAATGCTGCGTGCTGCGTAAGGGGAATGCGGCGCAGAATGAAACAGAGTCGCTCCTGATGCCACGATTTCGGTCAGCCGCTCGTGCTCTAAATCATTTGATGGCTAACACGACTGCGTTGGTATAGGGTCGCCTTTGGCTCGAAAAGCGTGCAACAACAAGACGACAAGGAATTAGGTGGTATGCGTGTACTGTTGACCGGCGGCGCCGGGTACATTGGAAGCCATACTCTGTTAAAACTGCTACAAGATGGCATTGACGTACTGGCGCTAGATAATTTCTCCAACAGCTCGCCTGAAGTGTTGCGCCGCGTCCAGAAACTATCCAACTCAAGCTTTAAAACTCACGTTGGTGATTATCGCGCCCCTGATGTGCTTGATGAGGTCTTTGAAAAATTTCGCCCCGACGCGGTCATTCACTTTGCGGGATTAAAAGCGGTTGGTGAGTCCAACGAAAAACCACTGACCTATTACGCGCAGAATGTTTCGGGCAGCATAAACCTGCTGGACTGCATGCAGCGGCACGGTTGCCAGAGTATCGTCTTCTCATCTTCTGCCACGGTTTATGGCGAGGCGCAGTATCTTCCGTATGACGAAGATCACCCACTAAACCCCACCAACCCGTACGGTCGCACAAAGTACTTTATCGAAGAGATTATCCGCGATTGGATTGCTTCACGACCGCACGCGTGTGCTGTCCTCTTGCGATATTTTAACCCAGTTGGGGCGGATGAGTCTGGCGATATTGGAGAGGATCCGCGCGCGATCCCAAATAATCTGCTGCCCTACATCTCTCAGGTGGCAGTCGGCAGACTCAAAGAGCTCAGCATTTTTGGAGGCAACTATGAAACTCGAGATGGCACGGGCGAGCGTGACTATATCCACATCGATGATCTTGCGGTAGCTCATCTTGCCGCTGTCAAATACGCTCACGAAAACCATGGATGCGAAGCCATTAACGTCGGCACCGGAACAGGCATAACTGTATTGGAAATGGTGAAAGCGTTCGAGGAGGCCTCAGGCAGAGAAATCCCATTCAAAATCGCGGAAAGGCGCCAAGGCGATGTAGCGCGTAGTTTTGCCGAAGTGTCCAAAGCACAAAGGCTACTTGATTGGACCGCTGAGCGTGGCTTAACTGATATATGTAGAACAGCATGGAACTGGCAGTCTAAAAACCCGTCAGGCTTTGAGCATTAATCGATACCTTGAGTTTTTGATGCTGCCTGAGAAGCAATGAACAAAGTTACCCATATCTTTACTTAGGGATCAATAGCTGGCGACCTGAGCCCCAAGTTTCCTCCAACCTTCGGAGTGTCCTAGGGTTTGGTTTGATGGCCCTACGCGGCCAGTTTGTCCATGTCCATTTTCTCTGCAAATTCCATCGGTGTCAGGTTGCCCAACGCCGAATGTGGTCTTTGATGGTTGTAATCCTCCTGCCATGCTTCCAGCGTTTCACGGGCCTCGGCCGGTGGGCTGAAGAGCGTTTCATTCAGGCATTCGTCACGCAGCTTGCCGTTGAAGCTTTCGATGAATGCGTTCTGGGTTGGTTTTCCTGGCGCGATATAATGCCAATCAATCCCGGTGTCCTGAACCCACCGCAGGATGGCCATGCTGGTGAATTCGGTGCCGTTGTCGGAAACGATTGTCCCCGGCGCCCCGCGTTCGGAAATGACCCGGTCCAACTCCCGCGTGACCCGCAAGCCCGACAGCGACGTGTCGGCGACCAACGCGAGATTCTCGCGTGTATAGTCATCCACCACGGCCAGCATGCGAAAACGACGACCGTCCGTTAGCGCGTCAGACACGAAGTCCAAGCTCCATCTTTGGTTAGGCCCATCCGGCACAACCATCGGCCTTCGTGTGCCCAATGCACGCTTCCGTCCGCCCCTGCGACGCACTTGCAGTTTCTCTTCGCGATAGATCCGCCGGAACTTCTTGTGGTTCACTTGCCAGCCCTGCCGTTCCACCATCACATGCAGCCGCCGATAGCCGAACCGGCGACGTTCCTTGGCGACCGCCTTCATGGCATTACGCAGCTCCGTGTCATCGTCCCGGCGCGACTGATACCGCACCGTCGACCGATCCACGTCCAGAGCAGAGCACGCCCGACGCTGGCTCACCTGATGGACCTCCACCAGATGCGCGCTTGGCATGCTCGACCATTGTCCTCGGACCAATGACGGACAAGGTCTCGCCGTTACCACTTTTTTTGAGTTCACATCCCGAAGCATCGTATTCGCCATTGTCGCTCGGACCAATGGCGCGACGTTGCGAAATATGATCCGAACGAGAAACTGGCCGATTGGGTGCGCCATGCTGCGGATGGTCAAAGCTGGGCGCTCGACACAGAAGGGCGCACTAACTCGGGTTTAAAGAAAAGCTATCAACCAGCGGGGAGCCGTGAGCACCCCGCCCTGGAAATGGTTCTAGGCGTCGTCAATTAGCCTTTTAGTACCCATAGCTGTCTGTCTTCTCAAGGTATCGGCACTTGTTCAGGACGACACCCATCAGATTGCTGCGGGCGGAAATCTCGCGCTGGCATTTTGTTATTTCCTCTGCGGTCGTACTCTCTGCAGCGGCAACCAGCATAACGCAATCAATCTGATCCAGAAACGCAATCGTGTCATCGCAGGCCAACATGGGAGGCGTATCAAACAGCATGACATCCGGTTGGTAGCGCGCTTCCATGTCATCAATCACATGGGCTGCATCTTTGTCCTGTAGCAGCTCGGCAGAGTTCGCAACAGGCTTCGTATTCGTCGCGAAAGCCAGTCTTTGCTCATAACATATCAGATGCGCTTCCGGAGCGCTGCGGCCTTCCAGGGCATCGGCAAAATTGTTGTCCATTTCCGGTTGCAACAGCTTCCCGATTGTTGGGCGGCGCATGTCCAGATCTATCACCAGGACTTTTATGCTGCGCTGGCGTGCAAGACCGAAGGCAAGGTTCAGACAAAGAGTGGTCTTGCCGCATGCTGCCCCCGCTGATGCAATCGCCACCCTGCGCCAGTTATTGGCATTCATCTGATGCAACATCCGGGTGCGCAGGACATCAAAGGAAGCTGCCTGACTATTGGCCTCTACCGCAACAATGCGCGCTTTCTGCAATTGGTGAGAGGACAGCCTGATGTTGTCCAATTCGCTCCAGCGCTGGTTGACGGCATCTGCAACTGACGCCTCACTCTTGTGATCCATCTCGGGCACTCGCGGAGCCGATGACTGCGCTGCACTGACGATATCCGTCTGGTCCTGACGCGCTTCCCGAGCCTTTTGAATTGCGGATTGGATGCGTTCCATAAGAGTTCCTTTCAACCAATCCCAAAGCGGTCGAGAAGCCCGCCGATCCCCAGTTTTTCTGCGACCTTTTCGACAAAAAGATCAATGGGCAAATAGTGAAGGTGGATGAGATACAGCGCGACACCCAAACCAACGATGGGTGCCAGAGCTCCAATTGCGATCAGGCTTCGACGCATAGCCCTTTCACGCGCCGTGTGAACGTAAGGTATCGTCGTAAAGGCCGGAACACCAAATCTGTTTTCCAGATCAACTGACCGGCGGACAGTATTGTTGAGAATCTCGAGTACCAGGAACAAACTCACAGCCAACCCGACACCTCCGGCGACACTTGCTGCGAGTATGAGTTTTCGATTTGGCTCCGCCGGGTCGGACGGCACGACAGCTTGCTCGGTGACCGTTATTCGCTGACCCCGAGACTGAGCCTCAATCTGGTTTCCGGTCCGCGCTTCGGCCAAACTGGCGGTCGCTTGCGTATATTGCAGGCGCAAATTCTCATAATCTCGTTCCAGCGTCCCCAAGGAAATCGCGTTGGAGGGAGTCGCGTCAATGGATTTTGCAAGACTGCCGAGCTCAGTAATGATGATGGCCTTTTCTTCTTCGATAAAGTTAATCTGCCCATCGATATCCGAAAGTTGCAGCTCAAAGGCCGTGATATTCGGCGACGTTTCAGTGCCCAGCCCCAATCGGATATTGGCGGCCTCCAAAGCGGCGATCTGACCCTCGAGGGACCTTATCCTGGGGTGGTCCTGAGAATATATAACAAGGGCCGAAGCCCGCTCGTCCTGCAACTGCCGTAATTGACGCTGTTCGGGTGTCAGACTTTCACCGGCCAGGTCCGATCTTCCGGTACGGTCAAAAATTTCAACCAGGCGCGCGCGCCGATCCCGCAGACCGGAAAGCTCGCGATCCAGTTGCAAGATACGCTCCTGCAGTGATGATTGCCGGGTGCGGCGATAATCCAGGCTGTCTGGCAAGGCCTCTTTATGGGCCTCTTTGAACTGTAGTATTTTAGCTCCCTGCTGGCTTAATTCGTCGTCCAAACGCGCTACTTCCTGCACAAAGAACTCCAATGTCTGACCCGTCGCATTTGTGCGCATTGCTACGTTTTCCTGCAGGATCTGGGTCACAAGCTCATTCGTCACCGCGGCGGATGTCTCACCGTCCGGGGCGGCAAAGGTAACGGCCACAAAAGAGGCCCGGTTCTGGGAATGAAACGGAAGCTGGATTTCAATGCGGGAACGCATGTCGTTCACGATCGCATCCGGAAGAAGATCAGGTTGATCCGCGTGCACGTTGAAGCGTCGCGACAGGTCCAGAAGGTTGGCTCGGGTCAGCAAGCGCTGCTGAATAACTTCCAGGATTTCAACAACACTTGCCTGCACCGTCGTCGAAGCAAGTTCCCCTGGAATTTGGGGTGATTCCACAACCAACTGAGCCCGCGCTTTATAAACAGCCGGTGCGGTAAAGGCCACGACCAGCCCCGCGATCGCACAGCAGATGACAATCAGCAGCAGAAAATGTATCCGGCGAATAAAAAGGGAAAGGTAAAACCGGAACTCGTTCATCATGGCGAATTACCACCTTCATCAAAGCTGGAAGCAAAGAAGGAGCCGTCATCGAGAACTTGTTGAACCGTGTGCCGGGTGATACTCTGGTTGCCGCGCGTAAATGCGTAAACCATCGACAAATCACATAGCTGATTGACCAGACGAGGCACACCGCCGGTTGCGTCATGGATCAATTTCATCGCGGTGGTGCTGAACAGATTCCGCTCTGCCCCGGCGACGTACAGTCGGTGTGAAATATACTTGCCTACTGTTTTGGCCCCCATAACAGTGAGATGAAAACTGGACGCGACGCGCTGCGCAAACTGGCGCATTTCAGGGCGATGAATAATGTCTCTCAGTTCTGGCTGCCCAACAAGAACAAGCTGTAGAAGTTCATCCTTATTGGAATTGATGTTGGTGAACATGCGCAGTTCTTCCAGAGATTCTGCGCTCAGGTTTTGGGCTTCATCGAAAATAAGGATGACCCGATGGCCGCGGGCATATTCTTCAATCAGAAACGATTGGAAGGCAGAAAACAAATCGACATAGTTCATCTCAGCGGGGGCTGGCTGGTTCAAGGCCATCAGCACCCAGCGCAATAGTTCCCCACGATCACCATGGGCATTCGCAATCAAGCCTACGGTTACATCGTCGCTCACGGACTTTAGCAGATGGTGCAGCAAAGTGGTTTTCCCAGTCCCGACTTCTCCGGTGATCACGGTGATCGGTGCCCGGGTCAATATCCCGTATTCCAGCATTGTATAGGCACGTTGATGGGACGCGGACCAATACAGAAAATCGGGATCCGGCAACAACGAAAATGGTCGCTCGCTCAGCGCAAAATGGTCGGTATATATGTCCAGAGAACTACACATTGCACGATCATCTTGCCCGGATTCCGATTTGGCATTCAACGCTTCTGGCTTTCTCGGCTGTCCTTCTGAACTTTGGTCGCCGGCGTCACACCGGATTTCCCTTTCTGGGGGGAGAGATTCCATAGACACCTCAATCGACGGTGCATCGTCGGCGTCATTGTGTTGGCACGGCCGCTCTCGGGGCGCGCGCCATATTTTACGTAAAAAGGGCGGAGTACGTAATGTCCTGCCCTCGGTCGGAAGACGATACGACATCTACCTACACTACCTTTCCGATTCAACTCACTACAGGCTGCCACCTTGCAGTCATTCTACTACAACACAAATTCAAGCGTTGGTGACTGCATCAGCTTTTGAGAAAGCAAAGTCATGAACAATATATGTAAATTAGATCAAACATATAAGTCCTGAGCGCACAAAACTATTTCACATGGGTATACCAAAACAGCCCAGCCAATCAGATAATCTCCATAATAAGTCTTTTCATCTTACTGAGAATAAAGAAACCTTCAGGGCGAAGGTCTTAAGGTGACGCAGGCGGGGCGGCTTGGTACGGGTATGCTATCTGACCGCCAAAACTATGCCGATTTAAAGCCCAATATCCACAATTATGACGGCTTGGCGAGGTCAGGGAAACAATAAGCCTACTCAGGTTGAAACCGTTGTAAGAGTAAGCAAGCCACCTCAGGCTCCAACGGGACAGGCCGTAAAGCTGTTCCGAATTGGTTCAGACATCCTTTAATCCGTTTCGCCGCATGGGCTTGTGGGCCCATACGGCGAAGAGCAGCTCAAGACTATCTCAGATGCGACTCGCGGCCATTTTGGTGCATCGCCCCCCGCGAGATCGGGTCAGCTAACGCGTCTGCGGCGGCGCAAGACACCAAGCCCGGCCAGACCACCGATCAGCAACAATGCTGAAGCAGGCAGTGGAACAGGTGCAGGTGCCACAGTGAAGCTAGCGACCACAAAGTCATCATTGTGTTCGAACGCACGAACCGAGAATCCGTTTGTCAGAACATTTCCGAAGAAGAACGTCCGGCGATCCGTGCTTGAATATCCAGCATTATCACCGCGAACGTTGATCCAAGCGTCATCGTTGTCGTCGATGTGGAAACCCTGGCTCCAATCGAAATCCAGCGAATACGGAAAGAAATGACCGAAGGTGATGGAAACCAGGTTAACAGCCGTATCAAAGCGGAAAGACAACCAATCGCTTCCATAGGCCCCGTCGATATCCGGACTATCCCCGCGGCGTCCATTATCAACCCCGACCCCGCTGTAGCTGCCGGTGATTAGGGCGTTGCGACCCCGATCATACGTCGAGCGCGCTCGAACGCTGCCGGATACACCATCTTCACTGAAGTAAGCGGTTTGCACCCCGGTGCCACTCAAATCTCCGCCATCGTGGCCAGTGAGATTAATTGTTGTGGCTTGCGCGCCTGTCGCAAACACAAAGACAGTTGATGCAACTGCCATTACTTTCCTTATCATAGCCCAGAACCCTTAACGATAAAGCAATAGTTAACCTGCCTTTATTTTTAGCAGACGATTGACTGCTTCGCAAAGACTTACCTTTGATTTGGCCCCTAAAATTTCCGTGTATCAATTCATTGGCCCAAAAATGGAAACAGATTCCAATCATTCGCGCCCATTGAACCCTGCTTCATCGGGCGTAGACATCTCGTTCAAACAGCCTTCTAGATCCCGGGCGCTTAAGAGTCGCAATGGAGCTCGTGTTTGTCGGTGTCCATGACAACCCGTGGTTCAGGGCAAAGGCTTCCATCAGATCACTTGTCACGCAAAGTCCGGTCGGACGCGCAAAGTATTGCCCAGAATCAGCGCCCCCTTGCCAGTTCAAGGCTGGCACGGTTTCCAACTGGCTTTTCAACATCTCTGTGTTTTAGAGTACCTTTTAAGATCGGCTGCAAAGCTGTCGAAAGCGAAAATAAAGGGCAACACGGTGATCGGGGCACTCTTGTTGGGTATGTTTTCCGGAATGCTTGCGGGCGTTCTGTGCCTTTTGCTTGGGTATGGTTTCTGGATTGCGCTGATAAGCTATTCCGTCATTGGGATGATTTTCCTGCTCGGGGCCTCGGTTGCACAAAAATTCTGCAGAAAGACCCAGAAAACCAAAGCCCCCAAAGCCAAACTTGCGCGCTGATGCGCCTTACTCCACCACTTTTCTGACCCAGCCCAGAAACGCCTTGTCCGCGCTCCTCAGTGGCCTCCGACCATTGCGGGTCCACCAAGCTTGCCAGTCGCTTTCCAGAGCGTAGACATCCCAATCCGGGGCAAGACGGCGGGCTTCCTCCAGCGTCTCCGGCTTCAGGGTCAGGCCCTGCCCCGGCTCTACCACCACATCGCGGCGGCTGACGCGGATGATATCACCCGGTTCCTCCTCCAGATGATAGTCCGGCAGGTGGTCGGCCGAAATCATGTCGCGCAGCATCTTGCGGAACACCCGGCGGGGTGAAGCGGATCCAGACTTCTTCAACAACGTCCCGACCGACACCCGCCACTCGGGCTGTCGGCCGCAATGCTTGCGGGCCAGTTCGTAGATTCGCCGTTCCAGCGGTTTGCGCAGGCGGAAGTAATCGCGGCTGAGCGTCAGCACCGATTTCGCAAGCACTGCCCGGAACAGCCAGTCCGACAGCTTGACCGAGACGCTGACCATGCGCCCTGCCCGCGTGTGGCGCACGATCTCCCAGCTTTCGATCAGGCCAAAGCCGGTGGTCGTTTCCAGCCCGCCGGTCACCATGTTGGTGGTGATCCGGGTGCCAGCCAGACGCTCGAACGCCTCACGCAACCGCTTGTACCCATCGCCCGAGGTTTCTCGATTGGTCGCCACCAACAGGTCATGTGCCTTGAGGTGCAGTACCCGGCTGACCGCGCGGCCCGCGTTGATCGCCGCCATCAGCTGGCTGATGCAAAAGATCAGGATGTCCTTGTCATGGATCGTCGCCAGCCCCCGCACTGAGGGCGTGACGGTGATTTCCACACCGTTATGCTCATAGTTCAGGATGCGCCGATCCGGGCGCGTGGATAGCGAAAACATGGGATGCTCCATCGACCCCATGTCCGTCTTGGGTAGCACATCGAAGATGTCGCAGACGAAAAAATCCGCGGTCGGATACCGATCCGGTAACAGCCCCCCTGCCCCGGCAGGGATGTCCCTGCTCATCAAAAATCACTCTGAACTGAAACGCTCCAGCCCATATCTCTGCCCCTGATCTGCCCGAATCTTTTTCGTGGTTTTATTGACGCCCACCCTAAAGTTATCCACAGGCCTGGTAAAGCACCGGATCGTGGGTTCAGAGTCGGAGCATCGTGGGTTCAGAGTCACTTGATCGTGGGTTCAGATTCACTAGACTTCAAAAAGAGCCAATGAATATATTATTTTTCAAGGGGTTATAGGCGTCATATGACTCCCTTAACCAACAAATAACCATATTCTAACTAAAAAAATGGGATACCCTTCAAAATCTGCCATTTTCAATGATTTCAGCGCTTTGATTTCCTTAGAAAATATCTGGTCATGTCGATAGTTCTTTCATGTGCTGCGTTTTGTGGTACACTGAGAAAAAAACGGCACATCGAGCAAAAAACCATGGCTATATCTTCGAAGGACGGGCTGCCCCCGTATTTCAATATCGATCCCGACGGCGCCCTGATGGAACTGGGGGCGCCTTCGACAACAGCGAATTTCGCCACTATCGCCAGCGCCTGTGCCCAGGGTCGGGAAGATCTCGCCAGCCGGGGTCTGAAGGATGGCGACGACCGGCAGCTGCGGCTGTTTTCAACCTGGGAGATCACCCGCTATCTGATCCCCGTTGCCGCCCCCCATTTTCGCCGGGTGCTTAAAGCCAATCCAGATCTGCCTCAGGGCCGGTCCGAATCCGAAGGCGGTGCCAAGTGGTTCACCCTGGATGAGGTGCTGCGGCTACGCGCGTATTTTGCCTCAGAAGGCTCCAAAGCCAAGGAGTACCGCCCCTACCGTCCTGAAGGGCTGCCAGCCAAACTGGTGTCCGTTGCAAATTTCAAAGGCGGCGTAGGCAAGACCTCGACCTGCGCGCATCTGGCCATGTCGGCAGCGTTGGACGGCTACAAGGTGCTGGTGATTGATTTGGACAGCCAAGGGTCCATGACTTCGATCTTTGGCGGCAAAGTCGCGGATGAATGGCAGACGGTGTTTCCCCTTCTGGCCCGTCACTATGCTGGGTATCTGCGCCGCGAAAATCAGGGGCGGCTGGACCGGGGTGAACCCCCCCACCCTATCGATGACACGCTGATGGAGGCGCTTGATACCCGCGCCGATAACCTCATCCAGAAAACGCACTGGCCCAATATCGATCTGATCGGAGCACAGTTGAACCTTTACTGGGCCGAATTCCAGATTCCGGTCTGGAGGATGCAGGCCCGTGGCTGGAAGCTGTGGGATGCGCTGACTGAAGCGCTGGAAACAGATGGTATTCTGGATGACTACGATCTGATCTTCCTCGATACCCCACCTGCCCTTGGTTTTCTGACCATCAACGGGCTGGCGGCGGCGGATATCCTGCTGGTGCCCATGGGGGCCTCATTCCTGGAGTTTGATTCCACCGGGCGGTTTTTTGACATGCTCCATTCGACCTTCCAGTCGATCGAGGACGGAGAGAACGTGGCCGCGCGTGCACTGGGGCGCGATGAGATGGCCTTTGAATGGGATGAGGTACGCACCATCATCACCCGCTATGACGGCACCCAGCAGGCGGAACTCGCCGGGCTGATGCAATCCTATCTGGGTGGTGCCCTGTCGCCCCACCGGCAGGAGTTTACCGCGCTGATCGGTCAAGCCGGGGAACAAGTGAACGGCATCTACGAGGCCGATTACCGCGATTTCAACCGCGAGACCTATGCGCGGGGCCGTGAGACCTTTGATGAAACCTATGCCGCCTTCAAGCGGCTGGTTCTGGGTATCTGGCGGCGCGAAGAGCTTGCGCGGCAGGCTGAAGAACAGCCGCAGGTGGCGATATGAACCCCCCTGCCCTGCCCCGGTGAATGTTTCGTGCGCGAAACATCCGCGCCCCGCACCGTACGGACCGGCAAACGGATGGCATACAACAGAGTCTATGATCGGTGGATAAGGAGGATTTGACATGGCAAAACGCAAACGGCTGACCCCTGCCCGCTCTGATCTCCAGCCTGTCGGAGTTCCGGGCACGGCACCCGAAACGAAATCCATGTTCCCGCCCGTTCAATCCGCACCCCCCATTGCGCAGGTGGCCGGTGATACGGCATTGCAGGCGGCGGTGGACGATCTAAGTGCCGAAATCCGAACCGCCCGGGCCGAGGGTCGGCTGGTGCAGCAGGTGCCGCTGACGGCTATCGAAGAGACCCATCTGGTGCGCGACCGGATCGCGGTGGATGGGGACGAGATGACGGCCCTGATCGAAAGCATTCGCGCGCGTGGTCAGCAGACCCCCATTGAAGTGGTCAAGCTGGCCGAGGGCCGGTTCGGCCTGATCTCTGGCTGGCGCCGCCTGACCGCATTGAAGACCCTGCATGCAGAAACTGACGAGGATCGTTTTGCCACTGTACAGGCGCTGCACAGACGTCCGGAAGGCGCTTCGGACGCCTATCTGGCGATGGTCGAGGAAAACGAGATCCGCGTCGGGCTGTCTTATTACGAACGCGCCCGGATCGCGGCGCGGGCGGCCGAGCAGGGGGTCTATGCGGACGAAGGAAGCGCCCTGCGGAGTTTGTTTTCGACGGCTAGCCGCGCCAAACGGTCAAAGATTGGCTCATTTATAGTAATCTACCAAGCACTTGACGAAGATTTGCGGTTTGCTGCTTCAATACCCGAGCGTTTGGGATTGGCTTTGTCAAAGGCTCTGAAGGACGATCAGAATTTGAGCACGCGCATTGCGCAAAGGCTGAGCGACGATCCTCCGGAAAGTGCCGATGACGAAGCCAAGGCGATAGCTGAACTAATCTCCGACGTAGGGCGTAATGGGAGGCCACAAATGCCTGCCGCAGAAAACAGCAGTAACCCGGCGGAGGTCATAGCTGGAATCCGTATTCAACAGATTGAGCGGGGACAAAAGCTGGTACTGAGCGGTGACAAATTGGATGCTGGTTTCATTGACCGGTTAAAGATCTGGCTGGAAACTCAGGCCGACTGATGTTTCGCGAGCGAAACATTTTTCGATACAAGTGATAAGAACTTTGCTCATTGCTCCGGTAGATCCATGCCTTGATCAATCGCCTTTTCTCTTGAGGCATATTCGTAAATACGCGCACCCTGATCGGCCGCAAGAGCGGGATCGTGTGTCTAGGGATACAGCGTATCTTTGAAGAAACTATGGACCAGCCTCCAACCAGATAAAGCCAGTCGCCGCTCGGGCGTTGATGCCAAGACGATCAATGGTCAAAAGTTCGCAATGGATTTCTTTATGGTGACAGAAGACGATAAAGACTGATTTACTCAAATTACGCATTTGGAACTGAGTATGACCTTTCTAATCATTGTCATTAATTTTCTTACAACACCTTCGAATATGTTCTTTTGCCTCATTTTTCTGGGGCTTTTTGCATTGGTGATTTGGTGGAGGAGGACCGCCCTGATCTGCCTGGCAATGGGTGTGGCGGGGTTTGGACTTCTGGGTTACACGAGTCTGAGCGAAGTGCTGATTGCACCTCTCGTTGCGCGGTTTCCTCCTATCGTTCTGGAGGACGCGTCACCGCCGTTTGGGTTGATTGTGCTCGGAGGTGGCATGAATGAAGTACACGCGGCCCATAACAATGCTTTGATGGATCTCGGCGATGGAGGGGAGGCGGTTCCAATAGCTGTATTGCTGGCCAAACGCTTTCCGAGTGCAAAAATACTTTTGATAGATGGGGCAGGTTCCACACCGTCTCCATACCGGCCTGCCGAAGGAATGGAGCGGGTCATGACGGCATTTGGCATTTCACCCGACCGTATCTCCATCGACCCCGTGACAATGACCACTCAGGATCGCGTGCGCAGTGCCCTGTCATTGATCGGTGACGACAGAGATCAGGATTGGTGGGTCATAGCGCCATCCCATCGCATGCCGCGCATTATCGGGGTGTTTCGCGCGCATGGGTTCGAGCCGATCCCATACCCGATTGATTTTGAATGGATTCCGCCTTTTGATCCGTTCTATCGTTATGCCCTGCTTGATGGCTTGCGTTTGACTGACAAGGGGGCGCATGAGTGGCGAGGATTGTTGTTCTATCACCTGCGCGGATACACATCCGAATTCTTTCCGGGGCCGTAGCTGACCCTGAAATCGAAGTTGGCGTATTTCAGAGGTTGCAGCCTTGTAAAGAGGGGTCTGTTTGACAAGCTATGGAATGCGGCTAAGTCGCAAAAAATGGGATGTACGTCGCTCAAACGTCGTTTCGAAACAATGTTGTTCCGAGAACGCGCGCGCGCGTTGTGCCGCCTCTACGATGCGATTGCGATCCGCATGCAACCCGGCAATGACTTGCGCAAGCGCCTTATAATCCCCCAAGGGGGCCAGAAAACCGGCCTCGGAAAGCGTGGCAATCCCTGCGAAGGCTTCATTGTCGTATCCTGCGATCGGTAATCCGCAGGACATTGTTTCGGAATATGTGCTTGATGGGTCCCCTTGCAGATGACAGCAAATGAAAAGATCGTACTTTTCCTTTAGCACGGGGACCCAACCGGTGAGGAAATCCGTTGGCGGGAAGATTGAGACGTGAGCGGACAGGCCATTTTCTTCAATTGCGCGCCTGAGTGGTGCTTCCTGTTTGCCGGCACCATGTATTGACAATTCGAATGGTATTCCAAGCTTGCGCAGTTCCAGTGCAACTTTTGGAAGGTGCATCACGCCTTTCATGGGAAGGAAACGTCCGCCAAACACCAGTCTCAACTTGCCTGAAGACAACACCCGTTCAACCCTTTTCTGCAGCAAGCAAGAATTAATTAAGTCGGACTTTCTGACGCGATTATCAAAGTATAATAATGCACCCGGACAAAGCGCTCGGTAGGCGTCATAGGTAGGCGTGCCATTGCATTGTAGGCCGGCGGACAACCGTATCAAATATCGCTTGGTCCGCGCCGCCCGCCATGCCCAAAGCTTTTGCCGCAGTTTTATAATGGAGTTTGTGGCACCGGAGTCGATAATCTGCCATTCGGTCCTGAGCGTGTATTCCGACACATGTACCACCGGCACCCCGATTTTGTTACACAACTCGGTTGTCGCCCGCTCGAATGGTGAAAGGAAGCCCACGACAAGTGCTGCTGTCTTCAGCCTGTCGGCCAGCTTGCGCGGGTCGGACGGTCGGAATTCGATGTTGTGATTCAAAACCATGTCACTGACATCGACTTGATCCATGTCGGTCAATGACCACGCAGACACCTCAAAAAGGCTGGTTACGGGCCCAGGCCAGTTTTTTGCGTATTCAGCCGCGCCATCAAGGTATTTTTGCGTTACAACAAGTTGCCCGTCCTGGGTCCGGTGGGCCTTTAGTACCGGCAGCAAAATCAATTCCGTCGCATGAAGTGGTTTTGTCATGTGAGCAGATCAATCAGACGATCCAGATCGGTAAGATCAACGTTGAAACCGTTTTGGGCATGGTCTCCAACCAGAAAGGCGAAGCGCATATTCATCCGGTCGGTGAAATCCTTGTAAGGCATCGCAAAGCGATCCGGGGGCTCGAGAACAAGAAGTGCGGCATCATCAGCCATAGTATAGATGGCATGTGCAAGATGGCTGCCTTCGACACTTATGACCAGTTTTGCGTCTATCATTCTGCGGCAAACATCTTGGGTGCTGAGGACCGCAGGTTCTACGATATCGAAGCCCAGATTAGTCAAATGTTCTTCGAGATCATGCTCATTCGCAACGATGCGAGCTTCGCCCGTTACACCGCGTTTGAGATACACCCGCTTGAAGCTTTCGGAAGCAGTTTCATTTATCGAGTGACGCAGGCGTTGTCGCAGCGTCTGATAACGACCCTGTTTCAAGCTGTTTTGCGCAAAATCTCTGTAGACGATGACTTCGTGGCACCGGGCGCGACCGACCCGCAGCGGACGGGGCAATCCCAGTATCTCCCGGTAACCAGCCTCGTGTTCGTAGGCTTTGGTCTGTAGGCCGATCCTATTGTCACCAGCTTTTGGAAGTAGTTCCAGCGGGAATTCATCGAGAAGAAAATTGCCAAAAAAGTTGCTGCCAGGTGAATTTGATACTAGGTGGACATGATCCAGCTTTGTGAATTCCCTCGGGTGACGCTGGAACAGCTTGTCTGGTCCGAAACCATGTTGCGCCTTGAATGCTTCGCTATAAATCCAGGCGCCATTTATTCTGACATCGCGCAGCAGATATGCTGTTGAACGGGCATGCGTCGCCGTGCCCCCAAGCACTCTGGGTTTTTCGTATTCCTGAGAGGACCATGGGGAATAGGCGCTGATTTTATCCAGAGTACCATCCAGATAGATCGCGGGTGCCACGGTTGTTGTTTCCTCAGCACACAGGTCCCAGGTTTTGACGGCAATGTCCTTGAGGTCTGGCCGATGCCCAGACCTTAACCGGTGAAAGGCCCACAATACCTTTGCATAATTCAGCAAGATGGATCTCGTAAAAGACTGATGACCCAATTCTGGTCTGTCGGGTCCAATTCCGGAAAAAGGGGTAAACACAGGATGCGCGCCGCAATATCTTGGGCAACCGGAAGCGTTTGTGGAACTGCCGATGGCAGGTCGCGATAGGGCTGCATATCCGAAATAAGCGGGTAAAAATAACGTCGGGCAAAGATATTATGCTGTGCCAGAAAGTCGTTTAGGGCATCGCGGGACAACGGATAGCTCTGGTCGACCATAACCGGGAACAAATAGTGGTTCGTCGTGACATCGGCTGGTGGCCGGGCAAAGCTCAGCCCCTCGATCCCGGACAGACCGTCAATATATTGATTTACCAGCTTTCCGCGCGCTTTGATGTTGCCGGTGACATAAGGTAATTGTTCAAGACCAACGGCTGCGTGCAATTCGCTCATTTTGGCATTTATTCCCCAATTAAGAACGTTTGTTTCGCCTTCGAAGCCATGATTGATCAGAGCATCTACGCGCTTCAGGAGCGCAGGATCACGCGAAAAGACAGCGCCGCCCTCCAGCGTATTGAACACTTTGGTTGCGTGAAAGCTTGTGACTGCACAGGTCCCGTAATCCAGAAGGCTTCGCGCGCCGACGCGAACCCCGAATGCATGTGCTGCATCATAGACAAGGGGGATGCCGTGGCGTTCTGCAAGAGCATGAAGTTCAGCAAGATTGCACGGATTGCCAAAGCTGTGAATGCCCAGAACGGCTTCGGTCTTTGGTGAAATGAGCCGCTCTACGGCGCTTGGAGAAATATTTAGGGTAACCGGATCGATATCCGCAAAGACAGGCTGCGCCCCGGCCATTATGATCGCGTTTGTCGTCGCCACAAAAGAAAAGGGTGAGGTTATGACTTCGCCTGTGACACCCAAAGCCCGTAGTGCAATCACAAGGCCGAGGGTGCAATTGGCGACAACCCTAGGGCTGGGGACGCCCAGATATTCACCAAGTTCGGTTTCGAACTTTCGTGCGATTGGGCCGTTATTGGTAAGGATACGCGACTCCCACATCGACTCCATATGGCGCACCACCTTTTCCAAAGGCGGTAAATTTGGTCGGGTTACAAATAACTCTGTAGAGTGCGAAACACTTGGTTGGGTTGGCCTAAGGGTCTTTTGTGCGACAAGAGACATTTTTCGCCATACCTTTGATGTGAACGAATATATTGGAACAAAGGTTGCCTTCCCGGTCAAGCTTTGCGGTCACAACGAATTGTGAATGTCTGAGCCTTCAATGGTGCGGGTCGAGACAATCAAGCCCTTCTGTCAAAAGAGACGGTGAGGTGCCGTATTGTCAAATATATCTGAACTGCGGCGATAACAGACTTTTGTAACCAAGCTGATTTGCTCGGATTTTGCCCGTGTAATGGACCTGTTTTAAACTTGTTATTCCCAGAGCGTTAAACATAGGTTTGGCTAAATACAAACGGATATGGCAGAATCTTTGGACATTGCGCCGGTGGATCGCGGGAAAAGAGAATTTAAATTATGAAGTTGACGCGTCTTGCTGTTCCGGAAGTGATTTTGGTTACGCCTAAACGATTTACCGATCCTCGCGGGTTCTTTGAGGAAACCTATAATCAGGATAGTTTTGCTGCGGGTGGTATCAAGACAGTGTTCGTTCAGGACAATCATTCCCTGTCCTGCGCCGTCGGCACTGTACGCGGCCTGCATTTCCAAGCGCCGCCAAAAGTGCAGGCGAAGCTGGTGCGCTGCGGGCGGGGACGACTTTTCGATGTCGCGGTGGACATCCGTAAGGGTTCACCCACATTTGGCCAGTGGGTCGGTGAGGAATTGAGTTTCGAGAGTGGCCGGATGCTGCTGGTACCTGCGGGTTTCGCGCATGGGTTCATGACATTGGAGCCCGATACCGAGATCATATACAAATGTTCGAATACGTACGCTCCGGAAACAGAAGGCGTTATTCGGTGGGATGATCCCGATATTGGAATCAATTGGCCGTTGGGTATGGTCGAACCGCAATTGTCGGATAAAGATAAATCAGCGCCATTTTTGCAAGACACAGAGACCCCGTTTACGATTGAGGATTGTTAATGAAAATTTTGGTCACGGGCGGCGCGGGTTTTATCGGCTCTGCCGTTATCCGCCGCGCGATTGCCGAAGGGCATTCTGTTGTGAATGTCGATGCTCTTACCTACGCGGCCTGTCTGGACAATGTTGCCACGGTGGCGCTTGCGCCTGAATATAGCTTTGAGCACGCCGATATCCGGGACGCCGCTGCGATGGCCAGCATTCTGCGCAGGCATCAACCCGATGCGATCATGCATCTGGCCGCCGAAAGCCATGTTGATCGTTCTATTGACGGTCCCGCCGCCTTTATCGACACCAATATCACCGGCACCTATGTGCTGCTGGAGGCGGCGCGTGCCTACTGGATGGATGCTGGCCGCCCCGAGAGCTTCCGCTTTCATCACATTTCGACCGATGAGGTCTTTGGATCTTTGGGCGAGACCGGCCTTTTCACCGAAGATAGCCCCTACCAGCCCAATTCGCCTTATTCGGCCTCGAAGGCCGGATCTGACCACCTTGTCCGGGCCTGGCGCGAAACCTATGGTCTGCCTGTGGTGCTTACCAATTGCTCGAACAATTACGGCCCCTATCAGTTTCCGGAAAAGCTGATCCCGGTCGTGATCCTGAATGCGTTGTCTGGCAAGCCCATTCCTATCTACGGGGCGGGGGAAAATATACGCGACTGGCTGCATGTCGAAGACCACGCCGAGGCGCTGCTTGTGGTGTTGGAAAGAGGTGAACTGGGACGCAGTTATAATTTAGGCGGGGAGAACGAGATGACAAATCTCGATCTGGTCAAAATGCTCTGCGCAATACTCGATCGTTTGAAGCCCGACAAAATGCCCTATGCCGATCTGATCACCTTCGTCACCGACCGTCCCGGCCATGACCGTCGCTATGCAATCGACCCGACCCGGGTCCGGGAAGAACTGAACTGGCGCCCTTCTTACACACCTGAAACCGGGCTGGAGCAAACAGTTCAATGGTATCTGGACAACGGCGCATGGCTGGCTGCTCTGCAGGACCGCAGCGGTGTGGGAGAGCGGCTTGGGGTCGCTGAATGAAGGCACTGATCTTCGGCCATAATGGGCAGGTGGCCACGGAACTGCGCAGACGTGCGTCAGCGCATGGCATCACGATTGAGGCGCTGGATCGCTCCCAAGCGGACCTGTCTGATCCGCAGAGTTGTGCTGACGCTATCAGAAACATGGACACCGATGTGATCATCAATGCCGCGGCCTATACGAAGGTCGACAAGGCCGAAGATGAGGCCGAACTGGCTCAGGTGATCAATGGCGATACGCCAGGTGCCATGGCATGCGCCGCAGCAGAAAGAGGTTTGCCCTTCCTGCATATCTCGACCGATTATGTTTTTGACGGGACAGGGGATGATCCCCGAATGCCGCTGGACCCAGCCAGCCCGTTGGGAGTTTACGGTCAGACCAAGCTGGAGGGAGAGCAACAGATCGCCCAGGCAGGGGGGTGGTTTGCGATCCTGCGGACAAGCTGGGTGTTTTCAGCGCATGGCCATAACTTTGTCAAAACCATCCTGAGGCTGGCCGAGACCCGAGACGTGCTGACCATCATAGCGGATCAGATCGGGGGGCCGACCCCGGCGGCCGATATAGCTGACACGTTGCTAGCCATAGCTAAAACCGGACGGCAGGCCGAAGGCGGCCTGTTTCACTATTCCGGTGCTCCAGACGTCAGTTGGGCAGGTTTCGCGCGCGAAATCGTCTCTCAGGCGGGCCTGACAACACAGATCGAAGACATTCCAACAAAAGACTACCCGACCCCAGCCCCCAGACCCCTGAATTCGCGTCTGGAGTGTTCGCGGCTTAAAGATATCTTCGAAATTACCCGGCCCGACTGGAAAATCGGTCTGGCCAATGTATTGGCTGAATTGAAGGTCGCGAGCGGCTGAATCCTGAAAGGACAGATCATGCAGCGCAAAGGTATTATTCTTGCCGGTGGGTCCGGCACTCGGCTTTATCCGATCACCATGGCGGTCTCAAAACAGCTGTTGCCGATCTACGACAAGCCGATGATCTTTTATCCGCTCAGCGTCCTCATGCTCTCCAACATCCGCGAGATCGCGATTATCACGACGCCACAGGATCAGGATCAGTTTCAGCGTCTGTTGGGTGACGGCAGCCAGTACGGCCTGTCGCTCACTTGGATTACTCAGCCATCGCCTGACGGGCTGGCGCAGGCTTATATTTTGGCCGAGGACTTCCTTGCGGGTGCTCCGTCCGCGATGATCCTGGGTGACAATATCTTCTTTGGCCATGGTCTGCCGGATTTGCTGCGTACCGCAGATGCGCAAGAGGACGGTGGCACCGTATTTGCCTATCGCGTCGCTGATCCTGAACGCTATGGCGTGGTCGATTTCGAAGGTCAGAAAGTACGCGGTATCATTGAAAAGCCAAAAGAGCCACCCTCAAACTACGCGGTGACAGGGCTTTATTTCCTAAACGGGGATGCCCCGGCCCGTGCCCGTCAGGTTCAGCCGTCAGAACGTGGCGAGCTTGAGATCACGTCATTGCTTGAGATGTATCTGAACGAAGATCTGCTGAATGTTCAGACCATGGGTCGTGGCTTTGCCTGGCTAGATACTGGTACGCATGGGTCGCTGCTGGATGCAGGGAATTTCGTGCGTACGCTGACAGACCGGCAAGGCATGCAAACCGGCAGCCTAGACGAGATTGCCTGGGAAAACGGTTGGATTGATGATGCGGCCCTGGAAGAGCGGATCCGACTGTTCGCCAAGTCCACATATGGCGCGTATCTGACAAACTTGTTGGATTGAGCCAGAAGCCCCTGATGGGTATCGCAGTTGTCGGCGCAAAGCGCTTTACAATCCGTCCGGTGCTGTGGTCACAGGATGTACGACCGGCCAAAGACCGTTCAGTCTTGGGACACACCGGTCCGTCTGTATGATTTCACCACATCCCAGACTGTTTCCTGCATCAGTTGGGCAGCCGTTGGTCCGGGGTCGGCTGCAGGTGTCCCGTCGGCCTTGCTCAACTCATGCGGCAGCCCAACCGGTGATTTTTGATAGAGTACGGCATAGTGGGTCAGAGCAACCAGATAGGTACCGTAGTCGTTGAGGTGGATATCGTCAGAAAACAGATCCCTGCGACCCGAGATTGAGCCAACACCGTCGCGCCGTTCAATCTCTTTTACGAACTGCGACATAACTTGACCGGCGGGGATGACATAGACAGGTTGCGGGTTATCTTCGTGGGCCAGAGCACGCCGTAGAATTTCTGTTTCCCAATAACGCTCCAAATCCTTGTCCAGCCGTTCCAGCCAGTCTTCTTCACCGTCTAGCGAATGCCATGTTTCGTAAAGGTAGACACGCATATCCGGATTGGACTGCCTGCCGAGCTGGACCCATTCATGCAGGTATTTTGCGCTGTCGAAATATTTGATGGCAGCCCGGATTTCGACCATCTCGGTCAGGATCAGGGTGTTGTAATCTCCGGTGGCGATTGCTTCCTGGGCATCCGCGTAGTCCGAGGGTGAATTTCTAAGCTCGAACCCATTGATCGTTTCTTCTGGTTCCCAATGGGCTTTCAGCGGCGTTCCCCACCCCAGTTGACTGCTGTAATCGTGGTCTTTTCCGGCAAGCTGCGTCAGCATGGCCGGCATGTCGGGCCCCACAAGGCTGTGCCCAAGATGAAAAACACTCTGCGGTTTGGTCGGGGCAGGGGCCGGCAGGTCATAGAGGGCATCAAAGGCTTCGGCCTCCATGGGTTTGGTTGATCCCAGCCGTGCCAGCCCAACAACGGTGGCTATGGCAAGCAGGGCAAAAGCGGGAATGTAGCGTTTAATCTTCATAATTAGGGGCCGTGCTATGAACGAATGGACAGGATATTTCCGTAAGGCTTGCATAAATGGAAACACTATGCGCAACGGCGCCTAGTCTGGTTTCGATAGGTAGGACTTCGGCACGATCACTAGATTTTAGAATAAAGCCTGTGATGTTCTGAAACGGTAGTCTGACTTCCACCTCCTCAAGCCTAAGAACCTGACCAGTCAGTGGGTAAAGCGCCTTGTAGAAACTTTCTTTCATGCAAAAGACCTGCTTAGCTAGGTGCCCGCATCGCTCTTCGCAGTGCGCGTCCAACCACGCCCGCTCAGAGGGGGGGCAGATGACATCTTCGAGGTCGGGGTCCAACGGTGTTCCGGGCTCGATGTCGATACCGACGCTGCGCCCGGAACTGCTCTGGGTCACGACTGCAATGCAGACGTCATCACTATATGTAGTTGATACCACCAGACAATCCGACCAGATCGGGCTGCAATCCGGGGCCATCAGTACGGCTTTGGGTGCGTGGCCCATATCTAACATCGCCTGGCGCGCGGCGACGCGGCCCGATGTAAATTCCAACGTGCACTTTTCCACAGCGCGCACCATCGAGGGCATTTCTTCGGGCCGTAGCGTGTCTTCTGAGGCCTTGGGATTGGTCACGCCAATACCAATATTGGGGGCTCGAGTATCTTGTTTAAGCTCGGCCTTTATCAACACAAACCTGTTCACGCTGTCCGTCTGCGGGCCCGCATTTCGCGGCGTCGGGCCATGGCATCGCTGCGCCGACCGGCCTTTTCCGGGGACGGCTGAGCAGCCTTGTCCTCGACCGGTTTCGACCCGGTTTTCTTGTCGACGGTTTCGGCCAGGCCTGCCAAGGTCGGGAACCGAAAGATATCGGTGATGCTGAGACCGGGCACGTTCAGCTCTTTGCGGATTTCTCGATGGACTTGAACGGCCAGCAAGGAATGCCCGCCTAGATCAAAGAAATTATCCCGCCCGCTGATGTCGGAAACCCCCAGAATTTGCGACCAGATCGCTGCAATCTTCTGCGTGGCTGAATCGCCGGAAGCCGGAGCAGATGCAGACGCCGCAACACGCGGCTTCTGAACGATCGGGGCGGGCAGGGCCTTGCGGTCGACTTTGCGGTTAGGCGTCAGCGGGAAACTGTCCAGCGTCATGAAATGCGTGGGCACCATGTATTCCGGCAATTGAGCAGATAGGGTCTGACGCAGCACCTTGTCGTCCACCGGTTGGTCGGCCGTCATATAGGCCGCCAGTTGCACCAGACCTGGCGTGTCTTCCCGTGCGATGACAACCGACTGCCGCACGCCGGATTGCGCGTCGATTAGGCTCTCGATCTCGCCAAGCTCGATACGGTAGCCGCGCAGCTTGATCTGGTGATCCGCACGGCCCAGGAAATCGAGCCGTCCGTCTGTGCGCCAGCGTACCAGATCCCCGGTGCGATAAAGTCTTGCGCCGGGCGTGTCCGAGAACGGATCGGGGACGAAGCGCTCGGCTGTCAGGTCTTCGCGCTGCCAGTAGCCACGGGTCACGCCCGCGCCGCCGATGTAAAGCTCTCCGGCCACGCCAATGGGGACTGGGTTTTTGTCGTCATCCAGCACATAGACCTGCGTATTTGCGATCGGGGTTCCGACATTGACCACGCCGTCCACGGGCGCGGCGGTTTCGGTCGTGGACCAGATGGTCGTTTCCGTGGGCCCGTACATGTTTTCAATATGGGACGGAGAAAGCTTGTTGATCTGTTTCACCAGCGATCCGGGCAGGGCTTCCCCACCGATCATCATGTGATTGACCTTGGACAGCACAAACCGCGCCTCGTCATTCATGAGGATCATCTGTGCCATGCTGGGGGTGCATTGCATGTGGCTGACCTTGTGGCGGATGATCTGGGCCGCGATCGAGAAGTCATCCTCGGCCAACCCGACATCCTGATTTGAACGCCGCAGAACCTCGGCCAGAGGTTTCAGCCCCTCCATCACCTGATCCACCGAGATGCCATAGTCGATCAGGCAGGCAATCTCATCAACGCCGATCCGTTTCAGTTCCTCCACCCTGTTCAGGCAATCTTCGACCGTGCCGAACAGGCCGGAATCCTCGAAATACCGCAGGAAGGCGAAATCGAGGATACCTTCCATTTCCTCGTCAGACAGGCTGCCAAGGTCCAGCTGGAACGGGTTCGACACGCCTTGCGGTTTCTTGAAGGCCGGGAAAGCCCAGGCATATTGCTTGATCAGCCCGGCGGCCGAGCGCAGGTAATCCTTCATCGGCTCACGCGCAATCTCGCGCACGTCTTCGCGGTCTTCTCCGACAAAGGTGTGCAGCATCAGGGTAACCTTGTGGTCATCCGGGTCATGACCCGCCTCGCGCAGGGCCGTCTGATAGATGGTGATCTTGTCGGCAACTTCCTGAACGCTTTGCCCCAGCAGGTGGGTCAGAACATTGGCCCCGATGGCACCGGCCTCGCGCCAGGTATCGGGGTTGCCAGCCGTCGTAACCCAGACGGGCAAGGTCTTGGAGACCGGGCGCGGTTGCGTGACAACGCCATGCATCTCGCCGGATTTGGTTGGAAATTCCACCGTTTCCCCGGCCCAGAGCCGGCGCAGCGTTCCGATTGCCTCTAGCATGGCGGGTTTGTTTTCCGGGGGTGTGTTCTCGGGTTTAAGGACAAAATCATCCGGCTGCCAGCCGGACGCGATGGCCAGGGCCGCGCGCCCATTGGTCAGATTGTCGATCACCGCCCATTCCTCGGCAATGCGTGCCGTGTGATGCAGCGGCGCGACGCAGCTGCCCGCGCGTACCCCGATATTCTCGGTCACAGCGGCCACAGCGGCTCCGGTGACCGACGGGTTGGGGTAGGGGCCGCCAAAGGCGTGGAAATGACGCTCGGGCGTCCAGACGGCACAGAACCCGTTCTTGTCGGCAAATTTTGCACCCTCAAGCAGCAGCTTGTACTTGTCCCGGCCAACGCCATCATCATTGCCCCAATAGAACAGGCTGAATTCCATTCCCTTGCCGGTGATGGATTGTCCGGGGGCAGTGTCTCCGGCCACCAAGGCGCGGTTTTCGTCATCGCTGAGAACGATCTTGAAGCCGCGCGCCAGCGTCCAGAACAGCTCAAGCACCGAGATGTCGAAAGACAGGCTGGTCACCGCTAGCCAGACGCTCGCCGGATCGTGGGTGATGCGGTCGTCCATGCCGGTGAAGAAGTTTGACACGTTGCGGTGTTCGACCATGACACCCTTGGGCCGTCCGGTCGAGCCCGAGGTATAGATCAGATAAGCCAGGTTGGCCGAGGTCACGCCGATGTCCACGTTGCCGGTCGCGGCTGCTCCCAGCCGTTCATCTGTGTCCAGCAGCAAAGCTTGCGCGCCATGATCGGGCAGGTCCTGCGCCAGCGCGGATTCCGTCAGCACGACCTTTGCACCACTGTCCTCAAGATACAGAGCCGTCCGGTCGGCCGGGTAGGCCGGGTCCATCGGCACATAAGCCCCGCCCGCCTTCAGAATCCCCAACGCCCCGATCAGCAACAGCGGAGAGCGTTTGACATGCAGCCCCACAAGCGTATCGGGGCCGACCCCCATCTCACGCAGGACATGGGCAACCTGATTGGCCAGGGCATTCAGCTCGGCATAGGAAAAGCTGAGGTTTTCGAAGACCAGCGCAGGTGCGTCCGGGGTGCGTTCGACCTGGGCTTCGAACTGCTGGTGAACACAGGCGATTTCGTCATAGGCGATGACCGTGTTGTTCCAGTCCTGCAGGATCTGCGCGCGTTCCGTCTCGGGCAGAATGGAAAGCTCTGCAACAGGCAGGCCCATTGTGGCCGGGTCGGAAAGAGAGACGAGCAGGCTTTCGATCCGTGCAGCAAAGAGGTGCAGAGCGGCCTCGGAAATATGTCCGCTGTCGGCAAACAATACCGCCTGCTCGCCGGAGGTGGCCAGCGTCAGGCTTGTGCCCGGGATCAGCCCGGCTGATACGTCATCGGACAGACCGACCACAGGTGTTTGCAAGGGTGCCGCACCGGGCAGGCGTGCGGGGAGGTCAGCAGCAAACGGACCCAGCTCATGGGCCTGCGCGATGGTCTGAGCAAAACTCTCCTGCGCGTTCGAAAACGTCTGTTCGGCGTCAAAGCGCACCGGAACCCAGCTGTTGAGGTAGGGCGACGTCGACTCGTTCAGACGCAGTGCCAGGTCAAGGGTGAAGGCATCCCCGAGACGTGCCATGAGGGCGGCCAATGCCGCCTTGGCTGTGGCGCCGGCAAGGCCCGCCGGCATATGCAATGGCTGCGATCGTGGTGCGCCGGAAGGTGCCGATGCGTTGATCAGGGGAATTTCAACGGATTGCAGCGCCTCAAGATGGGCGCGCCATTCCGGCTCGGCTGGAAGCGCGTCAGCGATGGCCCGACCAATCGAAGCCGCCTGTTCCGCAGCCAGCGAGGGCAGGGCGCTGCCGCCGTTCAAAATGCCATCGGTCGGTACAGGCGCACCCAGACCGTTGCGCAGATCGCCGATCTCGATCGCACCCTCACCGGTAGCAATGGTCACACTCTCGGGGCTGCTGGCAAGAATGGTGCCGGGGGCGGCATCGGATTGCTGATCGCTCACCTTGGCCGCGCCGACCAGCCAGATCTGCCCATCGCGCTCAACCTTTGGTCGGCAGAGCGGGTTCCAATAATCCCCATGATCCAGCGCCCGGACCAGTGCGACCAGTTCATGCGCCGGTTTTGCGAAATCCAGCCGGGCCGCGGCCTCGGGGCGGTCGTTCTTGGCGAAATAACTGCGCTGCGACAGGTCCTGTGGGGCAGGGGGCTGATCCGCCTCCAGCGCCCGGATCACATCGCCAAAACTGTCGATGGCTGCTGCATAGCATTTGGTGTTCAGGGTCAGAGCGGTTTCGGTACTGCTGATGTCGAACAGGTTCTGGGCAACGATGCCGCCTTCATCCACCCCACCCGAAATCATATGCCAGGTAATCCCGTGCTGTGCCTCACCATTCAGAATCGCCCAGACCGGGGCATTCAGACCGGCATAGCGGGGCAGGGGACCGTCGTGAAAATTGACAGCACCCTTTTCGGCCTTGTCCAGCAAAGTCTGCGGCAACAGGTCCAGATTGGCGATGCTGAGCAGCCAATCAAATGACACCCCTTCGATCCGGTCCGGCAAGTCCCGACCGGGCGCATGGAGGGGCAGTTCATGCGATTTGGCCCATGTCTCGACATCCTTGTTGCGAGTGGCAACGCCCTGAATGCTGTGCCCCTCCTCCAACAGCATTTCCCCGCATTGAATGACAAGGGATTCATGGCCGGCAAGAAATGTGCTGAACGACATCGTTACTCTCCAATAACAGGCTTGGGCAAATTGTCCTGCTTGCGGTTGCGAAAAATCGCGCGCATGCAGGCAGTCAGGTCATGCCAGGCCAAGGTACGCAAAAAATGGGGGGGAACACCGCTGCGCTTGCGCGTGATCAGGCAACGCAGCCAATGCAGAAAGCCACCTATCAAATGCACGCACGTGGCGCAGGCGGCATAAAACGCTCCGTGGTTTTTGACGAAATAATGCAGGCGGGAATCAAACCAATAAGTTGGCACGCGCTGCCATGTTTTCATGCCGGTTGAAACGGAGCCGATATGCATAACCTCGCTGGGGCGCACATAGTCGGTCCGGTATCCGGCCAGGGTGGCCCGGCGGCACAGATCGGTTTCCTCGAAATACAGAAAGAACCGCTCGTCAAACAGGCCGATTTCATCCAGTACGCGCTGCCGCATAAGCAGGCTGGCCCCGGCCAGCCAGTCGACCGGGCGGGTTTCGGACGGGATGGGAATAGGCACGATCCGGTTTTTGAACAGCCGTGTAACAGGGCCAAAGTTGATACCGCTTTCAAATTCACTTGCAATCGAAGGGAAACGAAAGCTGGTCAGGTGCGGGTCACCGTCGTCGCCATAGATATAGCTGCCGGCAAAGCCCGCCTCGGGTGCGGTTTCCAGATGTTCCAGCAGCAACCGGATTGCATTCTCGGCCGGAAAGGCGTCGGAGTTCAGGATGTAGACATAGTTTGGCTGCGTGCCATCCGACAGACCTGCCCGGATGCCCACGTTGTTGCCCGCGCCAAACCCGCCATTATGGCCCGACTGGATGACCCGAACATGGTTGTTTTCATCCCAGCCCTGATCCTGAACATGCGCTGAAATGGCGTCGAAAGAACCATCCCGTGAGTCATTGTCCACAACGATGATCTCTCCGGCGATGCCGTCCATAGCCTGCCTTGCGGCCTCGATCGAGCGCAAGGTCATGTCCGGCGTCTTGTAGTTCAGGATGACCGTCAGAAGTTTGGGCTCAGACATGGCTATTCCGCCGCTTCCTGTATCATGGGATGTGGCCGTGCAATCTGGCGCTCTGCGTTTTCCAGACAGGATTTCATCTGGGCCGCCAGCACCCGCACATTTGGCTCAAGAACCATCGAGTCATGATCTCCGGGCACTTCGAATACTTCGATATTAGGGGCCCAGGGCGTCCAGTCATTGTCATGGGTCAAATAATAGCGCTCGTGATGCACCAGCTTGCCCAGTCCAAGCTCCCATTTCCCGACCAAAGGCGGGCGGAAAAGGGTCAGAGGCCCGTCCCATGGGTGCAAGGGATAGCTGTTGACGCTTTCCATGAAGGCGGCCTCGATCTCGGTGTCGTGGAATTGCTGCCCGGTTTCGGACGTTTCTTCCTTGGGCTGACGTTTTTGAATTTCCCATGCGATCCGGTTCTTGGCCCATTGAATCGGGTACCTGGCACCTTTGCTGCGCATCTCCTGGAACTGGATCTTCAAGCGATCCGCTTTGCTGAGCGGATGGCGTACCGGCAGCGGCGTGTCCAACATCACAAGCGCGGCGATTTCCTCGCCAGCTTCGGTCAGTTGGCGCGCAATTTCATAAGCCGTAATCCCGCCGCCCGAGAATCCGCCGAGCATGTAGGGCCCAGTGGGTTGAACCCGCCGCATTTCAGCGATGTAATCCTTGGCCGCCTCGCGCAGATCACGATGCGGTTCCTCATCCCCATAAAGACCGCGGGCCTGCAGGCCGTAGAATGGCCGGTTGGTCCCGACCAGATGTGCCAGATGGCGCAGGTTCAGCACGTTGCCAAACATGCCCGCCACCAGGAAGAAGGGTGTCTTGGGCCCGCCTTCGCCGGAATGCATCGGCACCAGATGGGTAAAGCGACGTTCCGGTGTGGACGGTGCCGACTCGGCAGGGGTATCTTCCCCGCCGTCTTTCGGCACGCCTCTGGCAGCGATGAGATCGGCGCATTTGCGGATGGTCGGAGCCTCGAACAGAACCGAAATCGGGAAGTCCACGTTATAGGCTTTACGGATCTGCGCGAACAGCCGGACAGCGATCAGGGAGTGACCGCCCAGATCGAAGAAACTGTCTTCGACGCCAATTTCATCCACGCCCAGAAGCTCCTGCCAGAACCCGGCAAGACGGCGTTCGATATCGTTTTCAGGTGCGACATAGTCAGAATCCAGTTCGGGCCGCTGGAATTTCTGATCCGAGCTTTCGGTGGAGGCTCCGCTGTCGGCAGCCTGTGCAATCAGCCCCTCCAGATCAAGCGAGGACAGGATGATCTGCGATTGTCCGCTGGTTAGCGCCTTGAAGAACAAAGCAGGCCCTTCCGATGCCGGAATGCCCTGTGACAGGTTGTGCCGCAGACGTTCCTCGGCCGGGGACAGGGGTGGCGGCGTGTCCACCTCGGAGGTGACCGCCGGAGTGGTTTCGGTAAAGGCGAAGTCCACCGCATTCTCCATCCGGCGGATCGAGAAGCCTTCGACCTCGATGCAGACCGTACCGTCGGGTGCGGCGATGGTGACATCGAAACTGGCAGTTTCGCCTTCAGCACGGTTGTCGTCAGCATTGCGGACCCAACTGACGATCTGCGCCGGCAGCGGAGCATATACACGCACGGACCGGTACGAGACCGGCACCCACAGGTGAGAAGCCTGATATCCAGCGATCAACTCCATCGCCCATCCCGTCGCCAGATCCATCAGGGCAGGGTGCAGGTGATAGCCTGCCTCGATATCCGACTGCAGGCCCTCGGGCAGGGCCAGATGAGCGAGACCTTCATCCTGCCCCAGCGCGGTCGAGGTCAGCACCCGCCAGCGCGGGCCGAAATTCAGATGCGCCTCCTGCAGGGACCGCAAGCGCCCTGCGCCTTCGGCCTGATGGGCCGGGCCACAACGGCTGGCGATGGCCGCCATATCCAGCGGTGCGGGTGCGATCAGTGGAAGCAGCGACAGGCTGGCCTGTGTGTTCAGTTCGAACGTGTCATCCGATCCGCTCTCAACCGTCAGATCATAGCCGACATCGCTGCGTGGCAAGCGCAGGCGGATCTGCTGATCTTCATTGTCCGACACCGCAAGGGGGCGCAGGAAATACAGATCACGGATTTCAAACGGGCCGGTTTCGCCCTGTACCCGCAGCGCCTCAGACGCCAGTTCCAGATAGCCGGTGCCGGGCACCAGAGCGTGACCGGCCTTGGTCCGGTGATCGTTAAGGAACCATCGATCATGGGCGTTATAGGTCGCACAGAGCAGGCGGTTTCCGGTGTCATCGAATGTTGCCTGATCCAGCATTGGCACATCTGCCGAAGTGACGGGCGCGGGCTCAGCGGATCCGGTCCGGGCCTCCATCGCGTCGGCGGCCATGCCAACATCAGCCCAGATGCCCCAATTGACCGACAGAACCTGCGTTTTGTCACCGGCGCGGGCACGGGCATAAGCATTCAGATAGTCATTGGCGGCCACATAATCGACCTGACCCACAGGGGCTGTTGCCGTCGAGGTAGACGAGAACAGAACCAGCCAATCCAGCGATCCGTCGGAGAAAATCTGGTTGATGACCTGCGTACCGTGAATTTTGGGCGTAAAGACGTCCTCGATCTCCATCATGGTCTTGGTCATGATCGGCGCATCGTCGATCAGGCCAGCCGCATGGATCACACCGTTGATCTGGCCGAATTCCTGTGTCGCGCTTTCAACGCATTGGCGCATCTCCTCAACGTTGCTGACATCGACCGACATCGGCAGGACCTTACCGCCTGCAGCTTCAAGCTTTTCAATGGCGCGGATGCGGCGGGCCGTTCTGTCTTGCGGGGCCGAGTTGTTCAGGACGTTTTCCCACTGATCACGCGGCGGCAGGTCTCCGCGTGCAAGCAGGACAATATTGGCATTCACTTTGGTAATCAGCGCCTCGGCCAGTGTCAGGCCAATGCCGCCAAAACCCCCGGTGATCAGATAAGTACCGCCATCGCGCAATGGCAGGTCATCCAGAGACGGCTCTGCCAGGGCCTGCGGGCGGTATCCCTGTTCAAACCGTTTGCCCGCGCGAATCGCCGCCGTGAACGAGGCAGGCGGGGCTATCAGGTCTTCGAGCACCTGATCGGTCAGGCCGTCGGGCAGGGCAGGCGCGCGGCGTTTGCCCGAGCTTTGCGGCAGGTCGATATCCAGCAGCGCACAGGTGAGGCCGGGGAATTCGCGCGGGATAACGCGGGTCGGGCCGGTCACGGTTGCTTTTTCCGGGTAGGGCAAGGCCTCATCCCGGACCTGCAACGCGCCCGAGCTGAGGACATGGAGATGCAGAGGCATCGGCAGATCTTCATCCCCGATGGCCTGCGCCAGGAAGAACAGGCTGTAAAAGCCCTGTTCCAGATTGCGGTGGAAGAAGCTGCCGCCGGGGCGGAAGGTCTCGGCCTGGGTCAGCAGCCAGCCATGTACGATCCGGGTTGGGATACGTTCCTGCGCGACCAGATCGCGGATCAGCGCATCATAGCTTTCGCGCCCGCGTTCAGGGGCCAGTTGATAGTGATCCTCGCTGATGCGTGCAAAGGCATCGCCGGGCGTGACCGTCACCACCTTATGACCGGCCTGTTTCAGACGCTCGGTCAGCTTGTTGCAAAGCCCGGCCTCATCCGCAAAGATCAGCCAGCTTTCCTGTGCCGCCTCCGACAGGTCTCCGGTGACATCGACATCGCAGGCCGCGTATTTCGGCGTCCAGGCGACGCGATAGCCCCAATCGGCGGTATCTTCGGTGCGCATCAGCCATTGGCTGGCCGTCTCCACCTGTGTCTTACCGGGTTCGATGAAATAGGGCGAGCGCTGGAAAGCATAGGTAGGCAGAGGCACCCGGTTACGACGCGCCTCGCCCCAGATCTGTTCCCAGTCAAACGTGCCGCCCAAGGCCCAGATACGGCCCAGCATGGCCATGAAATAAGCATCGTCAGCCACGTCATCATTCGGATGCCGCAGGCTGCTGATCACTTGATTGGCGTCCACCTTGTCATGCTGCCCGGTCAGCGAAGCCAGCGCTTTGCCGGGACCAACTTCGATGAAGATGCGCTCGGGGTTTTCGGCCAGTGTGGTGATGCAATCGGCGAAATGAACAGTGTTGCGCAGATGGCCGACCCAGTAGTCCGGATTCGTGGCATCAGCCTCGGTGATCCAGTCGCCGCTGCGGTTCGAGGGGAAGGGGATCTGTGGCGCCTGCAGGTCAATCGAGCGCAGATAATCGCCGAATTCCTGCAGGATCGGCTCCAGCATCCGCGAATGCGCGGCGATATCAATCGGGATGCGCTGACAATCGACACCTTGATTGCGCAGGCGTTCCTCCAGATCGTCCAGTGCCGCCTGCGGTCCGGTTGCGACGCTCAGGCTGGGGGCGTTGACGGCACCCAGATCAAGCGCGTCTCCTAGCAGCGGTCTCAGATCGTCGGCGGGCAGGGGGACACTCAGCATGCCGCCAGCGGGCACCGTGTCAAACAGACGCCCGCGCAGATGCACCAGACCGATGCAATCCTCAAACGACATCACGCCCGCCACGCAAGCGGCGGTGTTTTCGCCCATCGAATGACCGACCAGAGCGGTGGGCTGAACGCCCCATCCCATCCAGAGCTGCGCCAGCGCATATTCGGTGATCATTATCAGTGGTAGCTGCACTGAGGGGGTCTTCAACCGTTCACCTGCGGCCTCTTCCTGCCCCGGCTCAGGCAGCCAGATCGCGCGGATATCATAGTCGAGCTTGGCTTGCAGGATATCCAGACCCCGATCCATCCATTCGGCAAAGACCGGTTCGGTTTCATAGAGATCCCGCGCCATACCCGCATATTGTGCCCCGCCACCGGGGAACATGAACACATGCTCGGGAGTTTCCGAGATCACCGAATGCGTGAACACCCTGCGCGGATCGTTTTCCTCAAGGATCGCGGCGGCTTCCTCATGGGTTTCAGCGACAATCACACGCCGCTTTTCAAACCCGCGGCGCCCGTTTTTCAACGTCCAGGCGACATCGGCCAAATCCTGATTAGAATTGGCGCGCAGATGCTCGGCCAGCGCCGCGCTGTTGGCATCCAGCGCCTTTTTGCCCCGCGCCGAAACCGTGAGGATTTGAAACGGCCAATCTGACGGCTCAGATGCAGCCCGCTCGGGCGCTTCCTCCAGAATGGCATGTGCATTGGTTCCGCCAACACCCAGAGAATTGACCCCGGCGCGGCGCGGCCCCTTGTGCGAGACCCAATCGGTCAGAGTGTCATTCACCCGGAACGGGCTGTTCTCGAAATCGATCGCCGGGTTGGGCTTTTCAAATCCAAGGCTGGGCGGGATCTGCTTGTGGTGCAAAGCCAGTGAGGTTTTGATCAGGCTCGCAACACCGGCTGCTGTATCCAGATGGCCGATATTGGTTTTGACCGAGCCCAGTCGGCAAAAGCCGGTCTCTTGTGTGGTTTCCGAAAACGCCTGCGTCAGCGCGGCCACTTCGATCGGGTCTCCAAGATAGGTACCGGTGCCGTGGCATTCGATATAATCCACCGTATCGGGGCTCACGTCGGCCATAACATGGGCCTCGGAAATCGCGGCAGCCTGACCATCAACGGATGGCGCCAGATACCCGGCCTTGGCCGCGCCGTCATTGTTGATGGCGGTGCCCCGGATCACACCCCAGATATGGTCGCCATCCTCAATGGCATCAGACAGACGACGCAGGATGACAGCGCCCGCGCCTGAGCCAAACACCGTACCTTGCGCGCGGTGATCGAAGGCGTGGCAATGGCCGTCTGGCGAGAGCACCTCACCTTCTTTGTAAACATAACCCCTATTATGAGGGAGTTCGATCGTGACACCCCCAGCGATCGCCATATCGCACTCACCGGTCAACAACGCCTGTGTCGCGTAATGAGCTGCAACCAATGAGGTCGAGCACGCCGTTTGCACATTCACGCTCGGCCCCTTGAGGTCGAGGATATGGCTCAGCCGGGTCGACAGAAAGTCCTTGTCATTGCCGGTATGGCGCAGCAGGAACATACCCACGGCATCAACCAGATCCCGGTTTGAACAGACGTTGAAATAGAAATAGCTGCCCATGCCGCATCCGGCGAATACCCCGATGGGTCCGGGAAAACTCTCCGGCGGATAGCCCGCATTTTCCAGCGCTTCCCAGGCGACTTCAAGGAATTGACGATGTTGCGGGTCCATGATGGCGGCTTCTTTTGGAGACAAGCCAAAGAACTCGGCATCGAATTCCTCAAATCTGTCCAAGGGGGCCGCAAACGGCACATAGTCAGGCCGCTCAAGCAGATGCGGAGCTTCGCCATTCGCAAGAAGCTGCTCCCCACTGAGTTGGCGAATAGATTCCACCCCTGCACGCAGATTGCACCAATAGGTGTCAATCGAAGACGCGCCAGGCAAATGCGCAGCCATGCCAACGATTGCGATGTCGCCGTCCCTGGCAGAAATATTCACTGTAGAACCATCCATTAATAAACCGGTTTGAGTTTAGGTGGCATAGTTGGGATTGCCAAACGAAACCGTACGAAGACGAGGTGTTGCAGCCCCTTATATTTGCACAATCATCCCTGCGCTGGTTCGGATTTTCAATCACTTTACGGGGTGTGTGCTGTGAATCAGGAGGGCTCAAAGGTATCTCGGATCCCAACGCGTGGGGCGTTTCCGGTATGTAGACAATCTGGCGACATGTTCACCATTAAGCCGAGTTTTATTCTGGCTTGGAATAGAGATGGCTGCCACACCGCCTTTATAACGGCACAGCAAACTGGGAAAGCAGCTTTTGCCGATGGCTCATTTTGAGAAGACCGGTCTTGAGCGAGTGAAGCTCGTGCGCGGTCAGTACCCGGTTGCCCGAACGACAACACCTACCGTTGCATAAAGAATGCTGACATCTGTTTTAAAAGTCAGATCTTCTGCATAGGACGTGTCGAAATCAGCGCGGCTTGCAAATGTGCTGGCGTTCCGCTCTGACACCTGCCACAAGCCGGTCAAGCCAGGCCGCAGTGAGAAATAGGCCTTACCAGGATAAAGATTCTGCTGCTCGGGCATCATCGGGCGCGGTCCAACCAAGCTCATTTCGCCCATCAGAACGTTCCAGAGCTGGGGCAACTCATCCAGTGACGTTTTGCGCAGGATTTGGCCAAATGGAGTGATCCGAGGATCATCCTTGAGCTTTTGGGTCTGTTCCCATTCTAGTCGGGCCAGGATGTTCTGAGCCAGATATTCATCCAGCAATGCTTTTGCATTCGGAACCATCGTACGCAGCTTCCACATGGTGAAAATTCGGCCATTCCGACCGACGCGCCGCTGACAATAAAACGGGTTGGCCCCATCCAGTGCGACCATAACCGCAAGCAAGGCAATAAGCGGCAGAACGATCGGCGATGTCACCAAAACCATCGCTATATCCAAAAGGCGCTTAAAGACCTTTTTATATAGCAGAGCTGGGTTGATTGGAGGGCTACTTGTACGAAAGACAGAACGAAACGGTTTGGTCTTCGTGCTTATATGCGCATCTTGAATAGACATTTTTACCTTTAAACCCAAAACTATAATATGGGTTCACCATTACACTACACTATTAAAGGGCGGAATACGTGCCCTCCGACTCGATAAAACAAGCAAGACCTATAAACGACGCCCCACGCTCTACCGTTATCTCGAAGCTTATACATCATCCGGTGCGAGTACAAAGAGACAATTTTACGGAAGTGACAAATTTCTGCCTCAATTGCGCTACAATTGGGCTACGCACCCGTGATTGTTTACTGTCACTCTGAGTGCATCAATCAAGGGTTGAACTGCTTCGGCCATGTGGCCCTTTGATGCGCTTTCCTCAAGGTTCAGGGAACGTTGTCCGACAGATTCAATTGACAGAATTCTGCAATGAACAGAAGGTCTCGATTTGTTTGAGGATCATTTTTATATTAAATAACAAAGCCCTACGATGACCCTGCGCAAGGATTTCGGTATCAATCTCTGACCTTTTTGCCAAAGAATCAGCAGTTCATCAATAAAGCTGCCTAGAAATTGGCAAACCAATCCGAATGACTTGAAACCAATGCATAACCTTGGGCCGCTGCAGTATGATTAGCCTTTAAGCGCGCCCGGATTGTGGTGCCGGAGGAACGCGGACGTCCTAGTCAAAATGGGTGCGACGGCTGAGGCATCGGCTCCGCTTCCAAGTGGTTTGCGGGCCGAATCTTTGGGTATCGCGTTGGGTGAAGCGTTCTCGGTGCCACAGCGTCGCTTTTTGGAAAGATCATGTATTGGCACGACCGGACAAACGACAGACTATGGTCAAGCTGTATTAGTTTTTTATAGGTGCGCTGGATTATGTCCAAAACTTGGGTCGTTGCTGCGGGGTTCTTTGATGGTCAGGACGATGTTTGGCTGGATGATTTTATCTCGGATGACACTATAGAGTTCAAGAAGGTCGCCCCGGCGCAAAAACCCGGGGACTGGCACCATCGCCGGTCTCAATTGACCAGCCTGGGGGAGTGGAAAAGTCATCTGCTGCATGTCCGTAGTGCCTTTATAGACCGACCGGACGGGATCATCACTTGTTTCCCCCAGCTGGCCCTTTGCGCGGCGGTTTTGAAGAGGCTGACATTCAGTTCGGCAGGACGCCCGAAGATCATCGCTTACAATTTCAATCTCGGGGCGCTTCCGAAAGGTGTCAAAAAACGGCTGCTTCGGCTGTTTTCCGAACAGATAAACACTTACGTCGTGCATTCGCCCACCGAAATTTCCAGCTATGCGGAGGTCCTTGGGGTACCGGAAGATCGCGTGGTATTCATCCCGTTGCAGCGCGGAGAAATTGACCTCCAACGCGACGAGGATAAGGATTCTCCTTATATCCTGTCGATGGGATCCGCCGGAAGAGACTTTGATACCCTCATCAAGGCTGTGGACAATCTGGGCATACGCACCGTGATCGTGAGCAAGCCGAGCATTGTTAAGGAATTGCCCAAAACTTCGAATGTCGAATTCCTGAGTGGACTGACTCAGGAAAAATGTCTGGAACTTCTGGCATCCTGCAGGCTCTCGGTCACACCAATTTCGAATCTGGAAAGCGCATCGGGACAAGTGACGTTTCTGAACGGAATGCGGCTGGGAGTTCCAGTTGTTGCAACCAGCTCTCCCGGCACTGACGGATATATCGAGCATGAGCAAAACGGCATATTGGTGGAGCCGTTTAACGTCGGGGCCATGCAGGCGGCCATAAAGAGGTTGTGGGAGTCCGAAACACTGCGCGATGCGATGTCCGACCGCGCGCGGACGGATGCCCGGGAAAAGTTTTCTGACGAAGCCATTTCACGGGAATTGCATCGGATCGTCCAGTCCGTGTCGAAAACGCCCTAGCGCAATCACGCGCCGTATCAGGCTTTCAAAACGTCCTGTTCCAGAAAACGAACCAGTTTCTGAGCGGTGATTTCCGGATTGAATGCGTCTATAGCCCGCGCGCGCGCGGCATGGCCAAGCTGTTTGCAAAGGTCCAAATCGTTCAACAATTCATTCAGGATGTCCGCGAGTGCGTCGACATCTTCGTTTGCAAAGAAGCGACCCGTAACTCCATCTTTCATGAGTTCCGGGATACCGCCTACGCTTGACGCTATTGTTGCAGAACCAACGGCCATGGCTTCTAGGACTGCATATGGAAAGGTTTCATATCTTGAAGAAACCACGGTCACAGCATGCGTGTATCGCAGGTTTTGCACTTCGGATTTACTAATCGATCCCGTGATCACAATCCGACTTCGAGCATCAACGGACAGTCTCTGGCAAAAGTCCTCTAGGCTTACACTTTCACCTTGAGCGCCCCGCACTCCCTGATCCGGCCCGACGAAGGTGAGAAAAGCATCTTGCCCCAGCGAAACCAACCGATCAAAGGCGCGCAGTATCACATCGCCACCTTTAATCGAATCGAAACGCCCTACGTACAAAATACTCTTGGTCTCTTTCGGTGTAAGATCGTCGTAAGATAATTCGGGTACGGACTGTATGCTATTAGGGATGACGGTTGTCGGAATATTTTCGACTCGGTATTTTTGGCGCGTTTTGTCGATCACACTTTTCGAAGGGCCAATAATGCCAGCACAGCACTCTAATCCTTTGCCTTCTCTTTTTGATCGACCTGAATCTATTCTGATAAGCGAGTTCTTTGGTACGTGTTCTTCAAGTAAAAACCAAGGGCCATGCAATACCACAACGACCGGAACTTTCAAATGCGGCGAAAGGAATTGGGCAAAACCGTGAGTTTCTTCAACCAATAAAACCTCTATTCCAAATCGATCAATTGCTTCTTTGGCTGCGGTCAAGATGGCGTTTGCTGTTATGGGCACTGTTGCAATATCCCGGCCAAGCATCCAGTTTGCCTTTTCTATTGCCGTCCATTTGCGAAACTGAGGAAGCGGGATAATTCGGGTTTCGCTTGGTGAAGTAATGCTACCCGTAAGGATGACACCCTCATGCCCGGTCTTTGACAGACCTTTCTCCAGATTGAAAATTGAAGTCGTAATTCCGTTTGCAGTTTCTCCACCTGGCCAGGATGGGGTGAGCATTCCAATTCTCATTGTCAAAAACCTCGGCGTGCTGAATAGCTTAGAATATTGAAAGAAGATTTCGAGCTACAACGTCCATCAACCATCCTATTCCCATACCTGCAAAAATCAGAGGAACATAGCGAAACTCCTTCTTCCACAATACCCATTTTTCTTGACGCCCCATGATCAGTAGAAGCAATATTTCTGGAGTCCGATGCAGAGATACGACCCAAAACGCAGCCTGCGTGGAGTGCAAAACGGGCAGCGCCAGAAGTAATCCCACCCAGACAGAGGCTGCCTGAACAATGCTCAGAACGGTCATCTTTTTAAACCTGCGCTGCGCGCTAAACGCTTCTCTCAAAACGACAAAACCACTTAACGGCAAGCCAAGGGCCAAAACTTGGAGAATATGTGCCACAGGTTCGTAACGGGCATCATACACGATTTCAATGAGCAAAGGCGCCAGGACAAACAGCATGCCGCAGCCGATCATTGACGCTGTGTCGAAAAACTGACGGTACTTGTAGTAATCCGCCCGAAAGTGATCCAGGGTCTCATGCTTGTGGATTTCCGAGAACAGTTGTAGCCCGACCTGAGAATGGATTTTGTTTAGGAGCAAGGTCGGCATGTCAATCAACTGCCTGGCTATATGGTAGTATCCAAAATCACTAGCCGAAACAAAGACACCTATTATCAGCCTGTCTGCAACGTTCGTTATCGCCGTCAGGGCAGAATGGCTGATGATCCAGCGGGCGCGCAGAAAGATCACCCTTATATGTTCTTTATGCCAGGTCAGTTGCATCGCGGGGCCGCGAAACATCACGAGACTAAGAAACACTTGTATTGCTGCAGATATTATGGAGGCAAACACCAGGGCCCAGATGTTCTTCAAATATAAAGCAAGCGAAACAACCACGACCAAAGAGAAAATGGCTAATATTACCTCTTTGACAGACAGTATCCCGAAATTCATCTCACGTTCATAGATGTATTTATTGGGGATTTCGAAGCCAAGAATGAGAAAGCTTAAGGCAGAGAGGCCAATCGTTGCCGGAAGAACCGGGTCAGCGTAACCACTGGTCTCTAGAAGTATTCCGGTATTTTGCAGTAAGATAATTATCCCTGCAATGATCAAGATAATGATGCCAAGCAGACCGCCGCGCAGGATTTGTAGCGTCCAGCAAGACCGCAGAAAGTCAACATCCAGCCCGGATTCTTCACGGGTTAGAATGAGTGACCTTATACCGAGGTCGGAAAACATGGTCAGAACAAACAGAATAGAAAGGAGAACTGCGAAGGTCCCGAATATGTCCGGTGCCAAAATCCGGGTCAAAATAATTGTGGATATTAGTCTGAGCGCGGATACAAATATAAACGTTGCCCCAGAAAGAAGGCCGGACAACATGACTTTCTGCTTTAGGCTTCTTTGATTGGCTGGCGTGCGTATTGCGCTTATGATGAGCTTTGATCGCGACAAGGGTCTAGTTTCATCGGTTGGAAAACGCAGCTAGCTTCTGGTTCGAGACTTGTCTCTAGAAATAGCCAACCTTTGATAGCAATTTGACAACACGCCGGTATATGAATGGGGGCAAAACGTTGCCCATGAACTGCCGGCGGGCAATTTTCTTGTCAAATTGATCAGCGGTGCCCGGACGTGGTTTGAACAATGTTGTGTGACCTTTACGTGTGTCGTCCCACGTCGCGGTAAAATAATAGAGCGCGATCGACATGCGCGGGTCACCGTTGGGATTGTTCACCGGCTCGGGGTTGCCGTGCCATGTGTCGGAACCGGTGCTGAAGCAGCACATGCGATTAAAGATGGGCACATACGCGTTGACTTTCTCTGTCATGTCCGTGCTCCAGATTTCGAACTGCCCGCCCCACTCTTCTTTCCAGTCCTGGTTCAGGTAGATGAGTACGTTGAGGCGACGCTCTAGGTTGAGCTTGCCATGGTGATTGAAGTCGGCATGAATATCCAGATGTCCGCCATTGGCGACCTTATGAATTCCCCCGCCCATGAAATACGGATCCGGAATCAGGCCTTCTATTCCTGTCAGTTTCTCCAAGAACAATATGAAAGGCCGAGAGTTCAGGACGTAGAACAGATTGCGTGTGTATGGCAGCAGGCGTTCCGGTGAATAGCTGGTTTTAAGACGCTCCTGAGCACGGTCAAAACTTGATTCAGGTTCGGGCAAGTCCTCAAGTTCCTTGCGCACGCGTTCCAGAATTTCAGGTGGCAAGAAGTTATCAATGCACCCATGTGCGTAAGGCTGGGCACTCTGATATGCTTCGGCGTACGGTTGTGCAGCCGCTTTTGCGCTCTCGGTCGACAGACTTAGCGTTTCGGGGTCCATCTGGATTACAGGCTGTGACATGTAGTGAATTCCTGATAGTGATTTGTTTAATCGTAATTAGCTTTGGTTTCGCGCGGCATACCGTTCAATTGTGGCTGGCACGCAAATGGCTGCGAGTTCATGTCTATCGTGTTAACCTCAATGCTCCCAGCCGTGTTTTAATTTGCAAGGTCTTATATCCCTGAGACAAATCGTTTCAGTTGTCCTTCGGTGGCGCGAAAGCTATCCAACAGCCGTTCTTCTGCTGCGGCTTCGCTCTCGCCCTGCATGATCGGAGTGATAAGGCGAACAATTGCGCTGTCTGTACGGCCATTGGTTATCTTGCCCAGCGTCAACAGAAGCCTGGCCGTGAACCCGGATGCCACGCGTGTCCCCTGCTGTTCATACCAATAATAGACCAGCATTCGGTCTAGCCCCTTTTGTATGACTGCACGATTGGCTGGAAAGCTTGCGGTGCCATTAGATAATTCTATGCGTTCCAACCAGGCGATTTCCCATCCCGCACCCGGCAGACAGACCTCGGGCGAGTGGACACCGCCTGTGTGCTGATCCTTGTACCAAGCCATGAAGAGGTCTACTGGCGCCACGGTGTCCGGCCTGGACAATGTCACCTGAAGATAGTCATCAGCGGCCAATATGCGTTCGACCTCGGGCTCCAGCGCCCGGGAGCGGCCGACCTGCCATGCATCGACCCTCTTGGGGAACAGCGCGAATGGGTAGCGATTCGCAGTCGGAGCTTCGCGTTCAGGTATAATTTGCCAAAAGACGCTGAGGCTCACCACTAGGATGGTTCCACTGATCAACGCAATTGATGGCGTGACCAGCCTGATACGTTTGGCTTGCGTCCATAATCCTTCGGTTTCCAGGTCCAGCGCTTCGGTCAAGTTTGAGTATTCATTACGCAACCGCATCAGAATCCAGGCGATTGCAAAAAGAACGGTTATACAGCAGATGAAGATCACCCATCCTTCGAAGAAGTGTGAAAACCCTTCAATATAGCCGATCCCGTAGAAATTCACGATAAGCCCCGCAGCGGCTATACGGATTGAATTCATGACTATGGTGATTGGGACAGCCGAAAGCAGCAGCACCGCCTTGTGCCATGTGGGGCCTTTATAAAGGACCGCAAAAATGTAGGAGAAGCTGAGGATCGGGAAGAGATAACGCAGACCCGAGCAGGCTTCTGCCACATGCAAACGATACACCCCCAGATCAATGATATTGCCGTCAAGAAACACCGGTACGCGTAGAATATCCAGAAAATAGACACCCAATTTGGATGAGATCAGCTGTAACCATGTGGAAACGCCATAATACAGGGCACCGATCAGCGGCAGCATATAGACTAGGTGCAGCACCGGAGGCCAGAATTGCTTTCCCCTGCGCCAGCCAAAGCTGATCAGCAAAACGGCGCCAACCCAGAGGATCAGCGCATAAGCAACAAAATCGCGTATCCCGATCAGTCGACCCATCATTCCCAGCATCAGAGCAAGTATCAGCAGGACAAACCCGGGCCAGCGATCGGGGACCGGCCCGTGATCAATATTGACGCCTTTCAACTGTCTCAGGAACAGTAACGCGGAAAGTATGGGGATCAGCGGTCCGTGGCTGTATTCAGGCAGCTTCCATGCGTCGATCAGTTCCAGGATTCCGTCCCAGAAGAAGGCGGCCGCGCCCAGTGTCATTAGAAGCAGCCAGAAAACCCCTTCGGACGATGTCACATCGGTCAGAACTTTGTTTGGACTATAGCCGCGCATCCCACTCTTTCAAACAACAACCAAACCGAACAACTCGCACCAGGAAGCTTCTTTACTTTTAATGCATGATCCGGCGCAGGTCTATCCTTGGGGGAAACCCCGACAAAACCGTCGCCGATTTTGATGGGCGGCCTTAGGTGCTGTTGAAATTATGTAGAGCAGGAGTGAAAATTGGTCAGGATCTGGAAACACAACTCCGTGAATTTTCACCGCGACCGCCATCGGCGGTGATTTCCATCTCAGGCATGAGCATGTGCTTATTCTGTCGCAGATAAGGTACTGAGGATTTCCCTGGTTCTCTCCAGTTGCGGAAAAGTCTGGTTGGCCGATAGCGTCAGAGCCTTGTTTAACACTCTGTACGCGTCGTCGGTGCGCCCGAGAGCCAGATACACCTCTCCCAGATGATAATGTACCAGTGGGTTATTTGGCAGGCCGATAGCTGCGTTCTTCAGATGGTCCAGCGCCTCTGAATGATTGCCGCGCCGAAAGACAATCCAGCCGTATGTATCCTGAAATGCCGGGACGTCGGACCCGCGCAATCGCCTTGCAATCGTGTAGGCCCGTGACAGGCTGGTTGTATCATCCCGGTGTGTTGTGATCAGGCTGGCAAGGTTATTTGCAAAGATCAAATTTCCGCTGTCATCCGCATAAAGGCCTTCATACAGCTCAATAGCGCCGTCGAAATCCTGGAGACGCTCAAGCTGTTCGGCCTTGAGCAACCGGGGCAAAAGTGACCCCGGTTGAGTGGCGACCGCGGCGTCTATTACCTTGGTCAAGTCCTCTTCGCGTTCTTGCGCAACCAACAAACGGCTCAGCTGCCGCAATGCCCGGAAATTAGCAGGGTCTTCAGACAGCAACCCGCGATAGCCGGCTTCCGCCAAATCTTCTTCACCCTCGATTATATGCAGCCCGGCACGAAAGAACTTCAGGGTGGCGTTGTCCGGGTCTTGCTGCATCCTTTCGGTCAGGATTGCCTGGGCCAGTTCGGCGTTGTCGCTCTGAACAAGGGTGTTGATCAGATCAGCCAATGCTGCGGTGTTGTTCTCGTCAGCTGCCGCCAGATCGCCCAGAAAGGCAAGGGCATCTTGGGTGCGGCGCTGTTGCAGTAAAAAGGCAGTCTCGATCTGATCGGCGGCAGCCACGGCCGAAGGCCGCTCTTGCGCCCTGAGTTGCCGGATCAGGCGCGAGACATGGTTCCAGTTTTGGTTGCGCAGCTGGACTTCAGCCATGGTTGCAATCAGATCGACATGTGCGGGTGCGACCTTCAGGGCATCTGCAAGCACCGTCTCTGCTACATCGAACCTGCCATCCTGCAGAAGAAACGTCGCATAGCGCAAAGACTCACTCGGAGCACGCTCCGAGGCTTCGACCGCCAAAGCGTAGCGTTCTCCGGCCAGTTCACGAGCCCCCGCACGCTCATGGGCTTGCCCCATAAGAACCATGATGTCGGGATCGCGCGGCGCGTTTGCCTGGGCGGTGCGCAAGGTCAGGATAGCCTCTTCCGGCAGGTCGTCTTCGATTTGCCAGGCGGCCCGCATTTTCAGCGCCTCAACGTGGCCAGGGGTATCGGTCAGAGCGCCATCAACCCAAGATCGGGCCTCTTGTACCTGCCGCGAGCTGACCAGCATCCTAGCCAGGTTTACCTTTAGGTTGGACGTGTTTTCTGAAGGTTCGGCACCGTCCAGCAGTTGCTTCATCCGAGAGATTGCAGAAGCTGTCTCGCCGTCCTCAAAATCCAGCACGGCGCGCATCGCCAAATACTCGACCGCCTCCGGGTCGTTCGCGACAAGACGGTCCACTTCTGCTCTGGCTGCTTCGTTTCCGCGAGTCCGTTTCAGGAAGTTGACAACCTGCAGGTTCTGGTCTGCCGCTGCCCCTGGTGCCGCTGCCAGCTCACGCAGATAGGCCTCGGCCCCTTCAAGATCCCTCTGCTCCAGATACCAGGACAGCAACATGTTCCGGGCTTGAGGATCCTGAGGGAATTGCGCCATCATGTCCATAAGCGCATCCCTTATCCCGCCCACATCCCGGCGTTCACTCAAGACATGCAGTTTTGAAAGATGCAGCTCATAAACATGAGGCAGGTGCGTTAAAGCCTGGTTTGCCCGACGCAAGGCTTCTGCTGTGTCCTCTTTGGCCAAGGCGTGATCTATCAAAAGTCGCCAAGCCAACAGGTTGTCTGGGGACATCGCAACATGCTGCCGGGCGATTGCGCTGGGTTTTGTCAGCCCCGACATGTCTCCGGTCAGCAGGCTTTCCCGATAATCCAGCACCGCATTCAGAAAAATAACATCAGGATCCTCGGACGCCAGATCCCGGGCAAACCGCCCATGATGCTCGGCCTCTTCCCAAGCGTTTATCTCCAGCATCATACGAGTCAAGGCGGTGCGGACGATCAGAAAGTCTGGGTATTGCTCTGCCAAACGTAGAAACTGGCTGATTGAATCCTGAACATCCCCCTGTTTGGCCAGCGTTTGCGCAAGAAGCAGACGGCCCTCTTTGTGATCAACGTCGAATTTAACAACGTTACGCAGTTCAACTATCGCACGCTCGGTATCCCCGGCGGCCAGAAGTTCAACGGCTGACTGAAGATGCCGTTCAGCTCGTTCCTCAGAGTCTTCACACCCGGCAAGCAGCAGGGATAAACAAATCAGCAACGGGGGTAAAAGCCTGGGATGTCGCAACGTTGGTTCGCTCATGGATCAGAGAAAGTCTTGATAACTTTTCCAGATATCAGTGGTAAAAAGAGTTGGTAGTTTAGAACTCGAAGGCGCGAATGTTACCCCTCGAGTTGATCAAAAAACAATACATGTTTGTAATCCGGAAACTGCTGTCGCGCTATAAATGTTCTGCAACTGATACATCTCTACTGAAGCATGTCCTGATTGAAATGCGCTCCTTGGAGAATCGCGCCCTGCTCAGGGCATTCAGATGAAAGCAACTTTCACACGGGCTGGAAGAAAACTTGGAAACCCAGTTAAAAAAGCGGGTCGATATTGTTGGAAGTGGCTATAAAGTACCCGGCAAGAGGTGAGGCTAGACTTTGGAAAGACTGAAAGAGCTTTAATATGAAATTTGTTTTCGCGCTCGTCGCTGCGACCATCATGTGCTTAGCTGTAGTATCGGCTCAGGCGCAAGGCTACCGTATTCAGGCAGGGGATACGCTGCGTATCGAGGTACTGGAGGACGAAAGCCTGAACCGCGAGGTTCTGGTGCGTCCCGACGGTAGAATTAATGTTCCGCTTGCAGGTTCCCTGCGTGCGGGCGGGCGGAGCGTCGAACAGGTCGGCGATGAGCTCACCGAGATTCTCGCTCCGAACTTTGCCTCGCCACCCAATGTTTTCGTCTCTCTTGGGGCGCTCAATGTACCACGGGAGCCACTGCCCGAGCGTACGATTGATGTCTATGTCATCGGTGAGGCGGGATCACCTGGCAGGCATGCACCGGTGCGCGGGACAACACTTCTTCAGTTTTTCGGCGAGATGGGTGGATTTTCCAGATTTGCGGCTACAAAACGAATCATGTTGCGCCGGACGGACAGCACCGGAAAGGAAAACGTGTATCAGTTCAATTATGATGCGATGCTGGATGGCACAGGGACCGGCGGTAACACGCAATTAGTCGATGGCGACGTGATTGTAATTCCACAACGGCGCCTGTTTGAATAACAGCGAAAGTGGCCGGCCGGTGAAATACCAACTCGTTCTGCGGATAATATTGTTCGGTATTGTGTGTGGTGTCCTGCACTTGCAGAACCGCGCTGACGCCCAGGTTGTCGAGCTGGGGCCGGGTGGAACACAGATGACTCTGGGGATTGCGCAAAGGTTTGAAAGCGGCCGTAACCTGAGGCTTGAGGTTCCGGAAGAAGGCCACGGAACAATCTCCTCAACGATTTTGTCCTTTGGGGTTTCCAGCGAGACTCCGATCCAGAGCCTTAGTTTGGACGCGGTCACTGCTCTGCGATGGACGGATCTGCCAAACGAAGATAGCGATTTTGACATTGGTGATTCCATCTTCGAGTTCGGCTATGCTCGGGAGGGAGCCAATGCCGGGCTTGATTTTGGCGTTGACTTTTCCAGTTATGACATCGGGCTTTTTCGATCTCTCAACGACTTTATCGATGATGAAGGGGTGCTCGATTTACCCTCTGACTTCGGCGATTTGACGGGCGATGGGACCCGCAGAGAGTTCAACTCGGTTTTCCAAATGGATTTTGGGCGCCAGGATCTGATCAGCTACAACTTCCGCATAAACGCCCAAAACCTCGACTATGTGGATCAAACAAGCCCCGATCTTTTTAACAGTGACACCATTGGTGGGAGCGCGGGTATTGGCTTTGTCCTGTCACCTGTCACGACCGCTACGATTGACATACGGGCGGAGCGATACGAGGAAGATAATCCTGATCAAACCGACCGTAAGAGCAAAAGTGTTGTGTTCGGGCTGTCTCAGGAGGTCTCAGCACGTACGCGGTTCGACGTCGCATTGGGATATACTGAAATCGATGAGCGTGAACTGATTGCAGGGGATGACTTCACCTCGGGCTTTATCGGAAGAATAGGCGCTGAGTATGATATGCCCAATGGCGAGATTACTTTTGACGCCGAGAGTGAGCTGTCGCTGGCCGGGCGCCTCAATTCGTTTCGCATCGGTCGTAGTCGGGAAATTCTGGGGGCCACCTTTTCGGTCAGCCTGGGTTTTGCACATACAGATGGTGGTAGAACAGAACCGATCGGTTCGTTGAGATATGCGAATGAATTCGGTGAAAATGAACTTCGCATTTTCTTTGACCGGAATATCGTCATTACGGACGACGAAGTGTTCCGTGATGAGTATATTCTCGATTTCGGCTATATCTGGGGCCTCGGCCCGTCTTCGCGTCTGGGGCTGGGTGCAACACATATTCTCACCGATTCCACTGAAGTCGATCCGCGCGTGGAGCGGACAGACCTGAACGCGGTATATAGCTATGAGCTTGAATCCCAATGGATCATAAACGCTGGCCTGAACTACAGTGTCCGCGATGAGGACGGGGTTGGTCGGGCGACGAGCCCCTTGGCATTTTTCCAGATCGGACGAGAATTCGCCTGGCGGCCATGACAAGAGCTGTTCAGCATATACTAGGGCAAAATTCAAATTGAACCCGATCAGCACGAGCAGAGCCCAGCCTTACCGAAATCTCTTACCCTCGGTTGGAGAACAGGTTAACCTCAATTCCAAGGCATTTCAGCGGAGCAGGTCAACCAGACTCTACACAAAAACTGGAGACGTATCAGGGGCTCAGGTCAGCGGAAGCTTGGGTAGCAGAGCACTCAGACGGGTCGCCAATCCCTTATGGTCTGATTTCAGGGGGATAGGTCAAATCCCTTCCAAAATTAAAAGGATTTTGGCATAGGTATCGAGGACATTTTAACAGTTGGGGCATTGTATTGCTGACCGACATACCGAACGATTCTGAAATGGAGTACACCGTTGGCAACGCCGTATTACTATCTCCCTGTTCTTTCGCCGGTATACAGAACTCTGCATCGAAGGATCAATTTAATCAGATATCAAGGTAATGACTTTGATTGCCCAGTGTGCATGAGGTCGTGGAGCAAAAGCAAACCTTCTGAAGCATGCCCTTTCTGCGGATCATCAACGCGACAAAAAGCCCTTGTCATTTGGCTCGAGAAGTTTCTTGAAACGCGCTCTGGACCTCTGAAGACTCTCCTTTTTGCACCCGACTTTGGGATTGAAAGGTGGCTTCGGAAACAAGAGCAGATCGACTTGAAGACCACCGATTATTCGGCACCAAACGTAGATTTCCACTGTGATATTACTGATATCCCAGAGGCTGATGAGAGTTATGATCTGATTTTATGTTCCCATGTGATGGAACATATTGTGGATGATCAGGCCGCGTATCAGGAACTTTGCAGGATTTTGCGACCCGACGGATGCATGGTAATTCAAGTCCCCTATGCACGCGACGAAGCCGTAACCGATGAAGACGCAAGCGTTACCGACCCTGCCGAAAGAGAAAGAAGATGGGGGCAATTTGATCACGTTAGAAGATATGGAAAAGATATCGTGGACCGAATGGCACGCGCGGGCCTAACGTGCGAGGTATTACCACTTAGCACTTGGATACATCCTGCCGACATGGAGCGATTTGAGTTATGGGATGACGTAGTCTTTGAGTGCCAAAAGAAAGATAAGACGTGATCATCTAGGGTCAGGACCCATTGA
>NZ_JWLK01000020.1 GCF_000814005.1 Ruegeria sp. ANG-S4 | reverse complement strand
GTCGGCAGGATCGGCTCAGGGTTGACCCACTCTTTGCCGTCATAGGTCGCGCCAGCGATCACCCAGTCAGGGCATGGCACAAACTTGGTGGCCAGTTCAGCCACATGCACATCAGCCGGAGTGATGTTCAGGCCACCATCGTTCCACACTTCCGTCACGCGACCTTTAATCAGTCTTGCGTAGTAATTCATCCCAATACCTCCACAATCACGGCCCCCGGGCCCCCTCTGCCGGTGTTGGTGTTGTAACCACCACCGCCCCCTGCGCCAATGCCTCCGCGCTGTACTGCGGCAGTTCCGCCACGGTTGGAGCATGACCCACCGCCGATATTGGCCTGATGAGCCGCATGACTTGTGCCCTGGCCCACTCGGCTATAGACAGAGAGATAGTTGCTGCCACCGATCGCCTGAAGCGTGAGCTCCGCATCCAGCGGCAAATCGTGCGGGGTGATCCCCAACCCCCAGCCATCGTCGTACAGCAGGGGGCGAAGCCCATCGACCCAAGAGCCACCCACACCACCCGCATTCGGGATGTTCGCGTTGTCCAGCCCATTGCCACCGGCGCCACCGACGCCGTAACGATGGCCTGAAGCACCGCCACCGATAACACTTCGGTCGCCAGTAAAGGCGGCGCTGGCGGAACCGGTATCGGCGGCACCATCAACAAAGCGGGGGGTGCCGGGGGTAACGCCTTTTTCGCTGCATCTGGTGGTGGCGGCGGTGGGGGGGCGTTCAGGCCCTCGTTACTGCGTCGGTGGCGGCGGGGGCCATGGGCGGGGCAAAGCGAACATCCCGAAAGCGGGGGGGGGGGGTGGGC